>JBPOEY010000009.1:0-38642 GCA_051251645.1 Litorimonas sp. | reverse complement strand
TTGTGTCGCAACAACAAACCAACCAGATGCACCGCCGTCATTCAAACCGCCCAGACACCAGATTCAGCCATAACTCACAATCTGCCGACACCGAGTGTTCTGCTGGCCGACCGAGGCTATGACGCTGACAGCATTCGGGAAACCATGGGCAAACGGGATGTCCTGCCGGTCATTCCGATGCGCAAGTCCCGCAAAAAGCGCGTTGGCGTGGACCGATCACTATACCGGCTGCGCAACCTGGTCGAGCGGTGCTTCAACAAGCTGAAGAACGCCCGCCGCATCGCCACCCGCTACGACAAGACTGCGGAGAGCTTCCTGGGCTTCATCGACATCACGTCGATACGCCTTTGGGTGCGCCATTTGTCAACATGACCTAGTCTCGACGAAGATGAATTAAACGTCGCGATTGATGCCGGGATGCTTGTGAAGTCCGAATAGTTGAAGACAGAAAAACCCCGGTTGCGCGTGAAAGCAGCCGGGGGACCTGTCCAGGCAGGACATCGGGACTGTGGGCCGTGTTAACGGTTCAATACGCTCGAGGCATTGATTTCGCGACCCGTTCGACACGCTCTGACAATTCTCGATTTTATCTGATCAATGCACGATCACAACGGTGCAAGGCGCGTGGTGTAGCACTTTCTGGGAAACACTTCCCAGAACTGCACCCCGCACGCGACCCAGACCACGTTGGCCCATCACGATCATGTCTGCCTTTTCCGCTGTCGCCGCATCCAGGATTTCGTCGGCGCAGTCACCGACATATGTCCGAGCTGTCACGTTGTGGGCCCCAGCATCTTCGGCACGCCTCTTTGCGGTCGCCGCGATATGTTCGCCAAGCGCGATAGTCAACTTCGCGGTGTGAATCTCGTCCGCTGCACTTGCGAAAAGCCCGTGCAAAGACGCAAATCCGGGACCACCGCGCGTCGAAGCATCATCTGCCACGGCTTCCACCAATCCTTCGGTCTCGGCAAAATGTTTGAATTCTGCTGATGGCCGTCCGTGTAGCATAACATGAACAATGCAAAGATCGCGCTCCAGTTTGGCAGATAGTTCCGCCGCAAGATCAACCGCTCGATTACTGGCTTCGGAGCCGTCTGCAGCAACGACAATTTTTCCACTCATCCGTCAACTCCAGACATGGCTGTCAATAAGCCAAACCTATCGAACAAGCCGCTCGGTTCATTGAGCGCCGTCAATGAACCGTCGCAAGGTCAAATTATTTTGGGTGTAGCCGGTTTGGTTCGTGATCAGGAAAAGGGGCCTCGGTATCGCTGTGACCCGACATTTTACCGTTCTCTTGAGCTTTCTCGTTTTGATTGCGTCGTTCGGGAGTTCCATTATTCCGACGTCGGCCGACGAGCCGGGTTTCCAGCAGGCGCTGGACCGTTTTGACATCCCGTTGCAGATACCGGACGAGCGCAAGTTCATTCTCGTAAACGTCCCGGCCTTCGAAGTGCTGGCGTTTCAGGACGGCGCACCTGTCTTGCGAAGCCGGATCATTGTAGGCGCACCCTGGACCCGGACGCCCTTGGTCAGGACTTTTGTAAGCGCGGTGAGGTTCCGGCCTACGTGGCGACCGACGCGCTCAATGATTGCCAGCGGAGAATACAGAGATTATGTCCGCCCGCCCGGTCCAGACAATCCGCTTGGGCTAGCAGCGGTTCGGCTTGCGCCGGGTCTGCTGGTCTATCTGCACGGCACAAACCATCCTGAACTCTTCGAATTGGAGCGCCGCGCGCTCTCACACGGGTGCATCAGGGTAGATCGATGGGATGAATTGGTCGCCTTCGTACTGGATATGGATTTGGAGACAGTTCACACATATGCCAACGGCAATCGGACCTTCGATATCAGCGTGCACCCAATTCCCGTCGAGTTGGGGTATTATCTGTCATTCCCCGATCCAGATGGGCGTCTGATCCACCACATGGATATCTATGGCATCAAAGGCTAGCTCAGTCAGGTCGCATCCGAACCCTTATCGCATGAGAGGCTATACGGCCTAAAGACTGCTTCTCTCTGGGGTCGGCTGAGGCTCAGACAAACGAGAGTGCAACTTCGGATCTTGGTCATAATACAATGCGCACTCATCTTCCCGACCACGCACAACACGCCGACCCGCAAGTGGCCCCTGCCGCTGTGTCACTATGGAACGTTGTGCCTCGGGTGCATCACCTTGGTGGAAGAAGACGATAACCCAATCCTTGGTCTTTTTCAGCTCGTGGGCGCGGGCTGTGTTCGAATAGAGCAGGGTCAGATGCCAATCGCCTCTTCGTAGATGTAGAATAGGCAGCCATGCCACGCCTTCCGGGTTGAACCGGCGTGGTGCGATCTGCTGCAGTTCGCCAGCAGCATCTTTCTTGCGATATAAGGCATCAGCTTCGAGCAGAAGGGAAACAGGGGGTTCCTTTGTCGGATCCCCCATCGTGCTCCGGCCGCGTCGGATCGGCTCAAGTCGACCAGAAAGCGCAGCCAGGACAGCCCGACGACGGCGCGTGCCAAGACCGGGCACGGTCATCTTCTGATCTGAGAGCAACGCCTCTAGCTCTTCCAGATCTTGTGCGTCCAAAAGTGTGACAAACCTTTCTGCCAGCGCCGGACCGACACCTGGAATGGTCTGGAAGACATGTTCAGGCGTTGTTTCGCCACGCAATCGCTCAAGCTGAGCCCATCTTCCGGTTGAAAGAATTTCGACGATGGCGGCTGCAATGCCACGCCCAATTGAGGGCAGTGCGATAAGGGCCTTGTTACCACCCTCGCGGTGGATCTTGCGCAATGGATTGTCCATGCTCTCGACCTGATCCGCCGCCGCCCGATACGCGCGGATGCAGAATCTGTCATCCCCCTGATTTTCCAGAAGATCCGCGTATGTACGAAGTCGATCGGCGATCTGCATATTCTCGCGCGGCGCAGTCCCGGACTTGGCGTTCGAGGTTTCGGCGTTGGTCATGTCGGTTCATCCAGATCATCGAACACAAGTCATTCTGACCACGCGACGGGCGGGCGCATTGTCGCTCGTCAATGCAAAAATTGATACGATGCCTGAACACTGATGGTTATTCAGCAGGATTTTGTAATGTCTTCGAAAACGGCCGAAAATCGAATGTTGTCCCAAGCAATTCGTATATTGTCACGCGTCGATGATCTACGCGGGCTTGGCTTCGAACTGGGAGAGGCAAGTGATTGGGAACCTCCACTTGACCTTATTGAGACCGAGGAGGAAGTCCTAGCATATGTCGCCTTGCCAGGCGTTAATATCTCTGACGTGAAAATCTTCGCTGAGAACGGCGTGCTTGCTCTCCGAGGGCAAAGGCAGCGCCCTCCCGAATGGCGTCAGGCGGCGATAATACGCCTTGAGTTGCCATGGGGTAAGTTCGAACGCCGGGTCAAGATTCCTGACGGCTGCACATTTGAAAAACGACGGGCTGTTCGGGGCTACCTGGTGATCCACCTCAAAAAACCAGTGTTGGAGACGTCGAAATGACGGAGAAGCAGGAAGCGTCAAAGCCTGAAACTGCGATCGATCTAGTGCCCATTCCCGAAGATGGTTTGATCATTCTGCCCGTCCGGAATTTTGTTGCCTTCCCCGGCACGGTATTTCCCCTTGCAGTCGGACGTAAGGCATCAGTGACCGCGGTAGAACAGGCTGTGCGCGGAAACAGGCCAATCGGCATTCTTTTGCAACGCGACCCGAACGACGACTCACCCGATGTTGAGGGTCTCAACAAGATAGGATGCACCGCGCAAATCTTGCGTTATGTCGCGTCTCACGACAATGGCAATCACCTGATTTGCCGGGGTAAGCGGCGTTTCCGAGTTATCGAACTTCTCAAGAACACGCCCTTCCCGATCGCACGTGTCACTTTTCTGTCCGACGCACCTGACCAACGCCCGGAAACAGAGGCGCGTTTTCTCTACCTGCGCGAATTGGCGGTGGAGCTCCTGCAGATCCAGCCAGATGCTCCTGTCGGTCTGGCAGACTCGGTCGAGCAGATGACTGAACCGGGCTTGCTGGCTGATTTGGCTGCGGCCTATTCCGACTTTTCCTTGGCTGACCGGCAGGATCTGTTGGAAACGCTGGATATCGGGGCGCGTATCGAGAAGACAACAAAACTTTTGGCCCGGCGGTTGGAAGTCTTGCGCATCACCCGTGAAATTGGCGAGCAGACGCGCGAAGCATTCGACGAACGTCACCGTAAAGCCGTTCTGCGAGAACAGCTTGAGACGATCAGGCGTGAACTTGATGAGAATGGAAACGGGGATGAAGAAGAGGTAGCAAAACTGACCAAAGCCATTTCGGACGCCGGGATGCCTGAGGCTATTCGGCGGTACACCCTCAAAGAATTGGGTCGCTACGAACGGATTCCCGACGCGTCCGGCGAGGCCGGCATGTTACGTACGTGGCTTGAATGGATGGTGGATTTGCCTTGGACGTTGCCCAAAGAGACTGAAATCGATCTGAATGAGGCACGCCGGATCCTCGATGCGGATCACTATGGGCTCGACAAAATCAAAACGCGGATCATCGAATATCTGGCTATTATGCGGCTAGCCCCTTCAGGCAAAGCGCCGATCCTGTGCTTTGTCGGCCCGCCCGGTGTCGGAAAGACATCTCTGGGCCAATCTATTGCACGAGCCATGGGGCGCACATTCGCACGGTTCAGTCTTGGAGGGGTCCATGATGAGGCCGAAATCCGTGGGCATCGCAGGACCTATATCGGCGCCATGCCGGGAACGGTGATACAGTCGATCCGACGCGCGGGGGCTCGAAACTGTGTCCTCATGCTCGACGAGATCGACAAACTGGGTCACGGAATAGGTGGCGATCCTTCATCTGCCCTGCTCGAAGTGCTGGACCCTGCCCAGAACGCAACGTTCCGGGACAATTATCTGGGCGTCGATTTCGATTTGAGCCATGTGGTGTTTCTTACTACGGCAAATATGCTTGATACCATCCCTGTTCCATTACTCGACAGGATGGAGATCATATCACTTCCCGGCTATCTCGAAGACGAGAAGCTGGAGATCGCGAAGCGGCACCTTTTGAAAACCCAACTTGAGGCGACCGGTCTTAAAAGCGATCAGGTGACAGTAGAGGATGACGCACTGAGGGTCATCATTCGGAGCTACACACGGGAAGCCGGGGTCAGAAGTCTTGAGCGCAAGATCGGGGCCGTGCTCAGACATGCTGCCGTCGACATCGTGGAGGGCAAGGCAAAGACAATTCACGTGACGGCAAATGACCTGAAGGAAAGTCTTGGCGCGCCACGTTATGAAAATGAAGTTGTAATGCGGACCAGCCTTCCCGGTGTCGCGACAGGCTTGGCATGGACTGCCGTGGGCGGTGACATCCTGTTTATCGAGGCGAGCCGCATACCCGGAAAAGGAACACTCCAATTGACCGGTCAATTGGGCGATGTCATGCGCGAAAGCGCGCAGGCCGCGCTGACGCTGATCAAGGCGCGCGCGGACTCGCTGTCCATAGATTCAAAAGTGTTCGAGACCTCGGATATTCATATTCATGTCCCCGCCGGCGCGACGCCGAAGGACGGGCCAAGCGCAGGTACGGCAATGTTTGCCGCGCTCGCGTCCCTTCTTTTGGATCGCAAGCTGCGCAGTGATACGGCGATGACTGGAGAGATATCGCTTCGTGGACAAGTTCTGCCCGTGGGAGGAATTCGCGAAAAGGTCGTTGCCGCAGCAACGGCAGGAGTGAAACGAGTGCTTCTTCCCGCTCGCAACCGCCATGATTTTGATGAGATTCCTGAAGCTGCGCGCAAGGTGCTGGAGTTCATCTGGCTTGAAACCGTGGATGACGTTCTTGAGAATGCGCTGGAAAAAGCGCCTCGTAAAACCTCGCGCAAACTTGCTTGATGGCCGTCAATGAGAACAGCATTGCAGTGGCGCAATCTCACCATGTCCGTAGCGCATTGCTGCGCGTTAAGATGTGGAGGAATATCATGGAACGGATCTATTGGCAGGATGGTGTCACTATGTTGGCAGGTATCGTCCTGATTGCGTCGCTGTTTATCTTGGATTTCACACCGCCCGAGGGCACAGATCTTCAAATCGCGATATGGAACTTTGCGATTGTCGGTCTCGCCGTGATTGTGACCGCGATAGCGGCCCTTTATGCCTATCTGACCTGGGTGGAATGGGTCGCCTTGGGATTGGGTCTCTGGATGGTCGCGTCACCGTGGGTCCTCGACTTCGAAACGATCCCCGTCCTGAAGTCCCTCGCTGTGATATGTGGTGCCATCATCGCGGTGATGGCAATTGTTGTACTGATACAAAAAAGACAGAATGATCTCGTCTGAAGCTCTGAAAAATCGGGGTGGATTTCCACCCCGGTTCTTCACCATCCACATTTGCCAGCGTGCCCTAAACGCAAAGGACTGCCGGGTTGGGTTTCCACAACCAAGGTCGCCCACGGTGCGTTAACCTTCACCCGACAATCCCTGACCAACAGGTCTCATAGCATTCCCGGTTCATCATTTCGCGGTCTGCGCCTTGCGACGTTTCCCTACGATTTTTCTCCGGTTCCGCTCCTCCTGTCGATGTTTCCAAAATGCCGAATGACAGCGGTCTGATCATTGATCGCCGACAATGGTGCCGGGTCTTCAAGGTTCCAGATCTTTGCAGTCCAAACCCAAACGGTCCAGCCCGGACCACAGGTAGTCTGCAAGCAGTGGTGTTCCCAGCAGATACGAGGCTGGGGACGGTGTTCTTTCCTGCCGCGCCAGCTCCTGCAATGTGTTCCAATCATCATCCTCGCGACCAAGCCACATCAGGGCCACCAGATCGACCTGGCCTTCATCATCAAGATCGTCGATCAAGGATGTCAATTCTTCCCTGACTGGGTCGTGTCTCCGATCCTCCAGAATATCGTTTTCAGGGTCCTCATCATCTGACACACCCTCAGGCTCGGTGCTGGCCGTTTTCCCCATAAGATCATGAGCGCGCTCCGCGATGTAGCAAACGGTTCGCAAAGGCACTGCGAGATCGATCTCTGTGTCCGAGGTATCTTCGTTATTGGGGCTGTCATGTTGCATCAGGATTAAGGCTCCGAGTGTCCCAATGGTCCTTGCATCAACGTCCAGGCAGGCGGGTCAGAACAGGGAAAGGATTCCAGACCAGCCTCTTCAACAGGATCATAGAGATGGGTGTGTTGCGATCTTTGCGAACTGGTTTTCTTGCGGGAGAAATGTTGGCGTGCCTTGTTGCCCTTTTTCTTTTTGCTGGGCAGAAGCAAATAATGCCAGCCTTGATCCTCAGCAAAGGCGACAGCACTTTCGCGATCCGGAAACCTGATCCTGACCGTACGCAAAACATCTTCCGAGGACACCCAACCCATGAGCGGTTCCAAATGCGGCGTCTTTGAAGGCTCGAGTTCGAGCAACCAACACCTTGAACGCGGCCCGGATTGGCGCGCGTTCTTAGCTGGTCGGTAGATCAGGACGTGTGGCAAATCGCGAACCAAGTCCCGAGTGCCGGGCTGATTTGGGCTTTTGCGCTCAAACTCAGTCTTAGGGGATCTGCCAGGTGTCTGACTCATCGCCAGAGATCTCCCAGCGGTTTGCGCATGGCATTGCTGACCTGTTCAATCTCACCCATGGAAATCTTTTGGCGCAGCAGGTCAAATACTGCGACGACGGCGCGTTCGGGGTCTTCAAGCGGCTGCTTGTTGAATTTATGGGAAACTCTGTCCAGAAAAGCCGTCTTGCTCCGCGGATGCACCGGAGTCTTCGAAGGGTTCCATCCCGTATAATAGACACCGCGAAGAATGAGCGGCAGCTGCGCGGCGAGATCTGCGGCTTCGTCAATACCAAGATAGTCCCGGATTGCCTGCAGGGTTTCAGACAGGAGCAGATACGCCCTGCCCTTTTCGCTCCAGTCGAGGTCCTCACAAATGAGATTAATCCATTCTGCCACGACCTGCGGCGCCTCGTCGATCGGTGTGTGTCCGGTCGGTTTCATACTCACGTCCCCTTTGCTCCCCGGCCAATTTGCAGGATCTATCGCGGATGGCATTGACCACCATCATTCCAGGGGCTTGATGGCCATCAATGCAAACAACAGAGACTGGTGCATTTTTGCGGCTATATCGCTTTATGGAGGGCGTGATGAAAGTGAGCGAAGCAATGCATGCACCGGCCGAATGGGTCGAGGCTGACACCCCGGTGAACGAAATTGCCGCACGGATGGCGAAAGACGATATCGGAGCCGTCCCGATCGGCAAGAATGACAAACTGATTGGGATGATCACGGATCGTGATCTTGCAACGCGGGTCGTCGCAAAGGGTCTGAATGCGAAAACCACAAAAGCAGAAGCCGTGATGTCCAAAGGTGTCGTCTACTGCCGCACCGAAGAAACGGTTGAAGATGCCATCCACCTTATGGACCAGAAAAAGATACGAAGGCTTCCTGTTCTTGACGACAAGAAGCGTCTGGTGGGAATGCTCAGTTTGGGCGATGTGGCTCATTCAGCCGGACTTCAGCTCGCAGGCGAACTAACCC
The DNA here is from genome assembly GCA_051251645.1 of Litorimonas sp. Taxonomy (GTDB): domain Bacteria; phylum Pseudomonadota; class Alphaproteobacteria; order Caulobacterales; family Maricaulaceae; genus Litorimonas. The sequence goes on along the minus strand of JBPOEY010000009.1, from coordinate 30,125 downwards.
GCGCCGTCGCAGATCATCACAAATAGAGTCGTGGAAATGAAATCTTCTCAGACTTGGTATGTTGTCATGAATTCGAACCGGGCGCGAATCCTGCGCGATCTGCCAGGAGAGCATGATGCCCTTCCTGCCGAGATTACAATGCAAGGTAGACGACGAAAAATGGCAGATGTCATCCAAGACAGGCCCGCCCGAAGCTTTGCGTCTGCCGGTGGCGGTCGACGCTCATCGGTCGAACCCGGTTCGAATCCAATCGAAGAAGACACGCGGGTGTTCATCCGCGAATTACAGGAATTCTTGACCAAGGAGGCAACGGAAGAAGCTTTTGACAATCTGGTTATTATAGCTCCTTCGGATGCGATGGGTATGTGGCGCGCGCATATCCCCTCGGGGCTAAAAGACCGAGTAAACCAGGAAGTCGTCCGAAATCTTGTTCCCTTGTCGGAGCGGAACCTTGTTGCTGCACTTCGGGAGCTGGTTGAGGTTTGAACCGACCGTGCTCGGTCAGGCCGGCCAACCCACCGGCTGCACAAAAGTGGGAAACTCATGCGCGGGTAGATTCATAGCGGCGACAATCGCCGGTCTGTCCAATCCGCCGACAAGACATGTTCCCAGCCCTTTCGAAGCAGCAAAGAGATAGACGTTTTGCGCAATGACAGCGGCATCGATCTGCGCGACGGTGCGCTTTTGGTCCTCGAGATCGGCGGTGGACAATTTGCGAAGGTCTGAAACATAAACAAGACAAACCGGCGCCGTCGCAACAAACGGCTGCGACGACAGGATACCGCGAATGTCGTGCCTCAGACCAAGTTGGGTTGTATTACCATCGGGAATATAGGTCAGAATACCATCCGAGTTGGCGAGGTGCACGGTGATGTCCGCGGCGCCTCGCCATGATGGTGCCGTGTGCAGCGCCTGATCCTGACGATTGATACCGAATGCTGCCCAGAGCAGCTCGGCCAATAGAGACGGATCGATTGGCCTGTCCAGAAAACTGCGCACCGATCGCCTTACACGCAAGGCTTCTGTTACCGTTAGGTCAACGGACGTGTGAGCTGAGGCTGGGCGGTCGGGGTCAATTGCGAGTGCAGCGGCCGTTCCAAGCAGCAGACCACGGCGTGTCATTTGCGAATTGACGTCGTGTGTCACCACAGGCGAAGAATAAGGAAGCGTGTATGGCATGGTATCTTCCGGGGTTGTTCGACAGTCACTCTGCCATTGCGCGCGCCGCCGCTCATTGACTGCGATCATCCATATTGTGCAGAAGTCCGGCCAGTTCCTCGTTCACGAAACGCTCAACGCCTTTCCTGTTCAGATGGTCCGTATCAAAGTAGTAATGCGGCTCTGGAATAAGCGCGGAAAAGTCGTGCATCGGAACGCGATGTGCCTCTAACAAGGACAGCAAACGCCTTTCAAAATCCGGCAGCTCGGGCAATCGGGTTCGGAACCGGTCGGGCAAGGGAGGGCGCACAACGACCACGGAGGCGTTTCTTGAGTGTGCCAAGCGAATGACAGCGTCCAGATCGGCGAGGCCTTCCAAAATTGCCTCTAGATCTGTTGGGCCGGGATAGAGAAACGCAATACGCGCCCGGTCTGCCGCGTCCGACGGTCTGGGTGTCGCGTCGAACTTGTCTTCTCCGACCCACCTGTCGATTTCAAATCGAGCATGATCATTGATCTTTGCAAATCCTGTCGCATATGCCGCGAATGCGCCGACTGGAATTTCGTCGCCGGCTTTACCGGCCAAAACTGCGATTGTCCGGAAATCGGCTGGGATCTTTGGCAATACATCTGCGTCTCCTAACCGCTTGGCGTTCCAACGCGCATCGGCAAACCCGAATTCATCGAGTACGATCAGTACGGAACCAGCCGTGTGATCTGCGAAGTATCGCTCTGCGATCACACGCCAGGTAAACGGACCGCCGCCCGTTATGGCCAGGGTCAAGATGCTCTTGCCCGTTGTGCTTCTGACATGGCCAGGGATATCTGCAAATCCCAGCGGCAAAGCGTGCGATGCGCCCAATATGATCCAATCGGAATGCTCAGGTGCAGCAGATATTTGGTAAAACGGGTTGCCGTCGGAATGCTTCCTAAGATTTTTTTCAGACCATAGGAAAAGACCAGCATAAAGCGCCAAGCCAATGGAAAGGAAAGCCATGATGCGGCCGGGATGCCACGTGTCGTCAGAATCCCGCATAGATGAACTCCGTGTCCTGCCAGCGACCGAAAAGCAGAAGCGCCGCAATCATCGCGTACCAGCCGATCCAGCGAAGCGGCAATCTGGCGTCAATCATGCGTTCTGCTGGTTGTTTCTTCCCTGTCATTGCCTCGACACTCAACAAAGCAAGGATCATCGCGCCTCCCGATATTTGCGCAGAAGAGATTGGATAGCGGACAACCAGCGACGGCAGGTCGGTTATGGCGATGGCAAGGCGTTTCAGGATTGTTATCGCGTCGTTCACACTACTGGCGCGAAAGAAAATCCACGTCAGCAAAACCAGGTGAAATGTCATGATTGCCCCGGCTATCTGCGCAATCCTGCGGCGTGGTTTGGGCAGGCGGGACTGCAGGCAGACAAAAAGACCATTCAAGCCGCCCCAGACCAGAAACCCCAATCCGATCCCGTAACCCAAACCGGCATGCCAAATGCCGGAAAGAAGAAACACGGCCATCAGGTTCAGCATTTGTCTTGGCCAGCCCCGGCGGCTGCCGCCAAGTGGAATATAGAGATAGTCACGAAACCAGTGGGCGAGCGAAATATGCCAACGGGACGCCCAGAACTCGCTGATGGTTGGTGACAGATAAGGCCGGTCGAAATTGACCGACAAACGCAGACCAACCATCAGAGAGAGGCCAATCGCGATATCCGCGTAGCCGGAAAAATCGCAATAGATCTGGAACGCGAAGAAATAGCTTGCGATCAGCAACTCGACCGGGGGCGCATGGGCCGGTATCGCAAAAGCAGCATCGACGGTCGGCGCAAGATTGTCGGCGATGATGAGCTTTTTCACCAGCCCGACCAGCAACCAGGACAACCCTAAAGCTGCAGCCGCAGGGCGCAGCGTCAGGTCAAAAAATTGCGGGATCAAGGCGTTGGGGCGTTCTATGGGACCAGCAAGAATCTTGGGAAACCATGCCAGATGCAGTAGACTGTCGCGCCATCCGATCGCCTTGCGGTCACGCGTCTGATCGATCAAGACTGCGATTGCCGTGAAGATGATAAAGGATAAGCCGGGCGGTGTGTCAGGATTTCCCAGACCGAGGACGTCGGCGAATTTGGCCCAAACAAGAAGAGCCACCAGAAACGCGATGACCGTTCCGGATGCCAACCAGTGCGGCCGTGCGCGTGGTATGTGAAGCGCCGTGACCATCGCTATGAAAATGACGCCCAACCAGATCAGACGGATGGGATTGGGTCCGGAGTAGAAGACAAGGCTCATAGAAATGAGCCAAGATGCCCTCCAGCTTTTCGGTAGCACGGACATTCCAGCCAACGTCGCGCCCAGAAGAAGCCAGAATGAGAGGGATGTGTAAGACATCCCGCTTGCTTTCAGTATGAGGCGCCGCCGGCACGCAGCTCGGGCGGGATCGCATCAATCGGCAAACCCCCATTAACGACCAAGTAATCGGCAAGTTGCAGACGTTCGCCCTTGGAAAGGGGCACTTCGATATGACTGGGCTTGTTCATCGTTCCAAGCCAGGCTTCGCGTGTGCGAGATTGGGTGACGACGACGGTCACGATATGGCAAGATTGGCAACGCTCCAGCGTCATGTCGCGTCCGTCCCAAGGCAGTTGTGCCGTGTCCGTGATCGGTCCGGAATAAGCCAGGTAGTCGGCCAGCGTCTTGCGCTGCCAGTCATCAAGCGCCGATGCGGCGGTCAGTGTGGGATCAGCCAGTCTCTCCTGCCACTCCTGGGATGAACGCGTGTCAGTTAGCATATCGGCAATGCCGGGATCAGCCTGCAACACAGTGGTCAAGATCGTTCTGCCCCCCGCGGGCATGAACAAAAAGACATCCTCCTGCGCTACTAATGCCGATGCCCCCAACAGGGTGAAAGCAAAAAACAATTGTCTCATGACCCACCTCCCAAGAATTCAGAAGCGCAGTTCCGGCGGTACATCCTCGATCCGCATCGGCATGTTGATCGCCGAATAATCGGCGAAGATTTCCTTTTCCATATCGGTCATCGGAATGCCCGAGTGAAACGGCGATACGAATGTCGACAACCATCCGGTGCGGTCCCTGCGATGCATTAGGTATCCACTGAAGAGCGCATGACAGGACTGACAATGCATGAGTGCAAGATCGCGCCCGTCCGGGGGCAGCGCTGTGAGCGGTTCGGCTTCATCCATCTCACGCGGTGCGATCACCGAAAGATAGGCGGCCAGCGTCTCGATCTGATCTGGATCCAACGTCGGAGCCGTCGTGGCGATTTCCTTTTCCCAGTCTTCTGCCGTCCTGTCCTGCGCCAATGCCCACTCCTGAGACCCTGAATGCTTGAAGACTGTGGAAAACAAAGTCCGTCCCCCATCAGGCATGAAGGAGAACGCATCATTCTCAGCAACCGCCAAGCCGGCCACGATCAGAGTGGCAAGTATAAGGGGGCTTTCCCGGATCATTCGCCTGTCTCTGGATGTTGTGGGTATTCGAAGACCGGCACGATCATCCGCTCTGACACAGAGTGAGACGCAAAACCGTTCCCACGCATGCGGTCAAGGCCGAGGGCGGTTTGATCCGCGACATACTCTTCGCCACATGTAGGGCAGACCATGGCAGGAATGTTTCGGATCACCATGAGTCCACCGTTGCGCCAGAATGCGGTTTCGATGCGTTTTGTTTGCAACTCTCCCAACTCGCATCTTTTGCACAACAGTGCCTCGGACCCGGCCAAGATCGATTCTGGCGCGGCGTTATCATTGGCAAGACCGGTAGTCATCGATCAAATCATCCCTTTTGCAGCCGCCACGATGCGATCCGCATTTGGTCGCATCCAGTTGAACATTTCCGGTGATGCTGGCGGCGGCGCGTCCGGAAATGCGATCCGGCGGAATCGTGCACCTTCGACATTTTCAGCGCAGCGCGCCACCACTTCGGCCGCCGGTCCAAGCGTGTAATAGGATTGATCAACAGCGAGTAACCTGCCCGTCTTGGCAACGGATGTGACCATGGTCTCGGTATCCATCTCCTTCAACGCGCGCAGATCTATCACTTCGACGGACATGCCCTCGCTGCCCAGCCGTGCTGCAGCCTCGAGAATATCGGGCATCCCCGCACCACAACCGATAATCGTCAAGTCACTGCCTTCCTGACGGACTGCGGCCTTGTCCAGCGCAACCTCGTAAGGCTCGTCCGGTACCTCTTCGGACAACATCCGAAGACCTGCAGGATAAAGATAAACCACTGGGTCAGGGCTACGCAGCGCAGCGTGCATCATGCCTTTGGCATCATACGGGGTCGACGGAACGACTGTGCGTACACCCGCAATATGCATGTACGCACTATCGACCTCATAATCGGAATGCTGGCCTGCGAAACCGGGTGTCTGTCCTGTCATCTCGATGACGAAAACTACCGGCATGGACGCCTTGCCGCCTGTCATGTGCCGCAGCTTGCCCGCGTGGTTCTGTATGACCTGATATGGCATGCCAGCGCCCTGATACGGGATGTACGTCGCAGCCCGTGAGCCTGCGAGGCCGGCTCCAAGTACTGCGGACGCCATCCAGTTCTCGTCGATTCCGGTGTTCACAACACGTTTGCGGCCGAACTCGGTCTCAAGGTTGATAACCGGCATGCCGGCATTCGACGCCACCGGCGGTGTCAGCTCGAAAATCCAGGTCATCGCCGGATCGTTCTGCATCTCCCATTGCACCGCTTCCAGTACCGAATACATCCATGTCTTGACGGTCATGTCCTGATCCTCCCTTCGCAATCAGGCGATCTGACGAGGCAGAACCTCGCCTTCTGCGAATACGTTTTTCAATCCGTCCTCGGGATTGCAGAGTGGTTGTTGCCCGGCCCATTCAAACGCGGCGGCGACTTCGTCGCGCACCTCTTGTTCGATTGAGTCCGCTTCAGCAGTATCGAGCACACCCCAATCGATCAGCGTTCTGCGTGCGATGTCGACCGGGTCACGTTGCATCCAGGCGCGTACCTCGCGCTCGGGCCGGAAAGATGTGATCGCCAGCGGATCGTAACCGAATGCGCCAAGCTTGCCGACGTCTGCCCCCGGTGCGCCCCAGTGGTTGTAATAGCGGTAGGTTTTGGCTTCGATGAATGTCGGTCCGCCGCCCGCGCGGGCTCGTTCAACCGCTTCTCTGGCAGCATTGTAGACCTGGAAGACATCCTGCCCGTCCACCACTCGCGCCGGTATCCCGTAGGCCCGCGCGGCATCGGCAATATCTGTATGGGGACAGGAATAGGTGTAGTGCGCGTATTGGTGGTAAAGGTTGTTTTCCAACACATAGATGAATGGCAGATCGAGCAGTCTCGCGTTGTTGAGCGCCGAGTGGAAATGCGGCGTCGCATAAGTGCCGTCACCGCCAAATACGACCGAAACTTGGTCAGACCCGCGGGCGCGAAATGCAAAAGCTGATCCGGTGGCGATCACATGTCCCGGTCCAATCATGCCGTCAGCCCCGACGAAGCCGACCGAAGGGTCCGAGATATGCATCTCAGCGGCATATCCGCCGTTGAGTCCGGTGGAGCGAAAATCCATCTCCGCCTGCATGCGTGCCATGTCCACACCTTTGGCAAGAGCGTGACCCGTCGGGCGGTGCGTGGAATAGACAAGATCGATCTGATCAAATGGACCGTCATTCCGCAAAGCCGCACAGACGCCAGTCGCGACCGCTTCCTGACCGGCATAGAAATGATTGTAGGCCCGGTAAGACGGCTCGCTCAGCATCTTGTCGGCCATCGTGCGTTCGTGCCAACGGATACGCAGAATAGTGCGCAGCATCTCGGCAAGCTTGTCATCCGGCAGGTCCATCGCGAAATAACCGATCTGACCATCGGCCCGCGCGATTGTTCCCGTGAGTGTTGCTGCGGCCCCGGCAACACCAGCGATTTGCATGAAGCCGCGTCTGGTAAGAGTTTTTCGGGCGTTTTTTGCATCGGTTGTCATTTTAGATCCTTTCAAGCGATCAACATTCGAAGACCGTTGAACGCCATCATTCTTGGATTGACTGCAGATATTCCGCGATACTCAACACGCGCCCTCTGATCAAAGGCTCGACCGCGCCAGAAATGCCAAGCGGGGGCGCGAGCTCTTGGCGAAAAAGCGTACCGTAAGGCGGCATCGGTTTGTCATGTGCTCGCATACCGCTGCGACCGTCGATTACCTGAATAACCTTTAGCATTGGAAACTCGCCATCGTTCTTTTGGGAAAGGATCGTTAAGTCAGGAACCTCGATCGTCAAAAGGTCTGATAGTTCGCCTTTGCCTTTTCCATCGTAGCCATGACACATTGCACAGTTCTCAATATAAAAATGCGCTCCGTAATCGATCTCTTGAGCCAAGACTTCACCGGACAAAAGGAACGGAAAGAGCAGAAAAGCAATCTTCATTTTGGTGTCCTCCAGTTTTTCTAGAAGACTACATGTCTTTATCATTGATTCATTGACGGCCATCAACGCAACTCAGACTTATTTAGATCTTTCAATATTGACAGTTGTCAATGCGAAATGAGTCAATTCCTGTAATATACTTTTGTTCGTGAGCGCGCCAAAATTTTGGTGTGTAAAATTCCTGCTGTCTCAGGAATTCGCGAAAACTGCCGTTGGCCTTTTATCCCCCAATAAGTGGCCAACGGCTTTTCAAAGGAGAGATGTTTAAATCCCAAATATGGGCCGAACCATTGAAGAGATCTAAGTTATTCCTTTTCACGCACCTTCCGGAGGTTTATCGATAATAATCTAAATTTCTTGCTAGTCTTTGATTGGTATTCTTTCGCAGTAGAGCTTTAGAATTTTTCTAGCTCTTTAATTCAGAAATAACAAATAGTTAAGGATTTTTAAAAAGAAAATTTATATGTGATATGCTTGAATTTCCTCTTGCTGATCTAAATATTAGTTTTTTCGGTGTCGACCACATCGGACTAATTTTCTGTAAACAAGGAATGTCTAAATTGGGATTGCGAAGTCAATTATTCCTTAATGTTTTCCTGAAACCATCGGTAGGTCGATTCGATTCCATCTTCCAGCGCGATGCGTGGTCTCCACCCCATTCCTGTAATAAGCGAGCTGTCGAGAAGCTTTCGTGGTGTGCCGTCAGGCTGTGTCCGGTCGGTAAGTATTGCTCCGCGAAACCCGGTGACACGCGCAACAATGCCAGCCAGTTCCCGAATAGAAAGATCGCTGCTGCTGCCGATGTTGAAATGCGACAGTTGTGGCCGCGTTTTCTCGGCATAGATCCGAGCCGGCAAATCGAGAACGAACAAAGCTGCCCGCGCAAGGTCGTCCACATGCAGGAATTCGCGCCTGGGCATTCCGCTGCCCCAGATTGTGACGTCCCGCGCGCCAGATTGCACGGCCTCGTGAAAGCGGCGAATGAGCGCTGGTAGCACATGGGCATTTTCGGGGTCAAAATTGTCTCCCGGCCCGTAAAGGTTGCATGGCATAACAGAGCGATAGTCGCGACCGTGCTGGCGGTTGTAGCTCTCGCAAAGCTTGATCGCTGCGATCTTGGCCACTGCGTAGGGCTCATTGGTCGGTTCCAGTTTTCCGGTGAGCAGGGCGGCTTCGGAGATCGGCTGTTCAGCAAGCCGTGGATATATGCAGGATGAGCCGAACTGGAGCAGGCGCTGTACCCCGACCTCATGGGCTGAAGCGATCACATTCGTGGCGATCATGAGGTTTTGGTAGATGAAATCCGCTGGGTAGGTTTTGTTTGCGTGGATTCCGCCAACCTTTGCAGCAGCTAGAATGACCACATCCGGTCGTGTCTCTTGCATAAACGCTCTTGTCGCACGCTGATCTGTCAAATCGAGTTCAGCGCGATCTCGCGTCAACAAGACAAGGGGCTGGCCAGCGAGTTTTTGCGCTTCAAGAGCCCGCACGATGGCAGCGCCGACCATGCCGCGATGTCCGGCGACAAAATAGGTGGGCGAGCGGGCTTGGCGGTTTTCCATGGTCGCTACCGAGCAAGTCTGACAGGAACGACGTGACCGTTTCCGCGCAGAAATGCGATCTGACGGGCCGCAGAAAGATCGGCGGCGACCATTTCTGCGCACATCTGGCGAGCATTGGTTCTTGGCTCCCAGCCAAGTCTTTGCCGGGCTCGTGTTGCATCACCAAGAAGGGTTTCGACTTCTGCAGGACGGAAATACCGCGGATCGACACGCAAGACCACGTCGCCCGACCTGACGTAGGATGCGGCTGGGCCATTCACGCAAGCGACACGGCCGATTTCGTCGATGCCTGATCCTTCGAAAACAAGCGTGATGCCCAGCTCTGCCGCTGCCCATGTTGCGAAATCACGCACGGAATATTGATGGCCGGTGGCGATTACAAAATCCTCCGGTGTGTCCTGTTGCAGCATCAGCCATTGCATCTGGACGTAGTCGCGGGCGTGGCCCCAGTCACGAAGTGCATCGAGATTTCCGAGATAGAGACACTCCTCCAGCCCCATGGCGATATTGGCGAGGCTACGGGTGATCTTTCGGGTTACAAAGGTTTCACCCCGCCGGGGGCTCTCATGATTGAACAGGATCCCGTTGCACGCATATAGCCCGTAGGCTTCACGGTAGTTTACCGTGATCCAATAGGCATAGAGCTTTGCAACAGCATATGGCGAACGTGGGTAGAACGGGGTCGTTTCGCGCTGTGGCGACTCCCTTACCAGACCGTATAGCTCTGAAGACGAGGCCTGGTAGAACCGCGTCTGGTCCTGCAGGCCTAAAAAGCGGATCGCCTCCAGCAATCGGAGTGTGCCAAGCGCATCGATGTCGGCCGTGTATTCCGGCGCGTCGAAGCTGACGCCCACATGGCTTTGTGCGGCGAGGTTATATACCTCGTCGGGTCGGATGTCGGAGATGATGCGCGTCAGATTCGAACTGTCGGCAAGATCGCCGTAGTGCAGACAAAACCGTGTGTTGGCCTCGTGCGGGTCCTGATACAAATGATCAATCCGCTGCGTATTGAATGATGAAGCTCGCCGCTTGATGCCGTGTACTTCGTAGCCTTTCTCGAGCAGAAATTCCGCAAGGTAGGAACCATCCTGGCCGGTAATTCCGGTGATCAACGCGCGCTTGGTCATCTCTCGATCGCTCCGTCCGCTGAACGGCGGCTACGAATGTGATCATGCACTGCTGACCCGCATTGCCTGCCGTGGTGTGCCATTGTTCTTTCCTTTCCGTTCAAGACCAGGTTGGTCCTGCATGTCGGGCGCTGTCGGTTCATGTTCCGGATTGTGTCGGCGCCAGCGAAAGGCGATCGGTGAATCCGTATTGACGGTGCTGTTTAGGATCCGCATCCGTGACCAACGTGAAGACCGATGGAGCCTTCAACCTGATAAGCAGGCCATGGGCGAACTCCATGACGACGCGGGGCGTCCACCCCCAACGAAGCGTGACAAGAATAGCACCGTCCAGCCGACCGAAGCGCAGGGCTCCCTGACTCAAAAGCGGCGGTGCATCCACGATGGTGATCGAGTTCGCCTCCCTCGAATTTCCGGACAAGGCCCGCAAAGTTGCTGACATTTCTGAGGAAGGCCGGTCCAGCAGGTTCGACAATGGGTGACGCACCAGATTGGAATGAGTTGCCGCTTGCATGGTGACCCGCTTACTGCGCCGATAGAGGCGGCGCGGCTCCGTCGCGTGTGGTGTGAAGAGATTCACTTGGTAGCCGGACGCGGCTAGCTCCAGAGCAATCAGGTCTGCAACGGGCAGTGAAACGTCCTCTTCCCGCGGCGCGGTTACGGTCAGCAGCCGCGGCAATCCCCCTCCACAAGCACTTTCAATCATCGTGAGCATGTCGCGTAGGGCTTCGGTTTCGGCCGTTACCCGGCGTTTCAGGATGTCGCGGCTCATCTCCTGACTGTTGATCCTCGACCACAGCCCGACAGGTACGAAACCGGTCAGATCGCGGAGCTGCTGGTGACTTCTGACGGTTGTGTCTCGCAATTCGAGTGCAACGCCGAGGGTTGCTGATAACACCAACCCTCCAAGTGCGGTAGCAAGCAGTAAGACCTTTCGGCTAGGCCCGTTCGGATCAAGCGGGACTTTCGCTGGCGAAAGCGTTTCGAGAGCAAGGGGCCACACGGCCGCATCAGACGAAATTTCGTCCCTGTGGGCTTCCAGCGTGTTCAAGGTTTCCTCGCGCAACCCTAGTAAATCAGCCTTTTGTTTCAGGAACGGCGCAGCGCTCTGCATGGTGACCAGAACAGCGCGGGCAGCCAAAGCGTCGTCATGAAGGCGGTCAATTTCGTGGGCAATCGCGTCATCACGCACACGCAGAGTCCGATCAAAGGCCGCAAGCGCTGTCTCAAGCTTCGTTTGTGCGTCTGCAACGCGCCGGGACTGCGACTTCACGCTGTCATGAGCAGTGCCATATATCAGGCGGACTCTTTCGAGTTCCCGCTCCTCTCGATGCAGGTTCTCGCGCATTGCGTCGAAGACAGACGGATTGGTCAGCGTGGGGAAATAACTATCGCTCCGCAAAGTGTCCATCGAGCGGCGTGTTACCGCGAGGTCGAGACGTTCGCGTTCCAGTTCGCTCAGCCTGTCCCCGATCCGGCTCAGATCGACCGACGCGGCGTCTGGCGTCATGCCGCCGGTGAGGCCGACGCGCTGCAGTTCTCGGTCGAGCGCCGCCCTGCTGGACTCGACGCGGGCCCGTTCGGAAGCGATGCGTATATCGAGCCAGCCGATAGCCTCCTCGGCCTCTGCCTGCCAACGTTGCTGTCCAAGATTGATCCATGTCTCGACAAGGACGCCCGGCACCGATGCTGCGAGTTCCGGATCCCGCGAGACGAACCCGATTGTCACGACACCACTCTGACCTTCGCGCCCAACAGAAAGTGAGGCACGGAAAGCGGACTCGATCCGCTGCGCCGTTGTTTCGGGAGCAGTGGTTGTGGGCGCGAGTCCTATTGCCGACTCGACGACCGCCCGCAGTTCTGCCGTGATATTCTCAATAAGCTTTTTCGGGCGCAAGTCTCGGTTGAATTCCTCTCGTGAACCAAGATTCAAGCGCGCGATCACCTCCTCGACCACAGCTGCCGACACCAAACGTTCGAGTTCGGTGTCAAGATCGAGATGTAGCTCACGACCCCCGAGTTGAGACGTCAGTGTGAGCGCGGGTGCAAGCGATGCGAACACACGCATTTCGGATTGGTAGGTCTTTGGTATTGTCAGGATGACAGGCAGCGCCGCCGCACAGATCGCAATAGTCAACCCGAGAATGAGCCAAAGCTTCCGCCGCATCAGTCGAACCGTGTTCATCCAGGCCATGCTGTCACGCGCCGTCGTGCCGAATTCTGGCGCCGCGGAGCGGAGCGGGTTTTCGGAAGGATGCCATGCGTCTGCGTTCATACTGAACTCGCAAAAGGGATGCCATGACTGAAATGGCGGGCCTGCAAGGCTTCGAGCGCACGGACATATCCTTGCATCCCGAATTCGCGCTTGAAGAGGCGGCGGCCGGCATCACCCAATTGGTCACGAAAAGCGCTGTCGGAAATCAGCCGTGCCAGTGCCTGCGCCAGTACGCGTACGTTTCCCGGGGGCACCAATAGGCTGTTTTGTGCGTCAACGAGTACTTCGCCGTGGGCTCCTACCGGCGTCGTTATCACCGCAATCCCTTGCGCCAAACCCTCTAGAACTGCCATGGCGAAGCCCTCGGCATGAGACGGAAGGACAAGGATATCCGCTTCGGATCGCAGGCGGGCGGCTTCCTCGGCGTTCACCCAACCAGTCAATCGCACCTGTCCTGCAAGGCCAAGTCGCGCAATCTCGTCGCGGGTCTGCTCTACCGCGCCGTCACCAGCAAGCGTAGCGCGCCAGCTGCCTGATGGAATGGCAGGATCGGCCAGAGCAGCAAGGAGTTCGGGTATACCTTTTCTCGGACCCAAACGACCAAGAAATAGGATATGAACAGGCCCTGGCAGTCTGCGGGTCCGGGCACCAGGATCGGGAACGCAGTTGCGAAGAATCAAAGTGCGTGCATGGGGAACACCCAGCGCTTGCGTTACTGTCCTGAGGTCGCGCTGCCCAAGCACGATAACGTGCTCAGCGCCTTGGAAAAGCGATTGGATCGCGCGAAACTGCGAGCTGCTCCGTGTGGAAATATCTGCAGCATATTCATAGTCGTGCAGATGCAGAATGTAGGGCTCTGAAAGTACTCGTGCCCAGTTTCCAAGGATCAGTTTGCGTAACGTGCTGCCCCGTCCAGCGATGTGCATGTGATGAAGGACGCGCCGACCTCGAACGCCATCAGACCCAAGAACCGCCATGGCTCGCGCCAAGTGGACGGGAGATCTGAGCGGACTCCAGACTGGACCGCGTGTATCCACGACAACATGCCGAAAGCGGGTCTCTTCAGCAGCAAGAACGTAGCCCACGAGCCGCCCAATCCCGCCGCCTGACTCTGTTCCGCCAGCAATATAGTGGCGGATCAGTGGCGTATCGTTGATTGGGTCATGCATCACTAAACTTTCAGGCTTTGGGTCGGGCGTTCGCCTCGATTTCAGCCGGGTAGCCGATGATGATCAATTTGAGCTTTGGGTCATCTCAGTCATCCTTTCGGATGGGTTCATTTCTTTTATTTGGACGATCCGGCGGCATCTTGAAGCCGCTCGCGTACTTGTCTTAGGTGACTGCAACCAACGTCTATTAGATACGCATGATGGTGTGCCGAACTGGTGGCAAGTCATGCGAGCGTGGCCCGGAATTCTGCCAGAATCCATCTTGATCACAAGTTATCTTAAATACGGAGCGATGAGCAGCAATTCGCCTAGGGACGCCATCTCGAGGGACAGAAAGATTAAACAGAAAATGCATTGCAGTTCAATGACTTACGGTCTCTGGTTGGGGTCGTGTCATCGCTGAGCGAACACCTTGGGGCGATCCCTCCGGGAAAGCGATCAGGTATGAACCGGTTCCGAACCAAACACTCCGATTCTCACCAAGTTGCCCTCTCGGTCTTGTTCAATTTGGGGTCGCGTCGGAGCGCGTATAGCGCAAACACTGTATCTCTGACCCGGCGCACTACGCTGGGCTCGCCCTGATCGATCAATCCCCGCCACGCCAGAGCCAAGACGCCGGGCGCGCCGGGCCGCCCGAGGCGGGTCAAGGCGACACTGTGTTCGAAGTGATCGCGCAGCCAAACCCGCTCGGAGCTTCCTCGACTATCCAGAAAAGCGTTGGTGACACGGACTGTGGCCTCCCAATGCGCCATGCGGCGCGCGAGCATTTCCGCGTCGTCGTGCGGTCGATACCAGCTGTTTTCATGGATTCGGTAGAAGCCCAACGGTTCTGCAATCGCTCGAACGGGGGCGATGAATGGAAAGATGCCCGCAATCCAGGCATCTGCGGAGATCTTGAAGTCGGCCGGGATGTCACCTGCCTCGTTCCAAAGGTCACGGCTCACAGTGAGTGATGAGGTCATTGGAAACGGCCAACGGCCCCCGCTACGCACCAGACGTTTTGCAATCTCACCTTGACAAAGCGACCGTGGAATCGGCGCAAAGGCCGGTCCTCCCCCTGAAAACATCGGCTGGAGGCGATGGTAGACAATCCCGGCTTCCGGGTCCGTGCGAAAGACATTCAGTACGGTGCGAAGCTTATCCGGCCGCCACCAGTCATCAGCATCAAGAAACGCGAGAAAGGGCGCGCGGGCCATCGCCACGCCCGCGTTGATGGCAACGGCTTGTCCCATGTTGGGCTGGAAGTGTGACCGGACCCGTTCGCCGTAGCGAGTGATCACGTCGCGCGAATTGTCGGTCGAGCCGTCGTCCACAACGATGACCTCTGCGGACACGTCCGTCTGTCCAAGAGCCGAGTCGATCGCATCACCCAAAAATCGACCGTAATTGTAATTGTTAATCAGAACGCTGACGTCCGGCGCGGTTGTCATCGCACCACCTCAGGTGCGGTCAAAACTGCGTCGGCATCTTCACCAGAACCAATTGGTTCTAGTTCAAGCGAAATCACCAGCACATCGCCCGGCACGACGCTGTCATCAAAATCCGCCTCTATGCGACGCGTCACGCCCGCAGCGGAGCGATGAATGATGAGTTGCGCGCGCGCACCAGCCCCCGCGATGGAGCCGCCGGTCAGAGCACGCATGTCCAGCATGGCGATTTTGGCCTCGAGTTCGGTGCGCAGGTTGCGCGCATCCTGCAAATCCAGACGGGCCTCGGAACGGCGCGTAAGAATTTCCTGCATTAGCTCCGAACTCACCGTCACGGCCTGCTGGCGCGCACGGGCTTCAAAGGCAGATGTCTCGAGACGGTCGCGGCTGAGCCTCGACTGTTCGCGAAGCAGCTCTTGAAGTCTTGGCCTGGGCAAGAGACCGCGCTCAACAAGGTTTCGCGCTGTGTCGATTTCGGCCTGCTGTATTTGTGACTCTTCCAGTTGCAGACTCGCTTGTTGACTCAGAGCTTCAACTTCAAGAGCCACCAGATCGAGCAGGCCGTCTGCATGGGCTTGTTCGGCATGTGCCCGCGATACCATATCAGACAACAGCTTTGCCTCGGCTTCGCGCGCCGACAGGGTGTCATTGGCAAGCGCGATCGGCAACGGCTCTGTGGCGCGCAAGTTTGGCTCACCAGCGATCTGGGCCTCAAGCCGCGCGATACGAGCGACAACTTGAGCGAGACGAAAGCCAGCCGCCCGGCGCTCTGCGAGGGCTTTGTGGAGCTCGGTTTCTGACCTATTGTCTTCGGTAAATCTAAGACCGCCAGCCGCAACGAAAGCTTGTCGCGCGGTCATGCCCGGAACGAACTCGATCGCTCCGGGCCGGTTGACAGCACCGCCGACATAAACCTTTCGATATGCAGCTATTTCAACAAGAACGACAGGTGTGGTCAGCACGCCTCGCGCCTTGAAGGCCTCGGCGATATCGGTAGCAATGACCTCGGAGACCTTTCCGGCAACCGGTATTGCACCAAGGACATGGAGGGCAATTCTGCCGTCCATGTCCACGGAGACCTCGCGCGAGAATTCTGGAGCATTCATTACTTCAATGCGCAGAACATCGCCGCGTTCAACAGATGTCTGCGCGGTACCGGACGTCGCGATGAGCGAACCGAACAGGAGCGCAACAGCGTACCGAGTACCGCGTGCGGGTTGACGGGATAAGGCGGGAGCGGTCTGGATCACGGGCCTGCCGAACATGGTTATGGTCTACTCTTGCACATTTGTGTCTCGCCAAGATTGGCGCGATTGCGAGCACGCGGAACCTCTTCTTTCGGTCGTACATGCGGGTCGGTGCTACGCCGAAATGGGCAATGTGGGACCGATCCTTCGCCGAATGGTGGGAATTTTTGACCACCTGAAGGATTTTGAGCCCGATCATAGGTGATAATCTGGATCAGGTGGTTGCTACCTGATCCCTCTGTAACCTTGGAGACGCATCCGTATTGATGGACAGACGCCCGACACAGAGTACGTTTTCGCGCCGGATCGAGACAATCTGGGTGGGTATCGCGCTGTTCCTTTATTCGGGGGCGATTTTTCCGTTGCTGATGACAGGTGCCGACGGCATCCTCGATATTGCTGAGCGAGAGCGGCTGCGGCTCCTGTTTCTTCCGGTCTATGCTCTCACCCTATTTGCGTTGGCGCGCCGTCCGGCCTTAACCGCCATGGCGGTGTCGCGTAACTGGCCGATGTTGATGCTGATGCTGGTTCCGATAGCATCGACGGCGTGGGCAATCAGTCATACGATCACGATCCGACGCTCGGTCGCGCTTGTCCTCTCAATGGCTTTTGCTTACGTGTTTGCGACTCGTTTCGCGCCGCGCCAGCAGCTCCGCTTGCTATCTTTCGTGTTGGGCGGGACAGTCCTACTTAGCCTCGCTATGGCCGCCGCAATGCCAGGTCTTGCCTTCATGCCCGGCGGCGAAGGGTTACGAGGCGTTTTCACACATAAGAACGTCATGGGCTGGTCGGCCAGTGTCACGTTTCTGCTGGGCTTTGCCTTTCTTTACGAGCGGGGGCCTGCTGCAAAATGGGCGGGCTGCGTGCTAATTGTCATTGGGTCAGCGGGAACGATCATGTCCGGGTCGGCCACGGCACATTTGACTGCACTCAGTGCGGCGGTTGCTATCATGGCCGTCCACTTTGTTTCCCGACAAACGCCCGTACACCGGCCATTCGCCACATTCCTCATTCTGATCGCCGGAGTGATGGCGGCCGGGTCGATGATCTTCGTTGTTGTTCCTATCCTGGAATTGCTGGGGAAGGATGCGTCGCTGACCGGTCGTGTACCGCTATGGTCTCTTGTTGATGCCGAAATTTATCGTAAACCGTTTTTAGGCTATGGATTTGGCACATACTGGTCCGAAGCCAACCCGGGTGCCTGGCACATCTGGAGTACGTTGCAGTGGCGGCCTCCGCATGCCCACAACGGTTATCGTGATCTGTTGCTGGGCACTGGTATCCTCGGTCTCATCTTGTTTATTGCGGTCGCCCTCCGGGCTTTGCGCCAAAGCTGGTTGTTGTGCCTTCAATCACCCCACGACAGTTGGTTGTGGTGTTTTTCCCTGATCGTCGGAACACTGGTGATGAACTGGTCAGAGAGCACCTTTCTCATGCAGAACGACCTTTTTTGGGTGCTATTCGTGACTGCAGCATTGACCGCATCAATGCATTCCGAGGAAGCCCACGTGGTGCAGCCACATTTTGCCAAACCGATCGAAAAAGCAACCTGAGCGGATCAGGTGTCCATGTACCTCCTGTGGTGAATGGGCAGGTCCACGCGATGGGTCTTAGCTTAAGCACAGCCCAACCATCGTGAGCGTCGACACCACGTATGGTGGTCCAAAGCTAAAACAGCGATGCCTCACTTCTCCATTCGGAGCAGGTATCTGACCGTTCTGCCAGCTATCAGCGGAATTTTGGCCAAGCCACCCTCGGTACAAGTGAATGAAATGATCGCTACCGATCTGCGCCGCTGCTGATCTTCTCAGCACGTCAAGCATTAAGCGGTCTTCGAGAAGAGGGTTCAGACATGACCATGATTTCGATGCCCAAAGCAAAAAGCCGCGCGATCAGCGTCCAACCAAAAGCGAATGCCGAAGTAGAGATGCCCGCCATTCTATTTACCGTTGTGCCTGCCATCGCTCTGGTGACTGTTGATGCGTTGGCGGCCGCGGCAGTGATTGCTGGTGCGATGATTTTGGGCCATGACGGACCGCTCGTCTCGCTTATCGCGTTTGCAGTGCTGGCACAAATCGGAATGAAAGCCGGGATCGGCCTTTATCCCGGATACGAGCTCCACCCCGAGGCCCATCTCCGCAAACAGATCATCGCAGCGCTCGTAGGGGCCGCTCTTTCAGTCCTCGCCGCGACACTTCTTGCTAATGCCGATAGGGGTGCCGTGGTCATTTATCTGGTCTCACTTGCGATGATCTTTGCGGTGCAAGCCGTCGCGGGTTGGGCCACTCGTACGATGCTGACGTGTCTTGGGGTCTGGGGCCGACCAGTGCACATGGCAGGTATGCCAGACCAGGTACAGGCGTTCCGTGAATTTCTGAAAGCGCATCCTGAATTCGGTTTGCGTCCCGTCGAAGATGTCATGCCTGCGTCGCAATTGGTGTGGGCCGCAACCAGATATCCCGACGCTTCCGAGTTGGCGCAGTTCCGCCAGAACTATGGCGACATCCTGATCGTTTCCGACCTGCCAAGGCTACATTTGTCTGGTGTGCATCCCGCAGAACACGGCTGGAGTATCGGCCTTCGGCTTGCAACGAAAAGGCATGGGAATGCTGCGGCTTGCATGAAGCGCATCTTCGATATCGTCCTGACACTGCCCATCACGGCGTTGTCTTTACCAGTGATCTTGCTTGCGGCAGCGCTCATTCGGATCGTAGATCCCGGACCGGCCTTTTATGTCCAGACCCGAGAAGGGCACAACGGCAAAACCTTTGGGGTGCTGAAGCTACGCACAATGTACCTTGATGCGGACCGGATGCTGGCCGAATTACTGGCACACGACGCCAGCGCGCGCGCGGAATGGCAATCCCGCTTCAAACTGCGGCACGACCCGCGAATTCTGCCCGTAATCGGCACATTCTTGCGAACCTCCAGTCTCGACGAATTGCCGCAGCTTTTTAACATCCTTCGTGGGGAAATGAGCCTCGTTGGCCCGCGTCCCTTCCCTGACTATCACCTTGCCGAAATGCCACCCGAGTTTCGCGCGCGCCGCGCCTCGGTCATGCCAGGTCTGACCGGGCTGTGGCAGATATCCGAGCGCAGCGATGCCGATATCGCAGGTCAGAAGCAACTCGACAGCTACTACATCGACGGTCGGTCGTTTTGGGCGGACCTTTCGATCTTCCTGCGCACCTTCGGCGCCGTGCTCGGCGGCCGCGGGGCGTATTGACACTTGTTACGCCCCCCATGCCGGGGCCTCGAATTGAAAGGACGATTATGTCGACGCAAAAACGCATACTTGTAACGGGAGGATCGGGCTTTCTGGGGTCTCACTTGTGCGAAAGCCTCCTTGAGGACGGCAACGAAGTTCTCTGCATCGACAATTTCCAAACTGGCGCTCGAAGAAACATCGAGCACATGCTTGGTCATCCGCGTTTTGAGATGATGCGACACGACATTACCGTGCCGCTTCATGTGGAGGTGGACGAGATCTGGAACCTCGCCTGTCCCGCCTCGCCGGTCCACTACCAAACTGATCCGGTCAAGACAGTGAAGACAAACATCATGGGTGCCATCAATGTGCTGGGCCTTGCGCGGCGCACGAAATCACGGGTCTTTCAAGCCTCGACAAGCGAAGTTTACGGCGACCCTCACCTTCACCCGCAGGCGGAGGCTTATTGGGGCAACGTCAACCCGATCGGACCGCGCGCTTGCTACGATGAAGGCAAACGGTGCGCAGAAACTCTGTTCTTCGACTATCATCGACAATTCGGCGTCGACTTCCGTATGGCGCGAATCTTCAACACCTATGGTCCGCGCATGTCCGAAAACGACGGGCGCGTTGTCTCGAACTTCATCGTACAGGCATTGCTTGGAAAGCCGATCACGATCTATGGCGATGGCAGCCAGACCAGATCGTTCTGCTATGTCGACGACCTGATCCGCGGGTTCCGCTCTTTGATGGAGGCGCCGAGTGATACGCCGATGCCGGTAAATCTCGGAAATCCGGTGGAATTCACGGTACGGGCATTGGCCGAGACAGTAATCGAATTGACCGGCTCACGCTCTGAACTCGTCTTCCATCCCTTGCCCGGAGACGATCCGACCCGTCGCAAACCTGACATATCTCGGGCGCAAGACGCTCTTGGATGGACACCCGTGATTGATCTGCGTAGCGGGTTGAAACGCACCATAGCAGACTTTGAGGCGCGCCTTCGGACTAGACAATCCAAGCTTTCTCTGGACGGCGCTCGCAGGTCTTCTCCTCATCCAACACGCTCGCCGTTCACCGCGGAAGAGCGCGCGACAGGTACGGCCCGCGTATGAAGATTGTCGTCTTCGCCCATCGGCTGGAGCTGGGAGGCACGCAGATCAATGCAATCGAACTGGCTGCACAATTGCGCGATGCGCATGGTATCGATGTTGTTGTGCACGCCACCGAAGGGCCAGCGTTGCCGCTCTTGTGGGCGAAGTGCTTGAAATTCTGCCCTGCGCCTGACGCGCGCTTTCACCCAGCGCCCGCGCGAATACGCACATTGCGGGAGGTCGTTCGGCGTGAAAAGCCCGATCTGATACATGCATGGGACTGGTGGCAGGCGCTCGAGGCGTATGTCGGCGTATATTTGCCAATGGGCGTGCCGATGGTTGTCACCGACATGATGATGGAGCTGACAAGGTCTATGCCGCGCGAACTGGTCAGCACGTTCGGTTTCCGTGACCTTCAAGCAGAGGCCATGCGAGCTGGGTGGCGGCGTGCTCATTTGTTGCCACCGCCAGTCGATACAGTGTCAAATGCTCCGGGACGCATGGATGGGCGGTCATTCCGCTTGCAGCACGGGATTTTGGCTGATCAGTTACTTGTCTTGACGGTTTCGCGACTTGCGGACGTGATGAAGTCCGACACCATCTTGCGGTCAATACGTGTCGTAAGTGACTTGGGTGAAGACCTGCCATTAAAGCTTGTAATCGTTGGAGACGGGGCTGCTCGCCCGCGTCTCGAAGCGGCGGCAGCAGAGGCGAACCGGCGGCTGCGCCGCGCCGCAGTGGTTCTGACAGGGCCAATGGAGGACCCCCGCGCAGCCTATGATGCAGCGGACATCGTGCTCGGCATGGGGGGATCGGCGCTTCGGGCGCTTGCGCATGAAAAACCCGTGGTCGTGACGGGAACCAAGGGTTTCGCTTGCATCTTTTCGCCACATACCGCTTCCCGTTTTTTGCACACAGGTTTTTTTGGACGGGGCGACGGCAGAGACGCCGACATGACCGATGCTTTAGTTACGCTCGCGACTGAACGTGAATTGCGCGAAAAACTGGGGAGCTTTGGGAGGGACTTCGTCGTCGCCCATCATCGTCTCGACCACGTCGCAACGGATTTCTTGGATATCTGCCGAGACGCGATGCATTATCAGCCCGGCCGCGTTGAGACCGCTTTGGATGTGATGCGCACAACTTGGTTCTATCTGCGGGAAAGGCGCTTCCGCGTCGCGTCACGTGATCTGCATGTGCCGAACCTGCCGCTGCCGTCACATCCACAACCCGTGCAGACACGCACCGTAACCCACCAAACCATGCCAAGCCCGTTTAATGCGGGAGGTCACGAATGATCCGCCGGTCCTTCTTCTATTCCTTCGTGGAGAAGTCGGCCGGGCTCGTATTGGCTCTTCTGACGATGGCGATTGTGTCTCGGCTTTTAACACCGACCGAGGTGGGGCTCTTCATGGTCGCCAGCAGCCTCGTTATCCTGATTGAGGCGTTTCGCGATTTTGGCTTAGGATCGTTTCTCATCCAAGAACGCAATCTGACCCTTGGCGTCACACGCAGTGCAACGACTTTGATCGGTCTCATGTCATTGATCTTGGGACTTTGCGTCTATCTTGGATCAGGGGTCACGGCCAAGTTCTATGGCGAACCGGAACTTGGTGAGTTGATGCGGCTCGCCGCGTTTGCGTTTCTATTTGCGCCAATCAGTAACCCTTTGCTTGCGCTCTTGCGCCGTGACATGAATTTCCGAGCGGTCGCCTGGATTGGGATTGCCAGTGGCGTGGCAAATGCCGCGACGACGATTGCCCTCGCCTTCGCTGGCCTGGGGGCGATCAGTTTCGTTTGGGGCTCGTTGTTTGCTGCGATAGCTGGCGCCGTCGGCGCATTGATAGCTCGCCCCGATTGGGGCATTTTTCGTCCTTCGCTCCTGTATTGGCGCAAGGTGATCCCCTTCGGTGCGTGGACTACGGTGGCGACCTTGGTCAGCATGATTTATGACGCGCTGCCGCGGCTCATGCTTGGACGGGTGATGAGTTTTGGTGCCGTCGGGCTTCTGTCTCGTGCCATCTCGCTGACGCAAATGCCGGACAAATTGGTTTTGAGCGCGGTCCCTCCAGTTGTTCTGCCTGCGATGTCAGCGAAGCTACGGGCTGGCGAGAGCCTTGCAGAACCCTACCTACGCGGCCTGGACATAATCACCGCGATCCACTGGCCAGCACTGGCGTTTCTCGCTGTGATGGCTGATCCGATCGTTCAACTCCTGCTTGGGCCACAGTGGCTCGAAGTGATCCCGCTCGTACAGATCACCGCTGTTGCGGGGATGTTGCTCTCGCCAACCTATCTTGCCTTTGCCGTGCTGGTCTCTCTCGGACGCGTGCAGCAGATGGCTTTGATCAGCCTTGCCGCTTTGCCGGCCTCGATGGCGATCATTTTCGTGGCGACGGGCTACGGATTGGCTGGTGTCGCTTGGAGCCTGGTTCCCGCCAATGCCGTTCAAGTCGCACCGTCGCTGGTCTACACGCGGCGCCTTCTTGGCTTTACATGGACAGAACTTGGCACGGTTGCACTGCGCAGTGCAGCTTTGACGGCATGTACTGCAATTTTGCCAACACTTGTCATTTTGGCACAAGGCTCTGCGCTCGGCCTTGTGGGTCTCTTCATAGCAGTGCTGGGCGCAGTTGCAGGTTGGGGCTTGGGCTTGGCACTCATCGCGCACCCGCTCTTTATGGAACTATGCACTTTCTGGGCCGAGCAACGACCTTTCATCGACCGCGCCCGAAACAACGCACGCTGAGTTCACGTATCCGGAAGAACGACGATGTCTGGGTTGCCGTTGGCGAGCTCGTTCAGGCGGAATGCAGCTTGGGTGCGGTTTGTTGCCCGCAGCTTGCGCATGATGTTTCGTACATGAACTTTTACAGTGCTTTCGCACAGGCCAAGCTCGTAAGCGATGGTCTTGTTCGCTGCTCCACGCCGCAGAGCGTGTGCAACATCAAGCTGCCGCTCCGTAAAATAGCGTTCCAGACCCGGACTCGGCTGTGCACGATCACCAAAGATTCCGCGCAGTGTCGCAATGCTGCTGCGCGGCAGGACAACACTGTTCTTGGTCGACGCGCGAATGACCTCGACCAATTCCTCGACGCTCGCATTTGCTGGGATATATCCGGCTGCACCGCAGTCGATGGCGTCGAAAGCGTCATGCGCTTCTTCGCTGTGCGAAATCACGACAACGAGCCGCGAACCAACGCTTGCGACGAACGCATTCAATGCGGCTTTCACGTTGGGGTCGGCGATCGACTGTTCACCGAGATTGTACAGGACGATTTCGCCAGCGTCTCCCGTCGATGACTCTGGATCCCAGTCTGAAATAGACGAAAAGCGTCGAATCTTGGCGTTCGGGAATCTGTGGTCCAGCAGCGCGCGCAACACTTCATTTTCGAAAGGGCTGCCAGCGATCAGGCTGATGGTGTGAATTGGCGGTCCTTCATGATCGTCGAGTAACTCTGATTGCTTGATATTCACGGAACCTTCGGACCGTCGATGACCCGAACCAAGAGTAAAAGCCTTCATTGGATTGCCTCCCTTGACAAAATTCGCTTTCGGCAGGGCGTTTGCGACTTTTTCGTAAACCTGGCTCGCGTTGCTTGGTGTTTGCTTTTCCATGGGTCGTCCTTTCTGTTCAATTGAGTGAACGGTGCGTCTCGCTCAACGCCTAACTGCTTAGGAAACTTACCCCAGCCGATTCTTCGACAGCATTGACGACGCATAATGATGGCGACAGGCTTTGAGGGCTAAGTCCATTGGATGAGACCTGCACCAATTCTTCCCATAGGTATGAGTGGCAACTGCCTTGAGCTTTTTGATGCGCTGACGTCCGCTGCGCCTATTCCGGCAATACTGGATGACGAAGAGACGCATCGGGGAACATTTTTCGAAGGTTTGCCAATTCTCCCACTTTCAGATGCTGGACGGTTCGAGAATGCGCAATTCCTGTGTCTGATCGGATCACCTAAGAGCTATCGATCCCGCAGCTTTATCGTTCAAGGACTCAGCTTGGATCAGTCGCGCTATGCCACCTTCCTGCACCCTGCGGCATCAATGTCGCGCTTTGGCTGGATTGGTCGTGGGAGCGTACTTTACGCGGGTGTTCTCGTGACGTCCAATGCGCGGATCGGCGACCATGTTCTGGTCCTGCCTCGCACCATTCTGCACCATGACGTCGATGTCGGCGCATTCTCGATTCTCGGAGCTGGTGTGATCGTGGCAGGCGGAGTGCAGATCGGAAACGGCTGTTACATTGGGAGCGGCAGTACCATTCGAGACGGAGTCCGGATCGGTGACGGAGCGCTTATCGGCTTGGGGTCCGTCGTGGTACGTGATGTTGCAGCCGGAACAGTCGTGGCGGGAAATCCAGCTCGGCCAATCGCTTCAAGTCTTGCCTGAGCATCTTTGCCCAAGCTAAGCCGTAATCATCCTTGGATTGCGATGCGTGCCACCGGCCGCCGCGAGCAAAGCGTCGCGAAGAGCCGCAAGTACCTGATCCTGTTCAGCTTCGGTCATCTGAGCGTAGAGTGGAAGGAGAACGCAGCGGTCGCGCGCTGCCTCGGATCTGGGTAGGGCAAAAGGCATAAAAAGGTCCGCATGTGCCGCCTCTTGGTGCATGTTCATGATACCACGCCGCGTGGCAACATCGCGATCGAGCATGGTCTGCATCACGAAGCTTTGGTCTATCCCATCATCCAGTCGGACGGCATAGCTTTGCCAGTTCGAGCGCGCCCAGTCCGGCTCATCCGGTGGCGCGACACCGTCGATGCCAGCCAGAGCAGCACGATAGCGTTGCGCCAACTCCCGTCTGCGCGTGACGATCCTGGGCAAGCGTTTGAGCTGTTCCAGCCCGATTGCCGCCTGCATGTCGGTCATCCGGTAATTGTAACCGCAGACTGGATAATCCTCGAAGATTACCTTTGGGCTGCCATGTCGCGCCACGTCCGAAAACGACATGCCGTGCTGCCGCCACAGGCGAAACAGCGCGTCAAGGTCATCCCGGTTCGTCGTCAGCATCCCGCCTTCGCCCGTAGTGATCACCTTGCGTGGATGAAAGGAGAAACAAACCACGTCGCCGATCGGTTGGCCAATACGCTGCCACGTTTGTTCCAACTGGATTTCCGAACCGGCGGCACAAGCCGCGTCCTCAACGACTGGGATGCCGAACGCAGTCGCCACCCGGTGCAGTCCCGCCATATCGCAAGGCATCCCCATCTGATGCACGGCCAGGATGGCACGGGTGCGCTTGCCAATTGCCTTTTCTACGGATTCTATGTCGATATTGTAGCCCGAGTTTTCGATATCGACAAAAACCGGGATTGCCCCACACTGGCGGATCGCGTTTCCACCCGCGATGAAAGAGTGGCTGACGGTGACGACTTCGTCGCCCGGACTCACACCGACACCGAGAAGCGCGAGATGAAGGGCAGTCGTGCAATTGGACAAAGCACAAGCGTAACTGGCACCGACAAAGGCCGCGAACGCTTCTTCAAAGCCAGCGACCTGCGGTCCTTGTGAAACCCAGCCTGACAGAACCGCGCGGCTCGCGGCGCGGGCTTCAGCCTGACCAAGAAGCGGCTTGGCAATCGGGATCATTTAGCGACCTGTGGCACGCGTGCGTCCATTCTTGCTGCGCGCCACCATGCGATGAGATCGTTGAGCCCAACCTGAAGGTCGATCCCGGCGACGAAGCCGAGATCACGTTCAGCAGCACTCATATCTGCGAGCCGACGAGTCACGCTGTTGACGCCACGTTCCGGTGAGTGTCCAGGGATCAAATCAGGTCGGTCCATCCCGTCAGCGAGCATGTGTGCAATCTGCAGGAGCGATGTCTCTGTCCGAGACCCGATATTGTAGACGCGATCAGAGACTGGGCGTGTCGCTGCGAGGACGTTGGCGCGCGCGACATCGCGCACATGAACAAGATCAAGCGTCTGGTGCCCGTCGCCGAACACCACCGGCTGCAGGCCATCGGCGAGTCTTTCCATCCAACGGACCATGACCTCGGTGTACTTACCGTGGAGGTCCATTCTTGGACCGTAAACATTGAAGTAACGCAGGGCGACGTAATCGAGATCGTACATGTCGTGAAACGTGCGCAGCAATCCTTCTCCAAAAGATTTGGCCGCACCATAGAGAGTCTGGTTGGCATAGGGCGGGTGCGTCTCTGGAGTGGGAAACTCTGAGGCCAGTCCATAGATCGACGCAGACGACGCCATGACGACTTTCCTGACATCGTGCCGTACGCAATTCTGCAACAGATCGTAGGTCGCTTGCACCATGACCGACATTGCCTCGTCAGGTTCTGCGGCACAGTGTGTTATCCGAAGGGCCGCTTGGTGAAAGACCACATCGCAGCCCGCCACAAGGTCAGGCATGAGTGCCTGATCGCGGATATCGCCCTTTACGATACGAACGCGACCGCTGTCCTTTGCTTTGGCAAGGTTCTCGGGCTGGCCACGGATCATGTTGTCTACGACACGGATCTCGGCCACGCCTTCCGCAAGAAGGCTGTCGACTATGTGCGATCCTACAAAACCGCTCCCCCCGGTCACCAGCACATGCGCCCCGCGCAAAGTCGTATCTTGGCTCATGCTACTACCTTCACGCGCTGCTGCACCGTCGGGTCTTGGACAAAGGCGTTGACCGCGTTGGCGACGAAATCAATCTCCCGTTTGGTCAACTCGGCAAACATCGGTAGGGACAGAGTGCGCGCCGCGTTCCTCTCGGAAACTGGAAAGCTACCGTTGCCATTGGCCAGATGCGCGTAAGCGGGTTGAAGATGCACGGGTCTGGGGTAATGGATATTCGTGCCAATGCCCGCCTCTGTCAGCGTCGCCCTGAGCGCATCGCGACGGTCATGTGCGATGGCATAAACATGATAAACGTAGTCGCCATCCGTTGCGGGCTCGGGTCGTTCGACACGATCGGATAACACCGTATCATAAGCCGCCGCCGATCGCGCCCGCATAGCGTTCCAGCCGTCGATGTGTCGCAACTTTACGTTAAGCACTGCGCCCTGAACCGCGTCCATTCGAAAGTTGAAGCCCTGCAGTGCATGCACTGATCGATCAATCTGACCCCAGTCGCGAAGGGCGCGGATACGCGCTGCGAGGTCTGGGTCAGAGGTGGTGACCGCGCCTCCCTCTCCGGCTGCGCCAAGGTTCTTACCGGGATAAAAGCTGAAGCAGCCCAGGTCTCCGAAGGCACCCGCACGCTTGCCATCCCGGCGCGCGCCATGTGCCTGGGCGGCATCTTCGATGAGCATGAGCCTGTTGGCGTAGGCAATTTCGTCAATCTTTTTCATGTCGGCCAGCCGACCATGAAAATGAACGGGGACAATGGCTTTGGTTCTTTGTGTAACCGCGCGTGCACATTGGAGCGGATCCATTGTGAGGGTATCGGGATCCACATCCACAAACACCGGGGTCGCGCCACAATAAAGAATGGCTGCAACCGTCGCCACAAAAGTCGATGGCACCGTGATCACCTCGTCGCCGGGGCCCACACCGCTGGCGAGCAAGGCCAAGTGAAGCGCAGAGGTGCCGCTGTTCACGGCAATTGCATGTTTCGTTCCGCAATACGCCGCAAAGTTTTCCTCGAAACATTCTACCGGTTCGCCAAGTACATATTGGCGGCTTCGAAGTGTGGACAAGACCGCTTCCTCGATGTCCTCGGCAATGCTTTCGTATTGGCGCTTGAGATCAAGATAGGGAATCATGAGGCTTCCTTCAGAGTGACCAGATCGACAGGGTGACCGCGTAACTGGGCAGAGCGCGACGCGGCGGAGAGCATTTCCACGATCCGCAGGCCGCAAGCGCCGTCACTCGGTGGTGCGGTCCCAGTCTCTATGCTGCGAGCAAACGCCTCGATTTCTGTCACCAGTGCTTCTTTCGAGGACAGGGCGGGCGCGTTCATGTCGCCAAGCCTGTAAGAGATGAGATGCTCGTAAGGGCCATCGCTGCGCGTTGCCCCGCGATCGTAGATTTTGACCTTCTCGCTTGTCTGAATGTCATCGTAGACGATCATTTTGCGGCTGCCGCCAATCAGCGTTTGCCTGATTTTTACAGGAGCGAGCCAATTCACATTGAGGCTTGCCATCGTGCCACCATCGTAATGAACGGTGAGGTGCGCCATATTCTCAGGACTGTTCGTCAGGAACCCAGCGGCGCTGGCCGAGATGGTTGTGGCGCGCTGATCAAGCAAGTGATCGAGTATAGCGAAATCGTGTACCGCGAGATCCCAGATTACGTTCACATCGCGTTGAAACAGGCCCAAGTTCACCCGCGTTGAGTCGTAATAAAAGATGTCGCCCAGTTCATCATCGCGAATAAGTTCCGCGATTTTCTGGATCGCGGGGGTATATATGAACGTGTGGTCCACCATTAAGACCAGTCCACGGCGTGTGGCTTCTTCCAGCAACTTTGCGGCCTGCTCGGGCGTTTCCGTCATCGGTTTTTCAACCAGAACATGCTTTCCTGCGCGCAGCGCAGCCAAGGCAAGCGGGAAATGGGTGTTGACGGGAGTGGCGATCAGGACCGCGTCAACCTTTGCGTCGCTAAGAATTTGATCAATACCGTTTGTCATGCGCGCCGCAGGATGCCGCAGCGCGGCGCGGCAAAGGGCATCCGGCGAAGCGTCGGCGATCATCTCGACGCGGGCGACCCCGCTTTCGGAAACTGCACGAGCGACATTCGGGCCCCAATAGCCGAAGCCAACGACACCGACCCCAATCATGATGCTACCTCTGTAGGCAGTGCTCGGGATGCATCAGAACCGGGGAGCTTTGGCATTGTGCCTTGCTGGCGGGCCGGCACGCCGACAACAATCGCGCCCGCAGGTACGTCTCGCGTTACAATAGCACCAGCGCCGACCAGTGCGCCAGCCCCGATCCTCAGTCCTGGCAGTATCGTCGCATTGGACCCAATCGAGGCTCCACATGCCACATGGACCGGCTCCAACGTCCAGTCCTCCGAGCGTTTCAGACTGCCATCCACGTTGGTGCTGCTGGGGTAACGATCGTTGGTAAACATCACACCGTGACCGATGAATACCTCATCCTCCAGTGTTACTCCTTCGCACAGAAAGCTGTGCGACGAGATCTTGCACCGAGCACCTACAAAGCAACCAGCTTGGATCTCAACGAACGCGGCAATGCGGCTATCGACACCAATTGTGCAGCCGTAGAGATTAACAAGGCTGGGATGGTAGATCAGCGCGCCCGGTGCGATTGTACAGTTCCTGATCGGCAAAGCGGATCCCCTCTTCGATGGGCTCTGTGGCAAAGGCTGCCGGGCCACGTCTGGGATCAAGAGTAGTGAGAAAGCCGAACGAAGGAAGGTTCCGAAATGGCGGGCGTACTCATCACAAAGAACATGTTTGGGGCGCGGAACTGTTCTCTTGGATCAAGCTTGCCCGCCTTTTGTGCTAGGCCATACTGGACCTGTCACGCTTCTGTGCCGCCCCAAGTGCTCGTTTAAGCTACTTTCCGCTCGAAGGCGACGGGGCTTTTC
>JBPOEY010000008.1:0-43711 GCA_051251645.1 Litorimonas sp. | reverse complement strand
CAAAATCACCGCGCTTCAATCTGTGCACCACACCAGCCACAAGCGCCAATACCGCGAGAGCGGTTTCGTCCTTGTCCGCAAAGCAGACCTCGGAACAAATCGCAGCGAATGTCTGCATTCCGCCGATTTTTTGGTCATCCCCCTCTTGCAGTCGACTGGGAGCCGACGGCCCGCACACCCGCCTCGCTGAGATGCGCCGTCGTCACACCGCCGTTCACCTTTTTCATCACGCATCCAGCATTGGGCACGAATGAGCTGGTGCTGGAACGCTTCACATCGGCTTTGACACTGCGCGGGTTTTGCGACGCCCGCCGCCGCCTGCGCCCGGAATTCTCCCGTGCTTCTCCGCGATTTCCAACCTGGTCGCGCTGGGCGGTACGACTAACCCATTGACATCGCGATGCGGAATTTCCTTCTGGCGCCAATTCCACCTTCCGCCTGTTTTCCGCCCCTGCCCCCGTGCTCTGACTTGATAGAGGCGTCGATCTACGCCTGTGTCGATCACGAAAGGAGGGCCAGGTGAATGGTCAAACGATTGAAGCTAAGTGAGAAAGTGCTGCGCGATGCAGAGCCGCTGGAGGGGAATAGTTACCAGATCTTCGATACCGACATACGCGGACTGGCGGCGCGTATACAACCATCCGGCAATCGCGCCTTTACGTTGGATTACCGTTTCGCCGGACGGCAGAGACGGATGTCGATCGGGCGCTGGCCGGAATGGAGCGTCACGGCAGCGCGCGAACGCGCCAAAGAGCTAAGGCGGATGATCGATGAAGGTCAGGACCCTTTGGCAGCCAAGGAAGAACTGCGAGAGGCCCCACGCATCTCCGACATGATTGATCGCTATATCCGTGAGCACTTGCCCAAACTGTCGCCCACCAATGCTGGCGATCAAATATCTATGCTCAAAAAGATGCTCGACCCGGCATGGGGCAACCGCCTTGTCACCGACATCACCAAATCAGATGTGGCGACGTTTCTGGATCTCGTCGCCGAAGGCCGCCCCCGCCCATGCAAGCTCAAGCCCAATAATCGGGCCCGCAAGCTGCAAGGGCACAAACCAACGCCAATCCGCGCCAATCGAATGGGCGAGGTGCTGCGCAAGATGTTCACGCTCGCCATGGAATGGGAATGGCGCGCGGACAATCCGGCACAGGGCTTCCACCGGCGTATCGAAAATGCCCGCGAGCGGTTTCTGAGCCCCGAAGAGCTTGTCCGGCTTGCCGCCACACTCGACGCGGCCACGGATCAGCGTGCCGCCTCGATCATTCGCATGTGCATGCTGACGGGTGCGCGGGTCGGTGAGGTCCGCACTGCGCGGTTCGAGCAATTCAATCTGGATTACGCCATCTGGTCCAAACCCGCCGCGACCACCAAACAACGCAAGATCCACCGCGTGCCGATCTCACAAGACGTGACCGCTATCGTGCGTCAGCGCCAACTGGTGGTGCCGAACGGCAATCCCTGGCTCTTCCCAGGCGATACTGTCGGACAACCCGTCAAAGAAATTCGCCGCTTTTGGGTGAAGGTGCAGCGTGAGGCAGATCTGCATGATGTTCGCATCCATGACCTGCGTCATACGTTTGCGTCCCTGCTGGTCAGTGGCGGTGCATCTCTGGAAATTATTGGCCGCCTATTGGGACACACCCAGATGCAAACCACGCAGCGATACGCGCATCTGATGGACTCGCCCCTGCGTGCAGGCGTGGACAGCGTGGCCAGTATCTTCCGCCCACGCCCCCGGGTTGTGCATGATGCTGAACCGGATCAACGCTCCGCATAATTGCGGAGCGTCACTTGTCGCCCCGCAGAATGCGCCAGACCAATATAATGCGCTTCCGGATCGTGCTGTCCTCGGGAACCTTGCCAGATTTCGAACTGCGGATGAACCATTCCTGTATTTCGCCTACCAGTGCCGCCTGACTTTCAGGCAATCCCTCTTCATTGATCCGCTTGAAGAGCCAGGCATACATGGCGTCCCAATCATAGCGCGGCGCAGCACCAGCGGAATGCATGCTCCGACGCAAGATATCGCGCTCGTCCTCATAACACTGTACATCCTGACCAGGCACCAGAAGATCAATGCTGCGAATGACCAGCCCCTCCGCAGGTTCGGTGATGTAGATCCACTCACCACCCTCATATGGCGCGATGCGGCGCAGCGTGGTGGCTTCATCGCTGGGACCCGTCCGGCGGAACATCGGCAACATATCCCCGACATTCACCTGCACAAGACCACCGATGCGTTGATGACCACAGGTAACCGGCGAGATACCAATAAACACACGCAGCTGCCCGAGAATGGCCGCATCTACAACCTTGTGCAGAGGACATTGCCAGCGGATCGCCAGCTCCGCCATCGAAAAGAAAGCGCTTGGTGAGGCAGTCATATTCATTCTCCTTTATCCTTGTCACCCTTTGGCCAGCCACACATGCCCCGGCATTCCCCACGCTTTGCGCGGGCAATGCGCCTCCGGTCACGCGCCGATACGGCGCGCGTTGGTGGTTTGCGCAAGCGATGTGCAAGAGGGGAATAAGAATCGCCTCAACCGACTTGGACAGCTTGCGCGAAGCTGTACAAAATGCACTATTGAGGGTGGCAAATTATGGCACCCTACTGAGATGACCTATGTCCCTTTCTCGAAAACGCTGGAGCTTATGCAACTGGCCGACATGGCTGCCTTGCAGCCAAAAGGGGTTTGCCTGAAAGACATTCAGAGCACTTTCAAAGTGAACCACCGCAGCGCTCAGCGCATGGCACGCGCACTGGAAAAGGTATTTCCGACCGTCGACGTGAACATCGACCCGGATGATCGCCGCAAGTGGTGGTCATTCTCGGGACAAGAACGCCTGTTGCGCCTGCAAGGCATTCAGGACGATGAGCTATCAGCTTTAGAGATGGGTATTCGCCGTGCGACTCGCGACGGTGCTGTAACCGAGGTACGCGCGCTGGAAACCTTACGTTCCCGGATCATTGCGTTGCATCCAACAGGCGAGGTTCTACGCGCAGAGACGGATGCAGAGGCGACGCTGCAAGCGCGAGGCCATGCCTGCCGCCCCGGTCCACGTACGTCCTACGATCCGGAAATCCTCACTGTGATCGACCTCGCACTCAAAGGCCCATTCAAGCTGGATGTGGACTATATCGGGGAGCGGGATGATGCCCCCCACACACGGCGGGTCGAACCTTACGGTGTGTTGTTCGGTCTGCGTTGTTATCTGATTTGCCGCCAACCGCAGCGAGACGCCCGTGTCCGGCATTTACGGCTCGACCGCTTGCGCGGAGCGCGGCTAGTCAAAGAGACATTCGTGCGTGACTCCGGCTTTGACATTGCGGGGCATGCGGCCCGATCTTTCGAGTGCTTTCATTCCGAAACGGAGTTTGGCACCGTCATCTGGCACTTCAACAAGCGTGCTGCGCCAGTGGCCCGCAACTATGTGTTTCACCCCAACCAGATCATGCAGGATGATAAGGAGGGTGGGCTGATCGTCAGCTTCGAGGCCGGTGGCTGGCTGGAAATGGCTTGGCACCTTTACAAATGGGGCGACACGGTCGAGGTCATCGCCCCCGATGAATTACGCAAGCTGGTTGCCGACCACCGGCGGCCTGATTTCCCCTCACTGCCGTAGTCGCCCGCACTTATCCGGCGGGTTTCGCCTGCAGCCCTTTGCGTCGCGCTAAGATCTGCCTGACGCACTGCGAACCTGCGCGTTCACAAATCAAGCAGCCGCCGTGCCGCCACACCGCCTTTGGCAGGGGTGGAATTGCATCAGGAAATTCCGAATTTAGGCCACGGAAAAGGCGCGCTGGCATGCCGAGAAATCATAAAACCCAATAAAACATGGGGTGGAATTCACCTCTCTTCCCAATTCCACCTTCCGCCTCGTTTCCACCCCTCGACCTCTGCTTCGATCACCTGAGCCCGAACAGTCGGGCCCGATATAAGGAGATCACCCATGTCGCAGATGATGATACATGAACCGGCCCCAGAGCCGTCGAACCTGCTGGCCGACTGGATCAGCAGGGAACAGCTGGCCCAGGACCTGACAATCAAGCCCGATACATTGTCGCGGTGGGAAGCGCGACGCGAAGGGCCGCCCTGCATGCGCATTGGCCGTAAGGTCTTTTATCGCCGTAGCAGTGTTGAGGCGTGGCTCCTGAGCCGCGAGCAAAGTCACCCGACCCGCAAACGGGGGGCACGCCGATGAGCATCCCCCTGCCCTTCCGTCAACGGAGCCGGCGCGCTGAACGTGATGAGGCGCGCGCGGACTGGATTGACGAGCGGCGGCGCGAGGCCCGCATCGTCGTGGCTGACGTCATCCATCATTCCGACCATCTGCTGCGCATCGCCTGCAATGTCTTGGTCCGCCATGGCGAGACACCCGAGGAACGCGAGGACGCGCGGATCTTGCTGGTCGTGCTGGAGGCCAAGACCCCGGGGCGCCGCAATCATCACAACCAGGATCCGGAGGTAGAACGATGAAGCGGCGTAGAACACCCGAGGCCGATCTGCAGCGCGCTGTTGTGGTCGCCCTGCGCTTTGCCCTCCCCAAGGGGGCGATCGTGCATCACTGCGCCAATGAGGTCACCGAGGGCGGGCCCCGCGGTGCGCGGCGTCAGGCGATCTTGGTTGGCATGGGCGTGCATCCCGGCTTTGCCGATCTCATCGTACTCTGTGACGGGCGCGTACTGTTTTTGGAATTGAAGTCTCTGAAGGGGCGGCTCAGTCCCGCGCAGGAGGCGTTCCGCGATGCAGTCCTGGCGCAAGGCTTCGGTTGGGCACTGGTGCGCTCGCTTGATGATGCGCTGGGCGCGCTGGCGGATCACGGATTCACAACGCGGGTCGTGCAAACCAGTACACCGGACGCCCCGCGCGATGCAGGGGCACGCCACGATGGTACCGGTCCTTCGGCGCGGAGGGTCACCTCATGAGCCATGCTGCCACCAACTGGGCCATCCAGCGCCGCGGGCTCAAGCCCACCACCAAAATCGTCCTCTGGCATCTTTGCGATCGTCACAACCCAGACTTTGGCTGCTTCCCCTCCCAAGCGCGGCTGGCGCATGATTGCGAGATCAGCCGATCAACACTGAATGACCACCTGACGCTCCTTGAAAGCGTTGGGCTGATCCGCCGGGTACAACGGCTTAACCCAAGCACCAAGCGACAGATGCCGACCAGCTACATCTTGGCCTTCGAGCCGGGCTTTACCCAAGATCGCGCGGTGTCGTGTTTGGAAACCGGACACGGCTTCGAAGCGACCGAAACAGGTGCAAGTGAGGACTCGAAAACCCCACCCCTTTCTGTGGATAAGCCTGTGGATAACTCGTGTATGGGGGCGAAATCCACATACCGAGCCGTGTCCGATTTTAACCCCGACCCGTGTCCGGAAAATACCGGTTCCCGTGTCCGAAATTCGGACACTAACCCTGTAAGAGAACCAATAAGTAAACCTGTAAAGGAGGAGGACGCGCGAAGACGCGAACGCGTCGATGACCAGTTTTTTGGATCGCTGCTGATGGCGCTGGGCTTTGACCCTGACGGGCCCCTGCCCGACTGGTGGCAAGGCTGGCCACCGCGTGAGCACGCTGGACGATGGATTGATGATCTTGGGCTGAGCGAGGCGGAGATCATCGAGACGGCTAAAGGTTCTCGCCAATACCACCCCGAGCCACCTGACGGACCTAAGGCGCTGGATCGCGTCATGCAGCGCACAGCCCAGCGCAAAGGGGATGAGACGTCCAGCGGTCGGCGCAAAGCGCAAAAGCCAGCGAAATCAAAACGCCAACCAATCGCTGATATGGCCGCCTTCTACGCCGATTGGGTGAACTCGGAGAAATACCTCCCCTCTAGTGCAATCAGCAACAGCATGCGCGACCAGATACTCGCCCGGGGCCTTGTCACACCACAGCAACTTCGTGAGCGAGGCGTCCAATGAAACACGATCGCAATTTGCACAGCGCGTCACAGCAAGCTGGTCATGGGCGGCCCAAGCGCATCATGACAGTGCAGCAGGCTCTGGAATGGGCCTTTCGCACAGAATGCGCACAGCTGGAGCTGCCTGAACCACCCGATCCAGAGCGAGAGCATGGCTATGGGTTCGGCCTTGAATACGTGCTGATGCAACGCGCCGCGCTGGGCTGCAAAATCGATGGCGGTCGCTACAAGCTGGGCGATTACACCCACGAGGATGCCGAGGTCATTGCTGCGACTGTTTCTGGAATACCAGATAGCTTAGGGGGCAAACGCATGGCCATCCGGGTGGGAGAGCTTGCACGCGCTGGGCTCACACCGGACTGGATGCCGGGAGCCGTGCCGCGCTGTGTACCTGTGGAAATGAAGCGCAATCGGCATGGGGATCATGCAACGACTGTGGTGGTTGGAACCGAGAGGGTACTATCGCGAGGGAAGTGGCGGACGGTGGAGGTCAGGGCATGCCCAGTTACTTACTCCCCCTATCCGGAACAGATTGAAGCCGCACGGCGCGACTATCAGGCTTGGCGGCGGGCGCTGGCCTGGGTGCGAGACGGGCTCAAGGATGGGGGAATGCTGCGAGAGGTCGAAGTGATGGAAGGGATGCCACGGGTTAGGCCTTGGGTAAAGCCCAAGAGCCGAAAGCTTGCTGAACGCTAATCAAACAACGTTGACTTTTGGCAATAGGGCGTATATACAAAACGTATAAACACCCTAGCTGACTAACCAAACAAACAGAAAGCAAGCGGACACCATGGTGACCACAACCAATAAAATTAAGAAGATCGGAAACGGCCACTTTATACCGCTGTCTGCCCCGACGATGGACGCATTGCAACTGCGCGCTGGGCAGCAGGTTACGCTGTCGACGGATGACGGCACACTTGTCGTGCGTACCGTCGATGATGACTACGCCAAAACGCGTGAAGCAGCTGCACGGGTCACCCAAAGGTATCGGCGCACCCTCGTCAAGCTTGGTCGCGAAGGCGACGCCGCGTGACCGCAGAAGACAACGGGTATGCTTGGCCCAATGCAGATGCGATCTTAGACGAGACTTCGGCTTTCATGGAGACCATGGGGCATCGCATGGTCTTGAACGAGCGTGATGCATTTGAAGCAGGCCTCGAGCGGGCAAGGTCAGCCGCTAAATACCAGCCAGAAGCGAAGTTAGCTTACCTCGCAGCCTTGATGTACGATGGTGTCTCAACACGGCACGCGTTGATGGATGGTAACAAACGAGCGGGTGCAATCGCGTCTTTGACCTTCATTGCAATGAATGGTTCTTTTTTGGATGTTTCTGAGACTGAACTCGAAGCGAAGCTGCGAGCCCGTGTCGCCAGCGAGCTAAGCGTCAGCGACTTAGCCGAGTACTTCGAGGTCAACATTTATCCGGATATCGAGTAATCAGAACAGCAAAGCATGGGAGACGGGCAAATGAGCCGTCGTACTGTCAACACAGATGCCGAGCTGAACCAAGCTCTTAGTGAGATCAAAGGATACTTCGACACACCTCCCGAGCCCGGCTCAAAGGAGGCACGGACCTTTGAGCGCCTTGCCAAAGCAATTGCTGACTTCGAAGACAAAGCCTACCCAGCCTCCGCTAGCAAATAGGTCCACCGTCGCCTATCTCCCCTCCCATGGTTCCTCCCCGACCCTTTGTGTATACGGGGGGGCTTAGCGCGCCATTTCGCTAGCGCGTGGCTTTTTCACCGGGGAATCCACCTTGGAAGCCAACTTGGTCGACGGCCAAAATAAAGTGATTCAATTACAGAGGGTTGGACGCAAAAAACTGGCTCTCAGGGTGGATTCTTGAGTGGTTTAGTCAAGAATCCACCTGGCCAAAAGCGAGCCAGTTTAGCCAAACAGGGAAGCCACCCTCTTTGCAGACGTTTCAGAGGCTCCAAAAGGACACGACACGAGCCGCAAAAAAATGGTTTGACATTTCTAGCCCCCTTGACTCATACACAAATCATCGAAGTTTTGCGCCCGGAGGATATTCCTCGCGGGCGCTTTTTATTTCCCGACATCGCGGGTTCCGATGCAGTCACCGGCCCTTTGGTCGTGACTTCAATAAACCCGCCCTGCCCTAACTCAGAGAACATCCTCATGGACCTTGTCTTCGCGCCAAGCGAGATCGAGACGTGGCCGATCGACCGGCTGCGCCCCTATGCCCGCAATGCCAAGATCCATGGCGACGACCAGGTCGCCAAGATCGCGGCCAGCATGGCCAAGTTCGGCTGGACCGTGCCCTGCATGGTTGCCGACGATGGCGAACTGATCGCCGGGCATGGACGGGTACTGGCAGCAACGATGCTGGGGCTGACCGATGTGCCAGTAATCAGGCTGGGTCATCTCGACGAGGCTGAACGCCGGGCCTACCGGATCGCCGACAATAAGCTGACTGAACTGGGTGACTGGGACGAAGCCATGCTGCGCGACGATATCGCAGGGCTGCTGGCCGAT
Organism: Litorimonas sp.; assembly: GCA_051251645.1. Classification (GTDB taxonomy): domain Bacteria; phylum Pseudomonadota; class Alphaproteobacteria; order Caulobacterales; family Maricaulaceae; genus Litorimonas. The sequence goes on along the minus strand of JBPOEY010000008.1, from coordinate 35,276 downwards.
GATTTTGATCTGTCGCTTCTGGGGATCAGCGATGACGAACTGGATGCGTTGTTACAGGACCCCGATGCGCTGGGCAGTGATGGCCCGGTCGAGGGCGAGGATGATGTTCCAGAGCTGCCGGTGACGCCGGTGTCGGTCCCTGGTGATCTCTGGCAGCTCGGGTCGCACCGGCTGATCTGTGGTGACAGTACGTCGGCCGATGTCGTCGGACGGCTACTTGGTCAAGTAAAGCCACTCCTCATGGTGACTGACCCGCCTTACGGCGTGGAATACGATCCTGGTTGGCGTAATAAAGCAGGCGCTGCAGCAACCAAACGCACCGGCAAGGTACTGAATGATGACCGCGCTGACTGGAGCGAGGCATGGTCACTGTTCCCAGGTGACGTTGCTTATGTCTGGCATGGCGCACTGCATGCTGCGACCGTGGCAGAAAGCCTCACGGTGACAGGCTTCAATATCCGCTCGCAGATTATCTGGGCAAAGGACCGGCTGGTGCTGAGCCGCGGTGACTATCACTGGCAGCATGAGCCGTGCTGGTACGCTGTGCGCGCAAAGGGCAAAGGCCACTGGGCAGGCGACCGCAAGCAGACGACGCTCTGGCAGATCGCAAACAAGGATCAGGATGCGGACACTGTGCACGGCACGCAGAAACCGGTTGAATGCATGCGCCGGCCAATCCTGAACAACTCAAGCCCAGGTCAGGCGGTGTTCGAGCCCTTTATGGGATCTGGCACGACGCTGATCGCGGCGGAGACCACGGGGCGGGTCTGCCTCGGCGTTGAATTGAACCCCGCCTATGTCGATGTCGCCATCGAGCGATGGCAGGCATTCACCGGCCAGGAAGCTGTGCTTGTGGAAACCGGCGAGAGCTTTGCCGCCCTCAAATCTCAAAGGCAGGCGGCATGAGCCAATCCCAACGTCTTTCATTAGTTGAAGCTATCACCAACGTTGTGTTCGGCTATGCGCTCGCAGTGATCACCCAGATTGTGGTGTTCCCATGGTTCGGGCTGGTGCTCGGCCTCGGCGATAATCTTGCCATTGGCGCGATCTTTGTCATTCTTTCACTGATCCGAAGTTACTTGCTGCGCAGGCTCTTCGCGCGGCTGCGATGACGGCGCAGATCCATCACCCGGCAGCGAATACACTGTGCCCCGCCCGTCTTCTTTCTCAGTGGTAACCGGCAGCCCCAGCTTTTTCTTAATAGCGCCAGAAATCAGGCCGCGAATACTATGCGCCAACCACCCCGTCACTGCGACGATTTCGGCGATGGAGGCCCCCTCGGGCCGCTGCAGCAAAGCGATGATCTGCGCCTGTTTGGTATTGGCTCGTATCATCGGTATTTTGGGCGCCGGTGCTGCGGCTGGATGCTGACGGACCGCCGCCATGGTTCTGCCCACGACCGGTTCGATCCCGACCGCCAGCAGCCCTGCGTCGGTCACCACCAGCGTGGTGCCGTGACCATCACCAGTTTCGCGCCAGAGCGGTTCACCTTTGCGGATGTTGGCATCGACCTCTTCGAGCCAGCCGCGGTCGATCATCATGGTTATGACCTTCTTTGCGGCAGCGCCATGCAGCCCTTCGGGCAGCGGCATAACGATATTGTCTGCGCGCTGGGCCCCCGTGGTCAGGATCAGGCTTTGGGTTTTGGTGAGATTGGGCATAGTGGTCTCCGGTGAAACGGGCAGCGCAGGATGCATGCCCTTCTACCGGCATTGGCCCGCGCAAGCGCGGGCAAGCCTGAACGTGATGGGTGTGAGCCTCAGTCCGCGTCTGCCATTGCAGCGGTGATTGCGAAGTGCTGAACCCAGCCGGTGAGATATGGCAGGCCTGCGGGGATGCCCTCCTCGCGCTCGGTCCGCTTGCTGATGCGCCAGCCCTGCCAGCGGCAGATTGCTGATTGGATCGCCATCTCGCTGTCGATGTTGCAGCCCGTCATATTGCCCACCACATCGTCGGCGAAGTGGCGGCCCATCCGGCTATCGAGAAAGTCACGGATGCCGATCATCTCGTCCTCGCTGTCGGCGCCGATGGCTGTGGCGATGAGGCAGGAAGCCAGCGTCCAGACCTCTGCGCTGCGCCGCTCGCGCTGCGGGCAGTTTGTCAGGGTTTGGAAAAAGCCGTGATCTTCGTTGCGGCTGGGCAGAATGGCGTGTGCGGTCATGGGCTTGGATCCTTTGGTGCGGTACATCGTTTTGCTGAGACAACCATCGCTCTGACAGGGCGATTAGCGTAGTCAATTCGGCGCAATTTGATTGCTTTTTTGCACCCCACGCAGGGAGGTCAGTTCATGCCATACACCGGCCTGCCAGATATAAAGATGGCAAAGTTCGCAAGTGGGCTGTTGCAGGATGCGGGGTGCGCGTGGTGGATCAAAACAATCCAGTGCGTCGGCACGCACCTGCCGGATTTCGCGGGCGGCAAGAATGTCCTCGGGTGTCCAACGGGCCAGCGCTGGCAGCATGTGGGAGGGGTAACCATCAAAATGCACATACACATGTGCCCATTCGTCAGGCCCTGTCTGGATGGCGATTTGTGCGCGGGTGCTCATGGTCTGTCCTCCTTCAAATCAGCTTAAGCTCGGCCAACGCCGCGCAGGCGGCGACCAGCTGGCTGGTCGGCAGTTCGATCTTGATGTGCGAGAAGATGTCCGAGGCCTCGGCCTTGATCCCTGCGTCCTGCAGCGCGGTCTCAATGGCTTCGGCGATGGCGTTGTGGCGGCTGCGGTCGAAATGGTCGGGCAGCATTGCATAGTCGATGCGGATGGTTGTGGTGGCCATCGTCATGGTGTGCTCCTCAAGCCTGCTGTTCGATGAGGGCGAGAATGGCGATCGCCATCCCGCCGAGGTACTCGCTGCGGCGAAACACGATATCATCGATCTCGCCCGCGCAGGTGATGGCGGGATCAACCGTCAGGCTCTCGGCCATATGCGGCAGCAGGCTTTTGGCTTGGGCGTTGTAACGTTCTGCAAGGGTCATTGCTTTGTCTCCGTTCAGGCGGGTTTGCTTGTACTGAGAATCGCTCTGACGGGCAGTATAATCAACTCAAATAGGGCGGCTTTCCCGTTTATTTACAATATGTTGAGGGCATTCAAAGCGCCATGGAAGGTCTATCCGAACGCGCCTATGCAGAACACTCCGGCCTATCGCGTGGAGCCGTGCAGAAGGCCCGCAAGAATGGCCGGTTGGTGCTGTTTGCCGACGGGTCGATCAATGCATTGGCGTCTGATGCACGCCGGGGAGCCCTGACGGATCCGGATCAACAGATGCGGTCGCGTGGGACGAGCGGAGAGGCCGGCGCCGGGACTGCGGTTTCGGGGGCCGGAGACAGCACATCCTATCTGAAGGCCCGCACCGCGCTGACGGTGTATCAGGCGCAGGAACGCCAGCTATCGATCCAGCGCAAGAAGGGCGTGCTGGTGGATCGTGCGCGGGCGGAAACGCTAGTGTTTCGTCTTGCACGGCAAGAACGCGACGTCTGGGTCACCTGGCCCACCCGTGTGGCGGCCTTGATGGCTGCACAATTATCCGCAGAGATGGAGAAGGTGTCGGGGGTGCCCGTGGCAATCAAGACTGCGATCCTGCAAAGGGTGCTGGAAACCCATGTCCGAGAGCAACTCACCGCCCTGGCAGACCTCAGGGTCTCGCTTGAATGATGACGGCAACGCATACGACCTAACCGACGACAACCTGACAGCAGATCTCGATCTTACCTTTGACGGGGCCGAAGATATCCTGCGTGTCTGGCGGCGTGGCATACGGCCCGATCCGGACCTGACCGTGTCGGAATGGGCAGATGCGCACCGCAAACTGTCATCGCGCGCGTCAGCCGAGCCCGGACAGTACCGCACATCTCGGACGCCTTATCTGCGCGCAATTATGGATGCGCTGTCGCCAAACCATCCGGCACAGCGCGTCAGCTTCATGAAAGCTGCACAGGTCGGGGCCACGGAAGCAGGCAATAACTGGATCGGCTTTGTCATCCATCACGCGCCGGGCCCGATGCTGGCCGTGCTGCCCACGGTCGAGATGGCCAAGCGCACGTCGCGCGGCCGGATCGATCCACTGATCGAGGACAGCCCCGCGCTGAAAGAACGGGTCCAGCCTGCGCGGTCGCGCGATGCTGGCAATTCGATGCTGTCGAAAGAGTTCCCCGGGGGCATTCTTGTGCTAACCGGGGCGAACTCGGCAACCGGCTTGCGGTCGATGCCTGCACGCTATGTGTTTCTCGATGAGGTCGACGCCTATCCTGCCTCGGCCGATGAAGAAGGCGATCCGGTCACTCTTGCCGAGGCGCGCACCACCACCTTTGCGCATCGGCGCAAGGTCTTCATGGTCTCGACCCCCACGATCCGCGGGTTGAGCCGGATCGAGCGGGAGTTTGAGGCCAGCGACCAGCGGCGGTATTTCGTGCCCTGCCCGCATTGTGGTGCGATGCAGTGGTTGCAGTTCGAACGCCTGCGCTGGGCAAAAGGCCAGCCTGAAACGGCGGCGTATCATTGCGAGGGCTGTGAAAAGCCCATCGCCGAGCACCACAAGACGCAGATGCTCGAACGTGGTGAATGGCGGGCGACGGCCGTGTCGGACAACCCGCATGCGATCGGGTTCCATCTCTCGGCGCTTTATTCACCAATTGGCTGGAAAAGCTGGGAGCAGATCGCGCGGGACTGGCTGGCAGCCCAAGGCTCCGACGAGATGCTGCGCGCGGCGCGCAACACGTTGCTGGGCGAGACATGGGTTGAAAGCGGCGAGGCACCGGAATGGCAGCGACTTGCGGATCAGCGGATTACTTTCTCCGCGCAAATTCCTGCGGGAGGCCTGTTCCTGACCGCCGGGGCCGACGTGCAAAAAGACCGGATCGAGGTCGATGTCTGGGCTTGGGGTCGCGGGCTGCAAAGCTGGCTCGTCGATCACATCGTCATCCCGGGTGGACCAGATGATCCTGCCTGCTGGGACAAGCTGACATCACTTCTGGGCCAGACTTGGGTGCACGAGCATGGCGCGGTGATGCCGCTGGCCAAACTGGCCATTGATACCGGCTATGAAACGGCCGCTGTTTACGGATGGGCGCGCAAGCAAGGCATTGCGCAGGTCACACCTGTGAAGGGCCTAGAGGGGTTCAACCGGACAACGCCGGTGTCGGGGCCAACCTTTGTCGATGCCACCGTAAATGGCCGCAAGCTCAAACGCGGCGCGCGGCTCTGGACGGTGGCCACGGCTACCTTCAAGGCCGAGACCTATCGTTATCTGCGGTTGGAGCGGCCCGACGAACCAGATGCCGCAGTACCTGCTGGGACAATTCACCTGCCCGACTGGGCCGACAACGAATGGCTCAAGCAGTTGGTAGGTGAACAGTTGGTCACGATCCGCAACAAGCGCGGCTTTGCCCGCCAGGAATGGCAAAAGCTGCGCGAACGCAACGAGGCCCTCGATACGCGGGTCTATGCGCGGGCGGCGGCGTGGATCCTTGGTGCAGATCGCTTTGACGAGCGGATGTGGCGACAGCTGGAAAAACAGGCTGGCGTGGAAACTACAGCCGTAACGGCGAAACCAGAAACTGCACCGACAACCGAACCACAGGCTGGGCGCATCGCCGCGCCGCGACGGCGCGGCTGGAAGATCAGCACGCCAAAATACATGGAATGACGAATGACCCTCGATGAGTTGAAACTCCGCCACAGCGTGCTGCTGGCCGCGCGCTACAGCGGCACGCGGTCTGTCAGCTATGATGGCAAGACAGTCACCTACGGCACCGATGCCGAACTGGCGGCTGCGATCAGTGACATCGAGCGCCGCATTGCGAAAGCCGAGCGCGGTGCCGGGCGCATCCTGCGCCCTCATGCCGTGAAGGATCTGTAATGAACTGGCGGCAGCGTTTGGGCGCATTCATCGGTGGGTTTGATGCGGGGCAGCATCACCGCCGCTTACGCGGGTTCCGCGCGACCCGGGCGCACGTAAATGCGCTGATTGCAGCCTCTGGCCCCGACATCACCGCCCGCGCCCGCTGGCTGGTGCGCAACAACGGCTATGCGGTGAACGCGGTCGAAAGCTGGGCCGCGAATACGGTCGGCGATGGGATCAAACCAATCTCGAAGATTCGCGATGCTACCCGCAAAGAAGAGCTGCAGCGGCTCTGGCTTGCCTGGACCGACGAGGCCGATGCCGAAGGGCTGACAGATTTCTACGGGTTGCAGCGGCGTGCCGCACGCGAGGTGTTTATCGCAGGCGAGGTGTTCTTCCGGATCCGGATGCGCCGTGCGGGTGACGGGCTGACGGTCCCACTGCAACTCCAGATGTTGCCAGCGGAGATGCTGCCGCTCGAGCAAACGGGCGCTGCGGCCAACGGCAATGCAATCCGCCAAGGCATCGAGTTTGACCGGATCGGGCGGCGCGTTGCTTATCACTTTCTGCGGCGGCATCCCGGCGACAGCACCGATCCCGGGCTGTCTGGTGAACTGGTGCGCGTGCCCGCATCGGAAGTGATCCATGTGATTGACCCGGTCGAAGGTGGTCAGCTGCGCGGCGTTTCCAAACTCGCACCTGCCATCGTGAAGCTCTTCCTGCTTGATCAATACGACGACGCCGAGCTCGACCGAAAGAAGGTCGCCGCAATGTATGCAATGTTTGTCACCTCGCCCGCGCCGGAGAACCCCCTTGCGCCTGCCGAGGATGATGAGATGCATGCCGGGGTGGAAATCAGCCCCGGCCAGATTGTGCGGCTTGATCCCGGTGAGGATGTCACCGTCGGCCAACCCGCCGACAGCGGGGGCACGTATGAGCCGTTCCAGTACCGCACATTGCTGCAGATCTCTGCAGCACTGGGCATTCCCTATCCCTATCTTGCTAACGACATGGTGAAGGGCAACTTCTCGAACTCGCGGCTTGCCCTGATTGAGTTCCGCCGCCGTGTCTCGGCCTGGCAGCATTCGGTGATGGTCTATCAGCTCTGTCGTCTGGTCTATGCGCGCTGGATGGATGCGGCGGTGCTGTCGGGCGCACTGGACCTGCCCGGCTTCGAGGCCAATCGCTCCCGGCTGCTGGCTGCGGACTGGCTGCCCACCAAATGGGACTGGGTCGATCCACTCAAAGACGCCAATGCCGAGATCTCCCAGATTGAAGCCGGGCTCAAATCCCGCAGCCAGGCCATTGCCGAGCGCGGCTATGACGCCGAGCAGGTTGATCGCGAGATTGCCGCGGAACGGGCGCGCGAGCGCGCACTGGGTCTTGATTTCCGCCGTCCGGGGTCGCCGGCGCAAGGGGTGCAGGCGGTGCCGGTTGAGGGAGAGGAAGCAGACCAAGAAGACAACAACGATAACGCGGAGGACCGTCCGCGCCCTGAAGAGGACCAACCCTGATGCTTCACGCTCGCATAGCTGCACGTGCATTCAACACGCCGCTGCTGGTTGAACCCTCCAAGGCCATGGCGTTTCTATCCGGGCTCGGGCCGCGCATTCTTGGGCGGCAAGTCGAGCTGGCAGGCAGTGATATGATCGATGAACCGGGCACAAGCGCTCTGCCCGCCCGCGCCAGCATTCTGGCCGGTAGCCTGCCTGAGATACTGCGTCAGCATGGAGATGCGCCCTACCCCGTCGTGGACGGAATTGCCGTGATCGAGATCTCTGGCGTGCTCATTCACAGAGGCGGCTGGATCGGCCAATCCTCGGGCCAAACAAGCTATGAGGGGATTGCGGCGCAGATTGATGCAGCAGGCAATGATCCATCGGTCCGCGGCCTCGCATTGGAAATTGACAGTTTTGGCGGCGAAGTCGCTGGTGTTTTTGATTTGGCAGATCGCATTCGGGCCATTCGGGGCAGCAAGCCCGTCTGGGCTTTCATCGCCGAACATGCCTTTTCGGCGGGCTATGCGCTGGCCAGCCAAGCTGATCGCATCCTGCTGCCACGGACCGGTGCGGTCGGCAGCATCGGTGTTGTTGTCATGCATGCCGATATGAGTGGCCAGCTTGATCAGGACGGGGTGCGCGTCACCCTAATCCATTCCGGCCAGCACAAGGTTGATGGCAATCCTTATGAGCCACTGCCCGAAGAGGTGCGGGGCGACATCCAGGGCGAAATCGACGTCCTGCGGTTTTTGTTTGCGGAAACCGTCGCGGCAGGCCGCGGCGCGCGTCTGACCCAGGATGCGGCTCTTGCAACTGAAGCGGCCACTTATCGCGGCGCCGATGCCGTGGCCGCAGGTTTGGCTGATGAGGTCACGGATTTGGCAGGCGGGTTAACCGCATTCCGGCAGGTCATATCCGACCGTTCAATACCCAAGATCGCACGCCCAATTCCCGCATCAGCACGCCAGACCATTACCCAAACCAGCCCCCGAAAGGATTTAGCCATGGCCCAAGAGCCTGACACCGAAACGACGCTACCGGAGGATGCCGATGATCTGCAGATGGATGGTACAAGCGACACTTCTGACTCTGCACCAGCACATGATCATGCGCCCGCTGCAGCCGGCGCGCCCACTGCACTGGTACCGGAGGCAAGCTTACCCACGCCACCAGCACCCTCTGCCCCATCAGCAGCACAGCCCGGCAATCTGGCCGAAATCTCGGCGCAGTTGCGCGAGGCAGCAGCGGAGGTCGCCGAAATAGCCGCACAGGCTGGTCGGCTCGGTATCGCGATCGACGCCGCAAAAGCACTTCGCGACGGCACCACACCAGAGGCCTTGCGCTCACTCGTGTTGCAGCGCGCAGCCGCGGCAGCCGATGCCCGCGATATCGTGGCAGCCCCAGCTTCGCCCCTGCTGCCTCAAACTACAGGGAGCCCGATCATAGCCGCCGCAAAACGCGCGGCCTCAGCAGGGGCCAAGGGCTGAGTCCCACCTCCATCCCTCTTACCCTGCCACCTGATCCCCTGCCGCTCCTCTCCGGCGGGGGATTTCTTTTTGCATCCAGATCACAAGGAACCCCGATATGACCGTTCTGACACAGCCGCCCACAATGGGCGACGTTCTTAAATACGAGCTCAATCCCAACTTCACCCGCGAAACCATCACGCTGCTCGCAGGGACCGCCTATCCCGTCGGTGCCGTCCTCGGCCGCATCACGGCCAGCGGCAAATACAAGCTCGCCACCTCGGGCGGCAGCGACGGCGCGCAAAATGCGGCGGCCGTCCTGCTCTATGCTACTGACGCCACCGCGGCTGACCAAAACGCTGTCGTGATCCTGCGCGGCCCGTCCATCGTCTCGAAAGCAGCGCTGGTCTTTGATGCCACCATCGATGACGCAGCGAAGATTGCCACCAAGCACGCCCAACTGACAGCACTCGGCATAATCCCGCGCGATACCGCCTGATCCAGCTGTCCGCAGCGGCTAACCATCCCCCTGCCCTTTTTCCCCGGAGTTTACCCATGACCCTCACCCGTAATCCCTTTGACGCGGGCGGCTATTCGCTCGCCGAAATGACGCAGGCCATCAACATCCTGCCCAACCTCTACACCCGCCTGGGCCAGATTGGCCTGTTCCGCTTTGAGGGCGTCACGCAACGCTCCATCGTCATTGAGCAGCGCGAAGGCGTGCTGAGCCTCCTGCCCTCGGTGCCGCTGGGCGCGCCCGCCACGGTCGGCAACCGTGAACAGCGCTCGATGCGCAGCTTCGCGCTGCCCTGGATTCCGCATGACGACGTGATCTTGCCCGCTGACATTCAGGGCATGCCGGCACTGGGCGTCTCTGATGCCGCCGATCCATTGGTCGAGGTGATGAACCGCAAGCTGACGCTCATGCGCCGCAAGCATGCCCAGACCCGCGAATACATGGAGATGAATGCGCTGCGCGGTATCGTGAAGGACGGGGCCGGCACCACGCTCTATGATTATTTCGTCGAGTTCGGTCTGGAGAAGATCTCGATTGATTTCACCTTTGGCACAGCTGGCACAAACGTGCAGGGCAAGGTCCGCAGCGTGCTGCGCGCCATGGAGGACAATCTGCTTGGCGAGACCATGACCACGGCCCACGCGCTGGTAAGCTCAGAATTCTTCGACAAGCTGATCAGTCATCCCAAAACTGAAGAGGCCTATAAGTTCTTTTCGGCCACCGGTGGCCAACCGCTACGCGAGGACATGCGCCGCGCATTTCCTTTCGCAGGGATCTTGTTCGAGGAATACAACGGCTCTGTCACCCTCTCGAACGGCACGTCGGAACGTCTGATCCCCGCTGGCGAAGGCATCGCCTTTCCACTTGGCACTTTTGATACCTTCACCACCTATGGCGGGCCGGCCAATCTGCTGGAAACCGCCAATACCATCGGCCTGCCGCTGTACGCCCGCCAGATGATCGACGCCAAGGGACGCTGGATCGATCTAATGACCGAAAGCTCGATCCTGCCCGTGAACAAGCGGCCCCGCATGGCGATCCGTCTGCACTCGGGCAACTGAGGCTGAACGGGTATGACGGCATTCCTTGCAGCCCTTGATCTTCTCTTCGCTGATCCGAACCTTGCCCATGAGGCGTGGCATCGTGACAGCGAAGGGCAGTTCACCCGTATCCGCATTATCCCACGTCGCAATGATGATGTGACCATGTTTGGAGCCGCGCGTTTGGTCTCGGAAACGATGCGCTTTGATGTACGCGTCTCCGAACTACCCGCGCCCCGCCCCGATGAGCAGATACTGCTTGGTGAAGAAACCTTCCTGATCCAAGGCGAACCCCTGCGTGATCGCGAGCGGCTGATCTGGACCATTGAGGCAACACCTGCATGAAGCTCGACCTCTCTGTCGCGGGCGACATCGTCATCGCGATGCAAGCCGAAATCCTCGCGGGCGAAAAGGCAGTCACTGCTGCCATGCGCGCGGCGGGCGGCGAGCTCAAATCCAACTGGCGCGCGCAGGTCACGCGTGCCCGGCTTGGACAACGGCTCGCAAACACGATCCGGTCCAAGACCTATCCTGCTACGGGCAAAAGCTTTGATGCTGCAGCACTGGTCTGGTCCAACGCGCCTCAGATCATCGGGGCGCATGACACAGGCCCGTTGATCCGGTCAAAGGACGGGTTCTGGTTGGCGATCCCGACGCCAGCGGCAGGAAAAGGCGCCCGCGACAAGGCGCTCACGCCCGGCGAATGGGAGAGGCGGCGCGGGCTACGGTTGCGGTTTATCTATCGACGCAGGGGTCCGAGCCTGTTGGTTGCGGATGGTCGGCTAAACAGTCGCGGGCTGGGCGTGGCCTCGCGGTCCAAAACCGGACGCGGGAAGGCGACGGTACCGATCTTTCTGCTTGTGCCACAGGTCAAATTGTCAAAACGGCTCCATCTGGCGCGCGACGCTGAGCGCGCGCAGGCAGCGGTTCCGAGCCTGATCGTGGCAAAATGGCTGGACGCAAAAACATGAGTGCACGCGAATCCATACTGACCGCTTTGGCAGACCTGCTCAGCACGATCCCGCATGTGCCTGTGCTGCGTGGAGACGTTCTGCCGGAACGCATTCCGCCCGCAGGCCTGATGATCCTGCGTGATGGCAACCCGGGTGAGCCCGGCGTGACATTGTCGCCGCTGACCTATCACTTCCAGCATCGCTCCGAGCTTGAGGTCATTGTGCAATCGGCGACAGATCGAGACGCCGTCTTCGACGCACTTTTGGCGCAAATCGGTGCAGTAATCGCCGCCGACCGTACTTTGCGGGGACTATGCGACTGGGTTGAGCCAGAGGCCGCGGAACCGGTGGATCTGCCAGTCGAGGGGGCGGCGTCCCTCAAAGCTGGAATCATTCCGGTCATTCTGCATTACGCCACCAGCGACGCGCTGGCCTGACGACATTCATGACATTCAAGGAGAAACACAATGGCACGAGCCCAAGGGGCGCGCGCGCAGATGGCGCTGGCGTTCGAGACCACATATGGCACGCCGCCTGCGAGCGGCTATACCAAGATGCCCTTTGCCAGCACCTCGCTGGGGGCGGAGCAACCGCTGCAGACATCGGAGCTACTCGGCTATGGGCGCGATCCACAGGCGCCGATCAAGGATGCAGTGACGGCGGACGGCAATGTCGTCATGCCTATCGATACGGAAGCTTTCGGGTTCTGGCTGAAGGCAGCATTTGGGGCGCCGACAACCACGGGCGCGGAGGCGCCTTATACGCACGAGTTCCGCTCTGGAAGCTGGGCTCTGCCGTCGTTATCGGTCGAGACCGGCATGCCTGAGGTGCCGCGTTTTGCGATGTATTCCGGCTGCATGGTCGACAGCCTCAACTGGCAGATGGCGCGCTCAGGCTTGCTCACAGCCACGGCCAGCATTGTGGCACAAGGCGAGGAGATCGCCACGACCAGCGCGGCAGGATCGCTCACCAATATCGCGCTCAAGCGGTTCGGGCACTTCAACGGGGCCATCACGCGCAACGGTTTGAGCATCGGGAACGTGGTCTCCGCAGACCTGACCTATGCCAACAACCTTGATCGCATCGAGACGATTAGGGCCGATGGCAAGATTGATGGGGCCGACCCGTCCATTGCGGCCCTGACCGGCAATGTCGTCGTGCGCTTTGCCGATCAGACGCTGGTGAATCAGGCGATCAACGGCGAGGCATGCGCGCTTGAATTCTCCTACACGCTGCCAACGGGCGAGAACCTGACCTTCACCGCGCATGCCGTTTATCTGCCACGGCCGCGGATCGAAATCTCCGGTCCACAAGGTGTGCAGGCCACCTTTGACTGGCAGGCAGCGAGTGACCCGCTGGTGGGCCGCATGTGTACGGTCACACTGACAAACGACCGCGAGGATTACTAATGCTACGATTGAACCTTTCCACTGAGCCGCAGTGGCTTGATCTTGGCCATGGCGTCCGGCTGCTTGTGGAGCCGCTGACCACGGCCATCATGCTGGCCGCGCGCAGCGATCCGGCGATCGTCGCCGCGGCGACAGATGCTGAAACCAGCGCCTCCAACGACGACCTGGCCCGTATCGTGGCCAAAGCTGTCGCGCGCATTGTTGTAAAAGACTGGGAAGGCGTCGGAGACGAGGACGGGAAACCGTTGCCGCTTACCCCAGTAGGCATCGACGCACTTTTGGAGCTCTGGCCGATTTTTGAAGCCTTCCAAACCAAATATATTGCTGGCGCACTCATACTGGATGCGGAAAAAAACGTCTGACCGCTTTCGCCGACTGGGAGTTCGGCGGGGGCGGTGAGTATTGCACGGCTTGCCCATCAGTGTGTGCGGAGTGCCCGCGCAGCATGCATGCGCCACGCACCCTCGAAGGCTGGCAGATCTGGGATCTGGTTCAGCGCCTCGGCGGGCAGGTGCGCGTTGCAGGTCGGGTGAGCGGCGGCGCTGTGCTCGGATGGGACATGGCTGCTGCCCTGCAACTCGGGGCGGCCCTCGGGCTCGCACCCCTGATCATCGCGGAACTCCTGCCGCCGATTGAGGCGGTGATGGTGCGCAAAACCAACCAAGAGATTGAACACAACAATGGCTGAAAAACGTGTCTCTGTCCGCTTGTCCGCGACCGGCGGGCGGCAAGTGCGCGCCGAACTCGAGGGTGTCGGTGCGGCTGGGTCTCGCGGCATGGGGCGATTGTCGCGCGAGCTGGACCAGGCAAACGCGCGCATGGCAGCCTTCGCGCGTCGGACCCGGATTGCCGCGACCGCTGCGGCCACTGCGTTGGCCGGTGCCGTTGTCGCGATGACCCGCTCGACCGTCGCGGCCGCAAACGAAATCAACCAGCTCAGCCAGGTCGCCAATGCGACCCCGGAGGTGTTCCAGCGCTGGTCGGCGGCGTCCGCCACGGTAGGGATCGAACAGGAAAAGCTCGCCGATATCCTGAAGGACGTGAACGACCGTGTGGGGGATTTCCTGCAGACCGGCGGCGGCCCGATGGTGGATTTTTTCGAGAACATCGCGCCGCGCGTGGGTGTGACGGCAGACCAGTTCGCCCGCCTTTCCGGTCCTGAGGCGCTGCAACTATACGTCGAAAGCCTCGAGCGCGCGGGCGTCAGCCAACAGGAGATGACCTTCTATCTTGAGGCCATGGCGTCCGATGCCACCCGGCTCATCCCGCTTTTGCAAAACGGCGGCGCGGAGATGACCCGACTTGGGGCCCAGGCGCAGGTCCTCGGGGCTGTCCTTGACGCCGACGCCATCGCCGCGATGCGTCGATCTGAACTGGCGCTGGTCAGCATCGGACAGGTGTTTACGGGCGTGCGCAACCGGATTGCCGTGGCGCTTGCCCCGTCACTAGAGGCGGTGGCCAATGCTTTTGTCGCACTGGCCTCTTCCACCAGTCCAATCAGCCGGGCGTTTGACGCGGTTCTGACCAACCTGGACCGGCTGGCAATCTACGCCGGAACCTTCGCCACCTTCCTGGCAGGACGCTGGGTGACCGCCATGGCTGCTGCGGCGCTCTCAGTGCGTGGACTGGCCACCACGCTCGTCGTGCTGAAAGGCGCACTGATCCGCACTGGCATCGGCGCGCTGATCGTGGGCGCAGGCGAGCTGGTCTACTGGTTCACGCGCCTCGCGTCTGGCGCCGGCAGTTTTGGCGAGGCGATGCGTCTTTTGAAGGATGTCGCCGTCGAGGTGTGGGACCGGATCAAGACAGGGGCTTCGGCGGCTGGCGCACGCGCCACGGCGATGTTTTATGATCTCAAGGCTGATGCCGCGACGGGCATGGCGGGTGCGATCGAGAGCGTCATCGCCTTTGGCAACACCACAGCAAATACGTTTGAGGGGGCACTTCTGGCCGTCCGGGAAATCTGGTCGCGCCTGCCAGCCGTGATTGGAGACCTTGTTTACGCGGCGGCCAATCGCATGCTCGACGGGATTGAAGCGATGCTGAATGGCGCGATCGCCCGGATTGATGCCTTTACGGGCAAAATCCGCGATGCGCTGGCGGCTGTGGGGATCGAAACCACCTTCGGCGAAATCGGTGAGATCAGTCTTGGCGATATCGAAAATCCTTTCGCGAGGGCTTCAGCGGATGCAGGGAGCGCCGCTGCAGATGCGTTCCGGCGTGCCTTCGCGGATAATCCCCTCACGGCGCCTGATCTGGGCTTGGATGGGATCGCTGCAGACGCTCTCGCCACCGCGAACACCTACCGGCAGGCCGCCACCGATTTGGCGGCTGGCGCCACGGCCCCGCTGTCCTCCTGGGCGGCACTCCGCGATGCTGTTGCGGGCACCGGCGAGGACGGCGCAGCGGCGCTAGATGACGCCTCCGCCTCGGCTGACCGCCTGGCAGAGGCCATGGCTCAGGCCGGTGAGGTTGTTACAGGTGGCGGCGGGTCTGGTGGTGGCGCTGCCGAAAAGATCGTGACCGGCTGGCGTGCCGTCTCAGACGCTCTAAACTCTTATGCCACGGATGCCCTGAACTGGGGCAAAGGTCTCGGCGAAACCTTATCCAACGCCTTCTCCGGCGCCGAAAGTGCGTTCCGCAGCTTTGTGGAAACCGGCAAGCTCGACTTCAAGGGGCTGGTGCGCTCGATCCTCGCCGACCTGGCTGTGTTGGCGTTTAAGAATGCGGTGCTGGGACCCATAGCAAATGCTCTCGGGGGTATCTTTGGCGGCGGCGCCGCTGGTGCCGGGGCAGGCACCGCATCCGGCTCTGTGACGGCTGCGGTCTCGCATGCGGGCGGCATGGTTGGGATCTCTGGCCATACGCGGTCTGTGCCCGCAGCGGTCTTTGCGGGTGCTCCGCGCATGCACAGCGGTGGCACCGTGGGGCCGGCCGGCTCCTGGGCCGGATTGCGGCCAGATGAAGTCCCCACCATCCTGCAGCGCGGTGAACGGGTGTTGTCGCGCGCTGAGGTTGCGCGTGGCGCAGGTGGCGCCATCCCTGTGGCCATACATCTCAATGTGGATGCGCGCGGCGCGCAGATGGGCGTGGCCGAGCAGATTGCTGCGGTGATGCGCAGCGCCCAGCCCGAGTTTGAGCGCATTGCGGTGGCCGCTGTTGGCAATGCCATGCGGCGGGGACGGATGGCATGAGCGTCATTGTAGAGCTGCCGCGCACCTGGGTTGCCGGCATTGAGCGGCGGTTGGTGACCGCCACCAGCCAGACGCAGTCGCCCTTTACCGGGACGACGGAGGTGCAGGATTGGGGTGGTGAATGGTGGGAATATGATATCGAATTTGCCGCGCAATCCGGACCGCTGGCGCGCTCGGTCTCTGCAGCCCTCACGGCGCTTGGCTCTGGCCGGGGCCTGCTGCTTTTTGCGGATCCTGCGATTGAACCCAAGACCCTTGCGCAACCGGTCACGCTGGCGGCAGCCATCACGGGCGGCAATGTCGTGCAAACGCAAGGCTGGCCGCCGGGACTGCCCGCTGTGGCTTCTGGAGACTTTGTGTCGATTGGTACTGCGCGCGACACGCGGCTGCACCAGATCGCCTTTGATGTCACAGCGGACATCAACGGTTTGGCAACACTGACGCTCTTTCCGGCGATACGCAGCGCGCTGGCCGTCAATACCCCTTTGGAGGTGAACAGGCCGCAGGTGCTACTGCGCCCGACGGGCGCGGTGCCAACCCGGATTGAACGCGCGGCGCGTCACCGCTTCACCCTGTCAGCCCGCGAGGCGCTATGAGCCGGGATATCACAAATGTCATGGCCACGGCGCTCGATTGTGCTGAGCTACAGCCTGCGATCTTCTTTGAAGGGGAATTCCCGTCGGGCATGGTGCGGATCTGGACGGGTCCGGGTCCAATCGACTGGGACGACAAGACCTGGACAGGCGTGGGTGTGCTTCTTGGCCTCGGCGCGCTTGAGGAAACCTCGGACGTGGTGGCCTCTGGCACGACGGTCTCGCTCTCGGGCGTGCCGCTCGATCTGGTGGGTCTTGCGATCGATGAGGCGCGCCAGGGTCAAGCGGGGCGCATCTGGCTGGCGCTGCTCACAGAGGAGCGCAGAGTGATCGCTGATCCTGTGCAGGCCTTTACCGGCCGTCTCGATGTGCCGGAACTGCAAGAGGACGGGCAGAGCTGCCGCATCACGATCAGTTATGAAAGCCGGCTCATTGATCTGAGTGTGCCGCGTAACTGGCGCTACACCCATGAAAGCCAACAGGTCCTGCACCCTGGCGATCGGGGGTTTGAGCATGTGACGGCCATTCAAGATCAAGAGATCACCTGGGGGCGCGGCTGATGGAGCGACCGATTACTGTTGCCACGCGCGTTTCCACCCGCGTGCCCCATTGGGAGCAGGTCTTAGCGGACGCGAGCCAGCGAGCCAGCGCGCGTCCATTTACTTGGGGCCAACACGACTGCGCCACCTGGGCCTTTGATCTCCATCGTGACCTGACGAATGGCCCAGACCATGCCGCACTTTGGCGGGGGCGGTATCGCACACGGGTCGGCTGCGGACGGGTATTGCGCAGGCTTGGCTGGACAAGCCTTGAAGAAGGCGGGCGCGCCTTGTTGGGTGAACCGCTTGATGATGTGCGCCTCGCACAACGTGGCGATCTGGTTTTGGGCGGCGCGCCTGAAGCCTTTGGCATCGTTATCGGCGCCAAGGCCGCCTTTGTCGCGCCGGAAGGTCTGGTGCGTCTGTCCCTTGTAACCTGCCGCCTCGCCTGGAGGACGTGAACAATGCCACCCGTGGTTCTAGGTGCTGTCGCCCTCGGGGGTGCAGCCGTTGCGGCGGGCGGTGTGGCCGCGGCTTTTGCAGCCACAGGTCTGGTTGGCTTTGCCGCCCAGTTCGGGGCGTCGATGCTGCTCTCGGCGGCCGCACAGGCGTTGATGCCCACGCCAAGCCTGGGCCAGATGGAAATGAAGGCCCGTACGGTGACGGTGCGCGAGCCGGTGATGCCGCGCGAAATGGTTTACGGCCGCACGCGCAAGGGCGGTGTGATTGTGTTCCTGCATTCCACGGGGGCGAAGGACAAAGACCTGGACCTGGTGGTCGTGCTGGCGGCCCATCGGATCAAATCCATCGGCGCCATTTACTTTGAGGGCGAAGAGGCGGTTGATGCCGCGGGGGTGGCCCAAGGCCGTTGGGCAGGCAAGGTCGCCGTCGAAAAGCGCCTCGGGACCGATGACCAGACTGCCTTTGCGGGGCTCATTGCAGCGGCCCCGGAGCATTGGACCGATACCCACCGCCTTGCAGGTTGTGCGGCGATCTATCTGAAGCTGACCTATGATCCGGATGCCTTTCCAGGCGGCATTCCCAACATCACCGTGGATCTCGAGGGCAAGGCTGACATCTTCGATCCACGGACGGGCACGCGGGTCTATACCGACAATGCGGCGCTTTGCGTGGCCGATTACATGGCCCATCCAACCTATGGGATCGGCGCTGTCATTGGCGGTGCAGACGGGATCGAGACCGACAGTCTGATCGAGGCCGCCAATATCTGCGATGAGACTGTGCCGCTCGCCGCAGGTGGCACCGAGGCGCGCTATACCTGTAATGGTGTGGTCTCGCTCTCGGAGACGCCCAAAACTATTATCGAGGCGATGCTGACAGCCATGGCAGGCCGCTGTATCTGGCAAGCGGGCCAATGGCGGATGCGCGCGGGGGCCTACCGGGTTCCGGAGACAGTGATCACGGCAGATGATCTGCGCGAGGGCGGGATGACCCTGACCACGCGGCAAAGCCGGGCGTCGAATTTTAATGCGGTGCGGGGCCAGTTTGTCAGCCCTGAAAACAGCTGGCAGCCTGATGACTTCCCGGCCTATGCCAGTGAGGCCTACCGGCTCGAGGACAATGGCGAGCGGGTCTGGCGGGATATCTCGCTGCCGTTCACGATCTCGGCGTCCATGGCGCAGCGGCTCGCGAAAATTGAGCTGGAGCGCGCACGCCGGCAAATGAGCCTGAAGGTGGCGGGCAAGCTCAAGGCCTGGCGGGTTGCGGCGGGCGAGACCACATATGTGCACTATGACCGATGGGGCTTTGGCGGAGCGGATCTACCTGAAGGAAAACCCTTTGAAGTTGAAGCCGTGCGGCTGGATCTGACGCAGGTTGGACCAGGTCCGCGCTTGGCACCAGAACTTCTCCTGCGGGAAACCTCTCCCCTCATTTACGACTGGGATGCCTCGGAAGAACAGATTTATGCGGCAGCACCACGCACGACGCTGCCCTCGGCCTTTGACATTGTCCCACCGGGTGCGCCGCAGATCACAGAGGAACTCTACGTCACTCGCGACGGCTCAGCGGTCAAAGTCCTGGCGCGGATCGCCTGGGAGCCTGCAGCTTCGGGCTTTGTCGATATCTATCAGGTAGAGACGCGGCGGGATGGGGGTGACTGGCTGGATCGGGGTCGCACCTCTGGCACGGTGATGGAATTGCGCGACATCCAGCCGGGGCAATGGGCCGTGCGGATCAAGGCCATCTCGGTGCTGGGGGTCTCATCGATCTGGCGCGAGGGGGCTTTGGAGATTGTGGGGCTGACGGCGCCACCGGCTGCGCTGACGGGGCTGACGATCCAATCTGCAGGCGGTCTGGCCGTGTTGAAATGGCAGCGTTCCGTTGATGTGGATGTCCGCGTAGGTGGCAACGTCATTATCCGACACAGCAAGGAAATGGCGGCCACCTGGGCGAACTCCACGCTGATGGACCGGGTCTCGGGTGGCGAGGCCATTGCGGTCGTGCCGCTGAAACCCGGGACATACCTGCTGCGGGCTGAAGACAGCGAGGGCCGCATTGGTCCTGTCAGTACGGTGAGCACCAAGGGCGTGCAGATCCTGAGCTTTGCGCAGCTGAACACGCTGGCGGCGGAGCCAGGCTTCCCCGGCCTGAAAACCGGTCTGGTAGCCACCGCCGGGACGTTGCAACTGCAAACCGGAACGGATGCTCAAGGTTCACCCGTCGTATTGGCGAGCGAAGGGCTTTATCAGTTCGATGGCCTTCTCGACTTTGGAGCACTTCGGCGCGTCCGTCTGCGCTCTGATATCCTGGTCGGGGCCTCGGCGCTGTCGGATTACATTGATGACCGCATGACACCGATCGATAGCTGGGCTGACTTTGATGGCTCCGAGGGCGCGGATATCGACGTGGTGCTTGAGGTGCGGGAAACCGATGACGATCCCACGGGTGCCAACCCTGTGTGGGGGCCGTGGGGACGGATCGACAACAGTGAAATCGAGGCCCATGCGGTTGAAGCACGCGCTTGGCTGAGAACCAGTGATCCGGCTTTTACGCCGATCGTCTCGGAATTGCGGCTCATAGCAGATGAGGTGGCCTAGTGTCCCAGACCCCAAGCTTTGTGATCATCAACGACAACGGGGCGGCTGTGCGTGCCCAGATCAACCAGATTGTCGCCGCATTGCGCTCCACCAGCAGTGGTGCGGTGGAGCCTGCGGCCACCGCGCCGGGCATGTTGTGGCTGGATACCAGCACCACACCGCCGACGCTCAAGCTGCGCAATCTGGCCGATGCCGCCTTTGAGCCGCTGCTCGACGGCGGGGAATACTGATCAAGACCACGAAATAAACACGACTACGGGAGGCGCCCATGACCGAGCCGGGCTTTTTAGAAACGTTGAACAGCCTGTTTGGCGGGGCGGTGACCACGCTGATCGGCGCCTTTACCGGGCGGCTGATGTATCACTCGGGTGAGGTGAAACTTGGCCGGCGGCGGTTTTTTGGCAAGGAGCTCTTGTGGGAAATCCCCGTTGCCATCGGCATGGCGATTATTGGCGAGGCTATCGCAAGCCACTTTGACCTTGGCCAGCCGGTGCGCACGGGGCTTGTGGCCATGCTGGCGTATCTGGGACCGCGCGGTGCGGAGGCCCTGATGACAGCCTGGCTTTGCCGCAAGAAGTAAGCCGCGCCCCACAAAACTGAACACAACTACAAACATGACCACAAACATCCAGCGCTGTCCTTCGGGGCGGCGCTTTCCATTTGCATGGGAGAGCATCATGACACCTTTTGAGATTGCCCGCGGATATATCGGCACCACCGAGGGCCCGGGCCCTGCAAACAACCCCACCGTGATGGAGATGTACGCCTCAGTCGGTCACGATTGGGTGGAGCACGACTCTGTGGCTTGGTGCGCGGCCTTTGTGGGGCATTGTCTGGAGACGGCGGGCATTCGCTCGACGCGCAAGCTGACGGCGCGGTCCTATCTCGACTGGGGCGTGCCCGTGGACATCGCGGAGGCGCAGCCTGGCGATATCGGGGTGATCCCGCGGGGGTCCTCGAGTTGGCAGGGGCATGTGTTCTTCATCGACCGCATTGAGGGGGCCTGGGTTTGGGGTCTTGGCGGCAATCAGTCTGATGCGGTGAATGTGAAACGCTATCCGGTCTCAAAACTCTTAGGCGTGCGGCGGGCGGGCAATGTGGCGCCATCAGTGACGATGTCCGTCAAGGCGGTGCAGCGCCGCTTGATGGATCTTGGCTATCACGAGGTTGGCACCATCGACGGGGTGATCGGGCCACGTACCCGTACTGCAATCCTCGCGTTTAGGGATGACGCAGCACTGCCGCTGGTACCGATCATTGATGTGGCACTGGGGGAGGCTCTGAAATTAGCGAACCCGCGCCAAGTTGCGCCGGAACGGGCGGCGGGCGTCCCCGAAGATAGCCGCATCGTGACGGCGGCGAATGCGCAAATCGGGCTTGGGGTTCTGGGGGCCGCCGGCTCCATCACCTCTCAGATCGCACCCGCCTTGCGTGAGGCCGAACAGGCCCAGGATACAGCATCCCGGATCTTCGCACTCGCAGGTCTTGAGGCGTGGCTCGCCGTTGCCTTGCCATGGATCGGGATGGCGATGTTCGTCGGTGTCATTCTCTATGCGCTGAAGGCACGGGCCGCCCGAATTGAAGATCACCGGACAGGACGCACGCCATGATCGGCGTTGTCCGCGCACTCCTGACTGGCATTGGCAGGCAGGCTGTTCTTTACGGTGCCATCGCTTTGGCTGTCCTAGCTGCCCTCTGGATTGCTTTCCGCCAGGGGCGCCAAGCAGCCGCGGCGAATTTTGCCATCCGCCGTGCCGATGCGCGGGTCAGATCAATGCAAACCTCAAAGGACATTCGCCATGACGTGCAAAACACTGACCGTGCTGATCTTGAGCGCCGCGCTGACCGCTGGATGCGGGATTGATCCGGCTGCCATGTATGAGGATTGCGACTGGGCAGAGCCTATCCGCCCGTCGCGTCATGATGTTTTGAGCGACGTGACGCTTGCGCAGATCGTCGCGCATAACGAGGTTGGCGCACGGCTGTGCGGGTGGCGGTCATGACGACCACCACTGTGACGGAGGGCCCGGCCGTTCTGATCGGCTACGCGTGGCGGCTGCAGATTGAGGCGGAAGCGCCGGTCTTTGCCGACGGCGCAAGTTATGCGGGGCAGATCCGAGAACGACCAAATGCGGCAGAAGTCTTGGCCACGCTCACCAGCGCTGATCTCGGGATTATGCGGATCAGTGACACGGTGCTGGAACTGGCGCTACGCCCCGAGCAGACAGCAGGTCTCGCGCCCGGGCGTGTGGTGGTTGACCTCGTGCGCACCGATCTCGCGCCTGATCTGCATCTCGGCTTTCTCTTGGAACTGCCGGTCATCCTGCCGGTGACACGCGGGCTTGCACCGTGAGTGCTGCTACCCACCAAACAGGACCCATCACCATCACAGCCCCCATCAAGGTCCGTGTGGTCACAGGGCCGTTACGCATCCGCCTTGGCGGCCAGCCTGGCCCGGAGGGCAAGGTCGGTCCACCCGGTGACAAAGGTGATCAGGGCGATCCCGGCATCACCATCCTGCCCACAAACACCCCAATCAACGGAGGCTTCTTCTGATGGCCAATACGATCCAGTTCAAACGCCGCCAGGCAGGCAATGCCGGCGCGCCCGCCGCGCTCAAATCCGGCGAGGTCGCCCATAACGAGGTCGACGACACGCTCTATATCGGCAAAGGCGATGATGGGAGCGGCAATGCCACAGCTATCGTGCCACTGGCAGGTGCGGGCGGTTTTGTCGCCCGTGTTGGGAGCCAGACCATTGGTGGCGCAAAGACATTCTCGCTGGTGCCCAAGTCGAGCCAGGATGCGAGCAGCAGTACCGATCTTGTGCGCAAGTCGCAGTTCGATGCGGGGCTTGCCGGCAAAGCGGCCGCCACCCACGGTCATGCGATCTCCGAGATCAGCGGGCTGCAGGCCGCTCTTGATGGGAAAGCTGCTGATGGGCACGGCCATGGCATTGCCGATGTCACAGGGTTGCAGTCGGCGTTGAACGCAAAAGTGCCCCTGACTTCACCGGCGCTTACGGGCACGCCTACCGCGCCCACAGCCACGGGCGGGACCAATACAACCCAGCTGGCCACCACCGCCTTCGTGCAAACCGCATTGGCAGGCTTTGGCGCGGGGGATATGCTCAAATCCGCCTATGACAGCGACAACGATGGTAAGGTCGACGCGGCTGAGGTGGCTGACAGCGTGCCTTGGGCAGGGGTGACCGGCAAACCCTCAACCTTTGCACCAGCGGCGCATAGCCATGCGATCTCGCAAGTCAGCGGCTTACAGGCTGCGATTGACGCGAAAGCAGGGCTGGCCTCGCCTGCCTTTACCGGCACGCCAAGCGCACCCACGGCATCCAGCGGCACCAATACAACCCAGATCGCGAGCACCGCCTTTGTTCAGGCCGCCATCGCCGCACTGATTGATGCAGCCCCCGGCGCGCTGAACACCTTGAACGAATTGGCCGCTGCCTTGGGCGATGATCCCAACTTCGCAAGCACCGTGACCAATGGGCTGGCCGGCAAGCTGGCCGCAAGTTCCAACCTCGCAGACCTGCCCAATAAGGGCACGGCTAGGTCCAATCTGGGGCTCGGATCGCTGGCTGTGCAAGCGGCCAATGCAGTCGCCATCACCGGCGGGAGCATTACCGGCATCGCACTTGATGGCGGCACATTCTGATCCGCTTTGATCCGTCCCTCACATGAAGCAGAACCCCAGGAGACCCCATGGCCAGCACAATCCGTCTGAAACGATCCGCCATCGCCACGAAGGTGCCAACCACGGCGCAGCTGGATCTGGGTGAGCTCGCGATCAACACCCGCGATGGCAAACTGTTCCTGAAACGCGCCGACGGCAGCGAGGAGATCGTCGAGGTCGGCGCCCGTTGGGGCGCATTTACGGCCCATGCCACGGGATCAAGCCTGACCTTCCGCTACAACGGCGTGGACGTGATGACGCTCGACGGCTCTGGCAATCTGACACTGCTGGGCGATGTCACCGCTTTTGGGAGCCCGTAAACCATGGCGCTTCCACTGACAGGACCGCTCTCACTGAGCGAGGTGAACACCGAGCTCGGCCGTGCCACTGGCGCCACGATCTCGCTTGGGGACGCGGGTGTCCGTGGCCTTGCAGGCGTGGCCAATGGTGCCATCGGCCTCGGCAATCTGCGCGGCAAATCTGCCCAGTTCACCCATACCATTTCCAGCCATCAGCAAGAGTTGGACCTGCACAGCTACCTGCAGGCGCAGGGCTGGGATGGCACAAGCAAGGTCGAGGTGACGGTGACCGCCGGCATCTACATCTGGTCTGATAACACCACGATCCCGGCACTCGATATGGGCGGGGCATTCCCTGGCGGGCTGACGCTGGTCAACCGTGGCTTCATTATGGGCAAAGGTGGCGACGGAGGCTATCAGCTTGCCGACCGCACCAGTTACGTCGCGCCAACGTCAGGCGGACCAGCGATTGGCCTGACTGGCCCGATCACGATTGATAATGCGACAGGATATATTGGCGGCGGCGGGGGTGGTGGTGCCGCGGCAACCGGCAGCCCCATCGCGATCCTGAGCACTGCTGTGCACAGCCCCGGTGGCGGCGGTGCTGGTGGTGGCCGCGGTGGGCCTATGCCTTATGGCAATACATCAAGCCTTGTTATGGGCGCCTTTGGTTCGGGTGGTGCAATCGGCCAGCCGGGATCAGTGGCCACAAATTCGAACAACTGGGCCGGCGCAACCATCCCGAGCCATGGCGGCGCCGGTGGCGCGGGCGGTGCAGGAGCCACAGCAGGCGGCGGTATTTAGGAGGATGCAACATGGGCAGTGGCAGTGGTGGAGGTCCGCTCAAAATTGGCGGCATATCGGGTCAGGGTGGCGGGCGCATTCTGCCGGGGACGGGCGGCAGTGTTGGGGAACTCATCCTGAGCGCGACCCGGTTTGATGCAACTGCCAACGTGGCGCTAGGTCAGCCGGACTATCGACCATCCCCACCTTATGGCTCCGCATTCGATACAGTGTTTGCAGCGCCGGGTGGCGGGCCGGGACAACCCGGTAAAGGTGATGCGTTTGCCGTGTATGTCTCCGTGAATGCCAATGATGGCACGACAGCACCAGTCACACCGACGTCTGGCGGCGGCGGGGGATGGGGCGCAGTTGGTGGCTCTGGGACGCAAATCATTGATTTTGCCACCCAGAAAGGCGGCAATCCCGGCGCTGCTGGTGGAAAGGCCATCAAAACAAACGGGCATGCCGTCACTTGGCTGGGCGGGTCAGATCGGGCATATGGAGCAATCGGATGAAAACATCTCTGCAGTTTTTCAAAGATATGGGCGTCTGTGACGGCGCCTATGCCGTGCTTGAACGTGTGTTTGCGCAGGCCGGCGTGACCGAGTTTGATTACGCCGCGGGGTACGAGATGATGCTGGGCATGATGGATCAGCTTGAGGCTGATGCCGCGCAAAGCGGTGAACCCGGCCATGACACAGCCCAAGGCTGGCTGGAGTGGTGCTACGAGCTGCGCAAACGCCCTGAGGCCATCATGTATTTTGGCGATCATATCGAAGAGGACCTGTTCCGCACGGCAGATGGGCAGTTGCATGAGACGCTGGAGGCCGCGCGTGATCATGACCGGTGTCGTTACGCTGAATTGCGCGAGAACCATGCCGCGGCGCGGGTGATCAACGGGGTGCGGTTTGGCGAGGGCGGTGCAGAGACCTGGGAGGTGGTGGATCCAGCGCAGGACGATCTCGAAGGCTTTGATGCCTTCGTCTGGCACGACAGTACGACGGGTTTGAACCACCGGACTGACAGCGCGGCTGAGGCCGCGAGCTTTGATGCCGCGCAGGCGACGGTCTTGGATGCGATTGAAGCTGCTGAGCGAGCGGCAAGGATCGAGCGCAGGATTACAGACGAAAGTGGGGTGTTCTCTGTTTGGGTGCCAATCGAGGTAGGGTGATTGGGTGTCCTGATCGCTGGGCACTCAATACGTCTGCAGTGCTAGCCGGTAAAATCAACCGCTGCGCGCGCCCCGCACAAACCCGACGGCCATGTCCCATATGAACAAGATGGGCAACGCTAAGAGCCACAACACAAACACAAACAGTTTTACGCCAAAGACGGCGGCAAATACCGCCGCCATGATGAGCATGTACATAATCTGGAGTTGAGCGGCCTTTTTACCCCGAAGCTGTACCCCTGCAAACTTGAAAGACGAATATTGCGGCTTGAGAAAGTTGAAGGTGCCAGCCTTGTTCTTCACCGATGCGCTGACGCCGGTTTTAGACAGGTTGAAACCAAGTGGCCCCGCACGCCAGCGGCCAATCAGTTGAAACCGGCCATTTTGTAGCGCAACGCGTGTGCCGTTGACGATGCGCGTTGATGCACGCAGGCCCTTTGATGAATTGGCGGTCAAATTGACTGAGCCAACCTTCTTCTCCCCGCGAACCGCAATTCCGCCCGTGCGCGAGGCCCGCGTGTACTTGCCCCGATGCTCGATGCGGACCTGTTTGCCGTCTTCGTCTTTGCGCCCGAGGCCAATCACGAACCGTCCCCACCAGCCTCCGGCTCGAACGTGCGTGACCGGACATCGGCGTTCAATTTCTGCAGCGGATCGCGAAAAGCCTTTTCGATGCGCACCATCGCATCCGTCATGAACTCAATCATGCGCGGCCAGTCCTCACGCTCGAACATATCGGCTTCGGTCTCGCATTTGATCCGGCACGCACGTCGATGATCGAGCCGCTCCCATACCAGCGGCCCACCAAACGCCGCCTCTAGGGCTTCGCGCTGGGCAAACAGCTGATCGAAAACATACTTGTTCTCGGACTGCTCACCCCGATCGATATAAATCTCCGCGCGCCCATACTTGCCCGCCGCGGCAAAATTGAAGCCAACGCCACGCATGCCAGACCCCGCACCGATCCAATTGGCGACCCCCGCGGAAATATTGTCGTATAGGCGTGATTTGGTCTGCATTACGCGGATCACTTCGCCCCAGTACTCGCGCCGTATTGTGTTCCGGGTGGCTTCCGCAGAAGAGGTTTGCACTTCGTCCTGAGCCTTGTCTGCCAGGCCAATCACGAAGTCCTGCGTGTCCCTCACGGGGATAATCTGCTCGACGTTCAGGAAGAGGTCATCTCCCATGGACCACGGCGTGACCTTGAAGCACTGAACCTGGAGCTTGAAGTTCATCAGCCACAGAACGGTCGAGGTAACCTCTTTGCGAAAGTTCGCAGCGATCAGCATGATCCGCTGTGACACGCCGCGATTGAGGGTTACCTCCGACAAGTCGGCCACTTCCAGAAAATCGGCAATCAGCTCGCTCGCCGTACCGGGCTGGCCAGTCTTAGTCAGGTGATCCTGATAAATGCCACAGATGCTTTCGGTCTTAAGGCTCGCGCAGTAGGACGCGTATTTCATGGCCTGCCAGGTGACGTCCTTGCCGGTGTCGTCGAGCTTGTTTTCGATGATGACCAAGCGGCCCTTCTTGTCCAGAGCAAGAAGGTCGAGGCGCTCCTGCGTGTCGGAAAACCCAGCGAATTCCTTCTGGATGATCAACAGGTCCTCACCAAGACAGGATGGATACTTGGCGATCCACTCCTGCAGGTGCTGACGCTCCTTGAACCCCAATTCGGAAAAGCTGCGGGCCTTGAGCGGCTTGATCGAGTTGTCGTCTTTATCGATGCGGAACATGCGTCTTACCCCTGCTCAGCACGAACGTAGGTCACATAAAAGCCCTTGATGATGCGGTGCTCCTGCAACCGATCACTGAGCGAAAACCCGTCCTTCTTGATCGGCGCCTGGAAAATATCGAGGCCGCGGTCCAACACGATCTTCCAGCCAGCATCGGTGACAATGTCGCGCGCATGCGCTGTTCCCGTGCCGTCGAAGGCCCATGTGAATTCGACGCCTGAGCCAACACAGGCGTCCACGATTGAATCCAGCAGCTCGCGCTGTTTGCCGACATTGCCATCGTCTGGCCCTGTGACGAGGTGAACGCTGACCTGGTCCTCGGGCGATTTCCGCCGGATAACCATTTCAACGAATTCCATCATGTTACGGATTTGGTAGAAGTATCGGACATAGGGGTCCGTCACGATGATCTTTGACGCGCCTTCGATATAAGGGCCGAAGAGCCGATCGTAGCTGATCCCCTTGCGATCCTCTGTGAAGACATGGTGGCCTTCTTCGAGAACGGGCTTCGCCTCTGCTTTGACAGGGCGCGCAGCCTCGGAAGCGGGCCCTGACGTCGATGCCCCTTTGTCACCGGCAGATGTGGGTTCACCACTACCAACTGATATCTCTGACTGTTCTTGCTCCTTGGGATCCAGCGCAGGCTTGAGGTGATAGAACTGCGGGTATTCTTCCTCCTCGACCGTGGTCACACGGCGCTTGGTCCCGTCCGTGTGTCAACGGCAGAGTAAAATTGGACCAAAGGGCAGCGCAAAATGTTGCCACATTGAAGGTGGCGTGATGAGGGTGCAGCCGTAGGCCAGCATCCGGGCGGCCGCGCTTGTCATATAGCTGGCGGTTGCCCGGATGCTGTGGCCCGTCAGGGCCAATCTGTGCTGATTGTGGTTTAGGTTTTGGGTGTTGCCTGACGCGCCTTGCTCTGGCCAAGGCGGTAGCTTTCGCCATTCATCTCAAGGATGTTGACGTGGTGGGTTAGGCGGTCGAGCAGCGCGCCTGTCAGGCGTTCTGATCCAAAGGTCTCGGTCCATTCGTCAAATGGCAGGTTGCTTGTGATCAGCGTGGATCCGCGCTCGTAGCGTTGGGAGATCAACTCGAACAAAAGCTCGGCCCCTGTTTTGCTCAACGGCACAAAGCCCAACTCGTCGATGATCAGCAGCCTGTAACCCACCATCTGCTTCTGAAGCCGCAGGAGCCTGCGTTCATCTCGGGCCTCCATCAGCTCGTGAACCAGCGCTGCAGCCGTGACAAAGCCGACAGACAGGCCTTTTTGACAGGCAGATAGGCCAAGGCCCAAGGCGACATGCGTTTTGCCGGTGCCTGAGGGACCGAGCGCTATGACATTCTCGCGCCGGTCAATCCATTCGCAACGCGCCAACTCCAGCACCTGCATCTTGTTCAAGGCAGGGATTGCCTTGAAGTCGAAGCTGTCCAGGCTTTTGACGGCCGGGAACTTGGCCGCTTTGATGCGCCGTTCGATCATCCGCCGTTCACGGTCGATCATTTCCAATTCGACCAAACGTGCAAGGAACTGAACATGGTCATGCCCCTCTGTGGCGCATTGCCGGGCCAGTTTGCCATATTCCCGCAACACTGTTGGCAAGCGGAGAGATTTGAGCCGGTGATCTAGTAGGATTTGAGGCGCTTGTGTCATGCGGCTTTCCCCCGCTTCATCAGGGACATGTAACTGGCCGCCGACGTCGTGCCAACATTGGCCTTTGGCAGATATGGATAGACATCCAGGTCCAGTTTGGGCGGTCGCTTCTCGACCTGGCACAAGACAAGATGCTTGATGGCATCAAAACCGATCGCGCCCATGCGCAGCGCATTTTTGACGGCGACATTCAGATCGGCCATCTCGAACGTTTCCAAGAGCCGCAAGACCTGCACATACTCGCGCCGGCCAGCCTTGATCATGCGGGCCTCCATCAAGCGGCGCAGGGTCGCAAAATCTTCTGGCAGTTCCCATGCGACCAGCGGAGCAGCTTGATCCAGAGCCCCGGTCTTTTGCTCCAACAGCGGCAGATAGTGAACAGGATCAAAGACCATGTCTTCGCGGTCCCAGCACCGCGGGTGGCGGGCGATCACATCGCCACCACAGCCAATGACGACCCGATCGACATAGCCGCGGACCCAGACGTCACGGTGGCCATAAGCAACGGGCACCGAGTAATCATTGGTTTTGTAGCGCACCAGGGATTGCGAGTTCACCTGGCCACTGGACTGATCGCAGGCATCAAATGGAGACGCCGGCAGATCCATCATCGCTTCAAGGTCGCGGGCCAGTCGTTGCCCGATGCTGTCGCCATGCCCGCGCAAGACATCCGTCTGGCGCTTGCGGCATTGCTCTTCCAGCCAGAGGTTAAAAGCCTCCCAGGTCGGGAACTGAGGCATCGGCACCATGAAGTTGCGCCGCGCATACCCGACCAGCCCCTCAACAGCGCCTTTGTCATTGCCCTTGCCGGGGCGACCATAACGATCCTGGATGAGGTAATGCGACAGGAACCCGCTGAACAGTTTGGTCCGTTTGCGCGAACCGCCCGGCAGGATCTTCGCAACAAGGCATCGGTCATTGTCATAAAGAACCGACTGTGGAACCTTGCCGAAGAAAGCAAAAGCATGGACGTGACCGTCAACCCAAGCTTCAGACACCGCCGCAGGGTAAGCACGCACAAAGCAGGCGTCACTGTAGGGCAAATCAAGTGCAAAGAAATGCGCCTTCTGCTCAACCCCGCCGATTACAACCATGGCTTCGCCGAAATCCGCTTGGGCGTGGCCAGGGGCATGGGCCAGCGGCACAAACATCTCCCGCCTGCGCCGGCCATGTTCCCGGACGTAATTCTTGACCGTCGTGTAGCCGCCCATGAAGCCATGCTCATCGCGCAGCCTCTCAAAAACCCGTTTGGCAGTGTGCCTTTGCTTGCGGTTCCGGTTGAGGTCGTCCTGCAACCACTGATCGATGAAGCCGGTGAACCCGTCCAACTTGGGCCGCTTGATCTGCGCCGTTCGTTGATATCCGGGCGGGACCGAAAACATCATCATCTTCGCCACGCTCGCACGCGATATCCCAAAATGGTTCGCTGCCGCCCGTTCGCTCATGCCGCCCCGACGCGCGAGGCGGACCTTCCTGTAAAGTTCCACGCTGAAAATACCCCCGCCCTCCCTGCAAACAGAAAGGGCCAAAGTGGCAAAGTTTTACTCTGCCCGCAGCAAGACAATCTCGCCACTTCCATGGCTCACTTTTGCATTGCCGTTCTCACGTAGGGCCGAAAGCTTTCAAGCTTTGCCTGCACACGCGCCTTATGGGCGTTGTCGATCAATTCATACCAAAGCGCTGGGCTACGCGTTGCGATCAGACGTGCGATGTGGATGGTCGCCTCAACGTCCCCCAGGGCATCATGTGCGTTGTGGGCATTGAAGCCATTTGCAGGCGCCAGCCGATCAAGCTTAAAGCTCCGCCGGCCTGTATCGTCGCTAGGCCAGATCAACAGATCAGGCTGTCGGGCATAAGCGGCATAGACTGCAGGCAGGATGTCTAAGCGCGTGTTTCCGTTGAACTGCGTGGCGTAAATGTTCGGCGACAGGTTCTGGTAGAAGGTCTGCCGCAGCACCTCCTCGTCAAACTTCATCGTGTTGTAGCCCACCCAGATCGCCGGCGCCCATCGCCCGGTGAGCTCGGCCACCTGCTGCGAAAACTCAAACAGCGACGGCAGGCTTGGGTCTATCAATTGATCAGGGGTGACCCGGGTCACAACCAACGCTTGCGGTGAAGGCAAAATATGGGGCGCCAACCGGCAGCGGATGTTGACCCGATCCTTTTCCACGAAATTCTCATCCGTCCAGATCGCGGCGAACTGCAGCGGCTGGTCGAACTCGGGCGAGATCCCCGTGGTTTCAAGATCGTAGAAGACAAAATCCATGATGGGTTTCTACACCCTATCATGAGGCAAATCCATCTTCAGGCACCGCTGATCCAATACACCCATTTCCTTCCCAACGCTCAGTAGCGTCCACGTTGATAGGGAAACTGGTTGGCAACAACGGCCTGTGCCTTGTCGCCAAGACGCTGCGCTGGCAGCTAAAGAAGGTGAAAGTCTTTGACGGCAACATTAAGGGATATTCCGTTGGCAACGGAGTTTGATGGTAATGAACCACCATCAAATTTCAGGGACCACAACTTAGGTCAGAAATGATCAGCGAAATCCACTGCCGCTGATCACTGAACGTTTACGGGTTGCAGCATCTTATCCGTATCGAGCTTGAGCGCGCTGCGCCAAAGCTGGGTCTTGAAGACGTGACAAGCGTGCTTGCCCGGGCTGTTGTCACGGGTCTCCATCAACAGTCCCGCCCACTCAAGCGGCCGCAAGACACATGATGAGAATGCGCCCATGGCACGCCAACCGGCGGTGTGCCAATCCTCTGGCTCGCCATAGAAGGCCTTGTACAATGCCGCCTCAGTTGTGCCTTGGTCCGCCTCGACGTTGATGACATTCATCCAGACGTCCCATTTACCAAACGGCCGATCGTCAAAGCGCGCATAGGACGCGTGATCGATGCGGAGCACGAAGTATGGGATCAACTCGGCAAACAAGCGCCCTGGCGATCGTGCCAGCTCTGCACCTTTTTTCGTTAACCGAAACGCCCCCTTGTAGTGCCGGCCGAGGCGCAATGAGATCAGCAGGAAGTGCAGAACCTCAAGAGGCGGAAATTCATACTCGTTGATGACCTTGTTGTAGCGGAACATTTCTTCGGCGCTTTTCCCCGGCCAATCGAAGTGCTCCACGGCCCAGTGGACGAAAACACGCTTAAACGCCTTGGTTTGGGTGAGGCCGATCGATCCGTGCTCCTGGACATATTGCAGCGTCAACAGGGCACCGCGCAGCAGCGGCGAGCGCATTAAGTCTGGGTGATCATCAGGAAGCGTGCGGAATTCAATCATGCGCAAGTGATGCCACGAGCACAACGGCGATGCCAAGAGGCCCGTATATGCAGGCCCAGACGAGATCGCTGAGCATCCGTGCTAGGCGCCGAATAGAAAAGTGGGACCTAGCCGACGCTCCTGGATAGGTTAAGCATGCTGTGCGGAGATTGCCGGCTTTATTCTCCGCAAATCATGCGGCTTTTGTTCTTGCCAGTGCGGAGAAAAAGTTGGATTATCCCCGCACATTTTGCGGAGTATGTGATGCAAATCTGGGAACGAGACACCTGGCCCAACCTTACTTGGCAAGACACGCGCGTTGCCGCGTGCCTAGCTGAGGTGCGCCATACCCAGGGCAGACTGATCGGTAGAATGGAAGCACTAGGCTTCAAGCTACGCGAGGAAGCGGTGCTACAGACGCTGACGCAGGACGTCGTCAAGACAAGCGAAATCGAAGGCGAACAGCTCGACGTCACTCAGGTGCGGTCATCGCTGGCACGTCGCCTTGGCATCGACATTGGCGCCCTGCCCCCGACAGATCGCAATGTCGAAGGCATCGTCGAGGTCATGCTTGATGCGACGCGCAACTATGATGCGCCACTGACAGCGGAACGCCTATTTGGCTGGCATGCCGCACTTTTTCCAACCGGACGCAGCGGCATGACGCGCATCCGCGTCGGGGATTGGCGCGATGACAGTACCGGCCCGATGCAGGTGGTGTCAGGGCCCTACGGCCGGGAGCGCGTGCATTACACAGCGCCACCTGCCTCTAGGGTCGCGGCAGAGATGGAAGCATTTTTCGCCTGGTTCAACGCGCCGATTTCATCCGATCCGGTAATCAAGGCGGCCCTGGCACATCTGTGGTTTGTCACGATCCACCCCTTCGAGGATGGCAACGGGCGGATTGCTCGTGCCATCGCTGATCTTGCGCTGGCGCGGTCAGAGGGGAGCACACAGAGGTTCTACAGCATGTCGGCGCAGATCCGGACAGAACGGAGCGCATACTACGATCGACTGGAGCAAACGCAGAAGGGCGAAACGGACGTAACAGAATGGGTGTTGTGGTTCCTCGCGTGCCTAGATCGCGCCATCCGTGGAGCGGATAGTGTACTGGCTGCAGTTGTCGCCAAGGGTCAATTCTGGGAGCGCGCGGCGCCGATGTCGCTGAACGAACGCCAGATCAAGGTTCTGAATCGCTTACTCGACGGCTTTGAAGGAAAGATGACCACCTCGAAATGGGCGACGATTGCCAAGTGTTCTCAGGATAGCGCAAGTCGCGACATAGCAACCTTGATTGAACTGGGGCTGATGCGGAAGGGCGAAGCCGGCGGTCGCAGCACGAACTACGAGCTGGTTCTGTAACGCGAGCAGATCGAATTGTCAGGCATCACCCTGCGATGCCAATCCGCGTCGATATGCACGAACGTCATCGACAATCACTGGTTTCGGCTGATTACCAACGATTACGGCTTTTCTGGGGGTGCGACTCGCCAAACGTTGACATGGCGTTGACATGGAATGAACGCATAAAGCCCGACTGATTAAGTCGGGCTCTAAGCATTTGATTTGGCGTATTAATTTGGTTGCGGGAGTAGGATTTGAACCTACGACCTTCAGGTTATGAGCCTGACGAGCTACCGGGCTGCTCCATCCCGCGACAGGGTATTGAACCGGAGGTTGTTATTTTCATCGTTGAGAGAATATGTGGCTCTTTATTAGGTTTGGCGGTGACCTACTCTCCCACGTCTTAAGACGCAGTACCATCGGCGCAACCGTGCTTAACGGCCGAGTTCGGGATGGGATCGGGTGTTTCACTAGCGCTGTGACCACCAAACCGAATAAAGAGCCAAGTCAAGTATACTGTGTTGTGTGTATGCTTTTGATTAATCTAGTAAGTTTTGCTTTTACTGGATCAAATCAAGCCTATCGGGCAATTAGTACTGGTCAACTGAATGCATTGCTGCACTTACATCTCCAGCCTATCGACGTGGTGGTCTTCCACGGCCCTCAGGGATACCTTGTTTTGAGGGGGGCTTCCCGCTTAGATGCCTTCAGCGGTTATCCTTTCCGATCATAGCTACCCAGCACTGCTCCTGGCGGAACAACTGGTACACCAGTGGATCGTTCACCCCGGTCCTCTCGTACTAGGGGCAACTCCTCTCAAGTATCCTACACCCACGGCAGATAGGGACCGAACTGTCTCACGACGTTCTAAACCCAGCTCACGTACCTCTTTAAACGGCGAACAGCCGTACCCTTGGGACCTGCTCCAGCCCCAGGATGAGATGAGCCGACATCGAGGTGCCAAACACTGCCGTCGATATGGACTCTTGGGCAGTATCAGCCTGTTATCCCCGGCGTACCTTTTATCCGTTGAGCGATGGCCCTTCCACTCGGGACCACCGGATCACTATGGCCGACTTTCGTCTCTGCTCGACTTGTCAGTCTCGCAGTCAGGCTGGCTTCTGCCATTGCACTCAACGAGCGATTTCCGACCGCTCTGAGCCAACCTTCGCGCGCCTCCGTTACTCTTTAGGAGGCGACCGCCCCAGTCAAACTACCCGCCACACAGGGTC
>JBPOEY010000007.1:0-58145 GCA_051251645.1 Litorimonas sp. | reverse complement strand
AAGAGCCGCTATCCCGCTTTTCCGAGGGGAGAAAATTCCTTACCGCCCTATTCTGCACTCAGCCGGAGTCGACCCCTATTGGCGCACGGCGTCAGGCCCGGCATTGTAGGCCGCCAAAGCCAGTCGCGGATCACCGAACAGCTCCAGCATCATTGCAAGATAGCGGGCGGAACCATCGAGGTTCTGCTGCCAGTTGTCGGGATCGACGCCAAGGGCGCGGGCGGTGCCCGGCATGAGTTGCCCGAGCCCGATGGCACCCGCATGGGAGACGGCCCGCGGATTATAGGCGCTCTCGATCTCGATATTAGCGCGATAGAGGTTCAGCCAGTCAGTGACAGTGATATCCGCGCTGCGCAGGCCAGGGTGACCCGCATAACGCAGTGCGGTGGCTTCAATCGCGGCAAGGATGTCGGGGCGCGGGACTGGTGATCGTGGAGCGACAGCGGCAACTCGAAACTCTTCACCCGACTCCGCCGCATCGGACTCCTCGAACATGCGCAACCCGTCCGCAGCCGAGCCTTGGCCAATCCCGTCATTGTAGTTGCGCGAAAACTGTTCTTGAGATTGAGACGGTGACAGTGATCCATCACTCTCCATCACCAGCACCATTTGTGCCGATGCAGGTGCGGTCAGGATAGGGAGAAGAAGGGCGCTAAGACCGGCGTGCAGCCATCTCTTCGCTGGAGAGCTTGTGCACCGTGCGCTTGCCCTGCTCGAGCGGAACATCCGCATGGGAGAAGCCGATGCCATGCAGGAAGGAGATGATGCCGGTGACGGTCTTGATCTCGCGGATCTTGATGTCGTTGCTGGAAGTTCGCGTGCGGGCAGTAACCAACAGCTTCTCGACGCCTTCGTCGCTGACAACACGCAGAATCCAGACCCCATGCCAGCTGGGGCCTTTCTTGTAGGCGTCTTCCTTGCAAACGACTTCCACGCGGTAGCCGCTCGCGACGAGATCGCGGAATCCTGCTTCAGTAACCACATTTGGCGCTTCGTTGGTTAGGTCCATCACCCGGATCATGCTTTCTGTTCAAAGGCGCATACCCGGACAACAGTCATTGAAGTCCAGACATACAATACTATATTATCAGCCGCAAGTGTATATATACGAATTTGCAACTGTATGACGGTCACACCAAAGTTAGGCACGTGGAGTGAGTTTGATCAAGTTTTCTTGGGGTTTTGACGCCCTCAGGTTGAAAAGGCGCAAACTGCTGCAGGCTATACTTTTGCTGGTGTCTTGGGCCGGAAGTGCCGCCGCCGAGTCCTGTTACCCGCCTGAGCGGCCCTTTGTTCCGAGCGACCCGCAATCGGCCAAAGAGTTTGCCGATATCATCCGAGGTGACTTCGAACTCTACATCCGTGATGTTCAGGGTTACTTTCGATGTCTTGATGACGAGCGTTCGCGTGCCTTCGAAGAGGCGCGAGAGGTCAGCCAGGAATACGGACAGTTCTTGCAAACGGTTGGTGAGTGATAGAGGCGAAATCCGTCCAGACACATGGGACCACTCCGTCTTCGGACTCCTGACGATACTACAAGTTCTTTTGGCCAAACCCATGGAAACTCTCAAATATCTACTTTTTAGATAATCTATAAAGTAGATTAGCTCGGTCACAAGGGGTTTGTGACACGTGGCAAAGACAATCAGGAGTTCAGGACATGAGGCGTTACGCGATGCATTGATTGCGGCGCGCAAATCGGCTAGCCTGACACAGGCCGAGCTAGCGGACAAGCTCAAATGCCATCAGTCTTTCGTGGCTCGCGTGGAAAGTGGCGAGCGGCGGATCGATGTTATCGAACTCATCGTCCTTGCGCGGGCAATGGAAGTTAGTGCGAGCGATCTGCTTGCCGCTGCGGAGCGTGAGACGGAGGCGGGTCACCGGATTTGAGGGGCAACGAGGCCTTTGCTGCTTTGTCCGGTGACAGATCCCAGGATGGCATCGATTGTTTCGCAAACGGCAGGTGATTCGCTGGGGCAGGATGCGATTACACCAAATCAGCGATAATCAATCATATAGTATTGACGATGAAGTGATACCACCTGCTCAAAGGCAATGCGCCGAGGATCAGCGTCCTAGCGTCAACGAATGCGACGAAAGCGCTTTGGCATGCCGGATCAGCCCAGAACTACATTGTCGTGGTCAGTAATCCACTTGCTCGAAACCATAATTGCCCTCGTAGTCCCGCCAATCGACGAAGACGGATCGGTGATAGATGCTCGGGCAGTTCTCGCCCCATCTCTCAAGCCCGGTATGGGCGTCGGGCAGGGCGGTTGTTGAGGAACGGGCCCAGGAGAAATCACCTTGCGTCCCATAAGTGCCGAGGACGACGGTCGCGCTTCTTTTGCAATCATCATCCGGGCCAGATTCACGTTGCCGCGCATAGCGAACATCAAAGACCCGGATCGAGCGGACGAAATTGAATTCCTGTCCGCTGATGTCGATGTCGGCGCGATCTTGAACGAGACGCAAGGCAAACCCATTCGGAAGTTGCTCGGTATCGGCATCGCCGAAACGGTGAACCGCCGGCACGGGCAAGCTCTGGGGCAGGGTGGGCGTGTCTTCAAACAGGATCTCGTAGATACGCGGACCTGGGGTTTGGTCCTCGAGATTGTATGACGCGCCCATTGGACAGCGCCAGATCTGCAGCGGGGGCTCCACCGGCCAAGGCGTGATCCGCCTAATGAACTCTGCCCGGGCGCGGGTGCAGGGAACCGATGTCGGCCAGCCACCAGAAAGGCAGAGCAATATGGCGCAGTCGATTTGGTAGGTCTGGGCTAGGGCCTTTTGCGGGACGGCACTCAGTGAGGCGAGCACTACGGCAGAAATAGAGGCGAAGCGGCTGAAGAGTCTGAGCATGATAATAGTTCCGGCACGAAGGCGATTCATGTGCATGGCGCAACATAAGTATATAAATGTCACGTATCATATAATAATGTTCATAGCGCAATAACGCTGAACGCGCTTAATCTGTCGGGGAGCGTCTATCAGCCGAAAGCTTGTCCAGAAGGGTAGTAACTGCGTCTTTTGTCACGGACTTCGCGGTGGCCAGAATCTCTGGGCAGATCGGTGGATCTGCGAGGTGCGGATCGCGATTCCGGTCGACCCAGAGAATTGACAATTCCAAAGTATTCCATCGGTAGACCCAACCAACTACAGCGCCTTCGCCGTCCAGCAGCCGTGCAATCGGAGTTGCATCCTTTTTACCACTGTTCACTGGTTCCTGTACTCCAAACACGCTGCCCGGGATTACCCTTAGTCGATGCGGTCAGTTGTTGTTTTGCGCGGTGATTGCGCTGGTTACTTCTCTGTTCAGAAAGAGGCGACACCGGCGATGCCGGTGTCGCCAGGGGTTCGTCCACAGGGAGGAGGTAGAGGACGAATTAGTTTAGAATACAAAGCTTTAAATGTAAGTTTCATATTTCATTTTTGCTCTGCAAAATCACTCCAGTTCGACCAGCAGGTCTTTTGCGTCGATTTGAGCGCCTGGAGTGATGTGTATAGCGGTGACGGTTGCGGTTTTTTCGGCGTGGATTGCGGTTTCCATTTTCATGGCTTCGATGGTCAGCAGCAGGTCTCCGGGGTGGACTTGTTGGCCCAGGGTGACGCCGATGCTTGCCACCACGCCGGGCATCGGGGCGCCGATGTGGTTGGGCTCGCCCTCAGTCGCTTTGGGGCGTTGGGCGGTGGCGGATTTGACCAGACGGTTGGGCACCCGGATCACCCGGGGTTGGCCGTTCAGTTCAAAGAACACTTTGACCTCGCCGTCTTCATTGGTTTCACCCACCGCTTGCAGGCGGATTTCCAGCGTCTTGCCCGGGTCGATCTCGGCGCTGATTTCTTCGCCCGGCTCCATGCCGTAAAAGAACGTCCGGGTCGGCAGGCTGCGCACCGGGCCATAGGTGTCATGGCGGCTGGCGTAATCGGCAAAGACCTTGGGGTACATCAGGTAGCCGTTCAGATCTTCGTCATCCAGATCACAGCCCAGCTCGGCGCTGGCGGCGGCGCGGGTGGTGTCCAGATCGACCGGCTCAAGATGGGCGCCGGGGCGGGTCAGGTTGGGTTTCTCGTCCTTCAGAACCTTGTTCACGATGGTATCGGGGAAGCCGCCCGGAGGCTGGCCCAGATTGCCGCGCATCATGTCGACGACGCTGTCGGGGAAGGCCACATCGGTGTCGGGGCTTTCCACGTCATCGCGGCTGAGCCCCTGTGACACCATCATCAGCGCCATGTCCCCCACCACTTTCGACGACGGCGTCACCTTAACGATATCGCCAAACATTTGGTTGACATCCGCATAGGTCTGGGCGACCTCGTGCCAGCGCTCTTCCAGACCCAGCGAGCGCGCCTGTGCTTTCAGGTTGGTGAACTGGCCGCCGGGCATTTCATGCAGGTAGACCTCGGATGCGGGCGCCTGCAGACCGCTTTCAAAGGCGGCGTATTGGGCGCGCACGCCTTCCCAATATTCACTGATCCGGCGGATCGCGCCGATGTCCAGACCGGTGTCGCGGTCGGTGTTGCGCAGGGCCTCCACGACCGAGCCAAGGCAGGGCTGCGAGGTGCCGCCCGAGAAGGCATCCATCGCCGCATCCACCGCATCCACGCCCGCATCAGACGCCGCCATAATGGTCGCCCCTGCAATGCCCGATGTATCATGGGTGTGGAAGTGGACCGGCAGGCCGACCTCTTCTTTCAGGGCTTTGATCAGCAGGCTGGCCGAGGCCGGTTTAAGCAGCCCGGCCATGTCTTTCAGACCCAGAATATGGGCGCCGGCGGCCTCCAGCTCCTTGGCCATGTTGACGTAATAGGCCACGTCATATTTGGCGCGGGCCGGGTCCAGAATATCGCCGGTGTAACAGATCGTGCCTTCGCAGATCTTGCCCGACTCATTCACCGCATCCATCGCGACGCGCATGTTTTCCACCCAGTTCAGGCTGTCAAACACCCGGAACACATCGACGCCGGTTTTGGCCGCCTGCGCCACAAAGCTTTGCACCACATTATCCGGGTAATTGGTGTAACCCACGCCGTTTGAGGCGCGCAAAAGCATCTGCGTCAGCAGGTTGGGCATGGCGGCGCGCAGGTCGCGCAGGCGCTGCCACGGACATTCCTGCAAGAAGCGATAGGCCACATCAAACGTCGCCCCGCCCCAGCATTCCACCGAGAACAGCCCCGACAGATCACTGGCGTAGCTGGGCGCCACCTTGATCATATCAATCGAGCGCATCCGCGTCGCCAGCAAGGATTGGTGGCCATCCCGCATGGTGGTGTCGGTCAGCAGCAGCTGGGGCTGCACCGACAGCCAACCGGCGACCGCCTTGGCGCCGTCGCGCTCAAGGATCTGACGGGTGCCTTCGGGGCGCTCTTCGCCCGGCTGCGGCGCCTTGGGCGCTTTCAGCCCCTCGGCCGGGGCGGTGCGCCCTTCGGTTTCAGGGTGCCCGTTGACGGTGATGTCGGCGATATAGGTCAGCACCTTGGTGCCCCGGTCGCGGCGCGGTTTAAAATCAAACAGCCCCGGCGTGTCGTCGATGAACTTGGTGGTATAGCTGTTGTCCAGAAAGGTCGGGTGTTTCAGCAGGTTTTCCACGAAGGCAATGTTGGTGGACACACCGCGGATGCGGAACTCGCGCAGCGCCCGGTCCATCCGCGCAATCGCCTTTTCCGGCGTCGGCGCCCAGGCGGTGACCTTGGTCAGCAGGCTGTCGTAATAGCGCGTGATCACCCCGCCCGCATAGGCCGTGCCGCCATCCAGACGGATGCCCATGCCGGTGGCCGAGCGGTACGCGGTGATGCGGCCATAATCGGG
This sequence comes from Litorimonas sp., assembly GCA_051251645.1. GTDB lineage: Bacteria > Pseudomonadota > Alphaproteobacteria > Caulobacterales > Maricaulaceae > Litorimonas. The sequence continues at coordinate 52,339 of JBPOEY010000007.1, read as the reverse complement.
GATGAAGTTGTTGGTCGGGTCTTCGGTGGTGACCCGGGTCTGCAGCGCATGGCCGTTCAGGCGGATGTCATCCTGGCTGGCCTTGCCGGTGGCCTCGGCGATGGTCTTGCCCTCGGCGATCAGGATCTGCGCCTGCACGATGTCGATGCCGGTGACCTCTTCGGTGACCGTGTGTTCGACCTGCACCCGCGGGTTGACCTCGATGAAGTAGAACTTGCCGCTGTCCATATCCATCAGGAATTCGACGGTGCCCGCCGCCTGATAATCGACATGCTTACAGATCTTATAGCCCAGGGCGCAGATTTCGGCGCGCTGTTCCTGGGTCAGATAGGGCGCAGGGGCGCGTTCCACGACCTTCTGGTTGCGCCGCTGCACCGAGCAATCCCGTTCAAACAGGTGATACATGCCGCCATGCGTGTCGCCCAGAATCTGCACCTCGACGTGGCGGGCGCGGATGATCATCTTTTCCAGATAGCCCTCGCCATTGCCAAAGGCGGCCTCGGCCTCGCGCCGGCCTTCCAGCACCTTTTCCTCAACCTCGTCTTCGCTGAAGATCGGACGCATGCCGCGCCCGCCGCCGCCCCAGCTGGCCTTCAGCATCAAAGGATAGCCAACCTTGGCGGCTTCGGCCCTGACCGCCGCCAGGTCATCGCCCAGCACCTCGGTCGCGGGCACCACCGGCACGCCAGCCGCAATCGCCACCTTGCGCGCGCTGGCCTTGTCGCCCAGGGCGCGCATGGTCTCGGCCTTGGGGCCAATAAAGGTGATGCCATTGGCGGCGCAGGCATCGACAAAATCAGGGTTTTCCGACAGCAGACCATAGCCCGGATGGATCGCATCCGCACCCGACAACTTGGCAACCCGGATAATCTCGTCAATACTCAGATAGGCCGCAACAGGGCCCATCCCCGCACCGATCTTATAGGCCTCATCCGCCTTGAAACGGTGCAAGGACAACTTGTCCTCCTCCGCATAGATCGCAACCGTCTTCTTCCCCAACTCATTCGCAGCCCGCATCACACGGATCGCAATCTCGCCGCGGTTCGCAATTAGGATTTTCTCGAATCTTGGCATTAATCGCTCCGGTGGTTCGTGGTCCTTCTGTCGAGCAAACCAGAGATATTTGGTGCGCGACTTTAATGAGATGATGGGCAAAGTTTACGGCGAATTTGAGCTCCGCCCAAAACTATTCAAGCTAAGGGATATCAGGGATTGGGTTGCATGGGTCCGCGTGTCTAAACAGCGATGGGCGTGAGCCAAACCGGCGTTTCATTTTCGGCGCTGTCCACAACCGCTTCGACGAAGGCAACTCCTTTGAGGCCGTCGTAGGCAAGCGGCACGTTTTGGCCGAGGGGGCCTGGCTCTTTACCAGCTTTCCGCGTGCGGATTACGTCGGCGAAACCCGCATAAAGGTTGGCAAATGCCTCGAGATAACCTTCCGGATGGCCTGGAGGGGTCCGCATTCGGGCCTTCGCATCTGCCGACAATTCGTCCGAACCCCGTTTGATCAGTTGGACACGTCCACCAATCGGTTGATAGACGAGATCGTTGGGTTGTTCTTGGAACCATTGAAGTGAGCCTGTTTCGCCGAACACCCGTAGTCGGACGCCGTTGGAATTTCCGAGTGCGACCTGCGATGACCAGAGAAGCCCGCGCGCGCCGCCTTCATAGCGCATCATGACATGTGCATTATCATCGAGTGCGCGTCCTTCGACAAAGGTCGCTAAATCGGCGGTCAAGCTTTCGAGTTTCAGTCCGGTTACAAAACCTGCCAGATGGTAGGCGTGTGTTCCGATGTCGCCGATGGACCCGCCTCGACCGTTCTTCGTCGGATCGGTCCGCCAAGCTGCTTGGGCATTCCCTTCTGCTTCGATAGCAGTTGCCATCCACTCCAAAGGGTACTCGACTTGAATGGTTCGGATCTTGCCAATTTCCCCCGCTGCGACGCGCACACGCGCCTCGTGGATCATAGGATACCCAGAATATGTGTATGTCACGCCGACAAAGCGACCGGACACACGTGCTAGTTTTTCCAACGCGAGAGCATCGTCCAATGTGGCAGTCAGAGGTTTCTCGCAGATCACGTCAAATCCGGCTTCAATCAAGGCTTTCGCAATCGGATAATGGGTGAAGTTCGGTGTGCAAATGGCGACAGCATCGACGCGATCTTCTCGATTTGCCTCGCCCGCGATCAACGCCTTGTAGTCGCCATAGGCTCGGTCCTCATTAAGGCCTTGTGACAGCGCGAATTCACGCCCCTTTTCGGGGTCGACATCGAAGGCACCTGCAACTAGATCCCATGCCCCGTCCAATCGCGACGCGATGCGGTGGATGTTCCCGATATAGGCGCCTTCGCCTCCACCTACCATGCCGAGGCGTAGCTTGCGTTCGTAGCTCATTCTAAATTCTCCAGTCCGAGCATTGCCCGGTTCGCCTTTCGGTCCGCACCGGATTTGACGAAGTCGTCAAACGCACGGTCGGAAACTTTAATGATGTGATCCTTGATGAACTGAGCGCCTTCCCGGGCGCCATCCTCAGGGTTTTTGATGAAGCATTCCCATTCAAGGGTCGCCCAGCCTTCGAACCCGTAGGTCGAGAGCTTGGTGAAGATCGCACTAAAATCGACCTGACCATCGCCGGGGCTCCGGAAGCGGCCAGCCCTTTTCGACCAAGGCATAAACCCGCCATATGCTCCTGATTTTCCGTCCGGTCGGAACTCGGCGTCCTTCACATGAAACGCTTTGATACGATCATGGTAATGGTCAATGAAGGCCACGTAGTCCAAGGCCTGAAGGACAAAGTGGCTGGGATCGTACATGATGTTCGCACGCGGGTGACCGTCCACTTTTTCGAGGAAGTATTCCCAAGAATGGCCGTCATGCAGGTCCTCGCACGGATGGATTTCAAAGCATGCATCCACGCCATGGGCGTCAAAGTCGTCAAGGATCGGTTTCCAACGTCCGGCCAGCTCTGTGAATCCTTCGTCCACAAGCCCTTCGGGCCATTGCGGATAGGGATACAGGTAGGGCCACAGGAGCGATCCGGAAAACGTTGTGTGAGTGGTTATGCCGAGCCGCTCCGATGCGCGCACGGCAAAGCGGAGCTGTTCTTCGGCCCAGGCACGTCTGGCAGAGGGATCCCCCCGCACATGCGCCGGCGCAAAGCTGTCCATAATCTGGTCATGTGCCGGGTGTACCGCAACAAGTTGGCCAGTAATGTGAGAGGCAAACTCAGTCAGGACCAACCCATGATCGGCGAGCATACCTTTGATTTCGTCCGCGTAAGTTTCGCTTTCCGCCGCTTGCTTCATGTCGACAAGCCGGGTGTCCCACGTCGGGATCTGTACACCTTCAAAGCCCTTGTCGGCGGCCCATTTTGCAAGGCTCGGCAGGCTGTTGTAGGGTGCGTCATCTGCCGCGAATTGCGCGAGGAAAACTGCGGGGCCTTTGATCGTTTTCATTGCCATGTCTCCAATAAACTTTCTGGAACATAAGTATCGTCATGTGCGACCAGATGGATTGGTCGAAATCACCAGTGGCACTGATGATCATATTGCTATCAATGGAAGCCAGCCAATAGACAGTCCTGGCGACCAGCTTCGGGTCAAAAGCGCACCCGATTGATTGTGTCGTTGCAACCCTAAGATTACCTACGGATTTATGTTCACTGTTGAGGTCAGTCTTTCCAAGTTCTGGGCGACGATCCTAGTATGATCATCGCCCCTAGTTCCGACACGATCACGGCGAGCGTGCAACCGTCTTAGTCCCTCGATCTAAGTGGCCTGAGGTGCGCCGATGGCCTCTTCAAGGTCCGCCATGCTTTCTCCGCCAGCCATAAGGTCTGCAATTTCTTCTCGGGATTTTTCGCCCTTCTTGAAATCAGCAGCAATTGTCCCGCGGATAAGCACGGCGAAATGGTCACCGACCGAAAGGGCATGCATGACTTGGTGGGTGATGAAGATCACAGCGAGGCCGCGGCGTTTGGCTTCGTTCACGATGCGTAGCACGTGGGCCGATTGCTTCACTCCAAGAGCTGCCGTAGGCTCGTCAAGGATCAACACACGGGCGCCGAAGTAAACAGCACGGGCGATGGCAAGTGACTGACGTTCGCCACCTGACAATCCACCTACCAACCGGTCACCGTCTTCGATCCGCGTAATGCCGAAATTGCGGACTTCACGCACAGCAATTTCATTGGCCGTCGCGCTGTCAAATACCTTGAACGGACCCCAGCCCTTAACCGGCTCAACACCAGCAAAGAAGCTGCGGCTGATCGACATCAGTGGAAAGGTTCCGCCGAACTGGTGAACACAGGCAATGCCCAGTTCCTGAGCAGCCTTAGGACCACTGAACGCAACAGGCTGCCCATCCATCAGGATTTCACCGCGCGATGGCTGATGCACTCCGGCCATCGTCTTGATCAGCGTTGACTTGCCGGCACCGTTGTCGCCAAGCAGGCAAAGCACTTCACCTTCTTTCACTTTCAGGCTGATGTCATGCAGAACATCGATCGGACCGAAGGATTTGTCGACGTTGCGAAGTTCCAATACAGTTTTTGCTTCAGACATCATTAGTCCTCCTTTTTCCCAGTCGACCAGCTGGTGGCCAGTTTCTGGAATGTTCCGTTCATCAAGACCGCGATCAGCAACATCACTCCGATGATCAACAATGAGTAATTACGGTCGATCTCGGTATAGTTGATGCCCTGCTGCACGATGCCGAGCGTCATGGTTCCGAAGATCACACCAATGACCGAGCCAAAACCACCGTTAAGCAGCACACCTCCGACAACACAGGCGATGATCGTGAAGAAGATTAGATTGAAGAAGGTAGATGCCTGAGATGCGTTGAACTGGATCACTTGACACATGCCAGCCAGTGACGTGCAGACTGCGCAGAGGATAAAGAGCCAGATTTTGACCTTATTCACCGGAATACCGGCATTGCGCGCACTTTCGGGATCACCGCCGATGGCAAAGACCCAATTTCCCCAAGGCGATTTGTGCAGAAAGAACCAAAAGACAACGCTCAAGCCCAACCACCAGAAAACGGTCGCGCGGAAACCAAAGTAGCGCGACCCAAAGACTGCCTTGGCCCATTCCGGAGCCGCGAGCGACACGTTGGTATTGTTGATAAGCAGGTCCGACATTGCCAACGTCAGTCCGCCAACCGCAAAGAGTGTGGCCAGCGTAACGATGAATGATGGCACTTGCGTGCGGGTCACCAGCAGGCCATTGATCAAACCAACACTAGCGGCCATGGTCAGCGTCGATACAATGCCCAGCCACATCGGGAAGTCATAGTGGTTGACGGAAATCCCGAGCATCATTGCCGACGCGGGTAGAACCGCACCGGTCGAGATATCCAGCTCTCCTGCGATCATCAGGAATGCGACCGGGATTGCAATGATCCCCACAGTGCTGGCGAAGTTCATCCAGTTGGCAATGCCGCCAATCGAAAGAAAGTTTCGTTGAAATCCGAACAAGGCAAACGTCATGAACACGATTACCATCCCGATAAAGGCGCCCATCGCCGGGCTCCTAAAGAGCTCTCCAAACGAAAAGCCGGACCGTGCGCTGTAGGAAACAGCGCTTTCTAAAGACGCATTATTTGTATCTTCTTTTGACAAAGTTTCTCTCCCATATCTGCTGGCCCTACCGGTCTATTCAAACGCGCGGAAAGCCCAATTGAAATCCGGCCGGTTCAAACGAAACGGCCGGATCTTTTGTAACTCGCCTTAGCGTGTGCCTGCCTCAACACCGGCGAAAGTCGCATCAATGTTAGAGGAGTCAACGATTGCCGGGCCGGTCAAGACCGGCTGGGTTGCGATTTTAGTGCCAAATTCAATATTGGCCGCAAGAGTCGAGACCGACAGGAAGCCTTGGTAGTACGGCGTCTGGTCAATCGCCATGGTCTGGGTGCCAGCCTTGATGCGATCCAGCGTTGACGGACTCAGGTCAAACGTACCGAGCATAACGGTATCGGTCTTTCCAAGTTGCTCAATCGCAGCAAAAGAAGCGTCAGCGGCCCACGTCGCCAGATTGATGACACCATCAATGCTTGGGTCGCCATTTAGTTCAGCTTCGATGGCGGCAGAGGTACCAGGGATGTCGCCGTCCATGCTTGCAGGAAGGCGTAGAATGGTAACCTGCGCGCCAGCTTCGGTCGCGCCATCCTCGACGCCTTTGCAACGCGATTCCAGGTTCACGGTCCCTGGCTGCTGGATGTGGCAGAGGATGTGCGTGGCACCGGCCTCAGCCAAGTAAGTGCCACCAGCAACGCCAGCGACATACTCATCGGAACCAAAGTAGTTCAGTGCCCCGGACTCGTCGAGGAAATCACCACCGCCGTTCAGCAGGGTCACCGTGATACCCGCGGCCTGAGCAGCATGGATTGCAGGAAGCTGCGCATCTGGCACAGGCAGAACGGTCGCGATGCCATCAACGCCCTGAGCCGTTGCTTGCTCAATCAACGTGGCGAGGTCGGCACCGTAGTTTTCGTAGCCGTTAGTCTGCAAAATGTTGACAGAACCGCCGCGTGCTTCGATCGCCATTGCGGCATCTTCTGCGCCCCGTTTGACGACGTTCCAGAAAGAGTCCTGATTAGAGCCAATAATGAGGGCAATATCTGCTTCTGCCATTGCGGCGCCCGCAGTCATCGAACCTAAGATTGCTCCCAGAATAGTTTTCTTCAAAGTCATGTCGAATTTCCTCCCTTGGATTAGTCTGCGCATCGCGCAGCCGACATTGTTTGGCCATAAAGGCCATTGCGTGGCCTGACGGCCATTTAAGAGGTTAAGGTGAACCCTATCTCCCTCTATTCCGTTAGTTTTTCTGCAGGACCAGGAGCCTGTCCGTCATACCCCCCCCACACTGATTGGTCATAGTGAATGACGGATCCGGTCATCATACCTGCGTCATCAGACGCTATAAACAAGACGGCCCGTGCAACCTCTTGAGGGTCGAGCAATCGACCGAACGGCAAGCCCGCATTCGCTTTTACCTCCCAATCGGGATCGCCGGATTCTTCGAGTTGAAGTTTGCGTTCGTGCTCGGATGCCATCCAGCCAATATCAAGCTGATTGACGTGCACGCCATTTCGCATAAGTGCATAGCCGGAGCTTCGCGTAAGCGTCGAAAGCGCCGCCTTGGACGCACAGTACGATGCAATAAATGGTTGACCAGCACGCGACGAAGCTGAACCAATATTCACGATCCGCCCGCCTTTTCCTTCTTTTTCAAGCTGTTTGACAGTGTCCTGCATCAGGAAGAAAGGAGCGCGGGTATTGACCGCGAACATCGCATCAAAAAGCTCTGGCGTTGTGTTCAGAAGGTTACCCCGATCCGTGAGACCTGCCGCGTTCACCAAAATATCTAAGGTGCCAAATCTTGCCACGGTCGCCGCAACAATGCGTTGCACATCTTCGACACGTCCAAGATCTGCGGTAATCATTTCCACCGGCACATCGGTCGCCGCTTGGATTTCTGCGGCCTTGGCCTGACCTTTGGCCTCACCGCGACCCACAATTGCAACGCCCGCTGCGCCGGCTTCAGCAAAGAGGCGCGCAATGGTTGCACCCAATCCCTGCGTCCCGCCTGTAATTAGGGCAATTTTGCCATCTATACGATTCATGCGACAACCTCATATCCGGCCGCTTCCATGACACGGGACAATTCAGCCCGGCCCTTCTTGGCCATTTCAAGTGGTGGATTTGTGACCGGGTCCTGCTCGGCTTCGATGACGAACCAACCTTCATATCCTTTTGTGGCCAGTGCCTTGGTGAGCGCTTCAAAATCAAGGCTGCCATCACCGGGCACTGTGAAAGCGCCCTTAATGACAGCGTCCAGAAAGCTTTCTTTGGCGCGGTCGAGATGGGTCACAACATCGCCCCGGATGTCTTTGGCATGAACATGGCTGATACGAGCGTGGTGATTGTCGATCACGCGGAAGTTGTCACCTCCAGCAAATGCCATATGGCCTGCATCGAAAAGCAGCGGGACGGAAGAATGCTTCATGAAGAGGTCAAGTTCCTCCTCGGTTTCCACAGCCGCGGCCATGTGGTGGTGATAACTCAAAGCCATCCCCTCCTCGGCGCACCAATCGGCAAAATCAGAGATCTTGCGGCCATAAGCGGCCATCTCGGCCTCTGTTAGTTTTGGCTTTCGCGCCAAAGGTGTGTGCCGTTCGCCCTGAACTGAGCGCGCGGTTTCACCATAGACAATGCAAGGCGCACCTGCTGCTTTGAAAAAGGCAAGTTGTTCAGCGATGCGGTCTTTCTCGACCTCGAGATCGCCATCCAGAAGTAGGCCGGAGAACCAGCCGCCACAGACGGACATCCCATGCTTGTCGAGTACTGGACCCAGTTCATTCATGTTCATGGGGAACCGACGCCCGGTTTCCATTCCGGTCAAGCCTGCTTCGGCTGCCTGACGTAGGCATTCATCAAGGCTGACATCATCAGACAGCTCTTCAAGATCGTCGTTCCACCAAGCAATTGGGGCTATTCCAAGTTTAGCTTTCAACATTTTCGGTTAGACTCCGTGCCGCTGTTTTTTGCGGAAATCTTCTTGGCCTTTGCGGGCCTCATTCACGGTTTCCCGAGGGCTCACTTCCGGCACCGCGACATACCAATCAGCGCCGCCTGGCGTCCAAGTGTAGGCGTCCGAATTGATGCTGATCACTGTTGTTGCATCTGTCGATTGTGCCCATTCCATCGCGGCTTCTAGGTCGGCGAGGCTGTCGCAATGACGCGCATAGGCGCCCATGGATTCGGCGTGTTTGGTGAAGTCGACGTGGCGGACGTTGTCACGGTCAACGACACGGCTGTCTTTCAAAAGGTTGTTGAAACCCGCTCCACCCATGCCTGTTTGCAAACGGTTGATGACGCCAAAGCCACCATTGTCGCAGACGACGACAATCATTTTGTGCCCGGCGATCACGGACGAATGGATGTCCGAGTTCATCATCATGTATGATCCGTCGCCCAACATGACGATTGGCGTGCCTTTCCCTGCCATGGCCATCGCGTGGCCCCACGCACCTGCAATCTCATAGCCCATGCAGGAGAAACCAAATTCACAGTCAAACGTGTGTGGTGACTTGCAGCGCCAATTTTTGATCGCTTCACCTGGAAGACCGCCCGCCGCTGTGATCAAAACGTCTGCGGCGCGCGCCGTTTTATTCACGATGCCGATAACTTGCGCGTAGGAAGGCACTTCATGATTGGTTGGGGCCTGACCCTCGTCTAGAAGGTCGTTCCATTCCTTGTACCAAGCCTTTGCCTGCTCCATCCGAGCCGCAGGTGCCGTCCAGTCGCCGAGCGCCGTGTCCAACTCATTCACGCACTCCAGCGCGTCACCAACAATTGGCGTTGCGCGGTGTTTGAGCGAGTCAAAGCGAGCGGCATTGATATTGATGAACTGAGCATCCCTTGGGAATGTCGTCCAGGAACCGGTAGTGAAATCCTGCATGCGCGTGCCGATCGCGATGACGACGTCCGCGGTTTCAGACAGCTGCCGGGCCGCCTCGCTACCCTCGATACCCATAGCGCCGACATAAACCGGATCGTCATGGCAAACCGCGCCTTTACCCGCGATGGTTTCTGCCATTGGAATGCCGTACTTTTTAGCAAAAGCTGCAACAACGTTTTCCGCACCAGAGTAGCGCACACCGCCGCCCGATATGATCAAAGGATTTTTGGCCGTTTTCAAAACCTCGACCGCTTTAATCACTTGATCGGTTGAGGCTCGTGGACGTGGAATAGTCCAAACTTTTTCCTCGAAAAACTCTTCGGGGTAGTCATATGCCAGCTCTTGTGTATCCTGCGGGATGCCAATGAAAGCTGGACCACAATCGGCCGGATCCAGCATCGTTGCAATTGCTTGGGGCAATGATTGTATAATCTGGGCCGGATGCACGATGCGATCCCAGTACCGCGTCACGGCTTTGAAGCTGTCATTTACTGTGAGAGTCGGATCACCAAAGTGCTCGACTTGCTGCAAGACAGGGTCAGGGAGGCGGTTCACATATGTATCACCAGAGATTAGCAGCACCGGCAAACGGTTCGCATGCGCTACCCCAGCTGCTGTCACCATGTTTGTTGCACCAGGACCAACAGAGGAGGTTGCAATCATAATCTGGCGACGTTTTTTTGATTTTGCATAACCAATTGCTGCCAGCGCCATCGACTGTTCGTTCTGGCCGCGCCACGTAGGTAGCTGGTCCTGAACACGCTCTAGCGCCTCCGCAAAGCACGTAACATTACCATGCCCAAAAATTCCAAAAACACCCGCAAAAAGAGGAACTACTTCTCCATCGATCTCGGTTTTCTGAGCGCAGAGATACCTCACAAGCGCTTGCGCCATGGTTAGGCGCACGGTGATTGAGTCCAATTGTATTTCCTCCCTCGGATACCCCACAGCGCTGCTCCATCAGTGCTGTGTGAAATAATTATTGACATTCTTTACATTCTGCAGCGATCATTGCAACAAGAAAAATGGGAGGGCAAGATGCCAAGAATTTCTGTACTCGGCTGTGGGCGAATTGGGCGTATGCATGCCGACAATATCGCCGCGCATCCTCAAGCTACGCTCGCGGGTGTTTTTGACACGCACGCGCCTTTTGCTAACGAAATCGCCGATAAACATGGGGTTTCAAACTTCGCGTCTGCAGAAGAGGCGATCAGGTCTGATAGCGTTGATGCCGTGCTAATCGCGACCCCGACCTCCACCCACGTGGACCTACTGGAGGCCTGCGTGCAGGCAGGCAAAGCGGTGCTTTGCGAGAAACCGATTGACCTGTCTTTGGACCGGGTGAATCAGTTGGCACGGCGAATCGCGGGCACCCAAGTGCCGATCATGTTGGGCTTTGTTCGGCGATTCGATCCGGGTCACGCAGCTGCCCAAAAAGCGTGTGCTGACGGAGAGATAGGTGAGCTACATCAGGTTACCATTACCTCGCGCGACCCAGGCATGGCGCCTGAAGGTTACATCAAAACGTCAGGCGGTATCTTCCGCGACATGACAATCCACGATCTTGATCTAGCGCGGTTTTTGTTAGGGGAAGAGGTTACAGAAGTTACTGCCACAGGCTCGCGCCTAGTGAACCCTAGTCTCATGGATGAATGCGATGACTACGACACTGTTGTGGTTATTCTGAAAACTGCCAGCGGCAAGCAGGCTGTGATTACCAACTCACGCGAAGCAGTCTACGGCTACGATCAGCGCATCGAGATGCTGGGCTCTAAAGGCATGTTGGTCACCGACAATCATCACAATCATACAATGAAAAAGTACCTAGGAACGCAAACCAATGTTTCGTCACCCCTGCAGCACTTTTTCATCGAACGGTATGGCGAAGCCTTCGACATCGAGATCAGCAAATTTGTCGACGCCATTGATAATGGGTCACCAGTGCCGGTGGGCTTTGAAGATGGTCGTCTGGCTTTGTTGCTGGCAGATGCTTGCTTCAAATCCGTGGCTGAAGGCCGCACAGTAATGACAAGTGAGTTTGGCTGATATGTACGAAAATTTTGGACTTTTCATCGACGGCGCTTGGTCGCAAGGCTCAGGCACCGCGCAAGTCATGTCTCCGGTAACGGAAAAGCCACTTGGCGATGTTGCCACTGCTTCAATTGCAGACACGCAACGGGCGATTGACGCGGCCGCTAAGGCGCTTCCGGCTCTGGTGGCCATGGGCGGGTTTGGCCGGGCCGATGCGCTGCACAGAGCGGCTGACGAGATGTTCGCAAGGGTCGATGAGGCAGCGACCATGATTGCATCCGAGACCGGCAAACCAATTGCACAAGCGGGCCGCGAATGGGTTCTCGCGAGCGAACAATTTCGTTGGTACGCCGAAGAAGCTCGACGTATTTATGGTCGGACCGTCGAAAGCCGCGTGCCCGGCGGACGCTTTGAAATCAGTCGTGGGCCAGTAGGCATCGTTGGCGCGTTCACTGCTTGGAATTTCCCTGCAGCCCTACCAGCACGCAAACTTGCCCCAGCGCTTGCCGCCGGTTGTCCGGTCGTTCTGCGCCCCTCTTCTCAAACCCCTGGCGTCGCGATGGTTCTTGTGGATTGTTTGCGCGCTGCCGGGTTGCCGGAAGGTGCCGTCAATCTGGTGGTTGGCTCGACTGGGGATACCTATGCACCGGTGATGGCTGATCCGCGCGTTCGTAAGGTTTCGCTGACCGGATCGACGCACGTGGGACAGCAAATGATTCGTGACGCGGCCGAGACGGTAAAGAAAGTCTCTATGGAGTTGGGCGGTAATGCGCCATTGATCGTCTATGATGATGCTGATTTGGATGCCGCGCTTGATGTGATTGTTCCAACCAAATACGCGAATTGCGGCCAGGTATGTGTGACACCGGACCGGATGTTCGTGCACCAGACCCTGCTCGACCGATTTGTAGAGGGTTTTGTCGCTCGCGCCAGCCAGATTAAACTGGGTGATGGTCTGGACCCGAGCGTAGGCATGGGCCCCCTGATCAATGGCCGTAGCCTCGAGACAATCGACCGGATTGTTCAAGCAGCGGTTGCGGGCGGCGCAACACTTGCTTTGGGAGGCAAGCGCTCGTCGGCTTTCAACGAAGGGCATTTCTACGAACCAACTGTCCTGATCAATGTCACTGACGAACATGAAGTATTCGCGGAAGAAAATTTCGGGCCGGTCGCAGCAATCACCACCTTCGAAAGCGATGACGAAGTGCTGGCGCGAGCGAACAATTCGACCATGGGACTATCGGCCTATGCCTTTACGTCGTCACCGGACCGAGCGCGCCGGACCGTTGCAACGCTGAAAGCCGGTATGGTGGGGATCAACAGTTTTGCACTGGCAGCGGCCGAGGCACCCTTTGGTGGCACCAATTTTTCCGGCTTGGGTCGTGAAGGCGGAAGTGAAGGGGTCGAAGACTATCTCGACACCAAGCTTGCCCAGATCGTATTTTAAGGTGCCATCATGACAATTAACAAAGTGAAAGCCCTCTGGGCTGAAGGCAAACCTGTTCTGCATGGCTGGCTCTCCATCGGCAATCCATTCACTGCCGAAATCATGGCTGCGCAAGGCTATGATGCAATTTCCATCGACGTACAGCACGGCGCGCTCGATTACTCTTCTGCGTTGCCAATGTTTCAGGCGATGCGTGCCAGTGGGGTGACCATTGGCGCCCGGGTGCCATGGCTTGATCCGGCGATCATTATGAAGGTGTTGGATGCGGGGGCAATGAACGTGATCTGCCCGATGATCAACACCGCCGAACAGGCCGCCGAGTTCGTCAGTTATTTGCGCTACCCGCCTCATGGACAGCGCAGTTTTGGACCGACGCGTGCAGGTATTGCCATGCCGGGCTATGGCCCAGCAATGAACTCTGAGGTCTTGGCGCTCGCAATGATCGAAACCGCCGAAGGAGTTGCAAACCTGGAGGCCATTGCGGCGACACCGGGCTTGGACGGGATATATGTTGGCCCCGCTGATCTTACACTTGGTACGCAAGAGGGACGGCTTCCACCGGGTTTTGATCGGGAAGAGCCCGAGATGATCGAACTCATTCAGCGTATCGCCAAGGTTTGCCAAAAGAACGGGATCAAAGCCTGCCTTCATTGCGGCACTCCAGAGTATGCAGCGCGGGCTATCGGTTGGGGGTACAGCCTGACCACCGTTTCCGGCGACAGTCGGCTTTTGGCCGGGGCGGCTGCGGCCAGCGTCAAATGTTTCCGCGATTTAACTGGCAACGCGACAAAGACGGAAGCGACAGGGGGGACATACTGATGCCACATATTGTTGTCGCAGGACCGCTGCACCCGTCAGGCTGTGAGCTGCTAGATACAGCACAGGGTGTAACGGTTACTTACATCGCCGAGACATCGGAAGAGAGCCTCGCGGCCGAGATCGCTACCGCAGACGCCGTATTGCTCAGAACCCAACCGGTCACCGCACCAACCATCGAGCTTGCCCACGAGCTTAAGATTGTCTCGCGGCACGGCGTCGGATATGACGCCGTGGATGTTGCGGCGCTGAACCGCCGGGATATCGCATTGGCAGTTTGCGGTGATGTGAATTCGGTTTCGGTGGCTGAACATGCTGCCATGATGATTCTAGCCGCTTGCAAGCGAGCGATCCGAGCCGATGCCTCCGTGCGCACAGGTCCGTGGGAGTGGCGCAATAAGCTTGAAGCGCGGGATGTAAGCGGGCAAAATCTTTTGTTGGTCGGATATGGCCGCATTGGGCGCAAAACCGGCGAAATGATGCAGGCATTCGGCATGAATGTGCGCGCCTATGATCCCTATCTGTTGGCTCAGGGCTGGCCCGAAACCGGCGTTCCGGCGGTTGCTACTCTAGACGATGGGTTGGCTTGGGCGGACGTACTTTCATTTTGCCTACCCCATGCGGGTAAGGCGCTGATTGGGGCCGAAGAAATCGCAAAGATGCGCGATGGTGTGGTGCTGGTGAACACATCCCGTGGAGGCATCATTGATGAAGACGCTATGATCGCGGCGCTTCAAAGCGAAAAAATCGGCGCAGCGGGTCTGGACGTTTTCAAACAGGAGCCATTGCCTCAAAACCATCCGCTTGCCGAGTTTGACCAAGTCTTGCTTTCTCCGCATATCGGAGGACTGACGCAGGATGCGGCAAAACGTATGGCAATCTCGTCGGCTGAAAACATTCTCAACTATTTTAACAACACAATCGATCCTGCGTTAATTGTGAACAGGGATCACATCAATGTCGAACTCAAAAACTAAAATCAAAGTCGGATTGATCGGCACCGGCTTCATGGGCAAAGCCCATGCTTTTGGGTTTACCAATGCCTCGCGCGTTTTCGATCTGCCTATTGACGCAAAGCTAGACACCGTTGCAGATATCAACGAGGCAGAGGCTCAGAATGCTGCGCGGGCCTTTGGATTTAAGAATGCGACCACCGATTGGCGTGACATCATCAATGATCCAGAGATCGGAATCGTCTCGATTACCGCGCCAAATGCCTTGCACAAAGAGATGTCGCTTGCCGCCATCGCTGCTGGAAAACATGTCTACTGCGAAAAGCCGCTGGCCCCGCTTGCGCAAGACGCGCGTGAAATGGCAGATGCCGCCGAGGCTGCGGGCATAAGAACACAGGTTGGTTTCAACTACCTCTGCAACCCGATGCTGCAGCTTGCACGCGCGATGATCGAGTCCGGTGAACTGGGAGAGATCCGCGGCTATCGTGGTTTGCATGCCGAAGATTATATGGCTGACGCTTCTGGCCCGTTTACTTTTCGTCATGATCCTGCGGGCGGTGGGGCGCTGGCTGATCTTGGCAGCCATGCCTTGGCCACGGCAGAGTTTCTGCTTGGACCCGTGACAGAGGTTATGGGCGATTGCGTGACGGTCATCCCCAATCGAAAGGATAGATATGGCACTGTGCGCGCGGTTGAAGTCGATGATATCGGACGCGCATTTTTGCGGTTTGAAAACGGCGCGTCAGGTTCGATCGAAGCCAATTGGATCGCGACTGGCCGCAAGATGCAGCATGATTTCGAAGTCTTCGGATCGAAAGGTGCGCTGACCTTCAGCCAGGAACGGTTCAACGAGTTGCATTTCTATTCAAATGACGATGCCGAGGGCCGTCAGGGGTTCCGCCGGATCGAAGCCTCGCCCGCGCATCCGCCGTATGGTCAATTCTGCGTCGCACCTGGGCATCAAATAGGCTTCAATGATCTCAAAGCGATTGAGGTCGCGGGCTATCTGAGTGCCATCAATGGCGATGCTGCTGAACCGTTCAATTTTCGCGCAGGGCTGCGCATCCAGACGTTAGTCGAGGACATTCAAATGTCCTCGACCAAGCGCGCCTGGCGCAAGGTGGGAGGCTGATATGACTGTACGTTATGCGGTCGTTGGTGCCGGCTGGATTTCTCAAATTGCTTTCCTGCCGGGTGTGGATCTGACCGGAAACTCAAAGACCACCGCTTTGGTCAGTGGTAATCGTGAGGCATCGGAGCGCCTTGCGAAATTCTACGATATCGAGAACGTCTTTTCCTACGATCAATATGACGAGATGCTCGCGGCTGATGTGGTCGACGCGGTTTATATTGCACTGCCAAATTCGATGCATGCGGATTATGCGATCCGCGCAGCGAAGGCGGGCAAACATGTGATCGTTGAAAAACCTTTGGCGATCTCGGTTGCTGAATGTGAGGCGATGATAGCCGCCGCCAACGCGGCCGGAGTCTTTTTGATGACTGCTTATAGGTTGCACAACGAGCCGGGCACAGTCCATGCGTTGGAACTTATCCGCTCTGGTGCGATTGGCGACCCACGGCTCTTTACCTCGCTGTTTTCCTTCCAGGCCGGGGCGGACAATCACCGATTGAAAGCCTCCAATTGGGGCGGCCCGTTGCAGGATATTGGTATCTATTGCCTGAATGCTGCGCGCCATGTTTTTGCCGATGAGCCGTTCGAAGTCATGGCCGTGCGCAACCACGTGGACGATCCGCGTTTTAAAGAGGTCGAAGAAAGCTTTGCCGCGACGATGATGTTCCCCAATGGGCGTGTCGCGCAATTCGCCGCAAGCTTCGGGGCTGAGCAGCTTGATATGTACCGCATCGCGGGAACAAAAGGAGAAATCGCGGTTGAGCGCGCCTTTGACTTCCAATCACCCACCATTGTCCGCTTAACGCGTGGATCGGAGGTGATTGAACACGAGTTTGAGCAGACCGATCAGTTTGCGGGCCAAACCGCCTATTTCTCGGATTGCATCAAGGACGGCGTCGCGCCGGAGGCCGATGGTGCCGAAGGACTGGCCGACGTAGCAATTCTGTTGGCACTTGAGAAAGCCGCCAAGACTGGTGCTGCGCAAAAAATCGCGCTAGAACAGCGAGAACGACACCCGGACAAGGGCATGGTCCGGCGCATTCCTCCAACTGAGAAGCGTTTGATGATCTAGCCACCAGAATCTGGAGCCAGGGGAAGGAAGCCAGTGGATAAGAATGTGACGCCGGCACCAAACGATTTCGAAGCGAGACCGTTCAATTCTCTGGGGTCATGCAGCCTGCAGGAGCAGTGGCGTTGGTTGCGCAATGCGTGTCATTTGGGAATTGCCCATTGCCGCGGGTGGTTCGCATTTGGTTCTCCCATATAGATCACCGTTTAGCATCGCAGCTCTCACTTTCAGCAGGTAGTGCGCGCCGGTTCGTGACCAGCGTATCTGCTGTTTCTTGACAAATCGCTTCGCGACGAGAGTATTCACGCTGGCATCGTAGAGTTAACTGACGTCGGCTAAGGAAATTCAGGGAGCTTGGCCTTAGGGAGCTTCAACTTGAGCGATTTCGCGCCACGTCTGTTCTCATTTCGCGGAAATCGGTGGATGTCATTTCGTGGCGCGGCAGGAAGAACAGGTTGGCGATCGGATCGTGGATAGAAAGGAAACGCTGCAAATGGCGTGGAGATGTGAACTTCTTCATTCCCCGTTCTCGTTGCCGCGTCGGTTGATGAGAATTTTCCGACCTATTGTTCAGACCTTTGTGAGATCGATGTTCGACGCCGGGCATGATTTCCCGTTTTGCCGCTCCGTATGATCTCAATTTGCCGGTGATCACGACTTCGTTGAGATGCCACTTGTCAGCAAATTGACCCGTCGATCTACGGCGGATGTTGGCTGCAAAATGATGCCCAAACTTTTCTGCCCAAGTCCGGGCAGTTCGATGCGAAACGGTGATGCCGCGTTCAGCCAACAAATCCTCAACCATCCGCAAACTGATCGGAAACCGGAAATACAGCCGGATCGCTTGCGCGATCACCTCAGGAGGGAAGCGATGGCGGTGATAGAGTGGTGAGGCGTTCGTTTTGATCTTGCAGCTCCATCCCACATCAACGCTGTCAGTGCATTAACTTTACAGTGCCGCTGCGAGTTCTGTTCAAGGCCTTGCCGTCCTGCAACAAAAATTGCAACTTTATGACTTTTTGGCACAAGCGTTGACACACACTTCGCGAACGTAACGTTCCCAAATGGACCGCGGCGCAATATTCATTGCGATGAGAATTGCTTCCCGTGACCTGACAGAGACTAAATTTGAATCCTAGGGAGGAAAACATGAACAAACTCGCAAAACGCCTGGCTACCTCGGCATGCCTTGCAGTCACCGCAGGTGCCGCAGTGGCACAAGATGCACAGAAAGTCTTTTTTCTGCTGCCCAACTCAACGACAATTCGCTTCGAGAGCCGCGACGCGCCGTTCTTCGTTGAATCTCTTAAAGAATACGCGCCCGATGCTGAAGTCATCGTTCAGAATGGCGAGGGTGATCCTGCACGCCAACAGCGTCTCGTGGAAGACGCGATTTCGCAGGGTGCTGATGTGATCCTCTACACTTCATCGGATGCCAATCTTGCTGCAGGCGCACTGGCCGCCGCCGAAGAAGCTGGCGTCCCGGTTGTACTATATGATCATGACGCAGTTGGTGGACGTGCCGAGGCGCACGTAGTGTTTGATTCGCTGTCAGTCGGACAGGCTCAAGGTTCCCGGGCGGCGGAACTGATTGAGGCAATGGATCAAGAAGTTGTTCGGGTAGCTCGAGTTAAGGGAAACCAAGGCGAATTTGGAACCGGCCAGTACGAGGCAGGCCAGAATGAGTATCTCCAACCACTCATCGACAGCGGCAAGGTCGAAGTTGTTTGCGAACAATACACGCAGAATTGGGATCCGGTTCTGGCACAGTCCTTTGCCGAAGACTGCCTGACCAAGACGGGTGGCGAGGTTGATGTGTTCCTCGGTATGAATGATGGCACCACAGGCGGATCTGTTGCCGCACTGATCAGTCAGGGCTACGGACCAGGCGACATACTGGTGACAGGTGGTCAAGATGCTACAGTTGAAGCGCTGCGCTACGTTGCGACCGGCTGGCAGGACAACTCGGTCCTGAAAGACCTCGCTGTCGAAGCTGACTATGCCGCGCAAGTTGTTGCATCACTGCTTAATGGTGGCGGCGTGCCAGAAGAACTCGTCAATGGCCAAGTTATGAATAGCCCCTAGATTTGTAGACGCCTTGCTTGGTAATTTTAGAAGCAAGGAGACAGCGATGTCAGGGATTAGATTTACAGATGAGTTCAAGCGCGATGCGGTCGCACAAGTTGTGGATCGCGGATATTCAGTTGCGGAGGTCTCAGAGCGTCTCGGGATCAGTACCAAGTCACTTTATACGTGGAGAGCCCAGTTTTCGCAGCCGCGCAAACAAATCGACGCGACTACAGAGCAGGCCGCAGAGATCAGGCGCTTGAAGAGGGAACTGGCCCGCGTTTCTGAGGAACGCGATATCCTAAAAAAGGCCACCGCGTACTTCGCCAGGGATGCAAAGTGAGGTACGCGTTTATCGCAGAGCATCGGCCGTTGTTTTCGGTTCGCGCGATGTGTCGTTGTCTGCGCCTGCACCCAAGTGGCTTTTATGCGTGGATTAAAAACCCGTTAAGCTTGCGGGCGCATGAGGATTTACGTCAAATCGAGCTGCTCAAGGTGGCATGGAAAGACAGTGGTAAGATTTACGGATATCGTAAACTGCATGATGACCTCTGCGATTTGGGTGAGACGTGTTGCCCAAACCGTGTGGCCCGACTGGCCAGATTGGCTGGGATATACGCGCAAATTGGCTATAAGCGTCGCCCAGGTAAATATGGTGGCAAACCATCAGTCGTCGTTGATAATACGCTGGACCGTCAATTCGATGTCGCGGCCCCCAACACCGTCTGGGTGACAGATATTACCTACATCAAGACCCACGAAGGCTTCTCGTATTTGGCCGTCGTGATCGACCTGTTTTCGCGACGTATTGTGGGATGGTCGATGCAAAACCGGCAACCAACAGACCTCGTGTTGCAGGCGTTGCTCATGGCTGTTTGGCGGCGCAAACCAACGAGCAAAGTCCTAGTACATTCTGATCAAGGCTCACAGTTCACAAGTATTGATTGGGCATCTTTTCTCAAACACCACAATCTGGAACACAGTATGAGCCGCCGTGGAAACTGCCATGATAATGCGGTGGCTGAGAGCTTCTTTAACTTGCTTAAACGCGAGCGCATCCGTCGCAGGACATACAAAACCAGAGATGATGCAAGATCTGACGTGTTCGACTACATTGAGATGTTCTATAATCCTAAGCGAAAGCACGCTAGGAATGGGATGTTGTCGCCAGCAGACTTTGAAAGACAGCAACAACGGAAGCTGCAAGGCGTCTAACAAACTTGGGGCTATTCATTAACAACCAGTACATGGATGTTCCGGCTGTGTTCCTTCCAGTATCAAATATCACACTCGGCAATCTCGGCGATGTTGTCGATGCGGGCGTCTGGAGCTGGGAAGAAATCTGTCAGGGCATCGAAGACGCTCCAGTTTGCCAAGAAAACCTGTAAAGCTCTAGGCTTCGAAAAATTCAAGAGGAGCCGGTCTTCCGGCTCCCTTTCTTTTGATCGCTCTCAGGGAGGAAAGAATGACACGTACCGGTGACAAGCCGCTCATTTCGATGAGGAACATCAAGAAATCTTTCGGTTCGGTCCACGCTCTGCGCGGTGCTTCGATTGACGTACACCCAGGTGAGATTGTTGCACTCGTTGGCGACAACGGTGCCGGTAAGTCCACGCTGGTCAAAGTAATGGCTGGGGTGCATGGCTGGGATAGTGGCGACTACGATTTTGAAGGGAAAACCGCTAAAATTAGTTCCCCCTCGGATGCGACGGCGCTTGGAATCCAGACCGTTTATCAGGATCTGGCACTATGCAACAACCTCGATGCCGTACAGAACCTGTTCTTGGGTCGTGAATTGAGCGGACCCGTTTGGGGTGGTCGACGCATCAAGCGCGCCGAACAAGAAGTCAGAGCGCGGGACGTAATGAGCCGAATGCGCCTAGGCAACCTGTCGCTGTCTAGGCCCGTGGGTGCCATGTCCGGAGGCCAGAGACAAAACATCGCCATCGCCCGATCGATCCTATGGAAACCTAAAGTCGTCATATTGGACGAACCAACTGCTGCCCTTAGCCACTCGGCCTCCGAGCAAGTCTCGACGCTGATCCGAACTTTGGCGAACGAGGGTCTGGGCGTGGTGGTTGTAAGCCACGACATCCACCACTTTGTCGTGGACGCAACGGATAGGATCGAGGTCATGCGCCTAGGCGCAAATGCCGCCAGTTTCAAATCAAGCGAAGTGACAGGCGAACAGGTTGTCAACGCAATGGTCGGCGGCAACGAAGCCGTGAATATGGCCGGGTGAGGGGAAAAGATTATGGCTGAGATAACTACAAATTCTGCGCCAGGCGAGAGCGATACTCAAAGCGCAGCGGGAGCTCCTTTAGCTCCGCAGCGCCGTACTTTCGGCGAGCTATTGACCAGCGACTTGCGGGCGTTGCCCGTCGTGATTGGTCTGGTTGCGCTCTGGATATTTTTTACGTTCCAAAGTGACGTGTTCCTGAGTGCACGCAACATTTCAAACCTGCTGCTACAGTCGACGGTCGTGGGTATCATGGCGCTTGGCATCATGTTCGTTCTGCTAGTCCGCGAGATAGATCTATCCATCGCGGCGATCAATGGAATTGCCGCAGTGCTGATGGCGAAATTCGTGGTCGAGTTCGGGTTCTCTCCGTGGGTCTCCATTCCGGTTTCTATCGTTTTTGGCGTTCTGATCGGTATGGCGTCTGCACGATGGGTGACCTTCGTCGGTGTACCCTCTTTCGTCGTGACATTGGGTCTGGGACTTGCTCTGAACGGCATTCAGCTGCTGTTACTACCACAGACTGCGCGCTATGGATTGATGAATACGGGCGTTGAGAAAATCGCACAAACAAAGATAGCGGGCGGTTCCGCTTGGTTGGTGTTCGCGATCTTCCTTGCCTTGGGCGCTGCACTAATCCTATCGAGCGCGCAACGGCGTCGGCGGCAAGGACTGCATGTTCGAACCATGAGTTCCGTCGTGCTTCCGCTGGCTGGCAGCGCGCTCTTTGGTGCAGTCGTTGTCGCTGTCATGAACACCCACCAAGGGATTCCGCTTCCCACCTTGATCTTTGCGGTTTTGTTGATGACCGGAGGCTATGTCCTTAAGGAAACCACATTCGGTCTGTCGCTCTACGCCGTCGGCAACAATGATGAGGCGGCACGTCGGGCAGGAATTAACGTACCTGGGATCAAAATGGCTGCCTTTGGTATCGCCGGCGGTATTGCTGCACTTGCGGGTACCATCGCAGCCTCTCGCACTTTGGGTGTAGGCGTATTCTCAGGTGGGGGCGTCGACGGTGGTACACTTCTGCTAGAAACCATCGCCGCAGCCGTGATCGGCGGTGTTAGTCTATTTGGCGGTCGTGGTGCGATCTACTCGGCCCTTCTGGGCGCACTGGTGATCGGTACCGTGCAGAACGGATTGAACCTTATGGGAGTCGAAAACGAGATACGCCTAATCGTGACTGGTCTGCTCCTGGTTCTGGCTGTGTCCATTGACAAGATTATCGAGAAGGCCACTGGACAACAGGCGTTCTAATCTCAATCGAAAAAAGTACGAAAGGCCCCGATCAAGACTGACCGGGGCCTTTTTCGACTCTCAATGCCGTCAAAACTATTGCGTTGTAACGGTCGGAATGCGCGGATCATTGGAATTGTGTTGAACACGTGCCGCTACCGCAACCATAAGCGCCTGCGTGAGACACATGGGAGCAGCCAAAGAACGTGAGAAAGTATAGTCGTGCTCTGGTACAGAAAAGAGGATCGACGACGGCTTTTTGAGGGGGGACAATGTGCTGTCGGAGATTGCGATGATTGGCACGCCGACCTTACCACACTCCTCAACAATGTTGACAACTTCATTGGCGTAAAACCGGAAGGAAACAGCGATCAACAAATCTGTCGATTTCATGTTTCGTGCCATATGCGTCGCCAGGCCACCAGCTGCATCCAAAAGTACACAGGGCCGACCAAGCATTGTCAGGATATACCGCAAAAGGCTTACGACCGGCTCCGACCGTAATTGACCAACTAGATATACCGTGTCGGCCCGTTCGATCAGTTCGGCGGCTTTGGCCATGTCTTCGGCATCGACCTTGTCCAAAAGCTCCTGCAGAGATGCGATATCCCGTACAACAAGCTCTTGAAGAAACCCCAACTCGGACCGATCCTTGCGAAGAGACAACTCTCCCTCTAAGGCCTTCTTTCGGGCTTCGAAGCCCGGCGCTGCGGTAGAAAGACGTGATTGAAACAGCGCTTGGAGATCTTTGAAGCCACTATAGCCAAGCGATTGAGCAAAGCGCACAAAACTTGAGGCATGTATTTCGCACTGCCCAGCAATAGAGTTCACGGATTGGACCGCGACCTCGTTAGGGTGCTGCGTAAGGTACTCTGCGATCTTTTGATAGGTCTTGCTCATCTGGTCGAAGCGGTCGTGTATCAACCTGATGAGTTCTTCGTAATCTACCGGCGGCGACACGTCCGTTGGTACCATGATGTCCTCCAAAGTTCGCGGTTCACGATAGCCGCTAGGAATGACTAACTGTACGTCGAAAGCAAGCAGCCTGCAACAATCGTTGCAGACTGTGCGAAAGTGCTGAAACTACACGTAAGCAGCTTTGGGTCAGAGTTTCACTGCATCGCCAATCTCGCGACGGTTGACGACCAGTTTGGGATTAATACGGCACTGTAAAGTTAATGCATTGACAGCGTTGATGTGGGATGGAGCTGCATGATCAAAACGAACGCCTCACCACTCTATCACCGCCATCGCTTCCCTCCTGAGGTGATCGCCCAAGCGGTCTGGCTGTATTTCCGGTTTCCGCTCAGTTTGCGGATGGTTGAGGATTTCTTGGCTGAACGCGGCATCACCGTTTCGCATCGAACTGCCCGGACTTGGGCAGAAAAGTTTGGGCATCATTTTGCAGCCAACATCCGCCGTAGATCGACGGGTCAATTTGCTGACAAGTGGCATCTCAACGAAGTCGTGATCACCGGCAAATTGAGATCATACGGAGCGGCAAAACGGGAAATCATGCCCGGCGTCGAACATCGATCTCACAAAGGTCTGAACAATAGGTCGGAAAATTCTCATCAACCGACGCGGCAACGAGAACGGGGAATGAAGAAGTTCACATCTCCACGCCATTTGCAGCGTTTCCTTTCTATCCACGATCCGATCGCCAACCTGTTCTTCCTGCCGCGCCACGAAATGACATCCACCGATTTCCGCGAAATGAGAACAGACGTGGCGCGAAATCGCTCAAGTTGAAGCTCCCTAAGGCCAAGCTCCCTGAATTTCCTTAGCCGACGTCAGTTAACTCTACGATGCCCTTTGCCGACCGTCCTGGGCTGCACGCCGCGCCGGTGGATATCGAAGAGACCCGCGCAAGCTGGTCAAGGAACTGCAAGGCAAACACATCGATAACGAGGATCTGAACGGCTATCTGATGTATCCCAAGGTCTTCCTCGATTACATGGGCCGCCACCGCACCTATGGCCCGGTGCGGGTGCTGCCGACACGGACGTTCTTTTACGGCATGGAACATGGTGAAGAGATCAGCGCCGAGATCGACCCCGGCAAGACACTCGAGATCCGCTCGATCGCCGTGGGTGAGACCCAAGACGATGGCGAGGTGCGAGTATTCTTCGAACTGAACGGCCAGCCGCGCACGATCCGCGTGCCCGACCGCAAGGCCAAGGCCACCACGGCGACGCGGCCCAAGGCGGAGGTGGGCAACCCGAACCACATCGGCGCACCGATGCCGGGTGTCGTCGCCTCCATCGCAATCTCGGCCGGTCAGAAGATAAAGGAAGGCGACCTGCTCCTCACCATCGAAGCAATGAAGATGGAGACCGGGTTGCACGCCGAGCGGGATGCCGTGGTTAAGGCCGTGCATGTGACGGTGGCGGCACAGATCGACGCGAAAGATCTGTTGATCGGGTTGGAGTGAGCGCTAAGACAACATGCTCATCCAAGACGTTGAGTTAGCTGGTTTCGGAATGAGGTAGCAGTGCGCTAAGAGCCCGCGTGAAACAGCCCGCGCTCCTCGCGCACGATCCGATCTAGAAGATCCGCGACGACTTGCACGCGCCGGGTCACCCGCAGGTTTTCATGCCAGACGATCCAGTAGCTGCGCGTGATGGACAGATCTGGAAACAATCGCACCATGCTCTTCTCCCGGGTGGCCATGAAATCGTGGCAGATCCCGATGCCTGCGCCGGCTCGGACTGCTTCAAATTGGCCGATTGCCGTCGATACTTCGATGTCCGACGTCCAATCCTTGGAGAACTCGTGCGCGTAGTTCAATTCAGGCGTGTAAATAAGGTCTTCAACGTAGCCAATGAGGCTGTGTGACGAGAGGTCACCGACTGTTAGCGGAGGACCAGACCGCTCGAGATAACTTCGGGCAGCATAGAGTCCGAGCGAATAGTCGATTAGCTTGCGTACCCGTAGTCGCCCCTTTTCTGGCCTGCCGACCATGATGGCAATATCGGCCTCGCGTTCGGACAGCGAAAAGCTCCGTGGTACGGGGACAAGCTGCACACGCAGGTCAGGGTAGGCTGCGCGGAAGTAGCCAAGGCGAGAGGCAAGAAATGCGCTGCCGAAACCATCGGGCGCACCGATCCGAACCGTGCCGGATATTTCGTCCCGCCCGGACATTTCTGCGACTCCCGTCAGGACCTCTTCCTCAACGCGTTCTGCTGTTACAAACAGCGCTTCTCCATCCGGTGTCAGAGTCGAACCCCGCGTCGTGCGGTCAAATAGGCGTGCGCCGATAGCTGCTTCAAGTGCGGCAATGTGGCGGCTCAGTCGCGCCTGACTGACGCCGAGCCGTGCACCAGCACCAAGCATTTGACCCTCACGAGCAACGGCGAGGAAATATCGCAGGTCATCCCAATTCATTACATCACTCTTGCATAACGGATAATCATTTCTAGAGATTTATATGCGAAATTATATCACCGATAAAGCCTTTAGTATATGAGGAGATATTCATGACCGAGATTGCACACTTCATCGACAACGCACGTGTCGCCGGATCGTCCGGCCGCAGCCAGCCCGTTTTCAACCCGGCAACCGGCGAGTCCGAAAAGACAGTCGCGCTGGCCTCTACAGACGAGGTTAACACCGCTGTCGCCTCCGCCAAGTTGGCTTGGGTGACCTGGTCCAAGACGCCTGCATTGCGGCGCGCGCGCATCTTGGACCGGTTCAAGATGATCCTCTGGGACCGCGCTGATGAGTTGGCAGAAGCAATCTCTGTCGAGCACGGCAAGACCCATGACGATGCCGTTGGTGAAGTTACCCGCGGTCTTGAGGTTGTGGAATTCGCCGTAGGTGCACCGCATCTTCTCAAGGGTGACTACTCAGAAGATGTAGGCACTGGTGTGGACAGCAATTCTGTTCGTCAGTCGTTAGGCGTCGTGGCCGGGATTACCCCATTCAACTTTCCGGTGATGGTGCCAATGTGGATGTTTCCAGTGGCACTCGCCTGCGGCAACACCTTTATACTGAAGCCATCGGAGCGTGACCCGTCCGCTTCTTTGCTGATTGCCGAATGGTTGGCTGAAGCCGGTCTGCCCGCTGGGGTTTTCAATGTCGTGCAAGGCGATAAAGAAGCCGTCGATGCACTGTTGAGCCACAAGGACGTGAAAGCAATCAGTTTTGTCGGCTCGACACCCATTGCGAAATACATCTATGAGACCGGCACAGCAAACGGCAAACGTGTGCAAGCACTTGGCGGTGCCAAAAACCATATGGTGATCCTGCCAGACGCCGATCTCGAAATGGCTGCCAATGCGCTAATGGGAGCGGCCTATGGTTCGGCTGGCGAACGCTGCATGGCGATTTCTGTTGCTGTTCCGGTGACCGACGCGGTCGCAGATGCGCTGATCGAAAAGCTGGTGCCCAAAATTGAAGCCCTGAAAGTCGGGCCTGCGGCGGATCGTTCTTCCGAGATGGGGCCAGTCGTTACCAAGGCGGCACAAGAAAAGATTTTCGGGTTGATTGATAGGGGTGAGGCCGAAGGTGCCAACGTCGTCGTCGATGGACGCGGATTAGTGCCGCCGCAGGGGTATGAGAACGGGTATTTCGTTGGCCCGACACTGATTGACAACGTGACTCCTGACATGACTGTGTGGCAAGAGGAGATTTTCGGACCCGTCCTATCGGTCGTCCGTCGAAAAGACTACGCGCAGGCAGTGGACCTGATCCATGCCCACGACTATGCCAACGGAGTGGCGGTGTTCACCCGTGACGGGGATGCAGCGCGGGCTTTCGCGCACGACATTGAGGTCGGCATGGTCGGCGTCAACGTGCCGATTCCTGTTCCGATGGCCTTCCATTCCTTCGGTGGTTGGAAGCAGTCCCTCTTCGGAGACCACCACATGCATGGCCCCGAAGGTGTCCGGTTCTATACCCGCCTGAAGACAATCACGACACGATGGCCTTCTGGCGCTCGGACTGACCCCGAGTTCGTCATGCCGACGATGGGTTAACAAGCGGAACGGCTGGGTAATGCCCCGCCGTTCGTCTACTATGACAGAACCCACTTCCTACTAATCTTCGAAAGCTACCCAGTTGTGCAACGCATGGCCCCCTATTGAAAGACTATTATGAGCATACGAATTGCCGTCATTGGTGCCGGTATCATGGGCGCAGATCATGCCCGCATTGTGGCAGAAGACTTGCCCGGGGCATCGTTATCTGTGGTTTGCGACATGGATCTTTCGCGCGCGCAAGCTATCGCTGACATTTACGGTGCCGAGTCTGCGACTGACCCCGAGGCCACAATCGCGCGCGGTGACATCGATGCAGTGATTGTGGCTTCGCCAGATTTCACCCACGCGCCGCTTGGCCTTGCCTGCATTGCTGCAGGCAAGAAGGTGATGTGCGAAAAGCCACTATCGCAGTCCTCGTCGGAATGCCTTGGTGTGATGCAGGCCGAAGAAGTGGCCGGCAAAAGGCACGTCATGCTGGGCTTCATGCGCCGTTATGATCCCGCATATATCCAGATGAAGCGAGCGTTGGCGGACGGCGTCATCGGTCGTGCACTGATGCTGCACAACTGGCATCGAAATGGAGCGACCCCAGCATCGGATTTCACCGGCGCTATGGCGATCACAAACTCTGCTCCCCACGAATTTGACATTCTGCGGTACTTGCTGGACAGCGAAGCTGTCTCTATCACCGCGACACAACCCGCCCGTTCCGACGACAAGGTCGCCCCTGTCATGATGGTCCTCCAGACGGCAGACAACCAGATCGTTACCATTGAAGTGAACAACAACGCGGCCTATGGCTATGACGTAAAGGCCGAGCTGGTTGGCGAAACTGGCTCAATCGCCACGAACCATGTCGGCTACATCCGGCTAGACAAGGAAGCGCTGAAATCTGTGGGCCACGACCCGGATTGGCGCAACCGGTATGCCGAAGCCTATCGCCAGCAGAACCGCGCCTTCCTTCGTTGGGTGCAGGGTGGGGACTACCCTGAATTGGCCAGCTCTTCTTGGGACGGATACGCCGCTGCAGTGATCGCAGAGTCCGGCGTCAAGGCACTGGAAACCGGCTCCCGTCAAGACATCAACCTCATCACAAAGCCGGAGTTCTACCAATGAAACTTGGGTTCGTATCAGACAGCCTGGGCGGCATGTCGTTTGAAGAAATGCTCGACAACGCGCAGCGCATGGGCGTGAGGGGGATCGAGGTGAACACCTGTGGATGGTCGACCGCTCCGCATTGCGACATGACGGGTCTGCTCGGCGACGCCGATGCACAGGCCACGTTCAAGAAGGCGTTTTCCGATCGCGGGCTGGAGATCATCAGCCTGAACGCCAATGGTAATCCGCTGCACCCCACCGATCCCACACAGGCGCAGGGCCTGCGGGGCACCATCCGCCTTGCCGGTGAAATGGGGATCAAGACGGTCTGCACCATGTCCGGCCTGCCCGCAGGGTCGGACAATGACGTGATGCCCAACTGGGTTGTCAGCAGCTGGCCGCCCGAGACGCAGGAAATCCTGCGATACCAGTGGGAAGAAAAGCTGATCCCATTCTGGACTGAAATCGTAGCCCTGGCCAAGGAACATGGCGTTGAAAAGATCGCGCTGGAGCTACACGGCAATCAGTGCGTCTACAACGTGCCGTCGCTGTTCAGACTGCGCGAGGCTGTTGGTCTGGTGATCGGGGCGAACCTCGACCCGTCACATCTGTTCTGGATGGGGGCCGACCCTCTGGCAGCCGCAGAGGCACTGGGGGAGGCCGTTTATCACGTACACGCCAAAGACACGATGCTGAACGCCGCCGTGCAGGCGACAACCTCGCTTCTCGAAAACGGCTCGCTAATGGATATCCCGGGGCGCAGCTGGTCCTACATCACACTAGGCTTCGGCCATGGCGAGGAATGGTGGCGGCAGTTCTGCTATCGTTTAAAGATGGGCGGCTACGACGGATGGCTGTCGATCGAACATGAAGACGTTCTGCTCAACTCTCTCGAGGGGCTGGAAAAGTCCGTGACGCTGCTGCAAGGCGTCATGCCGGATCGTCCTGCCGACTACAAACCGCAGGAGATATGAGCCGTGCCCCGTGACTATGATCTACTCGCTCCGGACGCAAAATGTGCCATGGCCAATGGTTTGGTCACGGAGGACTGGTATCGCACGCCCCTTGATCGCTACACCATGAAGGCGCTGATGACGCTAGCAGACCAGACCCCGATCACTGACGAGCGGTCGCCGTTGCCAACGGCGGGGCAAGGGGCCGTTGATAACTGGGACTTCCTCAACGGTAACAAGCCGGTGGTTTTCACGCCAAGTCCTGGCTCGTTCGCGTCCGAGCGTATGGGCTGAAGAAACAGGAATATGAATATGGAAAAGAAACTGGACGTCATCACCATCGGCCGCGCAGGCGTCGACTTTTATGGTGCGCAGATTGGTGGGCGGCTAGAGGACATGGCGTCTTTCGACAAATACATTGGCGGCTCGCCGACGAACATCGCGTGCGGGACGGCACGGCTGGGACTAAAGTCGGCGCTGATCAGCCGAGTCGGCGATGAGCACATGGGGCGTTTTATCGTTGAGCAACTGGAACGTGAGGGGGTCGAGACGGGCGGCGTCACGACTGACCCGGACCGGCTGACCGCGCTGGTGATCCTCGGCATTCGAGACCAAGAACAGTTCCCGCTGATTTTCTACCGAGAGAATTGCGCTGACATGGCGCTGTGTGAGGATGACATCGATCCTGAGTTCATTAAATCTGCGCGGTCCGTCGTGCCCACTGGAACGCACTTGAGCCACGAGCGCACACGCGCGGCCGTGCTCAAGGCGCTGACAATCGCGCGTAAGCACGGCATCAAAACGGCTTTGGACATCGACTACCGGCCAAACCTTTGGGGTGTTCTGGGCCACGGCGATGGAGAAAGCCGGTTTGCCGAGAGCACCGAAGTCACTGAGAAGCTGATAAGCATACTGCATCTGTTCGATTTGATCGTCGGCACCGAGGAAGAATTCCACATCGCCGGCGGTTCAACCGACACCATCGCAGCGTTGCGGACCGTGCGGGCGGTATCTGATGCAACGTTGATATGCAAACGCGGGCCGATGGGAGCCGTAGCCTTTGAGGGCGACATCCCTGACAGCCTCGACGATGGCAAGACTGGCCCGGGTTTCCCCATTGAGGTGTTCAATGTTCTCGGCGCTGGCGATGGCTTTATGTCTGGCCTTCTCAAGGGCTGGCTTGACGGTGAAGATTGGCCCACAACATTGAAATACGCCAATGCCTGTGGGGCCTTTGCTGTGTCGCGCCACGGCTGCACGCCCGCTTATCCCAGTTGGGAAGAACTGCAATTCTTCTTTGATCGCGGCATCAACCAGCCCGATTTGCGCAATGACGAAGAGTTAGAACAGGTGCATTGGGCGACCAACCGCAAAGGCGATTGGTCAACAGTGCGCACCTTTGCGTTCGATCACAGACTGCAACTCGAAGAGATGGAGGGATATACGATCGAGAGGGGTGGGGCCTTCAAGGAGTTGTGCCTTCGGGCTGCGCTCAAGGTGCAAGATGGCCAGCCCGGCTATGGTATTCTGTGCGATAACCGTATCGGGGGCGCCGCATTGCATGCCGCCTCGGGGTCTGGCCTGTGGATCGGGCGACCGACTGAATTGCCGGGCTCGCGGCCCATCGAATTCGAATCTGAACTCGGAGAGGATTTGGGCCGGTTGCGGGAATGGGCGCAGGAAAACGTTGTCAAGTTACTGGTCTTTTGCCACCCCGACGATGACGCTGCGACACGCGCACAGCAGGAAGAGCGGGTGAAGCGCTTGTTCCGCGCGGCGCGGCGCAATGGGCTGGAATTCCTGCTTGAAGTAATCCCTTCCAAAGTTGCTCCGGTGGATGATGACAGCACCGCCATGCTGATACAGCAGTTCTATGACGCTGGCGTTACTCCCGACTGGTGGAAACTGGAGCCATTCAAGACCGAAGCGGCCTGGACCAACGCGGTGCAGGCCATCGAGCGCAACGATCAGCGCACGCGTGGTATCGTGGTGTTAGGGCTGGATGCGCCCGAAGAGGATCTGGCGATAAGTTTTGCGCTGGCAGCGAAACAACCGCTGGTGAAAGGCTTTGCTGTGGGTCGCACGATCTTTGGTGATGCAGCGCGCGCGTGGTTGAAAGGCGAGATGAGCGACGCAGATGCCATTGCGCAGATGGCGGAGCGCTATGCGCGGCTCTGCGACGTTTGGGACTCCGCACGTACCGCGGCCCGTTTGAATGAAGGATAATCCGATGACTGCAATTTGAGCATTTCGTGAAGTTCTGCGGAACCATAGGTCTGGCAATAGAGCCCTGTGCGGGCCAACCTGCCCAGACTGGAGAATAATATCCAGCGCCATCGGGGTCACGACAGATTACGCCCCGCCTGAGATCTTTGGCACAATAGATGACGAAAGGAACGACATTGGCAGACTTGCTTCACCGCCCCTTTGGCACCCATGGAAAGGTGCACCATATCACGCCCGAGGTCGCCGGCTGGCGCTACGTCGGCTTTGGCCTGTATCGCCTCCGCCCCGGTGAGACGGTCAGCGAACAGACAGGGACAAACGAGGTCATCTTAGTGATGGTCGAAGGCAAGGCCAGACTGACCGGCGCGGGCCAGGACTGGGGTGAATTGGGCGAGCGGATGAATGTCTTTGAAAAGACCGCGCCGCATTGCCTCTACCTGCCGAACGGCACTGATTGGCAGGCCAAGGCCACCACCGAATGCATCATCGCCGTCTGCGCCGCCCCCGGCAAGGGAGGCTATGAAGCGCGCCGCATCGGACCCGACGGCATCACGCTGACTCAACGTGGCAAAGGCAACAACACGCGCCACATCAACAACATCGCCATGGAAAACGAGGATTACTGCGACAGCTTGCTTGTCACCGAAGTCTTCACCCCCGCAGGCAACTGGTCCTCTTACCCCAGCCACCGACACGACGAAGATGACTTCCCGCGCATTACATATCTAGAAGAGACCTACTACCACCGCCTTAATCCAGCCAACGGGTTCGGCGTTCAGCGCGTCTACACTGACGATCTGCAATTGAACGAGACAATGGCGGTGCATGACGGGGACGTCATCTGCGTTCCGCGCGGGCACCACCCTTGCGGTGCGCCCTATGGCTTCGAGATGTATTATCTCAACGTCATGGCAGGGCCGCTGCGCAAATGGCGGTTCGTTCCTGCGCCAGAGGTCGAGAGTATCATAGATCGCGATGCAGAGTAGAGCCTCCAGCGGCTAAGAGAAAATTGATAGAATTTAGCTAAAGAACTTGAATGATCGCTCAGAGGTGAGCGATACCTGAACTGCGACTTTCGAGCTGTGTTGAGTTTGGGGTTTCATGCGGCTTTATCCAAGACCTTTTCTTTGAAGACCTCTGCGGGCGTTTTCCATCCCAAACATTTGCGTGGTGTGTCGTTGAGACGGGCGCAGATGACTTCCAAATGATCAGGTGTGAGTTTCGATGCGTCAAGCTCGCGTGGGAGCCAGCGTCTCGCCCTGCGATTGGTGTTTTCTACGGTCCCTTTTTGCCACGGAGCGGAAGGATCACGGAACCAGGTTTGCGTTCCAACTTCGGCTTGCAGATGTGGCCAATCCATAAACTCTGAACCGCGATCAAAGGTGACGGATTTACGCGCTACGAGGGGCAGGGTCCGCATGACGTCCGCAAGCTTTCCCATGACACCCGCAGTTGTTTTGTCTGCGTTCACCAGCAAGACGGTAAAGCGGCTGACCCTTTCAACCAAGGATGTCACGTTTGCTTTGCCAAACTTCTGTCGGAACAACATTAAGTCTGACTCCCAATGGCCAAACTGGACACGATCACCAATGATTTCAGGGCGATTGGAGATGCCAAGGTCGGGATGGATTTTGGGCTTCTTTGGCACGCGACCTTTACGCGGACGGCGCTTGCGACGATGTTCCGGCAGATACCACCAGAGGTCTTCTTTCATACCCTCGGGCGAATAAACGAACCGATAAATTGTCTCCTGACACACACGAACAGGTGCTTTTCATAGATCAAGCGGCCTGCGATTTGTCCCGGTGTCCATCCGTCCTTAATCCGTTCAATAATCAATTCACGCAGTTCCGTGTGCCGCATCAATTTACGATCTTTTTGGCGTCGCGAAAGCGCCTTCATCGAAGCCACAACGCCGAAACACCCGACGACTTTGGGCATGTCGGCGTCTTTGAAATGGTTGCGCCGAAGTTCACGAAAGATGGTCGATCTGTTGCGTCCAAGACGCTCTGCAATCACATCAACGCTCACTTTAGCCGCGCGCCATGTTTCGATCTTACGTCTTTCTTCCAGGTTTAGCTGCTTGTAGGGTCTTTTCATGGTATTTCCTTTTGAGTGCCAAAAGGCTGTTATCACTCAAAAGTCGCAAGTCAGGGAAGCGCGCACCCTCATTGTTTTCTAATAGGAGTCGCACTTCAAAGTAGCGCGCACCAGGCACACATCTGTAAACGCATAAGGTTTATTATGTTAAATTGGTCTGACGCTATTTAAAGATGACCCGTCATATCCTCATGGCGCACCGCAATTGGGGGTTATGCCAAAAGTGCGGCGACGTCGGCGGCGGTTGGCAAAATGCCGGGCGTGTGGGCGACCTTGAATGCGGCGGCGGCGTTGGCGTATCGTGCCGCGTCAATCTCGGCTTGCCCTTGAGCAAGGGCCAAAGCAAAGGCCCCGTGCCACATATCGCCTGCGCCCAAAGTATCGACCGGCGTTGTTGCAAAAGTATCGACCGTGCCAAACGCCGCGCCCTTGTGCCACAGCACAGGCAACGCACCGCGCGTCACCGCCACCCATGCGTCAAGGTCCTGCGCAACCGAGGCCAAGGCCGCCGCATCGCACCCGCCCGCATAGTCGCGCAACCCCTGTTCTGAAAACACCACATGGCTTGCCGCGTGCAAGGCCTCGCTCGCCAACCGCACAGGGCTTTCGGCATCCAACACACCGGGCTTGCCCGCTTGTCGCGCGGCCCGCATCAATGCAGCGGCCCCGACGGGCCAACGGGTGTCGGCCAAAGCGGCGTCAAAATGCGCGGGCAACGACGGGGCGGATTCAAACAACACGGCATCACGGTGGTTGATGACCGTGCGCTCCCCACCCGCGCTGATAATCACGGCGGAGCGTGCCGTATCGACCCCGTCGATGGTGCGCAACGGCGCCGCGTCGATGCCGCGCGCGTCAAGGGCAGTGCGCACAATCGCAGCCAAGGCATCATTGCCCACCGCCCCCGCAAGGCTCGCCTGCCCGCCCAGAGATGCCACCGCCGAAGCCGCGTAAAAGGCACCGCCCCCTGCCACCATATGCGCAGCATCGGCGCGGATTTTCGTGCCTTCGGCGGGAAAGTGCGGCGTGGTGTACAAGAAATCGACCGTGATCAGGCCGGCGCAAACGACATGGGGCATCTTTTTGCCTTTCAGGAAGAGTTCAAAATCGATCTGATGTTTTTACTTTACTGTCAACGTGTAGTTAGTAACATGTCAGAGCAAAACACAAGAGTAGGCCCATGACCCGAATCGGAATTTCTGTTGCACTATTGACCCCGTTTGACGCCGATGGCGCCATCGACACCACCCTGTTGTCGGCCCATGCCGTGGATGTGATGTCCAAGGGGGCCCACGGGGTGACATTGTTTGGCACGACTGGCGAAGGGGCATCGGTCGCAATCGCCGAGCGCGGCGCAGCCATCGCGGCGCTGTTGGACAGCGGCATCGACGCCAAACACATCTTTATCGGCCTGTGCGCCACTTCGCTTGGCGATACTTTGGCCCAGATCGATCAGGCGCTGACCTTCGGCATCGACACCTTCTTGTTGTTGCCACCCTACTATTTCCCCGCGCCCAATGATGCGGGGCTACGTGCGTGGCATGAGGCCCTGTTTGCCAAAGCCGATGCGCGGGCAAAGTTCATTTTGTACCACATCCCGCAGATCACCGCCGTGCCGTTGTCGTTTGATCTGGTGATCGGATTGCGGACAGATTTTCCCGAACGGGTCATCGCGATCAAGGACAGTTCGGGCAACTGGGACAACACCGAGCGCCTGCTGAAACAGGGCGGTATTCCCGTTCTGGTCGGCGACGAGCGGTTTTTGCACCGTGCCTTGCCGATGGGGGCCGCGGGATCAATCTGTGGCATGGCAAACCTGCACCCCGCCCGCCTTCGCACGCTGTTCGACACGGCGGTCGAGGATGTGGCGCTGTCGCGTCAGGTCGACGCGGTTGTGTCAGGTCCGGTCATTCCGGCGCTCAAGGCATTGATGGTCCGCCAAACAGGCACCACGGGTTGGGCGCATTTGCGCGCGCCGCTTGCCCCGCTCGATGACGTCGCACGCGACGCGATTTTGGCCCAAGGAACGCCCGATGATGGGTAAACTTGCAGATAACCGCGCCCGCGATCATGCCTATTCCAGCTTCACGACCAAACTTTTGGCGCATGACATCGAGCCGGGTCAGATCGTGTCGCAACGCGAGTTGGTCGAGTTGACGGGCATGCCCTTGGGCGCGATCCGCGAGATGATTCCACGGCTTGAGGCGGATGGTCTGATTGAAACCGTGCCACGGCGCGGTCTTAAGGTGCTGAGCATCGATCTTGATCTGGTGCGCGACGCTTTTCAATTGCGCCATATCATCGAGGGCGAGGCGATCGCGGTGTTCTGCGACCGCGCCACCGACGCCGAGATTGCCGAGATTGCCGCCGCACACCGCGACATTCGCGACCGCGCCAAAGACGGTGTGACGCCCGCACTGTTGGAGCAGGCGCAGCGGATGGATTGGGCGTTTCACGATCAGGTGGTCGATGCCATGGGCAACCGGATCATTTCCGACATTCACCGCGTCAACGCGATTAAAATCCGGCTGATCCGCAATTCGAGCACGCGGATGTTACCCGAACTGGCCGTGCCCGTTCTGGTGGAACATCTGGATGTGATCGATGCCTTGGTCGCACGCGATGCGCCGCGCGCCGTGGCGGCGATGCACGCCCATATCAACAGCGCCAAACACCGCGCATTGGCACTTTAGAATTTTCGCGGGGTCAACCCGTGAGACAAGGCGGTCACCGCACCGCACCACACGAGGAGGAGAACTTTAATATGACCATCAATTTCACCCGCCGCGCCGTGATCGCGCTGTGCGCCGCCGCCGCTCTGGCCACCCCCGCCCTCGCGCAGGACAAAATCGCTCTGCGCATGTCCACGCCCGCATCCGAAACCGATCAGCGCTCGGTCGCATTGGCCGAGGTGTTTGGCCCCGCGGTTGCCGGATTTGCCGATTATCAACCCCATTACAACGGCTCGCTGATTGCACAGAACTCCGAACTTGAGGCGATTGCCTCCGGTGATTTGGAGGTGTCCATCACCTCGGCACAGGAACTGGCACAGTTCTTCCCCGAGTTCTCGATCTTTGCCACGGGCTATGTGCACCAAGACGCCGCACACCAAGTGGCGGTATTCAACGATCCGTTGATGGATCCGTTCAAACAAACCGTCGAGGACGAGTTGGGCGTGAAACTTCTGGCCGTGATGTACCTTGGCCGTCGCCACGTGAACCTGCGCCAGTCGAAAGACGAGCTGACCGTAACGACCCCCGCCGATCTGGCCGGTGTCAATCTGCGCATGCCCGGCACCGATGCATGGCAATTCCTTGGCAAGGCTTTGGGCGCGAACCCGACGCCGATGGCCTTTACCGAGATCTACACCGCGCTGCAAACCGGCAGCGTCGACGGTCAGGACAACCCCCTGCCCACCGTGGTCGATGCCAAGTTCTACGAAGTCACCAAACAGGTCGCGCTGACCTCGCATTTGGTTGACCTGAACTATGTCGCCTTTTCCAAGTCGGTTTGGGACGCCTTGACGCCCGACCAACAGGCCACCGTGCAAAAGGCCGCCGAAGATGCCGCCGAAAGCGGTCGGGTCAATCAGTTGGCCAAAGAGGCCGAACTGGTGTCATTCCTTGAGGAACAAGGCATGGACATTTACGAACCTGATCTGGCCGCCTTCCGCAGCCATGTTCAGCAACAATATGTCGGCTCCGAATTTGCGGCCTCTTGGCCCGAGGGTGTTCTCGATCAGATCAACGCCTTGGGCAACTAAGCCTGTCGCATGACGGGGAAAGGCGGCGCGTCTGCCTTTCCCTTTCCATTTAGGATGTCCTGATGAAGCCCATTGCCCACTTGCGCACCTTTGCGCAGGCCGTTGCCGCCACGCTTATGGCGCTGATGTTCCTGACCTTTGTGTTGCAGATCACCATTCGTTACACCGCACGGATCGACGGAATTGCCGAAAAATTCCCGCTCCTTGATCCCTCGTCCTACGGGTGGACGTTGGAATTTTGCCTGTTGATTTGGGTGTGGCTGGTGTTTTGGGGCAACGCCTTTGTGGTGCGTGACCGCGATCACGTGACCTTTGATATCCTGTATATGGCCGTGCGTCCCTCGGTGCGCCGCTGGTTTGCGATCATCAGCGGTCTGGCGATTTGCATCGGGCTCGCGGCCTCCATCGGGCCGACATGGGAAAAGTTCTATATCCTTCGACTGAAAAAGACCGCCACCCTGTCCCACGTTTTCGGGGACTGGATCAGAATGCGGGACCTCTATTCGATCTATATCCTGTTTCTGGGTGCAGTTGCCGCCCGCTACGCCTGGGCCGTTTGGCACGCTTTTCGCCATGGCGTAGAGGAGCCTGACACATGAGTATGGAATTTATGATCTGCCTGACCGTGATGTTCGGTCTTGCAGGTATCGGTGCGCCCATTGCCTATGCGATCCTTATCTCGTCGCTGGCCTATCTGGCCGCCTCGGGACAGGGCATCGGCCTTGCTGGCAAGGTCCTGATGGACGGGCTATACAACAGTTTCATCCTGTTGGCTGTGCCGCTGTTTATCGTCGCCGCCAATATCATGAATGCAGGCACAATCTCGGATCGGTTGTTGTCGTTCTGTGTGGCCTTGGTCGGTCGGTTTCGTGGCGGCCTTGGCCATGTGAACGTGGTGGCCTCATTGATCTTTTCGGGCATGTCCGGCTCGGCGGTGGCCGACGCGGCAGGGATCGGAAAAATCATCATCCAGATGATGACAAAGGGCGGGCAATATCCGCGCGGATACGCCGCCGCGATCACCGCCGCCTCCGCCACCATCGGGCCGATTATCCCGCCGTCCATTCCCATGGTTCTCTATGCGCTCGTGTCCAACACATCGATCGGCTACCTGTTTTTGGGCGGTATCGTTCCGGGGTTGATTATGGGCGTTGTGCTGATGGCGATGAACTCGCTCTTGGCGCACCGTCGCGGTTTTGCGCTTGAAACACCCGTGCCACTGCGCGAGCTGCCACGCCGCACGAGCGACGCCTTTCCCGCGCTGCTGATGCCCGCGATCCTGCTCTATGGTATCTATGGCGGCGTCACCACACCGACCGAAGCGGCGGCGGTTGCGGCCTCTTATGCGCTCGTTCTGTCGGCTGTGTTCTACCGCGCCCTCAGCTTTCGTGCCCTGTTTCACATTCTGGTCGAAAGTGCGCGCTCGTCAGCCGCAGTCGGACTGGTGATCGGCGGGGCGCTTATCCTCAATTATGTCGTGGCGTCCGAGAATATTCCACGCTTGCTCGCCGCGCATCTGGTCGGATTGGACGTCACACCCATAGCCTTTATGTTGGGGGTGATGGTGTTGCTGTTGCTGTTGGGCTGTGTGCTCGACGCGACGACGATCATTCTCGTCATCATCCCGCTGTTTTTGCCGGCGTGCCGCGATTTGGGCATCGATCTGGTGCATTTCGGCGTGGTGGCCGTGATCAACTGCATGATCGGGCTGATCACGCCGCCTTACGGAATTTTGCTGTTCGTTATCAATGCGGTCACGCGCATCCCGCTGTCCGAAATCATTCGCGAGATCTGGCCGTTTCTGGGCGTGCTTCTGGTGGCGCTGATCTGGCTTGCGCTCAGCCCCGGTGTCGTGCTGTGGCTGCCGCGCCTGTTCGGCTACGCAGGGTAATCGGGCAACGTTGCGCGCTTGGCCGCGCGGGCGAGATGCATCCCCGCGCGGCCTTGCAGATCAGGTCAGAGCTGCGCCTACCACGTCTGTGTGGCAAAGACCGAAATATTGCGGCCCGCACCGGGGTTTTGATCGTAGCTTTCAAAAGAACGGTCCAAGATATTGCCGATTTCTGCCGAAACGCGGAAGCTGTCGGTGACTTGGGCGCTGACCGCGAGGTTCAACGTGGCGTAGCCGCCGCCAAGGCTCGGGGCATCCATCACCCCGTCTTGGTCACGCATCCCCGCACCGCTTGCGCCGCGCATGAACACATCCCAATCGCCCGCCATGTTCCACGCATCCCAATCGCCCTTGACGCCGAGGCGCCCCGAAACCGTTGGCGTGCCGCTGTCATAGGTCGAAAACCCGTTGGCATAGGTGATCTCGCGGCGCATCAGCGCGAGCGAGGCGTAGGGCGTGACGGCTCCGAGATTGTATTCGCCCTGAAGCTCAAGGCCAAAGGCCCGCGCCTCGTCGACGTTTTCCCAAAGCGCGGTGGAGCCCGTAATTACCTTGGCGATATAGTCGTCGCTTTTGGTGTAAAACAGCGTGGCATCGAGTTGCCCCGCGCCACCGTCGTACCGCGCGCCAAGTTCCATCGTGGTCGCGGTCTCGGGTTTCAAATCGGGGTTGCCATAGGTCGTATTGGACCCGCCAACCGTGGTCAAAAACAACTGGCTCAGGGTCGGGTAGGTGTACCCTTGGCTCAGGTTGGCACGCAGCGACACCGCATCACCGCTGCGCCACACCAATCCCGCAGCCCCCAAAATGCCACTGTCGGAATTGGAGGACAGCCCATTGTCCACGCCGTTGGTGGTGGACACATCGAGATCGGCAGACACATCAAACCACCGCGCCCCGATCGTGGCGGTCAGGTCGGACGACAGGTCCATTTCGTGCTGACCATATAGCGCCAGCGTCCTGATCCCCGCCTCATCATGGCCAAGCCGCTGCGTTGTCATCACGCTCGACGTTATCTGGTTTGTGATCTGCGTGGTGGTGGTTTTATCCGTGATCACGGCGTCATCAACGTATTCAAACCCGAACACCGTGCGGCTCGCCGGACCAAAGGACAATTCGACCTTTCCGTTCAGGCCCATCGTTTCTTGCGCATCTTCGGAATAGGCGTTGATGTCGACGAGCACAGGAAAACCGCCCGCCGCGATGTCGCTATCAAACACGCGGTCAACGGTCTGGTAAAACGCATTCAGGGACACCTTGTCCACCACAGGCGACAGGTTCGTCGCCTCATAGGCAAACGCCACTTTGCGCAAATCGCGCTTGGGCAAATCAATGGTGAACCCGTCTTGTTCGGTGAACACTTCGGCTCCCAAATCAAAGGCCATCGCATCAATCGCGAAATAGTGGTTGTCCTTGGTCCAGCCCATATGGGCGGACAGGCTTTGATCCTCGCTTGAGGACGGATCAAGCGTCCCGTCGGGGGTCTTGCGGTCGCCCTGCTCAGAGGCGCCGAAACTCAACCGGTAATCAAGCTCCCCTGCCCCTGCAGCAACGGTGCCCGACATGGTGTTGGATAAGCGCCACCCGTCAGTGGCCGAAAAATAACCCGCTGTAGTGGTCATCTCGAACGGCACAGCTGTGCCCTTTTTCAAAATGATGTTGATCACGCCGCCAATCGCGGACGATCCCGTGATCACGGACGATGGTCCGCGCACCACTTCGATCCGCTCGATTGTGGTCGGGTCCACCATGATGGGTTGGCCGTAATTGGAATGATCGGTCAGCTTTTGCCCGTTGATCAACACGGCGACCCGTGCGGCGGTTTCGCCACGAATCGACACGCGCTCGATCCCCTCCTCGGAGACCTGCACACCGGGAACCTCGTTGAGGATCGCCGCCACCGATTTGGGCGGAATGCGCTTCATCTGGTTTTCACCCTGCACGGTAAGGCTTGCAGGGTTGTCCATCACTTGCACTGCGAATCCCGTGCCTGTCACGGTGATTGCATCCAGTTCGAAAATCTCTTCGGCCATTGCGCCCGTGACACTCAACACGCCCGCCGCACACAGCGCCGTCGCAGAGGTCATCCGTCGGGCAAATGCACCCGTTTTATATGTCATAGTCATTGAATCTGTCCCGTAGTCTCGGCCCAAATGGCCTGTGGGGAATGTGCGGCAAAGACCGTGTAAAATACTTGACTAAGGTCAACCAAAAGGCACTTTTCAACGGAACCTTCCCCCACGCCTTGTTTGCAAAAACCACCGTTCGGGATTAGGGTCCGTTGATACGCGAATAACACAGGTCTCACGCCATGCGCCCCGACGTCGAAATGATTGCTCGCCGCTCTTTGCTGTTTGCAAATGCGCCCGCCTCTTTGGTGGATGCGTTGCTCGACAACGCCCGCGTCTCCCAACACGCGCGGGGCAGCACCATCTTTTTACAAGACGACCCTGCGGATGCGATTTACATCGTGGCCGACGGGTGGGTGAAACTTTATCGCGTCGCCGCCAACGGGGCAGAGGCCGTGGTGGGAGCCTTCACCAAAGGGCACTCGTTCGGCGAGGCCGTGGCTCTGCGTTCGGACACCTATCCCGTTTCCGCCGAGGCCGTAACCGATTGCGAACTGGTGCGAATCGACGCCGCGATGTTGCTGCGCCTGCTCGAAGAGAACCCCAAAATCGCCATCGCCATGCTGACCGCGACCTATGCCCACCTGCACAACCTCGTGGCGCAGGTCGAACAGTTGAAATCGCGCACCGGCCCACAGCGCGTGGCCGAGTTCCTGCTCGATCTTGCCTCTTGCGAAATCGGATCCTGCGAAGTCACCCTGCCCTACGACAAGGTGCTGATCGCGGGGCGTTTGGGCATGAAACCCGAAAGCCTGTCACGCGCTTTTGCCAAGCTTAAAGACAAGGGTGTGAAGGTGCGCCAGAACGCCGCCGACATCGACGACATCGAAACCCTGCGGGCCTATGCCGAGGATGATCCCGCCGCGGGATGGACGCGCTAGGGTGCAACCATAATCAGCACAAGCGCAATCGCCGTCCACACCACGACAACCGCCGTCATGCCCGCCAACATGCGCGGTGCTTGGTAGAGGTCGAGATACTGCGCCAAAATCACCCGCGACTTGATCAAAGCCAACGCCATCAACGCGGGTGCGATCCAGATCGCGGAGCCCTGCATCACGGCCAGACCCGTCGTCAGAATACTGGCCACGACCACTATGACCCATGCCACGATCAACCGTTTCATAGCGACCCCAACAGATAAATGACGGGGAACAGCATGACCCAGACCAGATCAACCATGTGCCAAAAGGCAACGGCGGCGGACACTTCGACCGCGCGTTTGCGCCATGCGACCAACAGCAACAGGAGGATCCCCGCCACGACGTGGGCGGCGTGAAAGCCCGTCAGAAGGTAGTAGAAGGTGAAAAACGGGTGGCTCTCGGTCGACAGGCCCGCCCCGATCAAACTGGCCCATTCATGGGACTTGAGCCACAAAAAACCGACCCCGCCAATCGCCGCAAGGACCAAGGGCGCCGACCGCTGCATCCGCATACCAACAGCCGCGAAAAATCCCGACGTGACCAACAGGATCGTGCCCAGACCTGCCGCCACGGGGTGTAGATGGCTTGCGGCCTGTGAAAATCCCGCGACATCCGTGATCCGCACCGCCAAGAACGCCCAAAGCCCGGCACCGAAAACCAACATCTCCGAGATGATCAAAATCCAGACCATCAGATCATGCGGAAGCCGTTCGCCCGTCTCGCTTGGTGTCGTGGTGTGGTCGGTCATTTAGCGCCCGACAATCTGCGCATAAATGCGTGGCAAGGCCTCGCTGAGGCGTTCGGGATCAGGGACAAGCGCGTAACCGCCCTGTCCGAAAATACGCGGAAACCACGCTTTGCCGTCGCGGTCCACCGCGATGCCGAACACCGCGTGACCGGCGCGGCGCGCCTCCATCACGGCCTTGCGGCTGTCTTCGATCCCGTGGCGTCCCTCGTAGTGATCCAGATCGTTGGGCTTGCCATCGGTGATCACCAACAACAGCCGCCGCATATGGCCCTGCTCGGACAATCCCGTGCTCGCGTGCCGGATCGCGGCCCCCAGACGGGTGTAGAACCCGGGCTTGAGCGAGGCAATCCGCGCCTCGACACCTGCGCCCATCGGCTCGTCAAACCCCTTGGCTTCCGCCACGAACACGCGGTCGCGTTTGATCGACGAAAACCCGTTGATCGCAAAGGCGTCACCACAGGCATCCAAGCCCCACGCAAGAGCGGCAAGCGCCTCGCGTTCAATGTCGATGACGGGACGCGCCCGCCCACGGTGGCACGTCACGGTCGCCTCGGTCGAGCGCGACACGTCGAGCAAAATGGACACGGCAAGGTCGCGTTTGAGCGGGCGGTTTTGCCGCCACACCCGCCCGTCGCTCTCACCCGTTGCGGCGAAATCGGCCACCGCCCGCACCGCGCGTTCGCTGTCCAACTCATCCCCGTCCAGATGGCCGGAGGTCGAAATCAACGACGGGCGCAGCGCCTCGAATTGTCGTTTGACGGCGCGGATACGTTTGCGCGCCTCGAAATCAAACACACTGGCGGCGGTCGCGTCCGCCTCGATCCGGTGGGCCAGAACACGGGTGTGATCGAGCAGGTATACGCCGCGCCGCACATCCCATTCGGGGTAGGTCACCTTGTCGGAAATCCGTTCAATGTCCGCGTCTTCGGGGGCCAGATCAAGGTGCAGCCGCAACCGCGTCGCAGGGGCTTTCTTGATCTGTCCGAGCCCGATTTCCTCTTGGTCATCGGCGGACTTTTTGGCGTTGTCCTCGTCATCATCCTCGACGCGGCGGTTAAGGTTGACGAACTGGGCAAAGCTCAAAATGGCTTCGAATTTGTGCAGGATCAGGCTGTCCTTACGCTCGATCTGATCGGAGCGGTGCCGCCGCGCACGGCGCGGTTTGGTGTCTTCGTCCTGGCTTTCATCATTGGCCAATTCGGCCTCTTGGGTTTCGACCGCATCGCCCACGGACA
The DNA here is from genome assembly GCA_051251645.1 of Litorimonas sp. Taxonomy (GTDB): domain Bacteria; phylum Pseudomonadota; class Alphaproteobacteria; order Caulobacterales; family Maricaulaceae; genus Litorimonas. Next base: position 7,829 of record JBPOEY010000007.1, on the reverse strand, counting down.
GCGTTTGCACCCGCGGCTCCACCCAGATCGGCACAGGCAAAAACGGACGGTATTTGCGCGGCGCACGCCAGATGGAATAGTCGCCGCTTTGCACGCTGTCCCACATTTTTTGCGCCTTGTCTGACAGGGCCACATCGGCCCCGAGCATCAGGCGGATCACCTCTTCGACGGCGCGTTCGGCCTGTGGAAGGGCGGGCGTCGTGCGCCCCGCCAGCAACAAGGTACACAGCTCGGAATACAAAGCCTGCAATCCCGGCGCCTCGATATGTGTGCGGATCAACGCCGCGCGCACATTGGCCAACGTCCTCAGATCACTGACCAACGGATCCTCATGGTCGGCAATAGGGTGCGTGGCCGACCCGATTGCGGCAAGCCACACATAGGCCGCCGCATTCATCTGTTCGGCGGGAAACACCGCCAAAGACGACGGCAAGCGCAACGCACTGCCGTCAAAACTCGCCCGCGGCAGCTCCTCGGCATAGGTGCCGAGGGCGCGCAGGTACGACAAACGGTGGTGCGATTGTTCGTCCGAAATCGGCTTGATCTCGACCGACGGATCACCGCCCATCCCGCGAAAAAAGACAGCCAGCCGCCCATCGATCAGGGACAGATCGACACGGGCTCCCTCATACGCCTCAGGCGCATCAAAGCGACTGGCCCATTTGTGCCATATCTTCCCAATGGTTTCTTCGGGTTCCCATGGCTCAAATTCAATCTTGCCCATAACCGGCCTCACCCGAAAACGGCAGTGACAAGATCGAGGAGCCCGCGTTTCGTGTCCGCATCATCTGTGAGCGGTTCAATCATCGCGGTTTCAATCGCCCGCTCGATCGGCATCCCGCCGGCAATGAGCGTGGCCGCATAGACGACGAGGCGGGTCGATACACCCTCTTCGATGTCCTGACCTTTCATATCGCGCAGCTTGTTTGCCAAACGCACAAGCGGCTTGACGCGATCCTCGGGCAATCCGCTTTCGGCGGCGACCACGGGGATTTCCAACTCGGGTGTTGGAAAGGCGAAATCAAGCGCCAGAAACCGCTGCCGTGTCGAGGGTTTAAGCGTCTTGAGAATGTTCTGATAACCGGGGTTATAAGACGCCACGAGCATAAATCCAGGCGCCGCGGCAAGCTCCTCGCCCGTGCGGTCAATCGGCAAAATGCGGCGATCATCGGTGAGCGGGTGCAACACCACAGCCACGTCCTTGCGTGCTTCGACCACTTCGTCGAGATAGCAAATCGCCCCTTCGCGCACCGCGCGGGTGAGCGGCCCGTCGACCCAAACCGTCTCCCCGCCCTTAAGCAGGTAGCGGCCGATCAGATCAGCGGCGGACAGGTCATCGTGGCAAGCAACAGTATAAAGCGGGCGCCCCAGACGGGCGGCCATATAGGCGACAAACCGTGTTTTACCGCAGCCTGTCGGCCCCTTGAGAAGGATCGGCAAATCGTGCTTTGCGGCGGCTTCGAAAACGGAAACCTCGTCGCCCTGCGGGAGGTAGAAAGGGGCGTTAGCCGCCCCTTTCGTTGATGTTTGATTGAGGTCTTTCATATCCATCACTCCGCTGCGGATTCAACCACAGGACCGGCAGTGATGACTTCGCGACGTGGCACCATCACCGCGTAGATGAAGAGGATTGCCCCCAACACCACGGCAACACCGGAGCCAAAGCGCATCACGTAGAAGACCCACAGTTGGTCCTGAACGTCCATGAAATACTCGCCGTTGACGCGCTGCAGGTGGGTTTGAACCGTGCCTGCGAATGTCAGCGTAAAGGTCATGAACAACATGCCGCCCGACATCAGCCAGAAGGAAACCATGTTGAGCACTTGGTTGTAGGGATCACGTCCACGCAGTTGCGGCATCGCATAGGTGATGATCGCAAGGTTCAGCGCGACATAGGCCCCAAAGAACGCGAGGTGGCCGTGTGCCGCCGTGATTTGCGTCCCGTGGGTGTAGTAGTTGATCCCGTGCAGCGTGTGCAGGAAGCCCCAGACACCGGCGCCAAAGAAGGCAAGCGTGGCACAACCGAGCGACCACAAGAGTGCCGCTTTGTTCGGGTGATCGCGGCGACCTTTCCAGACCATGACAAAGGCAAAGGCCATCATGCCAAAGAACGGAATAACTTCGAGCGCGGAGAAGATCGAACCGATCCACTGCCAGTACCCCGGTGTGCCGATCCAGTAGTAGTGGTGGCCTGTACCGAGAATGCCGGAGAACAGCGCAGTGGCGACGATGACGTAGAGCCATTTTTCGACGACTTCGCGGTCCACACCCGTCAGTTTGAGCATCAAGAACCCGAGGATACCGGCCATGACCAATTCCCATGTGCCTTCGACCCAAAGGTGCACAACGTACCACCAGTATTGCTTATCAAGCGCAAGGTTGGAGGGGTTGTAGAAAGAGAAGAGGAACAACAGTGCGATGCCCCACAGGCCCAACAGCATGATGTTGGTGATCGCGGTCTTGCGACCTTTGAGCACGGTCATCGAGATGTTGAACAGGAAGATCAGCGCGGCCACAACGATGCCCGCCTTGACCCAACGGGGTTGTTCAAGGAACTCGCGACCTTCTTTACCCAAGAGGAAATTGCCCTCAAACAGGTTGAAAAGGTAGGTCACAACGACGCCCGCGGTCCCCAGGACCAGAATGCCCAATTGGAGGTAGGCCAGTTTGGTCGAGTGGATTTCGCGCTCCGCTTCCTCGGGGATGAGGTAGTAGGCCGCGCCAAAGAAGCCGGTCAGCAGCCACACGATCAACGAGTTGGTGTGGAGCATACGGGCAATGTTAAACGGCAGGAGCTCGGACAGGAAATTCCCGTCCACATAGATCCAGCCCATGACGAGGCCAAGCGTAACTTGGACGGCAAACAGCGCCATCGCAAACACGAAATAGGCCATCGCGATTTTTTGGGTTTGGTATTTCATTTTATGTCTCCCTTAGCCCGCATCATTCGGGGGCCAGTCCTGGTTGCGGATCGTGTCGGTCCACAGCAGGAAATCACTGAGCGCGCGATATTCTTCGTCGGTCAGCTCGAAAAACGGCATTTGGCGACGGCCTTCGATGCCTGTCGGCATAGCCATCATCCATCCCTTAAGGCCCTCAAATGCGGCCTCGGGGTCGTCTGTTACGTCCCAACGGGTCATCACGTTGCCAAGTTCAGGTGCAAAGTATGCGCCCTCCCCCAAGATTGTGTGACAGTTCACACAGCCGTGTTTTTCCCAAAGGTGTTTACCCTCAGCAACGGACGGCGTCAGCGTGGCAGCGTCGGTTGAGGTGTTTCTGATATAAATGTGGCTATGTACGGATAGCCCCAAAAAGATGAGGATGAAGAACAATGACCCGCCATAAAAGATATTGCGGGCCATGCTCTTGGTCATGACTTCGCGCATGGCGCGGTCTCCTTGACTTGAGCAGTTACGGTGACCCTTGATGCGGCGAGGGCGCCCCGTGATCCTTAACGAAAGTCAATTCAAACGAGATTCATTTTAAGAATGCACATATCACCATGTCTGCGCCGACCCGTTACCGTGTCGGCGATGGCCCAACGGGGGCACGGGGCGCACGCGGCGTGGTAAAGATCGGCGCATAGGCCACAAGGAACCCGCCGAACGCGATGATCCACAGCCCGCCCGAGATCCAGATCGACACCGCATAAAGGTCACCGCCAAAGGTCCCCCCCGCCCAGCGGACAAGCCCCGCAAGCGGCAGCGCCACGAACCCCATGACCACGGGCCGCGCCGCGACAAGCGCCAGACCCGCATGGCCAAGGCTCGCGCGCGCCATCACCGCGAATGTCATGCCGCCCACACCGCTGATCGCCAGAAAATGCAGCCCCGCCACTTCGGACAGGACGGTAAAGGGCGCAAGCCCCATAAGCACCAAACCCGCCCCGATCGAGGCATAGCTCAGATGCAGGCTCCACAGAATCGGTTGGCTCCATTGAAACCGCGTATGCCATTTTGCGGCGCGCACGAGGGCAAAGAGCCCCGCCGCCATATAGACAACACCGGCCACCGCCGTGCCATCGCCAAGCATCGCCACAAACGGCAGCAACGCCGCCAAACCGATGGCCAAGGGCGTGAACACCTGTGGGTCCTGCGGCGCCCCCTCATCAAGGCCCGCGCGGTGCATCGCGTTGCGCGTAAAGGCGGGCGTGACCCGTCCACCAAGCACGATGATCATGCCGACCAGCGCCATCAACCCGCCGCGCAACCCGATTTCGGCGGAGCCATTCGACAGGCCCATCCAGTCCAGATGCACCAACAGGTTCGCGGTCCAGAAATATGTAAGGAACAACAAGAACACCATGTTCTGCGGCTTTGGTTTCTTCAGCAACTGCGTGGCGATTTTCGCGCCAAGCACAGGTGCAAAGGACAGATCAATCACGGCCACGAGCACAGGCGGCAAAACGCCCGACATCCAAACGGCCACACGTCCCGCCGCCCACAATCCCGCAACAAGCGCGATAAAGCGGTGCGGGGCGGCCTTTGCCCCCGTCCAGTTGGGGACCGCCGTCAAAAAGAACCCGCCCAATGCGGCCCCGCCATAGCCGAAAATCATCTCGTGCCCATGCCACAGATGCGGCGCGCTGGCGGTGGGTAAATCGATCCCCCCCCCCGCGCTCAACGCCACCTGATACACGGTCCAAACCAGAATGGAGAGAAAGCCGAACACCCCCGCCCCCAAAAAGAAGACACGGAAACCCTCTCCAACAAGAAGACGAAAGGCCTGTTTCATTGTGAAAATCCTGAACTGCGCGGTGTTGCCAGCATAGGCACCCAAAATGTCGCACCCCACCTTAACATTAATCAAGGAGAGGGCCTCACAAAAGCGTGAGATTTCCCGCAGCCTCACCAGCTCTATGGAGAAATACAATGTTCACCCGAGCCACCACACTCAAACGTTCCCTGCTAGGCACAGCTGCCTTGATGCTCGCCGGCGGCCTTGCCCCCGCGCTTGCCCAAGATAGCTCCCACGGCAGCGACGCGGCAGCCGCCTATTCCCCATCCATGACGACACTCGGCCAGATTCAGGTCGAAGTGCCAGGGATGAAGCCCGGCGACCCCGTAATGACCGCCGACGAATTCCAGGCGGCGACAAAAATCTATTTCGAACGCTGCGCCGGTTGTCACGGCGTGCTGCGCAAAGGGGCCACCGGTAAACCGCTGACCACCGACATCACGCGCGACCACGGCTATGACTACCTCGAAAGCATTCTGACCTACGGCTCGCCCGCAGGGATGCCCAACTGGGGCACATCGGGCGATTTGTCCGAAGACCAGATCAACCTGATGGCCCGCTACCTGTTGCTTGAGCCACCAGCGCCACCCGAGTGGGGCATGCCCGAAATGCTCGGCAGTTGGGACGTTGCGGTGGCCCCTGAGGATCGCCCAACCGAAAAACTCAACGATATCGACCTTGAAAACCTCATGTCTGTGACGCTGCGCGATGCGGGCCAAGTCGCCCTGATCGACGGTAACACCTATGAGATTCGCGCGATCATCAACACCGGTTACGCCGTCCACATCTCGCGCGTTTCGGCCTCCGGTCGCTACCTGTTCGTGATCGGTCGCGACGGTCTCGTCAACATGATCGACATGTGGATGGAAGTGCCCGACACGGTTGCGAAGATCAAAATCGGTATGGAAGCCCGTTCCGTCGAGACCTCCAAATTCGAGGGCTACGAGGACAAGTTCGCCGTTGCCGGCGCCTACTGGCCTCCACAGTATGTCATCATGGATGGCGACACGCTTGAGCCGCTGAAAATCGTCTCGACCCGTGGCAACATCTACGACGAGCAAACATACCACCCCGAACCCCGTGTGGCCTCCATTCTGGCCTCGCACTATAAACCCGAATTCATCATCAACGTGAAGGAAACGGGCAAGATTTTGATGGTCGACTATTCCGACCTGAAAAACCTCAAAACAGTCGAGATCGAAGCGGAACGCTTCTTGCACGACGGCGGGCTCGATAGCACCCACCGTTACTTCATGGTTGCCGCCAACGCCCGCAACAAAATTGCGGTTGTGGACACCAAAGAAGGCAAGTTGACCGCCATGGTCGAAACCGAAGGCCAAACCCCTCACCCGGGTCGCGGCGCAAACTTTATGCACCCAATGTTCGGTCCCGTTTGGGCCACCTCACACTTGGGCGATGAAAGCATTGCGTTGATCGGCACGGATCCTGAGGGTCACCCTGATCAGGCATGGACCCTTGTGGACAGCTTCTACGGTCTGGGCGGCGGGTCGCTCTTCATCAAAACTCACCCCAACTCGCAACACCTCTACGTCGATGCGCCACTCAACCCCGATGCGGACACCTCGTCCTCGGTTGCTGTGTTCAACATCGCCGACTTTGACGATGATCGCGAAACGGAAGAAGAGTACACCGTCCTCCCGATCGGGGAATGGGCCGGCATTACAGACGGGCAACCGCGCGTAGTGCAGCCTGAGTTCAACAAACAGGGCACCGAGATCTGGTTCTCCGTCTGGAACGCGAAAGACAAAGAAAGCGCCATCGTTGTTGTCGACGACGCGACCCTTGAGCTGAAAGAAGTCATCAAGGATCCGCGCCTGATCACACCAACAGGTAAATTCAACGTCTTCAACACACAAAAGGACGTCTATTAATCCCTGATAGGCTATCCAGAATTATCGGGGCGTTATTCGCGTAGTTGTCACCGATAAGCAGCCCGGCCACGCTTCACCGCGTGGCCGGTTTGTATGTGTCCGACCCACGGTCCACCCCGATGCGCGGACCTCCGCTCGTCGTAATTTACACACCTAAAAAAGTCCGAATTACCTGACTTTCGTCAAGGGAATAGGCCCAAACCCCATGCATGTTAGCGCTATGAGACACCTGTTGACCGTCTTATTTTTGGCTCTGCCCACCATAGGTTTTGCATCGGCTCTGATCCCTTCGTGCCGAAGCTCGGACCTCCTATGGCGGGCAGAGGTCCAAACCGGAACCCTCACTATTTACGCCGATCCCGCCGCGACCGTGGCCCATACCCGCCGTCTTGACGGCCGCGATCACGCGGTGTCCCAGACCGCCGCCCTCATTTATCACGCGGGCCAGAACGCCTTTCTCGTCGCGCTCGCAGATGCACCGGAACTGTGGCTCGTGGACCTCGACGCCGACGCCGGCCCCTATTATGACGGGTTCGTGCACAGCTACATCGCAGGAATGGAGGAAAGCCTCGCCTCCGAAGAGGGGCGATTCTCGCGCCTGCGCATCGATCTGGACACCCCGTTGACCGCCCTCGTTCCCGCCGCCGATGACCCCCGCGCCGTTGATGGATTGCGCGCCGACGGGTCGTGTGTGCGCGTCCACCTGATTGCCAAACGCGAGATTGGCCCCTGCCCTGACGGAGCTTTCAAATGACTGACGACCTGTTTTCCGGCCCCCGATGGTCGCGCCGCAAAATCACCGTGGTGCTCTACCCCTTTGCCGCCGCCGCCGTCGCGATCAACCTGTTCATGGCCTCGTTGGTAACGCAGGTCATCGGCCTGCCCGCCCTGCCCCCTGTCTGGGCGCTTGGCCTGTCCGTGCCGCTTGGCGTGCCCGCCGCAATGCTGTTTGCCCGTTGGGTCGAGGGCATGCTCGACGAGGCCGCCGAATAAACTCCGCCGCGTCACATACGCCCCCCTGCCCGCCTGTGCCCAAATGCAAAACGCCGCCCCGATATGGAGCGGCGTTTCAACCCTGAAGTTCGCGCGGGTAACTGTGTCGGCGTCCGCCTTACTCGCTCAGTGAATAGCCCCTAGTTTCTTAGACGCCTTGCAGCTTCCGTTGTTGTTGCCTTTCAAAGTCTGCTGGTGACAACATCC
>JBPOEY010000006.1:0-61157 GCA_051251645.1 Litorimonas sp. | reverse complement strand
AACGGCATCAAACCAATAAACCAGCAGCTAACCGCCGCATGATGATCGCTTGGACACCAGATTTGACAATAACTCGCCAGTTTGACGTAGGTGCGTATAGCGCTTTAGTGACGTCCAAGACCGATGGCCTGAATTGGCGGCAACGTACGGAATATTGAGGCCGAGCTCGAACAGCCGTGAAACTCCGTCATGCCGCAGATCGTGAAAGTGCAGTCCCTCTATTTCCAGCAGTTTGCAGGCGCGCGTGAACGCTGCGCTGATGGCATCCGTTGAGTAAGGGAATATCTCGTCTTCTATCAATGGCATGGCTTCGATGATCGCCAGAGCCTGTTCCTGCAGATCACACCAGACATCGTTGCCGATCTTTTCGCCGGGGTTCTTCATGTCCCGGACCAATACGCGTTTGCCTTCCACGTCGAGATCTTTCCAGCGAATGCGGACGATCTCTTCCTGCCGTCGAGTGGAAAAGATGGCAAAGGCGATGATCCGGTGCATGGGGATTGACGTGGGGCGACGTCGCGAGCGGTCGAGGAAGTGTTGCATCAGTTGGTCTAGCTCATCGAGCGTGGGACGCCGATCTCGTTCGCGGCTCTTGCCAGTGATACCCAGTTTGTCCGCCACTTTCCGGGCGTCCTCCATAGCCTGCGCGTTTAGTGGAAAGCCCCATGCGGGTCTGGCGATGGAGAACACCGCGCCGAGATGCGAAAGGTAGTTGGAGACTGTTTGAGGCTGAACGCCACTATTGAGCTTTTCTTGCGCAAATTCGACGATGTCAGCGCTGGTTATCGCGTCACAGTGTTTGTCCGCGATATCAAACGTCTTGATGCTTTTCAGAACCTGAGTTTTGGTCCGACCGATCTGTTTGTTGCTTTCTTGGACATACTTGTCGATGGCATCGGCCAAGGTCGGTGCCTTCTTGTTTTTCGGTTGAGATTTGAGCGCATCAAGGGCACCGGGTCGCGCAAGACTTTCTTCGCGGTTTTCGATCCACGCCGCAGCGGTTGATCTGCGCTCGAATGTCTGACTTTGGCGAATTAAGACTTTACCTTGTCGCATCACTGAGATTTGAGCGAGCCAAGCTATGGTGCCATTCTTGCGACGACGCTTTATGATGGTTCCCATGATTTACAACATGGCCTTTCATTTTACAACATGTGTTGTAAATGTAACAGAAAATGGGCACAAATGGCAAGATATCGAACATAGACGAACTTGAAGACTCGGAGATAAATATTGGAAAAGGCGGTAAAATCGCAGATTGGCGTAAGTAGCAGATTATCCGTGGCTCCGATGATGGATGGTGACGATTTGGGTTTTATTTCAATATCTTGCTAGGCGTTGTGTGCGATTTATGTTCATGTTCTGATCGCAAGATTTCGCGCTCTGGCGAATTTCCTATGTATGACTGGACCGATTGCCATTCCGAACTGATAGTCCAAAGTGTCGGACGTTCTCTAATCGAGTGGAACGCGCAGTGATCCGAGTGAAGTATCTGCTCGGAGCTTGATTGTCCCGGATGAACAGCCCCCTTGACGGCGCGCATAATGCTGAAGGCTGTGTCACAGCTTGGCGAATACCGACAGCGCCAGCGTCAGCATTTCGCGGATTCGGGTCTTGTCTTCGCCCGCGGCGCGTTGGGTGATGGCAAGCGCGATCTGCTCGCCGAGGTACCTGGCCCCGGCCTCGACCGACAGCCCGTCCGGCCAGTCCCCGGCATCGCGGGCAGCTTGCAGAAACGCGGCATAGGCCGCTTGTGCGGCCGCGTCGATCTCCTCCACCCGTGCGCGAGTCTGCGATCCCAGCCGGTGCTTGCCGGCGCGCATCTTGTAGAACAGGCAACCGGTTTCCATCCGGGGGTCGTCGCTTGCGAAGCCGATCAACGCGTGAAGCGTCTCGCGCAGCCCCATCCCGCCGTGCAGGATCGCGAAGATTTCCGACAGCACCTGTTCGGCATAGCGGTCGAGGGCCGCGCGTGACAACCCGTCCTCGTTGCCGAACTCGCGGTAAAGCGAGGGCTTCGAGATGCCCGCCATCTGGCAGATCGCATTGACCGACACATCGGCCGGATCGCTCTGCCAATAGGCTGTCATCGCCACGTCCAGCACCTGCTCGGCGTTCATGGTCTTGGGTCTGCCGCGCGTCGGCTTGGGATCGGCTTCAGACATTTTTGTACCACACGTTATCTTTTCATCGATGCTGTCTCTTGCTATTCGTACTGTGCGGTACCAAAACAATCAAGCAGGAGATCTTGCCATGCTGAGGACCAATCCCGAGAGGCGGCACGAAAACGCTGCGCCAGATCCCGGTGAGGGCGCGCGCAATCGGACTTCAACCAGACATTACCATGGCCTCGATCTGCTTCGCAGCGTCGCCCTGCTACTTGGCGTGATCTTTCATGCCGCCATGCCAGTTTTGACGCCCGAATATCTTGGCCTCGGGCAACAGGATGTCCCGGCAGAGATCCCCGCTGCGCCGATGCTTGGGATATTCATGGACTGGACTCACATCTGGCGTATGCCTGCATTTTTCCTTCTGGCAGGGTTCTTTGCGCAGATGGTCCTGATGCGCAAAGGCCCGATGGCGTTTCTGGCGGATCGCACCGTCAGAATCTTTGGCGTCCTTGTCACGTTCTGCATCCTGTTTGCGATGCTGTCCGGGGGCAGTCCATTCGACCTGGGCCATCTGTGGTTCTTGTGGTTCCTCAGCCTGATGTGCCTGATCGCCACCGCGGCCTGGTATGTGCCGCTACAGTGGATGCAGGCCTCTGCATCCTGGCTTTCGGCAAGCCTGCCAAACCTGACGCTACTGATTGTACCGGTGGTTGTTGCCAGCCTGATTGGACGGGAGGGAACAAGTGCCCCTGTCCCCGCGACGGTGTTCGACACGCGGCTCGGCCCATTCATGTATTTCTGGGTGTTCTTTCTGATCGGGCAGGTGCTTTGGCTTGGCCGGGCGCGGATTGAAGATCTGGCCCGGCTGCCCGTCTTCGGGTCGCTGCTGTTCGGGTCGACGTGTTCGTTTCTGGTTCTGGGCGCCTTGTCGCCCAATGCTATCGCCTTCCATATCGCGGGGTCTGCTACCACGCTGATGCTGGTTTTCGGGTTGATCGGCATGACCCATGCGCTCTTGAACAGGCCCAACCGCCTTGTGCGCTTTGCTGTTCGCACGGCCTACCCAGTTTACATTTTCCATGTCTGGCCAGCCATAGCACTCTCCATATTCATGATGTCCCGCGGACTCGACCCCACTGTGACAGTAGTGTCGAGTTCGATCCTCACTATTCTGATCTGTTTGGGCGCCTACATGGTCCTGGTCCGCCATACACCGCTCGACTGGTTGTTTTCCGGTTATGCAAAGTCTTGGTTCAAGTGGCCATGGCGCGCAAACGGCTGGTCTTGATCTCCAACGGGGTAGACTGGTTCTGTCTTGAAGCAATAAAATTTATACCGGTAAGTATTTTATTTCTTGACGCACCCCTCCTGATATTCGTACCAGTCGGTATCGAAACGTGCAAGCAGGAGAGCGACCCATGCCCACATCCGAAAGAACCATCGTCATCACTGGCGCGAGCAGCGGTTTCGGCGCGGCAGCCGCGCGGGCCTTCGCGGATCGTGGCGACCGCGTCTGGGGCACGATGCGCGACACCGCGGGTCGCAACGCCGCCAAGAAGGCCGAGCTTGAGGGCTATTCCCCCCGCATCACCATCGCCGAGATGGACGTCACAAGTGATGCCTCGGTGGACGATGGCTTCGCCCGCATCATCGCCGAGGGCCCCATCGACATCCTGATCAACAACGCAGGCATCATGTATATCGGCATGACCGAGGCCTACAGCGTCGCGCAGGCAGCGGAACAGATGGACACCAATTATTTCGGGGCCATCCGCGCGATGCAGGCGGTGCTGCCGTCGATGCGCGCGGCCGGTTCGGGCCTCATCATCAACACAAGCTCCCTCGCCGGGCGGGTCTCGGTGCCCTTCTTCGGCACCTATTGCGCGACCAAACACGCGCTGGAAGCCTACAGCCAAAGCTTGCGATACGAGGTGTCCCCCTTCGGCATCGACGTGGCGCTGGTCGAGCCCGGCCCGTTCCCCTCGAACCTGCTGGCCGCCGGAAAGCCGCCCGCCCGCGCGGATGTGCTGGCGTCCTATGGTGACCTTGCGCAGGTGCCTTCAGCCATGGTCGCGGGGTTTGCCCAGATGCTGGCCAGCGATGAAGCCCCCGATCCGCACCTGGTCGTCGATGCCTATCTGTCGCTGGCCGATGCCGCACCCGGCAAGCGCTCCACGCGCACGGTCGTCGGCATCACCTGGGGCGTGGACGAGATGAACAACTTCACCCAGCCGAGACAGGACGCGCTCTTGAAAGAGATGCAACTCGACACCGTGCTGGGCGGGGCCGACGCCTGACCACCCCAATACCTTCCCCCTGAAAAAGGAACCAATCCAATGAAGAAGACCCTTACGGCTGCCGCCATCACGGTCGCTGTCGCTGCAACAGGCGCAATTGCCGAGACCCACGCTTCAGAACTCAAATCTGCCGCCCTCAGCGCGTTCCAGGCGCTATTCACGGACTACAGCGAAGAAGGCGTGCGCACGTACATTGCCGCGGATATCGTTCAACATAATCCTTTCGTGCCCACCGGCCGAGATGCGCTGATCGGGTTTCTGCCAAGTCTCGAAGCCTCGGCTATCACGTGGACCAACCATCGAATCTTGCAGGATGGAGACTTCGTTGTTCTGCACAATTCGTTTACCAATGCTGAGGCTTTCGGAGCGCCCGAGATCGTCACCATCGATATCTATCGGATGGAAGACGGACAGGCCGCTGAACACTGGGACGCTATCCAACCCTTCGTGACGGAAACAGCCAGCGGGCGCAGCATGGTTGACGGTCCAACCGAGGTCACGGATCTGGACCAGACCGAGGCGAACAAAGCTTTGGCCGTCGCACTGATCGAAGATGTGCTGATGGGCCGCGACCCGGCACGGATCACCGACTACATCAGCGCCGAGAGCTACGCCCAGCACAACCCCGGTATTGCGGATGGGCTTGAGGGCATCGTCGCGGCCGTCGAGGAACTCACTGCGCAAGGCAACATGTTCCAATACACCGAGATCCACGCTGTGTTGGGCGAGGGCAATTTTGTCCTGACCGTCAGCGAAGGCCAGTGGAATGGCACAACCAACGCCTTCTATGACCTTTTCCGCATGGATGACGGCATGATCGTCGAGCATTGGGATGTGATCCAGCCGGTCCCGACCGAGGGCCTCGCCAACACCAACGGCATGTTCACCGGGTTTGAGGGCGTTGGCCCGGACTCGATCGGGGAATAGACATCATCACGACATAGCCCGGCCAACGGGCAGCGCCCAAGCAGGCGGGACACCTCGCCCGCCTGCCAATCGCAATCCGTGCCCGCAATCAGAGAACAGCGCACGACTGGCCGGATGTCTGCCTGATGATCGAGAGAAGGAAAACGAATGCCTGCCGATGAACTGACTCCTGAGAGCTTTCGCCAGCGACCGGACGTTGTCCGGGCGGTCGAAAACCCCTGCTCGCCTAGTAGCGTGCTCAACTACATGTGCGGCTGCGATACTGCAAAGCCGGAAATCCGCGACAGCCTGAATCAAGATGAGACTGTGCAGCCTTTGATGACGATCTGGTTTCAAAGCGGCCGGGCCCTCGATGAATTTTGCCAGCCCTTCGCGTCGGTTGTGCGTGAATTGAAGTCCGATCCGCCGAGCTTGATCGGCGAAGAGTGGGACAGCCTGGAAGGCACAGCGGCCAAGGTACTGCTGGCCGATCAATTGTCACGATCCTGTTTTCGGGGCAGCGCAGAAGCCTTCTCCTACGATCCGATTGCCCGCGACCTGATGCGCGGTTTGATGGCCCCGCAGATGATCGAAGCCACGCTTACACTGCCTGCGGCCATTCTCTATCTGCTTCCATGGGCCCTGGCGCATTCTGAAGATGTGGCGGATCTGGACCTTGCCTGCGACTTTGTAGATCTGGCCATCACAGCCCATCCAAATTTCAGATTGTTTGCCGAGCGCAACAAACCGGCCATCGACCAGCACCGCCAGGTCCTGAAGATATTCGGCCGCTACCCGCAACGCAACGCCGAGTTTGGTCGCGAGACTACGGCGGCTGAGAAAGCATGGCTCGACGATAAGGAAAACCTGCCCATCTGGGCGGGCGGCAAGGCGTCTTTCAGCCAAAGAATTGGATAATTGAGGCATGACACACACACAGATTGCCCGTCCGAATGCGCATGCATGCTCATGCGAATGATTGCCTTTTCGCATGACTTGCGCACCGGACGCACGAAACAGGCGCAGAAGGGGACGAACCCTACACTGTTGCCGTGGTTCTTCCAAGCGGTGCCACAATCGATACGCCTGTAATCGAAAGGACTGATCGAAATGTCTTCCACTTTTGCCTCCACCCTCGGCCTGCTGCTATGCCTTGCTCCTGCTATCGTCCATGCTGTCGAAGTTGTCCGTCCGCTCTGGGCACGATGGGTCGTGAACTGGGTGCTGCCGTTCTTCGCCCCCGGCATGCCGCGCCCGTCGAAGGCACTGACCCATAATGACCAGATCGCCATGCTGGACGCCGCTCTCAACGCTGCGCCGAAGGAAAAGGGTCCCGCAGGTGCGGACTACATCTTTCTTATGCTGTTCGAGCAACGCCAAGGCGCGCTGGCCTTCATCGCGGTGGCGGTTGGTGTCCTGTACGGACTAACTCTTACCTTGGCCGACCGCCATGCGTTGCATTTGGTCTTCGGCGTGATGGCGACCCTTTTCGCGCTGGTGAATGCCAACCATGCCGGTGTTCCCGGACTTGGGCATCATCCCAGGGTCAGCCGCAACGGGCGCAATGTCGGCATCCTCTTCGCGCCGTTCTGGGCGGCAGCGGCGATCTTGAACTACATCGGCTTCAGCAACTGACTGCTGCGCGGTTTGGAAATGAACCCACCTGCAATACTACGGGGCTCATGGTCCGGACCCAAGCAAGCGGTAAGGTATATCTGGCTGTTTTTCGTAATCACAATACTTATCTGGAGCTAACACAATGCGGAGCCCCGTACCTGATCTCATTCATGGCCTTCGTTGCCTTTCTTCGATTTTATCAAAGGCCGAAAGCCATTGTGCAAATCGCAAGATTGACCCAGACGCCCTTCTGAAAGCGCGGCTGTATCCAGATATGTTCAATTTGACAAGCAACGTCACCACGGCCTGCGATTCTGCAAAGTTTACAGCCGCCCGTTTGTCGCAGACCGAGCCACCCAGATATGAGGACAACGAAGCGTCATTCGCGGAGCTTCAGGGTCGCATCGCGAAAACAATCGCATTTCTGGAGACCATCCCCGATGCCGCTTTCGCTGCCGCCGAAACACGCGAGCTGGCAGTGCCGCTCTCGCCCGAAGGAACGGCTCGCGACGGGCGGACCTATCTCGCACGCTTCGGATTGCCGAACTTCTATTTTCATCTGGCGACGGCCTACAACATCTTGCGCCACATTGGCGTGCCTTTGGGAAAGCGCGATTTTCTTTGGGCGAGTTGAACTGCTCAACAGAGGTCCGGTCTATGGGTCGAAGCGAGCGATCAGACCGGCAATCCAGAAACGTAGGCATCAAGCGCGACGCTGGCGAAAATTTTCAGCTCTAAGGACATCGCATCTTTCCTTGACACCAAATACTTACCATTAGTAAGTTTCAGGGATAACTAGCCAGTCTACAGCCGCGTGCCGGAACATGTGCAGAACCGTATCAGCGCCGCGATGGCCCACTTAGGAGAAGTGCTGCAGATGATCGCAACGATGAGGCAAGTTTCGAACATCTGCTCGAGCCGGCGCACGCTGACAGGCGGGGGAAAGGTCAAGATCAAACTGTCCTGTTGCCGTCTACGTTCTATTGGCGGCGGCGGGTCATGACATCATTAGCCGATCTGTTGGCGAGCGTCTTCGACCGACGCAAGGTGTGGCCTGCTCCTGCGAGACCTAGCGAGAAATCAATTGCCGAACTGGCGTTCGAACTGGTCGGCAGTGCAGGGGAAGCATCAGGACTCGCGTCAGCTGCCGCCATATTGACGAGTTACTCCTCGCTTGACGATGCGGCCAAGCTTGCCTTCTTCCGGATGTTGTCAGTCGAGATGAACATTTCCGCGGACAAGGTGCGTCACGCGCTGGATTTGTATGAAGCCTCTCCTTCAAAGGCCACCTACCGAGACTTCGCCGCTGCGGCTGAGCCGCCGCGGCAGGAGTTGATCCGTAGGCTGAACAGGGTGCCTGGAGCGACAGGCGGTCTGGTGCGTATGCGGGCCGATTTGCTGCGTTTGGGCCGGGGCGAGCCAGATCTTGAAGCGCTGGACCTGGATTTTCGGCATCTCTTCGCGTCGTGGTTCAACCGTGGTTTTCTGGTGCTGCGACCGGTCAGTTGGGAAAGCCCTGCGCACATCCTCGAAAAGATCATCGCCTATGAAGCCGTTCATGCGATCGACAGTTGGGATGACTTGCGGCGGCGGCTGGAGCCTGGAGATCGACGTTGTTTTGCTTTCTTCCATCCAGCTATGCCGGATGAACCGCTGATCTTCGTAGAGGTCGCCCTTACACAAGGCATCGCACATTCCATTCAATCGCTCTTGTCTGAGACCCGCGAGGAAAAGCCTGTAGCAGAGGCAGATACAGCGGTATTCTATTCAATCTCTAATTGCCAACCTGGACTTGCTGGCATTTCTTTTGGCAATTCGCTTATCAAGCAAGTCGCTGCGGATCTATCCAAAGAGCTGTCCGGAATCCGTACATTCGTGACACTGTCCCCGATGCCAGGCTTTACCGAATGGCTGTCGGAAACGGGTGTCGATACTAAACATGTCGATGTACAGGCGCTCTGCGCGCTTGGTGCCTATTTTCTTGCCCAGGCGAAAGATCGCAAAGGGATGCCTTTCGATGCCGTGGCGCGTTTCCACCTCGGCAACGGCGCTATCCTGCATCAAGTCCATGCTGATGCGGATCGCTCTGAGAAGGGCCTTGGTCAGTCTGCAGGCCTGATGGTCAATTATCTCTATGACTTGGGTCGAGTAGCACAGAACCATGAGCGGTTCGCCACGACAGGTGAGGTCGCCACCTCACCTCAAGTGCGTGCGCTTTGCGCGCAGGCAGAGAAATTTCTTCACACGGAAAAGACAGCATGACCAACCCGCTTTTCGATCGATTGTTCGCGAGGCATGCTGGCAAGAGCAAACCGTTTTTGAGACTGGTCGACGGAACCACCGTTTCATATGCCGCCTTTCTTGGTCTTGCCGCGCAGATTGCTCATCTTTTGACACAAAGCGGACTGCAAGCCGGTGATCGTCTGGCAGCCCAGGTTCAGAAGTCGCACGAGGCGTTGGCCCTCTATGCCGCTTGCGTCCAAGCGGGAGTAGTTTTCCTGCCGCTGAACGTTGCCTACACCACTGAAGAGTTGAATTATTTCATCGAAGACAGCGGCGCGCAGATGATTGTCTGCGACGGCAAGGTGGCAGCGGCGCTGTCACCTATCGCCACTCGGCTTGGGGCTTCGCTGGAAACACTGAACCAGGACGGGACCGGGTCGTTGATGGAAGGCGCGCGGGTGATGCCGGAAGCGTTTCCCACAGTAGATCGTTCATCTGAAGACCTTGCAGCTTTGTTATACACCTCCGGGACAACTGGGCGCTCAAAAGGGGCCATGCTCAGTCAAGGAAATCTCCTGTCGAATGCAGAGACTTTGGCAAAGGAGTGGCAATTCACGCCTGACGACGTGCTGCTACACGCCCTCCCGATTTTTCACACACACGGTCTTTTTGTAGCAACCAATGTGACTTTGGTTTCAGGGGCATCGATGATCTTCCTGCCTCAATTCAATGTCGATCAGCTGGTCGGACTCATGCCCGACGCAACAGTTTTGATGGGTGTTCCGACCTTTTACACACGGCTACTGGACCACCCCGAATTTGATCGCCACCGAGCGTCCGGCATCAGACTGTTTGTGTCTGGTTCAGCTCCACTTCTTGCCGAGACCCATGTCCAGTTTGCAGACCGTACGGGGCACCATATCCTCGAACGCTACGGGATGACCGAAACCAATATGAACACTTCAAATCCCTACGATGGTGAGCGGCGCGCGGGAACGGTCGGACTGCCTCTTCCAGGGGTGGAGGTGAAGGTAACTGACCCAGAAACCGGCGCTACTCTGCCCGAGAACACTGTGGGACAGATTGAGGTTCGCGGACCAAACGTATTCAAGGGCTATTGGCAGATGCCCGAGAAAACCGCCGCCGAGTTAAGAGGCAACGGGTTCTTCATTACTGGCGATCTGGGGAAGATCGACGAAGACGGCTACGTCCACATTCTGGGGCGCAACAAAGATCTGATCATTTCCGGCGGATACAACGTCTATCCCAAAGAAATCGAACTGGTGCTGGATGCCCAGCCAGGCGTGCTCGAAAGCGCCGTCATCGGCGTGCCGCACCGTGACTTGGGCGAGACAGTCATCGGGTTGATCGTGGCCGAGCCCGGCCAGTCGCCGGACCTAGAGCAGATCATGGGGGCGATTCAGGGGACGCTCGCACGATTCAAGCAGCCCAGACGGCTCATAGTTGTGCCGGAATTGCCTCGCAATGCGATGGCCAAGGTGCAGAAAAACATCCTTCGGGAACAGTTCAAGGATGCAGTCCATGCGGCCTGAGGCGGTTCTCAGAGCAACGAAGTTCGAGGTGCCCATCGCGAGCTGAGTTTGGAAAGACCACGGTGTCCTTCGAGGAGGAAGGCGCCGCAACTTAGGAAACCAAGGGAGGAGAGACTTATGACCAAAGATTTGATCGGCCAACGCGGAATGACCCGTCGGGGCCTCTTGAAAAGCGGTGTGGCAATGACAGCCGCGGGGCTGATGCTGCCCGCCGGCATGGCCATGGCGCAAGCAGAACCGAAGAAGGGCGGGACCCTGCGGATCGGCTTCAACTCCGGCAGTACGGTCGATAATTACGATCCCGGCGTGTGGGATACGAACTTCGTTCAGGTCTTTGCCCAAGCGCGGCACAACTACCTGACGGAAATCGCAGCCGACGGCTCTCTGGTCGGGGAAGTTGCGGAAAGCTGGGAGGCCAGCCCCGATGCGATGACCTGGACGCTGAAGATCCGATCAGGCATCACCTTCCACAGCGGCGGAACCGTGACAGCTGATGACGTCATTGCGTCGATCAACTACCACCGCGGCCCGGAGAGCACGTCGGCTGCCAAGCCGATCGTCGATCCGATCGTCGAAATGAAGTCAGACGGGCCGAATACAGTCATTGTCACGTTAAGCGGCGGGAATGCCGATTTCCCCTATCTGATGTCGGACTATCACCTGCCGATCATGCCCGCCAAGGATGGGAAGATCGATCCGACCTCGCCTGACGGCTGCGGCCCCTACAAGGTCGACAACTTCGAACCCGGTATCAGCGCTTCACTGACCCGGCATTCGGGATACTGGAAGACGGATCGCGCCCATTTCGACGGGCTTTTGCTGCTGGCTCTGCCCGATCCAGTGGCGCGGCAGAACGCGCTCCTGACCGGCCAGGTGGACGTCATCAACCAGCTCGATCTGACGACGGTTTCGATGATGTCCCGCAACTCATCAATCCGCGTGCTCTCCGTGACCGGCAACCAGCACTTCTGCTTCCCGATGGATACGCGGGCGGCTCCGTTCAACGACAACAATGTGCGGCTTGCGCTGAAACATGCCCTCGATCGTCAGGAAATGGTCGACAAGATTCTCTACGGCTATGGTGCGGTCGGAAACGACAACCCGATCGGTCCGACGCAGCAGTATTACGCCGCCGATCTGCCGGTGAACAGCTATGACCCTGACAAGGCCAAATTCCATCTTGAAAAGGCCGGACTAACCTCGCTCGACGTTTCGCTTTGGGTTGCCGAGGCCGGTTTCACGGGTGCCACGGATTCCGGTTCGCTCTATGCCGAACGGGCCAAAGCGGCCGGCATCAATATCACCGTCGAACGTGCGCCGAACGATGGGTATTGGAGCAACGTCTGGATGCAGAAGCCGTGGGTTGCTTCCTACTGGGGCGGTCGTGCCACCTGTGACTGGATGTTCTCTACCGCCTATGCGGCGGGTGCGCCCTGGAACGAAAGCTACTGGGACAATGAGCGGTTCAACACCCTGCTGTTGCAAGGTCGGTCCGAACTGGATGAAGCGAAGCGGGCGGAGATCTATCACGAGATGCAAGCCATCGTTTCGAATGAAGGTGGCGTCGTGATCCCGATGTTCGCGAGCTTTGTCATGGGCGTTTCCAACGCGGTCGCGACGCCCGATGTCGTCGGCGCGAACTGGGATCTTGACGGCTTCCGCGCAGTTGAGCGTTGGTGGTTCGCCTGATCCTTCCAATCATCTGAACGGGCTCTGGCGAGGATCCCTCGCCAGAGCCTTCAGGCCAGTGCGGCATCAAGACCGCAGGCCATGCATGTAATCGGGGGGATAAAATGAACGAGATCTGGCGAATGATCGGGCAGCGGCTGCTTTTGGGCGTGCTGACCCTTTTCATCATTTCTGTGGTGATCTTCGGGGCGACGGAGCTTTTGCCGGGCGACCTCGCACGCGAGTTGCTTGGGCAGTCCGCCACCGAAGAAACCCTTGCAGCACTTCGCGAGCAGCTTGGCCTCAACGATCCGGCGCCCCTGCGCTACTGGAACTGGCTGGTCGGCGTCTTGCAGGGCGATTTCGGGATGTCGATGGCGACACAAAAACCGATCTCGGAACTGGTTGGCGCACGGTTGGGAAACACACTTTTCCTGGCATTGTATGCGGCGGCCCTCGCTGTTCCCTTCGCACTGCTGCTTGGCGTTCTGGCTGCCCTTTGGCGCAATTCGATTTTTGACCGTGCATCGAACGCATTGGCCCTTACCGCGATTTCCTTTCCCGAGTTTTTCGTGGCCTACACTCTGATCTTGTGGCTGGCGCAATCGGGCCTTTTCCCATCGATGGTGCGCATCACGGGGAGCACGACGACGGGCGATCTCTTGTACATGGCTTTCTTGCCCGCGCTGACGCTGACCCTTGTTGTCACAGCCCACATGATGCGGATGACTAGGGCCGCGATCATCAACCTGCTGGCCAGCCCCTATATCGAGATGGCGCGTCTGAAGGGTATGTCACCGATGCGTGTCGTGCTGCGCCACGCGGTGCCGAACGCGCTGGCCCCGATCATCAACGTAGTTGCGTTGAACCTTGCCTACCTGATCACCGGCGTCGTGGTGGTTGAGGTGGTCTTTGTCTACCCGGGCCTCGGACAGTTGATGATTGACGCCGTGTCCAATCGCGACATCGCCGTGGTACAGGCCATCGCGTTGATCTTCGCATCGGCCTACGTCCTGCTCAACCTTCTCGCGGATGTGCTCTCGACGATCACCAACCCGCGCCTGATGCACAGGAAGTAGAGCCATGACCATTCTACTTTCCATAATCGTCGGATTGGCGCTGTTTTTCATGATCGGTTTTGCCGCTCGTGCCGCTTTGCAAGCGTTTGCCCCGGCCCATCACAAACCAACCTTCCGCGACATGCCGCTGACGGCTTCCTTCGGGCTGGCGATCATCCTCCTTTACATCTTCCTCGCTGTCTTTGCCCCGTTGATCGCTCCCTACGGCGAGAGTGAGGTTCTTGGTGCCCAGTTCTTGCCGTGGGCATCACCCCACTATCTCGGCACGGACAAGCTGGGCCGCGACATGCTGACGAGACTGATCTATGGCGCCCGCAACACCGTGGGCATCGCTTTTGCCACCACTGCGCTTGCGTTCTTTGTGGGGTCGTTCCTTGGAATATGGGCGGCGCTCGTTGGAGGCAGGCTCGACCAATGGTTGTCGCGATTCGTTGATGCGTTGATGGCCATTCCAGCCCTGATCTTCTCGCTGCTACTGCTCACAATCTTCGGGACATCGGTCCTGACTCTGATCCTCGTCATAGCGGCTGTTGATGCCACACGCGTCTACCGTCTGGCGCGCTCGGTCGCCCAAGGGATCGTGGTCATGGACTATATCGAGGCTGCTCGCCTCAGGGGCGAAGGCATGTGGCGTCTGATCCGTCGGGAGATCCTTCCGAACGCGATGGCACCCCTTGTGGCCGAGTTTGGCCTTCGGTTCTGCTTTGTGTTCCTGTCAATCTCGGCGCTGTCGTTCCTTGGCCTTGGTATCAAACCACCGACCGCCGACTGGGGCAGCATGGTACGTGAAAACGCGACGCTGATTACCTTTGGCGACATCACCCCCTTGCTGCCCGCCGGGGCCATCGCGCTGCTGACCGTAGCGGTGAACTTCGTGGTGGACTGGCAATTGCACCGCGCCAGCGGTTTGAAGGAGTAGGCCATGGAAAAGACAAAGCTTCTGACCATCAAGGGCCTTAAAATCGAAGGCCGCTCTGGTGATGCCTGGCATGAGATTGTCAAGGGTGTGCACCTTACCCTTCATAAAGGCGAGGTGCTGGGCCTGATCGGGGAATCCGGGGCCGGGAAATCAACGCTGGGTCTGGCTGCCATGGGTTTTGCGCGTGACGGCTGTCGTATTTCGGGCGGTACAATCGACTTTGAAGGGATCGACCTGCGTATCGCCTCCGAAACGCTAAAGCGGGGACTGCGCGGCAAGCGTATAGCCTATGTCGCTCAATCGGCAGCGGCGAGCTTCAATCCCGCGCACAAGCTGATCGACCAGTACAGCGAGGCGCCAGTCGTGCATGGTGTCATGCCGCGCAAGAAGGCCGAAGACGACGCCATAGAACTCTACCGTCGCATGCGCTTGCCCAACCCGGATGAGATCGGTTTCAGATATCCGCACCAAGTCTCAGGTGGGCAGCTACAGCGGGCGATGACCGCCATGGCGATGTCCTGCCGTCCGGACCTGATCATCTTTGACGAACCAACGACTGCGCTTGACGTTACCACCCAGATTGAGGTCATGGCCGCAATCCGCGACATCGTACGGCAGTTCGGCACGGCGGCGATCTATATCACGCATGATCTTGCCGTAGTTGCCCAGATGGCCGACCGCATCAAGGTTCTGCTCAGGGGCGATGAGGTGGAGGAGGCCGACACCCGCTCGATGCTGGCCACCCCGCGTGAGGATTATACCCGCAGCCTCTGGGCCGTGCGCAGCTTTGCCCGTGCTGAACACCCTCCGGCAAGCGGATCGCCGGTGGTCTCGGTGCGCAGTGTGACCGCAGGCTATGGGGCGGTGGATGTGCTGAGAAATATCAGCTTTGACATCCACGCCGGACGCACCGTGGCTGTAGTGGGTGAGAGCGGATCGGGCAAGTCCACGACCGCGCGGGTCATCACAGGTCTTCTGCCACCGCGTGAGGGTGAGGTCCTCTTCAATGGCAAACCGTTACCAGCCAGCTTCAAGGCCCGCTCCCGCAATGAACTTCGCCAGTGCCAGATGATCTATCAGATGGCCGACACCGCTCTGAACCCAAAGCTTCGCCTGCGCGAGTTGA
Organism: Litorimonas sp.; assembly: GCA_051251645.1. Classification (GTDB taxonomy): domain Bacteria; phylum Pseudomonadota; class Alphaproteobacteria; order Caulobacterales; family Maricaulaceae; genus Litorimonas. The sequence goes on along the minus strand of JBPOEY010000006.1, from coordinate 45,658 downwards.
TCGGTCGACCGGCAGAGATGTATCTGGGGCTGAAAGGAAAGGCACTGGACACGCGCATCCGCGACCTTCTGGCGCTGATTGAACTGGAACCCGACAAGTTCATCGATCGCTTGCCATCCGAGCTTTCGGGTGGGCAGAAACAGCGCATCGGCATCGCGCGGGCCCTTGCTGCTGAACCGCAGCTTATCATCTGCGACGAGGTGACCAGTGCCCTGGACCAGATCGTGCAAGAGGGCATCCTCAAGCTGCTTGACCGGCTGCAGAGCGAGTTCAACCTTGCCTACATGTTTATCACCCATGATTTGGCCACGGTGAAATCCATCGCTGATGAGGTGGTGGTGATGCAGCATGGTGCCGTGGTCGAGCATGGAGCGAAAGCGGAGATATTTGCTGATCCGCAGGAGGATTATACAAGGCTCCTGCTCTCGTCAGTTCCGGAAATGGATCCTGACTGGCTCAACCGCCTCTTGGTTGCGCGCTCGGTCTTGACTCCAAATGTTTGAAGCACACGGTGCTTTGCGCAGGTCGAGACCCGATACGCTAGGAAGACTATCGTAGCGACGGCGCAGTCGGGTTCTTTTCTTTCGGTAAGTTTCTGATTAGCTTGGTCAGACAAGGTTGAATCTCTCGGATTTACGGTCCGCAGATAAAAACTGACAAAGGAAACTACCAATTGCGATCAAGGTCGATCCGTACCATCCGACGTGCCGAACTCTCAAAGGCGGCATTCGAGGCTGTGGTCCTTTATGGACTCCGTGGGACGACACTTGAGAAAGTCGGCGAGATTGCAGGCGTTTCCAAGGGTGTCGTCTTGCATCATTTCAAAGACAAGAGCACTTTGCTTGAGGCCGTGATCCGCCGAACCAACGGAATGCTCAGCACGTCGCTGGTCGAACTCTACCGGCACGCTGAGACACCCTATGAGCGGCTTTGGGCCATCATCATCGCGAATTTCCACGAGTCGATCTTCAATCAGGCAGTCTGCCAGGCATGGGTGTCGCTTATGGCAGAGGTTCCCCATAACAGGTCATGCCAACGCGTGCAGATTGCCAACTATGCGCGCGTGTCCAGTAATTTTTCGCATGAGTTGAAGCACTTTGTTACAAGAGATGAAGCCAAGATCATCGCGCGCCAACTCAACCTGTTGATTGACGGCATCTGGGTGCGGGTTGGCTCGCGGGTCGAACCGCTCGATAGCGACCGTGCAATCGGCGACCTTGAGTATTTCCTGATGCGGTTTCTGCCAATGGATGAAGAAAGCATCCAAAAGCATCGGGCTGCACGCGAAAAGATCGAGAACGTGGCACGTATCGCACTGGGAACGCGTGCATTTCTTGAGACCGCAATTGCACGCTGATGGTCAGTCACCGGCCATGACCCGCGTTAGGTGGTCTGCGATCTGACGGATAGACTGTTGCGCCTCGGGCAAGTCTTCATACCATTCAAAGACGTGCCAAAGACCTTCCCACACCTGCAGATCGACCCTCGCTCCGCTGTCGCGCAGCCGTTGTGCCAACCGTACCGCTTGGCTGAGCAGCAGGTCGCGGGTTCCTGTGCTGATCAGGACCGGAGGAAAGCCAGAATCGAACATGCCGTTGATCGGTGAAATCAATGGCTGATCCATATTGTTGGCACCCGCATAATAGCCTGCCGCAATGTCCGAATTTCGCCGCGTCAATGTGGGGTCGCGGCCATCGTTGAAGGTCAGGCTTTCGCCTGCGTTGCTCAAATCGCACCATGGCGACAGGAGGGCGGCCGCATCGGGCAAGCGCAAAGCTTCGGCTTTCGCTTTCAACATCCAGACGAGCGACAGGTTTCCCCCTGCAGACTCCCCCACGATGGCAAAGGGCCGGTCGGCGAGGGCCCGGTAGACCGCAAAGCCATCGTCAACCGCTGCCGGCCAGGGATGTTCGGGTGCCAGCCGGTAGTCTGGCACAATGACCCTTGCACCGGTCAGGGCCGAAATTGGGGCTATGATCGGCAGGTCTTCGATCGGGCTTCCTTCGACCATGCCTCCGCCAAAACCATAGAGTATGGGCCAGTCGACCCGCAGGGTTGTTGGGCGCACGTCCAGGCAGCGCACCCCGCCCAGTGTTACTTCATCTAGCTTAACGCCATGCTCCTGACACATGCGTGGAGCTTTGGCCTTGGCCAACGCCTTCGCTTTTGCCCGCAAGGCGGGTAGGTTTCGCGCCGATCTGTCTCTTGCTCGGACGCCTTGATCGAGAAAGTTCAGGGCCGCGTCGCTGAGATGTGGGAAGGGCGACATGATTGGGGTCCCGTTGTTATTGTGCCTGTCGACCAAAGGCGATTGACTTGCGTTTGAAAGACAAATGACGCGTGTTCATGAAATGCTTAGGTGCGGATCTGTGGTTTAGGCCTCGGGGCCATCGTGTCGATCATCCCGCAGTCGGACGACTTGATTGAAAATGTTCGGAAAGTTTGCGCAAGGCTCCCGTGTCTATCTCGACACCAAGCCCGGGCCGTCCGGACAGATGAGCATGCGTGCCGTCCACGCGAAAACCGGTGGTCGCGTACCCGGTACCAGGTTCAATGTATTCCGGGTATATCTCTGCCATCTCGGCGTTTGGGATCGCCGCGCAGATATGCAGCATCGCTGCCGCCGCAACCGTCATTGAGTTCCAGCAATGCGGAGAGATTCTGACATCCCGGCGGTGGGCCATCTCGGCAAGGTCAAGCATATCCAGAATGCCGCCCATACCGGCAATGTCCGGGTTCAGGATATCTGCGGCGTCGGCCGCCAGAACCGAGCGGAAGTGCGGCAGGCCACAGTTCTTTTCACCGGTCACGATCCGCATGCGCGTGGTCTTGCGCAGTCTTGACAGGGCCGCGATGTCTAGGCCGTCTACCGGCTCTTCAAACCAGTAGGGACGGTATTCTTCGATCCGTTCAGCGACAAAAAGCGATGTCTCCAGGTCGTCTTGGCTGTCCATGTCAACCATGAGATGGGTCCCATCGCCGATGGCATTGCGCACCTGCTGCACGACGTCCACGGCCTGCGGTGCCGAATGGTTCAGCATGGGATGGACCTTCACCGCTGAATATCCCTGAGCGACCAGATCGGAGGCCCGAATAGCCAAGGAACCGACGTCCCATTGTGTGTCGCTCCAGATATTTGCGTAGATTGGCAGGGGCACCCTGTGATCCTCGCCAAGAAGGTCGCAAAGCGGTTTGTCCGCAAGCTTTGCGTGAATGTCCCACAATGCCATTTCCAACGCGCTCGTTGCGGCAGAGAAGTCCAGACCACGATGCTTTGAGGCGATCTGAAGCGCCATGGCGCGAAACGCCCAAGGAGATGCAGATTGCAGCGAAGCCGCCGCTTGGCCAAGCGCATGAATGATCTCTGCGACGGCTTTCTCGCGACAGGGCAGGACAAACGCCTCGCCCCAGCCGGCTATCCCGCCGTCCGTGGTTACACGAAGCAGTAGACAGGGTTTTACGTCACTCCACCCTCCGCCGCCCTTCGCTGCGGCAGTAATCCAGGTTTCGACCTGCGCCAGCACGACGTCCGCGACCTTTGAGGGCGCTTGCCAACTTGAAGATGATGAGACCAAGGGGTGATCAGCAAGTGACTGCATCTGAGGCGTCCAGATATTGAAACTCCAAAAAAACTAACCTATGGTCAGTTTTTGAGCAATAAGTAAGTTTAACCACCGGGCAAATGACAAGTGTTTAGAGCCGAAAGCGCCAGTCAGCACTGGGTTTGCGATCCAGACGATGGTTCCTCTTTTCACCGAATCTAGGCGCTGCGCGCTTCTCCAAAGGAACCAACGACAATGAAAACAGATGATCCGACGATGCTGGCCGCACACGACTGGGATTTTCCTGTCCCGATTGCCTATGGTCCGGGACGATTGGCCGAGATGGGGCGGCGCTGTATAGAACTTGGTATCAGCAATCCGTTGATCGTGACTGATCGCGGCAGCCGTGACTTGCCCTTTATCGGTCAACTTCAATCCTTGCTTGAGAATGAAGGGCTTAGCGCGACAATCTTTTCGGACATTTCCCCCAATCCGGTGGACAGCGAAATCGGATTGGGGCGCAAGGCGTTCCGCGCGGGCGGTCATGATGCAGTCATCGCGATCGGCGGCGGGAGCGCCATGGATGGCGGCAAAGCTATCTGCCTGACGGCCAACAACGATCATGACCTCTGGGCGTTTGAATTCGAACAGCCTGTGCCGGTTATCGGGCAGGGTGAAAACTTTCCGGCCCTGATCACCATTCCGACAACCGCAGGTACCGGTGCCGAAACCGAAAGCACCGCCATGGTGACGCACGCGGACAAGGGCATGAAGTTTTGCGTCTGGCACCCGGACCTGAAGCCGGCTCTGGCGCTCTTGGACCCGGAACTGACGGTTGGCCTTCCTCGCACGCTCACGGCCTGGACCGGGGCAGATGCGCTGGTTCATGCGATCGAGGCCTATCTCGTGCCGGGCTTTAACCCGTTGTGCGATGGCCTAGCGCTGGAAGGGCTGGCCCTGATTGCAAAGTGGCTGCCGGTCGCCGTAGATGAGCCACAGAACCTGACCGCACGGGGGGGGATGCTGGTCGGCTCAAGCCTTGCCGGGATCGCTTTCCTGAAGGGGCTCGGCATGGTCCACGCAATTTCCCACATGGTCGGAGCCGAATTCAACACGCAACACGGCCTGACCAATGCCATCCTTCTGCCTGTCGTGCTACGCTTTAACCTGCCGGGCCAGGAAGAAAAGGTGCGCCGCATGGCCCAGGCGATGGACCTGTCCGACACGTCCGTCGAAGGCTTCATTGCAGCCGTGGAAACCATGCTCGACCAGACTGAAATTCCGAAGTCTCTGGGCGAGATCGGCGTGCCTGCGGATTGTGCCGCAAGGATTGCGGACAAGGCTTTGAAAGACAGTGCCGCCCGCACCAACCCCCGTGTGGCGACACAGGCCGAAGTGCAAGCGATGATCGAAAACGCCATCGCGCATGCGCGCTGACAGAAGGGCGGGAAGAATGCTGAACCTGACTAAATTCTACATCGATGGGCAATGGGTCGATCCTCTATCCACCGAAACTCTGCCGGTTCTGAACCCGGCGACCGAGGCGCGGATCGGCACCGTTGCCATGGGCAACGCGCAGGACGTGGATCGCGCCGTGGCGGCTGCAAAGGCGGGTTTTATGGACTTCTCCATCACGTCAAAGGCAGACAGGCTCGATCTTCTACATCGGTTGAAGGCCGCGACCGAACGGCGCTTTGAGGATCTGGCGCAGGCCATGCGGATGGAGATGGGTGCGCCGATCACCATGGCGCGGTCCGCCCAGGCGGACGCGGCCATCGGCCATCTGCAAGGCTTTATCGACGCGCTGGAACAGCTGGAAGAGCGCCAGGTGCTCGCCAACGGCGACGTTTTGTTGCGTGAACCGATCGGTGTCTGCGGGCTGATCACACCCTGGAACTGGCCGATGAACCAGATTGCGCTCAAGGTCATACCGGCGCTGGCCACAGGATCGACCTGCGTCCTGAAACCGTCGGAACACACACCGATCTCGGCGATGGTCTATGCCGAGATTATCGACGAGGCAGGCTATCCGCCAGGGGTCTTCAACCTGGTGAACGGGGATGGCCCCACCGTGGGGGCCGCCCTGTCGCGTCACCCCGACGTCCAGATGATGTCCTTTACCGGATCGACCCGCGCAGGGATCGCCGTCACACGCGACGCCGCCGAAACGGTCAAGCGCGTGACGCTGGAACTGGGCGGCAAGTCGCCAAATCTGGTGTTCGCAGACAGCGATCTCGAGACACGGGTGGCAGAGTCCGTGCGCGAATGCATGTTCAACACGGGTCAGTCCTGTGACGCGCCAACCCGGTTGTTGGTCGAGCGCGCCTGCTATGACGACGCGCTGCGCATCGCTAAGAGAACCGCCGAAAGCATCGCTGTCGGCGACCCCGCACAAGACGGCGATCATATCGGCCCGCTCTTCGACAAGATCCAATTCGATCGGGTGCAATCCATGATCGAAGTTGGGCTTGCCGAGGGGGCAAGGCTTCTGGCCGGTGGCCTTGGTAAGCCCGAGGGTGTCACGACCGGATGGTTCGTCAAGCCTACGATCTTTGCCGATGTGTCGAACGATATGCGTATCGCGCAGGAAGAGATTTTCGGCCCCGTGCTCGTAATCATTCCGTTCGAAGACGAGGCAGAGGCAATCGCTATTGCAAACGACACGCCCTATGGACTTGCTGCCTATCTACAGACTGGCGATCCCGAGCGGGCGCTGCGCGTCGCCGGACAGCTACGCGCCGGGGCAATCCATATCAACGGCGGTGGCTTCAACTACGGGTCGCCCTTCGGCGGCTACAAGCAGTCCGGCAATGGCCGGGAAGGGGGGCTGATGGGGTTGGAGGACTATCTGGAAACCAAGACGCTGCACGGCCTAGGATGAAAAACAATAAACGCGGCGATCAATTGGTTTGCGTCCGGCACTGCAGAGGGTTGATGCCTTCCATGCTTGCCATTTGGCGGAGTGGCTCTGCAACGCATGCTCGGACAGTTGGTGCGCCAATTCCTCGTTAAGCTGTAATCGGTTACCCGGCACGACAGCCTTCTGGGTGCCGGATCTGCTGCCCTGGAAATGGTCCGCAACCCGTCAAAGGATGACCGCATGACGTTGCAGAAATCTGAACTACTAACGAGCAGCTGTTTAGCATGATGGAGGAGCGGAGCGAAACTGATTTGGCAGCAATCAGCAAGGCGGTGGTATGCACGTGAAAAGCGCAGGGGATCGCGCAACTTCGCAAACGTTTCTTGACGGTCGCGTCCGGTCTGGATCGTGCGATGGAGAAGGAGGGGCAGGTTCACAAACCCACCCAAACACCGCCGTTTGCCTGTCTTCACCCGCGGGGGGCTAGACTGCCCCAATTCGTGTGCAGTAAGTGTGCAACATGGTCCTGAAAACCAGATCGCGGACCATAGGAGAATTATGAATGCCCCACAACGCAGCCACTGCGGCAGCGAGATTATCTTGTGCGCCGATGATGGATGGAACAGGTAGTTCGAAATTTCCTTCTTATTCTGAAGGCTTTGCCGGGGCCTTGCAGGGCATGTTGTAAAAAATGTTGTAGCGTTCGGGCGCCGGTTTTCCTGCCCGCTACTCTACTCGGACATGCGAGTGCTTTCGCCCCTATATCCCACGGTCATCCGGCCGCTGACCGAGGGCAGGATAGCGGCCATGTTTGCTGGCGATGGGGACACAATGCGCCGCTTCTTCTTGGGCGGTTCTGCACGAGAAGTTGCATCGGTTCCCTGAAGCCGTCGTTCGTTCAAACTGCGACGAATTCGTAATCTGAGCCCGAAGCGGCCGGTTTTACAGACGCTCCAATTTCTTGGAGCGTCCCACTGAGGCGTGCACCGCCTCTCCAATTGCTGACCAATTGGTTGGTGCCAATACCGCTCAGTTTCCGAACTCGATTGCGAAAAACGTTTAGCTAGTTCACTTTTTCCAAGTCAGGCAGTTGCCAGCCGCTTTCGATCCATCCATCGGCAGGGCCGTAGACGCCTTGGCGGATCGCTCACCACGGCCAGGGTCGGTCTGGAACCGCATCCCAGACACGGTTCGCGAGGATATCGTCGATTTTGCCCTGGAGCACGAAGACCTGACACCGCGCGAACTGGCGGTCAAATACACTGACGAGAAGCGGTACTTCGTCTCTGAATCATCGGTCTACCGCATTCTCAGCGCTGAGGACCTGATCACCGCCCCGGCCCATGTTGTGATACGCGCGGCGGATGAGTTCCGAGATAAAACCAGCCGACCGAACGAGCTGTGGCAAACCGACTTCACCTATCTCAAGGTCATCGGCTGGGGCTGGTTCTACCTCAGCACGATCCTTGACGACTACAGTCGCTACATCATCGCCTGGAAACTCTGCACGACGATGAAGGCCGCGGACGTCACCGACACGCTGGAGCTGGCGCTGGACACTTCCGGTTGCGACAGCGCGACGGTCGTTCAGAAACCTCGGCTACTGAGCGACAACGGCGCATCTTATGTCGCCGCCGACTTGGCCGACTACCTTGAGGGCAAGGGTATGGATCACGTTCGCGGTGCGCCACACCATCCACAGACCCAGGGCAAGATCGAACGCTGGCACCAGACCATGAAGAACCGGGTTCTCCTGGAAAACTACTTCCTGCCCGACGACCTGGAACGCCAGATCGGCGCGTTTGTCGACCACTACAACAACCGTCGCTACCACGAGAGCTTGGATAACCTGACACCCGCCGATGTCTATTACGGCCGGGGCGCAAAGATCCTGAAGATGAGAGAGGAGATCAAGAAGCAGACAATCAGAAAACGCCGGTTGCAGCACCAATCTGCTGCCGCCTAAACTAAAACAGAAACCGAACCAGAGCCTCCGTTACGAAACTGCCAGCACATTCCGAAAAACTCTGACGACGGACAGCGCCTGGTGAAGCGCGCCATTGCCCGATTGCCCAAACGGGGTTTCCTGGACGGACGACACCGTCCAACATGAAATCCACGCCTCTGGATGGTCATTTTGCACGAATAAGGTCCGCTGCCTTTTCACCGATCATGATCGTCGGGGCATTTGTGTTGCCGCTGACGATGCGGGGCATGATCGATGCGTCCGCGACCCTGAGACCGGCGATGCCGCGCACGGATAGGCGTTCGTCAACGACTGACTCCGGATCGCTGCCCATGTGGCAGGTGCCGACCGGATGATAGATCGTATCGGCGCGGTTCCGGATGAGCTGTTCAAGGGTGCGATCGTCTTCGTTCCCCTTCAGTGTGTGAGACACGGTGATCCGCCGCGCAAGGGGCGGGCTGGACATGATGCTGTGCGCTTTGCGAATGCCTGTCATCAACAGCGTTAGGTCCCCGTCGTCGCTTAGAAACCGGGGGTCGATCCGTGGGGGGGCCATCGGGTCAGCCCCCGCCAGTGTGACGCAGCCGCGACTTTTGGGTCGCAAGACGCAGACATGGCACGAAATGCCGTATCCCCAATGCAGCGTCCGGGCATGGTTCTCGATGCGGGCTGCCGCGAAATGCAGTTGCGTGTCGGGCCATGCCGGGCCGTCCGCGCCGACGGAAAAGAAGGCACCGGCTTCGGCAAAATTTGAACTGACGATCCCGCTGCCGTCGCGCCGCCATTGGCGCGCGCCGCGCCAGAGCCGGATCAACGCCTGCGGGCCAAGCCCGAAAACTTCGGATGTGTTGACGCCATAGCTCAGGATGAAATCCAGGTGATCTTGCAGGTTCTGGCCCACCTCAGGGGCATCCACCTGAACCGGGATGCCGTGCTTCTGCAACTCAGCCCCCGGGCCAATGCCCGAAAGCATCAGAAGCTGCGGCGACTGAAAGGCACCCGCGCTCAGGATCACCTCGCCGCGGGCATGGACGATCTGCCGCTTACCGCGGACGAACAGCTCGACGCCGGTTGCGCGCCCGTCGTCGATGATCACGCGCATGGCCCGGGCGTTGGTCAGGACATGCAGGTTTGGCCGGTCGCGGATCCCGTCGAGATAGGCCGCTGCCGCCGAGCAGCGTTCCCCCGTCTTGCCGGAATGGAACTGGGTGACGTCGTAGAAGCCCGCGCCATAGAGGTCCGCGCCGTTGAAATCAGTGTTTTCCGGGATTTGCGCTGCGGCGCAAGCCGCGACGAAATCCTGGGTGACGGTGTGCGGACTGGCAATGGGGCGCACGTGCAAGGGGCCACCCGCGCCATGATACGGGCCCGCGCCGCCCGCGAAGCTTTCGGCGCGTTTGAAATAGTGCAGCACATCTTCATAGCCCCAGCCCACGCAGCCCTCATCGCGCCACCCGTCGTAATCCTTGGAGTGGCCCCGGACATAGATCATCGCGTTCAGGAGAGACGAGCCGCCCAGGCCCCGTCCGCGCGGCTGATACCCCCGACGCCCGTTCAGCCCGGCCTGAGGCTCGGTCTTGAAGGCCCAGTTATTGATCCTGAGCCCCAGATGCGCGGGCACCGTCAGCGCGGCGGCGATGGGTGCGCGGGTCAGGATGTTGCGCCCCTCTCCACCGGCCTCGATCAGGCAGACGGTGACCTTGGGGTCGGCGCTGAGCCTGTTGGCCAGAACACAACCCGCCGAACCGCCGCCTACAATGACGTAAGCGAAGGTGTCAGCCATGAGGTGCCGCCGCGGGCGTGAGTTGAACCATCAGCCGGGCATAGCCCTTGACGAAGTTCGATTGCACGCCTTCCGGCGCACCGACCACCTCGATCCGGTCAAATCGGGCGAGCAGTTCTTCCCAAAGGATGCGCAACTGCAACTCCGCCAGCCTGTTGCCCATGCAGCGGTGCACCCCGGTGCCGAAGGACAGGTGATTGCGGGCGTTGGGCCGGTCGATGATCAGGCTGTCCGGGTCGTCGAACATCCGTTCATCGCGGTTGGCGGAGACATACCACATCAACACCTTGTCGCCCTTTCTGATGATCTGTCCGCCGAGTTCCACGTCTCGTTTCGCCACGCGGCGCATATAGGCCAGCGGGGTCTGCCAGCGGATGATCTCGGAGATCATGTTGGAGATCAGATCGGGATTGGCTCGCAGCTTGACCATCTGATCAGGGAAATGGTTCAGCGCCAGTATGCCACCGGTCATGGAATTGCGCGTGGTGTCGTTGCCGCCCACGATCAACAGCGCCAGATCGCCCAGAAACTGCATCGGCGTCTTGACCAGATCCCGTGTGCCCTCGTTTTGCAGCATCAGGCTGATGGCGTCGAACCCCATCTCTTCGCCCCGGGCCAGACGCGCCTCCTTCTCACGCCAGAGGGCGGTGAAATTCTCCACAATCCCGGCTGCGGCCTCATAGAATTCGTCGGGGTCGGCCCCTCCGCCGGTCATTGCGTTATGCGCGGCCGCACGATCGGACCACCAGATAAGGTCGTGGCGGCGGTCATACGGGAAATCGAGGATCGTCGCGAGCATCCGCGCCGTCAGTTCGACCGAGACACGTTCAACCCAGTTGAACGGCACGTCCACGGGCAGACCCTCCAGCACTTCGACGGTGCGGCTGCGGATCAACCCTTCGAATTCCTTCAGGTTCTTCGGGGCGACGACGGGCTGCACGCCCATGCGTCGTTTCTTGTGCACCTCGCCATCGCGGGCGATGAAGGTATCTGCGGGCAGTCCGAACGGGGTATCGCCGAGCAGGATGGCCGGTTCCGCCGAAAAAAGATCGTGGTGGCGGTCCACGAAGGCCACATCTTCATAGCGGGTCACTGACCAAAACGGGCCAAACGGGCTGTCCGGCTGATAATGCACCGGCGCCTCGTCCCGCAGCCTCTTGAAATAGGCCTGCCACTTGCCCTGTTTGAACAGGAACGGGTTGCTGACATCGAGAGTTTCGATCGGCAGGTTCGACACGTTGCCCGGCGGGTCGGGATCGAAGCTGATCGCGTCAGGGTCCCCTAGAATGGCCTTGTGCAGCTTGTAGATACGATGCGTTGTCCGGATCTGCCGTTCGATCGGAACCACGCGGGCGGCGGCGTTCACCAGCCAGTTCATTGCCGTCATGGGCGCTCCCTCACATCTGGAATTCCGGCAGACGGATCTGGATCCCATCCATCTCTGCCGTCACGGTGATCTGGCACGCGAGGCGGGAATTCGGGGCGAGCTCCGGCGTGAGTTCCAGCATCTCCTTTTCCATGTCGGACTGCGGTGCCACCTTTCCGCGCCAAGTCTCCGGCATGAAGACGTGGCAGGTGGCGCAGGCGCAATTGCCGCCACAGTCGCCGTCGATCCCGGGCACCCCGTTGTCGAGAGCGGCTTGCGCAAGTGTCTGCCCCGTCTGCGCCTCGACTTCGTGAAGCGTCCCTGCGTGCTCAATGAACGTAATCTTGGTCATGATCTGAACGTCTCTCTTTCACGGGCGTTTCTGCGCCAACGGGGATCAAGATAGGCGAGTATGCCGGGAGCATGGTAGGACTTAACTTGACGAAGGGGAGACATTTTCGGACATTCGACGCGAAATGGACCCGACAGATGCACGACACCCCGGATGTCACATTCCCCGACTGGGCACTTGTCCCGTCCCTGCGCTGTGACTATGCGCGGTCCCTCGCGCAGCTGCTGGGGCTTTCGCCGGGTGACACTGCTCGGCTGATCGCGGGGACCGCGCTGACCCCACAGACCTTCGCGGCCGCGGATGCGCTGATCTCGGCCAGGGATCACATCCTGATCTTTTCCAATGCACTGAAGCTGTCGGGCGCGCCCGGTCTTGGTGTCTTGTTCGGGCGACGGATCACCGCGGTGTCCCATGGCGCGATGGGGTTCGCGGTTACGCACAGCGCCAATCTGGCCGAGGCGATGCAGGCCCTCGTCACCTTTATGCCCACGCGCGCCAACTATTTTACCTTGTCGCTGGACCAGCAGCCCGAGGTCACCACGATCAAGGTGACCAGCAGGCTCCGGCTGCCGCCGGAGATCGAGCGCTTTCTCACCGACACCCTCTTTGGTGCATTCTACGAGCTGGCAAGCCAGATTGCAGGCCCGCAGCTGGAGGCGGTGCAGGCACAGGTCACGCATGCCCGTCCCGACGATGCGGGGCTTTATGCCCGGCACATCCCGTTTACCTTTCAGTTCTCCCAGGACGCCAACCAGGTGGTCGTGCCGCGTGCACTCTGCCTCCAGCCGAATGCGCAGGCCGATAGCCAAGTCTACCAGATCGCGCGGCAACACTGCGAAAGGTTGCTGAAAGACGCCGATGACCGGATCCACGCAGGACTGGAGCAGCGGATCGTGCGGATGATGCTCGCCGGACAGCCCGGCACGGTCACGGCCGAGATGGCCGCCGATGCCTTGTTCATGACCCCGCGCACCTTGGCGCGGCGGTTGCGTCAGGATGGAACGAGCTTTCGAAATATCCGCGACAAGGTCCTGTCGCGCCAAGCCGTGGAAATGCTCTCCGATCCGCGTCTTTCTGTCGATGCTGTGGCGGCCTTGATGAACTTCCACGATGCCGCAAGCTTTCGCCGCGCCTTCAAACGCTGGCATGGCAAGCCACCGCACCTGTTCCGTAAACGTCTCGACTCTGCAACCAAGGCTTTGCCGAAATGACGAAAGTCGGCTTGGCACAGGCAAATACGGCAGCGGCGAACGACCACTTTAAGCGCGACCGTATCTACGGTTTGCGGCCACAGCGAAGGTCCGCTTGCTGCCGATTGTGTTGAAAAACTCTGATTTTGGGAAAAAAGGGTCAAAAACTTGCTCATAGAAGGCTTATACGAAAATTCGTCGAGGGGGTCGGCCCAAGACCAGCTTTGGCAATGTCCGGGGCTCTCAGACGCCCTACCGGGCATTTGGCCTCAACCTTGCTGCGGCAACGGATTCTGGCACAAAATTGCTGCTGTCAGATTTTCGAGCTTTTCAACAGCATCTGCCCTTCGTGTCGAATGCTGCACGCAACGCGAAGGTTTGAGAAACGATTGTCAATTTACCGTTGCTCGTCAGAGCAATGTCTGCTCCTTGGATCGCATTGGCGGTGAGCATATTTCAGCCGTGGGTCGTGAACAGATTGAGTTTCGGGGTTGGTGTCAGCCTTGGACCTAACCAAACACCGCCAATTGCCTGTCTTTGCTCGGGCCAGGGTGGCGGTACGTCCTTCGTGTGCGTATGGTGTGCACAGTGGGTCTGTCGCAAGTGTTGGCGGACCCTTGGAGATCGCTGAATGCCTTTGAACGCAGCCGCCGAAGCAGCGCGTTTATCTACTGCCCCTATGCCGGGACAAGATCTCCCTTTGCTGGAAAACCGGAGGCGATATCGTCCCGAACATACTGGAAAAGCCGCTCTAGCTTCTCTCGGTCCGTCTATGCACCTTGGGTCAGGCGGTTTGCTGTCTCCCTTGTGATCGGATGATCTGTGTCTGCGAGAAGATCTTGCATGTTCGTCCTAGCTCAAGTGCGCATAGGCACTTAATGGGCCATGAAAATGGGCAAAGTTTCTTGCTCAATGAGCGTACGGCTTGTACCGCCAAACACGGCTTGCCGAAGTCTCGAATGACCATAGGCACCAGCAACGACCAAATCCGCTCCGATTTCACTTGCATGGTCCAAGATGCAAGTCCCTACTTCGCGTCCACCGGTCGGCAACTGGGTCAAAGTAACGTCACACCCGTGATGGCTAAGCCATGCTGCTGCTTCGCGCCCCGGTTCGATCTTGCCCCCGATTGCGGTTGAAGGCGCATCGAAGCCAACAATGTGCACATGTCTTGAGCTCTGTAGATAGGGCAAAGCGAGATGTGCGGCGCGGGCGCTTGCGAGGCTGTCGTTCCATGCCAGAAGAACCGTGTCATGGGCCATGGCAAACGTTCCATTGATCATGGCCGGAACTGGAGACGCAAAGAGGACGCCATGTAGCAACTCCTTGTACACGGTGTCTTGCTGCCGCAGGTCAGATGAGAAAAAGACGATGTCGCATGTTCGAGCCACTTGCGCGATACCTTGCCGAATATCCGCTTCGGCGGCGAAAAGCGGAATGACATCACCAGAGGCACTTTCGCCAGCGAGCAACGTCTCGATCGCGTTGGTGCGATCCTTCAAACCCGTTTGTGCTGACTTCAACGTATCTGACCACGCGTCTGGTACAGAGATGCCTCCGTATGCCAAACCGCCATAGGCACCAATTGGAAGCGTCGGAAACTCCCCATGAAGCAGCACTGCAATATGGGCACCATGTTTTACGGCGTCCTGAGCGGCCGTTTTAATTGCGTGGTCCGGCGTGCTGACATCCACACAGAAGAGCGCAGTCGCGTTTTGCATAGCAGTATTCCTTTCATCTTTGATGAGCAGGTTCAGCATTTTCACGCGTGTCGTTCTGACGAATATCAATTCAGCGAAGTGATGTTTTGCAATGATCGATCAACCTGATCTGGAAACCAAGCATGAGCGAACGTGATCCTTACAAGACCCTCGGTGTCTCGCGAACCTCCAGCGACAGCGAGATTAAACGCGCCTATCGCAAGCTCGCGCGAGAGTTCCATCCCGATGTCAATCCCGGAGCTGAGGCTGAGCAAAGATTCAAAGACATCAACGATGCCTACGACGTGCTGAAAGACCCGGAGAAAAAAGCAGAGTTTGACTCAGCCGGTCGACCTCGGAATGCGTCGTCGCAGTCGGGCGACTGGGTCGGTGGTTTTGCTTTCTCCGATCATGCTGGCCGACAAGGTGACCCATTTGCCGACATCTTCGAAGCCTTTGGGCGGCGGGGCCCTGACCCGGCAGCGCAAAGACAAGGTATGTTCACGGCTGATCAGCACGTCCGATTGGGAATTTCGCTTGAAGAAGCGGTGCGGGGCGCAACACGAGAGATCGTTCTTCAACAGCCAAGCATAGATGCAAATGGGAACGTTGTGCTGCAGGATCGGCGGGTGGCTGTAGCGGTACCCAAGGGCGTGGCACCTGGTCAATTCCTGCGCCTGCCCGGTCAAGGGCTATTGGCGCAAGAAGGGGGGCGGCCCGGAGATCTCTTCATCGAACTCGTTTTGGAACCGCATCCAGTGTTTCGAATCCATGGGAGCGACTTGTTGATGGACTTGCCGGTGACGCCTTGGGAGGCCGCATTAGGCACCAAGCTTGTTCTGCCTACTCCGGGGGGGTCGGTAAACCTCAAGGTTCCAGCCAATGCGAAGTCGGGCCAGAAACTCCGGCTGAAAAGGCGCGGGCTACCCACATCTCCCCCGGGGCATCTATACGTCGTTTTACAGATCGTGAACCCTGAGGCGACCTCGCCTGAGGCAAAGGATTTCTTCGAGAAGATGGCGGGGGCCTTCGATTTTGATCCACGCACACATATCAATAGGTGAACCATGACGAATGGTGAACATGAAATTCTCAACACGCTGAGCGTCACCGACCTATGCCGCGTTTGCTGCGTGGATCGTACGATTATCGTATCTTTGGTAGAATTTGGGGTTCTGACACCTGCAGGGCGATCGGAAGCTGATTGGCAGTTCGACCAAACAGGAATTCAACGTGCTGTACGCGCTTGCAGACTTGAACGTGATCTCGGCATAAATACAGCGGGTATAGCTCTTGTTCTGGACCTGTTGGAGGAGCGATCTAGGCTTCTGAGCCAAATTCAAATGCTTTCTGGGGGCGATTCCTAGCGCTTCAACCGGTCAAGCGCTTTGCGGTAGTAGGTCTTGTTGAGATCGATGAACTGCTCAAGTGGACGGCTGAAAACGCCTACAGCGCGGTAGCAGACATAAAGATATCCCACCACGCTGGCGAACCCTGCACCGATGCCGTTCACGATGAGATCGCCCATTGTATCTATAAGGCCGGATTTCTGCATGTTGAGGCCAAAGGTTTGATCCATTGCGAATTCGAACACCTCCCAGCAGGCCCCAAGTGTCATCGCGACGCAGAAAGTGATGAAGGCAAGCGCCAAGGGTGGGGCGGCGAAACGATCCCCTTCGAACAACATGAAGACGAAAAGAAAACCAAGGAGTCCAAACCCCATAGCGGCCGACCCGTGCAAAGCTAGGTCCCACCACCAAACCCTGTTGTAGAAGTCAAACGCCTCGCCAAGGAAGATCGAAGCAAATACAAACACCGTGATGAACAGCAGGAAAGAGACCGGCAGCCTCACGGACAAGCGATGGGCCAGCGCCAACGGAAGCAGCGACAGACATAGAGTGGCTGTGCTGACAAAGGCCAAAGAGAACCGCCCGAAAATGAGCGCGAAGAGCGCACTTAAGGCCAGTCCCCACCAGATTGCCTGCAGAACAGTGCCGGATGATTTGATCAACTGCCAGATGTGCCAACCTCTTAGTTCGTGAAATTTCGGAACGTCTTTCCTATATCAAAAAGATGAAACCGCAGCACCTGCGCATAGCAAGCTACAACATTCGCAAAGCGAGAGGCCTCGATCAACGCAGAGACCCTGGCCGGGTGTTGGATGTCATAAACGCTTTGGAAGCAGACATTGTTGTCCTGCAAGAAGCCGACTTTCGCCTTGGGCGGCGCAAGGCGGCGATTCCGCGTCAAATGATCGCGGAAAACAGTGATCATGATGTCGCTCCATTGGCACAGTTTGAAGAGAGCCTTGGATGGCACGGCAATGCCGTTCTGCTGCGCCGAGGGCTTAATGTTACTGCGACGGCACGCATGGATTTGCCGGGATTCGAACCGCGTGGCGCTGCCATGGTGGATGTATCGGGTGCATTCCAAGTGACACTTGTTGCGACTCATCTTGGGCTGCGCCGGAGCGATCGTAGGATCCAGCAGGCGGCGATCTACGCAGCACTTCCGGCACAAGGGAATTCGATTGTCGCTGGTGATTTCAACGAGTGGTCGCCTTCGAAAGGGCTGGAGCCCTTCGAGAAAGAACTGAATTTGCACGCCCCAGGACCAACCTTTCCGACCAGATGGCCAATGGCAAAACTGGACAGGTTTGCAATGGGATACGGTCTGCAAATTGTCGCGTCCGGAACCTGCAGCACGAAAAAGGCGCGCCGAGCGTCTGATCATCTTCCTGTTTGGGCAGATATC
Source organism: Litorimonas sp. (assembly GCA_051251645.1). GTDB lineage: Bacteria > Pseudomonadota > Alphaproteobacteria > Caulobacterales > Maricaulaceae > Litorimonas. Next base: position 28,145 of record JBPOEY010000006.1, on the reverse strand, counting down.
GCTTTGCCTACACTGGTGTTGCGGCCCGTGACGGACTGAAGAACAGATTGCAGTTGGTCCAGAAGATCACTTGCAACCAGATACGCCCCGCATTGCTTGCCCGCTTCACCATGTATCCAAACAGCAGCTGCGGCGGCGTCAAAAGGGTCCATTCCCTGCGCTACAAGTCCTGCAATTAAGCCCGCCAAAACGTCGCCCGTTCCTGCAGTCGCAAGCCAAGGTGTTGCGTTTGTATTTTTGACAACGCGCCCGGTGGGGGAGGCGATTAGTGTTTCTTCTCCTTTGAGGACAACGATGCAACCGCGTTCCGCGGCGACCCGTTTGGCCTGCGCCTGTCTTGAGCCTTTCAGGTCTCGAAAAAAACGCGCGAACTCACCCTGATGCGGAGTGATGATCACATTGCCGTTTGCGCAAGCAGGCAAGAAACTGATGGCTTCTGCGTCCAGTACTGTAAAGTCGCTGAAGTCTGGCTTGGTGTTTTCGGACACGCCGCCGGAGCCGAAAAGGCAGACCTCGGACCGGTTGGATTGAGGTCTTTCTGCGCGCAAAAGCACGTGGTTCGGGAGCATACAACGCAATTCAACGAACAGAGGAACCGGAGCTATCACGGTGACCAGACCTGCACCTACACGTGCACTTGCTGAGGCCGCCAAAGCGGTCGCGCCAGTCAGACTGGGTGCAGAGAATATGTGCACGTGACCGTAGTCGCACTTGTGCTGGGCCCCCGATTTCAAAGGCAACAAGTTACCCCAGATCTCCGGCGAGTTTGTGTCGCATTGAGAGCCCGTCATCGTGAGAACTCTTTTTTGAGTTTGCGTAGCACTTTAGCGGCGGATCGATAGTGACTGGCGCCTGCAGCTTCGGCGTAGCGGCCCCGGGTCCACGTGAGCGAAGGCGCGAGAGGTCCGCCATATAGCTCGGCTTCCGACGCGTTGTGCAGATCGTCCAGAAGCTGCAAATGCGCGCCTTCCAAGGCTTCGCAAGCTGCAGACCAGGTCCAGCCTTTCTGGTTCTGGAAAATCGTCTCATTCAGCGCATTGAGTTCGTTCCATTTATACCCCCGGCGCGGGCATCTCTGGGGTATCTCCTGCCGCAGCACTTTTGCACCACGCAAAGTACAATTCGATCCAGGCTGCGCGATGGCCCACGATGCGAATGGCGGATGAGCCATCGCTGTCTTTTTGAGTTGCGGAGGTTTCATCGAAGTCAGAGATCAGCTTCGCGAGTTTTGCCCATTCCTTTTCAGTGACAGCAATCAGATCGGCTTTGGTCTTGGCGGCAGGCATCAGGTTGCTCCGATGTCCAGAACGATACGACCATCGATTTGGCCCGCGCGCATGCTGTCGAAGACAGCGTTGATGTTGTCCAACTTGTCCCACTTGAAGGTTGTCTCAACCGAGCCGTCAGCCGCAAACGCAAGCGACTCTGCTAAGTCGAGGCGGGTGCCGACGATGGAACCCCGGATCGTGATCCGCTTGAGCACAACCTCGAAAATGGGAAGCGGAAAATCTCCTGGAGGCAGGCCAACCAGTGACATGGTGCCGTGACGTCGGAGCATACCGGTGGCCTGCGCAAAAGCTTTGGTCGAGAGGGCGGTCACAAGTGCGCCATGGACACCACCGAGGTGTTTCGTCACCTCGGCCGCCGGGTCCGTCTTGGCTGCATTGATGACTTCATCGGCGCCCAGTTTCTTGGCGAGTGCCAGTTTATCGTCTGCAATGTCGACGGCCACCACATGCATCCCCATGGCCTTCGCGTACTGCACGGCCATGTGACCAAGTCCGCCGATCCCGGAAATCGCCACCCACTGGCCCGGGCGTACTTCAGTTTCCTTCAAGCCTTTGTAAACTGTCACCCCGGCGCACAGAACCGGCGAGGCAGGACCAAAGTCCAGTCCGGCAGCAATAAGGCCAACATAATCAGCGTCGGCGGCGACGTATTGAGCATAACCTCCGTTGACGGTGTAGCCGGTCATTTGTTGGCTTTCACAGAGTGTTTCCCATCCGCCGGTACAATGCTCACAGCGTCCGCAGGCGGTGTGGAGCCACGGCACACCGACGCGGTCGCCCTCCTTCAAATGGGTGACACCAGGTCCCACTTCTGCAACCTCACCAACCCCTTCATGGCCTGGAATGAAGGGGGCGGTCGGTTTGACCGGCCAGTCGCCTTCGGCTGCATGTAAATCGGTGTGGCATACCCCGCTGGCGTGGACCCGAACGAGCACCTGGCCGGGGCCAATGATCGGAACGTCGACTTCCTTAATTTCAAGTGGCTGGCCAAGTTGGGTGACGACGGCGGCTTTCATTGTGCGCGGCATGGAAAGTGCTCCTGTTGAAGACGTTCCGCCACTTTTCGCAAGTCGGTGCCAATAAGGATTGATATTCCTCAATATGGCGAGGCCATGGGCTCTGTATTCGATCCCCATGCTACGGAAACCGTCAACAATACTGATCTGCGTCTATTCCAAAACCGGGCACTCGCGCCGGGCTGCGAAACATCTTGGCAATCGTTTGGGTATCGCTCCATTTGAGGTAACCACCAAGAGATATGGGTGGCCAGTACTCGGCTGGATCGCAGCTGGGCGCGACGGCATGTGGGGGAGGGCGGCTCCGTTAGAACAATCGCTCGACTTGCTCAATGATGGCATGGTTGTCTTGGTCGGGCCTGTTTGGGCGGGGGGAGCCGCCGGGCCGCTCAATTCAATGATTGATGTTTTGGCAACTGGGGAGCAAGATGTTGCTGTTTTACTGACCTGTGGCGACCCCAAGGAACAGATCGGCCCATTGAACAAGATCGCTGACCGACTGGGTCGGCCATCGACGGCCAAGATGGTTCTATCAAACGACGCTCAAGATACGCCGGACGGTCTTGCGCGGATCGCGGCGTTTGCTGACGCGCTTGGAGCTCAGGTGTCTGCAGAATGAAGGACGTAAGCGCAGCCCCGGTCTTTCGAACCGAAGACATATGCAAAATCTACGACACGGGCGAGGTCAAGGTTCACGCTTTGCGAGATGTTTCCGTGTCGCTTTTTGAAGGGGAGCTTGCAGTCCTCTTGGGTCCTTCAGGCTCTGGGAAGTCGACGTTTCTCAACATACTGGGTGGGCTTGACCATCCAACAACAGGCCGTGTCTGGTTTCGTGATACAGAGTTGACGACCGCCAATGATCGCGCCTTGACGCGATATCGCCGGGATCATGTGGGGTTCGTATTCCAGTTTTACAATCTGGTGCCAAGCCTGACGGCTCGGGAAAACGTCCAACTGGTGACGGATGTCGCAAAGGCGCCGATGCCTCCAGCAGAGGCTCTGGCACTTGTGGGCCTTGAAGAGCGGATGGATCATTTCCCCGCGCAACTTTCGGGCGGTGAGCAGCAACGCGTGGCGATTGCCCGTGCCGTGGCGAAGCGGCCAGATGTTTTGCTCTGCGACGAGCCAACGGGTGCTCTTGATAGCAAAACGGGAACTCAGGTGTTGGAGACGCTGAAGCACATCAATGACACCTTTGGCACAAGCACAGCCGTCATCACGCACAACGCGGCCATTCAGCAGATGGCCCACCGTGTCATCCGCTTTCAGGACGGGCGCGTCGATCGTATCGACGAGAATGCGACACGCCTGTCCCCTGCTGAGATCACGTGGTGAGTGTGATGCAGGCGATGGACCGAAAACTTTTGCGAGATTTCATCCGGCTTTGGGCGCAGGGGCTTGCGATCGCGCTTGTTCTGGCCGCGGGTGTGACGGTCATCATCATGTCTGTCGGCATGAGCCGCGCGTTGAACGAAAGCCGTGAGGCTTACTACGCGCAAAATCGCTTTGCCGATCTCTTTGCAAGCGCACGCAGGGCGCCGGATAGTCTGCTCTCGGATATTCGCAATATCCCCGGTGTCATGGAAGTTGACGCCCAGGTTCGGCAATACGCAACGCTGGACATCCCTGATCGCGCAAAACCTGCCACCGGGTTGCTTCTATCCTATGATCCTTCAGAGCCACCTGCACTCAATATACCGATCTTGCGATCTGGTAATTGGCCGGAACGCATGGGCGAGGTCGTCATCAACGAACCCTTTGCCAAGGCCAATTCCTTTCGTCCGGGGGATACGTTTGCCGTCAATCTGAACGGGCGCAAACGCGAGGTGCAAATCACCGGCACCGCTCTGTCACCCGAGTTCATCTACACAATTGGTCCGGGCGCATTGATGCCACAAAACGAGACCTTCGGCATCCTTTGGCTGCCCGGAGAGGTATTGGATGCCACGTTCAACATGGAGGGCGCGTTCAATGATGTTTCATTGGCGTTGCTGCCGGGCGCAAATGCCGTCGATGTGGCCGACGCTGTAGATGGCTTGCTGGAGCCCTACGGCGGGCGAGATGCCGTGGGCCGCAGTGAACAGCAATCGAATGCGTTTCTGGATGCCGAGATCCAGCAGCTTGAAGTTCTGGCCTATGTTTTGCCGCCCGTCTTTCTGGGGATTTCAGTGTTCCTTGTGAATATGGTGGTCGGCAGGATCGTGTTTCTGGAACGGTCCGAGATTGGGCTGATGAAGGCCATTGGATATTCCAGCTGGGACATTTGCCTTCACTACCTCATGCTGGCTGGTCTGATTGCGCTCGTCGGTATCCTGATTGGCGTTATCGCGGGTAGCTGGTTGGCGCAGTCGATGGCGGCGCTTTACGCGCAATACTATGACTTCCCGTTTCTTGTTTTTGGTGTTCCTGCCAGCATTTACGCCCTGTCTGCTCTGCTTGCACTTGCGGCAACCTCCGCGGGTGCGCTCCGTAGCGCTGTCAAGGCAGCGTCTCTGGCGCCAGCGATCGCAATGTCGCCCCCGGCGCCCCCGAATTTCCGTCGTTCGATCTTTGACAGGGTCGCGGCTGCGTTGAGACTATCGCAGCCTTCGCGAATGATCCTGAGAAGCCTGTCGCGATGGCCGCTTCGTGCCGCAACGACGCTCGTTGGTGTGGCCTTGGCGGTGTCGACTTTGGTGGCCTCTAGTTTCTTTCCCGATGCCATGGACGACATCATCGACAAGGGATTTTATCAGTCAAACCGACAAGATGTCTTGCTGCTCTTTGACCCAGATGTACCGCAATCGGCGCTGAGCGAAGTGCGGGCGTTGCCTGGCGTTCTGCAAGCCGAGCCGCAACAATATCACGCGGCTGTCTTGCGTCATGAACATTTCGAAAAACGTGTATCGGTAACAACTGTCGGCGGCGCTTCTGATTTGGCCAGGGTCGTGGACGATGTTGGCCGGGCTGTCAAACCGGATGGGACAGGGTTTTTGATTTCTGATCGCTTGGCTGGTGCGCTCAACGTTGGTGTTGGTGACACGATCACAACGTCATTCGAGTCGGGTATGAGAGAGACGTTTGAGATCCCTGTCTCAGGGGTCGTCACCCAGTATTTCGGGCTCGGGGCCTACATAAGCCACGACCACCTCAACGCGCTTTTTCGGCAGAGCCCGCGTATGTCGACAGCAAATGTCACTTTGGCCAATCCATTCGATCCGGCGGATTTCGATGGTCGCATCACTGATCTGCCGGCTGTCATGGGTACGATCGACATGACTCAAAATCGGATGAGTTTTGTCGAAACCATAAGCCAAAATATCCTCGTCGTCACAACGATCTACGCCATCCTCGGCAGCATCATAACTGTTGGGGTTTGCTACAACGCGGCCCGCATTCAGCTTTCTGAGCGTGCGCGCGAGTTAGCCTCACTTCGCATTCTGGGGTTTTCAAAATTCGACGTTGGCAAAGTTCTGGTCGGCGAGGTCATGATCCTCGTCATATTGGCACAGCCCCTGGGTTGGTGGTTCGGGACCGAAGTTGCGCGTTGGATGACCGAAGGATTTTCCTCCGATCTCTATGCCATTCCGCTGGTTCTGGAACCATCAACTTACGCACGCTCTAGCCTGATTGTTTTGACGGCAGCGGTGATCTCGACCCTCAATGTCGCCCGCAGGCTTGGCCGGTTGGACCTGATTTCTGTGATGAAAACGAGAGAGTGACTCCATGTCTTTGAGCCCACGTACAATCGTTATCTCTGGTCTTGGCCTCGCTGTGGTTGCTGGATTGCTTTTCACAGCTTTCCGGGATGATCCAATCCCAGTGGACATAGCTGAGATTGCCAGGGGCGATCTCAGGGTGACCGTCAATTCCGAGGGCGAAACACGGGTCCGGGAAAGATACGACGTCAACGCGCCGATCTCCGGCACGCTGTTGCGCATGCCTTTGGATGTAGGCGATCCGGTTGTTGCAGGCGAAACGATTGTTGCGCGCATTGAGCCCGCGGCGGCACCGCTTCTGGATGCCCGCAGCCGCGCGGAAGCACTTGCGGCCCTGCACGACGCCGAAGCACAGATCGCTTTCGCAAATGCGGAAATCGCCCGGACCGAAGCAAACGTGGTCTATGCGAGTAGCCAGTTGGAACGGGTGCAGGCCCTTGTCGGATCCGGCGCTGTCACCATCACGCGCGTGGAAGATGCCGCAAATCTGTTGGCAATTTCAAAAGCCGAGAACGTGTCTGCGCAAGCGTGGTTGTCGATGGCACAAGCTGCCAAAGAACGCGCGGAAGCCGTCCTTCAAGACCCGGAACTCGGTACAGAGTCAGGTGTCTGCTGTGTGCAACTGACGGCGCCTTCGGATGGCGTTGTCTTGAGTCAGGTGAATGTCAGTGCGCGTCCTGTTGTTGCTGGCGATAACCTGGCTGTGATCGGTGATCCCCGCGACTTAGAGATCGTCGCTGATATTTTATCGGCTGATGCAACCCGGCTTCGTGTTGGGGCAGATGTCGTTCTGGAACGCTGGGGCGGTGCACAACCGTTGGAGGGTGTTGTGCGCAGAATTGAGCCAACGGCGCGCACGGTTGTGTCAGCGCTTGGCATCGAGGAGCAGCGCGTGGATATGCTGATCGACATCACGTCACCTGCGCAAGAATGGGCTGGCCTGGGCCATGGGTTCTCTGTCTTTGTACGGGTTGTAGAGTGGGAGGCAGATGATACTTTGCTGGTCCCATTGAGTGCCGTTTTCCAGTCAGACCAAAGCTGGTTCACTTTCCTGGTCACTGAAGACTCAGTGGTAGTTCGCACACCGATTGAACTGGCCCAGCGTGATGGCCGCAAGGCTATCGTCGTAAGCGGATTGAACGCAGAGGACCGCGTCGTGACCCATCCCCCTGATACGCTGCGAGACGGTAGCAATGTGGCTCAGCGGGAGCGGTTCTGATGTCGGAAACATCATTGGATCGTAAGGTCAACGCAACACTTGCGAAACTCACAGGCGGCGTGTCTCCGGCGGGTCTGGCCGTCGCATGGACGGATTGGGCCATGCATGTCGCGCTATCACCGGAACGACAAAAGGAAATGGCCTTGGCCGCGTGTGGCGGTGCGGTCGCGGCTTCGCTGGCTGCCCGTGAAGAGGATAAGCGATTTGCGCATCCGCTTTGGTCACTGCCACCATATATTGCGTTCAAGACCGGCTTTCTGGCTGCTCAAAACTGGTGGATGGATGCGCTCGCGCCGATGTCTGGTTTTGACACGAAACACCAGCGTGCTCTCGAGTTTTATGCACGGCAAGCGCTCGATATGTGGTGTCCGACGAATTCTCCGATCGCAAACCCGGCTGTTGCGGCGAAAGCCATCGAGACATCCGGCGCAAGCCTGCAGCAAGGTTGGAAGAACTGGCTGGATGATCTCGGCTCAACCCTGACAGGCCATCCGCGACCGGCCCCTGACTACGTCTTAGGGGAGACTTTGGCGGTCACACCGGGTGATGTGGTCTTTCGAAACCGCCTGGTTGAAGTGATCCGATACCATCCGACACAAATGAAGCGCCATGGCCCGCCACTTTTCATCGTGCCAGCGTGGATCATGAAATACTATATATTGGACCTCTCACTGCACAATTCGATGGTGCGGTATCTCGTCGACCAGGGCTTCGACGTGTTTATGCTGTCTTGGAAAAACCCGGACAAAGAAGACGCCAATCTCGATCTGCAGGATTACGTCGATCTGGGCATTCGCGAACCGCTGAAATGGTTGTGTGAGGAACACGGCATCAAGGCAGTTCACGGCGTTGGCTATTGTCTCGGCGGTACGCTTCTCTCAATCGCGGCCTCAGCATATGCTCGTGAAGTTGCACCTTTGCCTTTTGCAACGATCACGCTTCTAGCCAGCCAAACAGACTTCACGGAGCCCGGCGAGTTGGGAACGTTCATGACGGAAGCGCAAGTTGGTTTCCTGGAAGACCTAATGGAAGAGCAAGGCTATCTTGAGGCCGGACAGATGGCCGCCGCCTTTCAGATGCTCAGACCCGCCGATCTGATCTGGAGTCGCGTGATCCGCCATTACCTTCTTGGTGAAAGAACTGATCCCAATGACCTTATGGTGTGGAACGCAGACGCCACGCGGATGCCTGCCAAGATGCACACGACATACCTCCGGAAGCTCTTCTTGGAGAATGCACTTGCGCGTCGCGCGTTCAAAGTCGACGGACGACGCATCTCTTTGACGGACATTCGTGCGCCAATATACTGTCTGGCAACAGAGAGTGACCACGTTTCACCTTGGCGGTCCGTTTTCAAATTGCTCGCCTTGACGGACACAGATGTGCGTTTTGTATTGACGAATGGTGGCCACAATGGCGGTGTTCTCTCAGAACCTGGTCACAAGGGGCGGCATTACCGCGCCTTTGAGAAGGTTGAAGGCACCCGGTTTGTCGGACCGGATGCCTGGTTGGAAACTGCTGACGTCGAAGACGGGTCTTGGTGGCTCGACTGGGCGACATGGTTGCAAGAGCGATCAGATCAAGAAGCGATCGAAAGCGATTGGCCCACATTAGAGCCAGCGCCCGGAGCTTACGTTTTCGACTGAGCTTTTCCGCTTGCTGGAACCTCAACCTGCTTGGCAGCGTGCTCCTGGATGTCGCTCATGGCTTGCGAGCAGAATTCAACGATCTTGCCGGTCTCGTCACGATAGTCGTCCATAGCTTTTTGCAGAAACTGCGCCTGGATGTGCTGAACTTCTCCGATGTTCCGGGCGTGCAAGAGTTCATGCTGCGTTTTCACGTCCTCTTTGACGCGCTCTGCGACAAAACTCAGCCATTCGGCACCGACATCGCTCATTGTCTCAACCCATTTGGTGCCGAGCCACGATAGCGATCCGAGACCGGCGGTTTGGGCATTCGTTAGGGTTTGAAAGATCTTCTCTGGCTCCAGCTGCGAAGTCGATGTGGGCTCTGTGGATTTGCTCATGGTGGGTCCTCCGTTTGAGATGCCGCAGAGAATACCAATCACGTCCACACATCGGTTGATATTGATCAATAGCAGTTACCGCAAATACCGGCATCTCAAGCCCATGAAAGACTTGATTCAATCTGGCCTGACCGGCCCAGAGGTCGCCGCGGCGCAAGAAAGATTTGGCCCGAATGAGATGCCAAAGTTGCCGCCACCGCCGTGGTGGAAGACGGCGTTGCGTCAACTCGAAAGCCCTCTTGTCTGGATTCTGGTTGCTGCGGTTGTCGCCGCTGCGGCCTTGGGGGAAACTATCGATGCAGCAGTGATTGCGGCTGTGATCGTCTTGAACGCGGCACTTGGTTTCGCGCAAGAATGGCGCGCCGAACGGGCTCTCGCCGCGCTTACGGCGATGCTCGATCCCGTGGCAACGGTTCGCAGGGACGGTCGGGAGACCATCATATCAGCCCGCGAAGTTGTGCCTGGCGATATCCTTCTTCTGTCAACCGGGGATCGCATTGCGGCGGATGGGACAATCATCAGCGCTCAATCCGCGGAGGTTGATGAAAGCATCCTTACGGGAGAGTCAGTCCCGGTCTCAAAAAATCCCAGCGATCCCGCCTCTGCAGGAACGTCACTGGTTGCGGGTCTTGCCGAAGCACGGGTCACGGCGACGGGGGTGAACACCGGCTTTGCTGAAATCGCAAAACTAACCGGCGGATTGGACCGGCGTCCGACGCAATTGCAGGTTGCTTTGGCACGCTTGGCCAAGTGGCTTGGCTTCGCGGCCGTTGCCGTCGCTTTGACAGTGGCTGGAATTGGGTTGGTCGCTGGGCAAGATTTGTTGGATATGACATTGACGGCTATCTCATTGGCTGTCGCAATGGTTCCAGAAGGGCTGCCTGCCGTCGTCACGATCACTCTGGCACTTGGGGCTGGCGCGATGGTGCGCCGACACGCGCTTGTGCGCCGCTTGCAGGCCGTAGAGACGCTAGGTGCCGCCTCCGTCATTTGCACGGATAAGACCGGGACGCTCACGGAAAACAAAATGGTCGCGACGGCCGTGTGGGTCGATGGAGAGCTTTACGATACAGCATCGTTGCCAGACAGGGACGGCGACCTTTTCGGTAGATTGGGCAGGGTAGGGCGTATCTGCTCGCATGCGTCCATTTCTGAGGACCGGCATGGACACCTGCAGGAGATTGGAAGTCCAACTGAGATTGCACTTTTAAAATTTGGCCAATCAGCGCCAGAGTGTGAGTCTGGCGATGTCCTGCTGGAAGTGCCTTTCTCGAGCGAGCGCAAGCGTATGTCTGTCTTGTTGCGCACAGGCGATGGATTGAGGCTGTTGGTAAAGGGCGCACCGGAAGTGGTGTTGGATCGGGCGACGCATGTCGCCTACGCCGGTGAAGACCGCAGTCTGGACAGCGCCGAGCGAGACAAGCTCGAAGCAGCACTGCAGTCCATGGGTAGCCAGGGGTTGCGCGTTATTGCTCTTGCGGAACGCATCGCAACCTCTGAGTCAGATGTCGAGGAAGACGGGCTAACCATCCTTGGCTTTGTCGGGTTAATTGATCCGCCTCGTAGGGAGGTCGCGGATGCCATTTCCCTCGCAAAGGCGGCAGGGATCCGGATCATCATGATCACAGGCGACAGCCCCGCAACTGCTCAAGCTATTGCCCACGATCTTGCCATTCCCTGCGATACGATCCTGACAGGCGCTGAACTAAAGGAGGTGTCGGACGGCGATTTGATCTCGCTGCTGGACGGCGGCGTGCTGTTTGCGCGGACCCGCCCGGCGGACAAACTCAGGATTGTCATTGCTCTGCAAGAACGTGGCGAAGTTGTTGCCATGACCGGGGATGGAGTGAATGACGCACCTGCGTTGAAACGGTCGGATATCGGGATCGCTATGGGTCAGCGCGGCACGGATGTTGCACAAGAGGCAGCTGATGTCATCCTTTTGGATGACAACTTCGCAACCATTGTTGGCGCGATCGACGAAGGACGACGCCAGTTCGCAAACATAAAGAAGTTCGTGCGATACCTTCTCAGTTCAAATGCCGGAGAGGTTGTCGCGCTGGTTGTAAACCTGCTGATCGGTGGGCCGCTGATTTTCCTGGCCACGCAGATCCTGTGGATGAACCTTGTGACGGACGGCGTGACCGCTGTCGCACTCGGCTTGGAGAAAGCGGAACCAGATCAAATGCGCGCGCCGCCGCGCACACCAGGGACGCCGATCCTGGGGCTGTCCGGTTTGGCTCTGATCACAGCGTTCGGTCTCTACACTGGCACGGCGAGTTTGGTTATTTTCTACACCTTCTTGCCCGTTGATCCGGCCTTGGCGAATACGATGGCGTTCACCGCCATGGTTGTGTTCGAGAAAGTGTCTGTCTTTGCATTCAGATCGCTGACGTCCCCAGTTAGTCGGATCGGTTGGACCAGCAATCCATTGTTGCTCCTTGCCTTGACCCTGAACCTCGGTTTGCAGGTGGCTGCCGTATACCTGCCCTTCTTTCAGACGATTTTGCACACCGTGCCATTGGGCGCATCAGACTGGCTTTGGATCGTCGGGTGTGCACTGCCGTTGATAATTGTGCCCGAACTCGTGAAGTTAGTCCGGGTGCGCGGGCAATAGGGGCTGGTTTGGCTCGAACAGCTTGAGACGCGCATCGACAGCACAAAACCCCAGCGGTGACGCGATCAGGGGATTGATATCCATTTCTGACAGGTTTGGAAGCGCTAGTGCGAGGTCAGAAACTGTCACAAGCAGTTTGGCCAATGCGTCGACATCAACTGGATTCCAGTTTCGGAATGGTCCAAGCAATGTTGCGATCTTGGGTTTTGCCACCAAACGTCGCGCTTGTTCAAAGCTGATCGGCAGCATTGCCGTCGCGACGTCGTCGAGATACTCAACAAGGGTTCCGCCGGCTCCAAAGGAAAGAACCGGGCCGAACGCTGGATCTTGTGTCACGCCGATCAAGAGCTCACGGGCATCTGGCAAGGCCACCATAGGCTCAATCGTTACGCCCGTGAGCCGCGCGCTTGGCCTCAGTGTCCCCGCGCGTTGCAGAATATCGTCAAACGCGATCGCCACGTCTTCCTTGGATCGAAGGTTAAGGCGCACGCCATCGACCTCTGATTTGTGGGAGATGTCTGGGGACGCGATCTTCATGACAGCTGCTTCGCCCATTTCCTGAAACAAGCGAACGGCATGGTCTGACGTTTCCGCCAAGGTTGGGACAGGGCAGGGGATCCCGGCCGCTGAAAGAAGTGTTCTTGATTGGGTGTCGCTGAGCATGCCAGACGGCAGCGGCAATAGCGCGTCTATTGCCGCTTTGGCTGGCGACGCATCCCTATCTGTGATGAGCTTTACGCTATGGACAAATTTGCTGGCCTGCATCGCCTGGATCGTTCGTGCAAAGGCTTGCACCGCATGCTCGGGCAACGTGAAATCAGCAACTCCTTGTCGTCGCAACTTGGCCCGTGCCGAGGCAACGGATGGACCGCCTACAAAGCACGTCATGATTGGTTTAGGTGATCTGTGCTTGGCTGCCAGTATCGTTTCGGCAACCAATTCCGGGGCGGTCATGGATTGCGGGCTGAGCAAAACCAGGACAGCGTCATATGCATCGCTTTCGAGGCACGCGTTGATTGCCGCATGATAATCCTGCGCGCCCGCATCTCCGACGATGTCGATTGGATTTCTGCGTGACCAGTTCGCGCTGAGCTTTGGCTCTAGTACATCGGTGATGGCGTCTGGTAACTCGGCAAGGTGCAGGTTGTGATCCGCAAGTCTGTCGGCACTGAGCACGCCAACGCCGCCACCATTGGTCACAATGGCGATGCGGTCTCCGGTCAGATTTGGTGCCGTGTTCAGTAGCCGTGCTGTCTCAATCATCTCACCAAGCGTTGAAACCTGGACCGCGCCACAGTCAGCCAACACAGAACTGAAGACGCGGTCTGATCCGACTAGGGCGCCGGTATGTGTTGTCGCAGCGGCCGCACCCTCCGCATAACGTCCGGCCTTAAGGACGATTACCGGCTTTGTCTGGCAGGCCGTTGCGAGTGCGGTTCGAAACCTGGTCCCGTCACGGACCCCCTCGACATAGACAAGAATGACCTTTGTCTCAGAGTCCTCGGCTGCCATGTCCAAGGCATCGGCAATACGAAAATCAATTGAATTCCCGAGCGACAGCATCAGGCTAAAGCCGAGCCCCTCGGTCTCTGCCATATCCGCAAGCCCCGAGCAGATCGCTCCGGATTGAGAAATCAAGGCTACGCCGCCGGTTGGCGGAAGTGCAGGTTGGAACGTTGCATTCAGTCGCTTGGAGGGGCGGATCAATCCAAGGCAGTTTGGTCCAAGGAACCGGATACCAGCAGTTTTGGCTGTCGCCGCCAAACGCGCATGGCTTGCGGGCCCACGCCCGTTTTCAAAGCCTGCTGAGATCACGATTGCAGAGCGGGTTCCTGCAGCCTCGCAATCCTGGAGGGCTGTTGGGACAAAGCGAGGTGGGATCGCGATAACGGCAAGATCTGCTGACACGTTTCCGGCGACCTGAGAAGGAAAGCAGGGCTGCCCCGCGATTTCCTCATACTTGGGATTGATCGCGAAGACGCGTCCTTGAAATCCCTGTCCTGTCAGGTTGCGTAGAATGTGTGCTGCTGGAGATGTTTGGCGTTCTGACGCTCCGTAAACCGCAATAGACCTCGGGTGAAGAAATCTTGAAAATGACACGTGTCGCACTCCGTTCGGTTTGGTCGAGTCATTCTCTCAGGCCCATGAAGAGCAAACTTGATAATTCGCAATTATCGCTGCCCAGAGATTGGTAGTGCTTCGCCAGATCACAGCGGAGCCGAGTGGAGATGAACCGTACGAGCGACAAAGTTCACAAATTTCTGCGTGAACACGCTGAGGGCCGCGTGATCGAAACCCATGCTGCCCGCATCTATTTGTTTGAGACCGAAGCGTGGAAGGTGAAGCGCGCGGTCAAATATGATTACCTCGACTTCCGTGAGCTGTCCGACAGGCGCCGGGTCCTGTTGCGGGAGCTTGCGCTGAACAAAAAGACCGCGCCAACGCTTTACAAAAATGTCATCCCGATCACCAAAGAGGCCAGTGGCCATTTGGCCGTGGACGGTGTGGGCGAACCTGTCGAATGGGTTCTGCGCATGGCGCGTTTTCCTGCCGAGAATGAGTTGAGCGTCATTGCCGAAACGGACGGGATTGGCGAGGATCTATCGCGTAGCCTGGGCCAGGTTGTGTACCACTTGCATGAGGATTGCCCGCACCGCGCCGCCGATGGGGCAGAGCTTATCGGTGAAATTCTCGATGAATTTGAACGTGAGTTTCGATCTCTTTCGCATGCAGGGGGAAACATGGGTGCCGCTCCCATTCTGTTGAGCATGCGACGTGAGTTAGACGCAGTATCACGTTTGCTGAGTGAACGGTCCAAGATGGGATATGTGCGAAGATGCCACGGTGATTTGCACCTTAGAAACATTGTGCTGCTTGATGGCGTACCGACGCCTTTCGATGCGCTTGAATTCGACGAGCGGTTGGGAACCTGTGACATTCTCTATGATCTGGCGTTCTTGTTGATGGATGTCATCCAGAGTGGGCAGCCCCACGCTGCAAACAGAATCCTGAACGCGTATTGTGATCTTGAAAACAGCCATGAAGCGTTGGAAGGCCTTCTTGCACTGCCCTTGTTCGGAGCCGTGCGTGCGACCGTGCGCGCGATGGTGAGCACAGAAAAGGTAGTCCGGCAAGAAAACCGAGAACGGGATTTCTCGGAAGCGAAGCGTTATCTGAGCCTGGCGCAGTCAATGCTTGAGCCTGCGGTGCCGCGGCTGATTGCTGTCGGCGGTTTGTCCGGTACGGGCAAAACAACAGTTGCCCGAGCACTTGCACCAAATGTTAGTGGCGCATTTGGTGGCATACATGTGCGCAGCGACGTTGAACGCAAGCGACTTGCAGGGGTTGACCCTTTGGAAAAGCTTCCAGCAAGTGCGTATGATCCACAAGCCAATGACAAAACGTACCATGCCATGCTCGCGCGCGCTGAGGCTTGCCTGAAGGCAGGTCAAACAGTCATTGTGGACGCTGTCTTTTCCAAAGACTCGCAAAGGCAAATGATCGAGGCATTGGCGTCAAAACTTGGATGCGAGTTTGCTGGCATTTGGCTTGAAGCTTCTTTGGACGATAGGCTTGCCCGCGTCGCAGATCGTCAGAATGATGCTTCGGATGCTGACAAGACGGTCGTGTCGCAGCAGAAACCAGTCTCTAAAGAGGCTCTGAGATGGTTTGTGGTCTCGTCAGAGGGAACAATTGAAGAAGCCCTCGCCCGAGTTGAGGCGAAGGTTTCTTCTTACTGATAACGCGATCCACCCAACTATTTACTAAATAAAACAGGCGTTTCGGCTGACTTCAGAAGTGCCGATGTTGTTGCACCTACAACGAAATCATAGGCCGTAGAGTGACCATATGCTCCTGTGGCGACTAGGTCGGCGCCCGTCTCGAAGGCTGTTTTGAGGAGGACATCAGGAATCCCCGTTCCTGCGGTTTCTGTATGGCGTACGTCGACCTTGTGCCCGTGTCTCGCGAGTGACGTTGAGATATCCAGAAGGTCAGCGTCCTTGAGCTCATCAGATGCGGTCGTCTTAACGCGTAGAAGCGTGATGTCCGCTTCTTGTGCAGCAAGTGGCAAGACATCGTGCGCTGCGCGCGCTGCTTCGCGGGAGTCGCTCCAGCCAATGAGAATTTTGGACCCGATTGGGGGTCCATCAAAGTCATTGGGAACAACAATGACGGGGCGGCCGGACTGTTTGATGACCGCGCTCTGTGCGTGTCGTTGATCGTAGCGGTCAACCTCGCGGTCGCCATGCGCCATGATGACAAGATCTGCGGCACGTGCGCTTTCAACCATACGATCTGATGCCGTCTTCGATTGCGCTTGGACAAGACGATATTCGCTAACGAAATCCTCTTTCGAGGTGTGGTCGTCAAAGATCGCTTTGATCGCCTCTGCCTCTTCTTTTTGCGTTGCACTGAATGCACTGAACATCTCAGCCGTTACGTGCATTGCGATACCGGGATACACCTCAAGAGCTTCAAGCGTATGCAATCCGACGAGATGGGCACCGTGACGGCGGGCAAGCGGAACAGCGGCGCGCAAAAGAGCAGGGGCGTGCTCTTTTGTTGTGAGGCACACGAGAATGGTTTTTACGGTCATGTGAAGTCTCCAATGAAGTGTTCCGAACCATGGCTGGTTCGGAACATCGGTTGTTCAGCTCTTGGCGATTTCGACTTTCTGCACATCGCCTTGCGCATTTGCAGGCTTTTCGATGACCAGCTTCAAAACCCCATTGTCGAAGGATGCAGACACTGCGCCTTGTTCGGGAACAAATCCAAGCCGGACCTGGCGGCGGAAGCTTCCGTAGCGACGCTCGACAACATGAAAATCTTTCTGTTTGTCTTCACTGTCGGAGCTCTTTTCGCCCTTGATGATCAACACGTCGCCCTGAACGGTGACATCCAGATCGTCTTCTGAAACACCCGGGATCTCGGCAGAGATCTCGAGGGCTGTCTCGGTTTCGGCCACATCAAGTGCTGGCATTGTTGCCAGGTCAGTGAAGAAACCATGGCCGTCACCTTTGGCCGCCGCGCTCGAATGGGTCAGATCCAACATGTGGGCAAGTTCGTCCTGAAAGGCCCGAAGGAACGGCGTTGAGCGGCCAAAGATGCTGGGAACTGTTTGTCGGGACATGTCTCGTCTCCTTTCTTGAGATTGAAATCCGAGTTTCCAGCCTTGGCTTAGCAGGTTCGCCGGGGCCCGAATTGATCCGCGTCAATTCGAAAGGAACGCGTTGGGTTATCTCCAAACGCGACTTCAATCGCCCAATGAAGGGGGACATCCATGAGAGTTTCCGGTATTCTTGCAGCCGCAATTACGATCGTACTTGCGCTCCCAGCAACGTCAGAAACGGTTGTGACTGAGGCTGGAGGCGACACCTATACCGCCGGAGAAACGGTCGTCCGCACGCTTGATGCGGATCGAGATGTCTTTGCTGCAGGGCGGAGCACAACGGTACTGGGCAAGACGCAAGGCGACATGCATGTCTCAGGCTTTGACGTGAAAATGAGCGCCGATGTGTCTGAAGATGCCTACGCTGCGGGCGCGACGGTCACCATATCCGGCACCGTCGGAAAGGATCTGTCCGCAGCAGGGTTTACTGTACGTCTCGAACCGAGCGCGCGTGTGGGTGAGAATGCGCGACTAATGGCTGCTACACTCAATATCGAGGCACCAATCTCCGGCTCACTGGCCGCATCTGGTCGCGATGTCTATCTGAATGCCGAAATCACCGGCGATGCCCGGATACTTGCAAAATCGCTGCGTTTTGGACCGGATGCCCGCGTTGACGGCCAATTGGTCTACAGCACCGAAGACAAGCTCGATGTGCCGGCAAGCGTTGCCTCCCCTGATCGAGTGCGGTTTGAACCGGTCGATGCTGGACGTGTGTGGGACGAGTTGGAGAACATCCGTGAAATGCCAATCCTGCCGACAATGGCCTCGATGTTGTTTGGGTTTCTGATCACGCTTCTTTTCTTCATTCTGCTCGGAGCCATAGCGCTCAGTTTCTTTCCCAAGCGGCTTGAAACCATACGGGCCTCCATTTCCGATGCATTTGGGCAGACGGCACTTCTTGGGGTCGTTGGTCTATCCCTGCTGTTTGGCGCGGTTCCAGTTGTGGCTCTGACGATCGTTGGCCTGCCACTTGTGCCGATCCTCCTTTTGCTGATCGTGGCCACCTGGACGCTTTCTTATGCCTTGGGGGCTTATGCGATTGCCACGCGCCTTTGGTTTGGTCTTGGCGGTGACGCTGATCCAGGAATGCTTGTTCGGCTCATCATTTTCGCATTGGCGATCATTGCGATTGCCTTGCTGAATTTCATCCCGTTCGTCGGCTGGGTGGTCAACTATACACTGGTCTTGCTGGGGCTTGGCGCAATGACACGTTTGGTCTTTGAGGCGATGGTTGGTAGCCCGGCGCCCGCGCTGGACGTGGATATGCGCGAGCCGGAGGCGAACTGAGAGACAAGAAGATGGCGCGTGCGTTTGATCTTCTTGTGGTGTGTCACATCGAGATGGCGCTTGCCGAGCGCCATCTCGAGGAGCTTGAGAGGAAAGGCCAGCCGTGTCCCAACCCCCACGCCGAAGCTGTTGCCGAGATATCGACCGGGGTCGCTGATTGTATCATCGCAGAGGCCGATGCCCTTCCCCAAGAGTTCAAACCAAAAAGCTGTGGCAAGCTGCGAATTGCAGATACACGAGGACAGAGTCGGCTGAAGATGTGCGCGTCGCGTTAGCGCTGATTGCGGACCTTGAAACGCGCTACAACATTGCTGTTGAAGCGCGCTGGACGTTCATAGGTGAATAGGCAGCCAGAGATCAGTTCAATTGCCCATCGGCGCGTTGTGCAAGTGCGGTCTGATCGAGTATGGCGACCTTACTAATGCCATCGACGCGAATGATCCCGGCCTTGCGCAAAGCGGTCAGACACCGGCACACTGTCTCGGTTGTCAGTCCTAGAAAATCGGCGATATCGGACCGGCTCATGGGCAGCGCCAATACTGGCGGTTCGACAGATGTATCACCAATCCGCTCAAGCAACACAGTCAAGAACGACGCGACCTTTTCGGGTGCGGACTTCCGGCCCAGCATCATGAAATGGTCCTGCATAGCGCAAATTTCTTGCAAAGCAGCCCGGATCAAGACGGAGTGCAGTTCGGGATCAAAGCTGCTGTCATCGAGAGTTTTGCGTGGAATCGCGCAGAGTTTTGTATCGCACAAAGCGTCACAATCCGTGTGGTGTGTGCCGTGAGCAGGAAAGCCGATGATGTCACCGGGGTAGCCAAAGGCGATAACCTGCCGACGTCCATCCTGAAGAACTCTGGTCAAACGGACGACACCGGTTTCGATCATGAAGAGGTGCGTAACGTCATCGCCTGCGAAGTAAAGATATGCCCCTTTCTTGAGGGTCCTCAGGGGCGTCTTGCGGTCGGCCAGTGTCGAAGGGGCAATAGGCTGGGCGTTCTCGTGTGAAATTGTGACGTACATTGCGGTCTCCCATGATTGGTTGAGACCTGAATGGACCTCGCATGTAATCAGGGTTATGTTGGCACTGCAGCAATTTGTAACGGTTTGTATCAAAGCCGCTTTGGCGCAGGTACGAACCTGGCAAGCTGTACCGTTCATCTGGGTGGAAACATGCCTGAGCAAGCGACAGCTCTCGTCGTCGAAGATGACGAGAAGATCCGCCGCGTCTTGCGGAACGTCCTTGAGGACGACGGTTTTGCTGTGGTTGAGGCCGCAGATGCAGATACCGCCCTCAGTTTCGTTGAGACACAAGAGCTGGATTTAGTGACGCTCGACATCCAGCTTGGCAAAGACAACGGTATGGACGTTCTGCGCCGCATCCGTGCTGTCTCGCGGGTTCCGGTGATTATGGTCACCGGGAAAGTCGACGTGATTGATCGGGTCTTGGGACTAGAGATTGGTGCCGATGACTACATCACCAAACCGTTTCATGTCCGCGAGGTTCTAGCAAGAATCCATGCCGTTGCGCGGCGCTATGCTGTGATCGAAGATAAGCAGGAAAAGCCGACAATTGATGTGCAAATGTATCTGGTGGATGACCTGACAATTGTTCCGGATCGCATGCAAGTGCTGGATCGTAGCGGCAATGAGTGCGGTGCGACGACAGCCGACATGGCTTTGTTGAAGATCTTTCTGGAACGTCCGAACCGTGCCTTGTCCAGAGACCAGTTGATGGATCTTATCGGCGGGGTTGAATGGTCTCCTTTGGATCGGACGATCGACAATCAAGTGGCGCGGTTGCGCAAAAAAATCGAGCGCAACCCGGCTGCGCCAAAGCTGATCAAGACCGTGCGGGGAGTTGGTTATATGCTGGCCAGCGATGTGAAGCGGTGTCAGTCCGAAGAAGCCGGATCAAAAAGCGCCTGAAGACGGCGGGCCAACTCGGCTTGTCGATAGGGTTTGTGCAAAACATCGTAATCGCTCGACCCGCCAAGACGACCCGTCACAACATCGCTGGCATAACCTGACGTGAGGAGGATTTTGGTCGATGGAAACTGCTGTTTGATCTTTTCTGCCAAACCATAACCATTCAGCGCGCCGGGCATAACGAGATCAGAGAAAACAAGATCGACGCGCGCCCCGCCTTTCAAAAGGTCAAAGGCGATGTCACCAGTTGCGGCTTCGAGCGTTGCATATCCAAGTTCGCGGATCCGTTCGACGGACAGGCGCCGCACCTTAGGATTGTCTTCGACGACCAGTATGGTTTGCCCGGACCCTTTAGCCAGTTTGGCTTTCGAGGTGTCAGCTGCTGCGATCCTGTCGTCATCCGACGTGATAACAGGAAAATATAGACCAAAGCTCGTCCCGTGGCCCTGTTCGCTATACAGCGTGATGTGACCACCGGATTGCCTCACAAATCCATACACCATCGCCAGACCCAGGCCGGATCCTCCGGTTTCAGATTTTGTGGTAAAGAACGGCTCAAAGGCGCGTCGCTGCGCTTCTAGACTCATGCCCTCGCCGTCATCACTCACGAACAGCCGGACGTATTGACCGGGCTCAATGTCGGTCTCTTGTGCCATGTAGGTGTCGTCGATGACGACATCGGCGACTGAGATGAGGAACTCGCCCCCTTTTGGCATGGCGTCGCGCGCGTTGAGCGCAAGATTGATCAAGGCCGATTGAAGTTGCACTGGGTCGATCAAAACATCGCTGACCTCTTCAGGGAAATCTGTCTTGATCGTGTAGATTTCGCCGATGGTGCGTTGCAGGATCGCCAACGTGTCTTCGCAGAGCGTACGGAGGTCTGCCCGCACCGGTTTCAGGTTCCCCTTTTTGGCGAAAACAAGAAGGCGGCTGGTCAGGTCTGCTCCCATTTCGGCTGACTCAAGAGAGTCGCGGATCAAACGCAGTTGCCGTTCATCCGCCCCACGCATTTCCAGCAATTCCAGATTGCCGATGACGACGGTGAGAACGTTATTGAAATCATGGGCGATGCCACCCGTCAGTTGCCCGATTGCATCCAACCTCTGCGAGCGCGCCAGTGCTTCCTGCGCCGCGCGCCTTTCGGTCAGATCATGCAGGATCCCGATAAAGAAACGTTCTCCTGCAACCTCGGTATGTCCAACAGACAGATGGAGGGGGAAGACCGAACCGTCCTTGCGCAGCCCTTCAACATCGCGTCCCAGTCCGATGATCCGCTTTTCACCAGTCTCGAGGTGGTGTGTCATGAAGCCATCGTGAAGCGCCGCTAAGGCTTCTGGCATCAACATGTTGACCGTTTGCCCGACCAATTCAGCAATCTCGTGGCCAAAAAGCTGCGAGGCAGCCTTGTTCGCGCGGATCATGGTTCCTTTGGCATCTGATACGATAATCGCATCGACGGCTGCTTCCATAAGCGCGTCAAAGAGCAGTCCGTTCTGTTTGCTATCGGCCAGTAGGTCTTCCATTTTGTAACTTTGCCAAACGTTGCTTCGTCAGCGCAAGCCGTTTTGATTTTCCTCAATCCTCCGCTTTTCGAACCGTGCGAGGACGATGAAAAAGCGGAAAGGTATGTCATGAAGCCAACACGAACATGGATCCTTGTTGCCAATGCGCGCCAAGCACGGATTTTGGAACAGTGTGGGGCAGGGCAGGGTGTGCACGCTGTTCCCGGCAAGCATCTGAAAGCAGAGGAAGCCACGGAATACTCTGACAAACCGGGCATCGGCCACAGCATCGCGGGGCCTGCGACGAATGCCATGGATCGTGCGAGCACTCAGGATCAGGCAGACCTTGCTTTTGCCGAGGAGCTTTGCGCGGTCCTCACGGAGGCTCATAAGGAAGAAAGGTACGACCGTCTGGTCATCTTTGCAGGTCCGCACATGCTCGGCCTTCTTCGCAAGGTCCGCCCGATTGAGATTCAGGACGTACTGCTCAAAGAGATAGACAAAGACCTTACAAACTTATCAGCGGAACAAATTGAAAGTCATTTGGAAGACGTGATTTTTGTCTGAACGGAATTCAACCTGCCGCTTTTGGCCTTGTTTTCAAGCTGACCAGAAGATGCAAGAGCCGCATAAGATCAGATAGCGCTACGACACCAACAAGATGTCGCCCTTCTGCGACCATCAGCTTTCGTTCGTCGCTTTCGGTCATGCGCTTGAGTGTTACCTCAGCGCTGTCTTGTGGTGAGATGACACGGGTGGCTTCAAGCTCAACAAATACGTCTCCCACCTGAGTATTCGACCAGTTCTCTCGGTCGATCATCGATAGGACTTTCGTATCGATATGTCCGAGCAGAACGCCTTCCTCGACCACTGGAACGAAACTGACGCGATGAGGCAGCATTATGCGGTTCACCAAGTCAGTCAGAGAGAGATCGGGGTCGGCAGTCACAGCATTGGCTGACATCACATCCGCAACCCTCTGATTGCCGAGCAAGATCTTGGTGCGAAGGCCTTCCAAGGAGCTCTTTGCGGCGACAACAATGAAGAGCCCGATCATGATTTGCCACGCACCGCCTATCGGAACTCCTTGGAAAAGGGCCAAAACCCCAAGCGCCATCAGTCCGAAGCCGAGGTATTCGCCGAACGTGGTCGAGGTCTTGGTTGCTTTCAGAATGTCTCCGGTTCGAAGCCAAATTGCCGCTCTTAGAACCCGACCACCATCAAGCGGGAAGGCGGGCAGCAGGTTGAACACGGCCAGAATGAGATTGATCGTTGCCAGGTAGGTCAACACAATATGGACCTGCGACAAATCTGAGCCGATCAGAAGAACGATGACGGAAGATACCCAAAATACGCTCGCCAGCGCCAGGCTCATCGCCGGACCGGCGATCGCGATCCAGAATTCATGGGCTGCTGTATCAGGTTCGTCGCCAAGTTCTGCGACACCCCCAAACAGAAACAAAGTGATCCTTGGAACTTTGAGGCCAAAGATTTTTGCGACAAGGGCATGCGCCAATTCGTGCGCGAGCAAAGAGACGAAGAAAAGCAGCATCGCGACGATACCGAGCGTCATGTATTGGATTGATGAAAGGCCCGGGATTTGCTGGGGAAACACCTGATCGGCCAGGCTCCAAGTGATCAAAGCGGCGATCAGGAACCAGCTGCTTGCCAGATTGATTTCGATATCGAACACTTTGAGGACGGTGGTGCTATTCCTGAACATCGATGTATACCTTTTCTGGAACGCTGTTTGCCCGGAGTTCCCTTGGATTGATGTTGCCCAAAGCTGTCATCGAAACAGGCTCGCAACGAGGAAAGCAATCACTGCGGCGGTCGCGCCAATAGCCAAGGTTTCAAGGCCGGATTTCCACCAGCGCGTCAGCGACCATCGAGCTTTGAGAGCGCCAATCAGAAAAAACGTGATGCCAGTCGCAACGATGGATACGGAAAAGGCATCGCTGAGTCCGAGCACGAACGGGAAGAGGGGGACGGCACCGGCGGCAAGGAAGGCCCCGAATGTTGCGAGTGCTGCGCGCGATGGATTTGGCGCTGACCGGGACAAGCCGTATTCGTCCGTCAGCATGATATCGAGCCATCGGCCCTCGTCCGCGGAAATGGCTTGCACCGCCTGATCCAGCACATCACCCGATAGGCCACGTATTTCGAGAATTTGCCGAAGCTCCTCAAGTTCACCTTTGCGATGGTCACGCAAATGGCGCTTCTCCACCGAGATGATGCGCCTTCGGTCATCAAGTTCCGCGCGCGTACCCGCGAAATTTCCTGCGGCCATGGAAAAACCATCGGCAAGGATGTTCGCGATCCCCAGTGCGATGATGACACTAGGGGACAAGCCAGCACCTTCAACACCAGCAACGATTGCAAAAGTGGTCACGGCACCGTCGATGCCGCCATAGACCATGTCTTTCAGATGATTGCTGTCATTACGCCTACTCAAGCGTTCGGCAACCTCATTGGGCGAGTGTCCGTGTTCATCAGCCATGCATAGATTTTGCCCAATCCGCGGATCGCTGCGTTGAGGAAGATCAATTCAAACCCGAACCAATTTCTTAGCGTGCGCTGCGAAAGAACAGGAGCGTGCTTTGAGAGTTTCTTCGTTGCGAGCACTCGGACTAGGATATCCAAGAGATGACACATGACGGTGTTTGATGACCTTGGCCTAATCGAGGCGCTCATTCTGTTCGTCATCTGTGCTCTCGCGGTTTGGAGAGCAGGGTCGGGACTTGCCTATGTGGCAGATGCTCTGTCGGACCGGTTTCGGTGGGAAAAGTCCCTTGTGGGGTTGATGGCACTCTCGACGGCGACGTCTCTGCCTGAGATTGCAACCACGTTCAGCGCGGCCGTGAGTCAGGCTCGTGAACTCGTTTTGAACAATCTCTTTGGTGGTATCGCGCTTCAGACAGCGATCCTTGCCATGGCAGATTTCTGGGCGCGTGGTGCGATCACGAATTACCCGCGCAAGGCAAATCACGCGCTGGAAGCAACACTTCTGAATTTCATGCTGGGATTGATGATTGTCGTTTTGGTCATCGGCGAGCCTTGGTCTATCGGCCCAATTGGCATTGGAAGCTTCGTCATCGCAGTTTTCTATGTAGGCAGCATTTGGCTCCTTCGAAGATACGACCAGTCAGGCGATTGGGTTCCTGTTGATCTGCCTGAACCAGACGAAGCTGGACACAGTTCAAGCGTCGCCCAGCCCACTGCGGAAACCTCAATTTTGGTTCTGAAGGCCATCTTGTTTTCTGGAATGATCCTGGTATTTGGCCTCGGCTTGGTCATCAGCGCGGAGGTGATTGCTCAGCTATCTGGCTTGGGCACGAGTTTTATCGGTGTCACTTTGCTTGCTGCGGCAACTTCGCTGCCAGAGTTGACCACAAGTATCGCCGCGGTTCGGCTAGGTGCCTATACGCTCGCCATTTCAAACATTTTTGGCAGCAACCTGATCATGCTGGTCCTCGTCTTTCCCGCCGATATCCTCTTACGCTCTGGACCAATTCTTCGAGACCCATCCTCAACTGTCTTTGCCTCTCTAGGTTTTGGGATTGTCGTAACTTCGATTTTTTTGACAGGCCTCATTGTGCGGCGCAAACCGCGCCTGGGCCCGGCAGGCGCGGACTCGGTGCTAGTACTGATCGTGTTTCTGGCAAGCCTTGGGTCATACTACCTTCTCAGATGACCTCTCCGTAAATTGACAAATCGCAATTCCTCAATGCGGCGTTGATGCAAACTCGTTCAGACCACAATGAAGGAGACGAACATGACACGTAACCTAGGAAAAACGGACCGCTTGATCAGGTTCTTTGTGGGCCTTCTCTTGGTTGTAACGCCTTTGGCCAATCTTCCTCAGATCTGGGGATCCACCGTTTCAGTTGTTCTTGCAATGGCGGTCGGAGCGGTTTTGATCGTGACCTCCTTTGTTCAGTTCTGCCCACTTTACCGCGTGTTCGGCATTTCAACAAGTAAGGTGTAGGGAAGGGATCAGAAAATGACCAAAGTCGACCACTACCGCCAGAAGATCCTTGTGCGTCTCGAAGAGCTTGGCGCGCGCATGAGCGAGATTGAAACCAATCTTGATCAGCCGAAGCCACGCGACTTGAACGACCAAGCGATCGATTTGGAAGATGATGAAGTTCTGGAGTCCCTTGGACTGGCGGCCCAGCAAGAGAGCCGAGATTTGCGCGCTGCGCTGAAACGCTGTGATGATGGCAGCTTTGGCATTTGCGCGAACTGTGGCGAAACTATCTCTGATGCCCGGCTCGAGATTGTGCCGCACACGCAGGTTTGTCGTGGCTGCGCAACGGAGGGGACAACGCGATGAAAACTGCAATTGCCCTGGGAGTCGTGCTGTTCGGTCTCGCGGCATGTGAAACGTTCGAGCAACCGCGTGTTGACGTGTCCCGAGGCAAATCGTTGTTCACTGACAACTGTGCAGCGTGCCATGGAGCGGATGGTAGAGGGAGTGGATCCGAAACCTTTGGCTTAGGTGTGATACCGCCTGATCTTACCCAATTCTCTGCGCTCAACGGAGGTGTTTTCCCAAGAGACCAGGTCATGGCAGTGATAGACGGGTACTACCGCAGGGAACACGTTTTCAATCCGATGCCAGTCTTTGGCGAGGAGGATATGGGTCCAACAGTGGTCGTTGGTGAAGACGATGACGCAACACCAGTCCCAGCCGATCTTCTCGCCCTCGCCAATTATCTTGAAAGCATTCAGCAATAATAACTGGGTAGCGAATTGCGCATGATCGGCATTCTTTTGGTTGCTCTT
Source organism: Litorimonas sp. (assembly GCA_051251645.1). Classification (GTDB taxonomy): domain Bacteria; phylum Pseudomonadota; class Alphaproteobacteria; order Caulobacterales; family Maricaulaceae; genus Litorimonas. The sequence continues at coordinate 1,598 of JBPOEY010000006.1, read as the reverse complement.
CTATTGATTGGTCTTACGGGGCTGATCGCCCTTCGCATTTTCGATCATTGGAGTGATCGCACCGAGATGACCCGGTTGCTTGACCTTCAACCGCATAACCCAGCGGTTTTTCGACCTGAACTCGTCGATGATCTTCCCGAAGCCGCTAGGCGATACTTTCTCTTCTCGATCCAAGAGGGAACCCCGCTCCGAACAGTTGTGCAATTGGAGATGACCGGTTCATTCAGCTTGGGGAACAAAGCCGACCCGAAATACATGCAAATGCATGCGCGACAGGTTTTGGCTGCCCCGGAGGGGTTTGTCTGGAAGATGACAGCGCAATCCGGCCACCTCAGGCTGTCCGGCTCTGACAGCGGGTCTTGGACGCGGTTTTGGCTGGCCAATGTGATGCCGGTTGCGCGGTTTGGGGGGACGGCGGATCATGCCAGATCAGCCTTTGGCCGGTATGTCGCCGAAGCAGTCTTTTGGAGTCCTGCAGCACTACTTCCAGGGCCTAATGTGTCATGGTCCGAAGACTCGCAGGGCGTTGCGCGGGTCACAGTGGAAAATGGGAGTCTAAGCCAATCCGTTGACCTTACTGTTGGAGACGACGGGCGACCCATACAGGTTGTGTTCTCTCGGTGGAGCAATGCCAATCCGGAAGGAGAGTTCAGGTTGCAACCTTTTGGTGGTACACTTTCCGAGTTCGAGAGTTTCCAAGGGTTCCGTCTGCCGACCCATGTCGAAGCCGGGAATGGGTTTGGAACAGAGAACTATTTTCCGTTTTTCATCGCAGATGTAACGTCTCTTTCCTTTCCCGATCCATAGTGGCTTTGGCTCTGTTCATAAGCTTTGCGATGATCGTTGTATCGCTGGTTGCGGCTGCTGGATGCTTAGGCCTCGCCGTCAAATCTCTCGACTGGTTGCCTACCAATCGTCAACGCCGCAGCTCCTGGGTCCGTCTCACGACCGAACTCTGTGTGACGTCGCTCTGGATCCTGTTGGTCATGACGGCATCAATTTGGGCTTGGGCTCTACTTTACATGCGCATCGGGCTGTTCCCGAGCTTGGAGGAGGCCCTCTACTTCTCGATCGTTTCATTCACGACGGTGGGATACGGAGATGTCATTATCGAAGGGCCCTGGCGCGTTATCGCGGGCATGACAGCCGCCCATGGTTTGTTGAGTTTCGGTCTGTACACCGCGTTCTTCGTTGAAACACTCGATTTTCCAAGGCGGGGGCGCGGGTCAACTCTCAAGGGGTTGGAGCGCTCACGGCATCAGCTCGGTCAGGATTGATTGAGGTCAATCGGACCACAGCAGAATTGCGTAGTCTTTGCTTAGAAAGGAGAACGCAATGTCAGCTCAAGGATTGGAAATCATCGATACTGCTGCGCAAACCACCTATGAATGGCTCAATGAGCTATCCGGGCGTCTGGACTGGGGTTCGAAACGCAGCGCACTCAGACTTTTGCGAGCAACGTTACATCAGGTCAGAGATCACCTGCTTGTCGACGAGATGGCACAGTTCTCTGCGCAGCTGTGGACCTGTCGCGGTTTGGTGCCGCTCCTTTGATAGCATAATGTGCAGCAAAGGAGACGAACTATGGGCACGGGAAG
>JBPOEY010000005.1:0-67800 GCA_051251645.1 Litorimonas sp. | reverse complement strand
TTCCGGGAAGTCCAACAGGACGTCCACAACCGCCAAGCTCTAACTTAAATGGCGGACCACCTCATAGGGGCAGGTCATCGGTCCAAAGGCGGTCAAACCGAGTCTCGCTTAGAATAAGCTAATCTTCAAGGTAAGCAATTTCAGCCTCAGCGACATCAGACCTTAGTGCTTTACAGAGTTTCAAACAGACGAACTCGTCCTGTATATTCTCTGTTATGTCCATTTCATCTGGAAGCATGCTCATAGCGGGCTAAAGAAAGTGGGGGTGCCGTGGAGCCGATCGATCAATGCCAGCGCCCTTCAATTTTGAGAAGTGCCGTTTTACCCTGCATCACAGCAATGGACAGACGAAAATTCTCCTCCGGATTTAAACCTAGGGGATTGTCGCGCAATTACTTGAGAGTCTTAGTAGTTTCAGCCTCGCCCAAAACGTCGCCGTCAACCTATCCCACTTCGCCAAGCCCCCCCGTCTGTGAGAAACTGATCCGCCCCGACGCAATCCCGCCCCACCATATCGAGCAAAGAGAATGCATCAGTCCCACCCGCACCAAGACATTCTGCGACATTTCGGCGGCCCAGCGGCGTGTCTGGGAGAAGGTTTTCGACCGCGTTGTTCACCGGATCTCCTCGGTAGGGGTCCGGACGAAGCGGCAAGGAATAGACACTCACACACGGCCACGCCAATTCAGCCCTTCGGCATCGTAAGTGAAGCAATCCGCCCTACGGTCAAACACCGAGCTGCCAGAGTATTTGCGGGCGCTGGAAAACTATGGCGGCAAGGCCGAAACGAAAATTGCCCTCAAACTCTAAGTACTCTTCGTATCTGCCCCGGCGAAATAAGAAAAGCGCGCTGAAATGAATTTAATTTAGATGAACGCACTTGGTTCGTTCCGGCAGAACGGATGAAGATGCGCAATCCGCATAGCGTTCTATTGTCAGACGCCGCCCTCGCCCGTCTTGCGGAGCTGAGAGAGCTTACCGACGGGGCGAATGCTCCACCCCCCGCAAAGTTCTTCCAACAAAACGAATGAAACAATACCTATAATTGGAACTATCGAATTGCTCGACTCGAGAAATTTATGCTGGGTATCCATAGGTCTTTTTTTGAGTATAGGTAGCGTCTTTTAGACAGGATATTCGATGCCTACTTCTTTTGTCATTCCCTTCGAACAAGAATTCCACATGGCAAAAGTGGAAGACGAGGGAAAGCAATTTGAGTTCTTACTCAACAACAGGCGAGATCATATTCAAAAATTTATAGCGGAAGGGGGGTTTTATGAACCAGAGGAACTCGCCCTTATTTGTGAGCATGCACAAGGCGCTAAGCGCTTACTTGATGTTGGAGCGAATATTGGAAATCATTGTATATATCTGGCCCATCATCTTGATCTCGATTATGCAGTTCCCATAGAGCCTCAACCCGCTGTCCTCCATCTTCTTAAGGCGAATTTGGGATTAAATTGGCATCGTAGCTTTGATTTATCTCATCTAGGTGTTGGCCTAGCTAATGAAGATGGGAAAGCTTTCATTGGAACAGTCCAAGAAGCGAACCTCGGCGGAACGCACCTACGCCCCGCGCCTGAAAATGACGGTCCAGGACATAGCGTTCCTGTGTATCAAGGCGATAGCCTCTTTAAGGCTGGAGATTTTGATCTCATAAAAATCGATGCCGAAAGCATGGAGATAGATGTCATTAAAGGACTGAAAAACACACTTATAGACTTCTCGGGCGTAATGTTTGTGGAAGTACATGACGACAATGCTTCCGAATTCGACACCTTTATTCGCGGCCAAGGGTTTCATAAACGAGCAGAATATCGTCGCTATGCTCGCTGCACTAATTGGATGCTAACCCGATGACGAGCGTTTGCGCCATTATCGCAGTCCGAAATGAACGCATACACATGAATCGGGTTATTTCTCAATTCGTTACCCAAGGCATTGACGTCGTTATCATTGATAACGGGTCAACGGACGGATCGAGGCAAATTGCGGAGTCATACTTAGGAAAAGGTGTGCTGGCATTGCATGATTTACCTTGGTCTGGCGAATTTTCACTTTCGGATCAATTACGCGCAAAATCGCTAATTATCGACCAGCTGACCCATGATTGGATCATCCATGCAGACGCCGACGAGTGGCTCTTGCCTGACACGCCCGCACATAGTTTAAAAGAATGGATTTGTGTCGCCAACGACAGTGGCTTCAATTGCATAAATTTCCATGAACTTGTATTTGCAGCCGCTCCTGGTGAGAACTTCAACTATGAGGGGTATGAGAATGACATGCTCACATATTATTTTTTTAATCCTAGTTATCCAAGGCTCAATCGCGCGTGGAAACGAACACTGAACGCAAACAATATTGCGAGCGCAGGGCATAAGTTGGATGCGGAAAATCTACGATATTTCCCAAATAATTTCATCCTTAGGCATTATATTATGCTGTCCGAGGAACAGGGCCGCCAAAAGTATGTTGGTAGACGATTTTCAAATGAAGACCTGAGCCAGAAGTGGCATGGAAATCGTACTATAATCAAGGAAAGGGATCTTTTCGTTAAGCCAAATTCGGCCCTTAAGACTCTTTCTCACGCAATGAGCTTTGATGTTGATCTTAGCACCCCAATTGGGACACATTTTTGGCAATGGCCGACGCCTGAAATTGACTGCCCATCAACATGAGAATACAATATGTGAGAACATATTATCAATTCCACTCGAAGGGTTTGAAAAGGGGATTTCAGCTTTGAAGATGTAGTTATCCCAGAGGGGTGCGTGCTGACATTCTCTAAAAACGGTAGCTTCATTTGTGTTCTGGGGGAATACCAATGTGGGCTTTGAGGGGAAAACAAACAGCCTAAGCAAGAGCGCGGTCGACGTTCGTCACAGGTTAGGCGATAAATGGAGAACCATCACTGGGCCACACTTCTGGCAATTTGAAGAAGAGACCCTAACAGCCTGTCGATTGCGCTTTGAAGACGAAGAGCGAAATGACGACAGTTTGTGATAAAAATTGACGCCGGGGTATTTTGGAGGCTTCCTCGAACATCCTTCACTGATTTTGCCGATTGGCGTTACAGCGAGGCTGGGACGGCAAATTTAGCAGGCCCAAACACCCGTGGAACTGCGCGCCAAGCGAACGCAAGCCTATGCACACCTGATGAAACATCATAGGGCCGCCTCTCACGGCCTGTTACTCTGAGTTGGCCATATAGATCGACACAGTCGATTATCCCCCGACCGGATCAGGACAGTCCTGATGGTCCCCCAGACAGACGGCCCTCATGTCCAATATAGATCACGTGCATCCCGCGCTCGCCTCCGCTTTGCAAAAAAAGGGGTACGCAACGCTGACCCCCGTTCAGGACGCGGTTCTGGATCCAAAACTGCAAGATCAGGATTTGCTTGTCTCGGCCCAGACGGGGTCAGGAAAAACCGTTGCTTTTGGTCTGACCATGGCCTCGACTTTGCTGGGCGATTCAGAGAAATTTTTGCGCGCCGATGCGCCGCTCGCGCTCTGTATTGCGCCGACGCGGGAATTGGCGATGCAGGTCAAACGCGAGCTGGATTGGCTGTACAAAGACGCGGGCGCCAAGACACTGTCTTGTGTGGGCGGCATGGACAGCCACGCCGAACGAGGCGCCTTGCGCCGCGGCGCGCATATCGTCGTCGGCACACCCGGCCGCCTCTGTGACCATATCAATCGCGGTGCATTGGACCTGTCTTACCTGAAGGCCGTGGCCTTGGACGAAGCCGATGAGATGTTGAAAATGGGGTTCCGCGAAGAGCTGGAAATTATTCTGAACGCCGCGCCGGAAGATCGCCGGACCCTGATGTTCTCGGCCACAGTCCCCAAGTCAATTTTGGGCATGACGAAGAAATATCAACGTAGTGCCGTGCGGGTGAACACCGCCGCCGAAGCCAAGCAGCACGTGGATATCGACTATAAAGCGATGAGCGTCGCCACAGCGGACAAGGAAAATGCGATCATCAATATCTTGCGCTTTTACGATGCAAAGAATGCGATCGTGTTCGGCGACACACGGATCGCGGTGAACCGGATGACGCAGCGGTTTAATAACCGCGGCTTCTCTGTTGTCACTTTATCCGGCGAGTTGTCACAAGCAGAACGCAGCAATGCCATCCAAGCACTGCGCGATGGTCGCGCCCAAGTGTGTGTCGCGACCGATGTTGCCGCGCGCGGGCTTGACCTTCCGGATTTGGAACTCGTCATTCATGCGGATGTGCCGCGCAACCGTGAAGCGCTTTTACACCGGAGTGGCCGAACCGGCCGCGCGGGCCGCAAGGGCGTCTCGGCTCTTATCGTCACGCCAAACCGTCGCCGCAATGCGGAGCGCCTCTTGCAGGATGCGAACATCACGGCCGAATGGTGTGAAGCGCCCAGCGCGGAGTCCATTATCGCCAAGGATAATGAGCGTCTTCTGTCGAATATGACACTCGACACAGAGGTCACCGATCAAGAGCGCACCTTGGCTGTGCGCTTGCTCAAAGCCCATTCCCCAGAGCATATCGCAACAGCCTTTATCCGTCAGTACCGCGCCGGACAGTCCGCGCCGGAGAACCTGCTGCCGGCCAATCACAAGCCCAGCAAACCCGGTCGTAATGGACCGGACCGCGACACCCGCTCATCCGGACCGAGAGATGACTTTAGTGATGGCGTATGGTTCTCCCTGAATATTGGCCGGAAGCAAAAAGCCGAGCCGAAATGGATTTTGCCGATGCTCCTGAAATCGGGCGGCTTGAAAAAAGGCGAAATTGGCGCGATCAAAATCATCGACAAGGAAACCTTTGTCGAAGTCGCGCCCCAGGGTGTTGACCGCTTTTTAAAGACAATTGGCCCCGGCATGAAAATCGAAGGCGCGATCACCGTGTCGACTGTCGATGGACAACCCAATTTATCACAGCGATCAGAAGGCGGCGGGCAGAGCCGCAAATCCTATGATGATGGCCCGCGCAAACCTCGCGGTGAAAAGACCTACGCGGACAAGAAAAAGAAACCTTACGAAGATCGCGATCCCTCATCGAATACCCGTCAGGACGAACAGACGTCGCGCGAAAAACCGGCCTCGAAGAGATCACCGGAATCCGATGACGCTCGACTAAACCGTAAGCCTCGTAAAACGACGGATGGCGATTTTTCGAGCGCGGAGAAACCCAAAAAACCGCATAAGAAAAAACTCGCCCGCGCCGCCGCCCTGAAATCAAAAGGCGGCGTCAAAAAGGGTGAGCGGAAAAGCACACGAAAAAAGAAGACATAATCCTTGGGGACACAGATCGGTCTAAGGTGACATGGGGCATATCTGACGAATTGGGGGGCGCTATGACGCCCACACCCATGAGACAGATTTGGAATTGGGCTAAGGGACGTCGGTTTCGAAGACTGACGTAAGTTTGACAGGTTTAAATTGACGACACGCTATTTGGTTTATTGCGCCATGCCTTCATGGGGCGCGCCAGTTGGAACGATTTCAATATCGTCAAACTTTAGCGGACCGGTCACACCCTCAATATTCAGAAGTATCCGTGAGGGGTTATTTTTCCAGGATTCCGCATCAAAATCTACGGCAATATGATGCCAACCATCATGCGTAATTTCGAATGTACTCAGCGGTTCGCGGGGAGCTTGGTCTAAAGCTTTATATCGGTTCATCCCTTTGGGTCTATATTGGACATGGGGCGTAATCGACGTGCCTATGGGCCCTTTAACATATCCTTGCCATCGCATCCGGTCGGCAGGATACACGCGCATAAATGTCTTTTGACCAAAGGTGACAGCTTTTCCTTTTTCTATGGGCTTAACTTTTAGAGCATAACGACCGGTTCGGGCCTCTCTCGTTGGTTCGAACGTCGCATTCTCAGCCATCCAGTTCCGCTCCTCTATCCCGAACGCTGTGTTGCTCTCAAAGTCCCCCACAAACAAAATATCCGTTCGACCGGACGGAGACAGAGGGGTTTCTGTTTGATCGCCGTGCACCACAGCATGTCCACCAGAACGACTGATGATCGTACCGTGCGCTTTGGATAATCGGATCATACGATCCAACACATATGTCCGCACAGAATTTGTGGCAGGAAGCGGTCTATACCCTTTGATATGAAGCGGCACGATTTCAGCTCTATAAAATTGGTCGCCGTCCATCCAAACATTCAGAGCTATGGCCGCGTGAGTGGAATAAAAGAATTGGTCGAACGCGAAGTTACCCAAGGAATAAGCAATCAACTTATCTTTATAGAGTTCAAACCCCTGCGCGACATGGGGGTGATGCCCGATCGCAAGGTCAGCCCCGAGATCAATCGCCATCTTTAAGCGGGTTTCTGTACTTTCACTTGGGCCTTCGCTATATTCCCGAGACCCATGATATTGCACGATGTCAATCGGGTCCGGTTTCGTCTCACCCGCTAGAGAGCTACGGAAATTCGCCTCAGACCCATAGGCTGCACCCGCCTTACTCTGTTCCGCGACTTGATTAGGATCGACGTTACCTGCCCATCCGACATACCCCCAAGTCGAAACCGGAAGACCATCAACAATCCTGACACTCGGTTCAAGAGCTTCTTTTTCATCTCGACCAGCCCCCGAATAGGCTAAATTAGAACTCTCTAAATATTCCAAGGTCGATTCAAGACCGATATCTAAATAATCATATGTATGGTTATTGCCGAGGGAGACATAGTCCACGCCCATCCACTCCAATGCGCCGATAATGTCCGGATGTGTATAGAACACGACGCTTTTTGGAGCCGATTTATCAAGCTCTGTTTCGGCGAGAATTGTTTCAAGATTAATCGAAGAATAATCAGCGATCTCAAAATATGGCTTCATCTCCGATAGAATAGATTTCATATCTTTAAGTCGGGTTTCGTCCTGAATGAGCGGCTCTTCATTCCATCTTGGATCAAGATATCGACGCCCCATCATGGCATCGCCGCCAAAGGTCAGAAGCCTTCGTCCGGCTTTCTTCTCTACCAGAATGATTGGCGGGACCGATATGACACCGTCATTTCTGATCAACTCAGCCTGGGAAAATGTGTGAAGACTATCAAAAACACCAGACCCAGAGAGTTTAAGCTGGTAAACATCCTGATCGGCAATCCGTATAGAGAATTGACCGTCCGCCCGAATTGTCTGCTCTATTCCATTCACGCTGACAAACAGGTCCCCCGGAAAGTTTGATTGGTCCGCAACGGAGACCATTCCGGTCATTCGTAGTTTTGAGGTCTCGCTTTCACTCGCCACCTCAAGGCTATGAGTGCAGCTCGAAAGTGCTAAAATTGTCGCCGCGATGAATGGGAGGCGCATAACTCAAACTCCTTTAGACTTAAGTCTATGGTCAACTTAATCCGGCTTTGATCCCCCGCCATCCACGAGGACCGTCGCTGTAATTTGGCCGACCAAATTCACGACAGAGCGCAGCATGTCGGGAATTCTGTCAATCCCCAGCATGAGCGCTAACCCAGCCACAGGCACACCGATCGCGTCTAGCGCAGGCGCCATCGTGACCACGCTCGAAGACGGGACTGGCGCAACAGTCAACGACACGAGGAATGTCGCCAAAAGAACAGCTCCGATTGTCCCCAATGCGATTGGGACCCCGTAAATATGCGCCAAAAAGACGATGGACGCCCCCTGGAACAGAGCGCTTCCCGGACGGTAGATGGAGGCCCCCAACGGCACGAGAAGGTCTGCCGTGGTCTCTGACACATCCAAGTTATTCGTGACTTCTTCCAGCGTGACGGGAATCGCGGCCGCCGTACTTGTCGTAGAAAAAGAAATCGACGCTGCGCCTAATATCCCTGTAAAAAATCTGACGGGGCCAATCTTGGCGAGAAATAAAAGAAGTGGCAAATAGACGACAGCCACAAAAATTACGAGCGCCAAGGAGACACTGATGATGAACACGCCCAGGCTTTGGATGATTCCCCACCCCATTTGAGCCGTCGCGGGCGCAATAAGACCAAACACCCCAATCGGGGCACAAAACAAGATCCACCAAACCAGCTTGATCAGCGCGTCACTAATATCTTCCGCACTGGCAATCATTCGCTCTCTGCGCTCTAGCGGTAATGTCCCGGCCGCCGCCGCGAACAAGGCCGTAAACACAATCAATGGTAAAATTGCGCCGTCTGCCGCCGCAGCAATGGGATTTGATGGCACTAAGTTGACGATAAAGTCGGTTATGCTCTGTAATTGTGGGATCGGTAGATCATCAACAGGGGGCGTCGCCATTTCCGGCACAAACCTTAGTCCTAGCGTCATCACTCCCATCCCAATTAGGATCGCAGGCACGAGGGTGACCCAGTAAAAAGCTAAGGTTGTCCCGCCAATTTTTCCCAGCTTTCTAACATCACCGAGCCGCGCCACACTGGAGAAAATAATCGCGACCACTAATGGTATCACGATCATTTTGATCGCATTAATGAAGAGCTTGCCTAATGGCGCGGATTCACGCGCAATCGCGTGCAGAATAGGGCTGTCCGTCATCGAAGCACTCAGCCCGACGGTGAGGCCCAATAAAAGCCCCAATGCGATCAGCTTATTCAGCATAACTACCCTTTGTTTCCGTCACATCGTCTTATTGCACGCCCCGCGAGCGCACCTGTCGCCAGCCCGTCATCAATAGCCAAGACACCATTGAGAAATGCAAACCGAACACCTTCTGATAATCGCCCCGGGTTTTGGAAATCCGCCCTCGGAGCGAATAGCTCAGGATCGATAACAATAATATCCGCCGCATAATCTGTCTTGAGGTAACCTCTATCGCAAAACCCGAATGTGTCTGCGACTAATCCGGTACTGCTGCGAACAAAGGCTGGCGTCGAAATCCATTTTTCATCGACAACATAGTCCCTAAACTTCTTTGGATAGCTGGCATATTTCCGCGGATGACCTGTGCTGCCGTCAGAGCTCGTCATAACCCAATCTTGGGTCATGAAGGCTTTCATATCGTCAGGGTTCATATTGAACGAGGCGATACGAGCGTCCCCGATCTTCGCAATCTGAAGGGCAATACTAACGGGGTCAGTGGTTTCAATATCGGATATTTCGGTGAGCGTTTTACCGACCCAATCCGAAGGAAAGTTTTCAGACAAACCGGCCGTTATGAGGATGGAGTCTGGCCCGCCTCGTCGTCGTAAATTCTCAGCTATGTCTAACGCGATCCGCTCCGCTAAGGCCGGATTATCCAGCCGCGCTTTGTAATCCTGATTTGTGCCAGTCTTGACCCAACGGGACAGCAGAGCATTAGAAATACGAGTCCCAGAGGCACGCCACGGATATTGATCCGCTGTGATTGACAAGCCGTGACTTCGCGCATCCTCAATTCTCTCAATGATACGCTCGCTTTGTCCCCAAACATCTGTGCCAAGGGCTTTAATATGGGCAATATTCGCGGGAATATTGGCATTCCCTGCAATCTGAATCACCTCTTCAATGGCGGCCAAGAGCCCAATTGAATAGTTAGATTCGTCGCGAATATGACTGTCATAAATACCCCCTCCGTCTGAGGCTGCGCGTGCAAGGGCGATGACTTCGTCCGTTTTGGAGAAACTACCCGGCGCATAAAAAAGCCCCGTCGACAAACCGAGCGCGCCGTCCTCCATCCCGCGCGTGACGATCTCAATCATTGTCTTCATTTCCGTATCGGTCGGGGCGCGGTCTGCGCCTCCTACAACCGATTGCCGCAAAGCCCCGTGACCGACGAACAGTGCCGTGTTGGTGCCAATGGTCAGCCCATCAAGTTTGGTCAGCTGCCCCCCAATGTCTGGGTCCCCAAACCCATCATTGCCGTTCACAACGGTTGTCACCCCTTGAAACAAATAATTGTCGTTTCGGCGGTGCGCAGGGTCTTCGGATGTTAGGTCTGACAGGCTGTGTGTGTGGGGGTCGATAAATCCCGGCATTACATAGAGGCCGATCGCGTCAATGATCCGCGCGGCTTTCACTCGCGATTGCGGTCCAACACGGATAATCCGGTCGTCCTTTATGGCCACGGACGTAATCATACCGTCCTTGTTTTCACCGGTAAAAACAGTGCCGTTCACGATGAGCGTGTCGGCCTGAATGACACTGGCGCAGGACGCGAGCAGCAACGCGGGTAACAGGAGGACGTTTTTCATGGAGCCTCTGAGTGGATCAAAAGAAGCCGCATCATTTCCTCAGAGAATACATCCGAAGCTTGGCTGATCGCAGGGCGGGGCGTTTCATCGCCGACTTCATAGGTGATGGCGGGAACGCCGAAGCTCTCATACATGTAGTTTTTTGAAATCGGACGTCCCGAATTATGCTGTGCTTCGCGTGTGAATGGATAGTCCGCGTCATCGAGTCGTCCCTCAACAGCGGTCAGCCAATCGCGGGTAAACATAGGCGGGTTTGTCGGTTCATCATCCGCTTGCGTGTACAGCAAGTTGCGCTTGGTTGAATGAAAGTCGAGGAAAAAGATGATCTTATCTTCCTCGGCGTGAAACCGCTCCAAGGCTGAACGAACCGCTTGGGTTTCGGGTTGCGTAAACGGCCCCCAATCGCGGTTTAGGTCCATGCCTCCCGTATTAAAACGCCAGTTCCCATCTTCAACACCGTCAGGGTTCATCATCGGTATGACCAGCAAGTTGAATTTCTTGAGAAACTGCTCCGACAAATCCGACCCATTCAGGACGGTCTCAACATAGGGTATCAAGGCGTAGGCGCCTGTCACCTCTGGCGGGTGTTGGCGACCTATTAAAACGACATAGGGTTTATCTGTATCAGGCTCCGTTTGAATATCGATTTGCAAGAGTGGCGTTCCTCGCGCGGATTTCCCAATTTCGGAAACCGTTGCATCGTCCCGGGTTCCGATTTTTTGCGTCCAAGCCTTATGCGCTGCGGGCGCAAAAATTTCCTGCGCTGAGACAAACAGTGGGGCTGCGCCAGGATTCAAACGCAGTTCAACAGACTCGTCGGAAACCTCCGTCACACGATCTTTTGAAAGGCGATTCCACGTCTGACCATCGCGACTGGTTTTCGGATCATACCGATGCGATCCGCCTTTATAATCCAGACGCACGCGCACTGTCCCTGTGGTTTTCGGCGCAACGCGAAAGCCGTACCAAGGGCTGTTGTTGATTGTCTTCCCTTCCGGGTCGAGGAACGCCTCCGGACGAATATCAATGACGAAACGACGTTGTGAGAGAGTCTCACACGCATTGGCGCGGGACGCGGTATATCCGGACCGTATGGCGACCTCTGCCGTTTCGCATAATATCGTCTCACCCATAAGCAAGGGGGCGGCTTTATCGACCTGCGCCGGCACTGTCGTGCATCCCGCCAGCGCAATCGTGCCGCACAGAACAAATCGTTTAACTGTCTTCATTGGAGACCTCCCATCTGTTCGGCGATACGCATGGCACTGCCTGCGGCGAATGTGTAGCCAAGGGAACCATGCCCCGCGTTCAGGAACAAGCCTTGAGTGGATGTTTCGCCAATAATGGGAATGCCCGACGGCGTCATCGGGCGAGCGCCGGACCACGGCGACGGATCCGCCTCATAATGAGCAATATCCGGCCAACAGGATTGCGCGATATCGAGGAGGGTCTCTATCCTTTTTGACGACCGCCATTGGGGCGCATTAATGTCGGCAAAGCCAGCAATGCGAACTTTATCACCGAGGTTGGCGAAAACAATTTTGTGAGTCAAATCTGTCACGCTGGCTTTAGGGGCGGCTGCCTTTGCAGGAAGCGTCACACTATAGCCCCGCACCGAACAGATCGGTAGCGACAGCCCAAGAGGACCTAATAATTCATTCGCTTGATTACCCAAACACACCACAATCGCATCGCAATCTGTTTGTTGGCGATCTGTCACGATCCCCGTCACACGGCCATGGTGCGTAGATATGGATTGCACGGTTTCGCCGAAACGATAATTGGCCCCAAATTCTGTCTGCGCGACGTCTTTTAATCGTTCACAAAAATGGACCGGATTTACCGCGCAGTCGTCAGGCGCGTAGAGACCGCCTAAATTAGCGCCCGTCCACGAGCCCAGTGCAGGTTCGATCCCAACACAGTCCTCGGCTGAGCGGTAGTTTTCAGAGCTTTGCATAGCGCGCTGCTGTCTCCGTGTTTGCGCGAGGACGATTTTACCAGTCCCCGTTCGCATCAGGGTCTCTCCGTTCTGTTCACGCTCGAAGCTGGCGAGCGCGTGCCGTGACTCTTCGGCCAACCTGTGTCTGTCTTGACGTCCAGTTTCAAACCAATCTGACCGGCAGTGCCGCAGAAACGAAAGACTCCATTTTATGAACTGTGCGTTTGGCGAAGGGTATATTCTCATCGCCGGGTCAAACCCCAAGAGAAACCCCGGTAACTTTCTAATTATCGCTGGACTCGCAAGCGGGTCGGTATGCGACCAAGACAGTTGCGCGCCGTTCGCGTGGCTTGCCCCTGCAGCAACTGTGTCGGCGCGTTCAATGACTTCGACCGCATGGCCCAGTCGCGACAAAGCAAACGCCGTCGCGACTCCCACCACGCCTGCGCCGAGGACACAGATTTTCATGATCTTTCCTCCGTTGCAGACAATAGGGATTGTTCCCCCGCCAAATGGCGAGAATTTTTGGGTTTAATTGTTGAGCTGTTTGCGTCGACGCGCTTGGGATACGCATCGACGCAAGGAGTTTAAAGCGTCAGCGCCTTAGAACGACTTTCTAACTGTCCCGTACCAATACCGACCCCGATTGGAGTGGATCGAGGTTATGTAACCTCTGGCGAATTCATCGGCGATCGGAGGCTTATTATTTTCGACGTTGCGAACGCCAAACCGAATACGAACGTCTTCAAATATTCCGTCTCTTGGATCATCGAATCTATAGTCCGCATAGAGGTTGACGGTGGTGAAGGAGTCAATCGGCAGCGAGTCAAAATCTCCCGCTTGAACTGACGTATCAACAACATCTCCAACATAGCGGTAAAACACACCCGCACCCCATTGTCCGCCACGCCACGTCATCGACCCAGTATAACGCCACTCAGGGTTTCCGTTTCGTTGAATGAAGCTTTGTTGAGCGACGACGTCGACCGAATTATTGATCTCGCCTTGTTCAACCGCATTGATAATTTCCAAAGCTCTTGCGGATGGTGTTTGGAAAAACTTCCGGATTTGCGCGGCATTGGCTTTGAATCTAAAGTCACCGAACTTGTCAGTATCAAGACGATATTGAAGACCGAAATCAAGACCTTCCGTTTCGCGGGGGTCGAGATTTGTAAACGGCTGCTGCACCGTCAGTATTTCACCTGCAGGCGTGAGGCCCGCCGCTGTATATATAGCGGCATCGCCCGCATCAGGTGTATCGCGGACGACATTCGGATTTGAACTTCCTTGGGTCCGCAAGAGGTAGTCTAATGTAATTTCGTTCTGGTCAGAGAAGAGCCCAACCAGCCCGTCTTGCTCAATGCGCCACCAATCAACGGTCAGCACAATATCATTCGTTGGTTCAAAAACCGCCCCGACTGAGTAGTTGACGCTGGATTCCGGTTTGAGATCAGGTCCACCGCTGCGAACTCCTTCGACGGAGACGCTATCACAATCACCCGTATCAAACGGGGTCCCATTTGCTCGCGATATGGCTTCACAGAGGATCCAATCTTCACGGCCCGTATTAATCCGACGAATAGCCGTTGCATTGATCTGCTCAAGGTTTGGCGCCCTAAACCCTTCAGAGTAAGCCCCACGGAACTGGAATTGCTCAAAGAGCTTCCATGACATGGCTATTTTAGGCTTCAATACTTCCCCCACATCGGAATAGCTCTCTGCGCGCGCCGCGAGTTGCATATCTAACGAGTGAACGAGCGGAATATCCATTTCCGGACTGACGAGCGGAATAGCCAGCTCCGCGAAGGCAGAGAACACATCCCGATCACCATTTGTATCGGGCGTTGGACTGGACCCCATTACATCGGACAGAACTGTTACGCCTGTGACCATATCCGTGAATGTGGTCGTGCCGTCCAAACGATCATCCCGATCATCTTGGTAACTTTCATGCCGCCACTCAACGCCTACGGCCGCCCCAACATCCCCGGCGGGAAGGCTGAAGAGGGATGCGTTCGACGCTTTTGCATCTGCGAGCGTCAGCGTTGTCTTTCCGTCGCGCCGAACATCGACAACAAAACCATCAATTGTCGCTTGATCGTTCCCAAAATTCGTGGCGCTAAAATCAGCGCGATTACCGCCCAAGAATGGGTTGTAAGCGGACGCATCTGTGCGCGCGATAGCTTCTTGGAACAAGGTGTTGCTGACCCTGTTCGTGACGTCGTTTGTTTCTGACTCAGAATGAAGAGCTGCGGCCTCCCAGTCCCAATTCCCCATAACACCGCGGAAACCACCGAGTAGCCGGAAACTCTCATTCGTAACATTCGCAACGCGCGGGCCAGCATCTAATGGGCGCAAATCCATAATACGAATGGACTGGCCAAAGGGATTATAGAAGGCGGTGTCGGGAATCACGATGCGCGCACTCGATAAAATCGCAGCTGTTTCGCGCTGCCTCGAATAATCGGAGCGATAGAAAGAGGCTTCGCCAAAGAATTCCATTCCACTTTGGAACTCGTGATTAGCAAAGGCGATCAAATTGTAGCGATCTGTGTCCCCAACAATGTCGCGATATCGCGCCCGATCCAGCCGCAAGGCGGTGTCGATGGAGCCACCATTATCCACACAAACGCCGCCGCCGATATCCGGCCCTCGGCATCCGGAAAACGAATCCGGTTGAATATGGAAATCATCATCGCCAACGCCCGCAATGCGCGGCTCGCCCGCCAACGTCTCAAACTCACCAAACTGTGTTTGCGTTGACGTGTTGCGAAGTTGCGTGTCACCTTCAAACGGTGTCCCCTCGAAAAACGGGCGCAAATCCTCTGTCGAGGAGTTTCGCAAATCAGTCGCGGGCATACCATTGCGGAACATTACATTGCCGAAAACTGAGAAGTTGGTCCGGTCGTCATTGAAGTTCTTACCGTATTTAAATGACCCGCTCAGCTCATTCAGGCTTGTTCCCTCAGAGGCGCCAAACCGAATTTCGAAGCGCCCACCTTCATAGTCATCATCAAGGATCGTATTAATGACGCCTGCAACGGCATCAGTCCCATAAACTGCCGACGCGCCATCTCTGAGCACTTCGATCCGTTGGATACCCGTAACTGGCAGAGCATTTGAGTTAACGGAAACAACCGGCGTCTGATTGACCGCCTGCGTCCCTGGATGATTCACCAAACGGCGACCGTTAAGTAAAACAAGCGTGTTGCCGTCCCCAACGCCACGCAAGTTAACCGAACCGACATCGCCGCGGGCGCCATTGACGCCCGTAAAATTACCTTCCCTGAACGTGACACTGCCCAGTTGAGGAATCGATTCTAAGAGTTCGTCGCCACTCACCGCGCCCGTGACTTCGATGTCCGCTTCGCTCAAAACCGTGACGGGCAAAATACCTGCGATATCTGACCCTTTAATCTGGGTTCCGACCACGATGATCTCGTCGACTGGTTCCGCATCTTGCGCGAATGCCGCTGGCGCTATGGCCATCGCCGCCGCCCCCGACATTAATATAGATTTCATCCCTGTTCGCATGATCATCGTTTCCCCTCTTCCCTCATACTGAATGCGTTGATAGCGAAAACCGTGTGAACAAAACAAATGAAAAGAAAGACCTTTTTCATAGCCTTAGGCTATGGAAGGATTATTGATGTACAAGCGCCTTATGGGAGTCTGAGCGTGTTAGAACCTGCAGCTCCATGGACAAAAACGCCTTCAAATGGTTCACGAGGATGATTTTCGGCCCGCCGACGGATGTCACCAAGTCAACGCCGATACGTTCAAGGTCTGGAACGGCATGGAACCGTAATCCTGATTGATCGCCAGAAAGCGCCGTAATCGCGTCAATTATCGCAACACCGGCACCTTGGCGAACGAGTCGTTTCGCCAGATGGTAGGTTTCCACAATCAGCGGCGATCTGCGGGCTTCAATCGTTGAGTTTTGTAGTCGATCCCGTAACCGCCGCCCCAAGACACTTTTCGAATTCAAGTCAATTAGCGGAAGAGCGGATAAGTCAGCGAGCTGAACCGGGCCCTCTTCAAGCAGGGGCTGGCTCACAGGTGACACACAAACAAAACCGGTCGTCGCTATTCTCTCAGCTTGTATGCCCGTGAGTCGCGGAGCATCAAACACAAGGCCAACATCAATTTCATCCTGAAGAATCCGCTTGGACATTTCCGTACCGTGCAAAGTTTCCGCTTCAAGCGTCACGTCCGGATGGGCTTTGGAAAAACGACTGATCGCTTTTGGTGCGACCTCAAGGCTGAACGCGGGAGTCATCGCAAAGCGAAGATGGCCCGACCGGTCACTCGCAAGCCTACGGGTCAGTATTTGCAGTTGCGAAAGTTGTTCGAAAATCGGCTCGACAGTCTCGAACAAAGTGTTCGCCCGTTCGGACGGATGGAAACGTCCTGCGGCCCGCTCAAACAATGTGAAGCCCAATTGGTCTTCAAGGCGCTTCAATATCTTACTGACAGTCGGCTGTGATACGTTCAGCGACCGCGCCGCCGCTGAGATCGATCCTTTAAGATAGACCGCGTTAAAAATTTCGATTTGACGTAAATTCATATTACCCCAACATTCAAGGTCACGTCGATCCGTATCAACGCAACGGCGTTGCCAACCATGCCTAGGTTTTTTGTGTTTCGATCCAAGCTTTGACTTTTTCCTTGAGCACAGACAACGGCACAGCACCATTCTCTAACACTGTGTCATGGAAGAGGCGGATATCGAAACTCTCGCCAAGTTCGGTCTCAGCCAGCGTGCGGAGCTCACGAATTTTTAGTTCCCCGATTTTATAGGCCAAGGCTTGGCCGGGACGCGTGATATAACGGTCAACTTCGTTATTGATATTTTTCACTGACAACCCTGTGTTCTCGATCATGTAGTCAACAGCTTGCTCACGCGACCACCCCATGGAGTGCATGCCAGTATCAACAACCAAACGACAGGCACGCCACATCTCATAGGATAGGCGCCCGAAATTAGTATAAGGTGTCTCGTAAAACCCGACGTCCAACCCAAGCCGTTCAGAATAAAGCCCCCAGCCTTCAATGAAGGCCGTGAAACCACCATATTTCCGGAAACTAGGGAGCGTTAATTCTTGTGATAAAGCGATTTGAAAATGATGCCCCGGGACGGCCTCATGAAGGGATAACGCCTCCATTTCATAAAGCGGACGTTTGTCCAAATTCGTCGTATTAATGTAGTAGAATCCTGCTCGTGATCCGTCGCCCGCCGGCCGCATATAATAAGCCGTTGTCGTTTTTTCGGCGACATCTAACGGGATTTCTTTGATGCCGTAGGGCATACGCGGATATTTCGTAAATAACTCCGGCAGTTTTCCGTCCATTTTCTTTAAAATAACGGCAGCGGCATCCATGCGTTCTTGCGCGGTCTTGGGGTAAAATTCAGGACTCGTGCGCAGAAAGATTTGAAACTCTTTGAAAGTGCCCTCAAAGCCAGCCTGCTTTTGTACGTCATCCATTTCTGCCCGAATACGCGCCACTTCAGAGAGGCCAATATTATGAATTTCATGGGGCGTTAGGTCTGTCGTCGTGAACATCTTTGCCAGATAGTCGTAATATTCTGCACCGCCGTCGATAGATGATAGACCAATATCGGCCCGGCAACTGGGGGCATATTCGTCTAAGTAAAATTGCTCGAAAGCCCTTAATGCGGGTATGACATTGTCTTCAATGACCGCCTCTGCGCGGTCCTTGTATGATGCGAAATCCGCCATGTTAACGGCGGTTGGGCGCGTATCAAAGGCATCCATCAAAACACTATCGCTGATATCATCGACAATATGGGTGCGTATGGACTCTTCATATCCCGTCATTGGCGCACAAGGTTGCACCCATCCGGCTTGGATACCCGACCGCAAACGGTTCGTAGCTTTGGTAAGATAGTCCGGCGCTGCGTTAAGTCGCGCGAGGTAGCTCTCATAGTCAGCGGGTTTGCTAAAGGGCAAACGGCTAACCATGCCCGTGATGGTCGTGTGTGGCCCGGCACGATTGGTCATAAACATATAGCGCCCACCGTATGTGGCAGCTTCAACGCTGCTCTCAAGCTCGAGTAGCATGAGTTGCAGATTGAGCTGATTATCAGCACTCAACGCGTCGGGATCAAAATCTTTAAATTGGGTCAAAAACTCTTTTTGCCGTTCAGCCTGCGCGTCGTAGGCTGCGAGAGATGGATCGCTTAACTGATCGTCATAATCCCTCACACCGAGCGAGGTCGCAAAGGTTGGGGCCGTTGATAAAACCCATGCCCAATGCGCCTCAAGAAGAGCTTCAAAGTTCGCCTCAGCGTTCATTTGTAAACCGGCGTCGTCAGCGGGCATTGTTTGGGATGCGTTTTGGGATGGGTCGGTCGGTGTGTCACACGCGATCAATAAGGCCGCCGCGGCTATGCTAGCTAAATATTTGATTCCAAAATTCCGAGACATCATCTTATTGCTCTTCAGATTATTAGGGGACAATAGCTTTTGTATCGGTTTTGAGATCGCCGCAAGCCCCGCAAAGCAATCCCTATAGCGCCTCGAAGGATATCTCGACCGTGCTCCTAAATCCTCGTACAACGTTTCAACGCTGACATCGCCGGCTTGCATCAAAGGCGGGCTGTCAGCCGATAATGAGGCCTCATGCCTGACAAGAACCCGGGACGATCGCGACCGACAGTCTAGGCGGGCTTGAGCCTCGCCGCGTGCCAGCGGATATGGTCCGCCATGAAGGTCGAGATGAAATAATAGCTGTGATCATAGCCCTCTTGCAGTCGCAAAGTCAGGTCGATCCCGGCGGATTGACAAGCCCCAGCAAGAGCCTCTGGATTTAATTGTTCGGCGAGGAAGTTGTCCGCCGCGCCCTGATCAACAAGCAGGCTTGAGACGCGGTTGCGCGTCTCTTCGGTCATATCTTCGATCAACGCGACCGCATCATAATCCCGCCATGCGCTCCGGTCGTTACCGAGATAACCCCCGAACGCTTTCTCGCCCCACGGGCACGCCATTGGATGACAGATCGGCGCAAAAGCGGAAATACTCTTAAACCGATCCGGATTCCGCAGGCCGATCGTCAGCGCGCCGTGTCCACCCATCGAATGACCGGTGATACCCTGCCGCATCATGTCGGCGGGGAAATTCTGCGCGATCAGCGCGGGCAGCTCGTCCTCGATATAGGTGCGCATTTGATAATGTTCGGCAAAGGGGGCTTGCATCGCATCAACGTAAAAGCCTGCGCCTTGGCCAAAATCATAGGCGTCATCATCGGCCACACCCTCGCCGCGCGGACTGGTGTCTGGCGCGATGAAGATGACCCCCGCCTTCGCACACGCGGCACGATATTCGCCCTTATCCGTAACATTGGCGTGGGTGCAGGTCAGACCCGATAGATACCACAGCACGGGGAACGGCCCCGGCCCTTCAGGAACGAAAACCGAGAACGTCATAGGCGTCTGGGAGGCCGTGGACGCATGGCGATACACGCCCTGCGTCCCGCCGTGCGCGCGGTTCGTCGAGAGGGTTTCCATGTCTGAAATCCGGCTTAACCTGCGGACACAAAAGCACAGATTTTATTGCCGTCGGGGTCGCGTAGATAAGCGCCGTAAGGATTGCCCGGCGCGCCAGACCGGGGACCGGGTTTGCCTTCGCAGGTGCCGCCATTGGCGCAGCCCGCCGCGTGGAACGCATCGACTTGCGCGGACGTCTGCGCCTTGAATCCAATGGTACCGCCATTCGCAAAAGTCGCCGCTTCGCCATTGGCGGGCTTGCCCACACCAAACGCGCCGCCATCCGGCGTGCTGTAAAACGCGCGCTCGCCCATTGTCTGGCCTTTTATGCCCAGCGCGCCGAGCGCCGCATCGTAAAAGGGAATGGATTTCGCCGGGTCGTTCGCCCCGACCATGATATGTGTGAACATGGGTGTTCTCCTTCTTACCAAAATTTCCACCAAGGTTTTGACGCCCAGATAGTTTTTTGCGATTCATGCATGCGATTTTCCTCAGAGTCCGATAACATGCTTTTTGCCAGCTCTAACTCTTCCGTATGCGGGTGTGGCGGCCAGTCAGTAATTTCAATATTTGGATCACCGGTTGCTGCAAATCTCCAATTGCCTACAACTTGCGCTACCGAAGAATTACTCACTTCATACGGAGACACTTCACCTAATCCAACTAATCCGGTTAACCCAAAATCAGCAACATCTACATCAGGATTTTCAAGCGCCAGACTTGCAAAGTGATTGACATGTTCCCGAAGTCCTTCGGACCCTTCGGCATGTCCGATCATGCCAAAAATATCGTCGCAATCTAAGAGTATTCCTGACTTAAATTGACTTTCAATTATGTGAATCCAAGCATCATATAACTCTGAATAAGACGTTTGAAGTTGCTTAGGAATCAAAGATAAAGTCTTTTCTTTATTCTGGTTTAGTCGCTCAACGGCTTTGTGCGCTTCAACGAAATACCCTGCGAACGACGGCATGCTGTCATCCGAATTTGACCGTTCAATCAAAATTTCGTCCTCTGGCGAAAAACAAGCCAACCAGAAACCACCAATACAATATTTCGATGTCCAAACGGGCCCCCAGCCTTTGGCTTCAATTAGGCTTTCATCCCAATAACAATCCCATAAATTTTCTGTTTGCGCAGCCTCTTTGGATGGGCAACCAACTAAAGCAGCAAAATTACCCATCTAATAAACCACCACGCTCCGAATACTCTCGCCCGCATGCATCAATTCGAACGCTTCGTTGATCTGATCCAGATCGAGGACATGCGTGATCATCGGGTCAATTTCAATTTTGCCATTCATGTACCAGTCGACAATTTTAGGAACATCTGTGCGGCCTTTCGCGCCGCCAAAGGCGGAGCCTTTCCAGACGCGGCCTGTGACCAGTTGGAATGGGCGGGTGCTGATTTCTTTGCCGGCTTCAGCGACGCCGATAACGACGGACACGCCCCAACCGCGGTGGCAGGCTTCCAGCGCGTCGCGCATGACGTCGGTGTTGCCCGTGCAATCAAATGTGTAGTCCGCGCCACCGTCTGTCAGCTCCACCAAGTGAGCGACCAAGTCGCCGTCGACCGTCTTTGGATTGACGAAATGGGTCATGCCGAAACGCTCGCCCCATTCTTTTTTATCGTCATTAATATCGACGCCGATAATTTTATCCGCCCCGACCATGCGGGCCGCTTGGAGTACGTTCAGGCCGATCCCACCGAGCCCGAAGACGATGACATTGCTGCCCGGTTCAACCTTGGCCGTCTTTGTCACGGCGCCGACGCCCGTCGTCACGCCGCAGCCAATATAGCAGGCTTTGTCAAACGGCGCATCGTCACGGATTTTCGCGACCGCGATCTCCGGCAGGACCGTATGATTGGCGAAGGTCGAGCAGCCCATATAATGGTAGATCGGTTTGCCTTCGTAAGAGAAGCGAGACGTCCCGTCCGGCATCACGCCCTTGCCTTGCGTCGCGCGAATGGCGGTGCAGAGATTGGTCTTACCCGAGAGGCAGCTTTTACACTGGCGGCATTCCGGCGTGTAGAGAGGGATGACGTGATCGCCGACCGCGAGCGAGGTTACGCCCTCGCCCACTTCGCGCACAATCCCCGCACCTTCATGGCCGAGAATGCAGGGAAACAACCCTTCGCTATCTAGACCGTCGAGCGTGTAGGCATCCGTATGGCAAATCCCCGTCGCCATAATCTCGATCAACACTTCGCCCGCTTGGGGGCCTTGCAGATCGACCTCGACAACGTCGAGCGGTTGGTTGGCAGCAAAAGCGACAGCCGCGCGGGTTTTACGGATTTTTGTCATCAGAGTTAGCTCTAGAATGTCGGAATAATGAAAGCGCTATCGTCGGTCTCGCCCTCTGGTTCTGGCCAGCGTTGGGTCACGGTTTTGACCTTGGTATAGAAGCGCAAGCCTTCCATGCCGTATTGGTTCGCGGCGCCAAAGGCCGAGCGTTTCCAGCCGCCAAAGCTGTGATAAGCGACGGGGACCGGAATCGGCACATTGATGCCGACCATGCCGACTTCGACGCGGTCGGCGAATTCGCGCGCGACGCGGCCATTTTGGGTGAAGATCGCAACGCCATTGCCATATTGGTGCTCGGACGGCAGGCGCACAGCCGCTTCGAAGTCTTTGGCGCGAACAATCTGTAAGACCGGGCCAAAGATTTCTTCGTGATAGGTGTCCATATCCGGCGTGACATTATCGAGCAATGTTGGGCCGACGAAGAAGCCGCCTTCATGACCCTGTAAGGTAAAGCCGCGTCCGTCGCGAATGAGGGTCGCGCCTTCCGCCACAGCTTTGTCGATATCGGCCTCAATCGAGGCTTTATGCACGGCGGTGACGACCGGGCCATAATCGGCGTCCGGATCAGTCGACGTGCCGACGGTCATCGCGTCGATCTTCGGGAGCAGCGCTTCCAAGAAACGCTCCGCTGTGCCTTCGCCGACGGGGACGACAACGGGCAAAGCCATGCAGCGTTCGCCCGCCGAGCCGTAAGCCGCGCCGAGGATGTCCTTGGCGGCTTGTTCCATATTGGCGTCTGGCATGATGATGCCGTGGTTTTTCGCCCCGCCCATACATTGCGCGCGTTTGCCGTTGGCCGTGGCGCGGGCATAGACATATTGCGCAATGTCCGACGAGCCGACGAAGCTGACCGCCTTGATGGTCTCATGATCGCAGATGGCGTCGACGATTTCCTTGTCACCATTGACGCATTGCAACAGGCCGACCGGGCCGCCCGCTTCAGTGAACAGCTCGCACAGGCGCATCGGCACGGACGGGTCTTTCTCGGACGGCTTCAAGATCACGGCATTGCCCGTCGTGATCGCCATGCCAAACATCCACATCGGAATCATCGCCGGGAAGTTGAACGGCGTGATGCCCGCAACAACGCCGAGCGGTTTGCGCATCGAATAGACGTCAATTTCCGGGCCTGCGCCATAGGTGTGCTCGCCCTTTTGCGCATGTGGCACGCCGCAGGCAAATTCGATCACATCAAGCCCGCGGATCACATCGCCCCGGCTATCGGCAATCACCTTGCCATGTTCGCGCGACAAGAGCTCTGCCAGCTCGTCCATATGGCTTTCGACCAGCGCCTTATAGGCGAACAGGATGCGCGATCGTTTTTGCGGGTTGGTGTTGGCCCAAGCGACTTGGGCTTTAGCGGCTGATTTGACGGCGGCGTCCAACTCGGCGGGCGTCGCCATCGTGACCCGCGCTTGCACGGTGCCCGTGTTGGGATCGAAAATGTCTTTGAATCGTCCAGACGTGCCGTCTACGCGCGTGCCGTCAATAAAATGGCCGATAGTGTTCATGAAGGTGCCTCATCATATCATCCCCGTATGGCCCTGTCGCCGTCGGGATGTGTCAGTGTACGTGATTTAGCGTCCCCTTAACGGGATTTCTTTGCTGTGTCGCGGGGGAAGACGGCATTCCTTCCCTCGCAAATCTAAAATGTCTGGAAGATGCAGTTTTAAACCTGCCGGTTAAGAGGCTAGGCGACTTGGCGCTCTGCGTCAGCCGTCTGAACGGCTTGACCTGTCTGTCCCTGCCACTTTGCGATCATCGCCATCAGGTCACCCTTGATGAGAGGCTTAGGCAAATGATCATCCATCCCAGCTGCCAAGTAACGATCCCGTTCCGTATTCATGGCGTGGGCCGTGACGGCAATGATGGGGATGGCCGTCGCCTCGGTCTGGACTTCATGACGTCGGATAGCCTCAGTCGCTTCGACACCGTCCATAACCGGCATTGAGATATCCATGAGCACGAGATCAAACCGGGCGACACAGAGGGCGTCGACAGCTTCCTGACCGTCATGGACGAAATGCAAATCAACGGGTTCCCCCTCACACATCAAACGCAAGACATCGCGATTAACCGCGTTATCTTCCGCCACAAGAATTTTGGGTTCCACCTTAGATGTGGGCGCAGTTATGGGGGCGACCCCAGCTGCGTCGGGTTGAACCCGACCCGGACTGGCTGCACTTTTGGCAAGAGGCGCCTCATTGAGCAACTGGGGCTGATCGACCGATGAGACCATCTTTTGCAAAGCCTCAATTACATTGCGGGTCAAGGCTGGTTTTTCGAGCACGGACGCTACTCCCAGCGCACGGAATTCACGTTTGAGCGCAACACCATCAACAGAGGACAACACCATGACGGGCGTTTCAGCAATTGTCGCGTCAGCCCGAATTCTCCGAACGAATTCCAGACCATCCATTTGCGGCATTTGAAAATCACTAATCACGATCGGCAGACTGTGGCTCCCTCGCGCGGCAATCCCTTTGAGAACAGCCAAACCCTGCTTCGCACTGTCGACGCAATAGGCTTTCGCGCCCCATCCCGTCAGTTGCTCGCTCAGAATTCGGCGGTTCAACGCAATATCATCGACGACCAAGACAACGACTCCGGTCAAGTCACACGTCTGAGGTGCGAGCACAGGTTTCAGCTCTGAACTTTGCGTTTCAAGCGTAAGCTCAAACCAGAAGGTCGACCCTTGGCCATGGTCAGACTTAACCCTGATCGAACCGCCCATAAGCTCGACAATACGACGACTTATAGAGAGGCCGAGCCCTGTGCCGCCAAATTGTCGGGTCGTTGACCCTTCCGCTTGGGTAAATTGATCGAAAATCAAGTTTAGTTTATCCGCCGGAATTCCCACGCCCGTATCTTCAACCTCAATGCGAACTGTGCTCAGACGTGCGTCGACATCGACAATGGTGGCCCGGATGAGCACATATCCATCCGTCGTGAATTTGATCGCATTACCGAGCAAGTTCGTCACAATCTGGCGAATACGGCCAACATCCCCGACAACGGTACGACCGCGAATATCTTCAATTTCAGCAATCAAATCGACCTCTTTATCCCGGGCCTGACTCCCGAGCAGGGCAATCACACTTTCTAGCGCGCCGTGAAGATCAAACGGTTCAGTATCCAGTTCCATCTTACCGGACTCAATTTTTGAGAAATCCAAAATATCATTGATGATCGTCATCAACGCCATGCCAGAATCATACATGAGGTCGACGTAATGCGTTTGCACATCAGACAGCTCTGTGCCGCGCATCACTTGCGCCATCCCCAGAACCCCATTCATGGGTGTACGGATTTCGTGGCTCATATTGGCGAGGAATTCAGACTTTGAGATACTGGCCGCTTTCGCTTTTTCGACCGCGGCTTGCAAGGCTTCTGTATTCTCTTCACTGGCCCGTTGGAGCGTGTGATAAGTCCGATAGAGATCCCCGACTTCATCCGAACGCTGGTTCTGTTGTATCACATCCCGGCGTTTAGGCTGGACGCGCCCTGAAATCAGATTGGTCAAAGACGAGATTGGCCCGATCAACAGCTGTTCAAGCATGATCCGCAAAACCAAGAGGATTATGATCATGGATAAGGCCAAGAAAAACGTCAGGGTTCGCAGGGACGCCTGACCCGAAGCCACAATGAAACGCGGCGTAATCGACGAAAGCGACACCGATGTGTCTCCGCTCTCAGAAACATAAGTCGCCGTTTTCATAGTGATGCCCTTATCCGCATAGACGCGAGGCATGTTGGCTTGCTCCACGGCTTTATCAGACAAGAAGGCCAGTTCGACCAAGCCCAGCTCGCCATCAACGCCGAGTGACCAGTCAATATTCGTCTTCCGTGTGATGTCCGCAATAAAATCAGCATCCACTTTGCTGCCAATCACGATATGGCCAACATGGCTCCCGCCGGCGCGCGTGCCAACAATAGGCATGGTCGACACGATCAGCGGGCCATCGACGGAATTAATAATTCCGTTCATCGTGAACCCCGGCTCCATATGACTGACAAGATCGGACCATCCGGGTTCCGTCATGTCAAAAGCCTGCCCCATATCGGCGAGCGCTAAATGGTCCGCATTCTCATCCTCATTTCGTACGACTCCGTATTTCAAGCCCTCCGCATTAAAAAACCCAATCAGATCAAGATTGGCAAATCTGAGTGAGCTCGACAATCCGGTCTTCGAAACAGGAACCTCCCTCAGACCGACCATATAGTCATGCACGACATCCCATTTGCCATATTCCGACATTAAGGCGACCTTGGTTTCGACATTTCCGCGCACGGCATTCTCGATCACGATATAGTCGGAGTTCGCCTGATGTATTTCTAAGGCTTCATAGCTGCGACCAACGACGAGCGTGGCAACCAGCATGGTCACCCCACACAAGACAAGTGCCGTCAGGATGAAGGATGCTGTAAATTTCGTTCGTAGTTTCAATGAAATGATATCCGCAAGCCAATCGTCGCTCAGACGAATAATGCTTTAAAGCTAATTTAAAGATAATTAGGTCTAGGGCGCCAGCTCTTATCCTGAGGCGAATTTTTTCTGGCGAGCTCCAATGTCGTTCTATTACAATCCTGTTTTGATAAGATAGTGCTGGGCTAACCCTTTCCCCAAAGCGCATTTGCGTCAGCGCCCAAAATTAGCCGATCAGCCGTGGAACGTTTTACTTTGTTGCAATATTGCTACAGTTCCGGATTTTCGTCAGTCAAGATAAAGCTTGGTGTCATTACCAACTTGTTAGGTCAACAGACCCTGCCTATAGGGACTATAAGGGAATACCATTCCTGCATTCAAAATTAAGAAGGGTAATATGTCCAATCTAAACCTGAAGCAGCTTCTGCTCTGCTCGTCATTGCTGGTTGGGGCCAGCTTTGCCTCATCTGGGATCGCATTCGCACAAGATGTTGATCCGGAACTTGAAAACGCTGAAGCTGATGTGCTTCTGATTGAAGATGAAGATCTTTTTGATGATGAATCCGGCGACACGATTGTTGTTACAGGTTCGCGCATTAAACGAGATTCGTTCTCCTCTCTCTCACCGCTGCAAATCATCGACTTTGATGAAAAGCGCGATTTGGGGATGATTGATGCGGTTACCATTCTTCAAACGACAGAATCCGCTGCGGGTCAGCAGATTGACTCAACCTTCTCCGGCTTCGTTCTGGACAATGGTCCCGGGTCCGAGACGATCGATATCCGCGGCCTCGGCGCTGACCGGACGCTCGTTCTGATCAATGGTCGTCGCCTCGCGCCGACTGGCGCTGAAGGCGCCCCCTCGCAAACCTCCCTCAACCTGCTGCCAAGCTCGCTGATTCAGCGGGTCGACATCCTGCTCGAAGGCGCATCGTCGGTTTACGGTTCTGACGCCGTCGCCGGTGTGGTGAACGTGCTTTTGAAGAAAGATTTTGAAGGTTTCGACTTCACAGCGACTTATAACCCTGCCGAACAATCCGGCGGTCAAGACTATAACCTTGCTGGGTCTTGGGGTATGAACTCAGACCGCGGCTTTATCGGCGTAGGCGCTGAATATGATTTCCGCGACGCCATTAAATTGGTTGACCGTGATTATCTTGACGGTTGTAACAAACACTACGAAATTGACGAGAATGGCGAAATCCGCACGCTGGATGTTTTTGACACGCTGCGTTACGCGGAATGGTTCAACGGCTTTCAGGCAGCTCCACCGCAAGAATGTAAGGCACAGGGTATTGCCGGACGGCTTGTTGAGCGCTCAAATACGTTCGGGTCAATCTACTTCGTTCCGGGTCAATCCAACACGGGTATCCCAAACTATATTGACCAAACGCTGGCCGGTGTCCCAGTCGATGCAAACCAAGACGGTATCCAGGATTTCGGTTTCACGGAGTTCGCGCTCAACGGTGCCGATCCAAACCAGGATCTGATCCCTGAGCAAGAGCGTTACAGCATCGCGGCCTTTGGTGAGTATACGCTGGACGGTGCCGCCAACATCACGCCGTTCTTCGAAGTGCTCTATTCCCGCACAGAAACCAATATCGACAGCGGGACATTCCAACTGTTCCCCGATGTTGGCGCAGACAATCCGTTTAACCCCTGTGGTACGAATGGCGTTGATTGCGGGTCCAATAACTTTGACTTTAATCAGGACTTCGTGGATCGCTGGAACACTTACTATCGTGACCGCGACCCGAACCGGGATGGCAACCAAAGCGATGCGCGCATCTGTGCGACATTCGCCGGCGGTGCCTTCGATAATGCCGCTTGTACGCCGTTCCTCTTTGGCTACGGTGCCAATGATTTCGTCGGCCCTGTGGGCGCCCTCCCTGTCGTTGGTATCAATGGTGACCGGACCACAAATAATGTTGTTCTGGAAAGCACACGCCTCGTCGGCGGTGTGAAAGGTGATATCCCCGGCTTGAACCACGGCACCTTGTCGGATTGGTCGTTTGAAGTGTCCGGCACTCACTCTATCGGACAAGGCGTTTCGTCCCGTCCGGGTATTCGTGACGACCGTCTGAACTTTGCGCTCGGCAATGATATTGCATCAGGTAACCCCATTCCTGGTCTTGCGCCTTGTACAGCAGCGCCAGGCACAACACCGAGCGCTGATGTCACAGCAGGATGTGTCCCGGTTAACTTGTTCGCGCCGTCAGTTTATGCCGGTGTTGCGGGTGATTTCGAGACCCAAGCAGAGCGGGACTATGTATTCGATACGCGTGATTTTGATACGAAATACACGCAAACTGTTCTCAACGGCTTTGTCACGGGCTCGCTGTATGAGCTTCCCGCCGGTAAAGTGAACGCTGTGTTGGGTATGGAGTATCGGACCGACAAAATTGAATCCATTCCGGATGATATTGCGCGGGACGGTCTATTCTTCGGTTTCTTCTCTGACGGCGGCGCCCAGGGCGAACGTTGGACGAAAGAAGCCTTTGCCGAGGTCGACATTCCTTTGATCGCGGATCAACCCTTGTTCCAACAATGGGATCTGAACGTTTCAGGCCGTGTTGTTGAAGATGAATTTTATGGTTTGGCCGGAACTTACTCGTTCAAGACAGGCTGGCGTCCAGTGGAAAGCTTGCTGATCAAAGCCAGCTACGGCACGTCATACCGCTCACCCAATCTGCGTGAGAACTTTCTGCAGCCACAAACTGGCTTCCTGACCTTGACTGACCCCTGTGTGGTTCCACTTGCGGCGACAAGCCCAGACCTGAACAACCCGAACGGACCAGACGTCTATGACCCAACACGGGAAACACGTGAGCTTGACACGCTGAACCGTTGCCGGGCTGAGGGTCTAGACCCAACGACGCTGGGTATTGGTGGCAACAACACTTTCTCAACAGAAGTGGCGACCAGTGGTTCATTGGAGCTTGATCCCGAACGGTCTGTATCAAAGACGGTCGGCTTCTCTTTTGAGCAGCCCTTTACGGATGCTTTCGACCTGACGGTTGGGGCAACTTACTATGACATCACAGTCACAGATTCCGTGATTACGCCGTCGGCACAGTTCATTATCAATGACTGTTTTACGAACGAGCGTGATGGTCGGAGCCCATTCTGTGACCGCATTCAACGCGATGGTGCGCAATTGCTTGACGGTGTCAATCAAGGCTTCATCAACCAAGATGAAGACGTTGTCCGCGGTGTTGATGTCAATGTTCGTTTTGACAAAGAAATCAATGCGTTCAATCGTAGCTTTGACTATACGGCGACAGTGGCAGCCAACCACATCCTTGAAGTTAGCCAATTATTCGTCGGCAACGACGGTACTGAACTAAGGGATGAAGACGAAGGCCAATTTGGCTTCTCAAAATGGGCGGGTAACCTGACCCAACGTCTACGTTATGACGACTTCTCCCTGACATTCGGGACACGTTATATCGGCGACGTTGGTCCGGACGTTGACAGTGTCAATCCATTCGCCAACGCCTTTGGTGTTGATACGGATGGTGATGGCCTTGCCGACGCAACATCCGACACATGTGGCGGCCCTGTCGTGGGCGACGTCAACTGTAAGAATGTTGATTTTGCAGACGATTATTTCGTTCACAACGTTGGCTTCTCGTACAACAATGAAGATCAGGACTGGGGCATCACCCTCGCTGTCTCCAACGTCTTCGATAACAATCCACCGAAAGTAGATAGCGCCGAAGTTACTTCGGTTGCCAACAGCGCGATCGGTTACGGCTACGATCTGGAAGGACGCAAGTTCTTCGTCCAACTGCGTAAGGGCTTCTAGCCTCCCGCGTCAGCCAGCCGCAGCAGCGGCTGGCATAATCACTGTGATTTGAAAGCCCGTTGCATTGCCAACGGGCTTTTTTTTGGTTTAATCATAAGTAACTCACATTGGAGGTTGTCTTGCGTAAACTACTTTTATCCTGTGCTGCCGCGTTCAGCGTTGTCGGCTCAACACTTGTGGCCAGTCAGGCCTTCGCCGCCGAGCCTTTCCCAATCGAATATTGGGCGGCTCCTGACTTCATGTCAGACGTCTCACTATCCCCAAATGGCAAATATGTCGCCTTCATCAAGGCCACGAGCCAAAAAGGTGACAATATTATCGAAGTCTACAAGACAGATAATATGAAAGCTAAGCCGAAGCGCGTCGGCGCCAAATCGATGGAGCTGCGCGGGTTTGATTGGGTTGGCGATGACGAAATGATCGTCCGCTTCGACAAACAAGTCAGCAAGCGCATCAAAGGGTTCAACCGAGGCGCCTTCAAAGGCAAGGTCGCACTCTATTCCATGAAGACCGGAAAGTTCGATGAGCTCACAGATGATGATTACGCAATCCAGTTTATTAACCCTTTGGTCAATGAGCCCAAAAAGGTTTTGGTCCGCTATAGTGAGTTCAAAGAAGGACAATCTTATCGCGTCCCCAGTTACTATAAATATGACCTTAAGAGCGGTAGCAAAAAGCTGGTCATGAAGGGCAATGAGGAGATTAGGGGTGTTCGCTTTGATAAAGACGGAAACCCACGTTTCGCTAGCCGTTTTGACAATGGATCAGAAGAGTTCGTCTTTCTATGGCGGCCAGTTGATGGCAGCGGTTGGGATGAATATTTCCGCTTGAAACGCGATAGTTTCGAGAATTTTTCCTATGCGGGCCTTGTCGAAGGCGAACCGGAAATGATCTATGTCATCGCGCATAACGGCCAAGACCGTGAATCCCTCTGGAAATATAACCTTGTAACAAAACAGTTTGGCGAGATGGTATTTAGCCATCCTGACGTCGATGTGACGTCAACAACACGCCACTCCAACGATTGGTCTAATCCTGGTGAAGTGACTGGCGTCGTTTATGGGACAGATAAATATCACGTTGAATGGTTCAATAAAGAGGAAGGCGCGATCCAAAAACAACTTGAAGCGGCGATTCCCAATGCGCATCAAACTAGCATTACGAGTCGATCCCGTGATGGAAATGTTCTCGTTGTCCGAAATACGGGCCCGCGTGATCCTGGCACCTTCTACCTTTATAATAACGGCGCGTTCTCGAAAATGGGAAGTGTCAACGGTCTCTTGGATTCTGATAAACTTGCCGATGTCGAATATATCAAATATACATCTAGGGATGGAAAAACGATCCCCGCGTACGTGACCCGCCCGAATGGCCCGGGTCCGCATCCGCTTGTCGTTGTTCCGCACGGCGGTCCGTTTATCCCGGAAGTCATTGGCTATCGCGCTTGGCCGCAAATGCTGGCCAATAACGGATATATGGTCTTGCAACCACAATATCGGGGCTCGCAAAATTATGGCCTCGACTTTTACCAGTCGGCTTTCATTGAAGGCGGCGAGGGCGGTAAAAAAATGCAGGATGACAAGGATGACGGCGTTAAGCATCTGATTGCAACAGGCGATGTTGATCCGGATCGCGTGGCGATGTTTGGTTGGTCCTATGGGGGGTATGCGGCACTTATCGCAGCTGCACGTAATCCGAACCTCTATCAATGTGTGATTGCAGGTGCCGCCGTGGCGGACAATAACCAGCAGGTGAACTATTATCGCGGTGATATTAAAGGGTCACAGCGCGTGGAGCAGCTACAGTTCTGGGACGGGTCTATTAGTCCCATCGAGGAAACAGATAAAGTTAACGTCCCTATGTTGATTATTCACGGTTCTGTCGACCAACGGGTTCCCGTTAGCCATTCTAGAAAGTATATTGATGAACTCGAAAAATCTGGCAAGGACTTCGAGTATATTGAATTGGAAGATGCCGATCACTTCTCCAACACGCTGTTCTATGATCACAAAATGCAGGCCTATCCTCGGATGATCAGCTTTCTAAAAAATGATTGTGGTCCGGGCGGGCTCTAAGCCTCGCTCAACACTTACAAGAACACGCGCCTTTCGGGGCGCGTTTTTTTTGCGCGCTGAAAACATAGTCATGGTGCTGACCCGAGCCTCCGCCCTATCTCTTCGCAGATAGGTTGATATGTATGGTTCAATGGGAGTGCGATTCATCCACACAGCCGACTGGCAGTTAGGCAAGCCGTTTGGGCGGTTTAACGACGCTTTGTCCGGACGTCTGACGGCAGAACGCCAAGAGGTTATTACGCGAATCGCCGAGATCGCGCGCGCTCACGATGCACCACACGTGATTGTTGCGGGCGATGTCTGGGACAATGTCGCCCCTAACAATGCCGTCTTGCGGCAGCCGCTCGATATTATCGGAGAGCAGCCCGACATCACTTGGTGGTTGATGCCCGGCAATCATGACGTCGACGGGTCCGACAGTCTTTGGGACCGGGTCACCGCGATGGCCCCTGCCAATTTGCGGGTTTTACGAACAGCCGAACCGGTCCCAATGACGCCAGACGCCTGGCTACTCCCTGCCCCTTGGCAACGCCTTCACCATGGCCGCGACCTAACCGACTGGATGGATAACGCCGAAACACCGAACGGCGCTATTCGTATCGGCATCGCCCACGGATCAATCAAAACCTTCGGGACGAAACATGAGGGAAACACGTCTGGCGAGAGTGATGCTATCATCCCCCCGGACCGCGCGGCCCGTGCCCAGCTTGACTATCTGGCCCTCGGGGATTGGCATGCGCGCGCCGCGATCAATGCCCGAACGCATTACTCTGGCACGCCAGAACCCGATCGTTTCAAAACCGGAGCCCGCGGACAGGTCCTACTTATCGAGATCGATGCGCCTGGCGCCGAGCCCCGCGTCACAGACTGTCCAACGGCGGCGTTTGACTGGCCCGTGATTGACGCGCAGCTACGCGTTGGGACCGTTAAAGATACGCTCAAACAAATAACGGATCAGATGCAAGCGGGTCGGGCCGAGCGCTATACGCTCGTTGAAATCACCGTATCCGGCGAAACCACGGTACAAGAGTGGACGGCCTTTGAAGCCTTTATCGATGATCTGTCTGGGGGTTGCGCTCACTTGGACCTGCGTGGCGGATCAAACGTCACATTAAAAGTTGTCGCCGAAGACATCGAAGCGCTCGACGCGCAAGGCTCCGTCCGACAGGCCGCCGAGCAGCTCAAAGCCCGACGGGAAGATCCGGCTCTCAGTCAAGCTGATCGTGACATTGCCGCGGACGCACTGCGCCTGTTATTTTCTTTCGCCGCCACGGAAGGTGTCGCGTCATGAAGCTCGACGCGTTTCGGTTTCGGCATGTCGGACCCTTTGGGGCGGACGGCATTGAGGTCTCAGGCCTACGCCCCGGTCTGAATGTGATCGCCGAACATAATGAGCGTGGTAAATCCAGCTTGTTGACCGCCTTGGAAACCGTTCTTTTCCTGCCGCACACAAGTTGGAAGGGCGATGCCAAACGGCTGCAACGCGACGATGGCGCCCCCGTTGGAGAGGTTGATTTCACCCATGAGGGACGCGCCTATCGCCTCGTTAAACGCTTCGTCAAATCCCGTCATGCCGCGCTTATTGATCTGACAACAGGCAACACTGTCGCCACAAAACGTGAAGCCGAGGAACGGCTGGGTGACATGTTGGGCTTAAACACCACCGCGCGTGGGCCCTCCGGCTTGCTGTGGGTGCGCCAAGGCGACAGCATGGATCAGGCACAGGATGATGGGCAAGTCGCCTCGCGGCTTGAAAACGAACTGTCAACACTCGTCGGTGGCGAACGCGCCCGCGCCTATTTGGGCCGAACAGAAACAGAATTATATACACTTCTGACCGCGACGGGACGGGTCAAGACGGGTGGGCCGCTAGCCTTAGCCGAAGACGCGCTCGCCACGACCAAAGTCAATCTCGATACAGCGCGCGCCGCTCAATCCGCAACCCGGCAAATGGGGTTGGACCTTGCACGCGTTCTTCAACAGATCACCGCCACTGAAGCCCAAGGCGACACGGATGCAGAGGAAACCCAGCTAAAAGACGCCCGCGCGGCGCTCGATAAGGCCCGGGTCGCCCGCAGTGAACTGGACCGTCAGCATGAACTGCTCGCCCGTCTTCGGGCCGAGACTGAGCGCGCAAATGCCAAGCTCGCCACCCATCTTGCGGCAACAAAAGCTCTGGATGACGCGCAAGCCAACATTACCTCCATCAGCGCGGCCGTGGCCACCCTTTCAACCCGCAAAGCCGATACTCAGACCCAGCTCGCCACCTTTGCGGAACAATTGCAAGCGCTTGACGAGAGCCGAGCAGCCCTGTCAAAATTGGAGGCGGATCAAGCCACCCGAGAGAGACTCGCGGACCGGAACGCCGCTTTACAAGCGGTGATTGCCAATCTTGACGCACTCGACATCGAAATAGACAGGCGCGCGGCCTCAGTTGCGGAGCGCGACACCCTGCCCGACATCGACCGATCCGCCTTGGACCAAATGGATCAGATGTCGCGAACTCTTGACCAAACGCAGACGGCTTTAGCCCATGTGGACGCCACGCTGATGGTTGAGTTCGCGCCGAACGTTGTGGCCACACTCGGCGACACCGCTGTCTCCAATGGACCCGTCCGTCTTGACGCGACCACAGCACTCACAATCGCCGGAGTCGGCACAATCAAACTGGCGGCACCGGAGGCTGAGACCCTCCGCGCGACTCTCAAACAAACGCAAAGTGAATTAGAGACACTTTTTGAAGAGCTCAGTGTCTCATCCGTTGAAGAGGCCGCGGGCGCTCTGCATCAGCGCAAGGATATTATGGATGATATTGCCCTGATTGATCGACAGATGAGCCTCATCGCTCCCGATGGGCGTGACGCGTTGATTGATGCGCGCGACAGGCTGCAAGGCGAAATCGCGCGCCTTACAGGCAAGCTCGACGATACGCCCGTAGATACGGGAAACATTGATAGCGGCGCGCTTGAAGCAAATTTGGCACGAACGCGCGGTGAACACCGCGCCGTGCAAACAACGCTAAGTGAGATTGAGCGGGACCTCGCCACCTTGCAAGAACGCCTCAACACGCGGCGGCGCGATATTGCCAGTGCGCCCGATACGGCCGTGCCCGGAAAGCGAGACGCACACTACGGCACGTTAGCCGCCGCTGCAGCAAGTCTGGCCACACAAGTCGAAACGGCCCAAACCGCTTTAATGGACACACAAGCACAAGACCTGCCCGATCCGGCCTTAATTGAAGCCCGGATCAAGCGCCTGAGCGATGTCGCGCGAACACGCACCGAAACACTTTCGCGCTTACGCATGGACGCGGCCGAATTGGCCGCCCGCCGCCGGGAGAATTTTGAGCAACGCGATCCCGATGCCGAAGTCACGCGGCTCGAAGACCGCGCGGAACAATTAACGGAAGACCTCGACCGCTACCGCAAACGCGCCGCCGCGCATGTCTTACTGCGCGATACGCTCAAAGAGTCGCAACGCAGCTTACAGGACCAATATACCGATCCTGTACGAAAAGAATTATTGCCCTTGCTCCGCCAAGTGATCGACGGAGTCGATGTAGAACTGAACGAAACGCTCGGCGCGCAGGGCCTCATGCGGGACGGACAAGATGACGCGCTAGACCGGCGGTCGGGTGGAACGCAGGAACAGATCGCGATCCTAACGCGGATTGCCTTTGCGCGGCTGCTGGCGAAGGGGGGACAGCCTTGCCCGGTTATTCTGGATGACGCGTTGGTTTATGCGGATGATCAGCGGCGTGGGCGAATGTTCGACGTTCTACGCCACGTGACCAACGGGCCAGATCCGCTGCAAATTCTCTATCTGTCCTGTCATGAAACTAATGCGCGGGAACTGGGCGTCGAGAAACTGATACTACGCCCGTGGCGTGAGGATTAGCGCTTCCGCCGCCGCACCAATCCGGCGCAACCCAAGCTCCAAATCCCCAACCGGCATGGATAGGACGGGCATGCAGGTCTTGTTGACATCGACAATATAGAGCCGCCCGTCCTCCGTGTAATCCCGTAAAACATCGAGTGATCCAAAATCGAGCCCGAGTACGGCGCAAAACTGCGCAATCAATGCCTGCTCATCCGGCGTAAATGTCTCGTCCGCATCATGCAAAGTCGTTTGCAGATAAACCGCTTGAAAGCGCTGATCGCGGGCTTTTTCCTTGCGAAACACTTGCACGATACGCCCGCCGACACAAACACATCGCAGGTCTTCGCTCACCTCATCGCAGACCCAACTTTCGACCAAATGTTGATACGCACAATCCACTAAGGGGGTCGCCAGCGGTCCATCAACAATCTGTCCGTCGTGAACACCGTTCATATCTGATTTTTGCACCATAGGCCCATGATGAGTCAGCGGGTTGAGAGTCAGCGGATAGCCGAAAACCTGTTCAAACACGCATCCAATGTAGGTTTTAGAGATGTCGGTGACACGCGCATTGAGCAATTTGGCCGACGTGTTCGGCAGCGCCACATCAGATAGGGTGCGATCATCGAAAATCATGACAGCGTCGGCCGATTGCATGTTTCGGATGACCCGAATGCCTGTTCCAGCCAAGGCGAGCGGCATTGTATACCAAGGCCAGGCCGGATGCGGATAAAAGGCGATGGTGCCCCGTCGTTTAGGACGTCCAATCCGGCGACAGATCTGCACATAGGGAACAATCCAGAGACCCCGCAATACACTCCTGTTCCACGTGATCCGCCCGCGCACAGCGCGCCAATATTGAAGCCATCCCCTCATGAGCCGCCATTAACGCCGCACACTCTCACGGTCGAGTCACTCTGAAGTCAGAGGCGCGTCATTGGCGCGAATATGATTAGCTGACGGCATAGCCACGCCACCGTTTGACAGTTTTCATCACCAAACTGCTTTGAATGCGAATAACGTGGGGCATGCCGGAGATAACGCGGCGGTGGATACGTTCAAAATCATCCGCGTCTTGCGCCGCAACCTTCAACACATAATCCGCCGTGCCCGTCGTGAGGTAGCATTCCAACACATCCGACCGCGCCATCGCCGCGCGTTCAAATTCCCCCAAAACCGTCTCACTCTGACCGGATAAGGTCACTTCGACAAAGAAAGTCATCGCGTAGCCGAGCTTTTCGGCATTCAGCCGCGCGCCATACCCTTCAATTAACCCGCGCTCTTCCAACAGGCGTATCCGGCGATGGCATGCCGATGCGGACAAGCCGACAACCTCGCCAATTGCGGCGGCCGACCGACGGCTATCCGCCTGCAGTTCTCTGAGGATTTTTCGGTCAGTCGCCTCGATCATCGAAGTTGTCCTACAATATCGTCAATATGATGGATAATTACGCGCCGAATTCTGCAAAAGGAAGTCGAATGTCGTATTTTTTTGCGTGTTACGCGCCTAAATTACGCACAACCACAGCCTTTTCGAGAGACTCTCATGATTATCGGCGTCCCCAAAGAAATCAAAAACCACGAATATCGCGTCGGACTGACGCCTGAATCGGTCGCTGAGTTAATCGCGGACGGGCATGACGTCTGGGTTGAGACAAATGCGGGCGCGGGCATTGGATCCATGGATGAAGATTATTTGGATGCAGGCGCGATCATCAAACCAGACGCCGCGACCGTTTTTGCGGGCTGCGATATGATCGTGAAGGTTAAAGAACCGCAAGCGGTTGAGCGTGCCATGCTCCGCCCGGGACAAATCCTTTATACCTATCTGCACCTCGCCCCCGATCCAGATCAAACCCGCGAGTTGATTGACAGCGGCGCAGTGTGCATCGCCTATGAAACCGTGACGGCCGCCCAAGGTGGCCTGCCGCTACTCAAACCTATGAGCCAAGTTGCGGGTCGTTTGTCGATCCAAGCGGGTGCAAACGCGCTGCAAAAGGAAAATGGTGGACGCGGGGTCTTGCTCGGTGGTGTTCCTGGCGTGAATAGCGGTAAAGTGCTGATCATTGGCGGCGGCGACGTCGGCTATAATGCCGCCCTCATGGCCGTTGGCATGCAAGCCGACGTCACCATTTTGGAACGCTCAAATGAAGTGATGGCCAAGCTGTCCTACGAATTCGGCGTCCGCGCCAATATCGAACGCTCCACCCCCGCTGTCATGGAACAACGTCTCGCCGAAGCGGACCTCGTCATCGGGGCGGTCCTGATCCCCGGCGCGGCCGCCCCCAAACTCGTAACGCGCGACATGCTCGGCCTCATGAAAGAAGGCGCCGTCCTCGTTGACGTCGCCATTGATCAAGGCGGCTGTTTTGAGACCTCCAAAGCGACGACCCATGCCGACCCGATCTACATTGTCGATGGTATCGTCCATTATTGCGTCGCCAACATGCCCGGCGCGGTTCCCCGGACCTCGACCTATGCGCTGAATGCCGCGACCATCCACCATGCCAAACGTATCGCACGCCTAGGTTGGAAAGATGCCATGCGCGACGACGAACATCTGCTGAATGGTCTAAACGTTTGCGAGGGCAAGTTGACAATTGAAGCCGTTGCCGATGCGCAAGGCTTGGATTGGGTCGACGCAGCGAGTGTGCTTTAAAGCACGCGCGCTCCGTTAAATCTAACGCCTCCCATCGACTTCGTCGGCGGGATGTGACGGATGCTCCATTCTCTATGGTGCTCATCTGAACTTGGCCTCAGCGCTGGACTGCGCTAGCGCGACACTGTGCCCATAACGCTCCACCTTTCCTGCGCTGTCTCGTCCGACGGCTACCTCGATGACACGGCGTCCGCACGCGCGATCCTATCGTCGCCAGAAGATCTAGAGGGCGTGCTCGCCATGCGAGCGCAGATGGACATGATCGTCATTGGCGCAGAAACTTTGCGCCGGGATAATCCATCCCTCGCCACGCGCGGCAATGCCCACATTACCGCACGCAGAACGGCGGGCCGCGCGCCCGATCCCGTGAAAGTCGTTGTGACACGGTCTGGCGACATCCCCCTTGATCGCGCGTTTTTCAAAACGGGGACTGCGGAAACTATCATTCTGTCACAATCGCCCACAAATTCGTCCGGTTCAGTAAAGTTATTTAACGGCGACCCCGTTGACGCAATCCTCGCCCTCGCCAAAACACGATCCCTATCAGATATCCTGATCGAAGGCGGCGCTCAAATGCTCCGCTTGGCTTTGCCGCACGCCCACTATTTAAGGCTGGCGATCAGCACGCGTGAATTGGGGGATACCGGGCATGCGCGCCTGTTTGATGATCTTGAGACGTTCATGGCGGCGATGCATGTGACCGGCACGGAAGACCTCGGTGACACCCGCGTCTTTCATATCGACCTTCTCTTGTCCCGCGCCATGCCGTTGATGGCGCATGCATTCAAACTATCAGAACAATGCCCACCGTCCGAAACGGCGTTTGCGGTTGGCGCAATCGCCTGCACCGAAGAGCTAAACATTTTGGCGACAGGATATAGCCGAGAAACAGGACCAAATGATCATGCCGAAGAAGCGATGTTGTCCAAACTGGATGCCCCGCCACACACGGTCATCTGCACACTCGAACC
Source organism: Litorimonas sp. (assembly GCA_051251645.1). Lineage (GTDB taxonomy): Bacteria > Pseudomonadota > Alphaproteobacteria > Caulobacterales > Maricaulaceae > Litorimonas. The sequence goes on along the minus strand of JBPOEY010000005.1, from coordinate 28,095 downwards.
TTGCCTCACGCGCGCATCCAAACCGACGGGCTGTGCGCAACGGCTGGTCGACGCCGGGGTTCAACGTGTCATTTACGGCGTGGCGGAGGACACAACCTTCACTGCACAAACAGGATTAGCGCATTTGCACACGCACAATGTCGAGCTGCTGCACCTCGCGGGCTATGAAGACTGGTTTCGCGCTGTTAATGATCCGATATACCAATCCTCATGAAATCCCTGATCGTCATCCCAGCCCGCTACGCCTCAACCCGTTTTCCCGGAAAGCCGCTGGCAGAGATTGGCGGCATCCCCATGTTGCAACGCACTGCGGATGTGGCCCGACGTATCGGAAACTTCGTCGTCGCGACAGATGATAGCCGGATCGAAAATTTCTGCGCCACGCATAATCTGCCCGTTGTCATGACCGACCCGGATTTGCCGAGCGGATCCGACCGCGCAAAGGCGGCGGCTGACCTGTTTGACCCTGACGCCGACATCATCGTCAATTTGCAAGGCGACGCGCCCTTTACGCCGCCGTCTTATGTGCAAGCCTGCCTAGACGCGCTGGTCCGCGACCCGGACGCCGATATCGCAACACCCATTGTGGCGCTGAGCTGGGCCGCGCTTGACGAGTTCCGCGCGGCCAAACAGACGACACCGTTTTCCGGGACATGCGCGATTGTTGACGACGCGGGACGGGCGCGGTGGTTTTCGAAAAACATCGTGCCCGCCATTCGCAAGGAAGCGGCTTTGCGCCAGGGCAGTGAGACCTCGCCCGTCCTGCAACATGTCGGGCTTTATGCTTATCGTCGCGATGCGCTCGCCCGTTACGTCACCCTACCTGCATCGGCCTATGAGGCGCTCGAAGGGTTGGAACAGCTACGCGCCTTGGAGAACGACATGATCATCGCCTGTGCGCGCGTGGACAGCCACCCCATGAGCCAAGCCGGGATCGACACACCCGAAGATGTCGCACGGGCGGAAGCTAAATTGAAAGCACTCTCCTTATGAAATTCGGGGCAAAGAGGCGCGTCATTATTGTGCGCCACGGCAATACATTTGATCCGGGCGATATCATCCGCCGGGTCGGACGGGGCACGGATTTGCCTTTGTCCCCCTCCGGGCAAGTGCAGGCTGACGCGCTGGGTGCTTTTTTTGCAGACATGTCGTTTAATCGGGTCATGAGTTCCCCGCTCAAACGCACAACGCAGACGGCCACGGCTATCGCGACAGATATTGTCTTTGATGATCGCTTGTTAGAAATCGACTATGGTCCCGATGAAGGACAAGCGGAAGTCGACGTTGTCGCTCGGCTCGGCGAAGACGTTATTGCCCTCTGGGATAGAGCTGCGGTTCCGCCGCAGGGTTGGCGGGTCGACCCGGATCAGATCAAAGCGGATTGGACTGCTATGTTAGCCGAGTCCGTTGGCACGACGCTGATCGTGACCAGCAACGGGATTGCCCGTTTCGCGCTGGATGTTGCGCAGCATGATAACGCCGAACGCAAACTGAAGACGGGCGCTTACGGCGTGATCGAAGAGCAGGCCAACGGCTGGCGCGTAACAGACTGGAACGTCAGGCCGCCTAAGCTTTAAGCCACGCCTTCTTTGAGGAAATCATGGACATGAAGCAGGCCGACGGGTGTGTCGTCCTTGACCACAAATAAAACTTGGATCCGTTTACGATTAAGCAGCCCGAGTGCATCCGCCGCCAGTGTATCCGCATCGACTGTGACCGGATGGTTGGTCATAACGTCCTGCGCTTTTAAGCGCATCAGATCACGACCAATATTTCGGCGTAAATCCCCGTCCGTCACAACCCCGACCAGCTTTCCATTGCGCACAATGCCCGCCGTCCCCGCGCCGCCTTGTGTGATTATCGACACAAGTTCTTGCACTGACATGTCCGCGCTCGCGAGTGGCATCGCACCCGTCGCCATGACATCGGACACACGTTGGAACGCAGCCCCGAGCTTCCCGCCCGGATGATAGGTTTTGAAATCATCCCGATCAAAGCCTCGGTCCCGCAGCAACGCCACCGCGAGCGCATCGCCGAGCGCCATCATTAAGGTTGTCGACGTGGTGGGCGCGCGCGTAACTGAGCAGGCTTCGTCAGCCACCGGCAACAACAGCAAATGATCCGCCGCCTTGGCCAGTGAGCTGAGCGCGACCGAGGTGATTGCGACCAATGGAATGTCAAAGCGTGCGCAATAATTGACAATGTCTGAGAGCTCTCGCGTCTCCCCAGAGTTCGACAACGCCAACACCAAATCATCCGTGCCAATCATGCCGAGATCGCCGTGGCTCGCTTCGGCGGGGTGAACGAAAGTGGCGGGGGTGCCCGTGCTGGCCATCGTCGCGGCAATCTTGCGCGCGACATGGCCGGATTTCCCCATACCGGACACGACAACGCGTCCCGGCGCATTACGCACCGCGGCCACAGTCGCCACGAGCGCATCGCTCAATGTGGACCCATCTGCCAATGCACCCACGAGCGCATCCAGCCCATCGCGCTCAATCTCTACCGTGCGGCGGGCGTCGTGCAAGGTGCGCGCAGCCGGTGTCGGCTGTGTGAAGGAACGGTCTGTCATGTTTCGTGTCTTGCTGTCATAAGAGGACCGACTTAGCCCCCGCTCCGAACCGGGTAAAGCCATGATGGACCAAACCATGACCGCTACCAATTTTCATCACGTCACAATCGCCGCGCCAGCTGGCGATGTCACCTTTGGCAATGACCTGCCCTTTTCGCTCTTCGCGGGTCCGTGCGCGATGGAAAATCGCGATCACGCGCTCTTCATGGCCGAGGCGATTAAAAAGATTACCGACAAGCTTGGGATCAGCTTTGTCTATAAAACCAGTTTCGACAAAGCGAACCGGACGAGTATGAGCTCAGAACGCGGTGTCGGGTTGCACGAGGCCCTGCCCGTTTTCCAAGCTGTCAAAGACACGTTTGGCGTGCCTGTCCTGACGGATATCCATTTGCCCGATCAATGTGCGGTCGTCGGCGAGGTCGTGGATGTCTTGCAAATCCCTGCCTTTCTCTGCCGCCAGACCGATCTGTTAATCGCCGCTGCCGCAACAGGCCGTGTCATTAAGATCAAAAAAGGCCAGTTCCTCTCCCCTAGTGATATGAAAAATGTCGCCCAAAAGGTTTTGGATGCAGGCAATCCGAATGTGCTGCTGACCGAACGCGGCGCAAGCTTTGGCTATAACACACTCGTCAGTGATTTCCGGGGTCTGCCGACGATGGCGCGTGACACAGGCCTACCGATCATTTTCGATGCGACCCACAGCGTGCAGCAACCGGGCGGTCAAGGCGCCACCAGTGGCGGCCAACGCGAAATGGTACCCACCCTGTCCCGCGCCGCGATCGCCGTTGGCGTGGCCGGCATCTTCGCCGAAACCCATCAAGACCCCGCCAGCGCACCGAGCGATGGCCCCAATATGATCCCGCTAGAGTATCTGGAGACGTATTTGTCAGAGTTGCAGGACATCGACCGGATCGCGAAGGGTCGAAAAAACTTGCATTTCTTTAGTGAGTGATGACCCGCAGAAAAGCGAAACGCGTCTAACGTTTTAGTCTCGACATTCTTGGTCTTTCGCCCTTGGCAGCGCCCTCTTTATTCAGACACAGCACATGCTTTCAACAGGCCATAGATTTCATCCTTGAGGACGGCGCGTTGTTTCCGCATGTCTACCATATTGTCATCTGATGTCGGTTCAATATTGGTTTCGGCGCGATGAACGTCCCGATTAATGTCGTGGTATTTGTCTGCTAGCTTTCGAAAATGAGCGTCCGTTGTCTTTAGCTGGTGCAATTGTTTAGCATATTCTGGAAAATCTGCGGCGAGTTCATGGGGCGTATGGCTCATAAATCTATTCCTTTGCTCGGCCTGCCTATTGTGCGAACGGGCATAAAATCCGACCCTCACGCGTGTGGGGTCCGTCGGGTTTGCAGCGGGGCGCTGGCCCAACGTCTACTCAAATACTCCTCTGTGCGATTATAAAAGTGATGGGCGTCAAATTCGTAAAACCGTCTGTTACTTGTAAAGATGACACGACCTCCACCGGACTTGCGAGACATCGGGTCGCGCGTCGGCTAACCCCGTCGAATAGAAACAGGCCAGCGACCCCATCATGACCCCCACAACACTCGCTATCCTGCTCGGCTTGACCAGCGCGGTTAGCCTCGCCGCTGTCAATGCCGTCGTAAAAGCCGGACAGGATATTTTGATGGCGCGGGTCGTGCTGTCAGTCACCGCAGCGATTCTTACGCTCCCAGCGATCTTATTTGTGCCCTTCCCCACAGGCCCTGTTTGGGTCGCGCTCGCACTCAGTTTAATGGCACATGGGGCCTATCAATTCGGGTTGATTAATGCGCTCACGCGGGGCGATCTATCGCTTGTTTTTCCCGTCATGCGCGGCGGTGCGCCGATCCTCGTCGCCGTGGCCGCCTTCCTTTTTCTAAAGGAATCGCTGCGCCCTATCGAGTGGGCTGGCTTGATCATCGCCACATTGGGCGTGTTTGGGTTTGTCCTTAAACCCGGCAAGTCTGTGTCCGGCATTGATGCGCCGCGGTCGGCGTTGTTGTTTGCTGGCTTCACCGCCGCCGCTATCGCGCTCTATTCCGTGCTGGATGCGCGCGGGGTTCGGATGGTCGACAGCCCGTTCACCTATATTGTCTGGCTGTTCGTGCTCGATGGGGTGCAAATGGGCGTTGCAGGGTCCATCTTGCGCGGGCCGACCCTATGGCGCGATGCGCGCGCGATTTGGCGTTATGGGGTGATCGCGGCGCTGGGGTCGATGCTATCGTTTGGCATGTTGCTCTATGCAATGAGCTTGACCGAGGTCGCGCGGGTCAGTGCCTTGCGCGAAAGCGCGGTCGTGTTTGGCGCGCTGTTCGGATGGCTCTTCCTGAAAGAAGGGTTCGGCGCGCGCCGCCTCGCCTTTGCCGCCATCACCGCCAGCGGACTGGCGATGATGAATTTATAATTTTTGGGAAATCGCATAGACGTGATTTTCAGGAAATTGATCGAGTTCAAGGTGTAAGAGCGACAGGCCCTTATCGTGCAGAACCTCAATATTCCGAGTTATACCAATCGAGCTATATCGAAAGGTCTGCCCCCGCCATTGATCCGTATGGTCGCCGCCTTTATCATTCCCGAACGTATGAATAAGCAGGCCGTTTTTTGACAACAAGCCACACAGTTTAGACAAAACTGGAACTTGATGCTCAAGCGGCAGGTGAAATAAACTGTCCCACGCAAGAATGAAATCAAACTTTTCGTCTGCCTCCCAATCAATGATATTGGCAGTCACAAAACGCGTGTCGGGATGGTTCGCACGCGCCAGCGTTATCATCTCCATTGACGCGTCAACGCCTATCACTTCAAAATCTCGCTCTTTAAGGCGCCGAACAAACCGCCCACCAGATCCGCATCCAACATCTAGCGCTTTGCCTCCAGTAGTCACAAATGCCAAAGCCCGGTCCACTTGCGCTAGACCATAAGTGGACTGATCGTGACGCTCATTCCACCATCCGGCTATTTTATCATATTGCTGACCGATATCGGGGGGCATCATAACTTCGCTCTAGCACTTGCGAGATACTAAGTGCGCATATCCGTGAAGACCGCGCGGAGCTTATCCATCGCTTCGCGCATTTCGGTTTCGCCAATAATGAGCGGCGGGGCCATTCGCAGGACATTGTCACCTGCGGTTCCGACCATCAGCTTGTGAGCCAGCGCGTCGTTTTTTGCGACCAAATTATCCCCCGTGACCTTCATCTTTAACCCGACCAGCAAGCCTTTGCCGCGCACATCTTCGATCAAGTCTGGGAATTCATCCTTGAGCCCCGCGAGCGACTGACGGAACTTATTCGAAATGTCGCGCACATGCTCTAGGAAGTCTGGGTCGCTGATCCGGTCGAACACGGCGATGCCGGCCGCCATAGCGAGCGGATTGCCGCCATAGGTCGTGCCGTGTGTGCCGGGGACCATATGTTTGGCGGCCTCTTCGGTCGCGATGACCGCGCCAAGCGGGAACCCGCCACCCACACCTTTGGCCACAGCCATGATATCAGGCTCTCCACCCTCAACCCATTGATGCGCCCAGAGCTCCCCGGTCCGGCCTGCGCCGCACTGGACCTCATCATAGATCAACATCAGATCATTTTCGTCGCACATTTCGCGCAGACCGCGCAGGCATTCTGGTGGCAAAGCCCGCACACCGCCTTCGCCCTGCACGGGTTCAACGAGAATCGCCGCCGTTGTCGGACCGACCGCTTCTTTCAGCGCGTCATGATCGCCGAATGGCAAATTGATAAAACCTGGCAGACGAGGGCCGAAACCTTCGAGATATTTCGGATTACCCGCCGCATTGATTGCCGCGAATGACCGACCGTGGAAGGCTCCGCCAAACCCGATGATGTCAACCCGCTCCGGACGGCCTTCGCCAAACTGGTAACGGCGCGCGGCTTTCATCGCTAACTCAAGCGACTCTGTACCGGAGTTTTGAAAGAAGACTTTGTCCGCCCACGATAGGCTGTCGCAATAGCGTTTGGACAGATCAATCTGCCCCGGCACTTTGAACATGTTGGACAGGTGCCAGACCTTGCCCATCTGCGCAGTTATGGCCTCAGCAATATCTTTGGGCGCGTGGCCGAGGGAATTGACCGCGATGCCGGCGATGAAATCGAGATAGCGCTCGCCACTATCCGTATAAAGATAAGCACCCTCGCCACGTTCAAACGTGATTTCAGGGGGATTGTAACAATCGAAAAGGTGGTTGCCTTTGGCCATGGTGGCCTCCGTTTAGGACTTTATCCGCCAGCCTGCGCGAAGCACCAACCAGACAGTGAGAAATAGAGCGATATTCAAGACTGCGATAAAGACAACCCCGATCATAAGGTTGGCGTCCGTCTCGCCTGTGAAACCATAGCGGAAGCCATCGATCAGGTAGAACAGCGGATTGCCCTGTATCAGAGTTTGGAAAATCGGCGGGAGGACGTCGATCTTGTAGAATGTGCCGGACAGGAATGACAGCGGCAGGATGATGAACTGATTGACCACGGCGAGTTGATCGAACTTTTCGGCCCAGACGCCAGACAGCACGCCGACCATCGACATCATGAACGCCGCGCTGAGTCCGAAATAAAGCACTGCCCAGATGTGGGTTGGGATAAGCGGAGTGAAAAATGACAGCGCGATCCCCGTCGCGATGGCCACAAGCACACCGCGTGTGGCCGCGCCGCCGATCCAGCCCAAAGCCAATTCGATGGAGGACAAAGGCGGCATCAACACATCTGTGATCGACCCCATCATCTTCCCCGTCATAATAGAGGAGGACGAATTTGCGGCGGCATTATTCAGGATACCCAGCATCACCAAACCCGGCGCAAGGAAGGCCATGAATTCGCTTGGGTCCGGACGGAGGGCCGCGAAAGCCAGCACAAAGACCGTCATATACAGTAGATTGGAAATAATCGGCGCGAGCAAGGTCTGCGGTCCGACTCGCATGAAGCGTTTCACTTCTTTCTTATACAGCGTCGCCAGACCCATCCAATTGATGGGCCCCAGATTGCGCGCAATCGGTTGAGAGGAATCGACAAGCGGTTTAGACATAGAGCGGGTCTTACGCCGCGTGCTGAAGCCTGTCCAACCTCGAGCCACCCCCGCAGCAGGTCCGAGCTGTTTATCGCGAGAAATAGGGGCCAATCCGCGCGTCAAGGGTCTGTGAGTAAAGTTGTCTGTGGACGAGGGCGCCACTACATATTGATTCTTGTGGATAGGCGGACGTCTATATTTTGTGGTTTCCAAAGCGCTTGCTACAAGATTTGTGATAGTAAGCACAAGATATGGTGTGAGGGCTTCGCTTCTACGAAGACTCCCGCCTATTAAAGGAGATCGTCCATGGCTTGGACCGAAGACCGCGTCGAAACATTAAGCAAACTCTGGGCTGACGGCCTGTCCGCGTCACAGATCGCCAAACAGCTGGGCGGCGTAACACGCAATGCCGTGATCGGTAAAGTTCACCGTCTTGGTCTGTCCGGTCGGGCCAAGCCGAGCCGGCCCAAGCCTGCGAAGCCCGCTGTTACAGCCCGTCCTAAAGCGGCCCCGAAACCCACTCGAACCACGGCGAAAGCGGCAGAGGCCAAGGCAAAGACAAAAATCGCGGCACAGCTGCCCGCAACAATTGAGCAGCCGCCTTTGAAGGCCAAGCCGCTTAAAGACGGCACCTATGCCACGATCCTGACAATCACGGACCATATGTGCAAATTCCCGATCGGCGATCCAAAAGCTGATGAGTTCCGCTTTTGTGGCCGCAAGACCGATCCTGATGAGCCCTATTGCACGCCGCATTCGATGGTCGCTTATCAGCCGTCCCGCCGTCGCAATTCATCCGGTAAGATGATTAGCATCGGACCCGCACCGACATCGCGTAAACGCCTGCGCTAAGCGCCGCCGTATTGATCACAATTTAGAGGCGCGCCTTGCCGGGCGCGCCTTTTTGATTCATGCGGTTCGCGTGCGCCGCTTCTTCTCTCAATCCCTGTCTGCCCGGCTGCTATTGCTGACCGTTGGCTTCGTGCTGGCCGCAGAAACATTGCTGTTTGTGCCGTCGATTGCGTTTTTTCGCCAAGAAGGTCTAGAAATGCGGGCGCGCTCAGCCGGGCTCGTGGCGGAAGCTTTAATGAGCAATCAATCCGGGGATCCATCGCGCGAAGCGTCCGAGATGCTTTCCAAACAATTTATGATGCAAACGGATGCGGATTTTCTCGCCGCTTTCCAAGATGGGCAAACGCTGCTCATCCTAGGCGAACCGCCGCAAGCGGACATCATCGCTGTTGTCGATTTACGTAATTCAAGTCGCTTCCCTGATTTCATCGCCACAGCGATGGATTTCTTTGCCAATGGCGATGGTTATCTGCGCATCATTGCGCCCTCACCGATTGCTGGGCAGGACCGCCTTGAATTGCTCGTGCCGTGCGCCGCCATTGGCGCGGAATTACGCGCTTATGCGGGGCGTATTCTGCTGCTGAGCCTCATCATTGCGATGTTTGTCGGCGTCTTAATCTATCTCGCGATGCTGCGCTTGATTGTGCGTCCGGTGCGGGAGCTGGCCAATGACATGACCGCCTTTCGGGAAGCCCCGGAGCTGAGGCGACACCTTAGCCCGCTTTTAGACCGAGGCGACGAAATCGGGCAGTTGCAACGCGAGTTTCACGAGATGAAGCAGAGTTTGCGGGCGTCCTTTCGCCAACGCGAACGTCTCGCTTCGCTAGGCCTCTCTGTCACCAAAATTAATCATGACCTGCGCAATGTGCTGTCGACCGCCCTGCTTATGGCCGACCGCCTATCAATGCATGCGGACCCGAGCTTATCAGAGATGGGAGAACGCCTCACCCGCACGGTTGAGCGCGGGGTTGGCTTGACGGAAGAAGTGCTCGAATATTCATCCGCCCGCGAACCCGAACCTGAGTTGGAAACTGTACAGATGGGCCGCATTCTCGCCGATGTTCAAATGGATATGCGCACGGCCTTTCCCCGGGTTTGGGTCGCTAATCAAATTGGGCATGACGTGCATGTCACGGCGGACCCCGAACACCTCCAACGTATTTTATCAAACCTGTTGCGAAATTCCGCGCAAGCGATGGAGACCCAAGATAAACCCAAAATTGAGGTGTCCGCTGACATCGTAGCGGACACGGTCATCTTGCGGATTGGCGACAATGGACCGGGCCTTCCCGATTATGTTGAAGACAGACTGTTCCTGCCGTTTACGCGCGGGAGTAGCGACAGCAGCACCGGGCTCGGCCTGTCCATTTCGAAAGAACTCGCCGAGAAAATGGGCGGCTCATTGGAGCTTTTGGAAACCGGGCCTGACGGCACGACCTTTATCATCGGTCTACCGCGGGCTGAGCCGTCCGCCTAATCAACGACGCTGGCTTCGCCTTCGCACATTATTCCACAGAAATGACGGCGCCTTCGCGCCGGGGGTCCGCGCCACCGTCCAAAGTGCCGTCCGGTAGCAGGCGAATAATATGTAAGCCGCTGATCTCACCGCGCGACCGCACAATATCATGGCCGAGTGCTTCCAATCCATCAATCACATCCGAGTTCATGCCGAATTCTTGGGCTGGACCCGCGCGTTGGACTTCATCCGTATCTTCTTCGGGCAAATCCTTGGCTTCCATGCGAACGGTTCCGTTGCGCGCGATAACATTGGGGAGTTCAATCGCAGTTTGCGGGTCGAGCCCCCAATCAATCATGCCCACGATAGACTTCGCCGTATAAGCGAGAATAGCATTGCCGCCCGGTGAGCCCGTGGTGAAAGCGAGCGTGCCGTCGGGATTAAACACAATATGCGGGGCCATAGAGGAGCGCGGACGTTTGCCAGGCTGCACGCGGTTGGCCACGGCCCGACCCTGATCATCAACAGGCCGGAAGGAGAAATCTGTCAGTTCATTATTGAGCATGAAACCGCCGACCATGCGCTGTGAACCAAAGGGGGCCTCGACCGTCGTTGTCATCGACACAACTAAGCCCGTTTTGTCCACGACGGTGAAATGCGATGTGCCCGGCACTTCCGCCGTCGCATCGGTACCCGCTGGACCGAGATCCCCCGCCGGATAATTGGCCAACACCGCCATCGGTTTTATCAAACCTGACCGTCCCGCCAGATAGCCTTTATCCAACATGTCTTTGACGGGAACAGAGACGAAATTCGGGTCACCGACATATTGATCGCGGTCGGCATAAGCCAGCTGGCTGGCTTCAATAAAATAATGCCACCCTTCGATAGACGGGCCGAGCTCGGCCATATTAAACGGTTCCAACAGACCCAAAATAGCTTGAACGCCAACACCGCCTGATGACGGCGGCGGCGCAGAGCACAGACGATAATCACGGTAGGTTGAGCACAGTGCAGGTTTTTTGATCGGTTGATAATTGGCCATGTCAGCCACGCTCAACGCGCCCGGGAGGGGGGCTTCGCGCGTCTTATCAATAATGGACTGAGCAATCGGGCCCTCGAGCAGCGCCCGCGGGTTGACTTGGATCGCGCGCAAGGTCGCGGCATAGGCCGGGTTATCGCGCACAAAGCCCACGGGCAGTGGTTGGGTCGGGTCACCATCTACAAAGAAGTATGCGCGCGCATTATCATCGCGTGGCAGCACGAATTTCCCCATTCGGGCGACAAGGTCCGCCATGCGCGGACTGACGACAAATCCCTCTTCCGCAAGATCGATGGCCGTGGTCAGATTATCAGCCCACGGCAATGTGCCATGATCCGCATGTGCGAGGCCGAGCATAGCAACAGCTCCGGGCGCACCCGTAGACCGCCCTGAAGCGATGCCATCAAAGTAACGGAGGGGTTGACCCTCCTCATTCAAGAACAAGGCCGAAGTCGCCGCAGACGGCGCGGTTTCGCGCCCGTCATATGTCCAAGTCTCATTCGTCTTAGGGTCATGCAGCACCATAAAGGCTCCGCCGCCTAAGCCTGAGCTTTGCGGCTCTACCAATCCAAGGACGGCCTGCACAGCGACGGCCGCATCAACGGCTGATCCGCCGGCGCGCAATATTTCCGCACCCGCTTCCGCCGCGTAGGGGTTGGCCGCAGCAACCATGCCCATCGTTAGGGCCGTCGTCTCTTCAACAAGAGGGTCACTGTCAGCAGAGGATTGACAAGCAGAGAGGATCAAAGCGGAAGAGAGGAGCAGGAGGCGTAATGTCATGTCCAAGCTTTGGCCTTTGGTGCGGACAGGCGCAAGGGGATGGACTGCAACGGCGGGGTTATAAGAGCATGATGTGATATTTTTCGATACCATCACTCACAATCAAATATTTTTCGTCTTAATCAAGAATGCCCCATAGTTTTCATAAAGATATCCTATAGCGACAACCCTACCTTGTTTAAAAATAGGGACGATATGAAAACTTTTACAGAACACCCCGCCTCCGTTGGCGAAACCTACTTCCAGCATATGCGGACATCCTTTGGTTTCGGCACAAAAATGCTTGTTTCTGGCGTGGGGTGCTTTCTGCACGGCATTTTCCCATTCCTTTGCGTAAAAACAGGGAGTGAAACCATCACGACCTTACACAACCGGATGGTCACACATCGCGATAAACGTAAGCAACCGTGTGACTTGCGGATTTAAGTCTTGCCTAAGGGGGCTCAGGCGAACGGCGCCGCCGCGACACCTCAGCCTACTACCAATGCTGCCGCCAAGCCTCCTATAAACCACCCTGACGGTCGACACTCTTCGATCCGGGGGCGTGACGCGCTTATCGACATCATTCCCGGCGTTCTTCTGGCCTTGATGATTGCCGCAATCAGCGTGTTGATTGAGACCCGCTTCGGTGGCCCTGTCATGCTGTATGCTTTGATCATCGGCGCATTGTTTAACCCACTTGCCGCAAAACCTTATCTGGCGGCAGGCCTCATCGTCTCCGCGGATACGATATTAAGAATAGGTGTCGCGCTGTTAGCTGTTAAAATTACGCTTATCGATGTGGCCAATCTCGGATGGCAAACGGCTGGGTTGGTTATTGCCAGTGTTTTAAGCACAATGATTATCGGGGCCGCCATTGGCCGAATGTTTGGCCTTAAGCTTGACCATTCAGTGTTAACCGCGGGATCGGTCGCCATTTGCGGCTGTTCTGCGGCGCTCGCCATCGCATCGGTGCTGCCCCAAAACAAACAGAGTGAATGCAATACGATTGTCACAGTCATTGCCGTGACATCGCTCAGCACGATCGCAATGGTGCTTTATCCCGTCATCACGACACTTTTAGACTTCTCGGATATGCAATCCGGGCTCTTCATGGGCGTCTCAATTCACAATGTCGCGCAAGTCGTGGGCGCGGGATACATCGTGTCCGATCCTGCAGGCGACATCGCGACCATTGTCAAACTTATACGGGTTGCCTGCTTGGTCCCTGTGATCATCATCGTCAGTTTGATGTTCAGACAAAAAGCTGAACCGATCGCCAACACAAAGAAACCGCCGCTGCTCCCTTTGTTTATGGTCGCGTTCATTCTTATCATGCTGATCAACAGCGCTGGCTTCATTCCGGCGCAAGTCAGTCAGGGCTTTACCTTCTTATCGGAATGGGCGCTCATCATCGCGGTCGCCGCTTTAGGGGTAAAAACGTCTGTGAAAGACGTCATCGGCATTGGCGCAAAACCCTTACTGACATTGATCTCGCAAACGACGTTCCTCGCTGTCTTTGCGCTTATCGGTATCAGCGTTCTTTTTGCGAGCTAGCCAACGCCCCCTAACAAGGGCACGTCTGCGGCAGGACGGGCATTCTTAAAGATGGAATTCCAGTTCCATGCCGTGAGACGTGCCGCTTGTCGCTTTTATGGCATCCAACTGGGAGAGGTGAACAGCGCCGGTCAAATCATCGAGCAAGTGAGATTTCTCTAACTTGTCCATGACGGGGCCTTTAACTTCTGAGAGATGGAACTTTATATTCGCCACTTTCAGGCGCTCATTTATCGCCTCCAAACTTTCCAGCGCACTGAGGTCGATGGCATTGACGGCGGAGCACATGAGGATGACGTGTTCGATCTCAGGCTTGTCAATGATGAGGTCATAAATGGCATCCTCCATAAAGCGCGCATTGGCGAAATATAAGGACTCATCGATGCGCAGGGTGAGGACTCGCGGGTTCGTCATGACGGTGTGACGCGCGACATTTCTAAACTGTTCCGTGTCCCGGACTTGACCGACGACGGCAAAATGGGGTCGCGATGACCGGAATAGATAGAGGCCGATCGACAAGATAACACCAGATAAAACTCCGGCTTCGACACCCACAGTCAGAGTCAGAAGAATAGTTCCCATCATCGCCGCGAAGTCAGCCTTCGAATACGTCCACGCCTGACGAATATCCGCGATGTTGACGAGTGACAGGACCGCGACAATGATCGTCGCGGCCAAGGTCGCAATCGGTAGAAAATATAGAAATGGCGTCAAAAACAAGGTAGCTAGCGCGATCCCCACGGCGGTCATCGCCCCCGCTGCGGGTGTTTCTGCTCCCGCATCGAAATTGACGGCAGACCGTGCAAATCCGCCTGTGACGGGATAACCGCCAGAGAATGCACCCGCAATATTGGCCGCTCCCAAGCCGATAAGTTCTTGATCCGGGTCAATCCGTTGCCGTCTTTTTGCGGCGAGGGTTTGAGCGACGGATATGGATTCAACAAAACCAATGATCGCAATAATAAGCGAGGAGGCGAGGAGACTGCGCCAGAGCTCCAGATCAAATTCCGGCACACTCAGCGCGGGTAGTCCTTTCGGAATATCGCCCACGATCTTCACGCCCTCATTAGACAGCCCCATTGAAGCGACGACCACAATGGCGACAACCACCGCAATGACCGGGCCAATCTTGGTGCCAATCGCCGCCAAGCGCTCTGAGAGCTTAAACTTCATCAAAAGCGGTTTCAAATTTCCTCGAACCCAGAACAAAAAGAGCGTTGAAACCCCGCCAATAATAACGGTGAGGAGGTTCGTCTGAGGCAGATTTGAGATTAAGGCCTGAACCATATCGATGAGATTGTGACCTGATGCGTCGATACCCAAAATATGTTTCATCTGGCTGACCGCAATCAGAATGCCCGACGCTGTGATGAATCCTGAAATTACAGGATGGCTCAGAAAATTCGCGATGAAGCCTAATTTTAAGAGCCCCATGGCCAGCAGCATGAGGCCTGAAATCAACGCTAGTAAAAGCGCGACCGCCAGATATTCAGGCGTGCCTTGTGACGCAATTTTCCCGGCGGCCACAGCCGTCATTAGCGAGATAACCGCGACAGGCCCGACTGCCATCGCCCGGCTGGTGCCGAAGATCGCATAGGCCACCAAAGGCAATATACTGGCGTAAAGCCCCACTTGGGGCGGGAGTCCCGCAAGCAAGGCATAGGCCAGCGATTGCGGGATAAGCATGATCGTCACAATGATGGCGGCGATACCATCGTTTACGAATGTCTCGCCTTTATACTGGCGACCCCAATCCAATATTGGGAAATATTTCTCGGGTCTAAATGACATGGGTTAGAGTGAATATCCCGCCTGGGCGCCGATGCGACTTATTTCTGCGGACGATATATCGTCTGGATTGGCACGGGCCCAGAGTGTGGCCGACCGTGTGCCGGTGCGGCAGAACGCCAAAACCGGTCCCGGCATTGTCGCCAAGAGCGCGGCAAAATCATCGATATTCGCCTGAGTCATCGCCCCCGGCACGACAGGTAAATAGAGATATTCAAGCCCTGCACGCTTGGCGTGGTCTGCGAGTGTTTGCGTGCGCGGTTGGTACAAAACCTCTTGATCTGGGCGATTATTGATAATTGTCTTAAATCCAAGCGCCGCGATGTCGCTCACGTCCTGATGTTTAATCTGCGGCGAGACCGAAAGGGTATCCGTCAATGTTTTAATGTCCATGACCTCGCCTAGACCCTGTTGATCGGAATTTTGAGATAATGATGACCATCATCTTCGGGGGGCGGCAATTCTCCCGCCCGCATATTTACTTGGATCGATGGCAAAATGAGTTTCGGCAGGCCAAGCGTCTTGTCACGGGCATTTCGCATCTCGACAAATTCGCTCTCGCTTATGCCCTCACGAATATGCACATTCGACGATTTTTGCATGCCGACCGTCGTTTCCCATTCAAAATAGTCACGCCCTGCCGCCTTATAATCATGGCATAGAAACATACGTGTTTCATCGGGCAGTTCGAACAATTTCTGAATGGACTGATAGAGCGTTGCCGCGTCTCCGCCCGGAAAATCACAGCGGGCCGTGCCATAATCTGGCATGAATAGCGTGTCGCCGACGAAGACCGCGTCGCCTACATGATAGCTGACGCAGGCTGGTGTGTGACCCGGCGTAAAGATGACCTGCACCGGCATTTCCCCGATATGAAATATCTCGCCGTCTTTAAATAATGAGTCAAATTGGCTTCCATCAGACTGGAACCCATCGCCCGCATTGAATATGCCGCCAAAGACACGTTGAATGTCTGGAATATGCTCCCCAATCGCGATTTTGGCGCCCAGATTATCGCGCAAATAGGGTGCGGCTGAAAAATGGTCCGCATGCGCATGGGTCTCTAATATCCATTCGCAGTTGAGAGACTTTTCACGGACATAGGCGATCACGGCATCCGCTGACGCCGTTGATGTCCGCCCCGCATTGGCGTCATAATCGAGGACGGAATCAATAATGGCGCAGTTTTTACCATCGGGCTCTGCGACGACATAGGTCGCGGTGTTCGTGGCTTCATCAAAAAAGCTTTTAACGATCGGGCTCACAACATTTTTCCTTCCGTCATCATCACGTAACACAACGTATCAACGATCGCGTGAATGCGTTTATCTTGTAAATGGTAGAAAACTGATTTGGACTCGCGCCGCGTACCTAAAATGCCATGTTCGCGTAACTTCCCCAGCTCTCGCGACAATCTAGGCTGCGGGATCAATAAGGTCTTTTCGATCTCTCCAACTGACATTTCGCCCGCGCGAAGCTGACAACAAATCATCAAACGCTCTGGGTGGGCGAGAGCCTTCATCAGGCGCGTCGCCTCTTCGGCTTTCGGCATCATATCAACCGTGCTTATCATCGTAACATCATCCATGCTGTGAACATAGGACACTTTACATTTTCGTCAAGTGTCCTATGTTGGTCCTGTATTCGAAAGGGCTTCCATGGAAAATTTTACACCTCTGTCTGCCATGATTGGTGGCGTCCTCATCGGCCTGTCCGCCGTCATGCTTATGGCTTTTAACGGACGCATTGCTGGGATTAGCGGACTCTTTTCAGGAGTCGCGTTTGCGCAACAGGGGGACCGGCTATGGCGGCTATTATTTGTCATTGGTTTGATCATATCGCCGCTCCTCTACCAAGCAGTCACCGGACATATGCCGACCTTTGATTTGGCGGCCAATACGCCTTGGGTCATCGTCGGAGGCCTTCTCGTCGGCTTCGGCACTCGCTTAGGGTCTGGCTGCACCAGCGGACACGGCGTCTGCGGACTGTCCCGCCTCTCGCCCAGATCACTCTTATCCGTCTTTCTGTTCATGGGCGCGGGTATGTTGACAGTTACGCTCATTAGAACCGCAGTGGGAGGCTAAATATGCTCCGTCACCTTGCCGCGCTTGTTTCGGGCTTTATTTTTGGCTTGGGTCTCATCATTTCCCAAATGGTGAACCCGGATAAAGTCATCAGTTTTTTGGATATATTTGGTGATTGGGACCCCTCTTTAGCCTTGGTTATGGGCGGTGCCCTTATTGTAACAGCCGTGGGCTACAGGCTCGTCTGGCGACAATCTAAACCCCTGGCCGCCGAGCAATTCCAAATCCCCACAAACAGAACCATTGATAAAAAGCTCACCATGGGCGCGATTTTGTTCGGAATTGGCTGGGGTCTTGTTGGCCTATGCCCCGGCCCGGCCATTGCCGCGCTACTCTTTGGTGGCTCGCCAATCATTATTTTCTTGGGCGCTATGGTCTTTGGGATGGTGGTTTTCGAAGCCTTGAATCGGCTAGTTTTCCAACCGTCTTAATATCGCCGAGCGCGTGAGCACGGGCAAAGTCCACAAGTCTAGTTTGGCTTGGCCCTTAACTACCGCTGTAAACACCACATCAGAACCGCCTTCTGCGCATGAAGCCTATTTTCGGCCTCATCCCAAATCGCGGACTGCGCGCTTTCCATGACAGCGTCCGTGATTTCTTGGCCGCGATAGGCAGGTAGACAATGCAAGACGACCGCTCCGGGGTTGGCTTTGGCAACGCGGGCTTCGTCTAGATTGTAGGATGAAAGCGTCTCGACCCGCGCGTCATAATCCTCATCGCCCATAGATACGAAACAATCCGTAATCAGCGCGTCGGCCCCCGCGACTGCGGCATCGGCATCGTCGGTCAGGGTAATGTTCGCGCCATTAGCGCGGGCGCGCTCGACCTCTTGCCCTTGGAGGCGATACCCGTTGGGGCTGGCGACAACGAGCTCAATCCCTGTTTGAGCGGCAAGGTTGACGAAGCTCATGGCGACATTATTGCCGTCCCCGACCCACGCAATCCGAGACCCCTTGAGGGTCAACCCCCGTTCTTCCAGCGTCATCAAATCGGCGAGAATTTGGCAGGGGTGGTTATAGTCTGACAGGCCATTGACGATAGGCACGGTCGCATGGCGAGAAAATTCGGTCAGCGTCTCATGGCTATTCACACGCATCATGATCGCATCAACATAACGGGACAACACCCGGGCCGTATCCTTAACCGGCTCACCACGACCTAACTGCATCGTATCTGAAGTCGCGACAATAGCGCTCCCGCCGAGCTGCCGCATGCCTTGTTCGAAAGAGAAGCGCGTTCGCGTCGATGATTTCTCGAAAATCATCGCGAGCGTATGATCCGCCAACGGGGCGTCGTCATCCACAGCCCCTTTCGGTTGATCGCCCCTGGCCGCTTTACGCGCATGCGCATTATCAAGAATGGACCGAATATCAGCCGCGGTTAGATCGTTAAGAGAGAGAAAGTGGCGCATAGGGCCGCTTAGCGCGAAGTCACGCGGGAGATCAACAATCCGTGTTGCGCGCGGGTCTATTCAAGGCTGTCGTGTTCAGCAAAGCGCTCAGCTAGATCGGTTGTTTTAGCCCAATCACACAGAATACGAAGCGGGCATATTCGACACTGCGCATGTCTATATTGGCACTGCGTTTGCCCCAACCGTTTGAACAGGCGATGATGATCGTCAATTCGGTCCGCCGTCCAGTCATCCGGCAACATCGGCATGACAACTCTGTAAGCGCGGTCGAAACTATCGCGCGGGGCAACCAATCCTATGCGGCGTAAGATGCGCAAATGGTGCGAGTCGATCACCAGAGCGCGCCGTTACAGCGTGCTTGCATTCAAAGTCGAGGCTGACACTTTTCGACCCACGCCTGGCAAAGTTTCCAACCACCGCATCGCGTCTGGCGTACTCATTGTGGTCAGGCGGTCCAAGGACACTTGGCCCGAAGCATCCGTTATCAAAGACAAAGCCGATAAGAGATATGTGGTTTTATTGTCAGCAAATGTCGTGGCGGCGATAACCCGTTCTACCTTGTCCCGGTTTCCATCTCTTACGGCTTCCCAAGATTGAAATATCCGCTTTAAGTCGAGCAGCGCCGCCATAGACACCTCACTGCGCGTGCGGCTACCAATGATTCCCTTGACCAATTGGTCCACGGGGGCGAGGCGGTGCGTAACAGGCGGCAGCGTAGAGTGAGCGTGCAGACACCGGTCGATCTCGGCTAACCGATCTGGTCGGTCGTCTAAACCCATTGTGAATTGCATGATCGCTTGACTAGACGACGCCTAAGAACAAATAAAGAACATCACTATATAAAATCGGAGACGTCTTATCCGCATGGAATGGTCCGGCCAACAACAACACGCCATTGAGGCGGTCGCCCAATGGCACAAGGCCGGACAAGATCAAGTCCTGCGCGTCTTTGGCTATGCCGGGACAGGGAAAACCACGCTCGCTAAGCATTTCGCGGATTCGATAGAGGGCCGAACGGAGTTTGCCGCCTTCACCGGGAAAGCCGCGATCGTGATGCAAAAAAACGGCTGTATCGGTGCGTCAACGATACACAGCCTCATATACCGCGCCGAAACCGATGAGGACACGGGTGACGCGATATTCAAGCTGGATAGCTCCGGCGCCGCGCGCGATGCCGCCCTCATCGTGATTGATGAATGCTCCATGGTCGACAAGGTGATCGGCACGGATTTGATGTCCTTTGGAGTGCCTATTCTCGTGCTCGGGGACCCTGCCCAGCTCCCGCCAGTCAAAGGCGGTGGGTTCTTCACGGACCAAACTCCCGATATCATGCTGACAGAAATCCACCGACAAGCGGCGGATAATCCCATTATTCGGTTAGCGACTGACGTGCGAATGGGGCGCACGCCGGACTATGGAGAATATGGCGAAAGCCGAGTCATTTCAGCCGCCGATATTGACGCGGCCCAAGTCACCGCCGCCGACCAAGTCTTGGTCGGCACCAACCGCTCGCGCCATCTCTATAATCGCCGCCTGCGGGATCTTTTGGATAAAACGGACCCTTTGCCCATGACGGGGGACCGCTTGGTCTGTATCCGCAACGACCGGTTAAAGAAAATCTTTAATGGCGGTCTCTTCGATGTCATCCGGAGCCAAGCGCATCCGGAAAAACCGGGATGTGTCCGGCTGACCCTTGCCTCTGAAGACTTTCCAACTCGGTCCGCTTTGACCGTCACGGTGCGCGAAGAATTCTTTCTTGGCGGGGCGGAAGCGATCGATTGGCGGGATCTTCGTGGTCAACAACAGTTCAACTATGGCTACGCGCTGACGGTGCACAAAGCGCAAGGCTCGCAATGGAATGATGTCGTTCTATTCGATGAAAGTCGCGTCTTCGGCGAAGACCGCCAACGCTGGCTCTATACGGGCATCACGCGCGCCAGTGAGCGTATTACGATCGTGCGTTAGCCTCTGATCAAGGGGCGTCGCCGGAGCGGCGTTGAACTCAAAATCCGTCAGGCTCTCAATCCATCGCGTAAAAATTTGCCCTCTGGCGTTAGAGTGGATGATCGATCCAATTCAGACTCAAAAACACCGCACATATCATTGATCACATCGCGCCTCTTGGTGAGTTGGGAGGCACCTCCAGATGGGATCAACCTATCGTAAAAATGAAGAATGTTAGCGGCAGCGTGATAGCCCAATAGGACTTTTATCGTGGGTCTCTGCGTGCTCGCGATCGGAGAGTAGAGAGTCTCGGATGAGCCATCAGCCACGAGGCGGGATATTTGCTGTAATATGAAAAAGTGTTGATGACTCGCCTCATGGACCAGCATTTCGGCGATATCGATCGGCCGTTGGTTTACCGATATAATAGAACGACCTCGAAATTTGGGGTCGCTTTGACTAAAGACATAGTCATCCGCGGCCATGACGCCGACAATCGTATGAATGCCATCAACGACCCAATTTCTTATTTCTGCGCCAGATTTCTTCAGCAAATCCATGGCTTCAATGACGCGGGGAAAATGCTCTGCATTGTCATGCGCCGTAGACGGTCTGACGATCTGGGTCTTTGGAACATTCGCGTTAAATTCATCAGCAACGACCAAGCGAATTGAGCCGCTATCCGTATCTACGGTTGGACAGGCGTAGACATCCGTGACGTTAAAGTAAAAATGCGCTTTTCTGGATTGGGCATGGCGGACGGTACCGCGAGATGTCTTTGGGGCACTCTCGTCCAGCCCCGCTGCATTGTGACCCGTAACCCAAACATCTGTTACCCCTAAAAAAACATGTCGATCAACGACAAAGCTACGGCCCTGCGCGTCAAAATAGAACGGTCGATCAATCACCCCAAAGTCAGATATGAAGTCGACGCATAGGGATTGAAACGCAGTCAGGGATATATTTTTTGCTTCGAGTAATCGGCCTGCCCAGGGTTGACGCGTGTTGGATTGCACCTCTGTGAGCAGGCATTTCAAGCGCATCCAATTCAGATTTCGTTGCGCGGTGAAGTCCTTTGAAAACCTCATTTGATTGAGTTTCCGGTGAAGAATGATGCGCCTAATTTCGTTCCTAAACAAAGACCCATTCTCACTGGGAAAGACGAAGCAATTGAGCGACATATTGAAACTATATCAATTTATTTGCTTTTTTACAATCTATGCGATAAGTATATGTTATTACTACTTAACATGAAAGGCTAAGCCATGGCCAAGAAACCTGTCCTCACAAAAGAAATGATCGAGTCTATCACACGACGTCTCATTGAGATGGAAGGCGAAGAGCTTCCAAGTCTTGGGGACACTCCAAGTGCCGAAGATTTGGACGTTATGCCTGACTTGGGTGTCGCATGGTATGTCGCATACAAGACGACGTCCGCTGTATCGATTGACGTATCAGACATTAAAGGTCCGAGAAGCGCTCGAATAGACGTTACGAAAAAGTGATTTTTTTCCGTCACAATTACTGAGGACAACAATGTTCTCCCCCGAAATTGTCGCAGGCTGTCAGACCCTATTAACCGATTATATCAAGCCGAACATAGGGGATGGCCTGCTTGTTCTATACTCGCCTGAGTGCCGCGATTATGTGGCCCTTTTAGCCCTTCTTGCAAAGCAAGATGGGCTAAAAGTCTCTTGCATGCCAATGCGCCCCCTGCAGGACGCAAACGTTGCAAAACGTTTTTCCGATAGCCTTAAGAGTTGTTTCGATAGGCTCGGTCAGGGCACGCTATACGTCGTGACATTTGAGCGGGACACGATGTCCCATCAAGCCGCCATTCAATCCAGTTTAGCCGTCTATCCCGAAGACCGTGTGCGTCTGATCCGAGCGATTAGTGTTTGCGATGAATTTTTTTCTGTCGCCCTGCAGGCGTCCCCGGCTCATCTTAGCGTTCGAAATTCAAAGATCCTCGCCCATTGTTGGGGTAAAACGGACATGAAGGTGACAACGAAAAGTGGTTCTCGGCTGGAGATAAGCTTTGATAATGAGCGATATAGTTGGGTCAATAATCGCGGCTCAACGAAATCAGGGGGAACCACAATCCTTCCAGCCGGAGAAGTCGCAACATTTCCGGCCACAATTAGCGGCCGTCTTGTCGCTGATTTTGCCTATAATGTGAACGCGATTAATAGCCTGGATAGCCGTCTGGATAAAACCCCAGTGACGGTCGATATTGTCGACGGCAAAGCGGTCTCTTTTCATTGTGAGTCCAAGCCAGTCTCTGACTTCATTGATATTTGCTTTTCAAAAAATAACGCAAAATATGTCGGAGAAGTCGGCTTCGGGACGAACCTTTTTGTCGAAACCCCAATTTATCTCAACTCCCATATCAATGAACGGTGTCCAGGCATTCATCTGGGTTTTGGCCAACATAATCAAATGGGGGCCTCGCCCGGATATCATTGTGAAATACATCTCGACCTTATCGCGCGCGGGGCAAGATTGGAGGGTGAACGCGGCGTGCTAGATCTACTCTCGCTCAGCCAAGACGGTTCAGTCTCTGACTTCGACACACGTGATGAAGACGTGTTCTCACCGGAGTTTGAGGATTTGGACGTTGGGGACTGTTGCGGAATTTTAAATGAGCAAGGCTTCCAGCCTTTTGTTATCGCTTGACGGCGCCCGTGTCATCGCAATGAAGAACATTTGGCGCGAACACGGCTCACAACTCGGGCCGAGCTACGTGGCCTCACCTGACGATACACGCTTTGTGCTCATCACCCATGCTTTGGGCACGCTTACCCTGCCAGCAGGAGCGCAAGTTTTAGATGTCGGCGGCGGGTTTGGACGACAATCACGTCTGTTGGCCGCATTCGGTCTCAATGTATTGATCGTCGACATTGATGATTTTATGCTAAACCAAGCCCGCATAGAGCTGTCCAAATCGCCCGCGGATATCGCAGCAAGGGTCCGTTTTGTAAAAATGGATATTTTCTCGCTAACGCGAAACGATCATAGTTTCGAGCCAAAAGTCTTCGACCTCGTCTGTTGCCATAGCGTGCTGAATTATCTCGAAGATTTAGAGACGTCCTTAGTCAGACTCGCCGACTACGTCGCCCCGGGCGGCTATCTATCTCTTCTTGTGAATATGCCCGGCGGGCTCATGGTCCGTGAATTTCTTCGCGGACAGACAAAGACCGCACTTAACATGGTAAGAGGCCGGCCTGAGAGCCCTGGGGGATACATATCTGACTTTGACCATGATCCTAATCTGATGATCGATCATTTGAAGGCAGAGGGCCTGACGCCGTGGCTCAGACACGGTGTTGGTTTTTTTAGCGAACTGAACCCTTTTAGAGCAACAGGTCCTGACTCATTGGACAATATTTGCGCGCTAGACTGGTCTGCTGGCCAAAATCCAAATCTCTTCACCTATTGCACGGCGCAACACATTATTTTCTCGAAAGCAGCCCTCAAGCCAAACTCGAACGTCTAGGGGCTGGGTCTCGCTCTCTGATCTTTCAATGATCATACATGCGCCGCATGATTGAATAGTTACAATAACGGGTTGAGCAATCTTTGCTCACTTAACGCCGCCTGACGCGCACAAAAAAGCCCACCATAAGGTGGGCTAATTTATTGGTTGCGGGGGTAGGATTTGAACCTACGACCTTCAGGTTATGAGCCTGACGAGCTACCGGGCTGCTCCACCCCGCGCCAAGAGAAGTAGCATATATTTATCTGAACTTGGAGTTACAACCCTTGTCGTCAGCTTTGATCAGTTTTTTCTTCACCCGTCCTATTATAGCCACCTTTGTCGTCAACCCTGAGTGCATCCTCGGCTCTTCTGGATATTGCATTCTTATTTGGAATTCTCCGCCCGGCACGGTAGAGTTGAGACTATCGTGAAGCTTGTGACAGAGCTTTAAGCATGAAAGAGCTTTATGACATTCAAACACTGGCCTCAAAATATAGCCCTAGGATCAATCTTGGTTGGCCTAACCGCCTGTGGCGGGGGATCAAGCCCCGCTCCCACGACCTTCGTGCCGCCCCCGACCATACCAACGCCACCCCCTCCTCCTCCGACAAACATCACGATTTCCGGTGTCGCGACCTATGATAGAGTGCCTTTGAATATCACGAACGGATCCGGCCTTGATTACAGCAGTATCAGCCAACTGCCCATCCGCGATGCCATTGTCGAACTTGTCGACGGTGGCGGCACTGTCTTAGAAACCGGAAGAACAACGACAACAGGGGCCTATTCCTTCACTGTGGCATCCGGCACATCGGTTCGGGTACGCGTCAAAGCCCAACTGTTACGCACCAGCGGCCCAAGCGAAATTGATTTGTCCGTTGTGGATAATACCAGCAGCAACGCCCTTTATACGTTGCAGGGGAGCCTAACCGCTGCATCAGCGACGTCCGCAATCCGTAATCTGAATGCAGCCTCGGGCTGGGGCGGAACATCCTATACGAGCGCCCGTGCAGCAGCCCCCTTTGCTCTGCTCGATACGCTTTACGACGCGACGCAAGCTTTTGTTGCTGTCGATGCCGATATCGACTTTCCGAAATTGAACATTTTTTGGAGCCCACAAAATCGGAGCGCCAGCGGCAACGTCGCGCAAGGCGAGATAGGGACATCGTCCTTTACCAGCATCGGCGGCGTTCCGACGATTTTAATCTTGGGCGACGATAATGCAGACACAGATGAATATGATGAAAGCGTCGTCACGCATGAATTCGGCCATTACTTTGAACGCGCTTTTTCTCGCTCGGGCAGTATCGGAGGATCACACAGCTTTAGCCAAAGCCTAGACCTGCGTGTCGCCTTTTCCGAAGGATTCGGTAATGCACTCGCAGGCTTTATCGATAATCCGCGCTACCGCGACAGCTTTGGTAACGTGCAAGGACAAGATTTCGGCTTTGAGCTAGAAGCCAACACCTATTCTGCACCGGGTTGGTTCTCAGAAGGATCGGTTCAATCGATTCTCTATGACATTATGGACGCTGACTCCGACGCCCCAGATGCCGTGAGCGGAGGATTGGGGCCCATCTACAGGACGCTGATTTCGACGGACTATGCCAATACGAACACGGCCACATCCATATTTTCGTTTGATGCATCGCTGAGAACCGAAGGATCACTTCAGGCGACAGATCTGGATGCTTTGTTAACGGCCCAAAACATTATAGGGCGCGGCCCAGACGGGGCCGGCGAAACCAATGATGGTGGCATTCCAAGCGTCCTACCCGTTTACAAAACCCTCACGATTGGGGGCGCGGCTGTTGAAGTGTGCTCGGTTGATGATCAAGGCGAATATAATAAATTGGGCAACAGGGCCTTTTTGACAATGAATGTCCCTGCGCAAGGGTCTGTGACGCTCACAGCCAATGCGGTCGACGTCGCTGGAAGCAGCGATCCCGACATTCATATATTTTCACGTGACTCGCGCATTGCGACATCACTTAGCGCCACCAATAATCTTGAAACAAGCACACGGAACTATGCCGCGGGCGATTATATCATCGTCGTTTTTGATGACGCCAATGCGTCAGTCGACGGCACAGGTATCGACAAGTGCTTTAATATTGAGGCGCAATAGAATGACATACTCAGACAGAAAGACAGTCATGACCCCTTTACCGAAATCATTTTGGATGAGCTTAACCTGCACAGCCTTTCTGGCATCAGGATGCGTGGATGCGACCCAAAATGACGTTACAAACGTGACGCATAAAGAAACAGTCAACATGCCGATCGCAACAGTGAAACCGGGCGCTGCCCTAGAGTTTTCTTCCCGGATTGACGGAGACCTCGTCGTTGGAGCCTATACCGACATCGAGGTTACAATTTCTCCCGACTACGCGGCAGGAACGTTGCAAGCCACGGCGACAGGCACAGAAGGATTAGACATTCTATCCAGTAATGCGCAGTTGAGCCATGATATGGCGACAGGGCGTGCCATTTGGCGGGTGGCTGTCCGACCACAGGATGACGGGTTGCACTATCTCAACATCATGGCGACTGTGTCCGGTCTTCCGACAGACGAGCCCACAGCCCGCGCCTTCTCGATTGCGATCGATCCCGGCACGAAGAGCGACGCCCGTGACGATGGCAATAAGGCGACGATCGTTGAGGAAGGGTCTGAGAACCTCGCCGTTTTCGAGGCAGAAGAGACTATTCTTCCAGAGAAATAAGACTCTTCAAACGCTTGTTCGTTAAGCTTGAATATAATGAGCCCTGTTTGTTTTTGACAAGCAGGGCTTTTTACAACGCCATATGTCTACGCGCGTAGAGAGCCGAGTTACCCTCTCTATTTCCCCACGCACACTGTCTTATTTCCGGTCACAAAAAAGCCCCGTCGGTTTCCCGCGGGGCTTTATTTGTTGTGTTGTGTATCGGAGGGTATTTTGCGGTGTGTGTGGTCTGGATAAACCGGGCGATGACCTACTCTCCCGTGCCTTAAGACAAAGTACCATCGGCGCTGAGACGCTTAACGACCGAGTTCGGGATGGGATCGGGTGGGGACGTCTCGCTATAACCACCCGGTTAATGCAGACCACGTGTTTTCGCAAAATATTGAATAGTAAAGATATCGTCTGACCGTGTGCACATACGTTTGGCTGACAAGCCACGCGCATGAACGCCAACGAGATCGAGTAATCAAGCCAATCGAGTTATTAGTACTGGTAAGCTTCACGTGTTGCCACGCTTCCACACCCAGCCTATCAACGTCCTAGTCTTGAACGACTCTCAAGGGAGCTCTCGTATTGAGGGTGGTTTCCCGCTTAGATGCTTTCAGCGGTTATCCGTTCCATTCATAGCTACGCTGCAATGCCGCTGGCGCGACAACAGCTCCACCAGAGGAATGTCCACCCCGGTCCTCTCGTACTAAGGGCAGATCCTCTCAAAACTCCTACTCCCACGGTAGATAGGGACCGAACTGTCTCACGACGTTCTAAACCCAGCTCACGTACCGCTTTAAATGGCGAACAGCCATACCCTTGGGACCTTCTCCAGCCCCAGGATGCGATGAGCCGACATCGAGGTGCCAAACAACGCCGTCGATATGGACTCTTGGGCGTCATCAGCCTGTTATCCCCAGCGTACCTTTTATCCGTTGAGCGATGGCCCTTCCACGCGGGACCACCGGATCACTATGACCGACTTTCGTCTCTGCTCGAGTTGTCACTCTCGCAGTCAGGCTGGCTTATGCCATTGCACTCAACGACCGATTTCCGACCGGTCTGAGCCAACCATCGCGCGCCTCCGTTACTCTTTAGGAGGCGACCGCCCCAGTCAAACTACCCACCAGACAATGTCCCGGATCCGGATAACGGACCGCGGTTAGACATTCATAAAAATTAGGGCGGTATTTCAAGGACGACTCCACATGAGCTAGCGCCCACGCTTCATAGTCTCCCGCCTATCCTACACAAATTGTTACAAATGGCACTGTCAAGCTGTAGTAAAGGTTCATGGGGTCTTTCCGTCTAGCCGCGGGTACCTCGCATCTTCACGAGGAATTCAATTTCACTGAGTCTATGCTGGAGACAGTGGGGAAGTCGTTACGCCATTCGTGCAGGTCGGAACTTACCCGACAAGGAATTTCG
>JBPOEY010000004.1:0-256800 GCA_051251645.1 Litorimonas sp. | reverse complement strand
TCCGGGAAGTCCAACAGGACGTCCACAACCGCCAAGCTCTAACTTAAATGGCGGACCACCTCATAGGGGCAGGTCAGCTTCTTGCAGCGGAGAAGACCAAAACTATCGAATTACGGAGCTTGCACTACCGTAAAGCTGTCGCTTAAATACCAACACCAAAAGTGAACTAACTCTCACTTAGCCCAGACTCAAATTTGTCTTGCAAGCGCTGACATCAAACAAAGACTAGATCAGTCATCGACAATCTCGCCGAGTGTCCGTGCAAATTGTAGAACCTGTCGACGCACGTCCCCCGGCGGAATCGCATTAATGGCCTTGGCGAACTTCATTCCGTCGTTGGTCCCCATAAGCTGCTTGAATGGGTCGCTCGCTAAAGAATGCGCCTCATTGGTGCTTGAAGCGACTAGCCCCTCGAAAAACCATTCTATTGGGACGCTCAAGACTTCGCTAATCGCCCAAAGCCGAGAGGCGCCGATTCTATTGTTACCCCGCTCATATTTTTGCACTTGCTGAAAGGTGACTCCGATTTTCTCGCCCAAGGCCGATTGGGATAGTCCCAATTGCATGCGCCGAAGACGGAGGCGGGCTCCGACATGCTGATCAACAATATTGGCGTCTCTGGGGCCTGTCATAGTTTCATTATCCACTGGACTGTTTTATCAAATTCACGGAATGTTTACACTATGTGGGCTGGGGTTATTACATTCAACTGTCTTGGACCATGATGGCCGGGCGTCGTCTACGCCAATTTATTTGTCGCGGGCGAGCAGCCCTGTGAGGTCTGATCACGCACCTTTTTCCAAGGCCAGTCAAGAGGCGTGGGAATTTGCGCTGCGCGCCATTGATGAGGTTGAGGTCAGCGAGACGGTCCAGGACGTGTTCGAGGCCTCCCGCCGGTTTACGACCGCCATTGGCGGGACCTCTCTGCTCATCGGAAAAGTGGCCAACCCGGTCGCGCAAGGTGGAAAGGTCTCCCATTTCGGCATGGCAGACTGGCCGGACGAGTATAGTCAGGAATGGATCGACAACGACTATGTATTTCACGATCCGATTGCTCGGCTCGCGCTCAGATCGCGAACATCGTTTGATTGGGAAACGGCCTGGCAGCAGGCCGACCGGGTCGGACGCGGCATTCTCGATCGGGGCCGGGATTTTGAATTAAAAGCCGGGATTGCCGTTCCCATCACGGCGGGCAATCTCCCGCTCGGCATTGTCTCCATGAGCTATGACGAGCGCCCCAGCGAGGAGACGCTAGCGCGCCTCGATGTCGTGGCTATCCATGCGTATAGCCGGATGTTGCGGCTGCTGGATATTGGCGAAGAGATGCCGATCGTCCCTCTTACCAAACGCGAGGTGGATGTTCTGACCTTCACAGCTGTCGGTAAAACGGCGTGGGAGATCGGTAAAATCTACGGCATTGCGGAATCCACCGTACACAAGCATCTGCGCAATATCATCGAAAAGACCCATGCCATGAATAAGACGCATGCCGTGACCATCGCGCTGCGTCATGGACAGATCCTGCCCTAGGCACGGTCGTCCGCGTCAATACCCAGTTCTGCGTATGGGCGAGCTGGCTTAAGTATTTCAGTCTGCCCCCAAAAGGGGAGCTGCGATGCTGGAAATTGTCGATCAACATAATAGACATCTTTTCGAAGACGCACTGCATGACATGCACCGAATGCGTTACCGCGCCGCCGTTCAGGAAATGGGCTGGAATATTGGCGCACCAGAAGACGGCTATGACAAGGACGAGTTCGACTATCCTGACACAGTTTACGTGCTCTATTTCAACCCTGATGGCTCCGTAGGAGCCTGCGGGCGGCTTAACCCCACGAGCCGCCCGCATCTCCTGACTGAGGTCTTTCCGCAGCAATGCGTGAGCGGGGTCCCGCAATCGGACACCATCATCCATTTCTCGCGCTATCTGGTCGAGCGC
Organism: Litorimonas sp.; assembly: GCA_051251645.1. GTDB lineage: Bacteria > Pseudomonadota > Alphaproteobacteria > Caulobacterales > Maricaulaceae > Litorimonas. The sequence goes on along the minus strand of JBPOEY010000004.1, from coordinate 254,861 downwards.
CGCGGCAAGACCCAGCAGGAGTTTATGCGCGCCTGGATGCTGGTGACGCAGGCGGTCAATGAATGGTGCATCGACCACGGGATCGAGCAGACCACCTGGCTGGCGCGAAAGCGTCTCTACGGTCTGTCGCTGTCGCTCTGGAATACAAGACCGCTCGGTCCGGCCCAATTCTACGAAGACGATCAGAAGGAATATATCGCCGCAATTTCTGAAATGAATGCGGAGGGTCTTTTGAAAGTGGCCCGCTGGTCCAAACAGGCCAGCCCGGTGTCGCGCTATCAAGATCCAATGAGAGAACGCCAAGTAAGGGAGGTTGCGTAATGTCCGAAGCACCAACACATGTCGCCGTTAAACCGGACGACATCGCTCATATCGAAGCCTTGCAAAAATACTGGGATAGGCAAGCGTCTAAAGGGCTGGTTCAGCCCAGCGTTGTCCACCCAACTTTGGAAGGTGAAGTTCTTCTGGATGACCTCAGGACACTTTTATCACTGGGCGATCATCAACACCTTGTGGAACAGTGTCTGACCTCTGTCTGTATCGCTCTGTCCGAGACCATATTGTCCAAATGAGCGGATAAGACTCCTCCGTAATTTCAAAAAGGATTTTAACTTTGGGACTGGCCTGGAAATTTGACTCGGCTGACGGCAACGCCAGCTTCGATATAGAAAAAGCGCGCCTCGATTATCAGCGAGATGGTGTTGCCCATATCAAAGGCGTCATCACGTCCGCGGAAATCGAAAAGCTGCGCGGCAGTGTTGCCGCGCAAATGGCGTCCGCTGCAACGTCGAAATCATCCTACGATTTTGAAGCCATGCAGAAACAAGCCTTCTCGGGCGAAACATCGGACTTGAATGTGGGCGGATCAGAGCGGTTTGACATGGAGCTGCTGCGTTTCATCGTCGAGACGGATCCGGACGCCCGGCCCTTGCGCGATACCTTGCCAGACGGCCTGTCTGCTACCGGGTCTTTCTTTCACGATGCGGCTGGATGGCGTTTTCATCAGGCTATTCGCGACGTGGCATTTCACTCGCTATTGCCGCGCATTGCAACGGAGCTGTTGCAATCTGAGTTCACGCATTTCTGGGAAGATACGACCTTCGTCAAATCACCGCTGACACCGCAGCGCACCGTCTTTCACCAGGACTGGAGCTATTTCCAAATTGAAGGTGAGAAGTGCTGCATAATTTGGATACCCTTGGATCCGGTTAATGCAGAGAATGGGCGCATGGAATATGTGCGGGGCTCACACCTTTGGAACCAGACTTACGCGCCGAGCATATTTTTTGCACAGTCGGCTAGTCCCGTTTCGCCCTATGAGAAACTCCCTGACATCGAAGGCCATCGGAGCGATTATGACATCATTGGCTTTGATTGCGAACCGGGTGACGTGATCATCCACCATGTCATGACGGTTCACGGCTCCGGCGGCAACCTGTCTCCATCCCGAGGGCGGCGTGCGATGTCGTTTCGATATTGTGGTGACGATATACGATATTTCGACAAGCCGGGCGCGATTGAACAACAATATACGACCGGACAGCCTAAAAATGGGGATCGTCTTGATGTTGAGGATTATCCGCTCGTTTGGCCCCACCTTGTGACGAAAGATGAATGATTTGAGGTTCTAAATTTTGAGCCTACTCCTATCCATGATAGATCGCCAGCGCCGGAAACCATTTTGCCATGTCTTGATGGACTGGCCTACACTCCGTTCCGGACAGTCCAACGGGACGTTCACAACCTGACGTGGTCTGGTGAGAGTGGTCCATTTTTGGTGTTAGTTTTGCAGCGGTTTCTTCAAAGAAAGGAACTGACCTATGGCAAAGACGAGAAGACGATATTCCACGGAGCAGATTGTGGCCGCTCTCAAGCAAGCAGAGCTGGGCCTGCCGGTTGCGGACTTGATCCGACAGATGGGCATTACGGAGCAGACCTACTACCGGTGGAAGAAGAAATACGCCGGTTTGGAATTGGATCAGGTTCGGGAGCTGAAGCAGCTGGCCGACGAGAATGCCCGTCTGAAGAAGCTGGTCGCTGAGCTCAGCTTGGACAAAGCCGTCCTCCAAGATGTGCTGTCAAAAAAGTTTCCCGGCCTTCGCTCATGAAACAGGTTGTCGACTACGTGGTGCAGACCCACCGTTACAGCCAGCGGAGAGCCTGTGGTCTGACGCGTCAGCACCGGTCTACGCAACGTAAGCCGTTGACGAGCGATCCACGAACAGAACTCCGCCTGCGGATACGCGAGATCAGTCAGACGCACATCCGTTACGGCTACAGACGGATCCACATCATGCTGAAGCGCGAAGGTTGGGACGTCGGGAAGCATGTCGTGTACCGGCTCTATCGCGAGGAAGGTCTGTGTTTACGGCGTAAACGGCCCCGTCGGCGCAAGATGTCAGCCCATCGATCGGCACGCCCTCTGCCAACAAAGCCTAATGATGCGTGGAGCATGGACTTCATGTCTGACCAACTGGCGAGCGGCGCGAAGATCCGGCTGCTTACGGTGATCGACGTGTTTACCCGCAAAGCCTTGGCCATCGAAGTCGGTCATCGTCTTCGCGGTGAGAATGTGGCTAATACCCTGAACCGTCTCGTCTACCTCCATGGAAAGCCAAAGGCGGTCTTCTGCGACAATGGCGCGGAGTTCACCGGTCAGATCATGGACCTCTGGGCTTACAGCCACAAGGTGAGGCTAGACTTCTCCCGGCCAGGAACACCGACGGACAATGCTCACATCGAGTCGTTCAACGGATCGGTCCGAGATGAACTTCTCAATGTGAACTGGTTCCACTCGGTCGCCGAGGCTAAACGTCTAGCAGAGGCTTGGCGGAGGCACTACAATGAGAGTAGACCTCACATGGCTCACAAAGGGCAAACGCCGCGAGAATTTGCAAATTTATCATCCCTGTGCCACAGGGATGATAGGGAAATGGCCGCTGGATTCTAACACTGAACCCGGACCACCCAAACCAAGCACCTCAAACCGCCAAACTCTAACTTACATGGCGGACCACCTCATAGGGGCAGGTCAACACGACCCGGACGTGGCGCGCGGTCGGCGAGCCCGCCCTCCCCGTAACAAAGGTATTGATCATACCAACGATAGAACGTCCGTCGTGGCACACCGAGCTTGTCGAGTGTCCATTTAGCGGGTTGCTTTGAGCGCTCTACCAGACGGATGATCTCGAGTTTCTCTGAGGCTGGGTATCTCATTCGTCGTCGCCCCCATCCCCGATCATGCTTTTTTCACCCCAAGGGCGCTGACGTAAGCAGGCGGTTTTCTAGGGTTAGCTCAGCAACGCACTCCTTGAGCTCACGCGCTTCGGACCGAAGGCCCTTAACTTCAGAGGTGTTGGCTTGGTGGACAATGTCTCCGGCGAGACGCTTCTTACCGGCTTCCATAAAGTCTTTGGACCATTTGTAATAAACGCCTTGGGAGATGCCTTCCTTACGACAAAGCTCAGCAATGCTGTCCTTGCCGCGCAGGCTATCCAGCACGATGCGGATCTTCTCCTCAGCCGAGTACTGCTTGCGCGTTTTACGCTTGATGTCTTTAATTGCCCGCTCTCCGGCCGTCGTTCTGGTCTGTCTCATGCTTCACTCCATAAGGATGGAGGTGAGCAGAGTCTCTCTTAGCCCAGGCTTAAATCTGTGCCATGGGCGCTGACGTCAGACAGTGTCTACAAAGTTAGGGGCACATCAACTGAAAGATTTCAAAAATCGTACGCTACTCGATCTTCGTAGAACTGACAGTCCTGAACCCGATATGGTTTGTGGGAAAACCGGCCTCTTGAGGCTGCCGTGCTGCGGGACGATAACGGCGGCAGTAATTTTCCGCGCAAAGAAATGACCCTCCTTTGATCACATAGACCGGCTCGGACTCGCTTTCTCGATAAATTGTATTCGTCCATTCCCAAACATTGCCAACCATGTCGTAGAGGCCAAAAGCGTTTGGCGAATAACAGCCGACAGGCGAGCGCCGAAGGTAGCCATCATCATTTGTGTTTTGAATCGGAAACGCACCCTGCCATGTATTGGCCTGTTCCTCACCCTCAATAGTTCGGGTCTCGCCCCACATGTAGCGCGTGTTAGTCCCTGCCTTTGCCGCATATTCCCATTGGGCTTCTGATGGTAAAGCCCGGCCTTTCCAAGTCGCATAGGCTTGAGCGTCTTCATGCGACACATGAACGACGGGAAAATTGTCACGCCCCATGATTGAGCTATCCGGACCTTCCGGGTGGCGCCAACTCGCTCCTTCGACAAAACGCCACCAGCTTGGATGCGTTACATCTGGCGGCACAAAAACGGCAGAACCAGGCATATCAAACCCGGGCTGAATTTTCTCAGCCGACGTGACATAGTCTGTCGCCATAACGAATTCCGCAAATTGAGCATTTGTAACTTCCGTCGGATCAATATTGAATGCGCGAATAGTGACCTGTCTCACTGGGCGCTCTTCAACATAAGCATTGTTTGATCCGATGTTCGCCGTGCCTGCAGGTATCGAGGGTGTCGAGAGGTCATCAGCGAGGCATGTGGTGAGCGCTGGACTGTCAACAAACGTTATCTCGGCATTGTCAGTGGCTCCACACCCTGAAAGGACGGCAAGGCTCAAATATATCGCAAGTGGTTTTGGTGTGTTGTGCATTTATGAATTCCAAAATCCCAAGTTGTGTCTCTTCCGCCAAGTGCTTTATCCATAATTTGATTTATGTATGCTGATTGCGGTCAAACTGACCTGCTACAATAGGCAAATATACTTGCCAGACGTCTACTTTGCAGACTATCATATTTAAAGTAACGTTTCCTATAAGAAATATCCGCCCGTTACCTAGTGGCGCACGCGTTAAACTCGACATCATCTGGTTTATAACTGAAAGTCTAAAAAAGACGTCGATTCTGCCAGAAAACCACGTAGTTTGAGATTAATGACTGGGCAACGACCTGTAGTAGCTGCATAGCGGAACAGAAGCTTAGGTTGAAAAGGCGCAATTATCACCGCTGAATTCTCGATTATATATAAAACAATCAGTTTAAATATGGACTTTTGTAAATATCGAAACTAGACGTTTGTTCGCAAACGTCTCGAAAAAGTTGGTCATCTCTGGATCATTTTGGATAGCTGATAATGACGATGCATAGACGATAGAAGGACACTGAAATGGAAGCGAAATACAAAGCCCCGGCGCTTGTTAAAGGCTTAGAAATTATCGAACTCTTAGCGCCACAAAGTGATCCATTGACTTTGTCGGAAATATGTACGGCGCTCGATCGCTCTAAGAGCGAAATCTTCCGGATGGTTCAAGAGTTGGACCGAACAGGCTATATCGAAAAGCCTGAGGGACATGACGGGTTTCGCGTGACACGCAAGCTGTTTACCTTGGGTATGGAGCGCCCGCGGGTTTCGACATTGCTGGAAGTCGCTTTGCCTGAAATGCGTAAATTTTCACAATTGACGCACCAATCCTGCCATATTGCGATTCATTCGGGTGATGACATCGTCGTCATTGCGCGCATGGAGTCGCCTGGCCCTGTCACATTTTCCGTTAGAATTGGACATCGGCAACTCTTGGCAAGATCATCATCGGGCGTGGTCATTTACACATGGTGTTTGGAAGATACGCAAAAAGAGATGCTCACGCGTATAAAGGCCTCTGATCGGAATTTCGACAAAGCCAAATTTCTTCAGCTATCCGAAACAACATTGAAAAACGGCTATATGCGCAAGCAAAGCCGATTTATCGACGGCGTGACGGACATCTCAGCTCCGATCATGCGGGGCGGACAAACAACAGCGTCCCTCACCGCGCCTTGCATCTCAGAAATAGGAACGCTTGCAACGCTACCAGTTGCTGAATTGATTGAAACGACTAAAAGGATTTCAGATCAGCTGTCGCAATAATGATCGCGATCTAATTGCTTGTGGACATTTGGCTGGCGAGCCATGCCTCTCCGAGCCTTTGTCCCAGCTCGAGCGATCCTGCCGCATCAGCGTGGATGCCATCATCGCGCATGGATAGATCTTTCATTGAAACAATTGTGACTTTGTCATCCATCGCCGCAGCCTTTGCCATCTGGGCTTGAACCTCCCTGACGAATTTATGTTTTTGCGAGACCGGGTTAATTTCGCCCACAATTGCTTGCAAGTCGGGCGCATCCAGCGCGCTGCGATAACCGTCGATCAGCTCCGTTAATTTGTCGCCGTAACTGTTTGCATTCTCGGCCGACAACGCATCATTTTCACCTTGGACCCAGACCAACGCTTTATACTCATACGCTCCCGAAATATCTGCTGATTTCACTGCGTCGAGGGATTTCTGAAACAGCGAGCCGATAGCGGCATTACGGGACCGCTCAGGAAAGTTTCCGGCCTCCCAAGCCGGGCTCCATTCATCGATGCCTGTGCCGCCTAAGCTGAATTTGATAATGATGACGTCGCGGTCCAAATATGTATCGGAGACTGCATGAGCGAAGCCGAGTTCAGGACCATAAAATCCCTCTCCTCGATTTGAAATAAAATCATCGTCGGTGCGGGGCGCATCACTGGTCGCCCACGCGCGGAATCCCTTGCGGTTCAGCACCTGCGTGTTGTTGTAAAAGATAACATTGTTCGGCATGCTGGCATATTCAGGCGGCGCATCGCTGATCTTTGACTGCCCGGTCATGTTGGATTGGCCCGCCAAGATAAAAACGGGTGTGATCGGTGCAGGATCCGCATTATCTGGTGCTTCATTGGTTGCGCAGGCCGAAAGCACCGCATAGCCAACAAACACGATCAGACGCACGATATAAGCCCGACGATCCAGCATATTAAAGCAGCTACTCAAAGGACACCTCAAGAGCATATCCACGCCCATCCTGAGCGAATGCAGGAAGTGTCACAGCCAGTCCGTCCAGCCCTTGAGCCCAGTTAAGCTCTACGCCGCTGCCCAGCAAGCGCACGCCGGCAACAGTCTCATCCTTGAGAGATGTCACGGTAATACTATTAGCTTCAGGGCGCGCCAAAGCGATCACATAAACATTGCCGTCTTTTTGCGTGAACCAGAAATCGTTGCTTTGAAAATTGAAGTCCGCTTTGTTTTTCTCGCGGTGGGATGTCCCCTTCATCTCAATTTTGGTTGGGCCTTCGTGATCAACTTTCCACGGTTTCGTGCCGTAGATCGCCTCACCATTGACCGCGAGCCATTTGCCGACTTCGATCAAGTTCTCTGCAGACCTGGGCGGGATGACGCCGTTTCCGTCCGGACCAACATTTAACAGAAAGTTGCCGCCTTTGCTGACATTGGCGAGCAACCAATAGAGCGTTTCTTCCGGCGACTTCCAATCTGTATCATAGGATTTAAATCCCCAGCTATTATTCGTAGTAGCGATCCCTTCCCACGTATTGGAACTGGCCTCATCCGGGATAACGTTGTCACCAGGAATACCAATATCGCCGAAGCCATTTCCCACGCGTGAATTGACCAAAATTTCGGGGTTGGCCTCATAAACGGTTTTATAAAATTCCATGCTGAATTTAGGCGGAATATAGGCTGGCGTATCAAACCAAATCTGGCTGAGATTATAATTATCCACCAACTCTTCAACCTGCGGGAGAGCTTTGTTCTTCACATAATCATCAAAGCTAACCGGAGACGGATCAAACGTGTTGGGGAACGGCGCACGTCTGGGCTTTACGCCCGGCGGCGGCCCATAATCTTTCATCCCGCTGTCACCGCCATCACGCCAATCCAGCGCGTTTGAATAATAGACTCCGAAGTCCAGCCCGGCCTTGTGGGCTGCAACTTCCATTTCTTTGATCGCGTCGCGGCCGAACGGCGTGGCATCGACAATATTGAAGTCGCTCACATCGCTGTCGAACATCGCAAAACCTTCGTGATGCTTCGACCCCATGACGATATATTTCATGCCGGCCGCTTTGGCGATGGCAACCCATTCATCGGCATTGAATCCCTGCGGATTAAAGTCTTTTGCGAGCGCCGCATATTCAGCACGCGGTATTTGTTTTCTGCGCATGATCCATTCGGCAACAGTGGGGCCCTCGCCGCCATCTTCCATTGTCTCGCCTTTCCAAACACCGCCTAGCGATGAGTAGAGGCCCCAGTGAATGAACATGCCATATTTGTTATCATTGAAGCGGTCGCGGCCCCGTTGTTTGGCGGCGGAGCGACTCATCGACTCCCACTCTTGAGTATAGGCAATCATTTCCGGAGACCCCGGAATGCCGGACCCCTCGAAGCCGTAAACCTCTTTTTTCTCGGTTTCAGACAGCGCATTATGCTTGGCCAGATAGTCAGGAACGGTCGTTGCACATCCACCGGTCAAAACCGACGCCAAGAGGAAGGCCGATAGAGATTTGGCTTTAAAAGTCATAGATAGCTCTTGTTGTCGGCATATTTGGATTGTGAGAGTGTTCGGGAAATCAATCCTCAAGTCTCTCAGCATACATAAAGAACGCTGGCAGTCTCCCGCCTGTCGCGGAACCGTCCGCTTGGTCATCAAACCACGCTTCGACGTCCACATTACCCGCATCAAGATCGGTCACAAAGTCTGCGGAGATACTACCGGATTGGACATTGGAAGTGAGGGTTTGATCACCTAGTTTCAAATGGGCGTAAGTGTTCGGAACAACCTTTCCGGCAGGTTTATCATGGACATAAAGCGACAGCTTATATGTCCCGGCCTCTTCGACCTTTAGAGCCCAAGGCGAGACTTGGAACTTGTCTTCATTGCCAACCCAGCCCTTTGTCCATTCATCATTGCTTTCAAATGCAAAGCCGGGCCACCACGGCACTTGCCCTGTGTTTGGTGCGAGCACATCCATTGCCGTTAAGCGGCTCGGGTTTTCGCGGTCAGATCCGATAACGATACGCGTCGTCGGTGTACCAGCCGCTGTGACATGTTGCCACCATGCGTCATAAGCATCCGACATTGCCGCAACCCGGGCTGGGTGATCCGCACTTATATCGTTCGTCTGCCCCGGATCAATCGAGACATCGAACAGTTCCGTGCCGCCTGTTTCAGCAGCATGTACATAGCGCCAATCCCCTTGCATAACCGCATAGGGTCGCTGTGGGTCCGGGTTGAGAACCCGTTGGTTTGTCACAACCAGCGTGCGGTCAGGAAGGACCTGACCGTCTTGGATGGCCGGCGTCAGGCTTATCCCGTCCGTATCCAGACCGTCCGCGTCAAGGCCAGCCAAGTCGAGCAATGTTGGTAGGATATCGATATGTGCGGACAGGTCATTGACCTGCGCGGGCGATTTGAACTTTCCGCCCGGCCATTTGATGTAAAATGGGACACGATGACCGCCATCATAAGTGGATGCCTTACCGGCGCGCATCCCCGCATTTAGCGTGGTCAGCGCCTCGCCAAATTGCGCTTTAACGGCGTCCGGTAAAATATCTAATGGCTCGCCTTTTTTCTTTGCAGCATAGCTCGATCCATTATCTGTCATGAAGATAATGATTGTATTGTCTTCAATTTCCTCGGCGCTGACAGCCTTCAGAAGCCGATCCATATTGTCGTCGATATTCGTGATCATACCGTAGAAATGGGCCATATTTTCCGGCAGGCCTAAATCCCTGTAAGGCTGTGCATAGGCTTCTGGCGCGCGGTAAGGTGTATGGGGCGCATTAGTCGACACATAGAGAAAGAACGGTTGCTGCTCTTCCGCTTTCAAACGCACGTAATCGATGGCCTCATCGAACCAGACATCTGTCGCGAATCCCGAGTAACCTTTCTCCTCGCCATTAACGTAGAACGTATCGTCAAACTGTGTGTTGCCCCAATAATCCGGTGTTTGGCCGACACCGCCGCCGCCGTGAATAACAACGTGATCAAACCCCTGATCCTGAGGCCGGAACGGGTAATTGTCGCCTAAGTGCCACTTGCCCATCATGGCAGTGTCGTACCCCGCATCCTTCAAAATTTCTGGAAGCGTATAGTGATTATCTGATAACATGTGACGGCCCATAACGGTATGCCAGACACCGGCCCGCATAGAATATTTACCGCTCATTAAAGCCGAACGAGTCGGCGAGCACGTCGGGTCAACGTGGAAATTGGTGAAGCTGACACTTTCCGATGCGAATTGATCAATGACGGGCGTCTGAATGATAGGGTTATCGTTAATACCAAGGTCGCCATAACCTTGGTCATCGGTCATCACCAAAATAATGTTCGGCCGGTTCGTCTCTGCAGACCTTTCGAGGTCTGTGTCTAATGCGGCTTCGGTCGCGCAGGAAGCGAGGCCGAGGACAGCTACAAAGGCGATACAAAGCAGTACTGATCTGTTGTTATATCTCGGACGTATAATCATCTCTTACTTCCTATTCGGTTCGTCGCGCATTCTGAAAAGGCGATCTAAATCCGCTACTTTGCGTTCGAATATGTCGTCAGCTGGCCCTCGCCGCGAAGCGTCTTCACAAGGCGTATATTCTCAGCCCTAAGTGTGTCGGCGATGGCGGTATTGGCCTCGACGTCGATAACATTACGTGTCTCGCCCGGATCATTTTCCAGATCGAACAATTCCTCATAGATCGGCGCTTCTCCATTGATAGACGCGTTGATCATATCGGCATATTTCCCATCATTTGCTTTGTCGAAGTAGCGAATATATTTCCACTTGCGCGTTCTAACGCCTTCCATTCTCGGATAGTTCTGAATGGTCATCATGTTTTCGAGAAAAAGCTCATTCCGCCAGTCTGCTGGCTCGCCTCTCATGAGAGGCTTCAGACTATCCCCCTGCATGTAATCTGGGACCGGAAGCCCTGCCAAATCCAAAACGGTCGGCCCTATATCGATGAGAGCGACGAGATCAGAATTAGCAGCAACTTGATCGTCATCTTTCGTTTGCGGATTATACACGATAAGAGGAATTTTAACGGAGGGGTCATAGAGAAAGACTTTGCCGCGCAGGCCAAATTCCCCATGCATCAGACCGTGATCAGACGCAAAGATGATGATCGTCTTCTCCGAGATGCCTTGCGCATCTAAGCGCGCAAACAGTTTCCCAATCATCTTATCAATGCCGGAAATAGTCTGCATCTCACGAATTTTATGTTCAGTTAGCGTGTCCGCTTCTTTGGCATAATCATAGGTAAATAGATATTTTCCGTTATGGACATTGGACGGCAATTTTGGCTGAGCAATATCGTTTTCGCTAACAAAGCTGCTCGGAAGCGTGATTTGTTCAATCTGGTCCCTGTAAATTGATTTGTAGAGTTCCAAATCACTTTCGCGCTGTTCCATCGACAATGTCCCATTTGCATGCGGTACATTGAAGTTTATCAGCAGAACGAACGGTTGATCTTTGGGTCGGCTATCCAGAAAATCGTAACCCGCTTGAAACGCCTCATTCGGCGCCATGAAATTTTCCACGCCTTCTTCGATAATTTCAACTTGTGTATCAGATTCTGCATTCTTGAAGATCGCGTGCTGCTCTCTGTCTTTGGGATAGAAGCCGAGATGTTTATGGCTGGCATACCAGTAGTCAAAACTCGTATCCATGACGCCGCTATTATAGCCCGTGACGCCGTCCTCATTTCTTCCAATCGCAGTATGGTTTTTGCCGATATAGCCGGCAAAGTACCCGGCTTGCTTCATCAGCATTGGATAGGTTTGCTGCCACGCCTCATTGGACAGGCTGCTTTGAGAATTGAAATTAATGCCGTGCCGACGTTCATACTGTCCGGTCAGCAGAGACGTGCGGCTGGGTGTACAGACAGCGCTGGTTGCAAAGGCATTTTCGAAAACGGTGCCATTTGCCGCCAGTCTGTCGATGTTGGGCGTCTGGATAATCGGGCTTCCCGAATGACCGGTGGCATCCGCGCGCATATCGTCAGCCAAGATCACGATAATATTTGGCTTTGCTGTTAATGACGTCTCCACGTCCTGCGCTGTTGAGCACGACCCTAGAGAAAACGCCGCACAGGCCACGAGGCATATCGTCAGCAATCCGCGCATATTATGTCCTCAACCCGATCGCCGACATGTCGATAGGTTTGATACCCATCTTGTGAGCGGGAGAATTAGCCGCAAATCGAAAGTCTCCATTCTCCGGATCTACAAACATCGGATTCGCCGCAAGGCTGTTCTGGTCGACACCAACGGCCTGCTGTTTTGTAATCCAGGCAGGACCCAATTCAGGTTTGCCCGCGCAGTAATAGATGTTCTGATCCATATCTGCATCTTGCGTTCGGGCCAGCGCTCTCCCCCGGCGATCTTCGGACAGCCCTTCGCGCCGCGGCGGCAACACATCGACAAACACGCATTCATCGCCCGACGCATAAAAGATGTTTTTCGAGATGTTGGCGCCTGTTAATGGCCCCTCTCGCAGGGACATATAATAACCGCGCGGCGGCGCGATGATGTCCGCGATAATATTGTTCGTCGCTTCGTTATTGAGCTTCAGCAAGATGCCCTGAGACGTACATTTATAGACGATGTTTTCGGTTATAAGCGTATCCCGTTGACCGCCATCCGTTCGAATAGCCGCCTGCATGATCATCGGGGCGACGAGGTGATGGACATAGTTGCGGCGGATAATGTTACCTGGACCCGCGCCGCGAATGTAGATGGCATTACCATCGCCGAGCGCCTCCATCGCGTGATGAATTTCATTATATTCGAAAACGTTGTCGCGCGTGTGCAGATAAGGCTCTGTGTCCTTGCGGGACATCTGACCTGCCTCACCTTTGACCTCGTGCCAGCGAACGGTGCGGACGAGTTCCCTGTCATTTTTCTTGGCGAAGAAGGCACTCATAACACCGGAGATAATCAAGCCAGTATAGGGCGTGTTATGGATCAGATTATTGGCGACCTTGTTGTTTCCGCTCTGCCAAACCAATATACCTGATCCGTGCGACAAAATCCGGCCCGTGTGATGGATGTGATTATTGTAGACGAGGTTGTCCTTATTCACGTCTTTTGTTCCTGGACCGTAGCCGCAAAGGAAAATGCCCGTCGTACCGATTTCCTCAATATGATTGCCGGAAATCTCGTTATTCATAGCATGCAGATCAAGGCGCAAAGCGCCGCCGCCACTATGAGCAAAATGGCAATCTTTTATCGAGCAATTTTCGGTTCCGCGGAACCGGACCATCGCGTGATCCTTGTCGTACATTTCCCAATCATGCTGAACGCCGGCATCATTATCTGCTGGCGTCGGACGCTCGCCATGCATAAAGCTCAAACCAATGAAGTGAAGGTTTGTCACGGGAACGTCGACAGGGCCCATTTTGTTAATGTCGCCTTGGACTTTAACCAGCTCTCTCAACTGAGGCGCATAGATAGCGGATTCATTGCGCGGCCATAGGTAGAGCTTCCCAGTCTTCGAGTTCAGCACCCATTTTCCTGGCGCATCCAGACCCTCGATGACGTTTTCGACAAAGCAATTCTTGACGTCTTTCAGGAAATGCAGAGGGCTGATCCCATAGGTCGCTTTGATTTTGGTGGTCGCAATTTGTTTTTTTGTGTCGACGGATTTGAGCGGCAACACGTTGACGATCCAAGCATGGTGAGGACGAACGAATACCTCGACATCGTCCAAATTATCCCAATCCTTGATCGCACCTTGCGGAAAATGGATGACGTCGGATTTACCCTTTTTTGTTGGAATAAACGGCTCACCGCTTGCACGCGTCAATCGTCCATCGGCGTCATAGAGCGTTTTGAAATCGCCCGACACATTGGCGACGAGAACGTTGCCGCGCGCGGCCTCCGGTAAGTCAGGCAGATCATACGGCGCTTTTGTCCAGCCCCTGATTTGTGTGCCGGCGCTGAATAAGGGAATCTCGCCGGGATAGGCCGCATAGGTAATCGTACGATCACCTTCGATAGAATCGTTCAAATCAAATAGAACAGTATAATTGAGTTGGTATCGCCCTCCGCGAATGAGCACTCTGATATGGTCTTGAGCTGTGCTGCCCTTAAAGTCACGGACCGCATCTCTCGCGCGTTCCAGAGTCGCAAAGGCAGTCCTGAGCGTTTTGCCGTCCGCGGCGTCATTTCCGTCAGTCGCTACGTAAAAGTCTGCATCAGTCGCGCCCACATCGGCCCCAGTGGCGCAGCTAGCCGCCAGCAGAGGCAATGTCATCGCGCCGACGAGGCTCGTGCTGACTTGCAGAAATCTGCGCCGTGTTTGGAGCGTGATGGGGGGCAGCGTTTGCATCGGCTAATCCTCGACAGGTGTCAGGGAGATGGCCTGTAAATTTATGCCGCCCCCGACTACAGATCCTTTGGGCGAAATCATAATGTCTTGCTGGCCCGCCGGAAGCGTAACAATACCAATTGTATCGGTGCGATACCGGTAGAGTGTGCGGCCTTTAGACTGCCGCTTTGAGTTTTTGCGCTCGCCCGTGTCGAGAGCCTGCATAATCAATGTGTCTTCCTTGAACGTGAAGTTCCATTCGCTGAAATCAACGATATCATCGGCAGAGTAATTGACTTTCAGTAGATAGCGTCCGGGCGCAGCGATATCGACAGTCCACTTCCCAGTCGCACCCGTTTCCCAATCCAAGAGATTGTTCGCGTAATTCCAGTCACCAAATTTCTGCATCCAGCGGATTTCGGTATTCTTGCAGCCGTCACACTTTGCAAATGCTGAGTTCAGGACAGTTGTCACGCTAGGATCGACACCCGGCGTGTCATCGACCTTTACCGGCCCTTTTAGTTTGACTTCAATGACCGGAATGAGGCCGTCCGGTTTATCGGACGGTAGTTTGAATGTCGTCCAGCCATTCTCCGAGCGGCGATGTTTCAGCCGTTTCCCCGCCAATTTCGCTGATGCGATCTTCGTTTCCAACCCAGAGAGGTGGATATCACCGTCGAGGGGCCAATCGAACACGTGCAAGTACAACATATTGTCTTGCATGGTGATGTCGCCCCATGATTGCGCGCGTCCCCACGGCGAAGCGGAAGCCCCATAAATGGTATGGCCATAATCCTCGAGCCATTCCCCGGCATTGCGAAGACCGATCATGGCATCTTGCGGAATTTCCCCTTTTCCGGTGGGGCCAACATTGATCATGTAGTTTCCGCCCCGACCGACAGTCGAAGTTAGGCGGCGGATGATTTCCGTGCCGGATTTCCAGTTCTCATCATACCACGCATAACCCCAGCTATTATTAGTCGTGTCGATCGTCTCCCACAGGCCATCATGATTGACTTGGGAGAGGCTGTGATCTCCGAGAGTCCGAAAATCGCCTACGCCATTGCCGATTCGGCTGTTGATCATGGCCGAAGGTTGCAAGTCGCGAACAAGATGCACCAATTGCAGCGATTGTTCCTTGGTCATGCCGCCCGGCGTATCGAACCACACGGTTTTGATCGGGCCATAACTGGTCAGCAATTCGGTGACTTGCGGCACGACTTTCGTATTGAAATATTCTTCGAAGTCGTTTTCCTGATCAGGACTATCCCATGCGACACCCGCGCCGCCCTGCTCATACCAATCCTGTCGCTGGGAATAGTAGAAGCCAAGGCCGATACCCGCCGCCTGCGCCGCATCCGCGAGTTCTTTTAAGGGATCACGGTCAAATGGGGAGGCATCAGCAATATCATATGTGCTGGCCGCAGAGTCATACATCGCGAAGCCCTCATGGTGCTTTGACGTGATGACAATATTCTTCATACCCGAGTCGACAGCGAGTTGCACCCATGCCTTGGCATCAAACGCCGTCGGGTTAAACTCGCTTGCGATCATCTTATAATCATCGACAGGAATATCCGCGACGCGATTGGACATCAGCCATTCAGAGATACCGTAATAGGTCTTCCCTTTCCATTCTCCCGCAGGGACGGAGTAAAGCCCCCAGTGAATAAACATGGAATATTTGTCTTTGGAGAACCAATCGCCGCGCTCGGCGTTTGCCAAATTGACCTGAGGCTCTGCTGTTTCGCCCCATAGCTCGTCCATCGATTTCTGGCCGTCTTGCGCAAATGCCGCCGATCCAAACATTAATGCGCCAACGAATATGGCTGTCGATAGTTTCATGTTACACCTATTTTTGTTGCGGCCATCAACTGATGATTTTGACAATTTAGTTTTTCTTTTTTTTGTTCTTTTTCTTCTTTTTCTTCGCTGTCGTTTTCATCTTTTTGTTTTTACGCGCGGGTGAAACAGCGTTTGCCGGAGGTATCTCAGGCAATGTCGCCTTCCATTCCAAGGCGAGCGCCTTCATTCGCGCCACCATCTCAGGATAATCGGCGGCCACATTCATTGTCTCGGCCCGATCACGCATAACGTTATAAAGCTCAACGCTATCCACATCGCGGTGGACGAATAGCTTCCACGGCCCCTCGCGTACGGCGAGCAGAGACGGGCGGTTGGTATCAATCCCGTAGCGCCATTCCCAAAACATCGGCTTCTCGCGCGTGACTGAACCCCCTAGCAGCAAATCAACGACACTTTGCCCGTCGGAAACATAGTCGCTCGGCAGTGTCGCTCCGCTGATCTCCGCGAAGGTCGGCAACAGATCGACAGCCGTCACGATAGATTCGGTATCGGCCCTCCCGGCTGGAACATGCCCCGGCCAGCGCACAAGGAAAGGAACCCTAAGCCCCCCCTCATATGTATCCTGCTTACCGCCCCGCAATCCGCCCGAAGATCCCGTGCTGTAATAGAGCCCGTGAGGAATAATCCCTAGACCAGCACCATCTTTATCGTTGCGATGGACTTTTTGCTTCTCGGTTCCAGTGTGGGCAGGACCATTATCACTAGAAAAGATCACAAGCGTATTACCGGTAAGACCCAAGTCATCGAGCGCGTTCAAAACTTTGCCAATGCGCTGGTCAGCCTGATCCATCACAGCCGCATAGACACGAGTCTGATCGGGGAGATGTTGATATTTTGCGAGTGACTCTTCGGACGGATAGTGCGGCAGATGGGTCTCATGAATCCACAAATTGACGAAAAATCGTTCGTCCTTGTGACGCGTTATGAAGTCGATGGCGTCATCATATAGAGCGACACTGGTCGTTTGCGGACCTCCGCCGTTGAAGACCGTTGTTTCGTCATAACCATATTCGACTGGTAGCGGCGCGTAGCGATTGTTGCCCAGATGCCATTTGCCGAAATGACCGGTTGCGTAGCCCGCATTCTTCAAAAGACGCGGCATCGTCACGACATCTTTGTCCAGCCAATCACCCATCGCCATATTTTGATGGTGGACGAGCGACGCAAAATGGCGATTAACGTTGTGACGCGCAGGATAATGACCTGTCATTACAGCGGTGCGACTTGGCGAGCAGACTGGGTTAGAGACTGAAAACTGGTAGAATTCAGACCCTTCATTCGCAAGCCGATCAATGTTTGGCGTACGGATATCCGGGTGACCATGCTGGCTAATATCCCCCCAACCTAAATCATCTGCAAATATAAATATGATATTTGGCCGCGCGTCGTCACTGGTGTGCTCTTCCGCGAATGCGGTTGATAGCGGCGCCAAAAGGAACCCGCTAATACAGACAAACAACTTTACAGATTTAAGCATCACCGGAATCATCCATAAGTCTCGATCTAGAAACCAATATGTAGTCAACGGCCCCAACGAAGGATACCAACCCGGAACATCCTCGAATATAAAGGCGTCTCGCATTGGATATGTCATCACCATAAAACTAGTTTGGCCTCAGGAATAAGAGAGCTTCTCTTTTTTAAAACTCTATTCCATATATAAACCAAAAACAAGTTGTTATTTTTCTTATCTCAATGGAGTAACCGCATCCATGAACTAAAACCTTGTAGCGCTAGGCGTCATCAATTCTGCCAAATCGACATCGGAAGATGCAAACGCAGAGCCCACTCGCGTCAGACCAAATGAGTACAGCTTCGATTGTCAGCGCCTATATTACGCTGACAATCGATGAGGCTTTAATGCGCATACAAACGTCGTTCAGATCTGACGACGTTTAGCGCACTTCCCACCCAGCTCTGCCGAACCCACTTAATGAGACCAACTCTTAGCTACTTCTGCTTCTTTTTCTTTTTCTTCTTGCGGGGCGACATCTCGTCCGCACTCAGCATGCCGTCCTTGTTCTTGTCTTTCGCATTGAAAGACCGTCGGCTCATTGTCATGAGCTCTGCTGCATCCAATGTGCCGCTTTTGTCTTTGTCGAAATTGGCAAACTTCTTGCCGAGTCGAGTGCGGCGCTTTTCATTTATTCTCTTAGACGTGCCGATGTATTCTTCGAGCGTCAGCTCCCCGTCGCCATTGACATCTTTTTTCACTATCATTGTCGCCTCGAGCGAATGATAGGTCTCAAAATTAATTGGCTCCTTGTCTGCAGCCGATGCCGATACTGACACCGAGCCCGCCAACATCATGGATGCCATCGCAACCATAAAACGCTTCGCTCTGCTGTTTTTACCATTTTCCATTTTATGCCTCTTTCTGACGAGTGCTCGCGGACCTAACGGGCATCCAATCCCGGCTTATGCCGCGGTTGTTGATGAGTTGACCGATCTGCTAATCCCTAATGATAGATGCCGGCTTCGCTGACGAGTTCGGGATCGATGGATGTCGGACGGCTGGCGCGATAGCCATAAATCGCGACCACAATGAAACAGACGAAGGGTAGGAAGAACGATGTCTTCACAGCGTGAATATTACCAATGAATGACCCACCATCGATCATCATACCCTGAAGGATGGGCATCAGCGCGCCGCCGACAATGGCCATGATCAATCCTGCGGACCCGATCCGAGCATCTTCGCCAAGGCCGTGTAAAGCCAAGCCATAGATTGTCGGGAACATAAGCGACATACAGGCGGAAATACCGATCAGGCTATATAGACCAATCATGCCGCTGAGAAATATTGCACCTAATGTGAACACCATCGCGCCGATTGAAAACACGACAAGCAATCGACTGGGCTGCACATAACCCATGAGGAAGGTGGAGATGAAGCGGCTTGTCAAAAACACCACCATTGCGACGATATTATAGCCAGCCGCCACAGCTGGATCGAGGCCCAAAGTGTCGATGCCGTAATGGATGATATAGGTCCAACACATGATTTGCGCGCCAACATAAAAGGCCTGCGCGATCACGCCTTCGCGGTAGTTCCGGTTGGCCAGCAAGCGCCGCACCGTGGGACCAAGATTGACAGTGTTGGTTTTCTTCGTATCGGGCATTTTCGAAAAAGCGAAAATCAGGAACACAACCAGCACAATTGCCCCGACTGCAAGGTAGGGCGTGCGAACAGTGGCAAGGTCAGCCAGTTGGAGGAGTTGGAATGCAGCGGGATCCGACATGGCAAGTTCGGCACTATCTTCCAATTTAAAGACTTCGATTTGCCCCATAATGTAGCTGGTGGCGATGAACATTCCGGTCAGCGAGCCGACCGGATTAAAAGCTTGCGCCAAATTCAACCGCCGCGTCGCCGTCTCGGGCGGCCCCATAGACAAAATGTAAGGATTGGCGGTCGTTTCTAGAAAAGCGAGGCCGAATGTCAGGATATAAAAGGAAAGAATGAAAAACCAAAAGTTCATCATGTTGGCGGCCGGAAGCGTTAGAAACGCGCCGAGCGCGTAAAGACCAAGGCCGATCAAAATACCACTTTTATACGAGAATTTCTGGATCAGGAGCGCGGCCGGCAGGGCCATCGTAAAATAACCAAAATAGAAGGCACCCTGCACCAAACTACTCTGTGTATTGGAGATTTGGAAAACCTCCTTGAAAACCCGCACCAGCGGATTGGTGATATCATTGGCGAAGCCCCAGAGCGCAAACAGCGTTGTGACAAGAATAAAGGGCAGCAACATGCCCGCGCCTAGAAAAGCTGGTTTTCCCATGCCAGTAGACGCCGATACGGACTCGTCCGCTTTGATAGTCTCGGTCATGGTAACATCCCCTTAGGTTTCCATTTTGGCTTTTGAGACCCTTTCAGGTCTTCATAATATATGCCGTACTTTTTTGTAGGGTCAGGACTTAGAACTCGCGCGCCCACATACAGATCAATCAAACGACCGCCCTTAGCTTTCGCTGCCTTTTTTGCCATTCACTCCCATTGGGATAGCAATACATGTCCAGCGTCTCGTCTTTGATCTTGATACTGTAGCCCGGCAAAGACGGCGCAACATAGGCACCATCCTTAATCACACAGGGATCTTCGAAGTGCTCATGCAAATGATCAACAAATTCGACCACACGGTCCGTTAAATCGGCCGATATGCGGACATAGTCGATCATGGATAAATGCTGGACATATTCGCACAGTCCAACCCCGCCCGCATGAGGACAGACAGGTTTGCCGTATTTCGCGGCCAGCATATAGACAGTCAGAATCTCGTTAATGCTCGCCAAGCGGCAGCTGTCGATCTGAACGATGTCCAGTGCATCATTGGCGATAAACTGTTTGAAGATGATCCGGTTTTGGCAGTGCTCTCCGGTTGCCACCATAATGTCGCCGACATTATCTTTGATTTTTTTGTGGCCGAAAATATCATCCGGACTTGTCGGCTCTTCAATGAACCACGGCTTCATCGGGGCAAGCTCTTGGACCCACTCAATTGCCTCATCCACTTCCCATATCTGGTTGGCATCAATCATCAATTTAACATCATCGCCGATGACATCGCGCGCGATTGAACATCGCCGTTTATCATCTTCGACGCTTACGCCAACTTTCAGCTTTACATGCTTGAAACCTTGATCGAGCGCTTCCTGACAGAGCCGGGCGAGCTTCTCGTCGCTATAACCGAGCCAACCCGCCGATGTCGTGTAAGCAGGATAACCATGCCTTTCCAAATAGGCGATACGATCAGCCTTCGTCGCTTCATTGGCCCTGACCATTGCCAGCGCTTCGTCTTCGGTCAGGACATCTGACACATACCGCAGGTCAAGACAGCTCACGAATTGCTCGGGCGACATATCGGACAATAGCCTCCAAATCGGCTTGCCTGCATCGCGCGCCCACATATCCCAGACCGCGTTCACAATCGCGCCCATCGCCATATGCACGACACCCTTTTCTGGACCCAGCCAGCGCAACTGGCTGTCCGAGCGAAGGCTGTCGTAGAAGGAATTCATATCCGCTTTTATGTCGTTGAAATCATAGCCGAGCACGAGGTGCTCCATCGCCTCGACCGCTTGGCAGCAAATGTCGTTTCCGCGACCTATCGTAAAAATCAGGCCGTAGCCCTTATCGCCGCGCTCTGTCTCTAATATCACATAGGCCGCTGAATAATCGGGATCTTTGTTAATGGCGTCAGACCCATCAAGATTTTCCGATGTTGGAAACCTAAGGTCAACCGTCTTCATTGAAACGATCTTGTTCGAACTCTGCATATCGCCTCCCCCGCATCAGTGTTTATAAATGAAACCTCGTCCCAGATATAAAAACACACTCCGTCTTGTCAATCTATTTCACCGACGTTTACAAATAACTTTGCGCGCTACATTACGCAGCTGGACGACCTAACTCGCTGACTATACACTTGTAAGGTTCGCCTTAATCGCAGTGGAAAACTTCCTGCATGGGTGCCCAATGCTCTCCTTCATCTGCACTTTTCAAAGGTGTCTGACAGGGGTCCGTTAGTGCCCACCATCTCTGGGTGGTCGTATCCTCTGCCATACGTTTCATATCACTTTCAAAGTCCGAGCCATGATATTCAAACGTCCCGAAAAGGAGATTGTCCGGTTCGCGGAGATATATTGTGTAGTTGCGAATGTTGCATTCGCGAATCATTCCTAACACGTTTGGCCAAGCTGCCGCATGTAGGTCCAGATACTCTTTTTTCTTCTCCGGCTTGAGGTTGATCACCCATCCCATTCTCTTCATAACATTCTCTTTGCGATTACATTCATATTCTGCGCGGCATGTTTCGATGCCATATGATCCGTCAAACTAGGAACAGTAGCCATAGCTTCCGTTTTCAATTTGATGTTTGATTTCATATATGATACAGATGGTGACGGTAAAGCAATATCTTTGAGGTCATTGGAGATGTGGTTTAAGCCTAAAGAGTGTCCGGGGAATTCAATCGCATGTCAATCGACGCAAAAGACCTATCTCAAATTGGCGAAACCAATGCGTTCATCACGCAGCTGGGATTTGGCGGGGCGTCCGTCGGCAATCTTTACCGGGCCATTAGCGATCAGCAAGCTTTTGACGTGCTTCAGCAGAGTTACGACAAAGGCATACGCTATCTCGATACCGCGCCCCATTACGGACACGGCTTGAGCGAAGTGCGTATCGGCAAATTTTTGTCAGGATGTCAGGGCCAGACGCCTATCCTCTCGACTAAAGTTGGCCGCATCCTTGTGCCAGCCGGCGAAGACGGTCCAGGAGATTACGGCTTTGTCGATCCGCTGCCATTCGATCACATTTTCGACTATTCCTACGACGGAATTTTGAAAAGTTTCGACGATAGCTGCGAGCGCCTGAGTGTCGACGCGATCGATATTTTGTACATGCACGACATCGGAAAGGTCACGCACGGTGAAGACGCCCACCCCGCTTTATTCGCAGAGGCTATGGATGGTGGTTTCAAAGCGATGGATCAGCTCAAATCGGACGGCCGCGTCAAGGCCATCGGGCTTGGCGTCAATGAGTGGGAAGTCTGTATGGAGACCTTTGGCCATGCTGATTTTGATGTCTTCATGCTCGCGGGCCGCTATACATTATTGGAACAAGAGCCTCTGGATACGCTGTTTACAGAATGCGTTCACCGTAATGTGTCCATCGTCAATGCAAGCCCGTTTAATTCTGGGCTCCTCGCCAAACGGCCAACGAAAGACTCGCCTTACAATTATGGGGCAGCCCCAAAAGATATCATAAGGCGCGCACGGCGCATCTTCGATGTTTGTGACGCCCATGGATGCAGCGCACAAGCCGCGGCCATGCAGTTCGCCCTTGCCCATCCGGCCATCGCCGGGATCGTCAGCGGCATGTCGCAACCCAGGTATATCACGACGAGCCTCGCATGGCTGGCTGAAGATATTCCGAACAGTCTTTGGTCCGATCTTAAATCGGACGGTCTGCTGCGCGGCGACGCACCGTGTCCAAGCAACGGTGCGGCAAAAGCGTCATGACCGGCCTTACCATCGATTCTCATCAGCATTTCTGGACCTTGTCCGCGCCTTGGTGCCACTGGCCGACGCCAGCTGAAGCTCCCATCTGGCGCAATTTTGGCCCCGAAGATTTGCAGCTTCGTTTGGACGCAAATGGGGTCGATAAAACGCTCCTTGTTCAAGCCTCGCCCGATATCGACGCAACGCGGGCTTTGCTGAGCATCGCCGGGCGCACGTCTTTTGTCGCGGGCGTCGTTGGCTGGGTTGATTTCGAAAACCCCGCTCAAGCGGCCAAAGACGTTGCCGATCTGGCGACAGACACATATCTCGTCGGCATTCGGCCAATGTTGCAAAGTATCGAGCAAACCGATTGGATATTACGGCCTGAATTCGATGTGGTGTTTCAATCTATGTTATCGAACAGGCTCGTCTTTGACGCTTTGATTTTTGTGCACCATATTCCGGTCATCACTGAACTTGCCGCCCGCTACCCCGATCTCAATATCATAATTGATCACGCCGCCAAGCCTGAGATCGCCGCGCGCAATTTAAAGCCGTGGGCGACAGACCTCGAAAAAGCGTCCCAACGCCCGAATATAGCGTGTAAATTTTCAGGCTTGCTGACCGAGGCGAAGCGCGGCGATGGCTCCGAGGCGTTGCAACCCTATGCCGATGTCATCCAAACCGCGTTCGAGCCGGACAGAATCCTATGGGGATCCGATTGGCCCGTCGTGAGGATGAACGGTAGCTATGCCGACTGGCTCGCCATGGCCCGCGAATTATTCGAAAGTTATAGCCCATCCGAAAAAGCCGCCATTTTCGGCGGTAATGCGGCCCGTATCTACAACCCGCCCCTATAAGAATTGAATGTCAGAAAGAGTATGACCACTCTATTCGATTGGAGAGTAAAATGAAAATTTGCCGCGTTGGCCCCATAGGCCAAGAAATACCTGCCGTCTACCATTCGGACGATACGCTTCGCGATGTATCGTCTCTGATTGATGATTTTTCTGGCGAAACTTTGCTGCCAGCAAACCTCGCAAAGCTTGCGCGCGCGGACCTGTCCGCCCTGCCCGTTCTGGATGCCTCCTTACGGTACGGACCGCCCGTTAGCGGAACAGGAAAATTCGTCTGCATCGGACTCAACTATTCCGATCACGCCGCAGAGTCTGGCATGACAGTGCCCAGCGAACCCGTTATTTTCATGAAGGCGACGAGCACTATTATGGGCTGTAACGATGATGTTGAAATGCCGCGCGGCTCTACAAAATCGGACTGGGAAGTCGAGCTCGGAATCGTGATTGGCAAACCCGTCAAATATGTCGACGAAGCTGACGCTTTGGATCACGTTGCGGGCTATATGGTCATCAACGATCTGTCCGAACGCGCCTTCCAGCTCGAACGCGAAGGCCAGTGGGTCAAAGGCAAGAGTTGCGATACATTTGGTCCAATCGGGCCATGGCTCGTAACGCCAGACGAGATTGAGAACCCAAAAGATCTCGCAATGGATTTGTCAGTTAACGGCAAAGAGTTTCAAAATGGCTCGACCAAAACGATGGTGTTCGATGTTGCGCAAATCATCAGTCATCTCAGTCAATTTATGAGCCTGCAAACGGGCGATATCATCTCTACTGGAACGCCGCCTGGCGTTGGACTCGGACAGCGCCCGCCCGTCTATCTCAAGGTCGGCGATAAAATGGAGCTGGGTATTGAGGGTTTGGGACGACAAAGCCAAACCGTCGTTAGCAGCACCTAACATGCCGTCGATAAAAGACTGTCAGAGCATTGCCGACCTGCGCCGGGCGGCCAAACGCCGGGCGCACCGTATGGTGTTCGACTATATTGACGGCGGCGCGGACGACGAGGTCACGCTGTCGCGCAATACGACTGCGTTTGAGCGCTACGCGATCATGCACAAATCTTTGGTCGGTGTCGAACACATCAACACCGAGACCACGCTTTTAGGCCAAAAACTGGCCATACCTTTTTTCATGTCCGCCGCTGCCGGGCATCGCTTGTTTCATACCGTCGGAGAGCGCGCCGCCGCCACGGTCGCCAAGGAGTTCGGGACGGCCTTCTGCCTCTCTACGCTGTCATCGGTCTCCATCGAAGATATTGCCGCCATAGGCCCAGACCCGCGCTGGTTCCAGCTTTATGTCTGGAAAGACCGCGGCTTGGTCAAAGAGATGATCGCGCGCGCCAGGGAAGCGGGTTACTCCGCCCTTATCCTGACGGTCGACTTCCCAATTACTGGCAATCGCGAGCGGGATTTCAAGAATGGCTTTACCATCCCCCCCAAAACCGGAATTAAGCAGGCCATCGAAGCCTTGCGCCATCCAGCTTGGACGCTGGATTACCTCAAGGGGCCAGCCGTCCAATATGCCAATTTGGATGAGAAGACCTCAGCCGTCTCGCTGAATCAATTTGTCGGCGAGCAATTGCACGCAGGCTTCAATTGGCGCGATGCCGAATGGATGCTCGGCGAGTGGAATGGCCCGTCCGCGATCAAGGGCGTTATTCATCCTGATGACGCTGTCCAATCGGTCAAATCCGGTTTTGATGCTGTCTTTGTCTCCAATCATGGCGGCCGCCAGCTTGATACGGACGCGGCCCCGATTGATGTGCTCCCAATGATCGCAGATAAAATTGCCGGCGATGCTGAGATCGTTTTAGACGGCGGCATTCGGCGCGGTACAGACATGATCAAGGCCTTGGCGCTCGGCGCGAATGCCGTCAGCTTCGCACGCCCTTATCTCTACGGTCTCGCAGCCGGCGGAACCCCCGGCGTGAGGCGCGCCATTGAGATCATGAGCGAAGCCTTCCGCCGCGACATGGCGCTGACAGGCGTTACTTCGATCAAAGATATTACGCCGGATCTCATTTTCGATCTGCACAATCGCCGCTAACGACAACCCTCCCGTTCTCAACCAAAATTTAGGTCACTCAGATGAATCGAAAAAGTCTCATCATCACCACTTCCATACTTTTTGGGTCCACTCTTGCGTTTGGTTGTTCATCACACACACCGGCAAAGCCAGACCCCACTCCGATAGAGCCGACATGGGAATCTTTAGCACAGCACTACGACGTCCCGGAATGGTTCTTAGACGGGAAAATAGGGGTCTGGTTTCACTGGGGGATTCCATCTGCGGCGGATGAAAACCGCCCAAATGACGGCTCTTGGTATGGCCGGAACATGTATGGCGGGAACAAGAAAATGGCAAAGGAACTCATGGAGTTCCACACAAAACGATATGGCCCGCCATCAGAGTTTGGCTACGAAGACATGATCCCGCTTTTCAAGGGCGAGAATTGGGACCCCGATGCGCTAGTGGCTTTTGTCACGGAGAATGGCGCGCGCTTCATTATGCCAGTTGCCACACATCATGATAATTTTGATATGTATGATTCATTTCATCCTTGGAATTCCGTCGATATGGGACCAAAGCGCGATACACTCAAAGAATGGAAAGCTGCCGCGGATAAATATGACGTGAAGTTCGGTATCTCGACCCATCTTTACTGGTCGCCGGGCTGGTTCGCGCCCGCCCGCAAATACCAAACAGAAGGGACGCCGGAATGGTCGCTCTTCAATATGGATTACGACCCGAAGAACTTCAGCACACAGGATAGTTGGAATCAGCATTGGTATAAGCGCAGTTGGGAAATCGTCGAAAAATATGACCCTGATCTGTTTAACCACGATAGCGGCACCTACGCCGAAGTAGAATTTCCCCAATTCATCGCGGAATACCTCAACCAAGATCGCATAGAAAATAACGGCGAGCAAACGGTCGTGTTCTCTACCAAAAACCCAAAACTGGATCGCCGCGCCTTCACTTATAATCTGGAACGCGGCGGTGCAGGGGAAATTAAAGAGATTCCTTGGATGTGGGCGACTGACCTGTCCGGCGGCTGGTTCTATCGCGCCACAGCGGAAAACAAGATGAGCATTCCAGTGATGGTTGCCAACGGCATCGACGCGATCAGCAAAAACGGAGTCGTGATGCTCAACATTGCCCTGCGCGGCGATGGAACTCTGCCAGAAAATCAAGCCGCCTATCTTACCGCATTCGGCGACTTTCTAAGAACCAATGGCGAAGGGATTTATGGATCACGCCCGTGGAAATCGTTCGGCGAGGGGCCCATTAAAGTCAAGGATGGCCGCCAAGGCGAAAACCATAAAGACTTCACCCAAGAGGACATTCGTTTTACAACGAAAGACGGCATTCTCTACGCTTTTGTTCTCGCACCACCGACCCAAGATATCACGATTGAAGCTTTGGCAAAGGGTGGCATTCTAGAAGGCAAAATTTCCAAGATTGAATTGATGGGGAGTATTGAAAATATTCAGTGGGAACGAAATGACGAAACGCTTTCGATTACGTTGCCAAAGACGTTGCCCGGTGAAATCATCAATGGCTTCCGGATCACATTATGAA
The DNA here is from genome assembly GCA_051251645.1 of Litorimonas sp. Lineage (GTDB taxonomy): Bacteria > Pseudomonadota > Alphaproteobacteria > Caulobacterales > Maricaulaceae > Litorimonas. The sequence continues at coordinate 227,396 of JBPOEY010000004.1, read as the reverse complement.
CAGACGAGCTGACCCACAATGTTTTGTCTAGTGTCAACTCACATCCTATTGTATTCATCTTATTGATTTAAATCCGCCTTACATAAGCGTAGAGACCTGCGACACGGTCGGTCGTTCCGGATTCATTGTCCGCAAACCAGACTTTTAATTGCAGTGGACCTTTCTCAATTGGGAGAGTGATTTTTGCAGTTGTCGCGCCGTTTTCGATAGCGACCTTATGTGTTCGGCCGTCAACATCGACAAACATGAAAGCTCGCCCTACCGCTTTTCCTGACGGTTTATCCCAAACATAGCCGGTGATCTCGTATCTGGCCGTTTGATCCGCGGTCAGAGACCAAGGCAGGGGCTTATATTTTTCCGGATTATCGAACCAGCCGCCCTTTATTTTTCCACCAGGGGCAAAACCAGGATTGCCGGGGACATCTGTGCCGCCAATTGCGGACCAGTCCATACCGCTCAGTCGCGCTGGGTTTTCTTGATCGTTACCGATGATGATGCGCTGCCGTGTACTAAATCTCTCGCTATTGTCCGCCCATACTTTTGGCAGAGCGTCGCGAAAGTAAGCGAGAACGTCTGGATGATCTGGGCCCACGTTATTATCTTGGCCAAGATCGTTTTCAATATCAAAAAGTTCTTCTTGATTCTTGATAACAACATATCGCCATTTCTGGGTCATTAAAACGATCGGGCGCTCAAGACTGGGCTCTTCGACGCGCTGGGTTGTCACCATAATAATGCGGTCTTCAAAGGCGTCTATCGTTGTTTTGTCTGCGGGCTCTGATGCTTTTAAAAGGGGCTTGAAACTCAAGCCGTCCAGATCTTGTTTCTGCTTGACTGCCGATATATCGATACTGGCAAAATCGAGGAGCGTTGGGTAGAGATCATAATGGGTCAGAAGCGTGTTAATGTCTTTGGGATTCCCAAAATTACCGTTTGGGTAGCGAATTAAAAATGGCACGCGGTGGCCACCTTCATAGACATTATTCTTATAGCCGCGTAGCCCATTATTATAGACCCAGCCCGCGAACTGTTCTTCTTCGGCAATCCGGGCTCTAAAGACACCGTGAGTTTTCCCAACGATCCGGCGATCCGAAACACTTGATCCATTGTCCGTCGCGAAAATGAAAATGGTGTTGTCTTCTAAACCTGCGTCCCGGATCTCCGCGCGTAGGCGGCCGACTTGATCATCAATACTGGTGATCATGCCGTAGAACCCAGCGCCTTCCTCGGAGAACCCATATTTACGGTAAGGCTCAATATAGGACTCAGGCGCACGGAACGGGTGGTGCGGAGCGTTGGTGGAGATGTAGGCAAAGAAGGGCTGCTCTTTATTGCGTTTGATGAATTTAATGGCCTCATCGAACCAAATTTCAGTGGCATATCCTTCAAATCTTTCAGGTTCCCCATTTCTGAAATATGTGTCGTCAAACTGGCTGTTTCCCCAATAATCGGGTTGCTGCCCCACGCCGCCGCCACCATGCATCAAGACTTCGTCAAAGCCGTGGTCTTGGGGGCGGAAGGGGTAATTGTCGCCCAAATGCCATTTCCCGAACAACCCCGTTTTATATCCATTATCTTGTAACGCCGAAGCCATGGAATAATGATCGCCAGACAAAAGGCTCCGCCCCTTGATCGTATGCCAAATTCCGGCTTTTAATGAGTTCTGGCCGGAGAATAGGGCGGCTCGAGTAGGAGAACAGGTGGGCGAAACGTGAAAATTTGTGAGCCGTAAACTATCTTCTGCTAACTGATCAATATTGGGTGTCTGTACGATCGGGTTTTGGAAATAGCCGATATCGCCGGGGCCTTGATCATCTGTCAGAACAAAAACAATATTGGGCGGTCTATTGTCTAAAGAAGGGGCTTCACTAATTTGCGCACAAGATTGCAACCCCAGTAATATGACTATCCCCGCTATAATGGGAATTTTCAAAGGGATAATATCGTAAAGCTTACTCATAAATATTCCTTCCGCCTTAATCTATGCCACCAGTACAAGGCTTTTCCAAATATATGCGAAGTTCCCATTAAGCCGAAATATGACGCAATGAATTACACAACCAGTTTGAATTTAACGACCCTCCGCGCAGTCAACCTCGACTTTAAGCTTCATCGTCCAATCGACAGCGTTGGCCAATAAAGCCTTATAGGGTTTATTGTCATAGACATATTGTGTATGCCCAATGGCTGAATAAAGGGCCCTGCCCTTGCCGACACAAGCCGACCATATCAGGGGATGATCAATTGGATTAGGTCCCATTGACAAAGACGTTTCGACGGACTTCACATGTTTGATTGGATTGTAGCTAGACTCGTCAATCCCAACCAATGGCGTAAAACCAAAGGATTGCGGCACATCGTCATACGAGTACCATTCGTCCCGCATCATCCAGCTTTGCGGTAGGCCGCTTAGGACGGCGTGATCGCTTTGCAATCCGACCAATCGTGCGTCTTGGAAATTATATTGCCGGGTCGGATGCCCGATGAACTCCGGCCCGATCAGGATCTCTCCATACCATGTCCAATCCGACAAGGAGTTGTCGCCGGCGGCATGCAATCCAATCCAAGCCCCGCCCGCTTCGAGCCATCTTTTAAACGCTTCTTCCTGCGCCGGACTGAGCGCATCCCCGTTCATGTTATTGAAGACGATCAAGCTGAATCGCTTCAAATCCTTATCATTAAAAACAGCGCTATTCTCCGTCGTAAAAAATCCCATGCCCCGATCATCGGCAAGATCGGCAAAATAACGATTGGCGCCTGCGATTCCGGCATCATGTCGAAAGCTACTGGTTTTGCTAAAGACGAGCATGGTCGGCGACGGAAGCCCCCTCCGGATGCGCGGCGGGACGCTGTCATAGGTTCTTTCAGCGGCCGTTGATCTCACTTGCGGAGCCGCCTTCGCAACAAGGCCACTCTGACAAGCCACGAATAGGACAGATGCAAAAGAGACTGCTAAAGCCCGGATTTTGGTGACTATCATAATATCCCTTCGCTCATCAATTCGGCCGCATGGTTCGCGGACCGCGCCGTGATCGCCATGTAGGTCAGCGACGGATTCTGCGTCGCGCAAGAGGACATACAAGCCCCATCGGTGACAAATAGGTTTGGCACATCGTGAGACTGCGCCCATTTGTTCAGAACAGAGCCTTTGGGATCCGCTCCCATACCTGCCCCGCCCATTTCATGGATGAATGACCCGATCGAGATCACCTTGTTAGGATTGGGGAGTCTTTTCACAACATTGATGCAGCCACCCGCAATCAAGATTTCCTCGGCATCTATTGCAGCTTGCGCGAACATTTTATATTCGTTCTCCCGCGCACTGGCATCGATGTGGACGAGCGGGATACCCCATTTATCGATTTTGGTTTTATGAAGCGTGACCGTATTGTCGTAATAGGGCAGCATCTCGCCCGCCATACCCAATCCTATCCGCCAGGGCATTGGCGTTCCAACGTCGGCTTTGAACTTCGCGCCAATTCCCGCTGATCGACCTGTGTGAGATTTTCGCGGCCGGCTTTTACCGCTACCTTGATATCCATATCCGCGGACAAAATCGACATCGTCGGATTTATCATGTCTGAAGTTCGGGACATAAATTCCGGTTGGGCGTCGCCCAAACGAATAGCGATCTTCAAAGCCCGGCACGGTGCCCCGCGCGCCAGCACCAACAAAATGGTCTATGATATAATGCCCAAGCATATTGCTGGAATTTCCCAGTCCCGTTGGGAAGCGCTCGGATTTTGAATTCAACAGAATTTGCAATGACCCGAATGTGGACGCGCAGAGAAAGATAACACGAGCAGAATAGGTTTTCTGCGCTTTCGTTTTGGCATCAATGACCGTGACGCCTATCGCTTTGCCCGATACTGGGTCATGTTCGACCGTGCTGACAATGGCGTCCGTTTGAATGGCCAGGTTCCCTGTCCTGCGCGCGGCTGGCAGTGTTGACGATAGCGAACAAAAGTTCGCGCCAAAGGAACAACCTTGCATACATTGATTTCGAGCTTGGCATGCGCCGCGACCAAGGTCTTGATGGACCTGCCTGGCTTCACTTAAATTGGCACAACGACCCATAATAAGCGGGCGGTCCGGGCGGTTTTTCTTCACGTTTTCGGCGACGAACTCTTCGGCGCAGCTCATCTCCCACGGCTTCAAAAAATTTCCATCGGGCAATACGTCAAGACCATCTTTGTTGCCGGAAATGCCAGCAAACGCTTCGACGTAATCATACCAAGGCGCGAGATCGTCATAGCCGATGGGCCAAGCGATACCGTTCCCATCTTTTTTGTTCGCCTCAAAGTCTTTCGGCCCCCAACGATAGGCTTGGCGCGCCCATGTAATAGATTTCCCGCCCAATTGGTAACCACGGATCCAGGTGCTAGGATGATCCTTATTCGTAGAATAAGGATGTTCTTTCTCATCGACAAAGAATTGTGAGACACCCGTATTGTACGTAAAATTAACGCGTTTAGAATCGCGGTAGCGTTTCTCGACATCGTTCATTTCCGACATCTTGCCGCGGTTGTAGAGCTCCCACGGCAAAGTCATGTCCGTATATTCTGGGTCGGGATGGTCTAAGTGACGCCCTCTTTCCAAAACAAGTGTCTTGAACCCCTTCTCGCAAAACTCCTTGGCCGCCCACCCACCAGTGATGCCGGACCCAACAACGATGACATCATATTGTTCAGTCATAGGACATCTCGCTCATGTGCATTTCATATTCTTCGAGTGTCAAATTCCCAGAATAAAACCCCGGTACGGGGACGAAGTTCCGAATGCCTTTTTCAGAGGAATAGTATATGAGGAAGATTATATCTTTCAGCCGCTTGTATTGCCCCGCGGCCTCTGTTGGAGACTTTGAAAACGAACGTGAGTCCAAATTTTCAACCAGAGCGGATCGGTCATCGGGCCGAAGTTTGACATAGTCGGATTTATAGCTCTGTTGTGCCAGCTCATTAAAATGTTCGAGTATCGACCGGAACTGATCTTGAGTTGACGGGCTGGCCCAGCTCATCATCATCCCATCGACAGCAGCGGGAACTTCCGCATCGATAGCGCCAGGCGTGCCCGTGCGCGGTATCATGATTTCCGCCACGTCGGAGAGGATGGTCAACTCATCCGCTGTGAAGAACTGACCATCTTGGTCAACCAACAGTATATTAGTTTCGGCGTTTTGGCATCCGGAAATACTAAGTACACCAATTGTCGCAATGCTCCCACCAATGAATATGCGCCGATTAATAAGCTTTTGCATATGTCTACCCGTTCGCTTCGTTGAGCGTTTCGTTTCTATAAGCCACACCAAAATGGGTTTACTCTTCACCGATACAAATCAGCTCTTTCAACGTTCGCGCATAAAGCCGCCCATCGTCATAAGAGAGGCTGGAGAGCGTCCATGTTTCTTCTGCGGGGCCAAGGTCGTTGATCGCGAGCAGAGCGCGCTCATCCAACACATCCGCGCTCCCATCGATGACGTAAACCATGCCGGTGACGGTCGGGAAATAAACTGCATTGCCTACAGCGATGGACGCTGGCCCCGATATATGGCCCCATCCAGTGCCATGTTCTTTCGACGCAGAATCTGCGATAAAACCATCACTATTGCGCAGCTCGATTTTCAGAGCTTCGTTCCAAAGCGAGCGGTCGGCCTCACCTGTCTTTCGAACAATTTGAACAGGAACCTGCAATAACTCGACAGCACCGCTGAGCAGATTGACGCGGCCAATATATCCGATCGGCGTCGGCCTGAAATAATGATAATCTCCGACAACAATATTCGTCTGGTAAGTGATCGGGCGGTTACGATGCGAGTCGACGACTTGGTCCTTGAACGTTGCATACGCCTCCCCCGTCCAACGCCTCACAGTTACGCCTGAGTAGAGTGATGTCCGACGCACTTCTGCGCCTGTTTCTGGATCGAGCCAGACATGGGCTTCGGGCGTGAATCCATAAACACCACGGCTGTCGGAGGTCACGTTCTGGTGCGACCTGTAGCGGGTGACTTGGGTATCCCAATTAGACGTCCCATCTTTTACAGATAGGCTGCTCATGCCGTAAGGCATTTCAAGCGGCTGATGCGCGCCGCCACGCCCGGTCAAAATAACGGTGTGGCCGTTCTTATCGCGGCCCAGCATGGAGGTCCCATGTCCACTCGTTCCAGCCTCGGCAACCCAGTTTAGCTCTCCGGTTTTGAGATCGTAAGCGTGAAGATGCGACCAATTTTCTTTGCCGTCCCCGAGTGCTTCAGCGCGGTCCTTGAAGGCTTTTTCAGGCGGTAGATCATCGCGAAGCGTTTCGTATACGATAAGCTGGCCATCAACCAAGAACGGCTCATTTTGCCGCGACCCTGTCCGCGTATGTGGCACCCAATTATGACGCCAAATTTCGTTGCCGTCATGATCAAAGACAGCGATCTGCCCCCCAACATTGACGAAGGCCACATATTTATCCGACGCTACGGCGCTCGCCGCCGTATTGTCGCTGAATAGTGATGACAGGCCAGCAGGCTTTATGCCGGGTATCTCGCGTGTCCAAAGTAACTCGCCTGTCTCAACATCGAAAGCTTGTCCCACCGTATTGGTTCCGCGCTTTTCGTCCTGCGTAATCGGGGCGTGGGACAGAACGAAGGCCTTCCCGTTACTGATGACGACAGTGCCTTGTCCTGTGTTGGGGAGGTCTGATTTCCAGATGATATTTTCATTGTGGGTCACACTGAACTTAATTGGCGCTTTTCCGGCCACAACATTATTACCGTTCGGCCCTTGGGCTTGATACCAGTCCCCATCAGCCGCCAATGATTGCGGCGCAAAACCTACAGCCAAGGCCGCTAATGCCGCAATGGTTGTCGTCACAAAAAGGTGCCTTATCCGGCGTTTGGGCTTATCCATCATATGCGCCTCCCCGCGCGTTTGAAATTGTTATGCCGCTCAATTCAGCGTTTCTGGTCCGTAGCAATGGCGAGTTCCCGTATCGGGTTCGGTCACGACATCGCAAAGACCACTGGACACTACGACAGGTCTGTCGCCGTCCACGACCTCGGCATCGACATTGATAAACCAGCGCGTTGTGTCGTTCGGTAGACCATCGAATGTTACGCTATACAGGCCTGCTGCCGAGTTGGTTTGCGTCAGCATGGCGGGTTTCGCGACCCAATTTGAATGCCCGGCATAACCGCTATCCATTGTATAGTGGATTGTCGCACTAACGGGGCGTTTTGCTTCAATTGCCGCCGGATTGAACTGCAATCGCGCGTCCGCAATGCCGTCATCATTCAGCGAGATTGAAACGGGCTTTGCCGCAATCTTACCATCCAGCACCACGGAGCGAGCGAAGTCATAAGACTCAGGTCTTTCCCACGCCGGCGGATGCCCGTGCCGGAAGTTTGGCGGAATGCTTACCGCCACATCGCCGGACACATCCTGATAGCTACGCATCTGCCAATTCAATGGAAAATGTTTATCATTGGCGTTTGTGAGCCAAAGCGTAGGCATTGTCACATTCTTGAACTTTTTCGCCGGCTCCCAAACCGCTTGATACTGCTTGTTGCGGCCAAGCACATTGCCGTATTTATTCTCAATGCGGCTCAAATATCCGATGCCATAAGTCGGGATGGCGAAATCGAATCGTTGGTCATAACCGATGACCGTGCTGGTAATGATGCCACCCCAGGATACACCCATGATCCCGATATTATCGACCGAAATATTATCTTGGCTCCTTAAATAATTATTGGCCAGCAGGGTGGCGGAGACAGCGTGATACATCCATTGGTCGGTAATTTCCGCTTTGGAATCCAAGTAGAGTCCCTGACGACGCGGCCCGGAATAAGCGTGCCGTTCCCACACCCGTAAATTATTGATCCGCTCAGATTTATCAACCTGCCCTTCGGTTGCGATGGCGATAGCGGCGAAGCCGGCATCATTCCAACGCTGCACCCATTCGGCAAAAGCTGACCCGCCTCCGCCATGAACGAGAACAATTGCGGGGGCCTTGCCCGGCTCGACATTTTCGCCTGACAGAGGCGTTTCGGGATAGCCGTAAATCGCGTAAATCCGGGTCGGGTTTCCTTCATAATTAGGGCCGTCCATGAAAAATTCGGTGAGACCATCGGCGCGTTGTGTCATCCCGTAAATAGCGGGAGGAACTTTCCTTTGCGTCAGAGCGGAAAAATCCCTTTCGACTACTTTCAAATCGTTCGCATAATCAGATGAAACAGGTGTCGCCGTGACAGAATTGGTGGCTACAGGATCGGATAAAGTTGTGCTGCAGGCACACAAAAATACCGCCGTCAGACATAAAAATTTCGAGCGCCAAATCACTTTAGATTGACCTTCAAAGCATAGCCCAACGCATCTCTATTGATATCGCCCGGTAGGGTCACCTCAATATAGTCTGAGCGCTTATCCCAGCTCACAGGCAAAACACTGCCAGCGCCGCGAACCAGCTCGATACTCGCGACCGGGTAGTCCGCGAGCGAAGACATTCTGACTCTGTTGCCGTCTGGAAACGCCATCGCAATCGCATAAACTGAATCATCTTTTGTGGTGAACCAGAAGTCCTCAGGGGTAAATTCGAAGCTCGGCTTGATTTTCTCCCGTCGCGCTTTTCTCATGTCAATATTTGTCGGCCCTTCCTTGGAGGTGTCCCAAGCCCGTGTACCGTAAACAGCATCGCCATAAACTTTCAGCCATTCACCGACGGCCAGAAGGTTTTCCACCGACTGGGCGGGGATCGTGCCGCTTCCATCAGGCCCGACGTTAAGGAGGAAGTTTCCGCCTTTGCTGACATTCTCAATCAGCCAGAACATTGTTTCGGCTGGCGATTTCCAGTCATTATCGTAGGATTTATAACCCCAAGAATGATTGGTCGTCGCGATCCCTTCCCATGTGTTCGCGCTTTTCTCGCTCGGAATAACATTGTCACCTGGTATTCCGATATCGCCAAAACCATTCCCGATACGCTGGTTGACCAGAATTTCGGGGTTGGCGTTGTAAACAGTCTTGTAGAAGGCCATGCTGTATTTTGGCGGGATGAAAATCGGTGTGTCGAACCAAATCTGTGAGAGATCGTAATTATTGACAAGTTCCTGCACCTGCGGCAGCGACTTGTTGGCAATATAGTCATCGAAAGACGTTGGCGACGGGTCCCATTGATTAGGCATTCTTTTGCGGCCTTGGGGCGCGTTTGCAGGCTGGTAGTCAGCCCAACCCCCGTCGCCGCCATCGCGCCAATCAAGCGATTGCGAGTAATAAACACCGAAGGCTAGTCCAGCTTTTTTGCAAGCGGTTTCCAATTCGGCAATCAAGTCCCGACCAAACGGGGTTCCGTCGACAACATTATAATCACTGACGTCGGAATCGAACAGCGCAAAGCCATCATGATGTTTCGACGTAATGACCATATATTTCATGCCCGCCGCCTTGGCGACAGCGACCCATTCGTCGGCGTCGAAATTGACCGGATTGAATGTCGTGGCGAGCTCCGCATACTCAGAACGTGGGATTTCCTTACGCCGCATAATCCATTCGCCGAGAGATGGGCCATTCCCGCCGTCTTCCGCGCGTTTACCTTTCCAGACTCCACCAGGTTGAGCATAAAGCCCCCAGTGAATGAACATACCGTATTTGTTCTCGGTGAATCGTTTGCGCCCTCGATCCTTTGGCGCAGAGTCGTTCATCACCGCCCATTCAGCGCTCAGCTTGATCATTTCCGGCGATCCGACAATGCCAGACCCTTCATGCGGATGGAGGTTAGGCTTGGCGGCTACCGTTTGAAGCGGCTCATCAGCCGCCATCTCCGTATTTGTGCAGGCCGCCACGAGAAAGACGGCGAGCGACGGAAGCGCAATACGGCCAAAGCGGCGCAGTGTCTGATATGAAACGGAACGTCTGGACATTGAAACAGCCTCCCCAACCCTTAGTTTCTGAGAGTTTAGGCCTAACCACAACAACTAGTCTAGTCTTATTTGAACTCTTGTTTTATATTTAATATTGTGCTGTGTTCAAGGTCGGGGGAACATTGTCATGATATCATTCGAAATAAAGGGCTCAGCCTTGAAGACTGTGTTTCTAGCAACGATCGCTGGCGCAACCTTATTTACGGCAACGGCCTGCTCGGTCGTCGAGGACTCCCTAACATCAGCCCCCGCCTCTGCTAGCGCGGAAACGCCATCAAACTTGGCGGAACAGTGGACGTCTATGAACACGTCTCCCGCGAAAGAGGCTGGCCGTGTCCGCTTTAACGAAAATACCTATGGCATGTTCATTCATTGGGGTCTTTACGCGCAACCTGCGGGCGTATGGAAAGGCGAACGTATGGAAGAGGGCGGCGAAGGTCCAAAGGTTGCCGAGTGGATTATGCGCCGCAAGGAAATCCCGCGCGCGGAATATGCAGAGCTCGCTACAACCTTCAATCCGGTCGATTTCGATGCGGATGAATGGGCCGCTATCGCCAAAGCAGCGGGCATGAAATATATGGTCATCACGGCCAAACACCATGACGGCTTTGCGCTCTATGATTCAAAAGTCAGCGAGTTCGATATCATCGACGCCTCGCCGTTTGGACGCGACATTATTGCTGAACTGGAAGCGGCTTGTAGGAAAGCGGGCCTCGCCTTCGGTGTTTATTATTCGCATGGATCTGACTGGCAAGACGGCGGTGATGGGGGGCTAAAAGACTACGCCCCTGAAAACCCGCCGCGCACCATTTTTGCCAATCGGTGGGATCCTGCGCCCGTCACGTTTGACGATTACATGCAGACCAAAGCCCTGCCGCAGGTTCGGGAACTCGCCAATAATTATGAGCTGAGCCAAATGTGGTTCGACGCCAATAACTACACACCCGCTCGCTATAGCTTTCAAATTTATTCGGATGTTTACGCCGCCAATCCTGAAATCCTCGTCAATTCACGATTGGGTAGTGGATTTGGCGATATCGGCACGCCGCGCGACAATGAAATTCCTGACAACCCCCTAGAAGGCATTTGGGAGGGCATTGCGACGACCAATCACTCTTGGGGCTATAAATCCTATGATAATGACTGGAAAACGCCGACCGAAACGCTGTTCTGGCTGGTTGAGAATGTAAGCAAGGGCGGGAACTTCCTCCTGAATGTCGGCCCGGATGGCCGCGGCAACATACCCCCGCAAACTGTAGAAAACTTGAGCGCGGTCGGCGACTGGCTCGCCGTCAATGGCGATGCAATCTACGGCACGAATGCGTGGACCACGACGAAGGAAGGCCCGACTCACATTGCGATCGGCGGCGGCGAAGATCGCCGCGAAGGCACGATGCAGTTTGAATTTGAGAGCAATGATTTTTGGTTCACACAAAAGGGCGGCAAAATTTATGTCATCGCCTTGGCGCGACCGGATGATGGCCTCGCGTCGGTCAAAGCTCTAATGGGCATTGATATTGATATGATTCGGTTGTTGGGCACCGGTCAAAAGCTGGATTGGTCGAGTGATGCTGATGCTGTGAATATCACCCTGCCTACGTTTGACAGCGAAGGCATAGGCTATGCCTTGGAGATTACACCTAAGCCAAAATAATCAGGCTGCGTCCACGCAGGATGGTTCGCAGCTTTAGAACGATCCGTTGGAGCAGATTCAAAATAAGCGATTGCAAAGTCATGACACCGATGAAAACATCATTATTATCCCTGATCGCGCTCTCCACCCTCGGGGCCTGCCTTAGCAGTGAGTCAGCGAAGGATAAGTTTATCCCCCTATTTAATGGCAAAAACTACGATGGGTTGTATCTGAAGCTCAAAGATGACGATCCTGAATTGGCCAAGAGGGTTTTCGCGATAGAAGACGGGGCAATTCATGTTTTTGATGATCGCTGGCCGGACGAGATCGACCTTAATGAGGGAACCGATGGAACTATAGGCATGCTATATACCAAAGCTGAATATGACAGATACCACCTGAAGTTCGAATATAAATGGGGGGAAAAGAAGGCGAACTATTTTGATAAGTGGCAATATGACGCGGGCGTTTATTATCATATAACCGACGATAAAATATTTCCCACAGGCTTAGAATACCAAATTCAATATGTGCAGACGGAAGATAGAAACCGGACAGGAGATCTTATCCGCCCCAAAGGCGTCGAATATGACTGGTATTTCGATCCCGATAGAGACGAATACCGTCATGCCAATGACGGTGGAATTCTCTATGAGGGTCAAGACACTTATGACGAAATGAGATGGCTACATCGCGCCAAGGAAACAAGAAACTTCAATGGCCTTAACGACAAATCGAATTTTGCTGAAATCATCGTGATGGGGGGTGAATACTCAATCCACAAACTCAACGGCGACGTCGTAAATGTGGCGCTTAATTTGAACCCCGCCGCAGGCATCATCGGGTTTCAATCAGAAACAGCGGAAATATTTTACCGCAATATAGACATTAAAAAGTTCTCGGAAAGCCATCCTATCGATGACTTTTTGAAAGACTAAAACGCTGAAATCCGTAAGTCATATATCAAAAAGATAGGCTCATAAGATGAGAAAAATAGCCATTATTGCGATGTCATTCGTGCTGATTACGTCATGCGCCACAATAGAGGGCGTAAACGGTCAGAGCGCAGATATGCGCCCGAACATTGTAATAATTATGGCTGACGACCTCGGATATGGCGGACTATCGAGCTACGGCAACACATTCGTCCAAACGCCAAATATAGATTTACTCGCGGCTAATGGTGTTAAATTCACGGACTTTCATTCGAATGGATCTGTTTGCAGCCCAACTCGGGCCGCATTGATGACAGGAAAATACCAGCAGAGCACAGGCGTGTCAGGAGTTATAACCGCAAGGAGCCATCGAGATGTTGGCTTGCCGCTGAATGAAACAACGATCGCTGAAGAGTTCAAGAAACATGGTTATAATACCGGCATGTTTGGGAAATGGCACTTGGGATATTCGAAAGAGTATAACCCAACCCGACAAGGATTTGATACATTTGAGGGGTTTGTGAGCGGTAATATTGACTATCACGCCCACATAGATGTGGCCGGAAATCTGGATTGGTGGCAAGGCGATGAAATCCAAAATAATGAGGGTTATACAACCGATCTCATAACCAGCAATGCGGTTGCATATATAAAGGCCAACACGCCAACGACAACGGGCAAACCCTTCTTTCTCTACCTACCGCATGAAGCCCCGCACAGCCCCTATCAAAGACGCATTGATAAAGCTTTGAGAGACATCGGACGACGCGGGACCAAAGACGTGGATCGGGACCAAATTCGGTCAATCTACAAGGAAATGGTCGAGGTTATGGATGATGGGGTGGGGACAGTCATGCAGGCCATCAAAGATACGGGCCAACATGACAATACGATTGTCCTCTTCCTGTCAGATAATGGCGCGAACCGGTACGGAAGCAATGGAGACCTCAGAGGACATAAAGGCAGCGTTTATGAGGGCGGAAGCCGTGTGCCCGCAATTATCAGTTTTCCAGACAAGATCGAAAAAGGGACGGTGAGTAATCAGACAGTCTTGACAATGGATATTTTACCGACCTTGTTGGATTTCATCGGTCAGAAGCCGAGTTCATCCGACATCGATGGAACAAGTGTGAAGGAGAATCTGCTTCGCCAGACGCCATTGCCGCGAAGGGACGTGTTTTACGCGTTCAAAAACAAACGATTTATTCGAAGCGGTAATTGGAAACTCGTTCAAATAGACGATGACAGTGATAATTCCGTAGAGCTTTTCAACTTGTCGAATGATCTTGGAGAGAAAAATGATGTGAGTTCCAGTCATACAGACCTTAAAAACTCGCTCTTACAGAAACTCAACCGATGGACAAACAATGTCAGTGAAGGCGTACAACCTATATCCGACTAACATATCCCATAACTTTGTCGGATGAAATTCAAACGCATTAACGAAGGAGGAGCGTTATTTTCTGCTCGGCTTGGTTTCTGACGATCACCAGCCCCCACCGCTTTTGCCAGTTTCGGGCACTATAATTCGCTCTGAGGGCATTTACGTTTGGCATCTTTTCCATTCCAGCCATTGAACGCTCAGCGACACCAACGATCACATCGCCGGCGCGTAACCCTCCTCTATCGGCAATGCTGTCAGGGTCGACGCTTTCAACGATAACACCCGAAACTTCGGGTAACCCGAAGGCCGACTGTTCCCCGACCGCTGTGACGCTCCGTATTGTCGCCCCCACGAGTTCGACAACTTGGTTTGGGTCTACGTCCATTGAGATTGAAAACAGCTCAGGAATGTCCGGAGTCTTGGCCTGTTCTTTAAGCCAATCCGACGTCACTCCAAATTCCATAGGGAAATTCTCAAAGCCTAGCTTTAACGCTGGAGACTGCGCGGTCACACGAAAATCACCGTTAGGCGCATCGTTAAAATCCGGGTCGCCATAGAGGGAGTTGCTGTCAATCCCTAAGGCTTGAACTCTCTCCAAGATGCTCTGCGTCGGGAATAGGTTTGAGTCAATTTGTGGTCCCCAACCCGCAACATTGATTTGCTTGTATGAGGTCATCATAATGTTGCGTTGGAACACATCATTCGAATTTTCGAACCACACATGAGGGTGGAATGAGTTGTTGATCAAGATGTTGTTGACGGCAATTCGGTTAAACCCCTCCCGAATTTTCAATCCTCCGCTCAAACATAGATTATTCCGAACAATATAATTCGACGCGCCGTCATCGAGATCAATGTCCCAGCCATGATCGGACTGCCATCGGTTATTCTCTATGACCACGGCCTCGATTGCATCGGCGAGAATAAGCTCCGGGTAGGTCGTCACAATCTCGTTCATCACATTTCGATCAGGATGCCAGAACCGATCCCGACCCCATGAATTGAACGCGCCGTGGTCTCCCGTTTCTAACACAGTATTAAAGACGTCATTCCCGCGCACAACATGACCACCCCATGTGCCGTCGCCAATATTGATACCTGCGCGCGGCACATCATAAATCGAATTATTAAGGACCGTCACCCGGCTTGCCATGGCGATTTGAACGCCCGACACTTGTTTTTCAACGCGCCCGATCATGTAAATCAGATTATCTTCAATCAGGATGTTGGCAGGATAGTCTTCTGATTGGGGACCTAATCCAAAATCCATGTCGGCTAGATCGACAAATTCACGGTATGTAAAGCTGGGCGACCGCACAGCGCTCGGCTTTCCGACCACATTGATTGCCCCGGCTCCAATCTGTTCAATCTTGTTGCTAGTCGCGCCGGAGCGGCGGTTATAACCGGAAAAGAATATAGCGTTCCCTCCGAGATTTTTGAATTCAGAGCCACGAACAAAACTATTTTCTGTGCCTTCGAACAACAACGCCGCTCCTCTATGGATCATCCAGTCGCTGCGGAGAAGAGGTTCGTTTGTTTTTTCAAACGTCATTTTCGTATCGGCAAACACAAGCCCTTCAATGTCGACAAATTCGACAGGCGCTTCAGCTGTGCCGCGCAATTCGATCAAGCTTTCAGTCGTCGACAAAGATACTTGCGCGTTAGCGATGTCAACGCCTGCGGCCGGATAATGGAAAAGCGTCTCTTTCTCAGCATCATAAAACCACTCACCAGGACTATCCAATTCCTCGAAAATATTTTCAATATAGCGGAATTCAGCATGCGGGTCTGACGGGCGATTATTGCCGACGCCGGGTCCAAGTCTCAACGTTCCGTCCGCATTCACGCCCTCGACTTGATAGTGCCACCCACCCCATTTTCCCCGGTGCAAGGCATGAAATATACCCGTTTCCGGCTTGC
Organism: Litorimonas sp.; assembly: GCA_051251645.1. GTDB lineage: Bacteria > Pseudomonadota > Alphaproteobacteria > Caulobacterales > Maricaulaceae > Litorimonas. The sequence continues at coordinate 211,626 of JBPOEY010000004.1, read as the reverse complement.
TCCATGTGCCGACGCGCTTCGGCGAAATGGCGTCTGAGCTATAACCGCCATAATTCGTGATTTCAGGGTCATAGTTTGGATAACGCGCCCGAACCTGCCTATTTCCATTCACGAGAAGACCATCAAAATCCACTTTTGAAAGAGGGGCGGAATAGACGGTGTCAGAAAATTTAGACCACGTCAGATCAACAGGCTTCGCGCCAGATAAAATCACGTGGCGCTCGGTCTCGGCGCGAATGCGTAGGGGATATTCCCTCGTCCCTGAGAGGCCGGGATCAATGATGATGGGTTCGGCAATGTAGTGCATGCCATCAGATATGACGATTTCTACTGATCCGCTTTTTTCCAGACGATAGCGCGCGTCGATGACGGCCTCTGATAAGGAAGCAAACGAGACATCATAATTTGAACTTTGAGGGCCAACGAAAATTGAATGTGATGGCGCAGCAGAACGGTCCTGAGCATGAGCGCATGAAAGTGCCGCGAAACTGGCTGGAATGATCAGCCAGAGAAAATATCGGTTCATAAAATCCGCCTTAAAGCCAAATTACTCGGCTTTGCTCACATAAGTGTAAAATGTCGGCACCCGTTGCGTGTCATCGTCCGTATCGTCCTGAAACCATCCGGTCAGCTTCATGAATCCCTCCATAAAGGGGACATCAAAGGTGGCGTGGGTTTGGGAGGGCGATAGTTCGGCGGTATACCTCTCGTCATTAACCAACAGGACAGCCTGGCTTTTACCAATCGCTTTATTGGCAGGACGGTCGTGAAGGTAGAGTTCTACTTTATAGCGCCCACTGCTTTGAGCATCGAGATACCAGGGAAAAGGCGTGTACCGGGCTTCCTTGTTTCTCCATCCACCATGCGTCAGGTCGCCGCCAAATTTGATCGGGTGATTGGGAAACCAAGCAACATCATTCGCGTGATTGGCTTCCATCCAATCCATACTGGTGAGGCGAACCTCTGGGTCTTCTAACATACCCACTGGAATTTTAGCCGTTGGATATTCCTCTAAATCATAGCGCGACCACCATCTCTCCAACGCCTCTGTAAGTTCAGCGACTACATCCGGGTGCTGCTCTGAGATATCTGCCGTCTGACTCGGATCCGCGATAATATCGAAGAGTTCGACGGTGCCGCTCTGCCCGCCGTGAACGACATAGCGCCACCGCTCGGTCATTACGCTCATTGGGCGTTCTATTGACGGTATAAACACGCGTTGATTTGTGACGATCAGGGTTCGATCCCAATCAGATTTAGTGCCTGCAGAGGTGATGAAAGGCGCGAGGCTTTTCCCATTCAGATCATCATAGCTAAACGGGACATTGGCCAAATCAAGGAGCGTCGGAAGCACATCAAAATGCGCAGACAGAACATCAACGTCCCGATCAACCGGCAAGTCAGGTCCGGTAATAAAAAACGGAACGCGGTGCCCCCCTTCATATACGGAGGACTTATAGCCCCGCATCCCGTCATTTTCGACCCAATCTGGATTGTCAGATTTATCTAACAAGGATTTCAGCGTTGCATCGGGCGTTTTGCCCATCGTTCTATTATTATAACTAAAACTGGAGCCATTATCCGTCATGAAGATGAAATAGGTCGGACGGCCATTTGGCATGTTATCGGCAATCTCCCTAAGGTCGCCGACGCGCTCATCCAAATGCGTAATCATACCGTAGAAATTTGCCATCGGCGCCGGATAGCCAATGTCGCGATAAGGCTGGATATAGTCCTCAGGCGCGCGCCACGGCGTGTGCGGGGAGTTCAGCGACACATAGGCAAAGACCGGTGCGTCATCTGAATTTTTGACGAATGCCTCCGCCTGATCAAACCAGATATCGGTCGCGTTGCCTTCGAATTTTACCGGCTCGCTATTCACATAGTAGGTATCGTTAAATTGAGTGTTGCCCCAATAATCCGGAGTCTGTCCAACGCCGCCGCCGCCATGAGTAACCGCCGTCTGAAAGCCTTGGTCCTCGGGCCTGAACGGGTAATTGTCGCCCAAATGCCATTTCCCGAACATCGCTGTTTTGTACCCCGCAAGTTCGAGATGCTCGGCAAGGGTGACTTTTTCCGTCGGCAAAAGCGAGCGCCCCATTACCGTGTGCCAGACGCCTGCTTCCATCGAATACTGCCCGGTCATCAAAGCCGCGCGCGTTGGCGAACATGTCGGGTCGACATGAAAATCGGTGAGACGCACAGACTCCGCATGCATCGCGTCGATATGCGGCGTGTTGACCAGCGGATTCCCCAGCACGCCCACATCGCCGTACCCTTGGTCATCTGTCATGACGAGGATGATGTTGGGATGATCAGCGTTTAGCGATTTGGATTGCGCCTGCTTGGTTTCATTCGCGCAGCCAGCCACCACTAATCCTGCAGTAATTACAAGAGCGTATATTTTTTTGAAAAGAGTCATCATTAATCGACCGGCTGGAGTTTTAGCTCCGTGAGGGTAAAGAGATTATCGCCGTCCGCACGGGGCTTAAGAACGAGGCTGTACTCACCCGCCTTCGAAAAACGAACCAGCCCTAAATCGTGGTCAATCGTTGGGAGCGGATCGCACAATTCATATTTTCCGGTCCGTTCAGATGTGCGCAGGACCCTAAACTGAATTGTTTGGCTAGCAACCTCCAACAGTCCTTCCTGACCCGCACTATCCGCATTGGCTGCATAGGTCGCGCTAATGCGGTATTCACCCGGTTCCATGACCCTCAGTGGCCAAATCGCTGCATCACCCGGACTATCCAGCCCACGAAAACTATCGGCATATTTCCAATCGCCGAAATAGTGTCCATTTCGCAGCCGGGCAGCCTTTGCCGATCCCTTATATTGCGCGGTCGCTGGCGACAGAATTGTTTCGTGATAGTTTAAACTCACCTGTGTTGGCAAGCCATCCCCAACGGTTTTAAGATCGCCAACAAAGGAGAATTTTACGATAGTATTTCTATCGTCCGGTAACTTATCCGGCAATGGAATGTACAAATCCCCGCCGCGCATCGTCCACGGAATTTCTTCAAAACCGTCCAAAAACCGCGCCGATCTGGCAGTCGCAGACATATTCGGAATCACCAAAATCCCGTCTTTAGGCTTATTATAGACATGGAAATACAAAGCACCGGGCCGATATGTTATTGCGCCCCACGGCATATCCCCCAGAGGCGAGCCATGCGTGCCGTAAATCGCTTCACCGTTTTTTTCGAGCCAATCTCCAACCTTTTTGAAACGCCTCGTCGACCCCTCCGGCAATCGACCGCTGCCATCCGGTCCGATATTCACCATCAAATTACCGCCCTTACTGGCGACATATGAGAGTTTTTTGAGAAGCTCTGTCGTGGATTTGAAATTCGTATCGAACGCAGAATAGCCCCAACTGTCATTATGCGTGAAAATAGCTTCCCATGGCCGGTCCTTGATTGGCCGTGTCGGCAGCTCGGCATCGCGCATGGTTTTGAAATCACCGAGGCCATGTCCGACCCGGCTGGAAATCAGCGCCTTTGGTTGTAGCGCCTCCACGAAATCGACAAATGCTTCGGCATCGGCTTTCGATGTATTTCCAGGCGTGTCGAACCAGACGATGCCGACATCTCCATAATTCGTCAGAAGTTCCTTAATCTGCGGCAGCGCCTTACCGTGGCGATAAATCTCGTAATCTTGGTCGGCTTTGTCGAACTCCCAATCATTGCCGCCCGCATTGGGATCGGTCCAATCCTGATATTGTGAGTAATAGAAGCCAAGTTTTATACCCTGCACGGCGGCTTCATCGGCCAGTTCCTTCAACGGGTCACGTCCAAAGGGAGTTGCATCAATGATGTCAAAATCGCTGGCGGCGCTGTCGAAAAGCGCAAAGCTGTCATGATGTTTGGAGGTAATGACGATATATTTCATGCCCGCATCTTTTGCGAGCGTGACCCAGGCCTTTGCATCAAAAGCCGTCGGATTAAACTCTGCGGCCAGCTTGGAATAGTCTTCCGTTGACTCTTCAGAGCGCTTCATCAGCCATTCTGTAATGCCGTAATAGCGCTCGCCCTTCCATTCCCCGCCCGCTTGCGAATAAAGACCCCAATGGATGAACATCCCGAACCGCGCGTCTTTGTACCAATCCGCTTTTGTTGGGGTGAAGGCGTCCTGATCTTTCCATTCCTGAACTGAGGACGCCCATTCCCGAACGAGTGGCATCTCTGGCACTGTAGAAGTTGGCGAGGACGATGGCGGGGACGGTTTATTTGCGGAGGTCGAACACGCCGTTAAAGCAAGAACATTGAACACACAAAATATAAGGAGATATATAGGGCGGCAAAATCTGGCGCTTAAAGTCATTTTGGTCCCTTACACATCCGTAGCCAGAGCGGTTTCAGCCCTTCGAACGTACTGTCAGTGCCGCGTGGGCAATTGTTTTTTTCTCACACCTCGACCCTAGCAGCAGACACAACTAGGTTTTTATATAGTCTTATGTTTTATATACAGAAAGGCGGGCGTTTATGAAAGTGATAGGTGAATTTTTACTGGGTCGTGCGAACAATCAGGTTTGATCCGACTGACTCTCTATGGCCGCAGGTTTTTTATAAAAACAATCAAGATGCTGCACTAAACCAGAATATCGTCGACTAAGCCTTTACTATCCCCAAACTGGTCTGTCTCCACGCCGACCCGCGTTAGCAGCGTATAGAGCACATCGTTGAATGGCCGCTCCTCATCGAAACGATGGAAAGCGCCGTGTTTCAGTCCCAAATTCTTCCCGCCGGCAACAATCAGCGGATAATTTTTACCGACATGGGTTTTGCTGGTTCCGCTGCCGTAGAGCACGATCGTATTATCCAGCAAGCTGCCCTCTGCGAGAGGATCGGGTGTTTCTCCCATTTTCGTCAGGAACTCCGACAAGCGTTCCGTCATGTATTGATCGAACTTCGACCAGCGTTCCCAGCCGCCTTTGTCGCGCGCCGCGCTATGGGTAAGCTGATGATGGTGCAGAGATAAACCGGCCGCATAGGGAAGCTGGTTCCCCCGACCTTCTGCCCCTTCTTTTGAAGTCTGATAGCTCACAACCCGGGTCGAATCAGTCAGCAACGCCATATGGATCAGATCGAACATCGTCCGCATATAATTTGTGCCAAGCTCGCGCGTTGGCTCCGAATTAAAATCAAACTGCGACGCATCAACATCCGGCTTGGGAATATTTAGCCAGTTATTAGCGCGTTCGAGTTGCCGTTCCAACGTCCGTGTCGCTGTCAGATATGCGTCGAGTTGAGAGCGATCGTCAGTCGACAAATCGCCTTGCAGATTTTTCAGCCTAGAACTTACGCGATCTAGAATACTCCGGTCGCGGATGATGTCCTTCGCCCGTTGTTCTGCCCCGCCCGGGTCCACAGTAAAGAGACGGTCAAAAATCTGTTTCGGTTCAGACATGGCGGGCATAAGTGCACCGTCACGATTCACAGATATTGTGGACGGGCGGCCAATACTTCCGGCACCGCCGGCCGTCGACAGAACCACTGACGAAAACCGCGTGGCTCCATCAATCTCATTCGCAAAAACCTGATCATAGCTAATGGAGTTGCTAAAGCCCTTTGATTGATCGTCGCCAGTTAGGAATTGCGCCGCGGTAGAATGAGGAACGCTGGACCGGAGATGCGGGTGTGAGAATCCCGACAAAATCGACATGTTGGCGCGGTGCGGCGATAGCGGCGATAGCGGATTAGTTAGGGTGTAATCCGCGCCTGGATTGTGTGGAAACCAGTGCCAATCCTGATAGTCTGCATCCGAGGCTGGCGGCAGAGCGACGCCATTGGGAAAAAATATCGTGACCAGCCGCGCCGGTTTTCGCGCCACGACGGTTTCAGACGCGGCAGAACTCGCCGCAAAGGCACTGCCCTGAATCCCAATCAGAGACGCCAAAGGAGGTAGAGCAAGACCTGCAATTCCGGTTTGTATAAGCCTGCGGCGCGATGGATGAATAAACTTTTTCATTTTGGACCTCTACTCATCCTGACTACCGGACACTGTAACCGGCTGCGTGCTGCCCGCATATGAGGCAACAACTGTAACCGGCGCGGCTTGGAATACGTCGCTTTGCGTTATAGCCAATACCAAGGCCGGAATTTTGTAACCGGATGCTCTGAAGTAGGCATATATCTGGTCGATCTCGGCTTCGTCGCCGATGTTTGGCACACGGCCGAGGGCATAAGCCGTCATATGCCATGTCAATGACCGGGTGAATTCCTCTTCGCGCGCAGAATAGATGAACTCGGACAGTTCATCCGAACCGTTGATTTCCTCGCCAGTGTCAACAACTGTGCTTACATCAATGGCCAAGTAGGACCGGATTCCACTACTGGCATTAATCACCAAAGCCTCTTTCCGGCTTGCGCCGATGGCGTCAAAATTTTCAAGCGCCAATCCCCACGGATCGATTTTCGCATGGCAGGCTGAACACGCGCTTTGTGACCGATGACGTTCGATTTTCTGTTTCAGCGTCAATGGCCCCAGATCTTCGGACGCTTCTTCTAGCGGCGGCACAGATGGCGGCGGCGGCGGCGGTGGATCGTTCAGGATTCGCTCTAATATCCAGACACCGCGATATATCGGATTGGACTCCTGCCCGTCGGCGGTCATCGTCAGCACCGCGCCTTGCTGTAAGAGACCCCCGCGCGAGCGGTAATCAGGCACTTTTACGGCTTGGAAATCACCGCCCGTAACCGGTGGCAATCCATAATGCCGGGCAAGGCGCTGGTTTACATAAACAGTATCCGACGCAATCAATTCGCGTGCATCCTTATGGCCGTGAAAGATTTCTTGAAATGTCGTGATCGTTTCGGCGACCATATCCGCGCCAAGATCATCATCATAGAAAGGGTAGAATTCCGGATTAACTGCAACCAATTCAAACTTGTCGAGTCGGAGCCATTCTTTCGCGAACTTTTCCGTAAATCGCCTCGCTCGATTATCGTCCAGCATGCGGCTGATTTCGGAGGCTAAAACCGCCGGATCGGTGAGACGGTCTTCCGACGCTAAATCCATCAGGCGATCATCTGGTAAGGAATTCCATAAGAAGTAAGATAGTCGTGCGGCGAGTTGAGTGCGCTCATCGCCAGACAGTGCCAAGTCAGGATTGCTCGGCACGGGAGCGGCGATGTACAGGAATTGATCCGATATGAGCACGGAACTCATCGTTTCACTCAATGCGCGCTGGAAGTTGTCTCCATCCAGAACGAACTGGTCGTAAAGCGCCAGCATTTCGGACACTTCTGCATTAGAGACCGGTCGACGGTAGGCACGGCGCATAAATTCGAACAACGTATCCTCTGCCACAGCGCGCGCCTCAGCACCTGAATTTTGCGCGGCCCGCACGGCGTCGACGCGCCAAAGTGGCTTGCTCTGATCGACACCAAACGGCACAATATCAATTTCAAGCGAATCCAGATAAAGCTCGTTCATTTCGGCTTTGCGCATGGCGCCCTTGCTCTCGATCGCTTCCATCGTCGCTTTTCTAAGCCGCGCTAAAAGTCGGGGGCGATTAGGGCTGCGGTTTAATCCGTCGGGGTCGATTCCATATACGGCACCAGGGACGCGCGCAGTGTTGAACACAAGTGCCGTCAATGTTTTAGGGTCGCCGTCAAACTCCACCGGGATATCCCGCAGGGGAACACGGAATGTGCAGGTTTGAGGATCGCTGATCGGTGCGGTGACATCACATTCCCCCAAAGTCGCAGCGGCAAAATCACTGCCTGCGCTGACACCAACCCGCAGCCTGAGCTGCGGGGCGGTCCCATCTTTGCCCAGCTTGGCAGCCGCCCGCACCTTAGCGATCAACTCTCCACCTTTATGGGGCTGACGACTCTGAAACCGTGCATATTTGCCGTTGAACTTCTGTATAACGGCGCGTTGTAGCCCACTACCCGCCACGGTTGGACCGTCGGGTAGAGGAAACAGTGTACGATCAGCATAGACGGCAGGCTTTGCATCTTTGTCCTTAAGCTTGCTCGTCAGTTCAGCGTTCGAAAGCGGTTCTTCAACAGAATACCCCCCATCGACACCCGGGCGATATAATGTGTTTTCGAACTCTATTATAAAGTGCTCGCTCTCGGGGATTGGCTCTTCGAATAGGACGTAAGTATCAACAGCGTCACGCGCGATGCTCAGAAAATACTCCATTTCCAAAGCTGATACACGCAACAAGGATGCGTCGCGTGAATATCCATGATCTGATTTTGGCGCAGACGGTAACGCCTCGCCAAACTTGAAGGATGTTCCAAACAGGTCTTGAAGTGTGGTAACATATTCGTCGACCGTCAGGCGCCGCATCGGGGATCTGCGATTGGCGAGGCGTTGTGAGGCGACATGCTCGAAGGATTGATCGATCCAGCTGACGATCCTTTGCCGGTCTTGCGGACTAGGTTGACGCGCTTCTTTAGGCGGCGGCATCTGGTGGGCGTTCAGAGCGTCCCGGACCGACGACCACACATCCACATCAAGATCCGATTCCATCGCGGCGCTCAATTCATCAAATCGAATGCCGCCCTTCTGTTTGCTCGGGCCGTGACAACTACTACAATAGCGCTCTATTGTCGGCGCAACATCACTAGAGAAGGCCGTCAAAAGCACTTCATTCTGCCGAAACCCCGAAGCCGTGAACTTTTTCGAATCCGCAGACTTTATAGTGCCCTTGGTGCGTGACGATGCGAAGATTTTCTTGAGTGGACCCGGCGCATATTGCGATAGATAACTTTGTCCATGAACCATACTACCGCCATCATGAGCGGCAAACATCATCAAGGCACAACCCGCAAATAGAGTTGTTAAAAGCGCTGGCGCCATAACCTTATGGCTGGGACGCACCTGCGCAGCCATGCGCAGACCAAGCGCAACATTGGCAAACACGGCAACACCGACACCCAGCAATCTATGACGCCTAATCAATTCACCCGCATGTCCCTCATTAGCCGCCAGTAATATTCCCAAGCACGCCGTCAGATTCGCCATAACCGCCGCAAGGAAAAGCAATGGCAGCCCGGCCGCGGCCCATTTGCGCCATGGCGACGACGAAAACCTGAAAAGCTCGGCCCCCAAGGCGAGCGGCAGCAAAACGATTGGGAAGTGTAAAATGAGCGGGTGAAAACGACCTAGAAAGCGCGGGAGGCCGCCGCCGGACACGCCGTCAATGGGAAAGAGGATCAAAACAAAGAGAAGCGCCAACCCACTGAGAAGGACCATTGCGCCTAGCGCAAGGTCGACGCGGGAGGCGGAGCCATTCTTCTTCATCTGACGTAAAAGCTTTTGCATATAAGGCCTGCACCATAATTCATACTGGAGCCTGACAGTTGGCTCAGCGCTCAAGCCCAACATCCCAGTTATGATTTGCAGCCTACTTGGAAAACGCTCTCCCGTCAATCAATGTGGCAAATATAAACTATAGTTTCGCATATGACCGCCTTATTATGTGATTATGTTTTACTAAAGCTGTCGTTAGGTTGACCTGAATCCGACCCACTTAAAGATACCCCTCCATATATCAAACCAAGTATCGTATTTAAAATTCTTCTTGTCATGCATTCTGAATTCGGATAGCTGAAGAGCTGATACCGAGCACTACACTGCAGATGGTGCCGATCTGAAACAGGGGATATACTGATGACGAAAGATCTAACGAATTTGAAATGGCTGGCATCAACGCTGGTTCTGGGCGCGTTGACATGCGCAATACCAGCCTATGGACAAGACGCTCAGGACAATGGTGGCGACGTACCTCAGGCCCCCTCAGACAATGATAAAGGACCGGCAAACAGTGTCGCATCGACGATCATAGATGATGAAGTCATTTCTACGGGCATTCGCAATTCAGTCGCAACGCAACGTGCGGCAAAGAGGAATGGCGAAAATATCAGCGACGGCATTTATGCCGAGGATATCGGTAAACTACCCGATGAAAATATTGCCGAGGCCATGTCAAGAATAACGGGCATTGGCATTGACCGCGAAGATGGCGAAGGGTCATCGATCACCATTCGCGGTGTCGAAGCGAGCCTGAACAATGTGACACTCAATGGTATTTTCGTGCCAAATGGCGGCGACGATAATGCAGTCGACTTCCAAGCATTCTCTGCGGATATGCTGAAGTCCATCGAAGTTATTAAGAGCCCGAGTGCGGATCAAGATGAAGGTAGTTTGGGCGCTTCTGTGAGATTGAAAACATTCCGCCCTCTTGAGATTAAAGAACCAAGGCGAACCGTGAGCGCTCAGCTCAAGCAAAACGATCTGGCCGACAAAACGGACCTAGCTGTGAAACTCAGCGCATCGGATAAGTTCTTCGGTGACAACCTCGGCGTTGTCGCGTCTCTATATTATGATGAGCAGACATCCCGGGTCGATGGCTTTCAAGCATTCAACTGGCGGTCCTTTGGCGGGAATGCCCGAACGAACTCCCCGCGCACAGATTATTTGACGGGCGCAGACCTCGGGGACGGAGCGGTCTATATTCCGGTTGGGTATCAACCTAATGTAAAGCTTGACGAGCGGACCCGTTATGGCGGCACGGTTACGTTCCAAGTGGCCCCTGATGATGTCAGCTCCCTGACGCTGGATTTGAGCTACAGTTATCTCGAAAAAGACTTTCTGCAGCACAATTCCCGCATTACCGGCGCAAGAGGCCCCGGCACAAGCAACGCTATTGATGTAGAAACGGGATCAACGGTCGTTTATGATGGTGACAATGCAGCGGGTACGAACCTGTCCCGTCACCAAATCACTGAAACAAAGACCTATCTGACTGGCCTAACTTATGAGCGTAGTATCGGACAGTGGGACCTCGAGGCCACAGCGGCATATAGTATCGCTGAGCAGACCTTCCCGCTCAACCGCCGCGTCAACTTTCGCGCACCCGCCGAACAACTCAATATCAATTGGCTCGATGACAATGGTGGTTTTCGCATCGCCCCCATTTTGACGTGGGATAATGCGTTTGGGTCCTCCTTTGACCCAAATCTCAATCAATTGATCCAAATCTTTGAAGATACACGATTCTCTCAAGATGAGAATATCGCTCTGAATTTCGACGTTGAACGGCAGCTCAATTTCGGCCCTATCAGCAGTATTGAAATCGGCGCCAAATATACGGACCGGACTAAGACATCCAACAGCACAACCGGCAACTCGGCGTCGTTTACAGATGCTGACGGAAACGTAATACCGGGCCCGGTTCTCTCAGATCCGCTTATTTCAAGCCCGTTTCCATTTGACGACTTCTTGGACAGGGTCGCGCCTGGCACGATTGGTGGATGGCAAGTGCCTAATTTTGATTACGTGTTCGACACTTACCTGCCTGATGATCTCACACAGGCTGGAAACGCGATTAATGACAACATAATCACAACGGAAACTTTAGCAGGCTATGCCAAAGCCAACATCGATACGTTTAACGGCCGACTGAAGGGTGACGTCGGTGTTCGCGTGGTCGAAACGAAGTCGGGATCAATCGGTTCTGAACTTTACCGCTTTCCGGGCGCTGGCAACAACTTCGAAATCCCCGGCGAATTTAACGTCGAATACACGAATGTTCTCCCAAGCGGGAACCTGCGTTATGCTCTCTCGGACGAAGCACTCTTGCGTGTCTCTGCCGCGAAAGTCATGTCACGACCGCCACAATCGCAACTGCGTCCGGGGTCAACTTTCATCTTCACGAACAACGCAAACCTTCGGGCGAATGGGGCCAACCCATTCCTAGAACCCACCGAAGCGTGGCAGTATGATGCGTCTTTTGAATGGTATTTCGGCAAGACAGGTCTGTTCTCCGCCGCCGCTTTTTATAAAGATATTAAGTCATTTAACTATGATGAAGTAACCAACTTTACCGTTGTCTGCCCGGATGGTCTCGACCCCGTATTATGTGCCACAGTTGAAGGCCAAGAGATACCGTTCACGCGCGTCATCAACGGCGAAGGCGGTCATGTTAAGGGTCTCGAATTTGCTTTCCAGCAGGATTTCACATTCCTACCAGGACCGCTAAAAGACTTTGGCACGGTATTGAACTATACCTACTCTGTCGGTGAAGCGACCGTGCTTGATCCGGATGATGCAAACTTTGACTTTTTTGTCGGGTTGCCGTTCCGCGCGACGTCAAAAGATACTCTAAACGCCACGGTCTACTGGGAAAAGAACGGTCACTCTTTGAGGCTTGCATATAATTACCGCACACCAAATTTGCGCACGATTATCAACCGTGAAGCGTCTATCTGGCAGGACACAAGCGAACGTTTGGACCTTTCTGCGGTGGTGAATGTTAATAAGAGGATCAATTTGACACTTGCGGTGACCAACCTGACCGATGAATCGGACCGCAGATTTATTAGCCGAACACTCCCTGCCAATGGCATTACGGCCCCTGAAGACGGAAACATTCTTGAGAATGACCGACCCACTTGGAGAACAGAGAACTTGTCACATGCAGGCCGCAATATTCGCTTAGGTGTGACGGCTAAGTTCTAAGGATACCCCTTCTGCAAAGCGTAAGCTTTATGCCGGAGTCTTGATAAAAGGCCCCGGCATTTTTCATTCAAATTCCCCTCGAAACGAACGTTAGCCAAAAACGATCATTCGGAAAGTGAGAGAATTTACAAAATGGCGGATTTCGCGAACTTTTTTTCGACGGTCACCGCCGTCAGTGCGTTCGTGGTCTTGTCTGGGTGCCAAACGGATGCTGGGAAATCATCGTCAGCCATCTCTACAAATGCGTCTTCTAGCAAACCCAATATTGTCCTGATCTACGCAGACGATCTGGGTTTTGGCGACATTAGGAGCTACAATCCTGATAGCGCCGTGCCAACGCCTTATCTAAACGATTTAGCGGCGGGCGGTATGTCATTCACAGATGCACACTCATCCTCCGCCGTCTGTACGCCATCGCGCTACTCTTTGATGACGGGCCGTTATTCGTGGAGAACGCGCCTCAAGCGCGCTGTCCTTCAAGGGCGTTCCCCACTTTTGATTGATACAGAACGCGAAACTATCGCAAGCCTGCTCAAGCGGGCCGATTACAAAACGATTATTGTCGGCAAATGGCATTTAGGTATTGGTGATGGTGAAACTGATTATGCCGGCACCCTGTCCCCCGGCCCGAACGCGGTTGGATTTGACTATTATTACGGCATTCCCGCGTCGCTCGACATGGAACCCTACGTCTTGGTCGAGAATGAGAGCGTCATCACGCCGTTAAAAGGCGGGACAATTAAACGAAGCGGCAACCGGAGAGCGGGCGGACCGGGATTTTGGCGTCCAGGCGAAATCGGAGAAGGCTTTGTCCACGAAGATATCTTGCCGATCCTTGGTGATAAAGCCGCTTCAGAAATTCTCGGCGCATCAAAAGAGGATAAGCCTTTTTTCCTCTATTTTCCGCTCACCTCACCCCATACGCCGTGGCTGCCCATCGAAGATTTCAGAGGCGTCAGCACAGCGGGCTATTACGGCGACTTCGTTGCCTATACGGACGCCATTGTGGGTCAGGTCACGGATGCGATCAAGCAGGCCGGCATTGAAGACAATACGCTTGTTATTCTTACCTCCGATAATGGCGCGCACTGGAAACCGGATGACATCGCCAAATATAATCATCTCGCTAATGGGCTGTGGCGAGGCATGAAAACTGAAAATTATGAAGGCGGCCACCGCGTTCCGTTCATCGTCAAATGGCCCGGACATGTGACGCCAGGCTCGCAATCCGATGATACCATCGTCCAGAACGACGTAATGCGGACAGTCGCGGCCATTATCGGGGTGACGCCTGAAACCGGATCAGCGCCCGATTCAGTCGATTTCTCACCCGTGCTGTTAGAAACAGGCGCGGCCGCCGCCTTTCAGCGAGGCCCTATCGTGCACCACTCCTGGGCTGGCAAGTTCGCAATCCGGATTGGCGATTGGAAACTCTTCGAGACCTTTGACAGCGGCGGAATTCCGAAGAAGAGCGACCCGAAACCTGCTGCAGGACAAAGCTCATATCAACTCTATAATCTTGCGGACGATCCAGCGGAAACCATAAATTTGGCGGATCAAGAGCCTGAACGCGTCGCCCAAATGCTCAAAACCCTCAACGAAATTCGGGACAATGGAAATTAAAGCGACTTTCATAAGCGCGCTCGCTATTCTGGCGGCTTGTCAGAGTTCTGCTAGCGAGGCAGCCGCACAGAAACAAGGCACGGTGGCGTTGTCACTACCGAATATCGTTGTCATCTATGCCGATGATATGGGTTATGGCGATATCGAAAGCTACAACCCCCAGAGCGCGGTTCCAACGCCGCATCTGAACGCTTTGGCAGCGGGGGGCATGTCTTTCACCGACGCGCATACATCATCGGCCGTTTGTACGCCGTCGCGTTACTCATTACTGACAGGCCGCTATGCCTGGCGAACCGCGCTGAAAAGCGGCACCTTGAACGGCCGCTCTCCGCTCATGATTGATACCGAACGGGAGACGCTCGCCTCGTTGCTAAAACGGGCCGGATATAAAACCATTATGGTCGGCAAATGGCATCTGGGACTCGGCACAGGCGAACCCGATTACGCGGGAACATTGTCGCCCGGCCCCAATGCGCTCGGGTTTGATTACTTTTATGGCATTCCGGCTTCGCTGGATATGGAGCCCTATGTCTTAGTCGAGAATGAAAAGGTTGTTACGCCCTTGCTTGGGCAGACAATCAAGCGGAGCGGCACGCGACGCGGCGGCGGCGGCGGCATGTGGCGCCCCGGTGAATTAGGAGAGGGCTTCGCCCATGCAGAGATATTACCGCGACTAGCCGGTAAAGCCGCGGAGAAAATCCTCGATGCGTCGAAAGACGATAAACCTTTCTTCCTCTACTTCCCCTTGACCTCTCCGCATACACCCTGGTTACCCCTTGAGGAGTTCAGAGGGGTCAGCCGTGCGGGCTACTATGGCGACTTTGTTGCCTACACAGATGCGATTGTCGGCCAGACGCTGGACGCAATTAAAAAAGCGGGCATAGAAGACAATACCATCGTGATTTTCTCTTCAGACAATGGCGCACATTGGAAACTCGACGATAAAGCCAAATATGATCATTTAGCCAATGCGCCGTGGCGAGGTCAAAAGGCCGATATTTATGAAGGCGGGCACAGAGTACCCTTCATCATTAAATGGCCCGGACATGTCACGCCCGGCGCAAAATCCGACAGCACAATCGTGCTAAACGATGTGATGCGCACACTCGCAGCCATTACTGGTATTGCCCCTGACATCCACTCAGCTCCGGACTCGGTAGATTTTTCGTCCGTTCTTTTAGACAGTAACGAGAACAACGCGTTTCAGCGCGGCCCGATTGTGCATCATTCTCTGAGCGGTAAATTTGCAATCCGGCTGGGTGATTGGAAACTTGTCGAAGGGCTTGGAAGCGGCGGTTTTACGAGGCCTCGAAGCGGTGAACCTGAAGCCGAACAAAGCCCCTACCAACTTTACAACCTCGCAGCTGATCCGGCAGAAACGACCAATTTGGCAAAGCAGGAACCGGAACGCGTGGCTCAATTGCTCGCCGCGCTGAATAATATTCGAGGCGACGAAAATTAGAGCCTCTAAACATTTGCCACCAAAACAATGGGCGCGGTACTCATGCCTATGAATCTGTAATAAGTTTTTGAAATGCCGCAGGAAAGCTGCGGCTGAACCGTTAGACACTCGCAGAATCTTTTTATCAAAATAATTTGCGCGCAATCCGAAAGGCCTCCATGTCAAAACCGGTCTACTTTATAGCCGCAGTGCTCATCCTTTTAGCGCTCGGTTGGTTCCTGTTTCTAAAGCCGAATTCTTTGGCGGAAACGGGCGCCTTTGACATCGAGACGGCAACCGTCGAAACGGGCGACGTCGCACGTATCGTGTCCGCATCGGGGGCCGTGCGCGCCTTAACGACTGTTGAAGTCGGGTCACAAGTGTCAGGTCAAATCACAGCTTTGAACGCTGACTTTAATTCCGAAGTCAAAGCCGGCGAAATCATCGCCCGCATCGACCCGCAAACATTTGAAAGCCGAGTCGAATCCGCCAAGGCCGATGTTCAAAGCGCCCAGGCAAATCTGGCTGTCCAAAATGCCAATATCGTCAGCGCAGAAGCCAACCTCGCCCAAGCCGAACGGAACTATGCGCGGCAGGAAGCCTTGTATGCCGCAGATGCCGTCGCCCGTTCCACGCTTGAAGACAATGAACGCGCCCTCGCCGTCGCTAAGGCTAATCTGGATGTCAGCCGTGCGCAGCTGCGCACGTCGACGGCCTCCTTGTCTCAGCGTAACGCGGCCTTAAACTCCGCAAGAGTCGATCTGGAGCGCACCATTATCCGTTCGCCGATTGACGGTGTTGTCATTTCACGAAATGTCGATGTCGGACAAACCGTTGCGGCGAGCTTTTCTGCGCCGGTTCTTTTCACCATTGCCCAAGATCTAGAGGATATCCGTATTGATGCTGCTGTCGTTGAGGGTGATATTGGCGACATTAATGCGGGTGATTTGGTCGAGTTCAACGTTGATGCCTATCCAGATCAAACCTTTCGCGGGACCGTCGAGCAGGTTCGGCTGGCCTCTGAAACCTTGCAAAATGTTGTGACCTATACAGTCGTGATCAAAGCCAGAAATCCCAACCGTCGCCTTCTGCCGGGGATGACGGCCAATGTCGAAATCACGGCCGATAAAAGAAGCGATGTCTTGCGGATTGCCGAAACCGCTGTGAGGTTCCGCCCGCCCGCCAACGGACCAGAGGTCTTAGAGGAAACGCGCGGCGAAGCCCGCGGGGAACGCGGCCCGGGCGACGGGGGTGGAGGCCGGGGCAGACGGGGAGGCGGTGGCTTACAAATATTGAACAGCCTTGATCTCGATCCTGCCAAGACGGCGGCTATTCTAGCCGATCTTCAGACGGAGACTGAAGCCGTTCGCGCAGGGCTGGGAGATCGTGCACAATTTGACCGAAATGCCGTGCGTCAGCGCATGGAGGCGGCCACTGACAAAGTTCTTCGCAGGAATCTGACCGACGATGAATATAAGACCGTTCAAGCGGCCATCGCCGAACGCGCCTCGATTACGCGTGTCGAAGCGTATGCACAAACGCAGGATGGGAAACTCGAAAAGAAAACGCTGACACTCGGTCTTCAGGACGGGTCTTATGCGGAAATCCTTCGCGGCGCATCGGAAGGTGATGTGTTTGTCACTCGCGCTCGCCCCCTTCTCCAAGCCGAATAGAGCGGTGCAGTGATCGATACCTCCACGTCAGTTCCGCTTATCTCCTGCCGAGACGTCACCAAAACCTACGTCATGGGCAGTCAAGAAGTGCATGCGCTGAACGGCGTCAACCTCACTTTTAAAAAGGGAGAAATGACTGCCATCATGGGACCGTCCGGCTCCGGTAAGTCAACGCTTATGAATTTGATCGGCGCGCTCGACGTGCCAACGTCAGGAATACTGGAAATAACGGGCAAAAACCTCGCCGATATGAAACCCAATGATTTAGCGGACCTGCGCAATGAAACGATCGGGTTTATCTTCCAACAGTTTAACCTGTTGGGACGCTCCTCTGCGCTGACGAATGTGAAGCTGCCGATGCGTTATTCACGCAGGCCTATGGGCGATATCGAAGCGCGCGCCGCAGAATGTTTGGAAATGGTTGGGCTCGGCGATCGTATGGATCATAGGCCAATGCAATTGTCAGGCGGACAGCAGCAACGTGTCGCTATTGCCAGGGCTTTGGCTGGATCGCCGTCAATTCTTTTGGCCGATGAACCTACCGGGGCGCTCGACACCCAAACGTCGGAAGACATTATGGATCTACTCACGGGTTTGGCGAACCAAGGCATCACAGTCATAATTGTAACGCATGAGCAAGAGGTCGCTGACTATGCGACAAGGCGCATTCACTTTCGGGACGGACAAATCGAACGCGATGAGAGGGCAGGATCATGAAATATGGTGTCGCCTTTCGTTCCGCATTAGAAGCTCTGTTCGCCAACCCCTTGCGCAGCTTCCTGACAATGTTGGGCATTATGATCGGAGTCGCATCGGTCATGGCGATGATGGCCATTGGCGAAGGGGCCGCGCGTCAGGTTGATGCGCAAATTTCCTCACTCGGCGCGAATAACCTATCTATTCGTCCGGGCGCAGACCGCCGCGGCGGTCGGTCCAGTGGCGCGGGTGGCCGCACACCCTTTAACGACTCTATCGTCGAAGCACTTCGCACCGAACCCTATGCTCTGGCTGTGTCGGGCCGCATTGATGGGTCAGGGACAGTTGTTGCGGGCGATACCAACTGGGCAACACGGATTTATGGCGTGAACGCCGACTTTTTCATCTCCCAAGATTGGAAAGCGTCCGAAGGCCGAATTCTGGAAGATATCGATATTTCATCCGGTCAAGCCGTTGCCGTAATCGGGGTCACGATTGCTGAAAATCTGTTCGAAGGATCAAACCCACTGGGGCAAAAAATACGTGTCAATAATGTGCCGCTAACAATTGTGGGCGTTCTTGATAAAAAAGGGCAGTCCAACTTTGGCAGCGACCGCGATGATGTCGTGGTTATCCCAATTGAAACGGCGCGCAACCGCGTTTTGGGAGGCCATAGAACCACCCCCAACTATGTATCAGATATCGAAGTCTCCGTGACGCCGGGATACGATATGACCCGTGCGCAAGATGAGCTCGAAGCCCGCATGCGCGTCATCCGCAAAATTCGTCCCGGCAAGGATGACGACTTTCGGGTCTATAATATTGCAGATTTCATTCGCGCCCGATCCAGCACGCAGGCGACGTTTGGCATCCTGCTGGCCTTTACCGCCGCTGTCTCACTGATAGTTGGCGGCGTCGGTGTTATGAATATTATGCTCGTGTCGGTCACTGAGCGAACAAAAGAAATTGGCCTGCGCATGGCGATTGGGGCGCGTAGTCAGGATATTTTGGGACAATTTCTGTTTGAAGCCTTGGGTCTCTGCCTGATCGGCGGCATCATTGGGTCCGCCCTCGGGATCGGCGCTGCCGAACTGGCATCAAAGCTCGGGGATTTTCCGGTCAATATTTCGCCGTTCATTGCCCTTGTCTCCATCGGGGCATCGGTATTGGTGGGTCTGTTCTTTGGGTTCTTCCCAGCGCGAAGGGCCGCTCGCCTGAACCCGATTGAGGCCCTCCGTCATGACTAAAGCTATCCCTTTGATCGCCATGCTCGCCTTGACGGTCAACCTCACTGCCTGTGCTTCACTCGGTATAGGTCCTTCGGGAGAGGTTGCTGTTAGCGAAGAAAGCGCCGCACTGGATGCGCCCGCAAGCTGGGTTTTTGGCACCGAAATGGACCAAAAGATCGCGGCTGACTGGACCACTGTCCTTATTGATCCGCGGTTAGACGCGTTGATCACGCAAGGGCTGGCCTATAACCCATCCTTACGCGCGAGCGCGGAAAGTGTGGCCCGCTCTCAAGCCTTGTTGCGGCAGTCCCGATCAAGCTTTCTCCCCAGCCTGAATGCCGATTTTTCCACGCGCGCTGGCGGCGCGCTGGAAGGTAATGATCTGTCCGATAGCTACACTGGCGGCTTGTCAGCGAGCTGGGAGGCCGATTTGTGGGGCGGAATACGCGCGGGCGTTCTGGCCTCCGGCTATGATTTGGTTAGCACACGCGCGACTTATGAAAATGCGCGCCAAGCCCTGATCGCGGCGATTGCCCGATCCTATATTCGCAGCATCGAAGCCGACTTACAAATCGCCCTCACCGAGCAGACTTTACAGGCTCAAGAAGAAACTTTGCGCATCGTCAATATCCGCTACGATCTAGGGGCTGCGTCCAGCCGAGAATTGGTTTTAGCCAAATCCGACGTGGCGGGCGCGCGTGATAATCTTGTTGTCGCCAAGGCCGCTAGAGTTGACGTGGTGCAGGCGCTCCAAATTCTCATCGGCCAATATCCGAGCGGCGACCTTGCCATTGCAGCCGCCTTGCCGACCTTCACGGACACTTTGGGCGCAGGAACACCAGAGGAGATGATACGCCGCCGGCCAGATATTATTGCATCAGAATATGATGTCCTCGGCGCATTTCAATCGACGCGGGTTGCTCAGGCAAATCGATGGCCAAGTCTGTCACTATCCGGCGGACTGGATACGGGTTCAGGGAATATCGGTGATATTTTAGACCCCGTGTCCATCGCTTATTCCTTGGGCGCGCGCTTGGCAGATAATTTGTTCGATGGTGGACTGACGGAGGCTCGAATTGACGCGGCAACGGCCAGCCAACGGCAAGCGCTCGCCAATTATGGCCAAGCGGCGCTGGACGCTTATTTTGATGTCGAGAATGCGCTGAACGCGATTAATACGCTTAACGAACGCCAAGAGTACGTTCAAGAAGGCGCAAATGCGGCGCGCGAAACGCTGGCGCTCGCGGAGGTGCAATATAAGGAAGGCGCGATAGATCTTCTCGACGTCCTGACATTCCGGCAACGCAGTTTCCAAGCTGACCGCACCGAAATCACCCTGCAAAGGCAAATTATTGAGGCCCGTATTGCCTTATATCTCGCGCTTGGCGGAACGGGAGTAAACGCAGAGATCACGGACAACTGAAGGCTTACCCTTTCCCATCGAGCTCTAAAATGTTATGAACTATCGTATTGTTTGACGATCTCAGAGAGAGAAAGAGCTATGCAAAGATCACTCCTTATTTCAGTCGTCATCTGCATTCCGTTTGCGGGAACAGTATCTTGCGCGAGCTTCGACGACGATAGATCTCCTCGCGGAGCCGCACAATTTGCCGATGACGCCAGATTGGGAGAAGAGGTCAATAACGTTTGTTTTAGTGGATCGATTGACGGTTTCGGCGAAACGACTCGCAATACAGTTGTTCTCACCAGGGGCGTTTCAGACCGATATCTCGTCGAAGTGCTTGGCGGCTGCCAGAACCTTGAATTTGCGCTCGGTATCGGCGTCGATTCCCGTTCCAGTTGCCTCTCTCGGGGCGACAAACTGATTTTATCGGATTCGCCGTTCGTCAATAATGATAGAACAGGCCTCGGACTTCAGCGCTGCACAATTTCTAAAATCTTCAAATGGAATAAAGATGCCGACGAAACAGCTCCCGATGATGTGGACAATGTAGAGGGCTCTTCTAGCGAATCGTGAGGCTTTGCGGGAATGGGACTATCCCTCTTCGCGCTGAAACAATGGTAGGCTCATAACGGCCTGTCGTTAGCGATCATGGCACAGATGCAGGTCTGTTCTTAGAAATATCCTGCTCGTTTCCACCTTCTGGATTGAAGGATACGACCGTTTAAAACGACGCCGCGATTCACGTCCGTGCAGCGCCCCTATAACCACCCCACTTGCTATTCTATCAGGCCGGATACATTTTAGCTCCTAATATCAATGGGGCAACAATCTCTGTCTGGACAGAGAGGTTAGAGCTCATCGGTAAGTCATCAAAACTAAGCCTGTATTTGCAGATTCCAGCTTTGAAATGCTTTACAGTCAATCATATTCGAACTAGTGTTTCTTATTTCAAACAATGGTGCGTTAACGTCGAGACCAATTATACGCGATAGAAACGGGCAGTTAGGCTGAACACTGGAAGTTTGAACTGAAAAGAGCCGACAAGGCTCGTCTTTGCGCGAACCAAGATAGGAATTCAGATCATCGGCGTCGTCAATTAGGAGAATATTTTGGACCTCAAACTCAAACAAAAGACAGCACTCGTTACGGGTGGCGGCAGCGGCATTGGTGAGCGGGTTTGTGTTCGCCTTGCGCAAGAAGGCGTCCACGTCATCGTTTTAGACCTGAACCTCGACGCTGCGAAGTCTGTCGCGAAACAAATAATTGCGAGCGGAGGAAGCGCAGAGCCAGCCGCTTGTGATATTGCGGATCATGCCGAGGTTAGCCGCGTTTTTACGGAGCTGGTTGAAAAAGCACCAATCGACATTCTCGTCAATAATGCGGGAATTGCCCATGTCGGGTCCATCGAGAACACGAAAGAAGCGGATTTGGACCGCATTTATGCGGTCAATGTAAAGGGGGTTTATAACGCAACCCTCGCGGTCATCCCGTCCATGAAGGACAGAAAATACGGTGTGATTGTCAATATGGCCTCAATCGCTTCAACCGTCGGCATACCGGATCGTTTCGCCTATTCAATGAGCAAGGGTGCGGTATTGACGATGACGTACTCGGTCGCCGCCGATTATGTCAAAGACGGCATCCGCTGTAATTGCATTGCGCCGGGGCGGGTTCACACACCCTTCGTCGACGCGTTTCTGGATAAAAATTACCCGGATAACCGCGACGAAATGTTTGAGAAGCTCTCTCAGACACAGCCAATCGGCCGCATGGGACAAGCTGACGAAATTGCCAGCTTAGTCGTTTATTTAAGCTCCGACGAAGCGGCTTTCATCACAGGGGCTAATTTTCCAATTGATGGCGGTTTTGCGACATTGCACGTATAGACGGTTAGACGACCCTATGCCCATTGTGGGATATCCGACCACCTCACAAAAAGACTGAAATGAATATCCGCCCTATCAAGAAAATCCTCATCGCCAATCGCAGCGAGATTGCCATTCGCGTAATGCGGGCGGCCAATGAGATGGGCAAAAAAACTGTAGCGGTCTATGCCGAAGAGGATCGGCTGGGCCTGCACCGTTTCAAAGCGGACGAGGCCTTCTTGATTGGCAAGGGGATGGGGCCGATCAAGGCCTATCTGTGCATTGAAGAGATCATCCGCGTTGCACTGGATTGCGGGGCCGACGCCATTCACCCCGGCTACGGGCTGTTGTCGGAAAACCCGGACTTCGTCGATGCCTGCACCGAGGCGAGTATCGTTTTCATTGGCCCGAAAGCCGAAACGATGCGCCAAATGGGCGACAAAGCCTCAGCGCGGAGAGTCGCCGTTGAGGCGGGCGTCCCTGTTGTTCCCGCGACGGACGTGCTGGGCGACGATATGGATGTCATGCGCAAGCAGGCCGCAGAGGTTGGTTATCCGCTGATGCTGAAGGCGAGCTGGGGCGGCGGCGGCCGCGGGATGCGGCCGATCCACAATGAGGCCGAGCTTGAGCAGAAGGTTCTGGAAGGTCGCCGCGAAGCGGAAGCCGCATTTGGCAATGGCGAAGGCTTTCTCGAGAAGCTCATCACGGAGGCCCGTCATGTGGAAGTACAAATCCTCGGCGACAGCCATGGCGAGATTTATCACCTCTGGGAGCGCGACTGTTCGGTCCAGCGGCGCAACCAGAAAGTGGTCGAGCGCGCGCCCGCCCCCTATTTGAGACAAGACCAACGCACCGCCCTTTGCGACATGGCCAAAAAGTTATGCGCCCATGTGAATTATCAGAACGCCGGCACCGTCGAATTCCTGATGGATATGAAGAGCGGGGAATTTTACTTCATCGAGGTGAACCCGCGTATTCAGGTCGAACATACGGTCACTGAGGAAGTCACCGGCATCGATATTGTTCGCGCCCAAATCCTGATTGCGGAAGGCCAGCCTTTGGCGAGTGCAACGGGAATGGCCTCGCAATCCGGTATTGTCCTTAACGGTCATGCGCTGCAATGCCGCGTCACGACAGAAGACCCGCAGAATAATTTTATCCCGGACTACGGCCGCATCACGGCTTATCGCACAGCCAATGGTATGGGCATCCGGCTCGACGGCGGCACAGCTTATGCCGGCGCCATCATTACGCGCCATTATGATAGCCTGCTTGTCAAAGTGACAGCTTGGGCACCGACGCCGGAACTGGCGATTGCGCGCATGGATCGCAGCCTGCGCGAATTTCGCATTCGCGGCGTAAACACCAATATCGCTTTTGTTGAGAACTTGCTTAAACATCCAAGCTTCTTGGATAATAGCTATACAACCAAGTTCATCGACCAGACGCCGGATCTGTTCAAGTTCGACAAGCGCAAGAACCGCGCGACCAAGCTGCTCACCTACATCGCCGACATTACGGTCAACGGGCATCCTGAAACCAAAGGCAAGGATCGCCCGGCGTTGCGGCTCTCCATCGACCCGCCGCTTGTCGAATGCCCGTCCCCGCCGCCCGGCACGAAGACACTCCTCGACACAAAAGGCCCGGACGCTGTCGCGCAATATATGCTCGATTCCAAGAAGGTCCTCATTACCGACACGACCATGCGCGATGGGCATCAGTCGCTGCTGGCGACGCGGATGCGCACTGCCGATATGATCAATGTAGCTCAGTCCTACGCCTGCAATCTGCCAGAGCTGTTTTCCATCGAATGTTGGGGCGGGGCGACGTTTGATGTGGCTTACCGCTTCCTACAGGAAGACCCTTGGACACGCCTGCGCGAACTGCGCGCACGTATTCCGAATATTATGACACAGATGCTGCTACGTGCTTCTAACGGTGTAGGTTACACCAACTATCCGGATAATATCGTTCAGAGCTTTGTCGCGCAGGCGGCAAACAGCGGCGTCGATGTCTTTCGCGTATTCGACAGCCTGAACTGGGTCGAGAATATGCGGGTTGCGATTGATGCGGTTCTCGAATCCGGCCGGGTTTGCGAAGGCACGATTTGCTATACGGGCGATATCCTAAATCCTGCGCAATCCAAATATGATTTGGACTACTACGTCAAAATGGCGAGCGATCTGAAAGACTGCGGCATCCATGTGCTGGGACTTAAGGATATGGCGGGGCTGTTAAAGCCAGCGTCCGCGCGTCTTTTGGTCAAAGCCATCAAGGACGAGACCGGCCTGCCCGTCCACTTCCATACGCATGACACGAGCGGCGCGGCAGCCGCGACGGTTCTCGCCGCCTGCGATGCGGGTGTGGACGCCGTCGATGCGGCCATGGACGCGTTTTCAGGCAATACGTCACAACCCTGCCTCGGCTCGATTGTCGAAGCCCTGCGTCACACAGAGCGCGACACGGGCCTCAACCCCGAAGCCATTCGGGAAATGTCGCGTTACTGGCAGGCCGTTCGCGGAAATTACGCGGCCTTCGAAAAAGGTGTCAGTTTTCCTGCGTCCGAAGTCTACCTGCACGAAATGCCAGGCGGGCAGTTCACCAATCTGCGGGCCCAAGCGGACAGTTTAGGGTTGGGAGATCGCTGGCCGGAGGTGGCGAAAACCTATGCCGAAGTGAACCAAATGTTCGGGGATATCGTTAAGGTAACGCCTTCATCAAAAGTTGTCGGCGACATGGCCTTGATGATGGTTACGCAAAATCTGAGCCGTGCAGAGGTCGAGAATCCGGACAAAGACATTTCCTTCCCCGCCTCCGTCGTCAACATGATGCGCGGTGATCTGGGCCAGCCCCCCGGCGGCTGGCCGGAAGCATTGCAGAAAAAAGTCCTCAAAGGCGAGCAACCCTATACTGAAAGACCCGGCAAGCGGCTGGCTCCGGTAGACTTGGAAGCCACGCGCAAGAGCCTGCGCAAAGAGCTGCAGGGTCATCCAGTCACCGATGAAGACTTAAATGGATATCTTATGTATCCGAAGGTCTTCTTGGATTATATGGGACGTCGGCGCGATTATGGTCCTGTCTGGGTTCTGCCAACGCCCGTCTTCTTTTACGGGATGAAAACCGGCGGCGAAATCTCGGTCGATATAGACCGGGGCAAGACGATCGAAATCCGCCTTCTCGCCCTTAGCGATTCCGACGAAAATGGAGAAGTGAAAGTCTTTTTCGAACTTAACGGACAGCCCCGCACGATCCGCGTTCCCGACCGAAGCGTTCAGACAATCGCCGTGCGGCGACCAAAAGCCGATCCTCAGAACAAGGCTCATCTTGCGGCCCCTATGCCCGGCCATATTGCGACCTTATCCGTGAAAGAGGGGGACGAGGTCGCGCCAGGCGATGTCCTGTTGACCATGGAGGCTATGAAGATGGAGACCACAATCCATGCCGACTATGCCGGCACGATCAAAACCGTTCATGTTGATGTCGGCGCCGGTGTCGACGCCAAAGACCTCCTCATCGAGCTTACTCTCACAAGCGGGAAAACCGACAATTAGTTTCCAAGTCGGCGCTACACAAAAAGGTTGTAATAAAACCATAGCATTGAAACGCTAGAAGGACGCCTTGATGACCGTCAAACGTATTCCACAGAGTAAAGCGAATGAGCGTGTAAAATAAAAAATAGGAGAGCAGGCGATTGATTGCGTCAAGCGTAAGCAACTTAAGCACTGCTTAGCAGGCTGGACGAGATAAGCAGGAAGGATGGCATTGCTTAGATATACCGCAAGGAGAATTATTCAGAACATTTTTCTGTCATTGTCGAAAATTTTTTTTGGGGCCAGTAGGAATCTTTGGCAAAAGTCATTATCATTTAGATGAACCTGAAAACGCAAAACAGCAGGCAGAGAATTCAGAAACTGCAACAGTTGACGCTTAATTGCGCAGTGCAAAACGCTGTAAGCACACCCATCAAACGCAATTGATCCAGCCATACAGTAGCTTGATAACAACATAATGTGAGAGCGGGCTCGTTCTATTTATTCTCAAATTTTTTTAATGGTAACTGAGGCGCAAAGAGCGGTCAGGCCAATGCTCGCCAAGGTCCGCGTTACACCCATCGAAGTCATAATAGCAAAGTTATTTTCGTTTCAATAGAACTAAGGCTTTGGAGCACAAACAGTTCTTCCATTGCCAACTCCTAACTTGCAAACATTTTTAAACGGAAAGGGATAGCTGTGCTACAATTTCAAGATTTAATGTGTCACAAATTCAAATTTGACAGACGTAAGTAACTGTTTTATATGCATTATTCTAGACGGCGCTGTGCCGTGTGGGGGGCACCATCGGAAGCGTTGATTTACACTGCTTTTTTCCAAAAATAAAAATGAAGCCCGTTAGTGCGGCGATGCTGGAAACAGCTGCGGCGACGCTATTGCGAATTCCCGCACAGCGCTTGCGCGGATTTTGCGCCCCTCTCCGGAGGGCTTTCGCATGACAGTGACACTCCGCCCCGACATCGATGTGGTGACAATCGGTAGGCCCGTCGAGAGCCAGCTCGTGAAAGAGCTCGTCGCGATTGCCGCGACCCCTAATCAGTCCGTGGGCTGCGCCCGCGTTCGCTTGATCCTCGCTATCAAGGACTAGGCGCATCGCCTCACAATCCCGATCGACAGCAGGTTTGCCCACTACGTGTCCGGCACAGCCACACAGACATGGAGCATCGGCTTTGCCGTGGGCAGCGCGAACGACGGCTCCCAAGACTTCCAACATAACCTTATCCAGAGGACCGCCCCATGAGCGACACCCCACACAAACCCCGACCCCCCCAAGAGAACGTCGTCTACGAGGATATTCCGCCGTTCTCGCCGGACTGGATTCGTAAGCGCATCCTCGAACCGCATATTTTTAATAGTCTAAACGATGAAGTCCGCTGCATCCTCTATGCGTTGATTGAAACAGGTTGCCGCCCGAGCGAAATCGCGAACCTGCAGCCCGAGCCTATCGGGCTCAATCACGAAACTCCACACTTGCAAACGAGGCCGACAGCTAAGCGCTAGCTTAAGTCAAAGTCGGCTAACCGGGATATTCCGCGTCTCGGTGTCTCGTTACAGGCGATGCGTGTACTCATGGGATGCTCCTTGCTTCCACATTTACGAACTAATGTGTCTTCAAAGCTAAGGTCACATTAGATGGTCTATCTGTGGAGATCCGTCGGTGACGAAGACACCGTCCTCGATATTGTTTTGCAAAGATGGCGGAATACGAAAGCAGCCCTTCGCTTACTGCGGAAACTTTTGAAAAAACAAGGCATCAAGCTTACAAATAGTGATCCATAGGCTTGGGTCTTACGGAGCAGCCTTAAGCCTTTTAGGCTTGGAACACCTTCAAGATGTTGGAGGTCGAAAGAACAAGCGCGGCGAATGCTCCCACGTTCCAATATGTTGAAAAGAACAAAAATCACAGAAGTTCAGGTCAGTAAGAAATACTTAAAACCTCCTGTCAAATCTGCAATCTCTTCAATCATCGACGCCATCTCATCTCAAGAAAGACTTTAAGAAAGTTCAGATCTCAAGCTGATGCAAAATGGAGTTTTGTCACGGCACTAGTTCGCCCTTAAAAACTCACCCCGAGGAAAAGGACGTCTGGTTGAGTTAACGTGTCAAAGCCTCGGCGGTGTATTCCTCAATTGCGCGGACAAGCATCACACGAAAATCCTCATCGAGAAAACGATCGGCAACGTGCGCGGCATTCAAGATCAGGCTGTCATTTATCAATACCGCTTCAATATCATGGCGCAGGTCATCTACAGTAAGATTCTGCTCTAGAAGGAACGAACCCATCCCTAACCTTGCCACACGATCTGCATTGTCAAATTGATCAAAAGCCCTCGGGATTACAAACTGTGGAACTCCGGCCTTCATCGCCTGAGCCGTTGTGCCAATTCCTCCGTGATGTATTATCAGTCGAGCCTTTTTGAAAAGGGAAGAGAAATCGACAGAATTGACATGCAAAACGTCTTTTCTTTCTAATGGAAGAATTATGTCTTCTGCTCCCCCTACGAATATAATCGGTATATTTGAATTCGACAGCGCATCTAGAACAGTTCTGAAAAAATGGTTTGCGTCGCGAATACCCGTGCCTGCTGTGACAACTACCGGCTTCGGGTTAGCCTTGCAGAAACGATCAACTTCATGATCCGACTTGAAGAGGTGCGATCCCAGAAATGGGAAACCCAGATATTTAAGCCCTGCAGGGAAATCAGCTGCTGGATCCGCATACCATTTAGGGCAAAGCATCAACTGCAAGCGGCCAGCAATAAAGAAACTCTCGATATGATCCGTTATTTCCAAAGGCTGGATTGCAAACTTCCGACGTATCGAATTCATTTCATGAAATGACCGTGTGGATGTCAGGTGCCCTATGGAGCGTGCATAGATAGCATGAAGCCTGTCAGATTCATTGGGTTCGCCAGTCTGCATCCATTTAGCGGGTGCTGGCGGCGAAAGCACTGAATTAACAATGCTTGGATACAGGGAAATTTGGACTGATGGCAAATTCAGGTGCTCTGCAACTGCAAAGCCTCCGTTGAAAACCGGCCAAAGTCCAACAATCAAAAGATTTTTGCCAGTCTCGTGCATTGTGAGAATGTGACGGACACTGGCTACGTAGGGATCCCGAAGACAAGACGACCACATATTTTCGATGACGTCAGGATTGTCCGTGTGCAAATCGATATTTTCGAGGTAATCCAAATAATCTTGACGCCTGCCTGTACTAACGAAATTGAACCCCAATCTTTTGATTTCAGGTTCAAAGAAATCATTTGTCAGAAAAGTCACGCTCGCGCCGCAAGATTCCATTGTCTGCGCGATCGCTAGCAGCGGATACACATCCCCTTTGGTTCCAAATACTGGAATGACTACATCAAAACTTGACAGAAAACCCTTGTTCACGTGTTTACAGACATTGGCTTTAACAGATGTAGAACCCCGTCCCTCAATTCGTAAACAGTATCCGCCCTGCTGATCAGTTCGGGCTTATGGGCGACGACAATTCTGGTGATTTTCAAGTCTGAAACAAAATCGGCTATGGCTATTTCTGAAGCCACATCAAGATTGGCAGTTCCTTCATCCATTACCAGTATATTCGGAGACTTGTACAAAGCGCGCGCAATGAGAAGGCGCTGACGCTGGCCGCCAGACAGGGTCGAGCCCATATCCCCAATCAGCGAATCATACTTCATTTTCATTGATTCAACATCCTGTGCTAAACCAGATTTTTCGGCCGCCTGTCGGATTGCTTCAGGATCAGCATCCGTGTCATAGAAGGCGATGTTCTCAGCTATGGTTCCGGATATTAATTGGTCATCCTGCATGACAACACCGAATAAACGGCGCCAGTTCCGCAATCCATAATCTTGCAATGGTCTTCCGTTGACAATTATGTCTCCGGCATCAGTTTGAAGAAACCCAAGTATAAGCTTCAGAAGCGTCGATTTCCCCTCTCCAGAAGGCCCCACAATTGCTACGAATTCTCCGTTGCGGATCGTCAGGTTGAGTGATTTGACGATGTATCTGCCGTCAAGTTCATACTGGAATGAAACATTTCGGAGCTCCAATTGTTCAAGCGCGCTTACGTTCATGGCGCCGCCGACCACATCCTCACGATCTTCATTCACGATATCCCCAAGCCTCGAAAAATGCACTTTCAGGAGACCAAACTCCAGGAGTCCGTCAATCAAACTCGTTGTTCGGTTTGCGAAATTAGCTTGGTATGCCATGAACGCAAAGAGCATGCCGATTGTAAATGTATTG
Organism: Litorimonas sp.; assembly: GCA_051251645.1. GTDB lineage: Bacteria > Pseudomonadota > Alphaproteobacteria > Caulobacterales > Maricaulaceae > Litorimonas. Next base: position 181,406 of record JBPOEY010000004.1, on the reverse strand, counting down.
TCCATCACCAACCCCGCACCAAGGTAGACAATCAAGATTGATTGTATCGCCATAGTTGCCGATAGAGTAAAGGTGGTCAGATATTGCAGGTTACCCAGTCGGATATTCGACGAAAGCAGAATTGAGTACAGATTACGCCAGCCAGACTCTCTTTCTATTTCTCGTCCAAACAATTTTATTGCCCTGGTGGAGCGGATAGTTTCGAGTACATGTGTCTGCTCATTTGCAGAAGCGATAAGCTGCTCTGACTGTCTCTTTCGCAAGAAAAATACTACGACCTGCGATGTTACTGCGATGAATGCCGTTGTAAAGATGACTACAAAAGTCAGTTTCAAGTTGTATGAAAGCATGATTATCAAGAGACTTATCGACAGAAATCCGTCGACAACGACCGATATTGATGTCTGCGTAAAGGCTTGACGTATTGGTTGGAGCGATGACATCCGAGACAGGATGTCACCAATGTGCCTACTTTCGAAAAACTTCGTCCGAACGCGCAACAGGTGCCCAACAACGTTGCTGATCATTTGAAATGAGAGCGTCTGTGACAAAACAAGAATTACCCAGTTCCGCACATACTCTGACAATGAATTTAAAAACGCAAATGCAGCAAAAGCAATTGTTAGCACTAATAGAAGTTGGCGATCGGAATTGACAACTGCCCGATCGATTACAACCTGTAGATAGAGAGGGGAGATAATCGTCAGGACTTGTATGACGAGTGTCAACGCAATTATCTGTGCTAGCGTGCGGCCCAATCCTCTCGCGCCTGCAAACAGGCTTCGAATATCAACCTTTTCCTTGTCATTCTGTTTTTCGAATTCAGGCCTCTTTGAGAATTCGAGCAAGACCCCATTTGTATGCTTGCTTAGTTCCTTTCTAGGCATCTTGACCCTTCCTCGAGCAGGATCGAGGATTGTCACTGATCTTTTTGTGGCCTTTTCCAGAACAACATAGTGCCGGTTGTCCCAGTGGAGGATCGCAGGCAGTTGAACAAATTCCAGTTTATCGAGTGGAACCTTCATGGCCTGCGCATGCAAGCCGATCTCTGACGAGTAGTGAACTAGGTTCTTGAAGGTCAGCCCGTTCGATGACCCCGGGAACCGCCGCCTCATCCCGCTGAGATCAAATCTGTGTCCGAACGAGTTTGCGATCATCGCCAAGCAAGCAAGGCCGCATTCCGACATCTCAGATTGAAGAATTAGTTTCAATTAAGACACCCGCAAAGACATAAAGTATTTCGGAGCAACTTAGATATCAATCGAAAGACTTAATAGCGATTGGAGCAATTGGCTTGAAGTTTTGGTTGAGAGGTCACACTCTTCCACCTCTGCTCTGCGCGCACTAATTTGCTGGGAGAGGTGTTCTCTGAAGTCAGCTGGTCCTAAAACCTCATAATCCCTGACATCCACATCCTGCTCGACAGGCCATAAACATGGCGTCCCATCAACAGGTTCTGTATTTGGTCCTTGGAGTTCCGTGCCAATAACCTGTGTTGCGAAGACCTGATTGTGCCCGACTGACATTAAATATCGATCTATAGCAGCCGTCCTTATTCCTATTGCCATCAACGAGTCGAGACGAGTCGACGTATTTGAAAACATTACTGCCTGAAGATAATGCTCCGGAAGATGACCATGCTGATAAACAACCGCAGCTATGAAATAATCCTCTGAATCCCTTAAGCAGGATTTCGCGAATGTTTCTGATACTGTCTCCCTCCGCTTGGCATCTTCTTCCCGCGTGCTTGCAGTTGGGTTTGCACGATTATCCTGATCCTCCGCCAGGATACTCTGTAACTCAGCCTTTGCGCGATCATACTGGACCCCTGAGCAGATCACGCTATTTTTCTTTATGTGGTGGTTGATCAGAGCTTGAGGTTTCTCGTCGCTCTCTAGCTGCGCGGAGACAGCGCAACCCGAAAGAAAGATCAAACTAAAGGCAAGCAGTCTGCGCTTGATATTTCGAAACCTAGTTTTTTGCACTATCAACAGCCCTACATAGCATTGCCGCCATGCTCCCACTAATGTTCTGTGAAAGAGGTAAATTTGCATTGAACCACTGCCCATCTGGATTGCATTCTAAAAAAATATATTCTCCGTCTTTCGCCTTTATAAAGTCGAAAACGCCCCATCGAAGTGACATGCTCTCCAGATATTTCAACAAGTTGGATTTTATGGCGTCTGGCAAATCATACTCCGAATAGTTCTCCACAGACATTCCACCGCGCCGCCAATCGATCTTGGACTGCTCTGTCTCTTGAGAGTCTATTCTGAGCGCAAATATGTCGCCATCTATGACGTTGACGCGCAACTCATAAATTTTGTCCACGTATTCTTGGAAAATTTGGGGGGCGTAAGACAACTCAACGGACTTGTCTGCCAGAAACTTCCGGGACACTAATCGGGCAAATATAAGCTCTGCGGACCTGAGAATGGTTGATGTGTTGGGCTTGGTCAGTATTTGATCAGACTCAATGGTTCTCAGAACTTCGTCCGCATCATTCGACACAATTGTTACGGGTATTTTCAGGCCAACCTCCTTCGCTATAGCGAGTTGCTTAGCCTTATTGTTCGCTTGGACAATAGTCGAAGGGTCGTGCAAGGGCGTTGTCACATTATTTAATTCAAAACCTCTTATAAGGTTGAACCAGGCGTTAAAGTAGAATGCCTCCCGCCTGAAGTCTTCGATAATAAACTCCGGGACGTCACTGAGGTTTCCTTTCAATCGGTTCCAGCTGACGTGAGATCGCAATTCTGTGGATCCGCCAAATGCGCTGAAGCCCTGCCGTGAAAAAACATCCAACACGTAGACGCTGTAACTATCTGGAATGTGTTTGACGACAGAGGTAACGTGATCATCTGCCGATGATCCGAAAATCACAATATCATGCATTCAAGACCCCCAAAAAAAGAAGGCCACTGAAAAATATCAGTGGCCTTATTAAGTTGCATACTTGCAAATGATGAAGTCTGTGCCTGACTAGCAACCGCTTCCGTAGGTTCCGCCGCCCACCATGTCTGTACTAGGCTTGGTGTCGTCAGAGCCGAAGTTTGGCATCTGGCCCGAAAAAGTGGGAAGTGTAATATTGGTCTGAACAGGAGGCAATGTAACGCATACGCCGCCGACAACTTGATCCAGCGCTTCTTCGTCAAGCAACGCGTCTGCGAAAAACTTTGGGTTCTTGATCATGTGACGTATCTCCAATTTAGATTTAAGTTTGGGTTTAGTGATCGCCTTAACGGCTTTTCCAAGCTATCGAAACAATCCGAGATTGTAAATACATTTTTTTCGCGTTAAAGTATAATAGACGTTCCAATACTGAGGTTATGAGGTCAATGCGTCTAGGATGCCGCAGATCTTTCTAGGCGCGGGCGCTTTCGCAAGGAGTTAAGCAAATGGATTTGGACGGGCCTGAATCCCAAGACGCGCCTCTTTCCACCGTCATCCGCACTTCTATCTCATCGTGGACAATTACGCTCATCGGCCTGTTGGTCGTCACTGTCACTGCCTCGACACTCTTGTTGGGCAATTTCTCTGACGTTGTCAGGTCTAGCGGATGGCTCAAACCCGACAAAGGCTTGGTTAAGGTCTTGGCGCCGCAATTTGGCAACGTTGAGCACCTGCATGTTCGCCAAGGCGACGAAGTTGCCAAAGGCCAACCGATTGCCACGCTCGATCTTGACACAAACATCGTTGGCAACCGCAAATCAGTAGAGGCGTCTCTTTCCGAAATTGACAAGCAGATAGACGAGCATACTTTGTCCATCGAACTTTCTTATGCGCAGAACCAGCAATCTGAGAAAGCGCTACGTCGCGAAATCAACTCATTGGAAGAAGAACTCGATTTAATACTGACTGAAGCGAGGCTACTCGGCGTAAGAATGGATGAGAGTTCTCAATTAACAGACAGGTTTGAAGACCTTTTTAAAAACGAAGTCGTATCGATGCTCGAACTGCGCCAGCAGCGAGAACAGAATTTAATTCTTCAGCAATCGATGGTTCGGCTTGAAAAAAGCATCGTGACTTTAAGGGAGCAGATCAATGCAAAAAAAAGTGACGCCGAGGCTATCTCACTTACCCACCAACAGTTACTTTCCGAAAAGCGTCGAATAACCTCAGGTTTGCGCGAGAGTAAATATAACTTGGCTCAAAGGGGTATTATAACATTAGTTTCGCCCATTGACGGCCGCATAGCAGCCATCCCACTTTATGATGGACTCTCCGTTACCCAAAACGAATTGATTGCGACTGTCTTGCCATCTGGCGGAAAGCTCGAAGCCGAAATATTCGTACCGTCAAAGGATGCAAGCCTCATAAATATCGGCCAAGACGCTCGTATTAAATTTCACGGATTTCCCTACCAGAGATATGGCGTGATGAAGGGGACGGTTTCTTCGTTCTCAAAGACAATCTTTTTACCCGGCGAACTATCTAACTCGCTGCAGTCCAATGAGCCCGTCTACCGAATAGTGGTTGAAATTGAGGAGCAGAGCATCCGAGCGGAAAACGGGATTTTCCCGCTGCAATCAGGCATGACGTTGGATGCCGATATTGTGCGAGGCAAGATAAAACTTTGGCAGCTATTCTTCACCAGCACCAAATAAGCCTTTTATTATTTCATATTCGCTTGCAAATCATATCTTGATTACATCCGCATCTGCAGCCTTTGGGTTACCCGGCTCTTCTCTTGTTCAGATTTTCTTTTGCCCAATATTGCTTATGCTGGATTGAGAAGGTTCTAAAATTGCCTTGATCCGCTTGTTTGAAAATTTCAAACTTTTAAAGCCTTGCTGAACCAATTTCACTCCATGAGAGGCCGCTGCTTTTGGGTTAATGCTTATTCTTTGATTCAATACTTATTCCGAGCTCACGATATAACGACTTTCGAGGTTGAGATGATGCACTTACTTCCACGCTACTCTATTGCTGTTCTCGTTTTATGTTTGGGATGCTCAAGAATTTCGTCACATGATGCGCCGCCGGAGCAAACGCCGCACAGGGAGTCAGTCGGCGGCTTGCACGATTCAAAGTCCGAAAGTGCTTCTACCAGCTGGAGACTGCCTGAATTGACGTCAGGCATCTATAGTATGCAAACGGGTGACAAGCCCTGCCCCGAAGAAGGTAACGATGTAACATATCTTGACCCGTTTGAGGTCATTCATGACTTTGCCAAAGACTATCAGGTAACCATGATCAACGAGTCACACTTCAAGCCCGTGCACCGCGTCTTCGTGCAGGACTTGACAAAACGGCTCCTAGACGACGGCTATCGCTATTTCGGATCTGAATTATTTGGCGTGGGGCAGACGAGTTGGCTGAATTCAACTTTGAAGGAAAGAGGGTCTTTGGTCAGAGGCCTCACATTGCATCATTACTGGTCCGACCCAATCTTCAGCCAAGTCGTTGAAACATTGGTCGCTGAAGAGATAGAATTATTCTCCTACGAGCAAGCCATTTCTCCTCTCCCCGATAATGTCGACAGTATTGTCGCTTACAGAGAAAGTGGACAAGCAAAGAATATTCATGAATTCATACTCGAACGCCCAGATGGAAAGTTTATCATTCACGCGGGATATCACCATATCAAAGAGGTGGATAGCCGAACAGGTATTTCATGGATGGCCGAAATATTCACATCGCTCAGCGGCATCGACCCGCTGACAATAAGCCAAACGGAATGTTTTCTGGAATCAGGCATCTCAGGCAATTACCTTGGGTACGGTCTATTGGCGGATGGCAATGGAGTTCCAATATCGCGCGACGGATACGATCTGATAATCATGGCACCACTTGGGGAGTATGAACACGGACGCCCCGTGTGGCTTCAAGACGCGCTAGGTCGGAAACCCGTTGATCTGCCAGACCATTTCGCTTTTGAAGAACATACACTTGTTGTCGCAACAAATTTAGAAAAACCTGAAGATGCGCCTTACGAGGATCTTATCTATCTGGCGCCCAAGTCAGATAAACGACTGGCTCTGAGACCTGGAAGTTATCGCGTTACGGCTCTAGGTAAAGGCTACAAAGTCATTACGGAGCAGGACATCGTTGTAGAATAGTATAGGCGATGCCCACAGTTCAATAGCGAAGAAACAATTCGCAAATCGCGAAGAGGGAGGAATTCGAAATTTTGGCACAATCAAGCGCCTTCAGTATTGCGCCCACCCCGTCCGATCACTCCGGCACCGCTCATTTGCAGCGCTTTCACAAGCCCTCGATAGGCTGGCCACGCGGCTACAATTCTTGTCGCCCAGTTTCCGTGCTATTCGCCAACCAATTATACGAACCGTATGCGGCAAGTCCGGTGCCGGCATTTTGTGCAGCGATCATACCGCTAACCCAGAAAACGCGGATCGTATTGGCACCGATCTTTTGAAGATAGTAGGCGTGAGGCATGAAGCGCGCCTCAAGCCAATATTGATTCAACGAAGGCGGCATTACGACGAGATTGTTTAGCCCGTGGGCATAAGGCCAACCGTGTCCGACAAACCTCCAGAGCCGCTGTGGTATGGTATGGTCGAGATCCACCGGTGTCCGATCCCAAAGGGTCTTGAAGGTTGTTTTGATCAGCCCGCTCCGCAACGTCATCGAATATTGGATTTCTTCATGACCGATGATGCCCACACGTCGGAACGTGTGGGTGAGCGCGTCGCGCCAAACGCCATAATCGGCGCGATCATCCCAGAAATGTCGGATAAAGGCGCGCAGTGAGAGCTCATGCATTTGTGGGCTGACGCGAACAGCCTCAGGGACCCCATTCCCATATATATCCATCAATCGGAACGTTCGACCGAACATGGCGCCACCAAGTGCAAAGCTGCTATAGAAAGCGCCGCCAGATAGGGCCCCGGAGAAGGCGGCGTCTGCAGCGCGGTCCAGCGTGAAGTCGCCACCGTCGACCCAACGGTCCATCGCTTCGAACGCTACGCCGAGCCCGGCGCCATAAGACGCCCCGTTTCTCAGACTCAGGATAACCCCTGCTGGCCCCCAAGCCATTCCGAAGATGGTGAAAATCGGAACGGGCGCAGCGACAAGCGCGCCTTTGGCCGCGTCAACGGCGATCGCGCGGACATTATCGGTCGACATGTAAGATTTGCTGTCGTCCGCATTGAACCAATTCCAGCCAACATGACCCACTGCGCCAAGCCCGGCCGCAGCCAAGGTTATCAGCGTTATCGACAGGTCGCCGCTCGGATCGACGCGGTTGATCGGATCACCCGCGACATAAGCGTATGGCCAAGCCGACTCATGAGCCGCATCCGTTGACACGAATGCGCGCAGCCGCGGATCGTAAGATCGGGACGAAAATTGGGTGAGACCGCTGGCCTTATCTAAGCGTTGATCCGTGAAGCGCCGCGCGCTTGAGCTGTGGCCCGTGCTGGAGATCAGTTCACCGAACGGACCATAGTCAAATGTCGCCCGCAGGCCAGCGTTTGGTCCGGCGCCTTCTTCCGCAATCGCGCGAACCGAGCCTTGATGATCCCGCAGGAAATATTGTGCTGGATCGGCCCCAGCCGAGGGCAGCAAAGCCACGGGTGCGCCATTGCCAGGAACTTCGAAAACCACTTGCGGATCGCCATCACCGACCTTGGCATATGTAGCGAGCAGTCGTCCGTCCGGCGTGCGGATGTACAGCGCATTGTCGACAGTCCCGTCCTTTCGTACCGCTGTCGCCAAGCTCAAATCTTCGCTCAATCCGTATTGATAATCGGCGGTCGTCAGCGGCGCATCGGCTGTCATCGTCAGCGACGAAACGCGCCCGCTTTCGGAATCATATCCAATCGTCGAGAGCCGACGTTGCGCATTCGCGGTCAACCGTCCTGATGGATCATAGCTTAACGATGTCGGCACGACCGCGCCTGTAGCAAGCGCGAGATCACCGATCATCAACGAAGCCCCCGCCTGACCACTATCACCACGTTTGGCGTTGATGAATTCCAGACTGACCGAAACGATTTCCGCCGGTGCGACACCCAGCGTTTGTGACAGCCCCTTCAGATCAATCGCCTGTGATCCAACAGTCCAATCCTGCGCGCCCGCGCTTAAATCCATCAAGATGCCGCGATAGGCTTGGCCCCGCGCGTCGAACAGCGTTGCATAGAGCGCCGCCGTTCCGGTCTCTGCGGCAAAATCCGTCGCGCTCTTCCACTGGAAGCTCAGCGTATAGGTCTGTTCCATACCGAACGCTCCGGAATAGGTCAGAGCCTCATAATAATTGACCGTCCCGCCAGCCAACTCGACATAATCGGCGACGTTGCCGGTCTGCCCTGTCGCCACGTGTGATATGACTGGCCCAGCGTTACTCGAACTTAATACCCACCCAGTCGGCAGAATCCCGCCCGACAGATCGATGGTCTGCGCAACCGCGGTACTCAGCCTTACGATTTTGTCGGCTGAGCGCTTACCCGTTCCTGGATCGGCATAATCATAGGTCTCGGTGGCCGGCAGACGCGGCACGCTCAGCAGGGTTCCATTGGCGTCGTAAGTGATCGGATGGTCCGCCGTTCCCGTTGACAAGGCGGAGTGCACCGCCTCGTCAGATGCGACCGCGCCGGACAACCACCCCTCCGCATTATAACCATAGCTCCAGGTTCGGGGCGTTTCGATGAGTCCGCTCGCGAGATCTTCCGGCCTCCCCTTTTGGCGCGTATAGGAGACCGCACTTGATCCGACGCGCCCGTTCCAGTCGGAGTCATGTCCAAGCCCGCCCGTCCCATAAGTCAGGGTCTGGTTGACGAAATCGCCACCTATCGTCGTCGGACGGCCGGTCACATCATAAGCAAAGCTGCGCGCGATCGGACCTCCAGAATTCATCCCAAAGGTGGTCGTCGTCAGCAGACCGCGTTCATTAAATTCATTACGAGCATAGCGCGCTTTAGGGCCCGGATTAGGGTTTTCGGGGTCCAGGACTTCCGTGCCGTCCGCGCCCTCGCCGACCGCAGCCAACCGCCCAAGCCGGTCATAGAAATAGGTGGCGTCGACCGCCGTGCCTTCCGGCTGACCGCTGGAATCGAGTGTGCGCGGAAACACGACCTTAATGATCCGACCCAGATTATCGAAGTCGTACGAAGTCTGCCGGGTCGCCGAATCGAAGCCGGGAACGAGAGTGTTCTGTGACGTGACATTACCCGAAACATCATAGGCATAGGTCTCAACATCAATTTGCGCGGCGGAAGGCGACGCATTCGTCGACCGGTTGAACATTGCTTCAATCAAACGCCCGACCTGATTGGGCGCTTGGCGCGTCGCGTCCGCAGGTCGGTCATAGCGATATTGACGACTCCACACCGCGCCGTCAGCAGAGCTTGGCCAGACCGGATCGTCTACATGAGCCGCCAAGCTTGACCAGTCCACGCCGGCTTTCTGCAAAAGTCCGCGTTCGATGACGCGGTCAAGATCATCGTACAAAACATAGCGGATCGACGGTGGGGCGAGAGCCGCGCCCGCGGCGTCCATCGAAAACCGCACCCGGTTCGCCGCATCATGCATGAATTGCGTCTCGCCTTCATCCGGACCGTCCGTCGCCGTGAGATTGCCGCGGAAGTCGTAGCGCGCGGACCGTTTCCAAGGCTCCCCGTCATCGGCGTCTAATGGCGGTACGTAATAATTCGGCAGCCGCGTCTCGATCAGATTTCCCGATCCGTCATAACGGTAGGATTCAATCCGCGTTGGACTGGACGCGCCGGATGGAAAGAATGCTTCGGCAATGGTCTGACCGGACTGATTGGCCGCAGTCTGCACGACATTACCATTCGGATCAGTTACGGACTTAAGTGAGTAACTATCCGCAGCGCGCCCCGGCGCACTGGTGGCTAAAACCTGGTCGAGCCAGCTGGACGCCGTATTGGCACCGTATACGATGCGCACTGTATGACCGCTTCCAAGCGCATGATTGAGGCCAGGACCGGCAAGCTCCACAGGGCGGGCCATGGGCGAAGCCTCCAGCCGGGTCTGGTTGAACGGCGCGCCGCTAACCGCAGGATCAAGATATTCAGCGATTGTCATCTGATCGCCGTTTTGCTCGTAGGGCAGATAGGTCGTCAGCGCGCCTTCGGTGCGGGCCGCCAGCGCTGGCGATTGTCCGCCCGAGCCATCGCCGATCGCGACAGTCTGGCGCACTGGTTCGCGCTCTATCGTGGCGCGACCGAGATCATCGAAAAGAATTCCGGTGACATGCACTGTCTGCCGGTCAACCATCGCCATGGACTGGATGGGCTGACCCTCGCCGTCCATGAAGGTCATTAACAACTCGGGATCCTTCGCGATCACCAAATCTTCGAACGCAGATGAAGCGGTTGCGCCAAGAACCAACTTACCTTGCGACGCCGTTGTCAACAGCTCACCAAAAATCTGATTTCCGTCGGCGAAGAAAAAGACGACCTCGTCAACGATAGCAAATAGCCAATCGGCGCCGAGTATGCCCGCGCGGTCAGCCAGCGTCGTCCAGACGCTGCCATCAGAACGGCGCAACAACCATTTACCGCCCTCATCCGGTGTCCAGGAAACGAACACATCACCGGTTCCAATGGAGATTGTCGCGACTAGGGGGTTATCCACACTTACCTGAATGCGAGCGGCGTAATTGCTTTGGGTAAAACCCTTCAGTTCGGCACGGGCGCCAATCGGATCGGTGCTAGACCCAGAGAATTTGAGTTGGCGGTCCGCAATTGACCAGCCTGCCGCTAGGGTCCAATCGGCAACATCGGAAGGGTCGAAGTCCTGATAGCCCCCGAAGCTAGAAGAGCGCACCTGCAAGAGCTGATTGGGTAGATAGGGATTGAACGCGTCGTCAGCCCCCGACAGCGATCGCGCGAACGCCATCGCAGTGATCAGCCCGACATGATTGTCGCGGGGGCCGATCGTCGATATCGTGCGGTAACCGGCGTTGCGCACGGCGCGCTGCGTATCGCCATTTTCGCCGAGTTGTGCCCTTGGCAGCCAGGTCTTCGGATCGAATACGACCGCGGAAAAACCACCACCCAGAGGCGAAAAGCGTAAATTGTCAACGTAGATACTCGACCCGTTCTCAACCGCGTTGATGCCGGTAACGGCGACAGTCAACGGCGTGTCAGCCGCAAGGCTCGCCGCTTGGCGAATCTTCGGCAGATCAATGACGGCCTCCAGATAGCCCCACTTTTCGGTCGACGGTGCAGGAAATTCCAGCGTCACCGGATCGCCGATAGGCTGAGGTGTTGCGCCTTCACTATAGGCCTGAAGCGTCCATAACGTTTTTGCGGCGTCTGGCACAAAACCGGTTGCAGGCAGCATCCAGCAGGAAAAGAGATAACTCCGGTTCCCAAGGTTGGAAAAGCTCGCCGCCGGGCCCTCGGGCGAGGCCGGCGCACTCGCGGCAATTTCCAAGGCGCATGAACCGGTGTAATATTGCGTTGAAACGATATGACCGCGGATCGACGCGCTGCCTTGATACGACCATGGCCCGCTGCGCTCATACGGTTCAAATCCGTAATAGCTGGCCTCATTTGGCGCAGTCACGCCGAACCTTGCGACGATGCGGGCTTGGCCGGAATCGTAGAGGTTGGTGCTCATCCGGTTAAGCACGTCTTTGGCCAGCGTCACACCGCTTTGGGTATTGCGCGCCATGGTGAGAGACTCGCGCTGCCAACCCTGCGGCGTCAGGCCGTTGGTCCAAGCGTCAAACTCCGCAAAGTTGGCAGCGGTGGCGACAAACCCAGCTTGCGGCGCCCAATTCACAGCTTGCGTTCCCCAATCGCTCGACCAAATCGTCGCTTCCGCAGAAATAGAGGTTCCATTGCTTTTCGAGATCGTCTGGACGATTGGCGATAAAAGATTTTCCGGCGCATCTTGCGCGTAAATGTCCGGAAAATATGTGATGTCGGTCTCCAGCGTTTGAACCTGACCGTCGCCGTCAAACTGGGAGCCCGTCGTCTGGGTCGGAAAGCCCGTCGCATCACTATATTGCATAATCATTTGCGCGCTCACGCCATCCATCGTGGAGTCGGACTGAACGGCGCGGGGATAAAACCCGACAGGATCATATGCACCACTTAAGAAATGTCGCTCAGTGACTTTGACAACCCACGCGTAGACATCGCGGCGCGCCGTACCTGTTTCATCGGTCCATTTCGGCGTGCGGCGATAGGTTTGCCCAGCCAAGAGCCGCGTATAGCCGGATGGATCAGCCGATGCATTGCTTGGATAGTCAGGCCGCTTTGCGGCAGGTAGGCTCTGACTCTCGTTTGTCGTTAGGGCGTTAAACACCTCATATTGTATCGTTCCCGCACCGGCGCCGGCGCCGGATTGCTCAGTCACCGAAACGCGGTTGAACGTCGCGTTCGTTCCGCTCGGGGCCAAGATCGCCGACGCCGTTTCATAGGTCGGAACCGAATCGATCACCGCATAACCCGTGAGTAAATCGGTCGTATTGCCTGGTAGACGGCGAATTTTTTCAACGACAACAGTCGGCGCTAATCCGTCAGCGCCACTGGCTGTCGCGCGGTGTAGCGTTACGGTCGGTCCGCTTGTCCAGTCCCCTGAATAGGTCGCAAAGCTGGTCGGCCCGATCAAGCTATCCGTTGGCTGACCGTCAATCAGGAGCGTGCCGGAAATCTCGGTACGATAAGAGGCGTCCAACGCACCATTCTTTAGCGGATATGCATATGTCTTTGCTCCCGATTGATAGACGACATAACGGTCGCCGACGAGTTGCAGGCTCGGCAAATCGGTCGCACTCAGAGTATCTGGAATTTCGGATGCGAACATCCACACCATGTCCGGCCCCTGATAGAACACAGCGTTGGCAGCCGTGTCTTCCCCCGCACCGGGCGTGACATGAGGCAATAGCGCATAGCGACTCACCGTATCGCGGGCGAGCGCCACGTGAGCCGTGAAATCACCCGCCGGCGTCGTCGATGAGGCGACTTGTGACCAAAGTGCGGTATCGGTCGCATCGGGATCGTAAGTGACAATGTCCGCAACCAGACCACCGCTGGCAGCAGCGTATACGCGCACCACTTGATCGGGCGCAAAGCTGATCGACTGCAAGGCCGCGGCACCGGTTGGAACATCGCTTTCGATACTCTGAAGCGTCCAGGCACGGCCATCATAGCGTGCCAAGAGTTCGCCGAGTGCCACGCTCGCGCCATGAACCACGGGTTGTGGAATCGCGTCCGACGGATCGAAATAGAGCTGCGCCAACGGGAAAGTTCGTATCGGCGCGGCGATATCTGACCAGTCAACGATGACATATTGCACGCGCGTTTTTCCGCCCCCAGACGCGACGGCTGTGATCACCGCAAACCCGATTCCAGATGTTACAGAGATCGCTGACAGCGTTCCGCTCGCACGCGGAATAGTGTTGCTCGTTTGTGTCCATTGCCCGAACGCATCGACATTGAATCTGTGCATTGTGAATCCGAGGGAGGAATCGTCAGCGTCAGCGACAATGGCGACGATATCATCGCCTGCGCCACCGAGTCCGCAAACAGGTTTCGAACTCGCGCCGCTAAGCGAGAGGATGTCTGGCGCGGTCCAAGCAGAGCCCGTCCAAGTCAAGGCCTGAAGCTTGGCGGTATCGATGCCAAGAACAACTGCCGCTGTGTCTATGCAAGCAAATTCGGTTGACGACGGAGATCCGAGATCCAAGGTGGTCTTGGTCGATGCGGTCCAAGCGCCAGACAGGCGCAGGTCACGCCGCCAAGCTCGCATTTCGCTTTGTGTTTGTGCCGCGAACGCCGCCTTGGCGACTTTAATTGAAACGGCGGGTGCTGCCGTCGAACTGGCCAGAGTTTCCAAATCGGCGGCAATCCAGCGCCCGTCCCAGGCCAAGGCGCCTAGCGCCACTTTGGAATCATCCGACGCAGGCCACGCCGCCACGGTGAAATCGTCAGCGAACGCCAATTGCGGCGCGTCATAGCTTGTGCCTGCTGGCGGCGTGACCGCGATTGAGCGGTTCGAAAACGCGGGCGTCTGAGACGTATAGGAAACTTGCACCACACCGCCGAGCGGCGTTGTGACTTCCGTCAGGCGACCATAATCAATTCCAGCCGAGTTTTGATAGGTCAGCGCCAGAGCCGGTGGTCGTGCGCCGCTCGGCGGCGCGGGCTGAATGCGCGTCAATATCCGTTTGGTCAGCGATTGTGCTCCGATGAAGGCGTATGAAAATTCAACGACGTCCAACACTGCGCCGCCCGCGGCCGATACCGTGACGGATTTGAGCGCTTTCGTATCATAACGGTCTTGCCAAGCGTTGGGCGGTGGCGGGGTTTGATGCGCCGGAACATATTCGTCCGGATTTTTGTCTTCATAGTCCAAGTCGATCCGTCCGCCTTCGGCCCCAACAATGCGCGTAAGGCGAATAGCGCGCGTGAAAACCGCTTCGCCAGCCCCCACTGTTCCGGTGGTCTGTGCATATGAAAACTGAACGGAGCGACCCCAAAGATCGATAATGCGGCTTAAGCGCCAGCCAACCGCTTGCGCCGTTTGCCCTTGAACCTGATTGGACGCGCCGGACCAGTGTCCCCACCCGATCGCGGTTTCGATCGCCGGCTGGGCGTCGCCATAAACCCACTGCGTCCCGTCCTCGTCAGTGATCGTCCAGCTTTGCGCGGCGGCGTTATAACGGATGACCCAAAAATCGGCGGAAAACGTGGCGAACTCAGTGATGCCGTTCGCCGTCCGTAACGGTATCAGTTCCGTCAGCGATTGGCCCCGGGTCAGATAGTAGCGTCGTCCGACAGACAGCGAATTGGCGTCGGTGCTTACGAAGATAGACGGCAGAGCCAAATTCCAACCTAGACCCATCCATCCGGTTGGCGCCGTCATATTCGTGGTCGTCGCCACGTCACCCAAAATGCTCGAATAGGTCGCAGCCAGCGAAAAGCTCGGTCCGACGGCATCCGGCAGAGCCGCCAGTATCACATTGAGCGACAGGCCGCCCGTCGCGGGATCGAAACCATTGGCGATGTCGCTCAGTGTCAGCATAGAGTCGTGCCGTTCTTGATTAAATCCATTTGAGATGTCCGGGATTGATGGTGGATAGTTCTGTCATCTCCACAGATGTTCCGACTTCCGAGCCCTGGAAGCTTGCGGTCCTGAAACCGTTCCATGACGGATCGAACCGATTGCGTAGGCCTGAAGAAGCTTGCCGGCTGAAGAAAGAATCAGCGTTCATATATTCGGTTTGCAGCTCGCCTCCCATTTCACCGAGTTCAGTCGCGCTTTCTCCAAGCAGCGCCTCAGTTTCAGCGAGCGTGCCAATTTCGCCAGCTGCCGCTGCACCCCCTGCTATGCCGCCACCGGCTGCTGCTCCGCCACCAATCACCGTGCCTACCGTGCCCGCCCCCCCGGCGGAGAGACTTGCGATGATGGAGCCGCCAATGATTGTGCCAACTGCCAAGCCGCCTGCAATGGCGCCAAAAAGGCCCCAGCCGCCGCCGCCGCCGTCATGATCGCCGCCAAGCCCGGTCGGATCAATTAAGGTCAGGACCTGTCCGCTAACATAGGCGTAGCGGTTGAGCGTCTGGGCTAGAAAGGAATCACCGTAAATGACATCACGCGCCGTGAAGCGGCTCAAGTTGAGTCCATATTCTCGCGCACGCATATAGTGCCACGCCTCGCCATCCTCCATCACGCCATAACGCCCCGCATAACCGAACGGTGCCGGAGAGGCGCCGAAGGCGCCGAGCGTTGCCCCGTAAGGCGCATAAATGCGGCCGCCCAACGGGACGCCGCTTTCGCCGATTAGGCCCAACGACGCGCCCAAAGGATCAAAGACATAGTCCGCGTATGTCCCACCCGCGTCTTCGTGGCCGATCAGGCCCACCCCGTGAACATAAAGCGTCGTATCCCCGCCCGCCGTTGCCGTCAGGACGCGGTCCAGCGGGGAGCGCAGGCCGGCGGGCCGCGCCAGTGACGCGGGGCTCGAAGGAACCAGCATATTTGGGGTCGTCTCGGTCTGCTCGACGGTCCGAAGCGCCCGCAATGGACTCGCCATCTCTACGCGCGGGGAGCGATAATCCGCAATGTCTTGGACGAACGTCTGCGTATCGCCGCCCGTCGCTGCGCTGATACGCAGACCATCCGCATCATAGGCGAACGTCTGATCATCGAGAGAGACGACACGGTTCAGCGCATCATAACCGATCTGGCCAGACCCACTTTCACCCCAACCCAACAGATTACCGTCATCGTCATAGGTGACATGGTCTTGGTCAACCTGGGTGAGGCGATCATCAACATAGGTGAAGTTTGCATCAACCGGTGTCTCGGATGGCGGTGCCGGCGCGATTTGCGTCAGCGTATGCCGCGTTGCATAGTCGTCATAGGTGAAAGCCGTGTTGATAACAATTTCATCGCCCTTGGCGACCGCCGTCATCGTCAACAAACGCCCGGCATCGTCATAGCTATTGGTTACAACGATGTCGTTATGACGCGTTTCAGTATGCAGCTGGCCCGTTGATAGATAGGTGTAGATCGTCTGACGCGACGCCCAATCGGTCACTGTTTCAAGCCGATCCAGAGCGTCATAGCCATAGGTCACCGTTTTGCCGTCCGGATAGGTGAGCCTCTGTTCTCGCCCTGACGGCGTATAGCTGCAACCGACCGTTTGACCGCCTATGTCGCGGCTCAGCATGCGATTGAGGTTATCGAAGCTGCGAGTGATGGCGACTGTCCCATCGATACTTGTCGTCAGGCGGTTGCCATTATCGTCGAGCGTATGCTCGACACGCTTGCCGTCAGGCCAAGTCGTCGAGACGAACCGCCCGGCCGGATCAAATCCGTAAGCAAACGTCTCGCCGCGTCCGTTTGTCCAAGACGTCATACGGTCACTACGGCCATATGCATAAGAACCCGTCACGCCGTTCGGATCGCGATAGGCGACGAACCGGCCCTCCCCGTCGTAGAAATAATCTGCCGGATCGCCGCCATAGGCGGCGACCGAGAGTTTCGTCCGGTCGTGGGTCGAATCAAACGCGTAATCGTAGAGGGTCGTCGCGAAACCCGGCGTCCCACCGCCCTGCGGCGGATCGGCAGGTATCGGATCGATCGTCGCGCGCAATCGCGCTAAGGCGTCATACTGGTATCCGAAATCATGGCTAGCACCGTCGGGGCCGAGCTTGATGGCGATCGGCAAGCCGTTTGGATTAGAAAAATCGACGCGGCGTAACTGTTCCGGATCGACTAGGGTCGCAGCAATGTTCACCGGACCGCCGACAACTGACTGGGTTGGCGCGTAATTCCAATTCCAAGTTTTGTCGGCTTGGTTAGTATGAGACAACGGCCGGCCGCGGAAATCGGCGACCCAGACTTGCGCCGTGGAGTCTCCGCCTGACTTGGAAGGCGGGATGGTCACTGTGCGCTTCAGCCCGACAGTCGTATCAGGCTGGCCCGGGGCTGTGGCGAAACTTTGCGTGACGGTCACTGGGGTATTGCCTTGTTCGGTCGGCAAGGCCCACGCGACGCGACGACCCAGCGGATCGGTCTCGACAAAGTCAAAAATCGGAGTCGCGCTAGTCGCAGCTGGGGGGTAAGTCGTGGTGGCACGCCGCACCGCCAGGCCGTCGCGATCGACCTGTTCGTAAGCGATCACAGTTTCATTACCCTTCGGATCGGTGTGCGACTGGACCCGGCCGGCCGGATCATAACTGGTCGCGCGCGCGATGCGCGGATTACTCCCCTGCAACACGACACGCGTCAGCTGATTATTGCGGTCATAGACATAGGTCTCGACGTCGGTTCGGCCGTCGATCTGCGGGTATGTCGTCTGAATACGGTTGTTTGCGGCATCATAGTCATAGCGCCAGACCGAACCCCCCGGCGCGGTCAGAACCTTCACATTACCGACATTGTCATATTGATAGGTCGTCTCGAACGCCTGTGCCTCCGGCTGGCCGTCATAGCGGCGCTTGAGCGAGGTGACCCGCCCCGTCGCCGGGTCGCGCTCCATTGTCTCGATCAGCAAGGTCGAACCGTCGGCATCAATGACCATATGCGAGGTCAGCCAGCCCGTGCGCGACGCATAATCAAAACGCGTCACATTACCGGTCGCGTCTGTACGCGTTTCAAGCTGACCTTCTGAATTGAACGTCTGGCTCAGCGTGTTTGCGACATTTGCTGCCGACCCATTGCCTGCACCGGGGAAAACCTCAATACGGACTACGAGGCCCTTTATTGCGCCTGGCTTATAAGCGTATCGGACCTGTGTTCCGTCCGGTTGCGTCTCGGTGTTGAGCGTGTTGTCGGCATGATAGGTCCGCGTCGTGACGTTACCGAGCAAATCTGTTGAAGTCAGCAGATTGCCTGCTTCGTCATAGGTCATGAGGATCTGACCTAGTCCCGGCGGATTGATCAACGTAACCCGACCGCGCCCATCATAGCCGTAAGTCGTGTTCGCACCAGCATCAGCAGACGCGCCCGACGCGCCTTCATATTCGGCGTCGCTTAGCAGCCTTCCAGCGCCGTCGAACGCGCGGCTGTGGCGTAGCACATTCGCGCCGCCAAGACCGATCGTTTTTTCGATACTGTCGGCGGTTGTAACAAGGCTCGTGGTAATGCTCTGCTGGTTCTCCGGGTCGGTTAGGGTGGCGATAAGAGTGTCATGGCCTTGCGGATCGGTTCCGTCAGCCCATCCAATCGCATATGCCCAGTCCTCACCCTGTGCGATGGCGTTCGGGGTCTTCTGATTGGTGATGCGATGCGTGGTCGGGTCGTAAGTATTGTCGATGATCCCGTGCTGGTTTTCATCGCCAGCGGTCTTCATCAGCGCGTCGCCAACATAGGTGAAGCGTCGCGGCCCCGGCCCCGGCCCAGTCGAGCTCGACAATAAACCGCTCTGGAAGGCGTATGCGACGCGGCGGCCCGCATTGTCTGCGATCGAGTCAAGGAGGCTCGTCGCGCTGCTTGGTTCAGCATAATTAAACTGAATGTAGCGACCCGAGGCCTGATCGGTGACGCGGTCTAGGCGGCCAACAGCGTTATAGGTTAGGACCGCGGGATTGCCATAAGCATCCTCAATCCTTGTCAGACGCCCGGCAGCGTCGAACAGATAGCGACTCTGATCGAGCCGGGTTAGCGTATAGGACCCATCAGCATTGAGGTCTAAGATATCGCCAGTCGGCCGGTCGCGCTGAACCAGCGGGCCCACCGCCGACGGAAGGTCATAAGACACCAGCTCCCAATGCCCCCAAATCAGCATCACATAAGGCTCTGCAGGCTGGGTCTCGGGAATATACAAGCGCGTGCTAAATGTATGGTTCCAGCGGGAGCCCAAGGGTTGATCGGCGAAGGCGGGATGATCGTCCGCCCAGCCCAGCATGGAATTATAGTGGACCGTCATACGCAGCGACGAGATCGCTTCGACGACAAGATCGGCGTGCGAATAGATATAGGCCCCGTTGGCCAGATTAAATGGATCGCCCCCGTGATCGCCATTACCCCCGCCCGGATTGCTGGGTTGCAGCGTATTTGTGGTTGCTGTTCTAGACGGACTCGCCGGGCCGGGCGGCGCAGGGAGGGTCGCAGTGACGATGGCGGTGTAAGTCGTGTGTTCAGTAACGCCAGTTTCGCTAGCACTCAGCGTTATCGAGGTCTCAGTCGTGACCTTCGGGAAGATCGAGTTCAGACCTGGCCCGGTGACATTGATCGAATAGGTGACCGTGTCGCCAGAGGCCGGCGACGGCACGGCCATCCAGTTGATCGTCATTGCGTTCTGCGCATCGAATGAGAAGTCGGTAATCAGAGGCTGGCCGAGCGCGCTGCCCACGACGACGCTGACTTCGGACGACCACGCCCCGATCACCCCGTCACCGATTGCGCGTACTTGGACATGCAGCGTAGAGCCGTCCGTGGTCGAGGCTGGATAAGAAACCGTTGTCGACGTTCCGGACACGCCATTGGCGGCGCCGACAACAGTGCCGCCATCGTCTTTGACTTCAACATCGTAAACCGTGTTGGCCGCGCTCAGACCGTAGGTTGCCGGATTAAACGTCCAGGACACATCCAGCGTATCGGCAGACGCATTGTCCTGAACACCGCTTGACGCCAACCCTGGAGCTGGAAAGGTCCGCATTGTCAATTCGGCCGTCGTTTCCGCCGTAATCATTCCGCCCGTGAGCGCGCGCACAGAAGCCGTAATCACTTCCCTGTCGGCCAATGCCGCTATGACGATATCCTGGCTATAATTGGCCGGCGGATTGGAGGCCGGCGCGTCACGCCAACCTCGTCCCAGAGTTGTCGCTTGAGCATCAACGATGCGGGTCGCATAATGCTTGGCGTCCGTTGAAGCCGGCCAGCTTATGGTCGCGGTGTGGCTCGCCGGATCGTAAAGCACCGTAACGCTGGTCGTCGCGACGATCGATGCGACGGGGCTCCACAGCCCGTGAGAGCCTTCGGCGATCGCCTGGACATCAACGGCTTCGCTCTGGGTCGGATTACGATCAAGAATACCAACTAGCAGCGTGCTGGTTGCACTCAGCGGTGCGCCGTCATCAACACCGTCCAGCTGCGTCTGATAGGTAACCGCCGGACCGCCAGCGTCGACCACCGTCCAACTCGCAGTAAGGTCCGAACCCGTGGCTTGCTCGAAACTCAAAATCGGCGCGGCGAGATCGTGAATAACCACCGCAGCCGGGCTTTCCATGGCACCAAGCTGGTTCTCCTCGATCGATTTGACGCTGAGCGTCAACGTCGTTCCAGTCGCGGGATTGGCAACAGTGCGCTGATCCGTTCCATCCGTATAGAGGGTCGTCACGGTCGGATCGGCGGAGGAGGCTAGGCTGAAATAGGTGATTGCCGAAGCCGTCCAGGACGCTGTTAGCGTTCCGCCGCCACCCGGCGCGGCCTGATAGGCCAGCGACGGGTTGGCGGCTGGTGCTTGACCCGCCATGCTGGCAGCGCTGTAAGAATTCTCGAACGTCGCCTCGACCTGCATGGTAAGCATATCGGCATCTTGCAGATGGCTGGTGAGATTATAGGTTAGTCCCGCCTGCGGCGAACCGTCGTCAGTGGCGTTAAGCCGTATTGCATAGCTGGTTCCGACTGGCGCGCCGACGGGTGCGGTCCAGTTGGCGAACAAGGTCATAGCCTGAGAGTCAGCCAGCAGCGTGACGACGGGCGCGGTAATCTTATGAAGCGTCGCGCTCGAAGCGAAGGCTCCGGTGAAAGAGCCCGCCGCCATGACAGACACGGTCGCGCTATACACATCGCCTTCATTCAATCCGGCGTCCGGCGCAGGGACGGCGAGATTTTTCGCCGTAATGTCGGCGATCCCGTGATAATAAATCTCTTGCTGACCTTGTTCGAAAACACGAGCATAGATCTGCTGGTTCGCCGCACTTCCCGGCAACCATTCAAGGCTCAGCGCTCCCGGATCGGTTCCACCGGGCCAGCGATAGGCCAATAATCCGGTCGTCACCTCGCCCGGCGTGATCGTATTCGGTGGCCCGACAGTGCCCCCCTGAATGCCTTGCACAACAATTGTATAGGCATGCAAATCAGCCGCCGTGGTCGGCAGATAATCGTTCAAACTAAGGCTTTGCTGATCCGTTTTCTGAAAGTCTTCGATTGTGACGCCGTCACGCTGCAAGGCGACATCGAACTCCGGGGTTTGAGTGATGCTGCCCCACGTCCAGGCGACGCTTTCAGTCGCGACGGTTGGCGCGATCTGGAACACGGGCTCCGGCGCTGGGATGTCATCAATCGTAATGTTTTGCGTCTGTGTTGCGGTTAAGGCGGCCGGATAGACAAAGCGCGTTTCGCCCGAAACACTTTCGCCCGCCGAAACCGGCTGCGCGCTCTCGAAACCTTGCGGCGAGGTCGGCGACGGCTTCACTGCGTCGACCAAGGACGTCGTGTCACGGTCAACCTTGAACAGTGCCGAGGCGGGGTCGGCGATGCTCGACGGCCAATCGAATTCGAATGTGCCGTTCGCACCTTGATTGACAAAATACAGCGAGACTGCGGGTGCCGAGACCGGTCCCGCGAGATTCGATGGACCTGAACTGCCAGACACCAAACCCTCAACGAACACCTGCCAACCATTGGGGTCGGCGAGAATCGTCGAGACGTTTGCGCTGGTATCGGTTGTTACGACGGGGTCGGCGGGCGCAGACTGCGCGGGCGTCCGCTTCAATCCAACACGATAGGACACCGCCTGCGCTGCGCCTGGCCACTCGGCCCAAAGCTCAGTATTGTTGGACCGCCAGTCGAGCCCGGTCGCGGTTTGGGGTAAGTCGATCGGGGTCAGCGCAACGACTGAGCTCCACGGCCCCGCCCCATCGGCGTTCCGCCCCCGGCTGCGGCCCTGAAAACTGGAGCCCAAGAGTAAGCCGCTCAGCGGCGCCGTATGTTGCAGCGTATTCGATACGATATCGACCCAACCCGTTTCGCTGGCGACCTGAAGATCATATCCGGTTGCGTCCGCAAGCTCAGTCCAGCGCGCCATGGCGAAGTCGCTTTGGTCAGACTTGGACTCGCGGAACCGAAGCGTCGAGGCCACGAATGAGCCGGCCCCACCGCCGACGACCGTTCCGGTTGTGGCATTATCACTCAACGCCCACACCAAAATCAGATCGATTTGCGGCGCGATGACACGCCGCTGCAGATCAGTGAGTCTTTGATCCGCTGTCCGGGCGTCGCTCCACAAACGAAACTCGCTTATTTCGGCGGTTAGCTGCGCCGCCGCGCTGGTGCCGCCGAGCGTCAATTCTCCAACAGGATCGACGCCGTTATCAACACTCAGGGTGAACGCACCTGACGACGATGCCAAGACACAACTATCGATCTCGAGCGTTGCGTCGACCAGCCCCCACCGGCCTGGCGTCAGGACAATTACGACATGGTGCCACTGATTATCAGCGACCGAGACGCCCGTTATCCAACTGGACCCGCCGAGAGAGACGACCAAGTTGGACGGTTGTTTGATACTCAAGCCCGGCGATCCAGACCTCGTTCCGACATATTCGACGATGGTCGAGGTTCCCAAATCGTCGGTCTTGGCCCAGAAAGACAGCGTCAATGGCAAAACAGGGAACGCGTCAGCGCCACTCCCGGAAAAAGCATGCTGAACACGCGTTGCACCATCGAAATGAAAAACCGTCGCCACGCCAGTAAATTCCGTCCCATAGGACAGCGTCAGAACGGGTGCTTGGGTCGGCGCGCTCATGACCCGTCACCCGATGACACGAAACGCGTGGTGAGAAGATTGCCCGCCGCATCACGGCTATAGGAAAACGTTCCGTAACCATCGGCGTCGAAACGCGTCAGGCGGCCGAGCGCGTCGTGCTCGGCGGTTGCGCTCATCAGGTAAGGGCCCGGCGCGGGATCGCTCCATGGACCCAGGGTCTTAGTCCCGGTCGCCCGCACCTGCAACATGTAGATCTTGCCCGCGGCGATGGCTTGATCGATTTCGGCGCTCGGGCTTGGAGCATCGGTCGGCGTTCCCGGAACGCCGTCGATATTAAAACGGTATAGATAGCCGCCAACGCCCGATAGCGGGGGCCAGATGCCCCGGAACTTTTCACTCGTCAGATAGGCAAGGCGCGCGCCCGAAACCTGAGCGGTAAACGCTGTGACAGCGTCGCTCGAAGGTCCCTGTGCCAACCCCGTCGCATCAGTAACGCGCACGGCAATTATTGTCTGTTCGTCAGTCGGCAACACACCGTTAAATTCCACATGGGTGTCAGCCGTTGGAACATGGCGTGCGGTGTCGCCTTCTGTCGTCAAGGTGGCCAGATAAGCGATGTTCTGGCCACTCCCGGCCTCCCAGGTCGCGGTCGCAACGTCAGGATCGAGATCATACGCCACCAGCGTCATGGATGTGGACTGCGTAATCGGATTGTAGACCGGGCTAGACGGACCCTGGATACGTCCTTGAAGAGCGATTTGACGAGATGTGACCGCATCAGAATCTTGGACAACGCCGGTAAATGTCACGCCTGTCGTCCCGGTTTGGGTCTTGACCGTCGCACCGTTCGACAGCGTCGCCATGCCCTCCTCCGCGTCTTCGCTAAGAGCGTCCCAATTGACACTGAAGACAGCTGCAGGCTGAACATCATAAATGAGGGAGCGAAGTGCGATCGGCGCGGCAATCGGCTGATAGGCTGGGCTCGGCGGGCCATAGACAATACCGCCACCGCCTGTGGCGCGGAATGTGACCTGATAAGACTCACCGGTCGCCAATTCGGTTTGCAATGTGATGCTGAAGGCAACACTCGTCTCGCCAACACCATAGCGCAGCTCTGAGGGACCGACTAAAGTAGCTGTGCCGCCAGTCGCCGGAGCACTTGGCGGCGTCCATTGAACGGTCAACGTGTCAGGATTGAGATCATAAACCAGCGAGATCAAGGATAGAGTCTCGGTGATCGGGTTATAGGTGTCGCTTGCCGGACCCTGAACGATCCCGCCATAAGCGATCGGGCGAGCCGTTAGGTTATAATCTGATCCAGTACCCGTCAGTTGGCCATCGAACGATGCGCTGACCGGGCCTGTCCCATTCTTGACCGTTCCTCCACCTGACAACGTCGCGAGCCCCGCATCGGCTGGGGCGGCTGGCGGATTCCATTCCACGCTGAGAGATGCAGCGGGATCGAGATCATATTGAATGACGGTCAGCGTCAGCGGGGTGGTGATGGGCTGATAAGCTTGGCTCGCCGGCCCCTGAACAATGCCGCCATGCGCGATCGGCCGCACCGTGATGTCATAACCCGAACCATCACCCGTCAGCGTGCCGTCAAAAGCGACGGTCGTGGTTCCGGTCTGGTTCTTCACGGTCCCACCACCCGCCAGCGTCGCAAGCCCTGCGTCCGCCGGAGCTGACGGCGGCGTCCATTGGACGCTCAACTTATCAGGCGACAGATCATAAACGATCGACAGCAGTGTCAGCGGGGTGGTGATGGGCTGATAAGCTTGGCTCGCCGGACCCTGAACAATGCCGCCATGCGCGATCGGCCGCACCGTGATGTCATAACCCGAACCATCACCCGTCAGCGTGCCGTCAAAAGCGACGGTCGTGGTTCCGGTCTGGTTCTTCACGGTCCCACCACCCGCCAGCGTCGCAAGCCCTGCGTCCGCCGGAGCTGACGGCGGCGTCCATTGGACGCTCAACTTATCAGGCGACAGATCATAAACGATCGACAGCAGTGTCAGCGGGGTGGTGATGGGCTGATAAGCTTGGCTCGCCGGACCCTGAACAATGCCGCCATGCGCGATCGGCCGCACCGTGATGTCATAACCCGAACCATCACCCGTCAGCGTGCCGTCAAAAGCGACGGTCGTGGTTCCGGTCTGGTTCTTCACGGTCCCACCACCCGCCAGCGTCGCAAGCCCTGCGTCCGCCGGAGCTGACGGCGGCGTCCATTGGACGCTCAACTTATCAGGCGACAGATCATAAACGATCGACAGCAGTGTCAGCGGTTTAGTAATTAAGGTAAGCGCCGGGCTGGTCTCACCAGGCGCGTTATTGATGAGAGTTGCGACCGTCAGTTCATATGTCTGGCTTTCATCGCTAAGATCCACCGCCACCGTCGCGTATTGCGGTGACGTTCCGACATCCTTGTTCTGGGAAAAACCACCCGATCCGATCACGGCAATGCGGAAGCCGGTGAGACCAGTCGGCGGCGTACCCGAAAGCGTCCACTGGACAAAAAGGCTTCCTGGATCATACGCCGCCGTCAGAATGGTCGGTGCCGCCATCGCAATCCTCCCCTCCCCCCACGCGCGCCCTTACTTCATTAGGCCGGATTGAACCTCAGATATGGAGACTGGACCGCTCGCGCTCAAAAGCCGGCGCCGTCTCTCGTCGGCAAATGTCCACTGCATTTCATTGTCGCCTATCAGAAAGCCGTTGGCGAAGAAGGTTGTGTTGTGGGACGTAATCGGCACGCCGTCGGATTCCGCTCCAACCGACAAATTCCGGACCACGCCGTGATAGGCAACGATTTCGGCGACAACAACTGCTTCCGGCCCATCGATCGTACGCACGCGAGAACCTGTCTTGATGTCTCCGGCCAAAACAATGCCGCCTTCCGTGATCACCGGATGAGTGTCGGAAATCAATAGCTCGCGGCCCGACTCGGTCTGAAGGCGGATCATGAATTCTTCCTCCCCCTTATAGGTTGAGTAGATTGTCATGGCGTCGCCGCCACGGTTCGACATGATACGGTCATCAACATCCAAAGACTCGATGGTTGTCTGCTGACCGTCTGCGAGCGTAATCTCCGTCCCTTCGGCGACGCAGCTATAGTAAATACGTGTACTGGGAAGTTGCAGCCAGTTGCCTTGCGATACGGGCGTATCCGGCGAGCTCGAAATACCGAAGAAGACCGGCAACTTATTGCCCGCCGAATTCAGATCGATATTCATCGACATAGTGTAATAGACGATTGAGCCGTTCGGCATACAGCTCGAACCGATCGCCGGAAAATGCACAGTTGGATCATTCCAATTGATCTGCTTGTCACCATCCGACAACGTAACATATGTCGACAGAAATGTACTCACGTCGCCCTGAAGCGTGCAGCCACCCCCATCTTCCGGCTCAGGTTTCGAGATGGAGATATAGACGCTGGCATCGGTGTCGGTCGCCGGATTAATGATCGGAGTATCGTAGGTCGCAAATCCAACGATTGGCAAAAACACATTGTCTCTTGATGCACCGGATGGTGAGTAATCGCAGTCTGTGCCGGAGCGACCGAAACAGAATTTGATCATGTTGTCGCCATTCTTGTCCTGTGGGTCGGTGGACGTTATCTGGGTCGGAATGGTCGATCCTTCCGCCTGCAATGCGCCCGAATGCGGCGTCCCGCTCTGATCAATCCAGTAATAAGTCATCGCCGTTTTTGCCCACTGATCGCCGTCGTCGAGCGTACCCTGAGCGCTTAGATGCACCGCTTCACAAGCCTGCTGCTGGGTAACCGATACACCGTTGCCTTGCGGATTGCCGCTTTCGTCCTCCACAACGAGTGTATGTGTACAAGTTTGTGGCTGTCCTGGAATTGAGGCGAGTGCCGACGCGTAATAAGTCTTCGGATTGCCCTCATCTTGCTGGAAAGACGTGACAGTATGAATGGGCCCGACGTCGTTCGTCGTCTCTTCACCCGTGTCGGCGTCAACTTTTCCGCCCTCTTGGATGAGCATGACGCGTCCTGGGCTCGGTACGCCCACCGAGCCGTGATAGGCGGCTGCCAGTGTAATGAAGTGCGCGAGACCTTCGCTATTCTCCGGCGTTGAGCCCGCCAAGCTCTGGTGCCTTAAGAAAAACTCCCGGTGCTCGTCATTCGACATGTCGAGCGGGATTGGTTGCAGATTGCCAGCCCCGGCAAAAATATTGTCCCCCGTCGCATCTTGCGCCGAAGCCGAGCCAAACGCCGTCGCGGCCATAATTGCAGCCATCACGGCGCGACGAAACGCCAGACTGAACTGGCTATTGTGAATACGCATATTATCCCCCCCCAAGTCTTACCTAACAAATATAGTTAACCATTTAATCCAAATTTTGACAAGTAAAATAGCATTATTTATAAATAACACCTTTAGTTGTGTTTTGTATTAAAAAGTATTGAAAGTTTGGTCGCACGATCAACGCCGCGACCTCGGCACGGTTTGAAACACTTACAATTCTTAACCCTGAGGCCTTCGGACTCCCCGAAGCCCTAGGCGGCCCTGTCCACGACACCCGCATCCGAACTGCGCGTCAGCACGGCGTGCATTGCAGTGTGCGTCTCGGAGTGAAACTGTTCACACTGTTCAGAATTGCGATGGCAAGACCGCCATATCGTAGATCAGAATGTTTGACGTCAGCGCGCAGGACACAATTTCGGGTTATTACCCTTGTTTTCGCCGAAAGTGTCTCAACCGCACTTAAAATGTAACAAACGGGTTGTTTCTGACTATCATTCGAAAAATAGCGCAAACTCGACATTGACATTTATATGAACTTTATATGATGACAGCGCGACAAATCTGTAACAAGTTTGGGTTCACGCGTGTTTTCCACACAGTCATTTATCTACGCGATGATAATCGCTTTCATGCCCGCAATTGCGCTTGCTCAAAATACGAGCGGGCCGATCGGGCCGACGGTTAAAGGCGACGACACATCCATTGCTTACCGAGCCTCTGTGAACACCGACACGGGTGACTGGGCTCAGAGGTTTCATATCCAAAAAGCGATTAGTGAAAGTCTTCGAGGACGAGTTGTTCTCCGCACCCAAAAAATAGCGCCGTCCAAGCATAAATTCGATTATGTTCAAGGCGAATTGCTCTGGCAAGTGACAGACGATCAAGCTTCTTTCCAAACAGGTTTTCGTCTTGATGGACGATACCGAGGAGGGGGGCGGCCAGGTCAAATTGATCTACACTTTGCTAATCAATGGTCCCTCTCAGAAACAATTCGAATGCGCGCGAGCCTGCTCTCGTCTTTTCAGCTCGGCGAAAACCGTAATCCACATACGAAATTTCAAGTGAGGGGATCAGTGTCTCGGCGGCAGAACGATCAACCGAGGATCGGGGCGGAGTATTTTTTCGACCTCGGCACAAGCGATGATTTTCGCTTCTTTGAAAAGACCTCAAAAACATCAGTTGGTCCGTTTGTTGATCTGCCTGTTTCGGACAGAAAGTCGGTCAGAATGAGCGCACTCGTCGGTCTAACGCAAGCCACACCAGACCTCGAATTAAGGGTCTTTGTCTCGCAATCTTTTCGATAGCACCCGTCGCATTCAATCCCATCGCCAAATGTGCCGCCCCTCTCCCATCTGTTAGGGTCACCTTAAGACGCGACGGACTATGAGTTCGTTCACGTCAGAGACGCCCCAATGCCGCAGTCGCTAAATTCTATCCTCGACACGCATCCCGACCTTATCTGTCGGCTCGATGCGGATTTGAACTTTACCTATGTCAATGCGGCATCAGCGACGTTCTTCCACATGTCCAAAGACGCGCTCATAGGAACCCACTTATTTCTACGATCAGAGGAGGAACAACATGAGATTATCAAGTCCGTGTTGGCAAATATAAGCCCGGCATCGCCGAGTGTGACATCCCTCCAGCGCATTGATCGCCCCACAGGGTCGCAACACATCCTGTTTACAAGTATCGGGCTCTATAACGACGATAATATCTTGCAAGGCTATCAAACCGTCGGGCGGGACGTGACCAGCGAGACGCTCCTGGAACGTCAACTTCAGGCCCAGAAGAAGGAATTGGATAGTCTGCAGGTCGAACTCAGATCCGTGTTCGATACGGTCCCCGCGTCGATTTGGTATAAGGACGATAAAAACAACATCCTTCGGGTCAATAAAGCCGCCGCCGACGCATTGGGCATGCGAGTCGAAGATATTGAAGGCAAGAACACGTATGATTTGTTCGGTGAAGCCGCCAAAGACTATCATGAGGCGGATCTAAAGGTGTTCAGATCCGGTGTGGCCATGCGCGGTATCATTGAGCCTTTTAATCCGGCCAATGGCGAGCAAGGTTGGGTTCAAACAGACAAAATTCCGTTCACGGACGGTGCGGACGGACCCCGAATTCTCGTTGTCGCGACCGACATCACCGCCTTGAAAGAACAGGAAGCGATCCTAAAATCGATCAACAAAAACCTAGATGATTTTGCGTCCCTGACCTCGCATGACTTGCAGGCACCACTACGCAAGATTGGGATTTCAGCTGAACTGATGCAATTGGAATTGGGCGATGCCTTGCCCGATGAAGCGGGCGCCTATTTCGAGGATATTGCCTCAGGCGTGAGCCACATGCGCCAGATGATTAAGGGCTTCCTGAAGTTCATGCGCGCGTCGCCCGAGGGAGTCGATCTCGGTCCGGTTAATCTGAACCGCGTGTTGCAACGGGTTGCCAAAGATGAACAAGAGTGTCTCGACGAAGCGGGCGGCTCTCTCATTCTTCCCGATAATGAAATCTATGTGCGCGGCGATGCCGCCCTGCTGGCTCAGGTCTTTACGAACCTTTTGGGGAACGCGATCAAATACCGGTCCAAGGATCGGCCTGTCGAGATCGAGATCACGGTTGAAACAGAGAAGCAATATTGGGTGATCTCGGTGAACGATAATGGGTCAGGGATCGATCCGAGCTTTTCCGAACAAGTCTTCGATCTCTTTGGTCGGGCGAAACCGCACACAGATATTGAAGGATCCGGGGTCGGGCTGGCCCTCTGTCGCCGTATTGTAACTTTACATGGCGGCACCATTGAACTCATAGAAAAGCCAGTTGCGGGAAGTTGTTTTGAGATAAAACTCTTCCGCGCAAGGAGCCCCGACAATGGATAAAGTCCTTATTATCGACGATAGTGATTTTGATCGCAAAATGATCAAAAAAGCGATCGCATCATCGCGGCCCGATGTTGTGTTTACTGAACTGTCTAGCGGTCGTTCGGTCGCCGAAATAATTGCCCAAGAAGCGCCTGTCATGGCCATCGTGGACATTCGAATGCCTGGCATGGACGGGTTTGAAGTGCTTGAAACCATTCGGGCTATTCCCGAATTTAGTGATCTAACAGTCATCATGGTGTCTGGGTCCGCGCAAGCCGAAGACCGGGAAATGGCAACAGCCCGGGGCGCAAACGGCTACTTTGTCAAACCCCCCTCCGTTGCGGACTATATCACGCTCGGTCGTGATATATATGAGCAGTATCTCTGTTGCGCGAGCGCTGCCCGACCTGCGTAACCCCCCCGTTGAAACAGATTAATAACCCTATTCATGGTTGTCTCTCGAAAATTTCTTATCTCGCTTTAAAGTGCATGGATGGTCCTTGATTCATCCACGTTCAGCGCTTTGCTCATTGATGACGAAATCGAAGAGTGGGAGACGATACAGCGCATTTTCAGTGCGCTGACAGACGCGCCCGTTCGCATTGATCACGCTTACAAATGTAGCGAAGCGATTAACCTGCTGAACCAGCATCGTTACGATCTTGTTTTACTAGACAACCGCCTATCTGGGCAGATTTCGGCGGAATTTTCAGCGCCGTTCATTCTGTCATCTCTCAAAGGAGCCACAGTGGCGATCATTTCTCATGATATTGATGTCGCCTATCTGAAGGACCCCGATAGGCTTGGTGTTGATTTTGTCGTCGATAAAGCCAAGATCATTACTTTCCTTCGCGATCTCTATGCGGCGAAGACCCAATTACGGGCTTCTAAGTCCCGGCTGAGACACAAGCCGATCAAAGGCCGGAGACCTAAAAGGGCCGCCTGATACTCCTCCGCCGTGAAATAACCTTGCCCGAGGACAATTTGGGACAAACTGGGACGTGTGCGGATCTATCCTGCTGAGCGCAAAATTTTCTTTACGCTATACTCATATGCGGTCAGTAGCTCGTCCCCATGAAGGGTCGTCTCGCATTTCTTGAACGTTGGTATGAAGGGGTGAAAGTCGCTGCGCGGCACCGCCATGCTGAGCGCACCTTTGCTGGCATCTGCTTTATCGAAAGTTCATTCTTCCCGATCCCGCCGGACATCATGTTGATTCCGATGGTTCAAGCCGCACCGGAAAAAGCGTGGCGTCTAGCGACGATCGCGACCGTTTTCTCCGTCCTTGGCGGCGTCTTCGGTTACATCATCGGCATGCTCTTGTTCGACGCCTTAGCCATGCCGGCTCTCGAACATTTAGGCAAAGCCGATAGCGTTATCGAATTTTCGGACAGGGTGGAGCAATATGGTGCGCTTGCCGTATTTGGCGCAGGGCTGACCCCCTTTCCCTATAAGGTCATCACGATCATGAGCGGGGCGCTCAAGATCAATTTCGCGGTCTTTATGGTTGCGTCCGTGATGTCACGCTCCCTCCGCTTTTTTCTTGTCGCAGGGGTCGTAAAGTCCTTTGGCCCAAAAGCCGAAGAGATCATGAAAGAGCATTTTGGCTGGTTTTCAGTCGGTCTCTTTATCCTGCTGGCGGCGCTCTATTGGCTCTATATGACGCTGATGCATTAGCGCGTCTGCGAATTACGAATGCATCAGGCAATCGACCTGATCATCAATGGTCAACCTTTTGGTTGAATATAAAATCTTCTTATGATACTCAACCTTATGGTTGAACAACAACCCGATATTGATTGCGTCTTCAAGGCACTTGCCGACCCCGCGCGTCGCGCCATTCTGGCGCAGCTGTCCGAAGGGCCCGCGCGGATTGGCGACCTCGCCGCTCCGCTCGACATGAGCTTTGCGGGGGCCTCCAAACATGTTGGAATTTTGGTCGACGCGAAACTCGTCCAAAAAGATAAAGTCGGACGCAGTCAGGTCTGTTCTATCAACCCGGAACCCCTTGCGGATGTGCGGGCGTGGCTAGATCGCTACGCGGCTTTCTGGACTGCACAGCTGGATACATTGGAGGCGGCTGTGAGCCGATATGACAATGAATAGCGAAACGCTTTCTGAAGCCAAAGGGCGGCTCGTCTTTCGCCGCTATCTCTCGCGCCCGCCTAAAACAGTTTGGCGCTTCCTCGTTGAGGACCAAAAGCGCGGTGAGTGGCTCTGCCGCGGGTTAGTTGAACCGCAGGCCGGCGGGCGTATTGAATTCAAATTCGATCCTGAAAACTTTGGGCGACCCCGTCCACCGGGCACCTCGCCTACAGCTTACACCGCTGACTTTGAGGGCCAGGTCATCACCTATGACCCTGAACACACATTGGCCTTTACGTGGCCGAGTGCTGGCGACCTAGAAGATAGCCTGATTACCATTACACTCACACCGAAAGGAGACGGGACCGCTCTTAAACTTGTCCATGAGCGGGTCGTACGGGAGAGTGACATGGTCGGTTCTGCAGCCGGATGGCACGCCCATCTCGAATTGCTTGAATGCCGATTATCGCGCCAGCTTGCCCCAAACTTTTTTGAACGTCACGACACGTTAGAGGCGGAGTATGAACGTAGACTGGCCGAGTTACGCAACAAGGAGCCAAACGCATGAGTATGGAATGGAAAGAAGGCCGCGGCAAAATGGGCTTCATGGCCCCACTCATCGGGCAATGGATCGCAATTGATCCAGAAACGCCAATGGGCCGCGTCGAATGTCTTCGCACTTATGAAAAAATCCTCGACGGTAAATATATTCGCCTGCAAGCAGACTGGGACATTGGTGACGGTGAAAAGACCTATCGCGAGATCGCGCATTACGGCTTGAACGCGGACAAATTGCCTGCCTTCTGGTCATTTACCAGCGACGGCGGGCAATCCTATGGCGAACTTGCCGATGTTTCCGATATGGCGGACGGGGCGAAGGGGTTTCACGCCAATATGCCCTCCGGGCTTGCCCGCTTTGGCTTCTGGTCGACAGGGGACAGCATGATCTGGGCAGCTGAAGCACAAACGAAACAGGGTTGGAAATCCATGATTTGGCACGACTGCCGACGCGTTTAATCGTCAAGTGATTTCGACGCCGTAAAACCTAGCGCCGCAGGGATGACAACGGCAACGCGCCCCCAATCGTCAGGTTCGGCGAATCCGCTATTTTGTCCGGGCCGTCGTAGCCCCACCGATCATGCCGCGGCCAATGACGCCCGAAGGGGCCAAAGGGGCGATAAAATGTCTCTTCATACCCCGTATCTTTCGGGCCATAAACATTGCGCAAACGACGCAGAGACTGTCGCGCATCGAGAAATTCGCGGACATCGCCATCGCCAACGCCTTTGTTCCGGACTGTGCTAAAATCGAGGCGGGCCCTCGCCAAATTAACCCGCGCCTCGGCATTTCGAACATCGCGCAGTTGCGCTTGTTGCATCTGATAGGTTTGCGTGGCTTGCGCCGTCGCGATCATGCCAGACGTTGCACCCGGAACAGCGGCAAGTTCACTTGGTACGACCTGGCTCGGGGGAAGCGTGGACACGCAAGCACTCATCATAAACGCTGAAATACAGCACAGAACGGCGCAACGCATAGCAATCTCCTTCCCCACAACTATGAGCGAAGGCGGCAGAAAAAAGCAAATGAACTTTACGGGAACCCCAAACCTACCGCTGAACAATAAAATGCCGCCCCAGTGGCCCGGGGCGGCATTTTTTCTTAAGTTTTGTAGCCCTTCAAGGACGCAACCCTAGCACTTATAATACATATCAAATTCAACCGGATGCGGGTGCATCGCGAGGCGGTGCACTTCTTCCATCTTCATGGCGATATAAGCATCGATTTGATCGTCATCGAACACATTGCCCGCTTTTAGGAAGTCGCGGTCGCCATCGAGTGACTCGAGCGCTTCGCGCAAGCTCCCGCAGACTTGTGGAATGTCTTTGGCTTCTTCGGCTGACAATTCATACAGATCAATATCCATCGGATCACCCGGATGAATTTTGTTCTTAATCCCGTCGAGCCCCGCCATCAGCAGCGCTGTGTAAGTCAGATACGGGTTCCCTGCTGGATCTGGGAAACGCGCTTCAAGACGCTTGCCATTGCGCGACGCCGTCCAAGGAATGCGGATCGACGCAGAGCGGTTACGGCTGGAATAAGCCAGCATAACGGGCGCTTCGAAACCCGGAACCAGACGCTTATAGCTGTTGGTGGAGGCATTCGCGAACGCATTAATCGCCTTGGCGTGTTTGATAACGCCGCCGATATAATAAAGACACTCATCGGACAGGCCCGCATAGCCGTCACCCGCGAAGAGCGGCTGTTTGTCTTTCCAGATCGACATGTGAACATGCATGCCAGTGCCGTTATCATTATGAACTGGCTTGGGCATGAAGGTCGCGCTTTTGCCGTAGGCATGCGCCACATTGTGCACGATATATTTATAGAGCTGCATATTATCGCCCATTTTCAGGAGCGTATCAAACTGCATGCCAAGCTCGTGTTGTGACGGCGCGACTTCGTGGTGGTGCTTCTCAGGACGCAAGCCGAGTTCCCCCATGATCGAGAGCATCTCGGACCGCATGTCCTGCTCATTATCAATCGGTGGGACTGGGAAGTAACCGCCCTTGGGTCCCGGACGGTGACCCATATTGCCGCCTGCATATTGTGTGCCCGTATTATAAGGCCCTTCTGTGCTGTCGAACTGATACCCTGTCTTATTCTGCGATGTGTCCCAACGGACATCATCAAAGACAAAAAATTCGGCTTCAGGACCGAAATAGACTTCGTCGCCAACATTGGCGGAGCGCATATAGGCTTCAGCCGCTTTGGCTGTACCGCGCGGGTCACGGTTATAAGGTGAGCCATCATCGGGTTCGAGGATGTCGCAGAAAATCGCCATCGTATCTTGCTGATAAAACGGGTCCATCTTCGCTGTGCTGGCGTCAGGCATTAGAACCATGTCGGACTCATTGATGCTTTTCCAGCCCGCGATGGACGACCCATCGAACATCGTCCCATCGGTAAATAAGTCTTCATTCACCAAATCAGAGTGGAAGGTGACGTGCTGCATCTTACCCTTCGGGTCTGTGAAGCGAAGATCAACGAAACTAATCTCTTCGTCTTTAATGGTCTTGAGCACGTCGCTCGCAGTAATTGCCTTGTCAGCCATGTATATGTCCTTTTCCCGAAAGGTTCTGTTTATGGAGAGGGTCGTTTAAAATGTCGCGCGATTATAGCGCGGCATCCCCTGTTTCGCCGGTCCGGATACGGATCGCTTGCGCCACATCAGAGACAAATATCTTGCCGTCGCCAATTTTGCCAGTCTTCGCCGCTGTTTGAATAGCCTCGAGCGCCGCTTCGACTTGGTCGTCAGCAATGACGAGTTCCAGTTTCAACTTGGGTAGGAAATCGACGACATATTCCGCACCGCGGTAGAGTTCTGTGTGGCCTTTCTGCCGACCAAAGCCTTTGGCTTCGAGCACGGTCATGCCTTGCAAGCCGATCGCCTGCAGCGCCTCCTTCACTTCGTCCAGCTTGAACGGTTTGATGATCGCTTCGATCTTCTTCATGATTGTCCCTTCCAGTCGATGGCGCCCGCTTTCTGTCGCCCTGACATAGAGCAACAGCGGGAGCATAGGTCTCACTGTCCATGCGGTTTGGGGCGTGACGAGTCGAGACGACGCCCAGACGTTAACGCGTTGATGCCCTGATAGCCGGAAAATCGCACATATTTCAACCGCCGCCGTGAAGTCGCGCTGCAAACTTGTGCAGATTGCTTTTGCAATAGCGGTTGCACACGAGGTGTCATGCGCTAAAGCCCGTCTATCGTTGCTGGACCGGTCCGGGCGACGGGGATGTTCGCGACTGCAGTTCATCCACCGCGGACCGGAAAATGCGGCGACCCTTGGCCAGGCCAGGCCAGATCATAAAGTCGGGTGATAGACCCGAATCCACGCATCAAACCCGGTGTTCGCGACTGCAGTTCACCGGGCGGAGATAGACATGCCCAAGCTCACCCCGCGTCCCCCGAAGAAGCCCTACATCACAGATGAGCAGGCGCTGCGCTTCCACTCCCATCCCACACCCGGCAAAATTTCGATGTTGCCGACGAAACCCATGGCGACTCAGCGCGATCTCAGCCTTGCCTATAGCCCCGGCGTCGCCATTCCCGTCGAAGCGATCGCGGCAGACCCAGACAGTGTTTACGACTATACATCCAAGGGCAATACAGTTGCCGTAATCTCGAATGGCACGGCCATTCTTGGTCTCGGCAACCTCGGTGCCGCGGCGTCGAAACCCGTCATGGAAGGTAAATCGGTTCTCTTTAAACGTTTCGCCGACATCGACAGTTTCGATATCGAAGTTGAAGAAGAAGACGCGCAAGCTTTCATCGAATGCGTTAAACGCATTGGCAATAGTTTCGGCGGCATCAACCTCGA
Organism: Litorimonas sp.; assembly: GCA_051251645.1. Classification (GTDB taxonomy): domain Bacteria; phylum Pseudomonadota; class Alphaproteobacteria; order Caulobacterales; family Maricaulaceae; genus Litorimonas. Next base: position 144,700 of record JBPOEY010000004.1, on the reverse strand, counting down.
AGATATTGGCTCCCCTGAATGTTTTATCATTGAGCAAGAACTGCGCGACCTTGTCGATATTCCGGTCTTCCACGATGACCAACACGGCACGGCGATTATCGCGACGGCTGGCTTGATTAACGCCGCTCACCTCACCGGGCGCGAATTCAAAGATATGAAAGTCGTCCTCAGCGGAGCGGGCGCAGCCGGTCTCTCCGTGCTAAACCTGATCAAGAGCCTCGGCGTGCAGCATAAAAATTGCCTCGTGCTGGACAGCAAAGGCGTGATTTATGAGGGCCGCAAAGAATATATGGACCAGTGGAAAGCCCCGCACGCCGTCGACACGGATAAACGCACACTCAGCGAAGCGATGGTCGGCGCAGACGTCTTTCTCGGGCTTTCCGTCGCGGGCATCGTGAACGGCGAGATGATCAAGTCCATGGCGCCAAATCCAATCATTTTCGCGATGGCCAATCCTGACCCAGAAATCACGCCGGAAGAAATTAAGGCCGTTCGCTCTGATGCAATCATTGCCACAGGCCGTTCTGACTATCCCAATCAGGTCAATAACGTTCTCGGCTTCCCCTATATTTTCCGCGGGGCGCTGGATGTGCGTGCCCGCAATGTGAATGAGGAAATGAAACTTGCCTGCGCCCATGCGCTTGCTGATTTGGCGCGCCAAGATGTGCCGGAAGAAGTCGCCGCCGCCTATCATGGCAATCGCCCGAAATACGGCCCAGACTATATTATTCCCGCCCCATTCGATCCGCGCCTGATTAGCGAAATCCCGCCTTATGTGGCGCAAGCTGCGATGGACACGGGTCAAGCCCGCAAGCCCATTGAGGATATGGACGCCTATAAGCGCAGCCTCGCGCGCCGACAGGATCCGACAGCGGCGATCCTACAAGGGATCACGGCTGCGGTTTGCGAAGAGCCCAAGACGATTGTTTTTGCCGAAGGCGAAGAACCGGCCGTCATTCGCGCGGCGCAAGCCTTCCAGCAACGCGGTCTTGGCAAAGCCATCCTGATCGGTCGGGAAAAACCGATCTACGATAATATGAAATTGCTCGGCATCGAAAATCCGGAGAGCCTCTCCGTTCTCAATGCTCGACTGTTTGACCGCAATGCAGAGTTCACGGAATATCTCTATTCCCGTCTGCAACGCCGCGGCTACCTACGTCGTGACGCACAGCGCCTCGTTAATAATGATCGCAACGTTTTCTCAGCCCTGCTGATGCATCACGGGCTCGCCGACGGCATGGTCTCGGGTGTGACGCGCGGCTATGATGTTGTCTTGCGCGACGTACGGCTGGTCCTCAAACACCGCCGGAACGAACGCACAATGGGCGTCTCAGTCGTCGTCAATAAGCAACGCACCCTGTTCATCGCTGATACTAATATTACTGAATTACCGACGGCAGAAGATCTGGCAGATATTGCGGAAACGACGGCCCGTTTCGCGCAAACCTTCGGGTTTGAGCCGCGGGTGGCATTGCTGTCCTATTCAACGTTCGGCAACCCTATCGGGGAACGTATGTTGAAGGTCCGCGAAGCCGCCTCAATTCTCGATCAGCGTCAGGTCGACTTCGAATATGAAGGTGACATCGCGGCCGACGTCGCACTCGACCCGCTGCACACACTGACCTACCCGTTCTCACGCCTCACGGGCGCCGCGAATGTGTTGGTTATGCCCGCCATTCATTCCGCCAGCATCTCGACAAAATTGCTCGATGCGGTTGGCGGCGCGACTGTGCTCGGGCCGTTCCTGACAGGCCTCGAAAAACCCGTTCAGATTTGCTCGCTCGGCGCCGCTGCGTCCGAGATCCTGCAAATGGCAACCTTGGCTGCCTACGCGCCAACGCACGACGAATAGGTAACGCGGAGAATAGGTCCCCAAGATTCAGGGGGACCTATTCTCAAGGAACCGTGAGCAAAACGAATGGCTGGGGGCGTGAGAGGCACTGCGCTCCATTTTTCCTTGCTCCCCTTCGACCTCGTTTCGCTTCCACCCCTCCCGTCAAAGGGGAAAAAAGAGCGGCGAGTAAGAAACCATCCCCGCGAAACCGCGTCGCAAAACCCACCCCGTGCACAATCCCTACAACCCCATCCTCTTCATCCCCAAACCATGCTCTTTTACCCTCACCCGCTTCGGACACGAGAGAGTGCATTGCTCTATGGCTGGCGGGGGTTTGGTGGGCTGGACGGTGCGCGAGTTAATGCGGCGCGTATGGTTCCATCCGACGAAGCGATCGATGAGGATCGACCGGATGAGTCACGAGCTGGGTTGAGGGTCTACGGATCGCTCAAACAGTGCGCCTTCGGACGATTCGGCGGCAGGTGGAGGTAGGACCGAAAGTCCTACAGTCCGTCTAACCGTCACTGGCGTGCGCTCATCGCGGGCCGTCAGGGCACGGCGTTTTTGATCGGGTGCGTCTGTCAGGCGCGCGGGCTTTGCTTCGTGTAAATCGGTTCTAATTCTGTTTCCCCGTCACGGGGTAGCGCCCGCGCTCGTGTCACTTTGATCACGAAACGCTGTTTGCCGACGCCTTGATGCGCGGTGGTACATACGCACATGTCTGATTATCGGAGCCGCTCGCGTCGCTTGGCCCTGTCCTCCTCTCCGTCTAAAGCGCCCCCATGTCGTCCACCCCCATGCCCCTCACCGCTCGCGCCGTCTTCGGCCAAAGCTGGCCGATCATGCTCGCAAATGCGGCCGCGCCTGTCGTTGGCCTTGTCGACACCTTCGTGATAGGGCGGTTTGTCGGCACGCAGGCCTTGGCCGGGATCGGGCTAGGCGCGGTGATTTACGGGATTGTCTATTGGGGCTTTGGCTTCTTGCGCATGAGTACGGCGGGGCTTGCGGCGCAGGATGCCGGCGCAGACGATACCGCGGGCGTGCAAGGCCATATCTTGCGCGCGATCCCCTTAGGCCTCCTCATCGGCACCATCGTGTTTGCCTTACAGATGCTCCTGCTCCCGACTGCTTTCGCTATTTTTACGGCCTCGCCAGACTTAGAAGCCGAAGCGGCCACTTACATCCAAGCCCGCCTGTGGGGATTGCCCGCCACCTTGGGCACGATTGCGCTGATGGGGTGGTTCGTTGGGATCAGCCGCGCAAGCCTAGCGCTGCAGCTGCAGCTCGTGCTCAACCTCGTCAACATCATCCTGTCGCCGCTCTTCGTCATTTGGCTCGGCGCCGGGCTTTACGGAGTCGGGGTTGCGTCAGCCCTTGCCGAGTGGGCCGGGTTCGCAATGGGGCTGATGCTTATGCGCCGCGAATTTGCCCGGCACGGCGGGCTTCAACCGGGCGTCATCACCCGCGCTAATCTGCTCAACCCGCCCCAACTCCGCAGGCTCGGTGTTGCGAATTCCAACATTTTCGTGCGGACAATTACCTTGACCATTGGCTTCAACTTTTTTGGCAATGCGGCGGCGACGGAAGGGAGCCTCTTCATGGCCGCCAACCATATCCATATGCAGCTCATTACCATGAGCGCGCTGGTTCTGGACGCGTTCGCGCATACGGCAGAAGCCGTCACGGGCGCCGCTTATGGGGCCAAAGACCGGGCACGATTTAACCGCGCCGTCGCGCTGACCACACGGTTCTCTGCCCTGTTCTCGGTCATTCTCGGCGGAATGATCCTGCTCGGGGGACCGTTCTTGATTGATGCGCTCAGTGCCGACCCGGCTGTGCGCGAGATGGCCCGCACCTATCTGCCCTATGCCGCCCTCGCCCCGATCATCGGCTTCGCGGCATATCAGATGGATGGGGTGTTCATCGGCACGACCCGCACGGCAGAAATGCGCAATGCTGGCATCGCCGCCGTCGCAATTTATCTAGGCGCGCATTTCCTGATCGTTCCGACCCTCGGCGCAGTAGGAATTTGGATCGCCTTCTTAATATATTACGCCGCCCGCGCCGCCACGCTTGCTGTCTATGTTCCGCGTATCTTGCGGCATTTAGGACCATCACAGGCATATTGATGAAAGGGACAATTACCTAGACAGACGAGAAAGGGATCGTCCCCAGACCACCGGCAAGTAGCGGCTATTTGTAAGCCGCAACGCCTGCGCTGATCATTTCTCGCGCTTTGTCGATGTCACCCCACCCAAGAACCTTGACCCATTTGTCGGGTTCCAGATCTTTATAATGGGCAAAGAAGTGCGGGATACGATCCTGGAGCACTTGCGGCAGATCGCGATAGGTTTCAATTTGATCGTAGTAGCGCGTCAATTTGTGATGCGGCACAGCGACGATTTTCTCGTCCAGTCCGGCCTCATCTTCCATCAACAGCACACCAACGGGACGCGCACGAACAATACAGCCCGGCATTAAAGCGCGCTGCCCCACGACGAGGACATCCGTTGGATCCCCATCATCGGATAGCGTGTGCGGGATGAAGCCATAGTTACACGGATAACGCATTGAAGTGTAAAGGAAACGGTCGACGAACATCGCGCCGCTGGCCTTATCAAGCTCATATTTAATCGGCTCTCCACCCAGCGGAACTTCGATCACGACGTTAATGTCGTTCGGTGGGTTTTCCCCGGCGGGAATGGCGGACATGTTCATAATATTTCGCAGCGTAGCAAAGGGGTTAGCGCGCGCGGCATAGAAGCCAATAGCGTGATCCGCAAGCCCTGCTCGCGCCTCTTCGCTGTGCAACGTCGGCTCATCTGCGGTCCTTCGGCAACGCCTATGAAAGCGATTGGAACAAACGATTGGGCGACTCGTTACAGACCTCCTAGGGGGCGCGCCGCGAGAGCTGGATATCCCGCTCTCATAAGCTTTTAAATAAACTCAATTTGTCAAAGAAAGACACATTCCATGATCAAGATCGGCGATAAACTTCCTGAATTTTCCCTTACTGCTGTCGATGGGAAACCATTCGATGAAATCAACATCGACAATGTTTTCACCACTGTCTCCAATGCTGACCTTGCGGGTAAATGGACAGTTCTGTTCTTCTATCCCAAAGACTTCACCTTCGTCTGCCCGACTGAAATCGCGGCATTTGGTGAATTGAACGAAGAATTCGCAGACCGCGATGCTGTCCTGCTGACAGCGTCCACGGATAGCGAGTTCACACACTGGAATTGGCGTAAACATCAAGAAGAATTGCGCGACCTCCCGATCCCCATGCTGGCTGACATTAAGCGCGAGCTGACAACAGCCCTCGGCATTCTCGACGAAGCCGAAGGCGTGGCCCAACGCGCGACTTTCATCGCCGACCCGGACGGCGTTGTGCGTTTCATCTATGTCACAGACCTGAACGTCGGTCGTAACCCACACGAAGTTCTACGTGTACTCGATGCGTTGCAAACAGACGAATTATGTCCGTGTAACTGGTCGAAAGGCGACGACATCATCGACTTGCAAAAGGCGGCATAATGGCTCTGTCAGAGCTCAAATCTGCCCTTCCGGACTATGCGAAGGACATCAAGCTCAACCTCGGTCGCGTTCTCGCGGCCGACGGAATGGACGGGCTGTCCAAGGACGCCGTGGCTGGCGTGGCATTGGCATCCGCCTATGCGACGAAAAATCCGGCTGTAATCACGGCAATTACGGAAGAAGTCAGCGCGTCTGACGCGATCGTGGAAGCGGCCAAGGCCGCCGCGACCGTCATGGCGATGAATAATATCTATTACCGCTTCGTCCATCTCGTTTCGGACGATCAATACGGCAAAATGCCCGCCAACTTGCGCATGAACGTCATCGGTAATCCCGGTATCGACAAAGTCGATTTCGAACTGATGAGCCTCGCCGTCTCCGCAATCAATGGCTGCGGCATGTGCATGGACGCGCATGTGGCTGAGGTCACCAAAGGCGGCGTGAAACCTGCCGGTGTGCAGACAGCGATCCGGATTGGAGCCGTGTTAAGCGCGGCAGCGCAGGCGCTTGAGATTGAAGCGATTTAGGGTTTCAATCCACGCGAATATTTCCGGCCCTATTAAGTGTTCTCACTAGAGGGCAAGATTACAAGATTCTCAAAGGCGTGCTTTAGGGCGCGCCTTTTTTTTACATCGCTAGATCGACCTGCGGTCGCTTCCGTTCGCCTGCCGGCTTCCGGCAATTTTCTCGATTGGGTCCCCCGGACCCAATCGCTGTCAGGCGAAAATTGCCCACATCCCTGATGCAATCATCACGATCCCAATAATCCAGTTAAACACACGCGCCGCCGTCGGGCTCTGCAGCTTGGCCCGGATCCAGCGGGCAAACGCCGCATAAACCGCGAGGCCCTGCAATTCCAACCATGTCACCGTCGCCAGCATAATTCCGAATTGCGGCAGGACGGGCTTATCTCCGTCAAAATAGAGCGGCAGCAACATGCCAAAGTAAACCAGAGGCAGCGGCGAGCTAATCTGCAATCCGACGCCGCGGGCATAGAGCCCAGCGCGCTTTGGCGCATCCTCAGATCCAACACTCATATCCGGCGGCGGACCAAAGATTGTCGACAGGCCTAAATAGAGGATCACGAGCAAACCGAGGACTTTGAGGGCCAATGTCACGCTCGGAAATGTCGTCAGCAGCGCCGCCGTCCCGCTTGCCGCCAAAATCAACCATAAGACATTGGCTGACGCAATCCCAAAGGCGGGCAGCATGGCCGGGCGAAACCCGTAGCGAAACGAGCTCGCCATCACCAGCATGACCGCTGGACCGGGGGTCAACCCGCCAACTGTGAACAGCACGACGAGGCTGAGCCAAACATCGAAATCCAAAACTGATTCCCCCGAATTGCGCGATTGCGATTAGCGCTAGCGCCCTAACAGCGCCCGCCCTATCTGTCACCGCTATGACGCCCCCTTCCGATGATATTGATCCTCCCCCGGATACACCTATGGAAGAAGCCCCCTTGCAGGGCGTGCTGGCCCATGTGTTGAACGAAATGGATGGGGAAGACAGTAATTTGCGCGATATCGTCGCCTCAATGGGCCACCGCGCCTTTGGGCCTGTGATGGTTCTCTGCGGTCTGTTTCTAATGACGCCGCTCGGCATTATTCCGGGCCTCCCCGCCGCGTTCGGCCTGATTAATATCGCTTTCGCCGTGCAGTTACTGGCGCGCCGCCCTTATCCGTGGGTTCCGGACATTCTTGCCAAAGTGCGCGTTCCTTACGCCCGCGTTGATAAAGTTCACTCCAAAGTCTCGCCGTGGCTCGCCAAGATCGATAATGTCATTAGCCCTCGGCTCGCCTGGGCAACGGAAGGGATCATGCTGGCGCTCGCCGCGCTGGTTGCGATCCTGCTGTCGACGGCGATGGTGCCGCTCGGGCTCATCCCGTTCGGTGTTGTCCCCGCCGCAGCCATCCTTGGCGTCATGGGGCTCGCGCTAATTGCCCGTGACGGTGTGCTGATGTTAATCGCGCTGAGCGTCTCAATGGGCCTGTTTTGGTGGATTGCACCGTTGGTCTATAAAGCCGTAGTCCTCGTTTTAGGGCTGGAATAAAGCCCGGCTTTCGGTCATTATATAGGCGTGAAACATCTCCTTATCGCCTCAGCTGCACTCTTGTCCCTCTCCGCTTGCGCGACAAGCGTTCCGCCGCCACCCGATCATAGGACAATCACCGTTACCGACAGTTTCGTCGCCGCCGAAGCCCGCCTGCGCGAAGCCATCGGCGCGCGTGATCTCACCCTCTTCACAATCGTTGATCATGGGGCCGGGGCGATGAGCATCGGTCAAGACATCGGTCAATCGAAACTCTTCATTTTCGGCAATCCCAAAGGCGGCACACCGCTGATGCAAGCCGACCCGCAAATGGGGATGGACCTGCCGCTCAAAGTCCTGATTTATACTGACGAAGCCGGACGCACAGCCGTCAGCTACACCAACATCAAAACGCTCGCCGCGCAGCACCGGATCACGGGGCAAGATGCGCGGCTAGACACGATCGCCGATATGCTTGAGGGTGTGGCGCGAGAAACGGCGGGGTAATTATCTAGACTTGACTTTGCGTTGTTAAACTCAAGAGTGCTCGCATAATTTATTATGGGGGGATAATATGAGTGAGCCGTTCAAAGGCGGACTAGCGCCGACCTTATTTCCGATGATGAAAGCTGGGTCTGAGGACGCAGCAACATCAATCTTTTTCGCCGTCATAGGGCTTGTTCATCCTTACAGAGATAGACTCCTTCGATCAGTCGGAAAGTCTGCTTATAAAAACGGCCACGATTATTCATGTGTCCTCAGACCATCAATCGGCGGACGTTTAACTGACAAAGATATTCCCGACGCAAAAATAATACTGGATCAAAAAATTCTTTGGGAGGCGCTTGTCGAGGTTAAAATGGGGTCGGCAGACCTCGACCAACCTCAACTTGGCCGATACCTTAGCCGAGCAATTGAACAAAACGTTGATGCCTTAATCACTGTATCAAATGAAATGTGCGCGGATCCGTCCATGCCTCCGCTCAGACTGAAGCCCGCTGAAAAACGATTGCGCAAAGTCGATCATTTCCATTGGTCTTGGCGGTATTTGACACATCAAGCTCGTGAAACCCTTCAATCCGACGCGCTCGACCCCATCGAAACCGTTATATTGACCCAATTTATAGATTTCCTGCGCCACGCATCTTCACAAGTCAGCGGTTACCATTCGATGCCAAAATGCTGGTCTGGTTTCGTCGACACAGTTCGGGACAAAGGAACGCCGTCTCCTGATGATCTTGATGACGTCATTGCTGGGTGGTTTCAGGAAGCTGCAGACCTCAGCATGATCTTGACGGAAAAACTCAATATTGACGTTACCCAAGTCATAGACGCGCCCAGCTCAGAGCTACGAAAAGAAGCGGCGGAGAAAAGATTTGCACAAGATAAAGATTTGAGCGCCCGTTTCTCACTGCCTAATAAATCCTATATCGGCGTTGAACTCGATATTGATGGGCGTTGTTTTCGCTTTGAGACGGCCCATAAACCAACAGAAAAAGTCAAAACCGCTTACAAGCAAATTGAACGCTTTCTGAAACTATTTGTTAGCATTGAAAACCCAGATGAGTGGGGTGACCACTCGGATGTGCGTCTGTTCGTGCGTTGGGCCAGAAAACGGTCAATGACCGATATCCCTATGTCCGATGCTTTGTTGAACATGCATGAGAACACGCTCAAGGATATTGATTTTATCGATCCCGAGCGCGAATTACGCGAGCTCATTATCCGCTATACACCGACAGGGGCAGCCTCCGCGATTAGGAGTCGAAAGAAATCTATTGAGTTTCTCGAGGCGCAGACACTCTATTTTGCGAAAACCTATGTCGATACTTCTGGGTAATTGGATCACTGTCTGCGCATGGCATGGGCCCGCTCGCAAGCTCGTGGGCCTCTCGCTATGCCCTCATTCGTAAGTCGATCAGAGGCGGCTAAGCCACCATTACAGTCGCCGCGCTCTCGGGCAAATCATCGCCAAAGGCGCGCTGGTAGAACTCGCTGATGACCGGGCGCTCTAGCTCGTCGCATTTATTCAGGAACGTCAGACGGAAAGCCTGAGCGAGGTCGCCGTCGAATATGCGGGCATTTTCGGCCCAGTTCATCACCGTGCGCGGTGACATGACGGTGGAAATATCACCATTGATGAAGGCGTTGCGGGTCATGTCGGCGACGCGAACCATAGAGGCGATAATATCGCGCCCTTCGGCGGTATCGTAGGTGGGAGACTTCGCCAGCACGATTTTTTCTTCTTCGCTATTTGGCAGATAGTTGAGTTGGCAAACGATCGACCAACGGTCCATCTGGCCTTGGTTGATCTGTTGTGTGCCGTGATAAAGTCCGGACGTATCGCCCAAGCCCACCGTATTGGTTGTCGCAAACAGGCGGAACGCCGGATGCGGCGTGATGACTTTGTTTTGGTCGAGCAACGTCAAACGCCCTTGGGCTTCAAGCACGCGCTGGATCACGAACATCACATCCGGGCGACCCGCATCATATTCATCAAACGTCAGTGCGACCGGGTTTTGCAACGCCCACGGCAAAAGCCCTTCACGGAATTCTGTGATCTGCTTGCCATCTTTGAGGACAATCGCGTCCTTCCCGATCAAATCGATCCGGCTGACATGGCTGTCGAGATTGATCCGCACCATCGGCCAGTTCAACCGCGCGGCGACTTGTTCGATGTGGGTCGACTTACCTGTGCCGTGATAACCTTGGATCATCACCCGGCGATCATAGGCAAATCCAGCCAAAATGGCTTGCGTCGTGGGGCCGTCAAACCGGTAAGCCTCATCAATCGGCGGAACGAATTCACTCGCTTGACTGAAGGCCGGAACCTCCATGTCGAAATCAACGCCGAAAACCTCGCGCGCAGAAATTTTGATATCGGGCTGGAACAGCGGGAATTGATCGGTGCTCATGGGGTCTCGTCTTGAGTAATGGGGTTTATGCGTCTCTAGCTCTTGCTTACGCACAAACCAAGCAAGCCGATGATAATCCCGGCGTGCCGCTGTGCCTTATCGGAAATGGGATAGGCTCTTACCCCAAGTTTGCGTTTTTGAGGATTTTCCACGCTTTCAACACACGCTGAAAGCTTTCTTCCGCGTCGCGCTTGCCTTGGTTGGCGTCTGGGTGGAACTGTTTGACCAGTTTGGTGTAGCGCTTCCGGACTTCGTCTTGTGTGGCACCATCATCCAGACCCAGATCATGCAAGGCCTTAAGCGCCATTTTAGAGACCGTCCGGCGTGGGTTTGCATCCGCACTGCCCGGATCAACGCCATCACCAAAGATCGTGTAGCCTTCGGCTCCCGCGGCAGTCGCGCCCGCCTTACGACGTGAATTGGCCTTGGCGCGTTCCCCCGTGTTCTTGCGCACATCCCACGTTGGACGGTGGCCGTGACGCACGCCCACTTGCCATTCCGTGATGTCAGCATCGCTCATACCCTGGAAGAAGTTCCAGTTCTTATTATATTCACGGGCATGCGCCTGACAGAAATTATGATACTCCCGCAAGCGGTCCGGCGATTTGGGGGCCTTACAGCCGCCCATCTTATCGCAGTCCGCCCAATCGCAGGGTTCTTCAGTCGGCTTCTTCTTTTTCTTCGCCTTAGCGGCGCTGATGTCGATGCCTTTGGATTTCCATTCGTAGGCCAAGTGCGGCTCCGCTATCTGCAAAAAGAGGGGTAATTTCGGACTGCGCAATATGACTGCTAGGTCGTCCAAAATCAAGAGTGGATCACGGCTCGCCACTCGAGACGACCTACGCTAAATAAGCGCCATGACCCCTATCCTCAAATCAATTGAGACCAAACTGCAAGACGCGTTCTCGCCGTCAACACTTTTGGTCGAAAACGAATCTCACTTACACGCCGGACATGGCGGCGCGGCAGAGCATATGGCCGAGCATGGCGACACGCCGAGTCATATTCACATCACGATCAATGCCGCCCAGTTTATGGACTTGTCCCGGCTGGCCCGGCACCGGGCGGTGTTAGACGCCATTGCGACAGAAGTGGCGGTTCTGCACGCGATCCGGATGACGATAAATGCGGAGTGACAAAACATGAGGAAACAGAGCCTCGGCTGGGCTGTGGCGGACCCGTGGCGGCTTCGTGGCGGGGCAATGACAGGGCGCTGACGTTGTTGTAATGAGACAGTTATGGCCTGTTGATCCTGTCTTCAGCGGAAATTGGTCCGCACAAAAATTCAGGAGCAAAACATGCAATTCCATCCAGACGCCGCAAAAATAAGACGCTGGCGCGAAGAACGCCATTGGTCACAAGAACATCTCTCCGACTTGGCGGGCATCGGAACACGAACCGTTCAGCGCATCGAAAATGGGGAAGCCGCCTCATACGAATCCGTCATGGCGCTGGCTGCTGCCTTTAACGTTGATGTCGTCGCCTTGACGGTAGACCCTAAGGTGCAGGCCGCAACGGACAAAGAAGCCCACGATTTGGAAGGCCTCTCGGCCCTACGGTTATCGTTCTTGATTCACGCCGCTAGCTATATTTTCGGTATGATCGTCTTCATGGCCATCAGCATCAGCAGTTATGGCGAAGGGTTTGTCATGATGATCCCGGCGGCATGGTGGACGGTTGGCCTTGCAGCTCACGGCTTGACCGTTGTGATTGTCACTTTGGCGATGCGGTTCAAACAGGCACCTTAATCAACCGAAGTGTCTCCGAACTTCTGTCCTGCCACAAAAGTCGCGTCGACGGTTATGCGGTGAATGTCAGCAGCCGTCAGCGGGTTATCGCTCAGCACCACGAAGTCTGCCCACTTCCCGACAGATAGACTGCCGAGCGTGTCTTCTTGGAAGGCCGCATAGGCCCCAGTGAGCGTCATCGCGCGCAGGCTGGCATTACGGTCTAACGCCTCGCCCAGATACCACCCTCCGGCCGGAGTGCCGTCTAGCTTTGTTCGCGTGACAGCAAAGTGTAGTGTTTCCATGGGCGTCCAAGGCTCACCCGGTAGATCGGAATTAAAAATGATTGGCACACCGGCGTCTTGAAAGGATTTCCACGCATAGGCTCGACGAATTCGCCGCGGACCAACGCGGTCTTCAGCCCAGCCGCTATCACCCATTGCGTGGCTGGGTTGCATGGAAGCGATGACATTCAGGACTGCGGCCCGTTCTGCAAAATCCGCTGTGACGACCTGTGCATGTTCAATCCGCCAGCGATGATCTGGCGTCGGCCCTGTCTCATCCGGGGCCAAGCGGCGCTCATAACTGGTGAGAACATTCGCATTCGCTTCATCGCCAATCGCATGCACGGCCATCTGAAACCCATGCGCGCGGGCATTGGTCCCGAGTTCTTCGACTTCGGCCAGTGAAATCCGCGCGGTGGGTCGTGCCGTGTCAGGTTGATCCGAATATGGCGCGCGCATCAACGCGGTCCGCGACCCGAGACTCCCATCATAAAAAACTTTGATGCCGCCAATATCGAGCCGATCTTGCGGATCATCTAGCGGACCCCGATCAAACCATTCCGCCATCAGCGCCCCATCATTGCCATTCAGAAGGCCAAACACGCGAATCGGTAATTCGCCGCGTTCGGCCAAAGCGGTGAAGGCTTCGACGTCACGCCCTTCCATCCCGGCTTCGTGGACTGAGGTGACGCCTTGCGCCGCCAATGTTTCCAAACCGACGACAATCGCCTGTTCAATCTGCGCCTGGTCTAGCGCTGGCACAGCATCAAAGAGAAGCGCTTGTGCGAGTGTTAAAAGCACGCCGCTCGGCTGTCCATCAGCGCGGCGCAGGATCGTTCCGCCCTGGGGGTCCGGCGTTGTCGCGGTGATGCCCACCTTGGCTAAGGCTGCATCGTTCGCCATGGCCGCAAAGCCGTGCAGGGCCTCTAAGGCGATCGGCGTGTCAGGGTATGCGATACTCAGCGCTTGCGTTGTCGGGTAGCCCCCAGGTCCGCCCAGATCCGCGAATGCGCCTTCGTCCCAGCCCTGCCCAATAATCCATTCGCCAGGCGTCGCATCCGGGCGTTGAGCACGAATACGCGCAACAATATCGTCGATATTTTTGACTCCGACCAGATCAACTTTGATCGCATCCATTCCCAGTTCGCGAACATGAACGTGGCTATCAACAACACCGGGGATGATTGTTTTTCCCGTGAAATCCCTCAGCAGGGCATCCGGGTAGCCTTCGCGCAAGCTATCTTCCATGCCGAGCGCAACAATCCGTCCGTCTTTGATCACCATCGCGTCTGGCGCGGGCCCGTCTTCCATCGTGATGAAAGTCGCCCCCGTGATCAGCTGCGTATCCGGCACAATGATATCGGTCCCACACCCGGCCAGCGCCAGCACAGCGCATGCGGTCAAAGATACCAATTTCATCGAGGATAACGTCATCCGTTTTTCCTTTGGTCCGGCTCGAAAGTTTTGCGAACTTTAAGCGATTGGATCTGGTTGCGTTCACGGGTTAGGATCTCAAACCGATAGCCGTGATAGGCAAAAACCTGCCCCGTCGTTGGAATAGTCTGACTCTCGTGAATAACTAAACCGGCGATCGTGACAGCTTCATCATCCGGCAGTTTCCAATCCATGGCGCGGTTAAGATCGCGGATCGCAATGTCGCCGCGAACGACGGCGCTCCCATCTTTATAGCGCGTAACACCCGCCAGTTCTTCGTCATATTCATCTTGGATATCGCCAACGATTTCTTCGAGAATATCTTCCAAGGTGATCACCCCCATTAGTGCCCCATATTCATCAACGACCAGCGCGAAATGTTCTCGCTTGCTCTGAAACGCACGGAGCTGTTTCACAACGGAGGTTGTTTCCGGCACGAACCACGGCGCGCGCAGCAGCTTCTTTACATCGACGGCGGCTGTATCGCTTGTCCTCGCAAAAGCAGAGAGCAAGTCTTTGACATGGAGAATGCCGACAACATTATCGGTATTATCCGAATAGACTGGCAAGCGGGAATGGCCGGAGGCCAGCACGCCTTTAATTATTTCATCGTTCGGGCTCCCGAGGTCAACCATAGACAGGTTAGAGCGGTGGATCATCACGTCTTCGACGGTCAATTCACCAATTTCTAGCACACCGTAGATTTGATCCCGCGCGCGTTTCGCGACGCCGCCTTCTTGGAGGTGAAGATCAACGGCGCCTTTAATTTCATCCGCCGCTGTCCACGCACTCGCATTCGTATCAATCCCAAAGATGCGAAGCACAAGATTGACGATCCATTGCACCATAAGGACAATTGGGCTGAGCACTTTGATGATCAAGCTTATCGGACGAGCCACGATTAAGGCCAGCTTGTCGGGTTGAGAGATCGCATAGGTCTTGGGCAACACTTCGGCGAAAATGAGAATCAGAGCTGTCATCACGGCTGTCGCGGCCACCAAGGCGACCCCGCCGCCGCCAAAAACATTGGTAAAAAGCTTTGTCGTCAGGACTGAGGCCAGAATATTGACTAAATTATTGCCCAGCAAGATCCCGCCCAGCAGACGTTCACGCATATTCATAAGCTTTGACACGATGGTCGCGCGCTTATCGCCATCTTTTTCTGCCGCGTGCATCCGCACGCGCGATGCTGCTGTGAGCGCCGTTTCTGATGAGGAGAAAAAGCTAGAAAAAACGAGTAGCGTCAGAACGATCCCGATCAGGATCAGGTTCTGCGGCTCTAAAAACGCGCTCATGTCGATATGTCCTTGAGGTAAGCTAGCAGATCGGTTTCAGAGACCGACTTTTCTATGAAGCTCTGTCCGATACCACGCGCCAAAATCAACGTGATACGTCCGCCTTCGTTTTTCTTATCTTGTCGCATATGCCCCAACAAAGCGTTCGGGTCCGTCAGAAACCGCCCCATGTCAGCACGGGTCGGCATCGAGAGACGGGATAGGTGGTCATGAACGCGCTTGGTCTGTGCAGGCGGGCAGAGGCCCAAACGGCTGGAAAACTCAAACGCCATATCCATGCCCGCACTGACCGCTTCGCCGTGCAATAAGTCACCGTCATATCCTGCGGTCAGCTCCAACGCATGGGCAAACGTATGACCCAAATTCAGCAGCGCGCGCCGTCCCCCCTCGCGTTCGTCCTGCGCAACCACATCAGCCTTGGCCGAACAAGAGACAGAAATCGCGTCTCGCAATGCATCTGGCTCCAATGCCAAAACACGTGCGCCTGCGCCCGCATCCAAAACTTCGAAGAAATCAGGGCGATCGATCAAGCCATATTTGACCACTTCAGCATAACCCGCCTTCACTTGACGGTCCGGCAAAGTGGACAATAGGTTCGTGTCGATTAGCACAAGCTGCGGTTGGTAAAACGCGCCGACGAGGTTTTTGCCATACGCATTATTAATCGCCGTCTTACCGCCAACAGAGCTATCGACCTGCGCCAGCAAGGTCGTCGGCACCTGCACAAACGTCGCGCCGCGTTTATAGACACTGGCGGCAAAGCCACTCAAATCGCCGATCACGCCACCGCCAAATGCCAAAATTGTATCAGACCGATCAAAGCCCGCGCGAAATAGCGAATCTAGCACGGCGTCTAGGCCCGCCATGCTTTTTTGCGATTCCCCGGCAGGGCGGACAATCATGTGCGTGCGAAAGTCAGACAACGCCTCAGCAATCGCAGGGCCGTGCAGTGCATGCACGTTTTCATCGGTCACCACGGCAACGCGGTCCGATGTTGTGACAGCTCTCAACCGCTCACCTAGACGAGATAATTCGCCGGGTCCGATGGTGATGTCATAGCTACGCGCGCCGAGATCAACGCGCACTGTCTCGTGGGCGTTCTTATTCATGCGTGTTCGCTTTCTTGTTGGCTTTCGCGATATAACTCTCAATCGCACGTTCGACGCGACCGACGGTGCGCATATGCGGACCTTTGGCCACAGGAATAGTAATATGGGCCTGCGCGTAGATCGGATCGCGCTCATCCATAAGCTCACGCATACGCGCGCGCGGATCCGGAACCTGCAGCAATGGACGCGTGTTTTTACGCGAAACCCGTTCCATAATGGTCTCGAAATCCCCCTTCAACCAGATCACAAGCGCGCGTTCTTTCAGAATCGCTTGGGTGGTCGGGTGGATGAACGCACCGCCCCCGGTTGCCAGTACAATATCCGGCAAGGCGATCAGCCGTTCGACGACGCGGCGTTCCCCGTTACGGAAAGCCGCTTCGCCGTGATCCCGAAAATAACCAGCGACTGTTCGGCCTGACGCGCGTTCAATTTCTTCGTCTGAATCGTAAAAATCCCGGTCAAGTGCTTTCGCCAATCGTCTTCCGACGGTTGTTTTGCCCACGCCCATTAGACCGACCAGCGCAATAGGACGGGTCCGGATTGTCCCCGCTGCGTCTTTCGGAGGTGTATCTTCGGGAGATAAAGCCCTTGAATCTGTCAACGTGTCTCTCATAGCTGCGGATCACGCCGCAGAGTGCCATATAGTTTGCCTAGACTATGGGCATATCAACGCACGCTCAACATTTAAACGCGATAAGGCTCACCATGAAGAAATTACTGATATCGATTGGGGTCACAGCCCTACTTTTAATTGGGATCATAATCTGGCTGGCGGGGTCCGTCGGACCTGACACGGCGCCCCAAGATGTCCGTTCCATTGACTTGCCCGATACTTATGAAAACTAAGATGCCGATGAACCATACAGCCCCTCTCCTCTGCCTCGCGGCCATTTTAGCTCTATCAGGGCCTGCTTTCGCGCAGTCGATCGACGTTGAGCGGCTGGATGCGGCGAAGGCCTTTGCGCCCGGCATTGAGATCACAGGCGCGCTTGAAAGCGAGGCTTGGCAAGGCACATCAGCGGAGCGCGCCGCGCGTCTGTTGAGCGAATTGCCGGCTGATACGGCCCATCCGATTGTCCACGATATGCTGCGCCGCGTTGTCTTGTCTGGGCTGGTCCCGCCCGTCGGGGCAGACGATGCGTTTGAGCGCAGACGAATCATGGCGGCACAAGATCTAGCCACACCTGACGAATACGCCCGTTTTGCCGCCCGCAACCCCGCGGCGCGCGACCCTGCTCTGCGGGTGGACGCCTACATTGCGCGCGGGAACCTCAGTGCGGCCTGCGAAATTTCCGATGCGATCCAACACGGTAGGGGCGACACATATTGGGTGCGGCTGCGCGCCGCCTGCCACGAGATGCGCGATGAGACCGCGCGAGCCGATCTGGCCCGCGATATCTTGCGCGACCGCGGCGAAGAGACGACCTTGGTCATTCCCGAACCCCGCGAAGGGTTTTGGGTCGAAGCGATGGCACGCGACGCTGTGGCTCTGAATGTAATGATGACAGAATTAGCAGGCGACCCAAAACCCGCCGGCCCGCCTGAAGCGCCTATCAATAGTCTGGAGATAGACGACACGGACAGCGCCGAAGACACGATCATCGAAGAGAGTCTGGTCGACACTTTGCCGATAGACCCGGGGGTAACCCCAGCCGCTGAGGCGCCTGCGGATGCATCGACCCTTGATCCGTTTTCCCTCTTTGTCGAAACGGAGCCCGAACCCGAGCCGACCTTCGATCTAGCGGCGGCGATCGAGGACACGACAGACAAAGGCACAGCGCGCCTGTTCATTTTGGGCCGCGACGGGAGCGCCGCCGCGGTGGCCGAATTTATCTCTCGCGCGACAGAGACAGGTTTGGATTCCAGCCGCGTTCTCTCCCGCATCCCCGCCGTATTGGACCCCGCTGACATGGCGCGCGTAAACCTGCCCCTGTTTGCCCGACACGCCGTCGTCACCCGCGATATTGGTTTGATGCAAGCCTTGTACGGCGCAACGGAAGATCAATCGATCCGCGAACGCCTGGCCTTCGCATCAGACGCCATGGGCGGCGGATTTTCTGGCCGCGCGCTTGGCGAAGGATTAGAAACGGCCTTAACAGACAATGCCTCAGGCGCAGTCGATGACGTCCTCATTGCCTTAGCCCTAGGGTCCAACCTCACAGAATCTGTCGAAGCCCTGCTCGATGTGGCCAACCGATCGGGTCAAGCTGACATGAATTGGATCGCAATTGATCATGCCGTGGACCGACGCGCGCGCGCCGAAAGTTTGCTGCGATTTTCAGTTCTGATCGCTGCGCGGGAGGCTGATGATCCGTGGACCCTTTACCGCGCAATCCGAGGCCTCCGCACCGTTGGGTTTCCAGAAACCGCCGGGCAGCTCGCGGCCTATGAATTTCTACGTGGATTGTAAGCGGTGAGCGTCGAATCCTTTCTCGAAATGATGAGTGCAGAGCGCGGCGCGGCCGCCAACACATTATCTGCCTATGGCCGGGACCTGCGTGATTGGTCGGCGGCCTTAAAACCGCGCACCTTAATGGACGCCTCAACCGGGCATCTTGAAGGTGTGCTCACAAGCTGGGCGGCCAGCGGCTTAGGCGCTTCAACAGCGGCGCGAAAACTCTCCGCGATGAAACAATATTGTCTCTTCTTACAAACCGAAGGACTGCGAACCGACAATCCCGCTCATCGATTACGCGCCCCTAAAGCCGCAAAACCTCTCCCCAAAGGAATGAGCCAGAAAGACGTCGACACGCTTTTGGATCAGGCTGCGTCCGATACAAGCCCCAAGGGGCTGCGCATGATGGCAATGCTGGAGATACTCTATGCGGGTGGCTTACGCGTCTCAGAGCTGGTCAGCTTGCGCACCGCACAGACGCTTCGCCGGGATGACTGCCTGATGATCAAAGGAAAGGGCGGACGCGAACGCCTTATTCCACTGACACCACCCGCCATTGACGCGCTCAAAGCATGGCAAGCCGTCCGAGAGCACACTCTACCGAAGAACGTCACGTCTGCGGCCCGCGCCAAACCGTTCCTGTTCCCATCCGGCGGAAAACTCGGTCACTTCACGCGCGAACGGTTTGCGCAATTGCTCAAAGACCTCGCTTGCGATGCCGGATTACAACCCGCCCGTATTAGCCCGCACGTTTTACGCCATGCTTTTGCGACCCACCTGCTGGAAGGGGGGGCTGATCTGCGTGCAGTGCAGACTTTGCTCGGTCATGCTGATATCTCAACCACACAAATTTATACTCATGTGCTTGATGCGCGCCTTAAAGCGCTTGTCGAAAATGCCCATCCACTCTCGGAGACTTCATAGTGAGCCGCAAGGACCCCCGCGATACGGACTTAATCCGTGATCTTGACCTCTTACTCGACCTCCTGCGTGAGGAATGGGATTTCTGTGCTGGCGTGCGCGGAGTCGACCTTGTGAAAGGGGACAAACCCCTGACATCTAAACACTTTACTGATTCCGTACTCGATGCAGAAACCGTTCTCATTGGCCCGCGTGCGAGTTGGGAACGTCGCATTAAGCGCCGCTTCGTCCAGCGTTACAGTCATGAAATAACACGGCGCGAATATCGCCCTTACTAGCGGCTGTCATGGTCACACAGGCTAGACATAAACGCTCTGCCCGCTAGGAGACGCGAATGGCCCTGACCTATCTAGATTTTGAGCGCCCTGTGGCAGAGTTGGACAAACAGGCTGCGACGCTGGCCGAATCGGACCCAGCTGCGGCACTAGACATCAGTGGCCGCGCGGCGGCAGAGCTCAAAAAGCTCTACGCCAAGATCGGCCCGTGGGAAAAAACGCAAGTTGCGCGTCATCCCGCTCGCCCCCATTTCTCTGACTATGTCGAACAACTGATCACAGATTATACCCCGCTGGCGGGCGATCGTCAGTTTGGTGATGATCATGCCCTACTGGGCGGAACGGGGAAAATCAGAGGCCAATCTGTCGTCGTGATGGGGCATGAAAAGGGCAAAGATCTCGAAACCCGCCTCAAGCATAATTTTGGCATGGCGCAGCCTGAAGGCTACCGCAAAGCCGTGCGGCTGATGAACCTCGCCGAACGGTTTAATCTGCCCGTGATCAGTTTTGTCGACACCGCCGGGGCCTTCCCCGGACGCGGAGCCGAAGAACGCGGTCAAGCCGAAGCGATTGCACGGTCCATCGACCGCGGCCTATCCTTGAAAGTCCCGTTTATTTCTATCGTCACAGGCGAAGGTGGCTCTGGCGGCGCGGTAGCCATTGCAACTGCTGATGCAGTGCTGATGTTAGAGCATTCCATCTATTCCGTGATTTCACCGGAAGGCTGCGCCTCTATCCTGTGGCGCGATGGGGCGCGCGCTCAAGACGCGGCCAAGGCGATGAAAATTACCGCCCAAGATTTAAAAAAACTCGGCGTGATTGACGATATCATCAAAGAGCCCATCGGCGGCGCGCACCGTGTGCCCGACGAGGCTGTCAAGCGCGTCGGCGCGATGATCATGACCCAACTCAAAGAGCTGTCCACATTGGACGCGAAGGCACTAATCGAGCGAAGGCGTGAGAAATTCCTCAATATCGGACGCACACTTCCCGGCGCTAAATAAACGACCCGTTCACGCCGACCTCAACCCAGCGTCCTCAAATCAAAAAAACCCGGACGGCGAACCGTCCGGGCAATCTCCTCCGTCCTCCCATGAGGAGATGTTCGCTAAGCGGAGCTCAAAAGCCTAGAAGCTTGTCGAAATTCCTGTGCCGAACCACAGCAGATCACCTTGAGGCGTTCCAGCGAGGATATCGCTATAGTTTAACGCATCCTCTGAATTGAGCGTATAATTTGCGCCCACATAGACGCTGGCGGTATCAGTAATCGCTTTCGAGACGGCAGCGCTTGCGGTCCCATATTCGTAGGAAAAACCATTTCCGTCGACGAGGCCTGCTGACAGACCCAGGTCAAGAGAAACAGAATCCGAGGCCGCAACCGAGTGGCCGACAGACCCTTCGACCGTAAAGTTCTCAAGGGTAAAATCATAAAAGGCGTAAAGTGACGGCGACAGAGAATAGTCAAACGCCAAGCCACCATAAACTTCATAGGTGCCCGCCGCGCCGCCGTTCTCAGAGAATAGACTGCCACCTTGCGGATAATGGTAATAAGTCACCCCAACATCAGCAGAAATGACTTCGGATAGATCCAAGCCGTAACCCATGTAGAGGTCGACTTCGTCGCCTGCTAAAATCGACGTGTCGCCAACACCAGTTGAGAACCATGCGCCCGCGTAAAAATTGCCTGCACCCACTTCGACCCCTGTTTGCGCCGCTGTATCCGCAAGACTAACACCGCGGAAAACATAGTCGGACACAAGGTCGGCGCTTAAGGACCAATTGACGTCACCGGCCTGTGCCGTGACGGGGGCGCTTAGCGCGGCGAGAATGGCGCATGATGCACCAAAAAGAGGTTTAGAAAATTTCATGACGGGCTCCCTGCATTTGTCGCCTGAGGACTAGGCGGCAGGGGGAGACGCGGCGAGCTTATCTGCCGCGTTGACAGGGCGTTTGCATGTCAACGCCCGGAAATGTGCACGCAATCGTGACAGTTTGCACCAGATCCGGGCTTTGTTAGCCCGTATCTGGTGTCATTATTCGGACAAAATCGCTTATACGACCTCTATGCTACGCGGCCGTGGCACTGCTTGACTTTCTTACCGGATCCACAGGGACACGGCGCATTACGGGGAAGACTGGCGAGTTCTGCCGTCGTTGGCTCATTGCTGAGACCCGCCATCGGCGGTTTCACTTCGCCCGCTCCGGTCGTCGCACCCATCAATTCCATCGGAGACCGTGGAGCCGCCGGAGCATCCGCCGGCAATCGTGTCGATTGAGCCACCGCTTCCGCTTGTGCTTTTTGTTGCGCTTCGGCCATTTGCTGGCGCTGGATTTGCGTATTGAGCAGCAGGCGGAACATCGCCGCTGTGACGTCTTCACGCAGAGAGATCAGCAGTTTGTCAAACAGGGTGAAGGCTTCGGACTTATACTCATTGAGCGGATCACGTTGGCCATAAGCCCGCATGCCGATCACAGATTTCAACGCATCGAGCTGTTGGAGATGTTCGCGCCAGTTACGGTCGATCACTTGCAATAGAACTTGCTTCTCAACCCGGTGCATTTCGTCTTCAGGAATCCCCGCGGCCAATTCATTGACCACACGATCAGACGATTCTTTTAGGCGCGACAGCATTTCCTCATCGGCAATACCTTCTTCGGCCGCCCACTCTGCAAACGGAAACTCAATATTCATCGCTTCGCGCACGGCTTCAGTCAGACCCGTAATATCCCACTGTTCAGCATAGGCCTTTTTCGGCACGTGTTTTTCAATCAAGTCCTCACAGAGCTGGTGACGGAAATCTTGCAACACATCGGACACATCCTCATCCGTCATGAACTCCATCCGCTGTTCAAAGATCGCTTTACGCTGATCATTCATCACATCGTCAAATTTCAGAAGGTTTTTCCGAATGTCGAAGTTCTTTGCTTCGACCTTGCCTTGCGCGCGTTCGACCGCTTTGGTCATAAACCGGTTCGTCAGCTCTTCGCCTTCTTCCCAACCCATTTTTCCCATCATGGATTTGAGGCGGTCACCGCCAAAAATCCGCATCAGGTCATCTTCTGTCGACAGATAAAATTTCGACGTGCCCGGATCACCTTGACGCCCGGTCCGGCCGCGTAGCTGATTATCGATCCGACGGCTTTCGTGCCGTTCCGTGCCGAGCACATAAAGGCCGCCCGCTTTCAAGGATGTCTCTTTGAGCACTTTCACTTCGGCACGGATATTCTCTTCAATACGCGCACGTTCTTTTTCGTCGGTGACTGTTTCCGTCGCGCTCTCAATCAGCATATCAACATTGCCGCCCAGCTGAATATCAGTCCCACGACCCGCCATGTTCGTCGCAATTGTCACTGCGCCGGGGACACCGGCTTGGGCAACGATTTCAGCTTCTTGTTCATGGTAACGCGCATTCAGCACTTTATGCTCGACACCTTTATCCGTCAGGAAGCGCGACAGCTTCTCTGATTTCTCAATTGAAACCGTGCCCACCAGCATCGGCTGGCCTTTTGTCTTACAGGCGGCGATTTCATCAACGATCGCCATGAATTTTTCGTCTTCGGTGCGGTAGATGACATCTTCAATGTCGATCCGCTGGATCGGACGGTTGGTCGGTATAACCAGAACTTTCAGTTCGTAAATTTCTTCAAATTCGCCCGCTTCAGTCTCCGCTGTCCCGGTCATGCCGGACAACTTGTCATAGAGACGGAAGAAGTTCTGCAAGGTGACAGAGGCCATTGTCTGGTTCTCAGACTGGATTTTAACGCCCTCTTTGGCTTCGATCGCTTGGTGTAACCCTTCGGACAAACGACGGCCCTGCATCATGCGGCCCGTGAATTCGTCGATCAGCACGACTTCGTCATCTTTGACGATGTAATCCTTATCGGCGACGTAAAGGCGGTGCGCTTTTAACGCTTGGTTCGCGTGGTGAACGATGGTGACGTTCTCAATATCATAGAGCCCGTCGCCTTCGAGCAGTTCGCGTTCCCGCAGGATAGTCTCGAGCTGCTCGTTACCGGCTTCGTTAAACGTGGCCGAGCGCGCTTTTTCATCGACCTCATAACCGTCCGCATCGATCAGCGGAACAATCGCGTCCAATGTGCGGTAAAGCTCTGCTCGATCTTCCGTGGGGCCTGATATGATCAGCGGCGTCCGTGCTTCGTCGATCAAAATCGAATCAATTTCATCGATGATCGCGTAAACATGGCCGCGCTGGCTCATCTCTTCGACGGAAAGCTTCATATTATCGCGTAGATAATCAAAGCCATATTCATTGTTCGTGCCGTAGGTAATATCGGCGTCATAAGCGCCTTTGCGACCGGGGCCGTAAGGATCGTGATTATTGACGCAATCGACCGTGATCCCGAGGAAACTGTAAATTTGCCCCATCCATTCCGCATCGCGACGGGCGAGATAGTCATTGACCGTGACAATGTGCACGCCTTCACCCGAAAGCGCGTTCAGATAAGCGGCCAGCGTAGAGACGAGCGTTTTGCCCTCCCCTGTACGCATTTCTGCGATTTCACCGCGGTGTAGCGTGATGCCGCCAATCAGCTGCACATCGTAATGGCGCTGTCCGAGGGTGCGTTTGGCCGCTTCGCGGACTGTAGCAAAGGCTTCTTCGAGAAGGTCATCCAGCGTTTCGCCTTTTTCCAAGCGCGCTTTGAACAGATCGGTTTGTGCCGTGAGCTGTTCGTCGCTCATTGCTTCCATCTGTGGTTCAAGCGCATTAATGCGCTCCACAATGGGGCGAAGTTTCTTAAGCTTCCGGTCGTTTTCCGAGCCAAAGAGGGTCTTGGCGATGCCGAGCATGGGGCGGTCCTTGAGAGGCGTATG
Source organism: Litorimonas sp. (assembly GCA_051251645.1). GTDB lineage: Bacteria > Pseudomonadota > Alphaproteobacteria > Caulobacterales > Maricaulaceae > Litorimonas. Next base: position 120,108 of record JBPOEY010000004.1, on the reverse strand, counting down.
CGGCGCGCGCAAAAGAAATATGGATATGCGCGACGTCTTGCTTTGGCGTGACTTAAGAACGGGCCTCCCTTAAGTCAACGAAAGGGGCCGTAACTAGGGTGAGGTTTGTGTAATGATCGCGTTTCGACAGGCTGTAACATTTGGGCTCGCTGGCTGTATTATTGCCGCGTGCAACGCACAAACACCTTCGAGCGACGCAGATGCAGCGTCAATCACGATCAATCGCGCGGCGGATTCGGTTGTCGCGCGGGTTAATGATACGCCGATCTATCGCACTGACGTGCAGCGCGCCGCGGAAGCGCAGGGACTCATCGGCGCCGACACGGCGCTATCAATGGATGATCCGATTTTTCGCGTTACCATTGATGAGTTGATCGACCAACGCCTCCTCTCGCTCGATGCCGTTCGAACCGGGGCGGCGAAACAGCCCGAAGCCCAAAGGCGGCTTTATGCGGCGCGTGACCGCATTCTTGGGAATTACCGCGTTGAGCTTCATGTCGCTGAGACTGTCAATGACGGCACAATTCGCGCGCTTTACCAAGCACAGCGCGATCTTGCAGGTCGCGGCGAAGAGCGGCGCGCCCGGCAAATCCTCTTAGCTGACGAGACATTGGCGGCTGATATTGCCCAGCGATTAGATGATGAAGAAGATTTCGAGGCGTTGGCCGCAGAATTCTCAATTGACGAAGCCACGCGCGAACGCGGCGGAGAACTGGGCTGGGTCAGCCGGGATATGTTAACCGGCGCTGTTCGGCGTGCGGTTTTCAATACGCCTGTGGGTGGACGGTCTGCTCCGATCGAGACAGACGCCGGATGGTATGTCATCGAAGTGCAGGACACACGCACCCCGTCCAGCCGTAGTTTTGAGGAAAGCCGAGACGAAATCGCGCGCTTTATGACCTTTGAAGCCGTTGAAGAGTTGCTCACCGATCTACGCGACCGTGGCGAGGTCGACCGCGTCTATGACGCCGACATGGCCGAACCTTTGACGAAAACGGACAGCGAATAATGAGTGAGATAATCAGCCCGTTTGCGCCAGACACCTTTCCAGCCCTGCCGCCGCTGCGTGGCTTCACTATGGCCACGGCCGAGGCGGGCGTGAAATATCGCGCGCGTACCGACCTCTGGGTACTACGTTGCGATCCGGGCACACACATCGCTGGCGTGTTTACGCAAAACCGTTGCCCTGGCGCGCCCGTTGATTGGTCGCGCAAAGCGCTCCGCGCGACACCCGATGGCCCGCGCCTCGTCGTCGTCAATAGTGGTACCGCCAATGTGTTTTCCGGACAAGCGGGCCGTGACGCCGTGGTCGAGACAGCGCGAGGGGCAGCGGACGTGTTTGGTGGAACAGCTGAAACGGTTCAGATCGCTTCAACCGGTGTCATCGGCGTCGCGTTGGAAGCGCGGAAAGTCGTGACGCAGTTCGACGCCATGGCCAAACGCTTATCCCCTGATGGGTGGGAGGCTGCGGCGCGCGCAATTATGACCACGGATACATTTGCGAAAGGCACAACGCAGACGGCAATGATCGGCGACACGCCCGTCACACTCAATGGAATCGCCAAAGGGTCCGGCATGATTGCGCCCGACATGGCGACGATGCTCGCCTATATCGCGACCGACGCAGCGATCGATGCGGCAACGCTAGAAAGCTTGCTGGCAGAATTTACTGGGCCAACCTTTAATTCCGTCACGGTCGATAGTGATACATCGACGTCGGATACGCTATTGTTGATGGCCAGTGGCGCGGCGGGCAATGCAGATGAGGACCTGGCAGACTTCCGACGCGCGCTACACGCCGTCATGTTTAATCTATCGCAACAGATCGTGCGCGACGGCGAAGGTATTTCCAAACTCTTGACGGTTAACGTTAGCGGCGCCGTATCTGATGCAAGCGCGCATATTATCGCTAAGTCCGTCGCCAACTCCCCGCTCGTCAAAACCGCCGTCGCGGGCGAAGACGCGAATTGGGGCCGCATTGTCATGGCTGTTGGCAAGGCAGGCGAACCCGCAGAGCGCGATGCGCTGAGCATTCATATTGGCCCACACCGCCTTGCGACGAACGGTCAGCCGGATGCTGACTATCGGGAAGATATGGGCGCCACCTATATGAAACAGGCGGAGATTGAATTTACGATTGATCTCGGTCTTGGCGACGGCCGGGCAACGGTTTACGCGTCCGATCTCACCCACGCCTATATTGATATTAACGCTGACTATCGGTCATGATCCCGAAGTCATCCGAGAAATTTACCGGACCCGTCGTCTGGGTCGCGGCCTGTGCGCTGATCGATGCGGATGGTCGTGTTCTGATTACGCAACGCCCTGAAGGCAAAGATCATGCGGGATTGTGGGAATTTCCGGGCGGCAAAATCGAACCGGGCGAACGACCCGAAGAAACGATCGTGCGCGAGCTTTATGAAGAATTATCGGTTGAGCCCTGTCTGGATTGCTTAGAGCCACTAACATTTGCCAGTCACGCTTACGAGACATTCCAACTCGTCATGCCGACTTATGTCTGTCGTCAATGGGACGGCTTCGTGCGTCCGAATGAAGGACAAGCCGCAAAATGGCTCTGGGCCGAAGACATTTTGAAATTGCCCTTAGTACCAGCGGATAAGCCCTTAGCTGAACAGCTCGCCGTGCGTTTGCCAAAAGGTCGACGCTTTCTCATTTGATCAATAATGGATGCACTGCCGTTTTTTCGGCGATCCAACATGACGACTCAGATTAATGCGTCACAATGACCGCAAAAATCCAGCAACAGATGAGCCCCTCCGACATTGTGATCTTGATCATTTTGTCCCTACTCTGGGGTGGCTCATTCTTTTTTGTCGAAGTTTTGGTCGACTATTTGCCGCCGTTGACGATTGTGACCGCGCGCGTTGGTCTTGCGGCGATCATTCTTTGGGTCATTGTTCTTGCGACAAACATTTCCCGCCCAAAGCACGCCAAAGACTGGATGGCTTTGGGCGTCGTCGGGTTGCTCAATAATGCACTACCGTTTTCACTCATCGTATGGGGACAAACCCAGATCGATTCCGGGCTCGCGTCAGTCCTAAATGCGACTGCGCCGCTCTTTACCGTCGTCGTCGCAGGGGCCGTCTTGGCGGATGAAAAGTTGACGAAGAATAAGCTGGCGGGCGTCATGCTCGGTTTAGTTGGGATATGTGTCTTGGTTGGGCCGGAGGCCTTTCGCGGTTTGGGACAATCGCTGTTCGGTCAGTTAGCCGTGATTGGTGCGGCCATGTCTTACGCTTTGGCGGGCGTCTTTTCGCGGCGGTTTTCCGCACGCGGAATACCACCCCTAATGATCGCGACAGGGCAAGTGAGCGCAGCAACGCTTTTATTGCTTATTCCCGTTGTTTTGATTGATGGCGCAGCGATTATGACGCCTTTGCCGCTGACCGCATGGGGCTCACTTTTGGGGCTGGCCGTCTTAAGCACGGTCTTGGCCTATGGTCTTTATTTCAGATTGATCGCAAGCGCGGGCGCAACCAATGCGGCCCTCGTAACGTTCCTAATCCCAATCTCAGCTATTGCTCTGGGCGCCGCATTTCTTGGGGAACGATTGACACCGATACAGGCAGGCGGGGCTGCGCTGATCGGTGTCGGTCTGATTGTCATGGATGGGCGGGTATTTAACCGCGCTTGAAAATCTTCGACGCGATGATCGAGACAATGATCGCACCGATGACAGCGCCGATGAAGCCTGCCGCGTCGCCGGGACCGTAAAAACCAAGCATTTGTCCGAGCCACGTAAATAGCACCCCGCCTAAAATACCGGCTAAGATCATCATGATCAGGCCTTTGGGCTCATGCTTGTCGGGTAAGATGATCTTGGCAACAAAGCCTGCCAATGCACCGACAATAATTGTCATGAGTATATTCATAAGTCTCTCCAAATAGGGCTGCGCCGTTAAGACATCTTAACGGTCTTTTTCCAATATTAAAGCCATGTTTATCCAGCGATGAGTCTACCCGGCGAGTGCCACGACTGACTTACCTGTTGTCGCAAAATAGGCGCGCGCACCGGGCAGCTCGTCTGCAATCGCGGGATGGGTGACGTTCAGCCCGCCCGTAAAAGTCCCAAAGCTTGGCATGATGATACGATCACGTGAGGCGGCCCAACAAGGACGGCTTATCGCGCTGCGGCGCGTTTTAATCCGCACCTTGGGATGAAGGTGACCGCAGACATTCACGCCCGTCTCGCCAAACGGTGCGGTTGGGAGATGTGTCAGTAGAAACTTGCCACATTCAATATGATCCTGTTGGTCGCCAACCAGCCCATCCGGAATGTCTGGATCATGATTGCCGAGGATCCAAGTGAAGCGAGGCACACGAGCCACCAGCGCATTGATGGCATCAAAATCCGACATGCTCATCCGCTCGCCCGCATGGATATCGTGGAAACTATCACCCAAGGCCGCAACATGTTGTGGCCGAAAGACGTCGATAAGCTCTGACAGCCGTTCTAACGTGTCAGGCGTATCATAAGTGGGAAGCGGCGCCCCACCTATGGCTTGTAGATAGCTGCCTTTTTCAAAATGCAAATCCGCAACGAGGAGCGTTTCACAATCCGGCAGAAACGCGCCTTTCCGATAATCGAACACAATCCCCCCCGCGCGGGTAGCGAATTCAACCTGCTCCACAGGGGCTTTCAGGGGCGGGGCCGCCGGACGAAACATAGACGTCCGAGGTCGCGTTTGTCGTGTCCCGCCTGTCCACATAATCTTTGACCTGCTCCAACAAATTATCGCCAACACCGTTCATATAATCTTGCAAATGCCCCGCTTGCGCAATCATGCGCTGCTCAGCCTCACCGCGAACGCGTTCCTTACCGACCTGCATCATGGCGGGAATAGACAAGGGACTCGCATGGGGCAAAGTGCGGAAGACAGTTGTTTGCGCCACCTCGGTAAGAAACCCGCGCAGGCGATCAATGTCGAGCAAGTCTTTCTCCGCCTCCTGCCGCGCAATCCGCAGCAAGATATGCTCTGGTTCATATTTCAATAGCACATCATAAATGAGGTCCGTTGAAAAAGTGACTTGCTTCATTGTGCGCTGCTGGCCGGGCAAGCGCTGCTCCGTCAGTCCCGCGATGGTTGCGATTTTGCGAAAGCTACGTTTGATCATCGGTGAATTGACGATCCAATCATCCAATTCTGTTTCCAGAATATCCGGGCCCAATAGGCCGTCTAGCGTGTTGACGGGCTCTAAACTCGTGATCGTCAGCGCATAATCAGTAATCGTAAAATTGATCGGCGCAAGGCGCATCGCCTCCATCCGTTTCGTCAGCAGAAAACCCAGCGCATTATTGACCTTCCGCCCTTCAAACGAGTGTACCAGCAGCACATGATCATCCCGATCAAAGAAGCTCTCGACCAACAAGCCATCTCGACTGGGCAGGTCAGAAAAGAGCGATTGCAGCGTGAGCCATTGTTCGACCTGATCCGGCAGCCTGTGCCATTGCGTCGGATCGGAGACGACCGCCCTCACCCCCTTGGCCAAATAAGACGATAACGGCATCATCCCACCCGCAAAAGCGGGAATTTTGGGTCGTGCGCGTTTTGCCGGCACAGCTTCGACCGCCATGTCGCGAATGCCTTGGTAGCGCAGCGTCTCGCCCGCAAAGGCGAAAGTGTCGCCCGGATTAAGGTTCATAACGAACTGTTCCTCAATCTCGCCCACAATGCGCCCGCGTTTCGATTTTGGCGACGGAATGCGCCGGACTTTCAGCTTCGCATATTCGACAATCGTACCGATATTCATGCGGTGACGACGGGCTTGGGGGAGCGAGGCAATGGTGTAACCGCGAGAGGTCGCCTTGAGGCGTTTGAATCGCTCGTAGCTTTTGAGTGCATAACCACCGTCTACCGCAAACGACAAAATCGCGTCAAAATCCGCCTTTGCCATATCGCGATAGGGCCACGCGGACCGAATTTCGGCTAAGGCTTCGCGCTTCTTTAGCGGTCCTCCGCAGGCGCGGTTGACGAGATATTGCACGACCACATCCATCGCGCCGGGACCGTAAGTCTCGCCGTCACGGTGACCGTCAGCAATCGCCTTTATCGCCACATCGCATTCGACCACTTCGAGCGGGTTGGTCGGGACGAGCACCGCTTTGGACGCTTCGTCAATCCGATGATTAGACCGCCCGATCCGCTGCAACAGGCGCGAGACACCTTTGGGCGCCCCGACTTGCACAATCGCGTCCACATCGCCCCAATCAATGCCCATTTCCAACGCAGACGTCGAAATGACGGCGCGCATTTTCCCGGCAGAAATTAAGGCTTCTGTTTTCTGCCGCCGGTCCCGCGACAGCGACCCGTGATAGACCCCGATCGGCAGACCATCTTCATTGGCGTCCCACATTTGCTGAAACAATAGCTCGGCTTGGGCGCGCGTATTGACGAACACGATGGTCGTGCGGTGATCGCGGATGATCTTGTAAATATCGCGAACGGCAAAACGTGACGAGTGCCCGCCGAGCGGAAAACGGCTTTCGGGTTCGATGATCGTGACCTCTGGCGGCGTGTCGCCCGCAACTTCAACAATGTCGGCCGGCTGACCTGTCGGACCGAGCCACGCGGCCGCTTTATCTTGGGCGGCAATCGTCGCACTCAAGCCGAAACGCACATGATCCGGAGCCAGCGTTTTTAAACGCGCGAGAGCGAGCGCCGTAAAATCACCGCGCTTGCCCGTCGTAAAGCTGTGCATTTCATCAATCACGACGCATTTTAGCGACGCAAAATAATCCGGTGCATTTTCATAAGACAACAACAACATGAGCGACTCAGGCGTCGTCAGCAAGATATCCGGTGGCTTGGCCTGCTGCTTCTTACGTTGATAAGGTTTTGTGTCGCCTGTCCGCACACCAATCTCGATCGGTAGATCTAGATCGCCCACGGGCCGCATCAGATTGCGCTCAATATCATTCGTCAGCGCGCGCAGCGGCGAGATGTAGAGCGTGTGCAACGCGCGCGGCGCATTCTTGGGCTTATCCGCCAGATCACAAAGGGACGGGAGGAACCCGCCGAGCGTCTTGCCGCCTCCCGTTGGCGCAATTAGCAGCGTGTCTTGGCCGCGCGCGAATTGCCCGACCATGTCGCGTTGATAATCTCGAATCGACCAGTTTTGGGCGATGAACCAATCTTCGATCCGTTTCGGGATAGAGGGCGAGATCAGTCCACTTGATATATCCGAGTTCACGGTCATAAAGTGCATACGTCTGAGGGGCACACCTTGCTCCGAACAAAGTGCGATGATTGAGCGTTAAGGCCGCTTTTACCCGAAACCCTATGCCCCACACCAAAACGCCCATCAATCAAACGAAGGCATGGCTCTCAAATGTCGTGATTGGCCATAATCTCTGCCCGTTTGCCAAACGGGAATATGACAGTGGCCGCATTCATTATGCCGTGATTAAAACGGCGGATTTCAGCGAACAATTAGAGCATATACTTAAGCACTGCGCCGCGTTGGACCGGGATGAAGCGCGAGAAACGAGCCTGCTGATATTTCCCACGGCCCTCTCTGATTTTGACGATTATTTGGATCTGTTAGATATCGCCACAGCCCTTCTGAAAGAGCAAGGCTATGAAGGCGTGTATCAGCTCGCGAGCTTTCACCCGGACTACCAATTTGCCGACGTCCCCCCGAATGACCCCAGTCATTACACCAATCGGTCGCCCTATCCGATGGTGCATCTCTTGCGAGAAGCGAGCCTTGAGGCGGCCTTAGCCAATTATCCAAACCCGGAGAATATCCCCGTCCGGAACATCCGGCGAACGCAGGATTTAGGCTTGCAAGCGATGCAGGATTTATTGGCGGCGTGTTACATTTAGACCTACTCCGCCGCCTCCAAGACATTCAGCATCATCAACCGATCCAACGATTGCACCACGTCCGCGATAATATCGTCCGCGGCTTCTAGCCCCACGGACAAGCGGACCAAACCATCGGAAATACCGTGGCGCGCGCGTTCTTCCGGCGTGTAGGGACTATGCGTCATGGAGGCGGGGTGCTGCACCAAAGTTTCAGCATCACCTAGTGAGACCGCACAGTGGATCATTGACAGCGCATTGATAAAGGCCTTGCACGCTTCGATTCCGCCGTGGAGTTCCAGCGCGATCATACCGCCCGCTTGGTCCATTTGTGTGTCCGCCAGCGCGCGTTGGTCAAAGCTTGGCAACCCCGGATAGAGCGTCTTGGCCACCGCCGGATGTGCGTTGAGAACGTCGGCGACTTTGGCGGCGCTGGCACAATGGCGGTCCATTCTTAGCTCTAAGGTTTTCAACCCGCGCAAGATCAGCATCGCCGTCATCGGCGCCATGACCGCGCCCGTCATATCCTTGAGGCCATACAAGCGGATGCGGTCCATGAGGTCACGTGCCCCGACCACAAGGCCGCCGACAAGGTCGCCATGCCCACCGAGATATTTTGTCGCCGAATGTACGACCAAGTCTGCGCCCATTTCCATCGGGCGCGTCAAATAGGGGGTCGCATAGGTATTATCGACCATGGTCAACGCGCCGTTCGCGCGGGCAATTTTGGCGATCGCCTCAATATCAACCAGTCGCATATTCGGGTTCGCAGGTGTTTCGAAATAGACGACCTTGGTGCGCTCGTTGATGGCGGCATCTAACGCTTCGGGGCGGGTCAGGTCGCAATGGGTAATGGTCACGCCAAAGCGCTCAAGCCCGTGATGTAAGAACGAAAACGTACAACCATAGAGCGTTTGATCGACAATGACCTCGTCGCCCGGCTCGACCAGCGTCCACAGCGTCGAGGTAATCGCGCCAATGCCCGAGCCCGTTGCCACGCCCGCTTCAGCGCCCTCCAAGCTCGCCATCCGTTGTTCAAGCAGATCCAACGTCGGATTAGAAATCCGCGAATAAACATGACCCGGTGCTTCGCCGGCAAAGATCGCGCCGCCCGTTTCAGCCCGGTCGAAGACAAATGTCGAGGTCATATGCACAGGTGGCACGAGGGAGCCGCCATGATCCAGCGGGTCATACCCATGATGGATCGCGCGGGTCGCAAAACCTGCGGGTTGGTTCGTATCGCGCATATGTCTACTCCGAAATCGTCGCCCGCTTCCCCAATATGCTATTTTTCTTAGTATTTTCGTGTTTATGATAAACTCAAGACATTAATCTTAGCAGAATGTGCCAATTATGGATGATATTGACCGAAAAATCGTCAGGGCCGTGCAACGTGATGGACGCATGAGCAATCGGGAACTTGCCGACCGCATCGGCCTATCGCCATCACCCTGTTTGCGGCGTCTCAAAAACCTTGAGCAATCGGGTGTCATTCGCGGCTATCATGCGGAGATCGACGCCAAGCTTTACGGCTTACCGATTACGGTGTTCATTCGTGTCCGGCTGGAACGCCACGATGAAGACACGGTCAATGCGTTTGAAGCCAAAGTGCGCGCAAACGACAATATTGTCGAATGCCATGTCATGACTGGACGGTCGGATTATCTGCTCCGCGTCATGGTCGCCGACCTGTCAGATTATGAGCGCTTTGTGCGCCGTGAATTACAACGCATTGGCGGCGTCGCCTCCATCGACACGAGCTTTGCTTACGGCGTGGTCAAACACCGCTCTGCTTTCCCGTTCGTGCCAGACGCAAGTTAGGTTTCTGTCAGAATCAGCGACCCGTCGCGGCGCGTAATCTCAAAACGCACGCGATTTTCCACGGTGTAGTCTGTCGAGGTGATCGTATCGACGCCGACGAATTCTGCCGTCGCCCCGTCGCGGTCAAGCGCGAGATCAATATACCCCTTGCTGAACGGGTCGTGATAGCGAACCATCGGATTACGGTCATTGAGCATCTGCGAGTAAGTCGCGGCCTCGTTTCCGAAATAGCTCGACGAACCGGGCGATGTGACCGCCGCCGTGCCAAGCTCCACGCCCATCGGACGACCAGCGCTATCGCTCAGCTCATTCGCCCACCATTCATGCGTATCGCCTGTCAGCACGATGAGGTCGGTTGCGCCCGCCTCGGCCATGCTCGCATAAAATCGATCTCGCGCCGCTGGATACCCATCCCACGCATCCAAATTGAGCGGGATGTCGAGTGTTGTGAGCGCAATGAAATCACGAATTTGCGGCAGGACTTTTTCGATCTCAGCAATCGCCGGAGAATTGGCGATTGGCATAAGGTTCGGCGCAGTCACATTCGCCATAATGATTTGGTTGGCCAAAATACGCCACCGTGTCCCATCCGCGACAGACGCGCGCATGGTTTTGGTTAAACGGTCCGACTGGGGACGACCGAGTAGTTCGCGACCTTCATCGACCAAATCAACAGTTTTGAACTTTTCCAAACCTTCAGCCGTCGCCATAGAGGTTGCGAGCGTCGCGTAATCCAGCGGCTGGGTCCGCGCCATCAGACGCGTTTCCAACGTCGCGATGGTAACCAAGTCGCCCCATTGGAAATCCCGTAGAAGCGCTTCGGCGGCTTCTCTAGGCATAGGGTCTCGAACGGGCATCCATTCATAGTAGGCGCGCAGTGCCGCGTTGCGGCGCTCATCCCAATCCCCTTCGGAAAGATCGTGATTTTCAGCGCCGTCTTTCCAGCTATCATTGCTCGTTTCGTGATCATCCCAGATCGGGATCATCGCATGGGCGGCGTGCATCGCCATACTGCCTGGATCGGATTTATATTGCGCATGACGTTTGCGATAGTCGTCCAGCGTGATGATTTCAGTGACCGGATCATGCTGTCGTCCGATCTGCTTGGACATAGCCCCGCCGTAGCCCTCGGTACCATATTCATAAATATAGTCACCGAGATGGATCACCGCATCAATATCGTTGCGCTTGGCAATCGCGTCATAGACGTTGAAAAATCCGAACGCATAGTTGGAACAAGAGACGACGGCGAAGCGGGCCGCGTTGGTCTTCCCTGTCGGCAGCGTTCGGGACTGCCCCATGGGCGACATCATATCCCCGGCGAAGAAGCGGTAATAGTAAGATAAGCCCGGCATCAGCGTCGTCACGGTGGCTTTCACGGTCCAATCCCGCGACGCATCTGTTTCAACCGTGCCGGATGTCGTGATGACAGTAAACTTAGGATCCGTCGAGATTTCGTAACGCACAGGCACAGAGCCTTTGATGTCGGCGGGCAAGCTCACCCGGGTCCAGATCAAAAACCCTGTCGGCGTCGGTTCACCTGATGCAACGCCGTGGACAAATGAGGCCCCCGTGATGGGCTCGCGTATCGCTGGCGTCGCGCACGCACTCAGCCCGCCCGCTAAGCCAGCAATAACACCGCTTTTTAAAGCCGCTCGTCTTGAAATCCGCATGAGTCTCTCCCGTCATCGAGCCTCTATGCGCGGTTTTAATGACGCCGTCATGTCAACAACACGACCGTCCTTAAGATTAGTCGGGAAAAATTAGTCGACCGAACCGCCCATAGACCGCCATGCCGCCGTGATAATGCCGTCTTGTTTAATGAAACTGTCCAGATCGGCCATGTCAGCCAAAGGTTTGGCATCAATAATGGCCTGCAGCGTATCGCCTGCCTGCATGCGAACCCGGACGCGGTCGTGGATCGACTGCAACGTCGCACGGGCCGCCGCGAGACCATCTTTATCCGTGATCGGTCCATGACCCGGAATAATGACCGTATTCGCGTCAGACATTGCGAGCGCGATATCATGCGCCGCGATCATGCCCTGCATGGACCCGCCGCTATCGACATCAACGAAGGGGAACATGCCGAGAAACAGATTGTCACCCATATGGATGACGTTGGGTTCCTCGAACACAACGATCGAGTCGCCATCTGTGTGTGCGGAGGGCGTGTGAACCGCCCGCGCGGTGATGCCGTTAAAATGTAGGCTCGCTTGATCAGAGAAAGTCACGACAGGCCAGAAGGCTTCATCTTTCGCGTCATTCATGCGCCCAAACGCCTTGTTCATATAGCTTGTGCCCATACGCTTACGGACATTCTCATGTGCCATGATCATCGCGCCGGCCTCTTTCATCTCCGGATTTGCCCCGGAATGATCGCCGTGCAGGTGGGTATTGATGACGAAGAGAAGGTCATGATTCTCACCGGCGAGTTGCTCGATATGATAGAGAATTTCATCCGCATTGCGGGCATATTTATCGTCGATTAAAACGATTCCATCGGGCCCAGTTGAGACGCCAACATTGCCGCCTGCCCCGAACAAGACATGCAGATTGTCGTTAATCGACTCGACGGTAAGCTGCGGATCCGCCGGTGCCATCCGCGGAGTCGCTTCGGCATGATGGTCATCACCATGGGCGACCACGGGGGTCTGCGCTGAGCAGGCGATCAGGAAAGCGGCGGTGGACAGTAGGGTCAGACGGATCATGGCGCGGGGACTTTCTAAAAGACAAACGGGCTAAAAGACAAACGGACTAAAAGACAAACGAGATTATGAGGCCAGCGAGAGGCGCGTCCCCGGCGGGAGCACCCGGTCAGGACAGGCATGATTATCGATGTGGGCGCGGATATTGATAAGAACCTTTTCACCCATTTCACGACGGCTCTCATGCGTAGCAGATCCAATGTGCGGCGCGAGAATCACATTATCGAGATCAAGCAGCGCCGGATGCGGGCGCGGCTCGTCTTCATAGACGTCAAGCCCAGCCCCCGCCAAACGTCCCTGCGCGAGCGCCTCGGCCAGAGCCGCTTCATCAACAATTTCGCCGCGCGATGTATTCACCAGATAGCTATTCGGTTTCATCAAGGCGAGCGTTCGCGCGTCAATCAAGTGGCGCGTTGAGGGCGTGAGCGGGGCATTGATCGAGAGGATATCAATCTCGGCCAGCATACCTTCGAGTGTGTCATGCCAATGCGCGTCTAGCGCGCGCTCCATCGTATCAGGCACGCGGGCACGATTGTGGTAATGCACAGACAGGCCAAAGGCATGCGCGCGTCGCGCCACCGCGCTGCCGATCCGCCCCATACCAAGAATGCCGAGACGTTTTCCGCGCACACGATGACCGAGCATATGCGTGGGTCCCCAACCATCAAAACCCCCGTCGCGCATACGACGATCGCCTTCGACCAAACGACGCGGAATAGACAGGATCATCGCCATGGCGAGATCCGCCGTGTCTTCGGTCAAAACGCCAGGCGTATTGGTCACGACAAGGCCGGCCTTATGCGCGGCGGCCACATCAATATGATCTGTGCCTGCTCCAAAATTAGCGATCAAGCTAAGACGCGGCGATGCTGCCGCAATGACATCGGCATCAATCGCGTCTGAGACGGTCGGAACGAAGACATTACAATCGGCAATGGCCGCCTTCAATTCAGCTTGGCTCATACGGGCATCGTCACGTCGCAAACTGACATCGAACAAATCGCTCATTCGGGCTTCGACCGTGTCGGGAAGCTTTCGCGTCACCGCGACACGCGGGCGTGACGACGTATTTTTTACGAAACGTGAGAAGTCGGCGTCGGTCTGGCTTGGCTGCATGGTCTCTATTGACGCGAACAGGGGCACAGACGCAAGCCCCGCCCTGTTCCAACTTTGTAAAACATCATGCTTTAACCTAACCTTTTTAGGGAAAATTCAACCCAACTTAACGGCGGTTTAACAACCTAGGTTGATAGACCCTTATCATGGCAACACGACGGACACTCTTCCTACACCGCGCCCTCGGCGCATCCTTGCTGTTATTACCGGCCCTCTTCGTCGCCCCGGCCCAAGCCGCAGATATGGCCTCCGTTGCGTCTCAGACGGTGACACAAAGTCGGCTCAACATGCCCAAAAGCCACCCCTTAGAAGCAGCGACAATCGGCGGCCTCTACCATGTTGATGCCGACCGAACCCCATCTGGGTTTGCTGTCCCGCGGTTTGTCAGCCTGAAGTTTGGCAAGGTCAACGCACGCACAGGTCCGTCGCGCAATCATTCCATCGCCTATCAATATCAACGTCGCGGCTTGCCCGTGATCGTCGTCGCCGAGACTGAAATGTGGCGCAAGGTGCGCGATATCTCTGGTGATGAAGCTTGGGTGCGTAAGCCGGCGCTGTCCGGAGAAAAATTCGCCGTTCTGACGACTGAGGCCACGCTCTACGTCAAACCCGACTCGTCGGGGCGCAGCATTGCGCGGATCGAACAAGGCGCTTTAGTTCAGCTCGAAGACTGCACCCTTGCCAACTATTGCCGCATTCGAACGGGCAATGGCATCAAAGGGTTCGCCGCCAAACATCTGCTATGGGGCGCACAGAGCATTGATTGATCTGTCCAGTCTCAGGCCACGGCACACCCTTTAAAACCGCTTGAGCAACCGATCTAAATACTCTTGTTCTTGTTGATCGCGTTCAGCCTCTGCAGCACGGCGACGCAACTCTTCGATAATTTCCCGCGACCGTTCCGCATTATCGCGCGTGTCGATGTCACTCTCTGAATTATCTGAGTCTATTCCGTCCAGACCGCGGCCCAAGGGGTCCGTCCCCTCGCCCTGCTCTTCGCGTTGATCCGCCATTTCGCGAGCAATTGCATCGCCTGCGTCGCGCAAGGCGCGGATGGCTTCTACTTGCGCTTGTCGAGAGGCACTTAAATCGCCGCGGCCGAGTGCGCCTTCAGAATTGCGCATGGCTCTTAAAGCGCGCTCAAAGGCGTCTTCCGACGTTTCGCCCGCACCAGACCCTTGCCCGTCTGCTGAGCGCTCACCGCCGCCAGGCTCATCACCCGGTTCTTGGCCGCCAGCTCCGGGTTGATCGCCCTCACCTTGTCCGCCTTGGTCTTCACGGTCGCCGTCGCCTGCGGAAGAGGGTTCACCATTTTCAGCCAGCTGCTCGCGCAATCCTTCAACGATGCTTTCAATCTGTTGCTGACGTTCGGCCAACGCTTCGGGGGATGCGCTATCGCCACTTGGCTCTTCACCAAATTGCTGGCGGAGTTCATCCCGTTCAGCCTGACGCGTTTGGTCTTGCAGATCGCGCTGCTCGCCCAGCGTGTCGGCAAGCTCTTCTAGCGCTTCGCGCATTTCGTCGCTCATCTGGTCTTCGCTCGAACCCTCGCCGCCACCGCCGCTCGGGTTAATCTGCATCTGCATGTTTTCGATCAGCTCAGCGAGTTGAGCCAGCGCCCGGCGGGCGCCTTCCGTATCGCCATTGCGGTTGGCTTCCTCAATGGCGTCGAGCAAGGCTTGGATTTCGTCTGTCGAGCCCATCGATTCGCCACCGCCGCCGCCACCCTCTGCAATCGTCGCGCTTTTGCGCAGCTCTTCCATATAGGCATCGACCGCTTGGTTATATCGGCTAAAGAGTGTGTCGACTTCGCGTTCTGGGGCGCGGCGGGCAATGCCTTCACGGAGCGCCTCTTGCGCCTCTTGCATCTCCTGCAGCGCGGTGCCGAGTACGCCAAATTCTGCGCGGATTGCAAGTTTCCACATATGTTCTGGCAAGCCAGTCAAGGCCGCTTCTGACCGGGCATAGCGGAGCGACTTTCCAACATGACGCAGGCCGATGTAAACAACCGGATCGTTGAACAGGCTGGGATCAGGGTAATCCGTCACGGCCTCAATCAAGGCGGCGGTGCGTTGCACGGGCGGCGCGGCGCGGCCCAATCGCCAAGCAGTTTGATAAGTATCGAACGTGCCGTCTGTGGCATCATTATCGGGGCGCGTGGTCGGCGCGGGCGTGTAAGCCTCCAGTCCCGTCAGCAACAGGCCACGTTGTTCCATGATCGCTTTGGCCAACGGCTCAACAAAAATCTTGTCCGGCACAGTGGTATAAAACGGTGTGCTGACCCCGCGCTGCGCGGCGCCGTCCACAGCGACCAATCGCGCCATCACCTTGCGACCTGCGAGCGGATGGCGTGTTAGATCAAGCTTGATCGTGCGCGCCGTCGCCTCTGTAAACCCACCCGCCTGCGTGTCGACCTCAGACGTGCCCGCATCAAACGCCGTTGCTTCTGCCATCCCATCCGTGAGCTCGACCATTTCCAGCAAAACTTGCTCGACCCCGTAATCATCGGCCGCATCAAACACGAGCACCAATCGGTCACGCTTATCGGCTTCAGGCGGGTCTAAGGATTCGATTGTGGGGGGGGCGTCTGGCGTGGCATCAACCGTGAAGGCTTTCCGTAAAATACCGATCCGCCAATCGAGCACTCCGGAGCTATCAATGACGGTGCGAACTTCAGCACTATTCTGACCCAATGCGTCTGGCGTCAGAAAGCGTTGCCCGTTTGCACTCATATAACGGGGACGCGGCAGATCGGAGGCGCCAGACGCGCGCACGACTAAGGTCGACCCCACGGGCGCACGGATCACACCGTCCCCTTGGGCATAGATGGGCGGACGTCCAGTATAATCAGGCGGGTCAACCCACGCTTCAAATGTCAGCCTATAGGGGTTGGTTGGCGACTGGACGGTCGGGCTGAGCATATGACGCACCCGCTCGAGCGACAGACCCCACGATAGGAAAAGCGCCAGACCCAGCGCAAGCGGCATGATGATCCGCAGACCATAGCGGTCAATCGGGGACAGCGCAGGGGTTCGCCCAACGCGCCGAATTGTGTCGGCCTCCGTTTGAGCATGCGCGACATGAGCGGGCCAGAGATCCGGTGACAGGATTGGCGCATCACCCAAAGTATCCAGCGGACGGTGGGAGAGACCCGCCGTCTGTTCCAACCGTCGCCGCGCATCAGATTCGCTCGGCCAGCGCACATATTGCGCTTGCCGCGCGGCGCGGATCATCACCCCGACAGTCGCCAAGAGAGCGAGAATGCGGAGCGGGTCACCCGCGACTTCCCACAGGCCAAGCCATGTCAGAATGAGCAAAATAGAGAGCGCCAAGGCCGGCATCGCCGCAATGGGCGCATAGCATTCCCAAATCAGCCGCGCACGTGCAAGCTTTGTCAGGCGCGCAAGGCGTGTCGGCAGGGCTTTAAGAGACGTCGGCACGCATTTCGCCTAGCGCAGAGGACCGCCGCTTGTCGCTTAAAATATCAGTAAGCCCGTGCGGGAAATGTCGCAGAGGTTGAGCCTAGAAGGATGACAAAAAAGTTCCGCTTCCCGCCGACTTGACCGGCAGGTCCATGGAGCCACACTTTCGACCCTCTCAGTGTCCGCAAAACCGCACCCTGGACAAGCCGATCAAGTCGGCCTGAGGCGAAATTGGAGGATTCGACCTTAGCGATATTAGGAAATTTACCGCCGACGGCTCGCACCGCGACGCCCAATTGCGCCCGCTTCCAACGGTGGATTGACGAGCGGGCCGAGGGTCGCCTCTAAGCTCTCCCGCGTAGGGCGTGGACCGGGCTCATTGGCCGCGAGATAATCATCGAGCGCCACGCGCATCGCCGCGACATGGTCCGGCGCCGTGCCACAACAGCCGCCAATAATGCGAACCCCAGCATCCGCCGCCAAGCGCACATAATCCGCCATTAATTCTGGCGTGCCGCTATAAATTGTTTCTTTGCCAAGTACGGTGGGAACACCGCAATTGGCTTTGCCGACGACAACCGCGTCCGGGTTGGCCGCCGTCATATCGAGCGCAGACAGCATCAAGTCAGATGCACCTACACCGCAATTGGCGCCGTGTGCCATCGGTTGTTCAGATAGCTCTGCCGTCACCGCGGCGATGCCGCCGGGCGCGAGACCCATCATGGTCTTGCCCGCCGTGTCGAAACTGGCGGTGAATACATAGGGCATGCCGCAATCAATCGACGCTTGCGCGGCGGCCTGAATTTCTTCCGCCGCAGACATGGTCTCGATCCAGATCACATCTGCGCCGCCATCGCGCAAACCTTCCATCTGAACTTTAAAAAACGCGATCGCGCTTTCCATTGTCATCTCGCCCATCGGCTCGAACAACTCGCCCGTTGGTCCGACAGACCCGGCCACAACGACAGGGCGGTCCGCATCAGCCGCAATTTTTCCGGCAACTTCAGCGCCCGCTTTATTGATGGCGTAGGTCTCGTTTTCCGCTTTGTGCAGTTTAAGACGCGGGGCATTGGCCCCGAAGGTGTTGGTCAGGATAATGTCAGAGCCCGCATCGACGAATTGCTGATGCAGTTCAGACGGTTTTTCCGGTTCCGTCATATTCCACAGATCTGGCGGAAATCCCGGCTCCAATCCCATATTCATGAAATTTGTACCGGTCGCGCCATCCGCGAGCAAGATCGGCTTTTGCGCCAAAAGGTCATATAAAGAAATTCGCATATGTGCCCAATGATGGCGGTTTGCGCGGTTGTCAAAGCTTGTTTGCGCCTCTATGCGCCGAGCCGTTCCGGTTCTCTTAGCTGAGATGAAGAGGGAACGGGGTTGAAATCCCCGACAGCGCCCGCTGCCGTGATTGGCGAGGGGTTTTGCATCAAGCCACTGGGACTCGTTCCGGGAAGGCGCAAAACTCCACTCGAGCCATCAGTCGGAAGACCTGCCAGAACGAGTCGCCAGCGCGCGCGGGCGGGGTCGACCGATGCGCATGGATACGGCGGGAATAATCCCTCCCAACCAATGACGACGTCCTTGTAAACGACGTGTTGCGGCCAAGCCCAGCACGCACAGGAGACGTGCGTAATGAAACGATTGATATTTGGAACAGCCTTGGTGGCTGTCATATCCCTTCCGGCGTGGGCGCAAGTTCAGGCGGATTATGAACAACAACGCCAAATAGATTGCGGTAAAACCAACAATCAAATTAATAAGTCGGAACCGGAAGGAAACGACACTATTATTCTCTGTCTTTATCACGGCTCCGAAAGCGGCTCCGACGATGTTATTGTTGCTGGAAAACGGTTAGGAGCAGACCTCCGTAATGACTTAACCGTCCCCGCCTCCATCCTAACCGAAGCCGAAATCGCCGCACGCGGGCAGCAATATGTTGCTGACCTGCTGCGGTCCTTGCCCGGTATTGCGGTGAGCCAGTCCGGCTCTGGCGGTGGGCTGACGCAAATCCGTGTGCGTGGATCCGAGGCCAATCATGTCCTCATCTTGATCGACGGGGTCGAAGTGGCGAACCCCAATTCCGGTGAGTTTGATCTGTCCGGTTTACGGGCGCAAGATGTTGTCAAAATCGAAGTACTACGTGGGGAGCAATCCGCCCTCTATGGCTCTGACGCGATTGGCGGGGTGATCTCCATCGTCACACGGGCCGGCGAAACCCGGCAGCAATGGCGCGCCACCGTTGAAGGCGGATCACGCGGCACGGCCCAAGGCCAGATTAGCGCCGTCATTCCCGTCAGTACAGCGGCTCTTTCCGTTAATGGCAATTTGTTTCGAACGGACGGCTTTGATGTCTCCGGTCTTGGCGGCGAAAAGGACGGGTCTGAGTCACGTGCGCTCAACATCGGCCTCAACTCAGTTAATCTCGGCCCCGTTCGCCTCGACGCGAAATATGAATTCTCCCTCCTCAACACACAATTCGATAGTGACAGCCCCTTTGACGGTCGGCTCGACAATACGAATGACGAGACGGAACGCACTCGCCGCACAGCCCGCTTAGATGCGCGTTTCGCCACAGGCTCCATCGATCACAAGATCAGCGGGTCATATAATAAAACCGACACGGACACTGTCGGCGGGTTCTCGTCTCGCTCTATTGGGGAGCGCACGAATGTGAGCTGGGTCGCCGGAATTAATACCGATGTGCACGCCCTGACTTTGCTCGGCGAATTGGAACGCGAGACCTATCGGATCGAACCCAACTTCACGGAAGCGGGCGCAAAGCCAGAAAACGATATGGCAGCACTCGCGGCCGATTACCGCTATTCCAAAGGCAGCATCGTTCTCTCTGCCTCAGCCCGTCACGATATTAATGACCTGTTCAATGATGCAACGACCTGGCGGCTGGGCGCAGGCTACGGTTTTGCGTGGGACGGACGCCTGCGCGCGTCGGTCGGCACTGGAGTCAAAAATCCGTCTTTGATCGAACTGTTCGGCTTCTTTCCAGGATCAAACTTCACTGGCAATCCAGATTTGAAACCGGAAAAATCGATCGGTGCCAGCGTCGGTTATGAACAGACGATCGGGAACTTCCGCGGCTCAGTCGACGTGTTCTACAGTGAGTTAGAAGACGAAATCGTCACGCGGTTCTTGCCGCCGACATTTGCTCAAACCGTGGCCAATTTGGACACGACATCCACCCGTCAAGGGATCGAGTTGGAAGCCAGCTACACGCTTGGTAATTTCGTGCTGAACGGCGCGGCGACGGTCTTGGACAGTGAGCAGAACGATATTGAAGAAATTCGGCGTCCGGATGTGACGGCAAGTGCGAGTTTGATCTGGAATGCGACGGACGCGCTCCAACTCTCCGCTCAAGTCGATCACACGGGATCTCAGCTCGACACGGATTTTGCGACCTTTAGCGACGTAACACTTGATGCCTTCACCCTGGTCGGCGCCCGCGCGCAATATGCTCTCAGCGATCATATCGTTGTCTCGCTGCGCGGCGAAAATCTGCTGGACGCGGAGTATCAAGAGGTCGTCAGTTTCACCTCACCCGGTCGTGGTGTCTATGCGGGTCTATCGCTCGACTTCTAAATTTACTCGGCGCCAGACGGCACGTCTGGCAATTCAAGGCGGGCGGGTTTGATCACGTCTTCGCCCAGAAACGCGAGATAGCGCGCGACATCATAATCGCGCGCTTCCAACGCATCAATCAAGCTACCCTCACCGAGCATATGGGCCGTGCCAACGGCGACAAATCCAGTACCTGAGCCCTGCATAAACCGCTCTAATCGGTCCGCCCATACTTCGTTCCGATCCAGCAGCACCGTCTGAACATAGCCGTCCGGTGCGCCGTCCAGCGGCGCCACCAGAGTGGCTTCCAAAGCCTCAACATTCCCCACCGCCCAATCGCGCGCGATCTTGGCCAACATCTCATCCATCTCGTCAAACCGCTCCATCGTGTCAGTCAGGAGTTCGCGCTGAACCGCCTCTGGTAACTCAGCTATTTGGCGAACTTGGTCCTCAGGGGTCTCAAAGTAGATGACATTTTTACCCGACCGTGCGGCTCGGGATTTAAGCGCTTCATCGGCGGAGAGAGCCGCGCTGAGGCCTGCCGCATTGGCGGCAGACAAGGTCAAAAACTCACTCGCGAGCCACGGCTGCATTGAGTCCAATGCGGCGAGGTCAATCTGCCCATTATTCGCGACCGCTTCAAGTAATTTGCTTTGATAATTGTCGAGCGTTTCGGTTAGGCGTCGCCCATCGCGGCGCAAGCCAATCTGCGTCGCCAGCGCCTGGGCGCGTAACCCTGCAGCGCCCGTATGATCTGTTTCAAAAAACACGGTGCCGCTCTCGGCAAACACATCACGCATGTCGTCGCGCTGCCAGTTCAACCCATTAGGCAGCAGATGCACGGTTCCGAACAAATAGAGTGTGCTGTCCTCGTCACGCACACGCCAGATCGCAGGCGCGTCATTGCGCGCACGCGCATCCTCAACCTTCCGCACGGTCCCGCTTGAGACGGGGACCTGATCGCAGGCAACAAGGGCAAGAGCCAAGAGGCTGACAGACAGAGCTTTCATGCGCGGCTGCTAACCTGCCGGACGCAACGCCGTCAAACGACATACCCCGCTAAGCGTTCAATCACCCAATAGGCCGCAATGCTGCCAATCGCATAGGTCGCGAGCGTCGCTGTCGGACGGGTCAGTTTCGGTGCCAGTCGATAACCCAGATAGCCGACCCCCAGCGCCGCTGCGATAATGGCAAACTGCCCTGCTTCAACACCGAGGTTAAACAGCACAAGCGCGAGCAGTTCCTGTCCCTTGGGTAAACCTAAGTCAGCCAACGCGCCCGCAAACCCAAGGCCGTGGATGAGGCCAATACCGAAACTGACGAGATAAGGCCGCTGGGCCGTCAGCCCGTCCTCTCCACGCCATTTACGAATTATTTCCACCGCCAGCAGAAGGATTGACGCGGCAATCAAGATTTCGACAGGCCGTGACGGAAGGCTGAATAGCCCCAGCGCCGACACAACCAACGTCAAGCTATGGGCGAGCGTAAAGCTCGTCGCAACGCCGAGCACTTGTTTGCGGGTCACGAGTAAACAGAGCCCCAGCACAAACAAAAGATGGTCCCAGCCCATCACAATGTGCAGGATGCCTTCGCCAAAATAGGCATTGGCGGGTGGCGAGGTCTCGACGGTTAAGTCCATGACGGGTTTGGAAGGCTTTACGAGCGCAGAGCGGGTTGACCCATCCGCCGCATGGATGCGTATAAACACATCGGTCAGCGTGCGCGCCAACCCGTCGATCCGGATTTCGCCTGCATCCAGCGCGCAATTCAGGGTGAAGCGCTCGACGACTGTCTCCCCGTCTAGCGTCGTCGCGGGCAGCGTGGCCTCGCATCCATCAGGAAATACGGGGGTGAGTTTCAAGCGGCGACCATTGTTGACCGGCTGTTTCCACGTCACCGCATAACCATCTGGCGTCCCGTCGAGTGAGAGCAACGCCGGACGGACTTCATGCGCGACGGCAGAGCCCGCGAAGAACCAAAGCGTGAACGCAACAATGAGTGTGCGAAGGCCCTTCACTCTTCGACAATCACATCATATTTTGCGATGCGGTCACGGACAGCTTGCCGTGCGCGCGTACGACGCGCCTCATCCATCCAATCCGATAAAACTCTATCGCGAATATCCACGAGGTTAGGCTCAACTCTCGGTTTCATATCCGTTACGCGAAGACGGTGAATGCCGAATGGGCTACGGACAGGGTCGGACCAGACGTCGATCTCCGTTTCAAACGCCGCAACGGCAAAAGCACCGCCATAATCCTGTTGCACTTTAACGCTGTCTACAGGCCCCAACTGTCGGGCAATGATGAACGGATCCCCCACACGCGACCAATCGGACAGGTCCGCGGCGGCCGCGTCCGCTTTGGCATCATCGCGGCGATCATCGGAAAAGAACACATGCTGAATGGTGCGGCGCTCTGGCTGAAGATAATCAACCTGACGATCTTCGAACCACGCTTGCAGCTCTGCCTCTGACGGCGCGGGGATAATTCCTGCGTCGCTTAGAAGCCGCATTTTCTGCGCCAGTCGACGGCGCACAACCGTATCGTCTTCATCTAGCCCGAGCGCTTGCGCTTCGCGCGCCAGCACTTCTTCTTCGACATAAGAGACGATGATCCCCTGCAGCTCCGCCTCGCTGGGCGCACGCCCATTTTCAATTACGAACAGATCAGATTGACGCGCGATCTCGCGCGTGTCGACCACGAGTTGGCGGTCAGCACGCGTGACGAAATGCGACCAAGCCGCGTGGGCGGCAAAGAGAGCCGCACCAAACAGTAAAAAATGGATCAGCGGATCGCGGAATAATCTTCGGCTCAAGACGGTTGTCCTTGGAATTGAATGACGGACCCTATCCAGATCAGTTGGACAGCGAAAGTCATTCCCCAACCCTTAAGGTCGGGGCATAAACTCTATTTCGCACTATACCAAATTGGTGAGCTATAGGCCCGCTCTTGCACGGTTGCCGGACGATCCGGATGACGGTCAACACCCGCCTGATTGGCTTGCCATGTTGACCAGCGGCAGGTGGGGTTTTCCAGCACACGCACATAGTAAGCCGCGTTCATGGCGCCATCAAAGTCTGGATCGGTCCAAACGGCTTTGATCTCACCCGCGCCGACGTCCTTGGAAAAGTCACATGTGTCCAGATCGACGCGCGCGCCATTCTCCGGACAACGGCCCGCGACAGGTGTTAGTCCGTCTGAACAGGCGACATCCCAGAGACGCTCTCGCGCCGTCCCGTCATGCCAGACCTTTATGACCTGAACCCGCTGCAAATTCGCCCCGCGAGGGTCTTTGGCCGCATGGATAAGCAATTGCGTTGCGCCGTCAGCGGAGCGCTCCCCGCCCCCTAATTCTCCCCCCATTGGGACACCGCGCGCATAGGCTTGTGTGGTCATATCCGCCGCGCTCAACATCGCCTCATTAAAATCCGTGCCGCCGAAAACCCGCAAGCGAATGCGCGGACCCGACGTGGCATAGGTTTCGCGGCGGCGCATGGCGTCGAAAATCGCTTCGCGCGTATTCTCTTCGGCCCAGACAGCGGCCAAGCCGGACGCGCCCCAACGGGAGAACCAGTTTTCGGCATTGGTGTCGCGCGCGACCCCGTCCCAGCTGGGCCCGCCACCGGGCGGCACGGCGCCGCGGTCTTCGGCTGTGGCATCAACGATTCCGACTTTGGACCAATAATCGGACTCCGCAAACGCCCCGCCCGCAACATGGGAATCAGATGCGCCGATCATGCCAAATTTGAACGGGTTCACACCGATTTTGGCTTCGATCCCCAAACCATTGGCGAGCGCTTCGCGCACATAACTGCCCTTCACTTCACCCTTTTGATAAACGCCGAGTAGGGTTTCATAAATTTCGAAACTGGCAAATTCATCATTGGGCGACAACATCGGATGGGTTTCCGACGTGCCTTTGACTTGCGTCATTTCAACAATCGGTTCGTTGCGCAAACGTTGCTGCGCCGCCGCTGGGGTTAGCGGTGATCCGTCATATGCGTCCATCGCAAACATACGTCCGTCAGAGACGTTGGAATTATGCGGAATGGCGAGCGAGTCATGACCGTCGGCGCGTTGCCCATCCATCCAGTCCCAGAGATCTTCGGGGTTGGGGCTATCAAGCACGGAAAAGAGGCGATCCGGCGCGGTGTTTTTGAAAAACACATTGCGGTGCAGATTACCGCCACCGAAAGTGTCACCAAGGTTCCCATCATTCGTGACAGAGGTGAATTCATAAGCCGCGAATGTCGTTAACACGCCGGGATCATAATGTTTATCCGCCGTCGCAATGACCCGGCCCCATGTGTCGTCAATCAGGTCGCGGTCATAAATTTCTGCGTAAGCCTCACCAGAACGGACCGACATGCCGATTTTCTGAAAGGCATCTGTAATCGTTTTTGGGTCTGCGCCGAACAATCCATTGGCAATGTCCAGCTTTGACATCGGGTTATCCGGATCATTCAAGGCCGGAAGGACGCCAAGATAAGCCCCGTGATCGGTCGCCGCGGCAAAGTCGAGCGGCGGACCATCAAGCCGCATTTCAAACCCTCCCGGATGGGTCAACGGCTTGCCTTTGGCAAAATCATACACGTCATCTAACGTCGCGCGGACATTGAAGATGTAAGCATCGAAGCTGTTCTTCGTATGCACATGCATTTCGCCAAAATAGACATTGCGCGTTGGATTGGGCGCAGCGCGCATCGAGGTTGCGGGTTTTACCATCGGCGCGTCAGCTGACGCTTGACTGTCCGGCGCGGCGGTTTCCGTTGAACAAGCCGTCAGCGCAATTAGCGCTGTCCCTAACAAAAGATGTTTCATGCGTTTATCCCCTCGGCCCATTTTGAGTCCGTTGGATGCCCCTGATACAGGCCTGCTTGAGAGTAAAGCGCCGAGAGAATTAATCAGTCTCATGTTGCCTCGTCCAGATTTGTCATAGGCTGTACACATAGTTTTTATACTTAGATTGTGTTTTTCCTTATCAGCTAGATTTGCGAAAGAGCCTCCAGAAATAATGTTACGAGTGCTTGGGAGAGATATAATGAAACAGCTTAGCTTAATTGCACTTATGAGTACCGCCGCATTGACACTGGCCGCTTGTGCCAGCAGCGAAACTGACACGGATATGGCTGATTTAGCTGACGCCGTGACCGTGGACGCCGCCGCCTTATGTCTTACCAGTGGCCCCCAAACTCCGCGGGATATTTCATCGGCCGCGGGCACCAACATAACTCTGTTTAATATGGCGCCGCCCGCCAACGAGATGAACCTCTGCAACATTCACACCCACACAAACGCCGAACACAAAGGCCCGGGCTTCTCCGTCTTCGTCGATGATAGCGATTATGGTGGCTTTGCCTGTAACGGCACAGACGCGCTGACAGAGGCCGAGTTGGCCGCAGCGCCAGGCGCCTATGACAAGGTTGCCCCCGGCGACACTATCGAAGTTCACTGGGTTCATACGACTTGTGATTCCGATCCCGGCGAAGGTCTAGGCGCATGTGTCCCGGAGACCTGCACGGATCCGCTGCTTCGCGTTGAGGCGCAAACCTTCCTCGTCGTTAATGACGCCAACGCAATGGACTTCACCACGATGGGCTATAACGGCTTTGAAGTGAACGGTCTGGACCAAGCCAAGATGATCCCGTCCACGACCGGCACACCGGTTAGCTTCCTCGGCTCCACAACAGGTCCAAGCTACACCCAAGCGGTTTGCTCACCGGCACAAGTCACATGGTCTGTGCGTCCACAATGCGCCAAGCTCGACATTAATTCGCTGCACCGCTGGGCCGAAGCCGGCAACGTCTTTAATGAGACAGGCAGCCACGGCGTCCGCCAGCTCGTGACCGCGCCAGAATTACTCTCGCCGATCAAGTAAGCATCCCAATCCCTAGCAGGGTTGATCCCCTCGACCCTGCACATTGCTCCCCCGATCTCTTGAGGTCGGGGGTTTTTTATGCGCCGACGTGAGGGGCTCATCGTCTTAAACAAAAGCGCCGCGCGTCCATTTGGATGCGCGGCGCTTTGTTATCGTCCTCAGTTCGCGGCTCTATTCAGCCGGGACAAATCCTTCATCCCGGATGAGCGGCGCGGAGAATTTCTCCTGCTCGCGGCCTTTCACTAGATAGATGAAATAGCGGCGGATATCGGCGCCGATGCCGTAAAGGGCGGGCACGAAGAACAGCGTCACGAATAAGGCGAAGAAGACACCGAAGGCAAGGCTGATGCCGATTGGGATCAACCATTGCGCTTGCAGGGATTTCTCCATCAACAGCGGCAGCAGGCCAACGAAGGTCGTCAGCGATGTCAGCAGGATCGGTCGGAACCGACGCACGCCCGCCTCGACCAGCGCTTCCGCCCCGCTCATGCCTTTGTCGCGGAGCTTGTGCACATAATCGAGCAGCACGAGATTATCGTTCACCGCCACTCCGGCGGCCGCAAACATGCCGAGCGTCGAGAGCAGTGACATAGTGTAACCCATGACGAGATGTCCCATAATCATCCCGCAATAGCAGAACGGAATCGCTGCCAGCAGGATCAGGATCGGCTCAAAGTAAGACCGGAATGACACGGCGACGAGGAAATAAGCCGTCCCAATCGCGATCATGAACAGAATTAGAAGCTCCTGCTGCATTTCCGCTTCACCCTGCGCGCGACCAATATTACCGCGTGTGACCTCAGGGTGAGCTTGCTCAAAGTCCTCAAAGAATTCGTCTTCCAGAGCGGTGCGGATTTCGTCGATCCGTTCTTCTTCGACTTCGGCGGAGATAACGACAGCGCGTTGACGTTCGCGGCGCAGTATCCGGTTCGTACCGGGCTCGAACCGGAGTTGTGCGACTGACTGCAAGGGCACTTCACGCCCATCGGCTGTACGAATGCGCACCCCATTGAGGAAGTCGAGCGATTCGCGGTCCGAGCGCGGATAGCGGACATAGACCCGCACATCTTCGCCGTCGCGCGGCAGACGCTGGACTTCTTCGCCGAAGAATCCCTGTCGGATTTGACGCGAGACATCGGCCGTCGTGATGCCCAAGGCTTCGGCTCCGGGACGAAGGTCAAATTGAACTTCTTCCGTTGCGCTTTCCATATCATTGACGACGTTAAACACGCCCTCATAGCTGCGCAGTTGGTCCATCAGATCATCGGCCGCGGCATTGAGGTCCTCAAAGGATTTGGCGTTAAGGACATATTGGATCGCAGGACCGTTATTATCGTCGCCATAATTGACGGAGATCGTTTCAGCATCCGGCACTTCACCGATGAGTTCGCGAAGACGGTCCGCCGCCTCGCTGATTTTCAGCGCGCGCGCTTCCGGTGGAACCAACTTAACAAGTGCGAGCACATTATTGTCGCGCGAGCGGGTGTACCAATTCTCGATCAGCTCCCCATCGCTCGCTGCGATTTCTGCGACCAACTGTTTCTCAGCCTCTTGGATTTGCGCCAAGACTTCGAGCGTGCGTGTATAGGGCGTGCCTTCTGGCAGTTGCACCGAAATATCAATTTGATCCGACTCGCCTTGCGGGAAAAATACGGATTTCACCAAGCCATTGGACACAAGCCCGATGCAGAGGATCATGATCCCGACGAAGATTGACGCTGTCAAATAACGCCGACGTAGGGCCGCGGTCATGATCGGGCGATAGACCCGCTCCGCCACAAAAGTCAGGCTACCCGCAATCTTATTTTGGAACCGTGTGATCGGATTTTTCGGATCCACGGGCTTCAGGTGAGCCAAATGAGCCGGGAGGATCAAGAGTGATTCAACCAGTGAAAAGAACAGAGCCAGGATCACGACCAGCGAAATCGCGCGGGTAAATTCGCTCGTCCCGCCGGATAGGTACATCCAAGGCGCGAAAAAGATCATCGTTGTCAACACGGCGAAGATGACCGGTTTAATGACCATGTTCGTCCCGTTCACAGCGGCGTCCAACCCTGTTTCACCCTCTTCCGTTTTAAAGTGTATGGCCTCGCCGACAATGATTGCATCATCGACGATAACGCCGATCACAAGCAAGAAGGCGAAGGTTGAAATCATGTTCAACGAGACGTCAAACAAGGGCAGCAGCGCCAACCCGCCCATGAACGCCGTCGCGATACCCGCGGATACCCAGAGTGCGATTTTCGGGCGCAAGAATAGCATCAACGTCAAACAAACCAACAACAGTCCCGTAAGAAAGTTCTTCGTAATCGAGTTGATCCGACCGGAATAATCTTCCGCCGCATCATTCCAGATCGTCATGGCCATACCTGGCGGTAAGTCAGCGGACATTTTGTCGACATAGTTGTTCACATTTTGCGACATCTTGAGAATATCCATGCTCGGACCGCTCATGACTTGAACTAGAATAGTCCGCTCACCATTGACGGTGGCCAGCAAGTTCACCTCTTCAAACCCATCGATAACGGTTGCGACATCCCCCACACGGATGACGGCCCCGCCCGGCTCTTGCCGAATGATAATGTTCTCGAAGTCCGCTTGGCTATCCGCTTGATTCCGCGTGCGGAGTTGTACCGCACCGACTTCGGTGCGAACACTCCCGGACGAGCTATTGACCGAGGTGCCGCGCACAGCGGCGGCAACATCACTAAAGGTCAAGCTGTATTTTCGCAGCGCATCCTCAGAGACCTCAATCGAAACTTCTTCGCCCCTTACCCCGAACAAATCCACGGCTGGCACAAAACCAAGCAAGCCGACATCGCGGCGGGTCTGTTCAGCAAAGCGTTTAAGCTCACGCTCGGACACAGTGTCGTCGCCCGTGACAGCCAGACGGATCATCTCATTTTGGCTACGGAAAATATTGATCTGTGGCTCTTCAGCGGCAGGCGGGAAATTATTGATCCCATTGATCGCCCGCGTGACATCCGCCATTAATTTGGATTCTTCCACACCGTTTTGACCGACGACGGTGACGGATCCACCGCCTTCACCCGCAAACGCCCACATCCGGTTGATGCCATCCACTTGGGACAGCGCTTCTTCCATGCGCACGACAATTTGTTCTTCAATATCCTGTGGGGACGCACCGGGCCACGCAACGAAAGTGTTGGCCCCCGGAAATTCAACATAGGGTTCGAGCTCACGCTCAATGGTCAGAAAACTAACGATCCCACCAATAATGCAGATGGCCATGAGGAGGTTTGCGGCGACCGGATTAGAGGCCCACCAGCGAATGATGCCGTTCATAATCTACGCCCCCTCTGTCGTGGCGGCCGTTTTTGGCGCGTTCGGATCGACAACTTCGATTTTCATCCCTTCGGCCACGCCGCGAATCGGTGAGGTGATGACCTCATCGCCCGCTTTAATCCCGCTGTGCAGAACCGCTTGCGTACGATCTGACGATTGGACGCTCACCGTTTTAATACTGAGCGTGCCGTCATCATTCGCGACGTATACATCCGACGTTCCACGCAGTGCAGCCCGCGGAATAGTGACGACATTGTCGATCACGGGGCCATTAATTTCAGCGTCAACATAGAGACCGGGCGCCAGCGGTGGACGACCTTCCGAAACGTTGGCAAACGGATTGCGGACTTCGGCATAGACATGCAGCACGCGCGACTGGCTATCGAACCGCCCATCAGTGCGCGTAATATATCCCGTCCATTCCGATTCAGATCCAATCGACGTCAGCGTCAGACGCACCGGAACACCTTTGTCTCCCTTGGCTTCATAGCCCAAGAACAAGCCCGCTCGCGCCAAATCTGTTTGCGTCATTGGCAACCGAACATCCATGATGTCGGTTGCGTAGATTTTACCGAGGCGGCTACTCATGCCGACAAATTCGCCTGCATCGACAAGCCGCTCTGTCACCCGCCCGTCAAACGGAGCGCGAATTTCGGTGCGGGAGAGTTGCAGTGCAGCTTCTTCTAATCGTGCTTTGGCGGATTCCAATTGAGCGGCCGCTTCTGCCATTTGCGGCTCCCGCAAAGTCAACGGTGTTGGCGTGCCGCCGCGACCCAAATCTTCCCAATCCATTCGGGCCAGATCCGCTTCCGAACGTTCGCGCGCCAGCACAGTTTGGGCCTGCGATACATTGGCGCGCGCTTGCGTCACGCGAAGTTTATATTCCGCCGGATCAATCCGAACTAACAGATCGCCACGATTAAACCGTCCACCCTGAATATAGTCCGGGGACATATAAGTGATCCGTCCACCGACTTGGCTGACAATATTAATTTCCGTGCGCGGTTGCACTTCGCCCTGCGCCTTAACCGTCATCATGACCGAGTCTGTTTTGGCCGTGGCGGTCAAAACGGGCAGCGCCTTAATCGGGGTGTCAGTTTCTTCAGGCTCAGGAGAAAACGCGCTCATCGCGATCGTTCCACCAACGGCTGTCCCCAACACCACGATGGGTAGCGCAAAGGTCAACAGTCTGAGAATCAAAAGTTTTCGCGGTTTTTTGCGCGGCGGAACACCGCCGATATATGCGTTGGAATCGGGATTCCGTGCGTCGAAATCGTCCATTTGTCTCTCCTTTCCCGGTTGGCACACCAGGTCTTGAGATACACCTTAGCAAGTTACATATCGTTTTTCAATAATTTCTTATCGAAAAACAGAGTTCGTCGTCATTTATACAAGACAGGGTGGTTTTGCTCGGGTCGATGACGCCCCGCACGAGACAAAACCAAAGATTAAATCGAGCCAGAAACCCCGATAGACCGAGAACAATGTGTCCTCCGTCACGCATATAAAGCTCATTTTAGCTCAAGGTGTTTCTATTCAAGACAACCATAATGCGTCAGCATTTCTATTCTGCAACACCCCTCCGTGCAGAACCCCACCCATCTTAACGAGGTTAAACATGCGCCTTTTTTCAAACATTCTGTATGTCGTCGGTGACCTCGACGGACTGCCGGGCTTGATGCGCACTATTTCGCTCACAAAACGCGAAGGCGGGTCGATTGCCCTCGTCTCTATTGTGGAAACAATGGTGAGCGGATCTAGTTCAGGCCGCTTCTACACTGAGTTAAACGCAGCCTTCGACGCCCTTCGCAACGAACGCTTGGCATCGCTTGAGGCGCTTGCGGCCGCTGTGCCCGAGAATATTTCTGTTACATGTGAGGTTATGGACGGGAGATCCTATCTAGAGATCATAAAACGAGTCCAACTCTATCAGCACGATCTCGTTGTCGCCAATGCCGTCGAGAATAACCTCAAGGGGCGTCGCTTCTTCATTAGCGAAGAGATGCAATTACTGAGAAAATGTCCCTGCCCGGTTCTCCTCATCAATAGCGAGCAAACGGGACCTTTCCAGCGCGTCATGGCGACCTTAGATTTCGAGCATCACGACACACCCGAGGAAGAATTTGGCCCGCCGACACTGAACGATGAAATTCTCGAAACGGCGGTCACGATTGCGAGCGAAGACAAGGGGCGGCTAGATGTCGTCAATATCTATGAAATTCCCGGCGAAGGCGCGATTGACTCCGGATGGATTCCCATGAGCCGCGACAATTATGAGGACTATGCCAAGAGCTGCCGCGCCAATTCAGAGCGACAAGTCAAGGACCAGCTCGACCGCTCGAAACGCCGCCTCGGCGACGAATCGTTCGACGGCGCAGAGATCAAAACACATCTGGTTCGGGGGCGTGCCCGCGACACAATACCCGATTTAGCCCATGATCTCGACACGGACCTTGTTGTGATGGGAACCATCGGCCGTGCTGGTGTCGCTGGCCTGTTGATCGGGAATACGGCTGAGACGATCCTAAACAGAATCGACTGCTCTGTCTTAGCGCTGAAACCCTATGGTTTTGAATCCCCAATAAAAATTGACTAGGCGTCTAGAGGGGGACACCTCACCCTGAATTTTCGTGTCGACCCCGCTCTGATCCTTGCGCGTGCCGATATCTCAGTCTTTTGACAAATTATGATTATTTCGGCACGCTAATCTGGATCGGAAATATCATGAAATTTGTCATACGGCTCACCTCTACTGCACTCTTTATCGCATTGGCCGCGTGTAACAACGCGACGACCGAAACTGAGCGTGAGGTGACTGTTAAAGACGTGACCGACCCCATCATTGAGGTCATGGATGTGGGGGGGGACCGCGATATCCACGGCTGCATCGCGACGGCGGGTTACACATGGTCGGACGTCCTCGAGGAATGTGTTCGCCTCTTTGAAGTCGGCATCCCACTCGAGAACATGCAAGATATGGACAGCACGTCCATCGCCTACCTTATCGTCGGGGCGTCAGATCAAATTGAATTATTCGGACCCGATAGTGACCCGGTTCAACTGTTCAAGACCGAGACCGATGTCTGGCAAGACGCAGATAATATTTATACGGTAAAGTTGAAAACACCGGCGCAATATACCGTCTTTAAGAATGGGCGAACATTATTTTTCGAAGATCGATATACGCCCAACCCTCTCAATGCCTCTGAATATGAAGACGTTGGTGCCGCCGATCCGGATGACATATTAACGGAGACCGGGATCCTGAGCAGTATTGAGGATGGGCCCTATCCGATCTATTCCATCACGCTAGAATTTCCTAAACGCGAGATGCAGGCAAGCTTCACGCTGAATGTTGAAGCAGTGGCGGTCGACACCAACGCGCTCTACACACGTTTGAACGAGACAATTTCGATCAATTATACCAGCGATTTAGTCTTAAATATTGTCGAAATGGAGCTCGAGTCCGGCTTTCTATATGACACAGAAAACCGTGAAGATCTTCGGGACTACAAATCTGCGAGCGGCCTCATGCAAGAGGCCTCTGTCACCATGGGTGACCTGCCCGGAACATTTTATTTAGAAGATGCAGAAGATAACCGCACCTATTTCGAAGAATTTGTCACCGAAGAGATGGTCGCCGGGAACGGCCGACAGGTCACCGTCTACTATTATGAGAGTTTCATGAACAATGTAACGGCCATTGATCTCGGAGATAAATAACCGCGCGAACCTAAAGAGATTATAGGCTTACGCGCCCCTCAACCAGCGCATCGACAACAGTCGAATCGGCGAGCGTGCTAATATCGCCAAGATTGCCGTAATCATTCGCGGCAATTTTGCGCAGGATACGGCGCATGATTTTTCCGGACCGGGTTTTAGGTAATCCAGCACTGAACTGGATCATGTCCGGGCTGGCAATTGGGCCGATCTCTTTGCGCACATGTTTGACGAGATCGCGCTTAAGACCGTCAGTCTCAACAGTTCCTGCGGTCGTCGTGACATAGGCGTAAATGCCCTGCCCTTTTATATCATGCGGATAACCGACAACGGCGCTCTCTGCGACGGACGGATGGCTGCCGAGCGCCGCTTCGACCTCGGCCGTGCCCATGCGGTGACCCGAGACATTGATGACGTCATCAACGCGACCCGTGATCCAGATCGTGCCGTCCGCATCTCGCCGCGCCCCATCACCAGTGAAATAAGCGCCGGGATAGGTGGAGAAATAGGTCTGCTCAAACCGCGCATGGTCGCCATAGACGGTGCGCATTTGACCCGGCCAGCTGGTCTTGAGAATGAGGTTGCCTTCGGCTGCACCGGGCAAAGTTTGGCCCTCCGCATCAACGAGTGCGGGCTCAATTCCGAACATTGGGAACGTCCCCGCGCCCGGCTTCATATCCACCGTGCCCGGAAGAGGCACAATCATCGCGCCGCCGGTTTCGGTCTGCCACCATGTGTCAATGATCGGACAGCGCGCCTCCCCGACCACGGTATAATACCACTCCCACGCTTCGGGGTTGATCGGTTCACCGACAGTCCCGAGCAGACGCAAGCTTTTGCGCGAGGTCGCGGTCACGGGCCCATTGCCTTCGCGCATCAGAGCGCGGATCGCGGTGGGGGCCGTATAGAACAGTGTGACGTTGTGGTCATCGCAAATTTGCCAAAAGCGCGATGCATCCGGATAAGTCGGCACACCTTCAAACATCACCGTCGTCGCCCCGTTCGCGAGTGGACCATAGACGATATAGGTATGCCCCGTGACCCAGCCGACATCGGCGGAGCACCAATAAACGTCGTCTTCTTTGAGATCGAACACATAGTCATGCGTCATGGCCGCCCAGACCAGATAGCCGCCGCACGTGTGCAGCACGCCCTTGGGTTGGCCTGTTGAGCCGGACGTGTAGAGAATGAAGAGTGGGTCTTCGGCGCGCATCGGTTCGGCGGCGCAGTCGTCAGAGACATTACCCGCGGCTTCATGCAGCCAGACATCGCGGTCTGCGTCCCATTTAATGTCGGCCCCTGTCCGGCGCACGACGAGCTGTGTATCCACGCTTACGCCCGCCTTCGCCGCGATCTGACACGCCGCATCCGCATTGACCTTGAGCGGGATTTTACGACCGCCGCGTACGCCCTCATCCGCCGTGATCAGGATATGGCTGTCACAATCGACAATGCGGCCAGCCAGCGCGTCGGGCGAAAACCCCCCGAACACAACGGAATGCGCGGCACCAATGCGTGCGCAAGCCAGCATGGCAAAGGCCGCTTGTGGGATCATCGGCATATAAATCGTGATCCGGTCGCCCTTTTGGGCGCCGCGCGCTTTCAGCACATTGGCAAAACGGCACACTTCGCGGTGTAACTCAGTATAGGTAAAGGTCTGGCTGTCGCCCGGTTCATCCCCTTCGAATAGGATCGCGACCTTATCACCGCGCGTGTCGAGATGCCGGTCGAGACAGCTTTCCGTGACGTTCAAGACGCCGTCCTTATACCATTCAATCTTGACCGGACTTTCAAACGACCAGCTTCCAACATGGGTCGGCGCGCGCATCCATTGCACGCGCTCCGCTTGTTCAGCGAAGAAGTCGTCCCGATCTGTGATGGAGCGCTCGTAAAGCGTTTTATAATCAGCCGGGGTCACGTTTGCCTTTGCGGCGAAAGCGGCGGGAACGGGATAGGAAGTGTCAGTCATGGGATCGGTTTAACGAGCAAGAGTCGCAATGCAAAGCCAAAGCCCGGCACCTCTCTTTTATGGTCGAGACTCTCTAATTTGAATGCACCCGCGTCATCACCTCGTCAAAGCCCATCACGAAATTACTGGCCACACGCTTGGGCTCTCCAATAACGTCAATACGGTCAAACCGTTTGAGCACTTCTTCCCAGAGAATGCGGAGTTGCATTTCGCCGACGCGGTTACCCATGCAGCGGTGAATACCAAACCCGAAACTCATATGGCGGCGGGCCTCCGGGCGGTCGATGCGGTAGGCATCGGGGTCGCCCCAGAATGTCTCGTCCCGGTTGCCGGACACATACCACATCACAACGCGGTCACCCATGCGGATTTTGTGACCTTTGAAATCAACGTCACGCGTGGCGGTCCGGCGCATATGGCCGAGCGGGGTTTGAAAGCGGATCGTTTCCGCCACCATATTGGGAATGAGAGACGGG
The DNA here is from genome assembly GCA_051251645.1 of Litorimonas sp. GTDB lineage: Bacteria > Pseudomonadota > Alphaproteobacteria > Caulobacterales > Maricaulaceae > Litorimonas. The sequence continues at coordinate 84,288 of JBPOEY010000004.1, read as the reverse complement.
TCCGCCTTAAGCTTCGCCCATTCGCTCGGGTTACGGTCCATCTGCACAACACCCGAACTGATCGAATTGCGGGTCGTATCGTTACCGCCGACAATCAGCAGCATAAGATTGCCGAGGAATTCGAGCGGGTCTTTCATCATATCTTTGGTGTGCGGATTATGCGCCAGCAAGGAGACGAAATCCATTTGCGGCGGTTTGGCGGATCGCTCGGCCCACAGCGCACCAAAATATTGCAAGCATTCCATCAGCTCAGCTTTTCGCGCTTCCTCATCAACATTTTCAACCCCGGCGCCTTCTGCCGTTGTGGTGACGTCTGACCAGTGGGTGAGCTTGAGGCGGTCCTGTTGTGGAATATCAAACAAGGTCGCAAGCATGCGTGCCGTCAGTTCGCGCGAGACCGTGTCAACCCAATTGAACTCGCCCTCCGGCAAATTATCGAGAATGTCGCAGACATGGGCGCGGATTTGCGGCTCTAAGATTGCGAGCTGCGGACGTTGCACCGCGGGCTGTGCCGCCTTGCGTTGATCATCATGCACAGGCGGGTCCTGCGCGATAAACATCGGCGTAACGAAATCTTCCGGCGCGTCACCAATGACGATATTGTCCTGACTGGAAAAGTCCGCATGATTGGTATCGACCGCCATAATGTCGTCATAGGTGGTGATCGACCAATAGGCGCCGTGCATGCTGTCCGGACAATAATGGATCGGCGCTTCTTTGCGCAAGCGGCGGAAATATTCGCCGTGCGCGTTGGCTTCAAACAGTCCTGCTTTCGACACATCCAGCGTTTCTAATGGAAGAGAATAGGGGTCGGGAATGCCTGCCCCTTTTAAAGCTGCCTGACCCATTACGTCTCTCCCCTGTATTTTCAGGACACGGTAGGCCAATTCACCCCCGCGTCAATTGCGGAGCGTGAATGGCGATTATGCAGCAGACTAAAGGCGGCCATCAGAGACATAATCAATCGCGCTTTGCGCTACGTCCGCCCGTCAGAACACGCTAAGTAGGCCACAAAAGGAGCCCCCCATGAGCGATAAACCCACCCCCAAGCCAGACGGCGTCGGCAGTCTGATCCAGTATGAGCGCGACGGAAACATCGCGATCGTCACGTTAAATCGCCCCGAAAAGCGCAATGCCGTGTCGCCGGAACTCGCCGAAGCTCTGGATTGGGTGGTGAAGGATGTGGAGGCGGATGACGATGTTTGGGTCGCGATCCTGACCAGCTCGAACGACAAAACCTTCTGCGCGGGCGCGGACCTCAAAGCCATCAGCGAAGGCAGAGGTCATTTACTGTCGACGAAAGACGGTGGCTTTGCGGGCTATGTTTCATCCAAACGCAAGAAGCCGTGGATCGCGGCGGTTAAAGGTAGCGCGCTCGCAGGCGGCATGGAATTGGCGCTCGCGTCTGACATGGTTGTTGCAGACGACGCCGCGCGGTTCGGTCTTCCGGAAGTCAAACGCTCACTCGTTGCTGCCGCGGGCGGCGTTCACCGCCTCGCGCGCCGCATTCCGCAAGCCATCGCTATGGAAATGGTCGCCACGGGCGATCCAATTGATGCTAAGACGGCGTTGCAACATGGTCTCGTCAACCGGCTCGTGCCGCTGGATCAAGTCATGGCTGAGTCGATGTCGCTCGCCAAACAGATCACGGCCAATGCGCCGATTGCGGTGCGGGAGTCCCTCGCGGTGACACGCCAAGCCTTTGACGCGACGGATGCTGAGCTGATGAATGCCGGGCAGCATGCCTTCGGTCGCGTCGCACAGACAGAAGATATGCGCGAAGGGCCGATGGCGTTCTTGCAAAAACGTCCCCCGGTTTGGAAAGGCCGGTAACTGTTTCGACGCTAATATTGCAGACCTCTAACCCGGGTCTGTCACGCGCACAAAAAACTCATCGCCTAGACGCAGGGGAAGCGTGAATCCTGTCACTTTGTCGTCTGTATCTAGAACGAAGCCCATTTCGAAACTTGGGATGTTCTGATGAAGGTCTGCCGTCCAGTTGAGGATAAAGCGGTTTTCACCCACATATTGCGCAGGGAGGGTAAAATCTGGGAAATCGGCCAATAACTTCCCGTCTTTTTGGCGTATCCGAATATTCCCGTAACCGGGTTCAAAATATGTGCCGGTGAACGTCTCAAGGTCCATTTCAGGACTATCTGACGCTGATGCCGCTGCAGCCTCATTGTCTCCTCGTCCGTCTGAAACCTGCCGTTCAATCTGCCCAATATCGATGGGGTCCAAATCCAAAATATGGGCATAAACAATGTTGGCTGCCTGATAGACGATATCAGAGTTTTGTTGATTGGTCATAATGGCAACGCCAATGTTCAGGTCCGGAATGAAATCAACTAGACTACTAAAACCTGATGTATTTCCGCCATGGGTAATCCGCATAGCACCTTCGAACTCATCAATGAAAAACCCGTATCCATAACCCGAAACTGGACCTGACATATCCTCCGGCTTGGGCCATTGCGGGCTTGTCGCGCGATGAATAAAATCACGCGAAAGCAAGGATTGACCGTCGTGAATGCCATCGTTTAACAGAAAGGCAATCCATCTTCCTAAATCAGACGCTGTGGTGTTGAGACCGCCGGCCGGGCCTGCAAATCTCATATTTTCATAACCCACAGGAACTGCCGCGCCGTCGACCATGGCATAACCTTGCGCAATGTCACCCTCATCACTCATTCGCTCGAAAGACATCGTCGAACTGGACATCCCCAAAGGCGCGAGGATTTTTTGTTGCAACGCCACGTCAAATCCGTCTGGCGCTGCGATTAGCCCCGCCAGCGTGTAGCCCATATTACTATATGAAAATGCTTCGTCCGCCCCAATTGTGACGGGCAAATGTGGGAGTCGTGACAAGGCATCCTGTCGATCTTTAAGCGGGAAGAACACCAAAGAACCATCCATATTTCCCAGACCCGACGTATGTGTCAGGAGATTCTCAATTCGGATTGGTTGATCAGGCTTTTGCCCACTAATCTCGACACGATCAAGATATTGGGCCGGATTATCATTGAGCGTAAGCTGTCCGGCATCTTCCGCCATACCGATAAGCGCCGCCGTGAACTGCTTGGTCACAGATCCAGCGCGAAAGAGCGTGTCCGATGTGATCGGAGCGGCGCTTTCAATATCCCTCACCCCAAATCCGGACTCATAAACAGCTACGCCATCTTCGAGAACCACAACAGACATTCCAGGGACAGAGTAATGGCGGACCAGTTCAAGCAAATTGGCTTCGAGGTGTGCTACATCAAAAGTCGGATCGGCTGAAGACGCGGCCGTGTCAATGGTTTCCGCCAGATCCGCTTCGGTTATAGTGGAATTGGGCTCGCATCCTGACAACAAAAGAGTGAGGAAGAGGCAGACGCAACTCATACCGGTCGCTCGAAGAAAATTCGTCATATGTACACAATCAAGGAGCAATACGGGTCAGACATTCTGTTGGCGCTTTAGACCTTAAGTAAGGAACATGTAAATGTCATGCCGAAGGCGTGGCTTAAATTTTTTGAAGGAAACATCTCGGAGACGCCGACGTCTGACCCTGATCAATCAATGCTTTTCACGGGTATAGCAGGCAAGCGGGCCACACCTTGACTATCCTCCAACCGCCCCCACATCCGCGCCATGCAAAACAACACACTCAATGAAGTCACCGTCTTCACCGTCGGTGGTAATGATGACGCGCTCGCGCCTGTTCGCGGCCGTGCCGTGCGTCTGCCTGACGCGCTGCAAACCGCACTGGCGGACCGTTATCCTGACCCTGTGGCGCGCCTGCTGGGCGAAGCCATGATCATCGGCGCCCTTGTTGCTCAATCCCTCAAGTTCGATGGACGATTGGTCGTTCAGTGTCACGGCACAAATGACGGTGCGGTCAGCCTCTTGATGGCGGATTGCACGACAGCCGGCCAAATTCGCGGCTATGCGCGCTATGACGAGGACGCTTTAAAATCGATCTTACTAGATAATCGCACCCCTGGAGCGGATACGCTGCTCGGTGGCGGCACATTTTCTATGACCATCGACCAAGGGCCGGACATGGACCTGTATCAGGGCTTAGCTCAGGTTGAGGGCAAACGCTTGTCAGATTGTGCTGAGCATTTCTTCCAGCAATCTGACCAAATTCCGACCATGATGCGCTTAGCGGTGGGTCAAGAGATCGGAGCCAATGGATCGCTCTGGACGGGCGGCGGCATGATGATCCAACGCGTCGCCGAAGATGATGCCCGCGGCGAAACCGGGGATGTCTACCAGACAGCCACGGCGCTGATGAGCACAGTCACGGACGCCGAATTGATCGATCCAGACCTGCCCATGGAGACGCTGCTGTTCCGTTTATTTAATGAGGACGGCGTGCATGTGCTCGACCGATCCCTCGTCAGTGCCGAGTGCCGCTGTTCACGCGAACGGTTGCAAGCCACACTGGATAATTTCGACGCAGATGCGATTGCTGACATGGCGGATGAAGACGGCAACATTCGGGCGAAATGCGAGTTTTGTGATGTCGAATTTGTGTTTCCAGTGACGGATGTTGAGAAGACTTAAACTGCGATTGAATGAGCGCCTACGGGCGCATCCGCTTGCGGCGAGAAGCCGCTTATGCGCGCCAAAACCCTGGCGTCATGACAACGAGCGCGGTCACAATTTCGAGCCGCCCGACGATCATCCCTGTCAGCAGCACCCATTTCGCCATGCCCGGTAAATCCTGATAGGTTCCGCTCGGCCCAATAATGTCGCCGAGGCCCGGACCAACGTTGGCGACGGCGCTAGCGGCGCCGCTCCACGCTGTGACGGGATCAAGACCAAGCGCGCCGAGCAAAGCGGCTGTGACTGCCACAGTCACAAAAAACAAAAAGAAATAACCCAAAACGGAATAGACAACCGCGTCTGGCAGGGGCCGCCCGCCATAGCGCATCGGCGCAATCGCATGCGGACGCGGCATGCGGAACAAGTAGGCACGAAGGGCTTCCATCGCGACTTGGTAGCGAAAGATTTTGATCGAACAGGCCGTCGAGCCCGCACAGCCGCCAATAAACATGAAGAAGAAAAACGCCCCGACGGCCATCGGCCCCCACCCCATATAATCCGCCGTGGCATACCCCGTCCCGGTCACAACAGAGATCGTATTAAACGCGGACAGGCGCAGCGAATGGAACACGCCGAGCTCGCTCTCTGGTGCGCCCGACGTGATTAACGCGACGAGGATCAGCAGGCTCAAGACGGCAATGACGCTGAGGAACGCGCGCACTTGAGGATCCCGAATCGGGGCATCGAGCTGCCCGCGCCGAACCATCAGCATATACATCCCGAATGGCAGCGCGCCGAGCAGCATAAAAATCATACACACGATATCCGCGCCATCATCCATAAACCCGCCCATGGACGCATCCGACGTTGAATAGCCCCCCGTCGCAATCGTCGTCATGGCATGGGCAAACGCATCGAAGCTGCTCATCCCTGTCCACATATAAGCGATGGCACAGGCCATAGTCAGACCGAAATAAATCAACGCAATTGTTACGGCGATGCTCTGCGCGCGCGGCAAGATTTTCTCGCCAACGTCGGAACTCTCGAGGCGGAAGAGCTGCATCCCGCCGACGCCGAGCATGGGCAAAATCGCCATGGCGGTGACAATGATGCCGATCCCCCCGATCCATTGCAACATGGCCCGCCAAATCAAAATACCTTTCGGCAGATCGTCCAACCCCGTCAGCACGGTCGCGCCCGTGGTCGTAATGCCCGAGGTCGCTTCGAACAAAGCGTCAGTAAAACTTAGCCGGACGGGATCAAGCAAGAAGGGCAAGGCCGCGAGGACCGCCAGCACAATCCAAGAAAAGACTGTCAGAACGAACGCCCCGCGGGCGCGAATATCCGGCTTGGGGCTATAGGTTGCGGTTGCCAACGCGCCGCCAATCAAAGTCACAACGAGGCCTGAAATCGCAAAGGCCTGCCACGACCGATCCTGATAGATCAAATCCACGACCATCGGCACAAACATCAAAAGCCCCATGGCGGACGCCATGAGGCCAATAACAAATAGGACGGAGCGGAGGTCCGGCATGGGTTGCTTATCGGGGGCAAGGCTCGCGCTGGCAAGTCCGCGCAGCCTGCACGCTGGGGGTGATATTGACGGCGATGTAAGGGCGATCTTGCCCCAATAGGCCGAGGGGCGGTGGTTGCGGTCGCTCAGCGCGGCGCGTAAGCGAGAGAGACTTAATCCCTTTGGAGACCCGGCCATGCGCTTTCGCTTGATGTCTATATTGCTACTGAGCGCAACTGTCGCGGCCTGTTCCAGTGGCACGGAGAGCGACACTGGCGACGCGGACACTAACCAGACCGTCCCGGCCCTGCAAAAGGCCGCGTCTGAAGCTCTCACCCCTAAGGCCCAACGTCGTAGCTATTTGAAAGCGGACCCCGGTCCAGGTCGCCTGACACCAGAACGAATCCATGCCAGCCCCTCGATTGACGGAACATCGCTTTCGCGCGCGCGGATCGCGCCGTCCGGTGAATTTGTCACCGTCCTGCAAGGGCGCGAAGATGATGCCCGACAGCAGGACCTCTGGGCTTATGATATTGAAACGGGTGAAGGCCGCTTGCTGGTCAGTTCCACCGACCTGCTCGGTGCGCCGGAAGAATTGTCCGAAGAAGAAAAAAACCGCCGTGAACGCGCGCGCCTCTATGCCAGCGGAATTGTGAGCTATAGCTGGGTCGGCGATAGCCTGCTAATGTTCCCGCTCGGCGGCGACATTTATCTCTATGATCTGGACACAAGCGAAGCGCGCCAAGTCACGGCCACACCTGCATTTGAGACTGACCCAAAAGTGTCAAAGGACGGCACACTCGTGGCCTATGTGCGGGACAATGAGCTGTATGTAAAAGAGCTTGAGACCGGACTAGAACGTCAGCTGACAGACAGCGCAACGGACACGATCCGTAACGCCACCGCATCGTTTGTTGTGCAGGAAGAATTGGGCCGCAACACGGGCTATTGGATCTCGCCCGATAGCCGCCGCGTCGCCTATACACAGATTGATGAAAGCCCGATTGAGGTTGAAACGCGCGCCAATATTGGTCCCGATGGTATCACCACATTGGATCAACGCTACCCCTTTGCAGGCACGGATAATGCGACGGTTAAGCTGGGTGTCGTCAGGACCAATTCGAACCGGACCCGCTGGGTTGACCTTGGAGATGATGCGGATATTTATCTGACGCGTGTTGCGTGGTCACCGGACAGTAAATCACTTTATGCGGGTGTGCTGACCCGCGATCACAAGACGCACACGATCTATAAAGTTGATCTGACAGATTATAGCTCCGACGTTTTCTATCAAGAAACGAGCGAGACATGGCTGAATATCCGGTCCGACTTTAAACCCGTCGAGGGCGGACTTCGTATGATTAGCGAGCGCGACGGCATGCGCCGCTATTTTGAAATTACGGCAGACAGCGTGACGGCGCTGACCCCGGCGGGTCTTTTGGTCGATGATATTCGCTGCACCGCCGCCGATGGCTCGCTCTACCTAACCGGTTGGCGCGATCGTCCGGTTTCTACTCATATTTTCAAAGTGGACCCTGGAACCCCAGCCGCAAATATTGACCCGGACACGACCGAAATCATCCTGTCTGGCACACCAGAAGCAACGCAGATCACGACAGGCGAAGGCCAACACGGCGGCGCCTTTAACAAGGACTGCTCTCGCTACCTCGGCAGCCATAGCAATGATAACACCCCCTCACAGGTTCGATCCTTTGAGGCCGACGGCACACCGCTGACGTGGCTGTCAGAAAATGCGCTTAACGGGGACCATCCCTATGCGCCCTATCTTGCCGGGCATATCACGCCTGAATATGGGACTCTGACCGCCGAAGATGGCTTCCCCCTGCACTATCAACTTTATAAGCCTCTGGACCTGAAACCGGGCGAGCAGCGCGCCTCCGTCACCATCGTTTATGGCGGACCGGGCGTGCAACGCGTGATGAACCGCTGGCAGCGCAAACATCTTGCGCGCATGTTGGCGCATCACGGCTTTGTCGTGTTTCAATTAGATGGACGCGGCAGCATCAATCGCGGCAAAGCATTCGAGGATGTTCTTTATCGTGCCTTGGGCCGAGCCGAAGTCGTCGATCAGACCCTCGGCGCGGAGTGGCTCAAGCAGCAAGACTTTATCGATCCGGACCGTATGGGTATTTATGGCTGGTCTTATGGCGGCTACATGACGCTGATGATGCTGGGACAGACCGATCTCTATGCGTCCGGCGTGTCCGGCGCGCCGGTCACGGATTGGACGCTTTACGATACCGCTTATACGGAACGCTATCTCGGCGACCCGCGGACCGATAACCCGAACTACACGGCGGGTGCCTACGAAGACGGCTCCGTCTTTGCGCATTTGGAGGGGCTGACGGAACCTGTGCTTCTCATACACGGCATGGCCGATGACAATGTTGTCTTCCGCCACACAGTGAAGCTCGTTGATGCCATGCAGAAGCAAGGGCGTCATAATTTGCGCCTGATGACCTATCCCGGCGAAAAGCACGGGTTCCGGGCGCAAAGCGCGCGCATTCACCGTGATCGGCAATTGTTGGAATTTTTCCTCGACACATTGGATCTAAACGAGGGCGAGTAACCCCTGAGCGGGCAAACCGCTCAGGCAGCCCCTAGCTGTTGGGCGTAAACAGCGCGATTTTATTGCCATCAAGATCGCGAAAGTAAGCCATGTAGAAGGCTTCGGCACGCACGCCTGGTTCACCCTCATCGGTCGCCCCGAGTTTCAGCGCCTTGGCGTGCATCGACTCGACCTTTTCTTTCGACCCGACGGACAGCGCAACCATCGCGCCATTACCATGTGTTGCAGGTCCTTTATCGTAAGGGGTGCAGAGGGCAAATTGCGGTTGGTCTGGGGCCACACCAAAGCCGACAAATGTATCAGACGACCACCCTTGTTTCGCGCCTAACTCAGACAATAGGTCGCCGTAAAACGCGGTCGCGCGCGCCAAATCATTGGTGCCAATGGTTGTATATGCAATCATGGGTCAGTCCTTTCGATGATAAAAAGAGACTAACGCGGTTTAGTTTGCGGACATAGAGCCGAGACCGAATAGCGTCTATTCGGTCTCTTCTGCATCCACGTCGAGGGCGGCCAGCCGGATCGCCTCATTGATATGCCCCCGCAGCAAGGCCGTTTCGACCGAGGTCGGATCAGACGTCAGAGACGCATTTATATCCGTTTTAGCGGCAACCAAACGATTTTGGCGTAAACGCACATCCGCCCGATAGCGCAAGGCTTCTGAATGACCGGGGTGCTGCACAAGCAGCAGCGTGAGTTCCCCTTCAGCCTGCTCAAGATCCGCCTGCATCACATGCGCGCGGGCGCGTGCAATCCGTAAATCTGCGTTCTGCGCATCATATTTGAGACCCGCCGTTGCGGAGGCAAACGCTTTGTCCGCTTCCTGCGCTGCAAGCCAAAAGTTCGCCGCTTCGGCGCGGAAGTTCAAACGCATTTCTTTGGAACCGCCGTCGCGGCTATCGGCCAATTCATCAAGCCGGTTCGCGGCTTCACTTTCGTGACCGAGCGCAAACAAGGCCATCGCCTCGCAATGTCGCGCGCGACGACCGCCGCCTTGGTCGCGCCAGATCATCGCCTCTTCATAGGCGACGTCTGGGTCAAGGGCGATCCGTTCCAGACACGCTTTATGTCGCGCGTCCAGTTGTGGTGTGAGGTCCGCAGAAAATGCAACTGATCCTGTCGCAACACTTGCCAGCCCGCCTGCAAGGACAGAAAGAAGGATATAAGAAAACCGTGTCATAGAGGCGCGCTATACGGGATCGGAGATCACCGCGACAATGCGCCCGCGCGTTACATTACAGTTACCTGCCGCGCCCCTTGTGCCGCAGCCCGCCCGCGCGCGTAACGGTGCGGCGGTTCTACTCATCGGTTATGGCTATGTGGCGCGCGCCCTCGCCCCCGTGCTGGTCAAGGCTGGGGCAGACGTATACTTTACGACCCGTCGTGATGAGGCGGGTAAAGGGGCGCTTCGGTTCGGCTCAGAAGCCATGCGTGAGGCCTTTGCAAGCGCTGACATTGTGCTCAGTTCTGTGCCACCGTCTAAAGATGGATTAGACCCAGTCCTTGGGGCGTTGGGCGGCGCTCAGAGCCAAGCCGCTTGGATCGGCTATCTTTCCGCGACGAGCGTTTACGGCGACCGGGGCGGTCAATGGGCCTTTGAGGGCGAAGCCCCCGCGCCAAGCCTTGCACGCGGATCTGCGCGCGCGGCCGCAGAATTAAGCTGGTTAGAAACCCACCCGGCAACACAGATTTTCCGGCTCGCGGGCATTTATGGCCCCGGACGCGCGCCCTTCGAGCGCATTCGATCCGGCAAGGCCCGGATCATCGACGCACCGGGTCATGTCGTGAACCGCATTCATGTGGACGATATTGTCACGGCACTGATGGCGTCGATCGCACGGCCCAGCCCGCAAGATATTTATAATATTGCCGATGGTCAGCCCGCCGCGCCCGGTGAGGTCATGGCCTATGCAGCACAGCTCATCGGCTGCGATACACCCCTAACGGTGGATCTGAATGATCCGTCCGTTTCTGCCATGGCGCGTAGTTTTTACGCCGAAACGAAACGCATCGACATATCGCGTGCAAAAACGCGGCTCGGGTGGGAACCGCGTTTTTCAAATTATAAAGACGGCCTTCGCGCGGCTTTAGAGGCTATACCGCGCCCTTAGAGCCGATGCTTATGGCAGAGGTTTAAGCGCCGTGGCCGGCTCATCGGCCTTAAGCGCCGTCATCATCACATCGTTCAATTGCGTCTCTTGAACATAATTTTTGGTTTGCATGCAGCTCTCGAATTTCGGATTCACAGACCCATCGGTGTTTGCTGCGTCGAATGTCCAGAATCCACCCGCTTCAACATCACAGGTCTGCCAGTCTTCCAGCGACCCTGCCCCGTCAGTGCGGACATAGGACACGGGTCCAACTGTCACGACGTCGATCGATTTAAAATCTGAAATATCGACCGTTTCAATGATCTCCACAGATTTCTGCGTCGATAGTTCACGGGCCCATGATGTTGTCATAGATGTGTTTGTCGTCGACGTTTTCGCCACAGACGGATTGATCGGCATTACCATTGTTGTCGCGCCCAGCACTTGTGTGGGTTTCACGTCGACAACGGTTTCGGCCATCATGTCGATCTTGTCCTCATCTTCTGCGGTCATGTCGTCTATGACCGCGTCCGCGGGCGTCACAGTCTCTACGTCAACGGCGACCTCAGCAAATTGCGTGTCTTGTTTCGGCGCGTCCCGTAACAGGGCACGGACCGGTGTGCTAATAAAGCGAGCAACAGATTTTGTTCCGCTCCAAGCGCCATCTGCCACCCCACCAATCACAGCACAGCCCGAAAGACTTGTTCCGGTCAGCGCGATAATCGTGAGTGTTTTGATCGTGAGTTTCGCCATTTTCGGTCTCCAAAGTGACATGGCAAAGCTCGATAAAGCCACATCCTATTGTTCTTCGTCATTCAACTTCCATGCCAATAAGACGGTAAAAGAGACGGTCTGCGTCTCCTCTCAGGGCGGTCTAAACGTCTGGTGTGCTCATCGCTGACAGCACATCCGCGCCCAGTGTCAATGATGAGGCCGCGGGATAATCAAAAGACTGACCCGGTTGGATGTCCATATGCGACACACTAACAACTTTAGCCGGGGCCACTTTAGACATGACGTCCCACATTTCTGTCGGCTGGACAGACGCCTTAAAATCGTCACGGGATGGGATTTTGATTGCCATCGGGATGACGGTGCCCGGCGCATCAAAGCCTTGACCCGGCGTCACATCAATATGGGAGACAACAGGGCTCACATCGGCGCGCGGCGCGATCACGTCCCACCTTTCAACAGAAGTGTTCACCGCAGTCGCGGCCGGACCTGCCAAAGCGTGTGCTGGCAAAACTGCGCCCGTGAGCGTGATAGCAAGAAGAAGAGGTTTGATTGAATAAGTTGCCATGAGAGGTCGTTTCCGCTGTTCTTTGCGCCACGACACACGTCCCGGCTTACCCCCTTCACTATTCAAGCGCCGTGCCAAATACGCCTGACAGGCGAGTTTGATTGCGTGCTTTATCTTGACAGAGCCGCGCTCAAATCGCACCGCAGCGCCATGTCCAAAAAGACTCCAAAAACCCCATCCAATCAAAAAGCAACGAAATCGAAAACGGCGAAGGATGACGGAATCATTGGCGAGGCCACACCGACAACGGCTGATAAGAAGAATGCAAAAGACTTAGATCTTGCCCGCCCCACAGCAGACGGCCTGCCGATCGAAGATCCGGATAGTTTGCCCACTCACGCGGATCACGGCCCGCGTCTGCAAGCCCTCTTCGACGTCGCCCAAGCTTATGGCACGCGAAGTTTCGACAATTACGCGCGTATTCGAAGTCTTGCCGAAACGCTGCGCGATGAATTTTGCGCCTGGCTCAGCCGTGAACCCGGCTGCGTCTATCTGGTCCCGCCAGAAGGCCGCTTTTCAGCCAAGAACTATCAGTCCGCGGCGTTTTCAGTCGCCGGCAAAGGGTACCTGCCGCTCAAACCCATGAGCTTTGGCCTCGCCGTGCGGGTGTCAGAAGATATGGATTTTATTCGCTTGGTCATGACCTGTCGCAAAGAGGGCGACAGTATGTTCGTGCGGATTGAAGACGGGGCAGAAATTCGCGTCGCCCAACCCGTGACTGAAGGGGGGCTGACCCCGTTATTCCAAGCCACCTACACCCATCTGATTGAGTTTTTCCAAAATCGGATCGATGATTATGACAATGGTCGCTACGGAACACAGGAAATTGGCTTCGATATTCAGCGAATGGGTGGGTAATCATCTGCGATCGGATGAGATTGCCTCATCCTTCCGCTTCCCCTGCCCCCTTCTGCGCGCTAGAGCGGCCCCTTCGTTGCGGGATTATCCGCGCTATTCGGAGCCTTCATGGCCGCTTCCGTCACTGCCGATGCCGCTCACGCCATGGCGTTCAGCCTACCGATAAAGATTGCCTTGATCGGCGTTCTCGGGATTGGGGCGCAATGGCTTGCATGGCGATTGCAACGCCCCGCGATCGTGCTGATGGCCGTGGCCGGATTGATCTTCGGCCCGCTGCTTGGCGCGCTTCTGCAGCTTAACTTACCGACAGCTATCGCTGATTTCATTCAGCTATTCCGTCTCGACCCGGTTAATGATTTTGGCGACCTCTATCGTCCGCTCGTCGGGCTCTCTGTGGCGATTATCCTGTTTGAAGGCGGTTTGAACCTACGCTTCCGCGATCTTGGAGACGCCCGTAATGCGGTCATGCGCATGGTCTTGCTCGGCGGACCCATCGCGTGGGTGCTCGGCGCAGGCGCGGCCTATTATATCGTTGGCTTGCCCCCGCTAATCGCCGTGATGGTCGGGGGACTATTCGTTGTGACAGGCCCGACCGTGATCATGCCGTTACTGCGCCAAGCGAACCTCAAACATCGCCCGGCGAATATCTTGAAATGGGAAGGGATTGTGAACGATCCTTTGGGCGCACTCTTCGCCGTGATCGGCTACGAAATTATTGTTTTCCAGCTGACGGGTGTTTCTGCCGCAGCCATTTTTGGGCGATTGGCCTTTGCCGCCATCTTTGGTGTCGTGATCGGCATTGCGTCGGCTTATGCCTTAGCGTGGTCCTTCCGGGGCGGGCATATTCCCGAATACCTCAAAGCCCCCGTCGTGCTTGCCTGGGTGCTGGCCGTCTATGTTTTGTCCAATAAACTGGCCGACGAAACAGGCCTGCTAACCGTCACGGCGATGGGCATGACGATGGCCAATCTGAAATTTGCGGCCCAAGTCGAAATGCGACGGTTCAAAGAAACCATCACGATTATTCTCGTGTCTGGTGTGTTTGTCATTTTGACCGCGACCTTGACGCCCGCTGTGCTCAAAGCCTTCTTGCTGGAATGGCGCGTCTGGGCCTTTGTGGCCGTGATGATGATCTTTGTCCGACCGATCGCCGTCATGCTCTCGACCCTCGGCACAGGCTTGAACTGGCGAGAAAGTCTCCTCGTGAGTCTGATCGCGCCGCGCGGGATTGTCGCTGTCGCCGTTGCTGGCCTGTTTGCTGCGGAACTCCAAGCCCTCGGCCTTGATCAAGGCGCGCTCTTTGTGCCCCTCGCCTTTGCGCTCGTCGGTGTGACCGTCATTTTCGCGGGGTTCTTTATTGGCCCGCTCGCCAAAGCACTTGGCCAAAGCTCTGGCGGCGGGGATGGCGTGTTGATTGTCGGGGCCAACCCATGGTCGCTTGGCCTCGCCAAAGCGCTGCGCGATATGAACATTCATGTGCTGATTGCGGATACCAACTGGCGGCGTCTACGCGCCGCCCGTCTCGATGGGCATAATACATACTTTGGCGAAGTTCTGTCTGAAAACGCCGACTATTCGCTTGATCACTCCCAGTTCAATCACATCATTTCGGCCACTCCCAATGATGCGTATAATGCCCTCGTCAGTGTCGAATTTGGCCCAGAGCTGGGCCGCAACCGCGTTTTCCAGATCACGAATAATGACGGAGAGACAGAGGACGAAAGCATCTCGTTCACCTCACGCGGGCGGACGCTGACCTCGCGCGGACGGTCCTTCGATGCGCTCACCCGCGATTGGTGGAATGGATGGCGCTTCCGCGTGACCAAACTGTCCGATGAATATCCGCTCGAAGATTTCTACCGCGATCGCGGCGATAATCTTGATTTGATCGTTGCGAAGAAAGCGGATGGCGGGTTAGAATTTATCCAGCCCGGACAAGAAGATCGCGCCCGGAACGCCACGGTTCTGTCCTTCTGTCCGGCCACGGATCAGGACGTCTCACGCGGTGAAGGGGCCAAACGTACAGGCGGGAGCACGCTCGCGGGACCAACGGCGAAATTGCCGAGCTAAACACACGACATCTGACCCTCGCTTAAACGGGCCTTAACCATAACGGGAGATAAGAAGTCCTCCCGTGTCTCAAGGTCCGTTATGCGCCTCGCGCTTCCGACAATTCCGCCTCGTTTGGCCAAAGCCTGCCGCATCGCGGCAACGGTAGGCGGCGCTTGCGCCTATCTCACTGGCATGGCGGCGCTTACCGCCTTTACCTATGTCAGCGCGGATTTGCCAGATCCGTCGCGACTGTGGGAACAGACGCGTCCCCCGTCTATCCAGATCGTGGATCGACAAGGCCGTGATCTCGCCGTGCGCGGCGCGCATGCATTAGAGCCTATTCCCATCAGCACCTTGCCCGCCCATGTCCGGCAGGCCTTCCTTGCAACGGAGGACCGCCGGTTTTATTCACATTCAGGCGTTGACCCTTATGGTCTGGCGCGCGCCACGATCGCCAATTTACGCGCCGGGCATGTCGTCGAGGGCGGATCGACGCTAACCCAACAGCTCACGAAGAATGTCTTTCTCACGCCCGAACAAACCCTGACGCGCAAGGCGCAAGAAATGATCGTCGCCATTTGGTTAGAACGGCGCTTCACCAAGAATGAATTGCTGCGGCTATATCTGAGCCGCGTTTATTTCGGCAGCGGCGCTTGGGGACTTGAGGCCGCGTCTGAAACCTATTTCGGTCGGTCGCCGAACGATATTTCTCTCTCAGAGGCGGCCCTCCTCGCCGGATTGCTGAAAGCCCCCTCCGCTTTAAACCCGACCCATAATCCCGCAGCCGCAGCGGGCCGGATGCGAACCGTCCTGCGCACGATGGATCGACAATCGCTCTTGGATGAGGGCGTATTAGACACTGCCTTGGCCACGCCTGTTTATGTCTTGTCGCCGCGCCGCTCTGGCACGCCGGATTATTTTATTGATTGGATCTGGCCGGAAATTGAGCGCCAAATCGGCATTCCCAATCGTGACCTCACCATTCAGGTGAGTTTGGACAAAGACCTGCACCGTGTCGCGCAAGACGCGATTGCCACCCATCTCGACGCGGACCGCGGCGCCAGTCAAGGCGCGCTTGTGTTGCTCGGAGATCGCGGCGAGGTTCTGGCGATGGTCGGCGGCGCTGATTATTCAGCCAGTCAGTTTAACCGCGCGGTTCAAGCTGAGCGACAGCCCGGAAGTGCCTTCAAACCGATTGTTTATCTGGCAGGCATTCGCGCCGGGCTCCGGCCTTGGACCGTTCGCACCGACGCCCCTATTTCAGTTGAGGGCTGGCGGCCCCGTAATTTCAAGAAAACCTTCGCTGGCGCCATCACATTAGAAGATGCACTCGCACGATCCATCAATACGGTCGCCGTGCAAGTCTCAGAGGAAGCGGGACGCAACCGCGTCGTTGCGACAGCCGCAGATTTAGGTCTGAGTGGGCTCAAGCCTTACGC
Organism: Litorimonas sp.; assembly: GCA_051251645.1. Lineage (GTDB taxonomy): Bacteria > Pseudomonadota > Alphaproteobacteria > Caulobacterales > Maricaulaceae > Litorimonas. The sequence continues at coordinate 67,913 of JBPOEY010000004.1, read as the reverse complement.
TTCATTGGCGTTAGGCGCCCAAGGCATTCCTGTCATTGATATAGCGACGGCTTACCTTCCCTTCGCCACGAGCGGTGACGCCTATGAGAGCTACGGCCTCATCTCGATTGCGACCGCCGAAGGGACACCGCTTTATTACCGCGAACAGGCGCAGCCTCGCACGGTTCTGACCCCTGAAGAAGTTCGTCACATCAACCGGATGTTGGTCCTGACGGTTGAACATGGCACAGGACGACGCGCGCGCGTTGAAGGCCGGACAGTTGCCGGAAAAACAGGAACCACGAATGATAATCGGGACGCATGGTTTGTCGGTTACGCGCCCGGGGTAAGCCTCGCCGTCTGGGTCGGGAATGACGGCAATGAACCGATGCGGCAGGTGACTGGCGGGACCCTCCCCGCGGACATCTTCTCCGACGTTATGACGGTCGCGCTGGCGGATCGCCCCTATGCCAGCCTGCCGCAAACGGCCAAACCTGACGACGTCGTGCGCAAGGACCGATTAAACTCACTGCTCGACCAGTTAGAAGACGCGACCACCACGGGGCAGTAGCCGTGCAACTAGTCCAGCGTGATGTCGGTCGGACAGTTCTGATTATAAACTTCAACCGCCTCCGGCATCCATTCGTTAAAGTCATTAATCCGCGTTTCGGGACTGGGGTGCGTGCTTTGGAACTCTGGCGGTGTGGCGCCGCCTGCGGCACCCATCCGTTCCCATAATCGTGGCGCTTCGCGGGGATCATAACAAGCCCGCGCCATAAGGATCAGGCCAATGTAATCGGCTTCTGATTCATGGGCGCGCGAAAACGGCATCGCAAACCCATATTGGCTGATCCCACCAAAGACGCCCATGACGGCTTGTTGTGCGCCAGAATCCATACCGCCCGCGCCCATCGCGACACCCGCCCCAACAATGCGCTGCATATTCTGTTGCGCCATCCGCTCCGCGCCGTGGTGAGCAAGCGCGTGACCCACTTCGTGACCCATAACAACGGCGAGACCGTTTTCATTCTGCGCCACAGGGATTAAGCCCGTATAGACCGCCGTGTAGCCGCCCGGCAACGCAAACGCGTTCACTTGGTCGCTATCGATGACGTTAAACGCCCATTCAAAGCCAGGGTCTTCGGGCGCAGCCGCGCGGGCAATCCGCGCACCGATGTCGCGCACGACATTGACCACGGGTTCATCGCGCAAAACGACGGAATCTGACAAAATTTGCTGATAGCTTTGCAGACCGAGCTGCATTTCCTGCGCAGGCTCCATTGTTCTAAGCTGATTGCGGCCTGTGAAGGGAACTTCTTCTTGATTGGCAAAATAATAGATCGCCGCGCCGACTGCAAAGAGCAACATGATCTGCCAGCGGAAACCGCCGCCCCGGCGGCGAACGGATCGTCCACCAAAGTTGGACCGCCCTGCAGATCGGCGAAAGGATGCGCGACGATTGACCATGAAACCTCCGATTATTCCTACTAACTATAGCCGGTGACGGCGTAAAAGTTCCCATCGCTTGGACAGATCAATCATCCTGACACGAAAAAGCCGCCGCGAGAGATCGCGACGGCCCTAATTTTCACACGCTGTCGCGCGGCTAGAGTTTGGCGTTTTGACGCGCCAGTAGGTCGCGAATTTCTGCGAGCAAAACCTGATCGGCGGGCGGCGCCGACGGGGCAGCTTCTTCTTTCTTCTTGGCTTTGTTCAACCCCTTGATGATCATGAACATCACGAAGGCCACGATGATGAAGGAGATCGTTGCGGCGATGAATGTGCCCAAATCAACAATCGCGGCTTCAGTCACCACGGTGCCGTCGGCCGCCACAACCGCTTCGCTCATCGTGAATTTCATTTCCGACAAATCAATGCCGCCCATGACAGGTGACAGCAGCGGTAAGAACACGCCGTCGATGAAGGCTTTGACGACGGTCGCAAAAGCAGACCCCATGACAAAGCCAACGGCCATGTCGACAAGATTGCCCTTCATGGCAAATGATTTGAATTCTGAAAGCATACCCATGTGATTATATCCCCATAATCGCTCGCGCCACCATAGCGCATGTTACCGCGCGTCATAAGCGAACCGAGGCTGAATGGAAGATTAATTTAGGGCTCGAAGAGGGAGAACGCCTGAGACAGCGCCTAATCGCGCGAATCGTCGATTCGCTCGCGCAGGTCCTTACCGGTCCGAAAGAATGGCACATGTTTTTCCGGCACCGCGACCGGATCGCCCGTGCGAGGATTACGCCCGGCCCGCGCTTTGCGATGACGCACAGAAAACGCCCCAAAGCCCCGTAATTCAACCCGTGCGCCGCGCTCTAATGTTTGGGTCACAGTCTCCAGCACAACCGCGACAACGCGTTCCATATCCCGGCGCGTCAAGTGCGGGTTCTCTTCGTGGAGTTTATCAATGAGCTCTGATCGTAGCATGACCCCTGTTAACCGCGTTCGGACGCGGCCCGTCAAGAGCAATCGGGATTTCGGAGCAAAAAAAAGCCCCCGCCCAATTAAAATGGGCGGGGGCTCTGTTCGAAAGCCGCAAAAAGCGGCCCGATCGGTCAGGCCTAGTTGTCGCCCTTCAGAGCGGCCCCAAGGATATCGCCGAGCGAGGCACCGGAGTCCGATGACCCGTATTGTGCAACAGCTTGCTTCTCTTGGCTGATTTCCAGCGCTTTGATCGACAGCTGATACTGACGTGTCTTGCGGTCAACGCGGGTAATCATCGCGTCAACCTTATCGCCAACAGCAAAGCGTTCCGGACGCTGCTCTGAACGATCGCGGGACAGATCACCCTTACGGATGAAGGCTGCGACTTCACTGTCATCTTCACCGAAGGTGACGTCGAGGCCAGCGGGCTGCACGTTTGTGACGGTACAGGTAACGGTGTTGCCTTTACCGAACGACTTAGCGCCTTCTGGCATGGTGTCGCGTTCCAGCTGTTTCACGCCGAGAGAGATACGCTCTTTCTCAACGTCAACTTCGAGGATCTTGGCTTCAACCATATCGCCTTTGTTGTAGTCCTTGAGGGCTTCTTCGCCAGACTTGTCCCACGACAGGTCGGAGAGGTGCGCCATACCGTCGATATCGTCTTCGAGACCGATGAACAGACCAAACTCTGTGACGGATTTGACTTCGCCAGAGATTGTTGAACCGACTGGGAAACGCTCGGTGAAGCTGTCCCATGGGTTGGCTTGAACCTGCTTGAGGCCAAGGGAGATGCGACGCTTCTCTTCGTCCACGTCCAGCACTTCGACTTCGACTTCTTGCGACGTGGAGACGATTTTACCCGGATGCACGTTCTTCTTGGTCCAAGACATTTCTGACACATGGACAAGACCTTCAACGCCTTCTTCCAACTCAATGAAGGCACCGTAATCGGCGATATTCGTGACGCGGCCTGTGTGGCGTGTGCCTGGAATATATTTTGCGGCCGCCGCATTCCACGGATCGTCCTGCAGCTGCTTCATGCCGAGGCTGATGCGCTGTGTTTCAGGATTGATGCGGATGACTTTGACCTGAACCGTGTCGCCGACATTGAGGACTTGGCTTGGGTGGGAGACGCGACGCCAGCTCATGTCTGTGACATGGAGCAGACCATCGATACCGCCGAGATCGACGAATGCGCCGTAATCGGTGATATTCTTGACCACGCCTTCGCGGACTTCGCCTTCTTGCAATTGAGCGACAAGCTCAGCACGCTGTTCGGCACGGCTCTCTTCGAGGATGGCGCGACGCGAGACAACGATGTTGCCGCGGCTCTTGTCCATCTTGAGAATCATGAACGGCTGCTCAGAGCCCATCAACGGACCAATGTCGCGCACGGGGCGGATATCAACCTGTGAGCCGGGCAAGAACGCATTGATGCCGCCGAGGTCGACCGTGAAGCCGCCTTTGACGCGACCCACGATAACGCCTTTGACAGGCTCTTCGCCTTCGTGGAACTTGGACATGGTGACCCAGCTCTCTTCGCGGCGTGCTTTATCGCGCGACAGAACAGCTTGGCCGAGCGCGTTTTCGATACGCTCTAGAAAGACTTCGACCGTGTCGCCGACTTTCAGCTGATTCTCTTTTCCGGGCTCGTAAAATTCGCGCAACTCGACGCGACCTTCGGTTTTCAGGCCAACATCAACAATGGCGATGTCTTTTTCGATACCAGTAACGATACCTTCGACGACTTTGCCTTCGCGCATCGGCGAGGCTTCGACCGCCGCTTCAAACATCGCGGCGAAATCATCGGTGGAGGGGTTGAGGGTTTCCTCAATAATCATAGGGTGTCCAAATATGGTCCTGCCGACAGATCATAGGACCTGCGGACTACCTCGCCAGAATAGCAAGGTTTGTTGAAACTCACGAAATCAAAAAAGGAGGGAGCCTTGGAGGGGCCCGCTCAGCGATCTTGCGCTTTCGCGTCCAGCACCGCATCGATCATTCGAATAGCCGTACTGACGGCGCGCTCTATAGAGAGATCGGTCGTATCCAGCAAGTGCGCATCGACAGCCGGCCGGAGCGGGGCGACGCGACGGTTCATATCGCGGTGGTCGCGTTCGCGCAGGGCGGCGAGCACGCCGTCCAGCGTCACATCTTCGCCGTAACCGAGCAGTTCTTGATAGCGCCGCTGCGCCCGGATGTCAGGATCGGCATCAACGAAAAGTTTCGCGTCCGCATCGGGGCAAATCACTGTGCCAATATCGCGCCCATCCAAGACAGCCCCTTTACTGGCGAAGTCGCGCTGAAACGCCAGCAAGGCCGCGCGCACAGGCGGATGCACACTCACCTTCGACGCCGCCGCCCCCATCCCGCCGCTTTTGAGCGCAGGATCACCCAAAGTGGAGGCATCGAGTTGGGACGCAATTTTGGCCGCAAAGGCCGCATCCTCTAACGATCCCCCCGCCGCCAGCACGTCGCGCGCCACCGCCCGGTAGAGCTTGCCCGTGTCAAGACAGGCGAGGCCGTAATGCGCGGCGAGACGACGCGATAGCGTGCCTTTGCCGGAAGAAAACGTGCCGTCGACGGCGATGGTGAGGGGTGGGGTCATGGGATGAGTTTAAGGGGGGTAAGGAGGGATTGGAAGCCATTGAAAAAGCATTATACGACCACAATTTCTCTATTCAAATCCATCTCTTATGTCGGTTCTTCTGCACTGAGGGCATTGAATAGCAGAGACAGGACGACGCTCACGCCTCATTTCTTCGCTCTCATCGGAGCTGAGAACGTCCATTTCGAAACGATGCCCGTAATTATTACACCGAAAGCGCTGTCTAGTTGGCATATTCAATTCCAACACTTCGCATCAAATTATGCCAAATATCAGCTGCGACATCTACAGGCGACATCTTATCATCTCGATTCGAAAAACCCATTATTGGCTTTAGGAAAAGGTCATAATCATCCGCTTCTATTCCATACATACCGTTACTGGAATTAGAGCTATTCGACCTACCATGTAAAAAATTTATTCCATTCATAACACCATCGTCCGAAATGTAGACGGACCTTTCGGCACTACGGTTAGACTTGTCTTTATTCACAAGAGTGATAAAAAATCTGTTTTTAGAAATTCCCTCAAAGAGCGCTCTGATACCTTGAATTTCATTCGCTTCAACGCAGTAACTTTCGAGTGTTTCAGCAATAGTTTGAAATGCAGCTTTTTTAAACTGAATGCGGTCTATTTTATCGAAGTCCTTTTTTGTTCGATAAGATGCTTTTGTTGTGACAGCGGCGACCACTTTTTCAGAAATAGACAATGATGGATCACTTTTTTCATGATTTACGTTAGTGAAAACCTTACGTAAATCAGAAACAACGTCCAAAAAAGCAGAGTTTTGATTTGACCATTCGCTGACAGCCTTCCCATCTTTAGGAGTAGCTCTAAAACGTTGAAGCGGCGTATTTATCCAGTCACAAGGCTCAACAATAAGAGGCACTATAATTATTTCTCCGGCATCGTGCATCTTGATAGCTTTAGTCATTTCCTTATCATAACAGTAGCCAGACGCTATGAAATCTGGACTAACGACAGCTAGGAAAATATCACTTCCTTCAAGATTCATGTCTATTTCATTATCAAGAACTCCTCCGACGGTAATTGCCCTGTCATACCAAGCATCTACCATGCCCTGTCTACTTATTTGCGCTAAGTGAACATGAAGTCTTTCCACATATTTTTCATCTTTATGGGAATATGAAATGAAAGCTTTCAATTTACTGCTGCCTTGGCCAAAATACTGTGGCATCATATAAATTATCAATTGTAAAACGCCAATTATTCACTGGGATACAAAATTCAAAATCTGGTCGCCTAGGAAATATTTCCATAGTATCTAGGTTTACATGAAATCTATTGCCTACCAAAAAGCTGCCCCCTTCTTTAGAAATCCAAATCGCATTACGATTTAACTGAAATTCTTTGTCCGCCTTGGCTGAGCCATTCCTGTACTTTTGACGAGTGTCATAATCTATCTGCAATACAAATTTTGACTTTGTAACATAGATCAAATCAAAATGGTCCCCTAAAAGATACGGGCTTTCTCTCTCGATAGGAACTGCGACTAAAACCGCACCTTCTTCATTTCTGTTGCTAGAAAAAAAGTTATCTTCGGATTTACAAGCAAGCACTAAACTTTGAGATGGAGACGAATTAAAATCGTCATGATCGGTAATTCCAATTCTACCGAAAGGCATTTTTTTTGATGTAAAGACTCTGCCGATATTTTCATAAGTTCCCATAGAACATTCATGGAACATTAATCAAATTTGTGTCAATCCACTATTTCAAAATTTCGAACCACGTCTACTCAAAGCCCCCTTCGGGCGCTCTGCATGCCGCAGTAAGCCTTTTCACCGACTGCCCCTCGCTAGCGCTCGAAGCGGTGAAAACGCCGCGTCTCGCCCCCCCTTCCTCCCCCGGAGAGGGGGAGGGGACCGCCGCGTAGCGGGGGTGGAGGGGGAGAGGCGGTGTTGGCGTATCGGTACAGGGTCGGTTTGAATTTCACCGTTGGCGTCTCCCCCTCCGACCTCACTGCGTTCGGCCACCTCCCCCTGTCCGGGGGAGGAATAGGCAGCCGCAATCCCCGCCTATCCACCTCAACGCCACGTCCCCATCCTCGCCCGCACCACCCGAATGGGGCGTCCCATTCGGCACTTCGCTATTTTCAATCCCCCGGATTGAAAATCAGAGACGCTATCGCGTCCTCCCTTTCCCAAACGCCCCCAGTCTCTATCTTGCCCGGTGCAGGCACGAGGGGGCATAGCCTCGATTGCAGCGGGCCGGTGTGAGGGCTTGGGTTTGGGTGCGGGGGACGTCCCGCCTTTCGGTCTTTCGGGGATGCCGCGTCTTTGGCGGCCCGGGAGACGCGCAATCCCAAGCGGGCGGCAATCGGGCTTATGCACCCGGATGTGCCCTTGATCCTTTCACCTCTGACGGATGTCGGTCTGTGCGACCCGCGTGTGTGCCAAACATCTCCGCCCGCCGCGTTCGGTGGGATGGGGTTAGGCCGCGGACCTCGCATGGATGAGCAGACGCCAGAGGGGGCAAGAGTGAGCTGAGCACTGCGCGCGGGCTTTGGTCTGTGTAAATTGGTTCTATTTATCTTTGCCCGTCACGGGGCAAAGCCCGCGCTTCGTGCCGCTTTTAGGGGCGATCCACGCAAGTTGCCGTCCGGGGCGGGGCGGTTGGACGTTGAGTGCTGCCTATTGTCTAGTTCTCTAGTCTCACCCAATATGCCCCTCCCGCTGACTTGATCAGCGGGAAAGAGTGGTGGGAGACGGAACTCGGTCGTGACATTCCTCGCCCCGCCCCTTATCTCACCCAAATCAAATTCCGTTATCGCTCCAACCTCAGGACTCCCCTTGCCGCTCAACGTCGTTTTCATGGGCACGCCCGACTTTGCTGTGCCGTCGCTGGCCGAGATTGTCGCCAATGGGCACACTGTCATTCGCGTCTATACGCAGCCGCTACGCAAATCCGGGCGCGGGCAGAAACTGACCAAATCGCCCGTGCATCAATTCGCGGATATTATGGGGCTTCCGGTTGAAACGCCGGAGAGTTTTCGCAAATCATCCGTGATTGACGGGTTGGAGGCGCTGCACGCCGATGTCGCCTGCATCGTCGCTTATGGTCAAATCCTGCCGCAGCGGGCGCTGGATGCGCCGACGGAGGGCTGCCTCAACCTGCACGGGTCGCTACTGCCGCGTTGGCGCGGCGCGGCGCCTGTGCAGCGCGCAATTATGGCGGGCGACGCGCAAACCGGTGCGCAGATCATGCAAATGGCCAAGGGCTTGGATACGGGCGATGTGCTGCTGTCCGAGACAATTGATCTTTTGCCGACCGATACGGCGGCCAGCCTGTCGGACCGGATGGCGCGGATCGGCGCGGGCATGTGGCCGCGAATTTTGGGCGCGGTCGAGCGCGGCGCGCTCACCCCTGTGCCGCAAACGGGCGAGGCCAGCTACGCGCATAAAATCGACAAGTCCGAGGCCCGGATCGACTGGTCCCGCCCCGCGTCTGAGCTGGATTGCCACATTCGCGGTCTTGCCCCCTTCCCCGGGGCGTGGTGCGAAATTGACGGCACGCGTGTTAAAGTGCATATGGCCCTCACAGAGCACGGAACGGGGCGTCCGGGTGAAGTGCTGGACGAAGGGTTGTTGATTGCCTGCGGCAAAAGCGCCCTACGTCTGACGAAAGTCCAGCCCGCCGGAAAACCGGTCATGACCACAAAAGCCTTTCTCCATGGATCACCCGTGGCTAAAGGCATTGTTTTACTTTAAGAAATCGAAAATGGCACAACGACAATTTGAAGATTATCACGGTTATTCAATCGTGCACAATAAATCCGGCGCGCGATTGCTCACCGGTGACGGGGGCTTGGCCCATCATGACACGTTCGAAGATTTGGCAGCGGCCAAGGCTTGGATCGATCGGCATTTGGAAGAGCTTAAGGGCGAGCGCCGCGAAGGCCATATCGCCACAGTCGAAGGCTATCTCGAAGCCCTGCGCACCCAGAGCCCAAACAAAAAAGAATATATGATGTTGAGCGCGCACGCGGCCGCCCCGGAACGCCGGATGACGCCGCAGCAACTCGCCGATGTCGTCGGCTGGAAACGCGATAGCTCTGCCAAAGCGCATTATAGCAAACTGGGTCGCCGTTTGGCCGAACAGCTTGATCTCGACATTAATCTGGATGATTCCAAGAACTCAATCACCGCGATTGGCACGTTGGACACCGGCACAGATGAGTGGGTCATGCACGAAGAATTGGCGGACGCGGTCGAGCAATACGCCGCCAGATAGGCACATTCTCGGCGTTGCCATTCTGTTGTTAGATACGGTCTATGCCCCGGTACAAACTCACTCTCGAATATGATGGCGGTCCCTATATGGGCTGGCAGTGGCAAGACCACGGCCCGTCCGTACAGGGCGCTATTGAGGCCGCCGTCGCGAAACTCGATGGCGGACCGCGCGACGTCTATGGCTCCGGCCGGACCGACAGTGGCGTGCATGCGCTGGCCCAAGTCGCGCATGTCGACCTGATCAAAAACCTGCGCGAAGACAAAGTGCGCGACGCGATCAATTTTCATCTCGGCGAACACCCGATTAGCGTGCTGGACGCGGAAATCGTCAATGATGAATTTCACGCCCGGTTTGATGCGCGCGAACGGCGCTACCTCTTTCGCATCCTCGACCGTCGTCCGCGCTTGGCACTGGATCGCGGTCGGGTCTGGCGCGTACCGGTGCGCCTCGATGTGGACGCGATGGATTACGCCGCGCAAGTGCTCGTCGGGAAACATGACTTCACGACCTTCCGCGACACGGCGTGTCAGGCGAAAAGTCCGGAAAAGACGCTCGACATGGCGCGCGTGTCCCGCGTTGGCAGCGAAGTGCATTGCGAGTTTTCAGCCCGGTCATTCCTGCACAAACAAGTCCGCAGCATGGTCGGCAGCCTCGTCGAAGTCGGCCTCGGGAAATGGAACCGGACGGATATGAAAGCGGTGCTGGACGCCCGCGACCGCACGCAATGCGGTCCCGTCAGCCCGCCCGACGGGCTGTATCTCATTAGTATCGCTTATCCGGATATCACGGCGGAGACATAAGCTGCAACAAGCCCGCCAGCATCACCATCATACCCGTTGAGACGGTAATACAGCCGATCAGGATCGCCGTGCTGAGTGGGAACCCGCCGGCCCGCTGCGCAAGACGAATATCGATCGGTAACAGACCAAGATAGGCCGCAAGCAGCGCGCCATACCCTATAATCGGCGGCAATCCGAGAAAGACCACGCTGACAAACACCAGACCCAGCGCGCCACAAAGCCAAACAACGGCCCAGTTGCGCGCCGTCCACCAGAGCAACAAACGATCCGTCCGGCTCATCAAAAGCCCGATCAAGGCCGACGTGATAGGAAATGACAACAGCCACAGGCCGATAATGAGCACGAACGGGACGACCCGAAAATCTGGAACATCTGTCCCTGCTAACTGCGCGCGCTCCGTTTCAAGCCCGACCATGACCAACCAGAACGCGGGAAAACAGAGCGCTAGCGCCAAGAAAGATGTGATCAAGCCTGTCCGGGAGCGATCAAAAAACGACTCCCAATCAGACCAACGCCCAACTGCCCCGAAAACACCGTAAAGCGACTTCATTCTGGCACACCCATGCGGCGCTCAGAAATCATGGCACGTAATGTCTCCGGGATCGGACAAGCTTTCCCTCCTTGCGTGGCGACCATCGTAGCCATCGCGAGCAAGACCGGCTTTTCGTCTTGATAGGCACAGGCCTGCATCACCCAAGAGGATGTTCCGATTTTGCCTATTCCCATATGAAAATTCAGAGACGGACGAAGGTGGCATTCATTGATATAGTTTAACGTCTGACCGGCCACCATTGTGCGCACCGTTTTGGTCTGGAAATGTTTACGCATGGGGTGGTTAAACTGTACCCGCGCATCCTCGAACAGCGCTGCCATCGCGACATTGTTGACATGGTTGAGTGGATCCAGGTCCTGAAAGCGCGGACGGACACTGACAGATTGGTGGTAGAGGTCGCGGTTGAGCCAGCGCGAGTCAATCCGATATCCAGAAAGCAAATCTAACTGTGTTGTCGAATCCGTCATGCGCCGCGTTTAAGAACAGCGCGCGACAGACACAACCGCCACTAACGGCGGTCTTCGGGGTCCGGCTCAGGTAGGACTAATTCATCAATCTTGAAAATGTCGTCGTCCGCTTCTGGATCAACGAAAATATCCCGTAAGCGGGTCTGGTCTTCTTCCACCCGCACGGGGTTACCGAGGAATTCGCGCGAGAAATTAACCTCCGGCCCGTCATCTAACATTGTCGACGATGGCCCGCCCGCATTAATTGAATTATTGCCGATCCCCGTGCTCCATGGATCGCCTCCGCCTGCAATATTGCGCCCAACCGCATTCCCTTGGCGGAAACCTTGTGGCGTTGAAGACCGTTCCACCCCGCGCGGGCGATATCGGTCGAAACTCTCAAATCCATTGGCGTCGCGACCTTGGAATGTGCGCAGATATTCTGGGCATTCTTCATGCGTCTTACCGGCTTCGCGGCAACGCATATCAATATTAATGCCTTCATACCCCGCGCCGGGCGAATTGCCGTAACTACCGGGCGCTAAGTTCCATCCCCCGACCCCGGGCGCGGCGCGTTGTGTGCCCCCACTCGGAGGGGCGCCAATATTCCCCCCCCCCGACGTCGGACCGGACAGCGGGCTTCCCGCAGGACGACGAATTTGCCCTGGGTCAGTAGTATTCGTCGGCCCCAAAGGACGATCACGCCGCATCAAATCTATAAAGGGATCAGATTCTTCCTCAGTCACAGCCCGACGTTGCTCAATAATCGTTTCCGGCGCTTCAGGCGACGCTAGGATTGTCTGCGGCTGCGTAATTATGTCTGGCACTACGGTCGTAGGCTCTGGGTCTGGCAGGACGTCAGGCTCCGGCTCGACCACCGGAGTCGCCGCAGGCGCGGGTTCAATGACCTCAGGCTCAATGATGTCGGGATCGGGCAGCGGCAGCATCTCTTCGATCAATGGCAATTCTGTCAGAGGTTCAGGCGTGATAATTCCTGGTAGCGGATCCGTCTCGATTGGGTTCGGCGTTACAAAGGGTGCAGGCTCGACTTCAAGCTCTAACTTAGGCTCAGCAAGAGGCGCGGGTTCCATGATGGGCTCAGGAAGAGGCTCTTCGACAAGAGCCGGTTCAATAATGGGTTCGGGTTCGACAATCGGGTCAGGCTCTGGGAGCGGTTCCGGTGGAAGCTCCAACACAGGGTCCGGAATCGGCTCAGGTTCAAGGGTAGGTTCAGGTTCAGGTTCAGGGTCGGGGGTTGGTTCAGGGTCGCGCTCGACAATTGGGTCGGGGGTTGGCAGCGCATCCGGTTCGGGTTCCACGATAGGCTGAGACAGGATTTCGGGCGGTGGTGGCGTAGGCTCAGGTTCCGGCTCAGGTTCAGGAATAACTTCAGGTTCGGGTTCCGGTTCGGGAATAGGGTCGGGCTCCGAAATGGGTTCGGGCTCCGGAACAGGCTCAGGCTCAGGCTCAGGAATAGGGTCCGGAATCGGCGTCGGTTCTGGCTCGGGTTCTGGTGGCGGTGTCGGCCTTGGTGCTGGCGCGCGAGCTGGAACAGGGACCACGGGCGGAGCCGCTTCAACCTCTGGCACGGGTTCGGGGTCCGGTTGCGGCGCTTCATACGACACAATTTGCACCGGAACGACTTCGGGTTCCTTGGGTTTGAGGTCCGGAACAATGAAGTTTGACGAAAGCGCGAGAAACAGGGCGGCATGCACTAAAACCGCAGCGATGACAGTGCCGGTCCCGCGTTGCGCATCATCTTCGAAGAAGTCCGCAATCGGGTCAGGATCATGATAAGGAGAAAACCCCCCACCGACTGGGGCATAAAGCCCTTGATCATATGGTGAATGCGCCGCCACGGTCCCCGCTTAGCAGGGTTCGCGCTCAGGCCAAGATGTGGCTTACACCGCTTACGGCTTTGTCACGCAAGGCCAAATGGCTAAGCGGTGATCAAAACCAACGCGGCCAAAGCCAAGCTCGTCCAAAAGACGCTGCGTTCAAAGGTCATCCCCGTCCAGTTTTTTGGTCGCGACAGCCGCAATGTGAAATATTGATCCATGCGGACACACTGCCGGGACCGCATGTCCAATTTATGGCACGGGTGTGACGATTTTGGTCATCTTCGTTGCCCGGCGATTGCCACGCCAAATCACAATGGCGACGCCTGTCAAGGTGATCGCGATACCGATTATCAACCCCATAGACACCGGCTCCTTCAAAATCAGCAACCCACCTGCAACACCAATCACCGTGGTCAATAAACCGCTGGGCGTGACCACTTGGATGGGCAGCCGCGAAAGCAGCCAATAATATGAGCCATGGGCAACAATACTCACAAACAAGACTGAATAGGTCAGAGCCGCGGCGAATTTCCAGCGAATATCGGGATCAAATACGGACGCTTGATCCGTTTCTAAACTCAACGTCAACGGCCACAGAACGACTGTGCCGACAACGGCAAACCACGCCACAAGCTGCGACGGTTTAATATTTCGCGTCCGTTTCACTGCAATCGCCCCGCACGCCTCGCTCAGCGCGCCGCACGCCATTAGCGCAATTCCCATAGCAAAGAGCGGTCCGGCCGCCTCACGCGGACCCGCCAAACCAATCACGACCACACCGAAAAACGCCAGAGCAATACCAAGCCATGACCAGCCTTTGATCCGCTCGCCCAATAAGATCACGCCGAGCAGAACAGAAAAAGGCATGTAAAGTTCTATCGCCACGGCAGCCGCACTGGCGGTCGTCATGCCCATCGCCGGAAACATAAACGCGTAATTGAGCGCACCAAAGCCCAACCCGCCAATCAACACCATGCGCATCTGCCCGGCGTGCCAGCGCAAAAACGGCAGCATAATAAGCGCGACGATACTCATCCGTAAGGCGGCATAGAAAATTGGGGGAATTCCGATATCCCCGATTGCTGTCCGCATGACGACAAAATGCAGCCCCCAAATGGTGCAAATCATCAGCAAGACGAGGGATTCTCGGAAGCTCATATTGCGACCCTAGCAGGGGCACGCTAGCATCGCCACGATTATGCAGCTCTCTGACCGAATTCAACGCGTCGCCACAAGCGCGACCATGGCCATGACACAGGCCGCGCGCGAGCGGCGGCAGAGCGGACGACCCGTGATCTCGCTCAGTATGGGTCAACCAGACTTCGCGACGCCGGACCACATTTTGGCGGCCGCGAGCCGCGCCATGGCGGACGGGCATACAGGATATACGGCAGCCGATGGGATCCCGGAACTCAAACAGGCGATCATCGACAAATTCGCGCGCGATAATGGGCTGAATTTTACATCCGCCCAGATCAATGTCTCACCAGGCGGCAAGGCGGTATTATGGAACGCGCTAGCCGTCACCGTCGGGCCGGGCGACGACGTCATCATTCCCGCGCCTTGTTGGGTCAGCTATCCAGACATGGTCAAGCTGACCGGGGCCACGCCGATCACCCTGCCCGGGGGAACTGATTTCAAAATCACCGCGGACCAATTAGATGCCGCCATTACGCCCGCCACACGTTGGCTGATGCTCAATTCCCCGAGCAATCCCACGGGCGCGGTCTATTCGGCAGAAGAGCTTGGCGCGCTTGCCGCCGTGCTGCGCCACCATCCGAAAGTTATGGTTCTCACGGATGATATTTACGAATCGCTCGTTTTCGGCGACGCAAAATTTGCGACTATGGCCAGCGTCGCGCCTGATCTCATCGACCGAATTCTCACGATGAACGGCGTGTCCAAAGCCTATGCCATGACCGGATTTCGCATCGGTTATGGCGCGGGGCCGGAATGGTTGATCACGGCAATGCGGAAATTTATCGGGCAAACGACATCCAACCCCTGCTCCATTAGCCAGTGGGCCGCTGTTGCGGCGCTCAATGGTCCACACGATTTTCTGAATGAGTGGCGTGCGCAATACCGCACCCGCGGACAAGCCATGACAGCGGCATTAAACGCCGCCGGGCTGCCCTGCACAGTTCCGGACGGCGCATTTTACGTCTTTGCAAATTGCACGGAGGTGATGGCGGCTAAGGGGTTTTCCACCGACGCGGATCTTGCGATGGCCTTGCTTGAAGAAGCAGGCGTCGCGACGGTTCCGGGTTCCGCCTTCTACGCGCCGGGACACTTGCGCCTCTCTTACGCCGCATCAATGGAAGAAATCACGCAGGCGTGTGAAAATATCGCTGAATTCTGCGCCCACTGACCCCATATAGTTTTTCAAAGATGATCCGCCCCAAGGCGAACATGAAAGGACACATAATGGACATTGATATTGGTATCAAAACAGAAGACCGCGAAGCGTCTGCGAACGCGCTGACGCGCCTCCTCGCGGACACGTATACGCTTTACCTCAAGACACACGGCTATCATTGGAATGTGGAAGGCCCACATTTCCAACAGCTCCACGCCCTCTTTATGGAACAATATACGGAGATGTGGACAGCGTCTGACGAACTCGCGGAGCGGATTCGCGCGCTCGGATTTTACGCGCCGGGATCCTACGGTCAGATGGCAAAGCTCGCGTCATTGACGGAAGAAGAGGATACGCCGCCGGACTGGAAGACGATGGTCAAGACACTCGCGAAAGGTCACGAACAAGTCGCCCGGACCGCACGCGAGGTTCTTCGGACAGCGGAATCGGCGGGCGATGATGCGACCGCGGACGTTGTCGCCCCCCGCGTGACTCTGCATGAAAAAACGGCGTGGATGTTGCGCGCGACGGCGAGCTAATGCGTCTTCGCGACGCTAGCTTGGCTTACGCTTCTGACCGAGGCGAAGCCAATCCCGCTTCGGCAGGCCATATAGCTGATCCATGAATTCCATCTGCAAGCCAATCGGTTGACTGTGCGGGCTATTCCACATCATGGCGATCCCGGACCGTTGTTCGGGGTCAAATAAGATCAAGGCGCGATAGCCTTCGACACCGCCGCGATGGCCGACAACTTTGCGGCCTTCATAATCATAGACACGCAGGCCCAGACCGTAATGGCTATTGCGAAGCGAGTGATATCGGCTGTCCATGAAGCGTTCTTCGCGCGGGGTCGCGACAATCGGCGTTTGCATGGCCATTAAGCGCTCTAAGGGGAACGGCGTGTTAATTGGCTCGCCGATCTTAGGCGGCATCAACGCCACCATCCATTTCGCCAAATCTTCGACAGAACTATTGACGCCTGCCGCGGCTGGAACGCGGTAGTAAGTCGGCTTGACGCGACTGATCTGTCGACCACGGCGATTATGCGGACGCGCCCAATTTCGGCTATGCGTCATCGCTTCCATGGTCATGCTTGCCGTTCCCATTCTGAGCGGGTCAAAAATTTCACGTTGAACGACAGTTTTATAAGGCAGCTCTGTGGCTTCTTCAATAATTTCAGCCGCTGCATCGAACGCTACATTTTGATATGTATGACACGTGCCCGGCGGACAGACATATTTCAGGCCTTCAAGCTTTGCGCGGAGGTCCTTCGCGTTCCGCCCGCCCTCAATGCTCTTATCATAGGCATTGCGGCTGATGCCGATGCGGTGAGAGAGAAGATCGACAATATCATGTTTATTATTGGTCGGCGGTAAATGCAGCGACGGGGCGAGGCTTTCGATCGGGACGGACGCATCAACATAGCCCTGCTCGACCAAACCTAGCAAAGCCGATGCGGCAACACCTTTCGACACAGAGGCCCAACGAAAGACCGTGTCTTTGTTGACTAATCTTCCTGTACCCCGTTGGGTCTCGCCGTAGCCATGGGCAAAAGAGATGCGGCCATCTTCAACGATGGCAATGGACAGACCCGTCATATCGGTTTGTTCGTTCATCAGGCGAATAGCGCGCTGATGTAATTCGCTTGTGTCCACGCCAGGGGCTCGAACCGTCTGTGCAGAAGCACAGACGGTTGTCGTCAAGATAAATAGGAGCGCCAGCCAAAATCTCATAACGACTCGTTAGAGCGAATAGCCCCCCCTTGTCGAGTGCGCTCGCCCGTGACGCGCAAAGACGCCCTAACCACTCGCCAATATCCATGCAATGAGCGCGCCGCCCAACGCTAACCGGTATAGCATAAAGGGCAGAAAACCGATTTTTGTTACAATGCGCAGGAAGATCGCGATCGCCCCATAAGCGACGACGAAAGACAACACGGCCACGAGCAGCCCCTGCCCCAATGTCGCCCCGCCTGTATCTTCACCCGACGCTAGCTTTAACAGCGCATAAGCCCCGCCTGCGCCAATCACGGGCAAGCTCATGAGCATCGAGAACCGTGCGGCCGCTTCACGCGACAGGCCGATGGCCCGCCCCGCGCTCATGGTAATACCCGAACGCGATGTGCCGGGAATAAAGGCAATCATTTGCGCCAGTCCCATGCCGAACGCACCGCGCCAAGTCAGAGCCTCCATTTCGCGCGCATCCCTAGCCCAGACATCTGAGAGCCAAAGAATAACACCGAAAATGATGGTTGCCGCCGCGATTATAGCCGGATCGCGCAAGGCCTCGTCCCAGCCGCCACTCGCGAGCAGAATACCAAATAAAAGCGCGGGCGGGGTTGCCACGATAAGATTGAGCGCAAGCGCGGAGCCTCGCGTTAAACGACGGCGGAACAAGTCGCCCAAACCGACCAACATCTCGGCCACATCTTTGCGGAAATATAATAGGACAGAAAACAGCGTGCCGAAATGTGCCATCACATCAATCAGCACGCCTTGTTCGGTCCACCCAAACACGACTTCAGGCAAAATTAAATGCGCCGAGCTGGAGACTGGGAGAAACTCGGTCAGCCCTTGAATGAGCGCGAGGAGAAGGGCTTGCCACCAAGTCATGCGCGGCGGTAGCCAGATTCGGGTTATCATAAGGTTACGCCCGCATCACAGTCGCTGAGCCTTTCTCCTAATTGGCTGGAACGAACAGGCTCTCCGACGAGTTTATCTCATATGGCTCGAACAATTTTTATTACGGATGCAACATCCCTTCTTGGGAAGGCGTGCGCTATTCGATTGGGACGCGCGGGCTGGAATATTGTGATGGGCGCCTCATCGCTGTCGACCCTTGAAGATGTCTGTAATGAATTGCCCGACTATGCGACCTGTGCGCACCGCTGTGTGCCGTCCGATATTGGCAATATTCTTCCTGTCTTTGAAGACGGTGTCCGTAAATTCGGATCGATTGATGCCGTGTTGGTCAACTATAGATCACAACCCTCAAAATCCACGGAAGCTCTTGACGAGTATATATCTGGATTGACAAATATGAGCAAAGTTGCGCGACCCTTTTTAGATGAGTCTCAAGGACAATTTATCATTGTCGGGCAACGCAGAGGCAAAGTAACGATGGCGGGTGCGATGCAGACAATGGCGCGTAATGCCTCCCGCACCTTATCCGATGCTTTGCTCGAAGAATGGCGCGAAGACGCCATTCGGGTCGCTCTTGTTGAACCGGACGGCTTAGACGGACCGAAGCCGATGGCCCGCCGCATTGCCCGCGTGCTGAACGGCGCACCACCTCGCCGTCCTGTCGCGTCATCCCAAACGATTAGTCCCGCAGACGTCGCGACCTTTTAAGGGCCGCGACGAGCGTTGGGCCTTGGGTGTCCTTTAAAGCGGCACAAAGCTCGATCCGTTCAATCGCTTGCGCGAGGCTGCGCTCATAACCCGGAATTACAGCCGCTTTAGACGTGAAAAATGCACGTGCTTCGTCACGCTTTTCTGTTGAGCAAAACCTGTTTGCCGCTGACGGCGCGCGGCCACGGCGCACGTCTGGAACCTTGCGCACCATATAATCGTCGAATTTGGTTTTATACCATTCCCACGCCATTCCCGCATGCGCTTCATTGCCAAGTAGCCCATTGATAATCGTTCCGCTTTGGCGGCCCGTCAACGGGCTACCGTCCGCGATGGCTAGGGCGAGCAAACGCTCCGCTTGGTCGCGATCAGGGGTCGCGGTTAACGCGCCGAGGGCTGCGCCTTTTTCGAGCGGGGAGCCGCTGGTTGCGAGGGCTAAAAGCGGATCATACGCCGCGTCCGGACGGGCGCGCATGGTCTCTCGAAATGCATTGCTGAGCAGATTACTTGGCACGCGCGCGCGGCGCTCAGCTGTGTCGCCGTCCAGACCCAAATAGACCGAGCCTTGTTTGATTAGATAGTTCTTCGCCTCTTGGTCCTGGCCCGCATTCGCGAGTAATGCCCCGAGCAACGGCGAGAGCAGATTACCCTCAACCGTATCTTGGCCCCGTATGGCGCGGTAGCGGTTGCCGTAAGTCGCGCGAATATGCGCGGCGAGACCGTCGCGCGCATCTGGGAACTCATCATAGATAAAGCTGAGCAGCTCCGTCGATCCGGACGCGACGTCATAGTCTGGGTGGTCTGCGAAAGCTTTCATACCTGAGAGGAAGGTTACGGCGTCGACTTCACCCGCGCGGAACCCCGCGACGAGGCTGTCTTGAGCCGAGAGAACTTCTTTTGTTGTCAGATTGTCCAAGTTGGCCATCAGGGCCGTCCAACCGCTTCTAGGCAAAGTGAAACGGTAATAACCCGCAGCATCCGCGTTAGGCATGATCGCGTCCGCGCAGATGCCTTCTATGTTTAGGTCATCCTCTTCATCCTTCAGCAAAGTGCAGTGCTTACTGGTTTTGCCATTGGCTACCACGCTGGCGCAAACTGGAATTTCCCATTTTTGACCTTGTTCAACCTGTGAGCCAAGAGGCGCGTAACGACTTTGTCTCAGTGAAATTATTGTCGAGGGCCCGTCGCCGCACGTCGAAGAAGCGGTAATCAGCGGCAGCCCCTTCTGATCGACAAAGCTCTTCATCGCCGCGACAACATCCGGATTACCGGACCCGTCCGCGATGGATTGAAAAAAGTCATCGCCCGTCGCCACATCATCGGCGTAGCGGTCCATATGTAAGCGAACGCCTTTTTGGAAATTCGCGTCGCCGACATAGCTCTCAAACATATCCAATACACCGCCGCCCTTGCGGTAAGTAATGCCGTCAAACTGATCCATGACGTTCTCGGATCGGTCGAGCGGTTCCCGTACACGGCGCGTTGTCGACAGGGAGTCGATGTTCATGGCCCCGAGCGAAGCGTTCAGAGTCATATTGTCAAAATTCCCGTCCGGCTGCCACAGGGTCAGGCCTTTATTGCCCATCCACGTTGCAAACGCCTCATTCAGCCAAATGTCTTCCCACCAAACGGGTGTGACGAGATTGCCAAACCATTGGTGCGCCAACTCATGGCTATGCACGCGCGCATAAGAGCGTTTTTGGCTCAGAGGCGCGTTATCATCCAGCAATAAGAGAGACTCGCGATAGACGATGAGGCCCGGGTTCTCCATTGCGCCGAACGCATATTCTGGCGCCGCGATTAGATCGAGTTTCTCATACGGATATTCGCGGCCGAAATAACCTTCCAACGCGGAGAGGATTCCGTCCGTATTATCCAGCGCGTAGTTAAGCCGTTTGCCTTCGCCGCGCGCGGCTAGGCCACGCAACGCCAGTGGTCGCGTGCGAAACTCATTGGGCGGGATCATACCATAATCGACCACATCATAGGGGCCGACGGCGAAAGCGACGAGGTAGGTTGGCAACGGGCGCGTCTGTGCAAATTGATGCTTAACCATCCCCCCGTCCATGGCTGTCTCAGACGTCACAGGTGTATTGGAAACGACGACATTTTCAGACGGCGAGGTAATCGACAAGGTGAAGGGCTGTTTATATTTCGGCTCATCAAAGCCCGGGAAAGCTTCGCGCGCGCCCAGTGGTTCCATCTGTGTCACGATGTAAGCGTCGTTGCCCCGCACCACTTTGTAAGCACTATTGAGGTTCTGATTAAACGGCGTTGAGAACGCGATGCGGATCACGCCGTTCCCTTTGGGCAGCGTTTCAGCGGCTTGCATCCAAGCCACACCTGACGGCGCGTCAGCGGGCGAAATGGCATCAAATGTCAGCGGATAAGTGGTCTCGCCCAGCGTAATTGAGGCGTCCGACACGGACATTTCTTTGGCATGCATCCAGAACCCATCTGTCGCCTCCAAGATCGCCGCATCAATCTCGACCATCCCGTCCATTGTGTCTGACGTCGGGTCAATGACCAGATCGAGCCGATAAGCCGACGGCAAGACTGTGTCCGGCAACTGCGCATGAGGAATTACATCGCGCGAGGCTGAAACGGTCTTCGGCAATTCAACTGCGGCAGGGGGCGAAGGTGTCGAGGGTGTCTCCGCGGCCGGGTTGCAAGCAGCAACGGCCAGAGCGGATGCGGCGATAAGAAGAGCGCGTTGCATGGGAAGTCCGTTATTAAAGAAGCTTTGCGTCGCTTTAGACTGACAAAACCCCCGACACCATTCACGATGTTAAAGTTATGGTATAACCATTCATTCGTGATAAACCTCCCGCCATGTCCGCTTCCGGCCCAACAGATCAAGAGATGGTGCGCGCCCTAAAAAGAAACGGCGGTCGTGATGATCGCTTTGACCTGCCGGACCGCAAGGGGCGTCCGGGGCGTCTGCCACCCGAAAGCTCCGCTGTCATCACGCGGCGCATTACCGCGCTCGCCTTAGCGCTGGGCGTTGTCATGGCGCTGGGTAAGCTCTGGCTGTTCAGTCTGACGGGCTCGGTCGGCATTCTGTCGTCTCTGGTTCACAGCGCGCTGGATATGGTCGCGGCAGGCAGCTCGTTCATTGCCGTGCGCTTTGCCGCGCGCGCGCCGGATGATCGCTATCGCTTTGGATTTGGTAAAGCCGAGAGTTTTTCGGCCGTCTTCCAAGTCTGTTTAATCGGCCTTGCGGCCTTCCATTTGTTTGGGGCCGCCACAGGCGCATTGATCGAGACAGGCGGCGCAGAGCTTGATCACGCGGGTCACGGCCATGAAATCAACGGATCTCTGATCGCGATTGTTGTGATGAGTGTCTTTGTCGTGCTGACGCTATGGTTGTTGATCGCGCAAAGCTGGGCCATTCGGGCCACCGGGTCCATCGCCGTACGCGGCGACCGGGCGCATTATACGGCCGATTTGTTTGGCAATTTATTTGTTATCATGGGCCTCGCGATTGCGACTCTTACAGACGCGCATTGGGCCGACGCGGTCGTTGGCATCGTGATGGCGTTCTGGTTGCTCTACACGGGCTACAAGGTCGCGCGGCTCGCGTGGTCGCAGTTGATGGACCGGGAGCTTGATCAGAGTGAGCGCAAATGGATCATTAATCGGGTCATGTCTGATCCGCGTATTCGCGCGGTCACAAACTTGCGCACCCGCGCCTCCGGCCCCCATCTTCATATGCAAATGCGGCTCGACCTCGACCCGCACCTGTCGCTGGCTGAAAGTCATGATATTGTCGTGGATGCCGAGACGCGACTGATGTCGGCTTTCCCGGCCGCAGATATCCTCATCCACCCCCATCCCGCGGGCTGCGCGCAAGCGCATGGAAATGTGCGTTTTAATAACGGATAAACACAGTCTTAACCCTGTAACTTAAGGCTTCGTTTTCCATGTCTGGCGTAAATGTTAGGGATGCGGACGCTCTACCATTACCCCCTGCATCCCGGCTGCCGCGCCGTGCGCCTCTGCTTTGCGGAGAAGAAGCTCAAGCTGCGCGAAATTGAGATTAATCCATGGGATCCGGACGAGACATTTCTCGCGCTCTCCATTGAGGACGTCCCACCGATTCTCACCGATGTTACAGAAATTGGAACGGTCACGATTGTTGGCAGTCAGGCCCTCTGTGAATATGCGGATGAAGCCAGCACCCGCAATTCACTGATGCCAACTAACCGACATAAGCGCGCCGAAGTGCGCCGCCTCTGCACATGGTTCGGGCAACGATTTGACCATGAAGTCAATGCGCTCATCTTTCCCGAAAAACTCGAAACTGTCTTACTGGGCGGGTCCCCCGATACAGACGCGCTACGCGAGGGACGCGCGGCCTTACGCGACCATTTGGATTATATGAGCTGGCTTCTCAGCCTTCGGGACGGTCTCGCCGGGCCAGCTTATACGCTCGCAGATATCGTTGCGGCAGCGCATTTGTCGTGCCTTGACTATCTCGACGAAGTTCCGTGGCGCGAGGCGCCCGCGGTTCAGGAATGGTATCAAACCATAAAATCCCGACCCTCCTTCCGCCCATTCCTCCAAGACCGCGTCCCCGGCATTCGTCCCCCGCGGCATTATAGCGATCTGGACTTTTAGCCGCCCTGCGCGATAGGGACACTCATGTCGTCTAAACCGAACGATCCCCTCAAGGCGCTGCGTCAGCGCGCCCGGTCGCTTGGTTTTACGCAACCCCATGTCGCAGACTTGTCTGAATTCGGACCGAACGCCGGAGCGCAGTTGCGAGATTTCGTGGCAGGAGGCCGTCATGCATCGATGGGATGGATGAAAGACACGCTTGAGCGCCGGGTCCATCCACAATCGCTGTGGCCGGAAGCCCGCTCAGCCGTCATTTTAGGATTAAATTACGGACCCGAGACAGATCCGCTTGTGACATTGGAGCAACCAGACCGCGCGACGATCTCAGTCTATGCGCGCGGTCGTGATTACCATGATGTGATGAAAGGGCGGTTGAAGGAATTAGCGGGTTTACTCGCACGGGATACGGGCGAGGACGTCAAAGTCTTCGTGGATACAGCGCCGCTCATGGAAAAACCCTTGGCCGCAGCCGCCGGATTAGGATGGCAAGGCAAGCACACAAACCTACTGTCACGGGAGTGGGGCAATTGGCTATTTCTCGGCACGATCCTGAGCGCGGCCAGATTAGAACCAACACCGCCCGAAATTGATCATTGCGGATCCTGCACCGCCTGTCTGGACGCCTGTCCGACGGAGGCGTTTCCAGCCCCCTATCAGCTCGATGCCCGGCGTTGTATTTCCTATCTGACGATTGAACATGACGGCCCTATCGCGTTGAAGTTGCGAGAAAAAATGGGTAACCGGATTTATGGCTGTGACGATTGCCTGGCCGTCTGCCCTTGGAACAAATTCGCGCAAGTCGGACGAGAGACCAAGCTTGCGGCGCGGGATGATTTGAATGCGCCTGCCTTGGCGGAACTGGCAGGCTTAGGAGAGACCGGTTTCCGTGAACGCTTTTCCGGATCGCCGATCAAACGGATTGGCTGGCCCAGATTTCTGCGGAATGTGCTCTACGCCATCGGCAACTCAAATATGCTATCCCTAGTAGCAATTGCCGAACCGCACACGCAGAGCGGAGTCCCAATGGTCCGTGATGCGGCGCAGTGGGCCTGTTTCCGGTTGAGTCAGGCCAACTAAACGTTGCATAACCGAAACGATTTCAGTCCGCTCCTCACGGAGAGGACGGTATGGGGCAACCGGATAAAGCAAAACGACGCAATTTGCGGCATGTGGGGCGCGCAGACCAACTCAGGCCTGCGTCCACCGTGACCAGCAGTGGTGCCGCGCTTGTTTTTGCGACGGTTCTGGGCGCGGGACTCACAACCGAATTTGACCTGAAGGGGGGACTACAAACCCTCACTATTATCGTCGCGTGGGTCAGCGTTATGCTGAGTGTCTTACGCCTATTTGCTTGCAGAACGTCCCGACGTCGGCCGACCGCGTTACTTCCGCACGATGCATTACCGACCTATACTGTGATACTGCCGCTCTTTCGCGAAGCGCATATGGTGCCGGGGCTGATCCAATCACTCTCGCAATTAGATTATCCGATTGATCGCCTCGACATCATCTTTGCCTGCGAAACGAATGATCCGGACACTGTCATGGCCGCGCAAGCACTGGCGCGACCGCCTTTTCGCGTTCTTGTCATTCCGCCCACCATAGCCGGCGGCCCGCCACAAACTAAACCCAGAGCCTTGAACTATGCGCTGGAAAGGTCGGACGGACAATTAGTCACAATTTTCGACGCTGAAGACAGGCCGCACCCGCAACAATTGCGCCAAGCCGCCAGTGCCTTTTCAGCGCACCCGGACTGGGCTGCGCTACAGGCTCCACTCGACTATTTCAATACGCGAGATAGTTGGCTTGCCGCGCAATTTGGGCTCGAATATGCAGGCCTATTTCATGTCTTACTCCCATTCTACGACGCATTAGACCTACCTTTTCCACTCGGCGGCACCTCCAATCATATGCGCCGCGACGCTTTACACTCTGTTGGCGGATGGGACCCGTTCAATGTGACAGAGGATGCCGATTTAGCGTTTCGCTTGGCCGCAGAAGGCGGCGATATCGGCTGGATCGAACTGCCAACGCAAGAAGAAGCCGTTTCTCGGTTTCGGCCTTGGTTCAAACAACGTTCACGCTGGCTTAAAGGCTATCTTCAAACGTGGCTGGTGCATATGAATGCGCCGCTTTCTGGCGGATGGCGACGGGCCGTGATGTTACAGGTTACATTGGGGCTGTCGCTGATGTCTGTGCTGTTCTTTGCCCCGGTTATGTTTGGGTTGGCGCTGTACGAAAGCGCCCGTTTGATAGGAATAATTGACGCGGCCATCCCTGCGATCTATTTGCTCACACTCGGATTTAGCCTGTTTTGCGGCATGGCCGTTGGTGCCTTGGGTGCAGTCCGGGCGGGGCGGCCCCATTTACTCAAATACGTCCCGTTTATGCCACTTTATTGGCTCTTGCTGTTTCCTCCGCTCCTACAAGCACTGATTGAGCTGCAAATCCGCCCCTACCACTGGCACAAGACCGAACATGGTGTTACGGGCGCGCCGCCTGAAGCAGCAGGCGGTTAATTGATGTGCCGACCATGTATGATAACCTTGATTTGATTTTGACGCTCTCGGGTATCGCCGTCTGTGCCGCTCTGGCCGCGATCGGCATTCGATTGCGCTTTCGCGAAACCACCAATATTCGCCCCTACCGCATGCCGTGGATGATCATCGCACTGGTCGCGATTGCCATCGGCTTCATGCTCGTTGTGCATCTCGTCAACTTATTTGGCTTCGAGACAGGCGGCCGTCGCTAAACAGAATGTCTATCGTCCGGATCCGAACTGCCTGCAGGAATAGCCACGCGCGAACGATTAAACAGCCACCCCGCCAGACTTTCATGCATCAGCACGGAAATTAGAATACAGAGTCCCGCAATCCGCCAGACCGCATCAATATCATCGAATTGCGCGTGAGTTTGCGCATAGGCGATATAAAAAATCGTTCCCATGCCGCGGATGCCAAAAAACGCCATTTTAAAACGCTCCGTCTTGGAACATCCAAAGCCGATCATCGCGATCCACCCGGCTAAGGGACGCACCACCAGCAAAAGAGTGAGCGCGATGATAAGATCCGTCCAACGCCATTGATCCCATAATTCCGCCGCCACGAAAGAGCCAAACCAGAGCAACAGGATCACCATTAGGATACCTTCAAATTGATCCGCAGAGGTGTGCGCTTCGCGTGCATAAGCCCTATCGTCAGACTTCCGCACTTTTGCATCATCGTCATTTTGTCGCCCTGAGCGCGCGGCAATGAAGACCGAGAGAAAACCATAAGCGTGGACAAATTCGGCTAAGCCATAGGCAATGAAGGTTGCCGCAAGCATGACGATCAGCGAATTGCTTCGCTCATTCGCCGCGTCACCAAACTTTGAGAACACGACGCGGGTAACGACCCACCCAACACCCCAGCCAATCGCAATCCCGGCTGTGACACGGTAAAATGTGTCATAGGCCAGAAACTCAGTCCAGTTAAACGTGCCCGCCGCCAAAGCGATCGCCGCCCAAACGAAAGGAAAAGCAAGCCCATCATTCAGCCCCGCCTCGGACGTCAATGCAATCCGGGTTGTGTCTTCATCTTCGCCAGGTCCACCGACTTGTACGGATCGCGCCAATACGGGATCTGTCGGGGCCAGCGCCGCCCCTAACAGAATCGCCCCGGCCAGACCTAATCCGGCCCACTGCCCAAGCGCGATCAGCGCGAGGATCGTCAAGGGCATCGCAACCCCCAGCAAACGCCATGTCGCATTCCAGCGTTTCCACCCGGCTTTCAAATCAATCGACAGGCCCGCCGCCGTCAGCGACACAATGACGATAAGTTCTGAGGCATGCGTAATAATTTTCACTTGAAGCTCTGACCCCAAAGGCGAAATATGCGGAAAGCCCAACATCGTCGCGATAGCGCCCAATGCGATGTAAACAGCCGGCAAATTAATATGGTAGCGTCGCGCCAAAGCGGGCTGCAAGGTCAGTCCAAACAGCGCAAAACCGATGAGGGCATAAAAGCTAGCAACAGAGTTCGAGAGAAGCATATCGGTCAAAGACGAGATTCCAGTCTATCTTGGCCTGAAAAGCTGGCCCGGTATATTGGAACCGCTTGTGCTGGCAAACGTTCCTTACTTAGAGAGGAAATTATTATGCCAAACCATTTACAAAGCCGAACCAGTGATATGCATAGCGGGAAAGCCCGAAAGTTTCGGATTAGCCCGACAACTGTCGCAATTATTTCAGTGTTAGTCGCTGTCGTCGCCGGGATAATATTTATCAGCTAGTTTGCTGGATTGAGAACACATCCCAAACCTTCATTATAGACGGCACGGCTTGACATTCGCCCGCCCAAAACCTCGACGGTCACGGCTTGGTCCTCTGAGGTAAATGTCGCCATCGACACGTCATCCGTAAAATCAGCTTTGCACTGATCCACCGTCAGTTCCGCCACATAGAGGCAAGAGCAGAACTTCTTCGCGCCAAAGGCTGTCGCAATTTCGGCAAATTCAAGCTGAGGTTTGAGCCAGAACGCATAGGCCGCAGTCCCAACGACGATCAGCGCCACCCCTAATCCGATTATCACTTTGACGACGCTCATGCGCACTCTCTAAAGACAGGGCTATGCGCTGGTCTAGTCTTATCTGTTCGTGTCTCTCATTGGCCGCGTTTTCCGCGGGTCCTGCTCTGGCTGCGGACGACCTTGTTCCACTCCCGTCGCAATCCCCGGAGACACCATGGCCAACACACGATTGGCCAATGGGCGTCGCAGTAGACTTGAGCGCAGTTCTCGATCCTATTTTCGCGACAGACATCGGCGAAGGCTTAGGTGAAACGCGGGCCATCATCGTCGTCAAAAATGGTGAAATCATCTTTGAACACTATCGCGACGGTTTCACACCGAAGACTCGCCATGTCAGCTGGTCCGTAGCCAAATCCCTGACCACGACGCTCGTCGGACGGGCGGTGCAGACAGGCCTAATCGCCTCCATTGATGACCCGATGCCAGCCGCATTTAAAGACGGTGATCCACGCGGAGAGATTAGCTGGCGGCACTGGATTCAATTACTAGACGGTTTGGACTATTCCGAAAATGGCACGGGCGAGCTAACGAGCATGGACGCCGTGCAAATGATGTATGGCGCGGGCAAATTTGATCAACTGGCCTATGTACGAGACGAATTTCCGGTCGGCTATCAGGCTGGCACGCGCTGGAATTATTCGACAGCGACCTTCCATCTTGTCGCCCGCGCGGTACAATCGCTTCTCCCCGGCACCTGCCTTGACCTGGAGGCCGACCCGAAGCTTTGCAAAGCCGACCCAAAGGTGATGAGCGATTGGGTTGATGAGGTTCTGTTTGATCCACTCGGTATTGACGGCGTTGTCGAGTTTGACGCGGTGGGCACAATGCTTGGCGGATCGAATGCCTATATGAGCGCGCGCGACTACGCCCGGTTCGGACTATTCATTCTGCGCGACGGGATATGGGAGGGGCAGCGCTTGCTTCCCGAAGGGTGGGTCGACTTTAACCGCACCAATCCGCCAGAGAGCGACACGAATGTTTATGGAGGGGGCTTCTGGCCCACGCCGGAAGTTTCAGACGATCCAGAGATGTCCCACCTACCGCCTTATGATGCGTTTCAAGCCAGCGGGCGCGAGGGGCAACTCGTCTGGATGGTGCCATCGCGCGATTTGGTCATTGTCAGGGTTGGCCTGATGAAAGACACTCGGGAGAGCTGGAACAGCCTGTTCCAACTCGCCCAAACCATCGTCGCCAATGTCGACTAGGCGAAACGCTCGCCGACCAATTCTTCGCTCAAGGTCCAGAGTTTCGCGGCGACGTCTTCATCCATAATCCAGCTGCGCTTGCCGGCTTTATCACCTGCCAGATCGTCATTGACGAAGGTCTGCCCACAATCTTCGAGATACATCCCGCCTGTCTCCGCCAGCTCAGGCGCCGTCGCGGCATAGCAGCTCGTCGCGGCGCCTTGCGGAATGGTTTTAAACCCCGGTTGATCATCCGACTGGCTGAACCGCGCCATCAGCATGGCGATATCGGCTTCCGTGAGATGTCGACCGAGATTGGTCATGATCCCACCGGGATGCACGGAATAAGAGCGTAGACCCGTGTCCCGCACCCTTTTGTCGAGCTCTAGCGCGAACAACGCATTGGCCGATTTGGATCGGCCATAGGCTTCCCATTTTTCATAGGTCGCCTGTTTATAGTTTGGATCGTCCAAATCAACAGGGGCGGTGTGGTGAGCCCGAGACGAGAGCGTGACGACGCGGGGCTTTCGGCCCTCTTTCGCAGAGGCTTCCAAGGCAGGCCGCAAGCGATTGGTCAGCAGAAAATGGCCGAGATGGTTGGTCCCAAATTGCATGTCGAACCCGTCTTTCGTGGTTTCTTGCGCACACGCCATGACGCCCGCATTATTGATCAGCAGATCAAGCCGCGGATGCTCGCGCAGAAACAGCGTCGTAAAGGCGCGAATACTATCAAGGTCGGCAAGGTCGAGCTGCATCACTTCGATCTGTGAATCCGGGACAGACGCATGGATCGCCGTCATCGCAGCTTCGCCTTTTTCCATATCGCGCGCGGCAATAATAATCTGCGCTCCTTTGGCCGCCATGGCCCGCGCCGTTTCATGCCCCAAACCCGACGCGCCGCCCGTGATCAGAACACGCCGCCCTGTCATGTCGATCCCGTCTAAGACTTCATCTGCCGTCGTTTGGTGGCCGAAGCCGTTCCGGTCGCTCATACTGTCCCCTCTTCGCGTCTGTGATTGACGTGGTCCTGCCATTGCAGATGCCATCCTGTGTTCATCCATGGTATGAGAGACGAGCCGGGGCAAGAGTGGAGAACCCATTATGGGATTTAGCAAAACGGCAACGTGTGTCGCGGCAATGTGGTTTGCCGCACTCGTCATCCCCAATGAATTGATGGCGCAAGCCACCGACCTGTCGCCGACATTATTGATTGGAACAGGCCCCAGCGATAATCCCGATTATCGCCGCATGGTCTTTGTAAAATATTTGTCAGCCGACGCCGTAACGGTCAGTTACAAAGCTTATAATCGCTCAGAATTTATTCAGATCGAAGACGCAACTCCGGCTTCACTCGTCTCGTCTTGCCTTAACGGCAAAGCAACGACGCTAGAGGACATCCAAGCCTTCCATCGCACAGAGGCCGAAGCGCGCATCGCAGAACACCCCCCGACCATTGCTCACTTCTGCATTAAAAGTGTCGAAAATTGGCAAGCAGGTAATGACGATGTCTATCTCGATCCGATTTTCGACGGCATGCCCCACGCCGCGACCCTTAATAATTAGACAGCCTGCTTTGGTGGCCTGTTAAACCTGTCCAAAATTCAATTTTTGAGCCCCAAATAGCAATTGACTACACTTGTAATCAATTCTAACAGCTACAACTGTAGTCGTTACAATAAGAAGAGGACCTGTAGTTTGATGAAGCGCGCAATAGCCCGATCTGAGCTTGACCTGATGAATGTGCTCTGGGACCAATCCGGCCTAGCCGCCAGCACAGTCCATGCACAACTTCCAGACGGGGATGATCGGTCTTTGCAAACAATCAAGACGCTCTTGTCGCGTTTGGTTGAAAAAGGCGCGCTGCGGGCTGAACGCGAAGGCCGCCGCTTTCTCTACCACCCCACATTAACGCGCGACGACTATGCCGCCAGTGCCACACGCCGCTTTTCCGAGCGACTGTTTGGCGGCCGGGCTGCGCCCATTGTGGCGCATCTTGCAGAAGGAGACGGGCTTTCAGACGCTGATATTGCCGATTTGGAAGCGATTATTCGGGAGCTGAAGCGCCGTGACTGAGACTCTCATTTCAACGGGGATCGCCGTGACGGCGCTTCTGGCTCTCGTCTTGCTGACCCGCCGCGCCGTGACGCGTCGGTTCGGCGCACGGACTGCTTATGCGCTTTGGTTACTGCCCGCCCTGCGTTTGGTGACACCGCCTATTAGCCTGCCGTCCGATTGGGGCATTAGTCGCTGGTACGCGCAATTCTTTGACAAAACAGCTGAACCTGCATCCGCTTATGTCGCCTATTATGACGGCGCAGACACCCTGCCCGCGATGGTCGTCTCTCCGCAGACATTCGCTGATATTTGGCCGACAGCACTGATCGCAATCTGGCTCATTGGCCTTGTGATTGGGTCCCTCTGGGTTCTGGTGAGGCAGCGCCGCTTTACCCGTCGATTGGCCCGTATGAGCCTTGCGCCTGATGCAATCATGCGCGGTGAAATCGCGCGAGCCGCACGGCAATCCGGGTTAAAGACCGCGCCCATTCTTCGCATGAGCCTCAGTAATGACGGGCCGATGGTCTATGGCTTATTTCGCCCTGTCATCATCTTGCCAACAAATTTCACCCAGAAATTTACACCCGCGCAACGTCACCTCGCCTTGCTGCATGAAATGAGCCACGTGCAGCGCGGCGATCTCTGGACGGCCAGTGCGATGATGGCTTTCCGCTTAATCTTCTGGCCAAACCCATTGGTCCATCTGGCTTGGCCGCGGTTTCGCGCCGATCAAGAAGCCGCCTGTGATGCCACTGTGTTGCGCCTAACAGGTGAGGCTGCACGGGCCGACTATGCCGAAACGCTCCTCACGGCAGCCAGAACCGCCACTCAGAACGCCGGACGTGCCAACCCGGTTTCAGGAACAGGACTGACCCTGTCCCTTCATCACCCCATAAAGGAGAGACTTATGACTCTGGGAACTTCAAATAACTCACGCCGCGGTGCGAGCCGCTGGGGCCTTGCCGCTGTGCTTCTTACAGGTGCCGCCCTAACCGCCCCGCTCAGCTTAGCGGACGGTCCGCAAACACCGGATGCGCCACACACCACGACAACGAGCACGAGCTCACAAAAAACCGTTCAAGTCATCCGGTCGCAAAATTCAGAAGACGACAAATCTGGTTACGAAATCCGCAATGAAGACGGGGTTAAAACTTATCTTCGCGTCAGTCGCGATGGCACAACCGAAAAGTTGACCAAAGAACAGCTCGAAGCCGAGTATGACATTGATATCGACACGCTCTTAGCTGTGAAAGCACCGCCAACGCCTCCGCCTTATGTCGCCCGGTTAAACGGCGAACCCGGTCTGAACGCGCTGGTTCCGACACCGCCTAGTACACATCTTCGCACCATGATCCTCAATAAGACCGGCGACAGCAAAGGCAGGTCCTTCGAAGTCAAAGTCGAAGATGGAGTCAAACACGTCTTCCGCATTGAAGAAGACGGTACACGCACAGAAATCAGCGCTGACGAGCTGGGTGAGTTTACCGAGCTTGAAACGTTTGTTTTCAAAGGCAATGACAAATTCCCTGCCGTTGATGGTGAAAAGAAAATCCGTATTTTCACGACCAATAATGAAATGTCGAATTGGATCACAGATGACGGGAAAGAGCAGAGCTTCATCTTTAGTCAGGGTGGAGATATCAGCACGGCCATGGCGGAGGGTCGGCTCCGCGCCGCACAATCTATGCTCGAATCGACTGACAAAATGCTCGCCGATATGCGTGAGACCGCCGACGGCGATGCCCAGAAGGACCTTCGCAGCGCGGAACGGGAATTAGAAAAAGCGCGAAAGGCGCTCGAGAAAGCCCGCGCCGCCATTGAAAAGAGTAGTGACCGCTAAGACTCTGTCTTAAACCTTGGTCACTCTCTGACGTCTCGCTTTTACCCTCGCGAGACGTCACCTATAGAGGGGCTATGAAAACCGCCCTAAACCAAACGATTATCAGCCTTTTGGCTATCGCGACGCTCGGCGCATCTGCGCAAGCCCAAATTACGCTCGACCCCACCCTACAGCCGTCCATGCGGCAAATTCCAACATCACAAATGGACGTTCAGCTTTCCTACGCACCTGTTGTGTCGGAAACCGCACCCGCAGTCGTCAACATCTTTACCTCACGTACTGTGCAAAGACGTCGGACCACGGGAAACGATTTTTTCGACCGTATGTTCGGCATGGGTCGCGCACCACAGGAACGCGTTGAGAACTCGCTCGGCTCTGGCGTCATCGTGCGCTCTGATGGCACCGTCGTGACCAACGCTCATGTCATTCGCGGTGCAGACGAATTGCGCGTCGTATTAAATGACCGTCGCGAGTTCGACGCAATCGTCATCGCCAAAGATGATGACCTCGACTTGGCCGTCTTGCAGATCGACACGGCGGGCGAACAACTTCCGACGTTGCGCCTGCAACAGGACGGCGACCGTGAAATCGGCGATATTGTGCTGGCTATCGGCAACCCGTTCGGCGTCGGACAAACTGTTACCAGCGGCATTATCTCTGCGCTTGGTCGCACCAATGTGTCCAACTCGAGCTCGTTCATTCAGACGGATGCCGCCGTGAACCCCGGCAACTCTGGCGGGGCACTCGTCAATTTGTCTGGCGAGTTGATCGGCGTGAACACGGCGATCTTCTCACGCTCTGGCGGATCAAATGGAATCGGCTTTGCGATCCCGGCTGAACTTGTCGGGCGGGCCGTGGATAGTGCGCTGTCGACAGGCGAAATTGTCCGCCCGTGGATCGGTGCGCGAACCGACGCGGTCGATGCCACCATGGCGGCGGCGCTCGGACTTGATCGCGCGCGGGGTGCTGTGATCAATGAGTTGCTGGACGGTGGTCCCGCGGATGCAGCAGGCTTGCGCAAAGGCGATGTAATCCTGTCGGTTGGAGGCACGGATGTGAACGATAATAGCGGTCTGCGCTTTACATTAGCGACGATGGAAAGTGGGGAGCGCACGCGCGTCGCCTATGTCCGGGATGGTCGTGAACGCACCGCGACCGTCAAAATCGATATTCCGCAAGAAAACCCAAAACGCGATGCGCGTGAACTGCTCGGTGTGCATCCGCTGGACGGCGCAACCGTTGTCAATATGAGCCCCGCACTCGGCGAAGAACTCGGCTTTGATCCCTATTTAAACGGAGTCATGGTCCTCAAAGTTCAGCGCCGATCCGCAGCCTATTATAACCGCCTGCGCCCCGGTGATTTCATCTTGTCGGTTAATGACCGGATGGTCGACGCGACGCGCGATCTGGAGCAGAGCCTCAAAGCAGAAGAAAGCAGTGACGTCTGGGAGGTTGAAATCGACCGTCAGGGCCGGATTGGCCTCCTTCCCATTCGCGCGATTCCAAATCCGACCTAATGCGCCCAGCCGCGCGCTGAGCGCGGCAGACGCTTGAAACAGCGGTCTGGTCGCGTATAGCCCGGCGCATGCAAGCTTACCTCCTCGTTGCCCTCGGCGG
Organism: Litorimonas sp.; assembly: GCA_051251645.1. GTDB lineage: Bacteria > Pseudomonadota > Alphaproteobacteria > Caulobacterales > Maricaulaceae > Litorimonas. Next base: position 33,409 of record JBPOEY010000004.1, on the reverse strand, counting down.
CGGGATCGGCGCCATGGGGCGACACGGTCTCGGCCAGCTCACCTTTCGCGTCTTTGGCCCCGGCTTTCCGGTTGGGACACTCGCGGTCAATGTGTTGGGCGGACTGCTGATGGGATTATTGGCTGGATGGTTGGCGACAAAGGACGGCGGCCAAAATCTTCGCCTGCTCCTCGGCGTCGGCCTACTCGGAGGGTTTACGACCTTCTCAGCCTTTTCGCTCGACGCGTTTTTAATGTTCGAAAAAGGCCGCTACGGTGCGCTTGCGACTTATGTCAGTAGCTCCGTTATTCTGGCGATTGCAGCGATTGCAATTGGCCTTCTTATTGCCCGAAAGGCATTCGCATGAGTGGTGTTCAACAACTCGACGTGCCGGAACATGATGCCGGTCAACGGCTTGACCGTTGGTTCAAACGGCTGTTCCCGCATGTCGCGCACGGCAAGGTCGAAAAGCTGCTGCGCACAGGACAAATTCGCGTCGACGGTAAACGCGCTAAGGGCAGCGTGCGGATAGAGGCCGGACAAACTATTCGCATTCCGCCTTTGCCCGATCCGGCCGAGGTTAAAGCCGAAACCAGCAAACGCGATAGAAGTCGTCTGTTCGATATGGTGATTTATGAGGACAAAGACCTCATCGCCATCGACAAGCCTGCCGGGCTGGCCGTGCAAGGCGGCACGAAAACGGTTGAGCATATTGACGGCATGTTGCCGGACGGTTTTCGCCTTGTGCACCGTCTTGACCGCGATACATCCGGCGTGTTGCTGATCGCAAAATCCGCGCAAGCCGCGAAATGGGCCGGTCGCGCCTTTCAAAGTCGCCAAGCCGAAAAAATCTATTGGGGCATCACCAATGGCGTGCCTCGCCCCTTATCCGGTGAAATTGCGGGCTATATGGCCAAGGGTCACCTCGATAACCGGTTCGGTAATATCCATGAAGGCAAAGAAGTGATGATGGCCGTGCGCCACGGCACAGCCAATGCGAAACACGCGCGCACCATTTACGAAGTTGTCGCCACCGCCGGCGCGAAAGCCGCCTTTGTCGCGATGATGCCCCTGACAGGCCGCACCCATCAGCTACGCCTGCATATGCAAATCCTCGGCGCGCCGCTGGCGGGGGATCCTAAATATATGACGGACCGACAATTGCCCGGGGGTTTGGACAAACGCCTACACTTGCACGCGCGGTCTCTGACCATTCCGCGTGACGGACAGCCAGACGTTTCCATAACCGCGCCCCTGCCCAAACACATGAAAAGCGCTTTTGACCTCTTCGGTTTTTCCGAAAGCGAAGAAAACGTCGATTGGGATGAACTACGTTAGGCCCCGCCCTCATCAAAGGAAGTCATTTTGATTTATCAAACTGGATATTGGGCAAGGAGCGCCGCCGAAGGCGTGGTGGGCCACGCCAAGGTGGCGCGACGCTGCCCCAAGGTTCAGTTTGATGAACCGCTACGCGGCGACTTTGTCACGCCCCGTAGTCGTCGTCACAACTCTTGCCAAGGCGAACGCATTGCCTGTGAGTCGTTCCTAACCACGAGACGCGGCAAAGCCGTCAAAACGGCTTCCTTTGATGAGGACGGGACCTAATGGCGAAGCGCTTTTATACGGATGTTACGCTGGACAACGACGCTGACGGGCATTTCATCCGGCTTGATGGACGTGCGCTAAAGACACCGGGCAAGCGACCACTGCGCGTGCCCTCGGCGCCGATTGCCGCTCAACTCAAAGAAGAATGGGACGCAGTGCCGCTGGCCACAGACGGCGATATTGACCCGACGGTTATGCCCGTCACCCGGCTCGCCAATGTTGCCAGCGAAAACGTCACGGATCGCCGCGAGGCCCTCATCAATGAAGCCCGCACCTATGCCGGGACCGACTTACTCTCTTACCGCGCGCCTGATCCAGCAGACTATGTCGCCCGGCAAGCGCAGGCGTGGAACCCGTGGCTCGAATGGGCGGCGACACGGGGAGTGAAGCTGCAAACCACAGACGCCATCCGCGCCATTGACCAAGACCCGGCGAGCCTCAACGCCGTGGCGGACTACGCGCGTCCCCTATCCGATTTTGCTTTAACGCTTTTTGTCCATCTCGTTGCCGTGAAAGGATCCGCAGTGCTGGCCATGGCCGTGATGGAAGGCGCGCTCGAGGCGGGGGACGCGTTTGATCTGTCACGGATCGACGAAATTTACCGCGCTGAAATCTGGGGCGTCGACGAGGATGATGATGCCGTCCGCCTAGCATTGCGCGCAGAAACCGTCACCTTGGGTCGTTTAGCCCGCCATCTCAGTTAATTGTCACTGGTCAAGCTGGGGTCTTAACCTTAGGCCTAAGTCATGGATGGCAATTTTCTTCTCTCCGTCTTTATCTTTCTCGGTGCGGCGTGTCTTTTGGTACCGATCAGCAAGCTGTCAGGACTTGGGTCAGTCATTGGATATCTCATCGCGGGCGTTCTTATCGGGCCCAGCGTTTTAGGTCTGATCTCCGACCCGATCACGATTCTGCACTTTGCCGAATTCGGCGTCGTCATGATGCTGTTTTTGATCGGGCTCGAGCTAGAGCCCCGCAAACTGTGGGCCATGCGGGGTAAGTTGGTTGGGCTAGGGGGCTCGCAGGTCGCCTTAACGATGTTTGCCATTGCGGGTGTCGCTTTGGCAGTCGGCTTATCGATCGGTGAATCCCTCGCGGTTGGTATGGCCCTGTCGCTGTCATCAACCGCTATCGCACTCCAGATTTTACAACATCGTCGACTGATGGCCGAGCCAGAAGGGGAAAGCGGCTTTTCTGTCCTCTTATTCCAAGATGTTATCGTTATTGCCATGATCGGCGCCATGCCCGTCTTAGCCACGCTAACCCCCTTTGACGGTACGGTGAGTGATTATGGATCAGCGCCTGCGGGGCCCACCGGCATTTGGCTCGGCGTCTCAGCATTGGCCGTCTTCGCAGGAATGTTCCTCGGCGGGCGCTACTTGCTCACACCAATTTTCCGGCTTATCGCCCGCGCCGATGTTCGCGAAACCTTCACGGCGGTCGCGCTGTTGCTGGTCGTGGGGTCTGCTTTGCTGATGGATTGGCTTGGTCTGTCCGCGGCGTTGGGGGCCTTTATTGCTGGGATGGTGCTGGCCGATAGTGAATATCGACATCAGCTAGAACGAGATATAGAACCGTTCAAAGCGCTGCTGCTCGGTTTGTTTTTCATCTCAGTCGGGATGAGCCTTGACCTCGTCTTCATCGCCACGCAACCGACCCTCATCATTGGCCTTGTGCTCGGCTTAATGGCCCTCAAATTTCTTATCCTAATGACGATTGGCAAGCTTTCTGGCTTGAGCCGACGTCCGCGTTTATTCTTCGCATTGTTGCTGTGCCAATCGGGCGAATTTGGCTTTGTCATCTTTACGTTCGCGCTCACTGAAGGCGCGATTGCGCCTGAAACGGCCAGCGTATTGACGGCCGTTATCGCCCTGTCGATGGCGATGACGCCTTTGGTCTTGCTGGTCTTTGATCGCTTTATTTTGCCAAGATTTAAAACCGTATCACAGACAACGGGAGAACCGCCCGACAACGAAACTCACTCCGTCATCATCCTAGGCTATGGACGAATTGGGCAAATTATCGGGCGTCTTCTTGAAACACAGGGCATCCATACGACGCTGATCGACAATAATGGCGACCATATTGAGTTTTTGAAACAGTTTCACCACCGGGTCTTTTATGGTGATGCCACCGATATGGAATTACTCCGTCTGGCGGGCGCAGCCGAGGCTCGCGTCATCGTCGTTGCGATTGCCGACAACACGGCACTGGTTAAGACAATCAAAGCTGAATTTCCAAAGGCCAAGCTCATCGTGCGCGCCCGCGGCCGTCCGCATTTGTTTGAACTGCTCGCCGAAGAAGTCCATTTCGCCGAGCGTGAAACTGTGCGCGGCGCCTTGGCCTTAGGCGAAGCGACCCTGACGGCGATGGGATATAATGAAGAAGACGCAGAAATGCTGGCGCAGAGATTCCTCGCATTTGATTATGAAAACATCCAACAGACCTATCATCTCCGGGACGATATGAAGGCACTGGCGGAACAATCCACGGACGCGCGGGAGCTGCTGCGCAAAACGCTTGAGACCGAACTGGAACAAAGACGTCAGGCCGAGAGCTAAGATGTCCTGTTGAGACCATACCCCTAAGCCAAACTTTTATTCTTACGATAGATAGGACCCTCGCCATGAAACACTTACTTGCCGCTGCTGTGAGTAGCCTTGCGCTCTTATCGGCAGCCCCTATCCTCGCACAGGACGCCGACGCCCCGTCCAAACGCTTTACCGCCGAACGCGTCTTTGACATTGAATATGCCAGCGATCCGCAGATTTCACCCGATGGGAAAACCATCGCTTATGTCCGCCGATCCATGGACCGTCAAACCGATACGGATCGCGGCGATATTTGGACTCTCAATATTGCAACGGGGGCGCACCGTCCGCTAATCGTCGGCGGGTCGTCGAAGGGGGGACCCCGCTGGTCGCCAGACGGGACGCAATTGCTGTATTCAACAGCAACCAATGGCCGTCCAGATTTGCGCCTGTTCTATATGGATAGTCGGGACAGTGTGTCGCTCGGTCAATTTTCCGAAGGCCCTGGCAATGCGGTCTGGTCGCCCGATAGTAAGACCCTTGCTTTCACACAATTCGTGGTGGGCAAAACCCCTGCCTTTGCAACGCCCATTGCACAGCCCAAAGGCGCCGAATGGAATGCGCCCGTGCGCGTGTTTGACGACATGACCTTCCGCTTCGACGGCGCGGGTTATTTGCGCGAAGGCGCAACGCATGTCTTCACCCTATCGACAGACGGCGGCACAGTGCGACAAATTACGTCGGGCGACGTCGATTTTAGCAATCCGGAATGGCTCGGCACAGGAACATTATTGGTGCAGGGTAATCTGGCAGAAGACCGCGAGATGGATCCCATCGAGAGCGAGATTTACGCGGTCAAACTAAGCGACTTATCCATGTTAGCGCTGACCAGCCGGGACGGACCCGACGGCGGAGCTTCCGTCTCCCCCGACGGATCCCGCATCGCCTATGTCGGCTTTGACGATGACGTCAAAGCCTATCAGGATACGCGACTATACGTCATGGATGCCGATGGATCTAACAAGCGCCAATTAGCGGCGAAGATTGATTCCTCGTTCAATGGCCTCACCTGGGGCAGTGATAACCGCACAGTTTACGCGCAAATCGAAAATAAAGGCGTGATTGATGTCATCGCTGTCAGCACAAGGAATGGCCGCGCGCGCACTGTGGCCACGAACCTTGGTGGCACGTCCATCGGACGGCCCTATGCCGACGGTAGTTTTAGCATTTCGCAAACCGACACGCCCACAATCGCCTTCACACTTGGCTCGGCCGACAAACCTGCGGACATCGCTGTGCAAATGCCCGGACGGACGGCGCGCACGCTCACTGATTTGAATGCTGATATCTTACCGTTCCTCGACATGGCAACGCTCGAAGAAATCAAAGTCGCGTCATCTGTCGATGGTATTGAAATTGAAGCGTGGGTGGCGCTGCCGCCGGATTTCAAAGCGGACGGGAGTTTCCCATTAATCCTTGAAATTCACGGGGGGCCGAACACTATGTACGGCCCCTTCTTTGGCAGCGAAATCCAGCGTTACGCGGCGGAGGGTTATGCCACTGTCTATGTCAATCCGCGCGGCTCAACGGGCTACGGCGAAGACTTCGCGCAATTAATCGATCTCGCCTATCCCGGCGATGATTATCAGGACCTCATGGATGTCGTCGATCATCTGGTCGAAAAATCCTATGCGGACCCGGAACGCCTGTTTGTTACGGGCGGCTCTGGTGGCGGGATTCTTACCGCTTGGACCGTGGGAAAGACAGACCGCTTCGCGGCGGCGGCCTCGATCAAGCCAGTCATTAATTGGATGACCATGGCGCTGGCTGCCGATATTGGTCAGTTCGTGCGGCGTCACTGGATCCGCGCTGACCCGTGGACAGATCCGTCCGCCTATCTTGATTTCTCGCCCATCATGCTCGTCGAAAATGTGACGACGCCGACACTGATGATGGTCGGCGAAGAGGATTACCGAACGCCGACATGGGAAGCGGAGCAGTTTTACACGGCGCTGAAAATGAATGGTGTGGATACGGCTCTAATCCGCGTTCCTGGATCGCCGCATTATATCGCCAGCCGCCCCAGCCGCCTTATTGCGAAGACGGATAATATCATGGGCTGGTTTGCGAAATATGACCCAGAAAAAATGAAAATGGCCAAAACGAAGAAGGGCAAGAGTGATCCGTCTGATTAGAGAGAGATCACACCGAAACGAAAATTGCGGCCCAGTTAATCTGGGTCGCGTTCGCCCATATTCGCCTTCAACGCCTGCATGGCGGAGCGGATGCGGGTTTTAACTGTCCCGAGCGGCAGACCCATTTCCTCGGAAATCTCTTTGTGCGTTTTGAACTGCATATAAGCCATGCGGATCGCCACCTGTTGCGAGGGGGTAAGCTTGTCGATTTCATCATTTACCCAATGACTATCTTGCTGTTCCATATAGCCCGTCTCAGCACTCGGCACTTCTTCGTCGGCAATGGTTTTCATCAACTCCGGATCCCGCACATCCATGCGCCCGTGCTTACGTTGATGATCAATCCACCGGTTCCGCGTCATCCGGTAGACCCAGGTCGCAAATGACGCCTTAGACGGATCAAACATATGCGCGCCGGTCCAGACCTTCATCAAGACATCCTGCACCACGTCTTCCGCCGTCGCCCCGCCAGCGCCGCGCGCCATCAGCCAGCCTTTCAGCTTCGGACTATAGACATCAAATAAGGCTGTTAGTGCCATTGCGTCGCGGTTTTCAGCGATTTCCGCGAGCCATATCGCATCGCGTTTGGATGCTGATAGGGATTTCTCGCTCTGGGGTGCCGCACGTTTCGGGAGCGGTGATGTCGCCAAAGCGGGCTTACGTTCCGCTTCGATTTCGGCCACCGCCTTCGCATCATGATTCAAGACAGACGTTGGTTGAGATGTCGCAGACCCTGCGCTCTTCCCCTTTCCGTCTTTACTTGAAATTACCACGTCCCCTCCGGTCTAGGCTGAGTTTGTTCGATCACCCGATCCAACATATTCAACTTTTGATATCTGAATTGGAAGCTTCTGTCACTCTAAACACAGTTTCGTGACAGGACACTGGCTCAAATAGCCATCAAGCCAGCCACGAAATCGCAAGAAACTTCTATCTTGCACTAAGGTGCATTAATTCCTATATTTCTGTTATGACAGAAATTACGAAAACTATCGACGTGATGCCCGAAGCCGTCCGTCGGTTTATCCTTCATTGGGGTGATATGGGCCAACAATGGGGGGTCAATCGATCAATCGCGCAGATCCATGCGCTTCTCTATATCACTGAGCGCCCCCTTCCCGCTGAGGACATTAGCGAAGCGCTCGGGATTGCCCGCAGCAACGTCAGCAACAGCCTGAAAGAACTCATGGGCTATAAAATTGTTCGCCGCGTGCCGGTCGCCGGTGAACGACGCGACCATTTCACGGCAGAAACCGATGTCTGGGACTTGGCCCGCCGAATCGCTGCGGTCCGCAAAGCGCGTGAAATCGATCCCGCGCTCGAAACGCTCGCCCATTGTCTCAGCGATGCCGAAGGCGACATTCAAGTCACGGACGAGCAACGCCGTCGTCTGCGCGAAATGCATGCCTTCACCGCGGATATGGACCGCTGGTACACACAAATGCAGGCGCTACCCGTGCGGACCCTGACCCGCCTCGTGCGCCTCGGAGACCGGATCGTTGCGCTGCTGGGGCTGAATAAGGGCTGATCGACCGAGCCAATCTATAAGGGGGTAACCATGTCGCGATTACAACGGTTTCTGAAAGAGGGTCCAAAGCCGATTTGGATCCGTTATCTGCTTTTGATCGCCGCGGCCTCCGGGATGGTTCGCTTTGCCCTTGGTACAGAATGGATGCGTGAGAGCGCGGTACTATACGTCCTTATCCCCTACCTTGTCGGTCTTCTCATTTATGTCGTGACAGCTCCAGCCGCTGGGGTCGGGTTTTGGGCACGTTTCTGGACCCATATGCGGACCGCATTGATTGTCATGATGTCGACATCTCTGCTGCTCTTTGAGGGGTTCTTGTGCGTCATAATGTTTCTGCCGATCTATTTTTTCTTTGCTATGCTGACGATCGCCACAAACCCACGTTATGTTAAAGCACCCAGCGACAGTATATTAAACGATCAAAAAAACGGTGGAACGGGACATCATCTGCGGTCCAGCCTTATTCCCGCGATCATTGTGATCCTGTCCTTAGATGGTATTCGCGGCACCGGAATTTCGCTTGGCCCGGATAGAGCGACAACCGTCAGCCGCACAGCGACATTCGATCTCACACCAGCGCAGATACGCGCGAATATCATTGATCATACCTACCCGGCGTCCGGTCGATCTGCTCTACTCGCGCTGTTCCCACGCCCTGTCTCCGTCGTTGCTCAATCGCTTAATGTCGGCGCACGTCATACTGCCCAAATGGAATATCGCCGCTGGGGCTTCGCCAATGTCAATGTGCACCGCGGCACTATGGTGATGGAGTTTGTGCAGAACACGCCCACACAACTCCGCGCACAATTCATCCATGATGATAGTTATCTGTCGCATTATATGGATTTTGAAACGTGGGCGCTCGATATGGTCCCGCTTGCGAGTGGACAGACCGAAGTCACTATTACGATCGGTTATAACCGTAAACTTGCGCCCTCTTGGTATTTTGGACCGCTGCAAAAAAAGGCTGTGGGTGACGGATTGGAGTATGCGCTGAATGATATTTTAAGGCCCAGTCAATGAGAACTATCGCTGAGAGGATCATTGATACGGCAGATGCTGACCCTGTCATGGGGCGTATCTCATGGGACCCCGTAAAGTCGCTTTGGTGGAGCGCAATGACGGCGAGCTGGCTCATTGGGGGTATGGTTTGGTTTAGTTGGCCCGCGGTGGGCGCATTCTTCATTACTTGCAGCGTCGTTCTCTGCGGTGGCCATTCAATCGGGATGCATCGACGGTTGATCCATGAGAGTTTCGACTGTCCGCACTGGCTAACGCTTATCGGGGTTTGGCTTGGTACGTTGGTCGGACTCGGCGGCCCCCGCACCATGATGCACACGCATGATCTGCGCGATTGGGCGCAACGTCAGGCGGACTGCCATCCTTATTTGCGGCATGGTCACGGACCGGTTCGTGATTTTTGGTGGCAGGTCCATGGGTCTTTAAATCTCGATTATCCCCCCGACTTTGTACCGAGCAAACTCTATCAATCCAGCCGCACGATGCAGCACCTGCAATCGACAGCCTTAGCCCAACAAATCCCTATCGCTTTGTTTTTACTTTGGCTCGGCGGCCCTGGCTTTGTCGCTTGGGCCATGTGCGGTCGGGTGAGTGTTTCAATCTTCGGGCATTGGGCTGTGGGATGGGTTGCACATAATAAAGGGCACCGCAATTTTCATAATGAAGGCCATTGCGCTCAAGGACACAATGTCCAAGGCTTTGGCCTCATCACTTTCGGCGAAGCCTATCACAACAACCACCACGCTTTTCCAGAAAGCGCACGATTAGGGCTGTTTCCTGGACAACCCGATCCCGGCTGGTGGGTTCTGCAGGCGCTGCGGCGGATCGGTTTAGTTTGGGATGTCATTGAGCCAGATTTGCCGCTGATAGCCAATGCGGGGCCTGCGATGTCGAGCGGACGGCTCAGTCGACCACCGTCAATAATCGACTCAGCGCCGACTTCTGGATAGCGACGTCCGCGAGACTGAACTTTTCCAAAGTTGTATAAAATGCATTTTGGGCTTCGGCTAAGACCACCTTCAACCCACAAGCAGGCTGTATGCAGCATGTCCCGCCTTCGGGCCGCATACACTCAACCAGGACCGTCCCGGCTTCGGTTGCTCTCACAAGCACGCCAATATTAATGTCCTGACTGGCCCGCTTCAAGGATATGCCACCGGACCGTCCGCGTTCAGAGTTTATATATCCTTCGCGCGCCAACCATTGCGCCGCCTTTGCCACGTGATGGAACGAGATATCATAAGACTCCGCAATGTCTTTGGCCGTGGATGTCTCAGCCTCATCAACCGCTAAGTAAATAAGGACGCGCAACGCGTAATCCGAAAACGTCGTAATTTTCATAAATTCTCTGCCGCGATTGAGCGCACGCCCCCAAACTTGACCCGCTTATAAAGCTGATCTACATAATACGCAGATTATATACTTATTATAGGATCATCATGTCTCTGTTACGTCTCATGGCCAAAATCTTTCTGTTCCCTGGAACAGCGGCTTTGTCGTCATTGAACATTACCGTTGAAAGTGATGGCGGCATTTTCCGGTCCATGATCAACATGATATTTTGGGGGATCATTGCCATGTTTTGCACGCTTCCCTTCGTGCTAAGCTAACAATGTCTCCTCAAATTGACGAAGCGGCCATAGAGACAGTCGTCCGCGCTTTTTATGCAAACGTGCGGAAGGACTCTTTACTGGCCCCAATTTTTGCCACCAAGATTGCGGATCAAGACTGGCCAAACCATCTTGATCACATTGTTGATTTTTGGAGTTCAATTTTTCTCAAAACCGGACGGTTCAAGGGAAACCCGATGCGAAAGCATTTAGCCATAGACGGGCTATCCCCTGAACATTTCACACGCTGGCTATCCCTGTTCAAAGACACGGCGGATAAGGTTTTATTGCCGGAACAATCAAAGGTGATGCACAGCATGGCACAGCGCATTGCCCAGAGTTTACAAATGGGATTGGCATTTCATCACAAGACGTTGGGAACTGCTGATCACCCGTTTTCAGAGTTCGCAATCAGGCGCTCAGACGCGAGTGACCCGCCTAATTTTGCGGCGGAATGACCGCCATATAATTGGTGTCATAGCCATATCTCGCGCATGAAAAAACCCGCCGTGAAAGGCGGGTTTCTATATTCAGATCAGTGATCAAAACCTTACGGTTTCAACATTACGATTGACGCTATGCGTCAGCCGCTTCTGCGCGTTCACGATCGATTTTACCTTTGGCACTTTCGTCGCGATCGACAAATTCAATAACAGCCATCGGCGCGTTATCGCCGTAGCGGTAACCGGCTTTCATGATGCGGATATACCCGCCGGAGCGGTCTGCATAGCGAGGGCCGAGGATGTCAAAAAGCTTCTTGGCTTGTTCCTTATTCCGCATACGCGCGATAGCGATACGGCGGGATCCAAGGTCACCCTTTTTGGCGAGCGAAACAAGCTTCTCAACAAAAGGACGAAGCTCTTTGGCTTTCGGCAATGTTGTGACGATTTGTTCATGCTCGACGAGGCTCGACGACATGTTTGCGAACATCGCCTTACGGTGTGAGGCGGTTTTGTTCAGTTTGCGGTGGGCAATGCGATGGCGCATGGCAAATATTCCTTAGCTTTAAAACGTGCGACCTGAAATCAGGCGATCTCTTTTATGAGAGGAGCCTAGATATGATCGTCGTATTTCTTGGCGAGTTCTTCGATATTTTCTGGTGGCCAGTTTGGCGCATCCATGCCGAGATGCAGACCCATAGCGGCCAACACTTCTTTGATCTCGTTCAGAGACTTACGACCAAAGTTCGGGGTACGGAGCATTTCGGCTTCGGACTTCTGAATGAGGTCACCGATGTAAACGATATTGTCGTTCTTGAGGCAATTGGCAGAACGGACAGACAGCTCAAGCTCATCAACCTTGCGCAGAAGCGCTGGGTTAAAGTCGAGCTCTGGCTTCTCTTCGCCGCGAACCGTGTCTTCTGGATCGTCAAAGTTGACGAAGACTTGGAACTGATCTTGGAGGATCCGCGCGGCAACCGCGATGGAATCTTCAGGTGTCACAGCCCCGTTCGTTTCGATATCGATCAGCAGCTTATCATAGTCGAGCACTTGACCTTCGCGCGTGTCTTCGACGCGGTAAGCAACCCGTTTGACCGGGGAGTAAAGCGCATCAATTGAAATCAAACCAATCGGCGCATCTTCCGGACGGGACGCCGACGCAGGGACATAACCTTTACCAGAGGTAATGGTCAGCTCCATGCGGATGTCCGCCCCTTCATCAGCCGTACAGATGATGTGATCTTTATTGAGGATTTCGACGTCAGCCGTTTCTTCAATATCATGACCTGTCACAGGACCAGAACCCGTGTGACGCAGCAGGACTTTCTTAGGACCTTCCGCGTGCAGGCGGACCGTTAGGCCCTTGATATTAAGGACGATGTTGGTGACGTCTTCGCGAACGCCCGGGATGGACGTGAATTCGTGGACGATACCGTCGATCTGCACAGCCGAGACAGCCGACCCTTGCAGGGACGACAAGAGGACGCGACGCAGCGCATTACCCAGTGTCATACCAAAGCCACGCTCCAACGGCTCAGCCGTAATCGTGGCTTTGCGTTCTGGATTGCGGCCCGGTTCGATTTCCGGGTTGATTGGACGGATCAGCTCTTGCCAGTTCTTTTCGATCATTGAAATTCCCTCTCTTGGGAAAGCCCCGATAGTTGGGGCTATAAGCCTTGCCGGAAACGTCTCTCCGGCGGGCTGTAGAAACTAAAGTCGGCGTAGACGTGCCGATTAAGCCCGATGACTAAACGCGACGGCGCTTAGGCGGACGACAACCATTGTGCGGAATTGGTGTCACGTCACGAATAGTCGTGATGGTGAAACCAGCCGCTTGCAAAGCGCGGACAGCCGATTCGCGACCGGACCCAGGGCCGTTCACATTGACTTCCAATGTGTTCATGCCGTGCTCTTGGGCTTTTGTTGCGGCGTCTTCTGCGGCGACCTGAGCGGCATAAGGAGTCGACTTACGCGATCCTTTAAAGCCCATTGTCCCTGCAGACGACCACGCAACAGCGTTACCCTGTGCGTCAGTGATTGTGATGATTGTATTGTTGAATGTTGAATTCACATGAGCAACGCCCGATGTGATGTTCTTGCGATCCGCACGGCGGACGCGACCTGGTTCCTTAGCCATTGTTTCGTCCTACTTCTTCTTGCCGGCGATGGCTTTGGCGGGACCCTTACGGGTACGAGCATTCGTGTGTGTCCGCTGACCACGGGTCGGAAGACCGCGACGGTGACGCAAACCACGATAGTTACCCATATCCATCAGGCGCTTGATGTTCTGGCTGACTTCACGGCGCAGATCGCCTTCGACCATGTGGTCGCGGTCAATCGCTTCGCGAATGCTTAGAACTTCGGAATCAGTCAGATCTTGGACACGACGATCGTCGGCAATACCAACGGCCGTGACGATCTCGAGGGCTTTCGCCGGACCGATACCATGAATATATGTGAGCGCGATTTTAACGCGCTTATTGGTCGGGATATTAACCCCAGCGATACGAGCCACTTGCTCTTCCTTCTTACCTGGCGACCCTAGACCGGGATGGTCGAGATCGCTTTGGACCGCACGGCGGTCCGCTTGTTTCTTGTGCTCTCAAAAGAGGGAGCGTTTCCCACAGGGATATAGGCGGTTTACGCGCCACCTCCGCGAAGGGCGCTCCCTTAATCTGCCACCGCACTTCCGTCAACAGGAAGGCGACAGCGATGTCAGTCAGCGATCCGAAAGACGCGCGAAGAAACTCTTTTTTTGAGAACTCTTGGCGGCCTTGATCATCTCTAACACTTCACTGACCTGCGTAGACACGGATTCGATGCTTTGCATGCCGTCAACTTCGGCTAATTTACCCTGCGCGATATAATATGGAAGCAGCGGTGCCGTCTGCTTATTGTAGTTACCAAGACGAATCGCAAAACTCTCAGGATTATCATCCTTACGACCCTGCTCTGCGAATCGTGTCTTGATACGGTCCATGAGCGCGTCGTCATCCACTTTCAGACGAATGACCGAATCGATTCCCATACTGCGTGTTGCGAGAGCCGCGTCGAGGGCTTCCGCTTGTGGAACCGTGCGCGGGAAACCATCATAGATAAAACCAGCGGCGTCAGGGTTACTCTCAATTTGATCTTCGATCAGTGCGATCACGATCTCATCCGAGACAAGGTCACCACGTTGCATGATACCTTTAACCTTTTCACCCAAATCCGACCCACTGGCGACAGCAGCGCGAAGCATATCACCCGTTGAAAGCTGGATGAGCGAATGGTCGGCAACAAGCCGTTTTGCCTGCGTCCCTTTGCCGGCCGCTGGAGGGCCAAACAAAATCAGGTTAAGTTTCTCATCATTCATCGACATCTGCACCCCTCCCGACGGACTTACTTCTTCGCCCGACGGCGCATACGTGATTTCTTGATCAGGCCTTCATACTGGTGCGCGATCAAATGCGACTGGATCTGCGCGACCGTATCCAAGGTCACCGAGACGATAATGAGCAAGCTCATCCCGCCGATCAACATCGCCACAGACGGGGGAATGCCGTCATTCTGTGCAATCACAAGCTCCGGCACGACACAGACAAAGGCAACATAGAACGCGCCAATGAATGTCAGACGAGAGAGGACGTAACTCAGATAATCTGCAGTCCGCGCACCGGGACGGATCCCTGGCAGGAACCCACCGTTTTTACGTAGATTATCTGCCACATCATCCGGCTTGAAAACGTAAGGGACGTAGAAATAACAGAAGAACACGATCAAGAGACCATAGAGGGCTAAGTAAATCGGCTGCCCATAACCCAGAGCAGCGAGCAATGTTGTCGCGACGCCGGAGGCCCCAGAGCCATCTTGACCCAACATCAGTGGCGCGAGAGTCGTTGGTAGGATTAGCAATGAGCTGGCAAAAATTGGCGGGATCACACCGGCTGTGTTGAGCTTCAGCGGCATAAAGGAGCTCTCGCCCCCGAACTGACGGCCGCGAGCCATTTGGCGTTTGGGATATTGCACCAACAGACGGCGTTGCGCGCGTTCGACGTAAACGATCAGCATCGACAAGGCGATAAACATCACGATGAGGAAGATCAGTAGCTGCGTCGAAACGACTGAAGACGAGCTATTGAGGGAGAAAACTTGGAAGATCGCACGCGGCAATTCCGCGACAATCCCAGCGAAAATGATCAATGAGACGCCGTTACCGACGCCGCGCGCCGTGATTTGCTCACCCAACCACATCAGGAACATGGTCCCGCCGACCAGTGTAATCACGGTCGAGGTTTGGAAGAACATACCTTCATTAATCGCTGCGCCAGAGCCTTCAATCAGCTTGGCGACACCAAAGGCTTGGAACGCTGCGAGAACGAGCGTGAGGTAGCGCGTATATTGGTTGATCTGCTGACGGCCTTGCTGACCTTCTTTATCCAGCTCTTTGAGGCTTGGCACGGAGCCCTTCATCAGCGTCATGATAATAGACGCGGAAATGTAAGGCATCACGTTCAGGGCAAAAACAGCCATGCGTTCCACGGCACCGCCGGAGAACATATTTAAACGGTCGCCAAATCCACCCGATGTGCCGCTTTCAAGAAAGCTCGAAAACGCGGATAAGTCGACACCCGGAACTGGGATATAAGTTCCGAGACGATAGATGACGAGAATACCGAGGGTAAAGAGAAGTCGCTGCTGTAGCTCCTTCGCCTTAAAAAAGGTTCCGGGCCGGAAATTCTGCGCGAGCTGTTCAGCGGCTGATACCATGATCGAAGGTCCTCTTCGCGAACGCGCGAAGAAATGACGCGGCGTTGCGGATATCTTCCTTAGCTAGGGACGGTGTCCCAAAAGCGAAAGACCCCGCCGCAGTTGCGCCGGGGTCAAAAGTGCTAGGCGAACTAGAATTCGCTTAGTTTGCCTTCGTTTTTGGCAAGCAAATAATAGAATGTGACGCGGTTTTTCATCCGTGTCGGCTTCATGGTTTCACAGACGGCTTTCACCTTCTCCATGGCCGCATCTTTATCGTCGATGCCCATTTTCTTTTTCATGAAGCCTTTAACGATCGTTTCCAACTCGGTCTCATCGCTGCACGACACATATTTTGCATCACGGTTCGAGAGAGACGCACCGAGATATTTCTCGATCTTGGTCACAACGGCATTGTCTGCATCAGCATCATAATCTTGCGTCTTCGCAAGATATTCGCTGTCGGCTTCAGCCGCTTTTTTCGCTGGTGCCTTCTTGGCAGGCGCTTTTTTCGCAGGCTTATCGTCAGCAACCACGTCAGCTTTTTTCGCCTTAGCCGGAGCTTTTTCTTTCGCTGGAGCCTTAGTTTTTGCAGGCTTCTTTGCTTTTGGCTCCGCGCCCTCAACCTTGTCTTTCGTCACGCGCTCAGGCTTACCTTCGACGAAAGTGATGGAACCTTTGGCCCCTTCAACAATCGCGAGTGCACCTTTGGTGGCAGACGCAACGTGCAGATCCAACGCTTGGCTCAACTCACCGGCGCCGATGATGCGAACACCATCATGCGAACGGCGGATCACGCCAGCCCGGACGAGCGTTTCGGCGTCAAGCTTGTCGCCTTTTTTGATTTTTCCGGCTTGGATCGCGCGCTCTAGGTTCACGATGGACAGCTCAGCGAAGCGCAAACGGTTCGGCTTGTTAAAGCCCCGCTTTGGCAAACGCATGTGGATCGGCATTTGGCCGCCCTCAAAGCCATTGATCGAAACACCGGAACGGGATTTCTGACCTTTGACACCGCGACCAGCCGTTTTGCCTTTGCCGGAGCCGATACCACGGCCGACACGCTTACGGGCTTTGGTTGCGCCCGGGTTGTCTGATAATTCGTTCAAACGCATTGTCTTACCTTTCTCCGCCTACACCCTTACGGGCGCTTCGGCGTCACCGATGCTTCGGCTTGGAGATTATGAGTGAAAAGAGCTGCGGATAACCCGCAGCACTTTATCTACTCTTCGACGATCTCCACCATGTGGGAGACTTTTTTGATCATGCCGCGCACAGACGGCGTATCTTCGAGCTCACGGACGCGGCCCATTTTATTCAGTCCAAGACCAACCAGAGTTTGGCGCTGATCCGGCTTACGGCGGATCGGCGAACCTGTTTGGCGAACCTTCAATGTTTTCTTGGCAGCCATCTAAGCCTCCAATGCTTCCGGAGCAGACGCGCCGTCGGAACGACGTTCAACGATGTCTGCAACCTTCTTACCGCGCTTTGAGGCGACAGTCCGTGGGCTTTCCATACGCTTGAGCGCATCAAAAGTCGCGCGAACCATGTTGTAAGGGTTCGATGTGCCGATGGATTTGCCAACAACGTCTTGGATGCCGAGGCATTCCAAAACGGCCCGCATCGGACCACCTGCGATCACGCCAGTCCCGGGAGGGGCTGCACGCATCATGACTTTACCCGCGCCGTGACGTCCTTTGACGTCATGGTGCAAGGTCCGGCCTTCCCGCAAGGGAACGCGGATCATTGTTTTCTTGGCTTCCTCAGTCGCCTTACGGATAGCTTCCGGCACTTCACGTGCCTTACCCTTACCGAAGCCGACCCGGCCTTTTTCATCACCGACGATAACGAGCGCGGCGAAACTCATGTTCCGGCCACCCTTAACAGTCTTCGCCACACGATTAATGTGCACGAGACGGTCGATAAACTCGCTGTCTTGTTCGTCGTTACGACCGCCGCGGCGGTTGTCATTTCTGCCTGCCATATCGTTTATCCTAGAATTTCAGACCGGCTTCACGCGCGGCGTCAGCCAGCGCCTTGACGCGGCCGTGATAAAGATAGGCGCCGCGGTCAAAGACCACGTCGGTGACGCCCGCTTTCGTTGCGCGTTCAGCGACAAGCTTGCCGATCCGTGTCGCCGCAGCAACATCAGAGCCTTTTTGGCTTTTATCTTCAAGCGTAGACGCGGACGCAACGGTGATACCCTGCGTATCGTCGATCACCTGAACCGAAATATTCTTGTCGGAACGTGTAACAGACAAACGCGGACGACCTTGCGAATGTTTTTTGAGACGGCGACGAACGCGTTGCGCGCGGCGCTTCATTAATTTGTGGGCAGTGGAAGCCATTACTTCTTCTTCCCTTCTTTCTGACGCACATACTCGCCAACATAGCGAACGCCCTTGCCTTTATAAGGCTCAGGCTTGCGGAAGGCGCGGATTTCTGCTGCAACCTGACCGACTTTTTGCTTGTTGATCCCTGAAACGATCACAGATGTTGGCTTAGGGGCCTCGATCGTAATGCCTTCAGGCGCTGTGTAGTTAATATCGTGAGAGTAACCGAGCTGCATCGTCAGGCCGTTGCCTTGCGATTGTGCGCGATAACCGACGCCGCGGAGTTCGAGCGCTTTGCTGTAACCCTTGGTGACGCCTTCGATCATGTTGGAGACCATTGTGCGGGCCATGCCCCACATGGCGCTGGCGTTTTTGACGCCTTCAACACCGGTGATCGTCAACTCGTTATCCTTGAACTCACCAACAACAGCGTCGGGAAGAACGAAAGATAGCTCTCCTTTCGGTCCTTTGACCGAAATGGATTGGCCCTTTTGCGTCAGTGTGACGCCAGAAGGGACCTCAATGGGCTTTTTGCCGATTCGTGACATTGTTCGCCCTTTCCTAGGAGACTTGGCAGAGGACTTCGCCGCCGACGTTATTTTCGCGGGCAGCGGTGTCACTCATGACGCCCTTGGGCGTGGACAAGATGGCGATGCCGAGACCGTTACGGACTTGCGGCAGTGTTTTGACCGAAGAATAAACTCGACGACCCGGTTTGGAGATCCGTTTGATCTCGCGAATAACCGCTTCGCCTTCGTAATATTTCAATTCGATATTAAAGACACGGAAGCCTTTATCATCTTTGGCCTCAGAAAAGCCACGGATGAAGCCTTCGTCAGCCAATACGTCCAAGACGCGGCCACGAAGGTTAGAAGCAGGTGTCGCGACCGACGTGCGGCCCCGCATGATTGCATTACGGATACGCGTGAGCATATCGCCGAGGGGATCGGAAAAAGACATGGTCTACCCTCCTACCAACTGGATTTCGTGAGACCAGGGATCAGACCCTGGCTACCATATTCGCGCAAAGCGATACGGCTCATTTTCATTTTACGGTAATAACCGCGCGGACGACCCGTAACCTGACAACGGTTGCGAATACGCGATGGCGCTGAATTGCGCGGCAAAGCCGCGAGTTTCAACTGGGCACCAAAACGCTCTTCGACCGGAAGGTCTTTATCACGGGCAATATCTTTAAGCAGAGCCCGTTTCGCGGCATACTGGGCCACCAAACGTTGACGCTTTAGATTGCGTTCGACTGAACTGACTTTAGCCATTCAAATTATCTCCTGTGCGGGGAGAACCCTATATGTTGAGGGGTTCCCGCTTAGCTTGTTGCGTTCGCTTAGTTCCGACGTCCGATTACTTACGGAAAGGGAATGAAAGCGCGGCCAACAATGCCTTGGCTTCTTCATCTGTTTTGGCGCTGGTTTGCACCACGATATCCATACCACGTGTGGCATCGGACTTGTCATAGCTGATCTCTGGGAAAACCAACAGGTCATTCAGACCCATGGCGAAGTTCCCGTTACCATCAAAGCTCTTAGCGTTCAGACCGCGAAAGTCACGAACGCGCGGCAGCGCAATGTTGGTCAGGCGATCCAAAAATTCCCACATCCGGTCACGACGGAGCGTAACTTTGGCGCCAATGATCATGCCGTCGCGAAGCTTAAAGCCCGCAATAGATTGTTTGGCGATCGTCGGAACAGGTTTTTGACCTGCAATGAGAGTAAGTTCTTCAATCGCGGCTTGGACTTTTTTCTTATCCGCAACGCCTTCGCCGAGACCCATATTGAGGACGACTTTTTCGACCGTAGGGATCTGAAGTTCGTTGGTATAACCAAACTGCTCTTTAAGGGCCGGGCGGATCTCGTCACGATAGACGGCCGCGAGGCGGGGTTCATAAGGCTTAGACATCGATGACTTCTCCCGATTTACGGGCGACGCGGACTTTTTTACCATCCTTGAGCGTCTTGAAACCAACGCGCGTGGGAACATCATCACGGGGATCGATGTGCGCGACATTGGAAATGTGGATCGGCGCTTCGAACTGCTTAATGCCGCCGTCTGGGTCAGTCTGACTGGCCCGAACGTGACGTTTTACAACGCGCACGCCTTCGACAACAACGCGGTCCTCTTTCGGAATGACGCGAAGGACATTGCCCTTTTTGCCTTTATCCGCACCGGCGATAACGACGACATAGTCGCCTTTTTTGATCTTCGCAGCCATGACTACAGCACCTCAGGTGCGAGCGAGACGATCTTCATGTGGTTTTTAGCACGGAGTTCGCGAGGAACAGGGCCAAAAATCCGCGTGCCGATAGGCTCACCGTTATTATTGATAATGACAGCAGCATTGCCATCAAAGCGAATGACAGAGCCGTCACGACGTTGAATGTCCTTACGAACACGCACGACAACGGCCTTACGGACGTCACCCTTTTTCACTTTACCGCGAGGAATAGCTTCCTTCACAGAAACGACAATTGTGTCGCCAACATGCGCGTAACGGCGTTTTGAACCGCCCAGCACCTTGATGCACTGCACGCGGCGGGCCCCGGAATTATCCGCGACCTCCAGATTGGATTGCATCTGAATCATTGGTCTCTCCTAAGCTTGGGAGTCTCGCACACACGCATCCTTAGGATGCGGTGACGACTTCCCAGGTCTTGGTTTTGCTCTTGGGCGGGCACTCAATAATGCGAACTTTGTCGCCAACTTTGTGCACGTTTTGCTCGTCGTGAGCGGCGTAGCGCTTGGACCGACGAATTGTCTTTTTCAGCAACGGGTGCAAAAACTGACGCTCGACTTTGACGACGATTGTCTTGTCACCCTTATCAGACACGACTGTGCCTCGCAGAATACGTTTTGGCATAGCGCTTACGCCTCCGCTTTCTTATCGGTCTTCGCGGCCGCAGCTTTACGCTGGACTTGAAGTGTTTTGACCCGAGCGACGGCGCGGCGAACTTCGCGAACGCGCGCTGTGCTTTGGAGCTGACCTGTTGCATCCTGGAAACGCAGGTTGAATTGCTCTTTCTTGAGCATCAACAGCTTTTCCGACAACTGATCATCAGACATCTGGCGCAATTCGCCAACTTTAAGATTTTTATCGGCCATTTTAAGTGCCCTCACCCGGACGCGTAACGATTCTCGTCTTGATCGGAAGCTTGGCTGCACCAAGGCGCAGAGCTTCACGAGCGACTTCATCGCTAACACCGTCGATTTCGAACATGACCCGACCCGGCTTGACCTTACAGGCCCAGAACTCAACAGAACCCTTACCTTTACCCATACGGACTTCAGTCGGTTTCTTTGTCACTGGCACATCCGGGAATATCCGGATCCACACGCGACCGGCACGTTTCATGTGACGCGTGATCGCGCGACGAGTCGCTTCGATCTGGCGTGCTGTTACCCGCTCAGGCTCGAGAGCCTTAAGACCATATGAGCCGAAGTTAAGGGCTGTGCCACCTTTGGCAGTGCCCTTAATCCGACCCTTATGGGCTTTGCGGAACTTGGTTCTCTTTGGCTGACGCATCTCGCCTGCCTCCTAGTTCGTACGAGCTGGACGTCGTCCGCCGCGATCGCCACCACGACCGCCTCGGTCGCCGCCTGCGCGCGAGCGTGTATCGCCCTGCTCTGTCATACGGCGCTCATGTGCATAGGGGTCATGCTCCATGATCTCGCCTTTATTGATCCACACTTTGATCCCGATGATGCCCATGGCCGTCATCGCGCGTGCAGTCCCATAGTCGATGTCGGCGCGCAATGTATGCAGCGGCACGGCACCTTCTTGATATTGTTCAACCCGGGCAATCTCAGCACCGCCAAGACGTCCACCCAATTTGATCTTACAACCCTTAGCACCCATCCGCATGGCGCTTTGCAGCGACCGCTTCATGGCGCGACGGAAAGAAACACGACGCTCCAGCTGTTGGGCAATGCCTTCAGCAACAAGGTTCGCATCGACTTCCGGCTTGCGCACTTCGACAAGATTGATGAACACTTCGCCATCAACCATCGTTGCAACACGCAAGCGCAGGCTTTCAATGTCAGCGCCTTTTTTACCAATCACAACACCCGGACGCGCCGTGTAAATTGTGATGCGGCAAGTTTTGTGTGGACGCTCGATAACGATGCGCGACACAGACGCGTTTTTAAGTTCTGAGTTCAGGAAATTCCGGATTGTCAGATCCTGGTGAAGGAGATCACCAAAGTCATTTGTATTGGCATACCAACGGGATTGCCATGTGCGATTGATACCGAGGCGAAGGCCGATCGGATTGATCTTCTGACCCATTACGCGGCCTCCTCTTCAGACACTTCCTTGACGACAATTGTCAGCTCGGAAAATGGCTTGAGAATCTGCGCGCCACGACCGCGAGCCCGGGCCCGGAAGCGCTTCATGACGAAGTTCTTACCGACATAGGCTTCGGAAACGATCAGATTATCAATGTCCAGATTATGGTTGTTCTCAGCGTTCGCGATGGCGCTTTCCAGCACCTTTTTCACGTCACCGGAAATCCGCTTATGCGAGAATTCCAGGTCAGCCAAGGCGACGTCCACTTTCTTGCCACGGATCAACTGAGCCACAAGGTTCAGTTTAATCGGCGAGATGCGGATCATACGCAGCTTGGCGCGCGCTTCATTGTCGGCGAGCCGACGTGGTTGTTTTTGCTTGCCCATCGGTATCTATCTCCGCTTGGCTTTTTTATCGGCCGCGTGGCCGTAATAAGTGCGGGTTGGCGAAAATTCACCCAGCTTGTGACCGACCATATCTTCATCGACGAGCACAGGCACGAATTTACGGCCATTATGGACCTGAAATGTCAGGCCAACAAAGTTTGGCATAATTGTCGAGCGACGCGACCATGTCTTGATCGGCTTACGACGACCTTCGGCATGAGAAGCCTCGGCCTTTTTCAGAAGGTAACCGTCAACAAACGGCCCTTTCCAGACGGAACGTGGCATAGTTTCGTCCTTTCCTAGCGCTTCTTCTTCGCGTGACGCGAACGAATGATGAATTTGTCAGTCGACTTGTTCGAGCGCGTACGTGCGCCCTTAGTAGGCTTACCCCAAGGTGTCACAGGGTGACGACCACCAGATGTCCGACCTTCACCACCACCGTGGGGGTGATCGACCGGGTTCATGGCCACGCCGCGAACAGTTGGGCGAACACCCAACCAACGTTTGCGACCTGCTTTACCGAGGTTAATGTTCATGTGATCCGGGTTGGAGACAGCTCCGACCGTGGCCAGACATGTCTGGTGGATCATCCGCATTTCGCCTGACTTCAGACGGACCTGCGCGTAACCTTCTGAACGACCCACAAGCTGAGCATAGGCCCCGGCGGAACGAGCAATCTGCCCACCCTTACCTGGCTTCATCTCAATATTGTGCATGATCGTGCCGACGGGCATCGAGCGAAGCGGCATGGTGTTGCCGGGCTTCACATCTGCTTTTTCAGCCGACAAGACCGTGTCACCCGCCGCGAGGCGTTGTGGCGCGAGGATGTAAGCTTTTTCGCCGTCTTTATACTGGATCAATGCGATAAAAGCGGTCCGGTTTGGATCATATTCCAAACGGATAACTGTCGCTTCCATGCCGACTTTGTTCCGCTTGAAATCAATCTTGCGATACAAGCGCTTGTGTCCACCACCTTGGTGACGAACCGTAATGCGGCCCTTATTGTTGCGTCCGCCAGTCTTTGTCAGACCTTCGGTCAGCGCCTTTTCAGGGCGCCCTTTGTGCAACTCGCTACGATCGACCTGAACCAGGTGACGCCGCGAAGGGCTTGTTGGATTAAATGTCTTCAATGCCATGGTTCTAGAGCCCCGTCGCAATGTCGATGGTGTCGCCGTCTTTCAGCGTGACAATGGCCTTCTTGACGTCATTCCGACGACCCGGACGACCGCGGAAGCGCTTTGTCTTCCCTTTGGTTAGGATCGTATTGACGGCCATGACAGAGACATTGAACAGCTGTTCAACAGCAATTTTGATTTCCGGCTTAGACGCAGACAAAGGCACTTGGAATACAATCTGGTTGTTTTCAGCGACGATCGTCGATTTCTCAGTAATGACAGGCGTCAAAACCGTATCGTAATGTTTGGCGTTCGCGCTCATTTTAGACGCTCCTGCAAGGCATCAACCGCGTCCTTAGACAAGACCAGCGTGTGACGACGAAGAATGTCATACACGTTGGCGCCTTGGCTTGGCAGCACGTCAATGTTTGGAATGTTTTGTGCGGCGCGACCGAAGATCGTATCAATCTCGCTACCACCGACGATCAGAGCATTCTTAATGCCCATCACTTCGAGTTGCTTGCGAAGCGTCGCTGTCTTGGCTTCTTTGAGCGCCAACGTATCAACGATGATCAATTCACCGGCTGATTGCTTGGCTGACAAAGCGTGGCAAAGTGCGAGCTTGCGGAATTTCTTAGTCAGGTCATGCGCGTGGCTACGAGTCCGAGGACCGTGCGCTTTAGCACCACCGCGGAACTGTGACACAGATCCGTTACCGTGACGGGCCGTACCGCCACCTTTTTGATTGCCGATCCGCTTAGTTGTCTTAGAGACATCGCCGCGCTCCTGCACTTGGTGCGTACCCGCTTGGCGCTTAGCCATTTGATAGCGAACCATACGGTGCAAAATATCTTTGCGCGGCTCTTTGCCGAAGACAGCGTCATTGAGGTCGACAGAGCCGCCCTTTTTGCCGTCGAGTGTTGTCACATCGATCTTCATGACTACTCCTCCTCGCCTTTAGACTCTGCAGCGTCAGCAACCGGAGCTGCCTTTGCTTTAGCCGCCTTAGGCGCGTCCATTGTGAATTTGCCTGGCATCGGCAGATCGGTTGCTTTGACACCTTTGACGGCATCACGCAGTTCGATCCATGCACCCTTGGAACCCGGCACGTGACCGTGAACCAAAACCAGACCCTCTTCGGCATCAACACGCGCAACCGTCAGGTTTTGCAGTGTGCGGCGAACCGCACCCATGTGACCGGCCATCTTCTTACCTTTGAAGACGCGGCCTGGATCCTGACACTGACCCGTAGAGCCGTGTGAACGGTGTGAAATTGACACACCGTGAGTCGCCCGAAGACCACCAAAATTGTGACGCTTCATCGCGCCCGCAAAACCCTTACCGACCGTAATGCCGGAGGCGTCGATTTTCTGACCCGGAACAAAGTGCTCAGCTGACATTGCTGCGCCGACTTCGATCATATTGTCAGGAGAGACGCGGAATTCGACGAGTTTCTGTTTCGGGGTGACACCCGCTTTACCGAAGCGCTCGCGCTCCGCTTTAGAAACGCGTTTTACTTTCGCATCACCAGAACCGAGCTGCAGAGCGGCATAGCCGTCGCGCTCAGGTGTTTTTTGCGCCACAACCTGACACCCTTGCAGGTCCAGAACAGTGACAGCGATATGGTTGCCGGCGTCGTCATAAACACGGGTCATCCCGAGTTTTCTCGCCAATAAGCCTGATCGTTGCATCAGTAGGTTATCCTTCATGAAATACACCCGCGAACCCTCATTGGTTATCAGGCGTCATATGAACAGTATTTGGGAGACTAACCGACGATCTAAACCAACCGGGCCAGCACGCCGTAAAGGCGTCTGGCCAGTTTGGTAGTTCAAGATCGTAAGCCGCGTCTGCCTAAGCACTGCCAGCTATGAACATCGCGGGCTTTATGGAGATGCATTCGAGTCGTCAACAGCAGACGTGCAGAAAAGTCTTCATTCTGACGCGCGGATTTCATTTGGTGTCTGGCTTAATACAAAACTACTATTCAAGAAGTTGTGTCCGAGATAGCCTTTTTCCCTGCAAAGGGTTTCGAAACCTTCCGGCCCGCGCGTCGACATGAGGCTTTCATAGTCTAGTTGGGCGATGATTTGACCCATTAGCGAAGGAGGCGAGCCCGCCATTCTTTCAATAGCGTCGTTATAGCTCATGGACCGTATTTCGTCCATGATCGCATCCTCTGGAAGAATAGTCGCAATCTCATCAGGCAACAGCTCCACCTCCGCAAATGAGGTGCACGATCCCATAAGAACCGCAGAGGCCTCTTCGGATACTTTATTTGGCGCGGGCAGCTGCCCTAATCCCGCTAAAATATGCCTCATTTCGTGCGCGATAACCCGCCCTATACGAGCGACCGCAACATCGGGTTGGAGCGGGTCGTAATGAAACGCAAAACGGACTGTTGGCTGTGACGTGCGGTATTTTGTAACGTAAGCATATTCCGTATCGGGTGGAACCAAGACAATATCCAAGCCCAAGTCATAGACCGCAATGCCACTCGCCTGAGCTGATAAGGCCGGTAGATCCGTCAAGGCCTGCCCGACGGTCCTGTCAGAGCAGCATTCTGCCGCAAGGAATTCCGAAACGACGCGGTCGCCTCGGTGCACTTCAACCGATACGCCAGCGTCTGTTAAGATCTCAACGTAATCCCGTTGCTTGGAGCGGAGACTGCCAGGTAGCGAAGAATAGGAGAGCAATCTTTCATTTTTGAATGTGACGCCCCTGATTGATGGGACGCCATCTATAAAATCAAAAGACGTCGCATATGGCGTGTGTCGACAGGCTGACAGCTGCGCGAGAAGTAGACCTACAATTACACTTCTGACGAACGTCGATTTTCTAAACCAAGTTTCTGCGACGTAACTCAGACTACTCCCCTCCGATTTCCTCATTGATACGCTTCAATGGTGTCTCTACTTCATACCAGCTATCTGCATCTCCGCCAATAACTGTGTTGTTGACGACAACCTGCCCGACAACTGTGTTGGCCCCACCGACCGGTTGAACATTAATATTCGAAAAAGTAATCTCTATTTCGTCAATTTGTCCGTCATGTTGAGACAGCCAGTTCGTTACATCATTGCCGAACTCCGGCTCAATTGCCGTGCCGCTATAGCTGTATGTTGTCGCCATCATACCAACAAGACTCCCATTCAATTTAACAGAAATCGAAGCTGGTCTTATATTCGTCGGAATTAAGGCAACATTACTGCTTCCAAAATCCATCTTTGCATTCACCAATCCGACTTGACCGAGACCGCTATAATTCGCCCCGCTTGTTTCCCACTTGATCCGCCCCGTACATTTTGGACTCGTATCACACTCGACTTCAACTTCGTCTGGCGCTGGGATCGACGCGCATCCGCCTAAGCTAAACGACACTAAGATTGCCGCCGCGAATGATGATTGTTTCACCATGAATCTACCTCCGTTTGTTTTACTATTACAAACATCTAAGGTGGCATTGATATATAATGCAACTTTTATTTTAATAGTTTTACCTGACCGCTAGATACAGTTTTGCCAAACAACCAATCGTAGAGGCTTTAAATACCCCAATAAAAAAAAGCGCTCCGTAAGACGCTTTCATGAAATCTGATTTACTGTAAAGTCTATGCTGAGCACTTCGCACTTACACGCCTACTAACGTTCACGGCACTCCGTTAAATCCTGTCCCTTGGATAGAAGGTAACGGAAAAAACGCTACGCCAAGATCAATCGCTTAGGCGGTCGCACCTGGCGCGGATCAACCCTCAATGAGACCGCAAGCATTCGTATACCCCAAGCGGCAGCTCTTTCTCATCAGTTCACTCGCCTTTGGAAGGTCAACCGTCACGCCACTATTCTCTTTTCTATATAATAACGCCAGATTGTGACAGCCGCGCCCCTCTCCGCCGTCGCACCCCTTACCATAAAATTCAGCGGCGGAGGTGCCACTGGTGGGTCCGCCGAGACCAAATTGCATGAAATATCCGTGATTGGCACAGCCCAAGGCGTTTTTGGCGTCACATCCTTTTCGATAGAGCTCACGCGCCCTGACGTCATCTTTTTCGACCCCATCAGCTTTTTCCGCCATAAAACCGAGTTTAGTGCAGCCGAGGCCGTTCCCTGCGTCACACCCTCTTTCATAGAAGGTCGCGGCAATGGCATTGTCCGTCGAATATCGGCCATAGCCGATATTATGATAGCTGATCCCCATGTTGGTGCAGGCCCAACCCGCACTCTTCGCGCATTCCTCTGTCCATAATGCGAGCTTTTTAGCCAATCCGACGTCCGCCGCGATCCGAACCTTCCGCATACTGTCAACAAGGTCTGCGCTCGGCGCTTCTTTATTGAACGCGATAAGGGCTTCTGTCGTCTTGTGATAAGCCTCTCGCCCGAGCTCGATGCGCGCGCGAAGCGCCAAGAAATAGGCGTCCGTTGCGCCGCGCAACCGCTTTGCCTCATCGAGCTTGGCGAGCGCATCATCATATTTCCCAGAATCGTAGAGTGACTGCGCGGCGAAGTAGGCGTCTTTGGCTTGTGCGGCGTTAGACGATTGAGCCGACACCGATGCAGGCAACATACAGGCAAATGCGAATAGTGACACACAGGTCCATATCGATAATTTTCGCGTCATTTGGATATCTCCGCTAAATCCGCGCATCCCACCTCATGGCCCAGGTCGCAGGATTTTTGAAAATAGACCAGACTCTTATTAGGATTTTGGGGCAGCCCTTTACCCCCAAACCTGTAAATGAAGCCAAGATAATAACAGGCCACATTAGAGTTTGCTTCACAGCCGTTTAGCAATAAAGGTTCCGCCGATTTTGTATCGACCGGACCGCCCATTCCTTCGACCATTGAGGCCGCTAGAAAGTCGCACCCAGTTCTGTAACGCATATCACAGGCTTTGCGATAAAACTTACGTGCGGTAAAATGGTCCTGCGTGATCCCCTTACCCGCAGTATACAGAGTGCCCGCGAAAAAGCATCCACCAGCTTCATTGCCCTCACAAGCCCTTTCGTAATATTCAGAAGCAATTATTGGATCTTGGGCAGCCCTACCATATTTTTCAAAGTGGTAAGAATAGCCCATAAACAAGCAGTCAAACGCATTGCCCTTATCGCAACTCTGGCTCCACTCATGAAGCTGCTGCGTCAAACCCGCATCGACTTGGCGCCGTAACCGACTCACCTCTTTCGAGAGCTCAAGCCCCAAACGACTTTTGTCTATTTTCATCAGACCTTCATTGGCCCCTGCGTAATATCGGCGCTTCAAATCAATCCGGACTCTCAGCGATTGGAAATAGACATCGGTCGTTCCACGCAAACGTTCCGCATCATCCAGTTTGGCAAGCGCATCTTCATATTGGCCGGATTCATAGAGAGCTTGCGCCTTAAAGTAGGCATCTTTAGCGGCGGCGGCATTCGTCGTTTGCGCACTGACGCCCCCCACACAGAACATTAGCCCCAGCAAAACCAAAGCAAGAACGCTTAAGAAATTATGACCTTTAATTTTGGATCGTATGAATAAATTCATCTATATTGCTTTCTATAATCCAATACAGATCTCATGCTAAGGTTGGGGCGGCTGAATGACCGCCGTGCGTCGGGAAAACTCGTCATAACCCATGACCTTTAAGCCCATGCCACGCGCCTTTTCCTCGCCGCGTTCAATCCACCATGTTCCGCACGACGCGGCATTTTCAGCACGTCCATATCTTTCTGGGTTTCCGACCCATGCGCCGGTCGCATCAATTGTGCCGAAATCATACTCCACGACCAGACCGTTTATGGCGCCAAATATGTTATTCTTACATTCATAACTGTGACTTCTGACTGGCTTATAGGCTTGGCCTGTTCCGTTCTCGAAACGGGTGATTTTTTTCTCGACCCAGGGAACAATTTCACGACCCGAAACCGTGACAACTCGCGATTTATATCGAGTGATTTCCCCGTCATAGATTCCGCCATCATCCTCAATTTTGGAAATTTCATTGGCGACTAAAATCCGCTCCTCCGGACACGGCGTTAAGGCAATAGAATCTCTCATGCGTTTGCCATCGACTCCTGGACGGTCATTACCCCAGAAGCTGTCGAGTTCGGCTTTGGCGGCTGCGGCGACTGTGTCCTCAGGCACATTTGTGCGGTCCTGGTATTCGTCATAAATCGCTTGGATGCGAGTCATTGGCCATTCGACTGAGTCGACGCGCAGGGAGGATAGCCTAATTTGTTTTGCCCCCGCCAAAGTGTTTTGCGCCGATTGGTCTGGATCACCAGAGGACATACCGCGTTCCCAGTCAATAAAATCGCGGTTCTTTGGTGGGCTACTGGCGATAAGGTTGCTACTGCGACACCCCGCGCGCAGAACAACCATATGCGGGGTCGAGCGAACATATTTCGTCCCCGACGCACTATCGTTAAACCCACTCATACCTGAATAGTGATGTGGCGTTGGGGTTGGCTTATCCGCCTCATCGGCTGTGACACTCATACTCAGAATCAAAGAGCTTGGGCGGATATTGTCATAACGCGCGAGTAGGTCCGGGTGCTGTTCGAGTTGGTAGCGGTTGAGCTTTGTCGCCCCGCCCGGCAGATAATAGAACCCGTTGTTCAGCCAACGAAGTTGATAATCTTCCACCGGCTGCCCGAGCAAGCCGACCCATTTCACGCCCAACTCAAGCCTCGAAATCTCATCGCCACCCGACACTGCATCTTGGCCAATATAACCGAGAAACGCACCGTTTTCTTTCTGGATCGTCGTCCTCTGCGGATAGCTCTCTTGGGCAGATGCCGACGTTGCGTAGAACATGCTCGCCGCGAGCAACAGACAGATAACGGACTTTTTCATAAGTGACCCCCTAGGGTCATATGTTACCGAACAAAGGACTTGGGTCAAGTTTCGCAATCGTGACCTATTTTGCGGGACCCATCTTCTCAAACTCCAATAGCGTCCCAAAAGACGCCTTGGTCTTGCGTATCTCGTGCAAGCGGCGTTTGCGTCTAAGTCAGTCCACACCGCAAAGATGCGGTGCTATGTCCTTCTGCAATGCTCTGCTTAATCATTCGTTTGGTAAATAATGACCTTTGGGTCGCTATGCGTAGCGCTTGAGTGCACTATCCACGTCAGTGACGAAGTCTTCCCCGATATCACTCTGGGGCCGCTGCGCCGGGACGCTTAATGTGAAGGTTGACCCGCGGCCTTGCTCGCTATCAACCTTAAGGGCTCCCCCCATAATCGTGATCATCTTCCGAGCGATTGATAGGCCTAATCCCGTTCCGCCATATTCTCGAGTTGTTGAGCTGTCAGCTTGCGTGAAAGGCTCGAACAGCGTTTCTTGCTGATCCTGTGATATACCAACGCCCGTATCGCGAACGGCGACATGAAATATATAGCCGTCTGCGACAGCTTCGCTTGATAATGTGATCGAAATTGACCCTGTGTCTGTGAACTTAATCGCATTAGAAACGATATTGGACACGCATTGCCCAGCGCGGTGCGCATCAATGCGGGCCAGTATCGGAAAATCATCGGCAATCGACAGTGAAAATCCAAGCCCTTTTTGCTCTGCAGACGCTTGGAATAGCTTGGCGATACGGGTCACGGTCTGGGCGAAATCATCATCTTGCGGATCAATTTCGAACTGCCCAGCCTCCATTTTCGTCATGTCGAGCACATCGTTCAAAATGGCCAGCAAGGCCTCGCCCGAACTTAGAATGACGTTCACCATATCGGCGTCCGTCTTATCGAGATTCCGTCCGCTGAGGACCTGGGCCATGCCCAATATGCCGTTTAAGGGTGTGCGGAGCTCATGGCTCATTGTTGCCAAAAACTGAGATTTAGCGACATTTGCGGCGTCCGCTAAGATGCGTTTTTTTGTGACTTCCTGACACAGGGTTTGCGCTTCGTGCATCAGGGCGAAATAAAGTTTGGACGCGACCTGCATGTCCATAGCGCTATCGGTCGGAGAGAAATCATCGAAACGAAGCGGGCGACGGTCTTCCGCGCTAGGGCTGACAGGCACATGTCTGATCATCAGATGAACCTGCCCCGTATTGGGAACAGCCGTACCGCGTAGAAGGAGGCCCTCCCCCTCATTGCGGCCGTGCAGCTGAAGCTGCCGGGTCGCTTTTTCATGGGGCTTGTCCCGAACATGTTCAAACAGTTCAGTTTTGAAAAAACGAGAGAGTTTATGGCCTGTCGGGTCGCATCCGAGATGAAATAGCAAGGACGGGCCCATCCGACGAATGCGCGCATCCTTGTCGAGAACAATGTGGGATGGCATCAGGACATCGAGATAAGCATCGCTAAGCGTGAGCGGCATCTCTACGCTGCCGTGCGGTCAGTGAGAGAGGCGGTTTTCGCTCTGCCGTTATCCGCTGTAGGTAGGCCCACCTCATCGATAATTCTGTCAAGAATGAAGTAAGCGCCATCCCCCTTCTCCTCCCACCGCATTGTCATCGGCTCGCCATAATGACGAAAGAGCCCGTGCAAGATCCCTTCGACAAAGGGCGCCAACCCTTCGCGTTGCGATCGATAAATAATTTCAAAACCTTGCGCATCGGAGCGCGTCAATTCGAAAGACGGCATGCTCGCTTCGACCAAGGCGACATTAAGACTATTATGCATGCGATCGAGATTGGCGAGAAAGTCGCCTAAATTTTGTCCGGCCATCGAAAAGAGCGACCCATAGCCCGCTGCAATAGAAAAATCACACCAGTGCCGACCCGCGAGGCAGAGAACCTCCGCCCGCGATAGTTTCAACGCGGCAGCGACAGTGTCAATCATCCGAAACGTGATCTCATCAGAGTAATTGGCCGGACTTAAAAAATGCTGATCGGTGAGCTCAGCCTGAGCTAGAATATCGCTCCAAATCGCTTCATCTGCATGCAGCAGGACAGTACTTCTCACAGCATTATGAATGATTCCGTACATTGATTTCTCACACACTTATTACGTGTAACGGGAATAAGAAAATGCGCTTAACAAAATATGACGAGGGGAACGGAATAGCCATAATGTCGCAGGTGTAAGTTGCAGTATGGCATTGGATGATGAGGCTTGAAAACAAAAAAGCGCCCCGAAGGACGCTTCTTTAGTCTCGTAATGCGTAACGCTAACTTGCGTTCGCCGCGCTTCGCTAGATTCCATCCACCGGATGGAACTTTACTTCGGAACGCTATGCGCCCAATTTAATCTCAACATCAACGCCAGCGGCGAGATCGAGCTTCATCAACGCGTCAACAGTTTGTGGCGTCGGGTCGACGATGTCGAGCATACGCTTGTGAGTCCGGATTTCGAACTGTTCGCGCGACTTTTTGTTGACGTGCGGTGAGCGGTTAACCGTGAATTTTTCGATGCGCGTCGGCAGCGGAATGGGGCCGCGGACAGAAGCGCCGGTGCGCTTGGCTGTTGCGACGATCTCGCTCGTCGATTTATCGAGAATACGGTGGTCGAAAGACTTCAACCGAATGCGAATGTTCTGGGCAGCCATGGCTCTACTTTATTTTTGGGTTTTCAAACAGCAAGTCCGACGCAGAAAAATAACCTTCCGCGTCGGGATTAGGAATTAGAGTAGGGAGACCCTACTCCATGATTTTCGAAACGACGCCAGCGCCGACTGTGCGGCCGCCTTCGCGGATGGCGAAGCGGAGCTTCTCT
>JBPOEY010000003.1:0-349826 GCA_051251645.1 Litorimonas sp. | reverse complement strand
GTCCTACAGTCCGTCTAACCGTCACTGGCGTGCGCTCATCGCGGGCCGTCAGGTCACGGCGTTTTTGATCGGGTGCGCTTGCCAAGCGCGCGGGCTTTGCTCTGTGTAAATCGGTTCTATTTTGCTCTACCCGTCACAGGGTTGAGCCCGCGCTCGTGTCACTTTGATCACGAAACGCTGTTTGCCGACGCCCTGATGCGCGGTGGGACGTCGTCGTGTGTCTTGAGAGCAGAAGCGCTCTCTGGGGTCGCCGTTCCTTGACAATCTACCCCGAGAGGAGACCGATATGAGTCCCAGTCACAAAAAAGCCCGGCTCAATGAGCCGGGCTTCTAATTTGTTGTTAAGCTAAGCTTAGTTGCTCATCATCGCTGTGCCGACATCCGACAAAGTGATCAGAACTTCCGTACGACGGTTAAGCTGCTCACGGACCCCGTTACCAGTTTGGACGAACGGTTCTGTTTCGCCTTTACCTTCGGACGAGATCATCGCGCCAGAGACGCCCTGACGAACGAGCTCTTCTTGTGCGTCAGACGCACGGCGTTGTGACAGACCCAAGTTGTAGGCTGCTGCACCGGATGTATCCGTGTGACCGACAACGCGAACGCTGCTGATGTTACAGTACTGACCAACGTCGAGGATGCGGTTGATCGTGTTCCGTGTTTCCGCGGACTGACCCTTGTCAAACTCGTAATAGATCAATTCTTGACGGAACTGCTCTTGGCACGTGATGACGGGGCAAGCGGCTAGGTCTGTTACGCTCGTAACGCCATCACCACAGGTGTAATATGTGACCTGAGCAGGACACAGGTCGAGATCAGTAACTTCTGTCGCGCCGTCCCAACATGTGAATGTTTGCACTGGGCAAAGGTTAAGATTTGTGACTTCTGTCGAACCATCCCAACATGTGTAAGTCACAGGGGGCGCAGGCACCACAGGAACAACAACTGGAGCTGATTTACCAAAGCGGTAACGGAAGCCTGTCATCAACATGTGAGTCGAAACATCTTGAACGGATGCTTGAAGCCCGGCGGTGATAGGAACGCCTGCAGGTGTTGTTTGTTGTGTATACTCACCATCAAGGTTGAAATCACCCATATCGACATAGCGATAATTTGTATCCCACGTCAGATTGTCCGTGATGTTGTAGCCAAGGCCTGCAATCAAGTTCCACGAAAAGTTTGTGTCGCTGTCATCAACCGCACAAGCGCGTGCCGTATTGGCAGCCACTGGTGCAGACGCACAAGCTGGGTTTGCGACCAAAACTGTTCCTGTATCGTTCAGAAAGTCAGATGCCGCGAGAGAGAAGTTACCCTGCGTCAAACCAACACCAGCACCGACATATGGCTCCCAACGACCGAAGTCGGAAAAGTCATACAACAGGTTCAACATCAGCGAATTCGCCTGAATTGTTGCTTTTGTTGCTGGCTGGCCACCAATGGTACCAAGATCATTATAAATCGATGACCCATCAAGCTCGATGCGCCAGTTGTTACCAAAGTCGTAACCGAGACCTAAACCAAGAGCTAAGTTACCTTGACCAGCAGCATCGCCGTTTATGCCATTAAACTGAGAGTTTGTTGGGTCAATGTCCACATCGCCCACAACGCCATAGCCGGCTTGAGCCTTGAGATAGACGCCACTGTCTTGAGCAGATGCAAGTGTCGGCGCAGACATAAGCGCTGCCGCCGCCGCCGCGATTAGAAGCTTATGCTTCATGATATTCCTCCGTAAATGGTCCAAAGCCATTAGTTTGATTTAGGTTTTGCGCCCCCCAGGGACACGTTTCCTATACGGCTGATATACGAAACAGTTCCAAATTACCAACGAGAGTTTCGTATTTCAATGTAGTTTTTAGTCGAATCCGCGAATATTGTTGCAAAACTGCACCACATCCGAAGGTTTAGGCGAAGCAAATTGTCATGAAAAGTTAAACCTATGGTACGCCCAGACGGACTCGAACCGTCGACATCCTCATTAAAAGTGAGGCGCTCTACCAACTGAGCTATGGGCGCTTACCATAAAGGAATAATGCAGGGAGACTTCAGCCTGCGAAAGCGGGCGCTAACTAGGCGTGGCCAAGCGCGAGGTCAACCCGTTTCGCAGTGGAGTTTACAGACAATTTGATTAGCCCGTTCACAGGCTCGCCTTAGGCCCACGCCGCACGGAAGTCAGAGACAAATCGATCATAGGTGCCAGCCGTAATTTCGACCCGAATTCTGCGCATTAAATCCTCAAAATAGGCGATATTATGTCGCGAGAGGATCATTTGCCCCAACATTTCACCCGATCGAATCAAGTGATGGACATAGGCCTTAGAATAATCCTGTGAGGCAGGACAATCAATCGCGAGGTCGAGCGGACTATCATCCTCTGCAAATTCAGCCTTCTTAATATTATAAGGCCCCGTATCCGTCCAAACCTGCCCGTGTCGTCCAGACCGAGTCGGAATCACACAGTCAAACATGTCGACACCCCGATAAACCGCTTCAACAAGGTCAATCGGCTTCCCAACGCCCATCAGGTAGCGCGGACGATCATCGGGTAAATGCGGCGTCGTGACATCCAGAACATTGCACATCATCTCGTGCCCCTCGCCCACAGCCAGCCCGCCAATCGCATAACCGCCATAGTCACCCGCCTCAATCGAGCGTTGTGCTGATTCGGCGCGCAAATCGGCATAGGTGGAGCCTTGCACAATCGCGAACAGCGTCTGATTGGGGCGGTCCCCAAAAGCCGCGAGGGAGCGAGCACCCCAGCGCAGCGACAATTCCATCGACGCGCGGGCCTGATCCGGTGTGGCCGGAAACGGCGTACACTCATCAAATTGCATACAAATGTCCGCGCCAAGGAGTTCGGCTTGTATTTCCATTGACCGTTCCGGGCTGAGCATATGTTTACTGCCATCAATGTGAGATTGGAATTCAACGCCCTCTTCGCTCATTGTGCGCAATTTTGACAGCGACCAGACTTGGAAGCCGCCCGAATCAGTCAACATCGGCCCGTCCCAGCCGCAAAACTTATGGAGCCCACCTAAGCGTGCAATCCGCTCCGCCCCAGGGCGAAGCATCAAGTGATAGGTGTTCCCGAGGATGATGTCTGCGCCCGTTTGACGGACGTGGTCCATGTAAACGCCTTTGACGGTCGCCGCAGTTCCAACCGGCATAAACGCAGGCGTCTGAATATCACCGCGCATTGTCCGCAGCGTGCCCGTGCGGGCGCGACCGTCTGTCGCGTGAATATCGTAAGGGAAAATCGCCATTATTGCCGCCAGATCAGTGAGCTATCGCCATAAGAATAGAAACGATACTCCGTCTCTATCGCATGGGCGTAAGCGGCTTGCATGGTGTTCAACCCAGCCAAAGAGCTTACCAGCATAAATAAGGTAGACCGCGGCAGATGGAAATTCGTCATCAGCCCATCAATCACTTGAAACGTATAGCCTGGTGTAATGAAAATGTCGGTTTCCCCGGCTGAGGCGACACCGCCTGAGGCTTCGAGAGCGCGCAGCGCTGTCGTCCCGACGGCAACAACGCGCCGCCCTTCAGCTTTGGCATTAGCAATCTGAGCCGCCGTCTCTTCGCCGATTTCATACCATTCACTATGCATATCATGGTCTTCTGTCCGCTCAGACTTAACTGGCAAGAAGGTTCCCGCCCCGACATGCAAGGTCAGCTTGGCGACCTCGACCCCGCGAGCAGCAAGGCGTTCAAACAGAGAATCTGTAAAATGCAATCCCGCTGTCGGCGCCGCAACACTGCCCGGATCATCCGCATAAACCGTCTGATAATCTGACTCGTCTTGCGCGTCCGCGTCGCGTTTCTTCGCAATGTAAGGCGGCAAGGGTGTGCGCCCGTGGATTGAGACAGCCGCATCAAGCGCCTCCTCAGCCCGATCAAATTGCAACTCAACATCACCGCCGTCGCGGATGGTCATGACCGTCGCGCTGAAACGATCAGAAAAAATCACGTGATCCCCGTCGCGCAGGCGCTTGGCCGGGCGAATGAACGCCCGCCAACGGTCAGGCGCGGTTCGCTTATGCAGGTTGATGGTCAATGACACATCTCCACCGCCGCCCTGCGCACGGGCCGGACGACTGGCAGACAAGGCCGCAGGAATAACCTTTGTGTCATTAAGGACAAGGAGGTCACCTGGCTGCAGTAAATCTGGTAAGTCGCCGACAGTATGATCCGTCAGCCGATTACCCACGCATAAAAGCCGCGCATCGTCGCGCGGCTCTATAGGCCGGAGCGCAATCCGCGCGTCCGGCAAGTCAAAATCAAAGTCAGAGACGTCCATGTCTGTGACGCCCTAGAAAGGACGATCGCAAAACTCGCTAAGCGACAGTCGCTTTGACGATCTTGCCAGGGTAACGGGGTGGCTCACCTTTTGGCAGCGCGTCGACCATGTCCATGCCGTCCTCAACTTCGCCCCATACCGTATATTGGCCATCAAGGAAGTTGGCGTCATCAAGACAGATGAAGAACTGGCTCGACGCCGAATTTGGGTTTGATGACCGCGCCATCGAACAAACGCCACGCGCGTGTGGTTCTTTTGAAAATTCAGCCGGGATCTGCTTTTTCGCGCCGCCCATGCCAGTGCCGTCGGGGCATCCGCCCTGCGCCATGAAACCGTCAATAACGCGGTGGAAAGTTAAACCGTCATAGAAACCGTCTTCGACGAGCTTCGTGATTTGCGCGACGTGTTTTGGCGCCAAATCAGGCCGCAGCTTGATTGTGATATCGCCAGTTTCACCGGATTGCGTATCAACAGTGAGGATGAGTTTATCGGACATTATATTCCTTGAAAGTCTGAGGTTTAGAAGTGTGGGATTTAGACGTATAAAAAATCGAAATTTTAGAGTGTCCGGGACGGGATTTGCACATCGCAGACATCGTCATAGCTTTGTGTGGCGATCCAATTCGTGAACGCATCCGATGTGGTGTCGAGAACTTGCACAGTTGGACGCGCACCTTCGGGTAGGTCAGCAGCAATCTTTACCGTGTTCATTTGGTCCGGGACAAATCCAGTCTCCCCGGTCACACCGACTTTAAAAGACGTCAAATAATCGTGACCCATGACCGTCGAACCCCAAATGGAATATTGTGCGTCCAAATGCTCGGCTTTGTCTCGCATCAGGAAGAACTGGCTATTGGCGCTATTTGGGTCTTCTGTGCGCGCCATAGATGTCACGCCCTTACAATGTAGACCAAAAGCGGCAACTTTGCCGTCCTTGGTCAGAATTGCCTGACTAATCGGCTGCGAGGCGACGGGGAGACCTTTATAGAAGCCCGTTGCGATTTGTTGCTGCTCATTGCCGCGCGCAGAGACCAAAGTCACGCCCATGTCTTCGCCGCGCCGGAAGGTGAACTCGGCGGCAAGATCTGGCAGTTCACTATCGCCTGTGCCATCACCGTTAGCGCCGTCACCAGTCTGGTTCATGAACCCATCAATGACGCGGTGAAACACGACGCCGTTATAAAATCCGTCGCGGGCTAAGGCTTTGACCTGATCGACATGGTTCGGCGCGATTTCAGGGAAAAGCTCCACCCCGATTACACCATAAGCCGTATCGATGAGCATCAAATTTTCAGCGTCCACCGTACGCCACGCTGTCTCAGGGAAGGTAACTTCGGACTTGATCTCCCCGTCCGCATAGCTTTCCGGTGCCTCGGCAGAGCAAGCCGGGCCTGCAATAGACAGAACGGAAAAGGCCGAAAAATGGACCAAGGTCTTCAAACGAAATTGGAACGTCATGTATATTTATCCTTCAGTCGCACCGCGACCTCCGGGGTCACGAATTGGTCGATTTTACCACCCAGCCGCGCAATCTCTTTGACGAGGCGCGACGCAATGGTCTGATATTGCGGGTCCGCCATCAGGAAGACCGTTTCAATGTCTGGGTTCAAACGGTCGTTCATACCGGCCATTTGAAACTCATATTCAAAATCGGACACAGCCCGCAGGCCGCGAACTATCATGGACGCCCCGCAGTCTTCAACGAAGTGTATCAGTAAGCTCTCAAACGGCTTCACTTCGACCTCGATCCGCTCTCGGAACGGGGCGACAACATTCTCGACCATCTCAACGCGTTCATCCAATCCGAAAATCGGATTCTTGTCGCGGTTAATCGCAACACCGATGATCAACTTGTCACAAAGGCGAGACGCCCGTTTCATAATATCCAGATGACCGAGTGTCATCGGATCAAATGTCCCGGGGTAAAGAGCAATGCGGTGCTGAGTTTTTTCATTCATAGCGGCTCGCTTACTAAAGCAAGGGCGCGAGGACTAGGGGAATCACAGCCTTAGCCGTTTAGGTTTAAATCCTGCGCGTAAACGTGATCCCGCGCTAATTTCAGCTCTTCTGCCATCCGGTCCCGGATGGCTTGGTCGGACAGATCAATACCGGCCGCTGTAAGATCACTGCGCAACTTACGGTAAACATCATCATCCCCGGCCTCTTCCATGTCTGCCACGATGACTTCCAATGCATAGCTATCCGCCTCTGCAGCCGTCTTCCCCATCAAGCCCGCCGCCCAATGGCCCAGCGCCTTATTCCGGCGCGCTTCAGATTTAAATTCTTTCGCCGCGTCCATGACGAAGCGGGTTTCAGAAGCATTCTTACGATCGTCGAAGCTGGTCATCGTTTATTCCTTAACTGGGGCTCGCGGACGAGAGCGTCCGTTCAAGTTAGATCCTTGTCTGTCAATACAAAGCCCGGTCTCAGGCGGCAAGATACAAGTTCGTTAGCTGCGATGTCTTGTGACTTATCCCTGCATCCCATGCGGCCCTGCCGTTGCCGCGCCGCGCAGGCTCGTCTATGGGGCGATTTTACTGCATGGGAGCTGAGCGTCCGATGAGCCGCCGCAAGCAGATTTACGAAGGCAAAGCCAAGATCCTCTATGAGGGCCCTGAGCCGGGCACACTTGTCCAATATTTTAAGGATGATGCGACCGCCTTCAACGCGCAAAAGAAAGCCACGCTCGACGGTAAGGGCGTGCTTAATAACCGTATTTCAGAATTCATCATGATGCGATTGATG
This sequence comes from Litorimonas sp., assembly GCA_051251645.1. Classification (GTDB taxonomy): domain Bacteria; phylum Pseudomonadota; class Alphaproteobacteria; order Caulobacterales; family Maricaulaceae; genus Litorimonas. Next base: position 342,784 of record JBPOEY010000003.1, on the reverse strand, counting down.
GAAATCGGTATTCCGACGCATTTCATTCGTCGTCTGAATATGCGCGAACAGCTAATTAAAAAAGTCGAGATTGTTCCTCTCGAAGTGATCTGCCGTAATGTCGCGGCGGGGACCATGTCCAAGCGCCTTGGCATTGAAGAGGGCGAAAAGCTTCCCCGCGCGATTGTTGAATTCTGTCTCAAACGCGATGATTTAGGTGATCCACTCGTGGCTGAAGAACATGTCTATGCCTTTGGCTGGGCCAGTCAGGGCGAGATGGACGAAATCATCGCCATGACCTTGCGGATCAATGACTATCTCCAAGGTATGTTTGCCGGCATCGGGATTCGTCTGGTTGATTTCAAACTTGAATTTGGACGCCTGCCGCATCCAGACGGCTTAGGCGGTCACATGATTGTTTTGGCTGATGAGATCAGCCCGGATAGCTGCCGTCTTTGGGACATGGAAACGAATAAGAAACTCGATAAGGATCGGTTTCGCCGTGACTTAGGTGAGGTCACAGAAGCCTATACAGAGGTTGCCACACGGCTCGGTATCCTCAAGCCCAATCCCTCGACGGCCAATATTTCCGTCATTTCCTCGAACGATTGAAGATATGCCCATGATTGCCCGCGTTTATGTCGGTCTGAAACCCGGCGTGCTTGACCCCCAGGGACGCACCATTGCCAGCTCTCTCAACGATTTGGGCTTCACAGAAGTCCATGACGCAACCCAAGGCAAGGTGATCGAATTAAAGCTTGCCGATGGCGAGCGTGACGCCGTCGAGGCGCGCGTCAAAGAGATGTGTGAGAAGCTTCTCGCCAATACGGTGATCGAGAGCTACCGCATCGAATTGGACGAGACGGAGACTTAGACGTGCAAACTGCCGTTATCGTCTTCCCGGCGTCCAACTGCGACCGCGACGCCGCTGTCGCACTGGAAACCCATACGGGCAAAGCGCCGCACATGATTTGGCACAAGGACACATCCATTCCTGATGATGTGCGTCTTGTCGTCGTTCCAGGCGGATTTTCTTATGGCGATTATTTGCGCTCTGGCGCTATCGCCGCGCAATCCCCTGTCATTAAAGATTTGAAGCAAAAAGCCGAAGCGGGTCTGCCGGTTCTTGGCATCTGCAATGGCTTTCAAATCCTGACCGAAGCGGGAATGCTGCCCGGTGCCCTGATGCGGAATGCCAATCAGAAATTCGTCTGCCGCATTAGTCGGCTCCGGCTTGCCAATGCAAAAACTCGTTTCACGAAGCTCTATGATGCCAAGCATGAAATCGACATTCCTGTCGCTCATCATGACGGAAATTATTTCGCGGATGATGACACGCTACGCCGTATCGAAGGCAATGGTCAGGTCGTTTTCCGCTATGTCGATAATCCCAATGGCTCTCGCGGCGACATTGCGGGGATCATCAATCAAGCTGGCAACGTGCTCGGCATGATGCCTCATCCCGAACGTGCCGTCGACCCGCTTCACGGCGGAACGGACGGTCGCAACATCTTCAAATCCATTCTCGGATCGCTGTAATGGCTGGCAAATCGAAGTCTGACGACATCACCGCAGATGTCATTGCGGAACACGGCCTTAGCGGCGCAGAATATAAAATTATTCTGGATCGGCTAGAGCGTGAGCCCAACCTGACAGAATTGGGCATATTCTCGGTCATGTGGTCAGAGCATTGCTCTTATAAATCCTCTCGGCGGCATCTCGGTAAGTTTCTGACAACAGGCAAGCGGGTCATTCAAGGCCCCGGCGAGAATGCCGGCGTGATCGACATTGATGATGGCGACGCGATCATCTTCAAGATGGAGAGCCATAACCACCCGTCCTACATCGAGCCCTATCAGGGCGCGGCGACAGGCGTGGGTGGGATCATGCGCGATGTCTTTACGATGGGCGCCCGGCCGATCGCCTTGCTCAACGCGCTTCGTTTTGGTGAACCTGATCATCCCAAGACGAAGAGCCTCGTCGATGGCGTGGTTGCTGGGATTGGCGGCTACGGAAACTGCGTCGGCGTTCCAACCGTGGGCGGCGAAACCAATTTCCATGCCGGATATAATGGCAACATCCTCGTGAATGCCATGTGCGTGGGCTTAGCCCGCGCCGATAATGTCTTTTATTCTGCCGCCAAAGGCGTTGGTAATCCGATCTTCTATGTCGGGTCCAAGACAGGCCGCGACGGCATTCATGGTGCGACCATGGCGTCGGCAGAATTTGACGATGATAGCGAAGAAAAACGCCCGACCGTCCAAGTCGGCGATCCCTTCACCGAAAAACTGCTGATCGAAGCTTGTCTCGAATTAATGGCCACAGATGCCATCATCGCCATCCAAGATATGGGCGCGGCTGGCCTGACGTCATCCTCCATTGAAATGGCGGATAAAGGCGGTGTTGGTGTTGAGCTTAACCTCGATAAAGTCCCGCAGCGCGAGACTGGGATGACAGCCTATGAAATGATGCTGTCTGAGAGCCAAGAGCGAATGCTCATGGTCATTCAGCCCGGCAAAGAACAACTAGCCTTCGACGTGTTCGAAAAATGGGGTCTGGATGTCGCTGAAATCGGGACAACAACGGATACAGGTCGCCTCGTACTGACACATGATCGCAAAACGGTCTGTGACATTCCGATAGCGCCGCTGGCCGATGACGCGCCGAACCTTAACCGTCCGCATGTACCGACCGAGCCGCGTGACGTCATTCAACCCAGCGATATCGTCGAAACCGAAGACTATAATGATGCGCTGCTGCGCGTGATGACCGATCCCGATATGACGTCCAAACGCTGGATTTGGGAGCAATATGATCGTCACGTGATGGCAGACACAATGGACAGTAGCCAGTCCGGCGGCGACGCAGCCATCATTCGCATTCACGGCACCAACAAAGCGATTGCCGTCACAACAGATTGCACGCCGCGCTATTGCTATGCCGACCCTTATGAGGGCGGAAAGCAGGTCGTCGCGGAAACTTGGCGCAACCTGACCGCCGTCGGCGCAGACCCGATCGCGATCACGGATTGCCTAAATTTCGGCAATCCCGAGCGCCCCGAAATCATGGGCCAATTTGTCGGCTGTATTACCGGCATGAACGAAGCCTGTCGCGCGTTCGAATACCCCGTCGTGTCCGGCAATGTGTCGCTCTATAATGAGACGAACGGCGTCGCCATTCCGCCAACGCCCGCGGTTGGCGGTGTCGGCCTTATCCCAGACCTCTCACTGATCAAAACCCTCAAAGGCGCCAAGAAAGGCGATACGCTGATTATGATTGGCGAGACCGAAGGTTGGCTCGGGTGTTCCATCTATCTGCGCGCGCTGATGGGTCGTGAAGACGGCGCCCCGCCACCTGTCGATCTGGCGGCTGAGAAGCGCAATGGGGATTATGTGCGTAAGTTGATCCGCAATCGCCGCGTCAGTGCTGTGCATGATTTGTCTGACGGTGGTTTTGCCGCAGCTGCATGTGAAATGGCCTTTTCGTTAGGCATTGGAGCGAGCCTATCCAATCCAACCGACCTTCCAGCGCACGCATGGTATTTCGGGGAAGATCAAGGCCGCTATCTGATTGCGACCGATAAGAACTCGATCAATCCGATCTTGACGACAGCGAGCGGCCTTGGCGTCAAAGCGCATATCGTTGGCACTGTTGGCGGTGACCGTTTAACCGCACAAGATGGCTTCGACGTAAGCCTGTCCGGTCTGAAGGACCACTGGGAAAGTTGGATGCCGACGCTCATGAGTGGCGCGACGGAGACCGTCTGATGGCAATGGAACAAGACGCGATCGTGGCATTGCTGCAAGCAGCAATGCCTGACGCAAAGATCGAAATGATTGATCTGGCAGGCGACAACAACCATTGGAAGGCCATCATTGTGAGCGAGCAATTCCGTGGCAAGAGCCGTGTGGCACAGCATCAGCTCGTCTATAGCGCGCTGAAGGGTAAGATGGACGGCGCCAATGGCGAGCTTCATGCCCTCGCGCTCGAAACTCGCGCGCCATAAACAGCGCGCGTCCAATTCCATTATCACCCGTTGAACTCTGTCCTCCGTCTTCCTAATTATGGCGGGATACAGCAGGAGAATTCCATGTCCGACAATCCCGCCCACCAGCAGATTGCCAAAACCGTTAGCGAGAATGATATCGTTCTTTACATGAAGGGCACACCGACCTTCCCACAATGCGGCTTTTCTTCAACAGTCGTGCAGGTCTTAGATTATCTAGGCGTGGACTACGCGTCTGTGAATGTTCTCGAAGATCCCGCCATTCGCCAGGGAATCAAAGACATCAATAATTGGCCGACAATCCCGCAGATGTTCGTCAAAGGCGAGTTCGTTGGCGGATGTGACATCATCCGCGAGATGTTCGAAAGCGGCGAAATGCGCACCATGCTGGCCGAAAAAGGCATCGAGATGGCGGCCTAGCCCCACGACGCCAAAATCGCTTCGTAGCGGTTTCTTTAAGGTTTGGGTCTAGAATGCGTTTTCCGGAGGAAAGCGTGTGCCATCATTTACCCGTGCCAGCTATTCTCGACAGTCTGTCGACGCTGAACATCAGGCGGCGTTAATTGACGTCAGAGGATCGTCCGCCAAGGCCCCCTTGGGCCCATGGCGGACACTTGGATCGGCTGTCTCAATTATCCTTGGCATAACCCTATGCTATGCAGGGCTGCACTATATTCCCACCTTGCTCCGTCCGTCGCAAGTCATTGATTCCTTCGTTTCGCCTTCCCAAAAAAGCATCCTCGACATCGACCGCAATCGGTTCCAGCGGTTTGGTGTCTACGCCCAATCTTTTTTACTCCGACGAACTTACCTTCGCGCCGGGCAAGGCATAGAGGTGCATTATTCTATCCCCGAAGGCGCGAGCTTGGATCTGCACATCAAGCAATGTCGTCGTATGTTCATTGGCGAAGTCTTCCACTGTATACCCGTATCCCAACAAACCGTGCGGATTGAAAACAAGACACATGGAACACGGGCGCTCAAATTTGCTGAACCGGGGTTTTATCATTTCGATGAGACGGTAAACCTCAAATCTCCAGACCAACCCTTCAAACTCGTTTGGGTTCGAAATTAAACGAAAAAAGCCCGCTTCGATGAAGCGGGCTTTTTGTTTGGAGCGAGTGTCGCGCGGGATTAGCGCGAGTAGAATTCGATCACGAGGTTGGGTTCCATTTGAACCGCATAAGGCACTTCGTCGAAGCTTGGGACGCGGGTGAAGGTCGCCTTCATGCCCTTAACGTCAAGATCAACATATTCCGGAACTTCACGTTCAGCCATATCAAGCGCTTCAAGAACCAACGCCATTGTTTTGGACTTTTCGCGAACTTCAATCACGTCACCCGGCTTGACGCGGTAAGACGGGATATTGACCTTCTTGCCATTAACCAAAACGTGGCCGTGGTTGACGAACTGCCGCGATGCGAAAACTGTCGGGACGAATTTGGCGCGGTAGACAACAGCGTCAAGACGGCTCTCAAGCAAACCAATCAGGTTCTCAGACGTATCGCCTTTCATCCGTGTCGCTTCGTCATAAGTCCGACGGAACTGTTTTTCTTGGATGTTGCCGTAATAGCCCTTGAGCTTTTGCTTGGCGCGAAGCTGGATCCCGAAGTCGGATACTTTGCCACGACGACCGGCACCGTGCTGACCGGGAGGGGTAGGGCGCTTGTTCACTGGCGACTTAGGACGGCCCCAGATATTTTCGCCCATACGGCGATCAATTTTATATTTGGCGGAGTGACGCTTCGACATAGTCGCGCCCTTTCTCTTATTTCGCGGGCCGGCTCCAGACGAATTCTTGGAGCGATTACAACGGCGGCAACGCAAATATCCCGTAAATGAGAGCGGCGACATACTGCACCGAGATGTGAAGTCAACAGACCATGACAGACTCCGTAGAGGGTGTATGGCGCGATGATGAACCGCCCGCAAGAAATCGATTCTCGCGCTGGATTACTCTCCGGCCTCTCCGCCTACTTCATGTGGGGTCTGTTTCCGATCTATTTCGTCGCGACGAAGGCTGTCCCTGCCCCTGAAATTCTCGCGCATCGTATTCTCTGGTCCCTGCCCTTTGGTTTGTTGATCCTGCTCTTTCGCAAGCAGATTGGCGATACGATCAAAGCCATACGGAAGCCCCGAACGCTCGCACTGCTCGCCCTAGCCTCGATCAGCCTCGCGGCGAACTGGGGCGTCTATATTTATGCCATCCAGATCGAGCAGATATTTCAAGGCAGCCTTGGCTACTATATTAATCCGTTGCTCTACGTTCTCGTCGCCGTGCTGTTTTTCGGCGAACGATTATCAAAATTACAGGGCTTCGCGATCCTCTTGGCCTGTCTCGGCGTGCTGGCGCTGACGATCTATGGCGGGCAATTCCCCATTATATCGCTGTTCTTAGCGTGCTCTTTCACGGTTTACGGCGTGTTGCGCAAACTCATCGATGTCGGCGCGATGCCCGGGTTGTTTATCGAAGTGCTGGTGCTGATTTTGCCTGCCGCACTCTATATTGCGTGGCTAACACAGTCGGGGGCGCTCGTATTTGGCACGGATAAGACACTCAGCTGGCTGATGGTGGCATCCGGCCCCATCACAGTTCTCCCGCTACTAGCCTTTGCCTTCGCGGCCCGGCGCATTCGCCTTTCCACTTTGGGCATTCTACAGTTCGTGGGTCCAACAATGCAGTTTCTCTGCGGTATCTATTTCGGCGAAACATTTACCACGGCACATGCCATTTGCTTTACGTTGATCTGGCTCGGTGTCGCCGTTTTTGCCTTTGATGGATGGCGATCTAGCCGGCCATCATACGCATTGCGAACAGGCCCAGCGCAAACACGACAAAATGAATAAGCGTCTGCTGCGCAACAAGGAAAAATCCGTCTAACACCATATTGCGGTCCGGCGCCTGCGGCTGATTTCGGAGTTGATTTCGACGCTTCGGGAAGACGAGGAAAGCGGACACGACCGCGACAACAAAGACAAGGCCAAACGGATAGCCGAGATAGCCGAGCACAAAGCTGGCAATCAGGGTCAGATAAGGAAGAAATTTCATGTCTCGGATCGTTTCTTTTCGATGTGTCTCTTGCGATCAATATGATGACCACGACCTTTAGATAGGGCTTTTACGATACCCCGAAAGGTTCGGACTTCTTGCTTGGTCATTTGCGCGCGCGTCAAAGGCGCTCGTATATTGTGCCGCATAAGCTCTTTCTTCGCCGCTGGATAGAAGAAGCCTGCCTCTTCCAACTCTGTTTCCAGATGATCGAACAGGCGAACGAGATCTTCGCGCGGCGCAACGTCTGACAGCGCCCCCTCAAATGTGTCTGGAACGCCCTGCCCAGCTGCATAAAGAAAGGCAAAAACATTGACGGCTTGCGCCAGATTGAGTGACTGAAACGCGGGATTGACGGGATAGGTCAGGATCGCATCAGACAAAGCCACGTCCGAATTAGACAGGCCTGCATTTTCTGGACCGAACAAAATTCCCGTCCGGATGCCGTCCGCTTCCATCGCGCGCACCTTTGACCCAACGCCGTCCACGCCCATCACAGGTAATTCGATATCGCGACGCCTTGCGGTCGCTGACAAGACATAATGCAAATCTGCAATCGCCTCTTCCGTTGTCTCGAATAGTTTGGCGCTCTCGAGCACGGACAACGCCCCCGCCGCCAAAGTGACAGCGGCTGAATTTGGCCAGCCATCGCGCGGGGCGACAAGGCGCAAATCGGTCAAACCAAAATTCAGCATAGACCGCGCCGCCGAGCCGACATTCTCTCCCAATTGCGGATTGACAAGGATCACCGCCGGAACGGAAACCTCTTTCATGTCGACAGCACGACCTAATTGGTCATGTATTTCCTTGCCGGGCTTGTTTGCGCCCATGTGATCACTCCGGATAGGACTTTAACTTACGGGCCGCTTTGCTATAGGCGGGCCAGAAATTCCAAGACTTTTAACTTTCGAGACTTTTCAGACTTTGCACAGAGGACCTCATGGCAAAAATTAAGGTGAACAACCCCGTCGTCAATATGAACGGCGACGAGATGACACGCATCATCTGGGACATGATCATTGAACGATTGATCGAACCCTATCTCGATATCGACCTGCTCGACTATGATTTGTCGATCCAGTCACGTGATGCGACCAATGACCAGATCACAATCGATGCAGCCCACGCGATCAAAAAATGCAACGTCGGCATCAAATGCGCGACCATCACACCGGACGAGCAACGCGTCGAAGAATTTGATCTTAAGAAAATGTGGCTAAGCCCGAACGGCACCATCCGCAACATCCTTGGCGGCGTTGTGTTCCGCGAGCCGATCATCTGCTCCAACATTCCACGTCTTGTCCCCGGTTGGACAAAACCGATCGTCATTGGCCGTCACGCTTTCGGTGACCAGTATAAAGCCACAGACATGGTTATCCCGGGTAAAGGCACAGCCACGATGCGGTTTGAGAGCGAAGACGGTGAAGTCACTGAGCACAAGATCTTTGACTTCCCCGGCGGTGGTGTCCTCATGGGGATGTATAATCTCGATGAGTCGATCCGTGACTTTGCACGCGCATGCCTGAACTACGGCGTCCAGCGTCGCTGGCCCGTCTACCTGTCCACGAAAAACACGATCCTCAAAAAATATGACGGTCGCTTCAAGGACATCTTCCAAGAAATTTATGACTCAGAATTCGCAGAGAAATTTGCCGAATTCGGGGGCGAGTATCAACACCGTTTGATCGACGATATGGTCGCAGCGGCGATGAAATGGTCTGGCGGTTATATCTGGGCCTGTAAGAACTATGATGGCGATGTGCAGTCTGACACGGTTGCGCAGGGCTTCGGCTCACTTGGCCTGATGACATCCTTCCTGCTCACGCCAGATGGTAAGACGATGGAAGCCGAGGCCGCGCACGGCACGGTCACCCGCCACTACCGTAACCACCAGAAGGGTGAAGCCACATCGACCAACTCGACCGCGTCTATCTTTGCGTGGACACGCGGCTTAGCTCACCGTGCCAAGTTGGACGATAATGACGCGCTTCTGAAGTTCGCAACTACGCTAGAAAAGACAGTGATTGAAACCGTCGAAGCCGGTCAAATGACGAAAGACCTCGCGCTGCTCGTTGGCGACAAGCAAGGTTGGCTCACAACAACGGGCTATATCGAAGCAATTGACGAGAACTTCCAGAAGAAGATGGCTTAACCCCCCTTCAACCATATCGCTTATACCCCGCCCCGGAGTTTTCTCTGGGGCGGATTTTTTTGATCTAAACTCATAGCCTTGACATGCAACTATATGGTTGCCTATAGACAGCTTCATGAGTGATGTTTTTAAAGCTATGGCCGATGAAACGCGCCGCACCTTGCTCGATCAACTCTTTGATAAAAATGGTCAGACATTAGGCCAGTTGACGACTTCGTTAGATATGTCGCGCCAAGCTGTATCGAAACATTTGAAAATCCTCGAGACCGCCAACTTAATTTCGGTCCAGTGGCAAGGGCGCGAGAAGTTGCATTTCCTCAACCCAGTCCCCCTCGCTGAAATCGTCCACCGCTGGGTCGGTCGCTTCGAAGACGCACGGCTGGAAATGCTCGTCGATCTGAAAACTCAATCCGAAGCGAAAGCTCACATCGAAACGAAAGCCGAACCCTCATTTAAAGAGAGAAAACGCCATGGCCTATGATGATAAACCCGCCGGAAATGCCCCGAACTTCGTCTACACAATCTATATCGCCGCGACTGCCGAAACCGTTTGGAATGGGCTCATCCAGAAAGAACTGACTGAAAAATATTGGGGTCATCACAATAAGTCAGATTGGAAAGTTGGCTCGAAATGGGAGCATGTTCAGGCGAATGATGGCACCGTCGTCGATGTCCATGGACAGGTGCTGGAATCAGATCCACCCAACAAACTTATCGTTACATGGAACGGAGCAGATGGCAGTAAAACAGAAGAGCCCACCCCCTCCATCGTCACTTACGAGCTGGTCTCGCTAGGACCTGACACAAAATTGACCGTCACTCATAGCAAGCTCACTAAAGATTCCGTCATGCATAAAGGTGTGACGCAAGGGTGGCCGGCCGTTTTGTCTAATCTAAAATCCTTGCTAGAAACTGGAAAGTCCCTTTCCGACGACCAATGGGGCAATTCCAAACAAGATCATCCCGACGATAAATAACCCATACTTAAGGGTCGCTATTCAGCCATGACAACTATGCTAAGGTCACAGCATGAACGGCTTGCGACTCAACCAAGTTACACTCGGCGCTATCAATATGGCGGCGAGCGTTTTATTTTATAGACGCCTCGGCCTGACGTTGATCGTTGATAGTGCGCCGCGTTACGTCCGGTTTGAGTTTCCTGCGCCCCCGAGCGGGGGAGAACCTGCCACGCTGTCACTCCATAGTGTCGAGGACGAATGGACCGCGCCCACCGACTGGCCATTGATCTATTTCGAAGTCGATGATCTCGGCGCGTTTTTAACAGCAACCGACCTCAAGCCCCTCTCCCCACCGAGTCTGAAACCCTATGATTGGGAAGAGGCCGATATCCTCGATCCATCCAGCAACCGCATTCGCCTCTTTAAAGCTGGACAGGCACGTCGCTTTCCGGATTGGCGTGTTTAAAACAGAGCCGCCCTATCTCTTATTACTCCTCTGGAGCCGGGGACCAGATGGCAAGTTCGTTGCCGCTAGGGTCTTTGAAATGAAACCGACGCCCCCCCGGAAAATCATAGGCCGACACAGATATCTTACCGCCTAGTGATCGGATTGATGCTTCGCTCGCCTCAAGGTCGTCTGAGTATAAAATGACCAACACGCCTTGATCACTAGGCTTGCGAGCGCTGTCTTGATCAAACCCGCCATCGATGCTCGCACCGTGAATGGCGACATAGGTTAGCCCCCAATCTTCAAAAGTCCAGCCAAACGCTTCGCCATAAAACTCTTTCATCGCTACGTTATCTGTCGATGGCAATTCTATATAGTTGAAGCCGTGATGGAGGTTTCCCATTGTGCAACCGATCTCTTTTTCGCTTTAATCTCACTGTATCACACTGCGACGATAAAGGTCGAAATTTAATCTTAGAGCAGGCAATACGATGTTATGTTTCAATATGAACAATAGACTTTTCCAAATTTTGACCCTTGGCTTGACACTCTCTTTTGCGACATGTTTTAATAATGTGGCAGCCAATGACGCCAATGAAGCGCGTAGTATTCGCCTTGGTGGCGCCCTGCTCTACTCCCCTAAATATGTCGGGTCAGCCGATTATGAGCTTCGCATCCTCCCCTTGATCAGCTTTGACGATATCGCCGGGTTTGAACTCTCCGGTCTGTCGCTCGCCTATCCACTTATCGACATTGGAACAGGAGAGGGACCGGGCAATTGGTCACTAAAGGCCGGTCCGCGCGCGGCGTTTGATTTCGGGCGAGACAGTGCGGATAGCCCCACCCTGACCGGGTTTGAGGATATTAGCGCGAGCCTGCTGGCTGGCGGCTTCCTCCGCGCGACTTACGGTCCCCTTGGTATTCGCATTGATGCTGGGCAGGATGTGCTCAACGGCCACGACGGGTTTAATGCCGATATTTCGCTGGGCACTTATATTCCGGCAGGCTTACTCGTTGACAAACTCGCGATCCAACCAGCCCTCACTTTGAGTTGGGCTGACGAAAGTTATACACAAACAATTTACGGCGTGACATCGCAACAAGCTGTGGCATCTGGCTTGCCACAATATGACCTCGACGGTGGCTTTCACCGCGCGTCTGCCAGCCTGCTCGGGTGGTATGAAATTGATGACCGCTGGCAGCTTAACGGGATTGTGTCTTACCGCGAATATATTGGTGACTATCGCGACAGCCCGATCTTGCAAGCACCAGACGGCGCGACCTCAGACGTTTTCATGTTACTTGGGATTTCACGGAAGTTTAGCTTATGAGATTAGTCTTCGTAGCCATCATCAGCCTAGTGCTCTCAGGATGCGGAGCATCGTCAAATTCGACGCAAGACGCGCCAAATCCCATCTGCGACGATATTTGGACGATCAATAGCGTCACTATTCGCCAGGGTCAGGCCGACCTTGCCAAACGCTATTATGAAGCCGCGTGGCTTCCGGCTCGCGTTGTCGCGAAAGAAAACGGCACCATCAAAGACTTCCGCTTGCTTCGGTCCGACAAGCCCGAACAGCCCGGCATCCAACTCATCACACTCTATGAGGATGACGCACAATTTGCGGCTAGCGAAGATGCGTTCCAATCAATTTTCAAAGTCTTGGACCTCCCCCGCCCACTGCTTATTGATGGGGTCGCTCGGGCCGATATTTTTTCTGACACGATGGGTGCAGACGATTACCGGGTCATGCGGTCTGAGCTGGGCTCGTGTCGCTAAGCTAAAAATTCTCCCGTAGCCATTGCACCGACCGCATCAAGGCGTTGCCGGTATAACGAGAACTTTGGTAGCGGCGGCCTGATAGGTCGGGGGGGCCTGATACAGCCTCGCCTGTCTGCTCGAACGCATGGCGTAGCAACCCTGCCGCAACCGCAAAGTCTGGACTGTCCTGCGCGTCGGACAAGCCAAAGACGCCGTGCGGGGATCCGATCCTTACACTTTTATTGAACACGAGTTCCGTCAGTTCCCGCAGACCCGACAGCTGCGCCGCTCCGCCCGTCAGAACGATTTGACGTCCTGAATAAATATCCAAACCCGCATCAATGAGTCGGTTTTGAATAAGCTTCATCGTTTCTTCGGTCCGCGCGCGAATAATTGACGTCAGGCGAGATCGCGGGGCATGTTGCAGCTCATCCATTGCGCCAACTGGCGGACAGGGAATTGTCTCAAATTCATCCCGCGCTCCGTGCAGGGCAGAGCCATAAAAGAGCTTGATCCGTTCCGCGGCTTCTAACGGTGTATTCAGACCATGCGCAATGTCGGCCGTAACGTTGCGCCCCCCCACTCCCAGCGCATCAACATGGACAAGCGTATTGTCGCGAAACACAGCCACGGTCGTTAGGCCTGCCCCAAGGTCAATCAGCGTAACACCGAGGTCGCGCTCATCTTCCGTCAAAACAGACTGCGCCGCCGCATAGGGACTCACCGTGACGCTACGAAGGTTTAAATGACATCGTTCGATACAATGGGCGAGATTGCGTAAGGGACCGATCCCGGCAGTTACGAAATGCATATCCACGCCGAGGCGCTGTCCGAACATCCCGCGCGGATCCCGGATACCCGTTTCGCCGTCGACTTCCCAATCGCGCGGCAAGGCATGTAGGATCGCATAATCTGGCTCGGAGAGCTCAGACAGGGATGATCCGATCACGCGTTTCAGATCCCGATCAGCGATCGCACCTGAGGCAAATTCAGTTTGAACTCGCAAATGACGTGAGGACAGAGAACGCAGACCGACGTTCACAATCACGCCGTGGACCGACACGCCCGCGGCGCGCTCAGCTTTTTCTACGGCTTGGCGAATACCGTGTTCTGCCGCGTCCAAATCAACAACGGCGCCGACTTTTATACCCCGGCTCACGGCGGTCCCACTCCCAAGCAGACGCACGCCCAAAGCGGGATCACGACGACCAATCAGGCAGACGACTTTGCTCGACCCAATGTCGATGACGCATACCGTGTCAGGATTCCGCGCGCTCACGCGTCGATCGGTGCTGCAGGGGTGAGCGTCATCCGATCCGCCAAACGCAGATCTACGATCGCATATCGCGTGGTCGTTTGTGTTCTTAGGGCGGCGAAACGACGCAATGCCGTATCCACATCCGACAGAGGCAAGCGCAAAACGCGGCCATCTTGAAATGTTACGTCCCACCGTCCCGATGGATAACGTGTTAGAACATTCGTGTCTGCCCAGACAGAGGGATGACGTTGCAAAAGCTCACTAATCGACTGCGCGTGTCGCGCGGCATCGACGCCGATAAAGAGCCGTAAATCTGGGGGTAAATCTCCGGCCTCAGGATTGTAAGGCGCGATAATTTCACCGTCATGCGCGGTCAGGTGAAGCATTCCGTCCTTCTGATAAAGCGCATAGGGCGCCGTTTCGACGAGCTGCACAACAATCCGGTTCGGCCAGAGGCGGCGGACAACAGCCCGGTCCACCCACGGCAGACTTTCTGTATTGCTCTGCGCGCGGCGTAAGTCTGCGCCAAAGAAGTAATCACCTTCATAAATTCCAACGGCGGCGCGGACGTCGGCTTCGTTCAACCGACCCTCACCCGTCACATCAATCCGCTCAACCGTGAACCCGATGGCCATCAACTGATTACGTTTAAACGCGTCGACATTGTCACGCACGACGGACAGATGACCACCAAGCCACAGAGCGACGAAAGCAAGCGCAAAAAAGACAAATAGGACAGAGGCGCTAAAGCGCAGCATGGATGAGCGCGACAGCGTCGCCGCGCGCATACCCGCGTGAACCCGCGATTGAACCAAGCGTGAGGCGCCGGCCAATCCCGGTTTTAAAGGGCTGACGCGTCTAACTTTTGCGGGCTTCTTGGCGTTCTTGGCCATGTTGCATCCTCAACCATCCACCGACAGAGCGCCCCAAAACTCATTCCGTGGCTTTGACATTGTTCGGGCACCAACGACGTCGGAGTCATTCCCGGTTGAGTATTAACCTCAAGCATTACTAATCCATTTACCACATCCACTTCAGATGGGTTTTCATCTGAGTTTTTTGGCCAGTTCGTATCATTGAGGCGATAGTCAGCGCGAGTTACGCCCCGACACCCGAGCGCACGGTGCGCAATTTCGGCGTTTCGCAAAGCGAGTTCTGTGACACCTTTTGGCAGAGAGACATTCACAATATGGTGCGAGCCGCCCTCGACATATTTGGCGTCATAATCATACCAATCCCCTTGCGGCACAATCTCCGTCACGCAGAGCGCCTTGCCGCCAATAACGGCCACTGTCAGTTCACGGCCCGGAATAAAGGGCTCGATCACGGGTGCGTCGCCTAAGCCTTCATCATCTCGCATCGTTGCAAGTATCGCAGGCGTTTCTTCCGTGACGATGTAGACTGACGCCGAACTGCCCGAGCCATTGGGTTTAACCACATAAGGCGTTGGGAGGATGCCGCCTGCCCCAATTCTTACACGTGTCTCCACACCGCCTTGCGGCACTGTGATGCCGTGCAACGCGAATATGTCCTTGGCCCAGTCCTTATTCATCGCCAGCTTTGAGGCTGCCGCGCCCGAATGCGTATAGGGGAGTTGTAACTGCTCTAATATTCCTTGGACGCTGCCATCTTCGCCCCAATCGCCATGCAGGCCATTAAATACAACATCAGGCGCGACGCGCTTTAGATCATCGACCAGCGTATCGGGATGCGCATCAATCTCAACGACAGTGTACCCTTCCCCGCGTAAAGCCTCGGCACAGGCCGCGCCGCTCACAAGGCTGACGTCGCGTTCTGCGGAAATTCCACCTTTTAAAACCGCGACTTTCATAAGGTTCGTCCAATCCGGCGCACTTCCCAATCAAGAGGAATACCCTGTGTTTTTAATACTTTGGCACGGACGGTTTCGCCCAGTGTTTCAAGGTCAGCCGCCGTCGCATTGTCCGCATTGATCATGAAGTTGCAGTGTTGTTCACTCATTTGTGCGCCGCCCACGCGAAAACCGCGCATCCCAGCCGCATCAATGACTTTCCAGGCTGAGTGACCCTCAGGGTTTTTGAATGTTGACCCGCCCGTCTTGGACCGGATCGGCTGTGAGTTTTCGCGTTTATTCGTGATTTCGTCCATTCGGGCTTTGATCGCCTCAGGTTTATCCGCCGTGCCATCAAAGGTCGCGGTGGTGAAAATCAAGTCGGTCGATGCGCCGCTTTTACGGTAGCTATACTGCATGTCGTCATTGGACAGAACAACCCGTCGTCCCCGGCGATCAATCGCGACGACTTCGACCAAGACATCTTTTGTCTCTGTTCCATAACACCCCGCATTCATGCGGAGCGCCCCGCCAATCGTGCCGGGTACTCCAGCATAAAATTCCATCCCGGCAATGCCCGCTTCGGACGCAGTCTTTGCAACCCGCGCATCCAAGGCGGCAGCTCCTGCCGTGAGGCGAAGTCCGTCCGTCTCAACAGTTCCGAAGGCTGGACCTAATCGAATGACGACCCCTTCAATCCCACCGTCGCGAACCAATGTATTTGAGGCAACGCCCAGAACCGTGACCGGAACCGATGGAACAATGGACGACAAAAATAGCGCTAAATCCGCTTCGTCCTGGGGCATAAAAAACACATCGGCCGGACCACCGACCCGTAACCAGCTATATGGCGCAAGCGGGACGTTGGCTTTTAAGGAGCCCCTGACCGTCGGCATCTGGTCGATCAGGCTCATACCGTGTCGAGCGCAGCGGCAAGTCCAGCCGCCCAATAGGTAATGTCGCCCGCGCCGAGACAGACGATCAGATCACCGTCCGCGAGGTCATCTTTCAAATCTGCCGCCAAAGACGCTTTGGTTGTCAGGGAGACTTCACGGTGCCCGTGGCTGCGAATGCTCTCGACCAAAGCGGGCGCTGAAACGCCATCAATCGGCGCCTCTCCAGCCGCAAAAACATCTGCAATCCGAACAGTGTCGGCATCATTGAAACAGGTTGAGAAATCTTCGAACAGGTCGCTCAAGCGCGAATAACGGTGCGGCTGCATCACGGCGTGAACGCGGCCTTCGGCCACTTGTCGCGCGGCTTGCAGAACAGCCAATATCTCGACCGGGTGATGACCATAATCATCAATCACAGTGACACCGTTCCAATTGCCAACGGCTGTGAAGCGACGTTTGACGCCGCCGAATTCTGTCAAAGATTTGCGAACCGCGTCTTCATCCATTCCCAATTCACGCGCCACCGCGATGGCAGAGAGAACATTTTGAGTATTGTGCTTACCCGCCATTGGGAGGAATAAATCGCTCCATCGCGTTTCGCCATCGGCGCTTTGAAAGACCACATCAAAACGCGTCCCTGTTGATTCCAATTTTAGATCAACAGCGCGCACACTCGCCTGTGGATTAAAGCCGTAAGTAATGATCCGACGATCAGAAACACGGCTGACCAATGCCTGAACTTCTGGATGGTCTGTGCAGAGAACCGCAAACCCATAAAACGGTAGATTTTCGACAAATGTGTCAAAAGCGGCGCGTAGCGTGTCGAACTCGCCGTAATGCTCCATATGCTCAGGGTCGATATTGGTGACGACAGCCACCGTCGGTAAAAGCTTTAAGAATGAGCCGTCGCTCTCATCCGCTTCCACAACCATCCATTTGCCTAAACCCAATTTGGCATTGGAGCCATAGGCATTGATAATTCCACCATTGATAACAGTCGGATCAAGGCCGCCGCCTTCAAGCAACGCGGCGATCATCGTTGTCGTCGTCGTTTTTCCGTGCGTTCCACCCACTGCCACGGTCCATTTAAGGCGCATCAGTTCTGCGAGCATTTCAGCCCGGCGAACAACCGGTATGAAACGCGAACGAGCTTCAACTAATTCGGCATTATCCTGTTTGATCGCGCTACTCATAACAATTGCGCCTGCGCCGATCACTTGTTCGGCTTTTTGACCGATAAAGACCGTTGCACCGAGGGCTTTCAGCCGCTCCGTAATCGCGCTTTCGCGCATGTCAGAGCCTTGCACGGCATAGCCAAGGTTAAGCATGACTTCGGCGATGCCGCTCATGCCGATCCCGCCAATTCCGACAAAATGGATCGGACCCATATCGAAGGGCACTTTGGTGGCTAAGTTTTTCGGCTGAATATCAGTCACATTATTTTCCAGCTGCAAAGAGGACGAGCGCGGCCAAGTCGCGCGCGGCGTCTGGACGGGCGAGCTTAGACGCATTTCGACCCGCGCGGTCAAGCCAGTCTGTGTCATTCAATGTCTCCGTTAACAGCGTTGTTAGTCGCTCTACGGTGAAGTCTGATTCAGGCACAATTTTGGCGGCATCAAGGCGTTCTAACGCCTTTGCGTTGGCCGTTTGGTGATCATCCATTGCAATGGCAAGCGGAACGAGAATGGACGGTTTTCCCATTAGGGCAATTTCGGACACGGAGGATGCGCCCGCGCGCGCAATAATTAAGTCCGCGCTGGCGAGATGGATTTCAATGTCTGAGAAAAATGTGTCTAGGGTCGCCGCGATACCCGCGTCCGCATATTGAGCTTTCGCCGCTTCCAAATGGGTCTTCGTCGTTTGTTGCGTGACGTTTATACGGTCGCGCAAATCGTCTGGCAGGGCTGCAACAGCTTGCGGGACAACATGAGAAATAATATTCGCACCGAGCGACCCCCCGACAATGACGAGGTTTATCCCTTGTCCCTTAGAGACTTGGTTAGATGCCTGCAAAATCGCGTCGCGCATTGGATTGCCGATGACGTGATGATTGGAACCCTCTGGCAATTTCGCGAGGTCAGTAAATCCGCTCGCAACAACTGTCGCTTTGCGCGCGAACACGCGGTTGACCCGTCCCAGCACCGCATTCTGTTCATGAATGACGCGGGGTATGTTCAAGCTTTCCGCTGCGCGCAACGCCGGGAAACTCGGATAGCCGCCAAACCCGACCACCACGTCAGGTTTCCAGTCGCGAATGAACGCTTTGGACTGCTGCACGCCTTGCAACAATTGGAAGGCTCCACGAACAGCTTTAATCGGGTGACGCGGGGATATGGACGCGGCTTTGACCTCAATGATCGGATCGGCCTTGATCCGTCCCGCGTGTTTACGACCGCGCGCATCGGTAATCATCGCGCACTCCCAGCCTAGACGTATCAGCTCCTCCGACAGTGATTGGGCCGGAAACATATGGCCGCCAGTTCCTCCGGCCGCGAGCAGGGCACGCATCATCAGTTCGTCCGATAGGCGCCGGGGCGACGGCGCGTGAAAGCAAGGATTAGGCCCGCCGCAAAGCAGAGCGATAGCATGGATGATCCGCCATAAGAGATGAACGGCAAGGTCATGCCCTTGCTCGGAGCCATGTTCAGATTGACGAACAAATTAATGATCGCCTGCATCCCAATCAATGTCGCGAGTCCCGCTGTCGCCAATTGGCAGAACTGATCATTAAGCCGTAACGCGTTGGAGAAGGCCCGCACGACAAAAGCCGCAATTATCACGATCAGTAAGGCACTGATGAGAAAGCCAAACTCTTCGACGGACACAGCAAAGATGAAGTCCGTATGCCCGTCTGGCAGCGCATATTTTACCGCACCTTCGCCCGGTCCTCGGCCAAAGAAACCGCCGCCCGCAATCGCTTCTAACGCCCGGTCGGTCTGGTAGGAGTCGGAGCGGTCTGGCGATAAGAAGGTCGAGACCCGCGCACGGACGTGCGGCAACGCCAAATAGGCGCCAAACGCGCCCAGCATCGTTACGCCCAACATCACGATCAGCCAGCCCAGAGACATCCCGGCAAAGAAGAAAACCGATGCAAAACACAGCGTCAGCAAGAAAGATTGGCCAAAATCCGGTTGGGTGATGAGCAGTAAAATTAACGCGGCATAGACGCCGAGGACGATCAAAACAGCGGGAACATTCGGATCTCGCTTCGCCGCAGAAAACATCCAAGCGGCGAAAACAATGAACGCCGGTTTGGCAAATTCTGATGGCTGCAGCGAGAACGGCCCGATTTTGACCCAACGCACGGCGCCCTTCACCTCATAGCCAATGGTGGGCAACGCCATCATCACGATAATGGCCCCGATCAACGCCAACACGCCAATTCGCCGCGCCCCGGTTGGATTGAATAGCGACACGGCCACTGCTCCGCAGAACCCGACGACGGCAAAGACGGCATGACGGAATAAGAAAAAAAACGGCGACTGAATACCAAGACGGTGCGACGCCGCTGGAGACGCGGCCATGGACAGAACTAGCCCGGCGCACAACAAACAGAGCAGCAGCATCAAGGTCAGTTGGTCAATCGAGCGCCACCATTCGGTCAGCAAAAAGCGTCTCGACCGAGAGGTCAACGTGTTGGGCATGGCGGCCAACCTCATGCGGCTGACCCTTTTTTCCGCGAAGAGCTTGTCTTCGGAGCGGCAGAGCTCGCGAACATATCCATGAGCTGACAGACTTCATTCCGGAAGGCGTCTCCCCGAACTTCGAAATTCGCGAACTGATCAAAACTGGCACAGGCGGGCGAAAGCAACACGATTGGATCTTTTAGCCCCGAGGCGAGCGCGTCATGGGTGGCACAAAGCAAGGCCATCTTAAGCGCGCCCGAAACCTTATTCTCAACCGACACAATATCTAGCGTCGCAGAAAAATCATGCGCCGCTTCGCCGATGAAGTAAGCCTTACGAATGCGGTCTTTCAAATCCATCAAGGGCTCAATCCCGCCCTCCTTAGCCACGCCGCCTGCAATCCAGAAAATATTCTCGTAGCTCCCCAGCGCTTGCCGAACGGCTTCGGCATTGGTCGCTTTGCTATCATTGACGAAACGAACGGAACCGATGGATCCGATGGTTTCCATACGGTGCGCCAGACCGGGAAAGCTCAGAATGGCTTCGCCGATAAAACGCGCTTCGATACCAAGGCTGGAGACAGCGGAATAGGCGGCCGCCGCATTCTGCGCATTATGCATACCCTCTAGCGCTTTCGCCTGTGTCAGATCGCAGACAACGCGGCCATTGCGCGCGGTTCGGTCAACCAATTGCCCGCCAAGCGCACAAACGCCGTGGCCCAGCGCACGTTGAGCCGAAATCGGCACAATCCGGCGGCCATTGCGCGCTTTCAACTTCGTCGTCAGGGCTTTGCCATAGGCATCATCCACGCCAATCACGACGGTATCATCGGATGTTTGGTTGTTAAAGATGGTCTGCTTCGCCTGACCATAGGCCTCCATTGTGCCGTGACGATCAAGATGGTCAGGACTCAAATTCAAAAAAACGGCTGCATTGGCACGCAAGCTTTGTGTACGTTCCAATTGGTAAGATGACAGCTCGATCACATAATGTGTTCCCGCATGCATACGGTCGAGATCAAGGACACCGCGCCCAATATTACCGCCAATCTGTGCGTCTTTACCCAAGCTTTTCAGGATATGCCCGATCAAGGATGTTGTCGTTGATTTCCCGTTCGTCCCCGTGATCGCGATTAGCTTGGGACGATCCTCGACCGGGCGTGCATTAATCTCGCGCGCTAAAATCTCGATGTCACAAATAATTGGCACACTGGCCGCGATCGCTGCGACTGCCGTCCAGTGCGGTTCAGGAAGATAGTGCGGCACACCCGGCGAGAGCACGAACTCATCCACGGTCGTCCAATCAACGTCATTTAAATCATGGATCGAGACCCCTTCCGCCTTCGCCTCTTCGCGTGCGGCTTCGCGGTCATCCCACGCCCAGACGTCGGCCCCGCCCGCCTGCAGCGATAGTGCTGCAGACACACCGGTTCGACCAAGGCCAAAAACAGCGACCCGACGCCCCTTAAATGTGGTGGCTTTAATCACTACCGTAGCTTCAAAGTTGAGAGCCCGATAAGGGCCAGAATAATCGCAATGATCCAGAAACGAATGACAATCGTCGCTTCCTGCCATCCCTTTTGTTCGAAATGGTGGTGGATCGGCGCCATACGAAATACGCGCTTGCCTGTCAGTTTGAAGGACGCGACCTGCACAATGACCGACACGGCTTCGAGCACAAATAGACCGCCAATGATCGCCAAAACAATTTCGTGTTTAATCGCAACGGCTGTTGTTCCGAGCGCCCCGCCCAAAGCCAAGCTGCCCGTGTCGCCCATGAAGATCATAGCCGGTGGCGCATTGAACCAGAGGAAGCCCAACGATGCCCCGATAATGGCCCCTAAAAAGATCGTTATTTCTGCACTGCCGGGCACATGTGGCACGCCGAGATAGTCAGAGAAAATCGCATTGCCGACGAGATAGGCAATAAACGCGAGAGCCATAGCAGCGATCATAACCGGGACAATCGCGAGCCCGTCGAGCCCGTCCGTTAGGTTGACCGCATTGGCGCTACCGACAATCACAAGACAGCCAAAAGGAATAAAGAAAATACCGAGATTAATCCAAAAATCTTTCAACATAGGAATTGCGAGGCCCGTCGCGAAACCGCCTTCGGTTGGCATCGCGTTCGACAACATCCACACGGCAACGGCGGCAATAATAATCTCCAGCACCAGACGAATTTTACCCGAAAAGCCTTTATGGCTCTGACGACTGACTTTTAGGAAATCATCATAAAATCCGATCGCGCCGAAACTCACGGTCACAAAGAACACAGTCCACAGAAACGGGCTTTTCAAATCGCCCCATAACAAGGTTGAGATCACAACAGGCAGAAGGATCATCAAACCGCCCATGGTTGGCGTCCCGGCTTTGGCAATAATGTGTCCTTGCGGTCCATCCTCACGGATGGGTTGCCCTTTACCTTGTTTAGCCCGCAGCCAATCAATCATTCGGGGGCCGAAAATGAAGGCGACAATTATGGCCGTCATCAGCGCACCGCCAACACGAAACGTGATATAATTCAGTAAGTTGAAGATCTGGTAATCTTCACTCAGCGGCGCGAGCCATTCATAGAGCATATGTCAGCCCTCCCCTTTCAGCCGCTTCGCCAGCCGCCCTAGACCCGTCGCATTTGACCCTTTGATGAGCAGGACATCGCCCTCCTCAATCTCATCAAGCAATGCATCTTCTATTTGATCAATCGCGTCAGCTTGAATGCCGCGTAATCCTTGAGGAAGTGTGCCCCGCAGCGCGCGCATACATTCGCCAATCATCAAGACACGCTCAAAACCAGCCTCGACAAGTGGACTGGCAAGCGCCGCATGTTGCTCCAACTCATCCGAACCCAATTCATACATATCGCCCAGAATGGCGACTTTACGACCCGACATTAATGACGCCGCTGAAATAGCCGCGCGCATAGAGGTCGGGTTGGCGTTGTAACTTTCATCGATTAGCGTCACTGACTTTCCCGCAATTTTGACCTGCGCGACATTTCCGCGACCATCACTGGCCGTCACATTGCGCAACGCCCGCGCGGCCTGGCTGAGGTCAAGTCCAAGCGCACGCGCAACGGCGATACAAGCCGCCGCATTGTGATCCCAATGTCGCCCCGCCACTTGCAAGACCACATCGATCTGTTTGTCTTCAACGCGAAGCCGAACATTTCCGCCCTGCGCATGATGGTTTGAGCCCACAATCGCGATGTCCGCGCCTTCAGCGTGACCAAATGTGATAATTTTGATGCCGTCAGCCTGCGCCCGAATGCGTGGGGTGTATTCATTATCGGCATTCAGGATCAACACGCCGTCCGGCATTAACCCGTGACGAATTTCAGCCTTGGCGTCCGCGATGGCTTCGATGCTTTCGAAATTGGCCTGATGCGCGCTTGCAACCGTCGTGATGAGCGCAATGTGCGGCGCGACTTGAGTCGACAAATCGGTCAGCTCACCCGCATGGTTCATCCCGGTTTCAAACACGGCAAACTCGGCTTCTTGAGGAAGCGTTGCCAGTGTGATCGGGACTCCGAGATGGTTGTTGAAAGAGCGTTGGGATTTATGGGTCGACCCATACGTCGCCAACATAACGGCCAGCGCGTCTTTGACGCTGGTCTTGCCGACAGACCCTGTCACGGCGATGCGTTTGGCCGAGCTGCGGTCACGCCCCGCCTGACCTAAGGCTTGCAGTGCCGCCAGCGCGTCCGAGACTCTGACAGCAGGGGAGAACCCGTCTTTTTCCGTTAGCGTTCCTGCGGCGCCCGCTGTCATTGCCGCGTCAATAAAATCATGTCCGTCACGCGTGTTTGTCAGGGGCACAAATAAATCGCCCGGTAGGAGTGAGCGCGTATCGATTGAAATCCCCGTAGCCTGAAACGCACCGGTTTCGGTTCCGCCTGTCGCGGCGGCAATGTCTGTAGATGTCCAAAGGACGCTCATGCGAGCAACTCTTGGACGACGGTGACATCGTTGAACGGAATGACCGTATCGCCGACAATCTGTCCTTGTTCGTGGCCTTTACCGGCAACGACCAAACAATCGCCCGCGTCGAGCCGGGCAATCCCTTCGGCTATTGCGGCGCGGCGATCGCCAATTTCAGTCGCCTCAGGGCAGCCTTGCATGATAGTGGCGCGGATCTCCGCCGGAACTTCACTGCGCGGATTATCGTCTGTGACAATGACGTCATCAGCATGACGTGCCGCAACGGCCCCCATCTTTGAACGCTTGTCTGAGTCCCGGTCACCCCCGCACCCGAAAACAACGCGAAGTTTACTTTCGACATGCGGACGGACGGAACGCAGCAGTTTACTGAGCCCATCTTCCGTATGGGCAAAATCGATAAAGACTGGCGCACCATTGGCCTTACGGCCCGCCATTTCCAAACGTCCGGCAACGCCAGACAGTTTTCCCAATGCTTTAAGTGCAACATCTTTCGGCACGCCTGTGCTCAGGGCCAGACCCAACGCGGTGACAGCATTCAACGCCTGAAATTCAGCCGCGAGCGGTATCTCGACAACAGCGCGGTCTCCATCAATCACGAGCGTGACTTTCTGCGTCGCGGCGCGAGGCATAATCTCGGCAATGCGAATATCGCGCCCAGCCCAACCGATGGACCGGCCATAGAAACCCGCGGTCTCGCAGGTTTCGAACAGGTCCCGCCCCGCTTGGTCATCGACCATGATAACAACAGGGCTGCGGTCCGGCAGGAGTTCCGTGAACAGACGGGCTTTGGCGTCGAAATAGGCTTGAGGCGTTTCGTGATAATCGTAATGGTCTTGCGTCAAATTGGTAAATCCGGCGGCGCTCAGTGCGACTTCGTCCATGCGTCGCTGATCCAGTCCGTGGGACGATGCCTCCATCGCCGCATGGGTAACGCCTTGAGCATGAAGCTCGTTGAGCGTTTTGTGCAAAGCGAGCGCGTCTGGGGTGGTGTGACTCATTGGCATCAGGCCGCTCGGACTACGAACACCCAAGGTTCCGAAACACGCGGAAGGGTGACCCGCAGCTTGCCAAATTTGTCGCAAAAATTCGACGGTTGAGCTTTTCCCGTTTGTCCCTGTGACCGCCACGACGGTCGCGGGTTGTCCCGGATAGAGCCGTTTAGCAAGGCGCGCATAATCCAAGCGCGGTTCATCCGACGCCAGTAAGGGCACTCCGTTCGTGTCGGCATCTGGTGTGCTGAGAATAGAAATCGCGCCATTATTGATGGCCTGCGGAATAAAGTCCCGCCCATCCAATGCGGTCCCCGGCAGAGCGGCGAAAATATGGCCCGGCTCAACCTGCCGAGAATCACAAGATAAGCCTGTTACCAGAGCATCAGATTTCAGGCCTAGATCCTTAAGTGTCAGACGCATCATCGTAGCGCCTCCGTCGGAATAGCGGCCGTTTTGGGCAGGTCGCGCGCGCCTGGAAGCATAGGTCCGATCCGTTCGATGATAGCACCCGCCGTCGGGGCTGCGTTCCAGCCCGCCGTCGCGTAGTTGTAAGTCTCTGGCAACCCCTTCGGCTCGTCCAATGTCACGATTAAGGCATAACGCGGAGCGGAATACGGAAAAGCCGCGATGAAAGACGTGACCAAACGTTTCTGATCATAACCGCCATTGGCCGGTTTCTCCGCCGTGCCAGTTTTACCCATTACACCAAAGCCGGGAATATTGGCTTTCTTACCTGTGCCTTCAACAACGGTCAGGCGCATCATATCAGCCAAATCGTGGGAGACTTGCGAAGAAAAAACGCGGTGGGTCTCTGGCGGACGAGTGGCATCACGCTTCAAAACGGTTGGCACCACATACATGCCATCATTAAGCAAGGCCCCGGTTGCCGTCGCAAGCGCGAGTGGTGTAACGGAAATACCGTGACCATAAGAGACGGTGACAGTCGCCATTTCGCCCCAGAAGTCCTGAATTTGCGGATGAGCGCTCTCGGATAATTCGTAAGGAACGCGCCCCATCAAGCCAAGTTCACGAAGATAAAATTGCTGACGCTCTTTTCCTATCCTTTGGGCCAGCATCGCAGTGCCGCGATTGGACGATTCTGCCAGCACATAATCGAGCGAAAGGGCTTCTTCGGCCGGATGATCATCCCGAATAAATTTGTTCAGCACCTTATAGGGTTTGTGCACATCAAACATCTCATCGCGTGTCGTCAATCCATCCTCCAAAGCCATCGCTACTGTCAGCGGCTTAAACACTGAACCCAAATCATAGGTCGACATTGCGGCGTGATTTTTACGGCTTTCAGGCGATTCTGCGCCGTATTTATTCGGATTAAAGTCGGGCACGGACACCATAGAGATAATTTCGCCACTTTTGATGTCGAGCAAAACGGCTGCAGCTGACAAAGCAGAGAAATGATCGACGCTGGCTTTTAATTCTTCGGCGATGGCGAACTGCACACGGCCATCCATCGCCACAGCCAAGTCCGGCGCATTGTCGGCTGTTAAACGCTCATCAAAGGATCGTTCGACCCCTGCGGCTCCGACCAAATCAATATTGGTCCAGCCGATGAGGTGCGCGCCTAAGGGGGCGTTAGGATAGGCGCGTTTGGCTTCCCGCCGAAACCCGAGACCCGGATGGCCTAATTCGAACACGGCTTGGCGTTCTTTGGGCGACAGCCCGCGATCAACCCAAACAAATGCGCGGTCTGAGGCCAATTGTTCCGCGACCTCGGCCAAGTCCAATCCGGGGCGTAACGCGACGAGCGCTTCTGCCGTCTCGGCTGGGTTCCAGATACGCGACGGCTCCGCATAAAGAGAATAGCTCGACAGGGTTGTGGCGAGCAGCAACCCATTGCGGTCCGTAATATCCGCGCGGTGATGGATGATCTCTTCAGGCGCAATTCGCAGATGCCCATCTGGTGAAAGCAACGATACCTCCGCCAAACGCACCAACACAATCGCGATCATGGTTAGAAACAGAACCAGACTAATGCGAATACGAATGCGCCCTTCGGACACAGCGACATGATTCACATCAGCCAAGGCGACCGATTTGGTTTTGGCAAACGGAGACAGGCTCATGGCGTCTCCTCCAGATCCTGGAGTGTCGCCGTTCCGTCCGTTGTGACGGGCGCAAGGGCAAGACGATCGCGGGAGAGCTGACGCAAACGTTCTGGGTTAGAGAGAACGGCCGCCTCTGCTGACAGAACCGAAATCGCCAATTCATGCTCTTCAATTTGCGCTTCAAGCCGAGTGACGTCTTCACGCGCATCTTGCGCCCGCGTTTTGACAAAGAACAACATCATGGTCAGGCCAAGGCCTAAAACGATCAGCAAGAACAGACCGAGGCGGCGCGAGGTTCTGTCGACCGGCGTATAGACATAGGGCACAGCGCTCATCTGAGACGCTCCAGCGTTGGCAAAATAAGCTTGGCCGGATGCCAAGCCGTGGGGGTGGCGTCTTGTGCGGGGGCCTTAGTCCGCACAGCAACGCGAAGTTTCGCCGACCGTGACCGCGGATTCTCTGACTCTTCGGACTTAGACGGCTTCACAACCGATCGACGCGGTAAGGTGAAACTCGCATCAGGTCCTGTTTTCACGATGGCCGGTGCATAGCGAGACCCGCCTTCGACTTCCCCGGCCCGATCCCGCAGAAATTGTTTCGCGATCCGATCTTCAAGCGAATGAAAGGTCACGACGACCAAACGTCCGCCTGGGTTTAACAACCGCTCGGCGGCACACAGTCCGCGATAAAGCTCGCCTAATTCATCATTAATATAGATGCGAAGGGCTTGGAAAATCCGTGTGGCTGGATGGATTTTCCCGCTCCGACCAATCGCGTTTTCGATGATCGTTGCCAGTTGCCCGGTCGTATCAATGTCGCCCTCACCTCTGGCTTCGACAATACGCTGCGCGGCGCGGCGGGCGTGACGCTCTTCACCGTAGAATTTAAACAAGGTCGAGAGCTCGACCTCATCTAACGTCATTACCGCATCGCGGGCCGTTGGGCCGGACCGGCTCATCCGCATGTCGAGCGGGCCATCTTTCTGAAACGAAAATCCGCGTTCCGCTTGATCGATCTGCATCGACGACACGCCAATATCGAAAACTACGGCATCTGCCATCGGCAGGCCATGTTGATCCATCTCCGAAAACGGTGTTTCAACGAGTTGGAAGCGTCCAAGGTACGCGTCGGCTAACGCCTTCGCTCGTGGCTGCACACTCGGATCGCGATCGAGTCCAATAACAGAGCAATCCGCACTATTTAGCAGAGCTTCGCTGTAGCCGCCATTACCGAATGTCGCATCAACAATAACATCGCCGTCTGTGACGTGTGCGGCCGCTAGCACTTCGGCTAGCATGACCGGGATATGCGGACGGGCAATCATGGACGAACGATACCCATGACAAGCGGTGTGTTTTTAACCCGGTCGCGCATTTCCGCTTTGCGGTTTGCATGCGCGGCCGGGTTCCAAATTTGAAAGCGATTGCCAAGACCGACAAAAGTCGCCGCGTCGGTCAGAGACGCATGATCGCGAAATGCTGCGGGCAGAACAATGCGACCCGTAGTGTCATATGCAAGCCGCCGCGCTTCCCCGAGCAGCATCACTTGTTGCGCCTCAGCCTCTTCAGGGGAGAGCGAGCCATCGGACACACGATCAAAAATTTCGCGCTGAATAGACTCCATTAGCGCCTTGCCTCCGCCTTCGAGAAATTCACCGCGCACACTCGGCCAAACGAAGATGGCCGCATCGTCGCCCACAGTGTCGCGGAAAGCTGACGGAACAGATGTCCGGCCTTTCGCGTCAATCGTGTTGGTCGATGTCGACAAGAACATGGAAAAACTCCGCGCACGACCCGCCGGTCAGGGATGGGGTGAGTCGTGGCAATCCATGGGATATCGTGGGAAATCATGGTCATCAATGCCGCATAGAGGTTTTGTTAGCTATAATCTCCAAACCCTTAACAGTCTGTGAGTTCTGTGGATAAGTTTGAGTTCCGAAAGGAAATCAAGGCCCTTGTTTGGGGATAAAGTGTCAGAGGGCCTATAAGCCGGGTTCTGTCCCGCAATGTCCGTTAAGACAATACGGGGGCGGCCATTCATCTGGGATGTCGCTTGCGCGACACCTCATGCAACCGACCCGGACGACATCGACAAAGCGCGATATACGCCGTCCCTATTTGGTCTTGCTCCGGATGGGGTTTACCGTGACGGCCCCGTTTACACGCGGCCCGGTGCGCTCTTACCGCACCCTTTCAGCTTTTCCTGATCAACTCACAAATGAGCGCGCCAGGTAGTCTTCTCTCTGTGGCACTGTCCCTGAGACCAAGATATCTCTTGGCCTCGCCGGGCGTTATCCGGCATCCTGCTTTATTGGAGCCCGGACTTTCCTCGACACCCGAAAGTGACGCGGCCGCCCGGCCCTCTGACAGGCGCTCTAAATCGTGTTAGACCCCCCTGCGTCAAGAGGGGTTAAGGGGACAAACCATGAAGAAGCTGTTGTTTACGGCATTGTTGTTGGCAGGATGCAATGAGTCTTCACAAGATTTCGGTCCTGATATGTCCGATGTCACGCTCTATCAGACAACGGCCATCACCGCCGTCCCATCTCTACCGAGCGCAACAGGCGTCGCGATACGCGACGGTCGCATCACGGTCGTGGGAGATTTCGACACGTTGCACAATCAGTTGCGCGGCGCAATTATTGACGACCGATATGCCGACCAATTTCTGCTGCCCGGCTTAATCGACCCGCATGTTCACATGACTCTCGGTGCGATGATGTATGGCGCGGAAATGGTGCCGCCTTGGAATGTTCCTATGGCCGACGGCGCGGTCGCCGGCTTGAAAAGTCGAGAGGCCCTTTTAGCGCGGATCGCCGAAATTGAAGCTACAGCACCAGACGGACCGTTAGTTCTGTGGGGTTATCATAACCTGATCCAAGGTAACATTCGTCGCGCCGATCTCGACGCGATTACCGAAGACCGACCGCTGTTGCTTTGGCACTGGTCCGGTCATGACTTTTATCTCAACAGCGCGGCGATTGAGATGGTCGGCGTGACGCCCGCACTGGCCGAGCAGTTCCACGGCGTGGAATTGGATGCGGACGGGGAACTAACAGGGCGAATTTATGAAGACGCGCTGCTCGCGATTTTCGAGAAAATCGCCGCGGTCATCATGCATCCGACGCATATTCAACGCGGCTGGGACCGATATGAAGCGCTGCTCCAAGACGCAGGTGTCACAACCGTCGCCGAAATGGGATACGGCATTTTCGGACGCGCGATTGAGGACTCTTTCCTCGCCGCGCATCATGACCAAACCGACGGCTACCGCGTCTATCTTGTTCCTGAACACCGTGCCTTTTTGCAAGAATTTGGTGACGCGACAGTCGAGACGATCTCAACCATGGCCGCCGCGCGCGAAGACGTTCTCCCACAAGTCAAACTTTTCTCTGACGCGGCCTTCTACAGTCAGACAATGAAGCTGACTGCGCCCGGGTATGTCGGCGGGCAGAGCAAAGGACAAACCGGGCTTTGGGTCATCCAGCCTGACGAATTACCGGACCTGATGGCGTCCTATTGGGACGCAGGGCTCGACATTCATATCCATTCCAATGGCGACGCGGCGCAGGACAGCACCCTCACCGCCTTGGAGTCGCAGAAGCCTGGCGCAGACGGGCAAAGACTGATCGTCGAACATGCTGCCCTTCTCACACCTAAACAGATCACGCGTCTATCCAAATTGCCCGCAGGGGTCTCAGCGGCCAGCCATTATGTCCGCTACATGGGTGGCACCATGGCGGACGCAATTGGCGACAAAGCCGACTATCTCTCGCCTATGGGCAGCACAGCCCGCCTTGGTATTCCGACGACATTGCATAGCGATGCGCCGCTTGCCCCGCCCTACCCGTTACTGGCCGCGCAAGCGCATATGTTGCGAGATACAGAGACAGGCGGCGTGAGTTTGCCGAATGAACGACTGACTCCGACACAGGCGTTACGCGCGATCACGCTCGACGCAGCGTGGTCGCTTGGATTGGAAGCGGAAATTGGGTCAATTGCAGCAGGAAAACGCGCTGATTTCACGATTGTCGACCGCAACCCGCTGAACACCTCAGCGGAAAATTGGGACGACATTCGCGTCTTGGGCCGTGTGAAGGACGGCGTGGCCTACCCATAATCGTTTAAGAAACACGCCATTCTGGCGCGTCGCTATGTAAGCGGCGCGCAGGCGTCGACCAGCCCATAGCAATATCCGCCGGAAAACGAATACGCCGCGCCGGACCCCAATCAGTGGGTTCGACTTCAGCGGATAAATCATCCTCCGTTATTGGATCAAAATCCGTCCCGTCATTATCAGCGGGGACGGAGGCCAACAGCGCCGACGTCCGTGCCAAAGAGAGGCGCGCGCTCAGCGCGTCGCCAGTTTCAATCCGCCCCCGTAAGGCCCGAATTACAGCGGCCGCCATCAAATAGCCTGTTGCGAAATCGAGCGCTTGAACTGGGAGCGGAACAGGGCTGTCACTATTTTTCCACGTCATGCCTTTATAGGCGATCCCGCTGCTCATTTGCATCAAGCTGTCAAAGCCGCGGCGTTCCGACCACGGCCCTGTCCACCCATAAGCATTGAGCGCAACATCGATCAGTCCGGGGTTTATGGCACGACGCATATCTTCTCCCAAACCAAGCGTTTCTAAAGCGTCTTTCCGGTAGCCATGAACGAGAACATCCGCGTCTTTTAGCAGGGATAAAAACGTGTCGCGATCCGCTGAGGTTTTTAAGTTCAAAGTGGCCAAGCGTTTGCCGGGCGTCACTTCAGTCTCGACGAGCGCTTCGCCCCACCCCGGCGGATCGATCCTCAAAATCTCTGCACCAAACCCGGCTAAGGTCCGCGTGCAAACAGGGCCAGCGAGAACACGCGTCAAGTCAAGAACCTTCAGCCCCGCCAACGGACGTGACTTTGGGCCGGGCAACCACGTCGCAGGCGCCGCCGAATGTCGGGTCCATGTGATTAGTGGTTCAGAATTGACCGCGCGCCCCTGAGGATGCGCCCGCCAATCGTCCAAATTCATCAAGCGCGCGGCACAGCCATTTTGCGCAACAACCGCAGTTTCTAGTGCTAAGGCCGACCACTTTGCCACAATCGCTTCAACAGTGGCCCGATCGGCTTTGCAATTGAGCGCCCGTAACGCCGCCGCTTTATGATGAGGCGCATTGGTGTGCAGACGGATAAAGCCATCAGACGTGTGGTATACGCCCGCCAGATCATCCCAAACAGGCGGTAAGTCCCAGCCTTGAGGGCGAACTGTCAGTGAAAACCAAAGTGAGGCGAGACGGCGGTCAATTTCGACAGGCGTTTTGCGGCCCGAAAGCGCGGCGACGTCGGCGCAAGCCGCGCCAATCGACGCGACCGCTAAATCGGACACCGCAAAGGCAGAAGGCCAAGAGCCCTCGCCCGTTTCACGATAGAGAATGCAGTCCAAACCTACGGCATCAAGAGACGCACCGATCTGGGTCTGCAAGTCCATCTAGTGCGTTTGTGCACCCGGCTCCAGGCTCGGCGTTCCACCAATCATGAGACCCGAGAGTTGAGCCGCGTCGGCTTCGGTCCAATCAATGGCTTCTGGCGGTTTAGTCAGCGCATGTTTCAGAACCTCATCAACGGAGCCAATCGGAATAATCAGGAGCTCGTTTTTCACATTATCGGGAATATCAGCGAGGTCTTTTTCATTCTCCTCAGGGATCAACACCGTTTCGACACCGCCGCGAAGCGCCGCGAGTAACTTTTCCTTCAGCCCCCCAATCGGCAGGACGCGGCCCCGCAAGGTAACTTCGCCTGTCATTGCGACTTCGGATTTAACCGGAATACCCGTGAGAACAGACACCATCGCCGTGACCATCGCGATCCCGGCAGAGGGGCCGTCTTTGGGCGTTGCGCCTTCCGGTACATGGACGTGAATATCACGCGAGCGGAATTCGCGAGGGCTAATCCCGAGTTCAGGCGCGCGCGCTTGCACATAGCTATTCGCCGCACTGATCGATTCTTTCATCACCTCTTTGAGGTTACCCGTAATCATCATTTTGCCGCGACCAGACATAGACACCGCTTCGATCGTTAACAGGTCGCCGCCAACTGAGGTCCACGCCAAACCTGTGACGACACCGACTTGGTCTTCCGTATCCGTCCGGCCAAAGCGGTGCTTTTTAACGCCGAGATAGTCGCCGATATTATCCGGGGTGACAGAGACGGATTTGACTTCCCCTTTAATGATGACCGTCAAAGCTTTGCGCGCCAATCGCGCGATCTCGCGCTTCAGCGAGCGCACGCCCGCTTCACGCGTGTAATATCGAACGATCTCGCGAACGGCATCGTCTGAGACGTCGAACTCATCCGCTTTTAGACCATTTTCTTTATATTGTTCAGGGATCAAATGACGGCGGGCAATTTCTACCTTTTCATCTTCCGTATAACCTGGAATGCGAATGACCTCCATCCGATCAAGAAGCGGCTGTGGCATGTTCAAACTATTGGCCGTCGTGATAAACATCACGTCTGACAAATCATAATCAACATCCAGATAGTGGTCATTGAATGTGTCGTTCTGTTCCGGGTCCAGCACCTCAAGGAGCGCTGCCGAGGGATCACCGCGATGATCACTGCCCATTTTATCAATTTCATCAAACAGGAAAAGAGGGTTGGTATATTTGCTCTTTTTCATCGACTGGATCACGCGACCCGGCATGGAGCCGATATAAGTCCGACGGTGACCCCGAATTTCACTCTCGTCCCGCACGCCGCCAAGCGACACGCGCACAAACTCACGCCCTGTGGCTTTCGCCACAGATTTTCCGAGTGAGGTTTTACCGACCCCCGGAGGACCAACGAGGCAAAGGATCGGGCCTTTGACCTTATTCGTCCGTGTCTGCACGGCGAGATGCTCGATGATCCGCTCTTTGACTTTGTCGAGACCGTAATGGTCCTGATCCAAAATCTCCTGCGCCTTTTTTAGATTTTTCTGAACGCGCTTTTTCTTGCCCCACGGCACAGACAGCATCCAGTCAATATAATTGCGCGAGACGTTCGCTTCTGCGCTCATTGGGCTCATCTGACGGAGCTTTTTGATCTCGGATGTCAGCTTGGTGCGCGCTTCCTTCGTCAATTTTGTCTTTTCGACCTTGTCAGTCAGGTCCGCAATTTCGTCCGTTTCATCACCCCCGAGCTCGGTTTTGATCGCCTTCATTTGCTCATTGAGATAATATTCGCGCTGCGTCTTTTCCATCTGACGTTTGACGCGTGTTCGGATCTTTTTTTCAACTTTCAACACAGACGTCTCGCCGCCGATGACGTCCATAATTTTGGAGAGACGTTCCGCCGGATCCGGCGTTTCCAGTAAGGTTTGTTTTGTCGCCAGGTCAGCACCTAAATGGACAGCGACTGTGTCGGCCAGTTTCGAGGGGTCCTTCGTCTCGACGACAGAGCTTACAACCTCTTCGGCAATTCGGCTATTTACTTTGCCAAAATCACCAAAGGCGTCACGCACTTCTATGGCCAGCGCTTTTGATTTCGCCTTATCGAACTCCGTCGGTAACGGCTCAAGAACCGCTTCCATGAAACCATCGCGTTCATATAGTTTTTCTAATCCGGCCCGGCTTTGACCTTCAACCAAGACACGCACGGTGCCATCCGGTAGTTTTAGCAATTGCATGATCTTAGCGACGCAGCCGAACATGAATAAATCTTCTTCGATGGGCTCATCGGTATCAGAGTCACGCTGAGTCAGTAGGAAAATTTGCTTGTCCGCGCGCATCACCTCTTCCAACGCGAGAATCGACTTATCGCGGCCGACAAAAAGCGGCACAACCATGTGTGGGAACACGACAATGTCGCGAAGAGGAAGAACTGGAAGCGTCAGCGTCATGAAAAGCGACCTTTGAAAATCAATCTAACGCAAGGTGGGAGAGCCGTTAGCCTAGCGCAAGGCCCCGACACAGATGCGAGGTGTATGAGACCCATAGGGGACGACAATTAAGGGAGTATTTGTGAAACCTTCCTGTTCTAGACAAATTTCAAGTCATTATATTTGTTGTTATTCGATAAAAACCATGCTCTTTACGACCTGAATTCAGGAGACCCCTATGTTGGAAATTCGCAACCTTACGAAGATGTTTGGTAATTTTAAGGCCTTGGACGATGTGTCGCTGACACTCGGGCCCGGCCTGTTCGGGCTTCTTGGTCCCAATGGTGCTGGCAAGTCGACACTGATGCGAACCCTCGCGACGTTGCAAGAACCCACAAGCGGAACCGTCCATTTCAACGGCGTCGACATTACAGAGAAACCTGACACGGTGCGGACGGTTTTGGGTTACTTGCCGCAAGATTTTGGCGTCTATCCACGCATGAGCGCGCTGCAACTTCTCGATCACATCGCGATCCTCAAAGGGATTGGCGATAAGGGCGAGCGCAAAGAGCAGGTCGAAACGCTTCTTAACATGGTCAATCTCTGGACACACCGCACGGCTTCCGTGGCCAGTTATTCCGGCGGCATGCGCCAGCGCTTTGGTGTCGCCCAAGCGCTCTTGGGCGACCCGCAGCTTATCATCGTAGATGAGCCGACAGCCGGGCTTGATCCGCTTGAACGCCAACGATTTCTGGACATTCTGTCCCGCGCAGGCGACGAAAAAATCATCATCCTATCAACACACATTATCGAAGATGTGCGTGATCTCTGCACCGATATGGGCGTGATGGGAGACGGCAAACTCATCGTGCGCGGCGCGCCCGAAGATTTGGTTCAACAGATTGATGGCAATGTCTGGACAATGAGCGTCGCGGATGATGAGGCTGTTGATCGGATGAAAACAGAACTGCCGGTTCTGTCCACCCGCCGCCTACGCGGCAGCACGGTTGTCTCTATTCTCTCCAAAACCCCTCCCGGCGTTGGATGGAAAAAACGCGAGACATTGCTGGAAGACGCTTACTTCGCCCATTTAAATGGCCTGATGTCCGCTGTGGAGACGCGACATGCTGCGTAGTCTTTTAGGATTTGAGCTCAGGCTCCACATACGAACGATAGGCTTCTGGCTGGCGCTCATTGTGATGATCGCCTTTGGCATTCTCTTTTCCTCGATTGAGTCAATTGCACCCGGCGGAGCGCGGGTGAAGACCAATGGGGCCATCCCCATTGCCAGCATCATCTCGTCATTCAGCCTACTCTCCATTTTCTTCGCGGCCGTTTTCGTCGTGACCGGAGTGATGCGCGACGACACCCACAAATCACTTGAAATCATTCACGCCACACCGGTGGCGACGCCGACGATGATCCTGTCACGTATGCTGGGCGTCTGGATCACGACAATCGTGGCCCTCGGCGGTCTTGTTGTTGGCACCATGGCGGGCCCGTTTATGCCTTGGGCGGACTCCGCCACCTACCAACCGTTTAATTTCCTGCATTATTTGCAGCCGTTTTTGCTGTTTATCGTCATCAACGCTCTAATTGTTTCTGGCGTTTATACGGCGATTGCCGTGACAACCCGCAATAGAACGCTTGTTTACGTGAGTGCTGTTGGCCTGCTGGTTCTCTATCTAATTGGCGGTGTCATTGCGGGCGAGAATCCTCCCGAATGGCTAGGCGCTATGTCGAGCCCGTTTGGGGATAATGCGCTCCTTTTCGAGACACAATATTGGCCCGCTGCCGAGCAAAATGATAAAATGACGCCGATAATGGGATGGATCGGGCTGAACCGCCTGATCTACGGGACAATCGGACTGGGTTTGTTCGGTCTGGCTTTCCTTCTTTCCACACGCGGCATCCAGACTCGCCGCACGAAACGTCTAATTGATGATAGTCCAGCCACACCAGCGTCCCGGGTCGCGCCCGTGACTCCATCCCTTGGGACTGATTTCACACTGAGCGCATTTTGGACGCGTTTGAAGTTCGAATATGTCACGACGGTGCGCAGCACACCCTTCCTGATTTTGATGGGAATTGCCGTCAGCCTCTTCGGCTTCATATTGCTGGCAACTCTGTTCTTGGGCGTTACGACAACCTTGCCGACCAGCAGTTTCATGACTGGCATCGCTTTGGGGTCACTTTCACTCCCGATGCTCATCATTATGATCTTCTTTGGATCTGACATCATGTGGCGGGACCGGACCGTCAACATGCACGGTATTCTCGATGCGACCCCCGTGCGCAGCGTTTCGTTGCTGTTTGCAAAATGGGGCGCGATGGCCGGTATATTGCTGACGATTATCGTAGGACTTTTGCTAGCAGGGATGATCGCTCAAGC
This sequence comes from Litorimonas sp., assembly GCA_051251645.1. Classification (GTDB taxonomy): domain Bacteria; phylum Pseudomonadota; class Alphaproteobacteria; order Caulobacterales; family Maricaulaceae; genus Litorimonas. Next base: position 305,612 of record JBPOEY010000003.1, on the reverse strand, counting down.
GATTATCGGTTTTGGTAAGACGCCCGTTATGCCAATGACCTTTATCGCCCTCGGTATCGTCAACACTTTCGTTCGTTTCTTCCTACTCGCAATGCTTGTGATGTTTATTCAGAACTTTATGCCAGGCCGCATTATCGGTATGCTCGTCTCAGCGGGCGTTCTTATAGGTCTGATATTTTTCCTCAGCCTGCTGCCATTCTATCATCCCTTGATGAATTTCGGCAGCGTCAGCGCAGGCGGTTATTCCGAGATGTCCGGCTTTTCTTCGCCGCAATCCTTCTGGTGGGAGTTCGCCTACTGGATGGGTCTTATTCTTATCCTCGGAGCTTTATCAGTCTGGCTCTGGCGTCGTGGCCTGCAGATCGGTCTGAAAGACCGGCTTGTCTCAATGCGAAAGCGAATGAGCATTTCGTCTCTCGCCACTGCGGCGCTGGGCATGGCTCTGTTCGCCGGCTTCGGATATGCTGGGCTCTCGGATTACCGCGATCAGGACTATATGAACTCTGATCAGCGCGAGGCACAAGCGGCAGACTATGAACGCCTCGTTGGCGATTTGTGGACGCAACCGGAACCGCGTATTATCGACGTGTCTGTTCAAGCCGATTTCTATCCAAGCAAGCATAGGGCGACATTTGGCGGGCGATACACTATCGACAATCCCTATGATGTGCCAATCACGCGCACGTCGATTTCGTCTGGTGTGGGTCTCGATAATATTACCAAGCTCGACATGGACCGCGCGAGCCGGATCACGGGTGAGGACGTCGTAGACAAGCTGGCCGAGGACCATGATGTTCAAATCATCGAATTCGACCCACCGCTTCAACCGGGTGAACAGCGCGTTATCGAATTTTCGACCCGTTTCAATGCGCCGACCCTTACAGCTGGATCATCCATTCGTCTGAACGGAACATTCGTCAATAATACAGATGCCCTGCTTATATTCGGTAATCTGGAAAACGGATTTTTGCAAAACCCCGATCAACGTCGCCGCAACGATCTGGAAGAGCGTATGCGCTGGCCGGATCGGGATGATGAGGATGCCAGACGGTATCACCTGCTGACATCCTTCTCAGGCTATGCCGATTATGTCGACTTCGACGCTGAGGTCTGCACGGACGAGTCGCAGATTCCTGTCGCGCCGGGTAAATTCCGCGGCGAAACGGTTGAGGGTGGACGCCGTTGCCGGACATACAAGTCAATCAACCCCATTCTCAATTTCTTCTCATTCCTGACGGCAGAGTATGAAGTCCGCAAGGAAGTCTGGGATAATCCAAATGGCGATGATGTGGAGTTGGAAATCTACTTCCATCCGGAACACAACTTCAATATCGACCTCATGTTCAGCGCGATGCGCACGTCTATGGACATTTACACAGAGACTTTCAGCCCTTATCAATATGCCCAGCTGCGCATCATGGAATTCCCATATGGCGGCTTTGCTCAGGCGTTTGCGGGAACCGTGCCTTTCTCTGAAAACATTGGTTTCGTACAAGACCCGGGGGCTGCTGAAGATCCAAAACAGGTGGACTTTGCAACTTATGTGACCATGCACGAAATCGGTCACCAGTGGTTCGCGCATCAGGTCATCGGAGCCTTCGCTAAAGGCTCGAACCTTCTGTCGGAAGGACTGACCGAAAATGCGACGATGCTAGCCTACGAACGGCATTATGACTTCGCCAAAGCGCGGCGCATGCATGAGGAGCGGACCATACGCCAATATCTGGCGGGTCGTACATTCGAAGCGGACGATGAGCCTGTGCTCGCGGAAGCCGAAGGCCAAGGCTATCTGAACTACAACAAAACCAGTTGGGTGTTCTGGGGCATGCGCGGGATCATGGGCAATGAGCCGGTTCAGCGCGCCGTAAAACGTTTCCTGATCGAGCATGGTGCCGACAAGGGAGCCCCCTATCCGACCACGCTAGAATTGATCGCGATCTTGAAAGAAGAAATTGATCCACAATATCACGGTCTCATCGATGATTATTGGAACAAGATCACCTTTTGGGACCTGACCTTCCAAAATGACGCCGAAGTTGAAATTGTCGCTGATGGCGACCGCTTCACAGTCACCATTCCCCTCTCGGTCGACAAAAAATATGCGAGCGAAGAGGATGGTAAGGAAACCTCTGTGTCAGAGATCGATGATGCCATGCTTGATGAGTTTGTTCAGATCGGTTTCTACGCGGAAGACCCGGAAGATGACTTGGGTGCGAGCCCCATAGCATTGGAAACTATGCGCGTAAGCGAAGCCGACAGCACGATCACTGTGACACTCGATGAGCGGCCGACGCATATCGTGTTGGACCCCGCCCGTCGTTTGATCGAGCGCAATATCAATGACAATGTGAAGGCGTTAGACGCTCCGTCTGAGAGCTAAGCGCCAGACTACAAACGACCGCTGAAACACGAAATCGAGCGCCCCTCTACGGGGCGTTCTTCTTATGCGATGACGACATCTGCCGCAGCTCTGCCGCTGACATAAGCACCTTCGACACGGCCGCCGACACACCAATCCCCGGCCAACACGACCCCTAAGGCTGGATCAATCAGGCAATCCTTCCCAACACCGACATTGGCGTAAGCATAAAGCCAACGATGCAGCGCAATATGGGGCGCTTGGTCGAGCTTTCGGTCGCATAAGGTCGACGCCGCATCTAACATCACGGTCTGGACCCAATCACGATCGGCCTCCGCATATTCATCTGACCAATCTGGCGCCGCATGAACAACCAAAGTCGACAAGGCTTCATCTCGGCCCGGTTTGGAATTATTACGCGCAATCCAGCTGATCGGAAGATCACTCGCCCTCAAACTATCCCAGCCCGGATCGAACGGCTCGGGCCAACCGACCATTAGGGCAAAACAGGCGTGCATCTGAACCTCGGCGAGGATGGACTGCAACGGCGAACGCGGCGACAGCAGATCAATGGCTTGCGGCGCGGGAGCCGTACAAATGACCCGATCAAATGGACCTTCTGTCGATCCGTCATCGAACCGCAGTGTAAGCTCGCCAGCGACGCCTGCAATCCGCGCGACTCGACGCCCAAGCTGGATATTCAGACCGCTTGCCATCGCCTTTGGAAGCCCGTTCATCCGCGGTGCGCCAACCCATCGCGGGCGACCTGTATCCGCCGTCATTGCACCGGACCGCAAGTAAAGCCCCCGGCTTTCCCACCGGACGGCCTCGTCGCCCATCAGTTTCATATTGGCGTCGAAATCAGAGTCAGAGACTGTGAAATATTGCGCGCCGTGATCGAATTCATACTCTCCCGCATAGCGCGTGCTTATCCGTCCACCGACACCGCGGCTTTTATCAAAAAGAACGACATCGTGATCGCCATTCAAGCGCCGCGCCGCTGAAAGCCCTGCCATGCCTGCGCCAATAATTGCGATTTTCATGGCGTTGTTCCTTGTATGCTTGTGCCCTCTTCGGTGGGGCGCAAAGCGGATCGCTTGGCTTTATTCCAATAGCGGAAAAATCGTCCCATATCGGTTCCCTCTGGCACGGTCACGAACGGATCGGACGGCACAACAACTATTCTAGAGGTCAATGCGTCAATGACATGAAGACGATGAGGGTCAGGTGTCGCTGGTGTGAATATACGGTCCGCTCGGATAGCGCTCAACACATCAACCGTTGAGCCTTGCAAGATATCGACATTCATATCGGCCAAGCACTCCAGCACAAAGACACAGCGTTTCAAGGACCAGCCTCTTTGCGCCAGATCATCTGCATCCCAGACATAGACCGCCCGCGCATTCTCCGGAGCCGCAGCAAAAACAGGATGCTGGCGCGACAGTGCATCGGCGTGAACCCAAACAATCGCGGTCATCGCTTTACCGTCTTAGGCTGCGGGGGAACGGGCGGAAGGTTCGGAAAGAGCTTGAGGTGCAAATCCTCGTAACTCCCTGCTAGGGGCTTATTGCGGTTAAAAGACGTGTCGACGTCTGCTCCGGCGAAACGCTGCAGGTTCTCAAGATTGAAATAATAGGGTTTGTGCGAAAACGTCGATGCAACCCACTGCCAAGAGAGATTATTCGCCGCCGGATCACCGTCGAGCAAATGGGTCAGGAAAAACCGCGCGCCCGCTTGCCATTTCACGCGCCTGAAGTGGCAAATATAACTCGCTAGATAAAGCCGCGCATGATTGTGTAGCCAACCCGTCTGCGTCAGCTCAGCGATAAAGTGATCAATGGCGGCCACGCCTGTCTGCGCGCGCACAATATCGTCTGGCAGGTCATTCGCATAATTAGACGGCTCAAACCCCGTCTTATAGACCTCAACATCGTTCCAAATTTGGTCACACAGCGAGAGATAGAGTCGCTGCCAATAATCCCGCCATGCGAGCTGTTGCACCATTTTTTCGGCCTCTGCCGGGCTGGGGACAGAGTTGAGAACAGTCTCGCGGACTTCTGATAAGGACAGAACACCATGCGTAATAAAAGGAGACAGTTGCGTCACAGCTCCGTCTAGATAATTGCGTGTTCGGCCATAATCGACCGGATCAACACGCCTGAGCCGGGCATTCGCTTCCTCCCGTCCGCCCCGATGAGGCGAAACATCATCGTCACGTAGATGCGGCGTCAATGTGCGCGCTAAAGCCACGAGCGCTTCACGATCCATATTGGACGTCAAGCGGATGGTATCGAGGCTGTCGGACGAAGAGGTCATAGTGTGACACTGCTTACGACCGGATGGCGCGAAGGGTTTATAAAAGGTTGGCGTTTAAGTTTTTGACGCTTTTTTTGACAGACGCCGCTTGAGCCAGACCAAGCTCAATATCCCCGGTAGAATGACCAACAAGAACCATGGCAGCATCATCGCCAAGAAATAAATCACACTGGCTAAGCCTTGCGAGACCGTCGCAACAAACTGTTTTAACGCTCGTCCGATTGGGGCCACAGCAGAGTTAGAGACGGCGCGACTACGGGTTTGGTAATTGATGTTGACGATCGACATGCCGACACGTTGGCGCAGCGCTTTAAGGCTTGATGTTGCGCTTTCAATTTCGCCTTGGACACGGGCCAGTTCCCGTTCAAGCGCAAGCAAGTCAGGGAGCTTTGCATCCCGGGTTTCAAGCAAAGCCGTCAGCCGCTCTCGCAAGGTAATCTGTGCGGATAGTCGTGCATCAACGTCTAAGATTTGACGCGTCAAATCTTCTGCCGACACAGATGAAGACGTCATTTTACCATCAGAGCCCTCAACTGTGTCCATGATCGTCTTGGTATACCCATCCAACCAGGTCGGTTCAGCGCGCAGGTAAAGTGACGCGGATACATTATCCGGGTTATATTCTTGCGTGGAACGCGAAATGATTTGGCAAAGCTTTGGCCCGGCATCAATACAAATTTGCGCGTGTTTATCGGCGGATGATGGTACGGCCCCGACAGGCAAAGCGAAATCGTAATTATAGCGATAGGCCATGTAGGCTGCCTGCTCGACTGTGCCACCGTCCTGCGCAGACTCGTCCATTTGAGGCCCAGACGACTTTGACATCATGGGGGCCGGGGCTATCACGGGCGCGGGTGCAGAAAAATCGGACTGAACGGTTTCAACGCTGCCATCCGTACAAGACGCCAATAAGATCACAGATGACACGACAAGATATTTGAAGATGGACATGATGTCTCCTAATCGAATTATCTGTTTCATATGTGCTAAAAACACGCTTGTCTGCGCCATCGCCAAAGTAAAGACGGGCCACTAAATATCCCTCTAAACAGCCTTATATGAACAGGCTTTGATAGAGTCCTGAAGATGAAGCCTTTCAGAAGCGAGCAAGATCAGCTATGACAGCGCTGTCAAAGTCTCATCCTCCGAAAGTTTCCTTTATGACCACGCGAATTGCCATTAACGGATTTGGCCGCATCGGGCGTAACGTTTTACGAGCTTTGCATGAATCAGGGCGAGATGACATGGAAGTCGTCGCCATCAATGATTTATCTTCAACGGAAAACCTTGCGCACTTGTTGAAATATGACAGCGTACACGGACGCTTCCCCGGCGCGATTACCGCAACCGACACGTCAATCGACATCGGTAACGGCCCGATTCAAGTAACCGCGATACGGGACCTCGCAGACCAGAACTGGGCCGATATTCAGGTCGATATCGTCATGGAATGCACAGGCATTTTCACGGCCCGCGAGGCGGCCGCAAAACATCTCGATGCGGGTGCGAAACGCGTGTTGATTTCCGCCCCCGGCAAGAATGCCGACAAGACGGTCGTTTATGGCGTGAACCATGATGTGCTCACGGCTGATGACCATGTTGTCTCCAACGGGTCCTGCACGACCAATGCGCTCGCGCCCTTAGCGAAAGTGCTGAATGAAGCGTTTGGGATCGAGTCCGGCTTCATGACAACAATCCACAGCTACACAGGCGACCAACCCACATTGGACGGCGTCCACCGTAAAGATTTCAACCGGGGCCGCGCCGCCGCGCTCTCCATGATCCCAACCAGCACGGGTGCAGCCAAGGCGATCGGCTTGGTCATGCCGGAATTGGACGGCAAACTGGACGGCAAAGCGATTCGCGTCCCAACGCCCAATGTCTCCGCGGTCGATCTGATCGTCAACACGCGAAAGGCGACAGACGTCGACGCTGTCAATGCTGCCTTCCGCGTAGCCGCCGAAGCCATGCCGGGTGTTTTACAGATCGTGGACGATCTCACCGTTTCCACAGACTTCAACCATGATCCCTATTCAACGTCTTTGATGACGACGGAAACGATGGTTCCTGCACCCAATATGGTCCGTGTATTGTCTTGGTATGACAATGAATGGGGTTTTTCGAACCGCATGCTGGACACGGCCGCCGTGATGGCCAAGTTCCTTTAGGATGACATCTTACAAACGCGAGACCCTTGCAGAGCTTAGAGCGCGGCTTTCCGCCCAACTGAACGCCCATTCCGATGGACTAAAATCCGACCCGCAAGCCAATCCCGTCAAACGGCTGGCCTATGACATTTCACGCGAAGTGGAAGATCGGTCTATTGCGTTTCGCGATATTGAAGCGCTCGTCAAAGAGCTCTCCGATGAAGCTGCGATAGAGCGTGCGCGTCGATTGCGCGAACGCGCCGGGCTGGACCGGATCGACAGCTTGCGCGCCTCCGTCATGGCTACTGCCAAAACTAAGGCCAGTGAAGGCTGGGACGCCTTCAAAGCCTGGGCCGAAGCCCCGGCGTCTGGCATCGTCCTGACGGCGCATCCGACGTTTTCATTGTCGCGCGATATCCGCAATACGCTAGGCGATATTGCCACGGCGAAAACAACACCCTCGGCCAGCGTCGAGGCGCTAAAAACATTCCCTTATCTACCGAAGCGCGCCCCGACGCTGCTAGAAGAACATGAGGATACGCAAGCCACGCTCACGCGCATTCAGGCCGCGTTAGACACAATCAACCAAATTGTCCTTCGCATTGCGAGTGCGCAATTCCCAAAACAATGGACCGCACTTACGCCGCATCTCGCGGACGCTTACAGTTGGGTTGGCTACGACATTGATGGGCGCACGGATATTAGTTGGGGCGACGCCCTGCGCCTCCGCCTGTCCGAGAAGCGCGATCAGATTGCCCGCTATCTTGAACAGGCTGAAACGCTGACAGCCAAAGGTGCAAATTTGTCTGCCTTAGCCGAACGGTTGCAAGATGGTTTACAATCTGCACGCCGCGATCTCACCTTGTTCGAAACAAATTTGAATGTACCGGAAAACCTTGTTGCAGCAGCAAACAACCTAACCCGTCAATCAGACAGGCGCCTGTTGTCGACTCAAGATTTGAACACATTACTTGATCAGGCCGTCGGTAGCGCGACCGATGACCTTGCGCATGATATTCTGACTTTAAAAGCCCGAATGAAAGCGTTCGGTCTCGGCACAGCCCGTATCCACTTCCGAGTCAATGCGCGGCATATTAATGCCGCCATGCGCGCCGCGTTTGGCCTCAAAGACAACACGTCAGATCAACGGACTTTGCTGCGCCGCGCCACGGAAATGACAAACGCCACGACGGCCCGTCCCATCAATTTTGCCAGCCTCGCGCTGGAACGCTCCACTGCGCATGAGAAAATGATCCTAAGCGCGCAGATTCACAAATACATCGACTCTGAAACACCCATCCGCCTGTTGATTGCGGAGACAGAAGACAGCCTCGTCCCGCTCGGCGCACTCTATTTGGCCAAGCTCTACGGGCTTGAAAACCATATCGACATTTCGCCATTGTTTGAGACGTCAGATGCGCTCAATAATGGGGGCCGGATCATTGGCAAAATGCTCGAGAACCCAGCTTACCGCGACTATGTCCAAGCGCGCGGCGTGTTTGCTGTGCAAACAGGGTTCTCTGACGCCGGTCGCTTTATGGGACAGCTTCCGGCGACGCTCGCGATTGAACGGGTGCAAAGCCAACTCGCACAAGAATTGGCGCGCGCGGACGTCAAAGATGTCACCGCCATCGTTTTTAATACACACGGCGAAGGCCTTGGGCGTGGTGGACATCCGGGCACAGTCGGACAGCGCATCGATTATGCGATGAGCCCATATGCCATTCGTCAGTTTGAAAAACGTGACATCCCCCTTTGCCATGAAACTAGTTTCCAAGGCGGAGACGGCTTTCTGTGGTTCCAGACACAAGACCTCTCAAACGCGACAGTTTTGAACCTGATCGAAGCCCGCTTTTCAGATCGTAGCGAAGCCGAGGATGATCCGTTTTATACCGAGCGTGATTTTTCTTGGGATCTCTACCGGACGATTCAAAACGCCCAAGAAAAACTCTATGATGATCCGGATTACGTCACCATTTTGGGTGGATTTGGCCAGAATCTGCTGATCCCAACAGGATCGCGCGCGGTGAAACGCGCCAAGTCAGCGAGCGGGGCGGATACATTCGACCCGCGTCAGCTCCGCGCCATTCCACATAATGCGATTTTGCAGCAATTTGGATGTCCCGCGAACCTCTTCTACGGCGTTGGCCGCGCGGCCTCAATCGATCCCGAAAAATTCGATAACTTGTTAGAATGCTCCGCCCGAGCCCAGTCGATTTTCCAACTGGTCGCCACTACCATGTGTCGAACCAATCTATCGATCTTGACCAGCTATGGCCGTTTGTTCGATCCAGGTTTTTGGGTCGCGCGAGCACTATCCGGTGAGGAGCCAATGTTAGCTGACCGCTCTGCCATCATTGCGGACACGTTGATGACAAGCCAATGGCGCTCACAGATTATGGACCTGACCAATCGGTTGCGTCTTGACGTTCTGGATACGCGGCGACGTTTCGAGTGTCAGTCGTCTTCCGGCGACGTGCTTGGTCTACTTCATGCGCTGCGATTGGCTGTCGTCATGAAAATGATGATTTTGGCGACGGAACTGCCCGTCGTCTCTGACTCTGAGACCTCGCGCTTGTCCGTGCTTCAGCGGCTACAGACCTTCCAAATTGATGGTATCCTCGACGATCTGCAGAACCGTTATCCGGCCAGCAAACCCTCGCTGGATTGGACACGTCAACTGACCGAGCAAACGGATTTGCCCGATAGCTCAGGTTTCCCGCACATTGCCGATGAAGTCATCAAGCCGCTCAGTCGTGCGCGCGATTTAGCGCGTCAGATTACAGTCGCTGTGACCCATCACTATGATGCTTTCGGCTAAGAGCAACTCGCCCCATGAGCCAGCGCAGTGAGAACAAGATCAATCAGCCGACACGTCGACGTGATCGACGGACGAGATAGATAATCGCGACGGGAAACACGATCAGGAACAGCCAGTCGAGCCAGCGGACCGATGCGGGCATGGCACTCACGCTTACTTCACCCGCCCCGTCATCGTTAAAAGCCAGATTGATTGTCGAATAACTCCAATCTTGAAGCTTATCAATTTTCGCCATGTCGTCTTCAAAGTCCTTAGCCGTGATATGGTCTTGCTTACTTTGCCAGCGGTAATCTTCACGAAACAATGCGGTTTCATAGCTCTCATCGTAAGAAAAGCGAAAGGAGTCCGTTTCAATGGTGCGGGCGCGTGTTTCGAATTCATAATCATCATTGATCACATAATCCCGGATTTGACGGATGTTTCTGGGGTGGGCGATTACAAACGGAGACACGCGGGTTCCGCCTTCGAAATCAGGTGTTGCGGCGAGCAATTGATAAGCGCGCGTTTTTAATGACCGGCGGTCATCCGTCGTATAACCCGGAAGGCGGAAACGCATCTTCAGCTCTGTCCAGGCTTCCGCGTCACTGGACTCCCACGTCAAATCTCCGTCTTTTTCCAAGGTCGGGTAAATATCAGCAAGATAGCGAACAAATCCGTCCTGTACGCCCTGTTCCCCTTCGCGCACCAGCCAAGCCAACGTCTCATCTGCGTCTTCGCCATATTCACGGAAAGTCAGATCATAAAGAATTGTTCCGGGTTCTGCGATCAAATCGAAACGTTCTATAATCAACTCGCGCACGTTATAATCCGATTGTGGCAGACGCGTAACGACGGATCCGTCCACGCCCATCCGCAGACCATACTCAATATCGCCCTTTTCCATTGTATCGAGCGTCCCAAGCTGCGGATCGCGCGTCGCGTCCATAGGATAGAGCGCCCCCTCAATCTCTGCGATAACCATGATGTGATCAAACGCATAAGGGTTGGCGAGGCCTTTGAATTCACCGCCTCGTTCATCAAGATTGACCAACACGGGGTCCGCAGAGACGTCCAACCCATCCAAGAGGGTCAACAGTAGCAAGGTTACATCTTTACAATCCCCGAAACGACGACGCAAAACCCGCTCTGGCGGACGCGGAATAAATCCACCTTCGCCAATTTCCAACCCAACATAACGAATATGGGTCTGCACCCAATCAAGTGCTGCCTTAGCCCGAGCTTTGGAGCCCGCATGATCCGCCGCAATATCAGCGACAATATCCCGAACTGCAGCACGATCCGCATCCGACACAACGTAATAGGGTCTGAACAGCTCACCCACTTCGGACCAGCTCCCAAAGTTAGAGGCCTCAAATGTCGGTCGGGAATAATTCCAGTCCGGCGCATCGCGATCATAGTCAGGCGCTTCCGGATCGGGCGCATCCCATTGAAAAATCGTCCAGCCATTATCAACGGACCGCTGAGGCTCAACAGGATGATTAAAGGTTTGCGTCCTAATCGGAACACCCGGCCCAAAGGACACGCGGTAAACACTACGCTTAATCTCAGACGTCGTTGCAAATGTCCTGCGCGCTAAATACCCGGCTCCAACCGCAGGATTCCGTCCGACCGTTGTATAAGCGATCTCAAGGCGGTCTCCGACTCGCAAATCAAGGATCGGCAAAGAGAAAGTCATCGTGCCGTTAAAGATCATCTGCCGACGGTCAGTTTCAGTGCGGAAGACCATCGCTTCCGTCAGATCAATCGCGTCGATCGTTCGGCCGTCCCGCGTAATTTGAACCGTATGGAGTGACAATGTTTGGTAGGCGGGGTCGAAATCAAGACTGATAGTCCCTTCGTCTTCGACCGCTGCCGGCGTCAACAGATCTACAATATAGCGGGTCGAATATTCGTCGGTCGTGAGGCTGTAGCGGTTTTGATCGTCAACCAGCGGATAGATCTTTTTTCGGTCCGCATCTTCGGCAGGATCAAAGTCAGGAACAGCAATCGGCACGGTCCAGTCTGGACGAGGCTCCACACGAACATAATCCACTACCTCTTGCGCAAATACGGGCAGCGCAAACATTGTGACGATCACTGCCACCCACCAAGATCTCATAATCGTCATTCCTGCCAAGCCCATAGATTTGGCTAATCGACATTTTATATCAATGCAATGTTAGGTCGTGTGAAACGCGAAACGAACAGAGGTTTCTCTCGCAAAGCTTGCCAGAGGGCCGACAAATTGTCAGGGGCGGTGCATGACTTTCGATGCCATCAACTTGGGTTTCGCCCTTGCCTTTCTTGACCAAGTCGGCGTGCTCGTTTTTGCTGTGTCTGGCGGCATTGTCGCAGTTCGTGCAAAGATGGACCCGCTCGGCGTCCTTGTCCTGTCTTTCCTGCCTGCTCTAGGGGGCGGCACGCTACGAGACTTGATCCTCGACGTCCCTGTGTTTTGGCTAGCCGACCCCAGATCACTCTTGATGGTTATGTTCGGAGCGATCCTCGCGTGGATATTTGGCACGCGTGTCGAAGATTTTAAGCCCATTCGTTGGGCCGATGCGGTCGGGCTGGCTTTGTTCGCCGTGGCCGGGACCGCCAAAGCCATTGGCCTTGGTCACTCAATTACGATTGCCGTCATTATGGGCGGGGTTACAGCGTCAGCCGGCGGGTTGCTGCGTGATGTGGTCGCGGGCCGAGAGCCAATGCTGCTTAAACAGGATATTTACGCCACAGCCGCGCTGCTTGGCGGACTGGGCTATGCCTTGTCAGACCGAGCAGGATTATCGTTCGAAATATCGACCCTAATCGGGTTCAGTTTGGCATTTGCGTTACGGGCCTGTGCGATCCGATTTGGTTGGTCTTTGCCGCAAGCGAAATAGCTCAACGCGTCGCCACATAGAGCCACGCCGTCTTCCCGCTCGCCAATGTCACTGACGCGCGCTCATAATCATCGACCTCATAGGCGTCGGCTTCGACTAATTGTGACGTCGTCAGAGCGAAAACGGTGCCCGCAACACGATCCTTTGGGATTCTTGTTTCAGTCACGATTGGATGAAATCGTTCACCGCTGAGCGCTAGGACGTCTGGGTCCGTGATCTCAATCAATGACTTCTTGAAACCGACCAGCGCGTCCGGATGGCCGGAAATCGTGTGACCAAATGTTTCGAGTTGAACAGCGGGCGTTTGGAGCGTCCCATATGAAAAAAGGTATTCCATAGCGTGTCGCTAGCCTATGTCCGTTCGTATGACAAAGACCATGCAATCCCCAAGCCCGATTCAGCACGCGCGACTCTATCATTATCCGCTATCTCGATCCGTTCGCGTTCGGATGGTTTTGATTGAGCTGGGAGTTCCCCATGAAGTGGTCCGGGTTGATCTACTCAAAGGCGAAGGGATGACGCCTGACTTTCTGACGTTAAATCCGAACCATGCCGTACCCGTTCTGCATTTAAAATATGATGATGGACGCGAGCAAACCTTGTTTGAGAGCGGCGCGATGGTGCTGCATCTCGCAGACCTCTATCCCGAAGCGGGCCTGAGCCCTTCCGTATCAAACCCCGTTGCTCGCGCGGATTATCTGCAAATGGTCGCCTTTAATACCGCCCATCTCGATACGATCCTGTGGAACATTCGCCTCAACCGTGACCTCTTCCCGAAGCCCGTAAGAAGCGAAGCGATTGTCGCTTTTAATATGGCGAAATTACAAAATGAAATTGTCCCACAATTGGAAACCCGTCTTGCGGATCAAGATTGGATCTGTGGCGATCAGTTTTCCGCTGCCGACTGTATCATGGCACAAAACATCGGCTGGATGCGGGCTTATGGCGTTGGACATGACGGCATCGTCCATGCTTATGCCAAACGCTTACAGGCCCGTCCGAGTTGGCAAACCGCCTATGCCGATGCCCGTGAATTCGAACGCTGAGTGACTTAGGGGTTATTACGACAGACCTTCTTTTCAAGTTTAATCTAGCGGAGCAGAAGGGGCTCTCAAAGGTCATGGCCTTGCGCTTGAATACGGTATCCCTTTGCATCGTGACCTCAAGGGCCACAACTCGAAACTGATAGTGTCCTCACATTCGGCTGACAGAAAGCGTTGTAAAACCAACCCATAAAAAAGGCCCCGGTTTTGCGCCGGGGCCTTTCATGGGAGTATTCGAATTCAGTGATTTAGAATCTACGCGCAATACCGATCGTCAAAACCGGGAAATATTTATAATCTTCCGCATCTTGTTCAATCGACTCGATCTCTTCGCGAAGTTCACTCAGCAAAGCGGGATCCGAACTGAGCAGGCCATTTGCTGAGGTGAGGTTTACATCGGCGGACCCAACAAACATGACACCAGCACGGGCGTTGAATGACCACCCGCCAATACTGTTCGCGAAATTATCAAACGCGACACCAACATAGGGCGCCACATCTTTAAATTCGGCTTTGCCGATCAGTGAGCCGACATCTGCTGGCGTGAACGTTGTTCCGCCGATTGTTACATCGGTCGCAGGCGTCGCCAGAAGATCGGCTTCTTTTTTCCCTATATAAGCACCCCCTGAAATATAAAATGGTCCGCCAAAGGGAGCCACGTCAGCGAAAGCGCCAAAGTTAGACAGGGTGAAATCACCATCATATTGGATGCCGTCACTTTCAACATCACCAGAAAATTCGGCGAAATTATAACTGCCCCGGACAAGTAATTGGCTTGTTGGTAGGGGATTCGCTTTAACTTCTGCCGCAACGCCGGTGGTACCGCCAGTGACGCCCACACCGACACCCGGCATAGATAGACAGCCGGTCGCCAGCACCGAACAGCACGCCGACATTGCGAAATAACGTAATTTTGATTGGGTCATGAGGATCTCCGCCAAGAATTTGAACAGCGCTTTTACGGGTTGAAGAAACTTACAATTTAACGGGCTCACCCTGAAGCACACATTCTCTTAATTCGGCAAAACTTAAGACTTCGGAAGCGACTGATGAAAAGGCGAAACTTTTTCGGAACAAAGTTAAATTTCTTACGTTTTTTCTTCACAACCACAGGAGACTATTCTTTTTATGAATGATTTAAAAACCGCTAACTTAACCGCTACTTTTGATGCCCCAATCGCTCGCTTGTCTGTGACCGGACCCGTCGAACGGGAAGAAACCGTCCAAGCAATGGAATGGTTTGAAACACTCGGCGAAAGCCAAGACGCATATCAACTTTACCTTGAAATTCCGAAGATGCACTTCCCCGACCTCGGGTCGGTTCGGAAGACATTTTTATCCCTCGCGGACATTATGCGTGGTCTCGAAGCTTGCGGGAAATGCGCTGTTGTCACTGACAGCCCATTCTTGCGCTCGACTGCTAAAATTGAAGGCACGGCGATGCCACAGATGGATGTCGATAGCTTCGGCATTGTCGAATTAGTCCAAGCCGAAGAATGGCTTGATGCCGCATAAGCCATTTATACTTCATTGAAAACCCGGCCTCGGCCGGGTTTTTTTGCTCTATTCTTTATCGAAATCACTCGCATTGTGGCGTTCTGGCAAACCCTTATCGTCCCATGTGCGATTGACGAGTTGCCCGCGTTGGAATGCGGGTCGCGCGCCTAATTGCTTTGCCCATCGCACAACATTTTCATATTCGTGAACCTGCAGGAATTCTTCTGAACTATAGAGCAGTCCGCGCGCAAGAGCACCGTACCAAGGATAAATAGCTAAATCGGCAATCGTTAGATCTGCGCCCGCGATATATTCATGTTTCGCCAATTGCTTATCCAACACGTCCATTTGGCGTTTGGTCTCCATCGCAAAGCGATCAATCGCATATTCAATTTTCATCGGCGCATAAGCGTAAAAATGACCAAAGCCACCACCCAGATAGGGCGCACTGCCCATTTGCCAGAACAGCCAAGATAGACACTCCGCCCGAGCCGCGCGATCAGTCGGCAATAACATGCCGAACTTTTCAGCCAAATAAGTCAGAATGGCCCCAGATTCGAACACGCGCACATGGGGGTCTTCGGAATGATCCATCAAAGCTGGGATTTTGCTGTTCGGATTAACCTCGACAAAACCGGATGAGAATTGATCCCCCTCACCAATATTGATCAGCCATGCATCATATTCCGCTCCAGAGTGACCCGCGGCGAGTAGCTCTTCGAGCATAATGGTCACCTTGACGCCGTTGGGCGTGCCGAGCGAATAGAGCTGCATCGGATGCACCCCGACGGAACGATCTTTGTCATGGGTGGCCCCACTGATCGGTCGATTAATATTGGCGAAGCGACCGCCACTTTCTGTGTCCCATGTCCAAATTTTAGCGGGCGTATACTCTGATAATGTTTGTGTCATCGTCGGCTCCTACGGCATCAAAGTCTCACATCCCAATCACAGAGACTTGAAGCAAGAAAAAAGCCGCTCCATCACGAGGATGAGAGCGGCTTACAGACTAGAGGGTCAGGCCTTGCAAGAGGGCTGACATATTAGTCTATCGATACTTTTAATTATGCGGCGCGCTTAAATTTCCGCTGGAAAGTGCGTTCGTGGCGACCCTCATTGATCTCTTCGACCATTTTCCGGTTAAACGCCGGAATATCGGAGGGTTGACGGCTGGTCACGATGCCATTGTCTGTCACTGTTTCATTGTCGGTCCATCGCCCGCCTGCATTGCGGATGTCGGTTTTGATTGACGGAAAAGACGTCATATCACGGCCTTGAACCACATCAGCTTCGACGAGCAACCAAGGTCCGTGGCAGATTGCACCAATCGTTTTGCCGTCTTCAGCAAAATCGCGTACAATTTGTACTGCGATCTCTTGCTGACGGAGCGTGTCTGGGTTTTTCAGCCCGCCCGGGATTATCAAACCATCATAGTCGGCGACATTTACGTCCCCAAATGTTAGATCCGGTGCGTATTCTCGCTATTCTTTGCTATCGGCCTTGATCGGTTCTGTCTTCATTGAAGCGACATGAACCGTCGCGCCCTGGTCTCGCATATATTCAAGCGGCTCAAAAAATTCTTCTTGCTGAAAGCCGTCAGCGGCAATGATCAATAGTTTTTTGTTATTCAAGTTCGTCATGGTACTCCTCAGTACGTCGGGTAACCGCGGCGCACATCTCTTTCGAAAAATGCGCTATTGTTATCGCGATGAGCTTTAAATCCGCTCGTCTTAATAAATTAATGGATGAGACGGGGTAATCGTTCCAAAAAACTTCATCATTTCAATTCTCTGAAGCGCTATCATTATCTAGCCACCGTATTTCGATTACACCTGTCATTGCCAGTGCGCCCGAGAGGCCGCATACCAATCTTATGAAAACTGATGCAGCCCCCATGCCGACCCGCTTGTCGGATTATGTCCCTTATAATTTTGAGATTGCAGAAGCTCGCTTCGATTTCCGGTTGGACCCAAAAGCAACAACGGTTCGCTCTCTGCTGACGATGAAACGTGTCGCGCCGGGCCCTTTGGAACTTGACGGTGAGGACATTAAGCTTGTTGGGGTTGAGATTGACGGGCGTCCGCTCAAACGCAGCGAATATCGGCTGACGCAAACGCAGCTGATTTTGGACGAAACGCCTGACGAATTTAGCTTGAACATCGAAACTATCTGCGACCCCAGCACCAATACAACGTTGATGGGGCTTTATGTTTCAGGCGGTCGCTTTTTCACTCAGTGCGAGGCCGAAGGATTCCGCCGTATCACCTACTTCCCCGACCGTCCGGATGTCATGAGTGTTTATACGATCCTGATTGATGCGGATAAAGCCACCTATCCAACGCTACTATCGAACGGCAATAAAATTGATGACGGGAAAATCAAAGGCGGACGTCATTTCGCCGTCTGGCACGACCCCTTCCCTAAGCCTTGTTATCTTTTCGCACTGGTCGCCGGACAGTTCGATCTGTTGCAAGATAGTTTTACAACCATGAGCGGACGGCACATCCCGCTGGAAATCTATGTCGACCCGGGTGACGCGCCCAAAGCGGCCTATGCGATGGATAGTTTGAGACGGTCGATGGCATGGGATGAACGCGCCTTTGGCCGGGAATATGATCTCGACATGTTCATGATCGTCGCCGTGCGTGATTTCAACTTCGGGGCCATGGAAAACAAAGGGTTGAACATATTTAATTCCTCGCTCCTGCTCGCCGACGCTGCGACTGCAACGGATATGAATTTTGAGCGGATCGAGTCCGTCGTCGCACACGAATATTTCCACAATTGGACCGGCAACCGCATCACCTGTCGTGACTGGTTCCAGCTGTGTCTTAAGGAAGGTTTTACGGTCTTTCGCGACCAAGAGTTCTCCGCGGATCAGCGCGGCGCAGCGGTGCAGAGAATCAAGGATGTCCGCGCCTTGCGGGCGCGTCAATTCGCCGAAGATAATGGCCCTCTCGCGCACCCAGTGCGCCCAACCGAATATGTAAAAATCGACAATTTCTACACGGCGACCATTTATGAAAAAGGCGCAGAACTCATCCGCATGCTCAAAGCTTGGTTAGGCGACGACATGTTCCGCAAGGGTAGCGATCTCTACTTTGATCGGTTGGACGGCACCGCTGCGACCATCGAACAATTCTTGGAATGCCACGCGGACGCATCGGGCGAAGACATGTCCCAGTTCATTCAATGGTATCATCAGGCCGGGACACCGCGCCTCACCGTTCGCCGTCACCAGACGCCAACGACACCCGTGATCAGTCAAACCGTGTCCTTCCACCAAAACACGCCGCCCACGCCCGGGCAACCTGATAAACAGCCCATGCTGCTACCCATTCGCTGGCAGGCCATTGGTGATGAGGGCCCGTTGATGGAGCCACAACTCACAGTCATGACAACAGACGAAACCACCGTGTCCTACCCGCGCTTTGACGTGCCGCATTCCCTCTCAGTGCTCCAGCAATTTTCTGCGCCTGTGATCCTAATTTCCGACGCCACAACAACCGATCTCATTCGGCTGATGGGCCACGACCCGGACGCCTTCAATCGTTGGGAAGCGGGGCAAACTTTGGCCCGACGTCTACTAGCGGATTTCGCGAAAGCGTTAGAAGCAGGCGAGATGCCAAAGATGGATACAGCGCTGCGCGACTATACCCACGCCCTAGGGGTCACCTTGCGCGACCCGCAATTTGACGATGCGTTCAAAGCGCTGGTTTTGATGCCGCCGTCCGCCATGGAAGTGTTGATGGTCGCCGCCCCCGTTGATCCTATTGCCGTGCATGAAGCTGGCAATTGGTTGTCCCACGCGATTGCCGATGCATTGCGCGATGATCTTGTCGCGACTTACGCGGCGAAGAATGATGATGGCCACTTTTCACCCGATGCGAAGGCCGCCGGACGACGCGCGCTCAAGGGGCGCTGCCTATCGCTCTTGGCTGCACGATTTGATCCGCTCGCCGCATCATTAGCCACAAACCAACTCGACGGCGCCACCAATATGACAGATGAAATCGGCGCACTCGTCACCCTGTCGCGGCTCGGCGGACAGCGGGTTGAAAGCTCCATGGCGCAATTCTTTGAGAAATGGAAAAATCAGCCGCTTGTGATTGATAAATGGTATTCAGTCCAATCGATGCGTCATCACGCCACCGGAATCCACGCCATCACCCGCCTCGCGGAAACGCCGAACTATGAGCGTAATAACCCCAACCGTGTTCGTGCGCTTGTTGGCGGTTTTGCGATGGGCAATGCGAAGCTATTCCATAAAATAGATGGGTCCGGATATCGTTTCTTCGCCGATCAAGTGCTCGACATGGATGGACGAAACCCGTCCGTTGCGGCGCGTTTGCTCGGTGCATTCGAAATCTGGCGCAAACTAGATCCAACGCGACAAACGCTTGTTCGCGCTGAACTCGACCGTATCATTGCCGCAAAGCCCAGCAAAAACGTCCTAGAAATCGCGCAACGTACGCGCGCATGATTTAGACCGTTAAGCCCTGAGATCAGGCTATGAACATCAAGGTCGTCACTAACCGTTCCTTTAAGCTCTGTTCACGTGATCTTAGCGTGTTTATGCAACCTCTCGCCTATGCCAAACCTATCCAATGTCCTGACTGCTGCAGGCTTTCGCGAGCATGTCTCAGAACAACGATACCGCGTTATGCGTCAGCCGATCATCGACTTAAAAACTGGCGAAATACATCATTACGAATGGTTGGTTCGGTTTAAAGGGCAAGGCACGGAGGGCGTTATACGCCCGGCCGAAATTTCAGGGGTCATCCGTGATCTCGATCTCTCAATGCTCGCGCAAGCAATCCTTATTTTAAACGAATATCCAGACGACCCCGGCATCGCGATTAATCTATCGGGTGCGTCCGTTGATCGAGAAAATTTCAAACCGTCTGTGCTCGCATGTCTGACTGCTTTGACAGCGTCGCCGACAAAGCTCGTTATCGAGTTAACGGAAAGTTGGGACATGGACCGGATTGAGCTCGCCGAAAGTTTACTGACCGAACTTAAATCTCGAGGCCATCCGGTCTGTCTAGATGATGTGGGCGCAGGCGCGGCCTCTATTCGGTATCTCCGCGCCTTGCCTGCCAACTGGTTGAAAATCGATGGAGCCTTCGTTGCTGCTGCCTATAATAATAAGCGAGATCGCGCGATCCTCACGGCGCTCATGACATTGCGAGAGCCGTTAGATGTCCGCTTCATTGCCGAAGGCATAGAAACTATTGAGTTACTCGACTTTGTCCGCCGTCTGGGCATCGACGCAGGCCAAGGATACGCCCTCGGCAAGCCTGAGCCTGAAACTCGGATCAAATAACAGATAAAAGCGACCCAAACTCTAAACTTTACCAAACTATTAACCTTAATTTGGTTCGACAGGGGAATTGCTGCCGGATACCTATTCATGGTGATTCGATAGGGGAGGCTAACTGCATCCGACGATGGCGGCCAACCGCACATATCCAGGGGGTTCCGTGACCCCGCCTTCGGCTCCGACGCCCGGCCAAGCCCAACCCCCTGCGTCACAGCCTTACTCCAGCCATTCCGGTCCTGTTGAATTTGTCCCCCAAGCGCCTCATTCATCGACAGGCTATAATGCGGCAGGTTCGGCTCATCCCCCGATGCCAGTTCAGTCTTATAACGCCTCGCCTCAACCTGCGCCTCCGTCGAACCAGCCCCAGCCTAATCATAGTCAAGACGGCATTATGAAGGCTCGGCGATCGCGTACAATGACGCGAACACACACAGGCGGTGAGACCACAGTCGCATCCAATTCAGACAGTTTTTCGGAAAGCATAGGTGGGGGACAGGCTGTTCGTGGGCTTATGTTCGCTGCCCTCGCTTTTATCCTTTTGGTCGTCATCTTGTTCACAACAATGACGGTGAGCGATTACAGCCGTTACACAAACCAAACGAAGCTGGCGTTTAGTTCCGACCTTGAAGTTCGAGCACAATCTGTTTCTGGTGCGATTGATGCGCAGACATCCCTGATCAATCTAGCTCTATCCATCTCCCGCGACCCCGCAGTCATTGCGCCGCTCATGCGTCAGTCTGAGACAGTAAGAGGCGTTGCTGTCCTGAATGCACAGGGGCAGATTTTGTCTGAAACCGATCGCTCTGGTGCGGCCCTATCACAGATTGACCTTAGTGGAATCAATGAGGGCCAGACGCGTATCGCATCGTTGATCCAGCCTGAGTCGGGGCAAACAACCCCTGTTATCGTGCAACGAACAGGAAACCTCTATGTTCTAACCGCCCTACACCCCGGCACATTGGCCGGCACCGATGGTCAAAATAGTGCCTTGGTTTTGTCCAATGGTCGGCTGATCGATGCGCCGCCTCATATCGGTAAAGTCGGCGCTTACAGTTATTTCGAACTTAGCCCCGCGCGCATGACCGCAATCGCCCAATTAGGTGGAACAGAATTAACCCCGTCGTCAAACACTGGTGAGTCTGTGTGGCTGGGTGCAAGCCCAATTCCAAAATCAGGCGGGTCCATGCTTCTGCTTGATCAGCGGGACCGGTCCATGCCGAGCTTCTTACTGCAAAACCTACTCATGCTCGGTTTGCTTTTAGCGGGCTTGCTGTGGATGGGTTGGATGCTAACAAACCAATTACTTGCTCAAATGCGAGCCTTGAAAGCCCGCAGTATCGACGATGAAGTGTCCCGGCAACGCTACCAAGCGGCTGTCGAAGGGTCTGGCGGCGGTGTTTGGGAAATCGATCTCTCTGTGAACATGGCCTATGTCAGCGCGTCGCTAGCCAAAATGCTGGGTCTCGGCGATCAAGAAACGCTTGTCACGCTTCCGCAATTTTTAGGTATTTTCGAAGGCAATGACCGCGACAAACTCTATAATACGATCCGTCGCGCCCATGTCGGCGGCGCCTTTGACATGGAACTCTCGCTCGAAAAATTGCCCTTGATTGTTGCGTGTCGCGGCGTGCCGTCAACGCGCGGTTATGACCAAGCGAAAGTCATCATCGGCATGGCCATTGATGTCACGGAAGCGCGCAGCACGCAGCGTCGCTTGAAGGCCGCCGAAGCGCGCCTCTTTGATGCTCTACGATCCATGAACGATAGTTTCGTGATCTGGGATCAAATGGACCGTCTCGTCCTTTGGAACCGTAAATTTGAAGAGTTTTTCGGCTTTGAGGCCGGCAACCTTCAACCGGGCATGGAATATGCGGTCGTTGATCATTATGCCAGCCAAGTGGTTGATAACATCCGGGAATTGGACGGCGGTTCAGGTCGAGAAGTCCAACTGAACGATGGCCGCTGGCTTCGCTACATTGAAACACAAACCGTCGATGGAGGTCGCGTTTCCATTGGCACCGATGTGACCGGAATTCGCGCCCGCGAAGCCGAGTTGGAAGCCAACCGCGACCGTTTACAATCCACCATTAACATCCTGCGTGAATCGCAGACGCGGATTGTTGAGCTGGCCGAAAATTATGAGCAAGAGAAGATCCGGGCTGAAGAAGCCAACCAGTCGAAGTCGGAATTCCTAGCCAATATGAGCCACGAGCTTCGCACGCCTCTCAATGCGATCAACGGTTTCTCCGATATTATGAAAAAGGAAATGTTCGGTCCGCTCGGCGATCCGCGTTACCGCGAGTATATTTCCGATATTCTCTTCTCCGGCCAACATCTCCTCAGCCTCATCAATGATATTCTCGACATGTCGAAAATCGAAGCCGGGAAAATGTCGTTGAATTCAGAAACAATGGCGATCTCTGACATGATCACACAAGTTCTCAGGATTGTACGGGGCCGCGCCGACGAAAACCGCCTCAAACTCGTCCACAATGAGATCGATGCCCACGACATCGAGGCCGATCCAAGGGCTGTAAAACAAGTACTTCTCAACCTGGCCACAAATGCAATTAAATTCACCCCAGAAGGCGGGACTGTCACGCTGAAGGTCGAAGCAAAAACGACCGGCATTATCATTCACGTCAGCGATACAGGAATCGGAATTTCTGAAGATGACATTAGCCGCCTAGCCCAGCCGTTTGAGCAAATTGATAGTCAGCACTCGCGTAAGCATGAAGGCACAGGCCTAGGTTTAGCGCTTTCCAAGTCGCTCGTGGAACTCCATGGCGGCAATTTCAATATAACGTCCAATCTCGGCCAGGGCACAACCGTCACCTTCACTCTACCGAACAAACCGATTGTCAAAGTTGTCGAAACTGACAAGACAGAAGTGGGTGACGAAATTACACGTCTAGCCCAAGATATTGCCAATGTTCTTGGACAGGGCGATCACCATGAGAACAGTGCCGCGTCAAAAGACACACGTTCAGACCACGCGGCTTAAGCGGTCACGCCCTAACGGGCAGTTGACGCGCTATCGTCTGTTTTGACGCTTTTCGCCCGCGGAAAGATAAGTTCAACCTTCAATCCGGGGCGTCCATCATGGTCCGCTTCTCCGGCCAAGACAGCGTCTGAGCCGAGACCATCATCCAAAATAAGCTCAGCCTGATGGAGGTCTGCGATCGCATCAACCAAGGCCAGACCGAGGCCGGAGCCCGGTAAGGTTCGGCTCTTGTCCAAACGCACAAAACGCTCTCTGACGCGCTCACGGTCAAAAACTGGAATACCCGGACCGTCATCCGCCACAAAAATTCGAACGCGACCCCGCTGTCCTTTTTGCGCAGACAAATGAATACGGGACCCCCCACCGCCGCCTGCATATTTAATCGCATTTTCAACGAGGTTAGAGACACCTTGGGATAGCAACCCTCGGTCCGCCATGATCGTCAAACCACTCTCGATGTTATAGGTAAAAGTCAGCCCCGCATCTTCGCAAGCCGGTTCATAGAGCTCGGCGAGGTCATCCAAGATTGGTTTCGGGTCAAGCGGCTTAAGCAACTCACGGCGCTCACCGGCCTCTAGCCTTGCAATCCGCAACACTGAGTCAAAAGTGCCGAGCAGTTCATCGGCATCGGCCGCTGCGGCGTAGAGCACATCACCCTCAGGACTCTCACCTGCTTCAACTGCCGCTGTTTCAAGGCGAGTCCTAAGGCGGGTTAGCGGTGTGCGTAGATCATGCGCCACAGAGTCGCCCGCATAGCGCATTGCCTGCATCAGACGGTCGATATGATCGAGCATACCGTTCAGATGCTCTGCCAAACGGTCCATCTCATCCTCGGAGTATGTCCGGGGTGCCCGGCGATCCAAATGTCCAGCCTGCACATCTGTCGCGAGCTTATTAAGGATATCAACACGGCGCGCAAAGCGGCGCGCGACAAAGATGGATGATAAAATACCGAGGAATAGAGCGATAAAAGATGACGTCGTCATGGCGCTACGCATGCGCTCACCTGTACGCATGATTGTTTCAACATCGCGGCCAACCATAACGATGCCAATACGGCGATCAAACTGCCAAAGAACAATACCTAAAACCTGCACGCGTCTTTCTTCAGACACGCCCGTGACGGAGTCGGTCACTGTGGCAATCGCACGGTCACGGAACAAACCATCCGCGGTAAACTTTTTTAGCGCTTCAGCGTCCATTCCAAGTTGAGCGATTTCGCTCGTAATAAGTTTCCCAACCATCGTGCCATCAAGAACAAACATTGAGTAGCTGTCGTCGGAAAGATCTCTTAGATAAATGGCGCTTTCTATTGTCTCCTTACCGCCACGATTGGAAACGGTCAGAACGCCAATAGAATTTGGCTCAGCATTTGTCGCTATTTCGCCAGACTGCTTTGCCGCAATAACAGCCTGCTCCCCCCCCAATTCGAAAAGCCTCTGGATTTCCACCAAATCGTTTCTCAAGCCTTCATCAACGCGGCGCAGCTCAGACGAGACGATCCGGTCATAGACGATCAGTTGCGCAACCAGCAGCGAACCCCCAAAAAGAAGTGCTCCGACTAGTGATAATCGGAACACTGTGTTTTTTAGAAGCCGCCCTAGCGTCTCGGCGAGATCACCGAGGGGTTGGGCATTCGTAGTTTTCGACAAGACCCCCAATTAGGGCTGCAAGCGGTAGCCAGCGCCACGCACCGTGTGTAGCAGTGGCGTGCCAAACTCTTTATCGATTTTGCCACGCAGCCTCGAGATATGGACATCGATCACATTGGTCTGGGGGTCAAAGTGATAATCCCAGACTTTTTCAAGCAACATGGTGCGTGTCACAACGCGTCCAGCATTACGCATCAAACATTCCAAGAGACGGAACTCTCTCGGTTGTAGCAGGACCTTCTGGCCACCACGATGCACGGTGCGCGCCAGCAAATCCATCTCTAGGTCGCCAACTTTAAGCTTTGTCACAGCAGCCGTCGGATCAGAACGTCGACCGATCGCTTCGACTCGCGCGAGAAGTTCCATAAACGAATAAGGTTTGGCGAGGTAATCATCGCCGCCTGCGCGTAAGCCTTCGACCTTATGATCTGTTTCTCCAAGCGCGGATAAGATCAGAACGGGGGTCGCATCACCATTTTCGCGGAGGTCCATCAGGACTTGCAAGCCATCCCGTTTGGGTAACATCCGGTCCAGTATGAGCGCATCATAGTCGGCGGCTTGCGCCATTTCTAATGCCGTATCGCCGTCTGTCGCAAGATCAACCACATGCCCAGCCTCAGAGAGACCTTTCTTGACATATTCGGCGGCGACTTCATCGTCTTCGACAACTAAAATTCTCATTGACCTACTCCGTGATCTTCACTCGTAATGCTTTGTCCATGTAGGTAACGCAATACAAAGCAGAAAGATAACGACCATTCGGTAAGGTTTGAGATGACTGCGTCTAATGCACAGTAAACGCTGGAAATATTACCTATAAAGCGACAGACATTTGTGATGTCTGCCCTAATTTTAAGTCGGCAAATCAAGCGTCATCTCGCCGCCGTCTTTGGGGCGCAGCTTAATTCTCATACTTGGTTTTTTATCGAGCTTGGCATTCAACACCATAGACCGCCACTTATCGACTTCAGCGATCGGCGTGCCGTCGGCTTTCAACAGAACTTGACCAATTTTAAAGCCCGCCATCTCTGCTTCAGACCCAGGATCAACACTCTCGACATAAACGCCGACTTGATCAGAACGCATGCCAATAGCCGTTCGGAATTCAGCGGAAATATCGAGCACATGAACGCCTGTATTGATACTAATACGCGCATGCGGTTCACTTTTCGGTGCGGGCGGCGGCAACCCTCGGCTCAATGCCGCGTCGCGTTCGACATCGGCTTTTTCAGGCCGCTCACCGATGGAGACTTGGATCTCATACGTCTTCTCTAACCGTTCATAGATAATGTTCGCCACGTCCCCCGGGGCAAGCAGACCAATCGCGCGTGTCGCCTCTACGGAGTTCCGAACAGGATAGTCATTGATTCGCAGTATGATATCATCAATCTCCAGCCCGTAAGTCTGGGCAGGGCTTCCTGGCACCAAATTATTGACTAAAGCCCCGGACTTCAAAATGCCCGGACGCCCTTCCATCTCAAAGACGGCATCGCGCAGACCTGCGCCCAAATAACCGCGCCGAACCCGCCCCTCAGATCGAAGCGACCCGACGACAGAGGCCGCCGTTTCATGCGGAATAACAAAAGCGATACCCACAGACGCGCCTGTTGGTGAATAAATGGCGGAGTTCACGCCAACGACGTCACCATTCAAGTTAAACAAGGGTCCCCCCGAATTGCCTCGGTTAATCGTCGCATCCGTCTGGATATAATCGACATAGGACCCACTATCGACGCGCTTGCGGCCTATGGCCGAAATGACACCCAGCGAAGTCGATTGCCCAATTCCAAACGGATTACCAATCGCGACAACCCAGTCGCCGATACGTGATTTATTCCCTTGGTGAAACTGCACAAAGGGAATCGCTTCATTTGTATCGAAGGTCAGAAGAGCCAGATCGGTTTCTTCGTCTGTGCCAAGTGTTCGCGCGGGATAACGACGACCGTCATTAAACTCGATTTCAATTGTCTCGCCACCTTCGATGACATGGTAATTTGTGACGACTTCTCGCTGCGGACTAATCACAAAGCCAGAGCCCTGACCTTCGGATAGCATTTCACCATTTGATGTCGTAACGATGATATTGACGGTCGATTGGCTGACGCGTTCCACAAGATTAGCAATGGACGGCAAGGCCGCAATCGGCGTCATCATCATGTTTTGCGGGGGCTGCGAGAGTTGCGTTACAGGGGGCTGCGCCACAAGGTCTTGAGTCTGCGGGGCCGTCTCGCTGTCTCGCAACGGCGTATAGGTCTGCGCTTGATCCGGACGTCGGATATCGATGGTCGGCACAGTTTGCGCCATGGCGGGCACAGCAGCCATCGTAAAGGCTAAGCCAACAGCGAGCAATCTTACAGCTTTGAGGGGGGCGCGCATTGCAGGCTCCAATCATTAATGCTTGGACAGCCTCACAATGTGATTGTTGCAAGGCATGTCGAAGCGTTCCCCATGCTTAAACCCCTCATTTTCAAAGATATGCTTAACATTGGCAAAATCTCTTACGCCCCAACGCGGATTTCGACGTTTCAGTGAGGTATCAAATTCAAGATTTGATACCGCGCTTTCATCGCCAAACAAGAATGGCCCATAGAGAAACACTGTGTCCGTCAATTGTGCCGCACCTTTCGCCAGCCCGATTGCCGCCTCAATCGGCGCAATATGGATCATATTGGCGGAATAAATTGCGTCATAAGAGCTGAGCGGCGCTGCCCAGTCTTGCACCGTTAGATCAAGCGTGAGCGGGTCAGGCCAAAGATCCCGTTTCCAAGCCGACTGACTTGCACGCGAGTTTGCGTCAGGATCGCTATACTGCCAAATCACGTCGGGACGCACATCACCCAGAGCCGCACCGTGCTCCCCTGTGCCTGAGCCAACTTCAAGAATACGGGCACCCATCGGCAGCTGCTCGGCCAACCATGTGGCGATAAGAGCCTTGTTCCGGCCCGCGCTTGGCGAAAATAGACGCTCACCGTCGAGAACTCTCTCTTCCAGCGCAATCGGTTTTTTTGTCATCGTGGATCCTGCAAAGCACGCGGAAGTGTCAATTCTGCCCTGAGGCCTCCAAGCGCGGAACGCGTTAAGATAAATGATCCCCCATAAGCTTCCGCGAGATCATTGACGATTGCCAAGCCAAGCCCGGAGCCCGGTGTGGCCTCGTCCAATCGCGCACCGCGTTTTAGCGCGGTTTCAATCTCGGTCTCGAGAATACCTGGACCATCATCCTCAATCACAACACGCAACACAGCGTCGTTAGCGGTCCGGCTCACCTCAACCTGCGACATCGTCCATTTCACGGCATTATCCATCAGATTGCCAATCATATCCTCCAAGTCGCGCTTATCGCCTCGAAACCGCAGACCCGCCTCCCCATCGACATCGATAATAATGTCCTTGTCACGGTGGATGCGTGGCAGCGTCCGAGCCAGCGCGCTGATGACGTCATCAATATCACAAGATAGGCCAATTGCTTGGCCGCGGGCGGCGGCGCGAGCACGACGCAGATGATGATTCACCTGCGCAGACATCGCGTCGGTCTGTCTTTTGACGACGCTAGCATCGACCAGCTCACTCAATCCCGCCTCGTTCTGCAGAACTGCGATAGGTGTTTTCAACCCGTGGGCGAGGTTACCGACATGAGTCTGGGCCCGTTCCACAACATTGCGATTATGCGCGATCAGTGAGTTGAGCTCGTTTGCCACACCCGCAATTTCTGCCGGATAACGCCCCTCAAGACTGATAGAGCGTCCTTCGCGCACATCGGCGACGCGGTCCGCCAGCGCAAAAAGCGGCCGAAGCCCAAGACGCACTTGCGCATAAATGGCGGCAAGAAGACCCGCTGTCAGCAGCCCCATCAGGAACAAAGCCGACCCGGCAAATTGCTGAATAGACCGCGTCGCCGGTCGTCGATCAGCCGCGGCCATCGCCACGACGGGCCAATCCATTCCTGGTAAGCGTACTTCGCGACCTACAATCCGCAAAGGTTCATCGACATTCGGGCCTGCCCCAGAAAATCGCACAGCTTCACCTGTCGCTTGTGTAAGTTTCGTTCGGTCAACCCCATCGATACGGAGTGTTTCGCCATAGAGGGATCGAGATGCGAGCAAGGGTTTAATTGCGCCTGTTTCGTCAATCGTTCCGACCAACCAATATCGACCCGAAAGGGCCCGTTGATAGCGAGGGTCGAGCGGCTCTCGCGTCAAAGCAAGACCGTCTTCTTCTGTCACCTCGACAGAGGCAATGAGTGCCGTCACTGCGGATTCAAGCGGATCATCGAATGAGGTGTAGACCGTGTTCCGATAGAACCATGTCAATAGGATAAGTGCCGTAATCAGCGCCGGCACGGTCCACAAGAGTGCCGCGCGGACGAGCCGCGAGACAAGTGATGGATTGGGGCCTGTGGCCAAGGGGATCGCCTAAGACGTTTGTGGTGCGTCTGGATCGACCAGCCGGTAACCGAGCCCGCGTACGGTCTCAATACGGTCAGTACCAATCTTTTTACGCAGCCGTCCGATGAAAACCTCAATCGTATTACTGTCCCGATCAAAATCCTGATCGTAAATATGTTCGACCATTTCAGTGCGAGAAATCACCCGCCCCTTATGGGTCGCCATATAAGCCAGCAGACGGAATTCGTGGCTCGTGAGTTTGATACCCATGCCATTCACAAAGGCGCGTGCCGCCCGGTTATCGACGACCAAATCGCCGATTTCGATAACATCGGTTGTGTGGCCTGCCGCACGTCGTAACAGCGCCCGCAAGCGGGCTAGAAGCTCTTCAGTATGAAACGGCTTGGTGAGATAATCATCGGCACCAGCATCGAACCCGGCAACTTTTTCACTCCACTGATCGCGCGCTGTCAAAATCAAGACTGGCATTTTGCGCTCATCGGCGCGCCATTTCTGCAAGATCGACACGCCATCAATCTGCGGCAAGCCAAGATCGAGGATGACCCCGTCATAAGGTTCTGTATCGCCTAAGAAATGGCCTTCGACTCCGTCCGTCGCCACATCAACAGCGTAGCCTTGCTCTTTGAGCATTTGCTTAAGCTGACGGGACAGATCAGGATCATCTTCAACAACGAGAATACGCATAGGGGGTCTCCGCGGGGGGTCTCAGAGCAATCAACCCAATTAGGGCTGACGATAAAGGCTATCGAATACGGCCAGTTGCCGCGTCAACGACTATATCAACAACGCGACCATCGCGAGCGATAATCCGAACGCGATAAGCATCGGACGTTCGGCGAATATCAACTACTTCGCCACCGGGAACGCGCGCAAGCGCAATCGCCTTTGCTTCACGCGCACTAATTTGGCGCTGAACAAGCTGCCAAGATTGGGCGCTTGACTGTGACGTTGAGTCCGACGGGCCCCATTGCGGGATAGCCGCAGACGCAGGCGCGCTCATCAGAGCAACCAATAAAGCGGTGGATATAAGGATCGAACGGGTCATGAAACGCCTCTGTAGGTCTCCACCTCTGAACGAAGACTGAATAGTGCGTTTAGATACAGTTGACCCAACACAGTCAAATCAAGCCTTTACGTAAGGTCTCACCAGTCTCATCTGGAAGGTGCGAAACGACATCATCAGACTTTGATAGCTCTTGTTCGGTCAAAGCAATCACAAGCTCGACAATCAAATTGCCGCGTCCCTTATCCTTACCTTTCACGCCCTTTCCTTTAAGACGCATTTTTTTACCCGTGTTCGATCCCGGTGCTATCTTAAAGCTAACAGCTCCACTCGGCATATCGAGACGGATTGATCCGCCGCTCAGCGCTTCCTTCAAACTAATCGGAAGCTGTAGGTGTAAATCATTCCCATGACGCGAGAGGGTCGGATGATCACGGACAGACACTTTGACCAGAGCGTCTCCGGCTTGGCCGCCATACATGCCGGACTGACCCTTGCCGCGCACGCGCAAGGTTTGACCGTTCCTGACACCGGCTGGAAAATGCACTTTCGTTCCCGACGGAAGCAGTCGTGTTCCGCCTCGAAGCGACTCGGGCAATGACAAATCGACAGAATATTGCACATCTGCGCCTTTTGTCGGTCGGTTCATGCCGCCGCGCGCACCGCCTGCAAAAGGACCCGTGTTCATCCCGAAGAGCGAACTGAACAGATCAGACATGTCATCCTGGCCTGTCCCACCGCGTCCGCGTCCTCCGACGCCGTCAAACCCACCAAACCCCGTCTCGAAGCCAGGACTGCCGCCCCGTGAGCCAAAACCACCAGCCCCCGCGAAAGGATTACGTTGCTGGCCCTGATCATCGATCGCCCCGCTGTCATACTGACGACGCAGCTCCTCGTTCGACAAGAGGTTATACGCCGCCGTGACTTCCTTGAAGCGATCACCGGTCACATCATCGCCCGGATTAACGTCCGGGTGCAATTTCTTTGCGAGTTTCCGATAGGCCGAACGGATTTCTTTATCCGTTGCCGTCTTTTTCACACCCAGAAGATCATATGGATTTTTCGTTGCCATAAGACACTACTTAGTCACCCGTTGGATACATTCAACGCCGCAGGGTAAAGACTCTCGCGTCCGGCCTGTGTAAATTGATAAACCTCTGCCCTATCGAAGGGATTTAGGGCGATAGACGTGTCATCCGTCTCGATTACTTCCATCGCCGTACCTCGATAAATTTTAACCCGATAACGCAGGTGTGACGCGTCTTCTGTCCACTCTGTGAAAGACACATCACGCCCAATCCATGTCAGAGAGGTCCCATCCCACTTGAGATGACACGGCGTCAGTGGAATCCCGTTCAAATCATTCCAGACGAGCGATGCTGATCGGGCCACACGCGCCGATGTAAAGACGGATAGGGTGACGTCCACGCCGCGCCACTCATCAGAAATCGGTAATGTGGCCAGCCCCGCGCCAAGCCACAAAAAACGCGCCCCACTTGGCACCTCATCTGCCATAAAGACCTCGCTCCCATCTAGGCCTCGCAACAAATGGGATAGCCGATATGTATCTGTTCCAATGAGCGTAACATCACGCGCCGCGATAATTTCCCACCCTGTCGGCGTCTCGACGGCAAAACGATTACCCCGCGCGAGAAAGACGCCGTCTTCGAGCGCACTGAGCCTTAAACCTGGGATGAGAATATCAACAACAGACACTGTGTCACGAAGATGGATGTTTCCTGCCGGAAACTCAGACAAAGTCACGCCGATACGTATGGGGGTTTCAAGCACGGCCTCGGAGTCAGAGATTTGCACGGTCACGGCAGAAAACGGGGCAAGCAGTGCGCCCGCGCTGACCCCATCCCGACCCGGCAGATCAAATGCGAGCAGTTGCGGCGCGCCCGCGTAAGAAATTTGGGGCGGCTCAACCGGAGTCGGTCCCGATACCCAGGCCGCGCCATTGCGAACGTTACGACGCGCCATAACAGATACGGTTGTTCCGACCTCTAAAGTCTCAACCGACCAGACGACGGCTTCAAACAGGATCCGATCACCGATTTCCAATTGGAGTCCTGTGTCCAATGGCAGGGAGAGGTTGACGGTTTCTTCGCCTGCGTGAGCGACCTCTAATTCTCTTTGCGCCACATAACGGGCGAAGCCTTCGTCCAGAACAGCAGGGACGCCTAGATCCGCAACAGCCACGGACTCGGCTGTTCGTTCTCGGGCAGACGCTGTGCCAAGCTGATAATCACGCGCCGCATCAATATAGGTCAGACGCACATCGCGGATGCGAGTTTCCGCATCGCCGCGTGAACGTCGAATAGGTCCACGCACAAGATCATTGTCCGAGAGGGATAAACTTTCTGGCCCACCCATCGCAAAGGTCACATCTCCACTCTGCTCCGCAAGTTCGATGGCAAAGAGCTGCATGAGGGGTGCGAGGGCCGCGCGCGCACTCATTGGGCGATCAACGACATACCCCGGTAAAACGCCAGAAACGCCAGAGACATCAAGAGCAACCAGGCCGCTATCACGCGCCAGCTCTTCAATCACGTCCGCCACAGGCATCAGCCCGGTGCGTCCATTAAGCCAATGACCCCGCGCCCAATTTGACCCATCAGACCAGACGGCAGACCGCGCTGGGAAATCCGGATAAGGCCGCGCATCCCACGCCCATACCGACGCCCGCGAAAGATCAAGAAAACCGGGCTCGTTTGTCGCTTCGTAGTGACTAAGAAACGCCTCAATATAGCGCCGTTGGATTAGGTCATCCCGTGTCCCGTCCGAATGATAGGGGAGTGCCGCATCGATAGACTTGTTATCATTAAACACATTAGGTTGGTTCGCGCCCTTATCGACGGCCGGGCAGCCGATTTCGAGTAACCAGATGGGTTTAGATCGCGGCGCCCACGCAGTTTGCCCTGCTGCAATACCGTTGCGGCGTTCGATATGCAGTTGGCTCCACCAGTGCCGTAAATCCTTATACCGATAGACAGGATCATCAATCGGCGAGCGGAGTTGCGCGTCGCGATCGCTTTCGCTGGCATAATACCAGTCATACCCTTCGCCGCCTTCAACATTGGCCGTGAGGTAATCGAGGTCATGCGCACGGCGTCCGGAAGCGTCATCCAAATGATCACCGTCGCGCCAATCAGACAGAGGGAAATAAGCATCAATCCCGACAGCATCAATATTGGTGTCAGCCCAAAGGGGGTCGAGATGATAGCGAACATCTCCGCCATTTTGCACACCAAAATAATCGGACCAGTCAGCCGCATAGGTGATTTTTGTATCCATTCCGACAATGGTGCGGGTCGCCGCGGCAAGGCTTTTCATGTGCGCGACTGCCGGAAAACTTTCCCCGGACCGGTACGCCGTCAGGGACTTTAGTTCTGAACCAATGACAATGGCGTCGACACCGCCGGCCTGCTGCGCAAGGCGCGCATGATGCAATATATGGTGCCGAAAACGGAAATCATGATCTGTTCCGAAGAAAGAGGACAGCGCCCCACTCGACGTTGCTGTTATCCGCCGGCGCCAAGGAAACCCGGGCATATCCATCAGCAAGAATGGGTATAGTGTCACCGCAAAACCGCGCTGTTTGAGCTCTCGAATGCAAGCTATTACGCTTTCATCAGAAGGCGTGCCGCCATAATTCGGGCGCCCTTCGCTATCCGCACTAACAATATAGGCACTCTTACGGTCTCGCCCCGCCACGCGCCATTCCACGTCCGGCAGACGTCGATCACGCCGTTCCGCGCCGGGTTGAATGAGACAATCCTCGGCATTGAGTGACGTTCCAAACCACGCGCAGATAATATTGACGTGGCGGCAATTTGGCAGCTCTGCTTGCAACTGATCAAGCGATGTCAACACGTCCGCTTGCCCCGTAAAGCTATTCATATTGGATGGGATCGTCACGCCAACGCTGGGCGTCTCCTCCACAATCGTCGGTGACAACGCGAACTCTCCCGTCCCAGGGAGTAGATTGACGGATTGGATCAGATCTTCCATCCGTCCGCCACGTTTCACGCCGCGCACCACTTCCGCATTGATGATCGGGAGGCGCGCGCCATATTCATCCAGCGGGAAGTCCTCAAAGACAATATAGGCTGTTCCCCGGAACGCGGGCACCTCGCCCGGTTCTGTCGCTTCAATGATAGGATCAGGGCCTTGCCTGTCAGATCCCGTATGCACGCGCACGGTTAAGCCCGCGCGCTGTAAGGTTTCGCCATTCGCCCAGACGCGGTCTACGCCCAATATCTCGCCTTCGCATAATCCGACAGCAAAGCTGATTGAGTAAGAATAGTTTCGTTGCGTTGGGCCGCCGCCTTTACCCCCGACACTTTCATCGGTCATTTGCTCTCGCACCTGACTGGCCCAGATCACTTGTCCGGCCAAACGCACACGGCCAAAAACGCGGGGCATCGCGGCCCCGTCTCGTGATGTTTGCAAATGAAAGCTGTCTAACTGCGGACCTTCAAAAACACGATTATCCAGCGCCCGGGTGATCGCACTCGTCGCGGTCGAAATCGCAAGTTGCGTCAACGCACGTACGCCGCCGCGTGCAAAGGCTTGAATACCCGAAACCGCCAAAGTTGTCATAACGCAACCTCATGGGTCAATTGTGGAAAAGAAAAAGCGTGCGCCATACGCCGCGCCCAGAAAGGCTCAAGCCAGCTTTCGACCACCGCGCGACCCCAATAGGCATGGATCAACCGATTTTGAGCCGCGAGAATACCGATATGTTTACAAGGGCTTTCCGCGCGCATCCGAAACAAAAGAACGTCGCCGGGTTTTGGGTTTGTAGTCGGGACAAGCCAGCGCCGGGCCGCTTGCAACAATGTCTCTTGCCCGCGTTCCTCTGCCCAATCCGGCGTGTAGTTGGGTGGCTCTTCCGGTTCCTGACCGTAGAGCGAGCGCCAAACCCCCCGGATTAATCCAAGGCAATCACAGCCAGCCCCTCTAACTGAGGCTTGATGCTGATAAGGCGTATCGAGCCAGTTTCGGGCTATGGTGAGAACCTGCTGACGCAGTTCTGGATCAGACATAGCGCGAACCACCCGTCCGGCTCGGTGTGAGATGAACACCTTTTTGCAAGACATCATCGCCCAACAGAAAAGGAAACCCCCGAAAGTTCAGGGTATTGCAAAAGGCTTTGCAGGCATCGAATGTTCGCGCGCAGCTTTGCCCCGACTGGGCATTCAGACCGCATCGTGCGTCACCATATTCAGCATCACAACGCCGAGAGAAGACGCGGCCCGTGGATCGATCCAACACCGTCGCCTGCCCCAGCCAATCTGCCTCAAACCCATCGCCGGCAATCGTTACCGCGCCGATCCGACCGGTGGTTAAATGGACAGATTGCTCAGGGTCGGCCCAATTCACTCGATGTTCCGCTAAAGTCGCCCCGTCCAACGTTCCGGCTAAGATATCGTCACGCGATATATCCACATCGAAGACGGCCCGAAGCGCACCTGAATCCGCATCAAAACCGGCTCGTTTCTCAGTTTCCGTTGCCTCCATCGGCTTTGCGCTTAATCCGTTAAGGGCGAGCGGCCGGTCATGGTCCGTAAAGGCAAATTGCCTCTCATCTGCGAGCTTTAAAACGAACACACGACATAAAGTCGTTGCATCCGTCGCGAGATGCGCGACCAATTCCGGTGAGAGGTTACGCATATTCAAACACCTCAATCAGCGGCACATCCGTAACATTTACAGCGCCGTGAGTGTCGAGCGAGAGGACCAAGCCATCCGCATCAAAGCGGACTGGCACATCGAACAAAAAGCCTGCGGTGACGACGGCTCCAGTGGGTGGTGCATCAATATCGATTAAACCCAGCGCGTTTAGAGAAAATGCAACAGCCGAACCGTTCACAGCGACGGTGACACTATCGTTTACAGGGCGCGTAATGGGTCGAACGACCTCGCTATAGCGTTTTACGAGTTGGAACTGGGCCTGGTTACTGTCGCCTGTACCGAGCAACTGATCGGTTGCAGTCGGCACATCGGCCCCTGAGCTAAAATCCAATGGATCGCGAAAACGAAAGCTATGTAGCCGTCCCGACCGCGCTTCGAAAAAGTCTGACAGCGTTCGCGCATCTTTGACGGATTTGACGCCTGTCACAGCATTATAGCGGCGGCGCGAACGGCTTTGCGATGTATTGCGAACTTCACGGCCATTCGCCAGTTCGACGATGTCAACGGCACGAACAGGGCCTCCGCTGGCCCCAAACGCCAACCGTAGAGGGAATTGCACATCATGAAAGGCCATCATTAAGTCCTCCGCTGACCCAGCGACACGGCCCGGGCCAGCGTGGCCGCAATCTGTCCTTCTGAGCGACGAAACCCACCCGGATCAGATGCGCCGGAAATGTTCATATTGACAGTTGTCGCTGCGCCCGAGCTGCCGCCCAAACTCTTGGTCAAACCATCGACGAAAGCGGTTAGGGGCGCTTCAATCAGCTCACCCACCGCCAATTTAGCGAGGTCTGTCAACACACTGTCAGCGAGAGAATTAAACGACAGTTCACCGCTTTTGGCCGCGTTTTCCAAGGATCGCGCGATGCGAGCCCCGGCCGCTTCAAATGCCTCGGCAATTTCATCGGCACTCCGAAATGCATCATCCGTATCAAGGGCGGCAATCGCGTCAGCTGCCGGCCCAGCGCTTGGAATAGAAGTCTCAGTCATCAGGATATTCTTTCATCAATTGGTCAAGCGCATCATGATCGAGCGCGGGCGCATCAGGCGCGATCAACGCCAACCAATCGGCCAGCGGCATCGCCCAAAATTCAGACGGGTTCAGGGACAGGTGACGCACAGCGAGTCTATGCCACGCAACAAACGGCCAACTCATGACCGACCTGTCAGCGCATCAGTGATACAGCGGGCTGCAGCGGGCATGAGGGCCGCGACCTGCGCATCCGACAAGCTGTCAACGTGAGCCGCTCCGCCGCAAGGGCGGAGTAAAGCCATAGCAACATGACGCGCCGTCGCCGAAGTCATCACCCTAATCTGATCTGCCAGAGATAGAAGGTCAGGTGTGTCACATCGTGCGACCACCTCTGCCAATCCGCTGACGGTGAGGCGCATCGGACCTAAGGGTGTTGACACATCCCCCAAGCGATAAACGAGGGACATCATAGCGCGGTAAAGCTCGGCTCGCCTGCGCTGCTGAGCGTCAATTCGAAGGTCGCTTCGCCTTTGAACGTCCCACCATAGGTTAGCGATGTCACTAAGACAGGCCCGGCTATCGTTCCGAAACCCGGTAGGATCATCTGAGCGTTCACAACATCCTGCGCAAAGAAGGCTGCACGAACACGGGCATCCGAGACGGCATCCCGAAACACGCCCGATCCCGTCACAGAGACTGACCGAATACCGGCCTCAGGCAGTAATTCTGCCCACCCGTTCGACGCTTGGTCGGTGACATCGACGGTCTGGCTATTCAGCTTGATCGACTTCGTCCGTAACCCCGCGACGGTGATGAACGTCCCATCGTCTTCGATTTTCAGCAGCATATCGCGGCCTCTTTTGACACTCATAGCGAGGTCTCCAATGAAAGAGGGGTGGACAAGGTGACGGAGAGGCGCAGCAGTCCGTGAAAGGTGATGCCGTCTGGCGCGCGAAACACATCGAGATAAAGCGGCGTCACCGTATGCGGCAATCCAGCATCCAAAGTGGATTCGATCAAGCGCATCAGATCAAGCAACTCAGATCGACCGGAATACCGGCTCCACAGATGTAAACTGATCTGATGCGTCGATTGCGGCGCACCGTCTCCGCTCGTGTCTGTTGAACGCACATTGCCGTAAGTCAGATAGGGATAGACCGGACTCTCCGGCGGATCATCATAGGCACGGACGGGATCCCCCAAGGCGAGAGTCATGGCCAAGCTTTCCGATAAGGCAGAATGGATGTCTGCCTGCATAGTGAGCGCCGCCTGCGCGAGGTCGAGGGCGCTCATCGGACTTCCTCCTCACATATGAGGTGAAGTCTTTCACCGCGCGTGTCGGGATCGCTAGCAGCGACAACGCGTAACGTCCGTCCGCGCCAAACCAATCGCGAACGCGGAGGGAAATCTGCACGGTGACGAATGGTTACGCGATAGGTTTGCGTGACAGCCAAGCGGCCATTTTCTCTCACCTCGCTGATCGATTTTGGTTCGACCGCACCCCAAATCGCACACTGGAAACTCCAGCTTGTAATCGTGCCGCCAATATCATCCGCAATTCGGCTTGGCACATAAAGGCCAATGCGGTGCCTCAATTGCCCGATCATAACCCCACCACCCGGTAAGGCATGGTCAAGGCATCAACCATCAGAGGAAGAGTATCGGATGATCCGTCTCGATGCTCAAAACCCCGCGCGACCAGTAACAGCATGGCCTGTCTGAGCGGTGCCGGAACATCGCTCGGCACCGCCCCATAACCCGCCGTAAATATAATTTCGAAGGCGCCCAATGTGTCCACTTTGATACGCGCCGGACGGCACCGAAGGTCAGCGACGAAGTCATATGTCGGCTCACCGTCAATCGTCACTCGATCAATGCTCAGGACAGGCCAGCGCGGAAGTTTAATCGTCTCCCCCGAGGACACAGCGACCTGCATCGACCGTTGAACCATCGTAATGTTTAAATGCGATTCTAACCGCTCTCGCGCGGACGCGATCAGCGTTTGGATCAACGCATCTTCATCATCGTGATCGACGCGTAGAAACGCTTTGGCCTCGCTGAGCGAAATCGGCTCAGCTGGCGGTGGATTAAGATCAGTCAGCATAAGCCGGACTCCCGTATGAATATGGCAAAGAAAAACCCGCCTCGAAGGGCGGGTTTTGTGAGTGAGTTTAGAGGTCTACGGATCAGGCAGAGAACTTCATCAAGGCGATGGCATCCTTATCCTGCACCCCGCCGCCAACACGCTTTGTCGTGTAAAAGAGGACGTAAGGCTTGGCGCTATAAGGATCGCGCAGGACACGAACGCCCTGACGGTCAGCGATGAGGTAACCGCGTCGGAAATCGCCAAAGGCGACAGCCGTGCTGCCGGATGCAATGTCCGGCATATCTTCCGCTTCAATCACGGGATAGCCGAGCAGCGTGCTGGGGTTTCCGGCGTCTTGCCCGGGTGTCCAAACGTAATTGCCGTCCGCGTCTTTGATCGTCCGAATTGTCGACAAAGTTCGACGGTTCATGACAAAGCTCGACCCCGGACGGTATCGTGACTTCAGCGCGTAGGTTAGCGCGAGCAGCGTGTCATATTGATCCCCTGCGATGAAATCACCCGCAGCGCCTGTCACCACTTCCTGCAAGGCCTCCGCTCCGCCCTGATAAGATAGAAAACCCTTGGGTTTATTGGATCCATCACCGCCGACGAAAGCCGCTGTTTCTTGCGCCGCAAAAACATCACGCACCTCCTCAGCCAGCCACGCATCGACGTCAGCCACACTATCGTCAAGCAAGGCCTGCGTCGCAGCCGGCATGGCATAAAGTTCGCCTGCCGGAAAATCGAGCAGCTTCAGAGTGGGTGCGCTTGTCTCAGGGCGGGCATCGCTTTCGCCCGCCCATCCTGCCGCCGCCTGCGAGGTGCTGACAGGTTTACGAAATAGGCCTGTCCCGATTTTACGCACCGTT
Organism: Litorimonas sp.; assembly: GCA_051251645.1. Classification (GTDB taxonomy): domain Bacteria; phylum Pseudomonadota; class Alphaproteobacteria; order Caulobacterales; family Maricaulaceae; genus Litorimonas. The sequence continues at coordinate 265,552 of JBPOEY010000003.1, read as the reverse complement.
GCGATACGCCGAATTGGAGAGGCCTCTTCCAACACCCTGTCAATCATATTTTCCGTCTCGATCGGTGCCACATAACCCCCATCAACGTCGGTCGAGGATAGCGACTTTGCTTCAATCAAAGCCGTTTCGTCACCTGTGCGGATGAAGCGCGACCACGCCGTTTTGGTCTCAGTCTCCATCGTTGCAGCGCTCGGCTGCGATAGGCTGATCGACAATGTTTCGAGACGTTTATTCAAACGATCTACCTTGGCTTCGAGCAACGGGTCGACGGAGGATTTTTTCTCGATTTCAGATAGGCGTTCGTCATTGGCGTCGCGAAAGGCCGCGAAGGTGGTGGCGAAATCATCGCTCACCATTTTTGTTTCAAGTGTCTGTGTCGTCACGCTGTTCTCCTATGGTTGGCGTGTTCAATTGTATTTTCAATTATTTGGTTAGGGTCATCATCGTCGATGGTCTCGATCCGAGCCGAGCCCAGCATTGGGAAAGCAACGACCGATATTTCCTTCAAATCCAATTCGAGAAGGTCTCGCTGTCCCGGACCATCGCGCGAGCGGCGTGTGCGATAGCCAATCGACAGACCGCTGATACGACCAGACCGGATCAGCCTACGCAGGGCCGGGTCAACCACCTCACCCTCGACATAAAGACCGTTTTTGTCCTCAATGGCGCGGTGCCAAATCCCCACTTGTCGCTGATGATCGGACAGCATCGGCAAGGCCCGCGCCTGTGATAAAAGTGAGGCTGCAAAAGCACCGGCCTGAACCCTGTCTCCCCCGGCGTCACGCTCATTAAAGCGTGACGCGTAGCCCTTAATTCTCATTGATCAGGCTCAGTTCGATACGTTGCAAGCTGCCGCGCATCATGGCGGTTTCACCTTCAAGCCGAGCGAGACGCTCACTAATGCCCCAGCGACTTTCGACTTCGCGTTCTAGCTCTGTCAGGCGCGCATCTGCCGCCCCGACCCAAATCAATCCGGCGGCAGTCTGTATCACTAACGTCATAATGAGGCCGAGCGTCACCGTCCGTTCGAGTTTCAATGAAGCCGTCATTGAACACCCCCTCGCCTCGGCAATCCCGCAAAGGCACGGCGTTCATCCTCATCCAAGAAACTGGCTTTTTCTAACCGCTCCCACAGGGCACTGCGCTCCGTCGCCAAAGCTGACACCGTGTCGAGATCGGGGCTTAAGGTAATGGGGTCGTCCGAGAACGCACTCACCCATTCAGACACGGCCCGCGCCGTGCGCCCGACAAGCGGGATAACAGTGTGACGCCAAAACGCACGGTTGGCCTCAGCATAGTTGGAATACGTGTTGTCGCCCGGAATACCGAGCAACATCGGCGGAACGCCAAACGCCAGCGCGATATCGCGGGCGGCTTCGCGTCGACCTTGTGTGAAATCCATATCGGAGGGGCTCATCCCCATCGTTTTCCAATCAAGCCCCCCTTCTAAGACCATCGGGCGGCCGGCCCGGGCGGCCCCTGTGAAGCCTTGTTCCAGCTCGCCTTTTAAACGGTCGATTTGGTCGCGAGATAAACGCTCCCCGGCTCCACTTTTGTAGATCAGCGCCCCAGACGGACGCGCGCTATTATCAAGCAGAGATTTTGCCCAGCGAGTTCCTTGATTGTGCAAATCAACACTGGTAGCCGCCGCCCGCAACGGCGATTGCCCCGCCACCTCGTCCATCGGGTTAAACAGCGCGAGCGCCATAATGGCGCAACGTCCTGTGAGAGCATCACGCGGATAGACCGTCTTGCCCCGATCCGTCCGAACTTCGAACCCTGCCGGGCGCCCAGCAGCATCCGTGAGCGGTGTCACTGTATCAGGTCGTAGGGCTCGAAATGCGACAAGTTGGCCGTCGATCTCAACCCCTTGCAGATAAGCCGCTCCCGCCACTTGCAAATATCCGTAGAACCGTTCCAACGCTTCGGTCGCCCCGGTTGGCAAGCCCTCACCTGTCAACGGCACAGAAGCGGCGCTCTCGGAAATCATCCTGACGCAGCGGTAAACGACAGGGTTGCGCGCGAACCCTTCGCGGCAAAGCGAACCGAAATCTGGGGCCGTAAAATTGGCGCGACGCGACAACTCTAAAGCCACTAGAGGGTTTGATGATTTGACCTCTGCTCCATTAGGCGCCGGCATGGCGGTAGGCAAAGACGCAGATGGGCGTCCTGTAAATGGCAATCTCATGAAGATGTTCCCCTCGACGCCCAAAACCTTTTGAGCAGCGATAGAGGTGTTATGGAGCCACTTCGGGTGACGCGGATTGAGTTGGCTGTTTTTCTGCCAAACGATTGGTTTTAAAGTCGTTATTGACCCGATTCACGCGGATCGTTTGCGCGGTATTTTGGACACGACCACCTAAAAGCCAACATAATGTAAAAAGCCGCCCTCGCATTTCGCGGAGACGGCTTGTCATTCGTTAATTTTGACGGGCTCTTAGGCGACGCGGAAGAGAGGCGGCTTGGTTGACCGATGGCCGAGCAGATCAAGCGTTGCCTTATAGCTGATGCGGAGGCTCTCGCGGAGTTCTTCGTCCGATAAGAGAGAGGCGAGCGTAATCGCGCCGCGATAAGCGTCACGGGCGGTCGTCAATGCGTCTCGGTCTCCCGTAGTTTGACCCAGCCTGAGCAATGTATCGGCAATCGCTTTTTGGATCAGCGCGTGTTCACGCGGGGCGTCTTCAAATGAATAATATCGAGTCGCCGAGCGGAGCGCCTCGACCGCTTGAATAAGCGGTCCGGCGTCTTTCGACTGGTCTGCTAATGTGATGAGTTCTCGGGCCAAATCCCAGTTGAGCTGACCGAGTTCTCGGTCTGTATCTTTCAACTTGATCTGCAAATCCGCAAGTTCGCGGCGATTATCAGGTCCGTTTTTTGCCATGTCAGGCTCCTCTGTCGCATCCTGCGACGGTCGGTTATATCAACTTTGTATGAAGCCCCATGGTAAATGCAGCGTTAAAGAAAACGAAGTCTTGGTTCAGAGCGGTTAAATAAAAGCTCTGACACGCCCCATACCAACGCATCCATCCGATCTGGTGATCCTTTTTGATGCGGACCCCCAAAGGCGCATAGCTCGTCTTCTAGCGCAGCCCATGTCCCGACATGATGGACCCGGCCCCGCGCATATAAAAGTCCAACCGGGGTGGCACGCCCACGTTTACTCCGCGTCGCATGGCGGCGAAGAACAGGCACAGCAGAATCAATTTGGTGAATGACCGATTCAATCATTTCCCCGCCCTGATTGCTTTCAGCCAAAATCCCGTCAGCCTCATAGCTATGGTAGAGCGCGATAGCGCGTTCAGCCCACACGTTTGGCGCTGCGCGAGGGAGGCTCGCATCCCGCAGAACATAGGCCTCGGCATCCTGTCCCTCACCGCAACGGCCGACAACCACCAGTCCACACCGGTCCGCCGTCTCGCCAGACGTCGCTGGGGGATCAAGCGCAACAAGGACCCGATCAAGCTGCGGCGCTTTAGTAACACGGGTTCGATCTATGTCGGCGCGGCTGAAAATCGCGCCGGGGTGATCGCGAACAATTTCCCCATCCAACTCCTGCCGCCCCAAGGCAGAGCCGCCGTAAGTGTCAACCATCGTCTGGATAAATCCAGGAGCCAGATTATCGGCATTATCATAGGTTCGCGACCGCGTGATCCGCGTGCCCGAACTGGCCAAGAGCGTATCCAACATGGGTAATGGGCGCGGCGTGCTCGTTAAACAGAGTTGCGGGCGTTCGCCTAAGCGTAATCCGAGCCGCAGGTTCGACAGAACGGCGTCTGGATCGGGCCACGCACAAAATTCATCGCCCCAAGCACAATCAAATTGTGGGCCACGCAGGCGATCAGGATCATGCGCAGAGAAGAGATAGGCAATAGCCGGGCTCTGTCCTGGTCGAGCCGGAAAAACAACACGGCGCCGTGTTGGTTCATAGCGGGCGCGTTCATCCCGGAAGCCGATACGGATCAATCCGCTATCCCCCCCCAGCATAACTTCACGGGCATCATGAAGTGTCGGCGCCACGAGCGCAATGCGCTTTGCGCCGCGCCGAACACAGTCCAATATCCACTCGGCGCCGGTCCGCGTCTTACCCGAACCCCGACCCCCTAGAACCAACCAGACCGACCAGTTCGCGTCCTCGGGGGCGATTTGGTCACGTCGCGCAAGTGCCAACCAATTCCGCATGATATAATCTTGCTGACGGGCATCCACATCCCGTTTTTGGAACTTAGACATCGGCGTCATTCGCCAACTCGTTCAACGCGCCATTTTCAACCATACGTTTGATCTTGCGCAGAAGGTCCAGACGTGAAGGTTCAGACAACCCATCTCGCGGCCCTATACTGCCGCTAGTTTGTAGATAAGCGTCGGCCTTTTCAACGCTGGCAATAAGGGTTGAAATGGCTTTCGCCGTTTTTTCTATGTCAGAAGCAGGAAGCGTATCCACATCCTGACCCAGCGCGAGCAATTTATCCTGTAACTTTCGGATGAGTGTGGTGCTATCACGCGCGCCCTCAATCGACGTTTCATTTTGAGGCGACGGCTTTTTCGGAATTATCTGTGTCATGGCAAGACTATGCGACCAGTCGATAAAACGCGGATATAATTAGGCGGATTTCGTCTGATTTTCATGAACCAAAGTCACAGAATTCGCGCATTCCCCCGGCACTGTGCCGTAGTGCCGCACGAGTAAATCTAGCGCGATTTTAAGTACAGACAGACCCGTCCCTCGGGACCAACGCTCCGCCCGTTCAATCGCTTCTAATCGTTCATTTGCCCCGCAGACCGCATTAAGTAGTCGCGAAAGATCGGGCCCAATGGCCGTGCGAGCCTGCTGTAAGGCACGATGGCCATCAAGCCGGCTCAATGCGGCGCGCTCCGCCGCGTCATGACGGCGCGTGCTATCAACCTTGGGCGCGGATAGATCGACAGTCCCAACATGCCCTTCACCGGCCCGGAGCATATCGAGCGTGTAGCGATGCGCCGCCGTGATTTGCGCGTCACGCAGCAAAGCATCGCCCTGTCTGTCTGTCTGGCGCGCCAGTCGCAATATCACCGTGCCGCGCACATTGCGGCGCACGGGCCGCTCGACACCGGACGGAATGAATTCAGTTGTCTCAACCACTTCACGCGCGGAGTGACCGTAAAGCAAACGACGTCGTGTCTCACTCGACAAGCCGACGCCCCGATCCGTCGCCACCAAAACGCCGTCGGCCAGCAAGCCATCGATATCCCCGCTATTGACCCAAAACAGTGGTCGTTTTCGACGGTCCCCGCCGGGATAGGCAGGCCAGTCACCCGATATCGCTTGTCGCTCAATCAAGGCCTTCCCCCGCAATAGGCTGCGCAGCAGTTGTTCCGTTCTTAAGGTGTCTTGCTCCGGATTCATCGCTGTGGCGCCTTGCCAAGCCAAATTTCGAGCCGCTCGATTTTCTCATCTAAAACTGGATCGGTGCGTCCGTCTTCAACGACACGGATAGCGTGACTAACGGTTGAGCGATCTCGCCCGAAAAGTTCGCCGATCCGCGTCATCGTCATGCCGAAACTGCAGGACGCCAAATACATGGCCACTTGCCGGGCATAGTCTGTAAGAGGGGCGCGTTGTTCGGGAGTGGCCAGATCGAGATCAGGAACCCCGAACTCTATCGCGGCCGCTGCCACAGCCAGCTTCGCGCGAGCTGGATCGGTCGGGTCAATGTGTTTGATGCGGGGCATTCTATCCTCCTGTGTCCCTTGGCCGCTAACCATAGCGGCGTAGACGATAGCGAGGATTATATTCCTATACCCTTTTTTAGCGTATGACGACCCCTTGCCCCCTTAACGGGATAATAAGTCGTTAGGTCTTTGAATTAGGCGTAAATTTTTTGCGCATTTGCGAGAGGTTCAACGATGGTTTCAAGCGCGCAGATATGATCGAAGCCGAGGATCGAACTGACCGTAACCCCATCCTCTGAGAGTGGGAGCCGGACCCAAAACTGCGCCATATGCGATCCAATTGGGGTATTAGGTTTGGTCACGCCGTGGAAAGGGCGCCGTTGGTCAACTACCATATCGAGAACGCGGTGCCAGTAATCAGCACGACTCCCGATAGGAAGCTCATCGACATACTGACCTTGGATTTCATCGCCGTAAAAACGCCAAAAGCCAGTTCCGGCAAGGCGGAAGAGGTAACGATGATCCGCAGACGCTTTGTCCGGGATTTCACGTTCGGTAATCGTCACCATAGGCAGCTGAGCACAGATTTCTGACGGATCAATATCAGACCGTGAAGGCAGCCTCCCGCCCACACATTTACTCCGCCAATAATCGTAAAAATCTCTCTGCTGCGGAAGCACCATCTGGTGCCGCAACGCATCACCCTTGATCACATCATTCCCCTAAAAGATCGTCCAAATCACCCAACGAATCAGACCATCAAGGATTGGTGATTCGGCGGCAAGACTTTGTTAACCATAAATTAGGCTGAAGGGCCCGTTTTACGCCCATTTTCGATTCGGGGGCGAATCGTTATGTTTTGAGATAGGAAAACTTAGAGGTTTTGTTCTGACTCAGCGCCACGAAACATCAAAATACGGCGTGATCTAAGCCGATTTCCCGAGCCCGGATTGCTTCGCCAGCTCTGATCGTCGCCGCGCATAGGCTGGAGACACCATCGGATAGTCATCTGGCAAACCCCACTTTTCGCGGTAAGCGTCTGGCGTCAAACCAAAGGCAACGCGAAGGTGGCGTTTGAGCGATTGGAAGCGTTTCCCATCTTCAAGGCAGATCAGGTGACTATCCGTGATCGATTTCTCAACTGGGACTGCCGGGTCTTTACCAAAAGAGGCGCGCTCATCGCCAGACGCATTCGCGAGCGATTGGTAGATCGTCCGGGCCAAAGCCGGCAGATCATCCGCGGACACAGTATGATGGCTCACATAGGCGGCAAGCACAGTCGCGCTCATCGCAAGGATGGGGTCGTCTGGATTAAGTCCCTGCGACATAGGCGAAAATAAGAACTAGAACTAAAACAACAGCGACGAGAACAGATGCAAGCCCTGACGGCGCGGCTTGGCTGAGAGCGCCAGCGGGTGAGAAAGCATGATAGAGCCGTCGCCCGATATGACCGGCCGTATTGGCGCGCAGCGTTTTCATGCGCACGGATAACCGTGTCCAGACAGCGTCGGCCCAAATCGCGATATTTTTACCGACCCGGCGATAAAGAATATCAGCATCAACAATTTCCGCCCGCCGCTCAGCCGGATAGAATTTATAGCGTTTCAACAGGGTGAAGGCAAAGATGGCCGCAAACAGAAGTTGGAGTTGAAAGACCACATGGTCCCACGTGTAGGGGCTGTAGTCCGTCTCATACGGCATGATCGAATAAAGCAGCTGATATCCGCCCCATGGCCACGCCAACACAATACAGAGCACAGCGGCTAAGCTCATCGCGACGAGCATGTTCCAAGGCGCTTCCTTGACCCGCCGCCCGCTATCATGCGCAAAGAAGGTAAAGTGGGGCACTTTGATACCCGAATGTTCCATCACCCCGGCAGAGGCAAACAACATCATCGCAAACGGTATCCAGAGATGTTCTTCAAGCGCTGCTGCGAGGATCATCGATTTGGTGACAAAGGCTGCCAACATCGGGAAAGCCGCAATCGACCCGGCCCCGATCAGGCAGAGCACAGTCGTATAAGGCATACTTCGGAATAGCCCACCCAGTTCAGACGCTTTGGCCGTTCCGGTGCGATACATGACCGCGCCAATCGACATAAAGAGCAAGCCTTTAAAGATGACGTGAACAAAGACTTGTCCGACGACGCCATTCATTGCCATCGTTGTCCCAATGCCGATCCCGGCGACCATAAAGCCAAGCTGGTTATTGAGTGAGAATGAGAGAACGCGGCGCAGATCATTTTCGATCACCGCGAAGAAGACTGGGAACATCGTCATCGCACAGCCGATCCAGATTAGAAGGTCCGTGCCCGGGAAGGCCCGCGCCAGCGCATAGATCGCAAATTTTGTTGTGAAGCTGGCAAGGATCACAGTCCCCGTGATAGATGCTTTCGGATAGGCGTCTTGCATCCACATATGCAGCATCGGGAAGCCTGCTTTGATACCCATGGCAATGAGCAAGAGCCACGCACCCGGCGCATCCAAACCAATATAACCAAAGGTGAAATCACCGCCCTTAGATCCCGCATAAATCACCGCACCTGCCAGCAGCAGAACGCCGGAGAGAACTTGAATAACGAGATAGCGAACGCCTGCCGCGTAGGCACGTTGCCCGCCCTGCCAGACAAGGAAAACGGACGAGATCGCTGTCAATTCCCAGAACAGGAATAAGGTCAGCATATCACCCGCGAGAACACCTGCAATGGCCGCACCTGTATAAACGAGCGCCGAACTATCCGTGATCCATGACTTTTCATGGAGTGCGTAAATCGCGTTAATCAGCCCTGCGAGACAGAAGAGATAGCCCCACACGACCGAGAGGTTATCGATCCGCAGTGTCGTCAGCGTCACGCCGCCAATCTCAAACTGTCCGGCCAACACTTCCGTGTTGTCATAAATGTTGAAAATCATCACGGCAGCAAAGACAGGCGCGATAACGGCCAAAACTTTGCGCAACGAATTCGCTGGCATCAGCGCACAGACGAGGCCCGCGAGGATCACCCAGAGACCAGGGTTGATCTGGTAAAGATCAATCATGATGCGCTTCCAGAGTCACTCGCCCCGATTAAAGGGTCACGGTCGTTGGGATTGAGCGGGGAAAGATCCTCGGCATTCTTACCGACGGGGTTATCCCCCCCTCCTGGAATCAAAAGCGGGTCGGTCGAATAATCCGGGTCAGGCAAACCGCCCTCCCCGTAATAAGTTTCTGGTTTTGCGAGCAAACGAAACAAAGCCGGCGCTGCAAAAACAATGAAGCTATAAGCTAAGAAGCCAAAGATCGCCCAACTGCCCGGGATTGGCCAATCGCCAATCATCTCGAATGGTGCCGGATGTTTCTGCGGATGAATAACGCCAAGAATTGATGCCAAGACTAAACCACCAAGTGGAAACCAGATGAAATTTCGCTTCACTTTGGTTTCACCTAGGAAAAGGAACGGCTTAGCCGCGGGATGAATGTCATCCGCGCTGTGCGGATTGTCCTGATGCGGGTTGGGAGTCGTCATAGGATCGGCTCCAAGAATTTGATGATCCACGGCGCAGCAAAGAATAACACCAATGTCCCGAACGCGGTTAGCACAGGCGGGATGACAACCCACCGATGTTTCCGGGCTTCGAGCGCGATGACGTCATCGGCCGCAGGATCAGCGGATGGTTTCATAAACCCCCGGATCGCAATCGGCATGAGGTAGAGAATATTTAGCAAGGACGAGATGATCAACGCCCCCATCAAAGCGGCTTTGCCCGAGTCGAGCGCGCCCCACATGAGGTAGAACTTCGGCCATGACCCGCCAAAAGGCGGAATACCGATGAGGCTGACGGACGCGACGAGGAACGCGCCGAACACCCACGGCAATTTTCGGCCCAAGCCGTCGAGCTGGCTAACGTTAGTCCGATGTGCGATTGTGTAGATCGCCCCGGCGACCATGAAGAGCGTGATTTTCGCCCACGCGTGCATCACGATTTGTAAACCGCCGCCCAGAATACCCCACGAGGTCGCCAGCATCGCGCCGAGCGTAATATAGGACAGTTGCGACACGGTTGAATAAGCCAAACGCGCTTTGAGATTATCTTGGCGTAAAGCGATCACTGAGGCCGCGATAATTGAGAAGGCCGCAATATAAGCGAGCCAGCTTGAGCTTGGCGTGATCTGAGTCAAGTCCGTGCCAAACGTATAGACGACAACCTTGAGCATGGTGAACACGCCCGCTTTCACGACGGCCACAGCATGCAGCAATGACGACACAGGCGTCGGCGCAACCATCGCATTAGGCAGCCATGGGTGGACAGGCATCAAGGCCGCCTTACCAATCCCGAAGGCGAATAGGACAAGCAAAACGGAGGTCGCTAACATAGAGGCGTCCGGCCCAAATACGCCACCCAGCACAAAATCTGTCGATCCGGCAATGACTTGCGTACCGATAATCGCGGGTAGAAGCAGCCCGAGTGATGTTCCCATCAGGACGAGCGTATAAATTGTTAGACCCCGCCGCGCTTTGGCGTCGCCCTTATGGGATACCAAGGGGAAGGTCGAAATCGTTAGCGCTTCGTAGAAAATAAATAGCGTGATCAAGTTAGCCGACGCCGCAATACCCATGGCTGAGGCAATTGCGATGGCGACAAATGTGTAGAAACGCGTTTGATTCCTTTCCTTATTTCCCCGCATGTAACCGAGCGTGAACATAGAATTCACGATCCACAACGAACTGGCAATGGCGGCAAAAACAGCGCCAAGTGGTTCCAGTTTGAATTTAATTTCAAACATGCCGGCAAAGCTACCAATTAGTAACTCTGGACGCGCGCCACCCGACACAAGACTGCAGAGATAGATGACGTTTGCCAGCAACATTACGCCTGCGGCAAAGGTGACCCCTTCGCGCAAATTGGGCGCACGGTTGCCGACGATCGGAATGATCACTGCTGCCGAGAGCGGTATCAGCATCAATAAGAGCAGCGCCATTTCAGGACCGTAGCTCATAACCCGCCTCCGGGAATGAGGACCCGAGCCGCGTTCTCAGAAATATCCGTCAGAATTACATTGCCACGCAGGCCAATCAGCAAAGACATTATGGCGAGACCCACTAAAGGAATGAGCATCAAAATCGGCGCTTCACGGCGAAGAACTCTCCCGTCGGCGCGAAAACATTCGGCGGGCGGTGGATTGAAATAGGCCACCATCATCATGCGGCCCATATAGAAGAGCGCGATAATTGACGTCACCATGATGACGGCTACGGCCCACCACCAGCCTTTTTCAGCGGCGGCTTCTGCCAGCGCAACTTTAGACACGAAACCCGCGGTAAACGGCACACCAATCAAACTGAACGCAAGTACGGTGAAAGCGGCTGTCGTGATCGGCATCGTCTTGGACAGGCCGGCCATATCGCTAACACGAGTTATACCAAACTGATACCACATGGCGCCGAGGGCCAAGAACAAGCCGCCCTTAACAACGGCGTGATTGATTAGATGCAGGTAACTCCCGGCCAGTCCAGCAACGGACAAAATACCAATCCCGAGCAACATGTAACCGACTTGCGCGACAGATGAGTATGCCAAAGTGCGCCTAGCATCGGTTTGGAAAAAGGCCTGCAACGAGGCGAAAATCATGCCCGTGACAGCCAATCCGGTCACGACATACGTCAGCACGACGGCGACATAATCGAAGCTTGGGTCAAAGACGGTGAAGCAAAAACGGTAGAGGAGATAGAGCGCCGCTTTGGTCGCGGTCGAGGCCAAGAATGCCGTTACCATGGTCGGGCTATAGGCATAGGCGCCCGGCAACCATGTATGGAGCGGGAACATGGCAAGCTTTAAACCAAGGCCGACGACGATAAAGCCGAACGCCACCTGCGCCACACGGGATCCGCCGTCAAGGCTGGCGAGAATAGCGCGCATATCTTCCATATTGAGCGTCCCAGTCTCCGCATAAAGGAAGCCAACGCCGATGACGAAGAAGGTCGCGCCAATAGACCCTAAGATCAAATAGTTAAAAGCGGCGGATAGTGCGCGCCGATCCCGGTTCGCGCCCATAGCAACGAGCGTATATCCACTGATCGAACTCACTTCGAGAAAGACGAAAACGTTAAACGCATCGCCCGTGACAACCATGCCCATCAGGCCCGCAATGCAGAGCAGCATGGCGGCGTAGAATGGTCCGCGCTTTTTTAGCGCCACTTCCGCATTGGCGGCAGGCTCAGCATAGACAAGCGAGAGCACGCCCATCGCAGCAATCAAGAGCAATATCGGCGCATTAACCGCATCCAAGCGCAGAGAAATCCCGTGCGGCGGTGCCCACCCCCCCATTTCGTAAACGAACACACCGAGGTCCATTTGCACTTGCAGGACGATAAAGGCGCTGACGCAAACGGCGATGGCGACTAGCGTCGCAACAGCCCACGCCAGTCTGCGAACCGATGGCAAGAGCGCCACCACGGCCGCCATCAGCAAAGGCAAGACGATCGCGAATGCGGCGCCATGAGTAGAGAGCCAGCTCATCATTAACCCATCAATCCAGTGTCAGAGCGCGACTCGGAAGTTTCGATGCCTTCCAGATTATATTGGAAGTCCTGCGCAATGATCGCGTCCATTTCGATAGTCTGATAGACCTCGCGGATTCGTACGCTCAGCGCTAAACCAATGGCCAGCGTTGCAACGCCAACAACAATCGCCGTGAGGATCAACACATGCGGCAACGGATTGGAATAGAGAATTTCGCTACCTTGTCCCGGCAGCGCATAATTTATGCCAGATGCGGCCAATTCGACCGTATCGACATAGGCGCTGTGGTCATCATAGCCCGTTGGCGAACTGTCATCCTTCACAAGGATCGGCGGTTGCCCGCCCGAGATTTTGGCGAGCGTAATATAAAAAAGGAACACGGAGGTCTGAAACATGCTGAGTCCAGCAAGCTTTTTGATCAAGTTTCGCGACGCAAAAACGACATACAGCCCAATCATCATCAAGATGATGACAACGACATAATTGAAGTGTGAAAACAGGGAGTCCACGGCTACCAATCCTCATTGTCGATTTCGGGCTGGCGAGAGCCGAACGCGTAAAAAATTGCAAGCATCACGGATGTCACCGTCGTCAGCACGCCAAGTTCGATCACCAAAATGCCCCAATGTTGTCCATGAATGGCATCATGCGCCAACACGCTGTAATTCAGGAACTCGCCGCCCATCATCCACGCGACAACGCCTGTGCCACCATAAAGCAGCACGCCAAGGCTCATTCCGACCCGGATCAACCACGGCGGAAACGCGCGCTTTGCTTCGTTTAGGCCGAAAATAAGCGCGTATAGAATCACAGAAACAGCCAGAATAACCCCGGCTTGAAATCCGCCCCCCGGACCATAATCCCCGTGAAATTGCACATAAAAGGCAAATAGCGCGATCAGCGGGATAAGAAACTTCGCAATAACGCGCAGAATAACATGGGGGTCTTGAGTTTGATGATCAGGCGTCATGTTGAGCCCTTCTCATACTGCGTAATCGATGGCGGAGCACCCAACTCGCTGCGCGACGGGTCACCACGCACATCATCATCACTATATTTTGCGGAACCGGACGGCGCAGTCGCCGTGGAGAGACGGTGCCCCTTCACTTCGGCGCGATAATGTCCGGCATTGCCGTTCAGCCCTAGCAATAACAGCACGCCCAAACCTGCGGCAAAAATCACGACGGCTTCGCCAAATGTGTCGTAGCCCCGATAGGACGCCAAAACCGCCGTCACCACATTGGGCACATCAACTTCAGTGGCCGTCTTAGCTAAATAATCTGTCCCGACGTAACTATTCGCGGGTGAATTTGCGTCGCCATAAGCGGGCAGGTCCGGAACGGCATACAGCATGGCAAAGCCAGCGATAATGACAACAGCCAACGGGCCCCACTGGCGGTTCTTAGGAATAGGCGCAGATTGTCGGTCCGCGAGCAACATCGCGGCCAGCATCAAAACGGTCGAGACGCCCGCCCCCACGGCGGCTTCTGTAAAGGCAACATCAACGGCGTCCAGCGTGACAAACCACGCCGCCGCGACAAGCGAGTAAACGCCCTGCAACATGACGATGGCAAAGAGCGAGCGCATCCGCACGATGGCAAACGCGACAATAACGAGGAGTGTGAGCAGGCCGATGTCAAGAAGGAGAGTCGAGATGAGCGGGGATGTGGGGACGGCTGCGATGGATAATTTGAGGATCATGCGAAGACCTCATCCGGCACAATGAAATCATCATCTTCAACGAAGTTAGCTCGCCACGCAGACGCTCGACCGCGACCCGACAATTCATAGAGGACAAAAAGACATGCAACCCAAGGCATGACAATGCTCCAAGTTGGAATCAGTTCTAATGCGTTGCTTGAGCCAGAGTTCCAAAGCCATACTTCGAATCGGCTCATACCGTAAAAACCGTCCATCAGGATCAGATTTATCACGCCTCATCCTCCAACGACGGCGCGCGCCAACGACCGAGCAGCGGCTTTTCGCCCGCTTTATAAGCAGCGTGCGCGACGGCGTGAGTGGCGGTGGGCGACGTGACGAAGAGGAAAAACGCGACCAACAGAAGTTTCGCAATCACTTGCCAGCCATCCGCTTGCAGGATCAATCCGAACAAGATCAATTCCGCGCCGAGCGTATCGGTCATGCCCGCTGCATGAAGGCGAGTGTAAAAATCTGGGAGGCGGATAACACCAACAGCGCCTGCGAGGACAAAAAATAATCCACCCGCCAAACTGATGACAGTCAGGACATTCCGAACAAAGCCCCAAAAGGCAGACCAGTCGATGCTGCCCCCTGCTGCGGCATCATTAACCACAGGTCCCGCCGCCATGATGATCTGCACGAGCATCATGGCGCATCCTCTTGTGAAGCGGCCTGCATATCGCCTTGAATTTCCCGCAGGTCGACCGTCAGGGCTTTGTAACTAAAGAACTTCAACACCGCGATAGTCGCAATAAAATTCATCAACGCATAGAGTAGCGCAATATCAATCCCGTCCGGACGATCAATAATAAAGCCAAATACACAGAGGAATAGAACCGTCTTGGTGCCGAAACTATTGACCGCCAATAAGCGGTCGTAAAGCGACGGTCCGCCGATCAGACGCGTCAACATCAACACCATCCCGACGATCAGGAAGAGCGCTGTCGCCAGCATGATATAGGGCATGGGATCACGCATCAGACACGTCCTCGCCGACGGCCCATGCCGATCGATCCCCCATCTCTTCAAAATCCGCCGGGTCGCTCATCTCGGAGAGCAGCGCATGAACGAGGATATGATCCTCTGCCATTTCTACCGCGACAGTCCCGGGCGTAAGCGTGATGGAATTAGCGAACATAGTTTTCGCCAAATCAGATTTTCCTGTCGTCGGAATTTTTGTCATCGTCGGTGAGATTTCAAGGTCAGGCGACAAAACCGATTTAACGACGGCAACATTGGCTTTGATGATCTCGACAAATAACCAACCAAAATAAGCGAGTGTCTGTGGCAATGTTATATAAGGGGCTGTTTCGCGATCCAGAATTCGCATGCGCGCGCACATTACCAAGACGATTGCGATCGAGATACCGCCCAACGTCAAAAGCAATGGCTTTGTAAAACCGGACAAGACCCACCACGTGGCTGCGAGCGCTAGGGTCAAAACTATGGCGAAACGGAACATTAAGCGTTCTGTTATCGAAAGGTTACCGTGCGTTAAAGTGGAAAAAGTGGGGAAAGTGATGCGGTGCCACTGACTCCACCCGCCTGATTGGGCCAACCCTGTGCATAAGTGGCAAGCGAAACGGGTTAGCTGTGCTTATAAAGGCACCATGGAGCCTTCTCTCCGATCCCTGCTCGACTGGTACGAGCGTGTAGGCGTGGAAACGCCGGACATACCGCTCACCCGGTCTGTGCGGCGCGTCCAAGCGAAGCCGACGCCAGAGGAACGCCCCAAACCTGCGCCAAAGCCGACAGCGTTAGCTACCGTCGACCCCGCCCCGATTGCCGCCGCTTGTAAAACACTCGCCGCACTCAAAACCGCCCTAGAAGCCTTTGATGCCGGGGCGCTGTCAGATAGTGCGCGGCAGGTCGTTTTCGCGCGCGGCAACCCAGATTCTAATCTTATGGTGATTGGTGAAGCCCCGGGCCGCGACGAAGATCACGCCGGACACCCCTTTGTCGGACGATCAGGACAATTACTTGATCAGATGCTCGGCGCAATCGGACTCGGAGAGGACGACGCCTATCTCAGTAATGTCTGCTTCTGGCAGCCTCCCCATAACCGCAAACCCAATTCGGAAGAACTTGAGCTCTGTCACCCGTTCGTGACGCGCCAGATCGAATTGGCAAAACCCAAAGTCATCTTGCTCATCGGCAGTACGTCTATGCAAACCATGACAGGGGTTAGCAGCATTATGAAGAGCCGGGGCCAATGGCAAAACATTCATATTAATGGTTCGGATATTCCGGCCCTACCAACCTATCACCCGGACTTCCTGCTAAGGCAGCCTGCGCTAAAAGCAGAGGCTTGGCAGGACTTGCTGACATTGCGAGAGAGGCTCGCCGCCTTATCGTGACAGCTGGCGCGTCGTTTGCTAGCCAGTCTCTCGCGACCTTCCTCATTACATATTTCTCGGAGTTCCTACGTTGAAACGCTTTCTGATTTTAATGTCCGCCCTGTTGATGGCCTGCAACAATACAGCGGCTGAGCCCGTTCAAACATCAGACGCGCCAGTCCTCGCCGAAGACACGTTCCTGACCCAATTGCAGGCTGATTATCCGGTCACCCTATCCCCCATCGCGGAGGGGGTTTGGGTCCACACGACCCATTACCGCCTCCCTGGCCAAGCCCCTATTCCGGTCAATGGACTGGTTGTTGTCGATGGTGAAGAGGTTACTTTGGTTGACGGCGCGTGGGGCGAATTAGCGACCGTATCACTGCTGGAAAAAATCCGGACCGAGACCGGCAAGCCCGTCACGAAAATGATCGTCACCCATCATCATGCCGACCGCACCGCAGGCGTTGACGCCGCTGAACGCGAAGGCATCGAAGTCTTCACCCACCCGACAACGCCGATGTTGGCGGCGCGCGCGGGTTGGCCGGCTCCCAACACGTCCGTTGCGGCCCTAGGCGCCCCGAAATCACGCATTCTCGTCGGTCGTGTCGAAGTCGCCTACCCCGGCCATGGGCATGCGTCTGATAATCTGATCGCTTATCTACCGGATGAAAGAATTCTGTACACGGGCTGCGCGGCCCGCGGTGCTGGATCAGAAACCCTCGGCAATATTGAGGATGCAGATCTCCCGAAATGGCGCGAAAGCTTACTCTGGACGAAAGCCACCTACCCACAAACGCTCACGGTTGTTCCGGGCCACGGCAAAGGCGCGAACCTCTCGCTGATTGATGCCACGATTGCCTTGATTGATAACGCGACGGGCAGCGCGGACTAGCGGTCCGCCTTCCACGCCACCAAGCCCTCTGCATCGTCCACATCCGTCAGCGTTCTGAGCCTTGCAATAGACCCGTTCAAGCGCGCCTCAAGATCACTCAGGGTCTGCTCACTCGACCAGCGGACACCATCAAACACGCTGGGTTTGAGGGGGGCCACGGCACCCATGAGCCAAAAGCCGCCATCGCTCGCCGGACCAAAAACAAAGGGCGCGTTCCGCAGCGCCTTGAGTGCGTCGGCAATATCGCGTGCAGAAATTTGCGGACAATCTGTCCCGATCACCAGCACCGGGCGTTTTGCACCTGAAAAAACTTCTGCCAGACGGGGCGAAAGCGAGCCCGTCGGTTGCGGCCGCTGCGCAGTGGCGTCCCACGCCGGAACAGTGCCAATCGCCTGTGCAGGCGCCACATAAAGCGTCGTATCCCAGCGCGGATCCGTGACATTGCGCAGGACTTGCGCCGACATCGCACGGCAAATCCTTTGCGCATGTGTCGGCCCAATATCACGCGCCAGACGCGTTTTTGCAGCGCCCATACCGGGTTTTTTAGCGAAAATGTAAAGCTGTGGGCGCGTCATTGTGAGTAAGCTTTTAGAAGGTCGGAGACCGTCGCTCCGCGCTTATAACGCCACAGCAGTCCAAGGTTGCGCGTGCCGCGTCGCCACAAGCCATCCCGCCAATGTTTCGAAACATCCGTCGTAAGCGCGGCGGGTAGCGGGCGTAACTTTGTAATTCTCTTCAGTCTCTCGACCAAATCCACATCTTCGAACAAGGCCATTTTCGCGTGACCGCCCACCTGCTCATAAAGTGCGCGCGAGATTAGCAGCCCTTGATCGCCATAAGGCAAGCCGAGCGCCCAACAGCGCAGCGCCACCATCTGGTTCATCAAGAAGGGCTTTAATCCTGATGCGTCGGCCTTGAACTGAAAATACCGCGGGCGCTCCTGTGTCATCGCGATCTGGACAACATCACGCCAATCGTCCGGCAGTTGCGAATCCGCATGTAAAAATAGAAACCAATCACCCGAACCGCCGGATAACACGGCCAACTTCGCCCCAAGTTTCAATTGCGCACCGCGGCCGCTCGCACCAAGGGCCAATACCGCACCTGCCCGTGCCGCACAATCCAGCGTGCTATCCGCTGAACCGCCATCACTGACGATAACGCGCTCGCCCGGCATTTGCGGCAACAAGCGCATGAGGCCCTGATCGGCCTGAAAAGTGGGAATGATAACAGTCAGCACAGAGTGCACTTAGCGACCTAGCGCACAAAGAAAAAGCCCGGTCACGAACCGGGCTTCATCACTTAAATTTCAGCGAAAGACTAGTTAGTGCTTTCGAGCTCCCGTTGGGTCATGGCTTCAAGTTCGGCTTCAAGCTCTGCGCGAGTCTTAGGCGCTTTTTTCTCAGTCATATAGACGTAGCAATAGCTATCATTGAAGGACGAAATTTCGTTCGGGAATGTGCCGTTACCGGAACAGCGAATAACGCCCATGCCCATACCGTCATAGATTTGCGTCGCGGCTTCTTCGCCCCGAATTTGAATAAAACAGGCTGTGCCATCTTGAAGCGTTTCGACCGAACCGCCTTCATAGGTGCAGCTGGCTTCGTCTGTGACGACACCTTCTGTTGATGGCGTATTGATTTTCTCAGCGGTGGCGAGGGTCTCTGCGTCTGCTTGGACTTCAGGTGCGGCGGGCGTCACAGAATCTTGAGCAAAAGCGGTGGTCGAGAAGGCAAATCCGGCAAGGGCCAGAACTGCCGTGAATTTCATATTGGACATAGTTGTCTCCTGCGGGAATCCGGTTAGGGGTTCTTTATTCATTTTCAGTCGGCCCGGAAAGGCCTGCAAACATAAGGTTTTGCAGGTCCCGTGCCAAGGTTTATAAAGGTCGCTCGCCCCATGAGTCCAGATCGTGCGCACTATGACGCCGTCAGGTCGCGCGGCTATGCGCGGATCTGCGGCGTGGATGAAGCTGGGCGCGGCCCCTTAGCGGGACCCGTAGTCTGCGCGGCAGTCATCCTTAGTGCGACATCCATTCCCAAAGGGTTGAACGACAGCAAAGCCTTATCACCCTCACGCCGTGAACACATGCTGAACGCCTTGCTCGAAACGGCAGAAATCACGATTTCCGTGATAGAACCGCCCGAAATCGATGAATTGAACATCCTCTGGGCGAGTATGGTCGGTATGAGTCGCGCGGTTCGGGACTTAGGCGTTGATTTTGCACTGATCGACGGGAATCGCCTACCGCCTGATTTACACTGCGACGGAGAGGCCATTGTCAAAGGCGACGCCAAGAGCCTGAGCATTGCGGCCGCCTCAATCGTCGCCAAGGTCACGCGCGATAAGTTGATGGTAGAGGCAGATCGCCGCTACCCGGGCTACGGCTTGGCGAAACATAAAGGCTACCCAACGCGGGCGCATATGGAGGCGGTAGAGCGGCTTGGCCCCACGCCCATCCATCGATGGAGCTTTGCGCCCGTCAAAAAAGCGTGGCGACCACTCGCGCGACCTTAGCCACAGGAAATTTCCTGCACATAACCATCCCGATCGAGCGAAATCGTCAGGCGATTCTCAATTTCGGGCCTAATTGTGATACGATCGGTAATGTTTCCAGTCGAGGGTGCGTAAAGTTGCTGCCCGGACTGATAGGTTTGAACTTGGACATAAGTATCGCCCATCATTTCGCCATTGAGGAAGTCGTTGTCTGGCCCTTCGAAAACGGCCGGACGGATGATACGTTTTGCCCCCGGTAGAGCCGGAATATAGATCGCGCCCTCACTCACGCCCACTAACGTCTGGTATAATTGTGACTGGCACGTATCGACCGCAGGTAAACGCGGTGTCGGCGTTGGCATCATCCATTCTGGCCGAACATACTGACCTTGGCCCGGCTGTGGCTGAAATGCGGCATTCGTCCCGACAGGGCTCATCGCGCAAGCCGAAAGGCCCAAGACAATAGGAATGACGAGCAAGCAGCGCATGGTGTCTCAGGTGGCGGATCATAGTTAACGCCGCGCTAACGAAGCTGTGACCGACATGTGACTTCACGGCCCGGCGATTTTTGCTAATATCGATTCGAGCGACGTCGGTTTGCCCTCCCTTCCGACCTCGCAAATACCCGGAAGGGCGATGTTCGAGCCCCCAACCGTTCATCGCCCTTCCCCATTTCCTTTCAAGTCATTACAGGCCCGCGCATGAGCGCCGTTCCTCCCATTCCGTGGCATGCCACCGTGCTGACACTCTATCCTGACGCCTTTCCCGGCGTTTTGGCGGCGTCAATCATTGGGGGGGCTGAAAAAAGCGGCCTCTGGCAGCTTGAGACGGTTGATATTCGCGACTTTGCCGTTAATAGGCATCGCACTGTTGATGGCACTCCGGCAGGAGGCGGCGCGGGACTCGTTCTCAAACCCGACATTTCTGCCAAGGCGATTGATAGTGTGGTCTGTCCGGATGATTCCTTTCGCGGAAACGTCCGGGATGACCGCCCGCTACTTTACATGACCCCTCGGGGCCGGCCCTTGACGCAAAAGCGCGTGAGGGAGCTTGCTGCCGGGCCGGGTCTTGTTTGCTTTTGCGGACGGTTTGAAGGTCTCGACGAACGCGTGATCGAAAGTCGCAATATGGAGGAAGTCTCCATTGGCGATTTTGTTCTCGCGGGCGGAGAGGTTGCGGCACAGGCCATGATTGAAGCGTGCGTGCGCCTACTCCCCGGAGTACTCGGCAGCGCGGACAGCCTCGATGAAGAGAGTTTTGAGACGGGTTTGTTGGAGTATCCACTCTACACCAAGCCCCGCGAATTTGAAGGTCGGGAAATCCCGGCTGTGTTGACGTCTGGTGACCACGGAGCCGTGGCCCGTTGGCGGCGCACACAAATGGAAGAGATTACGAAGGCGCGTCGGCCCGATCTGTGGGCGGCGCATCTGAAACGAAAGAATAGCCCGGAGGCCTAAGTCTCTTTGGCAAGAAAGTGAGTCGCTATGAACGTGATTGAAAAACTCGAAAAGAAAGAGGCCGAGCGCCTTTTGTCATCGGGCAAAACTATTCCTGATTTCGCCGCTGGTGATACGCTGATCGTTCAGGTCCGTATTACTGAGGGTGAACGCTCCCGCTTGCAGGCGTTTGAAGGCGTCTGCATTGCCCGCTCCGGCGCTGGCATCCACGAGAGCTTCACCGTTCGCAAAATCAGCTACGGCGAAGGTGTCGAGCGCGTCTTCCCACTCTATTCTCCGCTGGTCGAAGAAGTTGAAGTCAAACGCCGCGGTCGTGTCCGTCGCGCCAAGCTTTACTATCTCCGTGAGCGTCGCGGTAAATCCGCCCGTATCGCCGAGCGCACAACCGGTCGCGGCATGGAAAAAGGTCGGGCCAAAAAGTAACGAAAACACTGCTTCGAGCTTTTGCGAGAGGCTGTAAGTTTTTTCGTTAGCCCGGAGGGTGACGGCGTGAAAGCGGCGTTTTTGTAACGGTCTAATTGATTTCGTTACGCCTAAAGGACGCGTCTTCCGACTTAATATAATCGCATTTCAAAGTCCGCCATTGGTGGGCTTTTTTGCGTTTCCGCTACATGGCGTCTTTTAGCTTTCGCCGCCGCCCCAACTCTTCCGCATTCCCCGCCAGCCAAAACGGATTGGTCAATCGCTCAGCGGCAACCGTCGTCGGCACGGTCGGCTCGCCCCGTTCGCGCATCGCCTTCGCGCGGTCGATTGCGGCCAGTACATCCGCATTGTCACCATCCACGCTCACCGCGAATTTGGCATTGCTAAGCGTATATTCATGTGCGCAGTAGAGTTGCGTGTCTTCGGGAAGCGCTAAAATCTTCTCGAAACTGCCCCACATTTGCGCGGGCGTGCCTTCGAACAAGCGTCCGCAGCCCATGGTGAAGATCGTGTCGCCGACGAAGCACGCGCCTGCAGCCTCAAGATAAAACACAATATGCTCGTTCGTATGGCCCGGCGTTTCGATCACGCGCACAGGATGGCCGCCGAAATCAAACGTGTCGCCCTCGCCCAGTTTAATATCCATGCCGGGAATGCGGCTCTCAATCAGGCCAGGGCCATAGATCGTTACGCCGAACCTGTCCTTCAGCAACATATTCCCGCCCGTATGATCGGGGTGCCAGTGGGTGTTCCAGATTTCCGTGAGCGTCCAACCCTTGGCCGCGCACTGCCGCGCGATTTCCTCGCCATCCGGCGTATCGATTGAGGCTGTGCGCCCGCTCGCGCGATCATGGACGAGAATGCCGTAATTATCAGAGAGACAGGGGAAGAGCTGGATTTCGATGTTGGACATGGCGGTGTTGTAGCGCGAAGATGCGTGTGAACCAACTGTCGCCTCAGGCGTTGTACTCATATGATAAAATTAGCCCGCCTCTCCGCCTCCTCCCTCGCCCTCATGATTGCGCTCCTCGCGGGATCGGCCAATGGGCAAGATAACAGCTTCGATGTTGAGGCCACAGACCCGGCTGTTGAAGCTGTCTTGGAGGCCAAAGAACTAGCGTTGGACGAGTTTTTTGACGACGCTTCGTCCAGTTTGATTGTGCCGGAGGCTTATACGCCAGACGCAGATTTGAACGCCCGCCAAGAATCAGCGTTGCTCGACCGCGCAGAGCGCGAAATGACAGAATTCAACGATATTGATGACGATGATTTGGCAGAGCTGGACCGCAAAGTCGCAACAGACGCAAATCCGCGCTTGGAAAAACCGGGTCAGGTGGAAACGGATTTCGCCGCGATTTGCCCCTTAGGCACCGAAACACAAGCCGACGGCACCTGTCTGGCCGGGCCGGACTGGCGATTTGAGGATTAGATCGCACAGCTTTGCGGGCTTAAAGGCACGCAAGTAGTTAAGTCCTAGAGCCGCCTCCCGCCGACTTGCTCGGCGGGTCCATGGCGCAATCCCGAAATGAATGCGATGTCTGCACCTCTGGTCCATGGACAGGCCGATCAAGTCGGCATGAGATGGTGAGAAGTATCAGCGGACGCTGTTTCCTTTACGCCTTCCGCCAGCTCGTCCCGTCAGCGCCATCCTCAAACACAATTCCGTGCGCGGTGCCTGCGTCGCGAATCCGGTCCGCTTCCGCCCAATCTTTCGCCTGCCGCGCCGCGTGGCGAGCGGTGGCGAGGGCGTCGAACGCGGCGGTGTCATCGGCGGAGGCATTGCCGCGGAACCACTCCTCGGGGTCGCGTTGGAGGAGGCCGAGAATGTTTGCACCAAGCTTCATAGCTGATGCAAATATGGCTAAGTTGGCCTCGTAAGGTGAGCTCCAGACTTCAGCTGCGGAAGCATAGTCAAATTCTCCGAAAGCTTTTTTCTCCGCTTCTTGAATCCAGACTATCGATCTTATGATATTCAGATCATCAAGCAGCACCGAGACAACTGTATTATATACTTTCACATAAGCACTTTTGGAAAGATTTTGGAGGCTAAGTTCTAAATTATCATCTTTTGCTATCTTTAATATTCGATACCACCCATCCAACTGCGCCTTGCTTTCCCGCAACAAATCCTCACTCCAAATCAACTCATTCCGATAGTGCGCCTTCAACAGCGCCAGGCGAATAACCTCCCCGTCCCACTCTTTCAGTAGGTCATGCACCAACACCACATTCCCCACGGATTTGGACATTTTCTCTTTGCCCATATTGAGGAATTCATTGTGGACCCAGTAATTCGCGAACGTCTTGCCGTTACACGTCTCTGACTGCGCGATTTCGTTTTCGTGGTGGGGAAATTTCAGGTCGATACCGCCGCAGTGAATATCGATGGTGTCGCCGAGCGTTTCTTTGGCCATGGCAGAGCATTCAATATGCCAGCCTGGACGACCCGGTACGCTGGCGAAATCGCGATTGCCGTATTTTTTCCAATCGACGAAATAGCTGGTCGAGGCTTGTTGTTGGCTCCAACCCGGCTCACCCGCTGGCGACGGTTTCCACAGCACAAAGTCGGCCGCATTACGTTTCGCACTAACAACATCAACCCGCGCCCCAGCCAGATTATCGTCCATTTTCCGGCCTGATAGTTTGCCGTAATCCTCATCCTTCGTCACATCAAAATAGACATGGCCATCGGCAATATAGGCCGCGTCTTTATCCAACAGCGTCACGATAATATCCGCCATGCCTTGAATATGCTCAGTCGCTTTCGGCTCAACGGTTGGCTCAAGACAGTTTAGCGCGGCCAAATCATCCTGATAGATTTTCGTATATTTCTCGGTGATGGTGCTGATCGGCACGCCTTGTTCCATGGCGCTGGCGATGATTCGATCATCGACATCGGTCAGATTGCGCGCATAGCGCACGTGATCCTCACCATAGATATGACGCAGCACGCGGAACAATACATCCGCGACAACGGCGGCGCGGGCATTGCCGATATGCGCGTAGGAATAAACCGTCGGACCACAATTATACATCGTCACGCAGGACGCATCCTGCGGCACAAATTGACGGACTTCACGTTTAAGTGAGTCATACAAAGACAGAGGGTGGGCTTGGTTCTCCATAGGAGCACTCCCTATATTCTAACGCGATGGCTTGGAACCCTTATGATGAGACGGAGTGGGAGCGCGGTTGGACCGAGCCGATTCCGAAACCCAAACGATCACCATGGGCAGTCGTTATTGTGCTGCTGCTGGCCGCGATATTTATCTGGGAAGCCATACAGCCGCGCCCTGACCCCGACGCGCGCTTTAATCTCGTGGTCAAAGAGACCCTCGCCTATGCTTATGGTGGCACGGATAAAGATAGCTTCGCCGATGTGCGCCGTCAGCTCGACGCTAATCCACAGATCGACACAATCGTGCTCAAACATATTCCCGGCACGAAACATCTCGGCGAGAACACCCGCATCGCGCAGATGATCCGCGCGCGCGGCATCAATACCCATCTTGAGCGCAAGAGTTTTATCGCGTCGGGCGGTGTGGACTTGTTCCTTGCCGGACAGACACGTACCATGGAATGCGGCGCACAAATCGGCGTGCATAGCTGGCAAGACTCAGCGGGCGAAAGCCCGCGAACGCTAGGGTTTGATCCGTTGGAAGATCGGATGGAGCGCTTTCACGCTTCACTGGATGTCGATCCGGCATTCTACGCGTTTGCCCGTGATGCGGCGCCGCACAAGTCGCTCTATTTCCTGTCTCGTGACGATCTAAAACAGTTTAACTTGCTGACAGACGGCGCATGTGAAGGCCGACGGTGGTTCGGATTTCTTGGCGGGCGCGAGTAATGCGCTGGGACCTGTTTGGGCTCGCCGCGGTTGCTATCGTCATTCTCGGCGCCGTGTTCTTGCAAAAACCGAACCCTGATCTCTTGCGCTTCGAGGTCGAAGGGACACGCGCCTATGGCTATGGTTTCTCTGATGGTCGCTCCCAAGATGTAGTCAAAAAGCTCGTCCGGCAGCATCCAGACGTCGAAACGCTGGTCTTCGTGTCCATGCCGGGAACGCAGGACCTCACCTCCAATTACCATCTGGCGCGTAGCATCCGCCGCGCCGGACTCAACACAGAACTCCGCGCCGACTCGCGGATCGCGTCTGGCGCCGTTGATCTCTTCCTTGCCGGATCCCAGCGCACCGTCGCGTGCGGAGCCATGATCGGTGTTCATGCGTGGGGGATGGGTGGCTTTGATGCACAAGACGCCTGGTGGGACAATCACCGCACAGCGTCACGCGACTTCCTGTCCGACATGGGCATTGATCCAGATTTTTATGATTTTAGAACCGCTGCCGCTGGGACGGAATCGATACATTGGCTCACGCCTGAAGAGGTTAATCGCTGGACAGTGGCTAGCGAGCCGGTCCGCTGTGATCAATCGAAATAATCGTCTGAATAGCGCATATCCGCCCGCACGCGGCGGCGGCTTTCGTCACGGGTTTCGGGCTCAATTTCGACGGGTTCGAACCCTTTGTATGCAAATAATGTCACCATATGGGCCAAGATGGCAAAGACGACGATCCACATCACGGCGGGCTCAAGCGGGTCCGGGATAAGGCCCCAATACATCCGACGCAGAACCTCGAAAATACTAACATCATAGGTGATAGATGCTTGCCTTACGAGCGGGCCGACAGGCGCAATCGCCAAAACAAGTCCCACGCCAGCCATGGTCATAATCATGGCGAAGAAGTAAGATCGGTACGCATAGCTGTACCACCCCACGGCTGAGCCAACGATAAGTGCGAATAAAAACACCAACATATGCGATCTTTAGATCTTATCGCTTTCAATATTTTTAACGCCGCTGACTTTTTACATAAAAAAAGCCCCGGCTTTTTGGGCCGGGGCTTCCTATAAAATCCACATCTCTATGAGTGATTGTCTGTCATTTTTGTCGAGATTACTCGTCCAGATCAGGTTGGTAGTCGCCAGTGATCATGCAAGTCATGTCGACTTGAGCCGTCGTACCAGCAGGACATGTCACGGTTGTTAATGTGTCACCAGACCCTGGAACGACAATCGCATTATCTTTGATCATGCCGTCATCATCTGCAGCGCGGAACACTGCTTCATCTATGGTGTAATCTTCGACGATGATGTCGTCATCGGATTGGATGCTCGGCTCACCATCAGATTGTAGAATTTCGCCAACTGTATCATTCACTTTGGACGGATGCATGTCTGTTTTCATGTGCATATCTGTTTTCACATGCATGTCGGCTTTAGAGTGCATGTCGGCTTTGGAATGCATATCTGCTTTAGAATGCATATCTGCTTTGGAATGCATATCCATCGATTCCATGTGCTTTTTGCGCATCGCATCCATCTGTTTCTTCTTCATCATCGCCACATCTTCATCAGACATCGTGACGGTCGTCTTGACCTTCACGTCAGCGTCTTGCTTTTTTTCTTGATGGCCATCAGCGGCAAATGCGGGAACGGCAATCGCGACGGCGGCAGCGCTCGTGAGGATTGTTTTCAAATAAGTCATTCTGGATCCTTTCAAAATTTTCTGTTTTCAAAAAACGATCGGATTCTACGCCGTAAGCAGGCCTGAAATCTATCGTTCTCTTACCTTATCAACGGAGTGGCATGTAATTCCGTTCCAAGACCGCCGCGTCACGACACAGTTCAAAACCCGATCAGTGTTCGCAATCGCATAACGGATAGGCAGTCATTACACCTTACCTTGGTCCCAATCGACCCCTATATGGCGATTATGAGCAAGCCGACCTTAAAACCCGTTCCGAAAAGCGAACGCCCATCCCCCGAAGAAGCGATGGAGGCTGTCCGCACCCTGATTGCGTGGGCTGGGGATGATCCAGATCGGGAAGGTCTGCGGGATACGCCACAACGTGTGATCAATGCGTATGGCGAATGGTTCCGAGGCTATGATCTTGACCCCGCTAAAGAATTGTCACGCACATTCGAAGATGTGTCGGGCTATGATGATATGGTGATCTTGCAAGAAATCGATGTGGAAAGTCACTGTGAACATCATATGGCGCCGTTCTTGGGTAAGGCTTGGGTCGCCTACCTGCCCACGGATCGCGTCGTTGGCATCTCCAAACTGGTTAAAGTCGTCGAAGTGTTTGCCAAGCGATTGCAAACTCAAGAAACGATGACAGCGCAAATCGCCAACGCGATTGAAGAGGCGCTAAAACCTCGCGGTGTCGCTATCATGATTGATGCCGTACACCAATGCATGAGCACGCGCGGTGTGCATCATCCGAACGTATCGACCATAACAACACAGTTCACAGGTGAATTTAAAACGAACCCGTCCTTGCAAGACCGTTTTTTACGCGTTGTTGGGAAATAAAAAGGTCGCCTTAACGGACAACCTCAAATTTACGATCGACAATAAGGTTTTTGTCGGTCGGAGTTTCGCGAACAGGCGCGGCGCAGCTTCGCCCACCTCCCTCGCAATCCACCGGAAACCCGATGTGGCGGTCGAAAGGCGTGTTGCCCGAAAGCGCAGCGCATAAGCCCTCACTCGTTACGCCGGAGGTGTTCCGGCTGTTGTCGCCTGACCCTTTGTTCATGACAGGCTGATTTCAGCCATGAGATGATTCGGTAAATTATGGTTAATTTTCATTAGGAATTTTGAAACCCTTACGAAATTGCGGGGTTTTTGTGCGTTTTCCAAGTCTTGCTGCCATCTCAAAATCATCAGAGATCGCGGAGCCTCCTATGCAACCTTCAACAGTCTCACGACTTAAGCTGGAGCATGTGTGAACTTTACCTCTCTTCTTCCGACCAGCCGCATTTTCCTGAGGAGGAGCTTCGACGGTTGCAGCGCCACGGTGGAGAGCCTTGGACCAACTTACACGGGTGGGGAATCGCTTGGTTGATAGAAGAAACAGCCCAATTCGAACTCAAAAAATCTCCCCGCTCAGCGCTTAATGCCAAGGGGTATGACGATATTCTTGGGACGGCTTACAACAGTCCTCTCTACCTTCTACATCTACGGGCGGCCTCAACCGGCGGCGTTCGCAAGGATAACACGCAACCCTATCGATTTGATTGGGCCGGACGGCCTGCGATTTACATGCATAATGGCGAGCTAAAAAACATGAGCGCGCGCCTGATCGACGAATTAGGTCAGGACGCCCGCAATGGGACGACGGATAGCGAAGGCGGCATGCTCCTTCTGCATCATGCTCTCCAATCAACAGAAACTCTGGACAGAGCGTGGGTCGTCTTCAAAGTATGGGCACAGGCGATAAAATCGATGGGCATCGCTAATTTCATCATCGCCTTAGGGGACGAGATTTTCGTTCAGGTACATCGCCGCAAAGAATTGGGAGGTGACGCTATTGATGATCCGGGCCTCTATTTGTCTCAGACAGATGATCTGTTGCGACTTTCATCGGAGCCATTAAGCGACACGGACACGCCCCTCAAACCCGGCACGCAATTGTGGATCAACGGATCAAAAATCCGGGAACAAAGCCACACGACCTAGCCGTCAGCCCTCACCTCCGCTAAGATCGCCGTCATGAGAATTCTCCTTATTGGCTCGGGCGGCCGCGAACATGCGCTGACCTGGAAATTATTGCAAAGCGAGCAGGTCTCGGAGGTAACAGTTGCGCCCGGCAATGCCGGAATCGCCGCCATTGCCAATGTCGTCGATGTGAAAGCTGACGATATCGTCGGGCTTATCGCACTCGCCCAAAGCGGTGGGTATGATCTCGTTGTGGTGGGTCCAGAACAACCGCTGGCGCTCGGTCTCGTCGACGCGCTCACGCTACGCGACATCAAAGTCTTCGGGCCCACTCAAGCCGCCGCACAACTCGAAAGCTCCAAAGCCTTCACCAAAAACTTGTGCGACCGCTATAATATCCCAACGGCTGAATACGGCGTCTTCACAGATGCTGCGGCCGCCAAAGCCTATCTCAAGACGATGGACGCGCCTTACGTGTTAAAAGCTGACGGCTTAGCCGCCGGGAAAGGCGTCGTCATTCCAGAAACATTGGCAGAGGCTGAAGCTGAATTAGAGGAGTTCTTTTCCGGCAAGTTCGGCGACGCCTCAACCACGGTCGTCATCGAAGAATTTATGTGCGGCGCAGAGGCGAGCTTCTTCGCCATTTGCGACGGCACGACCGCTCTGCCCCTCATCGCCGCACAAGATCATAAGCGCGCGTTTGATGGTGACACAGGGCCGAATACTGGCGGTATGGGCGCATACAGCCCCGCGCCTGTTTTTACAGATGAAGTGTTCGCCCAAACGATGGGCCGCATCATTCAACCCACAATTGACGGCATGGCAAAAGACGGAACGCCGTTCACGGGTATTCTTTTCGCCGGTCTCATGATCACTGACGAAGGCCCGAAATTGATCGAATATAATGTTCGGTTCGGCGATCCGGAATGCCAGGTCGTGATGCGCCGGATGCAAAGCGACTTAGTCGACTTACTTGTCGCGGCTGAGGGGGGAACACTGGCATCCGCCGCGTCCCCGGCTTGGTTCACAGACCCGGTCGTCAATGTTGTGCTTGCGGCCAAAGGTTATCCCGGGTCCTATAAAAAAGGCACAATTATCAAGGGTGTTGATGAGGCTAATGCGCGCGAGGATGTCGTCGTTTTCCATGCGGGAACACGGCGCGGGCGCAATTGCGGGAAATTAAAAGCCAATGGCGGACGGGTGTTAAATGTCACCGCATCCGGCGAAACACTGCAAGAGGCTGTCGATCTGGCCTACCGTGTGATCGGTGAAGATATAAAATGGTCGGACAAGCAATTCCGGACCGATATCGCGCATCAGGCATTGTAGCCCACCAACATTATTTCATCATGCTCGTGAAAAACTGCCAGATCGCCTTCGCGCGATGCGGGTTAATCGGGCCCAGGACACCCTGCAATTCGTCCGGAATATGGTCGAGGGGCAGACCGTCACTCTGAAAAATGAAATAATCAAACATGGCCCGCCACGCCTCGCGCTCTGGCGCTGGCAGTTGGCGCAAGGACAAGAGCGATAAAACGAATGCTTCCATGGGTTCGCGGCTAATCTCTGGGCGATCTTGCCACCAGAAATTGACCAACACATTAAAATCTGATGTCGCACGGACATGGTGCCACCAGAGCGGCGGCATATAAATCGCGTCGCCGGGGCCGAGATCTGCTGTTCGCGCCGTCACCATTGCCTCGGAATAACGGGGATATCGCTCCAAATCTGGCGCATCCAGATCAACCATACTGACCTGTGGTCCCGCCATCGTATGTTCAATTGGACCGGGATAGAGATTGCGAACCTGATAAGGCGCGAAAAGTGTGAACGTCCGCGTTCCCGCGACAACACTCGCAATATTGCTACTGCCGTCATGGTGGGTCGACACAACGGTTCGATTACCGATCCAGATGCGGGGTTCTGTTCCCGCTGGCACGAGCGGCATGTCGAATTCCCCCCCTAAACCTGGGAACCCCGCACTCACCGGTGTAGATCCCATATAGATTGCATCGCCATCAGCGCCCGCCAACAATCGGTCCAAGAAGGCGGCAAAACTCATTTTAGCTTGGTCGAAATTAAATTGACGCATATCGTCCGCGTAGAAAAATCGCCCGCCGACAGAGGGCCTAGCCCGCATCACGGAGACATCTCCCGGGCCAGCGCCTGCGCGAATATAAGCACATAAACTGTCGGTATCAGTGGCCTTCTCAACAGCGGCCCAGTGATTGACAGCGCCGCGCATCACAATCGGTTGACCCGCTGGAACAATTTCATTGAGAAATGTTTCTCGCGAAACTTGATCAATTTCTGGCAATTTTTGCAACGTCATAGCCTCTTGCCCTAGCCAGATTGATAGGCTGTTCAAGGTCAGACGCGCCTTTTGCGCAGTGTGACTGGACGCGCGCCGCGCTTTGCGGCAGCACAGCATCAAGCAAGATCATTCATTAGGGGAATTCCATGTCTATTCTAAAACAGTCCTTAACGGCCGTGAGCGCAGCAGCACTTCTCCTTACGGCATCAGGCGCCGCCTTTGCCGATGATCATGGCGATCATGATGGAGTGACCTTGGTTCATGCCGGAACCGTCATTGCTGTGCCGGGCCAAACACCTCTCCGCAATCAGACCATTACCGTTGATCACGGCAAAATTGTTAGCCTTGAATCTGGCTTCCAAACCGATCCGGACGCGACAACAATCGACCTTAAAAACATGACGGTGATGCCTGGCCTGATCGACAGTCATGTTCACTTGCGTTCGGATCGGGATAGCGGATCGCGATGGGACGTCGTGACAATGGAAGCTGGCGACAGCGCACTACAGGCCGCCGCTCATGCTAAAACGACGCTGATGGCAGGCTTCACGGCCGTGCAAGATGTTGGCGGTCCAAAAGAAATTTTTGCGCTGCGCCGTGCCGTCGAAAAAGGCCTCGTCCCCGGCCCACACATTCGCGCCGCTGGATCCGCGATTTCTGCAACGGGCGGACATGGCGACTTTCATGGGTTTAAAGGCGACATTCTGGAAATGTACCAGTCGCAGACAATCTGTGACGGGGTCGCCGATTGCCGCCGTGCTGTGCGCCAAGCCGTTAAAAACGGAGCGGACGTGATTAAGGTGACGGCGACGGGCGGCGTAATGTCGAACACGAACGCCGGCACAGGCCAGCAACTCATGGATGATGAACTGAAAGCCATTGTCGACACGGCCAAAACAATGGGCCGCAAAGTCACGGCTCATGCCCATGATAAGGGTGGTATCGACGCGGCCTTGCGGGCTGGCATCAATTCAATTGAACATGGCTCGTTTATGGATGCGGAGACAGCACGTCTGTTTAAACGCAATAATGCCGTATTGATTCCAACAGTTCTGGCCGGGAAAACAGTCGAAGAATGGGCCAAAGACCCGAACACATTTCTTCCCCCAAACTCAGTGCTAAAAGCCCGCCAAGTTGGCCCAGCGATGCAAGACATGGCCCGCCTCGCTTATGAAAACGGCGTGACAATCGCCTTTGGCACTGACTCGGGTGTCTCGAAGCACGGCGAGAATGCGAGAGAATTCCAATATCTCGTCATCGCTGGAATGAGCCCGATGGAAGCGATCACCAGTGCGACCATCACAGCGGCCAAACATATCGAAATGTTTGATAAGATCGGCTCCCTCGAAGTCGGGAAATACGCCGACATGATCGCCGTTGACGGCGATCCGCTCGCCGATGTCGCCGAGCTAATGGATGTTGATTTTGTGATGAAAGGCGGCGTTGTTTATAAACATGAGGACTAAGCCGTCCTGTTTACGCCCACCCCGTAACGCCTACCAATGAACGTCTTCCCCCTCATCATTGCGGCCGCCTTTCTAACCGCCATTATCTCCGGCCTGTTCGGGATGGCGGGCGGGCTGGTGTTCATGGGGATCATCGCCCTGTTTCTCGGTGTGGCCGAAGCGATGGTGCTGCACGGGGCGGTGCAATCTATGTCTAACAGCTACCGCGCGTTTTTGCTGCGTGACGCCGTGCGGTGGGACATTTTGGGGTGGACAGCCGTCGGGGCATTACCGGCAGCGCTACTCATGCTCTCCATCAGTTTCCTACCCTCTAAAGCCCAGCTTTACCTCGCGCTTGGACTACTGCCCCTTTTGCTCTGGCTGCCCAAACGGTGGATATCCGGCGATGCGCAAAAACCTGCGCATGCCGCCCTCTGTGGGGCGATGGTCATGGGCCTGAACTTATCAGCCGGTGTCGCAGGTCCGGCCCTCGACTTTTTCTACGTCAAAACGACCCTGACGCGACAACAGATTGTTGCGACCAAGGCCGTGACCATGTTCGCGTCTCATCTGGTTAAAATTGTCTATTTTGGTATTCCGCTCGCACGAGACGTGGGACTGTCCGGACTTCCGCCTTGGTGGGTGTTTGTGGCCGCCGTTCCTGCCGTTATGGCCGGGACATTCATCGGCACACGCCTACTCGCCAGGTTCTCAGATATTGGCTTTAAGCACTACACGCGCATCCTCGTGACTGGGGTTGGCGCCGTTTACGTCTGGCGCGGTTTGGCTCTTCTTTGAGTACTTACCGTATACAGCGCGATCCCGACCAAGGTGATCGCCGTCCCAATCCCGTCCCAAAAACCAAACGGTTCGTGCAATATGAGGATGGCCGCCACAATCGTTGCCAGCGGACCAACCATGCCCAAGATTGCGACCGTTTGAGCACCAATTCGGCCAATCGCCATATTGATGAAAAAGCTCGGCAAGAGCGTGCAGAAAAAGGCCAAGGCCACGGCGAGCACCCACATTTCGCGCGGCAGATCCAATGCCTTAATCATCCCGGCGGGTCCGCCACTTAACACAATGAAATGCACCATTATCGCGCTCGCGGCGCCAATCATGGCCAGACAGGTAAAAACCCGCGCGCCAATTTTGTCGACATATCGATTGGCAATCAGCTGAAACAAAGCAAACAAAGCGGCACATAACAAGACGAGGCCCGCGCCAAGCCATAAATTATCTGACTCTGTGATATCCCCACCGATGAACACCACCGCCAGGCCGCTATAGGCCAAGGCGACACAGGCAAGGCCCGCTTTCGTGATCCGTCCGCCAAAGAACAGGGCCCCGAAAATCACGACAAAGGCGGGATAGGTAAACAGCAGCAACCGCTCGAGCTGCGCCGTGATATGTTTTAGCCCCTGAAAATCCAAAAATGTGCAGACGTAATAGGCCAAAATTCCCGCCGCCATCGCCCCGCCTGTCTCACGCCAGCCGATACGACCTTCTCCGGCGCGTCGGGCGATGAGAAGAATGATAACGTAGACAGGCAAAGACAGCCCCATACGCAACACCATCAACGTAACGGCCGGTAAATCTGGCACGATACCGTAGGCCATCTTCACCAGAATTGCTTTCATTGAGAACAAAATAGCGCCCAGAATTCCTAGCGCGATGCCGATGCTATCCAATCGCGTCTCAGCCTCTGTGAGCGCCGCATCGCCTTGAACCTCGCGAAATGACGCCTTCATTTTCGCCGCGCTCGAAAAAAGTTCCTTAGCATCTGCGCGGCCGCATCCGCGTTCAGGCCGGAGCTGACCTCCGGCCGATGATGACACGTCGGCGCGTTGAAAAACTGCACACCACTTTCCACCGCGCCGCCCTTCGGATCAGATGCTGCATAGACGATCCGGGCGATTCGGGCATTCGCAATGGCCGATGCACACATAGTGCAGGGTTCCAGCGTGACATAAAGCGTGTGGCCCGGCAGGCGATAATTATCGCTCGCGAGACAAGCCGCGCGAATAGCTAGAATTTCAGCGTGCGCTGTCGGATCATGCCGTTTTATGGGGGCGTTGCCCGCTTCGCCGACAATTCTTCCATCCGGATCGACGATAACAGCGCCGACAGGTACTTCGCCTACAGCGGCAGCGGCTTGCGCAAGCGCTAGCGCCCGGTCCATATACATACGATCAAGAGGCGCACTGTCACTGTCACTATCGTGGACGGTCATAGCGGCGCTGTGAGTTGGGACAGACCAATGGTCAAGCCAGAAGACAATTCCGAACGGATCGCCAAGCGTCTTGCGCGGGCGGGCGTCGCGTCGCGTCGCGAAGCCGAACGCATGATCGAGGCGGGTCGCGTGCGCGTCAATGGCCGGCTGTTAACCACGCCCGCTTTTACTGTGACAGCCAAAGATCGGATTGAGGTTGATAATGAACCGTTGGCCCCGAAAGAGCCGCCCCGCCTCTGGCGCTACCATAAGCCGCCGGGCTTGGTGACAACGCATAAGGATGAGCGTGGACGCCGCACCGTGTTTGAGGCTCTGCCGGAACATCTGCCGCGTGTTATCAGCGTTGGCCGTTTGGACCTCACGTCCGAAGGCTTACTTTTGCTAACCAATGATGGGGAACTTGCGCGCCAATTGGAATTACCCAGCACAGGCTGGTCCCGCCGTTATCGGGCGCGCGCCTATGGCAAGACGACACAGGCGGTCCTCGACACGCTCATGGACGGGATTGAAATTGACGGAGTGAAAACAGGCCCCATCGAAGCAACCATGGAAAGTGAACGCGGCGACAATGTCTGGATTGATGTGATGATCCGCGAAGGCAAGAATCGTGAAGTTCGGCGGGCGCTGGAACTCCTCGACCTGCAGGTAAACCGTTTGATCCGGACCAGCTATGGCCCGTTCCAACTCTTGGACTTACGTCGCGGGACCGTTGAAGAAGTCAAACGCAATGTTTTGCGCACCCAAGCGGGTCACCTGATTGATGTTCCGCTGGAACAGGATCGCCACAAGCGCAAACCGCCACGCCGTGGAACCCACGCATCGGCCAAAGCGCGTAAAGATGTGAGTGCCGATGATGGCAGAACACAAGAGTTCAAAAAAACCGCCGCCCAAAATGCCAAACGCCCGCCACCGAAAAAAGGCGCCGGCGGACGACGCACCGGGCCACCCCGGACACGCAAGTAAGGATGGCGGGTAAATGAGGATTGTATCAGGCGATCATCGCGGTCGAACGATTGCGACGCCGGACGGTAAAAACACCCGCCCGACGAGTGATCAAACACGCGAATCGATTTTTAACATCTTAGACCATGCCGATTGGTCCATGCCGCTCGACGGCGCGATCGTCATGGACATGTTTGCGGGCTCCGGCGCCTTAGGCTTGGAAGCGATTAGTCGCGGCGCAGAATTCTGTGTCTTTGTCGAACGCCACCCCCTCGCGCTGGCTGCGATCCGCAAAAATATCGAGCATTTCGGTTTAGGCGATGAAGCCCGCATCCACCGCTTTGACGCAACGAAGCTCAAACTCGCGCCCGGCAATCGCCCCAAGCCCTTCACCCACGTCTTTATGGACCCACCCTATAATAAGAAAATGTGGCAACCCGCTCTACGGCGAGTCTCTCAATATCTGGCGGACGACGGTGTCGTAATCCTCGAGGATAGCCACGAAGCTGAGATCGAACCCCGCGGCTGGGACGTCATGTCTGATAAGATTTGGGGCACAACGCGGACGTTGTTTTTGAAACAGTCAAAGCCCTAAACCCGCTTTAACGAGTTTGCATGCTATTCCTGTTATGGCCTCATTATGGAGGACTAACAGATGGAAGACTTTATTGAACAACCCGGATTATTGGCCCCCGCTGAGCCGCAGCAATTCATGGACTGGCATACCGAAGACGATGTCCGTCTCGCAACCCTGTCGCACTTTGGCTCGCCCTACTGCGAAGGCGACACGCCGCTGTTTATTTGAGCCTCAACGCCGCCCAAACAAACGCTCAATATCTGCAAGCTTGAGTTCGACATAAGTTGGGCGACCGTGATTGCACTGGCCGCTATGCGGGGTCGATTCCATTTGACGGAGCAGCGCATTCATCTCTTCGCCCGTCAGGCGTCGACCGGCCCGGACGCTACCGTGGCACGCCATTGTCCCGCAAACATGCTCGAACCGTTCTTTCAGCGATAGCGCTTCGTCATATTCTGAGAGATCGTCGGCGAGATCACGCAACAGGCCTTGCGCATCGACTTTACCGAGCAACGCCGGCGTTTCGCGCACGAGAATCGCGCCGACGCCGAACGGCTCCAAGATCAACCCCATTTCCGCCAGCTCATCCGCCCGCGCCAGCACACGCGCCGCATCGGTTTCGCCAAGGTCAACAATGTCCGGGATCAACATCGTTTGCCGCATAACGCCTTCGCCGCGCATGGCGTCTTTCATCCGTTCATAGACCAGTCGTTCGTGCGCCGCATGTTGATCGACAATGACAATGCCATCCGCCGTTTGGGCAACCACATAAGTTTCGTGCAGCTGCGCACGCGCAAGGCCGAGGGGATAATCATGATGCATCGATTGCGACGGCGCAGGCGTAATTTCCCCCGTCAGTGGATCAAAGGCGGGCGCGGCGTAAGCTTGTGCGGGATCATGCATTTCGATCCGCGCGCTCTGCCCATCGAGTAGAGGCTGCATGCCTTGGGGCGGGGCCGCGTAGGGCTGCGGCGTGTAATCACGTTGATATTGATAGACGCCCTGCCCGGCCTGAATGCGCCCTAAAGCGTAATCCGACACGGTTGTGCTGGCGCGATGCCCGGCTTCGGCAAGCGCGTGGCGCAGAGCCGAGACAATCAAGCCGCGCACCACGCCCGGCGCACGGAAGCGCACTTCGGTTTTGGCAGGATGGACATTGACGTCGACTTGTTCTGGCGGAACGTCCAGATAGAGCGCCGCTACCGGGTGGCGATCACGCGCGAGAAAGTCCTGATAGGCCCCGCGGATCGCGCCAAGCAGCAGGCGGTCGCGTACGGGACGACCATTGACGAAGAGAAACTGATGCTGCGTGTTGCCACGCGAAAATGTCGGCAATCCGGCAAAGCCTGAGAGACGAATACCGTCGCGCGTTTGATCAACGGGCACCGCATTTGCCCCGAAATCCTTGCCCAAAACGGCCGCAAGCCTTGCAAGGCGGCCATCATCATCATTCGCCTGCTGCGGCAACTTTAACGAGGTTCTCGCTTGCGATCCGGACGTAAAGCCGACCCCCGGATTAGCCATAGCAAGCCGCTTCACAATATCGGAAATAGCGAGCGATTCAGATCGTTCCGTCTTGAGGAATTTCAGCCGCGCTGGCGTAGCGTAAAACAAATCCCTGACTTCGATCCGGGTGCCAGGAAGACCAAGGCGCGGAGCCGGGCGAACGGAGCTGGCGATCCCACCATCGACCTTCACTTCAGCCGCTTCCGTCGCATCCGCAACCTGACTGGTCAGAGAGAGGCGCGACACGGACGCGATGGATGGCAGAGCTTCACCGCGAAACCCGAGGCTCGCGATATTGAGCAAATCCCATTCCCCGCTTTCGGACGCGCGCAATTTCGATGTCGCGTGGCGTTCCAGCGCGATGGGAATATCCTCGGCGCTCATCCCGTGGCCGTCATCTGACACGACAATCAGCGTGCGTCCGCCATCTTCATAACGAATATCAATTTGGCTCGCGCCAGCATCAATCGCGTTTTCAACCAGTTCCTTGATAACGGAGGCGGGTCGCTCCACGACTTCGCCCGCCGCAATGCGGTTGACGGTTTGCGCTGGCAGCTTTTGGATGGACGGACGGATCATAACGGCCCGTCCTTAAGATGATTCAGGTGTCATCGCCACACAGAGACACCGCAGGACGCCACCCTAAGACGACTTCATGCAATGAAGGGGTCTAAAGACCGGGCAGCTTAGCCCGTGCAGGACGCCGAGTGACAGTCACTTCGCCGCCGCCGGTCACTTTATTGACCGAATCAAGTCGGCGTTGCTCTGAATCAGAATCGAGCGGGACTGGATTTCCTTCTGCGTCAAGTTGCTGGCCATCGCGCCAAAACAAAATCCGATTGGTCAGAGAATCAGATTTACGCTCAACGGAGTTTTGTCCATCAATCTTCAAGCGAATTTCCTGATCGGCACGTCCGGCTCCAGCCCGCGTCAACAAAACGATTTCGCCGCGGGTTGGTTCTGTCGGATCAATTTCGCCCAAAAGCGCTTCGCGCGCGGTTTTTTGTGAGTAATTATCAAGAAGCGAACTCTCGCCCGGGGATGGCGGACGCAGATTATACTCCGGCGGCACGATCAAGGGCGCATTCGTCAGAATGTTGAATTCGTTCGGCGCTTCCTTTGTCAAACCGAGTGATTTGGAAGCGGAAGCGCAGCCTGACAAGGCAGCCGTAGCGGCTGCGAGGGTCAAAAGGGCCAGTTTGGCTTTGGTCGACATGAAGTAAATCCCGTGACGTTCTACGTTTGCCTTTAACGAGCCTGTCCGCTCTCGCCAAGTGAGCAGATCGTCATTTAGCAGGCGTGTTTGATTTTTGCATCTTACGTTCGGCGCGCCAGTCACGGAACATGACAAAGAAAAGGCCGATAATGCCGACAGTAATCGCCGAGTCAGCAACATTGAAAACATAATTAAAGCCAATATCAGACGCGTTGACGAAGTCCGTCACGGCCCCAAACAAAGCCCGATCAATCGCATTCCCGACAGCCCCGCCGATGACTAATGATAGGCAGAGACGCGATAAATTATCTTTAGCGCCAGCCAAAACGTGCAAGAGCACACCCACCATCACGATTGCAAAAATCAACAGACCCCACCGCTTCAAGGCAGAATCGCCTTGCAACAACCCCCAGCTCACGCCTTGATTACAAAGAATCGAGAGGTCGACGATTGGGCTGACTTCGCGCGTGACGTTAATATAAGGGTCTATCGCGCACACATTCATCGGCTGGTCGAAGGCCCGCGTCGCCGCCCACTTGCTCAATTGATCAAGAGCCACGACGATCACGGGAAAGAAAAGCCCCCAACCGAGCGGGATACGGCGGATTGTGTCAGACAGGCTCATAAGGCTGCGATTGCCACGCGAGCAAAAAGACCGCAAGCATAGCCTTCGGTCTAAGGGAAAATTGGGGCAATTTACGCTCTGCAATCAACTGCGTTGATGACCATTCTTTCATTGGCGGCGCGGCAGGGGCACGTTAAAGCCAATCTAACTGGTTAACGCCTATTCGGACTGTTAACCTTCAGGGACTAGCACCCTTGCCTACGATGAGTGCGACAAAGGGATACTAACGACATGGTTCGCCACACCCGCCCGACACCGATCTGGCCCTCCTTGCTTTGCGGCGCGGCGATCTTGGTCGCCTCGCCTGCTTTCGCGCAGGTCGAGATTACAGATGCCACAACAACAGCGGTCGACACGGCGACAGCCGGCGAGGGCGGAACGCCTTCGGACGTCACGATTGCTTCGGGTGGCTCTGTCACCCTCGACACAGCCGGCCCTGCCGTCACTTTGAATTCAGATAATGACCTGATCAACAATGGTACGATTTCTATTACCGATGTTGACGGCGCGACAGCCGTGTCGCTTGAAGGTGGCGCAGACCGTAACTTTACGCATTCCGGATCGATTACCGTCGTTGAAAATTTCACGCAGGAAGACACGGATGATGATGTCTTTGCCGATTCACCCTTTGCATCAGGCACGGGCCGCACAGGGATCCTGATCTCAGGTGCCTCTCCCTTTCAGGGCAATGTGACGGTAGACGATACAGCCACAATTCTGATCGAGGGGAACGAAAGCTTTGCCGTTGATCTCTCCAACACCCCGCTTGGCGCTGGGCTTGACGGCGACTTGAGCCTTGGCGGGCGCATGGCTGTTATTGGCGACAATAGTGCTGGCGTGCGTGTCGGTAGCGCAATTACGGGCAATGTCACCAGTAACGGGCGAGTTGAAATTCAGGGCGTCAATAGTGGCGCGTTTGACATTGGCGCAGATATTGGCGGTGGGTTTTCGAATACTGGCACCATTACAAATAATGCGTTCCGCTTTCCAACCCGGGCGTCCTTTAATCCTGACGCAGTGGCTGATCGCACTGATTTCGGGTCCGAAGATTTAGGTCAAGCCGCATCCGCAATCACGGTCAATGCAAATATATCCCGCGGGATTAATTTGACACAAAGAACCCTCACCACGACTGACGCAGATGGCAATGACGTTGTATCTCTCGTCAGCACCAGCACTATTTCGCACGCAAGTTCCACGCCCGCCATCCTAATCAATGGCGAAGGCACACCGATCATGATCGGCACAGTCTCGGCCATTATTGATCCGACGGCGGATGGGTTTGATGCGGACGAGCTGTTCGCCTTCATCAACCTCGGCTCGTTGACTTCGACGGGCGTCTATGATGATTTTGATGCCTCGGCGCTTCATATTGCAGACGCCACTTTAGATGGGGGCATCCGCAATGCTGGCACTATGCAGGTCGATACATTTGTCGGTGCCGTTGAGCGTCCAATCGATGGAGTCACATTAGGCACAGGCATGGCCCGTGTAATCGTGCTGGGCGACAATGCCATTGCAGACCGTCTAAACAATAGCGGGCTCATCATTGCTCGCGCCTCTGAGGCGGCCGACGAAATCTATTTTGACGCAGACAATATTCCTGTGCCGCGCCCTGTTGTCGCCACAGCCATCGATATTTCTGCCACGGCGCAAATGACGTCGCTTGAAAATGACGGAACGATCTCAGCCGTGCTGGTCGGGCGCAATGGCACAGCCACCGTAGTCAGGGATGCGTCTGGGACATTGTCCAACATCATCAACCGCGGCAATATTGCCGCTTTGGCGAGTAACTCAGACCCAGATCAAGATCAGGAAACAGATTTTACTCTGATTGCCTTTGATCTGTCCAATAATACATCCGGCGTAACCTTCCTGCAAGAACGCCTAGCCGACGACGACCCCGATGATGATGTAACGCCGAACAACCCGAACCTGTTCGGTAATGTTTTGCTCGGCACTGGCGATGATACGTTCACCAGTACGGCCGGCGTCGTTTTTGGTGATATTGATTTCGGCGCAGGTGACGACGCTCTCTTGCTGACCGACACGTTTTACACTGGCGCCCTGTCCAATCAGGACGGACTTGTTATTGAGTCTGTTAATTCAGCCCTGACCGTCACATCCAGCGCGCCAATTGATATTACATCAGCCAGTTTCGATGAGACTTCCTCGTTTAGCCCCCTGATCGATGGGGCAACGGGACAAGCGGCTACATTACAAGCGACAGGGGCCATCAGTTTTGCCAATGGCGCACAAATTACGCCGCTTCTTCGTAACCTTATCAATGCGGAAGTCGTTGGCGGCGTTGCGCCGACCTTCTCAATCGCCTCCGCCTCCAACCTGACTGTCGGTGATTTGATGGGGCTCAATTCTCAAGACGATGGCAGCTTTCTATTCGATACGTCCTATGCTCTCGACAATAACGCGCTGGTCATCACGGTTGATCTGCGCGATGCCTCGGCCTTGGGTCTTGATCGCTCACAAATTGGGATTGATCAGTCAGCATTCGGCGCCACATTAGTAGCATTGCAGAACAATACTGAGCTGGGCAATGAAATCGCTAACCTTGGGTCTGCCGGGGCGTTTTACGGCGCTTACAATCAACTCTTACCCGAATTTGCGGCCGCAGCGCGTCAATTTGTGCTCGCCAATTCTGACGGTGCGACGGGCGCGGTTGGCAACCACCTGGATGCGGCGCGGCGGTCACAAGACAAACCGGGCGGCGCATGGATTCAAGAATTCGCCTATTTCGCGGATCGCGAACTCGCAGGCCTGTCTGAACAATATCGCGGTGAAGGCTTCGGCTTTACCGGCGGCTTGGACACAGAACTCGGCCCGTTCCATGCTGTTGGGGTCAATTTCGGCTTTGCTTCGACGGAAGTTGAAGATGTCGTCGGCGTCGATGAACCCCTTGGCGTTACAACCCTCCTCGCAGGTCTCTATGCTGGTTACGCCACGGGCGCTCTAGGTATTGATGCTTATGTCGGCGGGGGGCTCAACCAGTTCGAACAAAACCGCCGCATTCAGGTCGGAGACTATCTGGGCACAAG
The DNA here is from genome assembly GCA_051251645.1 of Litorimonas sp. Classification (GTDB taxonomy): domain Bacteria; phylum Pseudomonadota; class Alphaproteobacteria; order Caulobacterales; family Maricaulaceae; genus Litorimonas. The sequence goes on along the minus strand of JBPOEY010000003.1, from coordinate 222,680 downwards.
TACAGGTGACTGGAACGGCACGCATCTGACTGGGTCTCTACGCGCTGGCTATGACATTGAATTTGGCAAGCGCTATTGGGCCCGTCCTGTCGTCAGCCTCGACTATATGCGCCTGAGCGAAAATGCCTTTACCGAAACAGGAGACCTTGGTGTTGCCCTGTCGGTCGAACAACGGACGTCTGATGTTGGGTCGATTTCTGGACTGTTTAACATTGGGGCCAAATTTCAAGGCCAGCGGACATGGATTCGTCCATCGATCCGGGTCGGCTACCGCAATGAATTCATCTCCGATCCGGTCCTGACAAGCTACAGCTTTGCAGGCATCACCGATGCGGCTATGGCCCAGACATTATCTGCAGACTTCCCGTCATCTGGTATGTTACTTGGCTTCTCGCTGGCAGCAGGCTCCGGATTCTCATCCGTCGGTTTCGACTTTGACAGCGATATTCGCGATGGCTTTATCCGTCATACGGGTCGCATCGTTGTCAGACTACTCTTCTAGTTCCTATCTTTCACGGCTGATCGAACGGTTCGGTCAGCCGACAGATCGCACAGCTCATGACGCCATTGAGGCGTTATCGGGCGCTGACGCGGGCGCTCTTCCAGAGCTTAAGGCGCGGTTTAATCTGGGATGGGCGCATCTCGCCCTGACGCAGCAATGTCCGTTCGGGACACTTGGCCGCCTACAAAGCACCTTTGCCGATCACGCCGTTGAAATTGCCCTGCGCACCGCTTGGCAGGATGAGAAACTCCCCGGAGCCCCCCAAGGGCTCTTTATTCTCGGGCTTGGTAAACTCGGCGGGCATGACCTCAACTTTTCATCCGATATTGACCTGATCGCCTATTACGACGTTGATATCCTGCCCATCCCAGAAGCCCGCGGGCAAGCTTACATAACCGGCAAGGTTATGAAGCGGCTGACCAAAATTTTGATGCCCCCGCATGACCCGGATTTTGTTTATCGCGTGGATTGGCGGCTGCGGCCTGAAGCCTCTGTGACGGGTCTGGCCATGAGCACAGCCCGCGCACAGGACTTCTACTTTTTCCGGGCGCTACCCTGGCACCGATTGGCGTTATTGAAAGCCCGGGTCATTGCAGGCGACAAGGCCACAGGCGACCGGTTTCTGTCCGACATATCGCCGTTTATTTGGCGACAGAACCTCGATTTCCGCGCCATTGACGAGTTGGCCGAGCTCAAAACACGGATCAACTTGGAACACCCGCGAATGAAGGTTGAGCGCCGCGCCGCTAGACCGATCATGGAGCACCCTTTCGGCTTTAACGTTAAATTGGGCACAGGCGGGATCCGCGAAGTTGAGTTTATCACGAACGCCAAGCAAATGATTTGGGGCGGGAAGCACTATGCCTTGCGGACAACCAATACATTGGACGCCCTTCAGGCCATTAAAACGCAAGGTCTGTTTGAGGCCGCTGATACGGACCGCCTCAGCGCCGCTTATCGCGATCACCGGCGATTGGAAAACGCGCTGCAAATGATGCGCAATGGACATGACCATGTCTTGCCGGAGGATGAGGCAGGCTGGTCTGACATTGCCGCGCTGACGGGCGAGACGGTTGAGGCCGTCATGAACCGGACGACCAAGCATCGCCATATCGTCAGCGCGCGGTTTTCCGCCATGTTTACGATCACGCCCGACGCGTCCGCCAACACTGAGCCTGTTCTCGACGCCATGCCGCATTTAGATGAGCATACGCAGACCATCGTCGATGACTGGCTATCCGGCTTTCGCCGCTACAATATCCAGGTCTCCAAACGGCCCCGGCTAAAACCACTCGGCGCAGCTTTGGCGCGGCGCGTCGTGATGTCAGACGCCCCAGACGCCGGCATTCGGCGCGTCGATGCCTACCTCAGTAACTTATCACGGTCAGAACAATATCTATCACTTTTGGCCGCCAATCCGGCGTTGCTCGACGCGCTCGTCGGACCGCTGCTCCATAGTCCGCATATGTCGGTTTTACTGTCACAAAGCCCGCATATCATCGACACATTCCTCGCCCCGTCTCCGCCGACAATTGATTTTGTTCTCGCTGAACGCGATTATGAAACTCGGCTGGAACGGCTCCGCCGCTTCGTCAATGAAGGGCTTTTTCAGAACTACCACGCCTTCTTGACCGGAACGAAGGACTGGCGCGCTTTGGCGGCGGCGTTGACGCAGCAGGCCGAAGCGGTGCTAGATGCCGCCCTGACGATCGCCCGTGATGATCTGGGCGCGCCCGACCTCGCCATTGCTGTCGTGGGAATGGGAAAGCTCGGACAATCGCGAATGATGCCGCAGTCCGATCTCGATCTCATTTTCCTGTTCGATGATGCGGTCGATCGTGACTTGGCAACCAAAGCTGTGCGGCGGTTGAGCACAATCCTGACGACGCCGTTGCGAGAAGGCATTGCCTATGAACTCGATATGCGACTGCGTCCCAGTGGTCGTTCCGGCCCGCCCGCGGTGACCCTCTCCGCTTTTCGTCGCCACCACGATGAATTTGCTCGAAGTTGGGAGCATATTGCTCTCGTCCCGGCTCGGATCATCGCAGGCGATGCGGAACTCGGGTCACAAGCTGAAGCGATAATCGCTAACATTCTAAGCCGTCCTCGCGATCAAGCGCAGTTAATCTCTGACGCCCAATATATGTGGAACAAGATTGTCGAGGAACGGATCCGCCCCGTGCCAACCGGTCAATTTGAGACCAAATTACGTGACGGCGGTCTCATGATGGCTGATTTTTGGGATTCCGTTGGGGCCTTAGCCTACGGCCCCCGTCTATCAAACGCCTGCGACGGCTGGGCCGAACTGCTTTACTGGGAACGCCTACTCGGCCTGACAGGATTACAGGTAACGGATGTTCCCGACGTTTACGCGGAACTGATGCCGAGCCATCTACCCGATTATCAAGCGGACTTGGAACAACAGGTTAGACGCGCGGTCGATCATTATGGTTCGGCCACCCCCAGTGTCGAAATGCGACCCGTCATCTGGAAGGCGTGAGCCAGTCACACAGATAAGCGTCTCGGCCCCTTTGTCTGTTATCCGTCACGTATAACCGAGCAAATGGCCTTGCCGGGTGGACGGGAACTCCCATAGTGCAATCCCTGATTCACGCTTCGTTCCCCTTGTCGGACCCCATTATGGCTTCTGCCCCTAAGAAAGACCTTCTCTCCGACGCCAAAGCGGCGGCTGAGTCCGGTTATTCCGCGAAGGACATTCAAGTTCTTGAAGGCTTGGAGCCCGTCCGCCTACGCCCCGGTATGTATATCGGCGGCACCGATGATCGCGCCCTGCACCACCTGTTCGCCGAAGTGATCGATAACTCCATGGACGAAGCCGTCGCGGGTCATGCGTCCCGGATCGAGGTCCATTTGGGCGCGGACGGCTATTTGTCCGTCTCGGATAATGGGCGCGGTATCCCGATCGACAAACACCCGAAATATAAAGATAAATCCGCGCTCGAAGTGATTATGACCGAATTGCATTCGGGCGGAAAGTTTAGCGACGGCGCGTATGAGACCTCCGGCGGACTGCACGGTGTTGGCGTTTCCGTCGTCAATGCCTTGTCGGATGATTTGATCGTCGAAGTGGCCAAGAATAAGCAGCTTTACAAAATGCGCTTTCAACGCGGCAAACCCGTCGGCAAGCTGGAGTCCTTGGGCGCGATCAATAATCGCCGTGGCACGACTGTGCGCTTTCATCCCGATCCGGAGATATTCGGCAAAACCGCCGAATTTCGGGCCGCGCGTCTGTTCCAAATGGCGCGGGCCAAAGCCTATCTTCAACCGGGTGTCGAAATCCGCTGGTCTTGTGATCCCGAAAAAATCAAAGAAGGCGGCGTGACGCCCACACAAGCTGTGTTTCACTTCCCGGACGGGCTGAAAGATTATCTCGCGGAAACCCTTGGCACCAAGCCGACTTTGACCGAAATTTTTGCGGGTCGGTCTAAAAAGGATAGCGGCCACGGGCGCGTTGAATGGGCGATTACCTGGAGCCCGGCGGGCTACGGCGAAGCCGATAGTTTCGTGCGCTCTTATTGCAACACGATCCCGACATTGGGCGGCGGCACCCACGAACAAGGGATGCGCGCGGCGATCACCAAAGGCCTGCGCGCGCATGGCGAGCTGATCGGGATGGGCAAGAAAATGGCCCATGTGACCCCGGACGACGTCATGTTTGGCGCGGGCGCGCTCGTCTCGGCCTTTATCAAACAACCGGAATTCCAAGGGCAAACCAAAGACCGACTCAGCAATAGCGAAGCCACCCGTTTGGTCGAAACGGCAATTCGCGATCCGTTTGACCATTTCCTCGGCTCCAACCCCAAAGAGGCGCAAGCCCTGCTGGAATGGGCGATTGAGCGCGCCGACGAACGGCTGCGCCGCCGCAAAGCCCGCGACGTCAAACGCAAAACCGCGACCAAGAAACTGCGCCTGCCCGGCAAGCTGGCCGATTGTTCGCAAAAGGGCAGCGAGGACACAGAACTGTTCATCGTCGAGGGCGATTCGGCGGGCGGCTCCGCCAAACAGGCGCGCAACCGCAAGACCCAAGCGATCCTGCCGCTCAAGGGCAAGATCCTCAATGTCGAGAGCGCGACAAACGCCAAGATCCTTGCCAATAGCGAGATTAACGACCTCTGCACCGCGCTCGGCGTCGGCCTGGGTAAGAAATTCGACGTCGACGATCTGCGCTATGAACGCGTCATCATCATGACCGATGCGGATGTCGACGGCGCCCATATTGCGGCGCTGCTCATCACTTTCTTCTTTCGCATGACGCCCGGCCTGATCGAAGCCGGACAGCTCTATATGGCGATGCCGCCGCTCTATAAAATGAGTGCGGGCGGGAAGACCGTCTATGCGTTGGACGATCTGCAACGCGCTGAGCTGATGGAAAGCGAATTTAAGGGCCGCAGCAAAGTCGATATTGGCCGCTTTAAGGGCCTCGGCGAAATGAACCCCGCCCAGCTCAAAGTGACGACGATGGACCCGGCGACACGCACCCTCGCCCGCGTTGTGATCGATGAAGAAGACACGATGACGACCGAGAGCCTCATCAACACGCTGATGGGCAAGAAAGCGGATTTGCGGTTTGAATATATTCAGGAACATGCGCAATTTGCGGATATTGCGGTTTAGGCGCGATTTTCTCCTGACTTAAGGCCAGCCCGTCTGTCCCACCGCCCATCGCGGGGTCGGCACAGTCGCGGGATCGTGAATGACACGAGGCGCGGGCTCCCGCCCCGTGAAGGCGAGAACAAAAGAATAGCCTGTTTACACCGGGCGAAAGCCCGCGCGGAAAGTTTGGCTCCCACCCGCCGTCAGTTCCGACCTCTCATCCGTCCGAAACCACGGCCTAATCAACGCCCCGCGATCCACACGGGAGCCCTGAATCAATGGCGCGCGCAGTCCGGACAGACCCACGGTCAGCGCTGACGAGGATCAGACGGCGGCCTCCGTGCGGTACGCCGCGCGTCGGTCGCCGCCAAAAGGTCTGTGAGCGCCCGGCGAAGGGTCCTCACCGCGGGTGATCCCGCTCAGACCCTCCGGCCCTCACTCCCGCCCGTCACACCGAAGGTCGTACACTCCCTCATGTCCGTGACGGACAGGATAAAAGATGCACGGGTTTCGGGTGGCGGGGATCGGGTTATAAGAATTGTGGTGAGGGTGGGGTTTACGCGTGGAATACAAGGGGGTGAATTATCAATAACCACATTGCTGGCTGATTTCCGTGGCCTTTACGCGGTGTTGGCCGATTTGACGGCAGACGCGAACGTTAGACTTATATTTTAGACTGAGCCTTATCGTTCAATAACGAGAATACGCGCCTCACCTAAAGGATGGGCAACATGTTCATCGCCTTCCTGAGCATAAAAAATGTCGGACGGTAAAAGCTTCACAACTTTTATTTGGCCATCAACTTTATAATGCATGTCGACCTTACCGTCGAGCACGACAAAGACTTCCGGTCCATCATTAACATGCCAAATATAGGGTTCATCAGTCCAATGAAGGCGAACAGTCGCACCCTCAATTTCAGCAATATCTTTTGCGCCCCAAGCCTTCATTGCCTTGAAATTTTTAACGTCAGTTATCGTGATTGGCAAAAAACACTCCGGGTTTTATGGGCTTGATCCTCACGCTTTCAAGATGAAATAGGCCAAAACCTGTATGATACAAGTGGTTTCAAACCCCGTTTTCGGGCAATTTGGAGCCCTTACTCTGTGATTCTCCAGCGTCCACCCGTTCGCGGGGCTCGCAGGTCGTTGCCATTAGCAAAGGTCTTTAATGACTAAAATATTTCACCTTTCCTTTTCAGTCAGCGACCTAATCGCAAGTCGGAAATTCTACGAAGATATTTGCGAAGCGCAGGTTGGTCGTGTCCGCGATGGTTGGCTAGACGTCTGGTTATTCGGCGCTCAAATCACGCTGTATCATCGTCCTGCTGCCGTTATCCCTCTCCCGTTTCGGCACGGTCAACACTTTGGCGCGACCCTGCCTTTGACGGAATGGAAAGCCTTTGCGAGCGCCCTCGATACAAAAAATGTTTCGTTCAGACTCGCGCCCAATTACAATCAAACAACGGGTGTTGCCAAAATGATGTTTGAAGACCCGGATGGATATCTTGTCGAGGTCAAAGCCTATGAAGACCCAGAGACACATTTGGAAAAGCCGCAATGAAGCAGGGCGGAAAATAGTACGAGATTATAAGGGGCGGAGAGCGCTAAAAAAACCCACCGTAAAGGCGGGCTTTTCAATCATCTTGACAGTTAATCTTTATAGTAATAATGTAATTACATGATTACTAATGAAAGTATGGACAAAACCTTCCACGCTTTGGCGCATGAAACCCGCCGGAAAATTCTCGATTTCCTACGTGGTGAACCGGGCCAAGCCGTTGGCAAGCTTGCTTCACATTTCGATGTAAGCCGCATCGCGGTGATGAATCACCTCGCTGTGTTAGAGGACGCAGGGCTTGTGATCAGTGAGAAAGATGGGCGTTCACGCCGACTCTACCTGAATATCATCCCCATACAGATGATCTATGATCGATGGAGCGACACCTATAGCGAGCACTGGGCGAGCAAGCTCACCTCTATAAAATATGCGGCTGAGCTCGCCGCCAAGAAAAGGGTGCAGACATGAGCGACGAAAAAGCGATTTACAAAGTTATCATCAATGCCCCGATTGAAACGGTATGGGCAGAGCTTGTAAAAATCGACGAAGTCTTACCCTTCTTCTTTGGATCCGTCTGCAAAACAACAGGTGAGCTTATGATCGGGTCTCCTATTGCCATGCAAACAATCAACGGTAAGTACCGCACCGTTGTTGGCAAAGTGCTCGAATTCAGCCCGCCGCATCGTTATTCACATACGTTCAAATTCACGGGCTATGATGACCCGCCCTGCACGGTAACCTATGAGCTGAAACAACTTGCGGACGGTGTTGAATTTTCGCTGGTCACGACGAATGTTCCCGTCGGCACTAAAACCGAGAAAAGTATGGCCCAAGGCGGTAAGTTTATCGTTGGGACGTTTAAATCTGTTGTGGAGACTGGAAAACCATCCTTGAGCGGTCGGATGATGCTGTCGATGATGGGCTTGTTCGAACCCTTGTCGCCAAAGGCCTGCAAGACAGAGAATTGGCCCTTTGATAAAATCGAAAACCTGTAACTTGGTTGGGAGACTATAATGGCGACATCACCGGAAGATCAACTTGCAACAATGCTTGCCAATATTCCTGAGAAGACTGGTCAGACACTCGACACATGGAGAGTGCTCATAGCCAAGAGCGGGCATGAAAAACATGGTGCAATCGTTAAGTTCCTAAAAAGCGAGCATGGCGTTACCCATGGGTTTGCTAATTTAATTTCCACGAAAGCCCGCGAGATCGATGAGGAAGTGGACCTCATTGCCGCCCAATATTCTAACGCCAAGTCAGCTCTTAAACCTCTGCATGACGTGATCATCACATATGCACAATCTCTTGGCCAAGATGTTGAACTGGCCCCCAAGAAAACATCCCACAGTCTGCGACGAAAAAAACAGTTTGCACTCATCCTACCCGCCACCAGAACTCGCATCGACCTTGGATTGGCTCTAAAAGGTGACGCTCCCAGCGGGCGTCTCGAAGCTTATAATGCGATGTGTTCACACCGTGTGCGTCTGGAATCTGAAATGGACTTTGACGACGAAGTGAAGGGCTGGATGAAAGACGCTTACTCGCGTTCGGGCTAATGTCTGCGTGTGAGGATTTGGGGACCATACTCTACGTCAGCAAAAAAAACCCGCCATAAGGGCGGGCTTTTTCAAATCTAAATGGTGGGGCGCTTATGCAGCGACTTCGCTTTCGCCTGTGGCTTCGAGGCTCGCTGCGACCGCTTTTTTCATGGTCAAGGCTTTTTGCGTCAGCTTTTTGTTTTTCGTACCGATGAGGAAGCCGTCGAGGCCGCCTTTGAAATCGACTGTGCGCAGCGTTTTGGCGGCGATACGCATACGATAGTCTTGGCCGAGCGCATCAGAGCGCATGGTTACGTTACACAGGTTCACTTGGAACCGGCGCTTTGATTTAATATTGGAGTGGGACACATTGTGGCCACTCATCGGGCCCGTGCCCAGGAGATCGCAAGTGCGGGACATGTGCTTGCCTTGTCTTTAAAACGTAAAACAGAAAAAAGGCCCACAGATGTGAGCTATCAGGCGCGCCAATTAGGGGCAGAGTCGTCCGGGGTCAACCCTGCTGAACATTTATAGGGCCTGCATCAACATTGAGACTCACGCCTCCGAAACAGTGTTTGGGGTGTTGATTACATCCTTATCAGGCGCCCTGAGACCTGACTAAAGCTTAATTCAGATGAGCGCCTTGTTCATAGGCGAGACAGTTGTGACCCCCTAAAGAGTGACCATGAAGAACTTACTCCTCACCTCCGCTGTCGTGATTGCGGCCTTACCCGCTCTTGCGCAAAGCGCGCCAACCTCGGCAGCTGTTAATTTGATCGCGGAAGGTCGGCATATGCCCGTCCTTAATGAGCAAACCTTTGGTGACGCCCCCTATATCGTTCCCGCAGCGCCGGAAGGATCTACCCAATTCGCGTTTACGCTGAAAGGATATGTGTTCGGGATCCGCCTGATCAAAGCGACCTATCTTGGATATGAGACAGACACTGAATACGCGGCCTATACGGATATGAAAACGTCGGGACTGGCGGCCTTGCTCCAGAAACTGGACATTTGGGCTGTGACGCGCGGCACGATTGGCGCAAACGGATCGCTTCGTCCTGATTTTCACGTTCAACAAAACACTGACAAGAAAAACCGCCGGGTCGAGATGAATTACGACAATGCCGCGCGGAGCGTTGATGTAAACATTATACCCCGGCTCGGCAGCCAAGGGGTTCCGCCCGCCTCACCCGAAGAGCGATTCGCCGCCTATGACACGGTCACCGCTCTCATGGAGATGATGCGAAAGGGACGCCAAGACGCCGCCTCTCTCTGCCAAGGCAGTGTGCCGATCTTTGATTCCAAACAGCATTATAATTTACGGTTGGCCCCAGTCGGCACAGCGAGTGTGAAATTCCTCGATGACAAAGACAAAGCCATTCACTGTTACGCCTATTATGAGCCTGTGTCAGGGTTCGACGCGGAAGACCTGCCTGACGTTGAAGAAGCGGGCACCCCCGTTGATATTTACTTCAAATATTATCCGGAAGTGGACATGCATGTGCCCGTGCGCTTCGCCTATCGGATCAGCAGTTTTAAAGCGATTATCAAAATGACGGGGATGATTTTCGTCACGCCCGAGGGTGAGGTGATCACAGCAGAAAACTAGAGCGAGCGCGCTCTAGAGACGGTTTAGTAAATCCCGCACAGCGTCTTTCGTATGAGGGTCAAAACCGGCCGAAAAATGGGTCGCCATGGGTATTTCCAGATAGGCGGCATTGGGCAGGGCGTCGGCCAATTCGCGCGAAAGGGCCACAGGCAGAACGCGGTCCCGGCCCGCCCCGATTATAAGGATCGCCGTGTCTATATCCGCAAGCACAGCAGGAATGTCGTAGCGCAGCAAGTCTTCGTCAAACGTCACGCGCAAGGGAATGGACCCCGGCGTCCACGCCGCGGCCACAGATTGAATGCTCGGCGCTGTTGTCTCCAGAATGAGGCCGGCAACTTGATCTGTTTTAGCGGCCAAATTTGAACAGACAAATCCTCCCAAAGAATGTCCCCAATAGAGGATCGGTCGCCCCGCAGCCCGCGCTTTGATGAGCGGAACAAGCGCCGTCGCTACCCGTTCGACAGCCTCAACCGTTGCGGTGCCACTACTGTCGCCATAGCCCGGATAATCCCACAGCAAGACTTGCCCATAGGGCGCGATTTTGGCGACATAATCGACGCCATGTTCATACCGATCAGACGCATTGCCAAAACACGAGACGATCAACGGTCCCTCATTCAAGCCCACCGTCGTCAGCGCAATCGTCTCACCCCCCAAGACGGCCCGCTCATGGGTGATATTGATCAGGTCGCCTTCGCCCCGGATTGAAAGCGCAACGCGGTCAGGCCGCTGAACGGGCATGAAGACGACGTTTTCGTCAATGTGGAAGCCGCGCAATAATAGAAACCATGCCGCCGCGAGGGCGAAACAAATCAACACAAAAACAACGATCAAGAAAGCGCGCATGCCCCCGCCCTACACTGAGATCGTGAGTAAAGCGTGCATTCGCCGCCTTGCCATCGCCGCCCCTGCCCCCAATGTGAGCCTCATGGCCTTTCAGCCGATTCTCAAGGGTATTTTAGGCCCGACTAATACCGGCAAAACCCATTATGCGGTGGAGCGGATGCTGGGGCGAAGCTCTGGCGTGATCGGCCTGCCGCTGCGACTTTTGGCGCGTGAAGTCTATGACAAAATCGTCGACCGTGTCGGCGCAGCCCAAGTCGCGCTGGTCACAGGCGAACAAAAAATTATCCCACCCCGTGCGCGTTATTATGTCTGCACGGTTGAGGCGATGCCGATCACCAAAAAGTTCGCCTTTGTCGCCATCGACGAAGTGCAATTGATGGCCAATCATGAACGCGGCCATATTTTCACCGATCGTGTGATGAATATGCGCGGGTATGAGGAAACGCTGTTTCTCGGCGCTGAAACCGCGCGCGATGTGTTGCGCACCCTTGTGCCGGACATTCAATTCGATCGCCGCGAACGGTTCTCGGAACTCGATTATGCCGGACCAACCAAGCTGAACCGCCTGCCAAAACGCTCCGTCATTGTCGCCTTCTCCGCCAAAGAAGTTTACGCGCTAGCCGAAGCGGTGCGACGCTTTCGCGGCGGCGCCGCCGTCGTGATGGGCGGGCTGTCTCCGCGCACGCGCAACGCGCAGGCGGAACTCTTCCAAAGCGGCGACGTCGATTTCCTTGTTGCGACCGATGCCGTCGGCATGGGGCTTAACCTCGACACCAACCATGTCGCCTTTGCCTCTCTGTCGAAATTTGATGGGCGCAGACGGCGCTACCTCACCCCGATGGAGGCCGCACAGATTGCGGGCCGCGCCGGACGATTTCGTCAAAATGGCACGTTCGGAACGACGGGTGACTGTCCGGAAATGGACGACGCTTTGGTCGACCGCATCACGAGCCACCAGTTCGAAATGCTAAATTATGCCGAATGGCGCAATTCAGACCTCGATTTTCGTACATTAGATGGGCTGATCGAAACGCTGCATATGCCGCGCCCAACCAAACGCCTCCGCCGGATCAAGGGGGCAACGGATGAATTATCGCTAGAACGGCTTATGGCGATCCCAGAGCTGACAGATGGCATCAAAGTGCCTGCGCAAGTGCGCCAGTTATGGGATGTCTGCCAAGTCCCGGATTTCCGTAATCTGACCATTGATGCGCATGTGCGGCTGCTACAAGATATTTACCGCACCCTCGTCAAAGGCGGCGGTCGGTTGTCCGATGATTTCATGGGCAAAAAGATCGCGCGCGTGGATGATACGTTCGGTGATGTTGATGCGCTCTCTGCACGACTTGCGCATATCCGCACTTGGACGTATTGCGCGGCTAAATCTAGCTGGATGTTTGACGCCGATCATTGGGCGGGCGAAGCACGGGCGGTCGAAGACCGTTTGTCGGATGCGCTCCACGAGGGGCTCATCGCCCGATTTGTCGATCGTCGGACATCTAAGCTACTCAAAGGAATAGGATCGGGAGCCCTCATGGACGCCTCCATCAAAGACGACGGATCGGTTTTCGTCGACGGACATCATATCGGACAGCTCGATGGGCTGGCCTTTACGCGTGACGCCAATGCGTCTGATCTCGAAGCAAAAGCGCTCGAAGCCGCAGCCCTTAAAGCTGTGGCTCCCGAAGTGGACCGCCGCCTGACCTCGCTGTCCTCCGGGCAACACGCCATTTTCACACTGTCTGACGCAGGCGAAATCCTCTGGGGCGGAATGTCGGTCGGTCGGATCGCCAAGTCCGGCTCTGTGTTTACGCCCGATGTCGACGTCATTGGCGGAGAGCTGGGCAACCCAACGCTGCGCCAACTCGCCGAAGACCGGATGCGCGAATATTTACGCTCAGAAGTCACGACTCACCTCGCGCCACTCAAAAAGCTTAAAGACCTGCAAGATCGCGACGAAGTGCTCGCCGGGTCGAAAGGCTTCGCCTTTGTTCTGCTAGAGAATCACGGCTCATTAGATCGTCGCCAACATGGCAAACTTGTTCGGGACCTCGGCCCGGAAGAGCGCCGCGACATACGCAGCGCCGGAGTTCAGTTCGGACAGTATAATGTGTTCATGCCAGAGTTGATGAAGCCAAAGCCCGCTAGGCTGCTCTCGCTGCTGCTTGCTTTTGGCGCGGGCGGCGACCGTAAACCCTTCATTCCATTCGCAGGCGTGACATCCATTCCGAATGACGGTGACTTTAAATCCGATAAATTCGCGCCGAACGCCCTCGCGCTAGCGGGCTATAAGGCTGTTGGCCCACGCATCGTGCGGTTTGACATTCTCAATCGCCTCGCCACGCAAATCCGTGATGCGCAAGGCCAATTTGACGCTGTGGCCGCCGAAAAACCCAAACGTCCGACGTTTCAGATCATGTCTGAGATGTTGGCTCTTCTAGGGGCCTCGCTCGAAGAAACCCGCGGTGTCCTCACCGCGCTGGGCTTTAAGCCTATGACCGCGGACGCCCCGCTGGAAAAGCCTGCGACTGCGCCAACGGCGGACGTAGCACCGGAGGCTGACACAGAGACTCCCGCTGCAGAGATTAAAGGTGGTGGACTACCGACTGCGGCGGCTAACGCGCCGACCGAGGCCACGATTTCAGCGGATGACGTCCCGGGACAACCCGAAGCGAACCCCGTCCTCACGGCAACACCACCGAAGCTGTCGAAACGTACACGGGATCGCGCCCGACCACCGCTCAACATCTATGTTCCACGCGAACAAGGCGAAGACGGCGTCTCCCGCGATGTCCCGAGCCTTGAATATTGGTCTTTACCAGCGCGCCAATCGCGCGCGCCGCGATCCGATAATAAAAGCGGCAACACATATAAAGGTCATCAAAAAGGCCGCGGGCCTAAGCCACCACGAAGCAAAGATGACTCGCGGGGCTATTCTGCGGGTAAAGCGCCGCGTCCGCGTAAATCGCTGGAAAATTCTCCGTTTGCTGCGCTCGCAGCGCTTAAAACCGGAAAACCCGATACGTCAGGCGACAAAAGCTGAGCCACACTGCCGAAGAAACCTGCCGTCTCGATATTTGGCTCTATCGCACGCGTCTGACAAAGACGCGGCGCGAAGCACAAACTATCATTGGCAAAAACCGCCTTCGCATAACGCGCGGAATTGAAACGCTGCGCGTTAAAAAACCACATTTCCAAGTTCGGGCGGGCGACACAATTTCTTTTACACGAAACCGCGAACTCGTGACCGTTAAAATGCTTGATGTCGGCACACGCCGAGGGCCCGCCCCGGAAGCGCAATCACTGTATATTGATCTGCTTGCGCAGGACGGGCAGCAGCCTGCTAGTTGACACGCCTTGCCCTCACCGTCAAAGCGCCGCGATGACTTATATTGTCAAAGACGAATGCATTAAATGCAAGTTTATGGACTGCGTCGAAGTCTGTCCGGTGGACTGTTTCTACGAAGGCGAAAACATGCTCGTCATCCATCCGGATGAGTGCATTGATTGCGGCGTGTGCGAACCGGAATGTCCGGTCGATGCGATCGTGCCAGATACGGAAGATGAACCCGACGGCAAATGGCTTGCTATAAACAGCAAATATGCCGAACTCTGGCCGGTTATCACGCTCAAAAAAGAACCGCCGGAAGACCGCGAAAAATATGAAGACGAAACCGGTAAGTTTGAGAAATATTTCTCCGAGAAAGCCGGCACGGGCGACGAATAATCGACTGCGATCTCGTTAGTCAACGGCAGAGAGACGCAAAGGGTTTGGTCCCTTTAGACCGCCCTTCTCCTTCCGACTTACCTCCGGATTCGCATCTTCGACGTTTTTGTGTTATAGTATAGTCAATAGACGGCGTTGAGCGTCTCCGATGGGGGGGCTCGCGCCGTTGTTTTTGGTTAAAACACGGTCCTTTCGCGCCATCCCCTCGCGCTGGACCTTTTTGAAAGTGTTCCGTCTATGGCTACGAAGAAAAGATCCAGTTCTAAGAAAAAGATCAAAAACGTGTCCTTTAAGGTCGGCCAACACATCATCTATCCCGCGCACGGCGTCGGCGAAGTGATTGGTATCGAGCAAGAAGTGATCGCGGGCTTCGATATCGAAGTTTATGTGGTGAAATTTGAGCAGGATAAGATGACCCTGCGCGTTCCAACCACCAAAGCGGGTAATTCCGGTATGCGGGCTCTCTCCAACGATCTGATTTTGAAAGATGCGTTCACTACACTCAAAGGCCGCGCCCGTGTCAAACGCACCATGTGGTCACGACGCGCGCAGGAATATGAAGCCAAAATAAATAGTGGCGACCTGATCCTCGTGTCCGAGGTCGTGCGCGATTTGCACCGGACCGAAGCCCAACCGGAGCAATCCTACTCTGAACGTCAGCTCTATGAACGCGCGCTTGACCGAATGGTTCGCGAAGTGGCGGCCATCCGCAAAAGCCCGCGCGATAATGCGATGGATGACATCCTCGACACGCTGACCAAAGCGCGGACTCGCCAAGCCGCCAAAGCTGCGGAAGCCGCGGAAGCGGAAGAAGAAGACAATGACAATGACGAGAACGAAGCCGCAGCATAGGCTGTTCAGCTTACCCTCATCCTGACACTGTTATGAAACCTCCGCTTGCGCGGGGGTTTTTTTTTGGCAAACTACTCGACATAGTAGATACAAGAGTTTGGAGACACTGCATGGCGAATATTTGGACTTTACGCGCTGGCACCTGTTTAGCCACGACGGCTCTGCTGACAGGCTGCGGTGGAAGCGGCAGCTCATCTTCGCCCACGCCGACCCAACCGCCCGTCTCTCAACCCAGCGTCAATACGTGGACGCAAGGGCAGTTCAGACCCGCGTCACAATTCAAGAGCTTATGCGCTGCGCCCCGATCCGGGTCGGACGCCAATGGCACTGCCTTTACCGACCGCTCAGGCACGCTGTCTGATGAGCTGTTCTGGCTTCGCTCTTGGTCGGACGAAACCTATCTGTGGTATAATGAAATCACAGATCGCAATCCCAATGGGTTCACCAACACGCTCAACTATTTCGATGAATTGAAAACGACAGCAACAACACCGTCAGGCAATCCAAGGGATCGTTTTCACTTTACCTATGACAGTGCGGAGTGGCTTGAGCTCTCCACCACAGGCAGCAGTTCCGGATATGGGGCACAATTTGCACTTGTGACATCAAGCCCCCCGCGCGACATCCGCGTTGCCTACATCGAACCCAACTCACCGGCCGCGCAAGCAGGCCTCACGCGGGGCGTAAAAATCTTGACCGTTGACGGTGTTGATGCGGTGAACGGATCAGACACAAACACGCTCAATGCGGGCTTGTTCCCCGACACGGCCGGTGAAACCCACACATTTGGTATTGAGCGCCTCAACGGCTCACAAGCGACGATCTCTCTCACCTCAGCAAGCGTTACTCAAGATCCGGTCAACGCCGCCGGGAGCTTTGATCAAAATGGTCGGACCTATGGCTATGTGCATTTTACAACCTTCTCGCCGCGGACGGCGGAACTCGCGTTGTTTGACGCCTTTGATCAATTACAGGCCGCCAACATCGACGATTTGGTCCTCGATCTCCGCTATAATGGCGGGGGCCTGCTCGCCATCGCTTCGCAGCTCTCTTACATGGTCGCCGGGCCAAGCCGGACGAGCGGGCTAGATTTTGAGACGCTCCAATTCAACGACAAATCAGGCGGGACAAATCCGGTCACAGGTCAACAGATCAGCCCGACCCCATTTTATACGACAGGCGTTGGCTTTACCGTGCCAACGTCTCGTCAAGCGCCGACCGTATCTAAACCTCGTGTCTTTGTCTTAACGACGGATCGGTCTTGCTCCGCCTCGGAAGCCGTCATCAACGGACTGCGCGGGATTGATGTCGAGGTTATTCAAATTGGCGGTCAGACCTGTGGGAAACCTTACGGGTTTTATCCGACTGAGAATTGCGGAACGACCTATTTTACAATTCAATTCCGCGGCGTGAATAATAAGGATTTTGGCGACTATGCGGATGGCTTCGCGCCAGCACAGCCAATTGGCACTTTGGGTGATGTCATGCCGGGATGTCCGGTCAGTGATGATTTCTCAAAGCTCTTAGGAGATCCGACTGAAGCAATGCTATCAACCGCGATTGCCTATGCTGAGACCGGGCAATGCCCGACGCCGTCCAGCGTTTCGACGAAGACGACACAAGAGCTCGCCGCCCAAATCAATGCGGACCCGGCGCTTGATCTTCGCAACGATCCCCGCATCCGCGCGCTCGAAATCGCGCAGACTCTGGGTGAGACACGGGACGATGATCAATGATGATCCGGTCGCTTCGCATTTTGGCCTGCGCCGCCCTGACAACAGGCTGTGCAACCTACGCCCAAACACCCCAGTCCGCCGTCTATGGCGCGACCCTCACGGACACGCCCGATAGTGCCACACGTGACATGATCCGCACCTATGTGCGCGACATCATCGGGCCGGATTATATCGTTGATGTTGACGCGCTCACCCGCAGCAATAAACTGCGCGCCGTGGATCGCGGTCGCGGTCAAGTCTCTGGGCGCCCCATTCCCGTGCCTGATGTAACGTTCCAGCTGGAACTCACGGAAACCTATGACGGCCCCATCTGCCGCTTAGTGCCTCAAGGCGAGATAAGTGATGCACCGGTCCTCGTGCTTCCGCCAGAAGTCGCCTGCCAACTCATGTCATCCGTGATCTAGCGGCGTCTTAGCTCAGGATTTCGATCCGCGCGGGATGGCTGGCCCAAATCATCGGCCCGTTGATCAACTCGACCCACCCGCGCACGCGCACGCGCGCACCCTCAAGCGTCACCGGATCCACAGCCTTGAACCGCTTGCGGTGTTTTTTGGCGACAGCGACGGTAAAGTCGGATCGGTAATCCGCACCAAAATTCAGATAGGCGCGCCCTCGCACATCGGCGGTGCTCGTCACAATCCCTTCGACCAATTGTAAGCTGTCGACATGTTGCGCCAAGGCGTTCGGCTCCGGCCCCCGCACAGCATAGGCCGGATCGACCCACAGCCCCTGCGCTTGGACCCGTGCGAGCCCTTCTGCCGCATAGAGCGCGTCGGCATCAATCTGCTCATCCGGCCATGTGTAAACTCGCGCCAAGCCCGCGCGAACCAACGCGTGTTGCACCCACACATCTTCTACCCCGTCAGGGCTGAGCGTATGCACTTGCGCCAGCGCACGATCATAGCGGTCACGCGGATCACCGCCATAGGACAAGCGGACCTCACGGCCTTCTAAGAGCGCGCGGAGCCCGTCTCGCGCTTCGGTCCCGAAGGGGTCGTCCCGGCTTGGGGCCACGATTCCGGCCAAACGGACCTTGAGACCTGAGCCGAGCGTCAGGCTCTGGCCCGACGTCACGCTCGCCACCCTGTCCACTTCGCCCTGCACACGCTCGCTCGCGCGCAACGCACCCGTCAGCGACAGCGCTAACGCCGCCCCACCGACTAATCCGGCCCGTCGTGTTATGCGATAAGGTAATCCCACGCCGCACTGTTACGCGGTGCACGCATGACTGTCGAATCTCGTAAATTTGGCAAATCCAGCTTGGCGACACGCGCCCGCTTCGCTACCCTAACCCCACGATCCCGTAGCTCAGTCGGATAGAGCACCAGATTCCTAATCTGGGGGCCGGTGGTTCAAATCCACCCGGGGTCGCCAATTCTCAGTTTTTGATTTTTATCCACGGTGCCATGCGGCGGAGGACATCGTCGCGGTCTTTGACATGGTGTTTCAACGCTGCGCCGATATGCAGGGCAATCAGAGCGATAAAAATCTTGGCGCCGATTTCGTGGAGCAAACGAAAACGTCCGGCCACAGCTTTCGCCTCGGGAATGCCCGGCATATCAGGGAGCCCGACAAGGCCATAGAGCACGGTCGGGATCGGCAGTTCAGACGCGCTGACCATCGCCCAACCGAGAAGCGGCATAATGATCATCAGGGCATAGAACAGGCCGTGAGTCGCATGACTGGCGGTGCGCTGCCAACGGGGAAGAGTTTTTGGTAAGTCTGGTGGGCGATGGGTAAGTCGCCAGACTAGGCGCAGTACGGACAGCACCAAGACGGTGATGCCAATGCTCTTATGCCACTGAAAAATCGCGAAGCGGTTCGGCATCCATTCTTGTGTCATCAAGAGGCCGAAAACAACAAGACCGATAATCATCAAAGCAATCGTCCAATGCAGGACGATCGCGACTTTGGTGTAGTGATCCTGAGAGTGTGCCAAGTTAGGCAAACTATTCGGCTTTCTGGAATTCGACCTCCATGACGAGCTGAACATCATCGCCGACGTTTGGTACATATTTACCGACGCCATAATCTGAGCGTTTCAATTGGCCTGTGCCAGAAATACCAAACATATCAGCACCTGAACGCGACTTGCCCGCCTTGTTGATTTTGCCGTCAAACGTAATGGGTCGGGTAATGTCTTTGATAGTCAAATTACCCGTGATTGTCCCTGTGCCATCGGGATTAATATCCATGTCTGTGCTAACAAAAGTGATTGTCGGATAGGTTTTAACTTCAAAGAAATCCGCACTTTTGAGATGCTCGTTAAAGGCGGGAACCATGGAATCGATCGACGCGGCCGGGATCGTCACATTCAGCGTAGAATTTTCAGGTGCCTCTGGATCAAAATTGACCGTCGCATCAAATTCGCTCCAGCGCAGAACCGGACGAGAATATCCCTGATGATCGTAAGAGAACTGAATATAGGCGTGGCCGTTTTCGTCCGTGTAGGTGCCCGCAGAAAGGGTCGAAAAATCAAAGGCCTCTGCCTTTTCGACTTCGCTGGCAACCGCCGTCACGGGTTCATTAGCGGCGATTTCAATACTGGCGTCGGCGCAGGCGATGAGGGCCGGAATGGCAGCAATAGCGATGAGGTGTCTCATGAGGGATCTCCGTGTGAGGTCGCAGTATAGAGACGACGGTCGTAGGTTTCTAGCGTGTCGCGAAAAAGTGACCAGTCGTCATGCTTGTCAATCGGAGCCCATAGCGCGCCAATTTCGTCATAGAGTAATGTGACGGGACGCTCCGTCTCAGGCCGAGAACCCGAGGGCGTCAGCGTACGGTACGTCTGCTTCCAATCGGCCCAGGCGCTATCGGGATAATCCTGTAAAGACGCCGCGTTTTCTCCGCCCGCCCAATCATGGAAAAAGTTCGGCCAGCTCGCCTGGCTGTCGCGCAAACGATCAAATGTGAGTTTTACAAAATCCGCGGCTCCCTTCTTGGGAATATCCAAGCGCAGACGCCGGAACACGTGCCGTACAAGTGCAGCCTCATAGTGATCCGCATAGGCGCTCAGCGCGTCAATGAGCGCTTGGTCTTCCTCGATGAGCGAGAGACTTTGCGCGAGTTGACCGAGGTTCCAGCCCATCGCTTCGGGTTGGCGCGCAAACGCATAGAGGCCGTTATGATCGAAATAAGCGGCCGTAAAAGCCGGATCATAATGCGGCAAGAAGCGGTATGGACCGAAGTCAAATACCTCCCCCGTAATATTCATATTATCCGTGTTCATGACCCCATGCACAAACCCCGCCGCCATCCAGCTCGCGACAAGGTCCGCACTGCGGATGGCGACGGCACGCAGTAAATCAGCGGGTCGAGTGACATCCGGGTAAAAATGACGGCGGCAATAATCGACCAGAGCCTCGAGATTATCCGTCAGGCCATAAAAAGCTTGCCGCTGGAACGTGCCAAAGCGAATATGGCTGTGTTGCAATCGCGTCAGGACAGCGGAGCGGGTCGGCGAGGGTTCGTCATGCCGTTGCAAATCTTCGCCCGTCTCAATCAGACAAAAACTCCGCGACGTATTCACGCCGAGATGTTCCAAATAACGCGTCGCGAGGACTTCACGCACGCCGCCCAGCAGCGTTAGCCGCCCATCCCCCCGGCGCGAGAACGGCGTTTGACCTGATCCCTTTGTGCCAAAGTCAAGCAAGCGCCCATCGGCATCACGGCATTGAGCGTAGAGAAATCCGCGCCCGTCGCCAATATCCGGATTATAATTGCGGAACTGATGTCCGTGATAGCGCAGTGCCAACGGTTCGGGAAGCGACCCTTCAAACGGCTCAAACCGTCCGAACCGGGAGGTCCAGTCAACATCCTCCAAGCCAAGCGAGGCGGCGCTATGTGTATCGGCGTATCGGAGCGTATGCGCCGGAAACCGCGCGGGCGCGACGGGATCGGAGAAGTCCTCTCCGAGTTCTAAAATCGCCTGTTCGGGGTGAAACTCTATAGTCCCATCTCCGCACCGAAATGGGTGTGAACAGCTTGGTACCAATCCTGCTTACGCATCGTCTCCAACCATTCCGTCAGGATCGGGAAATCCTCCAGATTGAGTTTGGCCGTATGTTGCGGCTCAAGCGCAGCAACAAGTGCAATATCGGCCAAGGTTAAACGGTCGCCGTGTAAGTGGCCATCCCCCGATAAAGCGACTTCAACATGCGGCAGGTTTGACGCGAGGAACTTTTCGCCCAGCGCAATGGAGGCTTCATCAACCGGCTCTCCGATCATGGGGGCGATAAACCGATTGAACTGGACCCGCGCGACATTGGCACGGATATGATGGACGATAAATTCGACCCATTGATCAATCAAAGCGGCTTCGCGCAGATCTTCTGAATAAATGTCGTTTTTGGACTTCCGTGCCAAATAACGACCGATTGCGCTGCTTTCGCCAATCGCGAAATTATCATCAACGAGCGCGGGAACGCGGCCAAACGGATTGACGGCCAGATAGTCAACACTCTTTTGTTCCTGCGTCTGCAAGTTCACCATTTTGCGTTCATATTTGATGCCCGCCGCTTCGGCGACAAACAGCGGATAGAGCGACGGATTTGAGATCGGATGGAAATAGAGTGTGGTCATGGGCGGGCTTTCTTACCTTGAGGCAGGTTTGGGAATTGCGAGCGAACAAAGTCTGCCGCTTCAATCGGAACGGTATTGGCGCGCGGAAACGCTTTGGCGAAATTGAGAAACCCATGCGGCATGGTCTTCTCATAAAGCTGCACCACGGTCGTCCCGGCGGCTTTTAACTTCTCCGCATAAAGCTTGCCTTCATCGCGCAGCGGATCGAGCCCACAGGTCAGCACATAGGCGGGCGGTAGACCGTCGAGATTTTCTTCGAGAAGCGGCGAGACTTTCGGGTCGGTCGCATCCGCGCCGGCGACATAATGATCTTGAATATATTTTAGCGCGACAGTACCAATTTGCAGCCAATCCTGCGGTCCCGGATGGGCAGGTTTGACATCGACCAATTGCATCAAAGGGTAGAACAAAACTTGCGCCTTGATCCGGTCGCGATATTTTTGCGCCAGCCAAGCCGCGATATTTCCGCCCGCACTATCGCCTGCGACGACAAGCTTATTTGCGTCAATCCCGCGCGACTCGCCCCGCCCTGCCAGGGCCCAGTTCAGCACCGTCTCCACATCATCCGGTGCCGCTGGAAACGGATGTTTCGGCGCCAGACGATATTCGACGGCAATCACGCGGCAGAAAGACGCATTGGCTAAACGACGGATAATACCTTCGTGAGTTTGTGTGTCGCAACTCACAAAACCGCCGCCATGGACATAGATAATGGTCGGCCCAACAGTCGGAAGCGGACCGAACGGCACGAAGAGCCTGACTTCAACGCCCTCGACCTCAAAGGTTTCGCAGACGCGCACTTCCGGCCCCGGTGAATCAAACCGCCGCGTCATTCGCCGAAAATTCTCTTGGAATTTGTCGAGGAACTGCTCGTCGGGAGTCAGCTTCGAAAACTGTTCAGACAGTGTTTCGGAGAGCGACTCAATCAATGTTCTGGGCGTCATCACTTCGCTTAGATAGCGATCAAACGTCGGCGGCGTAAGGTGGCACGGGATCATATTGCATGGCGCGCGCCACATCGCGCGAGAGTTGCGGGCTAAACCATTGCCCAACGAGCCACAGGGACATGTCGATCCCGGCGGAGACGCCCGCCGCTGTCACAATATTGCCGTCTCTGACGTAACGCACATTCGGGACAAGCTCGCCCTTGAGGCCCAGTGTTTCGAACTCATCAAACGTTGCCCAATGTGTCGCGGCGCGACGCCCTTCTAACAATCCGACTTTGGCGAGCACAAACGCCCCGGTGCAGACGGACGTTACCCACGCGCATCTCGGTGCGATCCGCTCGATCCAACGCAGGATAGCAGCGTCTTCAATCACGGCGCGGGCCCCGTGTCCGCCCGGCACGAGCAACACGTTGAGCGCATCAATATCTAACAGGGACGCATGTGCGCCAACGCGCATGCCTTTCACGGCTGTTATATCGCCGCCATCGCGCGAAATTAGGCGATTGTAGAGCGGCTCTACCTCGCCGCGATGCCGGGCGACTTCGTTGACCATTTGGAACACTTCCCATGGACCAACGAAATCGAGTTCCTCGACATCATCAAAAATGAGAACTCCGATGGTCTTCATGACGGATTATAACCGCCGTTTTCAAGAAACTGACGTTCCTCCGGCGTGCTTTGTCGACCTAATGTCGCGTTGCGATAGGGGAAGCGTCCGAATTGTTCGATCACATCGCGGTGCGCTTTGGCATGGCGCAGTGTGCTGCCCTTATCGTCCAAACGTGAGCCAGATAATTCAACGCAGCGATTTTGCGTCGCCAAATCTTCCGCGTGCATGAAAGGCATGTAGACGAAGGCGCGGCGGTCGATGGGAACATCCATGTCCCACCCCTTATCAACCATGCGGTTAGAGACACCGAGCGCGAGCGGATCCCACTGGAATGCCTCAGGCTTGCCGCGGAACATGTTCCGCGGAAACTGATCTAGCGCGATAATCAAGGCCAACGCGGATTGCGGGTCCGCCTCCCACGTCGAATGCGGGAACGGGCCTTTCGCTAAACTTTGCACCGTCTCGCCAAACTGCGAGAGGATATCCGCATCAAATTCTGGCGTGCTATTATACCACCGCGCTTTAACCGGACCCGAGAACCAAAAGGCGAGAATATCGTCCGCTGTCTTCAAAGTCGGATGGTCCCATTATTGATTTTCACGAATGTGTCCGCATCAATCAACTCATAGGATTTGGATTGCGGATTACAATAGTAGACAGGCTCACTAATCCGCTCCGGATCAAACCCGGCCTTGACCAAATTTGTCTTCTTAAATTTGAAGGTCGATGTTGTTTCAGATTCTTGACTCAACCGCAGGAAGACAGGGCGAGCATAGTGCGGCAGCTCTTTATCCAAATAGGCTTTCAATTCTTCGAGGTTCGGTGGCGCATCGGACACGATCGACGCCATGCCGGCACGGCCATCATAACCTGGGACTTCGACACCATAGACATTGGCCTGCGTCACGCCTGCAAATCCAGACAAAACGCCCGCGACTTCATTGGTTGCGACATTTTCTGCTTTCCAGCGGAACGTATCACCGACCCGGTCCATGAAGTAATAATAGCCGTGGCCGTCCCGTTTCATCAGGTCGCCCGTGCGGAACCACGCATCACCCGGTTTAAACACATTGCGCAGAATTTTCTTTTGCGTCGCTTCTTTGGTCTCGTAGCCATCAAAGCGGAAACGGGCGTCATCTTCCCGAATTTCGCCGATAACCTCGCCCACTTCATCATCATCGGCCCGCAAAGCAAAACCGTCTGACCCGCGCGGGTTTTCGCCCGTTTCGACATCATAACGGATGATATCAATATTGAACTTCCATTTCAGATAGGACGGGACGCGTCCCACGGCGCC
The DNA here is from genome assembly GCA_051251645.1 of Litorimonas sp. Classification (GTDB taxonomy): domain Bacteria; phylum Pseudomonadota; class Alphaproteobacteria; order Caulobacterales; family Maricaulaceae; genus Litorimonas. The sequence continues at coordinate 198,258 of JBPOEY010000003.1, read as the reverse complement.
GACAGGACCGTCCAAATTAATCAGGCTGACATTGCCTTCCGTCGCGCCGTAAAATTCGATGACGTGAGGAATATTAAAGCGGGACACGAAGCTTTCCCAGACTTCTGGACGCAGGCCATTGCCAACAATCCATTGAATCTTATGCGCACGTTCCAAAGGATGAGGCGGCGTCGACAGCAGGAAGCGACACAGCTCACCCACGTAGGTGAACATGGTCGCCCCATAATTCACGGCATCGTCCCAAAACGTTGACGCGCTGAATTTCGGCAAAATAATACTCGCGCCACCGTTTGAAAACGCCGCGCCCATGCCGACCAAACCACCCGTCGCATGATATAAGGGAAGCACCAACATCATCCGGTCTTGGGCGGTGGCTTTCGCGCCCGCGCCCAGACCGCGCATATAATTTTGCGCGCGGACATGAGTTACCTTGGCGGCCTTCGGGAGTCCCGTCGTGCCAGACGTGAACATTTTCATGCCCTGTTCGCCGGCTTTGACATCGCCCCGAACCTCTTTGGCGGGACGATTTGGGACGATATCGAGCAACGCGCCATCAAAGGGCTGCATCGTATCAGGCGCATCACCGAACGCGCCCCACTCGGTCAGACCATCATCAAGATGTTCGCGAGCACTGTCCCAGTTTTCGATTAGATCGAGATCGACAATAATATGCGCGGTTTCGCTAATATTGACACAATGGGCGAGAGCGCTGCCGGCGAGTTGGAAATTAATCAGTGCGGGGATAACACCCCGTTTGGTCAAACCAAACCAAAGCGCGACATATTCCAAGCGATTACTCACGAAGATCGCGACTGTGTCGCCTTTTTTGATTTCGTTCGCTTCGCACCATCCCGCGACGCGATTGGCGTAATCTTCCGTCTGATCAAAAGTCCATGTCCGGTCCCCTTCGATGAAGGCGATATTCGGACCAAAGGCATCAACCCGCATCTCCAGCTCGTCCGCCAAGAGATGGTTCGACGCCGCATCGACCTGTTTGACCGATTTGAGCATCCGCAACATACCCGACACATATTTCGCTTCGCGTTTGAGTGTAGACAGCATGATACTTCCCGAAATCGTGGTTATTTTGAGACGTCCTTAGGGGAAGTCTCGACAAAGAAAAACCCCACGTGGAAGGCGGGGTTTAACTCATTCGCATACTGATGGCCGCGTGGGAGCAAGACCATCATTTTGGGACCCTTTATGCGCTATCGTGGGACTAAGCGTTGGGTTCAATGCGAGACTTGCAAAGGCAGTGCCAGACCATTCAGGGCCGTGATGTCGCGAGGCGGAATCCCTCAATATAATTTGGCGGAATATACAGCGGACGCTCATCATAAACCGTCGTTTGTCCGGACCGCGGATCATAGGTCACGTCACGCAGGATCAGCGTCAACCCATCGAAACGCGCCGCATCAAGACGGTCATGGGAGATGAAGACCGTAAGCTGATCTTCTCGCGCACAGTCTCTTTGTGAGCTGACAACAATCGCGTCATTATAACCATCGCCCGGAAACATTTCATGATCCACGCGCGATCGCTCACGACTTTTGACAGGCGCGTTGCGACTCGACACGGCGGGCGCCTCACGCCGTTTCGGGGTTGAACGTGGACGGGGCGGCGGCGCAGGTCTTGGTGTTGGCACCGGTTGGGGCGTTACAATCCGTGGTTCCGGACGCGGTGTCGGTCTCGGCGTTGTCGGTTCGGCGCGGCGTGTACGGGGCGGCGGCGCGATCCGACGCGGATTGGGCGTCACGGTTGTTGTCGGTAAATCCTTGCCACGACGATCTAACCTTGAACGATCGGAACGGGGGCGATCAAACCTCGGGCGAGGACGGATCTGCGGCTCACCATCAATGCGGGGGTCCGAATGCGGGTAATAAGGTGTCGGTGTGACAGGGTGAGACTGTGGTCGCGGTCTGGGATGTGACCTTGGCATTGCCCTTGGATTGACCCTTGGATGTGAGCGTGGTCTCGACCGTCGCCGTGGCCGTGTTGTCCCGTAGCCGTTCCAACGGCCGCCAAAGCCCTGATAAGAAAATCCCCGATGGCCGCGGTAATTCGGGCGCATCCAAATATACCGATTGGCATAGCGATCATCATAACGGTCATACCGATAAACCCGTTCTGTCACGCGCGCGGAACATTCCAATTCACGACTATCGCGCAAAACGATCGGAATGGGGTCGCCATTGAGGAACAACGCATCGCGGGTCAGGCCAAAATGCCGATCCCCGACATCCGTATAGAATAATGACACATCAAGCAGGACACCATCCACAACAGGGTCACCATTGAGGTCGCGCGCGCCTTCGGTGCTCCGCAGGCTAACCGTGCCGGCTAGCGCGTCATCCTCTTCAAACGGATCAAATGTCGGCGCGAGATATTCTTTCGCGCCAGTCCGAGGGTTAAATCCTGTTGTGACGTCATCCGCGATTTGTGCGGGCGAGAGAGTGGTAAACCCGACATCATCATCCCCGAATTGTGCAAAAGAACGGGGTTCGCCGATCCTCTGTGATCCGGTTTCATAAGTCTGTGCCAAGGCGCAGGGCGCCATCAGCAAGACGACGGCGGGGAGGATAATCGACAATCGGATCATAGATGCTCCCTACACACGCAAGACTGAGGCCAAGCTGATCCGCATATTCACCTCCGGTTCATACCTCTTGCCCCGTTTCGCGTAACAAATCTGCGAACCCTTCGCCGTGCGCCCAGTATGGCGTAATCATCGACAGGCTCTGATAGACGCCGCGATCAATCAATTCTTTCGTCGGACCCGCCCCGGGCTCGCTGCCTTCGCGGAGCTGATAATATTGCAGCCAGAAGGTAAAATGCTGCGCCAGCCGCGCCGACAGTGATGCTTTCTCGCTTTCACCAAATTCCAAATGCCCGCCGTCTTCTAGGTCGGACAGGAGCGAAAAAGCGGTGCGTTCTTTGAGCGCGAGCAGCCGCGAAAAGGGGCCTTTTAATTCGGGCACGCGGTCGAGCAGTTCGGTCGGGTTACGGTAGAAAAACCGGAAGTCCCAAATTTCCTCAAAGATAATATAGAGGAACACCCAATTATCTTGCAGCGCCAATGGCTCATTGACCGTCGCGGACAGGACCTGCCGTATCTCGACCTCAAAATCCGCAAACAGCTCGCGGATGATCGGCTCTTTGCCTTTATAATGGTAATAGAGATTACCCGGCGAGATGCCGATGACAGAGGCAATATCGACTGAGCTGACCGCATGTTCACCCTCTTCATTGAAGAGGGCGAGCGAGGTGCGCAGGATCGTATCCTTCGTTTTAGAGCGCTCGGTCACAGCGTAACCTTAACACAAATCAGGAGGATTTCTTCGCGGTTGTTTTGGCAGGCGCCTTTTTGGCTGGCGCTTTTTTGACCGGCGCTTTCTTCACGGGAGCCTTCTTCGTCCGCGTCGTCGTCGCGCGTTTCTTGGCCGGGGCTTTGGCAGGAGTCTTCGCTTTTAACAGCTTGTCCAATTTCGCTTCAATACTGGTGAGGCGCGCTTCAATCGCGTCATGACGATCATCTGATCCATGCCCGGACAGGCGATTGCGCATCGCGGCGATACGGTCTTCAAGGCCGAGCGTGGATTGCAGATCATCACCCAAATCGGACGCTTTACCAGCCAATTGCGCGCCTTTGACCTTGGCAGCGGTTTCGATCTTCTCGCCTTTTTCAGCCAAAGTCTCAAAAGCGTCAGACGTCGACTCGCTCAAATTGTGGCTCAGCCCCCGGACCCGTTCGCGCCCCTCTTCGAAAGCTTTCCCATAAGCGCCGATCCCTGCGAGCCAGATACGTCTTGCGACATCGGTCGTGTTTTTGGATTTCTTATCGGTCATGGTCGGCTCCTATTTAAAAAACGGGTTTATGCACGCGCGGCCTTACGATCATTAGCATGATTAAAGCTCGCCGCAACGGACGGCACTTCGACGGGCTCGGCATGATCCATCGGCATCTCCGGTTCACCGAAGAAATCACGGATGATTTCGACCGTTTCCTCACGCCGCGTCAGCAAGAACAAATGTCCCGCGCCCTCGATCACTTCCATCCGGGATCGACGATACATTGCATGCAAAATGCGGCCATTAATGACGGGGACAATATGATCCTTGTCGCCCATAATAATGAGCGTCCGTGCGCGAATACGCCGCGCAATCGGAATCGACGACCAGCCGATCATGGCGGAGAGCTGGAACAAATAGCCTTTGACGGAGGGCGGCACCATATTGACGGCGAAGTCATCGGATTTACTCGCCGCGTCGCCATAGAGTGTCTCGAAATTCTTCTTGAGGAAATCCCGGTCGATATAGCGCTTGGGCGACATCATCTTGGACAGCGCTTTGGGATTGCCGGGCACCATCGTCCAGCCCGGCGTCGTCGCGCACAGAATCAGGCGGCGTGTCATCGATTTATTCTGCCAGGCAAATTGCTGCGCGGGACCGCCGCCCCAGCTCACGCCGAGCACATCGACGCGGTGATAGCCATTCTCTCGCAGGATTTTCTTGGCCGCCTTGGCGACCCACCACGGACGATAGGGAAAAGTCGGATCGGGCGATCCGCCGATACCCGGCATGTCAAAGGTGATGATATCGCGGCCCGTAAATGTATCTGCAAACAACTGCGCAATTTCAAGGTTCGCGCCAATACCATTGAAGAATAACAGCGGCGTACGCTTGCCGAAGCCCTTATCCCGTCCCGTCCAAATCGCCGTGCGTAATTGTTGATTGCCCATCTTCGAGAAGAAGATACGCGGCAAATTCGGTGAAAAAGGCATAAATACGGTCTTTCCTGGCCCTCCAAACCTTATTTCGGCAGGCCAAATCCCAATGGTCAGAAGTCTAAAAGCCCCGATCCATCTATGGTTCCACACTATTGGGTTCGGACCTCATTGCAAAAGATAAATCACAGACACAGATATGCGATTGGAATGAGGTTTCTAATTCAGGTTTGCGTCCCCTCGCCCGAGCGTTGAAGGGGCCTAAGGCGCGCCACGCGCGCCGTCGCAAACCTTGCCGATCGGCATTCGTCCCAAAGGACGAACATGCGATGATAAAGAAACCGCACACGCGAGTTTACCCCACTCGCCCCTTCCCGCCGACTTGATCGGCGGGTCCATGGCCCAAGACTCGGCTCCCACGCATTTAGCTCAACCACTGCACCATGGGCAGGCCGATCAAGTCGGCCTGAGACGAAGAACGAGATGAGTTCCGCCCAAGCCCCCACGTCCAACCGCGCATCAAGGCCACGGCCAACCAACATTTCGTGAAAGTGACACGAGCGCGGACGGTGCTCCCTGATGGAAACACATAAAAATATACCATTTTACAGCGAACACCGTCCGCGCGCCCAGTGAACACACCCGATCAAACACGCTGTGACCCGACGGCCCGCGATGAGCGCACGCCGTAGGGGACGAGACAGGCACAGGGCTTTCGACCCTGCCTCTGCCAATCCCCGGATCAATCGAAGGCGCACCGTTTGAGTGATCCGTAGACCCTCAATCGGCTCGTGACTCATTCGATTGTCCTCATCAGTCGCATCGTCAGATGGACCCGTGCGCGCCTCATGACCTCACACACCAGTCCGTCCACCAAACCCCGCCCAGAACTCTAAGAGTCCAACTGTGCCGAGGAGCATGCCTCCCCCGTGTCCAGCAGCGGTGAGCGTATAAGAGCATGGGTTTTGTAGGGGGGGATTGGTTTTCTCAAGAATTAAAACTTACATCACAACGTTTCAGCTACTAAGCGCCTGATCGAACTTGTTTTATCAAATCTATCAGCTCCTTAAGGTCATCAGGAGTCACTTTTATTTCATCTGTATTACGAGCCTTTCTGCGAGACCTAAGAGGGTCCTGAAACATTTGATCTAAAGCCGTTTGGATAAACAGTTTAAGCTCGTCACTATCCGTTGGGTTGGAAAACTGTTCTGAGAACCCCACAATAGATTTAGCAATTACATTTTTAAATGCGTAGTCTTCTTCAAGATTTGAAATTTTTACATATTGCGATGCGCAAAAAACGGCCGACGATAATAGCACTGTCGTTATAGTCAATCTGCTTAAATACGCCCCTAAAGAAAGCGTTTCGTTATTAAAAGATAAAGCGCCTACGATGACAACACCAATTACGCTAGCGACTGCAACGCCGATCCATACCCATCTTGTCCAATCTGATCGAATAGCGGTTAAGCGGGTTGAGAAAGAAGCACTCAGACCTTCAGCAGTTGTCAACTGAAGTGCTCGTTTTGCATTTAAAATCATAGTTTTGGCTTCTTCGTCAATTTCACCAAAACTCTCTTTATATGTTTCCAATTTCTCTGAGAATTCATCAGACAAAGCCTGCTGACGTTCTAATTGGCTTTCTCTTTCGTCAATAGACGATGAGAACTTTGATATACTTTCAAGTCTTGCTTCGGCTTGGGCTAGCAGCGATTTTATTTCACTAGAGTTTTCATTTTGAATTTGCAGAACTTTAAGTGCATTAGCCTGTGTCTCCGCAACACTCTTAGAATTTTCCGAAAGTTGTGATTCATGTGAACTAAGTTCTGAGAGCAACGTTTCGAATTTTTCCTTATTTAACGAAGCAGCCGAGAGTTCTTCCGAAACCCTTTCGTTTAGTCTCTCAGATTCAGCAATTTTTTCATCTAACGAATTCAAACTAGAAGAAAGACGGTCAAAATTTAGTTTTATTTCTTTTGTCGAAACTGTCTTTGACGCAACATATGTTGAACGCACAAGCGGCAAAATGGCTTCAAAATGTGGAAAAGCCCGACGTAGATCGCGTGGTAGATAGCTTTCGAAGTTGGTGAAAGCTGTCAACATTCTCATTCGTTCTTCATGAGTGCTGTTTGCAACAAAAGATTTAGGAGCTCTACACAACCACGAAACCTTATTTATAAGTCTTCGAAAGTCTCGTGCAATTTCCTTCTCGGGCCTAGCGAACCCCCCTACCGTCAAAGGTTCATCAGAATAGTCTGATGTATCCATCATCGTCGAAGCTTTTTGAGCGAGAGCTTTCAGTTGAATAATTGTATCGTACATTTTCGCACCCTAACTGCGATTCAGATCGCGGCAAAGGGACGAGAGCAAAATATATTTACCCCCTACTCCGCCGCCAACCCAATATCCTCCGGCTCGCTCCACCGCAGCACAGGCTTCCGTGCCGCAAGTGTTTCGTCCAGCCGCCGCATTGGTGCATAGACCGGAGCCTGCTTGAACATCTCCACATCGCCCTCTTTCGCCTTCACGGCCAAGTGGCGCATCGACCCAATAAAGCGGTCGAGCTCTTGCTTGCTCTCGCTCTCAGTCGGCTCGATCAGCATTGCACCGTGGACGACGAGGGGGAAATACATCGTCATCGGGTGGTAGCCCTCGTCGATCATCGCTTTGGCGAAGTCGAGCGTATCGACGCCGGTGTCCTTAAGGAAACGGTCATCGAACAGGGCTTCGTGCATGCAGACACCACCGAACGCGGGCGTCATCACGTCCGATAGGCTGGCTTGCACATAGTTGGCGTTGAGGACCGCGTCCTCGGTCGCTTGGCGCAGGCCGTCGGACCCGTGGCTCATCATGTATGTCAGGGCGCGGCTATACATGCCCATTTGCCCGTGGAAGGCACACATGCGGCCGAAGCTGGCCTCATCCGGCGTCTCGACAAGATCGTAGCCCTCTGTCGTTTGCACCACATAGGGCACAGGCGCATGGTCTTTGAGCGCATCGGACAGCACGGTCGGGCCGGAGCCGGGACCACCGCCGCCATGCGGGGTGGAGAACGTCTTGTGCAGGTTGATATGCATGGCATCGACGCCGAGGTCACCCGGACGCACACGGCCCACGAGGGCGTTAAAGTTCGCCCCGTCGCAATAGAAATAGCCGCCTGCCGCGTGGATCGCATCGGCAATCTCGATAATATCGCGCTCGAACAGGCCACACGTATTGGGGTTGGTCAGCATGATACCCGCGACATCGTCCGGGTTGCTATCGATCCGGGCTTTGAGCGCGTCGAGATTGACGCGGCCATCGCCGGACGCCGGGATTTGATCGACGGTAAAGCCGCATTGCACGGCGGTCGCCGGATTGGTGCCGTGGGCAGATTCCGGCACGAGGACGCGGCGGCGCTGCGTCTGGCCATCCGCGTCGAGCCGCGCCCGGATCGCCATCATCCCGCACAGCTCGCCATGTGCGCCCGCTTTGGGCGTCAGCGCGACGGCGGGCATATTACAGAGCGTCATCAGCCAGTGCGACAGCTCACTCATCAGTTCGAGCGCGCCTTGCACGGTCGCAATCGGTTGCAACGGGTGCACATCGGCAAAGCCGGGCATGCGCGCGACTTTCTCGTTCAGCCGCGGATTATGCTTCATCGTGCAAGAGCCGAGCGGATACACGCCGAGGTCGATGGCGTAATTTTTTTGGCTCAGCCGCACATAGTGCCGCATGGTTTCCGGCTCAGACAGGCCGGGCAGACCGATGGTCCCTTGGCGCGCATGGGGGCCGAGGCGGGATTTAGTGCCTTTCGGCTCCGGCAGGTCAATCCCCGTCGTGTCGAGATCACCGACTTCAAAGATCAGCTGCACGGCCTGATTCAGCGCTTGGCTGCCAGAGACAGTTTGCGGCGCGACAGAGGCTGCTGGCGCAACCGGACGCGTCGGACGCCCTTGGTTATTGAGGGCCGAGCGGAGTTGTGTGTTTACGGGGTCGGTCATGCCAGCACCTCCTTCAGAGCGGCTTCAAAGGCCGCGAAATCATCCGGGTCATTTGTTTCCGTCGCGCAGACGAGCAGCAGGCTTTCATCGCCATCCGGCTGTATCCGCGTGAGCGGGACGCCGCCGAGGATACCTTTGGCGGCGAGCGCGTCGACGACGTCATTGGCGGGTTTGGGCAGTTTCAGCGTGAATTCGTTGAAAAAGGTGTCATTGACCAGCTCGACGCCGTCGATGCCCTCCAGCCGATCCGCGAGATCGCAGGCGGCTTCGTGGTTGAGCGCGGCGAGGCGCGTGATCCCGGCTTCACCGAGCAGCGTCATGTGGATCGTGAACGCCAGCGCACAAAGGCCGCTATTGGTGCAAATGTTGGACGTCGCTTTTTCGCGGCGGATATGTTGCTCGCGCGTGGACAGCGTCAGCACAAAGCCGCGCTCGCCATTGGCGTCGATCGTTTCGCCGCAGACCCGGCCCGGCATTTGCCGCACTAGCTTTTGTGTACAGGCGAACAGGCCAACATGCGGGCCGCCAAAGTTCAGGCCGACGCCGATCCCCTGCCCTTCGCCGACAACAATGTCTGCGCCTTGTTCACCCGGCGGCGTGATCGCAGCGAGCGCGACAGGTTCGGTAAAGACGGCGATCAGCAGCGCGCCGTGCGCATGGGCTTTTTCGGCAATCGGACGCAGATCAATAATCTCGCCAAACACATTGGGCGATTGCACGACGACGCAGGCCGTCTCGTCATTAATGTGGTCGATGACGTGATCATCACGGCCGGGACGGCAGTCGCGCTCATCAATTTGGATGCTGAGCGTGGACGCCAGCGTCTGTGTCGCGGCGGCGTAATGCGGGTGCAAGCCAGGTGCGAGCACGGCTTTGGGTTTCTTCCCGCGCGCAACGCGGTGCGCCATCACGACGGCCTCGGCACACGCCGTGGAGCCGTCATACATGGACGCATTGGCGACATCCATGCCCGTCAGAAGCGCGACTTGGGATTGGAATTCGAACAAGCTCATCAGCGTGCCTTGGCTGACTTCCGGCTGGTAGGGCGTGTAGGCCGTCAGAAATTCAGAGCGCTGGATCAGGTGATCGACGGTCGCGGGGATATGGTGGCGGTAGGCCCCCGCGCCGCAGAAGAACGGCACCGATCCGGCGGAGACAGATTTGGCGGATAGCTTGCCCATATGGCGCTCAACCGCTTGTTCCGACTGATGTTTCGGCAGGTCAACGAGACTGTCGAGGCGCGCCGATGTCGGCACATCTTCGAACAAATCATCAATGCTCGGCACGCCAATGACGGCGAGCATATCGGCGCGGTCGGCCTCTGTGAGGGGAAGGTAACGCATGTTAAATATCCTGTGAGCTGTCGTCATTCACCAGACGACCAAACCAAGGTTTCAGAAAGTAAGCGGCGGCAAAAAGAAGGGCGGCGACCGTGCCGAACGCGATGATCCAGCTTACCCCGGGCGGCACGCCAAGACCTTCGAGCCAGACAATCATATAAATCCGCACGACCCATTTCAAGGCGGTCCATGCGATGAAGAGCACGACGCCGAAAACCCCGAGCCGAAGCGCGCGCGGCAGTCGTGATAAAGCTGAATTACTCATGCTTATCCTTACGGTCATCGACGGGAAGTCGTTTGAAAATGAACAGAACTGTTAGCCCTGTCACCACGCCAATCGCCGCAGACGCCATCAAATCAAGCCAAGGCGGCTCAAGGTAGACGAGCCCCGCAACGGCTGGCGCCGCGATCATAGCCGCGATCAAGGCGATAATACGGAGGATACGGTGGTTCATGGCGTGGCTTTCCATAAAAGGACGGTCAGCGCGCCGAAAAGGTATGAGGTTAGGTTTATCATGATCTAGTTTCCTTTGGCCCCCTCTGACCTCCGCGTTGCTCCGGCCACCTCCCCCATTGAGGGGGAGGAAAAGTGGGGAGCTCCGCGAAAGACCGCCCTCCCCCTCAATGGGGGAGGTGCCGCGCAGCGGCGGAGGGGGCCAAAGATAAGCCTAAAGCCCTTCGCAATATTCCTTATAGGCCTTTTCGCTCATCAACGCGTCGAGCGCGCTGGTGTCGCTGACCGTCATTTTCACGAACCAACCACCCTCAGTCGGGGCCGCGTTGACGGTTTCCGGCGCGCCTTCGAGCGTGTCGTTCACGGCGGTCACTTCGCCCGCGACGGGCGCGTAAACTTCAGACGCGGCTTTGACGCTCTCGACCACAGCGATCTCGCCGCCCGCATCAACTTCATCGCCAACACCCGGCAGCTCGACGAAGACAACATCGCCGAGCGCTTTGGCGGCGTAATCGCTGATCCCGACTGTGGCTGTATCACCGTCCAGTTTTATCCACTCGTGGCTTTCTGTATATTTCATCATTGATTATTCTCCTCGGAAATAATTGTGCGGAACGAAGGGAAGTTTCGTCACCGTTGCGGGCAAGGCTTTGCCGCGCACGATGAGGTAGACTGGCGTCCCGGTTTTATTGTGCGGGACATCAACATACCCCATCGCGACGGGACCGCCGACAGACGGGCCGAAACCGCCGGATGTGATTTCGCCAATGCGGTTGCCGTTAAGATCTTGAATTTCCGTGTGACCGCGCGCGGGAGCGCGACCTTCGGGTTGAATGCCGACCAGACGCCGGGTCTTGATCTTGAGGTCGGCCGCCACGCGCGCCGCGCCTTTGTAACCTTCGCCAGAACGACGATGTTTTTGCACGGACCAGATTAAGCCGGCTTCGATCGGGCTCGTCGTCGTGTCGATATCATTGCCGTAAAGACACAGTCCGGCTTCGAGCCGCAAACTATCGCGCGCGCCAAGGCCGACGGGCGCAACGCCGTCTTGCGTCAGCAAATGGCCGACAAGCCGTTTCATATCGTCGTGATGGGCGGAAACTTCCACGCCGTCTTCGCCCGTATAACCGGACCGCGAAATATGCGCATACATCGGCCCGTCTGGCAGCTGCAGCTCAAACTCGCCGTGGGTCATGAAAATTAGTTTGGCGACATCAGGATTGAGCCGCGCGATGATCTCAACCGCCATCGGCCCTTGCAGCGCGACGAGCGAGAGCGTGTCATCCTTGATATTCACGGCCACATCGGCGGGCATGTTGGCTTGAAGATGGGCGTAATCGGCCTCTTTACAGCCCGCATTCACGACCAGATAGATCATGTGATCGTGACCCGGCATATTGATCCGGCTGACCATCAAATCATCGAGGATGCCGCCTTTATCATCGAGGAATTGTGTGTAGCGCTGTTGTCCCGGCTCCAGATCAGAAATTGAGGCGGGCACAAGCCTTTCTAACGCTTTCGCCGCCGTCGCAAACGTCTTGTCTTCTGCAACAAGAAAAACCTGACCCATATGGCCAACGTCAAATAGGCCCGCGGCCTCGCGCGTATGGAGATGTTCTCCCAACACGCCCATCGGATATTGGACGGGCATATTATAGCCCGCGAAGGGCACCATTTTCGCGCCCAAATCGACATGTAAGTCGTGGAGCGCCGTTTGTTTTAGATCATTCGCCATAGCCAAGCACTCCGTCGCGAAGAGGTTCGCGCGCTGTGCCACCTGCTGTCCTATCGGGCCTGAGAGATTTACTCCGTCGGCGGACCCTCTCACCAACCCAAATGGGCGCGGGTCTCTTTCCAGCAATTTGACCGACCCGTGGTCCTAGGTGCCTGAGCGTTTCCGGCGGCGGTTGCGCCTTCGGCGACGAAGCTCAAAGCTCCGCTCTCTCCCACGGGTTGGAAGTTAAGGCGAAATGCGCGTTAAAAGGATGGGAGTCAATTGGATGGATCAATCAAACCCTTAATCACTTTATGAAATAGGGCGGCGCACAGTTAATCAGCAAAAGGCGTCCTCATGTCAGGCAAATCAAAAGAAGAAGTCGCGTTCGACATCCTGTCCAAGCTCAAAGGAGTCGGCGTCTGGGGCGAGAATAACCGCGAAGCCATCCTCGACCTCTATGCGGAATGTTTAGAAGCGACATCTGGCAATCGGGGTGGCAATAATATCCACTAAGACAGCATCCGCGTCTGAACTTAAAACAGACTTGAGATGAATGCTAAATTTGAGCCGAACATAAATGTTCGGTTCTTGGCTATGTGACCCCCCGGGTCAAATAGCTGCGTCACATCCGTTCGGGCACGTCCAAGCCAATAATTCCTAAGCCATGCTCGAGCTGTTCGAGTGTCGCTTTAGCGAGCGACAAGCGCGATGCGCGGACCGCTTCCGGAGTCTCGTCCACGAGAATCGGACAATTGGTGTAAAAGCGCGAAAACGCCTGCGCCAAGCTGTAAACATGGTCGCACAGAATATGCGGCGCGCGCTTTTCAGCCGCGAGCGCAATCGCCTTCGGATAGGCATCAAGGGCAAGCACCAGCGCTGATTCCGCCGCGTCCTTGGGAACAATCGGGCCAAAGTCCGACCCCATATCATCCGCTTTACGCAAGATCGATTTGATCCGTACTGACGCGTAAAGCAGATAAGGCCCGGTTTTGCCTTCAAACGCCGTGAACCGTTCTGGATCAAACACATAATTCGTCAGACGGGCGTTTTGCAGATCGGCAAATTTCAGCGCGGCAACCCCGACAAGCCGGGCCACTTCGGCGCGTTCTTCATCGTCAAAATCAGCGCCAATGCCGGATTCAGTGAGCCGTGTTTCTGCGGCGGTCTGCATCATTTCCATAAGGTCTTCGAGGCGCAACACGCCGCCGTCACGGGTTTTGAACGGCTTGCCATCCGTGCCGTTCATCGTGCCGAAACCCAGGTGCTCTAGCTGATCTTCACGAAACCATCCAGCTTTGGATGTGGCGCGGAAGATTTGCTCAAAATGCAGCGCTTGGCGTTGATCGACAACATACAGCACCAGATCAGGATCAATCTGCGCTTTACGGTCGACCAGTGTCGCGAGGTCAGTCGTGTGATAAAGGACAGCCCCTGAGCTAGCGAGCAACATCACCGGCGGCATCTCTTTTTTATCGTCTTCACGGTCGATTCGCAGGATCAATGCTCCGCCATCTTCTTCGGCCAGACCCGAATTGCGCAGCTCTTCGACCATGTCCGGGATCAAATGATCAACGCAGGCTTCACCGTTCCACAGATCGAATTCTACACCGAGGCGGCTATAGCCCTCTTTGAGCGCCTCAACCGAGACGGCGATGAAATGGTCCAATAATGCGCGATATCCGGCATGTCCGGACTGTAAGTCCGCCGTCGCAATGCGAGACAAATCCATCCGGGCCTCATCAGCCTTCGCGGCATTTGACGCTTGCGGGTATAGCCGCGCCAAATCATCCATCGTGACAGGGGGCGTATCAGGATAATTACCGTCATACGTTGCATCAAAATAGACGAGGCTTGGTTGTTCAATTGCCAACTCGGAAATCAGATGACCCATTTGCAGGCCCCAATCGCCCAAATGCGCATCGCCAATCACAGTATGGCCGCGTGCACGCAATAAGCGTTTTAGCGCTTCGCCAATGACCGCACTGCGCAGATGGCCGACATGCATCGGTTTGGCGACATTGGCGCCGCCGTAATCAATGACAATCGTCAATTCCGCGCCAGCGGATAATCCGCGTAACGGGTCCTCGGAAATCGCCTGCGCGGTCTCGACAAGCGCCGTCTCCGACGGGGTGATATTTAAAAAACCCGGACCTGCGATCTCAAGCGTGCCGATGAGGGGGTGATCCGCCATATGGGCGGCAATCGCGCTAGCGACTTCACGCGGATTGATTTTATCGCCACGTTTCTTAGCGGCACCCGCAGCAGCCATCGCGCCGTTACACTGAAATGGGGCCTCGCCCTTGCTGCTTTCGACCACAAAGCCGAAGGCGGCATCATGGCCCAAGGCCGTAAACGCCTCGCCAAAAACGTCTGATAAGCGGGACTGCAATGTCATGAGGCTGGCTCTATTCTTGTCCCGCATTCACACGGAAGCGACGGCCCTCTGCATTAAAGGCGCGCTGTTCAGGTGTAACTTCAAAACCAACGATAATTTCGAAGTTTTCACCCGAAGTCGTGTCATTGATCCGGGCAATCGAATAGTCATCGATCGTTTCCGTGATCGTCATCCGGTCAACGCCGGCCGGAAATGTCACCCGCAAGGGGAAGGTTTGCTTATCAATGACAGCAATATTTTTACGCGTAATCGCGACCCAATATTGATAGACGGCCTCCGATTGCTCTGCGGCAGGGCCCCGACCCAATTCAAACGTAATATCGACGCTGCCTGTGATCGGATTGTCCCCAACATAACGGCAAAGCGAGCGGACCTTGGTAATTTGTCCGGTAAAGCCGACATCCGCAAACCGTTGATTCCCGTCACGAAACTCAACAATGCGCGCGGTATCATAGAGCGCGAAAGCGCGCGGACAGGGCCCGGAGTTGCGTTCACCAGCCTCCCCAATTTGAAGAGCCTCGGCGGTGGATTTGCAGCCTGCGAGTGACAGCGTGCTGACAATCGCGAGAGTAATAATTTTTTTCATGAACGATCAACTGATAGCTTAGTTCTGGGGTCATGGTCTGGCCGTATTCCCTACCGACCGTGGTCAGGCCTTGGCAGGGTCGCGACGCGTTGTTAGGACGTTGCTTAACCGCCCAACCGGGTCTGCGCAACATGTGGACACCGAAACACGCCTTACCTGACAGAGCTTTAAGACAAGGTCCGCATGAGCCCCGAACGTAAAACGAAATCCGTCCTTCTGGCGAGCCCGCGCGGCTTCTGCGCCGGGGTGGATCGAGCCATCCAGATTGTTGAGGAAAGCCTCAAAAAATATGGTGCCCCTGTCTATGTTCGGCATGAAATCGTGCATAATCGTCATGTTGTGGATCGGCTGCGAAATCTTGGCGCCATATTTGTGGAAGAATTAGACGAATGTCCAGATGACCGCCCCGTCGTCTTCTCTGCCCACGGCGTGCCGAAATCTGTACCCAAAGCGGCGGCCGCCCGTGAGATGAACTTTCTCGACGCTACCTGCCCGCTCGTGTCCAAAGTCCATGTTGAAGCCGAACGCCATAAAAGTGCGGGCAAACATATCCTGCTCATCGGTCACACCGGCCACCCGGAAGTCATCGGTACGATGGGACAGCTCGCCCCCGGTGAGATCACCTTAATTGAGACCGAAGACGACGCCCAGACCTATCAACCCACCGACCCGGATAATCTCGCCCTAGTGACGCAAACGACCTTATCTGTGGACGATACGGCGGCGTTGATCTCTATCCTTCAGTCGCGATTTCCGACCTTGGTCCTGCCATTTAAAGAAGATATTTGCTACGCAACGACCAATCGTCAGGCCGCCGTCAAGGCCATTGCCACCGATTGCGACATGATGCTCGTTATTGGATCGGTCGCCTCGTCAAATTCTAAGCGTTTAGTCGAAGTGGCGCTCACAGCAGGCGCGTTAGAGGCCTATCTGATTAGTTCTGCCAGTTCGATTGACTGGGACGCCGTGGATCGTGCCGAGACAATTGGGCTGTCGGCTGGCGCATCTGCGCCAGAATATCTCATGGACGGCGTATTGGCCGCGCTTCGGTCGCGTTACGATGTCGATGTGCGCGAAATCCGCGTCACAGAAGAAAAAGTTATTTTCCGCCTGCCGCGTCAACTTCTGCCTGAAAAAGCCCCCGCCGCATGAGTCATGATATATTCGAGGCCGGCGATCTCGACGGCGCATTGGTCATTTACACGGACGGCGCCTGCTCAGGGAACCCCGGCCCGGGTGGTTGGGGTGTCGTCATGTTCCACGGCAAAAAACACAAAGAACTTAAGGGCGGCGAGCCTGACACGACCAATAACCGCATGGAAATGAAGGCCGTAATCGAAGCGTTAAAGGCTATCAAACCGAGCTGGTCCGGTAAAACTGTGCTGTTTTCTGATTCGACCTATGTCCTCAAAGGGCTGCAAGAGTGGCTTCCCGGTTGGAAAAAACGGGGCTGGAAGACGGCGGCCAAGAAACCCGTCAAAAACGAAGACCTCTGGCGGGAACTGGATGAACTGGCGGCGAACCGCGAGGTCGACTGGCGCTGGGTCAAAGGCCACGCAGGCGATTTCGGCAATGAACGCGCCGACACGCTGGCCGGCGAAGGCATCCCGGGTCGAAGCAAGAAAAAAGCGAAGGCTAAACAATGAAACGATGGGGTCTCGGAGCGGCAATTTTACTCGCAGCCTGTGCGGCTAACAGCGCGCCCCTTGAGACTGACACGTCGATTGGATCGTTACTCCTCGTCGGAAATAAAGGCGAAGATACGGTTAGCTTCATAGATTTGAAGAGTGGCGAAGAATTGGCTCGTGTCTCGACCAGCCATGGCTGGCCGCATGAAATTGCGCCGTCGCCGGACAGCACACAGGCGGCCGTGGTTAATTATCAAGATCACCACATCGACATATTCGACCTTGATAGCCGCACAATCGTGGAAACCATTGATTTAGGCGAACATACCCGCCCCCACGGCATTAAATGGCTACCGGACGGCCGAATTATCGCCTCCACTGAAGGCAACGAATCGATTGTTGAAATTGCACTCGACCGCACCATCACGGGCATTAAGACGCATGAAGCTGGCACTCATATGGTCGAAGTCAGTCCTGACGGGACCAAAGCCTACACGGCGAACCTCGGGGCGGGCTCAATCAGCCTCATCGATTTAAACACGGACACCCTCATTAAGACCGCTCCTGCGGGCGCTGGGACGGAGGGCATCGACCTCACTCCGGACGGCACAGAATTGTGGATCAGCAACCGCGAAGCCAACACAGTCATCGTCTATAACGCGGCGACGCTGGACCAAATCGACAGTCTTGAAGTCGGGGCGTTCCCGATTCGCCTGCAAATTTCCCCGAATGGTCGCTATGCCGTAACTTCAAACCTTCAAGATGGCAGTCTCTCTGTGATTGATGTGAAGACGCGCACACTGCGTCGCACCATCCCGCTCAGCGGAGGCCCCAGCACAGCGCAGGTGACGATCTTATTCTCAGATGACGGCCAATATCTTTATGTCGCAGAAACGGGCGTCGATAGGGTCGCGGAAATTGATTTCAAAACTGGGATTGTCGTGCGGCGTTTACCGGCTGGGCGTCAGGGCGACGGCTTAGCGCTCATAAACCGCTAGCGGCCGACAGCTCTATCTCTTCGGAAAATCGGTAGCGGAGACCAACGGCCCCTGCCGGCGGGTCTGCAATTTCGCTCGTAAAGACGAGACGACCGCGCCCTTCAATCCGGGCCGGGTCCGGTTCGACATACCATTGGATCAACCCCTGACCGTCAACATCATGCAGGGTCAGCTCAATCAATGGGATCGTTTTAGGTCTATTCGTCAAATTACGCACGACACTCTCGACGCGGATAACAGCCTCCCCATCGACTAAAACCGTGCGCGCTTGTGGGGGATCAATTTGTAATCCCCCGACTCGAATCTCAATACCGACCATTTGATAGATCGACGCCATTTGCGGGATCCGATTCACAATCTCTTGCCGATTAAAGTAAGCAATAATGGCGGCAACGATGACCAAAACGATTGGAACCGCCCAAATCAACCGAATCGTCCGGCGACGCCGCGCAAGTTTTTCGCGATCAACATGATCCCGCATCATCACATCAGCACCAACATTGGGCGTTGGCCGCGCGAGCGGGACTTGCCCAGCAGGTGATTGCGGGTTTGAAGCCGTTTCTGCAGCCGGGGCAGTCTCTGACGCTGTGTCAGGCTCCGCCGTAAAGGGGGGCTGATTCTGCTCCGCAATATTATCTGCCAGCGCCAAGGCATCTGGATCAGAAACAATTGTATCAATCAAATCTGGCGCAGGCACAAACCACGTCGATTCGCATTTTACACAGCGCACAGTGCGACCATCATGACCAATGCTGGCCGCGGCCGCTCTATAACGCGTGCCACATTCCGGGCAGGTAATGACGAGCCCGCTCATGAGACACACAAATTTGACATTTCGACCCCCATATCAGGACAGAGTTGTCTCTTTTTCATCCAGCTCTCCCCCGAGTCGCAGCGACTTTGTCTTGATGTTCTTGACCAGAGCGTCGAGATTGTCCAGCGAACGCACCAGCCATATAGGTGTGGCGTTGCAACTACGACCCGAATCAGCCCCTTTCTATCGAGACCTTAGACGCAAAACCTTTTATGACTTCTCCCGGCGCTCCCACACTTGACCTACAGCGTATCGGCTTACGCTATGGGCGTGGGCCGGAAGTTCTGTGCGATGTCGATTTGACCCTACCACAGGGCAGTTTCACTTTTCTCACGGGTGCCTCTGGTGCAGGCAAGTCCAGCCTGCTCAAGCTCGCCTATCTGTCGCTCAAACCCTCGCGCGGGCTGATCCATTTGTTCGGTCAAGATGTCTCGACGCTCAGGGCCTCAGAATTGCAAGTGCTGCGACGCCGCGTGGGTGTCGTCTTGCAGGATTTCCGCTTGATTGATCATCTTTCCGTCTGGGAAAATGTCGCGCTACCTCTGCGCGTCGCAGGCCGTACGCGGTCTGACTATATTCCCGATGTGAACGAGTTGTTGAACTGGGTCGGATTGGGTCATCGGCGCAATGCTTTGCCCCCCACACTCTCCGGCGGGGAGAAGCAACGCTGCGCCATAGCCCGCGCCGTGATCGCCAAACCGGACCTCTTGATCGCAGATGAACCGACCGGCAATGTCGATCCAGAGATCGGCGCGCGCCTGTTACGCCTATTCGCAGAAATGAACCGGATGGGCGCAACCGTGCTGATTGCGACGCATGATGTTGGCTTGATTGAAACGGTCAGTGCCCGGACAATCCATTTGCAAGATGGCCAGTTGACGGGCGGGCGGGCGTCATGATCGAACCGCTCGCAACCCAGCAGCCCTTATTGCCGTCGCGTCCAGAACAAGGCCGGGCTTTGCTTGTGGTGTTGATTGTGATGGCATTTCTCGCGGCGCTCGCTCTGTTGTTCGCGCGCGGCGCAGACCGCTTATCGGACCGTTGGACCGCGCAGCTAACGCAAAGTTCAACCGTGCAGTTGCTAATTTCCAGTGAGGCGCAGCGCGACACACAAATGGACGCGACGCGGGACATTCTTCGGTCCGCTATTCCTGAGGGTCGCCTTACCGTCTTATCGCGCGAGGACGCAGCGGCCCTGATCCGCCCTTGGTTGGGCGACGGAACGTTACCGCCTGACCTGCCCATCCCCGGCGTGATCCGGATCGACTCGCCGGTCAAACTTCCGATTGAAACCTTAGAGCGCCAATTTTCAGAGGCTGACCTCAAAACCGTCATTGATGATCATTCACGCTTTTCTGGACAGTTAAAACAAACCGTTGGACGATTAGTCATGCTCGGCATTGGCCTTGTCGCGCTCATCGGATTGGCCGCGACCGCCGTTAGCATGTTTGCCACACGCGCCGGATTAGCCGCGCAGCGCGATATCATCCATGTTCTGGTTCAAGCCGGGGCGACAGATGGCTTTATCGCATGGCTCTTTGTCGGACAGGCGGCGCGCCGTGGACTGATCGGCGCAGCGCTCGGCGCGAGTCTCGCCATGATCATTTGGATTTTTATCTCATTCGGCCCGGGACAAGGCTCCGTCGGATGGCACGGGATCACGGACGGTATTATGGATAGTTTCGCGTTGATCCTCCTCTGCGGCGCATTCGGGTTGATCTGTGCTGTGGCGGCGGGGGGGGCAACATTGCGCCAATTGAGTGATGAACGGCGACGCGCATGAGCCGTCGAACCCACAAAAAAGGGGCGCAACAGACCCCGCAGAAAGCCGCGAAGCCGGGACGGGGCTGGCGTCGGTTGTTTGGTTTCCTCACATCGCTTTTGTTCGGCGGATTGGCCGGCGGCTTCATTGCCTTTGCCAGCTATGTTGATCGTTTAGAAACGCCGACAGATCTGCCGAAAGCTGACGGCATCGTCGTCTGGACCGGCCCAGGTGGCGGGCGCTTAGAAATGGCCGGCGCGCTGATGGAAGACGGGTTGGGCGAGCGCCTGCTCATTTCCGGCGTCAATACAAGCCTCACGGAAGACCGCGTCTCCAGTCTCGCAGGCCTCTCCGAAGCGACCGCAGCCTGCTGCTTGGATGTCGATTATGCTGCGCTCGATACGCGCGGTAATGCGCGCGAGACTGCGGCGTGGGCCGAGGCGCTCGGCTATGACCATATTATCCTCGTTACCTCATCCTATCATATGCCGCGCGCGCAAGTCGAAATCGGCTATGAAATGGCGGGACTTCGGATCACGGCCGTGCCCGTTCGAAACGAAGCCCGAAATCGGTGGTGGCGTGACGGCGGCCGGTTCCGGCGCGTGGCGGGGGAATATGGCAAATACCTCTTGGTCATGGCGCGAGGACGTCCCAAGGGCGACAATATGCGCGAACCTGTTCTGCCTGAGGATGAGCTAGCCACCCCGAATAAGGACGACAGCTAGCTGGCTTTGCCGAGTATCCGCTTCGTTGAGGCGGGGTATTTTTCAAGCAACCGTGTGACTCGCGTCGGACGCGGGCTCAACATTCCACCGCAATTGGGGCATATCCCCTTAAGTTCCGCTGCGTTGCAGTCCGCGCACCACGTGCATTCGACAGAACAAATCATAGCGCCCGGTTCATCCGCCGGCAAATCTACATCACAACGTTCGCAATTGGGTCGCATCTCTAACATCGAACGCTCCTTTGTTGTTGTGGCGGCTTAGTCGTCTCGACCAAAATTCGGCTCGTCCTGACCGGACTCGACGATACGACGGCGAATGTCGCGGGTTTTGGCAAAATGGTCGAGTAAGGTTTCCCCGTCGGACCAACGGATTGCCCGCTTCAAGGCCGTCAAATCTTCGATAAAGCGCTCCACCACATCCAATGTCGCTTCGCGGTTACTCAGGAACACATCCCGCCACATGACCGGGTCGGAGGCGGCTATCCGTGTGAAATCTCGGAAGCCACTGGCGGAGAATTTGACCACTTCATCGCCTGTGACGGTTTCCATATCCACCGCCGTGCCAACGAGCGTATAAGCGATGAGATGCGGCACATGGCTCGTCGTGGCGAGAACCGTATCATGGCGATCCGGGTCCATCAGCTCGACATTGGAACCAAGTGCCTGCCAAAAGGCCGTCAGTCGTGCCACATCAGGATGAGCCGCGTCCAAGGGCGTCAAGATGCACCACCGATTTTCGAACAGTTCGGCAAAGCCCGCTTCCGGGCCGGAAAATTCTGTCCCTGCAATCGGGTGACCCGGAATGACAGCGATATCGTCGCGCAAATGCGGACGGATCGCTTTGACCATCGCGCTTTTCGTCGAGCCCACATCGCTCAGCACCGCGCCCGATTTCATGACGGGCAATACATCGGCGGCGACTTCAGCAATTTTTGCGGGCGGAACACAGAGGATAACGAGATCAGCTTTGGCCGCGAAATGATGGGCTGACCCTTCCGCCACCCCATCGGCAAAACCCAAACGTTCAACCGTTTCGACGACATCGGCCGATCGATCCGCAACCCAGACCGTAGAGACCCCAGCCTTTGATTTGGCCGCGCGCGCAATTGAGCTGCCGATCAGCCCCGCGCCAATGATAAGAATGGAGTCAAACGACATGAAAAACCCTAGCTTGAAACAGAAGGCGGCAGGTAGCCGATCACGCTATCCCGATCCACCCCGTCCGCGCTGTTCATCTCGTAAAGGCACAAGTCACCACTTTCGGCGCGTAGCTTGCCGTCAGCTTTTCCGCGAATAGCGCAGAGCACGCGACCCGCCGCCAGATCGAGGTCAATCGCCGCCACGGCGACCGCTTGCGGCCAGCCGTCCACGCCGATGCGCGGCAAAGCGGCAACGATTTTGAAATCTGACATCGCCCCACCGAGCGCAAGCGAGGTCCACCAATTATTCATCCCGCCCGGGGCGGGCACAACCGCAATCCCTTCGGCGTCACCATAAGCGGCGGCAAGCGCAGCAGAGCTGGTCGGATAAGAGAGCAGTGGCAGACTACCGCCAAAACGATCTCGGATCAGCGCCAGATTGGTGCGTGTATCGCCTTCGAGCGCGAAGTGTAGCCGGGTTGACCCTTGCACAGAAATAGACGCGCTCATTAATTCTGCCCAGATACGCGAGACCAGGGCGGGCGGTGTATCCGTTCCTTGCGCCATCGCCACAAGGTCGGCGACATGACTATCTTCCCGCGCGGGCCGCCAAAGCTTAGCCCCGGCTTTCGCTCTGCGAACATCCGCCGACAGCGCCAAACGTTCAGCGATCAATCCGAGCATTGCTCGGTCAACCCGGTCCAACTCTCGCCGGACTTTCTCTAGATCGGTATTCCCGCTCATTCGGCCGTCTCCACACGCTCATTTCGTTCGACAGTCGGTTGCGCCGTGCCGCCAAATAATGGGGCGCGTACTTTGGCTGTCTCCAATCGATCGGGTTCGACATAGAGCCGACGGATCGCTTCGACCATCACCAATCCGGCCAAACCCGGGCAGATTGTTTCACCGAACCGTTCAAATCCTGAAGCAATTTTGAGCCCTGAGAGACGTGTCACAGGCGGGCCATACAGCGCGCCAGATCCCACGGTTGGGCTGAAACCTGCGGTGATCAATCGTGCGCGCAATTGATTGCGTGAAAAAGGACGCCCCGCGCCAAACGGCAGGCTATCGCGCTGCGCCCAGAGGCCAGAACGGCCCGCTGCAACTACAACGATCCGGCCTTCCGGCTGCGTCACACGCCATAATTCGCGCAGTAATCCCGGCAGATCATCCGCTTCTTCTACCGCATGGACGCACAGCACCCGGTCGAAGGTCGCGTCAGAGAACGGCAACAGCGTTTCATCCGCCACGCAGGCCATGACCCCGCGCGAGGATTGGTGAGCGATAGCCCCCTGCCCAGCAGGATTAGCCAGCACGATGCGATTTGCGCTCTTGCGGTAGCTTTCAAGAAACGGGGCGGTGTAACCAAATCCAAGCGCATTATTTCCGGCCAGATCAGGCCAGAGCGTGCGCAACCGTCGGAGTGCCATATCCCGCGCCATCCGCCCAAGCGGTGTCGCGTAGAAACTCTCTAGACGTTCGGCGGACTCACGCATGGGGTTTGCCTAGCACGACCGTGTGACCGCGTCATGCTGCTCTGGACGGGCTTGGCGGTGTTTTCGGTTGCATGGGCGACGGTCCTGGGCGGCCAAAATAATAGCCTTGCAGATAATCTACGCCCAAGCGCGCAAGAATTTGTGCGTCCGCCCGATCTTCGACCATCTCGGCCACCGTTTCGACGGAGAAGGTCGACGCCAAATCGACCATCATGCGGATAAAGGCCTGTTTATTGGCATCTAAGGCAACACCCCGCACGAGGCTGCCATCAATTTTGATGCAATCGGCTTCGACAGCGAGCAGGTTGCGGAAACTCGTATGGCCGGAGGCAAAGTCGTCCACGGCAAAACGGCAACCCAATCCGCGCACTTCGGCGGAGAAGCGCGAGGCCTGTGCCGGATCATCGACGGCCAAAGTTTCCGTCATCTCAAGCGTAATTCGTTCGGTCAGCGCGCCAAGTCCACGCAATCGATCAATATAGGCGACGCTATGGGCATCATTACCAATTGTGCCTGCAGAGACGTTTATGGCGAGGTGCAAATTCGTGTCAGCTTGCAAATGGGGAATAGCCTGATCGAGCACATAGAGATCGATCCGGTGGACTTCGCCCGCGCCTTCTGCGGCCACGATGAAAGGAAATGCGCTCGATAATCGTCCCGTATCATCGCGCAAACGCAGGAGGCATTCATGATGATGGAACTCTTGGCTCACCGCGTGAACAATGGGTTGGAAGGCCAGTTCTAAGAGGTCTTCGTCTAAGGCCTCATCGACACTCGGCAGACGGGGCGCTGTCGGCGCAATTGGCGTATTATCGCCAGACAAAGCCCGGCCTGTTACGATCAAAGCGCGGCCGACTGTATCGAGCGGAGCGCGCGCAGATTCGAGTTCTAGCGCGAGCGGGCCAAACGGCGTCTGATACAGCTCGGCTGTGACGGCGGCCCTGAGACGAAGACTGAGTGTATCAGGATCAGAATTGAGCGTGACCGCGGCGAAGTCAGGTCCGTCCAACCGCGCCACAAGATCCGGCGTGCGCAAGGCCGCTTGCATACGGTCCGCGGCCTGCTGCAAAAGTTGTTCACGCAAACCCTCGCCAAAGGTCGCCGTTAACGTCTCTAAATTGCTGAGACGCAGACGCAGCAAGTAAACGGGAATCCCGATCCGCCCGCCAAGACCCGCGAGCTGCGTGCCGCCTTCGACCAGAGCTGCCCGGTTCGGCAATCGTGTCAGCGCGTCGTGTCGCGCGTGCCAAATGATCGCGTCGTCATTTCGGACATCGTCGGTCCGGTCAATAATGACGCCCCGAATAAGCGTCGCACGGCCGTCGGCACAGGCGATCGCCTCAGCCACTTCGCGCACATGACGCGGCTCGCCCATTGTGTCGCGTAAAGAATAATCCAACTGATAGCGCGCGCCGTCAAAAGTAAGGGACTTAATCGCGCTCTGCCTCTCGCGAATATCGTGCCGCTGCATCCGACCTTCCCAATCAGATTGCGCGGTCTTCATCGTATCTGGATTTTCGATCAGATAGCGTTCAAGCGCGGCGCGATCTGCAAAATCAAGATATCCATCTTCTCCCATTTCAAACGCGTGCGCGCCCGCCAAGCTCAGCGCATCAGACAGCAGCGCTGGTTCAAGCAAAGGGGAACGGGTTTCGCGCGCCATCGTCTTTGGGTCTTTTGGCGTGGCCCCCATCTTTGTTAATCCGCGAAGCCAGCATCGACCCCAAAGTCACGCCGGGCCGACGCGATCGTCACCATGAAGCCTGCCAAGACATCTAGCAGGGTCATCGTTCCAAGGATGAAAAAGACCGACGTCGCAAACGCCGGCATCAACAGAAATTGGACGAGACAAATGATGAAGAGGATCAGCGAAAAAGCATGATTCATGACTGCCGCCCGGCCTGTGCCTGTCGATTTGATGAGTTCGAAGAAGAGACAGACAAGCGCTAAGCTCGTCAGGGCATGTCCGGGCGTAATGGACCAATTGACACCGCTGGCCATCGGCACGACAAGAAAGTCTGTATCCAAACGAAGACGCATGGCGTCCACGCTGGACAGAGCCTGACCCGTCAAGGCGAGAAGATTATAGATAATGACCGGGACGGTCATCAAAGGAAAAACTGAAAGCACGCGCATTATGCGGCCCCCGCAAAACTTGGTTAACTAACTGTTAGTCTGCGCGCGGACCTATTAAGGGCGGGTAAAGACATCTGCGGCGTTTAGACCTATAATTCGTCATACCCACCGGACTGACGCGCGCGACTAATAAGCCAGCGCACGCCGCGCAAATCCGCAATACTGACCTTTAGGCGTCCGAAGTTCGTATATTTGCTTTCGCCTGCGCCGCGCTCGCGGTGGGACACATCGCGATATTCGCACGCATAGCCTTCGCGCAGCATCAGCGCGGGCAAATAACGGTGGATGTGATCGAAGTAAGGCAGTTCTAGAAACGCCTGACGGCAAAAAACCTTCAACCCGCAACCGGTATCGTCAGCCTCATCATGCAGCAAACGCTTGCGCACACCATTGCCGATACGCGAGCCGAAACGCTTAGCCGCTGTATCCTTGCGCTTGGCCCGTCGTCCACCAACCATGGCAAGAGTGTCAGGCGCGTCGTCTCGGGTCATTTGCGCGTAAAGGGCGGGAATGTCGGCAGGAACATTTTGCCCATCCGAATCCAATGTTGCAATCATGGGCGCACGGGCGGCCATAATGGCCGTGCGCAGTGCCCGGCTTTGTCCAGCGTTCTGTCGGTGGGCCAGTACGCGAAGTTGCGGGAACTCAGCCTTCAGCGCGATCAAACGCGCCTGTGTGTCATCCGTCGAGCCATCATCCGTCACAACAATTTCGTGGGCAACACCCTGCAGCGCAGCGTTGATCTCCGTAATCAGTGGGCCGAGATTACCCGATTCATTATAGGCGGGCAGGACAACAGCGAGCTTTGGTAAAGTGTCATTGGACATGTATTCGCTTTGGCAGGCGTGTCGCAAACGGACAAGTGCGCAGTGCCGCTCTTGCTCTTGGTCGCGGACCACGGCATTCGAAAAATATGCTCGACTTCACGTCAAACCGCCTTCGCGATTTACTGTTTCTGACCCTTATTGGGTTAATTGCATTTCTGCCCGGCATCGCCTCAATCCCGCCGATTGATCGGGACGAGTCGCGCTATGTTCAAGCCACAGTTCAAATGGTTGAGACGGGCGACTTGATCGATATTCGCTTTCAAGACCAAGCCCGTCATAAAAAACCCGCAGGCGCCTATTGGGCACAGATCGCCAGTTTAAGCGCGACAGGGCAAATTGATGATGTGAAACGCGGCGAACGCGCGATCTGGGCGCACCGTTTGCCGAGCGTCCTCGGCGCACTCATCGCCATTTGGGCGACCTATCTCTGCGGCGCAGCGATCTTTGATCGGCGCGAAGCCATTATCGGTGCCGGATTGCTCGCCGTTTCCGTTTCGCTCATGTTTGAAGCTCATATCGCAAAAACGGATGCGATGTTGGCCGGAGCCAGCGCCGTGGTTCTCTATGGGGTGGCAACCCGCAAAGCTTGGCCCACATGGTTGGGTCTGGCGTTTGGGATCTTGCTTAAAGGTCCGATCCTCTTGGGTCTCGCGATCTTAGCCCTTGTCATGGACGCGGTGTGGAACCGATCCGCGGCGCGCGTCCGGGCCATCATCAAACCTCTGCCGATCCTTGTGGCCCTGATGATTGCCGTGCCGTGGTTTGTCGCCATTGGTCTGAAAACGGACGGCGCTTTCTTTGCTGAAGCGCTGGGTCGGGATTTCAGTGGCAAAATCGCGGGCGCACAGGAAACCCATGGTGGCGTGCCCGGCTATTATTTATTCACGACCTTGTTCATGTTTTGGCCCGGCATTCTTGCTGTGCCGGTCGCCGCGCTCTTCGCATGGCGAAACCGAGCCGATCACGACATCCGCCTGATGATTGCTTGGCTTGTGCCGATGTGGATCCTGCTAGAATTTGTCCCGACCAAACTGCCGCATTACACGCTCATCCTCTATCCAGCGCTAGCGTTACTCGCGGGCGCAGGCTGGGTCAGGCTCGTGGACGCGCGCAAAACAAGAGTGGCCGGACTAACGCTCGCCGCCGTTATAGGCTGTTTGCTTTCCATTGGTGTCGCCGCAACGCTTTGGACGGCAATCGCCCCGATCTGGGTCTTCTTGATTGCAGCAGGCCTGATCGCACTCGCCCTGTCGGTGGGGGTCTGCCTGCTCCACCAACACGATAAACGCGCGCTAATATTTGCGGCGCTCTTCCTTGGCCTAGGTTTTGGCGGCGTGATCGGACATAGCCCCCTGATTGACCTAACCCCGCGCTTGGTCGCCAATATTCCCACTGGCCCGCGCATCGTGTCCCCGGATTATCGTGAGCCTTCCTTGGTCTTTTTAACCGACACACAAACGCGATTGACGCGCGACGCCATACCTGGCGATGTGCTTGTTCTCGCGGATAATACGACTGCCCCCGACTGTGCCAAAAAAGGCAAAACGATCGAAGGAACGAATTATGCCAAAGGCAGAGACACGAGCCTCACAGTCTATCTGACTGAAAACTGTTCGACCGCTGACCTCACTCATTGGGCTATCGTAGATTAGGCTTTTGGACGATGTTGATCAATCAGAATTGGGTTTCCATCCGGATCAATTAACGTGAAATAGTCCGGTCCATCGCCATCCGGGTCTGCCGCGCGAACAAGGTCGAGCCCCGCCGCCTGCAGCCGAGACTGGAGGTCTCGCACATCTTCGAACATGTCGAGGTCTTGCGCGCGTTGATTCCAGCCGGGATTAAACGTCAGTAAATTCTTATCGAATAGGCCATGAAACAAACCGATTTTAGTGTCACCATTGGCTAACACGAGCCAATTTTGATCGATATTTCCGCCCGCCTCAGTAAAGCCGAGCGTTTCGTAAAAGGCCTTAGATTTATGTATGTCAGCCACAGTAAGGCTAATAGAAAAAGCGCCGAGTTGCATAATAATCCCCCTGAGATGGAATGACTATAACACAGAATTCCGCGCTATTGTATTAGCGACCGCGCATAGCGTTGCGGAGTGACAACATAACAAAGCGCGTAAACAGCATAATAGCCATGAGCGGTGCCCCCAAGATGGTCGCAATTTTCGCCATGAATCCCGGCCGCGAGGTCCAGAAATAGCGCAAGAAGCCCTTCAACTTGTGCCATTCCACCCAGAGGCGTGCGACATCAGACGTTGAGCCGTGGTGCATGGCCCGTGCATCAGGGACGAAGACAACAGCGCCGCCCGCCCACCGAACGGTTCGACAAATGGCGATGTCCTCAACATGTAGGAAATACCCGTCATCGAACCCGCCGACCTGATCGAAGGAAGCCTGGTCCGTCATAATGCAAGCGCCAGAAACCGTTGGCATCGGCACAGGCCCGTCGGGCAATGGGTCTGCGTCGCGGTGGATGGACCGAATACCCGGAAGACGGTGCAGCGGCGTAAAGCTGGCGATGGCAGAGCCAAAGTTAAGCCGTCCTCGGCGCGTGCCGCGTTGTTCTTGTCCGTTAGCACTCAGCAGCATTCCGCCCGCAATCCACGGCGTTTGGACCGCGTCGCCTGCGTCCACCAATTTGCGCGCGGCCCCGGTTTCGATGATGGCATCGGGATTGAGGAAAAGGAGATAGTTTCCCGTCGCCAAAGCCGCACCATAATTGCAGCCGCGCGCAAAGCCAATATTGCCGTGGCCCTGTAAAAGACGAACTGTTCTGCTGCGCTGTGCCACCTCAAAGAGACGTTTTCGATCGGCTGGGGCGTTGCCATTATCAACAATTATCAGCTCATGAATATCAGGGTCATTTTGGACCGATTTGATGGCTTCCAATAAGGCGGGTCCCGTCATGTAGGACACCATGACAACAGAAATACGGTCGTCGTCAGTCTTGACTGTGTTGCGATCACTCATCAGTTCGACACTTATTCAATAGTATCGTGAGACAACAGGGCGAATTCGGTCGGGATCAACATGACAAGTGCGAGACTAAGGCCAAGCAGACCCCACCACCAATATTGCCAAGCTCCGACAGTCACAGCACTCGCCACCGCGGCCCCCATTAGCAAACCAGACACGGCAGCCCCCCGCCACGCATGATCACCCGTGAGGCGGCGAAGCGGCGCATAGAGGCTAACCAAGGCCAAAGTCAGCAAAAGCGCGCCGATAAAGCCTGCTTCGACCCAAGTCTGCAGTCCAATATTATGCGGATGCAAAGACACGAATGGCACATCAACCCCGATACGGGTGGTAAAGGCATCCTGAAAACTGCGCGAACTATCGAGACCCTTCCCAATCCAAGGCGACTCGCTGATCCGCGACAGGCTATAATCCCACATCCGCAGACGGTGATCCCAACTCATGGGGAGACGCGCCATTGCGCCCTCTCCGGCCATACGGGAGAGAATACCGACAAGCGGAGCCAACATAATCGATGCCGCGAATGTCCCCAGCGAAAGACGCAAGCCCCATCGGGGCGTTTTATAGCCGATAAAAACCAACGGAGCGGCCATGATCATGATCGTCGGCGCAATAGACAATCGGTTGAGCATCGTCCCGGTCAGGATCAACGCAATGAAAACGATTGCCGTCGGCCAAAACCGCCCGGGCGACAATCGGGTCGCAAAGAGCGCTAACAGCAACGGCATAATCACGGCATAGGTCACATGCCCGCGCCCGATATTCTTCTCTGCGTCGCCCTGCCGCTCGTTCAAATCGCCATTCACGTTGACCGGGTCGAGAAACGTGTTGATGCCATAGCCCGACGCCACATCCAGCGCCAAAATGGCTACACCCGCCAGCGCAACAGCCATCAAGATTTGGCTCAGCACCGTCCGCCGCCATTCGGTTCGGGACAGCAGAAAGGCTGGCAAAGCCGCCATTAAAGCCAGCTGCCCGGCAAGGCGGTAGGCGGTCTCTGGCCCGGCGTCGCTCCAGGATGCGCTAAGCGCAAGCCAGCCAAAGAATAGCGCAAACGCAACACCAGGAAATATGACAAGACGACTGTTTAGCGGAATAGCATCCCGATGGATGAACCAAACGAGCCATCCGACAACGCCCAGAAGGATCGCGAGCCCAGAAAATCCCAGCGCACCAAAATGAATATAAACGGCAAAGAAGCTCAGCCAGAAGACCAGCCAGACGCTCGCAAACCCATCAACAATCCGTGTCACGTTCATCAGCTTCATGATACGCGATTAACGCTTAAGGTCCGGCGCGGTTGCTTCCTCTGTCAGCGCCGCAATCGCGACGTCAACGGTCATGATCTCTTGCCCTTGCGAACCGAGACGGCGCAGCGCGAGCTTACCCTCCTCGGCTTCGCGACGACCGACGACGGCAATGACCGGAATTTTGCGGTCCGCCGACAATTCACGGATTTTATAGTTGATCTTCTCATTGCGCGTATCCAGCTCAGCCCGGAGACCCGCCGCGTTTAATTTGGCGACGACCTCAGCCGCATAATCATCCGCATCCGACGTAATCGTCGCGACAACGACTTGAACAGGGGAAAGCCACAGCGGGAACTTCCCTGCGTAATTTTCAATCAAGATACCAAGGAAACGCTCAAAACTCCCTAGCACGGCGCGGTGCAACATCACGGGCGCATGTTTTTGATCATCCGCACCCACATAACTCGCCCCGAGGCGTTCGGGCATGTTCGGGTCAAGCTGGATCGTGCCTGCTTGCCATTCACGGCCAATTGCATCCCGCAAAACAAAATCGAGTTTCGGGCCATAAAATGCCCCGTCGCCTTCGTTCAAGATGACTTCCAACCCAGAGGCTTCTGCCGCCGCGCCGAGCGCCGCTTCGGACATATCCCAATACTCATCCGATCCGACACGCGTGTCAGGACGGGTTGAGAAATTGACTTTCACGTCGTCAAAACCAAGGTCCGCATAGACGGACTTCAACAGTTCGGTGAAGGCTTTCACCTCATCCGTGACTTGTTCTAGCGTGCAGAAGATATGCCCGTCATCTTGCACAAACCCGCGCACGCGCATGAGGCCATGCAGCGCGCCGGACGGCTCATACCGATGGCAGGAGCCAAACTCTGCATAGCGAACAGGCAGATCGCGATAGGATTTCATGCCCTGATTAAAGACCTGAATATGGCAGGGGCAATTCATCGGCTTAAAGGCCAGAACTTTGTCTTCTTCGGCAATATTCGCGATAAACATATTCTCGCGGTATTTTTCCCAGTGGCCAGATGCTTCCCAAAATTTGCGGTCCATCATCTGCGGGGTCTTGATCTCAGCATAGCCATATTCGCGTTGACGACGCGCCATGTAAGCCATCAGAGTCGTGTAGAGCACCCAACCATTCGGATGCCAGAACGCTTGGCCTTGCGCTTCCTCTTGGAAGTGGAACAACTCCAACTGCCGCCCCAAACGACGATGGTCGCGCGCTTCGGCTTCTTCGATCTGTTTGAGGTGCGCGTCCAAGTCTTCTTGGCTCGCCCACGCTGTGCCGTAAATGCGTTGCAGTTGTGGGTTATTGCTATCGCCGCGCCAATAAGCGCCCGCGACTTTCATCAATTTGAACGCTTTTCCGATCTTGCCGGTGCTCGGCAAATGCGGACCGCGGCAGAGATCGAACCATTTACCTTGTTTATAGACCGTGATCGTTTCGCTTTCTGGCAAGTCTTCAATCAGCTCAGCCTTGAACGTCTCGCCCATGTCGCGGAACATTTTGATCGCGTCATTGCGGTCCATCTCCTCGCGCACGAATTTATCGTTGCGGTTAATGATGAAGGCCATTTTCTTCTCAATGGCGGCGAAATCAACCTCGGAAATCGGCTCCTCACGATGAAAGTCATAATAGAAGCCATTCTCGATCACGGGTCCAATCGTGACCTGCGTGCCGGGAAATAACTCCTGCACGGCTTCCGCCATCACGTGGGACGCATCATGCCGGATCAGCTCCAACCCTTCCGGGTCTTTCGCTGTGATCAGCTCAATTTTCGCGTTCGTCTCGATAGGCCGTGTCGCATCCAACAACTCGCCGTCCAGCTTCACCGCCAACACCTTCTTGGCCAGACCAGAAGAAATCGATTTCGCAACCTCCAGCGCCGTAACGCCGTCGTCATAGTCGCGGATATTGCCGTCGGGAAATGTAAGTGTAACCATGTTTGTGGCGATACAAAGCGTATCGCCTCAGGGCAAGCGTTGCGACCAGAGAATTGGGTGTGTATGCGGCGCCTATGCCCACACGTCTCAATCACACCATGCTCCGCATTCGTAACCCCAATGCGAGCCTTAAATTTTACCGGGATCATTTAGGCATGGAGGTGATTGGCCAAAGAGATTTCGCTGACGCGAAATTCAGTCTCTACTTCTTGAGCTTCCCGGGCACGGACACGCGCGAAGGCATCCTTGAATTAACGCATAATCACGGCACGGAATCTGATCCGAAGTTTGCAGGCTATCATGATGGCAATTCAGACCCGCGTGGATTTGGCCATATCTGTATCACGGTCGATAGCTTGGAGCAGAGCGTCGCTGACTTTGATGCCGCCGGATATGAATTCGTCAAACGCCCGGAAGACGGCCAAATGCGCCATCTTGCATTCGTCAAAGATCCGGACGGCTACTGGATCGAGGTCGTCGAACATGACGCCATGCGCGAGACTTTAACGTCCTAATCCCGCGACTCCGCAGCCCGACAATGACTCCCGTTACAGATTTATTTGTTGGCGGCGCAGGCGACCGTCTGTTCAAATGCGCCAAGACCTATGTCGATGTTTTCGCCGAAGCGCATCCCGCACGGCAGGTCATTTATTTGCCGCAAGGTCGCAGAAGGCAGCTTCGACAAATCCTGCGTGATCATCCATCTGATCAACCAATGAATATAATTGGGCATAGTTGGGGCGCGGCGGACGTTGCCTGGGCCATCGCACAATCGGACCCCACCCAAAAATTTGACCATATTATCGGCATTGATCCCGTTGGCAAATTTGCCCGTCATCGATCCCATTGTCAGGGCCGCGCCACTAAAGTCATCACGGTTCATGCGGCCGGATCGGAGGGTCGTTTAATGGACGGCAATATAACCGCGCGAATAGCCCGTCTCATCGGTCCGTCCTATCCAGCGATTTTTTCAAGCCCAAACGCGCACCGAATTGACGCGCCCTTTGCCCATTACGACATGACGCGCATGATGCGCCATATGGACGACAATGGGTCCAGCGCAGAGGATTGGTTACTGGGGCGTTCCCCCAATGACGCTGCGGTGTAAGAACGCTCTTCCGACGGATAATGGCTAACACATCCTCCCCTTGGCGTTCCCGCTCCGTTCCCCTATCTATCCCTCATGCCTGACACTGCCCAAATCACTGTTCATGAGGCGCCAGCGCTGTGGACACCGCATAAGCCCGCACGGCCGGAGAAGTCCGAAGGCGGCAAGCGCTTTGTCTTGAATTCGCCGTTTGAGCCCAAAGGCGACCAGCCCAAGGCGATCAAAGAACTGGTGCAAGGCATTTCCGATAAGGACCGCGATCAAGTTCTGCTCGGTGTAACCGGGTCCGGCAAGACCTTCACCATGGCAAAGATCATTGAACAGACGCAGCGCCCGGCCCTGATCATGGCCCCGAACAAGACATTGGCGGCGCAGCTTTACTCGGAATTCAAATCTTTCTTTCCCGAAAACGCGGTCGAATATTTCGTCTCCTATTATGATTATTATCAGCCGGAAGCCTATGTGCCACGCACCGATACATTCATCGAGAAGGACAGCTCGGTCAATGAACAGATCGACCGGATGCGCCACGCGGCCACACGCGCAATTTTGGAACGCGATGATGTGATTATCGTCGCCTCTGTGTCCTGCATTTACGGTATCGGCTCGGTCGAAACCTATACGGCGATGACGATTGATCTGGCGCGTGGGCAAGCGATCGACCCGCGCGAATTGATGGCGCAGCTGGTCGGGCTGCAATATCAACGCAATGATCTCGCCTTTGCGCGCGGGTCTTTCCGCGTGCGGGGCGATACGATTGAGCTGTTCCCGGCCCACTATGACGACACGGCGTGGCGGTTCGATTTCTTTGGCGACGAGATTGACAGCATCACAGAATTTGACCCGCTGACGGGTAAAACGGGCCGGGTCATTGATACGGTCCGCGTCTATGCTAACAGCCACTATGTGACCCCGCGCCCGACGGTGCAGAGCGCCATGAAGGGCATTAAGGCGGAATTAGATAAGACGCTCAAAATATTTGAGGCAGAAGGTAAATTGCTCGAGGCCCAACGCATTCAGCAACGGACCGAATTTGATCTCGAAATGATGGCGGCGGCTGGCTTTTGTAACGGGATCGAGAATTATTCGCGTTACCTCACGGGCCGCGCGCCGGGCGAACCGCCGCCCACATTATTCGAATATCTGCCTGAAGATGCGCTCCTCTTTATGGATGAGAGCCATGTCGGCGTATCACAAATCGGCGGCATGAGCCGGGGCGATGCGAACCGTAAAGGCACGCTGGCCGAACATGGCTTTCGCCTGCCCTCCTGCATTGATAATCGTCCGCTGAAATTCGAGGAATGGGACGCGATGCGGCCGCAAACGGTCTATGTCAGCGCCACGCCCGCCGATTGGGAAATGGAACGCACGGGCGGCGTCTTTGTCGAGCAAGTTATCAGACCCACTGGCCTGATCGACCCACCGGTCGAAGTCCGCCCCGTCAGCGGTGAGCATCATAATCAGGTCGATGATGTGGTCGACGAAGTCCGCAAAACGACCGCCAAAGGCTTCCGCTCACTGGTCACAACACTGACAAAAAAAATGTCCGAAGATCTGACAGAATATATGTCCGATCAGGGCATTAAAGTGCGCTATATGCACAGCGACGTCGACACGTTGGAACGGATCGAAATCATTCGCGATTTGCGGCTCGGCGTGTTCGACGTGTTGATCGGGATTAACCTGCTGCGCGAAGGGCTCGATATTCCGGAATGCGCCTTTGTCGGCATTCTCGACGCGGACAAGGAAGGCTTCCTGCGGAGCGAGACCTCGATGATCCAAACCATCGGTCGCGCCGCGCGGAATAGCGAAGCCCATGTCGTGCTCTACGCCGATAAAATCACCGGCTCGATGCAACGCGCGATGGACGAGACGGAGCGCCGCCGCGTGCGTCAAGTCGCCCACAACACGCTCCACGGCATCACCCCACAAACCATCCTGCGCGGCGTCGCGGACATGGTTGGCGACAGCCAAAATGCACAGAAGATCAAAGACGAACGCGACAGCTATACGCCGTCCGGCCTGAAGAAAAAAGGCAAGCGCGGACAACGCCTCGAAGTCGCCGAAGCGGCAGAGCCTTTCGCTGGTCAAAAAATGGGCGGCAACGCCATTGCTGTCGCGGCAGAGTTAGAGAAGCGCATGTTCGAAGCGGCGGAGAATTTGGAGTTTGAGGAGGCGGCACGGCTAAGGGATGAGTTGGTGCAGTTGCGGGGGGCTTAGAAAATTATGAGTAATCCGAAGCGCCACCATCATGTACCTCAGTTTCTTCTAAACGAAATAAAAGGTGATGGTCAGCTTTTCTATTTTGATAAAAGTAAAAGTACAAAGATTATTGAACCTCGCAATCCGGTAACTATTTTTCGTAGAAATCACCTTTACAGTTACGTTGATCAGCAAGGCCAAAAAATTACTGACACCGAAGGGGTTTACTTAAGCGACTTAGATAGCCGAGCATCTCAAGTTGTAGAGAAGATGATTGAAAGAATACGAAGTAGGGTTGCACCAAACCTCAGCGCAGCAGAAAAGGAGATTTGGGATAGATTTTACTCTACACAGTTTCAGCGTTCTTATGAGAAGATGACTTCTCCAAAAAAACATAGATATTTTATCCAAACTTTTCGATAAATCCTTAGAGGAAATTACCGATTTAGCTGGGTTTACTATGTCGGAAAATGTTCACCAACAGATTGCTAATGTTAGCGACAGTAAAGACCGTATAATAAAAGGCGCCCTAGCCAAATCAGTTACCTCTCCGCTTCAAGAAACTTTAGAAGTCTTATCAAAAAGAAGCTTGGCTTTTGCCCAATTAACAGGTTCTAAATCATGGATCATTGGAAGCAGCCCTCACGTGAGGTTCTCCAACGGCGGTACAGATAGTTTATATGATTTACGAACAGAACTTTGGCTACCCATAAGTTATGACATCGCAGTATCACCTGGGCCATACTTAGCGCCTAAAGAGGCCGGGGTTTTTATCTTAGATGACACCCATCATAAAGTAATCCAAACTTTCAATAACTCTATCTTCCGTCAGAGCAGCGAGGTTGCCTCCCAGTCGCCAACACTTCTTCGTGCGCTTGCATCGCGTCATGGAATGAAAAACATATCTATAAAATATAGAAATTAGTTAAACACAATTGTCTCGCCACGTTGATATTCTTACTGACAGAGAAGAAAAATTTAAATTCTAACTAAAATCAAAAAAGCAAAGCTTATTCCCGTCCACATCCTTCACATACGCGCCGTAAAACATGTCTGGCACGCGCACACCCGGAGCACCGTCACACGTCGCGCCTAACTCAATCGCTTTTTTATACATCGCGTCTGCGCCGTCGCGGGAACCGCCACGGAACGCAACCATCACGCCGTTGCCGGGGGTCGGGTCTTCTTCATTATAGGGCGTGCACACCGCGACCATGGGTTTGCCCATCGACTCGCCGATCATGGCAATCCGTCCACCGTCAAACAGGACTTTAGCGCCCAGCAGTTCGCTGTAAAATTTTTTCGCCGCAGTCATGTCGCTGACGCCGAGGGTTGTGTAGCCAATCATGGGGAGTCCTTTTGAGACGTAAAAAAGGATGATGACAGAAAATCAGGCGCACCCATAGTCGGGAGCGTCATCTTCACATGTGTGCAGAGCCTGCCTGCGTTAGTACCGCGGCACTGCACTCGAAATCAGGTTCAGCGGTAACGCCGTCGTGTCTTTCGCTTGGCGCAACACGATCCGGCTTTGCACGTCTGAGATCAGGTCGATGGACAGCAGCGTCTCGCGCAGGAACGTCTCATAGGCATGCATGTCTGTCGTGACGATCCGGAGCATGAAATCGACCGCTCCCGTGACGACGGCGCATTGGACGACTTCGGGCATACGCCCGACTTCGCGTTCGAATTTTTCCATATTTGTGCGGTTGGGCAAGGATAATTTGACGGCGACGAAGACTTCAAAATCAAGGCCCAGAAGGCTCCGGTCGAGCAAGGTCACCCGCGCGCTAATGATACCGAGTTCTTCCATCCGCTTGATGCGGCGCCAGCAGGGCGAGCTACTCAGCCCGACCTGTTCACTAATTTCTGCCACAGACAGCCCCGCATTCCCTTGCAAAAGATGCAGAATTTTGGCATCGATATTATCGATCTGAGTGGGTGTTTTCATCGTAAAGCCCCTGATACCGTGCGGTTTGGCGATTGTGTTGAACAAGTTTCTTCTATTACTAGCGCATCTTGGTAGGATTTACCAACAATCTTGCAATTGTCGCAATGTATTTCACACAGTAGCGGCTTAGACGGGCCATCATTGGGCGTTTGTGACGTCAATAACGCATAGAGGCTTCACGCTACATGGCGAAACCAAAGTCAAACCAGTCCCGTCTGCACGTCCCAGAGCCTCCGTTTCGACCGGGCGATTCTCCCGACTATAGTCATATTTCCGTTCCCACCATGCACACGCCGCGTCGGCCCGATCCGATGTGCGACGATCATGAAACGGCAGAACATGCGCTCAAGCTGATCCGCGTCATGCGCTTTAACGGCGACACAGCGGGCGAATGGATTCCAAACCTGACGCCGGACGTGAAGCGCAAGATGCTCAAAGACATGATGCTAACCCGCGCCATGGATGAGCGGATGTTCGCCATGCAGCGCCAAGGCAAGATGAGCTTTTACATGAAAAGCGCGGGCGAAGAGGCCGTCTCCGTCGGACATGCGCAGGCGCTGTCCGATACAGACATGACGTTTCCGACCTATCGGCAGCAAGGCATCCTCATCAATCGCGGCGCGTCCATGTTGGAAATGATGAACCAGTGCCTGTCAAATTCTGGGGATCCGTTGCAGGGCAAGAACATTCCCGTGCTGTACTCGTTTAAAAAGCACGGCTTCTTCTCGATCTCCGGCAATCTTGGCACACAATTGATCCAAGCGGTCGGCTGGGCGATGGCCGAGGCCTATAAGAACTCGGACGCGATTGCCTCCGCTTTCACGGGTGAAGGCGCGACGGCGGAAGGTGACTTCCATTATGCGCTCAACTTCGCGTCAACCTACCGGGCGCCCTGCATCATCAATGTGGTGAATAATCAGTGGGCGATATCAAGCTTTCAAGGCATCGCTATGGGCGAAGGCGAAAGCTTTGCCGCACGCGGCACAGGCTATGGCCTGGCGACGTTGCGTGTCGATGGCAATGATGCGCTCGCGGTTTATGCGGCGACCAGCTGGGCGGCCGAACGGGCCCGCAAAGGCGGCGGCGCAACCGTCATCGAGCATTTCACCTACCGCAAGGAGGGGCACTCGACATCCGATGACCCATCCAAATACCGTCCTAAAAACGATGCCGAAGTTTGGCCGTTTGGTGATCCAGTCGAGCGCCTGAAGGCGCACCTTATCAAGCTTGGTGAATGGGACGAGGCGCAACACGAGGCCTACGCGAAAGAGGCGAAACTGTTCGTGCGCGAAACTTATAAACAAGCCGAGGCGCTTGGCACGGTCGACGCGGGTCCACAGGTGGATGATTTCACCATGTTCGAGCAAGTCTATGATGACCCGCCGCAACTGCTGTTAGAGCAAAAAGAAATGTTCAAGCGGGAGCTAGGCTAATGCCACAAATGAGTATGATCGAGGCCATTCGCGACGCGATGGATGTCAAAATGTCCGAGGACCCGAACGTCCTTACCTTTGGCGAGGATGTCGGCTTTTTTGGCGGCGTGTTCCGTTGCACAGCCGGCCTGCAAGAAAAGCACGGGCTACACCGCTGTTTCGACACCCCGATTAGCGAAGGCGGCATTGTTGGCATCGCCATCGGGATGGCCGCCAATGGCCTCCGTCCGGTCGCAGAAATCCAATTCGCTGATTACATCTATCCAGGCTATGACCAAATCGCGAGTGAAGCAGCCCGGTTGCGCTACCGGTCCAATGGCGACTTTATTGCCCCGCTAACAATCCGCACGCCCGTCGGCGGCGGCATCTTTGGCGGACCGACACACAGCCAATCCCCCGAAGCCTTGTTCACACATATTGCTGGATTAAAAACCATCATTCCGAGCAATCCTTACGACGCGAAAGGCCTGCTGATTGCCGCGATTGAGAGCGACGACCCTGTCCTCTTCTTAGAACCCAAACGCCTGTATAACGGCCCCTTCGATGGCGATCATGAAAGCCCGTCGGTGTCTTGGAAAGGCCATGAACTGGGCGAAGTGCCGTCCGGGCACTATAAGGTCGAGCTGGGCAAAGCCCGGCAGATTACAGAAGGATCCGACATCACGATCATCGCCTATGGCACCATGGTGTGGGTCGCGGAAGCGGTTGCGAAAAATATGGGTATTTCGGCCGATATTCTGGATCTACGCTCACTCATGCCGCTTGATATTGATGCCATTGAAGCTAGCGTGAAAAAAACCGGTCGGTGCGTTATCTTGCATGAAGCGACCCGGACATCTGGGTTTGGGGCTGAATTGATGGCCTTGGTCCAAGAACGCTGCTTCTACCATTTGGAAGCCCCGATCCAACGCGTGACCGGATGGGACACACCTTATCCACACGCGCAAGAATGGGCCTATTTCCCGGGACAGAAACGCGTTACCGCGGCTGTTCGTGAGGTTTTGGAGGCCGCATAGATGGGCACCTATCGGTTTAAGTTGCCAGATATTGGCGAAGGCGTGGTCGAAGCCGAAATTACGGCGTGGCACGTCGCCGTTGGCGATACGGTTGAAGAAGACCAACCACTCGCCGACGCCATGACGGATAAAGCCACGATTGAGCTAACCAGCCCGGTCGACGGGGTCGTGCGCACAGTCGCTTGCGAAGACGGCGAAATCGTCGCGGTTGGGGCTGACCTGGTCGTGTTTGATGTCGCAGACAGCGATGCAAGCGACGCCGAAACCGCGACAGTCGCACCGTTAAATATTGCGCCTGCGGCAGCACCATCAGGGTCCGGCACTTACGAATTTAAACTGCCCGATATTGGCGAAGGTGTGGTCGAAGCGGAAATCACGGCTTGGCATGTCGCCCTTGGTGATGTCGTCGAAGAAGACGACCCTATCGCCGACGCCATGACAGACAAAGCGACGATTGAGCTGACCAGCCCGGTGAGCGGCACCGTGACAGCCGTTGGTTGCGAAGAAGGCGAAATTGCGTCTGTGGGTTCCGTGCTTGTCCGGTTTGCTGTCGAGAGTGGCGGCAATGCGGATGCAGCGCCGTCTGAGCCGACGAAAACCAGCACACCGTCACCAAGCGCAGCCAAAACGCCTGCGCTTGCAAAGACACAAACCGTCACCACACCACAGACATCGATCCGCGCCCTCGCCTCTCCCGCCGTGCGCAAGCGCGCGAAAGACGCAGGACTTGATCTCGGATCTGCCAAAGCCACAGGACCACAAGGCCAGGTCACCCATGCGGATCTCGATCTGCTAACAAGCGTGATGGAACCCGTCGACGGTGAAACCCGGATCAAGGTGATCGGCCTGCGCCGCGTCATCGCTTCGAGGATGCAGGACGCCAAACGTCACATCCCGCATTTCACCTATGTCGACGAAATCGACATGACCGAATTGGAAGCCTTACGGAAACGCGTCAATGCGAAGTTCGCCGATGATCCGACGAAAACGAAGCTGACCGTTCTGCCCTTCATGATCCGCGCGCTGGCCGTCACTTTGCGCGACTGGCCGCAATTTAATGCCCTCTATCAAGATGGCTCCGATGGACTGTCGGGCGGCCCGGGCAATTACGTCAGCCAGTTTAGCGATTTGAATCTCGGCATCGCCGCGCAAACGGATCTCGGCTTGGTCGTGCCCGTCTTACGACGCGCGCAGACGTTATCGATCTGGGACATGGGCCGCGAAATCGCGCGCCTCGCCGCAGGCGCACGCGACAACAAATTATCGCCCGCCGATTTCCAAGGCGCCACAACGACGGTCACGTCGCTCGGCCCCTTAGGCGGCATTGTTACCACGCCTGTGATTAACCGACCGCAAGTCGCCATTTTTGGCCCGAATAAAATCCGGCCAAAGTTGGAAATGCGCGACGGCGTCGTGATTGAACGACTGGTGATGAATTTCAGTGTCTCTTGCGACCATCGTGTCATCGATGGCTATGATGCCGCGCAGATGGTGCAAGACCTGAAACGCCGCCTCGAAGACCCGATAGAAATGTTCCTCAACTAGAGCACCCCTTTTACGGGAGCGGATCTCGGTCTGGTTCCACCCACGCTCGCCGCGCCTGAACTGAGAACAAGCGGGCTTTGGTATAATGGCGCAATAACCAATCCGGCCGATCATAGCCTGCTGTAAGCACAGCATTTGTTCGGTCTGACAGGGACACATCCAGACCAGACACAACCGCTTTTACGGCGCGCAGAGACGCCAGCGTGATCGTATGGTGATAGCCCTCACGATCCGTATTCTGCACGCCTGTGGCCACATTATAGTGGCGTATGAACTCTGGCATGCGGTCCTCTGCTACCGCGCCATAGTGGTCCAACACCCAGACGGCCGCCGCGACATGGGCCGCATGAGTCCAGTCGGGTTTGGGCAAGGTTCGATCGCGGACGCCCTCGCCAATGCGAATAATCTCTTTGTCTGATGTGAACATGATGTTTCCTTCTGATGGGTGTGCGGCGGATGCCGCCTCACGAAGAAGGTCCCGCCGAATGACGGGGTGATTGCGCGAGCTGAATTAGCCCAAACAGAGACACGTCCGCCGATATCGCGAACAGGGTTGCTGGATCGTATGAGCAGTCTTGCGCATGGTCGCTGCGATAGCCGTAAAAACATCCGCAAACAAGACTTGCCGCCCTGCGCCCACACCCCTATATGGCGCGCCTTACCGTGGTGGGGTAGCTC
Organism: Litorimonas sp.; assembly: GCA_051251645.1. Lineage (GTDB taxonomy): Bacteria > Pseudomonadota > Alphaproteobacteria > Caulobacterales > Maricaulaceae > Litorimonas. Next base: position 155,412 of record JBPOEY010000003.1, on the reverse strand, counting down.
AGCTGGTTAGAGCGCAGGACTCATAATCCTGAGGTCGAGAGTTCAAGTCTCTCTCCCACTACGGTTCGCCTCTTTCACATCCAAGTTTGATTTTCTGCCCTCATACGCATCAGCATAGTGGCTGGTGTTTGCGGGCAATCCTGCGTTTCTTCAGATGCTAGATCAAAGCGGCCTTAGCAGCTTCGATAATGGTTATCTGTTCGTCTTCTGAGAGGTAGGCGTGCATGGGGAGACTGATGACGTGATCGATACAGGCCATCGTATTCGGCAGGCCATTTCCGGCGACGGGGAAGTGTTTATACGCAGACTGCATATGAATAGGCTTCGGATAATAACGCGCTGTCGGAATGCCCGCGGCCTGCAAGCTTTGTGCAAAGGCCGCAGGATCCGGCACTTCAATCGTATATTGCGCCCACGTCGAAACCACGCCGTCCATCACCGCCGGCACACGCTCCGCTCGGCCTGACAAAGCCGCCGTATATCGATCCGCCACCAGATTCCGCCGCTCAATTTCATCAGCAAAAACGGCGAGTTTTGGTAACAAAATCGCGGCTTGAATTGTATCAAGTCGTGAATTCATACCAATACGCGCATGATCAAAGGGTTCTGTCCCTTTCCCGTGAAACCGGAGACTATTAAGCGCGTCTTTAAGCTCTTCATCATTGGTCGTCGCAGCGCCGCCATCGCCATAGCAACCCAGCGGCTTGGCCGGAAAAAAGCTGGTTGTTTGAACGTCCGACCATGCCAATGGATGTTGACCATTCAGGGTCGAGCCGAAGCCTTGTGCCGAGTCAGAGATAAGCTTCAATCTGTTTTCGCGCACGACCGGCGCAATGGCATCGTAATCGGCGCATTGACCAAACAAGTCGACTGTCATGACCGCACGCGGGACCAATTCACCCTTGGATTTCACGTCCAAAATCGCCTGCTTCACGCTACTCACACACATATTATAGGTGTCGCGATCAATATCAATGAAGATCGGCGTGGCCCCCATTAGCGCAATAATTTCCGCCGTCGCACAATAGGTAAAGGACGGGCAAAACACCGCGTCGCCAGGCCCAATGCCCCAAGCCATCAAGGGGAGCCCAATCGCATCCGTGCCATTCGCGCAGGACACCGCGAATTTAGCCTCGCCGAACGCCGCTAATTTGGTCTCGAGCTCGGTCACTTGTGGCCCTAAAATATAACGGCCGTGCGACAGAACATCCGCAATACCTGCGTCGATCTCAGCTTTAAGCCGGGCTTGCTGTGCGTGGAGATCAATGAATTGCATGGGATTTATCTCTTAGTTTTCATCAATCCGAGAAAGGGACGAATGGCTTAATCGAAGGCGAAAGCGCCTTGGACGCGATGAGTATTAAAGAACGCTTTGGTTCGAATAAGTGTCGCGCAACTTAACGGTGGCCGAAAGATATTAAACCAACCCAACGCGGTCACTTTCAGTGACACATCGTAATAGGGCGTGATCCTATCGATACCAACGACCTTATAATCCGCATAAAATAGCCACAAAGCTAGGTTTTACCCAGCAAAATCGGCTGTTAGTTAAATCGGAACCTGCATAGCGAGGCGAATGCTTTTCAGATCAGTCTTATCACGCATGCCGTTAAGGCGAAAACAATCCATTCAAGATATGCAGGTGGAATAATCCATTTGTTCCTCACCGCTCAGAATGTTACTTTTGCATTCAAAGGCGCAACCAATCAGATTAGGGAAATCTATGTGCGGCATTGTCGGCATAATCGGACGTCAACCCGTCTCTGATCGTTTAGTCTCAGGACTTAAACGATTAGAATATCGCGGCTATGACAGCGCAGGCATCGCCGTGGTCGACGGTAAAAACATCCGTCGTCGACGGGCCAAAGGCAAAATTGCCAATCTACGCGATAAATTGGCCGGGGACCCGATTGAAGGCCACTCCGGTATTGCGCATACGCGCTGGGCCACGCACGGCGCACCGACAGAAGATAATGCCCACCCTCATCATACCGGTCGGGTCGCCGTCGTCCATAATGGCATCATCGAAAACTATGCCGAAATTCGCGATGCACTCACGCACCGCAATTTTGAATCCGAAACAGACACAGAAGTCGCGGCACATTTGATCGACGAAGCCCTCGATAACGGCGCGACGCCGCGTGAAGCGGTTGCAAGCGCCTTGGCACAATTCCGCGGCGCCTATGCGCTTGGTATCTTGATCAAAGGTGCGGAAGACGAAATTTTCTGCGCGCGTCACGGCTCTCCCCTTGCCATCGGCGTCGGAGACGGAGAAATGTATTTGGGCTCAGACGCCATGGCGCTCGCCCCCTTGACCAATAAGCTCATCTATCTCGAAGAAGGCGATTGGGCGGTTCTCAGTAAAACGTCCGTCGAAATTTTCGACAAAGACAACACACCCGTTGAGCGCCCCATCACCGTCGTCGCGTTTACCGACGAAATCGCAGATAAAGGCCAATTCCCTCATTATATGCTCAAAGAAATTCATGAGCAGCCAGAAACGATTGCACGAACTTTGTCGCATTATCTCGACCTGAGCAAGATGCGCGTAGAGTTGCCAGACGAGCTTGATTTTACCGACATTGACCGGGTCGTTATCGTCGCCTGCGGCACAGCCTTCTATGCGGGCATGGTCGCCAAATATATGTTCGAACAAATCGCGGGGCTCGCCGTTGATATCGATATTGCGTCTGAATTCCGCTACCGGAACCCTGTTCTGAGCCCCAAAAGCCTCATGATCGTCGTGTCCCAATCTGGCGAGACGGCGGACACGTTAGCGGCGCTGCGCTATGCGAAACTATTCAATCTGAAAACCGCTGCGCTCGTCAATGTCATGACGTCAACGATGGCGCGCGAAGCCGATATCGCCCTGCCAATCAAAGCCGGACCAGAAGTCGGCGTGGCATCGACAAAAGCCTTCACCTCGCAAACTTGCGCCCTAGCCACGCTTGCCATTGGTGCCGCGCAACAACGCGGTCGTATCGACGCGGAAGCTGCGGCTGCGCACTGTCGGGATCTCGCGACCCTGCCTCATCTTGTGGCTGAGGCGATTTTGTGCAGCGAAGACATTGCCCGTGTTGCAGCAACTCTCATCAACGCGAAATCCATCTTCTTCTTGGGTCGCGGCCCTATGGTCCCGATTGCCTTAGAAGGCGCACTCAAGCTCAAGGAAATTTCTTACATTCACGCCGAAGGCTATGCCGCGGGCGAGCTTAAACACGGCCCTATCGCCCTCATCGAAACAGGCACGCCTGTGATAGTCGTGGCCCCAGACGATGAACTGTTCGAAAAAACTATTTCTAATTTGCAGGAAGTGGCTGCACGCGGGGCCCGTGTTATTTTGATCACTGATGCAAAGGGAGCGGAGGCGGCCAAAAAACTCTCGACAACAATTTTGACCCTCCCAACTGCAACGCCGCTCTGTGCGCCGATCATCCAAGCCATTGGGCAGCAGTTCCTCGCCTATCATACGGCAGTCGCTTTGGGCACAGATGTTGACCAGCCGCGAAATCTGGCGAAATCTGTCACGGTCGAGTAAAGTTGAATTGGCGCGTCCCGCCGCAATATCGAGCTAGGCTGACGATAGCCCTCTATAAACTGACCGATGCATCACCATGATGCAAAGGCACTCACGGCACAGGCGCGCTAAATCGAGCGGCGGTATTGTGACGTCTAAACGCTTCTGAATCTGGCCTTGTCAAAAACGCGCAGGACAGCTCCCAAATCATGTCCGCGCTTCAGGATCAATCCGCCGGGCGCAACGACCGCAAACTGGCCTTGGCGTTTCCGCAATGTCGGGAGTTTTTCAATGCGATAGAGCGGATGTTCTGACGCCTTCCGAAAAACTGAGAACACGCAGCGATCTGAGAGGAAATCAATCGCGTAATCTTTCCAATCACCCTTGGCGACCATCTGACCATAGACGTTAAGGATCAAAGACAGTTCGTGACGATCAAAACTGACCTGAGACGGGGCTTTTTGCCCATTGCTGATCCGCACAACCTTATTCATCATTCCAGCCATAACCTAGCTTAACCCGGTCTGGCAAAGACTAAGCCAGACAAAGTAACAAAGAGGTTGGTTTTATGGACCATCGCTGGCCAATTGGTAATAGGTTGCCGCAATATCGCCTTATTTCAGCCGCGCCAAGGACTTGATCCGACACGAAGTGAGGGTTGTCGAGAGAGTGAATGCGGATTCGGTTTGGTTTTTTCAGCCCCCCAGCCCCCACGCTGAAACTGTGTGAGCCCTCTCGGCAACGCCAAAATCAGTCGGTCTAATTAAGGCTCAAACCGTGCCGCACCGATGATAGCGGTCGTTTTTACATCATGCGCCAAGACGGCCAGAGCCGATTTCGGGTGCAGCCCACAGATCATTTTCCCGGTCCAATCGCGGTAAGTCACATCCGTGACCACATTGGCGAGCGTCAGCGCACGTCCTTTATTTTCACCGCGTTTTACAGCAACGATTTGGGTTCCAGGCTTGTAATCAACCAAGGCCAGTTTTGCGCCATCGGGTAATTTCCCGTCGATACAAAGCTCGCCGCTATGACGCGCGAGCCTAAGGGTTGCCGGCACATTTGTTCCAACTAAATCAGTCTTTGCGAGGCGCGGTGCATGCGTTTTTCCGCCGACAACAAGCATCGGCGTATAGACGCCAGAATCCAACGCGGCATCATATTGACGTTGTCGCGCGGTGAAAGTCGGATCACCAAACGTGTCTGTCCAGCCCAGATAATCCCAATACGTCACACCATAAGATAAGGCCAAAACGTCCGGGTCTTCGTCGTCAAGACTCGCGACAAACGCATTGGCTTTCGGGCAGGATGAACAGCCTTGCGAGGTAAACAGCTCAACGACTTTGGTCGGTTGCGACAATGTCTCAGCAAAGGCGGGGGACGTCACGCCGCCAAGGGCGGCGATTGCAATACACGTCATTCTTATAGCAATTGATTTCATGCCCCTGTTGTAGAAGGCGAGATATGAACCTGCCAACAACGGCGTCATCACGTTGCAGTGAGTTAAAGCGACGGCATAACCACTGTATCAGGCTTGCCATCGCCATCCATATCCGGATCGCCGTCCGCTGACAGCACAATCGCGATCCATCGTGTGGTTGGAAATTGCGCCAAAATAATCATCAAAATCACAGTCATCGGCGCAGACAAGAACGCGCCGACTCCGCCCCACAGCGCGCCCCAAACTGTCAGGCTAAGCACTACGACGAGCGCGCTCATATTCATGCTGTCGCCCATCATTTTGGGCTGCAGCGTATTGGAGACCAAGAATTGCGCGCCGAAGAGGACTCCGCCGAGCACAGCCACGGGGACGAGGCTATCAAATTGCACCAGCCCGAACAGGACCGGCAGGGCCACAGCCGCGAACCCGCCGACAATCGGGATATAGTTCAGGATGAAGATGACCAACGCCCAAAACAGCGCATTATCCAGCCCTAGCGCAACCATCGCGATATAGCTGATCACCGTTTGGATCAGTGAGACGAGCGTTTGCACCGAAATATAGCGTTCGATGGACGTTCGGATCGTACTTCCGATCCGCGCGGCACGGTCACGTTTCACTTTGTCAGGAAACAGATTATCCATTTTATCCGGAAAACTGGCCTGCGCAACGAACAGGAAAACAACATAAATGGCGATGAGCAGGAAGTCCGATACGACGCCCTGAATGGTCTTGGCGAAGCCCCCAATCGCGCCTTGCAGACTGTCGCTAATACCGAAGCGTTGATTAAGCGAAGAGAACGATAGGTTTTCCTGTCCTGTAACGGTCCCGACCCACGCAAATAGCTCATCAATCCGCGCAGCATAACGCGGCGATTCGTCGACAACACTTCCCACTGTGTCGGCCACGACGATGATCAAGCCAACGAGCGCACCCACAGTCACAATAATGGCCACCATCAGAGCAAACCAGTAAGGGATCCGCGCAGACAAATTATCGATCCAGCGCGCAAAAGCATCAATCGTCAGCCAGAAAAACACCGCCAATGCAAAGGGCGCGATCAAGTGCCGGGTCACATAAAATGTCCAAAACAGCGCAATCGCGGCGATGATAAGAAGTGAAGATCGTATGGTTGTATCTGAGGTCATAGCGCTGTCTATATTGCATTCAGACCGTGATCCTCATAACGGATTTTTAGTTTCTTGGAGAGCCCCGCATGAGCCAGACGATTTTCATCGGCACAGACACGGATGGGGTGCGGCAGGAATTGCGCCTCGACAAAGCCAACCGGCATGGTTTGATCGCGGGGGCGACCGGAACGGGCAAGACCGTCACCCTGCAAATTCTAACCGAAGGGTTTTCCGCCAACGGCATTCCCGTCTTCGCCGCTGACGTCAAAGGTGACCTGTCTGGAATCTCGCAGTCCGGGTCTGACACGCACAAGCTGCATGAGAAATTGATAAAACGCGCTAATAAGATCGGGCTGGAGAATTACAGCTACCGCGCCTTTCCAACAATATTCTGGGATCTCTATGGACTGCAGGGCCATCCGGTTCGCACGACCATTTCCGAAATGGGCCCGGTTCTGCTGTCCCGCCTGATGGGCCTGACAGAAACGCAGGAAGGCATCATGACCATTGCCTTTGAGTATGCTGATGATAACGGCATGTTATTGCTCGACCTCAAAGACCTGAACAGTCTGCTTAATTATCTGGCGGATAACCGCGCGGAAATCAGTCGCGAATACGGCAATGTCACCGGTCAATCCGTCGCCGCCATCCGGCGCAATCTGCTGACATTGGAACGGGCGGGCGCTGAAGAGTTCTTCGGCGAGCCCGCACTAGAATTAGACGATTTCATGCGCGTCGACGAAAATGGTATGGGCGCAGTCAATATTCTAGCGGCCGATGAGCTCATCAATAGTCCGGTGCTTTATGCGACCTTCTTGCTCTGGCTGCTGTCAGAATTGTTCGAAGAACTTCCAGAAGTTGGCAATCCGGACAAGCCGATTATGGTTTTCTTCTTCGACGAAGCGCATCTTTTGTTCGACGACGCGCCCAAACCGTTGATCCAGAAGATTGAGCAAGTCGCCCGGCTGATTCGCTCGAAAGGCGTCGGCGTCTATTTCGTGACGCAAAACCCGATGGATATTCCCGACAGCGTCTTGGGACAGCTCGGTAATCGCATCCAGCACGCGCTGCGCGCTTACACACCACGAGAGCAACGCGCCGTTCGCGCAGCCGCCACATCGTTTCGGGAAAACCCCGCTTTTGATACAGAAGAGGTCATCACCGATCTGGGTATCGGCGAAGCGCTCGTTAGCCTGCTGGATGAACGCGGCGCGCCGAGCGTCGTCGGACGCACCATGGTCCGCCCGCCTGCGTCTCGCCTTGGCCCTGCAAAACCGTCAGAGCGCAAAGCCGTCCAAGCCGACAGCCCGATTGGCGAAAAATACGACACCCCGATCGACCGGGAAAGCGCTTACGAAAACCTAGAAACGAAAGCCGAAAAACGCGCCAAAGAAGACGCCGCCGAGGCCAAACGGGTCGAACGCGAAACGGCCCAGACGGCGAAGAAAAAGTCAACGACCACGCGCCGACGCACGGCCCGCAAGAAAGAGAATGTCATCGTCAAGGAAATCAAACGCGAAGGCCGCCTGATGATGCGCCGCGCCATGCGTAATGCGGTGCGCGGTGTTCTCGGCGGGATGATGCGGCGGTAGAGTGTTTAATCGCTCGCAGGCTCTAACGTGCTCTCTATGCTAACCCGCTTCGCCCCCTCACCCACGGGTTATCTGCATTTGGGTCATGCCTATGCGGCGGAGCAGGCGTTTTCGCTTGGCCCGTGCGTCTTGCGGATAGAGGATATCGACAACACGCGCTCCCGACCGGAATTAATTGACGCTATTTATGAAGATCTAAGTTGGCTTGGTTTCACATGGCCAAAGCCTGTCCGCGTGCAACGCGGGCATATGGGGGATTATCGACGCGTGATTGAGGCACTGGAAGCGCGCGGCTTACTTTACGAAGACTATACGACACGATCCGGGCGGGAGGATCGCAGCCTGCCCCCGGTCGTAAAACTCTCAACGGCGCGTGCGATTGAGGCCGTGGGAACCGATGAGCTGTCCTTTCAAGAAGGTGACACCCTCATCCCAATCGACCTCACGACACTGGAAGACAAGACGTTGGTCCGCCGCGATATCGGCACGAGTTATCACGTCGCTGTCACCCATGATGACTGGCTCCAAGGTGTGACAGACGTCGCACGGGGGCGTGATTTATATGAAAAAACGGCCATTCACGTCCTCATCCAAACGTTAATGGGCTGGCCCGTGCCGCGTTATCATCATCATGGTTTGGTCATGGAGACATCCGATAAGAAAATGAGCAAACGGTCGGGGTCGCAGACGATCCGCAGTCTACGTGACAGCGGACGAACAGCGGCAGATGTGCTGAACCTCGCCCGCGAAAGAGCCGATAGGGTCGGTCATGACGACTGAAATTACAGGGTTGGTCGTAAGGAGTATGGCTTAATTTCCAAGAAATCAGCCACATTTTATGAACGCGTTCGCCACGGCCCAACGGGAAAAGACGGACTGAGCCGATCTTCGAATGGTTCAAGATGTCAATTTGAAAACCCTAGAACCAAGTCCACGTCCGATTTCAGAGTCAAAATACAGCGATGAGGCTGCCCCATTAAAATTTAATGCAAAAGCTAGACCTTTTTAAGGGTGGCCCCGTGGACCCGACGTAGGCTAAGCGTTATGGGAACGTTAAATCGCGGTGCTCCTTGATTTGTTTGAGGTTTCATCCCGTTTGGTCTCTCAGGGGAAAAGCCACAATTCGTATGCCCCAACTCCCCACTATAAAACGCCACCCTTTTATCGCTCAAGCGTCTATGCTGGCGCTTATCGCCGTCATGAGCCTTGCTCCGACCGTGCAAGCACAACTGGCGCCGAACCAAACGGCAGCTGGAACGAGTCGTCCCCTCAAGCTCGCAGCAGATAGTCCATTCCGCGACCCCGACTTGATTTATCTCGAAGCCGACGAGTTGATTAATGATGAAGGCGCGAGTGTTTTGACCGCGATCGGCGAAGTTGAAGGTCGCTATCAGGACCGGACTCTTCGCGCCAACCGCGTCGACTACAACCTGGAAACTGGGCAAGTTCTGGCGACTGGTGATGTTGTGTTGATCGACGCGACAGGCGACGTTCAATATGCCGACAAGCTGGAACTGTCTGATCAGTTGCTCGCCGGGACGGCGGCAAACTTTACCGCCCGTTTGGCAAGCGGCGCCACGACCTCGGCACGCTTTGTCACACGCTCAGATGACGGCGAATTTGAGCTCTTTAATGTGACCTACACAGCCTGCGAGCTTTGCAAGAACAGCGAAGGCGAAGCGAAAAAACCAACTTGGCGGCTCCGGGCGCGTCGCGTTAAGCAGGACGATACATCGCGCACTATTCGCTATCGTGATGCCGTTCTGGAATTATTCGGCCTCCCCGTTTTCTACACGCCCTATCTGGCGCATCCGGACCCAAGTCAGGACCGAGCCTCAGGTTTGCTGATCCCAACGATTGGGCTGTCTGGCGCGCGGGGGTTCAACTATGTTCAGCCTTATTATTGGGCTGTCGATGATTATTCCGAAGTCACGGTCACGCCCCACATTTATTCCGACGTCAATCCGCTACTTCAGCTGCAGGCCCGTCGCAAATTCCACACGGGCGAGCTCAACTTCGCAGGATCATTTACGCGCGCGACCCTGTTTGATCGCAACGGTGACCCACTCGATGACCCAACGCGCTTTACCAATCCGAACAACGCCGAAAAGGGTCCGGAACTTTCAAGCCATTTCTTCGTCGACGGTTACTTTAAACCCTCTGACACGTGGACCTATGGCTACACGGCCATGTTCCAAACAGATGATACTTATTTGAACCGCTACGGCCTGAGTTCATCGTTCGAAAGCAATGGCTTAATTGAAAATGAGCGGCAGCAAAATACGACGCAGGCCTTTATTGCCGGGCAAGGCGAAAACTTCCGTGTCTCCGCTGTGGCGGCAGGATTCCAGAGCCTCAGAAGTCGTTTCCTTGAAAACGAAACGACAGGCTTAATTGACGTGTCGCGTGATGATAATGGCGTTTTGCCGATCATTGCCCCGAAAATTCAAGGTGAATATTATGTCACTGATCCGGCGCTTGGTGGTCGGGCACGCCTGTTTGGCGATGCAAGCTATCTGACCCGAGAAACTGGCAGTGATTATGGTCGGGCCACCGCAGGGCTGGATTATTCCAAAACTTGGATTACAGGCCCTGGTCTGGAAGTCAAACCCTTCGCGTGGGGCCGATTCGACAATTACGAAATTCAGACTGACTCAGGCACGGACATCGGCTTTAGCCGGACCATCGGCCAAGCTGGTGTTGATTTACGCTATCCATTTATCCGATGGGGAGAGACCGTCGACCTTATCGTTGAACCACGCGTGCTATTCACGGAAAGCTTTGGCGATTCAAAACTTGATCGTTTCTTTGATCCCGTCTCAGGGGACTTCCTGTTCGAAGACGGCGCAACGCCAGACCTTGATCCGGCCTTACTCTTTGAACCCAACAAGTCCGACGGATTTGACTTCTTTCAAGAAGGCCGACGCGTCGATGTCGGCGCGCAGGTTGCCGCTAAATGGGACCTACGAGGTCGCGATAGTGAAATTTCAATCTTTGCTGGTCGAAGTTTCTCAGACGGAGTCACAGATCCATTCAACACCGGATCCGGTCTTTCGGGAGATAATTCGGAATATATCGCCGCCCTTAATCTCGACCTTGGTGGCTTTCTGCGTTCCAACACATGGGTGCGATATGACGAAGACCGGGATGTGCTGTCACGGATCGACTCAACACTCTCTGCCAATACGAAATATGTAAAGCTTTCCGGCCGTTATTATAAAGTCAACGCACCGCTGGGCACGGCAGCTCTAACGGGTGCGCCTCAAGAAGAAATCTCTGGTGGAATCACCGTTAGGCCTTTTGGTGGATGGTCTGTCGGCTACCGTGCCGTACGCGATTTGGGCCGGGATGTGACCCGCTCACAGCGAGCCTCTATCGGTTATAGGGACGATTGCACGTTGGTAGAGCTGTTCTACGAAAAACGCGATTTCAATAATGACCTGATTCGAAATGATGCTGAATTCGGCATCAGGCTGACTTTGTCCACGCTTGGCAGCTTTGGCGGTAACTAATTAGCCTTAGCCAACGAAGGCTTTCTCGACGACGAAATGCTTAGGCTCTGAATTCGAGCCTTCTTCCAAGCCAAACCCTTCGACGATTTTGGCAGTATCATCGATCATATTCTTTGATCCGCAGATCATCACACGATCGGTCTCTTTATTCAGAGGTGTCGTTCCCGCGACGTCGAAGAGCTTCCCTGTTTCAAGCAAAGTCGTAATCCGACCTGTCAGCGGATGATCTTCGCGCGTGAGTGAGGTGATTAGTTTGAGCTTCGGCGAACCATCTTCATTGACGACCATTTCCCCGACAAGTGGGTCATTGATCAAGTCAGCGACAAGCCGCTGCGAATATTCCAGTTCACCCGCGTCACGGCAAGTGTGCGTGACGATGACTTCATCATAGCGCTCATAGGTTTCAGGGTCACGAACGAGCGATGCGAATGGCGCAAAGCCTGTCCCGGTGCTGAACATCCAAAGACGTTTACCGGGTAGCAGTGCATCTAGGACTAATGTGCCAACAGGTTTGCGACCCAGCAGAACCGTATCGCCCGGGACAATTTTTTGTAGACGGGACGTAAGCGGACCCTCCTCGACCTTGATAGAATAAAGTTCCAATTTGTCATCCCATGCAGGCGAGGCAATCGAATAGGCGCGCATGACGGGCCGCTTCTGCTCTTCAGTCTTTGGCAGGCCAATCATGATGAACTCACCTGTCCGGAACCGGAAAGACGCAGGACGTGTAATAGAAAAGGCAAACAGACGGTCGGTGAAATGCTCGACATCGAGCACGGTTTCTTCCGTGGGCGCATTGGACATTGTAATCGGTCTTTCTGACGAAGCCTTCGCGGGGCATTTGCAAGCGTGCGGCCTCTAGCGGGCAAGAGGTTGGGTTTCAATATATGATATAACGAACAACTGTTCTTTATATAGAACGATCTATCCCCACCGCAATCACGTTTTCGATCATCTACCGCGCGACTTTTCTGGACCTATCGCAAGACGCCAAGACCGACACGCGGTAAGGAGAACGAATGACCGAGCTAATACTTCAGAGTGATTTCCCAAATCACAGCCGTAAGGACTGGCGCAATCTGGCTGAAAAGGGTTTGCGGGACGCGGACTTCGCAACCCTGAGCAGCGAGACTGAGGACGGAATTACGCGGGGCCCTCTGTTTGACGCCGACACACGGCCCGATGACCATGCCCGCCATCCTCGCGGCGACGCGCCTTTGTTGAGCGGTCGACCTTGGCATATTTGCGCGCCCGTCATGGATCGGGACGCGGCATTTGCGAATGCGCAATTACTCGCCGACTTGAAAGGGGGCGCCAGCGCTGTCCGGCTCATGGGCCAGGCTTTGAACCGTAAGGCCGACCTAAAACGGTGCCTCGAAGGTGTTCTTGTCGGGCTCGTCCCGGTGATCTTTGAACCCGGCAACTCGGCGGCGACATTCGCATCCAGCCTTGATGATTTGACCAACACGCCCGTGACGCTGGGTCTTGATCCGCTTGGAGATCGGCCTGATGTGCCAGACACATGGCGCGCATTCACCGCAAACGCCGCTGCGATCCACGAAACGGGCGGAACAGATGCACTAGAACTCGCTGGATTTGCGGCCACAACTGCTGCCGCGTTCAAGCGCCACGGCCCGGCCGTGCACGACCATATGAGCGCGCTCTTCGCGGTTGGCACGGACGCGCATCTCAACATTGTAAAGCTCCGTGCGGCCCGCAGGCTCTATGCTTCGATTGCTGAGGCTTACGGCATCGAAACCGCCAGCATACCGATCCACGCAATCACCAGCCTCAGGATGATGCAAAGCCAAGACGCTTGGACCAATATGCTACGCACTATGAGCGCTGGATTTGGCGCGGTCACAGGCGGAGCCGATTATATTACGGTTCGACCGTTCACAGAAACATCGGCGGAACATCGGCGGGGTAACCCGACGCCGTTTGGTTATCGCATTGCGCGCAATCAACAGCTTTTGATGATGGAAGAAAGTCACATCGGGCAGGTCCGCGATGTTGCCTATGGCAGCTATTTTCACGAGCGATTGACAGAGGACTTGGCGCAATTGGCGTGGGCAAAGTTCCAATCCATTGAAGCGGACGGCGGCATAGAAACCTACTTATCAAGCGGAGCCTTCAAAACGGATTGCGAGGCCGCCAAATTAGACCGCGAGGCGCGAGACGCACCCGTGCTCGGCGTGACGCTCCATCCGTCCGTTGATGCACCAAAACCGGAGGTTCGGGGATGAGTATTGATTTCACCAAACGTCCACTCGGCGCTGCACCGTCACGTCCCCGACACGGGGACGCATGGCCGTCGCCTGAGGGCATTGATATTGCGGCGGCATACGGCCCCGTAGATGTCGACGGCCTTGATGCGCTCAATAGCTACCCGGGTCTTTCCCCCTATGTGCGCGGCCCCTACCCGACCATGTTTGTTCAGCGGCCATGGACGATCCGGCAATATGCGGGCTTCTCAACCGCTGAAGATAGTAACGCCTTTTACCGTCGCAACCTTGCTGCCGGACAGAAAGGTCTCTCGGTGGCCTTCGATTTAGCGACACACCGCGGCTATGATTCGGATCATCCCCGCGTGCCCGGCGATGTCGGCATGGCGGGCGTTGCGATTGACAGTATTTACGACATGCGCATTTTATTCGACGGTATTCCACTCGATAAAATGAGCGTGTCGATGACGATGAACGGCGCCGTTTTGCCGATCCTCGCGCTCTATATTGCCGCAGCCGAAGAACAAGGCGTCGCGCAAAAAGACCTCGCCGGAACTATTCAGAATGACATTCTGAAGGAGTTTATGGTCCGCAACACTTACATCTACCCGCCCGCGCCTTCGATGCGGATCATCGGTGATATTTTCGCGCATACATCCGAGCATATGCCGAAATTCAACTCCATCTCGATCTCCGGATATCACATGCAGGAAGCGGGCGCGTCAGCGGATATTGAGCTCGGCTACACGATCGCCGATGGGCTTGAATATGTCCGCACAGGCCTCGCCGCTGGTATGGATATTGACCAATTCGCCCCGCGCCTGTCCTTCTTCTGGGGCATCGGCATGAATTATTTCATGGAAGTTGCCAAACTGCGCGCCGCGCGCCTTCTCTGGGCGAAATTGATCAGCCCGTTCGAGCCAACCAATCCGAAATCAACCATGTTGCGGACCCATTGCCAAACATCCGGGTGGAGCCTGACCGCACAAGATGTCTTTAACAATGTCGGGCGCACCCACATTGAGGCCATGGCCGCCGTCGATGGTCATACGCAAAGCCTGCACACCAACTCGCTCGACGAAGCGCTCGCCTTGCCGACGGATTTCTCGGCCCGGATCGCGCGCAACACACAGATTTATCTGCAGACGGAAGGCGGTCATACCAAGACCATCGATCCGTGGGGTGGCAGCTATTATGTCGAAGCCTTGACCCATCAACTGGCCGATAAGGCCCTTGCCCATATCCGCGAAGTCGAAGCGCTCGGCGGCATGGCCAAAGCGATTGAAGCGGGTATTCCGAAATTACGGATTGAGGAATCTGCGGCGCGAACCCAAGCGCGGATTGATAGCGGCGCACAGACCGTGGTCGGCGTGAATAAATATCTGTCGGATCAGACCGATGATATTCCGATCCTGCGTGTGGATAATGATACGGTGCGGCAAGGCCAGATCGCGCGTCTCAAACAGCTGCGGGCGGACCGCGATCCAGGGGCTACTTTCGCCGCGCTCGACGCGCTGACAAAGGCGGCGGATACGGGGGACGGTAACCTCCTTGCGCTGGCCGTTGATGCCGCGCGCAAAATGGCGACCGTCGGCGAAATTAGCTCCGCGTTAGAAAAAGTCTATGGTCGGTTCGAGGCCAAACCCACAGGCGTCACCGGCGTTTACTCCTCTGCCTTTGATACGCGGAACCCGGCCTATGCCGAGGCGCTATCGCGCGTGCAGGCCTTTAGCGAGTTGGAGGGTCGCAAACCACGCATTCTCATCGCCAAAATGGGGCAGGATGGCCATGACCGCGGACAAAAAGTCGTCGCAACCGCGTTCTCAGACCTCGGATTTGATGTCGTGATTGGGCCGCTGTTCCAGACGCCTAGTGAGGCCGCATCACTCGGAATTTTGAGCGATGTTGATGTTATCGCCGCGTCATCCTTAGCCGCCGGGCACCTGACATTAGTGCCGGGCCTACGCGATGCCTTAAAATCCGAAGGTCGATCCGACATTCTGATCATCGTTGGCGGCGTAATCCCGCCGGAGGATGTTGAGACCTTGAAAGAGATGGGCGCGAAAGCCGTCTTCCCACCGGGCACAAATATTCCCGAGGCCGTGTTAGAAGTTCTGGACGTGGTCAATTCGCGCGTAAGTCAAGGTGCTTAGGACGACGTCGTTAAACCGCATCGAAACTGCAGCTCTGTTTCTCTCTCCTCCCAATCGACGCCTGGGTTGATTGGGAGCGTCATTATTGAAACTCCAACCGTTCCTGTGACGCGAAAAACAGCGATGCGACTTCACTGTCCTTAATGCTCTCTTCCGGAGACACGGATAAAATCGTCCTGATCGTATTTTTCCGTTGCGTCAGAGCGGTTTCAAAATCAGCTTCGATCTTTGCGAGCGTGCCGCGGATTTCAAGATGACGCATGAGTGACTCATAAATATCCACGCGACCCATGAGGAAGTAGCTCTCATAGAGAATCTTTGATGCGATCTTTTCATGAATGTCGCGGTAAGCGAGCTGCTCGAGCATTTTATCAATTGGCTTGACGATAAAATCCAATTCTTCCCGCACATTTGGCATGATGAGGAAGAGATGTTTGATCTTTAAAAGCCCATCTTCAACCGCCTTGATCTTGACAGGGTCGGCCTGGTGATTGGTGACGATAACAATATCAATATCGGAGCCATTCACCGGAACATCTAGCGTTGCGTGTTGCCGCTGCGTATCGTGGGCGAGAAAGTAAGCAATATCGCCCGACAGAAAAACGACGCAATGCTCATTGAGTTCGCGCTGTAAATCCGCGTCCAATTCCAGCAAGGCCTGTCGCGCGCGGCTTAATTTACGTAAGGAAATTGAGCGAAACTTATTGGCCATCAACGTTCCCCCTTCAACGGCAGCGACGGCTTGTTCGGGCAAATAGATTAAACTGAACGTCAAAAAATCGCGTAAGATCGAGGGGGACAGTCGCAACACATTATCACGCGTGACGTCGTAACGTAGATAATAGCGCGCACAATTGCGTATCCGGATTAGCCGTGACGCATAACAGGCCCGCCAAAGATTGATCGGCGGAGTATCCTTCAACCATTCTGAGATTTGCGCCCCTGAACTCGGCCCATTGTCGCGAACCAAATCGATGATCTGTTGGACGAGAGCTTCCATAGCCGGGCTATGGCCGGGATACATTTCTAAGTCTGCCATGCCCCCATCTTGCACAGCCGAAGCCAGCCTGTATAGGCATAGCCGACCCAAGCAGAGCGTATAAAATGCGCTGTCATGCTGTCGTGAAATGCCGCCCTCATTTATAAAACTGCGTGCATCACGGGTATCACTGCCGCCGCGAAGCTCTACGCCTATTGGATCGTCGTCAATTATTGCGACGGCGTGATCACGCGACTGCAACTCTTTAATTGACGGCAGAGCTAGTTCGTGGGAAATATCCCACATGAACACGCAAACCCTTCTTTCCGCGCTCGAAGATTTCGCAGACCGCACCGATCAATCGATCTCGACCTTGTCGCGCAAACTTTTCAATGACGGCAAAACCGTCGCCCGACTGCACGACGGCGGACAACTGACGCCGCGAACGCTGGAAAAAGCACGTGAGCGATTAGACCAATTAGAGCGCGATCATGCCGGACCGCTAGGATTGCAACTGTCTCACCTCGACCGCTTGGAAGCTGAGAGCATCCACATCATGCGCGAAGTCGTGGCCCAGTGCGATAATCCGGTCATGCTCTACTCGGTCGGAAAAGACAGCTCCGTCATGTTGGAATTGGCGATTAAAGCGTTTTACCCATCGCCTCCGCCCTTCCCCCTCATGCATATCGATACGCGGTGGAAGTTCAAAGACATGTACACGTTCCGGGATCGTCGGGCGAAAGAAGCGGGGATGGAGCTCATCGTCCACATCAACCCGGACGCCATTACCGATAATGTCGGCCCGTTCACGCATGGCTCTGCTGTGCACACGGACATCACAAAGACTCAGGGTCTGAAGCAGGCGCTCGACGCGGGTAAATATGACGCCGCGTTTGGTGGCGCGCGGCGTGATGAAGAAAAGTCCCGCGCCAAAGAACGGATCTTTTCTTTCCGCAGTGAGCATCATCGTTGGGACGCGAAAAACCAACGCCCAGAACTCTGGGATATTTACAATGCCCGTGTGACCAAGGGCGAGAGCATGCGGGTCTTCCCGCTATCGAATTGGACCGAGCTCGATATTTGGCAATATATACATCGCGAGAACATCCAAATTCCTGACCTCTATCTCGCCGCCGAGCGTCCCGTGGTGGAGCGCGACGGCACATTGATCATGGTCGATGATGACCGTATGCCGCTCAAGCCCGGCGAAACGCCCGAGATGCGTTCTGTGCGCTTTCGCACACTTGGCTGTTATCCGCTGACAGGAGCCGTTGAGAGCAAAGCAACGACCCTGTCAGACGTCATTCAAGAAACACTGCTGGCGACCACGTCAGAACGCCAAGGCCGGGTCATCGACTCGGACTCAGGCGCGTCGATGGAGCAGAAAAAAGAAGAGGGGTATTTTTAGGTCATGGCCTCACAACTGGGACGGATTTTGATCAAGATGAGCGGGTCATGGACTAGGCGAAGATGTGGAAGCGTGTCTAGGCACGGTGAGCATCTTCAACGACGTCCCATGACCCGCTCATCTCGACCGCGCAGCGGCGGCTTGGAGGCGTCCCTTGGACGTCGTTGCGTCCCTTGCCAATGCGGACGCATTGCCTTCCTGCCGCGCCTAGCCACGAAACACCTCCAAGCCGTCAAAACCGGCCCCAGTTATGAGACCATGACCTAATGTCCCATCAAGACCCCCTCATCGCCTCTGACATCAAAGCCTATCTTGACGCGCAAGCGCGCAAAAGCTTCCTGCGCGTCTTTACCTGCGGATCCGTTGATGATGGCAAATCGACTCTCATTGGGCGACTGCTGTATGATTCCAAACTGATCTATGAAGACCAGATGGCCGCGATTGAGCGCGATTCAAAAACATCTGGAACAACGGGCGATCGCCCTGACCTTGCCTTGCTGGTCGATGGCCTCGCCGCGGAGCGCGAACAAGGCATCACCATTGATGTCGCCTACCGTTTCTTCTCGACCGATAAGCGTAAATTCATCATCGCTGACACGCCCGGCCATGTGCAATATACGCGCAATATGGCGACAGGCGCATCGACGGCCGATGTTGCGATCCTGTTGATCGACGCGCGTTATGGGGTGGTCGAACAGACCCGCCGCCATGCCTTTATCGCGAGCTTACTCGGCATTCCCCAAGTTGTTGTCGCTGTGAATAAGATGGATCTTGTCGATTTCGATCAAGGGGCTTTTAACGCGATTGATGTGGACTTCCGCGCGTTTGCGTCACAGCTATCCTTCCAAGACATTATGACCATCCCGGTCAGCGCGCTGGATGGCGACAATGTAACGACCCAGTCTGACAATGCCGACTGGTATAAAGGCCCCAGCCTGCTGTCGTTTCTCGAAACCGTTAATGTCGACCGCGAAAGCTTAGACACCCCCCTTCGTCTGCCCGTACAGTGGGTCAATCGTCCGAATCTCGACTTTCGGGGGTTCTCCGGCACGATCGCGTCCGGCACGGTCTCCAAAGGCCAAGAAATTATCGCGATGCCATCGGGCAAGCGATCGCGCGTCAAAGATATCATCCTGTATAAAGACAAGCTTGATTATGCCCGACAGGACCAAGCTGTTACCCTAACCTTAGAAGACGAAATCGACATTTCGCGTGGCGACATGATCTGCTGCACAGATCACCCGACCGATGTGGCCGACCAATTTCAAGCGCACCTCATTTGGATGGATGACTCCCCGCTGTTCCCAGGACGCCAATATATCATCCGAACCAATAACACGTCCGTGTCTGGCTCTGTCACAACCTTAAAGCACCGCATTGATATTGAAGACTTTTCTGAAGCATCTGCCAAAACGTTAGAGCTAAACGAAATCGGCGTTGTGACCTTGTCCCTGTCCAAGCTGGTCCCGTTTGACCCTTATGATCAAAACCGGTCGACGGGCGCGTTCATCATCGTGGACCGCTTGACGAACCGCACGGTCGGCGCAGGCATGCTTGATTTTGCCCTTCGCCGCGCGCGCAACATTGTGCGACAAGACCTTGTTGTCGACCGCGACGCGCGGGCCGCGCAGAAAGGCCAACAATCCACTGTTCTGTGGTTCACGGGCCTGTCAGGGTCCGGCAAGTCAACCATTGCCAATCTCGTTGACAAAGCCTTGTTCGAACGCGGCCATCATACTTACACGCTAGACGGGGATAATGTCCGGCACGGCCTTAACCGCGATTTGGGCTTCACCAAGGAAGACCGGATCGAGAATATTCGCCGGATTGGCGAAGTCTCCAAACTCATGTCCAATGCAGGCTTGATCGTCATGTGCAGCTTTATCAGCCCCTATCGGGCCGAACGGCAAATGGTGCGCGATATCTTGGGCGAGGATGAGTTTTTCGAAATCTTCATCGACACGCCTTTGGCCGTCGCGGAAGACCGCGACGTGAAAGGCCTCTACAAACGCGCCCGTGCTGGCAAGATCAAAAACTTCACCGGTATCGATTCAGAATATCAACCGCCACAGGCCCCAGACCTTCGTATTGATACAACACAGACATCGGCAGATGAAGCCGCAGAACAGATATTAGACCTACTTCGGTCGCGTCACCGTCTGGAGGACGCTCAGAACAAAATGCGCGATGAGGATGTCATCTAATGGCTGACTTCGACCTGTTTAATGGCGATTCAGACGGCATCTTCTCCTTGCTGCAATTACGGCAAGTTGCTCCCCGTCCGAACGCTGAACGCATCACCGGTGTCAAACGCGATATCGCATTGTTCCCGCGCATTGTCGGTCGCGCAGGACCGGGCGACCGGGTCACCGCGCTGGATATCAGTATGGCCAAGAACACGGCCGGATTAACGCAAGTACTGAATGATGGCGCATACGTCTTTTATGTCGATCATCACCAAACTGGGGTCGTGCCACAAAGCGACCGACTGAGCGTTATTACTGATGACGCAAAGGAAACCTGCACGGCCTATTTAGTTGATCAGCATCTAGCCGGCGCGAAAGCGGCGTGGGCCGTGTGCGGGGCTTATGGGGACAATTTCCAAACGCTTGCCGATACCATCGCGACATCACGCGGGCTTGATCTGCCAATGGGACGATTGCGAGAGCTTGGCGAACTTGTGAACTATAACGCTTACGGCATGTCTGTCGAAGATTTGCACATCCACCCGTCGGCCTTGTTTGACATCTTATTAGGTTATCCCGGCCCCGTTGAATTCCTTGACGATAAGCATCCGATCTTCACAGTGCTGCAATCCGGCCACCGCGATGATTGGAATGTAGCGCAAAGTGCGCGTGAAATTGACGTCTCAGATGCCGGACAAATCTTGGCTTTACCTTCGGGAGTCGCATCTAACCGGATTGGTGGATTATTCGGCAATGCTCTGGTCGATGAGGACCCCGAACAAGGCTTTGCGGTCCTGACAGAATTAGAAGGTGGATCCGATTATCGCGTGTCGATTCGCGCCCCGCGTGGCCGTGCGTCGACGTCAGCCGCCTATCTCGCAACACAGTTCGGCGGCGGCGGGCGTGCTGCAGCAGCGGGCATTGATCGGCTTAGCGATACAGACCTCCCTCACTTTATCGACAGATTTCGAACCGCGTTTCGGATGACGGACGAAGACAAGATTTAGGCTCTAACAGAGACTCACAAAAAGTTTTGTGTCGCGCCGCAAAATTTGCGCTATAGTGGAATCAATTGTTCCACCGGCTTTGATGGAGACTGATATGTCAAAGCGCCACCGCAAGACCCGCATGTTTGACGACCCTATCGTTGAAGTAGAGGCTGTTGATCTAGAAGCCCCCAAAACCAAACGGCCGAAAGGCAAGGATTGGGGCAAGGCACGTCGATCCAATCAAAAAGCGGCTTATTGGGACTGACCGTCTCCGACTTTTCGAGATTTGGCCAAATAATCCTCGGACCGCATTTCAATCAGTCGTGACGCGGTGCGTTCAAATTCAAACGCGCCGTCGCCTGACTGGTAAAGGTCATCGGGTTGCGCATCCGCACTAATGATGAGTTTCGTCCGGGTTTCATATAGCGCATCAATCAGTGCCACGAATCGTTTTGCCTGATTACGACTGTCTCGGTCCATTTTTGGGACCCCATCTAACATGAGCGTATGGAAGGTTTGAGCCACCGCCAAATAATCCGCCGCGCCAAGCGCCCGATTGCAAAGATTATCAAAACTCTCGCGCGCCGCCCCTGACCCCGTCCGCTCTATTGTCAAATCTCGCCCTTGGGCCGTCAGAACCATCGGACGCATTTTCGCATTCCCCGTGATCCGTGCCCAAGCGGCATCCATCTCCGCATCCGTATCTTCACCCAATGGGGCATAGTAGACGGGCGCGGCCGTAAGTTGGCGCAAGCGGTGATCCGTCTGCCCATCAAAGTCAAAGATCACGAAGTGATCGGGCATCATGCGAATAAAAGGTTCAAACAAAGCGCGGTTGAGCCCGTTTTTATAGAGGTCGCTCGGCGAACGGTTTGAGGTGGCCACCACGACGACGCCCTCGTCCCACAGTGCTTCGAACAGACGTGCGAGGATCATGGCATCGGTAATGTCGGTGACATGAAATTCGTCAAAACAGAGCAGCGTCGCCTGCTCAGCAAGTGACCGCGCCACAGGCACAATCGGATCATCACCGTCACCGCGCTTATGATACGGACTCGACCGCCGCTCGGCCTTGTCGAGTTTTCGCCATTGATTGATCCGCGCATGCACATCAATCATGAACGCGTGAAAGTGGACACGCTGTTTCTGCTCAACAGGCGCGAGCCGGAAGAACACATCCATCAGCATCGATTTACCGCGCCCCACACCGCCCCACAAGTAAAGCCCTTTGGGTGCTGGGTCGCGACTGAATATCCCTAAGAACCCTGGGTTCGGATCATAATCTGCTAAGCGAGCCGACACGTTATCCAAAGCATTAGCCGCTCGGGCTTGGATCAGATCTGTCGCAAGCGCACCGGACGCAACCTTGTCGATGAGCCATAGACTGACACCGCCCACACCCTCATTGCCCACGCGATCTATCACAGAAGTAAAGCCAGCACCGCCGCCCCCAACAGTCCGAACGCCAGCGTGACAGTCATATAGAACAAGACCGGACGCCGAATTGACGGCGTATTGTCAGTGGGTTGATCATTGTTGGACGGGGGCTTCACAGGCGCGCTATTCCTAAACCTATCCCGGCCCGTCAACTGCTTCTCATGAATTTGAGCAAAACGCAGGAACCATTTTGTTCACACGACGTTTAACATTCGGTAAGGTATAATAACATCAAGCGGTGACTCATGCCGCATCGTCAGCCACTGTGTGGCAGATACCGATATTTGGAGGGAACCAAAATACCATGGAACAGATCAACGAATTTATGGCGACAATGCCAGGATGGGTCGCCGCCGCGATTACGGCCATCATTGCCGTCATCCTCGCATTCATCGTCAAAGCCGTTATTACGACTGTCATTAATAAAACAAAGTTTGGCTCAAAAGCTAAAACAACGGGTGGCAATCTGGGCAGCGCGCTTGGTCAGGCTGGCTTCTGGCTGACACTTTTACTTTTCATCCCGCCTTTCCTCGGGTTCTTGAATCTCGGCGAATACGCGCAACCTATCGATGACTTATTCCGAAATATTGCGGCCTTCCTCCCGAAACTTATCGGTGCAGCACTGGTCTTCGGTATCGGCTTCGCCATTGCAAAAATTGCTCAGAACGCAACGACAACTACACTTCGCGCTATGCAGGTCGATAATTTGTTGTCCCGCATGGGCGTCACGCGCACTGCAGGCTCTACAGGTTCGTTAGCGACGGCCCTTGGAACTTTGGTGTTTATCTTTGTGATCGTACCCGTTGCAATCGGCGCATTGGGTATTCTCGACATTAAAGAAATCTCCGTGCCGTTGAGCGGCTTGTTGCAATCTTTCCTCGACTTTATTCCGGAACTCATCAGTGCCGCGATTGTCTTGGGTCTGGCTATCTTCATTGGTAAGTTCGTCAGCAATTTCCTAAAGGGCTTCCTGCCAACACTGGGCTTTGACAGCTCCGTCAACACATTGATGGCAATTGATGATGGCGAAGGCCTTCGTTTCAAGCCGTCATCAGTGGCAGGCAACTTGGCTTTCTTGATCATCACGGTCTTGGGCCTAACAGCCGCACTCGACATTCTCGGCATCAACTTCTTGTCCGAGACGTTCGACGATATTGTCGCCTTTGGTGGTCAATTGTTGCGCGCTGCCGTGCTCATCATGATTGGTGTGTTCTTGGCGAACTTCATCAGCCGTATCATGGCGGGCATGATCAGCCCACGGATTGCGGAATTCTTCCGTTACGTCGCGATCTTAATCTTTGTTTTCCTTGGCCTGTCTTCACTGGACCCGGCCGGTGACATTATCCCGACAGCGTTTGGTGCCCTTGTCATCGGCACAGCCATTGCTGGCGCCCTTGCCTTCGGTATCGGTGGACGTGACTGGGCTGGTGAAGTGCTACAGAAAATGTTCCCGCCAAAAGACATGGGTGGAACAGACACAAAAACTGTCGCAAAGAAAGCGGCGCCGCGTCGTAAGACGCCGCCAAAAGTCTAGGGCTACGCCATAGAGCAGTTGGAAAGCCGCCTCTTCGTGAGGCGGCTTTTTTTGTGCCACGATGGCTTGTAGCAAAGTGCAATTCGTTCGCCGCACATCATCTCATTGTGAAATTTTCCGGTGCAGATAAACACAGATAGATGAGTCCGAATTTGATCGCGTACATCGGCGAACCCTTGCCAATGGTCGTCCTCCGCGCCAAGACGCTTGCCGTGCACATCGTCGAACAATTGATAAGCGAACGTGCCCCGAAACTTGTCGGTCGGCCCCGCCTCTGGCGCGCAATTCGCCCCTTGCTTTATCGCCTCTTGGCCTATGATGCAGCGGTGTTTCTAGCGGATGCTGTCCGCCCGATGAGCGGACACGACGCGTTTCGTACGGTCGCGCGTCATATCTCCCCGCGGACCGCGGTCGAAGGTTTACAGAATATCCCACGCGCGGGCCCTTGCATCATCATTGCTAACCATCCCACCGGATTGGCCGATGGGCTTGCCGTATTTCAAACCATTCGTGACCGCCGGCGTGACCATGTGTTCCTCGCCAATGCCGATGCGCTCCGTGTCATTCCCAATGGCGACGACATCATTATTCCCGTTGAATGGGTGATAGAGAAACGAAGCCTTGCCAAAACCCGCGAGACGCTTTTGAAAATGCGTCAGGCCATTCAGGATGAGAAATGTATTGTCATTTTCCCGTCCGGTCGACTGGCACGAATGAGCTGGCGCGGATTGATTGATCAGCCATGGGAAACATCCGCTGCGACGGTCGCAAGAAAATATAGGGTGCCCATTATTCCGCTGCGCATTCAGGCCCGAAATTCCGCCGTGTATTATTGTTTCAGTCGGCTGAACGCAGAGCTACGCGACATAACTTTATTTCGCGAGATGCTGAACAAAAAGCACCGTGTGTTTCGCCTAACATTTGGCGAGGTTATCGCACCTGATACTTTGCCCGATAATGCCGATGAATCCACGGCAAAACTTCGGACTACCGTCCTCAATTTGTAAAGGCCTCTTAACACTTTTTGCATAGGCCTGATTCATGAATCTGGCATCTTCAAAGCCTATCTTAGCGTTAGAGCGTTTCTTACGTATCGGAGATAATCTGAGTGAGGAAGATCGGCTACGCGCGCGGGTCGTTTACTACACGTCTTTGGGCTACATCGCGCTTCAATCATTAAGTCTCACCAGTCTGATGGTTTTTCAGAATCACGTCCCCTTCAAACGACCGCTCGTTCTTTTGAGTTGTTTTGTGTTCATTGGGGCGATGCTCTTACTTCGCTACACTAAATCAAAAACGGTTTTTGGCTTGTTTTTTGGCATTATGGTTGTTGGGATTATTTTTCTGGCCGCGACTAGAAGTCCGGAAGCCCTCGCTTCATTCGAGTTCGGCGGCGGTATTCACGCCCCAATCCTTCCAGCCCTTTGTTTCGGGGCCGTGCTTGTGACAATTCTTGGCACCCGGGTCACAACAGTTTTATATATGATCGCAACCGCAATTTTGATCGTTTTTCTGTTACAACTGTCCGCGAACGCCGCAACCGATCCACAGCTTCAGATCATCGGCAAGGTTAGAGCGGTTCAAATAGGCATTTTCGTGCTTGCCTTGTGCCTCATCAGTCTGGCTCTGTCCCGACTGGCCTTCTCCGCCCTCAACAACCTCGAAACCGCACTTAGCCGCGCCAATCGAGCCGAAGACGCCCGCAAGGAATTGCTCACAACCATGAGTCACGAAATCCGCACGCCCCTGAATGGTATTATTTCTGTTTCCGATCTACTTTCGAAACATAAGCACGCTGAAACGACGAATACGTATCTGAACATTATTAGCCTTAGCGCAGCCAACCTGTTGGAAATTGTCAACGAGTCGCTGGGCCGCGCCCGGTCTGACCATCTTGGCGACTTAGAAAAAGTAGAAATTTCTGTCCGCAACAATCCCTTCAATCCCGCCGAAATTCTGCAACAAACCTGCGATCTATTTACCGCTTTGGCGGAGCAAAAGGGGCTTTGGATCGGGACATATGGGCTCGAAAGTCTCCCAGAAACGCTGTGCGGTGACGCACCGCACCTGAGGCAAGTCATGAATAATCTCGTCGGTAATGCGATTAAGTTTACGCACAAAGGCGGTGTGCGGCTCGGCGCTCGCCGTTTGGATGAGGCGAGCGACGGCGTTGTGGTTCAATTCTTTGTGCAAGATACAGGCGTTGGCATTGAAGAGGAGGCGTTACAGCATGTCTTTGAACGGTTTAGCCAAAGCGCCTCTGCGCAAACGACTAAAAAAGACGGGACAGGCCTTGGTCTCGCCATCTGTGACGACTTAGTCACAGCCATGGACGGCACGCTTAATGTTCAAAGCACGCTTGGAACCGGCAGCACGTTTTCGTTCACCCTGACACTCCCGCTCGCGGAGAACGTAGTTACGACCGTCGCGGCCTAAATCGCGACAAGGCCTACGGCGATAAAGATATAAAACTAAACGCTCTTTAGCTTCGGGAAAGTTTTTAGCGTTATATGGCCTGCCATGATCAAGATGATCAAAGCCGTTGGCCTGCGTTTGGAACGCTTCCTAAGAATTGACCTATCCTCTGGATCGGCATCCCGTATTCGTGCGCGTATTGTTTATGCGACGGGTCTGATCGGGCTTTGTGTGCAACTCTTGAATATGATTTCAATGAGCCTGGTCTATGGCGGTTGGACGGCGCAACATATGATCGCCTCCGTCAGTTGTCTCGTCTTTTTGGCTATGACTGTGGCCGTGCGATACACGAAATCCCCAACCTTCTTTGGCTCGATCTTTGCCGCGCTCGCGATCATCAGCATTGGGTTTGCTGGCGCCGTTCAGACAGTTCCCGGGGAACCCGCCTACGGAATTAATACAGCGCTCGTGCCTGCAATATCTGCCACTGCCGCGTTGATCGCCTTTACCGGAACGCGGCTTGTGTCAGCTTTATACATTATTGCCAGCCTCATTCTGATCGGTATCTTATATAACATTACTGCCGCCAGTAACCCGACGGGGGTGGACGCTATTTTGGCATGGCAACGTACAGTTCAAGCCGCCATTGCGACGCTTATGGTTGGGGTGATTTGCACCGCTGTCGCCAATATTGTCTTCCGCAATCTCACTGAACTCGAAAGCGCGCTGGTCCGGGCTCGGTCGGCAGAACAAGCTCGCACTAACTTCCTTGCAACGATGAGCCATGAAATCCGCACACCCCTGCACGGCATCATAGGTCTTTCCGACATGTTGGCGCGCTCTGAGCTTCCAGATCCTCAAGGTCGATACGCACAACTGATCACTGTAAGCGCCAATAATTTGATGGAAATCATTGACGAAGTGCTCGACATGGCGCGCCTCGAAGACGGAACCGTCCGGACGAAAGCGGAACCCTTTGCCCCCGCAACGCTCCTTCAAGACGTGTGTGACTTGTTCGCGGTCAAAGCGTCGCAAAAGGGACTTTGGATGGGGACAGATATTGATTCCAATATCCCGACTACCCTGATCGGCGATAACTCTCACCTTCGTCAGGTCATCAGCAATTTGGTCGGTAACGCGCTTAAATTTACGCAAGCGGGTGGGGTACGAATTGGCGCCAGGCTCGCGGGGATCAATGCGGAAACCGCCGCCGTCCAATTTTATGTGCAGGACTCCGGTGTCGGCATTCCCATAGAAGATCAAATGGCTGTCTTTGAGCGGTTTAAACAAACCGATTCGGCTAAAACGTCGACGACGAAGGGCACGGGTCTCGGCCTCTCTATCTGCCGGGAACTCACCGACATGATGGGAAGCACGCTCGAACTGCAAAGCGTCTTGGGCGAAGGAACCACCTTCTACTTCACCCTAACGCTGCCGCTCGCTTCAAATGAGAGCGAGCTCACGCAAGCCGCCTAATCAGGCGACCGCGTTTCGTGATTAAGAGCTAAGCCCGCTCGACCATCATTTTCTTAATTTCCGCAATCGCTTTGGCCGGGTTCAACCCCTTTGGACACACGTTCGCGCAATTCATAATCGTGTGACAGCGATAGAGTTTGAAAGGATCCTCCAACTCATCCAAGCGCGCCGTTGTCGCATCATCGCGGCTATCAACCAGCCAACGATAGGCCTGCAATAGCGCTGCGGGACCGAGGTAACGATCGCCATTCCACCAATAGGAGGGGCAAGACGTTGAGCAGGATGCACAGAGAATACACTCGTAATAGCCATCCAGCTTTTCCCGGTCATCCGGGCTCTGTTTGAATTCTTCTTTGGGCTCGGCTTCTGTCGTGTGCAGCCACGGTTCAATCGACGCATATTGCTCGTAAAAATTAGAGAGGTCGGGCACAAGGTCACGCACAACCGGCAAGTGCGGTAGCGGGCTAATCATGACTGTATCGCCGCCCGCAACATCTTCGATCGCGCGTGTACAAGCGAGCGTGTTGTTCCCACCAATATTCATCGCGCAAGATCCACAGACCCCTTCGCGACATGAGCGGCGGAACGCCAGCGTCGGGTCAATTTCGTTCTTAATCTTGAACAGGGCGTCGAGAACCATCGGGCCGCAATCGTCCAAATCAATCTGATAGCTATCCCAGCTTGGCTTTTCGCCATTGCTCGGATCGAATCGATAGATTTTAAATGTGCGAACGTTTGCAGCGGAAGCGTCAGCCTTGAAGACCTTCCCTTTACCAATTCGTGAATTTTTGGGCAGCGCAAGCTGAACCATGTGACTTCCTTTTCCCTAACGACCCCGCCTTATAGCGGGGTCTTTCAAAGAAACGAAGGGCTTAGTCAGTCTGTTCCCGTCTTATTGGTCAGTCAATTTGTCGCCATACCAGTCCATATTGCGCGTTAGGTAGAGCGTCGCCGCAATCGCAATGAAACTAATCAGCGCGCCAACCATGAGCGCAAAGTCCTGAATCCGCATGAGCACGAAGAGCAAGGCATAGACAGCGCCGAACACGAGGGCTGATTTCCAGATCAAATCACGTCCGAACACAGCCCCCGCATAGCCCGCCGTCAGGGCCACAGTTGCGACTGCACTGAGGATGAAAGCCGGCGTGAAGCCAATATGTTCTGCAAACGCAAGCAGCAGCAAGTAAAAGACCGCCTGCGCAATCCCAATTAAAAGATATTGCGCCGGATGCACCCGCACACCCAGTAAGGTTTCCATGAGGAAATAAGCCAGAAATACGAGACCGATAAAGAGCACCGCATATTTCAGCGCGCGATTGACCGTTTGATAGGGGTTAAGCGGGCTGACAAAATTGACTTCCATTTGGCCGATATCACCACGAATAAGACCTCTCATATCCATCGCACGCCCCTCGGCTGCCATACCGCGCCGCAGATAAGGCACAGACCAGTTGGCAGAAAAGCCCTCATCTATAATCTCACGCTCTCCCGGCGGAAAACGGCCCGCAAACCCGGGATGCGGCCAGTCAGAACTCACCCGCAATTGCGTGCTCTTGGCGTAGGGTAAAACGGACAGTCGATTGGCGCCTGTGAAGGCCATGCGCGCTTCGACCTCTGTCGGACCCGATCCGAGAAGGTTGCTCGCTGGAACGGAGAGTAAAGTCATCCCGCCAACATCCAGTCGATCATAGCTGACTCCGAGTTGCGGTAGCGAGCGCGTCGGGTCCACGGCGCGTTCAATGGCATAATCAACGTTTGGGATGCTGAAATCAGATCGCGAAGAATAAGGCTCGAATGTCAGCGTCTTCGTGCCAACGTCCAAAGTGACATCAGATTGAAGCCCGGTGACATCGGCGAGCCCAACAATAATTTTCGCATTATCTAGATCAAAGACCATTCCCGATTGTTCAGGCAATGCGGATAAAGATGGCAGCGTCGCGCTCAGGCGCCCTTTCGCCGAATAGACCGGGACCTTGTAAAGCGACCGGCTTTTTTCTTCGACCGTAACGCTATCAAAAACGGCGTCACCACTGACTGCTGAGACAATATAGTCACCTTCTCGGACACCGCCATTCACTAAGGTCTCACGGTAAGGCACGACGAGAACAGGCCCAAGCAGTCGTTGCGCGCCTCCATAAGTTTGGCTGACCTCTCGCGTCACATCATCGGCGCGCGAGGAACGCTCAAAGCTAATGACCGAAATAAACATGACCGGGACAGCCATGAGGGGGACAAGCGCAAGGATGACCATCAGCTTTATACCCAGCGAACGGCTCGTTCCGCCGGGTTGTTTGGATATCGTTGAGGGGCGCGTCGATGGATCTGTCATGGGGACCTCTTAGAAAAATAAGTTGAGTCGCGTATGAACAGAGCCCGTGGCAGAAAAATGTCCGAATGACGGAAAATTACGACCGCATGGCGACTTAATCGAGGCTGTTATCGCACGTAGGTCCGGCGGCCCTTTAGCAAGCTTGCCCGGTAATCAGGCATCTCCACCGGGTCCCAATCATTTGCAGCCATTGCAGGGTCATTAAACAAAAAGCCGAGCTCATCAGCACTACACGACAAGACGCTCGCGACATCTGTCAAAATTATACGGCGGTGCGACACTTGCGTCCCTTTGGCCGCGCGTAAGGCGCTGGCTACGAAAGAGTTGGTCGCGCACGTATCGGGCGCGTCAGAGGTTGCGATTAAACGCTTCAATGACCCGGTAGTGTGCGACTGAAATCGCCGTTTAAAAAACACTCTCTTGGCCATAATAGACTTCCCCACTGATTTGCCCCCACAGCAAACCCCCTGAGATTGTCTTGCAACAGACCGCAGGGCTTACACCCTATCGCATCATAATAAGTCAGATAGTGAAAGTTAATTTTTCATTAACTCTAACATTTCGTCTCTAGCGTTGAAAATTTAACCGAAAACACGTCTTAGGATAGCAGAAGTCCGGGCAGCTGGGTCGCTCCGGATCGCTTTCTCTTCTTCCGCGATAAAGTGGAAGACGCCGCGAAGACCATAATCGACACCGTGTCCGATAAGGTCAGATTTCAAATCAACGCCAGATCCACCGAGCAAGCCGAGCGGCACTTGACGCTCGACATCATCGACTAGACGCAGCGCGCCAGTATCGGCCAACGCGTCCTGCATAATCGGGGCAAACAACGCGGTTAGACTATCTGTCGTCCGATCCCGCAAATAATCTGTCGCCGCTGTGTCCGGTCCACGCACGATATTGATCGCGTCTTGAATGGTGAGGCCGCGAACGGCCTCAATGAAAATATTGCGAGCCACAGGCGCAGCTTTTTCAGCCCCGCGGTTGAGTTGTTGTTCAAGCTCAACCAACAGCCCGTCGGCGCCAAATGGCGCGAGGTATGAGCGCACATCCTCTAACACGCCCGGTAGTGGAATTTTTACGGTCGGGTTACTGAAGTAGCCGTTCACCTGACCCAAATTTGTCAGCGCATTGCCGACGCCATTATCCAGTGCGGCGCGAATACCCATAGCCGCTTCGCTCTGCGATAAAACGCCGGCGCCCAAAACGCTTTCGATCAGCGCCGGGTCGAGCGTTTCGCACGCCACAAGCGGCAAAGCGGAGAGCGATACCAAAAGGGTTCGGCGATCAAATGTCTGAATAGTGGTCATGGCGTTTCGTCCTGAGTGGCTTGATACTGTTTATACGACCTATTGGCCCCAGCCCACATCAGCAAGCCCCAGACAAATCCACCGATCATGAAAATGGGCAGGGCAATTTTTATCACCCCAACAAACCCTTGGTCATTAAACGCCGACATGAAAACGGACCAAAGAGTCGCGGTGATACCACCCCAGAACAAAACACCCCACACGAAGATAAAATGCCAACGCCCCTTGGCTCGGGTTTTCTCCCACTGCTTCGCTTGTTCTTTTGTTATCCGTCGCGCCATTTTTTGTCCTTAGGCGGTCTTCCGATCTACGAATTTTGGCTCGCGCTTTTCAAGGAACGCTCTTACGCCCTCTTCGCAGTCAGGAGAGACAAACGCCTCTTCCAGCAAGACACTCTCCTCCATATGCGCGGCAAACGGTCCTCCGGCAAGAGCCCCATGGCCGAGCATGGTCGCGCGTAGCAAACGCTTATTCTGCGCGACGGCTTCCGGCGAACAATTGACCGCAATATCTCGCGCCAGCTCCATCGCGCGGGGCAATACATCCGCATTATCGTGCAGTTCAGAGAATAAACCCGATTGCAGTCCATCATCGGGGTCAATGTAATTTCCCGTCAACGACCATTGTGTCGCCTTCGAAAATCCGACGAGCTTGGGCAGAAAGAAGCTCGCGGCCCCGTCAAAGACGATCCCGCGTCGCGTAAACGGAAAGGCATATTTAGCTTTGCGCGCCGCGATCCGAATATCGCAAGGCAATGTCATGGTCAGGCCGATCCCAACGGCTGATCCATTCATCGCCGCAATGATTGGCACATTCACGCGGGAAATCGCCAAATTGAGCTGCCCGCCCGTATCGCGCGGAACCCCATCAACGAACTCAACATCCTTATAAAAACCAGACGAGCCAAACCCGTCAGAAATATCGGCGCCTGCACAAAAGGCGCGACCTTCGCCGGTTAAAACGGCGCAGCGCACGGACCTATCCGCACTGAGCGCTTCAAAGCCTTTCAACATGGCGTGGAATTGAGCAATGTTGAAACTGTTCATCGCGGCCGGGCGCGACATGGTCATCACGACGATGCCGGGAGCGTCCGTGTCACGCGTGATTTGGAATGTGTCGGTTGAGGCGTCTTCTACGGCCATAAGATTATCTCCTGTGTAATCCCAGATTAGCGATCCTCAGCAGTCGGGTCCACGGAAGAGGTTGGTCATCAGAAAGAGGATGGCGACACCTCTGTCACGTCTCTGTAAAATCTTATTATTGGAATAATTGAACCGTTCCATATTAACTCGACCACACGGTTTCACGCCATATGCCCTGGAGAACAGGCCGAAACAGAAAGAAACCCCATACTGAATTTACACGCTACACCGTGGATACAGCGCCCGAAGCCGCCGCTCATCCTCAATTGCAGGATCAGCGGCGGCGTTTTCAGTTTTATATCCGCCCATGACCACGAAAATGCGTTTTCTCCTCGCGACCGATACAAGGCCAATTAAGTGGAGAGTCGGTTCGCCGTATCCAAAATCATGCGGTCAAAGTCAGGCAAAGTAATCGGTTTGACGAGGTAGTCACTCACGCGCGCCGCCTTGAACGCATCTCGAACCGATGCGTCATTGACGGACGACATGACGATAATCGACAAATCTTCAAACGCTTTGTGCTGGCGCAGCGTCTGCGTCATCTTCAGCCCGTCATACCCCGGCATCTGAAAATCGGTAATCAACAACGTGTAAGGATCGCCGTCATTATACGCTGACACCAAACGCGCCACGGCATCTTTTGCCGAACCCACTGTGTCGGCCTTCAGCCCCAAGCGGCTCAGTTGCGAGGCGATAATGTCAAGATTGAGGGGAATGTCATCGACAGTTAGAATCTTCAACCTGTCTAAGTCAGGCAGCGCCTCATAGGTTGGCGCTTCGACATTCACCCCTTCGGAGATGGGTAAAATCACGTCCAATCGAAACCGAGACCCCTGCCCTAAGACTGACGTTGCGGTCAGTGCTCCGTCCATCAGCTCTGCTAGATTGCGAGAAATCGCAAGTCCTAAGCCTGTCCCCCCATACAGTCGCGTCGTCGATCCATCGGCCTGTTGGAACTTCTCGAAAACCGTCGCGAGTTTATCTTCGACAATCCCGATGCCTGTGTCACAGATGCACGCAGATAATTGCAATAAGTCGCCTTTTACGACGCCATCGACTTCGACGCTGATGTAGCCCGTCTGCGTAAATTTGATGGCATTGCCGATCAAATTCATCAGAATTTGGCGTAACCGACCCGGATCACCAATCAGATGGCTGGGCAAGCTTTCTCCAAATTGTACGATCAGATCGAGCCCCTTGTCCCGGGCTGTCGCGCCCAAAAGAACCGCAACATCATCAACCATGCGGCGTAATTCGAAGGGTTCAGGCGACAAGCGCATCTGTCCGGCTTCGATTTTCGAGAAATCTAGAACATCATCAATCAAGCTGAGGAGCGCATCGCCCGAGCGTTCGAGCGTATTGACCAATTCGGATTGTTGTTTCGTCAGACCCGTTCCGCGAAGAACCTGTGTCATGCCTAAGACACCGTTCATCGGTGTGCGGATTTCATGGCTCATATTGGCCAAAAATTCTGATTTCGCCGTTGCAGCGGCTAAGGCGGTCTTTTCCGCTTTTGCCAAGGCGACTTCCCGGGACTTCATTTCTGTGAGGTCCGTTAAGACCCCGACGAGATATTCTGCCCCGTCATCGGCCTGAAAATAACTTTTCTGCGACTCGACCCAGAGCGTTTCGCCCGCCGCATTGACCGTTTCCTCGTGGTTGACGTTCTTGCCTTGCGAATGAAACACCTCATCATCCATTGCCCAAAAGACTTTGGCCTGCTCCGATGGATTAAAATCATAATCGGACTTGCCCAATAATTGCTCGCGTGGACGGCCCAAGAGCGCACAGAACGCCGTATTGGCTTCGACCCAACGATGCTGACGATCCTTCACGTAAACAGGATTGGGCAGCAAATTGAGCACGTGCAAAAGCAGATTGAGCGTGCCTGTCTGTGCCAGATCCAAGCGATGGCCTA
The DNA here is from genome assembly GCA_051251645.1 of Litorimonas sp. Classification (GTDB taxonomy): domain Bacteria; phylum Pseudomonadota; class Alphaproteobacteria; order Caulobacterales; family Maricaulaceae; genus Litorimonas. Next base: position 120,719 of record JBPOEY010000003.1, on the reverse strand, counting down.
AAGGCGACCCTACTGGAGATGTCGATGATGGGTCGGGACGTGATGCGAGCGCTACCATGGAAAGTCAGTTGACGGCAAAACCCTTAAGGAATCCCTATGAATAGAGAAGCTATTGATAGGGATTTCAGTCCTTCGCAACCTGTCGCGCCTGCCGGAGCGCAACCCAGCGTGCCATCCGCGCCGCAATCGCCATTTCCCGACCTTCATTCTTGGGCGCATAAAGCGTGACGCGCTCCATTGTGTCCGGCCAAAAATCTTGCCCTGAAAATCCGTCTTCCGCATCATGATCATACTGATAGCCATCGCCATAGCCGAGCGATTTCATCATTTTTGTGGGCGCATTCAAGATGTGTTTCGGCGGCGCCACGGACCCTGTTGTCTTCGCCAAGGCACGCGCCGCTTTCCACGCGACATAGACCGCATTGGATTTCGGCGCAGTGGCGCAATGGACAACAGCGTGGGCCAGCGCGAGCTCGCCCTCGGGACTGCCGAGCCGTTCATAGGCCCGCGCGGCTTCTGCACTAATCATCAGCGCCACGGGATCCGCCGCGCCAATATCCTCGCTCGCAAACCGCACAATACGCCGCGCCAGATAACGCGGGTCTTCCCCGCCCTCGAGCATCCGCGCAAACCAGTAGAGCGCTGCATCCACATCAGACCCGCGCATGGATTTATGCAGCGCCGAGATTAGGTTGTAGTGCTGCTCACCAGACTTGTCATAAACGGGGGCGCGCTTCTGCAGCAGCTTGCTTAAGGATGCTCCGTCTAAATCCTCTGTCTGCGCAAACACTTCATCCGCCAAGGTCAAAAGGTAGCGCCCATCGCCATCGGCAAAATCGATCAATTGCGCGCGCGCCTCAACCGTCATTGGTAGCGCCCGGTCAAGCACCCGTTCCGCGCGCGCGAGCAATCCTTCTAACGCCTGCGCGTCCAGCCGGTTGAGCACGAATACTTGGCTCCGTGACAGCAGCGCAGCGTTCAGCTCAAAGCTCGGATTTTCTGTCGTCGCGCCGACCAATGTCACCACGCCCGCCTCGACAAAGGGCAAAAATCCATCTTGCTGCGCTTTGTTAAAGCGGTGAATTTCGTCCACAAACAGCAGTGTCCCCTGCCCCGCTTCGCGCCGCAACTTGGCCGCATCGAACACTTTTCGTAAATCGGCCACGCCCGAGAATACGGCGGATAAGGCCACAAATTCGAGACCTGCGCGCCCAGCTAACAAACGCGCAATTGTCGTCTTCCCGACTCCGGGCGGTCCCCACAAAATCATCGACGAGAGCCGATATTGCGCGAGCATCCGCCCAATCGGCGCGTCCACGTCCAGCAAATGATCCTGCCCAATAACTTCGGACAGGGCGGCTGGCCGAAGTCGTTCCGCCAACGGCTGGGGGGCGGACGCTTCAAGACCAGCAGATTGAAATAAATTGCTCACACACGGTCGCTATCACAGCGATGGTCCCGCAACCAACTCAGGGCATGAAAAAACGGGGGCATGAAAAACGAGAATATGAAAATCAGAGCCCGAAAGCCCTGATTAAAAAGTTAGCCGCTGGAACTATTGACCGCCGATTGTCCAAACACTCAGGGGGTCAACACGGGCACTATTTTTATGCGTCTCGATATGAACGTGCGGTTCTGTGCTTTTCCCGCTATTCCCGACAGTCGCAATCTGCGTGCCTTGGCTGACACTTTGGCCCGGCGTGACCGTAAACCCGTCAAGATGAGCGAACATCGTAAGGACGCCGCCGCTCGTTTGCAGAACGACGACATTTCCGTAGGCTGGGTTTCCGTTATAGACATCGGTCGCCGCCATAATGACGCCATTGGCCGGTGCATAAATCGGCGTGCCTGTCGGGGCCGCAATATCGATCCCGTAATGGTCCCGCGTTTGACCTTTGTTGAAGGGATCTGGCGCGGGTCCAAAGGATGACGTCAGGTGACCTGTAACCATCGCGCTGAACACTCGGTTCTTGTCGGCTTTTGGAGCCTTAGGCACTTTAGGAGCGATCTTCTCCGCCTTTGGAGCCTCAGCAGCTTGGGGCGCAGCTTTGGCTTGGGGGGCGGGGTCTCCGGCGCTGGCCGTGGTGGAAATACTGATCATTCCGACGACCGTCACAGCCGACGCCACAAGCGCGAGCAAGACCTTATCGCGCGGTCGCTTGTATGTTGGCTGACTTCCCTGCATTATATGGGCAATTCTCATCTTTTCGTTCCTTATACGGTGGGTTGAGAAGGAGGCGGCCGGGTATTGCCGTACCCGGCCCGCCACTATGTGGAGCGCCCGCAACAATGTGTTGGCGTAGGCGGTCCGCATTTGAGGGTCACGACCTGCGGTGACCGCCATGTCGCAACGAATTTCTGTACTTTGGCTCCAGCGCGCGAACATCCAATGCGCAAAGGGCGAGACCCAAGCGGCGCATAAAAGGCTCCGCAAAATCAACCCCACCTCATCATCCCGCCGCGCAATATGGGCGCGCTCATGGGTCAGAATATCTGCGAGGCTCTCGTCGCGCATATGCTGCGCATAGATCACCGGGATCACAATGCGCGCGCGATGCGGTCGACCGATCGGCGTCCACGCAAAGGGCGTGCCGACCCGTGAGGAGACCACGACATCTGCGTGCCCCAGCCGATCAATCGGATCAGCGGACGCAATGATCAGCCGAAGCCGGAGCCGTCCGAGCGCGAGCCGTAAGCCCGTGACAAACACGCCCGCGCCATAGAGCGCGAGGATCACTGTCAGCGCATTCGCCAGCGTGAACAGACCCGCGTCGAACGGCGCGATCTCCGGGCCTGCCGTCATAATCCCCAAGGATTGCAGCGGCTCATGCAAAGACAGCGCCTCAAACGCAGGGCTCGGCGCCCAATCGGGCAGGCTGAGCAACGCCAGTCCTAACGCCGGGATTACAACGCTGAGGCCCAATCCGGTTGCCCAAAGCGCCGACCATTGATCCGCGCGGGCATCCACCCGTTGGAACAGCCGCGCCGCCGCATAGAGCCCGCCGCTGACGCTGACGAGGGCCAGCACAAAGGTCCAGAGCAAGGCCGTCATGCCTCCTCTCCCGAACGCGGGTCTGGGTCCGCCGCTTTTAAAAACGCATCCAGCTCGGCCAGTTCGGCATCCGACAGCAGCTGGCTTTTAACGAGGTTCGCGACCGGCAACGGCCCGTCGAGCGCCAGCACATCGGCGGCGAAACTCTGGATCAATCCCGCCAGCGTTGGGATTTTCTTGGCCTTCGCGCGATAGATTTTCAGCCCATGTTCGTCCCGAACCGTGAGCAACCCCTTCTCCATCATCCGCTCAATCGTCTTACGCGAGGAGGAGCGCGACCAATTCAACCGATCCTTAATCGCCCCGTGGATTTCGCCCACGCTCTGCGCGCCAGAGGCCCAGAGATGTTTGAGGATCACAAGTTCGGTCGCAGACGGTTTCATGTCGCCTTATGGTGACGCGCGTCACCATCCGTCAAGTGACAAATTTTAGAGCCTTAGGAGGCCGCCTCGCTCAGCCCCGTTCGGCGTGTTTGCTGCTGCGCCCACTCACCCGCTTGCGCCACATGCGAAAGCTGCTCGGTGTCATCTCGGCGCGCATCAGTTTGATGACGTCCGCTTCCGCCAAGCCCGTCTGCGCTTCGATGGCGTCGAACGAGGTGTCGTCATCCCACGCCATGGCGACAATTTCGGACGCGGTCACTGCGCCGGGGTCCGGGCGCGGAGTGGCGGGAACGAAATCATCGGGGAAGGTGCGGGCCACATGATTGTCAACGAGCGTATTTTTTGAGGCGTGATCTTGGGTCATAATGTTCTTACGTCTGAGCGCGCGCCACGGTGCGACAAAAGCGAGCCGATGAGCGCCAATACAGTTCGGTGACGTGTTCTTTAACTAATTTAAACCACCAATACCCTCTACCGTCCTTTTGAAGGCATATTTCATATGGCTACTGTCAATAAACTTTACGACCGTAAAATCGACGGCAAAGTCGCGTTTGCGATGCTCGCGCAGTCCCCGGAGTGTGTGAAACTCTTAGACAATACCGGCAAACTCCGGTTCATGAGCGACAATGGCCGGACCCTGATGGAGATCGACGACTTCTCCAAGGTCGAAGGTCAATCTTGGTGGAACCTGTGGCCTCAAGACTCTCGTGACATGTTACGCAGCGCCGTCGCCGCCGCCAACCGCGGCGTCGGGATGAGCTTTGAAGCCGCCTGCCCAACCATGGGCGGCGCGATGAAACATTGGCGCGTCAAAGTCAGCCCGGTCAAAGGCGGCGAACTTGACGGCATGATCGTGGCCTCCTCACAAGACATCAGCGACGAAGTCGCCACCAAAGCCGCGCAGCAAAAGCTCGAAGTCGAAAATCTCGCCCTGCGTCATTTCACCCGGTTAGCAGCGCATGATCTGCGCGGCCCGATCCGCCATCACAAAATTCTGGCCGAGCTGATCTCGGACACATGTGATGAGGGCGAGGGCAGCGACTTGCGCGATTATGCCAGCGAAATCGAAAAATCAGCGGCCGTCCTTCTCGACCTGCTGTCGGATTTAGAAAAATACCACACATCGGCGGACCGCAATCCCGACAATATAAAACCGCTCGCGGTTAAGGACATGGTCGCGCGCTCAATTACCATGGCGGGCCCGTCGCGCGCCACGATCAATGTTCATCACGCGAACCCGGACCTGCATATCCGCGGCGATGCGGGACAGATCTTATCCGCCATCAATAACGTCCTCGAAAACGCGATCAAATACGGCGACCCCGACGCGCCGTGCGAGATTTCCGTCGAGACCCACGCCACGCCCGATACGGTCGAACTCACCATTTCCGACAATGGCCCCGGCTTTCCCGACGCAGGTATTGAGACCGTGTTCCAACCGCTCATGCGGCAAGCCAATAGCCTCGGCAAACCCGGCTCCGGCTTGGGGTTGAGCGTCGTTAAGCAAGTCATCGAAGGCCACGGCGGCCATGTCAAAGCCGCCAACAAAGCGACACCCGACCCCCGCGGTGCTGTCATCACAATGACCCTCCCGCGCCTCGCCCCCAAGTGTGCGCCTCAAAAAAAAGCCGAAAGCGCTTGATATGAGACCGTCCAAAATTCTAATCGTCGATGACTCAGAACTCGACCGCATGGTCCTGCAACGGGCCTTTAGCAAAACAGACACGGTCAAACCCATTGTCCACGAAGCCGAGAGCGCCGAAGCCGCCATCGACGCCTTTAAAGAGACTGATTTCGACGCGGTCATCCTCGATATCAACATGCCCGGACATAGCGGCTTCCACGCGTTAAAACATATGCGCGCCGGCGCCGGGAAAACCTGGCCGCTGATCTTTATGTATTCCTCATCCACCCATCCCGACGACATTGATGAGGCCTATAAAAGTCAGGCGACCGCTTTTCTACCCAAGCCCCTCGTGCTCCGCGAAATCCAAGAGGTGGTCGATAATTGCCTCAGCATGGTCAACCGGACCGTGGCCCTGCTCTGAGCGCTCGTCGGTCGCCGCGACGCTTTCACGCCCCACACGCCCCCGCCCAACTGGCGGTGGACGCCAGCATCACCCCGCGGGTGAACCCTCATCGCCAAGAATAGACATGAGGCGCAGGCTCTGTCCCGTGACCCGCGAAACGTCTTTGATCGGCCATCCCTTTGGATGGACGATAGTGTAGCGCCGTATGGCAAGGCCATGCGGTCCGATTTAATCTTTTAGGCAAACGTTATCCTACGACCGATGACGACCATCAGCATCACCCCTCGGGTGAACCCCCATCGCCAAGAATAGACATGAGGCGCAGGCTCTGCTCCGTGACCGGAGTAGAGTGAGAATACCGTTTCGTCGCAAAGCAGAGCCTGCGCGATGGACGAGCGTGGCGGTGGCGGCGGGCTTACATCCCCCAACGCGGTCCCTCGACGGCCTATCCCGACGGTGACATCTGCACGAACGTGCAGACCGTCGGGGTCTATGGCGCGCGCCAAACAAACGCATCAGGTCAATCCAAGCCAACCGCACGGTCCGAGCCGAAACAAAGGCACATCACCCCCATTCCGATCAGAATGCCGGATTATCGTAAACAGCAAAGCCGCCTAAAGCCGCTCGCCCCTCACAATTGATCGGCTGTCACCCCGACCCCTCCGACACACCCGCGCCGTCCCTCCCGCCCCAAACTCAGGGACCCCGAGTAATCAGGGATGATGTGACCCCCTCATGCCTTGGGACGTGAGGGTTAGGGGTTTATCATGGGGTTTGTAGGAGTGGACACGATAGCGTCTCTGATTTTCAATCCGGGGGATTGAAAATAGCGAAGTGCCGAACGGGACGCCCCGTTCGGATAGGGCAAACGGGGACAATAAATCCCGATAAACGCGGACACTGAACTAATCACTCGCTCCCATTTGAATTATACCAAAATCTAGTATAAAGCTATTCCCAAAGGAGTCCCACCGATGCAGAAAACCACTTCCGTCGCCCTCGGCGAACATTTCACCGGCTTCATCAATTCGCAAATCGAAACAGGCCGCTACAAATCGACCAGCGAAGTCATGCGCGCCGCGCTCCGTCTGTTAGAGGATGATGAGACCCGCAAAATTCAGCTGCGGCAGGCGATACAAGATGGGATTGATTCCGGACGGGCCGACCCATTCGATATGCACGCTTTGTTAGATGACGAACTTAAATCCCTGTGACCCCTTTCGCGCTATCCAACCGCGCCAAGCAGGATTACCAAGCCATCATCCGCTATACGGCGAAGACATGGGGTAAGGATCAAGCGCGCACCTACGCCGGAGCGATCATCGCGGCGTGTGAAGGGTTGGTGGACGGTCGGGTTGTGAGCCGCCCAACAGACGACATCCGCCAAGGCCTACGCAAAGCCAAATCAGGCTCGCATGTCATCTATTTCGAAGTGCAGGGCGATGAGGTTTTTGTGATCCGGATATTGCATCAGGCTATGGATGCGGGGCAGCATTTTTAATGATGTTATCAGAAGGCGAAAAAATATTCATGGCCTCTAATTAAAAAGGGATATCGTCATCCAGTTCAAAGTCGATTTCATCAAAATCGGGCGCATCAGAATCATCATCATATCCAAATTTTGACCGACTTATAGCCTTACTCGCTCTCAACGAAGCTTTTTGAAAGTAACTCTGAAAATTTACGAGTTTCAGGTTCTTTTCAACCAAAAACTCAAATTCTTCGCTGAGGTTACCAGAGAATCTCTTTCCTGACTGACCTGAGACGCGATGAGTAAGCGACAGCAACCAGTCCGTCTCGCGAGAGTTAAAAGAGGCTGTCTTCTTAGGTTCTTTTTTTATTTCAAATAAATCCTCAGAAAATGCAGCCCAACTCATCGACGAAATGAAAGCATTAGGAGAATTAAGTGCTGCAGTGAGAAGTTCGTCACTAACATTCAATTTAGCAATAAAAACAACCCAAAGAAACCAGCAAACTTCATGATGATAACCAAACTGAAACCCTCTCTTTATGACTAGCTCAGCTATCGAAGCCCAACTTTTTTCAGATATTGGTAAATTAAGAGCAACCCTTTTGCCCACTAAGAGGCAGATGTAGTCGACGCAGTGAGGGTAGTGAAATGAATATCTTTGAAGTCTTGGCTCAATTGAAGACCATGCTTCCTCGTTCAAGCATGCTCTGGAATCGTCTAACTTCCGGATAGCAAGCTTCAATGGACTAGATGACTGGTATTTTTCGCATGCCCTCACCGCATCATCCAAGTCTTTACCTGAATTATAGTCATAAAAACGGAATCCTAGACCGGAACCTGTACTATTTGATCTAATATCGTCAGCCCAACCATCATCAGTTGGTAGTTTTGTAGTTGATATCTTAGTTTTATGGTCGTTTACTTGAAGCTCATATTTCGCAAGAGCACTTCGCAATACAGAAAGCGCTTCAACCGCGTCTGTTTCCGATTTAAACCCTAAATAAAAATCATCAACGTAACGGACCGCACCGATCACTTTTCCAGATAATGCGTTATGCAAACTCATGTCTAAGTCAGAAGAAATAATCTCTGCAATTAAACGGAAACCATCTGGACCGATCAGCAAACCCCTAGTTTGACGATCTTGACATTGTTGAACGAAATAATCCAATTGATTAAATATGACGTCGGAGGAATTAGCTCTTGTATCAGACTTTGATTTTTGGACTCCATGTATAGACCATGGTATAGAATGAGTATAGACGCTTGGATAGAATTGAGAAATATCAGCTTTAAGAACGTAAGGGGAATAACTCAAACGCCTTGATATCGCTTCGTCCAAACCGTTTAATGACGAAATTTGTATGGCTCGATCACTATCAATTTCATTAAACTTAGGTGAAGCTAACGTATATTTTGAATCTTGATATTTTGTTTCAATAATCGACCATCGCGCCCCGATGAAATCACAAACTTGGAAATAAGGAATTGGATTTGCCGCAGCATATCCCCTTCGTCCTCCGGCATGCTTTGTTCCTGAATATCGAGCATATTTGCAATGACGATCCTTATAAAACCTTTTCTTTTTCAGGTCCCTCCGCATTCCTGCGAAGGCTTTAGCTAGACCACTGCTAGTAAAACAAGGTGGAAGAACTTCTGGGAAGAATCCCTTATTCAGTAACTGGTCTCGATGTCTAGCGGACAACTTTTAAACCAAACCCAAAATCTAATAAACCCGCTTCTTAGGAACGATATACTCAATCCCATCCGTCATCGTATAATCATGCACGGGGCGGTAGTCGATCTTCACCGCGTTCGTGCCGTCATCATACCACGCCAGCGTGTGCTTCATCCAATTATCGTCAAGACGATCCGGGAAATCCTCATGCGCGTGGGCGCCGCGGCTTTCTTTGCGGTTATCGGCGGACGCGATGGTGACGCGGGCTTGGGCGACGAGATTGTCGAGTTCCAGCGTTTCCATCAGGTCCGTGTTCCAGACCATGGTTTTGTCCGTGACCGAGATATTGGCCATGTCGCCTGCGATGGCGGTGACTTTGTCGACGCCTTCGGCGAGGCTTTCCGTTGTGCGGAAGACCGCGCAATGGGCTTGCATCGCTTTTTGCAGCTCGAGGCGGATTTCGGCGGTGCCGCGTGTGCCAGCGGCGGCTTTGAATTTCTCGAGACGGGTGATGGACTGTTCGCCCGCGGTAGACGCGAGTGGCTTTTTGTCCGCGCCTGCGGTGAGGACCTCACCGACGCGCAAGCCTGCCGCGCGGCCAAACACGACCAGATCGATCAGGGAGTTGGAGCCGAGGCGGTTCGCGCCGTGGACCGACACGCAGGCCGCTTCGCCAACGGCCATCAGGCCGGGCACAACATGGTCGGGATTGCCGTCTTTCAACGTCACGACTTCGCCGTGATAATTGGTCGGGATGCCGCCCATATTATAGTGGCAGGTCGGCAGGACCGGGATCGGCGCGGAGGTCACGTCGACGCCCGCGAAGATTTTCGCGGTCTCGGAAATACCGGGCAGACGTTCGGCCAGCACAGCCGGGTCCAAGTGATCCAGATGCAGGAAGATGTGATCTTTGTTCGGGCCGACGCCGCGCCCTTCGCGGATTTCAATCGTCATGGCGCGGGAGACCACGTCGCGGGACGCGAGGTCTTTCGCGGAAGGCGCATAGCGCTCCATAAAGCGTTCGCCTTCGGAGTTGGTCAGGTAACCGCCCTCGCCCCTTGAGCCTTCGGTAATCAGGCAGCCCGCGCCGTAAATGCCGGTCGGGTGGAATTGGATGAATTCCATATCTTGCAGCGGCAGCCCGGCGCGTAGCACCATCGCATTGCCGTCACCCGTACAGGTGTGCGCCGAGGTGGCAGAGAAGAACACGCGGCCATAACCGCCCGTGGCGAGAATGACCGTCTGCGCCTTAAAGCGGTGCAGCGTGCCGTCGTCGAGTTTCCACGCAGTAATGCCGCGACAGACGCCGTCTTCCATAATCAGGTCGAGGGCGAAATATTCGATAAAGAATTCGGTCTGGTGGCGGAGCGATTGGCCATAAAGCGTGTGCAGCATGGCGTGGCCGGTCCGGTCGGCGGCCGCGCAAGTGCGCTGCGCTTCCGGGCCTTGACCCATGTTTTGCATCATGCCGCCAAAGGGCCGCTGATAGATCTTGCCTTCATCGGTGCGGGAGAACGGCATGCCCCAATGTTCCAGCTCATAGACTGCGTCCGGTGCGTTGCGGCAGAGATATTCGATGGAGTCCTGGTCACCGAGCCAGTCGGAGCCTTTGACCGTATCATACATGTGCCAGCGCCAGTCATCCGGCGACATATTGCCGAGGGACGCCGCGATCCCGCCTTGCGCCGCGACCGTGTGGCTGCGGGTCGGGAAGACTTTGGTCACGCAGGCGGTTTTCAGGCCCGCTTGCGCCGCGCCGAGCGCCGCCCGGAGGCCGGAGCCGCCGGCGCCGACAACGACGACGTCATATTCGTGATCGATAAATGTGGTCATGAGGGGGTCTCTAAATGCTTAGATAAACGCGTGGACGACGAGCGCCGCGACGCTGGCAAGCCATAAGATGAGGGCGACAGCGCTATTCTTCCAGAGGCCGAAACGCCGCAGGCCCCCGCTGAAATAATCCATGATCACTTCGTCCATCTCGAGCTTACAATAGAGGATGGCGGCGGACAGAAAGGCGATCATGCCAAGCGCGCCGTGCGTGCTGCCGAGCCACGCCACGACACTGTCGGGGCCGTGTTTGATCGTCATTATCGCGTGCAACGCCGCGAACGGTAGACCGATAATCACGCCCCAGCCCGAGAGGCTGTGCATTTTGAAGTGTTTTGTGCCGTGGCCTTTGGACGTCGCGCTCATGATACGCCTGCATAGGTGAGGAGGGCCGCCAAGAAGAGCGCCACAGCGATCATGACATAGGACAGCATATTATTGAGTTTCGGCTCCATCAACGCACCCCGGTTCCACACTGCGTGACGGAGCTGCGCCAGCGTCATGAAGACAAAGGCAAAGAGGAAAACAAACAGGCCAATCGCGCCGAGCGGGCTGAACAACAGCCCCACTAGCGGCAGCTCGCCCGTCGCGGCAATCGCGACCAAGCCCGCCGCTACGATCGCTAAGGCAACATAGCAAATAATCGCGCTCGCCCGGTGTAGGATCGAACTCACCATCGCGCCGTGCCAGCGCCATATTTGTAAATGCGGCGACAAAGGTCGCGCGTCTGTCCACTCGGATGACATGAAAACTCCAGCTCTTAAGTGAGCCGCAACTTAGGTCGCGGTCCCGTCAGGTCAACGTCTATCGTTGCTTACGAATAAGAGTGGAGCGCGGTTGCAGCAAGCAGCGATCCGCCGCAGGGGGCGCTTTTGTTTGCGAGTGGGTCGCGTTTGCGAGCAAGGGGTTGCGCGACGGGCAAAGGTCAATCCCGCACGTATCGGTCATTCGCGGCAGTATTTATTTCAGAAGCACAATGGCCAGAAGTACTTAGATCTGGCGAGCTTGGTTCTGATCTTTAGTAGAGACACGAATATAGCCAATTTTAACGGCTCTATTTTGCACAAGGCTTTTGCGACAAGCAAACCCTTGTTTTCATTGACCTACAAGATGTGCCGCTAAAAGGGTCGTTTTCGCGACACTATTCTAGTCTTCTCTCATTTCGCTCGCCTGCAATTTTAGCGAAGCTTCATTCTCTTTGAGCGCCTCAATGAGACCTTCTTCCCCCGTATCTAAGGGTATGGCTGATAACTGCCTCAATTTGGATAGAGCCTCTTCATTTGGAATGTTTTCATTCCCCTCAAGAATTTCAAGGAGCCGCTTGTTAGCGATCTGTTTAAACATCACTACTTCTAGCTGATGAAAATTGCAAAGCATACGTGTATTCAGGACACGTAGCCGTTCCTGCGAGGCTAACAGTTCTTCATTTTGGATTGGTGCTTCATGTCTAGATTCGACGAAGAAGCTGACGACATCGGCGACCCGTTCAGTAGCATCCTGAAAACTATAACCTTCAAAAGGCCTTCCATTTGCAAAGAAGAATATCGTCGCTATAGGCCAACTTTCATCAGCGCCATAGGATTTGAGGTCGGCGAGACTTGTGTCGTTTTCGCCTGCTTCCAACTCAACGGTAAGCAGAAGATGCCCAAAGCCTCTTCTCAACATTTCATTTGAGTGTTCAGGCGTATTCCCAACAACGATATAGGTGATCTTCTCCTGAGTTTCAGAAATGGCCTGAGCCTCTAGCCAAAGCTCACAACCATGATTTGTATCGACGGCGCTCTGGGCAACTGCATCAACGATGGTGACTAGCATTATAACTATAAGGCATAGGGAAAACTTCACGAGTAAATCCTTTTACGACATAACCACGTTTGTTTTGATGTGGTCTTATGAATGGTAATTTCGGATAGTCGCTTCGTCGAATTCATCATTTGGAACGAGGCGATAGTGCCGTTCCTCGACAATCACCATACGATCATCTTCTAGCTCAATCTAAAATATTGCGATCCGCTCTTCACAAAATCAACTAAAAGACGCATTTGCATACTTGAAGTATGCAAATGCGGACCTAAATGTGGATTCAGGGCTTTGTAACCTGTCTTTTAAGCGGCGACTTCCGATCACTACGTTTAAAACACGTGATGTTCAGAGTCGCAGTCTATCGGGCCAGACTCTACAAAAATCGCCCGATTTACTGGCCTACTGTGTGGAGGCGACTACCCTAAGGGACCCCCACACGAGATATGGAGGACGCCTATGTCGGCATCTTTTGTTCTCGAGACCAGTAAGCCAGATGGTGCAAAACATCGTCTGGAACTGAACGTACCAGTGTTCGCACTGTTGTTTTTGGTTTCGAACTTAATTCACTTTCTGGCTTAAAAATGAGGGGTCTCTTCGGAGACCCCTCTAATTTTCAGGTTTCATCTCGCGAGTTAAAAATCATTTACCGAGTATGTCCAAAATCTCTGTAAGAGCTATCTGAAGGTGTTTGCCACGCTGTCAACGGCCGCCTCCGTCTTTTTACGGGTCGTTTTCGCGACACACTATTGGCGAACCAGTGGCAAGAGTTCCTTTCCTGCCGCGATTGCTTTGTCGGCAAAATCGATCGTCTTCTCTAAAACAAGAATATGGTCACTGTGGCCTTGAAGGACTGCGCTTGGCAGATTCACTGATACGTTTTTAATTTCGCTGGCATCAGTAGGAAAAGACACTGTTAAGCCTCTATTTCCAAGCTGTTGAACTTTATGTTTACGACCTAGCTTGGAAAAGTATTCGCGAAAGGCGGCTTCAAATCCGTCCTCAATATAGATTATATGTATAATGTTCTTTTCGTTGGAGATTGCCCAGCTTGATGAAAGCTCTTTTTCTCCATTGGATCTCAATGCGAAAACATCTAACAACCGACCGCGCCTCTCAACTTTAAAAAGCGATGGATCAACATGAGCGATTAATAGATCCCTTAGCATCATAATGAGAGCTTTTTCATCCCAAAAATCTAGTGCCTCAAAGTCTTCTTCCCCTGTGTACTTAACTTCTGGACAAAGGGGAAGGTCTACCGATTCATGTCCTAGTTTTGCTGAGATAAAGCGGGCGCTTGGATTTGACAAAAGCTTTTCAGCGACCGCGAACAGCACATCTATTTCACTATGAACCGCATAGCCTTCAATACTGACGATTGTCTTTTTGCTGAAAGCAGAGCCACCTATTTTGCGTATTGGTTCACCTAACTGAACATCATTCTGTCGACTCTCAACTTGATGGCAAACGCCGATGCGTGCCTTGTCTACATCTCGATCTTGCGCATAGGCGCGGTGAGATGCAGCTGAAGACGCAATAAGGAGAAGAGATAATGTGAACCGTATCGAAGATGATAACATGTCAGTAGTACTCGTTTTTTGCAACACTCACGCATTGCGCCCAAACAATCAAAACCCCACATACCCACATTTGTGGGTATGTGGTTAAACCAATTCCATCCTCAATGTGCGCCCTACCGCTTGCGCAGCATCGCTCAAGGCGCGGATCGTTGTTCCTTCATTGTCAGGATCGAGAACACGGCCAACTTGCGACGGGCTAGTGTTTAGCCGCCGCGCGAGCTCAGCTTTGCTGATCTTCTGATCTTTCATATAATCGCTAAGCTCTAAGACGATCACGGCCTTGACGGCGCGTTCTTGCACAATGTCGTAAATGCCATCCTCTTTGAGGAAGTCATCAAAGCTACCGCCGATTGATCCGCGTTCTATGTCGTTGCTCATGTCATACCTTTCATTCGTTTGGTGGCGAGGTCGATCTCTTTTTGAGGGGTCTTTTGGCTCTTCTTCTCAAACCCATGCAACAGCACCATGTTCGATCCGTCGAAGCTAAAAACACGCGTGCGATACGGCCACCTTTTAGCTTGGCACGCACTTCCCATAACCCTTTAACCCCTTTGATCTGGCGACAGGTTGGCATTCCTAACGGCCACCGATATTCAACCATAGCGACAGCTTGACCTATGTTTGTTCTGTCATCTTTTGACAGACCTAGAAGCCAATCGCGAACAGGGGCTTGCGAGGTTTCGGATTCAAAAAATTTCGCTCTAACAACCTTCGTTCTATCCATCATCAATACAACCATATATGGTTCGGATTTGCAATAAGTTTATATTCCTCCGCTTCATTCCCTTGAGAGACAACGAAACGACATTCCCCCGAGCCGACATAGATCAATCTCATCATAAGACCGATCACTAGTCACCCTTCAGGGTCGGAGCGTAGCGAAGAACGGCGTAGCCGTTGACGGTGTGAGGGCGTTGATAGATTCGGTCGTTGGCAGAGGGGATAAGATGAAAAACGGCCACGACTAGGTCTTTCCTGCGTCTAGGAAGTTGCAGCAATGTCTCGCGACATAATCCCGACAGGGAATAAACGCCCTTAGGCCGCTCGTCCGGTCCTGACGGGTTTAGAACACTGTTATTATAAACTTCGGAATCTCGTGCGCCCGCTGCGGCGCATGCTAAGGGACAAGCTTTGCTTTCGCACCATGTGCTTATGCTCAGACATAGAAAAAGCGGCCTGCGGGCCGCTCGTCCGTTCCTGACGTAACGAAAACACCCCTACAGCCGCTCGCTATCGGTCGGAGATCGAAAGTGCGCCCGTTGGGGCGCATGTGCTAGGGCACAAGCTTTGCTACGCCTCGCGTCGCGAGCCTTAGACCCCTTACGGGGAAGCAAAGCTGTTACGCCGCAATCAAACGATCCACTTCGCTCACCAACTGGCGCAAATGCACGGGCTTGGACAGCACAGTCTGTTCCGACGCTTGGCTGTCGCTCATGGCGACGGCGGCGAAGCCGGTGATGAACATGACTTTAATGCCGGGGGACAGCAGTTCTGCCTGCTTGGCGAGTTCGATTCCATCGACGCCGGGCATCATGATATCGGTGAGCAGCAGGTCAAACGCGCCGTCCGCGAATTTTAAAGCCCGCAGGGCGCGTTCCCCATCGGCGCAGGCGATCACATTGTGACCCGCCTTTTCCAGCGCTTTTTCAAAGAACCGACGCATATCTGCATCATCTTCGGCGTAAAGTATCGTTGCCATATTTTCTATCCCGACCCAGTCGTCTTGTCTTACGCTAACCGAAAGACATCATGACGGCGAGCGCCAATTCTTCGTCTGGGTCATTTCACCTTATTCTAGCACTATTCATGCCTGACTTAAGGTGTGCGACTTAAAAAAACCCTGACGATCTGAGTTTCCGTGCGCTATGGATAACAAATGCCGAATAAGCGTTTGGACATCGCCGCAAAACTGAGCCTCGCAGAACGCGACAGCATGGCTGCGCTGTCCCCCGGTCATTGCATTGATCATCCGGACGTCTGGCGGGCGGGCCTCCTCTTTGCGTCGCCCCATTCTGGTAATATCTATCCGCAAGCCTTTCGCGATGCGTCGGTTTTGTCGGCGGCGCAATTACGGCGTAATGAGGATATGTTTGTCGACCGCTTGGTCGCGGGGGCTGTTTCAGCGGGCGCACCGCTGCTCTGCGCCCGCTTTCCCCGCTGTTATGTCGATGTCAATCGCGCGCCAGACGAATTGCCGCAAACGTGGTGCGAGACACCGATCAAGGAAACGGTCCGCGCGCAAGCCGGCATCGGCGTTGTTCCCACTCATATTGGGGAACGCACGCCGATCTATCGCCGACGCCCCAGCCGCGCCGACGCGCAAGCGCGCCTGACACAGCTATACCATCCCTATCATGACGCGCTTACCGCTTTAATTGCAGAGGCCAAAGCCCGCTTTGGGCAAGCGCTGTTAATCGATTGCCATTCCATGCCGGGCTTCGCCCCGATGGGATCGCGGCGTCCCGATGTGATCTTAGGGGACCGCTTTGGCCGGTCCTGCCATCCGGAAACCCTGTTCACATTGCGGCAAATCCTTCAATCTGAAGGGTTTTCTGTCGCTGTGAACTACCCTTATGCGGGTGGCTATGTGACGGAGCATTACGGCCAGCCCGACGTAGGCGTCGAAGTCGTTCAGATTGAACTCAACCGCGATCTCTATCTCAACCCGGTCACTCTGGCTCCGAAACGCGGCTATGATAGTGTCATGGAGCGTATGACCCGCATCATTGAGCAGATCGTTGACGTCCGCACACCGACCGCCCTCGCCGCACAATAGCGTTTGAGCGCGGACGCGAGTCCCACCTGTCCAAAAACGGCACAACTCAGGGTTAAAATAATCAAACTTTGACCCGTTAACCTTAAAAAGCGAGTCGGACGGGGCGGAATCGCTCCCTTTTTAGGCGAACACGCCTGACGATGCTGGCACGGCGATTGCTCCCTTGAGAGGCGAGACACGTTTTTAAGGATACGCCCATGACAAGCGACATCGACCTTCACGTTGGCAAACGCCTCCGCCGCCGCCGCCGCCTTCTCGGCCTGACTCAGCAAGCGCTGGCGGAACAAGTGGGTATCCGGTTCCAACAGATCCAAAAATATGAGTGCGGCGCGAACCGCGTCTCAGCAGCCCGCCTGTTTGAGCTCTCCGAGGCCCTGTCCGTGCCCGTGCAATATTTCTATGAAGGCCTGTCAGAACGCGATCCGTTTGGCAGCGAAGACCCGACCAATATTGCGTCCGACGTCTTATCCAAAAAAGAGACGATGGATCTTGTCCGGGCCTATTATGCCATGGGCGAAGGTCCGCGGAAGCATTTGCTCGACCTCGCCAAATCGCTCGATCCGGGCACGAAGCCGACCTTGCGATTGGTTGCGCCTTAGGGTCTTTAGATTGCGCCTGTTTCGATTGGTCATTTTCACGCAGGTGAAGATGACCGAAACAGGATGAATTAAGACGCGGTTTCGCCTAAGTCAGCGACATGACCTCGACCCCCATCGCCGACCGACTCGCTTTTCTCGACATTTTGTCTGCGGCGGCGCGGACCATAACCTTGCCGCTGTTCCGCTCCGGCGTGGCGGCCGAGAACAAGGCCACTTCAGGCTACGACCCTGTGACGGAAGCCGATATCGAGGCAGAGCGTGAGTTACGGCGCCTCATCCGCGACCGCTTCCCGCACGATTCCATCGAAGGCGAAGAACTGCCGGATCATCGCGGCACCAATAAATTTTCATGGACACTCGACCCAATTGACGGAACCCGCGGCTTCGTCGCGGGAGTCCCTGTTTGGAGCACACTCATTGCCCTGGCGCAGGACGGCGATCCCGTCCTCGGTCTGATCGATCTGCCCGCGCTCAATATCCGCGCTGTCGGCGATATTTCGGAAAAGCCAACGGCAACCCTCATCCATGATGACGGCACGCAAATACCTCTACGTGTCCGCACAATTCATACACTGGCCGAGGCCCGTCTCGGCTGCACTCAACCCTTCGGCATGTTCGGTCCCGGCGAACTGGCGGCCTATAAAATCATCCAAAGCGGCGTCGCGTTTTCACGGCTCGGGCTGGACGCGTTCGGCTATGTTCTGCTCGCCCAAGGCCGCATGGATCTGATGATCGAAGGCGGCATGAAGCCGTGCGACGTCCGGGCTCTCATGCCCGTTATTATCGGCGCAGGCGGAGTCATCACGGATTGGCATGGCGGTAATCCGAAGGACGGACCGCGATTGGTCGCCTGCGGATCGCCGGACCTGATGCCTGAGCTTTATACCTATCTCGGACGGGCGATGCTTTAGGGTCGACCATGAAAACTCCGAATACATTTTACGTCATCATAATCTTCGTCAGCTGGATACTCAGCTTAACCGGATGCACACCCGGCACGACGTCGCAGGATGAGACCTCCTGCAACACGAATCTAAGTCATCTATCCTTGTATCCGCGATATGGTGAGCCACACTGTGCCGACGGTTTAGCAATCTATGCGTCCGACGCCGTTTCCGACGACACGCGGGATGAGACCGTACGTTTAGCGTCGATCATGTTGAGCACCCTCGCGCCAGATCACGCTCAGATGATTGCCAATAATACCGTCATGATTGTGCTGGCGGAGACCGAAACCGTTACGTCGGTGAATGAATTTGCATTTCTTAAAAACGACCGCGTTACGAATTGGGATCAGCGCGCACGGGGATTTGGAGCCTCACGCGGTGTTCCGATAACACTCGTCGCAGAAGAAGACATACTCTGTCGCCCCACCGACCCCTATGTCGGTGAAAGTATTTTCGTTCACGAATTTGCGCATACGATTATGATGTTCCAGCCTGACGCCATTGCCAAACAGTCACAGCAGACACTACAAACCTTGTACCGGTCCGCTATTGACAGCGGTTTGTTTGAAAACACCTATGCAGCGACTAATGCGGACGAGTATTTCGCAGAAGGTGTGCAGAGCTACTTCTCGGCGAACATCTCCCGTGATGTGCCAGACGGCATCCACAATTTTGTCTCCACGCCGGATGAATTGAACGCCTACGACCCTGAGTTATTTGCATTCATTGATGCCATTTTTGCCGGAAGGACTGAGCCAGTTCCACCGACCTTCTGCCCAATCCTCGACTAGATCACGCCAAACCTCATGCGCCTCGAATCCAGCGCGCCTTGCGTTCAAACCTTAAACCTCCTCCACCTTGTGTTTCTGTGACTTGCGAGACGGCCTCTCCCGTCCTTATCTTTCCAACACATTACGGACCCTATCCGTACTCAAGGAGATATTTGTGAAACACGCCCTGATTTTGTCTGCCGCCGCCCTAGGCCTTATCGTTGCGCCCGTCGCCGTATCGCAAGTCATTGTCGATGCGCCGAAAACCTCAAATCCTGATTTTCAAACGGTTCAGCTTTTTGGTGGTGGCCATAATTCTTCCATGACCTTTGATTCCAAGCGCGGAGTGCTGACCATGGCACCGCTGTTAGCGCAGGTCACACCGGCGGTTGTCTCAATTCGGACCGTCACAGAAAGCGAAGCACCGGAGATGTCCGATGAGCGGATGGAGATGTTCGAGCGTTTCTTCGGCCAGACGCCGCGCCAGCAAGGTCCCCGGGCCGGGCTGGGTTCAGGCGTTATCGTCGATGCGAGTAAAGGCCTCATCCTCACCAATAACCACGTTATTGACGGCGCGGACGAGATTGAAATCACCTTGGGTGACCGCCGAGAATTCATGGCCGAGGTCGTTGGCGCCGACCCACAAACTGATTTGGCGTTGTTGAAAATCGATGCCCGCAAACTCAAAGCCCTTAAGATCGCGGGAACAGATGATGTCATGGTCGGCGATTATGTCATCGCCGTTGGTAATCCGTTCGGCCTGTCTTCAACCGTGACCAGCGGGATCGTGTCCGCCTTGGGTCGCGAAAACCGCACGAGTGGAAGAAGTAACGACCGATACGAGGATTATATCCAAACTGATGCGGCGATTAACCCCGGCAATAGTGGCGGCGCACTCGTCAATTCCAAAGGCGAATTGATCGGCATTAATACAGCCATCATTTCCCGCTCTGGCTCTAGCGCGGGAATTGGTTTTGCTATCCCAACGCGGACGATCACCAACGTAATGGCGCAATTGACCGAGTTCGGCGAAGTCCGACGCGGCCGAATTGGCGTGCTAATCGGTGATTTGTCACCGGAACTCCGCCAAGGGCTTGGCCTGTCGTCCATCAAAGGCGCGCTCATCCAACAAGTGACGGAGGACAGCCCGGCCGAAAAAGCGGGTCTTGAAGGTGGCGACGTCATCATTGCCTTTAACGGCGAAAATTTGGATGACAGCTCTGACTTACGGAATGCCGTGGGTCTCCTTACACCCGGTACAGACGCGGACATCACATACATCCGTGATGGCAAACGCCGTACGAGCCGGATCACCGTCGAAGCGGTCAAGGAAGAGCGTGTCGCCCTCGACGAAACCGTCGCAGACGACATTCCGTCGATGGAAAGCTTCTCCGGTGCCACCATCACGGATATTCCAGACGATTTAGATCTGCGCGATGGTGATGACGGCGTCTATATTAGCGCCGTGCGCCCCAATTCCCGCGCCGCTCGCTCTGGCCTGAACGAAGGCGACATCATCCGCCGGATCAACCGAACCAAATTGACGGATCTGAAAAGCTTCGAGCGGTTTTTGGACAATAATGACGGGCCCTATGCGCTCGTCGTTGAGCGGGACGGTCAGACGGCGTATTTAGGAGTGCGGTAGCAGTCGGTCAAAGACCGAATTTTTGCTCCAAAATGGGCAGAAATTGCAACGCACCGTGGGCGCAAGCGAACGGCAAAATCCACAATTAAATCAAGCCCCGTCTCGGCGGGGCTTTTTTGTTTTAGAATAAGCTGACGACCCAACCAACGCCACGTCCCATACCGTACCAGAACAGAGTAATGAAAACCGCATACACGATTAAACCTATCCCAATCGCAACCCAGTTGTGATGGCCCGTTTCAGAGTCTGAACGTTCCTGCAGACGCGTTTCGTCAAAATTATCGCCATTAAGATCGACGACCTTAACAACATCATCAATCATCTTACCAAGCATTCCCTTCCAAACCCGCAGCAGTACAAAAACCAAACCACCCACAATTGGCCAGCCGAACAGCGCAAGATTATTATATCCCGACCAAGCTATGCCGAAAGTTGTGCTTATCAATATAAGGGCCGTGAAAACATATAACCCACGCCCCACAGTGACGTCGTCCTCGTCCCATTCTAGTTCTTCATCGGCCAATTTGGTCTCTTTCCTCTACCCCGCCGCGATGCTTTGCAAACTTTCCACCTCATACCCGCCCAAGCTCAACGCCTTAATCGCTTCGACCGTCGCGCGGCTGGCGGCGAAGGTTGTGAAATAGGGGATTTTTTGGTCGAGTGCGGTGCGGCGTAAGCTAAAGCTATCCTTGAGCGCTTGCTTGCCTTCTGTCGTATTGAAGACGAGCTGGATTTTGCCGTTTTTCATGGCGTCAACAATGTTCGGGCGACCTTCGTGGAATTTCTTGACGTAATCGACGGTCAGGCCCTGTGCCCGGAGATATTTGCACGTCCCGCCTGTGGCCGTGATGGTGAAGCCTAAGGCAATCAATTCACGGGCGAGTTCCGTCATCAATGGTTTATGCTGATCCTTGACCGAGATAAAGACCGCGCCGTCGCTGGGGAGGGTCACGCCACCGCCGAGCTGGCTTTTGGCAAAAGCCACGCCGAAGCTATCTGCCAGACCCATAACTTCGCCGGTGGAGCGCATTTCCGGGCCAAGCACTGTGTCAACGCCGGGGAAACGCGCGAATGGGAAAACCGCTTCTTTGACGGCGATATATTTCTGTGGGCGTGTGGTCAGATCGAAACTACTGAGCTTTTCGCCCGCCATGACTTTCGCGGCAATATTCGCGACAGGTAGCCCGATGGCTTTGGCAACAAATGGGACGGTGCGCGATGCACGCGGGTTGACCTCGATGAGGTAGACATCGTCGCCCTTCACCGCGAACTGGATATTCATCAGTCCAACAACGCCGAGTTCCAGCGCGAGCAGCCGCGCTTGACGGCGCATTTCGTCCTGAATTTCGGCGGACAATGTATAAGGCGGCAGCGAGCAGGCGCTATCGCCTGAATGGACGCCGGCTTCTTCAATATGTTCCATAATGCCCGCGATAAACACATCTTCGCCGTCACAAATCGCGTCGACATCGACCTCGACCGCATCGCGCAAATATTGATCAATCAGCAGCGGCGACTTGCCGGATACTTTGACGGCTTCGGTAATATAGCGTTCCATTTCCGTGTCATTGTCGACGATTTCCATCCCGCGTCCGCCGAGCACATTGGACGGCCGTAGCACGACGGGATAGCCGACTTTGAGGACGGCTTCGCGGGCTTCTTTAGCGTTGCGCGCAATGCCGTTATTGGGCTGACGCAGACCGAGTTTTTCAACCAGCGCCTTAAACCGTTCGCGGTCCTCCGCGCGGTCCAGCGCATCGGATTTTGTACCGAGCAGCGGGATGCCGTGCGCTTCCAGCGCAGCCGCCAGCTTCAAAGGCGTCTGGCCACCGAACTGCACAACAACACCGAGCAGCTCGCCGCTCGCCATTTCGCCTTGGATCAACTCCAACACATCTTCTTCGGTCAGCGGCTCGAAATAGAGGCGGTCCGACGTATCGTAATCCGTCGAGACGGTTTCCGGGTTACAATTGACCATGATCGATTCGATGCCCAAGTCGGCCATCGCATAGGCCGCATGGACACAGCAATAATCAAACTCGATCCCCTGCCCGATCCGGTTCGGCCCGCCGCCCAGGATAACGACTTTTTTCTTATCCGTGACGCGGGCTTCATTCTCGACCACGCCGCCAAAGCTTGGCGTCTCATAGGTCGAATACATATAAGGCGTTTTGGCCGCGAATTCGGCGGCGCAGGTATCGACGCGTTTATAGACGGGACGCACGCCCGCCTTGTGCCGCGCTTTGCGGACTTTTGTCTCTTTCGTGTCGGTCAGCTCGCCAATGCGAGCGTCAGAAAAACCTTCTGACTTAATCGCGCGCCATTCTCCTTCAGTCTTGGGAAGGCCGTTTTCTGTTAGCCAGCCTTCGGCTTTCACCAAAGTTTCGATCTGGCGCAGGAACCACTTGTCGATCATTGTATATTGATAAATCTTATCGACGCTCATGCCGTGGCGGAACGCTTGCGCAATCACGAGCAAACGGTCGGGTGCGAGGATCGACAGGCGGGCTTTCAACGCGGATTTCAACGCGTCCGGATCAGAGGTATCAAACTCAATTTCATTCAGGCCTGTGAGCCCGGTTTCGAGCGAGCGTAGCGCTTTCTGGAAGCTCTCCGCAAAGGTCCGGCCAATCGCCATGGCTTCGCCGACTGATTTCATCGCCGTGGTCAGGATCGGCTCTGCGCCGGGGAATTTCTCAAACGCGAAACGGGGTATTTTGGTGACGACATAATCAATCGTCGGTTCAAACGCGGCCGGCGTTGCGCCGGTAATGTCGTTGTCGAGTTCATCCAGCGTGTAGCCAACGGCCAGCTTCGCAGCGATTTTCGCAATCGGGAAACCCGTCGCTTTGGAGGCGAGCGCAGAGGAGCGCGATACGCGCGGGTTCATCTCAATCACCACCATGCGGCCATCCACGGGGTTCAACCCAAACTGCACGTTCGACCCCCCAGTTTCCACGCCGATTTCGCGCAAAACGGCGATCGAGGCATCCCGCATGATTTGGTATTCTTTATCGGTGAGCGTGAGCGCTGGCGCGACGGTAATGCTGTCGCCCGTATGCACGCCCATCGGGTCGATATTCTCAATGGCGCAAATGATGATGCAATTATCCGCTTTGTCGCGAACCACTTCCATCTCATATTCTTTCCACCCGAGCAGGCTCTCATCGACCAGCACTTGGTTGGTCGGCGATGCAGAGAGGCCGGAGCGGATGATCTCGCGATATTCTTCGATATTATACGCCACGCCGCCGCCCGTGCCGCCCATGGTAAACGCCGGTCGGATAATGGCGGGGAGGCCCGTATAATCCAGCGCATTGATGGCTTCGGCCACGCCCGCGGCGATGTCAGGTTTGCCATCATCGCGCAGCGGGGCTGTGACGATGGTCGCACGCGGGTTTTCCAGCCCAATTTTGGTCATGGCTTCGGCGAAACGTTCGCGGTTTTCCGCCTTGTCAATCACATCGGCTTTCGCGCCGATCATCTCGACGCCGTATTTTTCCAATACGCCCATCTGTTCCAAGGATAGCGCCGTGTTGAGCGCCGTCTGCCCGCCCATGGTCGGGAGCAGCGCATCGGGCCGCTCTATCGCAATGATCTTCTCGACGATCTCCGGCGTGATCGGCTCGACATAGGTCGCATCCGCCATGTCCGGATCAGTCATAATCGTGGCGGGGTTAGAGTTCACCAAAATGACGCGGTAGCCCTCTTCGCGTAGCGCTTTACACGCCTGCACTCCGGAATAATCGAACTCACACGCCTGCCCGATAATGATCGGCCCCGCGCCAATGATGAGGATAGAATTGATGTCGGTACGTTTGGGCATAGCGTCGCGATCCGTCACAGCGAAAAAGCAAATTTTCGCCTGTTACGGGGATGCGAGCCGAGTCGCAAGAGTGGGGTGTGTTGGAGGTGTGGTCTGGGTGTGGGTTTTGTGGGGTAAGGGATGGTCGCGCGAAACAGGCCTTTGATCATTCGGTTTCGTCGAAATCGCTCTAAGACTAAGGGGGCTCACGCATATTTGGGGACACTGCGGTAATCGACACAGAACGAACACTCACTCAGATGGCGTTCAAGCCTTCGCGTTCTTCGTGAATATAAAAGAAACCCTTTCGCCTGATAGTTGCGGTTATTCGTCGCATTTATCAGGCGTCAGATCATCAATACATTGGCTATCAGGGCCGGCTAGTTCTTCACCTTTTTAGCCTTCTTAGGCTTTTTAGCCTTTTTCTCTTTCTTGGGTTTTCCCTGACCGGTTCCGGCTGCATCACTATTTAAGGCGTCCAGAGCATCGGTCAGGCATGCATAAACGACATCTTGCGCGGCGCAGTTTGTGATCCAATCTCGTTTCTTATCTGTATCTGGCGTGCCGTTCAGGGCGCATCCGTCCGTGCGCTCAATCGCTTTCTCGAGCTTTTTGATCGCTGAAGAGGTTTTGCCCTTCTGGATTTCTGATACGGCCTTACGTAATAGCTTTCCGAACGCTTTTCGGTTGCCCTTTTTAGTGAACTCCGCGTCGCTTAAACCTAACACATAAGCATTGGCGTCCATGATTTTACTGAGGGCATAATCGCCATTCGAAGCCGCAACAATTTCGGTCGTATCCGGCGTGCCAGCGCCGAGGAAATCACTAACCGTAAGCTGCACTGAGTAAGTCCCTTCTACATCCGTAGAGAAGACCGGCGTGGCACTGGCGGGGTCACTGAGCGCCGCTGTGCTGCCAGCGGGGGCTGTTAAGGCCCAGCCATATGTCAAAGGATCATTTTCAGGATCGTTACTGCCAGAGCCGTCCAAGTAAACGTTTGATCCAAGAACAACCAACTGGCCGTCTCCCGCATCTGCGGTCGGTGCCAAATTGTCGCTACTGACGCTCACATTGTCCGCGTCGCTGTCTAAACCGCCTTCATCTGTCACAATGAGCGCGATGTCATAGGTGCCGGCCAGATCAGCGGTAAAGCTCGGCGTGGCGGTCATGGCGTCCGTTAGTATTGCCGTGCTGCCTACGGGCTGGTTTGAAAAACTCCAGTTATAGCCAAGATCAACGGATCCAGTATTGTCATCAAAAGAGGCGCTCCCGTCGAGGCTTACTGTATCACCCGCGCGGATGGCTTGGTCTAGGCCAGCGGCGGCGGTTGGCTTTTCATTGGAAGCGTAATTTGCCCTTTCCGCACATATCCCGCCTGCCGCGAGTAGGACATCACGAGGAATTTCAATGGCCTCAGAAATCGGATCGTCGCGTTCTCTGCTATATGAAACAACAACATCAAAAAATTGAAGTGTGTACGGTCCGACATGATAAACTGGTAGTCGGTATTCGAATGTCGTGAAGGCATCATAACGATTGACATCAAAACTGACACCACTACCCACAATTCCCTCAGGGTCGTCTATGGCAAAGAAAAAGTTATCTCGGCCATAGCCATATTCGTCGTCGTCGGTATCAGCACGGGCTTCGAATGTAATTTTCGCGAAACAAAAATCGCCAAATGGATAACTTTGGACCTCAGCGCCAATTTCAATACTGTCAGGATCAATCTCCGCCGCATTTGCAGGCAACGCCAATAGCGGTAACGCGCAGATAATTAGTGTGGATTTAAGTATGTTATTCATTTGATTTCACCCCCAAGATCGCCCTGACATAAACACATCTTGCCTATATACCCAAATGGAAAATAAAAAAGTCAGGGGTTCGACTCCGCTAGGCTCCACCAGTTCCCCCACAAATTTTGATATATAAAACAGTCACTTGGGCGTGCTCGACTGCAATCGAGACTGGTTGTCACCGTTTTGCAAGAGGCCTGCTGTCACCAGCTTGTCACCTCAATATGCCCCGGGGACACCTGCTTGAACGAACGCTAGTGTCGAAGGCGCAGTTTGAGCCCGCTAGAAACTCCGTGGCAGATTCCACTCAAAACATCCATTTCCTTGCGGCTGAGGGCAAGCATAGGCTATCCGTTAGGCTTCCACTGTGCGGCAAGGAGACCTACCGACGAGCGGCTAAAAACGCCCAAAATAGGCCTCTCACTTATTTCTAGTCAGAGATTAACGGAACGATGAAAATGGTAAGCGAATAACCTCGCACCATCCTAAGAAAGGCCGTTACTTCAAGTCAAAGCGCATACGATTGGTACGGAAAAATTCTCCGATTGATCGCAAAATACAAAGAAGCCTTCACCTGATAGTTGCGGTTATTCGTCGCATTTATCAGGCGTCAGATCATCAATACATTGGCTATCAGGGCCGGCTAGTTCTTCACCTTTTTAGCCTTCTTAGGCTTTTTAGCCTTTTTCTCTTTCTTGGGTTTTCCCTGACCGGTTCCGGCTGCATCACTATTTAAGGCGTCCAGAGCATCGGTCAGGCATGCATAAACGACATCTTGCGCGGCGCAGTTTGTGATCCAATCTCGTTTCTTATCTGTATCTGGCGTGCCGTTCAGGGCGCATCCGTCCGTGCGCTCAATCGCTTTCTCGAGCTTTTTGATCGCTGAAGAGGTTTTGCCCTTCTGGATTTCTGATACGGCCTTACGTAATAGCTTTCCGAACGCTTTTCGGTTGCCCTTTTTAGTGAACTCCGCGTCGCTTAAACCTAACACATAAGCATTGGCGTCCATGATTTTACTGAGGGCATAATCGCCATTCGAAGCCGCAACAATTTCGGTCGTATCCGGCGTGCCAGCGCCGAGGAAATCACTAACCGTAAGCTGCACTGAGTAAGTCCCTTCTACATCCGTAGAGAAGACCGGCGTGGCACTGGCGGGGTCACTGAGCGCCGCTGTGCTGCCAGCGGGGGCTGTTAAGGCCCAGCCATATGTCAAAGGATCATTTTCAGGATCGTTACTGCCAGAGCCGTCCAAGTAAACGTTTGATCCAAGAACAACCAACTGGCCGTCTCCCGCATCTGCGGTCGGTGCCAAATTGTCGCTACTGACGCTCACATTGTCCGCGTCGCTGTCTAAACCGCCTTCATCTGTCACAATGAGCGCGATGTCATAGGTGCCGGCCAGATCAGCGGTAAAGCTCGGCGTGGCGGTCATGGCGTCCGTTAGTATTGCCGTGCTGCCTACGGGCTGGTTTGAAAAACTCCAGTTATAGCCAAGATCAACGGATCCAGTATTGTCATCAAAAGAGGCGCTCCCGTCGAGGCTTACTGTATCACCCGCGCGGATGGCTTGGTCTAGGCCAGCGGCGGCGGTTGGCTTTTCATTGGAAGCGTCAGGTTTGAACGCGATGTCTCGGGGACGGGGGGCAACGGGAATAACCTCGATAACGGTGTTCGTCGCCGTGTCGATTACAGAAACTGTTGCTGTAAATATGCTACTAACATAGGCCAGACTGCCATCCGGAGTAAATTTGAGGCCAAATGGGCTATGTGTTGGTATGGTCGCCGTGATGGTGTTGGTCGCGATATCAATTACTTTGATATCAAGGGTGTTCCCCCCCATGACGTAGGCGAAAGCGCCGTCTGCGGTGATCTCGATGTCGCGCGACGTGCCCCCAACGGGAATGGTCGTGACAACGGCGTGGGTCGCAGTGTCGATCACTGTGACAAAGTTTGTAACAAAGTTGGTTACATAAGCGAAGTTACCATCTGGCGTGATGGTGACGTGTCTTGGACGGCCTGCAACAGTGATTGTGTCAACAACAGTTTGCGTCGCGATATCGATGACTGAGATACTCGAGTTCTCATTGGCGACATAAGCAAAATTTCCATCTGGCGTGAATTCGACGCCAAAGGGTTGTGATCCCACCGGAATGGTGGCCGCGACAGAGTTGGTTGCCGTGTCGATAACCGAAACAGTGTTTGAACCATAGTTTGTGACATAGGCAAATTCATCATCCAATGTGAACTCAACATCAGATGGGCGTAGGCCGACAAAAATTGAGCCCGCAACGGTATCTGTCGCACCGTCAATAATAATCACCCGATGGGAAAATTGGTCTGTGATATAGGCGAGGCTACCATCTTGGGTGAAATCGATAGAAACAAGATTGTTATTGCCCACCCCACTTATTGTCTTAACAATTGTATTGGTCTGGGTATCGATGACCGAAATACTATTGGTGGTTTCCTGAACGACATAGGCCAACGGATCAGCCTGCGCGGCCATGGGAAGCATCAATGCGACCCCGACAGTTACGTAGAGAAGTTTCTTGAAATTACGAACCCCAGTCGCGTTTGCGTGGTGGTGATTTACTGTCAATTTCGTCATGGAGGCCCCTTAAAATTCGTAAATGTGACGCATGCGGTTAGGAAACCAGCCTGCGTCAAAGGCCAGTCGCAAATGATAAGTTTGGAAAAATATAAAATGAGGTGTCCGCAGCATACGCTATCGCACGCGGAAGACGTGTTTCATTTTAAACGGTAGCGTGGCCCCTAACGCCCTATCGCAGCTATGTCGTACATTGGTTTTTATTTTTTGATCCGCACTGCAATGAACGGCAACCCAATTTATCCTAAGTTAAATTTAAAATCGCCGATTGTCAAAATTAATAGTTATTGAGGTTCGTAATTTATCTTTGTTCGCCTAAAATGGGAATTCTCGCAGGGCCGAGAATGCCCGTCATTTTAACAAGAGTGATCGTAGCTAAAATGCGATCTCAACACAGCAATACGTGCATGACAAAGATGGGAATTATATCGAATTTTTAGTTTTTTTCAGCGTTCGCATTTGCCTGCAAATCAACACCAAAATTTTCATCCAACCTCATCTACCCCTACTGCAAACGCGAAAAGCCGACCGCTGAGTTTCAGCGACCGGCCCTGCGATTAGGACGGACAGACATTATATTCAAACGTCTGATCGGTCCACTTTGTCACGTTGAGATTGCCAAACTCATCTTGTGCGACCGTAATCGTTCTGTCGGGTTCGACGGCGTCTTCACTCTGGCAATCGCTCAGCGCATATTCCATCGTCGAGGCGTTGACCTCTCGCGCTTGGACAATCTCGCAGACGGTTTCTGCCAGCCGAATGTTCGTCTCGGCGATGGTCATTGTCCCGGCGAGTACGTCACAGGCGACACCCTCCATTGCATACGTGCCTCTGAGGTCGAGCCCGTCGATTTGCACGGCATTCTCTTGCACAGATTGCGGATCGGCGGGCGGAGTCTCGTCCGGCATTGTTTCGGTTGGCATCGTTTCTGTGGGCGGGATTTCAACCATCTCGTTCGTTTCAACGGGGGTATCGCAGGCGACAAGGAACAGAAACGTCACGAGGGTCGCGGTGGTGAGTTTGGTGAACATAGGAACTCCAGTCATTCATTGTGCCCAGCACGGACGAATTTGAAGACAATTTTGTCCTTAATAAGACCGATCTGCGAAAGAGTGTCTTAAGCATGACGCTGCGGAGGCGTGGATTACACCGGCCGCAACCGGAACTTTCACGCACCATAAAATCGTCCTTGGCTAAAGTTGGTGCGTTTTCGCAACAAAGAACCTCAAACTCGGTCCAACATTCTCGCTGAAAACAGCTGTAGCCGACACGTCACATTAGTTCGGACAGAGGCGACCCATCGTGACATCGATAAACTTGACCCCCATAAAATTGATCGGCCGCAGGGGCCATACTCGCACGTCACCCCGCCTGTTTGCGAGTGCGGTCGCCTTAGCGCTCATCCATCATGCCAGCCCCGCTCATGCGCAAGACTTACGGAAGTTTGATGCCCGTTATTTTGATACCTTCGCGCCGCGAACCGCTGCGGACATGATCGAACGCCTCCCCGGTTTTCAATTGACCGCCGGAAGCGAAGACCGGGGTTTAGGGGCGGGCGGGGCCAATGTACTTATCAATGGGCAACTCATTACCGGAAAAGGTGAAACCCCGCTTGAGCAACTGTCTCGTATTCCGGCGACGAATGTTCTCCATATTGAAATTGTCGACGGTGAAACCTTGGATATTCCAGGTTTAAATGGTCCGGTTGCGGATATCGTGACACGCGGTGGTCAGACCAGCGGGACGTGGCGGTGGTCCCCAGAATTTCGTCCCCGGAACGAAGCCGCCCTCGCCCGCGGGGCTGTCGCCTTGACCCGTCAGGCGGGCAAGCTTTCCTTGGGATTCGGGGTCGAGTTGGATCAACTCAGAGACGGGTTTTATGGTCCGGAAACACTCACCCGCGCCGACGGCACAGTGTTTGAGACACGTAATGAAGGGGTCGAAATTAAGGGCGACATATCGCGCGCGACGGCGACACTGGGCTGGAGCGGGGCCAATGATCGATCCGCGAATAGTAAACTCACCCTTGAAACATTCAACTTTCTACGACCTCAGTTTTCAGACACACAGCGCATCGCGGACGGCGGTATCGATGGAACCGTCAACTCTCTCTTTTCCGAAGACCGGGTGACGCTGCGATTTGACGGCGATACGCAACACCCTGTCGCTTTCGGCAAGCTTAAGCTCATCGGTTTGATTGACTATGAAACGCGCGACCTCGCCAATACGCTTGATATTTTCACACAAGCCAATGGGCGCATCGGGCGTCAAACATTTGCCGAGGAGATCGAAACCCTAGAGACAATTGCCCGGGCGGAATTCGACTGGCGCAATAGCCAAGACGCAAGCTGGCAAGCCGCCTCTGAGGTCGCGTTAAACCGCCTTGACCTTGGCACGGAATTAAATGTCTCCGGCACGCCGCGGACCAACGACGCGCTGATCAAAGAGCTCCGTTATGAAGGCACATTGTCGCATACGCGCACGCTGACTTCCTCTTTGTCGATGCAAGCCTTGGCCGGAGCAGAATATTCCGTTTTGAAACAAGGCGACGTCAAACGATCTTTCGTTCGACCCAAAGGCTTTCTCTCCTTAGCATGGAATCCGACGACAAATCTGACCACATCGGCGCGCCTGTCGCGCGACGTCGGGCAGATCAATTTTCGCGATTTCCTCGCCTCAGTCTCTCTCGTCGACGAATTCGAAACGGCGGCTAACCCGGACCTAGTTCCGCCGCAAAGTTGGACCTTGTTAGGACGGATTGAGCGGCGGTGGTCCGGTGGAGCCAGGCTCGCAGTCGAAGCCTCGCATGAGGAGATCAGCGATCTGGTTGACCGCATCCCCATCGGAGAGAGTGGCGATGCCGTCGGCAATATTGATCAAGCCTCACGACAGACGGTACAGCTCACAGCGACCCTTATGGGGGCGGCCTTTGGACTAGACGGCGCACAATTTGACCTGAATGCAACATGGCGTGACTCAGCGGTTGTCGATCCCGTCAAAGGATTCACGCGCCAGATCAGCGATCTTCAAACGCAGTCGATCCGCCTTGACTACAGGCATGATCTGACAGGAACGAATTGGGCCTGGGGCGGTCGGTTCACCGCGTTAGAGACAGCCCCGCGCTACCAAACCAACATCATCGTACGGCAGGATATTGATGCCGATGACCACTACGTCTTTGTCGAACATAAAAATATGTTTGGCATGACAGTCCAAGCGCGTCTCTCGGAACTGACGAACTCAAAATCTGATTATTCGCGCATAATTTATAGCGGTCGCAGAGATAATGGCACGATCAACAAAATCGAAAGCCGTAACCGCGATCTGGACGGTCCGTTCCTCCGTCTCGATATATCAAAAGCCTTCTAGGGCTCTATTTACGGCGTGACGGCAGGCCGAACTGACGCAGCCTCAAATATCTTCATATCAGGATTTTCAGCCAATAAGGGCTGCAAATCTTGAACAAAGTTTTGAGATGCCTCAAGCGCAAAGTGGGCCATCAAGGCCGCCATATCGGCCCAATATTCGACAAAGACAAACCGAGATGAATTTTCGCTATCGACGGAGACATTATGCGCGGTGCATCCCGGCTCCGTTCGTGACCTTTGGACATGGGTAAGGCTCAGCGCCCGCACCGCGTCTTCTTGTCCGGGTTTGGCCGTCGCGGACCCTATGACGATGATCATGCTCATTCTCCAAAGGTCGATAGGGCCGAAATTATATCTTACGACGGTTTAAAAACATGAGGCTCACAATCGCGAGCACTGCCGGCACCGTTTGAACAAAAATGATATTTTGCGAGACGGTCGCCGCGCCATACAGGCCCGCGATGGCGACGCAGGACAGGAAGAATAAGGCGACGTTTCTTTTCCAGCTCACGTCTTTGATGAAGAAAAGCGCCCAGAATAACCCCGCGGCCAGAAAGCCATTATATAGACCTTGATTGGCGGCCATCATTTTCGTGGGTTCAAATAGGTCGGCTGGAAAGCTCGAAAAAACTTTTGGCCCACGGCTTTCCCATAAAAACATCTCAAACACTAAGATGTAACTCTGGATAATGGCGACGAAGCCAATCAGGGCTTTGCTGACAATATGCATCTATTAGACCTTCAAGATCCCCCCAACTAGAGGGCGCTTCTTCGTCAGTCGGCATAGGGGATGGCATTGAATTTGTCGAATTTCTCACGGCCCATCCCCAAAGTCGGGAATAGACGGCGGGACTGCAGCGCCTTCTAAACGCTTACGTCCTAGGGCTATGCCCCCGTGTCGCACCTGTGTAGATACTGGTGTCATGCACCCTTTATTTGCCGAAATTGACTACCGGGAGACCCCCATTGGCCCGATCAGCTTACGGCGAAGACGGCTGATCGGCTTAGGCGTAGATGTGTATGAGATCATTCTGGGTGATGAGCATTTGATGTCGAGCCTGTTTACGGCCTCCGAGATCGCTTTGGCGAAACTCGGTCTGGGAGAGCTCACGGGTGACGCGCTCGATATTGTCGTGGGCGGCCTTGGACTGGGTTATACGGCGGGCGCGGTGCTCGAGGATGGGC
This sequence comes from Litorimonas sp., assembly GCA_051251645.1. GTDB lineage: Bacteria > Pseudomonadota > Alphaproteobacteria > Caulobacterales > Maricaulaceae > Litorimonas. The sequence continues at coordinate 87,396 of JBPOEY010000003.1, read as the reverse complement.
GGGTCGGATCCTTGATCGTCGTCGAAATGTTAGAGGCCGTTGTCGATTGGCATGCGGCGGGCCACATTCCTCTAGATCCACCGCTGGGAGATGACCCGCGCTGCCGCATTATAACGGATGATTTTTTCGCCCGCGCACAATCGACTGAGGGGTTCGACCCAGACGTGCCGGGGCGCAAATTCGATGCGATTTTGATCGACATTGACCACACGCCCGACTGGCTCTTGGATGCGCGCAGTGTCAGTTTTTACAGCGAAGACGGCCTCGCCCAGCTTAGCGCTCATCTTCGCCCCGGCGGTGTCATGGGGCTGTGGTCAGATGAGCGTGAAGACGCGGACTTTACCCAGCGCCTCACCCGTGTTCTCGGTGCCGCCCGGGCCGAACCTGTGACGTTCCACAATCCGCTACAAAATAAACCTTTTACGCAAACGGTCTATCTGGGACGAAAGGTAGCGCCTAAACTATAAGTCTGAGGCACCGCTTTCGAAAGTGCCCGCCTTTCAAAGGACGCTATGCCCTCAGGCAGAGGCAATATAATCCCGCATCGCCGCGGCTTCATTTTCCGCATCGGCAATCTTGCGTTTGACGACATCACCGATCGAGATCAGCCCGTTAATGACATCGCCGTCCAAAACGGGGATATGGCGGATTTTGGACGTGGTCATAATCTCCATCACATCATCAACGCTGGCTGAGGACGCGACGGTCAGCACGTTTTTCGTCATAGATTTTGTAACGGGTTCGTCGCGAAATCCTGTTTCTTGCATGAGGGAGCGACGCACAATATCGCGTTCGGAGAGAATTCCCGCCAGTTTCCCGGCGCCATCCGTGATAAGCACGACCCCGATGTTCTTATCATTCAGCAATTCGATGGCCTCGCGCAGTTTTACGCTATTGGGTAGGCTATAGACCGCGTGACCCTTGCTGCTCAGTATGTCCTTAATGCTCATAATGTCCTCCTAGGCTGGTCTACCATGATATGAGGGACCTTGTCTAAGGCAAGCTGTTCATCCGATTTTTCACTTCAAATCCGGTTGGACGCATGGCGCATGACATGCGGTGCTAGACACAAAAAGACGGCGCATCCCGCCGTCTGATCTCATATTATTACGGCGATCCCTGTGGACACTCAATATGTTGCCCCCGGGATACGCGAATATTGAAAGTGCTCTAAAGGGACCGTGCAATTACCAATTTCATGATCTCATTCGTGCCGCCATAGATCCGCTGCACGCGGCTGGCGCGCCATTGGCGACCGATCAAATATTCGTTCATAAAGCCGTAGCCGCCAAACAGTTGCAGGCAACGATCCATCACTTCGCATTCGCGGTCCGTGACCCAATATTTCGCCATCGACGCGGTGACCGTGTCGAGTTCGCCGCGAAGGTGCTTCTCGGCGCAGTCATAGGTGAAAACTTTGCAGACGGTGACAATGGTTTTTAGCTCAGCCAGTTCAAACTGCGTATTCTGAAAATCAATAATCCGTTTTCCGAATGCCTTACGGTCTTTCACATATTCAATTGTATGACGCAGGGCCTTTTCCATGGCAGCGACGCCTTGCACCGCAATGTTGAGGCGTTCTTGCGGCAGTTCGGTCATCAATTGGATGAAGCCTTGGCCTGTATCTTCGCCGAGGAGCGCGTCTGCGGGGACTTTCATATCATCGAAGAAAAGCTCCGCCGTATCCTGCGCGTCCATCCCAACCTTGTCGAGGATGCGGCCGCGCTTGAACCCGTCTAAATCATCGGTCTCGACGACGAAGAGTGATTTGGAATGTTTGCCCTCACCGCCCGTATCCGCGACGATGATGAGCAAGTTGGCTGTGCCGCCATTGGTGATAAAGGTCTTGGACCCATTAATGACCCAGCCATTGCCATCTTTCTTGGCATTGGTTTTGACGCTTTGCAGATCTGAACCGGTGCCCGGCTCACTCATACAAATGGCCCCAACCAATTCGCCCGACGCCATACGCGGCAGCCATTTCTGTTTCTGCTCTTCGGTGCCGTAATGCAGGATATATGGCGCCACGATCGCATTGTGGAGCGACAGGCCAAAGCCGTCGACTTCGGCGCGTTCCAGCTCTTCCATGATGATCATTTCGTGGCGATAATCACCGCCGCCGCCGCCATACTCTTCCGGAATCGCACAGTTCAGCAGGCCATATTCGCCAGCTTGATTCCAAAACTTGCGATCAACCTTTTTGTTCTTGCGAAACTCTTCCGAATGCGGCGCCATTTCATTGGCGTAGAACTTGTAAACCGCATCGCGGAACATATTGATGTCTTCTTCCTGATACCAATCAGGGTTTTTGAAATCGAGCACGTCGGCCATGGGGCGTCCTTGTAGGTGTCTGGGTTTGGGAAGAGTCTAGCACAAAATTGCGACAGCCCGCGGCGTAGAAACGTCGCGGGCTGTTGTTATCAGGTTTCTGATAGACTGGAATCTAGAACGCAGCCGCTTCCAATTCCATCAACGGCTTTGCGCCTGTCTTGATTTTGGCGAGATGGCTATCCATCATCGGCAACATTCTCAGCATAAAGTAACGACCTGTGATGAGTTTGTTCGGGTAGAAGTCCTCATTCGATCCATCGTCGATCTTGGCTTGGGCCACGACTGCCATTTTCGACCACATATAGGCCAAAGTCGCGAGGCCGAGCATGTGCATATAGTCGGTCGACCCAGCACCCGCATTGTTCGGGTCTTTCATGCCGTTTTGCATCAGCCACATGGTGGCTTCTGTCAGTTTGGTCTTGGCCCCAGCCAAACCCGTCATGAATTCGGCAATACCATCCGTGTCTTTATTGTCTTTCACAAACTGATCGATTTCGGCGTTGAGCGTCATCAGCGCACGACCACCATTGCGGGCGAGTTTCCGACCCACAAGATCGAGCGCTTGCACGCCGTTGGCGCCTTCATAGATCAGAGCAATGCGGTTATCGCGCACGAATTGGGACATGCCCCATTCTTCGACAAAACCGTGACCGCCAAAAATTTGTTGGCAATCGATCGTTGTTTTCATCGACATATCGGTCAGGTAGCCCTTCACAACAGGGGTCAGCAGGCCGAGATAATCGTCGCATTTTTCGGCGAGTTTCGCGTCGCCAGAATGCTTTTCCATATCTTCATGCTTGGCGGCCCACATGACAAGCGCCCGGGCGGATTCGTTAAAGGCTTTGGTTTCCATCAACATGCGGCGCACGTCGGGATGGACGATGATCGGATCAGCAGGCTTATCCTCATTCTGGGGCCCTGTCAGCGCGCGACCCTGAAGCCGGTCTTTCGCGTAGATCGCCGCGTTTTGATAGGCAACTTCGGATTGGCCGAGACCTTGGAGGCCAACACCGATGCGAGCTTCGTTCATCATGACAAACATGACGCGCAGGCCTTTGTTCTCTTCCCCAATCAAGTAGCCTTCGGCTTCGTCATAATTCATGACGCAGGTTGAGTTGCCGTGGATGCCCATTTTTTCTTCGATAGAGCCACAGGTGACAGGATTGCGTTCACCGGGGTTTCCGTTTTCGTCGAGTTTGAATTTCGGCACGATGAAAAGCGAGATACCCTTCGTGCCTTCCGGCGCGCCTTCGATGCGGGCGATGACGAGGTGGATAATATTGTCCGCCATATCGTGTTCCCCAGCGGAGATGAAAATCTTCTGACCGGAAATTTTGTAAGAGCCGTCCGCGTTCGGAACAGCTTTGGTTTTCAACATGCCCAAATCTGTGCCGCAATGTGGCTCCGTCAGGTTCATCGTACCGGTCCATTCGCCGGACATCATTTTCGGCAGATACGTCTGCTTCTGCGCGTCTGAGCCGCCAACGCTGATCGCTTTGATCGCGCCGCCCGTCAGGCCGGGATACATGGCAAAGGCCATGTTGGAGGATGTCCACATCTCAGATGCGGCAATACCGAGCATACCCGGCATGCCTTGGCCGCCATAGGTCGGATCCATTGACAGCGCCGACCAGCTGTTTTCGGACATTTTCTTATAGGCATCTTTGAAGCCTGTAGGCGTCGTGACAGAACCATCGGCGTGACGCGTGCAGCCTTCGTGATCACCGACCACGTTAAGCGGCGCGAGCACATCTTCGGAGAATTTCGCAGCTTCAACCAGAATGGCATCCGCCAAATCGGCATCAACGTCCGAGAACGCATCATATTTGGTGAGGTCCTCAAAGCCGAGGACTTCGTGAAGCAGGAATTGCATGTCCCGTACGGGAGCCTTGTAGCTTGGCATTAAATTGATCCTTGTTGAGCAATGAGGTGTTTTTTAAACGCTGCTTGATAGCGGTCCGCGAGTGAGAAAGCGTCCAACGTGGCCGCGTCCGATGCATCAGCGTTTTGCGCGAGGTGATCATCGATAATAGAGACGATTTCACCCATATCTTCGGCGAGGATTTCAACGTCGCGGCGGCGATCCGCCAGCCCGTCGATGACCGCTTGAAAATTGTCGCGGCGGCGGCGGAGCTCTGCCGTGTCGCTGATCCGCCCTTCCATCACGTCGAAAACAGCGCGGATATCAGCGAGCGAGAAACCCAACCTTTTCCCGCGCAAAATGCGTTCGAAGCGGGCGCGGTCGCGCAAATGGAAGGTCCGGCTTTGCCCATTGCGTTCGGGGCTCAGCAGACCTTTATCTTCGTAGAAACGCACGGTGCGCGGCGTGACGTCAAACATTTCCGCAAATTCGCGGATCGTCCAAGCCTCCGCTGACGCGTCTTCATCTATCCTGATTTTCGTTATCACAATCTTTATATGACATACCTTTACGTTAACGTCAAGGTAAAGGTAAAGGTAAAGCTTATGACGCACTCAACCTCGCCTGAGATCTTATTTTATCCTCGCTAAGGTTGGATATCACCGCCTATCCAACCGGGGGCTTGATCCCGAGGCCCAATTATTAGCTTACGTTTTGACACACAAACCGAGGCATAAAGTTCGAAACGCGGTCCGATTCCCAGACTGTATCGTTAACGATTTAACGGCCTTTTAACCATAGTTGGGCGATGGGGACGTATGGATCGGGTTACCGGTTCGACTTTTGGGCCAAAGTGATTCGAATTTCGTCCAAATGGCACAAGGATTGTGAGAGGACGTAAGCGCTATGGTCAGCCGGGTTGCCGATGACTCCGCCAAGCCGACCGACCCGTCTAACGGGGACGATAAAGCTGCGCGATCATCAATGAAAAACACGTCTGATCAAACCCCGCGCACATCATCTGAAACGAACGCATCGCCTGACACAAAATCACAGACACCCCCGACAACCCGCCGACGCAAGCCGGCCCCGTCAAAAAAAGCACGCGCTAACGCCATCCAAACCGATCTGGATAAATTAGAAGCGAGGCTCAAACGCGCCAATGGCGTGACACGGAAGAGCGTTGAGTCCTTGGAAACGGTTGTCTCGGCCCTCGAAGCTGGGCTGAAGAAATCCACCAGCGTACAAAAAGGTCGCCTCACACGACACGTCAATGAGTTGACCGAACGGCTTGATCAACAAACCACCGATATGCGTAACGCGGTTCGGAGTGAGTTAAAAGTCGCCCTGGCCGAAGGGAGCCTCGCCGACCTCGATGCGGCCTTGGGCCGCGCGTCCATGCGTCTTGATAAGGCCGAAGTCTCGCAAGCTGATGCGATCGCCCGAGTCAATAAACACCTCGCCGACATTGCCCGCGCCATTGATGCGCGCATGAAAGCCGAGACACAGGCTCGCCGCGATGAATTGGATGGCGTCACTGAGACACTCACCACCGCAATCGCCGAGTCACAACTCACGGTCGAAAAGCGTGTCGCTGCTATCGAGCGCGATAGCGCCGCCGCGCTCAATCAAGTCGGCGATACAATCGAAAAAATTCATGCGGGATTGGAAAAACGGCGTCTCGCATCCAGCGATGTCGTGGTGGAAAAAGTCAATGAACTCGCCTTACAAACCCAAGCAGAACTCGACGCTTACCAAACTAAACTAGAAACCCGATTGGTTGAGGTTGAAGCCCGTCATTTAGCGGTCGGCACAGGCGCTGCGGAACGCGTCGTGGAACGCGTGCGTGAGGAAATTCGTCACCGGATCGACAGCTTACAGCAACGCATTACAGAGTTAGAAAACAGACCCGCCGAAACGCGTATGCCGCAGATGGCCGCTCTGCCCCCTTTGCCCGAGACACCGCACACCCACGCGTCTGAAACATCTCAGCCGCCCGCGATGGACGTTCCGCCTAACCCTATTCAGACCCTCCGGGATCGACTGACGTCTTTTCGCGCCCCGGCAGTCGCGGATTCACAAAATCCTTATGCGGCCGCTTTATTGGCCTCCAATGATGTCGTCGATCATGAAGACACATTGACGCTCGACAAAATGGTCGACGCCCCGACGCAGTATGTCGCTGAGCCACCGCAAGCGTATGTGCCGCCCTCTCCCATCCTGCCCTTCCCCGGCCAGCCAGCCCATACGGGACCCGGGGTTCCGCCACTGCCACCGTTCCAAATGCCAACGGCGCTCCCGCCCTTGACGCCGATGGATGATTTTGAATCGGCCCCAATGCCGGACTCAGTCTATTCCAACCCCGCCTATGCTGAGAGCATCAATGCTCGCGCTGGCGTAATGGCGCGCTCACAGAGTGACTCGCCGATGGCGGTTCGTGTCACGGATGACGGCCCAACCCGTCGTTTTCCGCTTCCAAATTTCACCAATCGCAACCTCCGAGTCGGACTTATGGCGGCGGGCGCAATTGCTGTCGCATTGCTTGCAGGTCGCGTGATCCTCGGCAGTGGCGATGGCCCCAACCCAAATACGACAGGCGGTGGCAATCAGCCCGTCGTCACGACAGACCCCGTGACACCCTCAATGCCGTTGACCGCGATCAATGGGCAAGCCGATGCCGCCGCTCTACTCGCTCCAATCGAAGTCGCAGGCGCAACAGACACACGGGTCACGCCAGATACATCGACCCAACCTATCGGCAATTATGCTGAAAATCAGCCCGTCATCATCGATACGGCCCAACTCGACACGTTGGAAGCGGCTGTTGAAGCCAATAATCCAATTGCACAGTTTCAAATGGGTCTCACCAAACTCGACGCCGGACAAACAGACGAAGGCGCCGCGCTTATTCGTCAAGCCGCGAGCGCTAATCAACCTGCCGCGCTCTATCGTCTCGCGAAATTATATGAAGCTGGTGAAGGTGTTCCGCGCGACGATGTCATGGCCCGGCAACTGATCGAACGCGCTGCACGCGGTGGAAACCGCATCGCGATGCATGACCTCGCCCTTTACTATACCGAAGGTCGGGGCGGCATTGAGTTAAGCATGTCTACCGCGAAATCTTGGTTTGAACAGGCTGCGCGGCGCGGTGTCGTCGACTCCCAATTCAACCTCGCGATACTATCTGAGAGCACAGAAATTGGCACGACACCCAATATCGAAGACGCCCTCTTCTGGTATGCCATCGCCGCACGCCAGGGTGATCAATTTGCGGTGTCCCGCCGGGATGCCCTGCGCGATACATTAAGCGCGGATAAGCTCGACGCGATTGATAGTCGGATTGCCGCCTTTGCGCCGCGGGCGATCGACGAAGAAGCCAATGGTATCTTCAATAACGTGCCTTGGGTCAAAACCTCGCAAAGCTCGAACAGAAACCAGGTCCGCGAAGCGCAAGCTCTACTCGCCAACCTCGGCTATCCTGTCGGCACACCGGACGGGGTTATGGGCGTCAGAACCCGCAGCGCGATCGTCGAATTTGAACGCGCCAGCGGTCTATCAGAGACCGGGCGCGTCGATAGAGAGCTAATCAATCGTCTGTCGAATGCCCCTGGAACTTAGCGCAGGTTACAACCCAAAGAGTGTTGATTGAAACACGCAAAATGCCATAAACCACCCTGGCAATGGACATCAAACGCGCCACCACTCCAGACGATATCGCCCACGTCAAAGCGTTATTTCTCGACTATCTCCGCTTTATCGAAACTTACCTTGGGCAATCTTTGTCGTTCCAAGGGACAGAAACCGAGTTTGCGGATTTTCCTCACACATATGACACGCTGTGGTTGGCGAGATTAAACCATGCGCCCGCCGGAGCTGTCGGATTAAAACCGTTTGAGCCAGGCACGGCGGAACTCAAGCGGTTGTGGGTCTCCCCGGAGGCGCGCGGTCACGGGATTGGCAACGCGCTTTGCGTCGCCTGCATCGAAGGCGCGCGAGCGCAGGGCTATACGCGGCTCTTACTCGACACAGACCGAGGCCTGACCCACGCGAACGGCGTCTATGAGCGGCTCGGCTTTGCCGACATTGACCGCTATTATGATAACCCAATGGATTCGCGGTTCATGGCCCTGTCCCTGCGTTAGGCCGAGCCGCCACTCATAAAGCCTAAATCGCGACCGTCGAACCGATTTAGGTTTGGCAAAACCCGGTCGATTTCTGTGGATTCCAATTCGAACCATCCGCCCAGCGTTGCCGCATATTGATCGACGGACACGGAGGGGATCAAACGCGCCCGCCGACTGGTAAACTGCTCATTGTCAGGATCGAGCTCCGGCATGTCACCATAAATTTGTCCGCCTTGGACCGACCCCCCAAAGACAAATTGATGGCTCCCCCAACCATGATCCGTGCCATCGCCATTGTCTCTGAGGGTGCGGCCAAAATCGCTCATGGTGAAAACAGTGACATCGTCCCATACACCCATTTCGATCATCGCATTTCGGAATGCGTCGACCGCACCTGACACTTCTGTCAGACGCCCACCGATGCTGTCCGATTGATTATTATGCGTATCGAAGCCACCCACATCCGCGTAGAAAATCTGTCGACTATTGCCGATGACGCCGCGAAGATTGATCGCGTTTGCGACGGCCTTGAGCTGATTGCCAAGGCGCGTGTTTGGGAAGGTCGTGCTCATGGCTGCGACCTGATCGAACGCCTCACGATAGGTCCGAATGTTCTGAATGCCGCGCGCCTGACTGGCCACAATATCGCGGGCAAATATATTATCTGACCCATGGGTCGAATTGCTAAGAAAAGCATTCAACCTATCTCGTGCCGCCGAGCCGTGCCGGCCCGACGTCAACCCCGTCTGTCTGGCCATGTCGATGCCGAGCCCCGACGTAAGTCGCAAAAGCTGTCATAGCTGACTTGATCGCGCGGCAAGATTGCGTCGAACATGTCGGCCCCGCCTTTTAAGAAGATTCCGACCATCGCCTTATAGCCGCCCGTATCTGCGGCAAACGCGCGGCGCTGGCCCAGTCCCGCAAGGGCACCTGTAGCGCCGAGGAACCCTGCCGCGGAGGCTTGCAGGAAGAGACGTCGATTGTAATTCGTCATGATCTCTCGCCTAATTCAATGCGACATAGTCAGCGGACGCGACCGTCATCAACATGGCGATCCGCACACGCGACCGGATATCGATGTCATGCGAATTATTGTCTCGCACCGGTAAAGCCTCGATGGCCTCAACAATCAGGCCGCGCGTTGTGGCATTCATCCGTCCGGCCGTTAGCTTCAAGTCGAGTAAATCAACCAGTGCCGCCGCGTCCGCAGCAATGGCGAGTTCTTCTGACAGATCGGGCACTAAAGTGCCAATGCGGTCAGTGTCGCCCTGAACAATGAATCGCGTCATGAAATTGAGATAACCAACCGCATTTGCCTGATTAACGATCTGCAGTTCTGGCGCTGTAAGGCCGGCATCCCAGGTTTCTGTCGATGGCGCGATATATCCCGGACGGTAGAAATTAAAAACGGACGGGCTTTTTAAAGGCGATTGACCGAGCGAGGTGATGGAGTCTGACGTATCGCCAAGACTATAATTTTCCGGCGTCGTAATGACGGTAGATCCGGACTTGGCATAAATATGCGCTAATTGAACAAATTTCAAAATGGGTTCGCGCAATTTACCCTCAGTTGATCCACGCACGTCATCAAATAGAGTTTCATCGAGCAAGACTGCCGCAATCGTGGCGGCCAGATCGCCGCGCTGTCCGGTGCCGAAGGTTGTCCCGTCGTTCGCAATAAAAACACCGGTCTGAAATGCGTTGGCAACACGTTCGACATAGGCGGGTTCCGGGTGGCTGGCGGTAAAACGCTTGATAAGCTGTGAAGACACGAACGGCGCGACGTTTGGATGCGCGAAGATAATATCGAGCGCCTGCGTTATGGACGCATCGCCGGGGGTCTCGGCAGGGATGGTCGATCCGAGGAAGGATTTTTCGAGCGTCGAATGATAATCCTGATACATCGTCATGGGCCCATGATAGGCATCCGGACCGCGTCGACCGCGCCGGAAATCCGTGTCCGCATGGCCGAGACCTGTGAAAACGCGCGACAAGCCGTCAACATCATCATTGCTGTAGGTCTCGATCTCATTACCCTGTGCATCGCGTTTTGGCGTGCCGTCCATATTCAACTCGACCAGCCCAATCGTGAACAACTGCATCAGTTCACGCGCGTAGTTTTCATCTGGTTGCCGTCCCGTTCTCGGGTCCCCTTTACGGTTATAAGCAAAGGTCAAATACTCGCCCATGATCGGCGAATAAGTTACGTTTTGCATCAAGTCGCGGTAATTTCCGAAGGCATTTTCGTCGAGCACATCAAGCCAGTTGGGAAGACCGTAGTTGACATTAGAGCCGAAGCCCGAATTGCCGATGACAAAAAGTTGCGACAACGCAAACGTCATCCGAGCGCGCAATTGTGCGTCCGACGTAATCATCGCCTCCCACAAAAGCTGTGAAGACTGGCGGCGGTTGGTCCGGTCGTCGGGAACCCGCGCGCGCATCAAGGTTTCATAACCAAAGGCGGGCCGACTGATTTCGGTTCTCACCCAACGGGACGCGTCCTTGCCTGTCGCCGCATCAATGTCAGCGGCGCTCGCTCCCAAACCTGCAAACTGTAAGAACTGCGCGGCCTCAACCTTCGTATCGAGCACCGACAACGATACGGGTGGTGGAGGCGGTGGGGGCGTCACCCCGGTCGGCGTCGGGCTTCCGCCGCCGTCCCCCCCGCCACAGGCCACGAGAATAAACGCACCGGAGACAACTCATACTCTGTATAATTTTTTCATGGAGTCTCTCCCGCGACAGGCTGCCCCATTGCGAGCGATTCCAACCTTAATTTGTGCCTTTCGTCATAAATGTGTCCTAAATATGATCGTGAAGGGACGATTAAGGCGCACTGCATCACCGCTTACAAACGCCTCATATTTTATGCTGATTAGGGGGCCGAGACGCGCGGCGCTGGTGTTTCATGCAGATCAAACGCGCTATGTAAGGCCCGCACAGCGAGTTCGGTATATTCGCTATCAATCAGCACGCTAATTTTGATTTCTGACGTCGCAATCACGGCGATATTAATCCCCTTGGCCGCGAGCGCTTCGAACATGGTCTGCGCCACACCTGTATGCGACCGCATCCCGATCCCAACAACTGAGACTTTGGTGACGTCACGATCAGACTTTACGCCCGCAAAACCGATCTCAGATTTTGCAGCGTCTAACGCCGCGAGGGCCGTTTCTAGATCGCGCTCGCCAACCGTGAAGGTCAGGTTGGCGCTGTTATCGGACCGCGAAATACCCTGCACGATCATATCGACGATGACGCCTGCATCGCTCATCGCCTTACAGACTTTCGCGACCATGCCGGGTTTGTCGGATAGTCTGAGCAAGGTGATTTGGGCTTCGTCGCGACTATAGGCGACACCGGAAACGACGCGCTCTTCCATGGTAAGATCCTCGTGACAGACGAGAGTGCCGGGATTGTCTTGGCCCTCATCGGCCATCGACGTCAGCACCCGGATGGGTAGGTTATAATTCATCGCCAGCTCAACGGAGCGGACTTGCAGAACTTTCGCGCCTAGTGACGCGAGCTCTAACATTTCTTCAAAAGCGATACGGTTGAGGCGACGCGCATCAGGCACGATGCGGGGGTCGGTCGTATAAATCCCATCGACGTCCGTGTAGATATCACAACGGTCCGCTTTCAGCGCCACGGCTATCGCGACCGCGGATGTATCCGATCCGCCGCGCCCGAGCGTAGAAATCCGGTCGTCATTATTAATGCCTTGAAAGCCGGCGACAACGGCGACTGTGCCTTGCGCCATGCTCGGCCCGATGGCGGAACTTTCAATCTCAGCAATCCGCGCCTTGCTGTGCGCCATGTCGGTTTTGAGTGGAATTTGCCAGCCGAGCCAGCTCCGCGCCGGAATACCTCGACGACGCAAGGCAATGGCCAGAAGGCCCGATGTGACCTGTTCACCGCTCGAGACAATACTGTCATATTCATCAGCGATGACCCCACCCGATTTCTCGCCTGTCGGGTCCATATCTTTATCGAGCTCATCAACGAGCTCAACAAGACGGTTTGTTTCTCCGCTCATCGCGGAGACAACAACAGCGACTTCGTGTCCCGCCGCGACTTCAATCGCGACCAGCTTAGACACCGCCCGAATACGGTCGAGGTCGGCCACGGACGTGCCGCCAAACTTCATGATAATGCGTCCCATGGGACGAGGTCTCCTATTCAACGGTCGCGCCTGTAAGGCATACGACCGTCGAGCGCAAAGGGTTAGGCAGGACTATATTGCGAGAATTGTCGTGACTACTTACCGCAACGGCAAAATTTACCGAACCAGCGTTAGGTTAGGACAGATTGATCCCCTTAGGTGAAGACATATTCGCCGGGCGCTTTAGACACAGCGGGATGCGCTTTATTGCCCAAGTTTTTCGGGGCGGCTTTCATCTCACCGGAGCGTTCACCGAGCCATTCTTTCCACGGCAACCACCAACTTTCGTTCGCGCTCTCCGCACCTTCCAGCCAACGGTCCGCGCGCGGCGGAAAATCTTTATTGATAAAATATTGCGCCTTCGGATTGCCTGGCGGGTTGAGCAGCGATTGGATGTGACCCGAATTAGAGAGCACAAACGTCGTCTCGCCGCCGAATAGACGCACATTGCGGTAGCACGCTTTCCACGGGGTAATGTGATCGGTCACGCCGGCGAGCATGAAATTATCCTGTGTAATCGCACTTAGATCGATGATGTGGTCCATGAACATTTCGGTCTTGTCAGGACGGAAAGAACGCTTCTGGAAGATGTCCAAATAGTTGCTGTGCAACTCTGCCGGAAGGTTGGTTGAATCATTATTCCAGAACAATACGTCAAAAGGCGGCGGGCTTTCCCCCAGCAAATAATTATTGACGACATAGTTCCAGATCAGATCATTCGGACGCATCCAAGCAAAGGATCGTGCCAAATCATCTCCGGCCAAAATCCCCTTTTTCTTGGAGCGTTTACGCGCGGATTCAATCGCTGTGTCGGTGACAAACAGGCCGACTTCGGAGTCGGTTTTCTTGCCATCCAAGACGGACACCATCAGCGTAAACGCATTGATGCGGTCATCGCCGCGCGCCGCGAGTTCTGACAACATCAGCGCCATTGTGGTCCCGCCCGAACACGCGCCCGTCACATTGAGGCGCGGAGACCGCGTGATCTTGCGAACGACATCGGTCGCTTCGATCAGTTCTTCGACATAGTTTTCCAATCCCCAATGCGAATGCTGGCGGGTCGGGTTGCGCCAAGACACGGCGAAAACCTGAAAGCCCGATTTGACCAGAAAGCGGATCATCGACTTATTCGGCTCAAGGTCGACCGCGTAGAATTTGTTGATCTGCGGCGGGATAATCATCAGCGGGGTTTTGTGAACGTCATCGCTTTGCGGCGCGTACTGGATCACTTCCAGCATCTCTGTTTTATGAATAACGCCGCCCGGTGTGTTCGCGATATTATCGCCCACTTTAAACGGTCGACCATCCACTTGGCTCGGCATCCCGCCATTATTTCGCAGATCATCATAAGCATTTTTCAGCCCGTTGACGAGCGACATCCCGCCGGTCTCATAAAGCTTTTTCATCGCGGCCGGATTACCGATCAGAGAATTCGTCGGGGCGAGCGTATCGCCGATCAGGTCGGTGACGAACTTGGCGCGGGCCTTGTCCGCCGGGTGCATCTGGCTGTCATTAATCCAACCATCGAGCTCACGGCGCATGGCCAGCCAGCTTTGCAAACCGCGTTTATAAATTGGGTTTTTGGACCATGTTTCATCTTGAAAACGGCGGTCTTTCGGATGGGGTGCCAGCTCACTATCGCCCTTGATGATATCATAAAGCTCTTTGCCATAAGCGCCAATATGTTTGGCAAACGGCTTGGGCTGCTTGGCGACATAGCCCGCCATAATACCGAGCGATTTTACAACTTCGCCCCGACCAAAACCGACGAGCGAGTTCACGGCGGTCGTTGTCTCAGCCGCTTGTTTCGCGACATTTTCTTTCTTTATAGCCATTGAGGCGTCTCTCCCATGTTCCCGACAGACATGCTTTAACCGACGAAGGCGGTTGAAACAAATCTGCTACGATCAACCCTGCATCATATCGGCGTCGGAGTCTTGGACCGTGCATAAAAAAAGGCGTGTGCGGGGGAAGCCGCACACGCCAATAGACATCTAGTTAAGAGCGCTCGCCCGGGGAAATGGGGAGATGGAGAGCAACCTTAGCTATCGTCTTGAAGAAAAGCGCCTTAAGCGGCTTTCTTTTCAGTTGTCGCAGTCTTTACAGCTTTCGTGGCCTCAACTTTGGCAGTTTCAGCTTTCACTGTGGCTGTTTTTGCAATCTTGCGAGTTGCCGTCGCTTTTTTAGAAAGCGCAGAGATTTTTTTGTTCAAAGACGCAACTTCAGCTTCCAGCTCTTCGACGCGGTTGTCGCGGCCACCGAAAGGAACAACGTTTTTGACAGTTTCGACGCTTGTTTCGACCAAGTCAGTCGCTTTAGCGCGTGTGTCTTTTGTCAATTCCAGACCTTTAGTTTCGATCACGGCGCCTTTTTTGACGAGTGTTTCGAACAGATCACCAGAGGCTGTTTTCAGCTGGTCGGCACGCATTTGAGCGCGCTCATAAGCCAAGCCATACAGACCGACATAGGCGAGTGCGCCTTTACGGATGCTGGAGACTTCAGCTGTTTTGGCTGTCGTTTTCTTTGTTGTTTTGGCTTTGGCCATGATGTTAGTCCTTTAATAAGTTAATACTTGGGCCGACGCGAACACCGCGCGGCTTCGTTCATGAGACCTACTTAGGGAATGAATTTAGAAAGTGCGTCCTAACATCCATGGGCTTCCCCGTGGGGTCTCCGGCGAAGTCGTCAATCCAAGCCCGCTCTATCAAGCATAAAAAAGCCCCGGAAAACCGGGGCTGATCACTGAGCCTCGTTAAGCTGATTTATTTCAAAGTGCCGTCTGCCCGCTTGCGACGCGCGAACCAGACTTGGAAAAGACCGATCGCAATGACAAGGGTCGGCATGACCCAAAACGTCTCGCCACCAGATTCGCGTAAAGGCGTCGAGACAAAGACAGGAATGAAACAGAGTATCGCGGCCACAAGCGAGACGAAAAAGATCGGCACGCTTAGACTCCGCCTCAAGAGCAAGAAGCCGGACGCCAGTAACCCGCTCCAAACGGCGACAGCAAAGGCCGCAGTCGCCCATGTCGGATAGTAACCGCGCGCTGCCGCCTTGGCGTCACCATAAAGCTCTGCATAGCGAGCGTCTGTCGTGGTCACGTCAAGAATGTAAAGCGCGCAGCCAAACAGGTTCCAAACTACAAGAATAGCCGCAATCACCCAGAACCATATCGATGGTTTCTTCATGTCACCCTCCCCAGAAATTGGGAGGATCATGCCAAATTGTCGCAATCGTGTCGAGTCGCAGCCAAATTGATTGGGTCAAAGGCATAAAAAAACCCGGCCGAAGCCGGGTTGATGATTAGAGGTCGAGCAACAAACGCTCGGGGTCTTCGAGACATTCTTTGACCCTGACCAAGAAGGTCACGGCTTCTTTTCCGTCAACAATGCGGTGATCATAGCTGAGCGCCAAATACATCATCGGACGGATAACAATTTCATCATTCACAACAACAGGGCGCTTCTGGATCGTGTGCATCCCCAAAATACCCGATTGCGGAGGGTTGAGGATCGGTGAGCTCATCAAAGAGCCATACACGCCACCGTTCGAGATGGTGAACGTGCCGCCGCTCATATCATCCATCGAGAGCTGACCATCGCGGGCTTTGGCGCCGAGCGCACCAATGCCTTTTTCGATTCCGCCGAGCGACAGCGCATCCGCGTCACGCAGGACGGGAACAACAAGGCCTTTCGGCGTGCCGACAGCAATGCTGATGTCGTAGAAGTTTTTATAGATGATATCCGTGCCGTCAATTTCGGCATTCACGGACGGCACTTCTTTTAAAGCTTGCACGACGGCCTTCACGAAGAAGGACATAAAGCCGAGCTTCACATCATGTTTCTTGAGGAAAACCTCTTTATACTTCGACCGCAACGCCATGATTTCAGACATGTCGGCTTCATTATACGTCGTCAGCATCGCTGCTGTATTTTGAGCATCCTTGAGGCGACGGGCGATTGTCTGGCGCAGACGTGACATGCGCACCCGTTCTTCGCGTTCACCCACTTCGCGCGGCGCGGAGGGCGCGGCGGCTTTAGGTGTCTGGACGGACGGCGGTTTCGGAGACGCGGCAGCCGGGGCTGCGGAGGTCTTCGCCGTTCCGGAGCCCAGAGCTTTTTGGGCATCATCTTTGAGGATGCGCCCGCCCTTGCCAGTTCCCGTAATTTTCGAGGCATCAAGATCATTCTCACGGATGATTTTAGCGGCCGCGGGCATGACATGCACATCGTTCTCGACGCCCTCAACATTCGTGCCGGGAATGCCGGGCTCGTGATGTTTCTCAGCGGCTTCGAGGGACACAGGTTGGGCTGATGTGCCGCCGCTCGCGCTTTCGCCCATCCGAGCGATTGTCTGACCAATCGTAGCGATATCACCTTCGGCAACAAGAATTTCCGTCAGGATACCAGACCGTGGCGCGACCAATTCTTGGGAGGCCTTATCAGTTTCCAGCTCGACGATCGGTTCATCTTTTTCGACCGCGTCGCCCACCTGTTTCATCCAGCTAGCCACAGTCACTTCCGCCACGGATTCGCCGACATTTGGCACATCAATGTCTAACGATGATCCCGTGGACGTCGTCGATGATGGCGTCTCAGTCTGCGCTTTCACTTCGGCGTCGCCCTTGGCAGCCGCTACTTCGCCGGATCCTTCACCCATTTTAGCAATGAGTGTCCCAATGCCAACTGTCTCGCCTTCAGCGATCAGGATTTCGGACACCACGCCATCTTCGGGCGCGACCAATTCTTGGCTCGCCTTATCGGTTTCAATCTCGACGATCGGGTCATCTTTTTTGACCGTGTCACCCGCGGCCACCATCCACTGTGCAATGGTCACTTCGGAGACGCTTTCGCCGACGTTGGGAATTACAATATCTGTCATAGTCTCTGCTTAGGTCTCTGCGCTCATATTGCCAGAAAAATCATGGGTTGAAAGTCAGCTTGAATGTTTGCGTCCGCTATTTCGCGAACACACCGTCAATGATGGCCTGTTGTTCGGCTTTATGTTTCGTCGCGATGCCAGTTGCTGTTGAGGCCGCAGCCTTGCGACCAATATAGCGCGCGCGGGTGTTTTTCGCCCCAATCTCAATTAATGTTTCCTCGATCAACGGTTCGATAAAGCTCCACGCGCCCATATTCTTAGGCTCTTCTTGCGCCCAAACCATATCGGCCTGCGGGAAACGGGACAGTTCCAAGCTCATCGCATCATCCGGATAGGGGTATAATTGCTCAACCCGCAGCAGATAAATGTCGTTACGGCCCGAGGCTTCACGCGTTTCCAGCAGCTCGTAATAGAGCTTGCCTGAACAGAGAACGACGCGTTTGATCTTCTTATCGTCGGCCAATTTCACCTCAAACTCATCCGGACGAAATTGGGCGTCGTCCCACAAAACCCGGTGGAAGAAGGTTTCCGCCGCCATTTCGTCCATCGTCGAGACACAACGTTTGTGACGCAGCAAGCTCTTCGGGCTCATAATGATGAGCGGTTTGCGGAAATTGCGGTGCAGCTGACGACGCAAGACATGGAAGTAATTGGACGGCGTCGTGACGTTGCAAACCTGCATATTATCTTCGGCGCACATTTGCAGATAGCGCTCGAGACGCGCCGAACTATGTTCCGGCCCCTGCCCTTCATAGCCGTGGGGTAGTAACATCACGAGGCCGCTCATGCGCAACCATTTCTGTTCGGCTGAGCTGATAAACTGATCCACCATGACCTGCGCGCCGTTGGCAAAATCGCCAAATTGCGCCTCCCAAATCGTCAGCGCCTGCGGGGCCGTGGTGGAAAATCCATATTCAAAGCCGAGCACAGCTTCTTCCGATAGATGCGAGTTGAGCACCTGATAATATTGTTGATCATCCGAGAGGTTATTGAGCGGCGTGTATTTCTCCTCGGTCACCTGATCAATGAAATGGGATTGTCGTTGACTGAACGTGCCGCGTTCCGAATCCTGCCCGGACAGACGCACCGGATGACCTTCCATGACGAGCGATCCGATGGCGAGATGCTCCGCCAGACCCCAATCAATATTGCGCCCGGATTCGACCTTTTCGGCCCGTGCCTTAATGATGCGCTTCAGCGTCTTGTGGATGTTCACACTATTCGGAACGGTGGTAATTTTAGCTCCGATTGCGTTGAGCGTTTCCAACGGCACACCGGTGACACCGCGACGTTTTTCATCGCCATTCGATGGCAGGCTCATGCCCGACCAGACTCCATCGAGCCAGTCCGGTGCTTTGGACTCAAAGTCTTTGGCCGCATCAAATTCCGTATCGAGGAAGGCGTAAAAATCATCGACTAGCTTTTTATGCTCGGTCTCAGTCAAATCGCCCTGAGCGATTAGGCGGTCCGCATAGACTTGTCGGGATGAGGGTTTGGCGTCGATGACCTTATACATTTTCGGTTGTGTAAAGCTGGGATCATCACCTTCATTATGGCCATAGCGGCGGTAGCAGACGATATCGATAACGACATCACGCCCGAACTTCTGACGATATTCCGTCGCGATACGCGCGGCGTAAACAACAGCTTCCGGGTCATCTCCATTCACGTGCAAAATCGGCGCCTGAACCATGAAGGCCACATCGGTGCAATATTCGCCGGACCGATACTCATCCGGGGTTGTCGTAAAGCCGATCTGATTATTGACGATGACATGGATCGATCCACCGGTGCGGTAGCCCGTCAACTGGCTGAGCTGGAACGTTTCTGTCACCACACCTTGGCCCGCAAACGCGCTATCCCCGTGCAGCAACACGGCCATCACGCGTTTCGGATTATGCGTCCGGTAGGTGCCCGACATGGATTGCTGTTTCGCCCGCGTTTTGCCGATCACGACAGGCGCGACGACTTCGAGATGCGACGGGTTTGGCGCGAGGCTGAGGTGGACTTTATTGCCATCAAATTCGCGGTCATCTGAGACCCCGAGGTGATATTTGACATCACCCGAGCCAAAATCTTCGGCCCCTGACGTCACACCGCCGAGAAATTCATAAAAGATCGCCGAATAGGGCTTCTTCATCACGGACGCCATAACGTTCAAGCGACCCCGATGCGGCATGCCGATGTTAATGTCTTGCAGGCCCAACTGCCCGCCCCGTTTAATGATCTGCTCCAGCGCCGGCAGCAGCGCTTCGCCGCCATCGAGACCAAAGCGTTTTGTGCCCGGATAACGTTTGTGGATGAGCTGTTCGAAGCTTTCGCCCTCGATCATCTTTTGCAAAATCGCCAGGCGGCCTTCTTTCGAGAAGCTAACTTGTTTGTCCGGGCCTTCGATCCGTTCTTGGATCCAAGCTTTTTCTTCCGGGTTGGAAATATGCATGAATTGCACACCAAGGGTGGAGCAATAAGTCCGCGTCACAATCTCCATGATCTGGTTGATCGAGGCATATTCCAGCCCCAACACGCCATCGATGAAAACGTCGCGGTCACGGTCACTTGGTCCGAAACCATAGGATTCTGGATCAAGCTCCGGGTGCGTGCCTTGCTTGCGGAGTCCCAGCGGATCGAGATCAGCAATCAAATGTCCCCGAACGCGGTAGGCCCGGATCAACATCAAGGCATGCAGCGAGTCTTTCGCCGCCTGACGCACGCCATCGGCGGAGAGTACAGGGTGTTTGGTCGCAATCTTTTTCTCTGCAGCAGGCGCACTATCGCCCCAGTCGCCCGTCAGCGCATTCGTCAGATCGCCATTCGGCGTTGGCGGCCAGTTCTCGCGTTTCCAGCTCGGCCCGTCGGCGTTCTTACGCGCATTGCCCGCGTCTTCACCCAACGCGTCAAAATAAGCGCGCCAGCTTGCATCCACGCTCGCGGGATTATCCGCATATTGGGCCTGCATCTGTTCCAGATAGAAGGCAGAGCCCCCATCGAGGAAATCTGTGTCAATAAAGGCTTGGTTCAGCTCGGTGCGCTTGGCCATAGTCGGTGCTTTTCGGTCTATCATTTGCGTCGTTCAATCCAAACGACCTGTCCTCTCATCGGACGGTAAGGTCAATAGACAGTGAACGCGGGGATGGTTACAAAAAAGGCAGGCCAATCGCCCGCCTTGCTGTATTTTTATTTGGGGCGCTGAACGGCCCTGTGTCGTCCCCTTATTCGCGGTCTGGTAAATAGGCCGTGACTTTGGTCTCAATAATCGCCGCGTCGCCGCCATAGAGACGCTCAACCCCAATCAAGGTCCAGCTGGGATAGGGCGCGCCAACCCGCGCGGCCTTGATCCCCCAAAGCGGACCGAGATGGGCATCCAGATCGGTTGTGTAGCTGGTGACATCAACCACATCGGACCAATCCGCGCCTGATTGCGCCAAAATCATCTCAATTTCATCAAAAGACCGCTCAATCGCAGGCTCAATCGAGGTTTCCTCTTCGGCCACAATCGCCAAAACACCGGACAGATAGAGCATATCGCCCGCGCGTGTCGCAGGCGCATATTGCAGCGTGTCATACGTCTCAGCGAGCGAGGCCGGAACAATCGTGTCGCGCAAGGGCTTCGGCGCTGTCTTTGTGGTGATATTCGCCGCGCAGGCCGACATCATTCCTAGGCTCAATAGTAAAAGACTCAAACGGCCGCGTTTGATCGTATTTCCAGACGTCATCTCTTTGTCCCCCGTGACATTATGCCCTTTCAGCCTAGCAACATTCGGGGACGCGGCAATAAATAAGGCCGCCTTGCGGCGACCCTTCAAAACAGTGTGTCTGATTAACTGACTTAACCGTTCAAAACATCCATCAGTGTCGTGCCCAAGCGCGCTGGTGAATCCGACACGCGAATGCCCGCTTTTTCCATCGCTTCGATCTTGTCTTCCGCGCCGCCTTTGCCGCCGGACACAATCGCGCCCGCGTGGCCCATGGTGCGACCCGGAGGCGCCGTGCGGCCGGCAATAAAGCCGACCATCGGTTTGGAGCGGCCTTTTTTGGCTTGATGGGCGATATATTCTGCCGCTTCTTCTTCGGCGGAGCCGCCGATTTCGCCGATCATGATGATCTGTTTGGTGTCGTCATCATTGAGGAACAGCTCCAAGCAATCGATGAAGTTGGTGCCGTTGATTGGGTCCCCGCCAATGCCGATGGCCGTGGTCTGGCCGAGACCGACCTGTGTGGTTTGGAACACGGCTTCATAGGTCAGCGTACCGGAGCGTGAGACCACACCGCAGGTGCCTTTTTTGAAGATTTTGCCCGGCATGATGCCGATTTTGCATTCCTCAGGGGTCAGGACACCAGGGCAGTTCGGGCCGATCAGACGCGATTTTGAGCCAACCAGCGCGCGCTTGACCGGGATCATGTCACGCACGGGGATGCCCTCGGTGATCGCAATGATCAGCGGCACATCAGCGGCAATCGCTTCCATGATCGAATCAGCCGCGAAGGGCGGCGGCACATAGATGACCGACGCGGTCGCGCCTGTCGCGTGAACGGCTTCCGCCACCGTGTCGAAATTCGGCAAACCCAAATGCGTCGTGCCCCCTTTGCCCGGCGTCACGCCCGCGACCATTTTAGTGCCGTATTCGAGGGCTTGTTCCGTATGGAACGTCCCGGTTTTACCAGTCATCCCTTGGGTGATGACCTTGGTGTTCTTGTCGATGAGGACTGACATGATGGTTTCCTATTCGAAGGAGCTGAAAGCGCCGGGTTTAAAGGGATCAACGGCGATCACGCCGTCATAGTTTTGGAGATGAGAGAGGTCTTCCGTGATCAGTTTCGTCGCGCCCATCTGCTTCGCCGTCGCGAGGATCGCACCGTCAAAATAAGATGTTTTATAGCGCTGACTGATACGGATACCGGCGCGAACTAATGCGGGTGTGATGTCCAGACAGGGTTTTCGACTCAGCAATGATACCCACTCTAATGCGACCTCTGGCGATAAGGGCACCTTAATCCGACGTGTGGTCGCATTATAAAATTCCGCCATCACTTGCGCAGATGTTCCGAAATTCGCGGTCAGAAGACCTTGTGCAATCTCATACTTTTCGGGCGCTGCGTCGTGACCCGTCGCGGCGTAGATTAGAATGTTTGTATCAAGGAAAATATCAGGACCAGCGGTCAAAACGGGGCTCGCCTGCGTAAATGTCTTCGCGGGTCAACCGCTCTTTGCCGATGCGGCCCTTGCTTTCGCGCGATAGTTTCAGCAGCGCTTCCGTGACTTCGTCCTGTTCTCGTTCGGCATTGACGGATGTTTCGAGAAATCCTCGGATCATCTCATTGACGCTCGTCCGACGCATTGCCGCCAAAACCCGCGCTTTCTGGAGCAGGCCTTCCTCGATCGACAATGTCAGGTTCTTTTTCATGTGTTACACATATTATGTGTGGCTGTGTTCTGCAACTCTAATCTGATCCAAAGATCCGTATATCAACCACGCTTTCATCCGCATGGCGCACGACGCATTGGACGCGACTACCGTCCAAGGCGGAATAGCCGAATAAGCTCTGGCCGTTGAGTTGGCGGATGGTGGGGGACGTGTCGGTGAGCACGCCGATAGCGGAGTTATTGGCGGCGGCGGCACGGCAATTTGCGTCTGTGCGGGTGAGAAAGCCGGGCGGTGGTTCAATGCCGCCGGAGTCGAGAGCGTTGGACGTAGCTTCCGTGCAAGCCATAGCCATTAGGCATACTAAGGACATTAGTGTCTCTCGTGTGCCACAAGCCAGTCTCATCGAGACAATGACTCGCTATATGTCTCGGTTAAACTCGAGATCGATCCATCTTCCAGTTTAACGACCAAACTGATAATCTCGCCTGTCATAGAGGTCTGGCATTGCCAACGTCTGGCATCACGAAAAACACGGCTGCTGAATATGAAAATCATACGATCGGATTCAGAACCTGCTCCAATAAGGGTCTCAAGACCACCGACACGGCCCGCAGGATCAAGCACAGACTTAAACGCAGTCCTGCAGTCTTTTTCAGCTAATTTAGCGACGTCTCGATATTCAGGATCAATCTCATTATAAACAGTCTCGAAGATGCATCCATTCAGCAAAAGACAAGCCACCAAAGCCGTCAGGTGAACGGCTTTGAAGCGCATTTACAGCTTCATCCGTTAACAGCCTTAACAATCTTCTGCGCCGCGTCATCCAGATCATTCGCGCTAATCACGTTGAGTCCGGAATTGTCGATGATGGCTTTGCCTTCTTCGACATTTGTGCCCTCTAAGCGCACAACCAACGGCACTTTCAGGCCGACTTCTTTGACGGCGTCAACGGTGCCTTGGGCGATGATGTCGCATTTCATGATACCGCCGAAAATGTTGATGAGGATGCCTTCAACTTTGTCATCAGACGTCAAAATCTTGAACGCCGCAATGATGTTTTCTTTGGTCGCGCCGCCCCCGACATCGAGGAAATTGGCGGGTTCTGCGCCGTAGAGTTTGATGATGTCCATGGTCGACATGGCCAGACCCGCGCCATTGACCATACAGCCGATATTGCCGTCGAGCGCGACGTAGGAGAGGCCATATTTCTCGGCTTCGACTTCTTTTTCGTCTTGCTCGGTTTCGTCGCGCATCGCCTCAATATCCGGGTGGCGATAGAGCGCGTTGCCGTCGAAGCTGATTTTCGCGTCAAGGCAGTGAAGGCGACCGTCTTCGGTCACAATGAGCGGATTGATTTCCAACATCGCCATGTCTTTGGCAAGGAAACCATTATACAGGATTTTGCCAAGCTTGCCGCACTGTTTGGCCAGATCGCCTTCGAGCCCCAGCGCTTTTGACAGGGTGCGACCATGATGCGGCTGAAAGCCTGTCGCCGGATCAATGTCGAAATTGATGACTTTTTCCGGGGTGTCGTGCGCGACGCCTTCAATGTCCATGCCGCCTTCTGTCGAAGCAATGAAGGACACGCGGCTGGTTTCGCGGTTGATGATGATGGAGATATACAGTTCGCGCTCAATGTCGGAGCCATGTTCGATATAGAGGCGATTGACTTGCTTGCCGGCGTCGCTGGTCTGTTCTGTCACCAAGTGTGCGCCGAGCATTTGCTCGGCATTTTCAACGACGTCATCGACGGAGAAGGCGAGACGCACGCCGCCTTTTTCGCCCGCGCTTTTCTCGATAAATTTGCCTTTACCGCGTCCACCCGCGTGGATTTGTGATTTCACAACCCAGAGCGGGCCGCCCAATTTTTCGGCGGCGGCGCGGGCTTCGCTGGCTTTGAGAATGGCGATGCCTTCGGAGACGGGCGCGCCGATCTCTTTGAGGACTTGTTTGCCTTGATATTCATGGATGTTCATCGAATGCGGGTCCATCAGTTAAAAGGAGGCGGTTAGAGGAGTCGCCCTCCCCTTACAAATGCACCCCGGACCCCGCAACCGATAAGGCCCGCTTTATCAGCGTCATGATGGTGTTTATCCGCCAAACACCATCACCCACATCGTCCGCCCCGGCAGAAACGATAAAAACCCGGGAATCAGTAGCGCGCCAAAGAACAGCCCTTTGACGGCGCGCTTGTGACCTTTGAGATTGCCTTTGCGAATATAATGCACGGTTTCCCACGCCGCGAAGAAGGTCACGGGCACGAAGATGTGGATCCAAGAGAATGCCCCATCATTGAGATAGCGGATAAAGATCGCGCTCGTCGCCGTGATCAGCATTAAGGCGAGAAACAGCTTGCCGATGACCTTGTGCGACGGCGTGCCCTTGCGGCGCGCAAACATGGTGATGCCCAGAATGAGGGAGGTTACGGCGGCAATGATATGGATCTGAACAGCCATCGGCAGGTCGGGGAAAATTTCAAAATTGAGCATGGTGTGTCGTGCGTCCTATAACAGCGGCGAGGTTTCGTTGCCCCTTCGACACGCGGGTTCATCCCGACACCAGCGCGGATGCACCAATTGTAGGCTCCGCTTCGTGAACCGACTTGAAAATTCGCCCTGTGCCGTTCACGTAGCGCGAATGACTGGCCCCAAAGCCCATAACAATACGGACAAAGGCGGATGGCTGGCACGAATATTCGGTAGCCGTATCCTGTCCAATCTCGTCACGCCGATCATTGCCGGATCGATTTTGACGATCTTGGCTCCCTTCGGGACCCACCGCCTCGATCTGGCGTGGCGCCTTCTTTATTGGGTCAGCCTCTGCTTGGCGGGGGGATTGGGCGCGATGGCCGCGCATCAGATTATGTTGCGGGCGAAGCTTCCCGTGGTCGGCTGGCGCCATTCCGTCGTGCAGTCGCTCGGGTCGACGGTCGCGGTCGCACCGTTCGTTATCGCCGGATTTGCGAATTTCAGTCCGGCGAGCACTGCTCTCACCCTATTTTATATCTGGGTCATCGCCATAGTCATCACGGTTTTTGCAGAATTGGCGGGTAAAACAGCGGCGAAAGACGGGCCCAGCCCAGACATGCGTCCCACTCTTATGGACCGTCTGCCCCTGCATTTACGAGATGCGACGCTCTATGCCGCCATGTCAGAAGATCATTATGTCCGACTACATACAAGCGGTGGCGATCATTTGACCCTAATGCGGCTCGGGGATGTGGAAGGGTTAGCGCAACCGCTCTCCGGGCTCAGCCCGCATCGGTCCTGGTGGGTGGCCGAACAGGGGGTCGCGGATGTCCGGCGCAGGCAGGGAAAAATGCTCATCGCGCTCAAAGACGGAACGGATGTTCCCGTCAGCCGAGCCGGGGCGGCGCGCGTCAAGGCGGCCGGGTGGCTGCGTTAGGGCAGAAACTCAATCGTGATCGTGAGCGGCTCTGACGTGTTAGATGTTTCGGTCGCCGCGACGTCCGCCGATATAAAGTAAGCCGCACCAATAATTACGGCGCAGACAATCGCCGCATCAAGGACCAAACGAGTCCATCTTGACCGTAACACTGTCTTCATTGTCGTCTTTCGCGCCCCCCGACTTGGCGGATGTCTTCGCTAACTCGGAAAATTGAATTATCAAAACTTCAACTATAAGTCACCATTCTTTTTCTTTGACGCTGCATTATGCTCTCACAGACGAAAACATTATACCGCCTTAAAAATCCTGTCCGTAAACATGGCAGCGCTCCGTCGTGACACCCGGTATGCCGTCTTCCAAACTATAAAGCCGCGTTGATCCTAGCGCTTCTGCGGTGCGCTCAGAGCCGACATTGCCATCCCCAATAATATGAATGACCGAGGTCCAGCCGAGCGCGTCTCGGACATAATCAAGGCAGGCCTGACCGGCCTCCTTTGCGTAACCTTTGCGCGTATGGCTTGGATGGATCGTCCACCCCACCTCTGGTGCGGGCCACCCTTCTGGATACCACGGTCCGACGCGCCCCACCCATTGACCCGAGGATTTCTCAATCACGGATAGAAAGGAATAGCCCCTCACCATGTGGTGACCGAGTATCATCGCGATTGACCGCCAAGTCTGCGCCCGGTCCATAACTTTTCCGCCGAGATAGCGCATCGTCGCGGCGTCCGCATTAGCTTCGCAGAAAGCATCTAAATCCGCTTCAATATTAGCCGGTCGCAAGATCAGCCGCTCTGTTTCTAATGTCGGGCCCAAGGCTTGAGCTAAGTTTTGATTGTCAAACTGTGTCGGCTGCATTTTTCGTCCTTCTGCCCCGTTGCCAATTACGCGCGGCCTCGCTAGAGCGCGCCGCCTGACCTGTCTACGCTGTTACAGCGTCGAATAGGTGATTTGCGCAAGGTCAGGTGGCTGAGTGGTTGAAAGCGCTGGATTCGAAATCCAGTATAGGGGCAACTCTATCGCGGGTTCGAATCCCGCCCTGACTGCGTGATTTCCAAGATTATCGAAACCGTATATTTATCGAAGTCGTTTCAAGCCGATGGTTTGATTTTGCGTGTGGGAACGAACGCGCCATTCAAACGCTTTAAGCGCGGGAGATCTCTTATGACTGTAAACGCGCTTTTTTTAATGCAGGACAGCCCTGCGATTAATGACACGCCTGGGGAAATTGACTTCAACCCTGGCATGTTAATTCAAAAACTCGACAGCTGGTTAGACGGATTTGTCCGACTGATCCCTAATTTAGCGATTGCGATTATTCTTGTCATCGTCGCTTACTTTATCACGAAAGCCATAGGGTCCTTCATTCAGAAGCGCGCCATGCGCCGAGATCGTCGCGACTTAGGAACAATGCTGGGCGGCATTGTTCGATGGACACTCTTTCTGCTGGCGGCGCTATTCGCGCTGACACTCATCGCCCCCACGCTTAATCCCGGCGATCTCATTGCAGGACTGGGGGTGTCGTCTGTCGCGATCGGCTTTGCGTTTAAGGATATTTTACAGAACTGGCTCGCAGGGCTCCTCATCTTACTTAGGCAGCCGTTTGAAGTTGGCGACCAAATTGAAGCGTCTGGCTACGAAGGCACAGTCGAGCGGATCGAAACACGCTCAACCATCATTAAGACTTATGACGGGCAACGCGCCGTTATTCCCAATTCAGAAATATATACCGATGCAGTGCTGGTAAAGACAGCGCACAAAATGCGACGGAGCCAATATGATATTGGCATTGGCTATGGTGACGATATGCCGGGGGCGATGGCGCTGCTACAAGACATGTTGACCGGGATTGATGACGTTGTCGCAGATCCGGCACCGGAAGTGCTTGTCTGGGACATGGCGGCCAGTTGGGTGACATTACGTCTTCGCTGGTGGACAGATAGCCACCGGTCTGACGTCGTGCATGTGCGCTCGAAGGTTTTGATGGGCCTCAAAGACACGCTCGACAGCGCCGGCGTTGATATGCCTTATGAGACTGTTGTTAACCTGTTCCATGATCAAACAGAAGAGTTTGACGGCATTCCGTCAAAGCAACGTGAAGGGTGGACGGCGAGACCGAATGAGAAAACGCGGGCGCTTTGGCAAGTTATCGATAGTGGTGAAGACGGCGGCTCATTAGAGGTGGGGGACAAACCCAAGGCGGCCGCGAAAGACAGCTGAGACAAGACAATTAAAATGGTCGCGTCTGGCATTTTGTTAGAAAACGGTCTCAAATGAAGATTGGTAGGATGACAACAATGAAATCGACGGAACAACCCAATAGCCTGGAGTTCTTTGGGACTCCTATGTCGCGCATTTTGGGGCTTTTCGCGCTCATATCCTGCGCGATTGTTGTACTCTGCGACATCATAATGTGGTTTTTGGTTGCGGGATATAATCCTATATCTCAAACTATCAGCGAACTCGCCGCCGGGCCCCATCATTGGATACAGGATACGGGCATCGTCATCTTTGTGCTTGGGACCGCTGGCTTGGCAGTCGATCTCTTCATCCGGGGAGAAGACGGTTGGAAGCCTTGGCTCGTTCGGTTAGCCATGATCGCCCTGTGCCTCGACATCGCTATGATCGCTTTGTGGAATGAATATGGCGACGGTAATCCAGGCGGGCTTGAAATTCATATCTACCTCGTCGCCCTGCTTTACCCGCTTGTGCCAATGATCCTTTGGTTCGGCACCTCCGTACTGCCCGCCAAACACGGCGAGTATAGCCTGATTGCAAAAGCCACCGCTATTCTGTGGCTTGGTCTAGCCCCCATCTTCTTCCTTTTACCCACAAGCTTTGATGGCGCTTATGAACGCTTCTTAGGCCTCATTATCATTGGGGCCGTCACCATCGCCGCATGGCGACTCTATAAATCCCCGACCCGTCATTAGGGTTGTGACCGCGACGATAAATTTAGAGACAACTGTCCGGTTTATTTCTGGTTGTTGGAACTTTTAAGGTGAAATTTTATCTATTAATTTGGAACCAATAATCTCGCGAATTCGTTGAACTATTTTAGGAGATCACATGCGCTTTATTCTTCGCGCCGTCGCCGCGGCTCTTATTTCAGTTTTTGTTCGAGAGGCCATCCGGTCTGTTGAATCGGACAAGTCCGATACGGGAACTAATAAAAACCTGCGCTAAGTTTGGTTAGATGACGATGATGACACCGATAACATGCTCAGCTCACTCGAACTTAATGTCGGTCATTTTGACGAAATCTCTGTTTTAGGTATTTCCGAAACCCGGCAACGGCTTCGCCCTATCCGCGTCCAAATAGCGGGCAGACAGCACGGTTTGTGCCTCTCCCAATTCCAGCAGCAAGGGATTGCCCGTCGGAAATTCAAATCCCGGAATATCGTCATCCGCCACGGAGAACAAATCCTTCATCAAAGCGCGCAGGCTGTTGCCATGCGCACTAATGATGACATTGCCGCCGGCCTTTAAGAACGGACGGATTTGCGCATTGAAATAGGGCAGCACGCGGTCTGTCGTCATTTGCAGGCTTTCACCGCCCGGCAGGATGGCCGGATCATAATGACTATATTTCGGATCATTGGCCGGATGATATTCGTGGTCCGGCCCAATTTGCGGCGGCGGAATATCGAAAGATCGACGCCAAATATGCACTTGCTCCGCGCCGTGCTTTTCGCGTGTTTCCTCCTTATTCAGACCGGATAGCGCGCCGTAATGGCGCTCATTGAGCTGCCACGCCTTCGTTTCGGGAATGTGCATTTGGTCAATCCCTTCCAGCGTCAGCCAGAGTGTCTTGATCGCGCGTTTTTGGTAGGAGGTGAAGGCAACGTCAAAGCGCAAACCTTGCTCAGCCAACAGGTCGCCAGCCTTCTTCGCCTCCGCAACGCCGCGGTCGGTGAGATCGACATCGACCCAACCCGTAAAGCGGTTTTGTTCGTTCCAGATGGATTGTCCGTGACGGACAAGAACGAGCCTAGATTTTACGGTTTGGGTCATGCGACGGCCTCCTATAACGAATGCCGCCTACGCGACTGCGCGGCGCTTCGCAACGCCAACTCAGACGTAAAGGCTCACAAAGCTACCGCGTCGCGGCGTCAGCGGCATTGACGAGGTTAAAGAACTCAGCCCGTGTTTCAGCTTGCAAAAATTGCCCGTTCAGCGCGGACGAAATCATTCTGTGCGGCGTCCGAATGCCCCGCATGGTCATGCAGAGATGTTCGCCCTTGGCCATAACTGCGACATTCTTTGTGCCCAAAATCGTCTGCAGATCATCGGAAATATCAGCGACGAGCTTTTCTTGCAGGCTCAGCGCATGCGCGTTTTTATGCGCAATCCGCGCAAATTTCGACAGGCCCAGCACTTTGTCATCGGCAATATAAGCCACCGACACATCGCACCAAAATGGCAACATATGGTGTTCGCACATGGACCAGACGCGCATCCCCGTGACAGCCACCATTTGGTTGTGACGCACGGAGTCAAAGGTCGTTTCCAGCTTACCCGGATCATATTCGATAAATTCGCGCCAAAAATCAGCAATCCGACGCGGTGTTTCGACCAGACCTTCTCGGTCGGGGTTTTCGCCCACGGCAATTAGAAGTTCACGCACCAAATGTTTAACTTTGGCGTGGTCAACTTTTTTGGGGGTACGGTGCTGATCCGGCATAATATATATTCCCTAACGTCCAAGTGCTTACGCTGGAATGGGCTGACGCGATTGTAAAATTATAGTGATAGATCGCCGCACACAGTTCACATCACTAAAGTGCGTTATGGAGGGCTTCGACGCGTTTGCGGTTCGCGCCCATATCGGAATGACCGACCCGCGACGCAGAGCGTACCTGCCACACCATACCGTCGCGCCGAAATTCGACATCATCGACAAAGCGCATCAGTCCGCTTGTGTAAGTGGCGCTAATATAATCATCGGATTCCGCGGTGATGGTCCCGCCAGTCTTGGCGATGGCCGCTTTCAACCCATCTTTATCCGTGGGCAACGGCAATACTGCCTTATGCTCATCCGTGCCTGATTCTGAGCTCACACAATTGGGCTTCATCGGTAAAGGCGCGAGCCGTCCGTCAATAAGACCTTTGGCTTTACCGCGTTGGCTGAGGAGTGAGAGAATGATCATACCTGTAAGAATGACCGCAGGAATAAGGAACAGCAAGCGCATAGCGCCTCTTTAACCGAAATCCCGCAGCCGCAAACCGAAATCGCGCCTCAGCGAGCGTAATTAGGCCTCTGGCAATACCAGATCACCAATATGCTCATCATACCACGTTGGGCCCAGCAGTGATTGGAAAAAACCATTATGCCCGCCATGATCATGAATAATCATGCGTGAGTTTAGCGATAGCGTCAGTTTACGCACGTCTCGATCCGGAATCATGCCATCATCGCGTGCGGCGATAATATCGACGGGGACTGGAATACGCGCTAGATCATCAGCATCGACCCGGTACGCCTTAAAGTAATCTTCCATACGCGGATATTTGGAATAGAGCGGCATGATCTGTTCGGTCAGACCCAACACACGTTTATTTTTTAGCGCATCCTTAAAATCATAGAGGTGCGGATAGAGCGCTTCTTTCTTCCGCAAGCTGGCGGACCATTTTTTCAAAAAATAGCGCCGGTAGAGCGGGTTTGAATCGACGAGAGGCGCGGCGCCCCACGGATCCACGACCGGGCTAATGGCAAAAATGCGCCGCAATTTTGGGATCGCTAGATCGCGCAAAGAGCGCGCAACCCGCAGCGCAAAATTTCCGCCTAGAGAAAAGCCGACGATATAAACCGGCGCGCCCTCGCCCAGCCGCGCGGCCTGACGCACGGCGTTAAATACTTCGTTGAATCGGGTCGAGAAGAACAAGCCTTCATTGAGGTTGTGACTGTCGCCGTGGTCGCGGTAGTTGAGCCGAAATACGCTCGCCCCGCGATTATAGAGATAGCGCCCACAGCTCACCACATAGGTGCTGTCCTGCGACCCCTCCCACCCGTGTAAAAAGATGACGAGCGCTTTATTTTCCGGATGCGGCGAAAAACTGCCTTTGAGCCGAACACCATCCTCGCAATCAAGAATAACATCTTGCGCCGCGTCCAGCATCGCGTTCGGGCCGCGGCGGCGGAACGTCTGACTGGCTAGGATCGTCTGAACGAGTCCGGGACGGAGCCAACGGGGAGGCATGAAAGGTTTGGGCGGAATTAAGGACACGAATAAAAAGTATAAATCAGCTATTTTTAAAAGGATGCTGACAATCAGATGGCACAATCGCCAAGAGAGGAGTCAAACAATAATGAGGCGCTTTAACAAGCCTATGGCCCTAGAAAGGGCAACCTAGTCTGATGCGATTTGGCGGGCGATAACCACCGAACCCGTAAGCGAACCCCTAGCTACACAAATGCCGTTTTACGATAGCGCCTGCTTTGCCCATGTCGAGACGGCCCGCATAGCCAGATTTAAGCTGGCCCATGATCTTGCCCATATCTTTCAGGCACGTGGCCCCTGTACTGTCGACGATCTTAGACACAGCGGCTTCAATTTCCGCGTCGCTCATGGGTTTCGGCATGAAGCGGCGAACGACGATAATTTCTTCCCGTTCCCGCTCTGCCAGCTCCGGACGACCATTATCATCATAGGTTTTGGCAGATTCTTCACGCTGTTTGACCATTTTGGTCAGCATTCCAAGGATTTCCGCGTCGTCAATCCCGCCACAGCGGTCCGCCGCACGGGCGGCAATATCTCGGTCTTTGATCGCCGCACTCATCAGGCGTAGGGTCGACAGACTGACGCTGTCTTTATCCCGCATCGCCTGTTTCATGGCAGCACTAATCTGGTCGCGAAGGGGTTCGCTCATGATCTCTCTCTTCCGGGGTATCCCGGTTTTATAAGAGAGAGGATATAGGCGCGGCAAAACGTCCTGCCAAGACACAGAGTCACGAAAGGGTTGTGGAGACGAAAGCTGCGCGAGGTTTGGGCCCAGCCATCGCTAGACACACAATTGGAAAGCGTTGCGTCTTCGGAAGGGAAATGGTGCCCGCAATGTGACTTCGCAGCATGACGAAACACGTCCGCGACAAAAATTGGTTTGCCGTCGCGCTCGACTTTTTCACCGTCGTGTTCGGTGTCTTTATCGGCCTCCAAGTCGACACCTGAAACGCTGCACGCGCAGAACTTGGTCTCACTGATCGCTATGTGGCGCAATTGGTCGATAATATCCGCTCAGACATCACCACTGAGCGCGACCCAGTTCGGATTGACGCGGCCCACCCGCCAGCCTTAGCCGAGGTCAATTTCGAGAGCTTTGGCGACCGTTTAAACGGCCTCTTACATCAAGCCAATGGCATCGGCCCGCACCCGACGGTGGTGTTGCTGCATGGCTATCCGGGCAATGAAAAGAACCTTGGTCTCGCCCAATCCATGCGGCGCACGGGGTATAATGTGCTGTTCTTTCACTATCGCAGGGCGTGGGGCAGCGGCAGAAATTTTTCCTTTTCCCATGTGGTTGAGGATGTCGGTAGCGCGACAGATTTCCTCCGTGAAAACGCCGATGAATACCGCGCCGTCCGGACCGTCTCTTGATCATTGGTCATTCCATGGACGGGTTCGCCGCCCTGCAAGGGGCTGCGCGCGACGAGGCTGTTTATTCGCCCCGTGGCAGTCCGGACGGCGTGCGGGCCATCGTGTTCCGCGTGCCTGTTGAGTAGCGATGCGTAGAATTCTCAACCCTGCTGACACCATGCTGTCAGCAGGGGTATGCCATGGGCGTGTGGGCCAAATGAGTGAAATGGAGAAACCTAATGACCACCCCGCATCCGACAGGCATCGTATTTACTGAAATACCCGTGGCGAATATTGAACGCGCCAAAAACTTCTATGAAACCCTTCTAGAAGCCCCAATGACGATTGATCGAACGATGGGCCCCACGCCGAAAGCGGCCCTCCCTTTTCCTAATGGAACGGACGTCTTTGGACATATTCTTGAAGGAAACCCTGCCAATAAGGGAGAAGGCGCAATGACACATATTGCTGTCAGTGACGAGCTTGACGTGGCGATGGACCGTGTCAAAAAAGGCGGCGGAGAGATCGCCTCTGACGTCATAACTATTCCTGCGGGATCATTCTTTTACGCCTATGACACTGAAGGTAACACACTCGGAGTCTTTAAATTTTAGCCTATGCGTAGAGCCGACCGCCTTTTCCAAATCGTCCAATATCTCAGAGCCGGTCGGCTCGTGACCGCGGCGAAGCTGGCTGAAAGATTGGAAGTCTCCAAACGGACAATTTACCGAGATATTGCCGACTTACAATCGACTGGCGTTCCCATCGACGGAGAAGCAGGCGTGGGTTACATCCTTCGCAGCGGATTTGACTTGCCGCCACTCATGTTCACACGCGATGAAATTGTCGCGCTTGTCGCGGGCGCAAAAATGATAAAGACGTGGGGCGGGGTGTCCATGGCCCGCGCCGCCGTCGAAGCGCTTGTCAAAATTGAAACGGTTCTGCCCGACGCTGACCGACACCGCGTCAATGACGTGAAGATATTCACACCACCGATGATGATGTCAGGAGATTTACGCGCCGACATAGATATGGCGGAAGCCGCCATAGATTCCCATGACATCGTCTCCTTTGCCTATGAAGACGAAAAGGGGGCAGCAACCACCCGCGACGTTCAG
This sequence comes from Litorimonas sp., assembly GCA_051251645.1. Taxonomy (GTDB): domain Bacteria; phylum Pseudomonadota; class Alphaproteobacteria; order Caulobacterales; family Maricaulaceae; genus Litorimonas. Next base: position 52,574 of record JBPOEY010000003.1, on the reverse strand, counting down.
CCGTTAGGATTATGGTTTTGGGGTAAAGTTTGGACGCTTGTGGCATGGTGTGAATTACGAGACGATTTCCGGATGTTTCGCCTAGACCGTATGACGGGTATGAAACGCACAGGACGTCAGTTCAAGCCAGCGCCTGAACGGTCGCTCGCAGAATGCCTCCGGCAGCTTGACGCGACGTCATAATGCTGTCGCGAGGACAAGCGGGTTCCTCTCCCAAAAATTTCCGCACATAGGCTGCACACAGTCCCCACCTCACCGCTTGCGAATCCACGATCTCTCCGTCATAGGACGCGCCTAGCAGGGCCAAGCTAGGACACCCGATTATGAGCGTTGATTTTATTCCCGATCCAGCCCCGACGGCTGTGCTGGTGTTAGCCTCTGGCGAAGCGTTTTACGGCATTGGTATAGGCGCAACCGGGGCCGCCGTGGGCGAAGTCTGTTTCAACACGGCGATCACGGGGTATCAAGAAATCCTGACCGATCCCTCCTATGCGGCGCAAATCGTCACCTTCACCTTTCCCCATGTCGGCAACACTGGCACAACAATCGAGGATGAAGAAGCGACAACGGATGAGGCCCGCATTGCCGCGCGCGGCGCGATTTTCCGCGCCGCTGTGACACCAGCGTCGAATTGGCGGTCTGACGGAGAGCTGGGCGAGTGGCTGACGGCCCGCGGGATTATTGGCCTGTCCGGCATCGATACGCGGGCGCTGACCGCGCATATTCGCGATCATGGCATGCCCAACGGCGTCATCGCGCATGATCCGAAAGGGGCGTTCGATATTCCCGCCCTCACGGAACAGGCGCGCAGTTGGTCCGGCCTCGTCGGCGCAGACCTTGCCAAAGATATGGCCGCAAACGCGCCGTTCGATTGGCATCAGGCCCGCTGGCAATGGGGCGAAGGTCATGTCGACAAAGACGGTGCGAAAAAAGTCGTGCTGATCGATTACGGGGTGAAACGAAATATCCTGCGCAACTTAGTAAGCTCGGGCCTTGCCGTCACCGTCGTGCCGGGCTCAACGTCGGTCAAAGATATCCTGGCTCTGAACCCCGACGGCGTCGTCCTCTCAAATGGTCCCGGCGATCCCGAAGCGACGGGCGTTTACGCAATCCCGGTTATTCGCGATCTGATCGCGGCGGACACGCCGATCCTCGGCATTTGTCTGGGCCACCAAATGCTCGCTTTGGCGCTTGGCGGTCAGACGGTAAAAATGGATCAAGGCCATCACGGCGCAAACCATCCGGTCATGGATCACACCACGGACAAAGTTGAAATCGTCTCCATGAACCACGGTTTCGCAGTTGATGCAGATAGCTTGCCCGACACGGTCGAACAAACCCATATCAGCCTGTTCGACGGCACGAACTGCGGCATTCGCCTGAAAGGCAAACCCGTCTTCTCCGTCCAACATCACCCCGAAGCCAGCCCTGGCCCGCAAGATAGTTTCTATCTATTCGACCGTTTCGCAGACGCTGTCAGGGCGGCTTAGTCTTCTAACACAACGACCCCATGCGCGACCAAATCTCGGGCGCTAGCCAGCACACTTTCCTTGGCGGGGCGCGGGACAACACCGGTTAGGGTGGTGACATAGGCCGCGTCGACGTCGTGGAAGATGCCGAGATCCGGGAGCACGCCTTTAACCCGATCATCGAAGAGCGAAATCAGATACACGGCAAAGTTAGGCAGTTCATGCTTTGGCAGTTTCGCGGTCAGATAGTCGGCGCGCAAGACCGCAACAATCTCATTAAACCACAGCGTATTGCTCGCTCCAATTAAGCGCCGTCCGCCAGCGTCCTTCGCCGTCATCGCCGCAACATGGAGGGACGCCACATCGCGCACATCACTGATCGGAAAGGCGATTTTCGGGATCGCAGGCAAGTCGCCGTTCATCATATCACGAATGAGCGACAGCGATGACCCGCCATTATCATAGGGATCCGGGCCAAAAACGAGCCCTGGATTGACCGTCACCAATTTCTCGCGAAAGCCTTGCGCGTCGGCATAAGCCCAGGCCGATAATTCAGCCCGGGTTTTGGAGACAGGATAGGCGGTCATCGGTTTCCAGTCCGGATCAGACCAATCCTGTTCCGTAATCGTCATTGCTTTACCGCGTCCAGGCTGCCCCATCATGGCCGCGGTTGAAGACGTCAAAATGATCCGCTCAGCCCCTGCCGAAAAGCCGTTTTCGAGCACACGTTGCGCGCCCGCCCGCGCTTCGGGAACCAACGCTTCGCGGTCGCTGGGGGCTTCGAATGGAAAGGGCGAGGCGATATGCTGGATAAAGCGGCAATCCTTGACCGCGTCCTTCCAACCCGCATCCGCGCCTAGATCGGCGTCCACCAGCTCGACCTCAGAAATATCAATGCCCTTTTGCGCCATCGCGTCGAGCACACGCCGCCCTTTGGCCTTGTTGCGGACGGTTCCGCGCACACGGTAACCCTTTTCCAGCAGCTTGGCCGTAACGTGGCTGGCGATATATCCGGTGAGACCGGTGACGAGAACAAGATCAGACATAAGGCCTACTTAGCGGTTTCTGCCGAGTTCGTCATGTGAAGACACCCAATCACCCGCAACAATCGCCGAAGAGAGCGATAATTCACCCGCCAGCACCGTTGCTGCCGTAATTTCCAGCAACCGCCCGACCATTCCCTTGCCGTTTGCGTCGCCGACACACCCCATCAAATCTAGACATTCGCGCTGCGTCGGCAGGCCCGTTCCACCGCCAAACGTCGCCATGATCAGGCTTGGCAAGGTCAGCGACCAATAGAGCGAGCCATCATCGCGCAGATCGACGTAAGAGATCGAGGCTTGGCTCTCGGCCACATTGGCCGCGTCTTGACCCGTTGCGATGAACATCGCGGCCAGCGCATTGGCCGCATGGAGGCCATTGCTCGACGTGCCCGCGAGCATGCCGCCCGTATGGCTCACATTGCGCACACGAAAGAGCTGCTGCGTCGTTGCGCGCATCAATTGCTTTGTTTTCTCAGGCTCCAGAACCACTTCGGCGACCACCCGCGCGCCGCGCGAGTGCAGCGTGTTGAGCTGGCTATGTTTCTTATCCGTATCGATCGCGCCGGACAGTGTGTAACCTTTAAGCGGGCCTTTATACGTCTCCGCGATCCACTGGCACGCGGCAAAAGCTGCCTTACCGCACATATTCTGTCCGGCCGCATCGCCTGTTGTGAAGTTCATCCGCGTATAGAGCATCGCCCCAACCGAATATTTCTCAATATGCGACAGCTTGCCGACGGAGGTCGTCGTCTCCGCCGCGCGCTTCACCCCGTCGAAATTCGCGTCCAGCCAGACGCCAAAATCCCGCGCATCCCGCGCGCCTTCAAAATGAAACACGGGCGCGCGTTGCATGTAACGCTCGACAATGGTGACCGTGACGCCGCCGCATTCGCGCAACAAGCGCATGCCGCGATTATAGCTCGCGACCAACGTCCCTTCCGTCGTCGCCATCGGCACATAAACCTCACCATTTATATGCTCACCATGCACCAAGAGCGGCCCCGCCAACCCAATCGGCACCTGCGCCGCGCCCATGGCCTGTTCAATATTGCCGGGCAGCAGCGACGGATCGATTGAGGTCTGTCCGACATGATCCAGTGAAACGCCCGAGCGCTCCCGCGCAAAAGCCCGCCGCGCCGCCATCATTGCGACCGTGTAGTCATTCTCTTTATCGCGGGGGATACGGGTCATAATCGTCGTCCAATCAGAGTTTAAACGACGATACAGACTCCAGGTGAATTGTGCTAACGCTCCTTCAGAGATCAAGGACGAAATGGGCACCGCTTTGTCAGACATGGAATATAATGGCCTGCAAAATAGCCTGAAGCGGCGGACCTTCTCATGATGGGCCCAGTCCAACGCGTGAGTGGCGATGGGGCGAACCCTTGCCATGGTCGCGTTAGGCTCGATCCAGCCAAACTAGTCTGGAACGGGGTCATGCTGTCCGGCGCATTGGCGGCGCCCTTCTTTGCCAATGGTCCGGCTCTTATCCTATTTGTTACGACCACCTACCTGACTCTGCTTCTCGGCCACAGTATTGGGATGCACCGCCTGATGATCCATCGCAACGCAGACGCAACCCCAGCTCTTGAGCGTGGGCTTATCCTGTTGGGCACATGGGTTGGCATTGGTGGCCCCGCACAGATTATCTCGGTCCACGATCTGCGGGATTGGGCACAACGCCAACCCGCGTGCCACGACTTTTTCTCTCATCGGCGAGGCTATTGGCGCGATGTGACGTGGCAACTTTTCTATCGATTTCATTTCGACAAACCGCCGCGTGTGGAGATCGAGCCCCGCTATTCAGAGGATCGTTTTTATCAGCATTTGTCCCGTCACTGGCGTTGGCATCAAATCGGATTAGTCGCCTTTTTATTCAGCCTTGGTGGATTGCCGTTCGTGCTGTGGGGTATTTGTGCGCGCGTCGCCGTGAGCACCGTGGGGCATTGGAGCGTCACTTACGTGTGTCACAACCCCGGTCCGGGACGATACAGAGTTATCGATGCTGGAGTTCAGGCCAGTGACCTTCGTGGGGCCTTGGCTGGATTTTTAACACATGGCGAATGTTGGCATAGCAATCATCATGCGTTCCCAGAATCGGCGCGAATCGGACTGTACAAAGGCCAAATTGACCCGGCGGCGCGCATAATCGAATGGCTGGCAAACATCGGGCTCGTCACTCGGATTGGATGCATGAGGCCGGATGACCGCCGTGAAGATCTGATTTTGCGTTCGGACTAAGCCGAGAGATTCCGTTTAAACCCTCTCAGCTTCAGAGCTTTCGGGTCCAGTCCCACCTTCTGGCCCCGCCAAAACGGTCTGATAAAGCCGCCCGATTCCAATCAACACAACCCCAAGCCCAATAAACGAGATCGCGCGAAACGCGCCGTCGAGCGCGGACATATCGATTAAGAACACTTTGAGCGTCGTCAAGGTGATCAGTCCGGCGGACGCCAAGCGAAGATCGCGACGCCCTGTTTTCATGCCCGCCAGCAGCACCGCGATACCGGTCAGTAGCCAGACCGCAGAGACGGCGTAAAGCTCACCATTGCCCCACGGCACAGTGTCCATAGCAATGGTCTCGCCTTGCGCGAAACGGCGGATTTGCGCCGTCGTCCAGACGAGCCAGCTTCCCCCCGCCAGCGCCCCGAGCACGCGAACAAACCAAACGGGACGACGACCGGAAGAGCGTAACGCTGCACCGCCGAGCAAGACGGCGGGCGCAAGATAGCCCAGCATAAGACTATTAAAGACCGAGTGACCCTCGATCACTGTCTGGGCCGTGATGAGCGGATTAAATCCGAGTAGCTGTGCCGTCACGAAAACGAACAGGCTGAGCCCCGAGGCGAGCAACGCCAGCGTTGGCACAATAAAGCGCCACGGATCGCTGCCGATCTTCGGCCAATCCGTTAATCCACCCCGCAGCCAGCTGGCCCCGAACAGCGCGGCAAAGGCGACAAGCAGCTGCACGGCATAATCCTCAAACCCCGGCGTCACCGTAAGGTCGCCTGCGTTCATGGCGTGGTGGATCAGCAGCACGATCAGAAGAAGCGCGAAGACAATCGCCCCGCCAAGCAGCGCCTGCGAGGCGAGGTCTTCGCGGCGACGGCGCAAGAGGATCGCGCCGACCGCCGCGAGAGCGCCCGGCAATCCGAAGTGGAGCCAGAGCGAATTGAGAACCGGCGTGGCCGCGATATGGGCGGACGGATCTCGCAAGACCGCGAGGGCCGTCAACCCGGCCCCGCCTGCAAGCGCGAGCGGCGCAAGGCGAACCCAGACGTCATCCCGTCCCGCACGGCCCATAACTGCCAAACCAATCAGCGCCGCCAATCCGGCGCAAAGCGTGATGGATTGTATCTGCAACCCTGTCAGCAGCGAGACCCCGGACAGCCAAGCCAAAGCCGCCACCCAGATCGCGCCTTGCACGACCGCCAATCGCGACTGCAATAGGGTCGCGACACCAAACACGCCGGAGAGAATAAATCCGGGCCAGAGATAAAGCGCCGAATTATACGGCGTGACGCGATCAAACCCGCCGACGAATATTATCCATAGAATGACCCCGCCCACCGCGATGAGTGCCGTCGCCCCCTTCCCGCTTTTGAGCGGGTTCGAAACGGACAGGATGGTCAAAACAAACACAAGCGCAGCCCCTGTCAATGCTGCGAGAAACGGCCAAGCCGGTTCAGCATTCGAGGGAAGAACAGCCAGACAAGCGATCAAAGCGAACAGACCTCCGCCAATCGGCAAAAGCGGCCAGAGTAGATCCGCGTCTGCGCGCCACGCTGCGATCATCAGGCCGAGTAGGAAAATGAACGGCAAGACGTATGACATGGGCGACCAATCATCGCCCGCCAGCATGGCCAGCGCCGTGAGAATGGCGACCCCGGCCCATCCGGCAATCGCCCATTCCCGCGACAAAGTGCCGTCCTTTGCCGTCATGATATCGCGCAGTGTGAGTGCAGTCACGGCGATTACGCCCAGCGTCCAGAAACCAAACTGCAATCCGCCGACCGATTTCCCCAAAAGGATCGTTAGCCAGACCGTTGCGCCGACCAGCGCCGCGGCGCGGAGCCATGGCCAGGTTTGTCGCTGCGCCACCCACAGGGCCGCGCCCGTAATGATCGCGACATAGGCGAGAACGCCGAGATAGCTCGGCGTCACACTGGCCACGAGCAGTGGCACAGCCAGCGCACCGATCAGGCCAATCGCGGCGAGCCAAGGCCCGCGGCGCAAGGACAGAGCCATCGTGCCCAGCGCGATCGCGGCGAGCGCGATAAAGGTCGGCAGGGTGCTGAGCAGGCCATAGAGCGCGTGGGCCGTATAGACGGCCCCGAACAGGCTAAACACGCCCACGGCAGCCAAAATGGCCGGGATATCCGCCTTCGCCGCGAAGGCTTTGCCGACGGGCGTTTTTAAATCGCGGCGCGCCATCCATTCGGACAGGCCGAGGGCGATGACGCCCATCAAGATGGCGACGCTGATCCGCATGACCGGCGTCAGCATCCCGGCCTCAATCGTGTAGCGCAGTAAGAACACCGCGCCCAGCAGCAGCGCCAAACCCCCAATCCAGACTGAGCCTTTCGCACCGAGCAGGGTTTCGAGGTCAAGGGTGGGTTTAGGCGCGGGTTTAGGCTTCGGGACGCGGACAGGCTGCGTCGTCTTTGCCGCCAGCGGGATGGGCTTGGGGACAACGACAGTTTTCAATGTCGGTTCTGGTTTGGACACTGGATTTTTTGCAGGGTCTACCGCGTCGCGGTCCACACCTAACAAATGCCCGACCCGACGCTCCAACGTCTTCACGATCACGCGCAGCTTGCCAATTTCGCGCATCGCGAGCCAGCCGCAAAACGCCCCGCCAAACAACGCGATCAGCAGACCAATTCCGATGACAGCCAATATCACGTCCATGCCCTAGCGCCAGCGCCCATAGCGCCACGGCGCATACCACGCGCCGATGGCCGCATCCGGCACCGGGTCTTCGCCGCAAGCGCCCCACGGCTGACAGCGCGAAAGCCGCGCCAGCCCCATCCATCCGCCAGCCCAAAAGCCGTGACGTCGCATGGCGTCCATCGTGAACTGGGAACAGGTCGGGGCATAGCGACAGCGCACGCCGACGGCGGACAGGATGGGCGAGAGCACGATCTGATAGGCGCGGATTAGACCGCTCGCGAGCAAGATATGGGGTCCGCGTGTCATAGGGTGATGCTAACGGGTCTTAGATGCGGAACAAGTCTGTTTTCCGGCCTGATTGTTATGGTGTCATAATCGTGATTTCAGAAATGTTCTAAAATGTGGTATGATATCCCCATGAAAACAGCACTCTTGGCAACCACCCTCGCCCTTTGCCCGGCGCTCGCCCATGCACAGACCGTGGTCATCGGCCAAGGGGCGGCGCAATCCTGTTATCAGTCAGCCATGATGGGCGACATGGGCTCCCGCTCTGCCATTCGCACCTGCAGCGAAGCGTTTGAGCGTGGGATGAGCAGTCATGACAAAACGGCGACCTACGTCAATCGCGGGGTTTTGCAGATGCGCCGGGGCGACCTCGATAAGGCCGTTGCTGATTATGAAAAGGCGCTAGACCGAGACCCAAAACTCGCCGAGGCGCACATTAATCACGGCGTCGTGCTCTATCTTCAAGGCGACGATGCAGAGGCGCTTGAGGCGTATAACACCGCCATTGCGCTCGGGACGGATAAAATGGCCGAAGCCCTCTATAACCGCGCGCTGGTCTATGATCGGATGGAAAATGCGCGCGGCGCCTATTACGACCTGAAAAGCGTGTTGGCACTAAAACCCGACTGGGAAGATGCCAAAACCGCGCTCGGCCGCTACACGGTGGTGTCAAACAAAGAAAGCTAAGCTGGGCCTTCTTTCTCATCGCCTCACGGCTTGCCAATTGCGCGCCGCGCTTTAAACAGGCGGGATGATAAAAATTGAATCCTCCTATGATTATGACGACCTGATCGTCTCGGGCAATGAGTCCCTGTTCGGGCCGGGCAATGCCAAGCTGCCGCTGCCGCCGATGCTGATGATGGACCGCATCGAGCGCATCGCGGACACAGGCGGCGCCTATGATAAGGGCGAGATGATCGCCACGCTCGACATCGACCCATCGCTCTGGTTCTTCGAATGCCATTTCAAAGACGATCCCGTGATGCCCGGCTGCCTCGGCTTGGATGCCATGTGGCAGCTCGTGGGCTTCTGGCTTGGCTGGACGGGCGGCACAGGCCGTGGCCGCGCGCTCGGCGTTGGCGAAGTCAAATTCACCGGACAAGTCACCCCGGACATCAAGAGAGTCCGCTACGAGATCGACATTAAACGCGCCATCCGCCGCCGCCTTGTGCTCGGTATTGCCGATGGCCGCATGTATGCGGATGACGAACTCATCTATCAGGCCAAAGACCTCCGCGTCGGGCTGTTCGTGGCAGAAGAAACCTCAAGTGAGGACGCAAAATAATGGCTACGCAACCCGAACTCCGCCGCGTCGTCATCACGGGCATGGGGATTATCTCCTGCATCGGCAATGATCGCGACACTGTCGCCAAGAACCTCAAAGCGGGCCACTGCGGCATCGATACCGACGAAAAGATGGCGGAATATGGCTTTCGCAGCCAAATCTCCGGCAGGCCAGACGACACGTCCGAGCAAGCCAAAGAGATCATCGGCAAACGGAGCCTCCGCTTCATGGGCGACGCCGCCATCTGGTCCGCGCTGGCCATGCAACAGGCGATCGACGATGCGGGTCTGACTGAGGACATGATCGTCAATCCGCGCACGGGCATTATTGCCGGCTCCGGTGGCCCGTCGTCGCTCGAGATCGTGCGCGCCGCCGACATTACCCGCAAGAATATGAGCCCGAAACGCATCGGGCCGTTTGCCGTGCCCAAAGCGATGAGCAGCACGGTCTCGGCCACGCTCGCCACCCATTTCAAGATCAAAGGCGTCAACTTCTCCATCACCAGCGCCTGCACCACCTCGCTGCATTGTATCGGCACGGCGGCGGAGCAGATCCAATGGGGCAAGCAGGACGTAATGTTCGCGGGCGGCGGCGAAGAGCTGGAATGGTCCATGTCCAATCTGTTCGACGCCATGGGCGCGATGAGCAGCAAATATAACGACACGCCGAAACAAGCCTCCCGCGCGTTTGACACAAACCGCGACGGCTTCGTTATTGGCGGCGGCGCGGGCATGCTGGTGCTCGAGTCCTATGAGCACGCGGTCGCGCGCGGCGCGAAAATCTACGCCGAAATCGTCGGCTATGCCGCGACCAGCGACGGCCATGATATGGTCGCCCCGTCGGGCGAAGGCGCCGAACGCGCCATGCGCATGGCGCTGGACGATGCGGGTCTGACAACGGTCGATTACATCAACCCCCACGCCACCAGCACCCCCGTCGGCGACATCGCCGAAACCAACGCGATTGAACGCGTGTTCGGCAAAGGCACAGCAGGCCCCCTCGTCTCCGCCACCAAATGCCTCACGGGGCATTCGCTTGGCGCCGCCGGCGTGCAAGAAGCGATCTATACGCTCCTCATGATGGACGGCGGCTTTGTCGCGCCGAGCATCAACATTGATGAGCTGGACCCCGAACTGGGCGAGATTAATATCGCGCGGGAGCGGGTTGATATGGATGTGACCACGGCGATGAGCAATTCGTTCGGCTTTGGCGGGACGAATGGGAGTGTGATTTTTAAGCGGGGTTAGGCATGGCGAGACTTAAAGCAGAAAGATCGGGAAACCTTTTAAAGATTAAAAACAGACCAGTGAGCTTTGATTTTTGGCCTACTATTGCAACTAACACGAGGCGCACAACTCAAAGCCGCATTTTTGTAAGCGATCCATTCACATACATTCATAGTGCACTTCGAGATGAGTTAGATGGGAAAAACCTTTCCGACGCACAAGCGTACCTTAGACAAGCCCAAGATTTTTTCAGAACCTCTAATCATTCACTGTCCCCAGCAACAAATCCATTGCTAATATATTACAGCTTTCTAAACCTTGTTCGTTGCTACTTATTATATGCTGAAGGAAAACTTTCAGTAAAAGACTCTTATCATGGTTTAAGTCTAAATTTTGACACAGTTAAAACCTCGTTAAACACCATGCAACTTACTTGGCACCCTTATGGTAAAACTAGTAGGAACTTGTTTGACGGTTTCGTAAAATCTCTTGATGGAAACTCTATAGGTCCCGTAAAGAAACAAGTCTCATCCAGAAGGTTTTTCTCACAAATTCTTGTAGGTCACAGGCTTTGGACCGACGCACAAGGTTATAATGAGCGGTTTGTCAGTGTTGATAGAATTAGCTTCTTACGTGATGAAGAACATGTTTGGGCTAGTTTAGACGTATCAAGAAGCAACTTGAGTTTTTTGGGTTTTGGACAAAATGATTTTTTGAATGATACAGGTTTATCCACACATTGGGACCTAGTTGCAGCAACTAAATCTTACGAAGGCGAAGATGTTGACTCAGTAGTCCGGTTTGAACTTAAAGAACCAATACAAACTAGATCACCAGCAGACAAAATCCATAAAATTGTTGAGAAAACAAGCCCATCACTTTGGCGAACAGTTAAACAAACCCCTCCATATAGAAAATACTACTTACTAACCATGAATGATCAGAGAGAAAGGGTCCCACAATTAGCTTCTATTCTTGCTGGCTTCTTCATATTTGGTTCTATTGTTAGATATCGACCACAAAAGTTCGAGTCTTATTTAAAAGGCAATTATGGGGCTTTCATTGAAGAATTTATGATGAACCAAGCAAGACAATTTCTCTTTTTAATGGCGAGTCAATTCGCTGAACGCGAAGTAAGTAAAGCGAATATAGTCTAAATTATTTTCACTATTACTTTGCTCGCTATGATTGCTAAGTTCCGCGAGATCAGCATCAGGCTAATTTAAGTCTGCGAAACCTTGAGTGATAGAACGTTTCCTTCAGGCCGACTTGATCGGCCTGTCCATGGCGCGATGCTCAACCCAAATGCGATGATCGCTTGTCTTGGTTCATGGACCCGCTGATCACGTCAGCGGGAGGCGCTTTGGGGGTGTTTTGTGGGAGGCTTTTCGTGCGGCGTTGTTGTCGGCGAAGATTTGCCAGTGGGCGAGGTGTTTTCCTCCCCCGGACAGGGGGAGGTGCCGAACATCGTGAGGCGGAGGGGGAGAGGCCGACGGTGATTGACCCGCTGATTTGGAATAAACGCGTGAATATCGCGTCTCCCCCTCCGACCAGCGCGCTTTGCGCGACTGCCCACCTCCCCCTATCCGGGGGAGGAACAAAGGGGTCATCCCCGTTATTCCACTCGGCACTTCCGAGATGACCCACGTCATTAGCCTCCCGAACGGGCCGCCCCGTTCGGCACTTCGCTATTTTCAATCCCCCGGATTGAAAATCAGAGACGCTTTCGTGTCCACCCCATCCATTCGTCCGATAGGGTCGGTGGGTTCGCTACAGACATAGGGAGGTGCATAGACCCTCGGTGTGGTGGGCAGGTGTGAGGGCTTTGGTGTGTGTGCGGGGGACGTCCCGCGTTGGTTTGCGGGCGACCGTGAACCGCACATGTCGGAGCGGGAGGCCGCGCGGGATTATGCACCCGTCTGGCGCCCATGGGTCCCTCGTCCGGGTTTGTTGCGGGTCTTTGCGGGCTGCGCGCGCCATTGATCCCTGTGGGCGGTACGTTCCCACCGCAGGGTTAGGCCGTGGTCCGCCTAGATATGTCGCAGAGCCGGACGGCGGGGTCGATCCGATCATCTTCGCGCGGACTTTGGTTCGTTGTAAAATGGTGCCTTTATCTCCCTTTTCCATCAATGGATGGGAGTCCGCGCCCTATGTTGTTTTCCCGTGTCAGGCCAAGCCGCCTGATCGAACATGGGATGCTGCGCGGCCAATACTCACTGTTCATGCCAGAGGACTCCGCCCATGCGCCCCGACCCGATGCTCCCCGAGACGCCCGATCATTGCCGCGCGACCTATCGCTTGCGGGTTCGCGCGCGCGACGCCGAAGCGGAGGCTGCCGCCGCGCGATTGGAGACGGCGGAGATTTATGCGGAGATGCGCGCCCTGCGCGCCGAAATCCGCGCCGAGCGGGCGGCGCTGATCGAATTTATCGAAAGCCCGGAGTGGCACCGCGATCTGCTGTGTCTGGCGCGGGATCGGGTGCGGGCGGAACTGCTCTCGCTGTCGACGCAGCGCAAAAGCTGCGGTGAGTGCGGCAGTTTTGGGCGGGGGATCTATGAGGATCTGCTCCGCGCCGAGATCGACGCGCTCACGACGACGCATCGTCTGGTGCCGGAGGCGGGTCTCGACCCGATTGACTGGCCCGTGCGGATGGGATCGCACACGCGCCAAGGCCGCGCGCTGCGTGATGAGTGGTTGCGGTCCCCGCCCCCACGCCGCCGCCCGGTGCGGGACACCGCGTGGTGAGGCTTCGGCTGTGCTGGCTTCGGTCTTACTGACTTCGGTCTTGCTGACTTAGCCTTTGCTCACTTCGGAATGGGATTTGAGCACGCGGTCGCCATCCTCTTGCTCGATCAGATAGGCGGGCGCGTCGTTGCTCGCATTGCGCGTGACCTCTGTGCCTTTGATCGTGCGGGTGACATCATCGGTAAAGCGTTCGGTGATTGTCCCCGTGCCCGTGCCGTTGCCCCAGCTCCATTTGACGTCTGTGCCTGTATTATAGCCTGCCATGTCTTTCGTCTCCGTGTGGTGGTGTTAGGGATTTAACGAGTGCAGCCGCCCCGCCGTTCCGGCCTGCGGCAAAAAGGCCAATTCGAAGCCGGGGCAACTGCCTCAACTTTGCCGTTGCCGCGTCCCGTCCGCGCTCCTATTCTGCGCCCAACAGATAAGGAGACGAAATGTCTGACACTTTTCCAACCGGCACATTGATGGCCGGTAAACGCGGGCTCATCATGGGCGTGGCGAATAAGAACTCGATTGCCTGGGCGATTGCGCAGCAATTGGCGGCGCAAGGCGCGGAGCTGGCGTTTACGTTTCAAGGCGAGAAGCTGGAACGGCGCGTCAAGCCGCTGGCGGCCTCTGTCGGGTCTGAGTTTTTGCTCGATTGCGACGTCACGAATGATGATCAGATGGAAGCCGTCTTCGCGGCGCTCAAATCGAAATGGGGCAAGATCGACTTTCTCGTGCACGCGATTGCCTTTGCGGGCAAGGATCAGCTCGACGGCTCGTTCATTGAGCAAACGACCCGCGAAGGGTTCAAATCCGCGCTCGATATTTCAGCTTACAGCTTCGTCGATGCGGCGCGGCGCGCGGCGGCCATCATGAATGACGATGGCGCGATGGTGACGCTGACCTATTTGGGCAGCGAGCGCGTCATTCCGAATTACAATGTCATGGGCGTAGCGAAAGCGGCGCTCGAAGCCTCGACACGCTATCTCGCCGCGGATTTGGGACCGCGCGGCATTCGCGTCAATGCGATCTCGGCTGGACCGATCAAGACACTCGCGGCGGCAGGCATCGGCTCGGGCCGGCACATGTTCCGGTTTAACAAAGCGGCGAGCGCGATGCAGGATAATACGGATAGCAAAGGCGTCGCCGGCGCGGCGCTTTATCTGCTCTCGGATTTAGGGCTGTCCTGCACAGGCGAGACCCATCACGTCGACGGCGGTTTTCACGCCATCGGCATGCCACAAGAAGGGCCTTTGCGGGCGTCTCTCGAGGAGTAGTCTCAATGCTGAACCACGCAATTTTCGGGCTGTTAGTTGCGGCGGGCTTGGGCCTAGCGGCGTGTAACGCAGAGGCGCCGCCGCCACAAACAGCGGAGGACGCGCTGCCTGTGCTTTCGGAGGACGCGAGTTGGGCCTATGCGGCGCTTGATGCCGATGTCAGGCTGGATCTGGCGGCTTGCGATGTTGATGCGGCGGAATTTGATCGCCTCATGGCGCTGCCTGAAAACGCTTTTGATCAAGATTTTACAGGCGGATGGCGGCCTGTCGGGGATAAAGATGATTGTCATAGCGCGGCGGGCGATCTGATATTGGCGTATATTGCGTATAGCGTACCGAAGCCGCCTGACAGTGTGAAAATTTTACGCTGGCACGCGGGGCAGATGAAAGCCTTTGCGGGCGAGACGACAGCCGCGCTCGCACTCTTTGCGGGGACTTATGAAAACGCAGACAATGTCGAATGGAATCATTATGTTGACGCGACGCTGGCGTTTCTTCAGCAAGACTTAGCGGGCATCGAATCGGCGTATGAAGAGCTATCAACGTCCGAGGTTTCAGACGCGAGCAAGGCGGCGCGTCAACGTTTTCTCGACAATAATCCAACCATTAGAATGCCGGACGGATATTTAACAGATCCCGCAAATCTACCCGTTATAAAACGCTTAAGTGACTGTTTTGGTCGGCCCTATAAGGAGGCCTACCGCGGCTGTGACACAAGCAAGTAGTTTTCTAAAAATATGCTAACATTGACAAATTGTCGCACCTGATAGCAATCCGGAAATGCTTCCGCTAAGATGCCCCTTCGAACGCCCCTCGTTCGACTGCCGAAGGGAGCCGTCATGGCTGAACGCATGCTGCAATTCGTCTCGACTGAACGGGACATGCCGAAAAAGCGCGACGCGGTTGAACGCCGCGACGATTTTCTCGAGATTTACAGCGAGTTCATCGACGCGAAAGCCGAAGAACAAGCCGCGCGCTGTTCACAATGCGGCGTGCCCTTTTGTCAGAATCACTGTCCGCTCGAAAATAACATTCCGGACTGGTTAAAGCTGACCGCGGAAGGGCGGATCAAAGAAGCGTGGGAGATTTCCGACGCGACGAATAATATGCCGGAGATCTGCGGCCGGATATGTCCGCAAGATCGCCTCTGCGAAGGCTCTTGCGTCATTGAGCAAAGCGGGCACGGCACAGTCACAATCGGCTCGGTCGAGAAATATCTGACCGACACGGCGTGGGATCAGGGCTGGATCGAACCGCTCAAAGTTCGGCGCGAACGCGGCGCGAGTGTCGGCATTATCGGTGCAGGGCCAGCGGGACTGGCGGCGGCGGAACAGCTGCGGATCGAGGGCTGGCAAGTGACGGTCTATGATCGGCATGACCGCGCCGGCGGGCTGCTGATCTACGGTATTCCGAACTTCAAGCTGGAAAAAGAGATCGTTGAGCGACGGACGAAACGGCTCGCGAACGGCGGGATTGAGTTTGTGCTCAATTGCAATATCGGCACGGATATTAGTTTTGAGAAACTACGCGAAAAACATCAAGCGATCCTGATCGCGACGGGCGTTTATAAAGCGCGAGAGTTCAGTGTTCCGGGCAGCGGCGCGCAGGGCGTGCGACCCGCGCTCGATTTCCTGATCGACAGCAATAAGCGTGGGCTTGGTGATGAGATCACAAGCGAGACCGCGGACGGCAAAGATGTTGTCGTCATCGGCGGCGGCGATACGGCGATGGATTGTGTCCGCACCGCCGTGCGCCAAGGGGCGAAATCCGTAACCTGCCTCTATCGTCGCGACCATGCCAATATGCCCGGATCGCGCCGCGAGACCGCCAATGCGCAAGAAGAAGGCGTGCGCTTTGAATGGCTCGCTAGCCCGAAAGCCGTCGCAGATACGGGTGGTGTTGTCAGTTCCGTTCGCGCGGACCGGATGCGTCTCGGCCCGAAGGATCGCTCTGGGCGACAAGCGCCCGAAGCTGTCCCGGGCGCAGATTTCGACATGCCCGCCGATATGGTGATTACGGCGCTGGGCTTCACGCCTGAGAATATGAGCGATCTGTCTGAAGAGGTCACAACAACGCGCTGGGGCACGGTGAAAGCCAACCCCCTGACTTATGAAACCAATTTGCCCGGCGTCTATGCGGCGGGTGATATTGTGCGCGGCGCGAGCCTCGTCGTCTGGGCGATACGCGAAGGGCGTGACGCCGCTGCCGCGATGCATAAATATCTGCGGGCGCTGGAGCGGTCTGAAATGAAGGAGGCCGCAGAATGACCGATGCCTCTGACAATACAAAAGGCCAATGCCATTGCGGCGCGGTTCAATTCGAAGGCAAGGGCCCAATCGAGGGCGTCGATGCGTGTCATTGCGCAACCTGCCGACAGCTGAATGGTGGTCCTTATATGGGCGTCAGATTTCATGACGGAGTTACGCTGACGCAATCGGACAGCCTCAAATGGTATGAGAGTTCCGAGTGGGCACGCCGCGGATTTTGCGCAGAGTGCGGCGCGTCACTGCTCTATAATCTCAAAGGCACAGACTTCTACACGGCCTCATCCGGATGCATCGACATGCCGGAGGGAATGGTGATCGGCCTAGAAGGTTTCATCGACGAAAAACCTAATTTTTACAATCTTGCGGGCGACCACCCTCGCCTCACAGGAGCCGAGGCTGTCGCCCTTTTCCTAAAGAGCAATGACCAGAAAGACGACGATAATGACTGACTGGCTCACCGATTATACCGCCAAACGCGACGCGCTGATCGCGGCCAACGCCTATGATCCGGCGCATGAAAAAGCCTCCTGCGGGGTCGGGCTCGTGGCGGCGATTGACGGGAAACCGCGCCGTGACGTGGTTGAAAAATCCATTCAAGCGCTGAAGAATGTCTGGCACCGGGGCGCGGTGGATGCGGACGGAAAAACAGGCGACGGCGCGGGCATCCGGCTCGATATTCCGCAAGGATTCTTCCGGGCGCAAGTCGAAGGCACGGGTCATAAACCGTCCACGGCGAAAATTGCCGTGGGCATGATCTTCCTCCCCCGGATCGACATGACAGCGCAGGAAGCCGCGCGAACCATTGTCGAGAGCGAGTTGATCCGCGAAGGCTTCTTTATTTACGGCTGGCGGCAAGTCCCCATCGATATTGACGTGATTGGCGACAAAGCCAAAGCGACCCGTCCGGAAATCGAACAAGTCATGTTCCGTGACCCACAGGGCCGTAAGGGGAACGCGCTGGAACGCGAGCTCTTCGTCATCCGTCGCCGGATCGAGAAACGCGTTATCGAAGCGCAAATTCCGAGCTTCTATGTCTGCTCGCTGTCAGTGCAGACGATCATTTATAAAGGCATGTTCCTCGCGCAAGATATCGACAAATTTTTCCCGGACCTGACCGATGAACGGTTCGTGTCGCGCGCCGCGATTTATCATCAACGCTATTCTACCAATACCTTCCCGCAATGGTGGTTGGCGCAACCGTTTCGGATGCTGGCCCATAATGGCGAGATCAATACGGTCAAAGCCAACATTAATTTCATGAAGAACCATGAGATTAAAATGGCCAGCTCAGCGTTTAAAGAACGTGCCGAAGATGTGAAACCGATCATCCAAAAAGGCAGCTCGGATTCCGCGGCGCTTGACGCCGTCTTTGAACTGCTCGTGCGCGCAGGACGGACGGCCCCGATGGCCAAGACGTTGCTGATCCCGGAAGCCTATTCCAAGCGCGGCGACTTGATGCCCGAGAGCTGGCGTTCCCTTTATGCCTATTGCAACTCGGTGATGGAGCCGTGGGACGGCCCCGCTGCGATTGCGGCCTATGACGGACGGTGGGTCATGGCGGGTCTGGACCGCAATGGGCTGCGTCCCTTACGCTATTCAATCAGCAAGACCGGCATTCTGGCTGTTGGCTCGGAAACAGGTATGTGCCCGATGGATGAAGGCGACATCGTCAAACGCGGCGCATTGCAACCAGGCCGGATGATCGCCGTCGATTTGGAAGACGGCCGATTTTACGACTCAACCGAAATTCTCAACCACTTGGCCGATAAACGGCCCTATAAAAAGTGGCTGAAAAAATCTGTCAATCTTGACGAGGCCCTCTCAGGTCCGGAACCCGTCGCCACTCTCTCAGGGGAAGCATTGGTGCGCCGTCAAGTCTCCTGCGGACAAACGCTCGAAGATATGGAAGTCATCCTCACGCCGATGGCCGAAGGGGCCAAAGAGTCGATTGGATCTATGGGCGATGACACGCCCTTGGCGGTGCTGTCGGACTTCTACCGTCCTCTCTCACATTTCTTCCGTCAAAATTTCAGCCAAGTCACAAACCCACCGATTGATCCGCTGCGCGAAACCCGGGTGATGGGTTTAAAAACTCGGTTCCGTAATCTGCGCAATATCCTCGCCGAGTCCGGCAGTCAGACCTACGAGATGCTGGTCCTTGAAAGCCCGGTCATGACGAACGGCATGTATGCCAAGTTCGAAACCATGATGGGGAAACGGCTTAAAGTCGTTGATTGCACGTTCGATGTCCCCGCACCCGGCGCTGTCGCGGGTCGCGGCCTTGTCGAGGCGTTACACCGCATTCGGTCTGAGGCTGAGGCTGCCGTCCGCGACGGTGTGGAAATCATCACACTGAGCGACGAAGGTGTCAGCGAGTTTCGCGCCGCCGTGCCGATCATTCTGGCCACGGCGGCGGCGCAGCAACAGCTGAAAAACGCTGGGTTACGATCATCTTGCTCCATTATTGTGCGCTCTGCCGAATGTCTTGATACGCATTATTTTGCGGTCTTGATTGGGGCTGGGGCAACCGCCGTGAACGCCTATATGGCGCAAGCCTCGGTCCAAGACCGGGTCCGGCGCGGCCTCCTGGATATTGACGTGGATGAGGCCGTCGCCCGCTACAAACTCGCGATCGAGAACGGTCTCTTGAAGATCATTTCAAAAATGGGGATTTCCGTCATCAGTTCCTATCGCGGGGGACTGAACTTCGAAGCCTTGGGCCTATCACGCGCGCTCGTCGGTGAGTTTTTCCCCGGCATGACCAGCCGCATTTCCGGCATCGGCCTCGCCGGGATCGAAACCAAGCTGTTAGCGATCCATGACATGGCCTATGAGTCTGCCGTGGTTCGCTTACCGATTGGGGGGCTCTATAAGGTCCGCGCCAAAGGCGAACGTCATGCTTACACGGCCGATATGATCCACATGTTGCAGGAAGCCGTGGGTCGTGAGGATTATGAACTCTATCGGCGTTACGCCGATGCTGTGAATGGCGGCGGGCCAATTCAAGTTCGCGACCTGCTGGATATTAAACCGCTCGCGGAGCCCGTACCTTTATCAAAGGTCCAGAGCGTCAACGAAATCCGTCGTCGCTTCTGCACGCCGGGTATGAGCCTCGGGGCTCTGTCGCCCGAAGCGCACGGCACGCTGAATATTGCGATGAACCGGATTGGGGCCAAGTCCGTATCCGGCGAAGGCGGCGAAGATCGCGCGCGCTACACCCCGCTGCCTAATGGTGATAATCCGAACAGTGCGGTCAAGCAGATTGCGTCAGGCCGCTTTGGCGTCACGGCTGAATATTTAAACCAATGCCGCGAGATTGAAATCAAAGTCGCCCAAGGCGCCAAGCCCGGCGAAGGTGGGCAACTCCCCGGTTTTAAAGTCACGGAAATGATTGCGAAATTCCGCAATGCGACGCCCGGCGTGACGCTGATTTCGCCGCCACCGCACCACGATATCTATTCGATCGAAGACTTGGCGCAGCTTATCTATGACCTCAAACAGATCAATCCAACAGCCCGTGTTTGCGTCAAGCTGGTGGCCAGTTCCGGCGTCGGCACGATTGCGGCGGGCGTGGCAAAAGCCAAAGCCGATACAATTCTGATTGCCGGTCACAATGGCGGCACAGGCGCGTCGCCCAACACGTCGCTGAAATATGCGGGTATACCGTGGGAGCTGGGGCTGTCAGAAGCCCATCAAGTGCTCACGCTCAATAATCTGCGCCAGCGGATCACGCTCCGCACAGACGGCGGATTAAAGACAGGCCGCGATATTGTCATTGCCGCCATGTTGGGCGCGGAAGAATATGGCATCGGTACGCTCAGCCTCGTCGCCATGGGATGCATCATGGTGCGTCAGTGCCATTCCAACACCTGCCCCGTTGGAGTCTGTGTGCAGGATCCAGCGCTCCGGGAACGGTTCACAGGCACGCCCGAAAAAGTCATCAATCTGATGACCTTTATCGCCGAGGAAGTGCGCGAGATACTTGCCTCACTGGGCGTTGAACGGCTGGAGGATATAATCGGCCGCACAGATTTGCTGACCCAAGTCAGTCGCGGGGCAGAAAACCTCGACGATCTTGATTTGAATCCGATCCTAGCCAAGGTTGATAATGAACCCGTATTCGATGCGCGAAAACAGCGTGTTGAGGTGCCGGATACGCTCGACGTTCAGATCGTCGCTGACGCCGCACAATTGTTTGAGCGGGGAGAAAAGACCCACCTGACCTATGCTGTGTCGAACACGCACCGCGCGGTCGGCACACGCACCTCACATCATATCTACAAACGCTTCGGCGCTGATGGGGCGCCCGATGGGCAACTGACCGTGCGACTTCGCGGTAGCGCGGGGCAGAGCCTCGGCGCCTTTGGCATTCGGGGATTACGCCTCGTCGTGGACGGCGATTCTAATGATTATGTTGGCAAAGGGCTCAGCGGCGCAGAAATTATTGTGTCCCCCCAAGGCCGCACTCAAATTGAGCCGCATCACAGCGCCATAATCGGCAATACGTGCCTCTACGGCGCGACGTCCGGCACACTTATGGCCGCAGGGCGGGCCGGCGAGCGGTTCGCTGTGCGCAATAGTGGCGCGGTTTCCGTGGTTGAAGGACTCGGCACGAATGGGTGTGAATATATGACCGGTGGCACCGTTGTTGTGCTGGGCAGTGTCGGTGATAATTTCGGCGCTGGCATGACAGGCGGCATGGCCTATGTCTTCGATGAATATGATGATTTCGAAAAAGCCGTGAACCCTGATAATGTGATCTGGCAGCGGCTCAGTTCTGAACATTATGAGGCCGAGCTCAAAGACCTCGTGCGCCGTCATTGTGACGCCACTGGCTCCGCATTTTCACAAACACTGCTCGCCGAATGGGATCACCAACGCGGTAAATTCTGGCAAATTATTCCGAAGGAAATGATTGGACGGTTAGACGTGCCCGTCAGTGAAGCGGCGGAATAGACGCTAGTCGATGACTTTTAAAACAATGACCAGGACCACAGCGTAAAAAACGATCGTCCAGACGTTTGATTTTTTCTTGCGAGACTTACGTCCCGTCTGCTTGCGCGCCTTGGGATCTTCATCCCGCACCTCACGGTCTAGCGCGTCCAGTCTCTCGCGGTCGCGTTTCGTCGCGCTCGCGCGCTTCGATTTGGGCACAGGCTTTCGCTCTGGCGGAATATAATCCGCCAGTGTGACAGGTTTGGGTTTTTCGTTATCGGTCAATCAGCTCTCCTAGCCCCATAATAACGCCCCCTGTCGCTCACGGCAATCCTTCTAAAATGTTTTCAACCGGCGCACCCCGCCGGAGATATTACGATTGATGGGGCTTGTCAGACTGGCTGCAAAGTGCGCTCTCTTCAAAGATGACGGCACACTCATTGATTATGTGGCCTTCGGTCATGATATTAAGCGACCCAACATTCCCCAGCGCCCCAAAGACGTCGGGGTTGCTCACGCCACAAATTAAAATCTCTTATACAACTACGCGAGATGCGTGGCCGACCTACGTCGGCCTCGGTGTTAAAATCATGGTCACACCCTTTGATCACAGTCGGCTCAATAGATCCAATCACGCTTTATTCGAGGTTTATGATAAGCAGAATGCCGGCTTCATTGTCCTCACGAACAGCGATGCTAGGCGCCAGTTTACCAAGCTCTCAGGGAGTTTCTCGTCTTGGAAGAACCTTCTAAAGCTGAAAATTGAGACGCCGCCCCGCGACGCGATAATGTGTTCGAATGACGCTCTGAACCCTGTCATTCGAATCTATTAACCTCGATACTAAGAGGTATCTCAATTTTTAGACCTTAGCGTCAGCCGTTAATCACTCAGAATGTGTCATCACTCGAGTCAGGGAGGTACTTAGCTATGAAGACATTACTCAGCAATATTTCAGCTAAGTATCGCACAGATACGGATGGCTCTATCACAACCGTGTTTGGCATTACAGCTCCACTGCTCCTGCTGGTCGTCGGCGTTGCGTTTGACACCAATCATATCACGAACATGAAGGGTCAAGCGCAATTGATGGCCGATATTATTGGTCTGAACGCCAGCATTTATGTTAAAAATAATGACGGCCCACCGACCAATAGCAGCCAAGGCCATCTTCACAATACGTGGTATAATGCGAATGAATTAGATATGAGCTTTGGCGCCGGGACAGCCAGTAATAATACCACACGATTCAGAGTGATTTATGACGACGTTACTGAAAAAGCGATTGTTGAAGTCGAGTCGATTATTCAACCTGTTTTTATGAGCGCCTTCGGTCGTTCCGAAATTGAGTTTACGACTTTAAGTGAAGTTAAATATGCGAAAAAGGCTCACTCAAACCCCGCCAGCATTTTTCTTGTTTTAGATAATTCTGGATCGATGGCGTTTGATGACATGCCTCAAGAATATAAAGGCGCCCCCAAGCCTGCCGGTGCGAAGCCAAGAATTGATGGCATGAAAACTTCGATTAAGAGCTTTAGTGAACAATTATCGACAGTGATCATTCCTGACCCCAGTGAACCCGATGTAAAGTTCTTAAGGATGGGGATGACCGCCTATAATACGAACATTATTAGTGCCAGAACCGTCAGCCCGCACTGGGGAACAATTTCCAGCCAAGACATTGATAGTATGAATGCGGACGGCGGAACTGTTCCAACTGAGGCTTTGTCCAAAGTGCAGGGATGGATGAACGGTGAGGACACCAAGCACGAGACCATGAATGGGAGCGATGAGCCATTAAAATATGTAATTTTAATGGCCGATGGCGCCAATAGTTACACCAATACGGACGCTGCATCCCTTAGCGTTTGCACGAGTCTCAAGAACAGCGGTGTTGAAATTTTTACAATTGGATTTGCGCTCGAGCCGGGCTATTTTTACACGGGTGTTTGGGGCGAGACGTATAATCAGCCAAACTATTACATCTCACCGACCGTTAAAGATAAAGCCCAAGCCTTTTTGCAAGACTGCGCAAGCTCGGATGAACATTTTATCTTGGCAGAAGATGCAGATGGCCTGACGTCGGCCTTTGACAAAATTGGGGCAGTAATCATTGAAGACGCGGTCCGTATTGCGTCTTGAGATTGCTCTTGCAACGTCCTGTTGGATGCACTTGGTGATAGAAATATCAACTTGATCGGCGCGTCTTTCCTTTCCTTAGCTGTCACCTCATCAAGATAGACCTCCATCAGATCGTCCATCGTCGTTGACATGGTGTAAGTTCTATCGAGAAACGTCCCTCGATCCATCTTATGCTCAACGCTTCGCCCCCGCTCTTGAGCGAGCTTTTTCGTCGCGAATGTTTTGGACGTGTAGGGCCAACCCAACCTGCGAATAAGGGCTTGGTATTTGGCTCCTTTTTTACGAATTGTGGCCATGATGCACGCTCCATTTTTGAAGTGTGCCCAAATTGTGCCCGCAAACGATTCCGCGATTCCTCGCGGACGTTTTATTTCCAATAAGCCGTTGTTTTAGAAAGAAAATCCGTGGTGGGCGATACTGGGATTGAACCAGTGACCCCTACAATGTCAATGTAGTGCTCTCCCGCTGAGCTAATCGCCCCACGCACGGTTGTCATCCAGCGTTCAGAACGCTTGGAAGGCCGTGCCTATAGGCGGGTGATTTGCGGCTGGCAAGGGGTGGATTCAGCCTGTTGTGTATTGCTTGCCGGGTCTCGCTGACCCCGCTAAGCGAGAGGCGATGAAGGCCCTTCTGACAGCTTTGATATTTGGATTATCCCCGCCCGCCGCAGTCATGGCAGCAAACCCGCTCACTCCGGCAGAACAACGCGTCTGTCAGTCGCTGAACCACTGTCTGCAGATCATCGAGACCCACCCACAAGACAGTTTCGACTATGCGGCCTTGGCCGAAGACTTTCACCGTTTCGGGCCCAAAGGTCGCGACGCACTCATTCGGCGGATCGCGAAGGGCGGCAAAAGCGCAGGCCATGCCGCCGACTTGCTCGCCCTCACGGGCGATGCGTCGGCCTTGCCGCGCCTTCGTAAACGACAAGCGGATGCAAGCCACAGCGAGACTGCTTTGATCCGGCGCACGGTTGTAGCTTTACAGGCCCGACTGAACGCAACACCGTCAGACCCGCTACCGCCACCGTCTGAACGGACCGCGACCGACGCGGCGATATGCTCCGAAGGCATTGCCCGTCCTTTCGAAGCCCGGCGGCGGGAGATGCCCTTTTTCGAGCTTAATGTCGCAACACCGGACAGGGTCGGAGCCTACCGACCAAGCGCGACGTTCACAATGCCGCTACGCTTTGCCTCTCGCGGGTGGCTTCGCACGGCCCGGCCCGTGCCGGGCGGGTGGCTCGCGGGCTATCCAGACGGGCTGGTGGCCTATGATAGCCGAACAGGCGCACCGACCCTGCGTTTGAAAGGCCATGTCCTGAGCGTGCAGGCGCGGGACGAGACATCGATGACGCCCGAGAGTTGGGTTTTTATTTTAAACGATCAGAATCAAACCCATATTTTCGATGTGGGACCAAAGGCATTGCGACTGACCACGACCCTGCGCGGGCCGCTTGCTGAACTTCGACGGGGTCCGGACGGGGCGCTTTATGCGTCATCGGCGACTGGACATTCCGTCACGATGCGACCGGACGGATCAATCAAACTTGGCTGTGGAGACGTTCAACCATGACGACTTATTCTGAAGCCGCCGTTCTGCGCGCGCTCGGCGCCGTGCGCGATCCGCTGTCGGACCGTGATATCGTATCTGCCGGGCGGCTGTCCGACCTGTCCTTCGACGCGGGCCGCCTTCGGGTCATCTTGGGCCTGCCACCCAAGACAACACAAGAGCAAGGTCTCGCCCTGCGCGACGCGGCAGAAGCGGCGCTCGACGGAATGGCCGGCGTTGACCAAGTGGCGGTCCTGCTCACCACGCACAAGGCGGCCCCAGAGCTCAAAGCGGCTCCCAAAGGAAAAGCGCCCGACCGCAACCCACATCCCAATAACCGACCCGCCGGCTACCAAGGCGACGCCCATGTTGCCAAAACTATCGCGATAAGCTCCGCCAAGGGCGGGGTCGGGAAATCAACGGTGACTGTCGGCTTGGCCCGCGCCCTCGCCGCACAGGGTCAACGCGTCGGAATATTGGACGCGGATATTCATGGACCCAGTGTCCCGACCCTATTGGGTTTAACGGGTCAGTTGGGCACACGGGACGTCCAAGGCCGTCGCCTTATTGTGCCTGCAGAATCGGACGGGATGAAAGCCATCTCAATCGGGCTATTGACCGGCAATGATGATCCTGTCGTCTGGCGCGGGCCAATGGTTCAAGGCGCGATTGCCCGCATGTTGTGGGATACGGATTGGGGCGAACTTGATCTCCTGCTGATTGATATGCCCCCCGGCACGGGCGATCCGCAATTGGGGCTCGCGACAGACATTGAACCGGACGGCGCGGTTATCGTCACGACGCCACAGGACCTTGCCCTATTGGACGCGCGCAAGGGTGTATCCATGTTCGAGAAAGTGGACATTCCTGTCATCGGTTGGATTGAGAATATGGCCGTCTTTACCTGCCCGGATTGTGGATCCGAACATCGCCTCTTCGGCGAGGGAGACCTCGACTTACAAGTCCCGAAATTGGGTAGCTTAGCGCTATCGATCGAAATGCGTGAGGCCCGCGACGGGTATGATGATCTCGCGAAGGCTTTACTTGGCACCCTTACGTGAACGGATCATCCATTTAGCCCAAAGCCAGAAGATTGTTGGCCCTTCCACCAGATAGCGCTTCCATAATCGCTTCGGCTCAGAGCTCAGGCGGTGTAGCCATTCCATCCGCGCCTTTTGCATCCAGACGGGTGCGCGTTTCACGCGACCGCCAATGAAATCTAATGACGCGCCGACGCACAGGCCAAAACCCACACAATCGCCGCGGTCCAAGCAAGCCTTAGCGACCATTTCTTGTTGTGGGCTGCCAACACAAATGAACACGTAACGCGCCGAATGCTCCGCGACGAAACGGGCGCAGGCTTCGACTTCGTCCGGTTTATGGCGCAAGCCCATAGGCGGCATATAATGGTTGACCTGGGTCAGACCATACATCGCCTTGATACGGTTCACGATTTCACGGTCAGCCCCGATCACAGTAATCGGATCATTGGCCGTAATGATATTATCGAAAATTTGTTGCGTCAGGTCAGAGCCCGGAACGGCGGTCAGGGGCAAGCCCGATAGTTTTGCCATGGCTTCTAAAATACGGCTATCACAAACCGACAACCAAGACGCTTCATAGAGCGGGCGGTAAACTTCCGGCTCCCGCGCCAGCCGAACTAGGTGGTCAACGTTGGGGGTCACAACATAGCGGAAACTATGGGACGTCGTCATCCACTTGGCACGCTGCAGCGTTTGCATGGGTGTGAGGGGATCAAAAATTGCGCCCATAAATTCGTAAGAGCGCGGGTTCACGCGCCAGTCGATCATATGGCCGGTCTGACTAGCTTCGAGTTGCTGTTGCGCCCTTTTATCCTGCATCAGCACGGAATCGCGGGGTTGTGCCGGAGCGACATTCATTTGAGTTGCAGTCACGGGATCAGCCCTTCTCGTTGAAGGACAGACTTACGAAACTACCGTGAAAATCGCGTTAGCGAGACGTTTAGACGGCATTTACCATAGAGTGTACGAAACAGGCCCGTAGATTGGCGGGCCTGTCATGACCTCTGCTATCATATCGAATAATTATTGTTGCGCGCGTCCGAAAGCAATTTCCAGACGATTGATCTGATCCGCGACGGTATTCCCGGTCTGTGCGGCGATTGTGCCATAGAGCGAGCGGTCCAGACGCATGATACGTTCATAGATGGAATGAGACCGAGCGCTGAGATCCAGCAACGGGCCTGGAAGACCCGGGGCATTCTTGGCTAAGGCCGCAAATGACATCCCGTCTTCTGGCTTTTCTTCTGGCACCAGACGGTATTTTTCAGCCCGCGCCTCAGACAGGCTCATATCACTTTCTTTTAAGGCGCGTTGCACGAGAAGCCAGCTGGCAACCTGCATCAGGCGCGTCGTGAGACGCATGCTTTGCGACGCATAGGTCAGCGCATCATCACGACCCAAAAGTTTGGAATCTTCACGGCCTGGCCCATCCAAATAGGCGGCCGTTTCCTCAACCATATCCATGCCTTCACGGAAGGTCCGGGCGAACAGTTCAGAGCGAGTGAACTGCAGCAGACGGTCCTCGGCCTGGCTTGTCATTGTGTCGCGCTTTAGGGGCACGGCGAGCTTTCGTTCAGCGGTCATGAATCATCCCGGGGGAATTAGAGGTGTAGCTTGATAAACGAGGTTTGCAAGCCACGCGCCACTTCCTCGGATATCACGTCACGATTCGAAATTTTATGGTTAACTTTTCTTAAACAGATGATCTGCCGCCTGTTTTTCTAGGGCTTTCTTCTCAAGTTCCGCACGCAATCGGATGATTTCAGTCCCATAAGCATCAATCCGAGCCTCTAATTCAAACAGGGACAGCCCATAGAGTCCCTCACCGATGCGATACGTCTCAATTTCGTGACGTTTTGGGTCATTCTCGTCCATAATTGTGTCCTTTACTTGCCAAAGCCACTCTAAGCGCTTAGCTATAAGCTTGTCGATAAGGTGAGCATACCAAACCCGACCCGGCCCGGAGGGCATAACCCCGCAGTGAGCGGGGTTTTTCTTTGGGCGCAACACAAGGGGCGCTCAAGCGTGTAGGAGAGACCAATGACACAGATTTTGATGCCCAAAGCCACTGCGGTTTGGCTGATCGATAATTCGGCCATGAGTTTTAAACAAATCAGCGAGTTTTGTGGCCTGCACATTCTGGAAGTCGAAGGCATTGCCGATGGCGATGTCGGCCAAGGCATTCGGGGGGCAGACCCAATCGCCAATGGTCAGATCAATCGCGAAGAGATCGAAAAAGCTGAAAAAGACCCGAACTATGCGATGAAGCCGAACACCTTTGATGCGGACGAATTACCGAAGCCGAAAAAACGGGGACCGCGCTACACGCCTTTGTCCCGTCGCCAAGATCGTCCGGACGCGATTGCATGGCTCGTGCGCAATCACCCGGAAATCAGCGATCCCCAAATCAGCAAATTGATTGGGACAACCAAGCCGACAATCAATTCAATCCGCGAACGCACACACTGGAAAATCAACACGATCCAGCCGCAAGACCCGGTGAGCCTCGGCCTTTGCAGCCAAGTCGACTTGGATGCCATCGTGAAGGTTGCCGCTGAGAAAAAAGCCAAGGAAGACGCCAAGAACCAAGTTGAAGGGGGCGAAACACTCAATCCGGCGCCCGCGCCTGACCCTGTGGAAGAAACATCCAAGGCTGAACTGACGCTTGAGAACTTGTTCAAGCCGAGCAGTTCCGGTTCTTAGGAACGCAGCCAGCGGACATAATCTAGTCAGCAAAATTAAAGGGGCCTCGCGGCCCCTTTTTTATGCCTGATGATGTGATGGCCGTTTTCACCACCAACCGAAGGCTTACCCCTCTGCGAGAGGCATCGTATAATTCAACGCCAAGCGCCCGCCATCGGCATAGATACATTGCCCAGTGATATAGCTGCTCTCTTCGGACAGAAGCCACGCGGTGACAGCTCCGATTTCATCTGGCAGACCCGGGCGACCCATGGGTGTGCGTGACAGAATTTTGTTCATCGCCGCGGGGTCAGAATTCACCTTCGCGAGCATTTCTGTCTTAATGGACCCTGGGCCGACTGCATTGACGCGGATGCCGTATGGCGCCAGCTCAATCGCCATGGCGCGGGTCATCTGGCGCAATCCGCCCTTAGACACAGTGTAAGCCAGATAGTCCGGGATCGCGACCGTATCA
The DNA here is from genome assembly GCA_051251645.1 of Litorimonas sp. Lineage (GTDB taxonomy): Bacteria > Pseudomonadota > Alphaproteobacteria > Caulobacterales > Maricaulaceae > Litorimonas. The sequence continues at coordinate 23,279 of JBPOEY010000003.1, read as the reverse complement.
TTGATGCTAGACATATTCACGATGGCGTAAGGCCGCGTGTTGAGGCGCGAGCGGTCATCGCGGTCTTCGATTTCTTTAACCATATGCTGCGCCACGGCGCGGCTGACGAGAAACGGTCCCCGCAAATTCACAGCGATGTTGCGATCAAATTCTTCAATCGACATATCCAGCGCCCCGCCTTTAATGGCGATGCCAGCATTATTCACGAGCCCGTCAATCCGACCGAAGGATGACAAGGTTTCCGCGACGAGATTATGCACCTTAAGCGGGTCTGAGACGTCTGACTCGATAAAAACAGCGCGGTCATTATCCGCCGCCAAATCCTTGGCCGCACGGAAGCCCGCATCTGTATCCATATCAGTAAGGACGACACGGTGGCCGTCCTGAACAAGACGCTGTGCGCAGGCAAGGCCGATGCCGCGCGCGGCACCGGTAACAATCATAACGCGATCTGATGACATAATTTGGCTCTCTATTCGCTAAAACTGCATTGCCCAGCCTTCCACATCCATAGCTGCCTGACGGACGGCTTCGGATAGGGTCGGGTGAGCGTGACATGTGCGAGCAATATCTTCTGACGACGCTTTGAATTCCATTGCGAGACAGATTTCGTGGATCATATCGCCTGCGCCTGGCGCAATAATATGACCGCCAAGAATTTCATCGGTTTCAGCATGGGCAAGAATTTTCGCGAGCCCATCTGTTTCGTGATTACAGCGCGCGCGACTATTCGCAGTCAGCGGAAATTTGCCAACTTTATATTTGATACCGGCCTCTTTGAGCTCGTCTTCGGTCTTCCCGACGCTCGCGACTTCGGGGAACGTATAGACGACGCCTGGAATATTATTGTAATTCACGTGACCCGATTGCCCCGCAATGATTTCCGCGACGGCTACGCCTTCTTCTTCGGCTAAATGGGCGAGCATGGGGCCTTTGATGACATCGCCAACAGCATAGACACCCTCAGCGGCTTTCCAATTTTCGGTTGGGATGAAGCCGCGATCAGTCGTTTTAACGCCGACCGAATCTAGGCCGACATTATCCGTAAAGGGTTTGCGACCAATCGCGACGAGCACGACATCCGCTTCAAACGACTTAGGCTTACCGCCCTTGGCGGCTTCGGATTCGATTTTCACAGTCTTGCCCGAGCCGTCGACAGCCGTGACCTTGCGGCCCAGCTCGAACTTCATGCCCTGCTTCTTAAAGATGCGCGCTGATGTCTTGCGGATCTCCGTGTCCATACCCGGGAAAATTTGATCCAAATATTCGATCACCGTGACCTCTGCGCCGAGACGACGCCAGACGGAGCCGAGTTCCAGACCAATCACGCCGCCGCCAATGACAACCATCTTTTTGGGGACAGATTTTAATTCCAGCGCGCCTGTCGACGACACGACTTTTTTCTCATCGATTTCGATGAAAGGCAGCGAGGCCACTTCGGACCCTGTCGCGATCACGATGTTCTTGGTGTCGTAGGTTTTGCCATCGACCTCGACTTTCCCTGTGCCGACAATTGTCCCAAAGCCACGAATATGATCGACCTTGTTTTTCTTGAATAGATATTCGATCCCGGATGTTAGGCCCTCGACGACCTTATCCTTTGACGCGATCATGGCGGGCACGTCCGCTTTAACGGTTGCGCTCATCCCCATCGCTTCGAAATCTTTTTCCGCTGTTTCGTACAGCTCTGTCGCGTGCAACAAGGCTTTCGACGGGATGCAGCCCACATTCAAACATGTGCCGCCGAGCGTGTCGCGTGTTTCAATACACGCGACCTTGAGGCCAAGCTGTCCGCAGCGAATGGCGCAATTATAACCGCCCGGGCCACCGCCGATAATAATGACGTCGTAAGTGTCAGCCATGAGAAAAAGCTCCGAAGGAGGGTTCAAGGAATGGGGCGCGCTTTAAGCTGACTAGGGCGCAAACTCAATGGCGTGTAACCGCGGTCGGTAGGACAATGTTGCGTCGTGCGCCCTTGCTCTCGTAAATTAGTTGCTCTTCGGCTTGTTGAGAGGGGGAATGATGACGACACGGCGCATTAGAATGATCCGCGCTATCGCCAACCACATGCGCCGCTCCCGCGACAATCGACACGAGCCCATCCCCGCTTACCCATTCTCATGCCAATTTACTCTCACCCGCTTCGGACACGAGAGAGTGCATTGCTCTATGGCTGGCGGGGGTTTGGTGGGCTGGACGGTGCGCGAGTTAATGCGGCGCGTATGGTTCCATCCGACGGGACGATCGATGACGACGAGCGGATGAGTCACGAGCCGGGTTGAGGGTCTACGGATCGCTCAAACGGTGCGCCTTCGCTAGATCGGGCGGCAGGCATTTGCGAGGTCGAAAGCCTCGGAGAAGTCTAACCGCCACTCGCGTGAGCTCATGGCGGGCCGCGAGGGCACGGCGTTTTGAATAAGATCGGATGCGCACACCAAGCGCGCGGACTTTGTCTGCTGTAAATGGTTCTAACTTATCTTCCCCATCAGCGGGGAAGGTCCGCGCTCGTGTCGCTTTGTTCACGAAACGCAAACTTGCCGACGCCTTGATGCGCGGTCGCATATGACGCATGGGAAAAATAATCCTGCATCAGCCCTTTCTCTTATAGGACATCATTCCTATCTCAAGACTGTCGAGCGCGGCTCTTTCCTTTACCGTGCTCCAATGTATTGTAATGAGGAGGTTCAGCCTTGGATATTCAAGCCTATACTCAGCGCGCCCGGACTGTGATTCAATCATCGCAGACCGAAGCAATTACGCGCGATAATCAGCAACTCACCCCGACCCACATCATGATGGCCCTCTTGATGGAAGAGGGCAGCCTGCCGCGGAAACTTATCCAAATGGCGGGCGGCAATGTGGAGGCTTTACAAACCCACGTGGAGCGCGACCTAGACCGCTTGCCCCAAGTGCAGGGCGGATCCGGCCTCACCCTATCGCAAGCCGCAGCCAAGATTTTTGCCAATGCGGAGAAAAGCGCCAAGGCCACTGGTGATGCGTTCGTCACGGTCGAACGACTTTTGCTCGCCACCGCCCTGAACGCCGACAAAGCGCTTAACTCTGCTATGGATTCAGCGTCACTTGACGTCTCGCGCCTAACGGACGCAATAAAATCTGTGCGAAAGGACGACCCTGTGACCACTGACACTGCCGAGGACCAATATGACGCGCTGTCGAAATATGCGCGCGACCTGACGCAAGCGAGCCGCGACGGTAAGCTTGACCCTGTCATTGGCCGAGACGAAGAAATCCGGCGCACGATTCAAGTGCTGTCGCGTCGATCTAAAAATAATCCGCTGCTAATTGGTGAACCCGGTGTCGGCAAGACAGCCATTGCCGAAGGCTTGGCCAATCGTATCGTCTCGGGCGATGTGCCTGAGTCTATTCGCGACAAGCGCCTCCTCGCGCTTGATCTCGGCTCCCTCGTCGCCGGCGCGAAATATCGCGGCGAATTTGAAGAACGGCTCAAAGCCGTGCTCAAAGAGGTTGAAGACGCGAACGGCCAAATTATTCTCTTTATAGATGAAATTCATCAGCTCGTTGGCGCAGGTAAATCAGACGGTGCAATGGACGCAGCCAATCTGCTTAAGCCCGCCTTAGCGCGTGGCGAGCTGCATTGCGTCGGCGCAACGACATTGGACGAATACCGCAAACATCTGGAAAAAGACGCGGCGCTCGCGCGGCGCTTCCTGACTGTGTTCGTGTCCGAACCGACCGTCGAAGACACGATTTCAATCCTGCGCGGGTTGAAGGATAAATATGAAGTCCATCACGGCATCCGTATATCGGACGCCTCGATCGTGGCCGCTGCGAAGCTCTCCGACCGCTATATCACCGATCGGTTTCTCCCGGACAAAGCTATCGACCTGATGGATGAGGCCGCGTCACGCCTGCGCATGCAGGTCGATAGTAAGCCTGAAGCCCTCGACGAAATTGACCGCCGCATTGTGCAGTTAAAAATCGAAGTCGAAGCGCTCAAGCGCGAAAAAGACGACGCCTCGAAAGAGCGTTTGAAGAAACGAACGGCTGAGATCAAAGAGCTCACCGTGCAAAGTGATGCGATGACAACCGCGTGGGAAGCCGAGAAAAGCAAACTGGCGTCTGCCACTGACGTCAAAGAACAGCTCGAACAGGCTCGATTTGAATTATCCGATGCGGTTCGCAAAGGCGATTATGAAGCGGCCGGACGCTTACAACATGTTGATATTCCAAAACTGGAAGCGCAAGAACACGCGCTTGAAAATGCAGATGTCGATGTCATGGACACGGAAACCGTGACGTCCGAGACTATTGCGGCCGTTGTGTCGCGTTGGACCGGCGTTCCCGTGGAAAAAATGCTCGAAGGCGAGCGTGACAAGTTAATGGCAATGGAAACCCTGTTGGGCGCACGGGTCGTCGGGCAAGAAACTGCCGTCGAAGCCGTCTCTGATGCGGTGCGCCGCGCCCGTGCGGGCCTGCGTGATCCGCAACGGCCCATTGGGTCGTTCATGTTTCTCGGCCCCACAGGGGTTGGGAAAACCGAGCTGACCAAAGCCTTGGCCGAGTTTTTATTCGATGATGACCAAGCGATCACTCGGATCGACATGTCCGAATATATGGAAAAGCATAGTGTGTCGCGCCTGATCGGCGCGCCGCCTGGCTATGTTGGTTATGATGAAGGCGGCGCGCTCACAGAGGCCGTCCGTCGGCGCCCCTATCAAGTTGTTCTTTTTGACGAGATCGAGAAGGCGCATCCGGACGTGTTCAACGTCCTGCTGCAAGTGCTTGATGATGGGCGTCTCACGGATGGACAAGGACGCACGGTCAATTTCCGTAATACGCTCATTATCATGACCTCGAATATTGGGGCGCAGCATTTGCTTAATTTGGCTGATGGCGAGTCCGTGCAAAAAGCTAAGGTCGGTGTGATGGCGGAAGTGACGGGTCATTTCAGACCCGAATTCCTCAACCGGATTGACGAAATCCTGCTCTTCGAACGGCTCAAGCCCGAACATATGGGCGCGATTGTCGATATTCAGATGAAGCGTTTACAAGGCTGGTTGCGCGACAAACAGATCACCATCGATCTGACGGATGCCGCAAGAGAGCATTTAGGTCAGGCCGGATATGATCCAAGCTATGGGGCCAGACCGCTCAAGCGCGTGATTCAGAAACAAGTCCAAGATGAATTGGCGCGGGAATTATTGGCCGGACGCATTCATGATGGTGACACGATCAAAATCGATGCCGCTGGCGGCAAAATCCGGGTCAGCGTGCTGAGTTCTCTAAAAGGCAGTTAAGCCGATAAAACGTCCGGCATTTGAACACCGGGCGTTTTCACGATACCTTTCTTTATGAAGACAACTCAGAAGGGGACCGTAATGAGACGTTTACAGAGTCTGTTCATCGGACTGGTTCTATCCATAAGCGGCGGTGTTATTAGCGTCGCCCAAACCTCGATCCCCCCTCTCGCCTCTCCTATCGACCTTGATCGCTATCTTGCTGAAAACGCGCTCCCGATCCGGCTCTCTGATGGGGGTGTCGACGGGGCGGGTGGGGACTGGCTCGTTGACGCGGCCGACGGTCGATTCCTGCTCTTCGGCGAACAACATGGCGTCGCTGGCGCGCCCACGATTATCGCCGGTGTCGCCGCCCGCACATCCCCTGATGTCATGGTGCTGGAGACCGATCCATGGATGGCAGATCGTTTCACAACAGAGCCCATCGACACAGTCCTGCAAGACGCGCCCTATTCGCTCGCCTTTAATTATGATGATGAGGTGGCGCTGCTTAGGTCGCTTAAAGAAATTGCCGGGATCGAAATGTGGGGCGTGGATCAACCGACAACGGCGATCCACCCGTTCGAAACCATGTCCAAGACAACGAATCACAAACGTATTTACCGCGGCTTGATGCTCAAGGCCGCGCTAAAGGCCGGGGAATATCTACGACAGGATCACACAGCGGACTTTGCCAGACTAACGCAACGGATTGCCCAATCGGACATGGAACAGGCGCATCTAGATCGCCTATCGGAATCCATGGCAATCTATAATGATCATCGTGCAGGCGACCGCGCAAAATCGGCTGCGGCCCGCGAAGCCATGATGCACCGTCATTTCACTGACGCCATCAACGATTATCAGGGCAGGTCGGGAAGCCTCCCCGAACTGATGCTGAAAATGGGCGGGGCGCATGTGACCAAAACGACTGAGCCCAATGATATTCCCTCACTTGGCGACAGGGTCGAGGCGGATGCCGCGCTGCTAGGCGTCGACGCTCGCCATGTCGCGATCTACGCCTACCGTGCGGAAGCATGGCCGCAACTCGCCGAGATCACGCAGGATCAAGAGGTTGCGGGATGGCTCATTGATATGCAAGCGCTCCGGGCGACTGTCCCTGAGGAGAGGCTGACCACACTGACGCAACAGGCACAGTCGACATTACGCGGCTATGACGCTGTCATTCTGGTGACACCTGGCGAAAGGGACGGGCGGAGCTATGTAAGAACCCAAGAGCGCGCGTGGCGGACATCCACCCTAACAGCGCTCGGCTTGGCCATCTGGCCCGTGATTATCATTCTCTTGGCCTTGGCCATTTGGATCATCGATTTACTCTGGCGGCTGATCAAAAATCGCGGCATGCGAAGCCCGGCAGCATCCATCTTGGTAGGCCTGTCCGTCGCGTCTCTTGGACTGATCGCGGCACAAATCCGAGCGATCCTGTCAGCCCAAAGCGGGGCCGCGAGTCTCGGACCCAACCTATTCGGTCCTCTATTGTTGGCCCTATCAATCCTGATCGGGCTAGCTTTGCTGTTCCAACGCGTCACTAACAAGACGAAAACTCAACGCCCGGCTTGGGTCCTACTTATTTGGGCTGCAGCCTTAATCTGGTTGTCAGTGGGGCTCTATCTCTGGAACTTTGGCGGCATGATTTAATAAGGTGACGGCAGATGCCTCTTACATTTGACACAAAAAACCCGGCCTAATGGGCCGGGTAATATATTCGTAATTCGCTGACTGCCGATCCGCTAGCTTAAGTTTTAGGTCCAGGCTTTTTGCGCGGCGTGCCGTCTTTCTTAAGTAAATTACCGTCCGCATCCCGTTTGACTTTCGTGCCCGGCTTAGGACCTGGCTTACTTTTGACTGTATTACCGTCGGCGCTAACGGTCTTAGCTTTATTTTTTGAGCCTTTTGGGCGACCGCGTCGTGATTTAATCGGCTCGCCCGTCACAGGGTCAAGCTTTGGGGCGCGTTTTGCTTTTGCAGATTTAGACTTATTCGTGGAGCCTTTCGGACGACCACGCCCGCGTTTCACGGGCTCACCCGTAACAGGGTCAATTGGCGCAGGAGCTTTCGTGACGGTCGATTTGGATTTATTCGGCGAGCCCTTCGGACGACCCCGGCCGCGTTTGATAGCTTGTCCGTCAATCGCAGACGGCTCCAACACCTTCACGGGTGTCGGCTCATCAGTGGATTTTGGTACAGAGCCTTTGCCCATAACAGAGGTCGTTTTCACAGGCTCAGACGCTTCTATCGATTTCGTTGAGGTCGCAGAAATCGCTTTATCCGTTGCCGTCTTGGTCATTTCACGCGTACGCGCAGCGGCCAATTCAGCGGCTTTACGCGCTTCGCCAACAGGATCGATATCGGCGAGTTCAGATTTTCCGCCATCGGGCGAGAGGTTGTCATTAATTCGGAAGATCGCAACAAAGATTTCAGACACAATCCGAATTGAAATCAAGACGAGAAATAATTCGGCCCAAAACCCGATAAAGCTGATCGCAAGGGCGAGATTATCGAGCGAAATTGTGTCGAGCGCTTCTGCCGAAAACGCCAAAGCCATGACAATTAGGGCAAGCCAAAAGAAAGGGACGACAAGTTTCTCTTTGAACAGTTTATCAAAAGAGAAAAAGAAATTGATGAGGTTTTTCATGTTCTAGGCCAATGTAAGGGCAAAGTGAATCGCCGCTATCTAGCTCATAGACCATTTAATCCGCAAGCGGATTGAACTGTAAAATCAACCTGAAGGTTAATAAAACTCGCCCGCAATCAATTTTCAATAAAGAACACCATTAAATTTGCTCAAAGTGAGTAAATCAACCGCGTCTAGCGATTGGGTTTCTTCGTCAAAGAGACGCTAACCCGGAATATCAGCAGACATTACAGCCATCGCTTGCTCCGGCTGGATTACTGTCGAAATGGCGCGCAGGGCTTCGATGTCAGCGCGACGAGTTTTAAATTGCGGCAATTGGTTTGAAGACAATGGCTTACCGGAGAGTTGGCTCAGGCGACGCGGATTAATTTTCTTGCCGTTATAAATGACTTCGTAATGCAAATGCGGCCCAGTGGATCGACCTGTCGTTCCGACATATCCAATCACCTGATCCTGACGCACGCGCGCGCCCGCTTTAATACCGCGCGCAAAGCCCTTCATATGGGCATAGGCTGTTTTATAACCATCAGAATGGCGGATGCGAACGTAATTTCCGAAACTCCCATAACGGTTCGCACGCTCGACTGTGCCTGAACCTGCCGCCAAGATCGGCGTGCCGCGAGGGGCTGCGAAATCGACACCACTATGCATTTTACGGTAACCGAGAATAGGGTGCTTGCGGCTACCGTAAGACGAACTCAACCGCGCGCCATTAATTGGTGTCGCGCGCAATTTTCGTTTCGCCGTCTTGCCACTGGCATCGTAGAAATTCTCTTGCCCATCACTGTCTTCAAACAGCCAGTAATCCATGGTTTTCCCGCGCGGAGAGAAAGATGTATAAAGGAGGTCCCCGGCTTTTACGATTTCGCCCTTATGATCGCGGGCGACTTCGAAAAACAATTCAAATTCGTCACCCGGTTGAATGTCACGTTGGAAATCGACGGAATATTCATAAATACTCGCAAATTGTGCGACAACCTTATCCGGTGCCCCGAGACGGGTGGCATCCACATAGAGTGAATTCTCAATTGTGGCGCGAACGGACAAAGTCTCATAACGGAATTCAGCGGCAACACCGCGCGCGGTCCAGTCATCCCCCTTACGAGAGACAAAAATTGTTTTCTCGGCAGACGGTCGGAAGGTCACATCAGCAACCACACCGTCCTCAACATGCAAATTAAAGGTTTGCCCGGCGCGCAGTCGGCGAGGAGAAAATTCTTTGGAAAAAGCCTGTACAAACCGGTGGGCTTCGGTACCGCTCATACCTTCGCGCTGTAACATCGGACCCAAATTATCGCCCGGTTTAAGTGTCACATCACGTTGCAAACGCGTGGGTGCCGCGAATTCATCCGCGAGCGCCACATCGAAACGCGACAAATCATGGGCTGGAGCCACGACCGCAAGCTCGGCGACCGCAACGCTCTGCTCAGATTCTGCACCACGCGGCAAAGCCATCATCGCGATCAGGACCATAGCCCCGCCAGCCGCGAGAGCTTTTAGCTTATTGCGGGCCGGAATACGGGTCGAACTATAATCGGCATAGGCACGGGCGCGAACCGAAAGGGCGTTTTTCAAGGTCTCATTCATGTATTCAGGTCGTCCTTGATCAGCATTAATGGCACGAATGTCTCTATTCGGTCCGGCATAGCCCCCATTGTGCCTGCCGTCCGTTGGTAAATTGTTAACCGTCTTAAACATCCCCGTCACCTTACAGCTTTTTTATAGTCAGCTTTTGTATGGTGACGCCGCTCCGTCCGGCCTAAGTGTCCTGACATGAGGCCATCCGCCAAATCAACGACCAAGCGCAGCCCGCTCAAGCGAGCCTTGCGAATTATAGCTTGGGTTGTGTTCACAGTTCTACTGGCCATTGCCCTAGCTGCCGCCTGGGCTTGGTCGAACCGGTACGAATTGATCGAACGCCAAGCGATCACCTATTTCGACTCCCTCGGTATTCAAGCGGACCTAAAAATTCGGTCTGCCAGTGGCAAGAAAGCCGATATTCGCGACATCCGCCTTGCTTATGATGGTAAACCATTCCTTAGGGTCAATCGCTTGCAAGCCGCATACCAATGGCGCGATTTGTTAAATGGGACTGTCGAACGGCTCGATTTCACTGGACTGGACGCTACAGTCACCATCGATGAAACCGGGGCCATCATTGATGGTTGGCGCCCCCCGTCCAGCGAGGGAGGCTCGGCCTTTCCGGTGCGTGGCATTGGTGTCACCGACGCCTCTATTTTGCTGCAAACTCCTTACGGAGAAATTCCAATTAAGGGCGACGCCGAAGTCTCTAATGCAGACACGTTCACCGTCGAGGGCACGTTGGAACCGTTTACGCTCGCACGCGACGGAATAAGTCTAAGCGCCGATGGCCCCCTATCAATAACAGGACGAGCGGACTCCTATTCTGTTTACCTCCCGTCGACGCGCCTCACGCTATTGCAACCCTCTGGAACGTTGAAAAACACAACGCTGACCTTGAACGGAAGCCTCCAGAAGGACACGGGCGTCATCAAAAGCATCGCTAAAATTCAAGGCGGATCATTTAATTCAAGCACCGGGGTCGCTGGACAAGTCACAGGCTTAGATATTGATGGGCGTTGGGATGGAACGCAATTTTCTGCGTCCGTTGAGACCGACCTTGTGGCTGTGACAATGACCGATCCCGTGCGCCGCGAAGACTTAGCCCGGACACTCAGCCTCGCCAGCGCCCTCGCCGAAGTCCCGGTCGCGATGAATTTCGCTCCCGGGATCGTGGCCCCGATTCGTGATCTCTTGGCTGGATCCGACATCTCCGCTTCGCTGTCTGTTTTGATTACGGACACACAAAGACGCCTTGAATTACAGCGCCCCATGACGTTGCGAACGGATCGGACACAGGCGACCATCGCCCCAGTCGAGACCGCCCCCCTTTATCAATATATGACAGGCCGCGGCGATTATGCGATCGCGATGAAGGCCTCCCTATCGCGCCCGATCCCACTGACACTTGATCCCTTACAGGTTCGCATTCTTTCGACTGATGGATTAAGTATCGACGGAATTGCAAGCGCGTCCGGACGTTTAAAGACACAGTCTAACTGGCGCACACAAACGCAAGACGGTCGCCCGGCCCGGCTCGGCCCATTATCCGTCGGCTTTGATTATGTCGCCCCCCTCGCCGCGCCTTCGCGCCTCGTCCTGCGCGGTTCCGCGAACTATGATGGGGATATTCCGGGTGGATATGCGCAAGGATTGGTCGCTGGCGGAACATTAACCGCGCAGCTGTCAGAAAACCGCACAACAGTTGATTTTAACCCAGACAGGATGCTCAAAATTGCGCAACTAGAAACCACTTCCGAATGGAACGTTGCAGATTTTGAAGGCCGCCTCCAACCTGCGTCTCCTATATATCGTCGAAACGGGATAGACCGCGCAATGATGCGCACAGCTCTGGTGGATGCCAGTTTGACCGCAAGCCGCCCCGCTACAGATCTCGTCGAGGCTGCCACGCTGTATTTGCAATTCGCCCATGCCGACCTCGCTGGAGACATCAGACTAGACGCCCAGAACTGGGCCATCGGCTTTTCAGATTTAGCTCTGCAGTCTGAAACATTTCCGCTTGCTGGAACCGACCTTGTCTTACCGCGCGGAGAGCTGAATGTTGGGTTGTCTAGCGAAGGCCGTTCGACTTTTGCGCTGACCGCGCCGAGTTCCACAGTCACCACCCCGGCCTATGCCGTTCGTGATATGGCGATTGAGGCGCAAGGCACAGCGGAACAATATGAGCTGACTTACAATAACGGGCGCGTCAAAGTTCTGACACAAGGTGACAGCTCTTTCCCCATTCCGGTTTTGCCTCTGTCTGGAACATTACTATTCGAGGCAGGCCAATTCACTGGGACCGCTCAGACGTCACTACCGCGCGCGCCCGCGACGCCCATCGATATCGATTATCGCATGATTGATGGTCTCGGAGACGCCAATATCAAAATACGTGGATTGCAGTTCAAACCCGGAGGGCTGCAACCGCAAGACCTCGCCCCCGCCCTTCGCGGTAAAATCGCACAAGTTGACGGCGGCATTAATGCCGATTTGCACATATTGTTTAGCAGTGCGAGCGCCCCAACTGGAACCGGAACTGTTGAGATCATCAATATGTCACTCGGTACTGCGCCAGGCCCGATCACAGGTCTGTCAGGGATCGTTGAACTGACCTCGCTTTTCCCTGTCGTCACGGCCCCCGACCAACAGCTTACGATCCAAACTTTTAATCCTGGTTTTCCTTTAGAAGACGGGGAATTGACCTATGCGCTCGTTGCTGAAGGCGTTGCTATTTCCCGAGCCGTATTTCCTCTCGGTGAAGGGCAAGTCTCGTTTGATCCCTTTACATGGATTTATGGCGCATCCGAAAATCGCATCACGCTGCGCGTTAGTGAGGTCGAAGTCGGCGAGTTCCTTAAGGGCCTTGGGAATGGTAAATTGAGCATTTCCGGTGCCCTGGAAGGCACAATCCCTGTGGTTGTGCGCGGGATCGATGTGTTGGTGGAAAATGGCCGGTTAGAGGTCGAAGATGGCGGCGTAATCCGTTATCAAGGCGAGGATGTCGCGGACGCCATCCCCAATGAATTTGCCGCCAAGGCGATCGAGGCCCTGAAAAACTTTAATTATGATGCGCTGTTTATAGAGCTTAACGGACCGCTGGACGGAGAGATTAAACTCGGTTTGCAATTTACGGGGTCAAACCCTGAAATTCTTTATAATAGTCCATTCCAATTCGACGTATCCGTCGAAGGGGAGCTGTTCAATATTGCCCGCAGCTTGAACCCAAACGGGTTGCAGCAGCGGGTTCTGACGTCTGTCCAACAGAACCAGACGCCGAATGAATAATGATCGAGCCCTAGCCAGGGCCGGACGTATTCGGGCCAAGGCTGGCCCCCTCTCCCACAAAGGGATTGGTCCGACGTTCTTGCCCGAACGTGCTCATATTGCCGTGACCCGGCACAAAGCGCATGGCGTCGCCCAAGGGAAACAGCTTGGTCTTGATACTCTCAATCAACTGCGCGTGATTACCCTTGGGGAAATCAGTACGCCCAATTGACCCTTGGAAAAGCACATCGCCGACGAAGGCGATTTTCATCGCTTGATTATGGATGACGACATGGCCGGGCGTGTGACCGGGCGTATGGGCCACGTCAAATGTGATGCCGCCAAGCTCTAGCATATCACCGTCTTCTAAGTATCGGTCCGGGACAACCGCGCGCCCCATACCCGGGTGACCATATTGCGCCCATTGATCACTGATACCATCCATCCAAAACTGATCATCTTTGTGTGGTCCGATCACGGGCACGCCTAGTTCTTCACGCAATTGATCTGCCCCGCCCGCATGATCCAAATGACCGTGGGTCAACCAAATTTCCTTAAGCGTCACGCCCAACTCATCCAGCGTTGCGCGAAGGCGATCCGCCTCACCGCCCGGATCGACGAAAATGCCTTCCATTGTGTCCGTATCATAGAGCAGCGAGCAATTTTGCTGAAACGGTGTGACAGGAATAATTTTGAGGTCGAGCATGCCGCCTCTGTCAGGCGCAAAGCTCAATCCGTCAACGCAGCACATGACAAAAGGGACATTCAGAGCCCGTTCAGGCGCGTTCGACTATCCCATAATCAGGCCATTAAAACGGTCTCTCTCTTTTCGACTAGGCTCGGACGCTTGCGTCTGGGCCTTTTTTTTGGTCCGGTCATGATGGGGAGATTTGAATATGAAAAAATTCATCGCGATTGGGATCATTCTGATTTTAGCTGGCATCACTGCCTTCCGCTTTGGACAAACGGTCCTTATCCCCAATCGATTTGAAGCAATGGCGCAAGAGCTTGTCGGGACGAACCCGACGGCTGGTTTCGCCGATGGTCTATACGTCTTTATTGGGGGCGCAGGCGGGCCCCTGCCGGATCCGTTGCGAAACGGCCCGACTCTCGGGATATTGGCTGGAGATCAGGCGTTTATGATCGACGCTGGTAGCGGTGGACTACGCAATCTCACGCAAATGGGGTTCCCGGTCGGTCAAATTGATCATATTTATCTGACCCATCTTCATTCCGATCATATTGACGGCTTGGGTGAGGCCTTGCTGCTAAGCTGGATCAATGGTCAACGGGGCACTCCAATGCCAGTGACAGGCCCCCTCGGCACGCAGGCCGTCACAGACGGCTTTATGCAAGCCTACCGACGCGACTCAGAACATCGGATCGAACATCACGGTGTGGCCGTTGCCAATCCGAGTGGATTTGGCGCAGAAACGATTGAAATCGGCGGTCTGGACAGTCAAGTCTTACTGGATGAGGGCGACTTGAAAATTACGGCTTTCACGGTCGACCATCCGCCCGTGAAAGACGCGTTTGGCTTTCGAATCGATTATAAAAACCGGTCCATCGCGATCTCTGGTGATGCCGCCTATTCCCCGAACTTGATCAGTCAATCAGCCGATGTCGATGTCCTCTTCCACGAAGCGTTAAACCCCGACATGGTCGCCACATTAGGACGAGCAGCAGAAAAAAACGGGCGACGAACCTCGCGAAAATCATGGCTGATATTCCAGATTATCACACCAGTCCGCGTGACGCGGCACGCGCCGCGACCGAAGTCGGGGCTGATGCGCTCGTGCTTTATCATATTATTCCGCCGCTCCCGACGAAAGCCTTAGACAGGATGTTTCTAGGCGATGCAGGAGATGTTTTTACGGGACCCATCACCGTATCGCGCGATGGGGTTGTCGTCAGCTTACCAACCGGATCAGACGCGATCAGCTATGAAAATCGGCTCTAACCGTAATTCTCACAAATTTGTCAGCTAAAGGCCACATTGCTGTCACGGTTTGCGGGCTATGAGCCCTTATCCCTTCCCTGGGTGGCCCCCACGTCTTACCTCTCCCAAGGCGACATGCGGGGCCACCATTCTTTTTAAAACCCAAGACAATTATTCCGCCAGCATCTCCCGAATTGCGGTGATGGCATTGTCACGACTAACTGTTTGTTGCGCGAGACGACTGGACTTCCATTCCTCATTCGTCTCAATAGCTTTCGCCATTTCCGCGCCAAGATATAGATCTTTAATCGTAATTTGTCCGGCTTCAGCCTCTTCTGAGCCGATCAGCACAGCCAGTTTCACGCCGCGACGATCCGCATATTTGAGTTGCTTTGTGACGTTCCCAGACCCGGTGAAAACTTCCGCCCGAATGCCTGATTCGCGCAAGTCTGCCGCGAGTTTAAAATAATGCGGCAGCAAGCCTCGATCGAAGACGGTGATCAAGACAGGCGGTTGTGCGTCAATCTTTAACGCGTCCATCCGCTCTAACGCTGAAACGAAACGCGACACGCCGAAAGAAAAGCCTGTCGCCGGGACAGGTTGCCCCCGGAAGCGCGACACTAAATCATCATAACGACCCCCGCCGCCGATCGAGCCAATTCGCACGGGACGCCCTTTACGATCTGTGATTTCCGCGAGCAATTCCAGCTCAAAGACTGGACCCGTATAATAGCCTAGCCCCCGCACAACAGACGTATCAAAGCTGACCCGTTCAGGTCCGAACCCTGTTGCGGTGAGGAGACGATCAATTTCTGCTAATTCGTCAACGCCTTGCTTGCCCCGATCGGAGGTTCCAACAAGACCCGACAAAGTTGCAATCGTCGTTTCTCGGTCTGCATCCGACGCCGTGGTAAAGCCGAGCACGGCCTTGATGCCAGCCGGGTTTAATTTCGCGCCGTCCGTATAATCGCCACTTTCATCCTCCCGACCTTCGCCGAGCAAAGCTTCGACCCCGTCTTCGCCCAAACGGTCAAGTTTGTCGATCGCGCGCAAGACCTGCAAACGCTGCACAGCCCCGGCTTCCGTATTTGGCACGTCCGACGCTTCAAGAATGCCGTCGAGCAATTTACGGTTATTGACCCGCACGGCATATTGATCATCCCGCAAGCCTGCGGCGCGCGCAATTTCCGCGGCGACCATAATCATCTCTGCATCAGCGATAGCACCGCCCGCGCCGACCGTATCCGCATCACATTGGGTGAATTCGCGGAAGCGACCCGGACCGGGTTTTTCGTTGCGAAAGACGGAGCCCGCTTGATAACGTCTGAAAGGCTTAGGCAAAGCGTCATAATGTTCAGCAACAAATCGCGCGAGCGGGGCTGTCAGATCATAGCGCAGGGAGAGCCATTGCTCATCATCATCTTGCAAAGCGAAGACCCCGACATTGGGTCGGTCTTCATCGGGCAGGAACTTACCGAGCGCATCAGCATATTCAAATGCTGGGGTCTGGAGCGGCTCAAACCCAAAGCTATCATAGACAGCAAATGCCTTGGCAACGAGCGTGCTCTCAGCGCGGATCACATCTGACGGTCGATCCTCGAAACCTCTGGGGCGACGCGCTTTGGGGCGGAAGGGTTTGTTCTTTTTGGCCATGGGTCGCGCCCTAGCGGGCGAGGCGAAAAGCGGCAAGCCCGCGAAACTTCAGAACATCACGCCAAAACAGCTTATTCAGTGGCGGCGCTTAAGCTTATGCTGCGGCGCTGGCCGTATCATCGGCTAAGATCGCGTAGAGCGCTTCGGAATTCGGCGCCGACCGCAAACGTTGGCGTGTTTCCGGGCGGCGGAGTAGGCGTGAGACGCGTGCCAGCGCACGTAAATGCGCCCCGCCGCAATCGGCAGGGGCAAGCAGAAAACAAACTAAATCGACAGGACGGCCATCAACCGCGTCAAATTCCAATGGCTCTGCCAAACGAACAAAAGCCGCGACGACCCGGTCCATTCCTTGCATGCGAGCATGTGGCAAAGCAACGCCGTTTCCGACACCGGTGGAGCCCAGACGTTCGCGTTCCGTCGCCGCAGAGACAACATCACGGCAGACGACGCCTTTGGCATCCAATCCATGGGCAACAATCAGCTTTTGTGTGATTTCGCGAAACAATTGTTTTGGACTCGTCACGGCGAGGTCGCAAATCATTGTATCGGCGCTGAACAGGGCGCTGTCGGTCATGACTTAATCTCTAGGGTCCGGTCGGCACGCAATGGCCGTTAAATGGATCATGTTCCTTAGCCCTGCAATTATTGCGGGCTTACGCTGGAACGCGGCAGGCCATACAACCTGCCCCGCGGTGGAACAAGCCCAGCGCACAGATGCTGATTCCAGCACCATTTTACGCGTTATCTAGCGTTTTTAGGGTCAATCCAACCGATATGACCGTCAGGACGCTTATAAACCACGTTAAGGCCGCCATGGCGCGAATTATTGAACACAACAACACCTGAATCGGCCAAACCGACTTCGAGGGCGGCCATGCCGGGTGTGAGTGTACGAATGCGGCCAAGACCTTCGGCAATCACCATCGGTTCGTCAGAGATAGGGCCGTCATCATCGCCCTCATTTTCCGGCGCATCACCCGCCGGATTATGCAGCACGAACAGCGCGGCTTCTTTGGCTTTGGCTTTCTGACTGTGATCTTTGAGTCGGCGCTTATAGCGGCGAAGACGTTTTTCGATGTGATCGAGGGCCTCATCCGAGGCGGGGTAGGCTTCTTGCGCGCGGCCTTCGCCTTCAAAAGACGATCCCGTCGGCAGGTGAAGCGATACTGAGGTCTTGAACCCAGTGCCTTCACGGGAGACAGCGACCTGCGCCTCCCCTTCCCTATGTATATACTTATCCATCATTTCTTCGAGCCGGTCCGATATGCGCTCCTCGAGAGCTTTGGAAACATCAATGCCTTTGGAAACGATCTGGATTTGCATAAACGGCCTTTCGAAGCGTTATTTAGAATTGATCAATAGCACGTTCAGCCAGACACGGGAAAGAATTTCAGAAAATTCGAAACACGGGTGAAAGAAATTGCGGCACATTTTCAGCTCATATGCGTAACAAAGTCATGAAAACGAGCATGTCGACCCCTTCAGATTATCTTCGGCAGAGCGCCAATCTCGTTTTGGCGCCCGCTATGTGGATATTATCTTCCATCGGGTTTCTTATGGATGGTGCCCGCACGGCGAGCGATTTTTCTGATATGAGCGACAATCTGCTGGTGCCCTCCGGACCGGCTTTTTCGATCTGGTTCCCAATCTTTGTTCTCTGCATCGCTTATGGCGTTTTGCAGGGCTTGCCCCACAACCGAACGCGGGACGTCTTTCGCGCCACAGGCTGGTGGAGTGCGGCTGGATTTGCCTTCATTTGTGGCTGGGCATTGATTACCGCCTTTGCCCCCGACGCGACTGTGCAGTGGGGATCGGCGCTCATCTTCATTCCCGCTGTTGCCGCTTTGATTGTGGCGATGATCAAATTCACGGTGCGCAAGGACGATCTAACAACGGCTGAGCGCGTCATGAGTTGGCTCCCCATCAGCTTGATCGCAGGCTGGTGTAGTTTGGCAATTTTCTTGAACTGGACACCGATTGCCTACGACACTTTTGCAGGTGGCACTGCAAACCTGACGAGCAGCCTGTTGATCCTGTCTGCCGCTTTAGGGCTGATTGTCTGGGTCTGCCGCGCCGCGAACAGTAACAAAGCCTATGTGTTTCCAGCCATGTGGGGCTTTGCATGGCTTGCGGGTCGTCACCTCGGTGCAGCCGAAGTTCCGATAATTGGTTGGGCCGCCGTCGTTGGAATACTGCTCTTGCTTGTTACGGCTCTGGTCAAGCCACGCGTCAGATAAGTATTTTTTAGAAGACGTTAGGATCGCGGTTTAGCTTGTCCGGCCCGTAGCGGTTTGCGCCTTGCGTGCCCGGAAATATGAACCAGACCAATTGGATCACGCTTGAGAAGGGAATAAATGCGCCCGCGAATAAAAAGAGAATATGCAGCCAACCCGGCTTTCCCATGTCCTGAAACCGCCGCCATGAAACCGAAATATCGGGGATCAGCGTAAATATGGCGAACACGATACCAGCGGTGATCGCGAATTTGCTCAAGGACGGTAGCGGTCCGATATCATAATCATCGAGATTTTTCGGTTGCGTGGCCAACCATTCCACAAGCAACTCCGCCCTATCTTGGCCGAGGCCGGCAACAAACATGTACAAAAGCGCAAAATAAACAATAAAAACGAAGAGCCGAGTCCACCAATAATCTGACCGTGTCGAACGGCCTCGAAAGTCGAACGCCTGATGAATCCAGTTATAGAGGGCAACATTGGGTGGGGTCATGAGTGTTCGCCTTTAAAAAACATCGTCTCTAGGATCATATTTTACACTGGGTCCGAAGCGATTATCGTGCGGCTCGGAGTCCGTCGCGCAAAGAACGATAACGTAAATAAAGGCCGCAAGTGTCGCGATGACACCAAGACCGACCGCTAAAGCGCCGATCAGCTCAAGACTACCTTCAGACGAAAATAGCGTTATCCCGGCAACAACAGCCCAGATCAAAGGCGCGAGCCATATGATAGACCACCAGCCTGATTTTCCAATATCATGCATCCTGCGCCAGCCTAAGGACAGTGATGGGATAAGAGTCGCCAGAGAAAATAAATCAGAGGTCGGCGAAAAATCCTCGGAAGGATCATCAACACCGAGCACAGCCATATCAAAAAAAGTTAAAGTGACGGCGCCAATCAACCCAAAAAGGAAAAACCACCAATATTCTGCCCGCTGTGCCCGACCGCTGAATTGAAAATACTTTTGAAACCCAAGACGGATAGCTTCAAAAAAAATCAATGTTGCGCACAGACATAAGTTCTAATCCTCTGTTCCGCTAAAGCGCGCGTTCCACGCGGCAATATCAGTGTCCTCGATCTTGGCAAACAAAACGTCTGGCGAGACGACGCGCAACCCAATCGGTAAACCCGTCTCCCAACCCTCGAAACCACTCCATCCGCGGTGCTTGTCCGGAACACCGAGCGCATCGAGAATTTTGCTTGCAGAATCGGGGATAATTGGCTGCGCGATGATACCAAATAAGGCGGCAAGGTTGAGGCCCATACGCACACCGACGGCGGCTTGATCCACATCAGTTTTGTAATGTGTCCACGGCGCTGACCGCGTGAGATATTCGTTTCCGGCCGCCCAAATAGCGCGCATTTCGCTGAGCGCTTTGCGGAATTCGCGGGCTTCGAAATGCTCAACCATCAAGGACAAGCGCGTATTTACTTCAGCGACGACCCAAGCTTCATCGTCGCCCGATACGCCGCCATCCGGAACGACCCCGTCAAATTTCGACGCTGTATATTTCGTGATCCGATTGACGAAATTGCCGAGCACATTGGCAAGATCAGAATTGACAGAAGATTGGAACTCTTCCCACGTAAATGCGGCGTCAGAGCCTTCCGGCGCATT
Organism: Litorimonas sp.; assembly: GCA_051251645.1. Classification (GTDB taxonomy): domain Bacteria; phylum Pseudomonadota; class Alphaproteobacteria; order Caulobacterales; family Maricaulaceae; genus Litorimonas. Next base: position 3,073 of record JBPOEY010000003.1, on the reverse strand, counting down.
GGCCATCAAATGCCAACGCCATGTATCGCTAGGAGCGAGTTCGATCGCTTGGTCCATAAAGACGCCGCGTTTGCTCGATGTCGAGAATTTCCCGCCATACCACGTCACCCAGTTGAAGGCTTTGAGCGTATCAACCAATTTCCATGGTTCACCCGACCCCATGAGCGTTGTCGGAAAAGATAAGGTGTGGAACGCGACATTATCCTTGCCCATGAACTGAACATAGGTGGTCTCGTCAGCGCCTTTGTCCGTGCGCCACCATTTTTCCCACTCGCCGCCTGTTGCTAAAGCCCAGTCCTGCGTCGCGCCAATATAGGCGATCGGCGCATCGAACCAGACATAATAAACTTTGCCGTCAAAACCGGGGCGCGGATTGCCATCGACATCAACGACGGGAATACCCCAGTCGAGATCGCGCGTGATCGAGCGATCCCGCAGACCTTCGTCCAGCCATTTCAGCGCAATCGATGTCGCGAGCGCAGGCCAGCTCGTCTGTTCATTCACCCACCCACGCAGTGTGTCGCTCATGTCGGATTGTTTCAGATAGAGATGTTCGGTCTCGCGAATTTCAACATCATGACTGCCCGACACAGAACTATAGGGATCGATCAAATCGATCGGGTCGAGCAGTTTGCCGCAATTATCGCATTGGTCACCGCGGGCCGCTTCAAACGCGCAATTCGGGCAAATTCCCTCGACATAGCGGTCCGGCAGGTAACGCCCATCTGCATTGGAATAGACCTGTTTGGAAATTCGCGCTTCGATCAACCCGTTTTTCTCCAGCGTGCTGGAGAAGTTTTGTGTCAGCGCGGCCGTCGCCTCAGACGAGCTCCGCCCGAACCAATCGTAAGACAACTCAAACGCGGCGCCACTTTCGCGCTGCTGCTCATGCATCAAGTCGCAATAGGCTTTGACCGTCATGCCCGCCTCTGCCGCCGCCAATTCCGCCGGCGTGCCATGTTCGTCGGTCGCGCAAATATAGAGCACGTCGTGCCCCAACAAACGCATCACGCGCGCATAGACATCTGCAGGCAGCATCGACCCGGCTAAATTGCCGAGGTGCTTCACCCCATTAATATAGGGCAATGCCGATGTGATCAGGATGCGTTTTTTTGTCGGGCTCATAGACCGGGCGTCTAGGCAGCTGCGGGCATAACGACAAGCATTAGTGCAGGCAGATGTGTAAGCATTGCGGCAGGGTCTACCGCAGGCACAAGCGATTGCGACATCATGAAAATGCCGATCAGAACCAAATTATAGAGCGCGTGAAAGATGATCGCATGCATGAGCCCGAACCGCATCCGCACATATCCCAAGATTAGGCCAACGAGAAATTGCGGTAAAATCGCCAGCAGCAGGATCGGTGAGGATAGCCCACCCTCATAATTCAACATATGTAACATCGCAAATAACAAGGCCGAGCCATAAAAGGCGATCGGAAACAAACGCCAGCGGGCGGCTTTTTGCGCGGGCGGCGACAGCGAGGCAAACTGCCGGGCGACCCCCAGGATGAGGACGGAGAGGCCGCCTGCGATAGCAAAGCTCACTATGGGGGACACATCTGCAACCACCGCCGTGCCAATGGCAAAGAGCGACACAAGAATCGGCAACCCCAGAATACAAGTCCGTCGCCCGCCCAGCCAACTTCGAAACACGACCTCTTCAATGAGCGGCGCAAGAATCACGCCGTAAAACAGCAACATCATTGGGCTCGCTTGCCCAATCGTTTCATTGGCGTTTTCAGGCAAGTCTCCATTCACCGCAGTGATGATCGTCCCCACCACACCGCCGACGAAAAGCATCATGGCAAGACTGAAAAACAGCAGTTGGATGAGGTGCTTTAGCTGCGGCTCGCCGATCCGGTCTTTGCCGGCCGGAAAATAAGGGCGGCGGATAAAGGCAAGCATAGTGCCGATGGAGTAGCGCGTGGACATGCCCGGGCGCTACCGCTCTCCTTTTGCCCGCGCAAGCGCAGGCTTCGCCGCAACTCCAAAATGTGTTATAGCAAAAGCGGCAATAATAAGGGGGACATAACCATGCCAAAAATCTTCAACACATCCTGGCTCGCCGTCATACTCGCCACATTGGCGTTTTTTGCACTGGGGGCCGTCTGGTACGGCTTTCTGTTTAGCGATGCTTGGGCCGTGGCCACAGGCATCACCGCAGAGCGTGCCGAAGCTTTGATGGCGGAAATGGGGATGGCCGCTTGGCTGCTCTGGGCCCTGCTCATTACATTTGGCCAAGCCATCGGGTTGTTGATGGTCATTCACTTGGCGAGCGCCACGCGTATGGGAACATGCCTTAAATATGCGGCCATGCTCGTCATAACGATTGTCGGGCCCGTCTTGGCCTATGCCTGCGTCTATCAGGGATATTCGTTAAATGGCTTTCTGATTGACTTCGGACACATGTTGATCGGCTATCTCATTATGGCGGCGATCTACGCTGCGTTCCGTGGCCGCGAAACCAACTGAAAAAGACTTCAAAAAACCTGAAAAGACACCTTGTGGCCGCGCGTAAACATTCGTAAAGGCGCGCGGCTACCGAGCATGCCCCTATAGCTCAGCTGGTAGAGCACCTGATTTGTAATCAGGGGGTCCGCGGTTCGAGTCCGTGTGGGGGCACCATTTTCCGGCTTCACGATCCGGTCATGCTATTGAAATCACTGGATATTTCCTCAACGGACCTCATCCAACCTTCGATTTCTAGCATTTTTGTGCCACAAAACGTGCTACAAACTGTGCTACAAATGGCCGTCATGAAGCGCCTCAATCAATACCTCAAATGTCGAGGAGATCGATGGGTTTACCATCGCCGCGTGCCGAGCGCCTTCCAGCAGTTGGATCCTCGCGGGACAATCCGGACATCACTCGGAACAAGCTCGCTAGAGATCGCGAGGGCGCGTAGAGACGCGCTTGCGAGCGCAGATGAAAGGCTATGGCGGTCTCTTCGCGCTGGACAACCCACGGCTTTAGATAGCTACGAGGCAGCTCGTGTGACCTGCCCCCTTAAAAGTGATCCATTTTCAAAGTTAGAGTTTTGGCTATTCTGCGCTTGAAGGAGCACACGATGG
>JBPOEY010000029.1:0-2139 GCA_051251645.1 Litorimonas sp. | reverse complement strand
AAATACCCTCCGATACACAACACAACAAATAAAGCCCCGCGGGAAACCGACGGGGCTTTTTTGTGACCGGAAATAAGGAGGGGCGACTTAAAGCGCAGAACCGATCAAATGCGCAGTGAAATTTGATATATCAGTCTTACACGCTATAGTCGTGTCATGCGGACATTGATTTTTGGCATAATACTGTTGATGGGCATGCCGCCGGGCATGGCCTTGGGTCAAGTGGATAGTGGTTACGCTCTGTCAGCCCGCATTCAAAACCAGATATTGGGGGTCGAAGTTGATTTCGAACGCATGACGCGGGCGCGCGCGCCGGAATTTATTTTGCAGAGGTCTGTTGAAACTCTGCCCTTGCTCTCGGGCAAGACAATTGATGTTCCCATAAAATTGCGGGAGAGTGAACAGGTCAAAGTGAGCCGTCCGAGCTCTCCCCCTGTCATTGCCACGGTACACGACCGCCGCACGGGGCGGCCGCTTGATAGTTGTGAAGCGCCTTGTATTTTAAAGTCGCCTATGATTCCCCCTGGGATGCTCACGCTTTACAGGTACGGAACGAAACCGCTTAGCATTGGGGCAGAAATATACGCCTTTGACCCTGACCCGCCTTCGATCTTTCTCGGTTTTAACGAGGTCGATCATCAACTCGAACGTGATCGTTGCGCGATGGAATTCAAAGTATTGCGTCTCGGGGAAGTGACTCGCGATGCTGAAGCTTGCGTTCGTGTCCCTCCGCGTATGCCGGATGAAGCGCAGCGGAGCGGTTATTGCAGAGTCACCTTTAACATATCGCAGACTGGCGATCCGATTGATGTTCGTGCTGACGAATGCTCGGAGCAAATTTTTTGTGAACCGACAACTGAGGCGGTCAGGCGTTGGATCTACTATCCCAGACTTGAATACGGAGAGGTGGCGGAACGGATGGGTGTTAAATCAAGCATTAGTTTTCGTCTCACCGGCATAGGGGGTAGAGTGATACCTCAAGGCGAGGGCGAAATGCAGCCTTGCGTTGGGAGCGCGTGACGCGACCGCTGCGGGCAAGAGGGACGTCGAGGTTTTCCCGGCTCAGCGGCGGATTTGAATCTCTCGATTACGTCCTTCTCTGTCTTATGGGCAGTCTCGGTTTAGTCTGGATTCGACTGTTTTTCATCTATGCTGTGGTGACATCGCCTTGTGCGGAACAGATTGCGAGTTTCGGCTATATTCAATCGGGGTGGCTAGCTGGGCAAACGGTGTGGAGCATGCTCTATGCGAGCAGTGCCTTGGCGACCCTTTTCTGTCTCACGGTGATTCTCTGTCGTCACAATAAAAAATACCCAGTCGTGACGATCTTTCGTCAAACTCTCTTGGTCGGATTTGGTCTATTAGCAATTACGACACGGAGCCTTGTGGTCGAAGACCCGAATCCCCTGATGGTTTTGTGCGAATTAAGCTCCGAGGCGTTTCACCCGCAATGCAGTCATGGGCGCATAGGGATCGTTTGAATTTCGATTCGTTTTATGACCTGCGGGGCATGAGCGTGCCGGTCTGTCTTTACATAAGACGGAAGCAAGTGATTCTTCCGGTTAATAGGGACACTGCCCGGACAGGGCGGGAGCTTAAAATATTATGGGGGCTCTATGAAAAAGGGGCGTTGATAAAAAGACATAAAACAGGCCAGATTTATTTGGATATTCCTGACGCTGACCTGCCCGCCTATGTTGATGCGATTGAACAAAACATTCAAGTTTATCAATGGAAAGGCAAAGCGTGGGGAGGATTGCAATGGAGTGTAGAATCATGGCCGGTCGAATGACAAAGCGAGGCGCAGTTTGGTCGTTTCAAACGTGTGCCGAATCATAAGTATACGCATCTAGATTTTAAAACCTAGTTTGTCAGACGGTTTAAAACTGTAGGGAATTGGCAGGTGAGAGGGCGTAAATTTTCTCAGAATGTGTCTTATCCGCCTAATTGCGGCGAAACTGTTGTAAAAGCAACGATTTATCTGGTCATATGGCTCCGTAGGCCCTATAGAAGATCGCTGTGGTGCTCTTGTTAAGTGTTTCTCGCGGCGTGGTATCTCATTTGATAAAGATTCATTTGGGGTGTTGCGTTGTTGGATTGGCTCCTTTAGAGGCCCGCTCGAACTGAAGACGGACGGTT
>JBPOEY010000028.1:0-2273 GCA_051251645.1 Litorimonas sp. | reverse complement strand
GCTTCGGCTTCAACGTCGACTTCACCGTCAGCATCGCCGGTCTCGCCACCGTCTGCTTCGGCTTCCGCCTCGGCATCGCCTTCCGCCTCCGCATCAGACTCCTGGTCGACGTCGCCGCCATCTCCGCCTTCGGCGTCGGAACGGCTTTCGGTTTCGGCTTCGCCTTCGACGTCGACGTCACCGTCAATGTCACCGGTGTCACCACCTTCGGACTCAACTTCCGACTCGTTTTCAGCTTCACCTTCGACTTCGGCTTCGCTTTCTGCGGCGCCACCTTCACCACCTTCAGTGTCGGTTTCGACGTCGACTTCGGCTTCGGTTTCTTGCTCGGATTCGGACTCCGCTCTACCGGTGTCGCCACCGTCGTCATCTGATTCCGCTTCCGCTGAGTTTTCACCTTCAACGTCGTTCTCGGCGTCAGCGTCTCCGCCTTCACCACCTTCGCCCTCGGCTTCTATTTCGGACTCAGCTTCACTGTCACCGTAGTTTTCGGAGTCGTTTTCGCCACCGTCGCCGCCGTCACCTTCAGCTTCGGCTTCGACTTCGCCACCTTCGGCATCATGGCCTTCGGCTTCCGTATCGCCAGTATCGCCACCACTTCCGGTTTCCGCATCAACCTCGCCGGTGTCACCGCTTTCGCCGCCTTTGGCCATAGCAATGCCGCCCATCGCGTTGCCGCCATGTGCGTCGCCGCCTTCGGCATCCGCGTCGCTTCCGCCCGCAGCACCATTGGACTCGACCTTAATGCCCTCTTCGGCATTTGCGTCGCCACCGGTTGCACTACCACTCTGTTCCCACGTGCCCGAGTTTTCGACAGTGGCGTTTTCGAGAATGTCGTTGTCCTGCAGGCTGATCGTCTGAGTGTTCAAAACACCGGCATTATTGCCGGGGCCGTTCAGCGAGTCGTTCAGGACGTCTTTGAAGCTGACATCGTCGCCCGGGTCGTAGTCTACATCCCCCTGAGCAAAGACGATGTCTTCGGTCGTGCTGCCTTCGAGATCGAAATCGGCGAAGTCATCGTCGGTCGGCTCATAGCCTTCAAGGTCCATGGAAACATCAACGTCTACGTCTACGTCAACATCGCTGTCGCTTGAACTCAGCGAGTCCGAAGCGGAGTCAGAACCACTCTCCGAGTCGGAAGTGGCAGCACTCTCGTTGCTGTTGGAATTGACATTGTCGCTATCACTGGACGCGTTTGCGGTCCCGTTGGCGTTGGCGTTGGCATTGCCGTTGCCATTCCCAGTGCCCGTCCCGGTTCCGTTGCCGGAGCCATTGCCGTCTCCGGAGCCGGACGCGTTGCTGTCGGAATCGGAACTGCTGTCCGTTGAGTTCATGTTGTTGTTGGTGTTTGTCGTCGTGGTCTCCGACGTATCGGTGTTCGAGTTCGAATTCTCGTTGCCGTTCTCGTTACCGTTGTCGTTATCGTTTTCGTTTTCGTTCTTGTTGAGATTCTTGTTCAGACCGATTCCATGTTCGTAATCGTGGCCTTCGCCGCCACCTTCATGCATACCCAGTATGCCATTTCTCTTAGCCATGGTTTTTCACTTTCATAAAGAACCGAAAACGTACCGCCACTCATTTCAAAAGCGGTCACAATTCGGTTGAGTTTCACATTTTAAGAAGATTTGTCTCGCACGGCCGTTTGCAGCCTGACGCGAAACCAGTCATTTTTCCGATAGCGTATCACCTCCCCATTTACTCGGGTGGCTTACTTCAGGGAAACGGTGGGCCGAACTTCGCCCATTAATAGTAATAGTATAGAGACCCGCTTCAAAAACTCCTGACGCACCACTAGTTGCTCACTATGCGAGGAGTTGGCCGCACTTTTTCTTCGGTGACAGCCCGGAAAAAAGGTTAATGACGAAAAACGCAATTCTATTATAAATTGAAATATGGGTTAGTTAATCAATCTTTATAAATTTGCGATCCCCCAGAACGTCCTGCGTGAGTCGCAGTGTAGAAAACCATCTTAGAAGTCGCAAATATCTGTAATTATTTAATTTTTCTTGTAGATTGAATTTGTATTCAAGAAAGCGCGTGGCGATGAAACACTGTTCTGTCAAGCTTAAGGCAACCTAACCGATGGATATATTTGTTTAGTGCTTCCGATCAGGCATAATGTGTTAAATTGTGGTCAATTTATAAAAAAAATCTTGGACAAGACAATGTTTGGGCATCACATCGTTGGCGTAAATGGGAGTTATGGCTGAATCTGGTGTCTGGGCGGTTTGAATGACGGCGGTGCATCTGGTTGGTTTGTTGTTGCGACACAA
>JBPOEY010000027.1:0-3507 GCA_051251645.1 Litorimonas sp. | reverse complement strand
TGTCGCGTATCCCTTAAATGTGAGATGAGAAATCCAACGAAATCAACGGCCACCCTTTGCCCTTAAATATGAGATTTTGTCTTTAATTCCGATATTTTTGCCCTTAAACCTGAGACAGGGTTCGCAGCTTCGTGTGGCAAATACTGATGGATGATGATCGCGACAACTCCGTTGCCGCTGGTGCTGAGGAGGCCCGCAGGGCGGCCGTTCTGCGTCCGCTTGTTCAGGCATATCTTAAAGGAACTGGCAGTCTGGAAAGTGGCATCAATGACGCCGTTTGGGAGCTTGGTGTCAGCAGGGCAACTGTCTGGCGCTGGATAAAGCGTCTGGCCGAAGAGGGTGGGCGCACCAGCGCGCTGGCTTCTCGGAAACGGGGCCGCCCGACTGGTACAACCTTGATATCCGGCAAGGTGGAAGCGGTGATCGAAGAACATCTTCGCCGTTATTTCTTACTACGGGAACGTCCAAGCCTGTCGCGCATCGTGACAGAAATCCGAAGCGCGTGCTGGCAGCAGGGCTTGCAGCCGCCGACACGTCGGACGGTTCAGCGCAGGCTGGATGCAATGGATGCCCGCGAAGTTGCGAAGGCCCGAGACGGCGCAAAGGCGGCCCGCCAGAAATTTGCGCCGGTCGTAGGCGAAAACAAGGCAAACCAGCCACTGGAGGTCGTGCAAATCGACCATACGCCTGCGGACATAATTCTCGTCGACAGTTTTGAACGCCAACCAATTGGGCGGCCTTGGGTCACGCTGGCGATCGACGTCGCAACGCGGATGGTGACCGGATATTACACCTCTCTCGAGGCACCTTCGCGTCTGTCAGTGGCGCTTTGCCTGACACAGGCGGTGGCCCCCAAGGCGGAACTTCTGGCGGAATTGGCGTGCAATGTTCCTTGGCCCGCGCAGGGTAAACCGCATAGCATCCACGTCGATAACGGGCGCGATTTCCGGTCGCATGCCTTTCGGTTGGCATGTGAGGAATGGGGGATCGATCTGGTCTATCGGCCGCCAGGCAGTCCTCATTTCGGAGGGCACATCGAACGATTGATCGGCACGATGATGGGGGCCGTACACCTGTTGCCTGGAACAACGCAATCCTCGGTCGTGGCCAAGGGCGACTATGACGCCGAGGGCATGGCCACGATGACCTTAAGCGACTTCGATCGCTGGTTTGCTCTGGAAATCTGCCGCTACAACAACAGCATTCATTTAAGTCTTGGCTGTACGCCCGTCGCCAAATGGGAGGCACTCTCAGCGGAAATGATGGGCGACATCCCCTTCGAGATGGAAGCTTTTCGGGTGAGCTTCTTGCCGAGCGAACTGCGTAAGGTCAGGCGTGACGGCATCCATCTGTTCCAGATACGGTACTGGTCGGATGCTCTTGCAGGCCACATTGGGCGCGGCGATGGGAAGGTAGTCGTTCGCTACGACCCTCGCGATATCTCAATGATCTGGGTCGAATTGGACGATGGCCGATATGTTGAGGCGCGTTACAGAAACTTGGAAATTCCGCCCGTGCCGCTCTGGGAATATCGCGAAGCCTTGAGGAAGGCCCGTGCCCTTGGCAAATCTGGGTCCAATGAGTTGGTCCTGGCTGAGCTGATCCGACAGCAACGCCAGATCGAGTTTGAAAGCCGGGGCCTAACGAAGGCCGAACGCCGATCCCGTGAAAGAAAAGGGACATTGGAGGGCACCAACTCGGCTGTCTCGAAAACCGAAGGGCTGCGCCCGATCGACACGGGTGATACATCGCGCCCATTGTTCAAAGTGGAGAGATGGTGAATTGAGGGCAGGGACAACAGAGGAAGACGGTCGGATCGCCCTCATTCAATCGGATATCTGGATTGGCTTTCCGCGGGCCGAACAAGTTCTGGACCGTTTGCAGGGTATGATCGAAGCGCCAAGGCAAACCCGTATGCCTGGCCTTCTTGTGCATGGCGCGTCTGGGATCGGCAAGACGATGATCGCCCGCAACCTGTCGCGCAGATATGCACCGGAATATGACCCAGCATCGGGAATTACGCGAACGCCGCTCTTGCTGTTACAAGCACCGCCAGCTCCCGACGAACGGCGGTTCTATCTGCACATCCTGGCGTCCGTAGGGGCACCGGCCACGGCACTGGGCGCGCGCGCTCAAAATGTGGCCTCCCTCGAAGTCCGTGTTGTTGCGCTTTTGCGCGACCTTGGCCTGCGGATGATCATGATCGACGAGGTCCACAACCTCTTGGCCGGGACCCACCGCGAACAGCGACGCTTTCTCAATGTTCTTCGTTATCTCAGCAATGAGCTCGAGGTGTCACTGGTCTGTCTTGGGGTCAGCGAGGCCGTCGACGCCATCCGTGGTGATATCCAGCTTGCCCGACGGCTGGACGAACATCATTTGCCAAACTGGCGCGACGATGCCGAGTTCTCGGACATGATCCAGACCCTTATTGCTGCCATGCCACTGGAAAAGAAGTCCAACCTGAAGGTCAAGTCACTCAAGCAGATACTTGCACTGACCGGTGGGGTGACCTCGCGCATTTTCGCCCTGATCAAGGACCTTTCCATCGACGCCATTGTAACAGGTGATGAATGCATCACCGATGACGCAATCGCAAAATGGACGCCGGTTTGGTCGCGCCATGCGAACCCCCATCGGCGGCTCGAGAAGTCCGGGGTGTGAAGCCGCACCCGCTGCCCAAGACTGTCGCGCCGCTGCCAGACGAGTTGTTGTCAGGTTGGTTGTCTCGGCTGGCGGCGGCCAACTACTGTGATGATGCGGAACTACTGGCTCATCTCAGACTCGATACCGCGCATGGCACCGCCTTGAACTTCAACGTCGACGCCGCTGCGGCGGCGAAGATTGCCAACGCCGCACGGGTTGATCCAGATGTTGTGCGATCTTTGACCTTTCCAGCAATGACGACACGAGAAGCCTCGCTGACGGCCCAGATGCCATTCCAGCATTGCCTGCAATGCTCCAGAGAGGGCCTTTCCCTCAAGCATTGGAGGCGAGCCTGGGCATTCGACTGCCTGGTTTGCGGGACGAGACTTGTGCCGACGCTCGGCAAGCTCAGTGGCGAACAGATGCCCGAAAAGCTGATAAATCGTGCGCGCAACGGCGCCGCGCGGCTTGAATACGCCGCGCGATTAAGCAGCCCCAAGCAACTTCGGCGCGCAATGCGCGCGGTCACCTTTGCCGTATCATTAAAGGCCTTCCGCGGAGATCCGTTATACGCTCTTCAGGGCCACAGGCCGGAAGTAAGGCTGTTTGGCCTTGCTGCAATTGATGCAGCCCAATCCCGTCCACTGGTCAAAGCGGCCATCTCAAGCTCCTGCATCAACGACTATGCAAGGGTTGCTCTATTGCGCGCCTTCGATAAAGAGCCACGTCTGCTTGCCGCGGTTGATCACATCGCCCGGCAGCGCGCGAAAAGCATACGCGCGATGGCAGTCGAATCTCATAATTAAGGGCAAAAAATATCCCCGAACCCGTCGTGTTTCAGATTTAAGGGCAACGCGACAC
>JBPOEY010000026.1:0-4037 GCA_051251645.1 Litorimonas sp. | reverse complement strand
GCGGCTTATTGCGCTCGAACTTACCCTTTGCCATCGTCCTGTATCCTGTAATTCTGTTGGCAGACTGTGGATCCGGAGGCGTTTGACCCTGATCCCGCGAGAAGTTAACGCGACATAAGGGTTTCGCTCTGTTTTCGCAAGTGGAAATCTTGTGCTGCCATCAGCATGGCAAATCACGCCGCCGGCTTTGCAAATCACTGCAGGTCAGGTCATGGCATTGAAGGCCTGCCACCTGCCCCGGTACGGACCGAAGATCGATTCGCCGCAACATTCGACGCATCAAAACATGCCAGGCAAGGCGCGTGCGTCCGTCTGGTCTTCGCTCAATTGGGAAACTTGTCATTCTGGAGCGGGTAGCGGGAATCGAACCCGCGTATTCAGCTTGGAAGGCAGCCGAATTATTCAATGATTTCAATGCACGGTTCCACACGTTTGCTCGCAAATGTATCCTTACCCATCATTTTGCTTCGCCGGTCCACGCATATACGTGACATAATTCCGGAGATAAATTTGGACAGGCTCCGGCTCGCTTAGTAGTGCCTCGCCGTGATGACCGGTCTTGGGTGGCGCTCCAGTTTTGCTCGATCGCTCTTCGCGGGTTATCGGCTTGAACGTTCTGCGCTCACGCTCGACGATCGCATCGCGCGTCCGGAGCGGCGGAAGGACTTCGAGCATTTAGTCGTGCACGGCGCGAGCGATCTCGAACCGCTCGCCAGTACAAAGCGCGCTGTCGTCATTCTGCCAGCGGTCCGGCCGCTGTTCATGGCGGTCGAACAACCTAAACATCTGGCGGCGGTCAGTGGTACCGAAATAGATTTCCCGGATGAGTGGGAGATTGATCATGCCGGGCTCCTTCGCGGCCTGTCCCGGGCTGGAGCGCGGCGCACCCTGTTGGCGTCACCACCTTCATCAGCCCTTCCGCCCCCCTTCCCGCGGCCGCCTCTGCGTCCGGCCGGGTCAAGGACCGGCGTCAGCCGGGAGGAGATTCAACCTTGACGCGGACGGCGGACATGCGGCACCCAGCAAATTTCCGGTTCCTTCTGATCTTCCCGATCACCGCCCCCGCGTCAGGGATGGCCGCCCGGCTGGGGGAACACCGCTTGCGGGCTTCAGCTTTGCCAACAGCCCGGCCCGAAGGGCGACGCCAATCTGCTTCTCCTACGCCGCTGGAACCGCATCCCGAAACCGAGGTTAGAGGCGACACAACGGCGCGCCTCTGAATCCCTTTGGCCCGCGTTCCCGTCACGGCCCCGCTTTTTGCAGATCGTCCAGATACCCATCGCAGCCGGAGAAATAGCCCTTGAGCCCGTGCATAACGTCTGCCAGCCGGTGAAGGTCGATTTCCTGATGCGCAAGCAAGACGGGATTACCCTTAGTATCGACGGGATAACGATACGAAAACGACCTTGGATCCACCTTTGCAAACTCGAGAATAATCTCTTCGACGATTGCGTCAGTGCCTTCGGCATCGTCGTGACCATAGCCCTCCAGCACCTTCAAGAAAGTCTCCCAAAGGGATTTGAGGTCATGGGTGTTCCATTCGGCCTTGATGCCGACGGTGTGACCGTAGGTGGCGATCAGGAACTTGAGCGACAATTCAATGAACTGCCGGTAGTTGAAAACGACCGGAAAGACGAGGACATCCCCGTCGTGGCGCTCACGGGCAACCTGGGCAACCATTAGGTCGCCGGCCATTTTGTAGCCGTTCATCATCATGACGATCCGGCCGTGACCAAACCGGTCGATGTAAGCGTTTTGCTCCCAGTTTTCCGATTGCGTGAACGGCGCGTCCCCTTCCGTCGGCCAGCGGAAATCCGTGCGCAGAAGGGACTCGAAGTCCGGTTTTTCCGGAATGTCGTCAGCCATGGGTTCAGGCCTCCAGATTCGCCGCGATCAATGAGAACCGCCGAGCGGAGGCTCTTCGATATCGAGATTGTCGAAAGCGTCGAAGACGTCGCGCGACCGCCGCGGCAGCGACGCGCCGAGCGCGCCAAGTTCGAGACGGCGTTTGAGGAGCCGGAACGTGCCGTGCTGCTCCCGCATTTCGTAGAACTTGACGGACCGGTGGCGGTCCTCCAGCGCCTTGAAGATCGTGTATTTGAGGGCGGCATCGCACCTGATTCCGAAAATGACCTCTTCGAGCTCGAGCGGGGAATCCTGCAGGCCGCGCGTTCCGATGAGACGCCACTCGCGCTCGTAGCTCCAAGAACCCGCCTTGCGGAGCAGAACCGACTCATCGACCCGCTGCCGGGCGGTTGGGTCATGATCCATGATGGCGACATCGCTTGCCTTGACGTTCCGGCTGCCGCGATACTCGATCTTGTTCAGCTTATCGGAGGCATCTTCGGGAACCGAATAGCCGGCGCAAATGCCGCGGTGCTGGTCGCCGTAATGGCTCCACATCAAGGGACAGGTCGCGCGGGTGCCAAACGAGACGATGCCTCTGTCGTAGCGCCTCAGAAGCTCTTCCTCGAGATACTGGGTCAGGAGGAAATGCTCGGGGTTGTCCATCTCGTAGGCCGGATTGCCGGCATTGTAGCGAATTTCGTTGAGCAGGCTATCCGCGTGTTTGCGGCTGTGACGCGCGATGTGATCGATGGTCTTGGGGCCGCGATATTTGAGCGACTTCGCCGCGGCCGTCATTTCCGCTTTGATGCGTTGCTCGACGAGGTGGCTGAGAATATGCTCAAGTTCGTGATCGGTGATGTCGCCCTCGACATTGGGCCGGCTGTCGAGCGGATCGTTGAAGTCTGCGGGATCGGAGAAATAAAGCTGGTCGGCAACCAGCATATCGAGCACCCGTCCGCTGAAGGCGCGATACTTGTAGATGCGGCGGGGCATGCGGGGTTCGTTCAATTTTTCCTCCGGTAATTGCGAAATCAAACCACGCAGGCCAAGGAGTCTTCACAGCATCAAGGCGGTATTCCGGCAGCTGGGGGATTAATTAGCGCCGAACATGGTTCCACCTTCTTGCGTAATCGCAGGCAGCTTGAAAAGAACTATTGTCTTGGCCCCGGTTCTGGACCTCAACGTGAAACGCCCCTCAACAAGTATTTGCTCGTCTTCAAACGACAAGCGGCGTTCGCCCCAATTAAGATAGCCATCATCCTCTGTGATTTGGGCCAATGCCCATCGCTTGAAGTCTTCGGTATAGCTCCTACCGTCGGACACCGAAGTGCCACTCGGAATTGTGCAACACTCCGCAGTTACGCGACCTCCGGCATATTTGACCTTTGGCATTGACCCCACTGGACAGATCAGTTCGCCGGTCAATGGTGGGGGGAAAGGCATCCGGCTAGACATCGGTTTTTCTCACGACGATCGTTCCGTTTTCTTCTCGTACTTCATAGGCCGGGAAATTGGTAGTTGTTGCAAGTGTTCCGAGACCCTGCAGCGCGAACACAACGTCTGGCACTATCACTTTGCGTTCTCTCAATGGTGCGGCGAGTTCGGCGTTCGAAAATCCCTCAAACTTAAGGAAATGGTCATCAGCGAGGAACTGGGCGGTTTCCTGAAAGCGTGCTCCTGGCTGAACAAGGAAAGCAAGCTGGTCTTCAAAGGCGATGACGACGCGGAACTGATAGAAAATATAAACACCCGCGCTGATTAGCAGGACACCAACGACAAACCCGCCGATCGCAAGATAGTCGTCCATACGGGCCGTTGCCGCCGAACTGTTCTCGAAGATTGATTCAAACGCGAGTTGAAGCAGGAGGTAGATCGCTGGCGAGCCGGCCACCAGGGTGGCGCCTGCACGCACAAGCGTTGCCGAAAAGCGATGTGCCGCGTTTCCCCGGATCAGTCTCCAGACTCTGATGATTAGTTCGATTGCAGATCGCCAGTTTTTCCCTCCTTGGCTCACAATATGCTCTCCCCGATCGTTCGTGGTGATTTGTCGCCGCCCCAAAAATTCAATCCTACTTATTGAAACTGGAAGGTGTGGGAACCCCCAGAAATCTCTAAGAGGTGGTTCGGATTGTCTGAACAGTTTCGGGCGTCTGCTTAAGTGGATTTCCGCCCTGATTATGCTGCCGCCA
>JBPOEY010000025.1:0-4049 GCA_051251645.1 Litorimonas sp. | reverse complement strand
GAAAAGCCCCGTCGCCTTCGAGCGGAAAGTAGCTTAAACGAGCACTTGGGGCGGCACAGAAGCGTGACAGGTCCATGCCGAGGGCAGATGCGACGCTGGTGCTGCAGCTCAGTGATCTGCCGCGCCCAGTCCCGGACCTCCCCAAGCTCAAGAACCTTGAAATCCGTTTCCAGACCCTGCCGGGCGGCCCGATCCTCTATATCCGGCTGAAGGACAACTCCCAGATGGAGCTGTTCGAGACGCTCTGCCGCGACGTGATGGCGGCAGGGGAACTGGCCGAGACCGAAGCCGAGGCCCTAGAGCGAGCCATCGGGCGCACCTTCCGGTGGCACTACCTTCTGCGCGGCGGAAAGCTGGAAGTGCTGTCCGAGGAGGCGCAGAAGGGCCTGATCGGCGAGATCGAGGTCCTGAAGCTTCTGATCGCCGAGCTTGGGCCGAAGGCCGCCCTTTCCGCATGGATGGGACCATCCGGCGCGCCCAAGGATTTCGAACTCAAGGCCGACTGCATCGAGGTCAAGGCCCGTCGTGGCGCGTCCCAGCCTTTCGTCAAGATCACCAGCGAGCATCAGCTGGCTGATGTGCCTGATCGGCGGATTTGGCTGGCCGTGCTGGCCGTCGACAAGGTGCAGCCGCCGCATGGCCGGACCCTGACAGAACATGTAGAAATGGTCACGGAGCTTCTGGAGCGCGCTGAGCCATCATCGGTAATGGATTGGGACCTGCACCTCGCGGATGTCGGTTACGATGCCCTGCACGACTATTCGGCATGGCGCTGGATCGTATCCGCGCCCGAGTTTTTCGCCGTCACAGACGAGTTTCCTCGGATCGCTGCACCGGTCCCACTCGGGGTATCCGGCATCAACTACGCGCTGGCGCTTTCGGCGTGTTCGCCTTTTCTCAAGGCCTGGGATGATGTGCGGGCCGGCTTGACCGAAGGTGGGCAGGCATGAGCGAGCTTCAGGAATACCATCAGAACCTTATGGCCGACATCCGCCGCGAAGCCGACGCCAGCGGGATCTTCCCTGTCGAGGCCTTTTTCGACCGGATGACCGAGCGCCTGACGGAAGCGGGGGAACTCGAGGTCGCGGATCGTTCCTACTACCAGAGCGGCGAGGGCGGGCAGAGGCTCAGGATCGACGGATACGCAGGAGACCCGCGCGACAGCGGGGGCGTGTTGGGCCTGATCGTCTGCGACTTCGTGGACAGCGAAGATATCCAGACCTTCGGAAAGGGCGATGTGCCGCCCATCCTGAACCCCTTGATCCGTTTTCTGAAAAAGGCCCGGACGGAAGATTTCCGTGATGCCCTGAACGAGGTCAGCCCAGCCTTTCAGGTCTCGGACCTGATCATCACGACGTGGTCGCAGGTCACCAAGGTCAAGCTGATCCTGGTATCGAACCGCCAGTACATCGGGCGTGACGATGCAGTGAAGCTGCAGGAGCTCGATGACGTTCCGGTCACATGGTCGGTCTGGGACCTTGCCCGCTTCGAGCGTTTCGACCGTTCCGGACAGGCGCGCGAGGACATGGTGATCGACTTCGCCGGTGACTTCGGTGGGCCGCTGCCAGCGCTGAAGGCATCACAAACGGGCGCAGCACTGGAAAGCTACCTCCTGATCGTGCCGGGCGAACAGTTGGCTTCGATCTACGACCGCTGGGGCGCACGGCTTCTCGAGGCCAATGTGCGTTCTTTCCTCCAAGCGCGCGCCAAGACTAATAAGGGCATCCTGAAGACGATCAAGGAAGAGCCGGAGCTGTTCTTTCCCTACAACAACGGGCTATCCGCGACGGCGGACGACGTGACCTGCGTCCGCACGGATGACGGTCTTGCGATCGCCTCGATCAGCAATCTGCAGATCGTGAACGGTGCCCAGACGACCGGTTCTATCCACACCGGGCTGAAGAACGCACGCGAGCAGCTTCCGCAGGTTTTCGTCCAGATGAAGCTGACCGTGGTGCCGCCTGATCGGTCGGAGGAGATCGTGCCGAAGATCTCCGAGTTCGCGAACACCCAGAACAAGGTGAACGCGGCGGACTTCTTCTCGAACCACCCATTCCACATCCGGATCGAACAGTTCTCGCGTAGTGTGATTTTCACGGCCCGCGAAGGCGAGCGTCATGACAGCAAGTGGTTCTACGAGCGGTCCCGGGGTCAGTTCATCAACGCGCGAGGGCGCCTGACGCCTGCGCAGCAGAAGAAGTTCGACCTCGAGTTCCCCAAGGCGCAGCTTTTCAGCAAGACCGACCTGGCGAAGTTCGAGTATTCGGCTGCAGGGCAGCCGCATATCGTGTCCCGTGGCGCACAGAAGAACTTCGCCGAATTTGCCAAGGAGATCGGCGAGGCCTGGGCCAAGAGCGATGCCCGATATGATGAGCTTTGGTATCGACGGCTGATCGCCAAGGCCATCATCTTCAGGAAGCTGGAAACCGAAGTGCCGAAACAGCCTTGGTATGAAGGCGGCTACCGCGCGAACATCGTGACCTACGCCATGGCGAAGGTCTTCCATGACGCGACGAGCGACAAGCAGGTGTTGGACGTCGACGCCATATGGCGGCGTCAGGCAGTCTCGGACGCCCTGTTGCGTGCGCTGCTCGTCGCCGCGGCCGAGGCCAATGATGTCATTACCCACCCACCGGCCGGGGTTCGGAACATGTCGGAGTGGGCAAAGCAGCAGGCATGCTGGAATGGTCTCAAGGGGAGGCGGCTCGACTACGATGACGACTTCGCCAGCTGCCTGACGCTGGTGGAGTCCGTGCGAACTGCGGTGCGGGATGCGAAGGCCAAGAAGGCGTTGACCGAAGGCATCGACGTCCAGACCGAAGTGGTCAACCTGGGGGCCGAATTCTGGGCCAAGGTGATGGACTGGGGGAAGGTGGAGCGGAAGCTGTCACCCAAGGATTTGCAGATCCTGCAGATATGCGCGTCGATGCCGCGCAGGATCCCGTCGGATTTCCAAGCGAAGCATGCGATGGACGTGCTGCACAGGATGAAGGATCAGGGTTTTGTGCTTGGGTAGAGAGTCCCCCGAACTCTGATTTTATGTGCCACGGGCAACCTGGCCAAGTTTCTCTGCGCTCGACACCGGCCCGAAAAACACTGAACCCCTCGATAAAATTCTGAATTTATTAAATAAAAAGATATATCTCCTATCGTTGCGCATCCCAAAGAGCCGCTCGCTATAACCAAAGCGAGGCAAGGGTTCCGCCAATCCAAAAGCCTCCAATTGAAACTAACCAACCGCCAGATATGGCCAACCCACACTTTGGAGCTTCGACCTTTGATGAACCTTCCTAACTCTTGCACGTCACTTAAACGCAGCGACGATGTTTTGCGGCTTGCGACTTTCCATTCGCACAACAACCTTAGAGATGAGGCTGAACTCATCACTTTGAAGTGGCCCGCCTACCGTTTCCTGTCACCGTGGCGGTGCAATCTTCTTTTCAGAGATGCATACAACGCCCAGATCGCCGCGATGAGCCCGCGGAATGGTGATGGCAGCCTGTCATATCTCGGCGGCATCAGCGGCAAGCTGGACATGCGGTCAAACAACTCTGCTCACACGCAACTGCATCTTGCACGGCAGCATGCTGACCGTACTGGGATGCCATACGATGAATACCTTCGGTTCTGTTTCGATTTCGCCTCCCGTCGCACACGTGATTTTGTTCCGCGGCCTAACCAGCTACGGCCAAACCCGAAGAGCGAAGCCGCTTGGTCGTCCTCAATCGTTGAATACTGGACTGCGGACCGCATGTATCTCAGCCTTGTCCGGGAACCGCACTTACCTCAGTTCTCGCAGGAGAACGGACGGGATTTGCCAGCGCAAACATCTTTCACTGAGACATTGATTTGGCTGGCAGGAGAGAATTTGCCCGGCCTGTCAACGCTTCTGGGCAATTTCGTCCTTTCGCGCCGGTGGATGCCTGAACATATCGTCGCGCATAGATTCCCGCTTGCCCTCGAAAAAGCAAATGAATCGCCCCGGTTTTACCGGAGACCTATAGCTTCATTTCACGCGACCATATCGAGCACGTCGCGCTGTGCATAGA
>JBPOEY010000024.1:0-4099 GCA_051251645.1 Litorimonas sp. | reverse complement strand
GATTTCCCATTTTGCTTTTTGTCATAACCATCATCCTTACTTAAGTTGATGGTCTCCGGCAAACTCGGGGCGGTTCATACATGTGCTCAAACTGCGATCAATCGCCTTACCCTGATAAATTGGGCAAAAAAGGGATGGAATAGAAGGCCCCCTCCAGTCCAGCCAATTATCGACATATCTTGCGGTTTTCTGAGACGTGAATGCGATACGCCCCTGTCCAAAGGGATCAGACTTGCTGCGCCTGATGAGGACCCGCAAAGTCCCATCTTCCCTGATTTCAATGTCATCTGTGGTTAGGGCGACCAGTTCTGAGCGCCGCGTCACCAGTTCATATCCTAGCGACAGCATGGCACGATTGCGAAGGCCCCATGGTGTCTCTGGCTGAACAGCCAAAAACGCGTCGAGGTACTTTCTCGTTAGTCCTTTGGCTTGTTTCGGGCGAGTGAGCTTTGCGCGGCGGATCCGGCGATAAGTAATGTTGATGTCTTCGTCCCAAGTTGGGTCAGGCAGTTGCAACAACCTGTGCACCTTGCGCACTGCATAGAGACGTCTTCGCACGGTCGAAGGTGCTTTTCCCGGAGCCTGATCTTCGAGGAAAGAGCAGACAGTCGCGACCGAGGCCGGGAACGGTTCAATATTGAGTTCACGGCACCAGTTCACGAAGATTTCAACGTCTGCTAAGTAGGATTTGAGTGTGGCAGGCGCGTAAGCCCCCTCCAGACGTTTGAATTCATTACGCCAATCTTTGAAAGCTTCTTGAATGATCCTCATGTGTCACAATTTATGCCACTAATATGACAAACGCAACTGGTATGCAGCTCCGCGCAGCAAGAAATGCGCTAGGTTGGTCTATTGAGAAG
The DNA here is from genome assembly GCA_051251645.1 of Litorimonas sp. Classification (GTDB taxonomy): domain Bacteria; phylum Pseudomonadota; class Alphaproteobacteria; order Caulobacterales; family Maricaulaceae; genus Litorimonas. The sequence continues at coordinate 3,239 of JBPOEY010000024.1, read as the reverse complement.
CTCTCGGAAATTTCTGGCCTCTCAGTACGGACCATAATCCGCTACGAAGACGTTGATGGACTGCCACCAAGCCGGGCAAGTAACTTGGGCAAGTTGATTTCTGCCCTCGAGTCTGCTGGCATCGAGTTCATCGGAACACCAGACGACGGCCCCGGGATCCGCGTTCATGCGAGCAAACAAGCAAAGTGACGTTTCAGGTCGACGCGCCAAAGGCCGATGAGGCGCTATCGAGGCTTCTCAAACGTCTTGCGGCTGCTGTAGCGTTTGTCCTAACCGTAGTGATCCTAGTTTTAACATTATCGCCCTCAGTTCCGGAAATAACTAGAGGCATCAACGATAAAATCCTCCACTTCACAGCCTTCACCGCGCTGGTTTTGCCCTGCGCAATCTTCCTTGCACGCAACCTTGTTTGGATCGTGCCTCTTGCCGTGATGTTTGGCGGCGCCATCGAGTTCATACAACCGGGGCTCGGACGCGAAGCGTCTTGGGCTGATGTCCTGGCAGGCGGTTGCGGCGTTGCGTCTGGCGCCATTATCGGACTTATGTTGAGACCGCTGATCAAACGTTACGTGGCTGCTCCCAAACACGGATCCCACGTCTAGAATCATTCCGTCAGTTCGGAGTCGCCACGCAGAACGCCCTGCATTTGCCTGTGCAACTCCGCGAAACGGCCGATGCACGTCCCATGCGTAAGGGCGTTTTCCTGCCCGTTGCAGCCCCTAATGTCTTGGCACTTCCATGCAAACGGGATCTTCCCTTGCCTCGTTTGGCTAGCAATGTGGGAGGAGCCCATGAGACCGTCGACAATAATAGCGACGAGCTGCGCGTGCGGGCAAGGGAGCGGATCGGAATGTCGGCCTTTGGGGCGACGGGGGCTCGCCAAAGCGTTCTCCAGACAGGATACGGCTGAGATCAGGTGCTGCTGAACCTCCGGTGTCAGATCTGACGCAGTCCTCCCTTTTGACGCGACTTCGCGCTCAAATGAGCTGTCATCAGGACTGGACGCCAAGACACCAAGGCGCCACGACAGCTTGATACATCGTCGACTCGGCGCACAATATGGAGTATGATTTTCCTTCGAGTAATATCGCGAAGGTGGGGGATTCGCGGATGCCCAGAGCAAAGAGATGCAGCTATGCCCAACGACCTGATTTCCCCTGACGCCGGCCGCTTCGGCCTTGCAAGCTTTGCCGATATTCTGCCCTCAAGGGATCCTATCGTCGGCGAGGACCCCGGTTCCTTTGACGGGTTTCACGACGGGATGATGCAGTCATTGGCACCAATGACGCCTTATGAATGCGTCGTAGCCGAAAACCTCATCGCCATTGAATGGGAGCTCTTGCAGCACCGCCGTATGCGTGACGCCGGGTTGAGACAGCATATTCGCAAGATCATCAAGTCGGCCGTGGTAGAACGACAGAAGCAGCTTCACGAAGTTGAGCTCGACGCTGCCTGGGAAGCCCATCTCGCTGCAGGTGGCGTTGAGGCCAATTGGGAAACTCCGTACAGATTTGATCGCGCGGTTGCTGAAGCTGTAGGCGACGACCTTGCAAGACGGGCCGTTTCAAGTGACCGTGACGCGCAGGAACAGGCCTATGCCGAGATTACCGAACTCGGCCTCGAGCCGGTAGAGGTGATGGGCGAAGCCTACCGGTCCATGGACAGGTCGATCACCAAACATGACCAGCAGCTTCCCGACCTCGAGCGTCGCCGGCGTGAGGTCAAACGTGACTTCGATATGCTGCAGCGCGCGCGCCCCGAGGAGGCGGAGGTGATCGAAGGATGACCCGCGAGGAGATTGCTGCGCGCAATCGTTTGAATGCGCAAAAAAGCACTGGGCCAAAAACGGCGCGCGGCAAGGCCATTGTTGCAGGCAATGCGCGTCGACATGGTGCAACAGCACGTCCAGATCCAGAACTCGTCGCTACCTGGCTCAGGATCATTCTCGATGATCCTGAGATCGCACCGAACGCACTGATCCCGAATGATGAGCTTGGCTTCCGAGCGCTCACGCTTGCGCAAGCTGAGGCGCGATTGGTCACCGCGGAGAGAAGCCTGCGCGACTTCGAAGCGGGAATGCCCTGGTTCCTGAGAATGGGCAAGCGGTTCTCGTTTAACGACTACATCGACGCCCGGGCTTCCGGCGAACTTTCACCTCCCGACATGACTTTGACGCAAAGCGAAGTGTATCAACTCATTCAGGCGACGAAGAAAGAATACCAGGCGGCAGAGCGAGGGCAGCGGCTGCTGAAGCGCTATTTGGGCGAAGCAAGAACGCAGCGGCGCAAGGCTTTTTCGGCTTGGGTCATCGCAAGCAACCGGGAAGATATGGCGGCCTAAAACTGGCCGTTTCCCGAAACAAAGCCAAATTTCAGCGCGGGGTCGCAAAACGCGCTTAAAATCTACTTAATACATTGATAATATTATAAAATATTGAAGTTTGACGTGTCTGCATGGCCAGCCAAATGCCCGATAACGTGCCCCATGGTTTTTCCCGTGCATGGGAGCGACGTAGTGCACGTGCAGAAACCGTGTCTCGAATGAACGCCAGACTGATAGTAGAATTGCCAATGACGCATCACCGAATTGCGCGTTGTGAACGCTCAAAATAGATTGGTGCGATCAATCAACCGCGCTCTCTGAACGCCACCCGGCCGGATCAGCCACCCATCGATCAATGTCCGACTCCTTCCACCCAGCCCCGTGCACACTAATGCGGAGTTGCGCCGGGAAGGTGCCGTCGGCGATCTTGCGGTAGAGGGTGGATCGGGACAGGCCGGTTCTGTCAAGGACGGTTGTGAGGCGGATGATGCGGTCTGGATCGGGCATGGGTCTTTCGGCTCCTGCTGGTAGGTTGTGAGGTTGGTTGAGCCAGTCAGCCCACGCCACGTCAGCCGCGCAAGAGCGCTCGATCCATCGTAGTGGCGCTGCGCAGACCCGGCGGCAGATCGGACTGGTGTCAGCGGCTGAGGCCGCGGCTGCGCACGTGATCGAGGCCGTGGTTGATGGCGAGGTCCCGGCCGAGACTCCTGTGGCCGGTGTCGAAGGTGATACCCAGGTCGCGTTTGCGGTTGGCCAGCAGGGATTCCAGCTGCGGATCGCGTTCGAGGCCGCGCGCCATGCCTTGCATGGCTTCCTGCGCCGCTTCGCGTTTGGCGTAATTTGGACCTGTCACGCTTCTGTGCCGCCCCAAGTGCTCGTTTAAGCTACTTTCCGCTCGAAGGCGACGGGGCTTTTCC
>JBPOEY010000023.1:0-4875 GCA_051251645.1 Litorimonas sp. | reverse complement strand
GCTGTCGCGCAGCAGAACAACCGGCCATTCGTGCAGGTGGCAGCATGGATCAAGCGGCGAACTTACAGGTCGCGGACGAACCTTCCGTTGCGAGGTTTTCCTGAACCAGCCACTTTTGACGCAAAGCGGACACGGCAATTTTGTTTCAGTCAGTAGCCGCAATCGGATCTTTCAAGATGATTTTCGGTAAATTTCGTAGCTCAGAATTTAACATGGAGTTCATTTCAAGGTTACACAAACGGATCATCCAACACTCCAACCAGCGGCATCAAAAACTCGCCCGTGGTCGCGCTGAGCGCCGCTTGGTGATAGCCGTCGATAGCTGCTACGGCGGTGTCAAGGCTTTGCTGCGACCCGTCAAAAAGCGCCATCGCTGCAGACGCATTGCCGACGTCGGACATACCCTTGTGCACGGCATAGTAGGCGCCAAGGTCGGTCTTGTTCGACAGATAGGCCTGATCCGCCAACTGTTGCGAGATAAAGTCCGGCGTCGCGCCATCTGGAGGGGCGGCCTTTGCTCCGCCAAGGATCGCCAGAATGAACTGATCCCGTCCAACCGAGCCATCGTCCAGCACGCCAACCCAAAAGTCATACCCAACCTGATCGGCCACCCTGTCCAACACGTTTGCATAGACCTCTGTCGCAAAGTCCGCGTTGCTTAGGCTGCTGGGATAGGTTGCGCGGGTTTCGTCTTGATCGATGAACAGGCTCGCCGTCGCCTCAAGCGATGTGCCATTGGCAAAGGCGGTGCCCCAGAAATTCAAGCCGATTGCGTCAGGGGCGCGGTTGAAATAGGCGATGTAGAGTTCGATAAAACTTTCGAACTGGGTCTCTGACAGGCTGGTTGGCCCACCGAATATGCCCAAATTAAATCCGTCATCGAAAATGTTCGTGTCGAAGTTCAGAAATTCAACATTGGAAATCTGGTCGGTGCCATTTCCGGTCGTACTTCTGTCGGTCAATGTTGTGCCGGAGGTGCTTAGGGTCAGGGTATATGACGACTGATTGCCGGAATAGAGCGCTGTATCAGTGCCACTGCCTCCATCAATTGTATCATTCCCACTTTCACCGCCAAGTGTGTCATTTCCTCCTGCGCCCAACAGTATATCGTCCTGCGATCCACCGATTATTAATTCAGCGCCATCGCCACCCCGAACATAATCGTCACCCGCGCCAGTGAATATGCGGCTGTCATCCTCAGTGCCGCCATTGGGGTTGATGCGCACAACAGTCCCCGGCAGGGCATCCACAACGATGATATCATCCTCGCCATCACCAACCGTGGGCCAGTTGACCAGTGCGTCCGCCACATCCACTGGCCTGCGCGAATAGTCCACGCTGAACAGCAGTTGACCCTGGGCCGAGAAGACTTTCATCGACGTTGCCATGCCGGTCAGATCATCAAGGGATTCAAGGCTTGATTTGTCAAAGGTGCCGGTCAGCTCAATCAACAGATTGTCGCCCGTTACGCCTTCGAAAAAGAGAGCCGAGGTGCCGGAGGCGCTGAGCAGGACAGTATTGGCTGAAGTCAGCGCCGCCTCAACCGGGGTTTCGGACAGGGTGTTGGGGCGGGTGTAAATGGTGGTGATATCCGCCGGAATATCATCGCTGTCGGACAAATCTGTCACAAGGCTGCGCGCAAACCGCACCTGAACTTCCGTGCCGTCATCAAGCGTTTCAACGGTCGTTGGAGCAGTGCTTGACAGAGCTCCGGAAGACAACTGGAATTGATCGGCTCCGCCATAGTCAACTTGGTAGCCAAGGTCTTGCATAGCGGCGATGGTCAGCGCGCTGATCGGATTATCCGGGCGACCAAACTCTGCAGGACCAAAAAAAGGTCTGCGGATTGCGACGAGCGATGTCATAAGCTCAAATCCGAAAACGTCTTCGCTCCAATACTCCGCGGCTAGCGCGCCGTCTTCACCATCTTCAAGCACGTTCACGCCATTCAGATCGTCCGACAATTCTTCCATTTCGCGTAGAGCATTTGACCCAGTATAGGTGGCCACGCCGTCAATGGCCTGAACAAGACCAAACTCTTCCCAGAGTGAGCCAAATCCAAGCGCGCGGCCTATGGTATTTTGCACAAGTTCATCGAGATTGAGGGCTGATCCGATTTCATCGGGGTTCAAAACGATACGCGAATACGTCGGCAAGGCACCCGCGCCTGAGGCCGCGTCTGAGCGTTGGTCAAGCACGCTCGAGATGGCCAGGATGGTCTGATCCACCCCTTCAAACGTCAGCTCAAGGTCCTCCACGGCGATTTCGATCAATATATCATCCACAAAGCCGTAGCCCTCGACAAATGCGTAGTCGAGATCGCCCGTGATGATTTCTTCCCAGCGTTCGACCGCGTCCTCGAAAGCCTCAATGTACTCATCCGGAGTGTCGTCGGATGTAAATTCGATCGTAATGTCAAAGCGGTTGTCATCCAAGGGACCCCGATCGTTCAGTTCCAACCGGTATTGGCCGAGCGTGTCGCCAAAGCCACCAGCGGCAAGGTAGAACGTGCCGGGTACATCGGTGACAAATTGTAGCTGGCTGCTGGTGTCTGAACCGCTAACATCGTCGTTTTCGGTGTTCTGAATCAGGACGCCATTGCTGTCATACACCCCGCGAAAGAATGGATCAGAGAGGGCGTTTGCACCAGCGTTCGGTTTAAGTTCGATCTCATAAAGGCGGTTGGCCGCCAGAGTGACCTCAAACCAGTCATCGTCCTGCGCAAAGTCAACAATGCCAACGGAACTCCCGCCAACCACAATCGACCCTGTGGTGTCAATATCCGCCGCAAAGTCATCGCTCACGCCGATGTCGTCGACTGCAACCGCGTAGGTCCCGGTACCGCCAAATTCGTCCTGCACGCCGATGAAGTATTCGCCCGCAGTTTGCGGGGTGAAAAAAGACACGCTGTCATCGCCGACAAACTGCGTATTCAGGGTTTGAACGGATGTAATCGGGGTGCCGTTGAAATTGCTGTTCGAGAAAATGCCCACCAAATCGGGATCAATCAATGTCCCGTTTTTGGAGTCGCTACCAAGAATGCTGACCTCGTAGGTTGTGTCGGCGGTCAGCGAAACGCTGAAACCGTCAACGTCACCTGTCGTCTCAATCTCTCCCGTGGTACGGTCGCCAACTTCAACAGTGCCGAGGCCAGAAGCGACACCGGGCAAGAAGTCATCTACAAAGCCGTTGGTTTCGATGGTGAGCGTGTAATCTCCAGTGCCCAAATCAGATGCGGAGGCAACCTCAACCTGATAAGTGCCGGATAAACTTACAACGACACGCTCGGCCAACGCGTTAGCCCCCACGCCGCTGTCCCTGTTAGCACTGTTTGCAACAAGTGTTCCGTCACCGCGATAGAGGCCGATAATTTCAGGATCACTAAGCGATCCACCTCCAGTGGCGACCCCTTCCAATGAAATGTCATATAGAACGCCCGCCTCAAGCGTGGTTTCAAAGCGGTCGCGATCGCCTCCCGTCTCGATTGACCCGATTTCAGGGGCGGCGATGTCGATGCTCCCGAAAACTGTGGCAGTGTCGCCCGGCAGGAAATCATCGTCAGGGGTGTTGGAAACGCCCAGCAGGGTCACACTCGCCCCGCCGATGTTAACCACACGGTTTCCGCTAAGGTCTTCGGATATGATCTGCGCGTCGATCTGCGATTGCGAAAAAGCCGAAAGGTCCAAGACATCAATGCCGACATCAAAATCGGTGATCGTATCATCACCGCTGAGTGCATTGATGATAAAGGTGTCCGCACCGCTGCCACCTGTCATGAAGTCGTCGCCCGCGCCACCGTCGATGGTGTCATTTCCGCCGCCACCATCAATAGTGTCATCCCCGGCCAGCGCGCTGAGCAGGTTGCTGCCGCTGTTGCCTGTCAGGACATTGCCCACCTCATTCGCGGTCGCGTTGATCGACGCAGAGCCCAGCAGGGTTAGGTTTTCAATGTTGAACCCGTCGTCATTCCAGTCGCGCAGAACCCACGAGATGGTCGAGCGGATCTCATCCACATCGCCCGTAGCGTCCGTGGTCCCAGGAGCGTAACTATCATACTGATATTCGGCTACAAAATCGAGCACGCTGTCCACAATATAGACATCTGCGCCGCCTTGACCGATCAGGGTGTCCGCCCCGGTGCCCCCATCAAGCGTGTCGCTGCGCGCGTCAGGGCCACCTTGGAGATTGTCGTTGCCCGCCCCGCCAAGCATGAGCGCGCTATTGCCCCACCCACTGATGGTATCGTCACCCAGACCGCCAATAAGAGTATCGAGCGCACTGTCCAAGAGCTCTTCGCCTTCGGAAAAAAGGTTGGGTCCGCCCACGATTGTGTCGTTGCCGTCGCCACCGTCGATCAGGTCTGTGCCCCTACCGCCGATGATTGAATCGTTACCTTCGAAACCGTTGAGTGTGTCGTTGCCGCCGGCGCCGTCCAACGTGTCCGCAAACTCCGATCCTTCAATGAGTTCGTTCGAAGAAGTCCCAGTTTCGATAACCATTTTAGTTCCAATACATTATGCTAGAAAGCAGAGTGATGAACCCTGCGCGCCAAGGCACATGGGAGTCCAGCTATTTGTGTCTGGTCCGACCATCGGTATCTCGCTTTCAACCGAGAGCTAGGTGATCAAATGTCAAAAAGATCAATGTTTGCGATTGATGCGCGCGGCAGCTGGTATGGCCGCCCTTTCACCAACCCCCGGCAAGGTCGGGATAGTGCGCCAAGCCGCCATGCGTGCAGACTGCAGCATTGGTCAAAGTGGGCTCTTTCCAGCCGACTGCCGGTGCAGCAAATTGCTAGTCGGCGGCTTCCCGCAAACTGACATTTGGTTTGGATGGTAGAATGGCCCGTCAGCGCGGTGCTGATGTCTGGGCCAG
>JBPOEY010000022.1:0-5334 GCA_051251645.1 Litorimonas sp. | reverse complement strand
CTCGCAAGACCTTGCAATATCAGACGCCAGCAGAGAAGTTCGCCGAGTGTGTTGCGTCGACCGGTTGAGATCGCCCCGCAAGGTGTCGAATGCTGTATGATTGACGAATGTCAGCTATATAAAATCTGGCCAAAAAAATGACAAAATCAAATTGGGTTCTGCCAAAGGTTTGTATCGCAATAATTCTCATTGGTTTTGATGATCAGGTGGTACGCGACCAAAACGACAGTATTGACGAGTTCGTTTTGGCAATGGTCCTGTCCAGTAATGACAACTGCATTGCCTTTTATCGGCCGAAAACTTCTACAATCAGCCTTCCTGCAATATCCAGTGGGGTAAAATTAAAAAATTTTGTTGCATCGCACAGGCTCCACCAAGCAGAGTGTACAAATAAGATAACAAAAGTTTCTTCAAACGGTTTTTATACAGAATTGGATTATCCAATGACTAATAAAATAAGTCTTGAAACGGCGCGCTACAAGTTAGCAACAATTTGGCTTCCGGCTTGTGGCGTGCTGTTCCTCATTATGGCAGCTCAAACACTAATGGGAGCTTACGGAGCCGACGCTTCAAAAGCTTGGGGGTGGGCGCTCCCAAACTTCTTGCCGACACTAGCTTTGATGATAAGCGTGTTTGCTGCGGGCGCACTGCAACCCGATTCACCTGACGAAATGCACGTCCGGCGATCTTTCTTTCGCCTATCCGCTTGGCTGTCAATTTTCTATATAACTGTTCTGTTTTTAGTTATTCTTGCGCCCGTTGTCTTGACGCTTTTGGGTAAACAGGCATCAACAGTTGACGCACGAATTTCAGCAATGGAACAGGCGAGTATTTTTACGGGTCCGTTGCAAGGGCTCGTAATAGCCGCAATCGGCGTATTGTTTTTTCTAAAGGACAAAAACGGTGCGTAGAAGCGCGACAATAACCAGCTACGTGCTGGGCACAGCGCTTCTCATTTCTTGCAGTGCGGGACATATACCCGTCACAGCCACTAAAGCCTCCTCTTATTTTCCCCTCCCAGCCCCTAAGCCCTCTTCAAGCATTCCTTTGAGTGTAGCTGAAATTTCTGCAGAGTATGGTGCATCTACGTCCTTGCTTGATTTAGAGGTGTCCATTCGATCTGCTCTTCGTTCGGCAGGATACTTCGATGTTGGTACTCTCCCAACGCCGAAGGGGGGGATAGCAATCATCACTCCTGTAGAACAGATCACCTCAAGAGGGATGCCCGTCGACGGTGCGCGAAGGTGGGTCGCAGACATCAACAGAAACACCTGTGGTTCGTTCTCCTTTTCATGTTTGTTAGAAGCCCTTTTTCTTGCGCCAGAGGGCCTCTACAGAATTCTGGTAATCGTAGCCACAGACGAGCCAATTCAGTTCGACACCAATATTGAGTTCAATCAGGAAGTTATGCAATCGCACATGAATGCCCGGCGTTTAGACCTCAACCCCGATCTTTCGGGAACACTGTTAACCAGTGATCACGATGTATATCTTCTTGTCTACGAATTCAGGTCTAAATCCCCAAATGAAATGTTCCCAGAAGTTCCCGGGCGAATAGGTGTTCTGGATCATCTCGCCTCTGTAAACCTTGCCTCCCTAGCACAATGATTGCACAGTTCATGAATCGGGCTATGGGCGCCGATCAACCCTTAGTAGCCGAATTTTTAGCCATAATCCAATCTCAGCATTAGATCTACGTACCAAGGCATTGTTGCATAAATCGGCTTGAAGTCAGGCTTCCCCTTACCTCGGACGGAATTAAATTCCTATCGCATCAAATGCGGAGCTTACTATTAGGCTGATCAACCCAATTCGAAACCTCTCTAGCCGGGCTTGTGTCACCCCGACAGCCTTGAGCGCATGCATCTGGGCTAGGTCCTTCTGTCCACCGACTAGGTATTCGAAATCTTCCTTTGTGATCTTTCCTTGAGCGAGCGCATCACCCCAGCGACGAAATGCTTCTTCACTGTCGTTCACAAACGCTTTGGCATCTGATTCGGCTTGATCTAACGCCTCTTGAACCGTGTTATTTGCGAGGGTCTTCAACCCGTCTTGAACCGCCTTAGTGAAGTTTTCCCAATTATCTGATAGTGACATGCGTTAATCCTCTTAAATCAGTTCTCACAAACGGATGCTTCTCTTTTATTGATTTCAACACATATAATAGTGTCAAACGCGTTGCCTAACTGGATAGCAAGTTCCTCTCGGAAGAACGGACTCAGTGTTCCTGAACTTCTCCAGCGTCTCGCAAATCCTCCTAAAAGGTTACCATCTGGATTGCGTAATATATCCCATTGTTCTGATACGACTTCATTTTTTGGCAAGCCATCTGCATATTCGTAGGCGGCATCAACATCGACCAAGAGCTTATCAACAGTTTCTCTGTGTGAGCTGTACGGTTCGCCGGACTTGGCAATAAGGGCTAAGCTTTGGGCTTTCAGGGTAGTTGCATTCTCATAAGCTTGTTCTTGAAATGGACTAATTAATGGATCACAAGCAGCTAGAGCAAAAGCCAGAGAAAACAGGAGTACGATCTTCTTGTAGAAAATTTTCATCATAAAAAATCCCTTCAAATTATAGTCAGTTTAACACAAATTCAAATTCGTGCAAAGACAGTTGGCTAATTACAGTAGTCACAGCCTATGCGTCGGGCGCCGAATGAAGATGAATCGCAGCGAATGGTCGGACCGCAAATGTCCGCAAAAAGCCCGATTCACGTCAAAAAGCCCCGCCTATTCTGTGGGGCTTAGGTCTCTCAGCGTTTCAGATATGGCGGTGATTTTGGCATTGGCGCATCGGGCCGCGCCCAAGTGTTCCATTGCCAAGAGTGCCAATTCGTTAGCCGTCGCCACTTTGCGGCTTGATATTGAACAGGGCTGCAAAAGCTCTTGATCGATCACAGGCTGGATCTCTACCAGAACCTCACGCGGCTTGAACGCGTCACAACCCGTTAATGAGATCAGCGAGATCAGGATGCAAAGGCGCATCTGGTATCCCTTCAATGGTTTGGCTGTTTTCAATAAACTTGGCGTCACGCGCAGCTTGATCTGATCGAAACTGTGCTGCTACGGCCTGTGCCTGCGCCGCCGCGTAGATTTGGCGTTGCGAGATCTGCCAGTTGCGATCGAGCAGCTGATTTTCGGCCCGCAGCCCCGCAAGATCAGATTGCAGCGTGCTAGCCCATGCAAACAAGCATGCACAGGCCACGATCAAAGCGCAGCCTGCCCATAGGCCCCAAGACTTCATCACAGCGCCTCGATGCACATATCGAATTCAGCCGCGCGCCGGTTCGTGAGGCCGCGCACGACGCGGCCGCCCGCCCTGTTCCAGCGTGGCAACTGCGCGCAGGCCCCGACGAAATCGCCTGCATTGAGCTTGCGCACCAGCGTGGATCCGCAGGCGGCAGTAACCCCAACATTGTAGGTCCACGAGATCAATGCCACAGCCGTATCGCGCGGGATTGCCTTTTCCACATCGTCCGAGATGCACGCAGAAAGCCCCGCCGCATGAGCGCGCAGTTCACGCGCCAAGAGCTGATCACATTCCGCAGACGTGGCCGTGTCGCCCATATTAACACCAAGCGTCACACCATCGCAGATCGTCGCGACACCAACAATATCGCGATACGCGCTCAAGCTGCGCCCCTCAAACTGAGACACCACAGGCACCGCCGCTGCAAGCGATGCTGCAGCCAGTATCCCAAACGCCCCGCGCCGCCCGATAAAGCCGTCATCCGCCCGGCGATATGCCTGCCAGTTTTTGCGCGCAAAGGTCACGATCTGCACAATCAGCCAAAGCGCGGATAAGATCGGCACCAGCAACACAGCCACACTGCTCGCCCCCTCTAACGTTGGCCACCAAGCCGGCAGCGTCACCCCAACGGCTGAAATCCCTGTAGTTGTCTTTGTCATCATTGCCTCAAGTTTTGTCATGGTTTTGCCCTCTGCTCCTGCTTCAATATCCTGCGCATTTGGTCGATGTGATTGAATTTCTTCCCGTTTGGTCTCTTGCGACAGCGCGCGCCTACGCAAAAAGAAGCTCGTTCAACATGCGTTGTCCTCATAAAAAAGCCCGCCGTTTCACCGGCGGGTGTGGTTGGTGATTTGTGAACGTGCCCCTAAAAAAGTGACGCGCTACGGTCATCCAGTGTGCGGGTTTGTTTGCTCTGGCGCGACGATCACCAAGGAGACCAAATACCCCAATTGCCTTATGCATCATCGATCCCCACCAGATCGCGGACGTTCATAATGACAGGTGTCAGACCATCCGCTATCGTCTCGTTTGCGAGCAAACCAAGGTGCGTGCCGTCGTAGGTTACACCTTCATCGCCTGTGTAGAACAGCGAGCCGGGGATAGCGCCAGAAGCAACATCATTGGCATCCTCAGTTGAGCCATCGGCTTCATCTTGAAGATCTTCCCAAATCGTCGTGTAAAAGTGATGTTCCCCAAACAGGCCCACGCCTTGCGACAAGCATTCTTTCATATCCAGATTGTAATCGCTTGGCGTTGTGATGACTGAGCGGTCTGAGCGTCGGCCTGTGAGCGACGTTGCGACCACCCAGTTTTCCGACCCAAAGGCCGCAACCACGGCGCTCAAGCGATCAAGCCAATCTTGAACCGTTGTGAAGCCATTGGCTGAGCCGTCAAAAATAACCAGTGTTCGGTTTTTGGCATCCGCATCAGCCTCAATCGTTGCGATAATGCGGTCTGTGATGGTTGCCCAAGAGTTCCCGCCCGCTGCTGTATTGATAACACCCAAGCCCGTTGAGGCTGCCAGCAAAGTGCTCAGGCTGATACCGTATGCGCCGTTCATCATGCTGTCGCCTTCGGTCCATAACGGCACGGCAGGCTCTCCGCCTGTGACGGTTGCGAGCCAGTTGTTGTCGCCCATGCTCTCAAACAGTGCGAGGCGTGTCAGTGTCGCGGATGTTTCAAAGGAAGATATACCAACGGCTTTCAATCCAGTTGAGAACACAGCAGCAGCCCCATCAAGAGAAGCTCCATAGTCTGCATCTTTCATACGCATTGCCAGTTTATGAGAACCGCCAAGAGCGACTTCGCCAAGATCAAGTGCTGCGGGAGACCCGTTATTGACGCGCAGTTGCACCACAAGGTGTTCGTCGGCGATGCGCCACAAAATCGTCAAACGCGAATGCTGCTTGGCTGTAGGGCTTGCGAACCCGTCGAAGATGACAACATCTTCAGTAGCTGTTTCTGGAAGTGTGAACTCAAAATAGGCATTGCCATGATAATGCCGTTTAACCTGCTGAAACGAGAACGCATCCGTCGCAGGACATACAAAACCAGAGAAGGCGCTAAGAACGCACGCGGCTC
>JBPOEY010000021.1:0-5925 GCA_051251645.1 Litorimonas sp. | reverse complement strand
GTCTTACCATGGTCAACGTGACCAATCGTGCCGATGTTAGCGTGTGGCTTATTACGCTCGAACTTTTCCTTGCCCATTTGGCTAGTCCTCTGATTTGGCCCACCTATCAGGCCGTTAAAGGTTAATTCGTGTTTCAGACCCACAAAATCAAGTGGGACCGACTGTGTCTGGAGCGGGTAGCGGGAATCGAACCCGCATACTCAGCTTGGAAGGCTGCTGCACTACCATTGTGCTATACCCGCAATGTCTTCGCTGAAGTATGGTGGAGGGGATTGGATTCGAACCAATGTACACATAGTGATCAGATTTACAGTCTGACGCCTTTAACCACTCGGCCACCCCTCCCCAGTTTTACTCCGTGGGGAACTCCTGCTCTTGATATTCGATCCGGTTAAGACCGAACACCATGAAACTACTGTTTTCCAACAAAAAACGCTCTGTCACCCTCGCGACCATCGTGGTAGCCGCGCCGACAACAGAGGCATATTGCTGATTGAGGCGGGCATATAACCATGGACGACGGACCGCGCAAGAACGAAAACGCAGGTAGAGCGGGCGGAAAACGTGGCCGGAGCGGAAGCGCCGAAACACGTCAATCTTCCCGTAAGGGGGGCAAACCCGGATCTCGATCCTCCGAACCCCGTTCCAAGGGCATGATTCCCGGGGCTTCGAAAGATGGCCCGAAGAAATCCTATGGCGGTCGCTCACATGGCGCGACAACAACACCGCGCCAACCGAACCGTGATTCTAAATATGCGAAATATAAAGGGAGCAACCGGTCCGGTGGCAATTCAGCCCCGCCAAACCCATGGATTTGGGGCTGGCACGCCGTTCAAGCTGTTATCAATAATCCGCGCCGCACGATCCACCAGATCATGGTCACAGAACAGGCCGCAGAACGACTCGGTTTGAGCGAAGGGCGAGCCGACCTGAAAATCGTCGCCATGGCCTATATTGATAAAGCGCTTCCGCGCGGCGCAGCGCATCAAGGTGTGGCCGTGAAAGCCGCGCCACTACAATGGCCGCATCTCTCCCAGCTTGCAGATGATGCTGACGATGATGCGATCATCCTCGTCCTCGACCAAATCACAGATCCGCATAACGTCGGCGCGATGATGCGTCTGTGCAGCGCGTTCGGCGTGACCGCGATCGTCATGCAAAGCCGCAAAGCCCCGCCGCTGGCCGGCGCAACAGCCAAAGTGGCTGTCGGCTGTTTGGAAACGGTTCCAGTCTGTCTTGAAACTAACATCGCCCAAACCCTTAAATCTTTGCAGACCTTCGGCTATCAAGTCATCGGTCTGGCAGGCGAAACAGAGACAACTGTGTCTGAGGCGCTCGCGGGCGAAGGTCGCTACGCCCTTGTCATGGGGGCTGAAGGGCCGGGGTTGCGTGAACTCGTTGCTAAAAATTGCGATGTTCTCGCCCGCATCCCGATGCAGTCCAATCCGATTGCCGGCGAAGCCGAAAGCCTGAATGTGGCGACGGCGGCCGGAATCGCACTTTATGAAATCCGCCGATGAAAGTCGCGGACGCCGCGAAAAGACATTGGGTCAATCAAGCCCCCGAGGCGATTCGGCCCTATTTGCAGCTCTCTCGTCTTGACCGCCCTGTCGGCTATTGGCTTCTCGCCCTGCCCGGTTGGATTGGTCTCGTTGTGCCGAGTTGGATTTGTCGCCCAGATTGGCAAGTCTGGTCCCCGCTATATTGGGGCGCGCTGATCCTAATTGGCGCGATCGCCATGCGCGGCGTGGGTTGCACCTATAATGATATTGTTGACAGAAATCTTGATGCGCAGGTCGAGCGGACAGCGGCGCGTCCATTACCCTCTGGACGTGTTACCAGCATTCAAGCCTGGCTTTGGCTAGCGCTGCAACTCGCCATCGGCTTCGCGGTCTGGTTAGCCCTGCCTTGGGGCGCAAAACTTATCGCGTTGGCGTCAATTCCACTCGTCGCCGCCTACCCCTTTATGAAACGCATCACCTGGTGGCCCCAAATTTGGTTAGGGCTCACCTTTAACTGGGCTGTGCTGGTTGCCTACGCCATCAAGACAGGCGGCCTCGATCTCACCATTGGGCTGATTTATGCAGGATTGGCCGCATGGACCGTAGGCTTCGACACGATTTACGCTCTCCAAGATATTGAGGATGATGCCGTCATCGGTATTCGGAGCACAGCCCGCCGGTTTGGGGGTCGCGTGCGCTTGGGCGTCGGGATCAGTTACACGCTGTCCGTGTGTTTGATCACAGCGGGCCTACTGCTCTCGCAGACTCCGCTTGCCGCGCTCGCGACACTACCCTTTGCCGCACACCTATTGTGGCAAGTCGTCCGCCTGCGCCCTGACTCGCCAAAACGCGCACTGACTTTGTTCAAATCCAACGGATGGGCTGCGGCCCTCATCATTGGGGCTCTCGTCCTCACTCAACTGTGAACGCAACCTGATTGGCACTCCGCGCGTAAGTTGATCATGGCGTCATGACCGAAGAAGGAAATCGACATGATTGACAGACGCAATTTTACCCTTGGGGGTTCTGCCCTTGCGCTCACCGCTTGCAGCGGCGCCTCCAACGCGCAAACACTGACGACTAAGATAACATCAGAAAGAAAGACCGATGTCATGACTGCGACTGATCCCAATATTGACTGGGCCAATCTCTCAAAAGGAGACTGGCAGAACCGCCTGACGGACGAGCAATTCTACGTTCTTCGTAAAGACGGCACGGAACGCGCTTTCTCTAGCCCGCATGATAGTGAGAAGCGGGCTGGCACCTTCGTCTGTGCAGGCTGCGCCTTGCCTTTGTTCAAATCTGAGATGAAGTTTGACTCAGGCACAGGTTGGCCCAGCTTTGTCACGACCATCAAAGGGGCGATTGAAACCAAACGAGACTTTAAGATGGTCATTCCTCGCACGGAATATCACTGTTCTCGCTGTGGTGGGCACCAGGGTCATGTCTTCAAAGACGGCCCACGCCCCACGGGACTGCGGTACTGTAATAATGGTGTCGCCCTCGATTTCATCCCAGACGCCGCATAAGGCTCTATGTCTGTGCGGCGAGAGCCGCCTGAATTATCACACTATTTCAGACTTGCCGTTTTCCCTGACTCAGACCAAATAGAATATATCGGTAGCCGTCCCATTGTGGGGCCGCGTTGAGAAAGGAGGTGTAGTTTGTCTATCTTTTTTGAGGGGTCTGCCCAGAGCTGTTAGCTCAGCCTTTCGTAAACGCGAAACCGGGTAGGGCGAACACGCCGGATGCGTCCACAGTGTAAGCCATAACGAAGCGGGCACTACGTCCCGTGAGACCCAAACTTCAAAACGAGGCCCGCTGGCATTGTCGGCGGGCCTTTGTTGTATTTTAGGGTATGCTTAAAATATTGCTGGCCGCCATCCAGATACGGAACAAAGTGGACGCGAATGGCGTTTATCTGACATCGACACCATCATTGAAATAGCCCCAGATGAAACGTTTTTATCGCTCCGCACCCGTCATCCTTGGCGCAACCCTCCTAACGATGTTGATCTGGGTGCCCACGCCCGCACATGCGAACACATTTAATGGCTATATTCTCAACACGCTTGCTGGCGATGTTCCAGCGAAACACACGCTCACCCAAAGAGAAGACATCGAAATTGCCAATCATTGTGCGGATGGGGGTGGGAAGAAAGATGCCTGTCTCTGCGTGGTGAAAGTCCTGAAATACGACCTCAATATTCGCGATTACCGGAAGATTGCCGCGCGCGTTCGTCCGGACGAAGATGCGCCCCGCCCTCTGCCCAAGGACCGATACAGTCAAACCGTGCCGACGAAGCCGCTTGACCCCATCATACGCACATTGCTCACGACGCCTGACATTTCACAACGCTGCGAAATCGCCGACCTTTTCTACTCGCAACAGACGCCAGCTCGCTAAATTTCAGACATTAAGGGCTGGAACATTGTGCGATCTCTAACGGTCGGCTAGGGCGACTTATGCCTGATTTTATGATCCTCTCCAAAGACGTCGCGGATGGCCCCGCCATTCGCGCACGCGTGCGCCAAGATCACCTTGATTGGCTGAAAGCGCCGTCTGATTGTACAGTTTTATCGGCGGGACCCTGGCTCGATGACACACATGCGATGCGTGGGTCCCTGCTCATTGTCAAAGCCCCGTCCCGTGATGCATTGGATGTTTGGATGGCAAACGACCCTTATGCCAAGGCGGGTTTGCCCAAAGATATTGATGTCAGGCCGTTCAAACTTGTGATCGGACGCCCCGAAGGTTTATAAACTGGATGGCCTTATCCTGACGGAGCTTGAACGGAGACGGCCATGGGTTTGCAATTAGTGACGGAAACGGTCCAACCGGATCGCGGCCCCCAAGACCCAACCCACCCCATAAAATTCCCGATGCAACCGCCCCTCGATTTGGGCGAACCGCTTAATTTTGCGGGCGAGCAACCGTGGGACGCATTCAAGGCGATGCGCGAAGCCGCGCCTGTCATGTGGCATGGATTAGAGAATAAGAAGCTCGAAGGCTTCTGGGCCCTCACCCGCTATGACGATATCCGCGCGGCGAGCCTCGATACCGGCACATGGTCGTCGCAAATGGGCGGCATTATGATGGCTTACGCCAACGATGCGCGGCAACATCCGAAACTGCACTCTGCCTCGCTTAACACCATGATCTGCCTCGATGCGCCGCACCATATGCAGCTGCGTCGTGAGCATATGCAGTTCGTCAAACCCAATTATGTCGCCGATTTGCGCAAGAAAGTTGATCAGCGCGTGTCCGAACTCTTGGACAATGTTGAAAAAGCCGGACCGCGCTTGAATTGGGTCGAACATTTTTCCTCCCAACTCCCGCTCTTCACCTTATGCGAAATGCTCGGTGTACCTGAGGCCGACCAGCCTAAAATTCGTGAATGGATGAATATGTTGGAGATGGCCGCCTATGTTTTGGGCACGGGCGATCCATCCTCAGTCGATCCGCAATTGGTGATGAAGTTTTTGACCGAAGTCGAAGCCATGTTTACTTATGGGCGTGAAATTCTACTCCAGCGTCGTGCGGAACCGACTGATGATCTGCTCTCCGCGATCGCGAACGTCGAAATTGACGGCGAACGCCTGCCCGATGAATTCTTGGATGGATCGTGGTTGCTCATCATCATCGCCGGCAATGATACCACTCGCAATTCCCTGTCCGGGGGTCTGCGACTGCTGAGCCAATTCCCGGATCAGAAAGCCAAGGTCCTGGCCGACCGGTCCCTCATCCCCAATATGTGCCACGAGATCGTCCGCATGGTCAGCCCGGTCATGTATATGCGCCGCACCGCGCTCAAAGAGACTGAAATTCGCGGCCAGACCATCGCGAAAGGCGAGAAAATCGTCATGTGGTATGGGGCAGGCAATCGAGACCCCGAAGTCTTTGCAGATCCTGACCAGTTTGATGTGACGCGCGCCAATGCCTCTAAGCATGTCGCCTTTGGTTTTGGCAGCCACGTCTGCATGGGACAACGCATTGCCAATATGCAGCTGAACGCCGCGTTCACGCAAATTTTTGAGCGGTTCCCCAATATCAAATGGACAGGAAAACAGACAATCCTCCCGAACAACTTCACCCATTCGATTGGTGAGTTGGAAGTGGATTTAGGTGACGCAGATAATTGATCTGGGGGATCAATTATCAAGGAGCCGTGAGCAAAGCGAGCGGCAGGAAGCCCGAGAGTTATGCTGTTCCATTTTTCCTTGCCCCCCCCCCTTCGACCTCGTTTCGCATCCACCCCTCCCGTCAAAGGGGAAGAAAAGAGCGGCGAGTAAGAAACCATCCCCCCGAAACCGGGTCGCAAAACCCACCCCGTGCACAATCCCCACAATCCCATCCACCCTTACCTAAACCGTGATCTATTACCCTCACCCGCTTCGGACACGAGAGAGTGCATTGCTCTAT
>JBPOEY010000020.1:0-6095 GCA_051251645.1 Litorimonas sp. | reverse complement strand
CGCCGATCCGGTTTGACACAAAGAATACTCAGCCAACCACGCATTACATCTGGCGGACACGTCGCGACGGCAAAGTGCGCTCATCTCATGCTGAGCGCGAAGGTCAGGTTTTCTCATGGGACGATCCGCCAGAAGGTGGCCACCCTGGGGAAGACTATGGATGCCGCTGTACAGCGGAACCATACCTCCCACAGACCTCCGAGTTCATGGAAATCTCCCTGCAGGGTGTCTCAGGCGGCGGTGCCGTTTGGAGTAGCAGGGATTTTGTGAACCACTACTACCGTGGAAACGGGCGCGGCGTTACCGTACGCGAGACCGGCCATTTATCCGCAATAGTCGATGAGTATATGGCTCTGGTAGATAAAAAGCTAAAAGACCAAGTTGCCAGGGAAGCTCGCGAGAAGCGCGACGGCAGTTTTTCTAATACGTTTTATAACACCTATGGGATGACCGGTGTGGTTTTCAGTATTGGTGATACGGTGATCGGCGGTGAGTTTTCAGGGAACGTAGAAGAACATCATGGTGTGCTGACTATTGAAGGATCGTTTGATTTCTACTTGAGGGACGAGTTTGCCGACCCCGCCGACATAGGCATTGAGGTGATCGATCTGGGGGAGACTATCTTTGAGAATATCCACAGGCCCCTCGACAACTACCTCAGGGGCCGCACCAGCCTTCCACCACGTGGACCTCAACGGCTTGGGGTTCAAACCGGTGAGCCGTATTCAATAACTGACGATTGGTCAGGACAGTTAAGCGGCCAAATCCATTTGGACCCTGCGCGAAGTGCCTATGGATAGGTACCGACCACACTTCGTCATTGCGATATGCACAGCGGTCCTTGCTACGGCGTTCTTCTGGGGGGTTCCGACACACTGCGTGCAGCTTCCCAATGGTTTGAGCATCGGCAAACAAGCTCTGATCGACTTGAACAGGCCATATTTCATGCCCGATATTGTTCCAAAGTTTAGAAACGGAAAGTCGCTACTACCCGGAGACGCATGGCCGTTCTTCACCACAGAAACAACAGTTCACGGGCTCGCGCTAGAAGCCGATCCCGAGGATGATTTCTGGTTCGCATGGCGTGAAGACACAGGTTTGGTTCTCAAGACCGAAAACGCTGCGCTTTACGAAAAGCTCGTTTCCGAAGCGGGCACACCGATGGGCAACAAGGGTATCAATATCGTGGGTTCTCATATCGTCATGACGGAGCTGCAAAGGCAACCAGAATATGCAAATCAAACCTGTCGGACGCGGTGGATAATAGTTGGCACAGGGGGCCTTTAGTTTGCGGTCAGACCAACTCTCATTTCGTCAGGATGAATGGCCAGACGGGCTAACCTACCTGGAAAACTACATCTCAGACGATGAGACCGACAGGCTCGTTCAGGAGATCGACGCTGCCCCTTGGCGCACCGATCTGAAGCGGCGGGTCCAGCATTACGGTTATCGCTACGATTACAAAGCGCGGCAGGCCCGCAGGGACGATTATCTTGGACCATTGCCTGCGTTATTCCAGCAGCTGGCGGAACGGTTGACATTTGAAGGTCATTTCCAGGCAGTGCCAGACCAGGTCATCGTTAACGAATATCAGCCCGGACAGGGCATCTCCGCCCATATCGACTGCCAACCCTGCTTTGGAGAGACAATCGCCTCCCTGAGCCTTCTCTCGGCCTGTGTGATACGATTTGCCTCCCAGACCCTTTCTCAGCAAATGGAGCTACACCTCCAATCTGCGAGTCTACTGGTTTTGAGTGGTGACGCTCGCCACCTGTGGACCCATGCTATCCCCGTAAGGAAAACGGATGTTTTTGAGGGGCAGAAGTATTTCCGTTCTCGGCGTCTTTCACTGACATTTCGAACGATGAAGTTCAAAAACCTCTAGTGTTAATAGTGTTACCTACGGAGTATGTTACCAGCCTCAAAAATGGCGCTAACTCTTTGCCTCTGATAGAGAAAACCATCCACAGGGTTCCGAAAGGCGCGAATCTGGGTTCCGAAAGGCGCGAATCTGGGTTCCGAAAGGCGCGAATGCTGATCGGTTCCTGATAGCGCGAATTTTGGGTTCCCGATAGCGCGAATCTGAGTTATGTTTTCATCATGGCCTTGCTCCCCGACCGACACCCTCAAAAAGACTTCTTCATCCTCGACATTGCGGACGTGGTTCCGAAGGATGACACCTCGACCATGGAGCATCCGATTTTCTCCCTGGCGACCAAACCGGACATGCGCCACCTCCACTATCAGAATGGCGAGAGCACCCTCAAAATCGTCCCCTCCGGCAACGGCCTACCAACCATCTTCGACAAGGACATTTTGATCTTCTGCATCAGCCAGTTGATGCACAAAAAGAACCGGGGCGAGAAAATCGGCAAGCGCGTCCGCTTTTCGGCCCGCGAGCTGATGATTGCCACCAACCGGCGCACCGACGACAAGAGTTACAAGAGGCTGGAAGCTGCGTTTCAAAGGCTGATCGGCACAACGTTCACCACCAACATTGCCAACGGCGACTACGAGGAAACACGGATATTCACACTGCTGGAGTCTGGCAGCGGCTTCGTGGTCAAACGTAAAACCCGACGCCTCGACTATTGTGAAGTGATCCTCTCCGACTGGTTCATGGCCGCGATTGAAAACAACGCTGTCGTAAGTATTTCAGAGGGCTATTTTCGTCTGCGCCGTCCGCTTGAGCGGCGCATTTATGAGATCGCCCGCAAGCACTGCGGCAACCAAAAAAAGTGGCATATCCGGTTGTCCAAGCTGCAAGAAAAGACTGGTAGCAACGCCCCGCTCAAGAAATTCCGGCTCAACATTCGGCAGATCATCGAAGACGACGAGACGCCCTTCTACCGCATGGAACTCACGGACGATGACCTTGTCGTCTTCCGCCCTCGGACGACCCAAACCACGCTCGCGCCATCCATCACCCTGCCGGAATGGGCAGAAGACAAGGCCCGCGCCATCGCAAGGGAGAAGGGCCGAGATTACTATGCCATGCGAACTGATTGGCTGACGTTCGCCCAATCGGAAACCGCCAAAGGAAACCCACCGCAGAATACAGGCGCCGCATTCTTGGCATGGGCCAAAAAGCTGGAGCCACTGCGATGAACACAGAAAAGCAAATGCCGATTGGGAAGGTTGTCCAACGTAGTATCCGGGCAATTTTAGAATATTGCGAGACACAAGATCCAACCGAGTTTTCCCGCCTTCAAGATGCGCGATATTCGAAGGATACTTTCGACGTTAACTACCCATTTTGTCAGCCGATTACAAAAATCGGGCCTGATCAAAGTAGGCGCTTCTGGGTGAAGAGGTACTCTGTTCATGGCGTCACTGTCCGTGTCACCAGTCAGTGGTTTAACCCACCGACCAGCAACAGCATTCCACTGTTCCTAACATACTTGGAACGGCCGGGCCTTTTGACACAAATCGGCTCACATTCAGAGCGGGCACCAGGTGTCGCTTCAGTCAAAAATGGGAGCAAACCTAGCACCAACCCAAAACATCGTAACGCGATCGGAAATGCGCAAAACCTCTTTATCCGCTACCTTTTGTCAAGCGTCTCCGATGACGACTTCAGCGCTGAAGACTGGCAAGATACCGTTGAGAGCTTTGGAAACCGCTGCGCCTACTGCGGCTCAAAGGAAGCATTGAGCATGGATCACGTAGTGCCGCTGAACAAAACAGCGCTCGGCCTGCACTGCCTTGGCAACCTGGTCCCTGCTTGCCGCTCCTGCAATGCAAAGAAATCAGCCAAGGATTTCCGTGAATTTCTAGCCGGTGATGCGGGAAAAATTGCAGCTATCGAGGCTCATATGGAAAAGCACGGATACACGCCTGCGCAGGACGCTATGGCGCTCCGGAAAGTCATTGACCTCGCCCATCAAGACGTCCGAGCAATGGCGGATCGCTATGTTATAATCCTCCAAACAACGTTGCAGCAAAAGGACAATTAGCAATCAGCCCAAAAAACGCGCCCAGAACCCCTTCTTTCGCGCGGTCTGATCCTCGATCAATGCCGTGATCTTCTGCGCCTGGTCTTTCCAGCTGTCACGATCGGCGCGGGTTTCATCCAGCATCTCGCGCAGCAGTTCAACTTCGCGCTCTAACGCGCTGGTTTCAAGCGGGGTTTCATTCCCTAACATTGGTGAGGTTACGTCGCTTTCACCTGAAACCGCAGGCCAGACCCGAAAAAGCTCGGACGCTTCAATGATCCACCCGCCACCCTCGCGCGGTGCAGCGGATAGTTTTCCTTTTTTTATGGCTCTTGTGATTGTTGGAACACTCTTCCCAATTTTCTTTGCGGCCTGTGATGCAGATAGTGACATGCCCGTTACCCCGCCCCTTTCACATCATAACATTGTTAGTTTTTGAAAGGGTAACATCTTTACACGTCACATAAAAGGTTGAGCCATGATATACGCAGCTCACGACATGGCTTTAGAGTGTTCGCGCAGATGCGCTGCCGCCTGGTCACGGGTGATTTTTCCCTGACCGAGCTGTTCCATCATTTCGGCATGTTCAACGCCTTTGGCGGCTTGGAGCTGGAACCCGTTTTGCTCAAGGAAATCGACGGCCACGTAAAACGCCGTGCGCTTGTTGCCGTCCACGAAGGCATGGTTGCGGGAGATCGCCTCGGCATAGCTGGCGGCAAGCTGGAACGTGTCCGTTTCGCCATAGGCGTATTGGTTCTGCGGCCGCGCCAGGGCGGACTCAAATAAGGCGGCGTCCCGCAGACCTGATGCACCGCCTGCCATCTCGATCACAGCCTCATGGATGAACTCAACCTGCTGGCGCGTCACCCATTTGGGTTCCGTCATCTGTTCGCCAGTTCCATGATGGTGTTGCGATGGCGATCAAGGCCGCGCGCAATGCGTTCCTTGTCACTGTCGCTGATACCCTCTGTTACCCCCGTCAAACGGCGGTATTCCTCAGCTGACAGCAACACCAGGCGGTCGCGCTGGTGGCTCGTGATGATCACTGGTTCACTCATCGCGGCATCGCTGAAAGCGCCGATGTTGTTCTTAAATTCTGTCGCGGTCACACGGGTCATTTGGACATCCTTTCGCTCAAACATAATATAGCCAAAATGTCCAATTTGTCCACTAACAAATGGCACCGGTGGCGCCCGACCGCCCCCATATGGCGGGGAGGGCGCGGGCTTAGATGCCGCGCTCGGCCAGTTTATTCAGCTCATCAGAAATCTTGAGCTCCAGCGTGCTGCGCCGACCGTCAGCCATGAGCGCAACCTCGTCCGCAAAGTCGAGCACCATTCCGGCCAGGTGCCGGATCTCCGCATGGTCCGTTTCGCTGAACGGGAGCGACTGACCCCGGTTCTTTGCGTCGTTCATTCGTTTGGCTATCTGAGAGACGTTGTTGCCAACCCTGTTGAGCGCGGCCTTCATGGCATGCAGCGCCTCAGCCAGCTCCGCGTCCGGTGCAGCAATACCACCCACATTCCGGATGACATTGCGCAACGCTTCACTTCGGTTCCGGACGCCTACCTCTTTCAGTTTTTCATCGAACAGCGCCAGGTCCGCAGGCGAGACGCGACAGACCACCGTTTCGGTCCTGCTGCCTCGCTCGATCTGTATCTGCCGCATGAACTGGGCGCAGCGATAGACCGTGCGCACGGTGACACCATATTCACGCGCCAAGACCTCCGGGCGGATGCCTTCGCGCATCTTCTTGGCGATGGATTGGCGGGTTGGGTGATCGAGTCTGCGGGTCATTTGTCACAAATGTCATACGTTGCTATTTCCTGCCACCCTCACACAACCGAAATCAAGCTCGCAAGGGGCAAACCTCCCGGAAACGGCTGCAAGCCGCCTGAAGGCGCTGTGAGGGGCTCTCAGGGGGCACTGCGTCAACGGGGGAAGCCACCGAACTCATAGTTAACGATTTCTAAAGTGCTCAACGGCACAAAGATGTGCTGAACAAACAACCTGGCGCGCGAAATGACTCTGATCAATCCGCAAGAGTATCGGGAAGCCTTTGTGCAATATCTGCGCAAAGGGACGCCGATCCGGTTTGACACAAAGAATACTCAGCCAACCACGCATTACATCTGGCGGACACGTCGCGACGGCAAAGTG
>JBPOEY010000002.1:0-855359 GCA_051251645.1 Litorimonas sp. | reverse complement strand
AACCGTCCGTCTTCAGTTCGAGCGGGCCTCTAAAGGAGCCAATCCAACAACGCAACACCCCAAATGAATCTTTATCAGATGAGATACTCACGCCGCAAAAGACACTCAACTAGAGTACAGCTCACCATTTATACGAGACAGCATTACTGAATTGGAAGGCTAGTCATCAGACAGTTTACAGCACGCGCCCGGGCTAGGGAGACAACCCTGCGTGTCACCAGAAAGAACCAGGATTAACTGCCGCGAAAACGCTAATCGTTCCGGGTTTCTTTCAACGCCAACGCTTGAAATTCCCTATGAATATCTGGACTTTCACCGCCGAAAAACTGTAGCATGATCACGCCATAGGCATTATTTTGCGGGTCAATATACATGTTCGTGCGCGCCGCGCCGCCCCAGCCCCACTGGCCCGGATAACGACCCGCCTCTAACTGTTGGGCCTCAGTCGCCGTGAGGGCCACAGCCCCACCATAACCAAACCCTGAGCCTGTATCCCCACCGATCCATGGGAACATAGATGTGAAACCCTCGCCCATATGATCTTGCATCATGAGGCTGACCGTTTCAGGCTCCAAAATCGTCACATCACCAAGACTGCCGCCATTGAGCATCATCTCTGAGAAGCGCGCATAATCGCCTAGGGTAGACACGAGACCGCCACCCCCTGAATTCGACGCATAGTCAGTTAGGTAAGGGCTGTTCTGACCATCTTCGATCATCCTAAAACTCCCGTCAGGCTGAAGCATATAATTGGAGACGAATTTGTCTTTTTGATCCGGACGCACATAAAAACCCGTCTCGGTCATGCCGAGTGGCTCGAAAACACGCTCCGCCATCACCTCATCCAAAGTCTGTCCTGTGACGACCTCCGCGACACGGCCTAACACATCAATAGAGAGACTATAATACCACGCCGCGCCAGGCTGGGAGACAAGCGGAAGAGCGCCCAGCTTATTTACTTTGGTTTCTAGCGATTCGAGTCGGCCTTCTGGGGTATTTTCCCAACTAAATATTTCGGACGCCGCATAAGCCTCTTCAATCGGGTTTCCGCCAAATATGCCGTAAGCCATGCCCGAGCGGTGCAGCAGCAAGTCCTCAATTGTCATCGGCCGCGCTTGCGCTTCAAACACGGGAACACCGTCGTCGCCCACACTGGCGACACGCATTTGTCCAAGCGCCGGAATATATTTCTCAGCCGGATCTGTGAGGGCCAGCTTTCCCTCTTCAATCAAATCCATAATCACAACAGACGTGATCGGCTTCGTCATCGAATAGATCCGCCAGACTGTGTCTTCTGTGACAGCGACGTCGCGTTCGCGGTCCCCGAGCCCGTAAGCCCCTTGATAGACAACCTTCCCCTCATCAAAAATTAGCGCGGAGACACCAATCACATCGCCGTCAGTCACGGCGCCGGACAGCAACGCGTCCATCGCGGCTGTATCAAAAGATGGCGCTTGAACAGGGGCAGGCACCTCCTCTGGCGCGACCGTTTTCGGACTATTCGCGCTACAGGCTGTCAGGAGCAAAGCGGGGATCAAATATCGTAATGTCATATTACTCAATAACGCAGCATCAGCCCCTCGCAAGGGTTCATTCGCCCCGCGCTATGGCGCTTCGGCCACCGCAAAGCGCGAATCGGATTGCCCATCACAGATCATATCCGCGAGCAGCGCGCCCGATCCGGCACAGAGGGTCCAGCCCATATGACCGTGACCCGCATTGACCCAGAGGTTCGGAACCGCCGTCCGACCAATGTAAGGCCGCCCGACCGCGGAGACAGGTCGCAACCCGGACCACATTTGCAAGGGCGCACCGACGGCCGCCATCAGGGCTGGCGCAATCTGAGCCCAGCGCGCGAGTAACGGCTCAACACTGTCTTCCCCCCATGTCCCGGACAGCCGCACCCGATCCACAAATCGCGTCAGGGCAGAGCGGGACGCCGCGTCCATCACGGGCACGTCGGGAACCTCAATCCCATCCGGCAGCGTAAAGTCCGCAGCCCAACCGCGCACGGGACTGACGGGGAGGTCAATCTCGACAGCGCGCAGCACATCCGCACTTTGCGCACCGCACGCCACAACGAGCGCGTCTGGCGTCCAATGATCTTGGCCAACAACAAGTGTCGCGCGGCCGTCCTCGCCCATTGTAATTTTGGGCGTAATTTCGGGCGTGTGGGCGGCGACATGGACGTCTCCGCCTTGCGCCATGATCGACCGGGCCAAGGCTTGCCCATAATAGTGCGCATCGCCGGACCGATCGCCGGCATAAAATAAGGCGGGACGATCAAAAGTCGTCACGCTTTTGGCACGACGTTCCGCACGAATGCCGCGCGCTTTTAAGCGCGCAAACGCCTGATCCACGTCAGCGTCGCGATCAAACAGCTGAAAGCAGCCTGGCGCGCGCGCTAACATATCGGTCAGGCCCAACCCCGACATCCGCTCTTGCAGCAGCACCATCGAACGCAACGCCAGCTCTTGCACCGCCGCATCGACGGCCGGGTCATTCGCGGGCCCCGCCCAGTTACAGGCTTGTGAGGGATGAATCATGCCTGAGTTCGCAAAGCTCGCCCCGCGCATCACGGCGGACTGCCGCTCGATGACAGTCACGCGTGCCCCGCGCCGCAGCAGCGCGTCCGCAGACGAGAGACCCATCAGGCCCGCGCCGAGAATGATGATATGGGGAGAGGACGTCATCGCTCGAGGCCTCTATCAGCGCGAGCGGCGGGGCCAAGAGGGCGGGGCAGTTAAGTCTCGTAATTTTGAAGCCGGCGAGTCAGTCCAATTAAAGCGCCTGTTCCTCTAGGAACGCATCAATCTCGCCTAGAAACTCGTTGCGCATGCCGTCGCGTTCTAAGAAAAGCTCATGTTTCGCGCCGGGGACGACGTGGAATTTGCACCCGGATTTTAGGGCAAACATTTCGACTGTGGCGGGGTCGACAATTTGATCGCCGCCCGCCGCGACCATAAGGCCGGGAATGCCGAGCTGGGCGGCGTTACGATTGATAAAACCCATGGCAATCAGCGCCGCAGAAATCCACCCAAATGTCGGCTCGCCGACGCGAAGGCGGGGTGTGTCGTGGAAAAAGGTCGACCAGCGTTTATACCGGTCCTTATCTGAGGTCAGCTTATTATCCGCGAACGGCACAGGGAGACCACTACGTTGTTTTTGAAACGGCAGGCTGTGGCGCGAGAGTCCCAAGGCCGAGAGCGCGCGAATGCCGCCGCGCATCAAGCCGCTATCAATATCAACCAAGCCCAACATCGGCGCCGAGCAGATCACGGCGGACGGGCTTAGCACGCCCGAGAGGGTCGCTTGCAACACAATGGTGCCGCCCATGGAGTGGCCCATGGCGATAAAGGGTTTCGGACAATGCGGCGCCAGCGTGTCGCAGATCCAACCGAGATCATCGGCATAATCTTGGAAGGTTTCAACATAGGATTTCAGGCGGTCATCGAGCATTCGACCTGACAGACCCTGCCCGCGCGGATCGTTCACAACGACCCAGAAGCCGCGCTTGGTCAAGTCATCAATCGCTTCGAGATATTTTTCGATGAATTCGGTGCGACCAGGCGAGAAGAAAATCGTCCCGCGCGGTTCACCGTCTGTGGCGTGGGTCGCCAACAGGACGCGCAATCGTTGCGCGTGCCCATGATCCCCGGCCGGACGGTCGAGGAAATAGACTGAGAGTCGCGAGGCTAAGCCATCCGGAACGACATGGCCGCTCGGCTGGACCAGATCCGCCGTTTCAAAATCGAGCATCGAAATGCGTGTGATCGCAGGCCCCAATAGAGAGCCCGCAAAACCCTACATGTTCGAAAAGATGTTCTGGAGGCCCATGGCCACGCTCATGTCGCCAGCGACCTTGAGCTTTCCAGACATGAACGCCATCATCGGGTCGAGATTACCTTCCGCCAACGCAATGAAGTCCGCCTTATCAACACTGATCGTGCAATCGGCCTCTTTCGCGCTATCCACTTCGGCTTCTGTGCCATGCGCAAAGACGGAGCCTTGATCACCAAAATCAAACTTAACAGATTTGTCGAGGCCGCCGGCTTTTACCAGAGCGTCGTTCATGCGTGTTGCGATGACTGAATTTTCCATGGGTGTCTCCATCTATGAATATTGGGCCCGTGAATATTGGACCCGTGGATATTTGGGCGTCTTTGTTGTTCGGCTTATAGGGGGCGGGCTGCGGACTCGCCAAGTCCAAAATTTGTCCGCCCCCTATGCGATAAAAATGCGTCGCGCCTGTTACTCCGCAGGCTTACGGAATTTCAGCGTGGCACGATCGGACTCACCGATATTCAGGTAAAGCTCAGCATCAAATCCGTTCGCATCTGCGGACCCTGCTTCGGGCAAGCGTGAACGGGGCGGCAACGTCCAAACACCCATGGGGTGATCCGCCGTATCCAGCGGGTTGGCATTGACGTCGGAACTGTCGACAAATTCCAGTCCGGCTTCTGCGGCCAGCGCCTTCATATAGCTTTCCTGCACATAGCCGCTGGCCCCCTTGGGGTCTTGCGTGCGGGTTTCTGGCAAGCGGTGCTCGACAATCCCGAGCATGCCGCCCGGTTTCAGCGCGCGCGCGAATTCAGCGAAGGCGTCTTCGGCATAGCCCTGCCCCATCCAGTTATGGACATTACGGAAGGTGAGGATCGTATCCATGGAATTATCATCGAGCGAGAGGCCCGTATCTTTGGAATAGCTGCCATAGCCGAGCGTGCCGTAAGCCTCCGCATCGCCAAATTTTTCTTTGAACGCTGCGTTCCTCCCATCAAGCCGATCCGACACGCCGTCTGGGAACAGCACGGCGACATAGGTGCCGTTATTATCTGACAGATAGGGCGCGAGAATCTGCGTATACCAACCCGGCCAAATCTCAGCGACCGTCTGTCCCGGTGCGATCTCAAAGAAGTCGAGCGTCGCTTGCGGATTACGGAATTGGTCGCGGGCGGCATCATCGGCGCGGCGCGGATGGGCGATGGCGTCGGCCAACATCATCGGGGCTTGGACAGCTTCAGTTGTTGCAGCCGGTTGGGCCTCAACCTCAATCGTTTCAGGCGCTTCAGATGAAGCCCCCGAACAGGCGGTGAGAAGGATGGCGGCTGTAATGAGCAGGCGTTTCATGAAAAGGTCCTTATCCGGCGAAGGAGGGAGGGATGTTATAATTTCGCACGCATGGTCTAGCCACACTGCGGATGATTTCAAGCCTGCATTCGCCCTTGACCCGCACTGGTGTTGATTTCAGCGTCCCTCTTGAAACCTCAATTCATGGCCCTACATTTTCCGATGCGCAGTGCCATAATGGGCTGTGCAACCATCGTTAACCGCATTGCTTAGAAAAGGATGCACTATGAGAACCGCAACACACCCCGCCTATGATTTGACCCCACTTTACCGGTCATTCGTCGGCCTCGACCGTATGGCCAGCATGATTGACGCGGCCAGCGCGCAAGCCACCAATACGACCAGCTATCCGCCCTATAACGTCGTTCGACTGTCTGATGATGCCTACCGCATTGAGCTAGCCGTCGCAGGGTTTACGGATGCAGACTTGCATATTGAAAGCGAACAAAATCGCCTTACGATTACGGGCCATCACGGCGATAAAAGTGCGAATGACGCGGGCGATTACTTGCACCGTGGTATTGCCGAACGCGGATTTGAACGTCGCTTCCAGCTTGCCGATCATGTCATCATCGAAGGGGCCGAGCTCGCCAATGGGCTCCTGTCCATATCGCTGAAGCGTGAGCTGCCAGAAGCGCTGAAACCGCGGACCATTGAAATTGGATCTGCCGGTCAGGGGACTGAACGTGGCGAAAAATTAATCGCGCCGAAAACTAGCAGAAAGGCAAAAGCTGCCTAAATAGTATCAAGCGACCTGGATCCCTTTCCTCCCCCTTAAGAGGTTCCGGACGCCATAAAGCGACGCCGTGTGTACATCCCCCTCCCAGTCACACGGCGTCGCCCATTATTCTCAGCCTAATTTTTCGACGATCCGCTCTATTTCAAAAAGCTTTGAGCCATCATTGTTCCGCTCATGCGCGGCGATGTTTTTTGAGCGAAAGCGGCCTCGACGGCGCCCATAACCGCCCGGTTCACCGGGACCTCAAGACCGAGCTGGTCGGCGCGGCGCACGATTTCGCCTTGCAAATAGTCCAGCTCTGAGGCGCGCCCCAGCTCCAAGTCATCCAACATAGATGAGCGCGCGGTCCGATCAATCTTCACCACTCTGTCCATAATAATCCGGTAGAGCCAATCCGGCTTTGACATGATTTTCAATAAAGCGCTCGGGTTCCGACCATTAAAGGTCGCGACGGTGACCCCTTCAGCCTCAGCGACGCTCAATCCTTCTTCGATCATTCGCACTAAGACGCGGCGATAGTCCCCCTGTATCAAACCCTCGCGCAGAGGCCCGCCTGACAAGGCGTTGAGCGCATTGTTCAAATTGACCAATAATTTCGCCCACAAATGCCCTTCTATATCCTCCACGACCTGCACACCAACCTTCGCGCGCTGCAAAGCGCTCAACAGCGCATCGGGCGCTTTGGGGCCAATAATCAAATCGCCTGCCGTCCCGCGGTGGAAATGCCCCGGCGACGGCGAGGTCACATTAAACGGCACCACCGCGCCGCTAATGCGGGCATCCGGCAAAGCCGCCTGCAAAGTGGGGAGATTAGACACACCGTTCTGAAACGAGATCACCCACGCCGTTGGCGCATGTTGCTGGATCAGTGTCGCTGCCTCCGCCGTGTCCTGGCTCTTGACGCAAAGCCCGATAATATCAGACCCAGCCAGCGCGGCCATATTTGTTTGGAAATCGACCGTCTCCAATCGGGTCGCGGGCGCATCAAATTGGCTTAATGACAGCCCATTCTTAGCGATAGCGTTTTTATAGCGGTCCCGTCCGATAAGCCGGACCTTGGCCCCACCTTCGATCATGCGTCCGCCGAGATAGCAGCCGATTGAGCCCGCCCCGAAAATCGTGATTTGCGTCATTATGGGAGCCGCGCAGGCTGCGCGCCGAACATCCAGCAATTATCCTTGCCGAAATACATCTCACTCTCGTCAAACCACGTGGGTAGACCGAACAAGCCGCGATCAATGGCGGCCTGTGTCGCGTCCATCAGGGCTTGTTTAATTTCTGGCTCTTGCGTCCGCGCCACCATTGCGCCGCCCGGCAATCCCGCCTCATTTAAGATTGCCGCCAGCACATCCGGCTTGGACACATCGCGGCCCGTTTCCCACATGGCGGTCTGGACAGCCGCGAAATAGGCGCCCTCCACCCCGTCTGCATGCGCTACCATGGCGCACCGCATCGCGAGCAGCGTGTTGACGGGAAAATGCGGGTTCATCTTGAACGCCGACACACCATATAGCGTGGCGAAACGCTTAATTTCGAGCATCATATAGTGCATTTTTGTCGGCACGCCGGCGAAGGCTTGCCACGGCGGCTGATTATTCGTGCCTTTGAAAACACCGCCGATCAAAGCGGGCTTCAAGATGAGCGTCAATCCCTCGACCTGAGACAGCGCTTTCCACGCGAGATAAACATTCGGGCTGCCGAAATCATAATAGAAATCTAGATGTTTCATGACCAGTTTTCTCCATAGGGACGTAGATCCAGCTCGAACGTCCACGCGTCGCGCGGCTGGTGATGCAGATAGACGTAAGTCTGCGCGATATGATCGGGATTGAGAATGCGGTCTTGATCTCGCAACGCATCAACAGTCGGTACATTCTCGCGGATAAATTTCGAATCGATCATGCCATCAATAATCGTATGCGCGACATGAACATTTTGCGGTCCGAACTCCCGTGCCGCGCTTTGCGCCAAATTTCGCAGTCCGGCTTTGGCCGACGCAAATGCGCTAAAGCCGGACCCACCCCGGACAGATGCCGTCGCACCCGTAAAGATCATCGTGCCGCGGCCGCGCGCCGCCATGCGCGGCAGCACGTTATGCGCCGTCAGGAACCCGCCATAACAGCCCATTTCCCAGACTTTTCGAAACACACGCGGAGTCGTGTCCCCAATGCCAAACCGCACATTCGCACCGATATTAAAGACGCAGACTTCGATCGGGCCAATGTCTGTTTCAATCTGTTCGATCAAGGCCGCCATCGCGTCCTCATCCCGCGCATCAACGCCAAACGGCGTCGCTGTGCCGCCCGCAGCCTGGATGGTCTCAGCCAGTGTTTCTAACTGATTCAGATTTCGAGGGCGGCGGGTGAGGCAGGCATGATAACCGTCCGCGGCGAAGGCGCGCGCAATCGCAGCCCCCGTATCCGCGCCTGCGCCAATGATGAGTGCTGCCCCTTTATCCATGGGTGCGTTACTGGGGTGAAAGATGACGTCGCACAAGGGTCGCGCAAGCCCGATCAAGCTAGGGATGGGCTTCAGACATGAAGCCCTGCCAAACTGGGATAGGCCTAGAGCCCAACACCCGGACGCGTTACCGACGCCGCATGAACCATACGTTTCAAGACCTCGCCGATCAAGCCGCCACGCAATCTCCGGATCTGCCGGAGAGTTGGAAGCAAGGGCGGACGGCATATGGGGGCCTCAGCGCGGCCTTATTATTAGCGCGAGCGCGCGGTGATCATCCTGACCTCGCGCCGCTCCGCTCTACCCTCGTCAATTTCACGGGCCCCGTCACACGCTCGCCCGACATCACGACAGAGGTACTGCGCGCCGGCCGGAATGTCACGACGGTCTATGCCCGCGCCGATGTCGAGGGCCGCGCCGTTTGCACGGCGACATTCTCGTTCGGGGCCGCGCGCGCGAGCCACTTGTCGGTCGACTGTCCAGCGCCACCCGCCCCGCATGCAGACAACTGCGAACCTTTTACAGAAGAAGGGTCGAGCTTCGTGCCGCCTTTTTTGCATAATTTTGAAACGCGTCTGATCGAAGGCACGCGCCCCATGCAAGGCGGAACCAAAGGCTACTTACGAATGTGGGCGCGCCATTCCGACCCCGCGTCGCGAGAGGGAGAAATATCTTTGCTATGCTTGGCCGATATTCTTCCACCCTCAACCTTCCCAATTATGAAAAAGCTCGGTCCGGTCAGCTCCATGACGTGGATTTGCAATTTTCTACGTGAGCCGAAAACACAAGATGGCTGGTATATGATCGAAGCGGAGCTAACCGCCGCACTGGATGGCTATTGTTCGCAAGTTATGCGGATTTGGAACACGGATGGAGACTTGGTCGTCGACGGCATGCAATCGATCGCGATTTTCGTCTGATAATTTAGTCTACCTGCTTGGGTCCGACAAGTTTATACGCAAATGCGGCAAGGACTAAACCAAGTCCGGCCCCTAAAATCATCGCCGCCCGGAACAACAAAGCACTAATAGTGGCCGGAGCCACAGCAACACCCAGCCCTGCTAAGACACCGACCATACCGCCTTCGCGCAGCCCAATGTTTCCGGCCGGGCTGGGGATCGTGCTGGCCAGATTACCGACAGCTAAGGCCGCCAAAGCCGCGCCATAGCTAACGTCCAAATCTAGCGCGAGTAAACAGAACCAGACGATCACAGCGCGAACAGCATAGAGGCCAAGCGTAACCCCCAAAACAGCCATAATCTGCTGCCGGGTCAGGTCCGCCGCTTGTTGAAATGTATGGCTGAGCAAACGCGCCAGACGTGACAAAAGCCGACCCAATTTACCGCGCCCCGTTTCATCCGAGCGCTTAACCAGTCGCGCGAGGAAACTCGGTGGATTTTTGGACGTTGTCAATAGCACTATTATCGCCGCACCCAAAATTGGGCCGATGATCGGAATGACACTCTGCAATATAATCATGCCGCCCAAACCGGCAATTATGAGAGTCGTAGAAAAACCGATCAGCCGCATCAGAAATGTCGCCGCGGTTGCATCTTTTGGGGACGCCCCACAATCTTCCAAACGCATCACCCGATAAACATCTCCGCCGACGGTCCCAACAGGCAATTGAGTGACAAAAGACATGCCATAGACGATTTTGGCATGTAGAATTCTGTGTGGTTTGACGCAGGGAATGAGCTGCTCCATCCGCAAAACTTTGAGGATTTCGTGTGGCAGCACGAGTAAGATAGCGGAGAGCAGCCACACGGGCTCAGCTTGAGAAAAAGCGGCCTGCCATTCTGACAGTGGTGCAATAAAATGGAGCGCAATGATCAGTGATATGACCATTGCCGCGATAAGCCACGGGCTCTTCAGCCACGCTTGCAAAATTTTGACGACACCCTTTGGGGGCGTAGTCGGTTTTTGCTGATTATTGGCTACCGGGATTGAGGACACAAATTCAATCCTCTAAGTCCGCACCCGCCATTTTGGCACAGGACGCACAGCAATATATCTGATCATCTGCCGTCTCGCGGCCATGACCGATAATGCGGCAGCCACATTGCGCACATGTTGGCGCCATTTTCGAGATCGCGCATTCAAAACTATCAAACGCACCGGACGTGCCATCGTGCAAGGTGACG
This sequence comes from Litorimonas sp., assembly GCA_051251645.1. Taxonomy (GTDB): domain Bacteria; phylum Pseudomonadota; class Alphaproteobacteria; order Caulobacterales; family Maricaulaceae; genus Litorimonas. The sequence continues at coordinate 844,889 of JBPOEY010000002.1, read as the reverse complement.
GTGAAGGCGCGGTCGTAATCATTTCCGCATTGATCGCATTTTGCCATAAGGCCTCTCCCAATTTACCCCTCTTAAGGGACGCTTAGGGACGCAACGGGTTCCCTAATTTATCGCCTGGGAGTCATTGGACAAATCGTAGAGATCCGCCATGACGCTTTCCGTTGTCGGCCAGCGACCTGCGCCTTTGCCACGAATCACGTAACGGTCCCCATCGGTGAAATCGAACACGGCGTGGGCATCTTCGCCGTCGGCTTTGGCGAGGAAATTATTGGGCGACAAGGCGCGCAGTCGCAAGTCCGCAACGAGCTCACCCGTATCACCGGACACACGCGCAACCCGTTTTAAGATCGTGCCGGGTTTCAATTTCGCGTCGACTTGTGCCAGCGTATCGCGCTCAATCTGTTCCGGGGCCAATTCCACGCCAAAACCGAGCAAGCTCACCAGCCGAATTTTCGCCGCCGCATCATGGCCATCCACATCTGCGGTCGGATCCGCCTCGGCATAGCCCCGGTCCTGCGCGAGTTTCAGCGCATCACTGTAAGCCATACCGCTGTCCATCTCACCCAACATAAAGTTGGTCGTACCATTGAGCAGCGCTTCAACGCGCGCGATCCGGCCTTTTTCACGGATGCACATTTCCAGCACGGGCATGCCGCCTCCGGCCGCACTGGAGAACAGAAGTTGCGCGGTGGAGTTCGCGGCCTCATCCAGCAGCGCTTGGCCGCCTGTCGCGATCGCCTGCTTATTAGCTGACACAACGTGAACGCCCTTCGCCAGCATCTCGCGGGTCAGGGTCAAGGCGGGATCAATCGGACCAGACACATCGATAAAGATATCAGGGTTCGCGGCCCATAAATCGGCGCTATCCGTCGTCAGAATGTCTTCGGGATAGCCTTGGTCTATATATTTTCCAGGGCTGCGGACCATAACACGCACGATTTCAAACCGATCCGAATGCTCCGCGACGCGACGCCAAACGCCTCCGCCGACAATGCCGAGACCCATCATGGCAATGCGAAGTTTTTTCGGAGCGCCGACAACAGCAGGTTTATCAGACACATCGCCGACTTGCGTCGACCCGGCCACACCGGGTTTGCCGATCCGGAACCGCTGCCCGGTGCTCTCCGCATAATCGAGCGCGCGCGACGCGATCAAAGGCCTGCCTTTGCGGCGAAGGTCGGCGTAAGACACCCGACCATAACGACGCAGCGGCTCGTCTGACGCTTCGCGCGGATCGCGATCATAAACGCCGTCGACATCTTTGAGCAGCAGCGCAGGTGCGCCGAGTTGATCCGCGACATAAAGCGCGGTGAGATCTGAGCCGCCTTGGCCCAGCAAGACGGCGCGGTCTTTTTCGCCAATCGCGACAAACCCCGGCATAACAACAATGTCGTGGTCTTTGAGGTCCTGCATCAGCTGCCCAGTATTCAAACCCGTTAGAACCGCGTTCATAGGGTCCCCTTCCGCAGTCAAACCCAGATCACGGGCTTGGCGAACAAAGGCGGGCGCGCCGATGCGTTCGAGCGCGAGCGCGAGCAGCGCAGCCGAGCGGCGTTCACCGAGTTGCAAAAGTTCTGGCAGATTACGCGCCCCGCCGCCTTCAGATGTGCCTTCCGGACCAATCCGGCGGGCTTCTGCCATCAATACATCCGTTTGATCACCTTGCGCCGACGTCACCGCGACGATGTTCCACCCATTGCGATAATGGCGATAAATCTCGGACGCCGCTTCCGTATAATCGGTGAGCGAGCGAAGGACCGAGTGGCCAAAATTCAGGACGAGCGTAGGAACAGGCATGGGGCGGGGCTGTAGCGCGCCTGCGTCTGGGCGCAACCTAGATCACGCATGATTATGCCTTTTTTGAGCTATTTTACGAGTTGATCCGCATGGATTGCCCGGATTACCAGTCACCATGATACGACTTATCCTGACATTGCTATCCGCCTTGCTGCTTCTGGCCTGCACCGTGCCAGACGAGCCCGCATCGCTGGCAAATAGTGCGCCTATCTCTGAGAAACGCATCGCGCTTACCTATGATGACGCACCGCGCGGCAATGGGCGCATGTTTGCCGGGACGGACCGCACACAGGCATTGATCGAGCAGTTCGAGATTGCTGAAACCGGGCCCGTTGCGATATTTGTGACCACACGGGGGTTAGACACACAAGCCGGACGAGACCGCATTCACGCCTACGCCAATGCAGGGCACAGGATCGCCAATCACAGCCACGCCCATATGTGGGCCAGCCGAACAGAAACGAGCGCCTATATTGCGGACATTGATCAAGCCGAAGTCGCGCTTGATCCTTTCGCCAATCGGCGGGCGTGGTTCCGCTTTCCTTATTTGGATGAGGGCGGTTACGGCGAGACTGACGTGGCACACGCCAAACGAGACGCCCTTCGGACGGCGTTATCCGACCGTGACCTCATGAGCGGCTATGTCACGATCGACACCTATGATTGGCACTTGGACCGATTGTGGCAGGACGCGCTGCGAGACGGGAAAACTATCGATGAGGCCGCTCTGTCCAAAGTCTATTCTGATATGGTCGTTGACGCCGCAGAGCATTTTGACCGCATGGCGATCGCGCTGTTAGATCGTCGCCCCGCGCAGGTCGTGCTGTTGCACGAAAATGACCTCGCCGCGTCTTTCACGGTTGATATGGTCAACGCTCTGCGGGCCAATGGCTGGACCCTTATTGATCCCGATGAGGCTTTTTCCGACCCGATTGCCGCTCAGCTTCCTGACACATTGTTTTCAGGCATGGGCCGAATTGCGGCCTTAGCGTCGGATGCAGGGCGGTCCGGCGCAGATTATTTTGATCATTGGTCCGCGAGCGAAAGCGGGATTGAGGCGCGCCTCGCAGCAGACACGGTCTTTCGCGATTAAAGAATGCCGCCATCTAGAATAGCCTCTAACGCATCGACGCGTTCAGACACAGATTCTAAGGTGGGATAGAGCTGGTTGGCTTCGCGGTAGGCTTCGAGCGCATCGTCCTGACGACCTAAGCGTTCCAACACATTACCGAGCGTCCAAAGCGCATAGAAATGGCGCGGTTCCAGCGTCAGCGCCCGCACCGCTTCGCCCGCCGCGCGGGCAAAGTCGCGTTCTTCCAAAGCCAGACGGGACGACCGCGCCCAGCCTTCGGCATACTCTGGCTCTAGCTTTGTCACATGATCATACATGACCCGTGCGAGCTGGTTGCTATTGCGGGTCTGCGCATCCGCGCCGCGCCGGAGCAGGAGGTTCACGGACGCACTGCCACTATTCAGCCAAACCGCCCAAATTTCCTCGGCTATCAGATTACCCGAATCCGCATCTAGAGCCACACGCAGCCGCGCAAACATATCGTCCAACCGCGCGGCGCGTTCCTCATTCGAAGAGAGGCGTGAGTAATCGGGCGCAATCACCTCAGGCGTCGGCGCCTCTGGAATCGATTGATCTGGATCCGGCAGGTCGGATACATCAGGCGGAAGATCGGGCGCTGGCAGCGGCGTGATCGGGTCGATCAAAGTCGGCCCGCGGTCTAGAATAATGTTAGGACGGTCTTGAACTTGTTCGTCTTGCGTCTCAGGCGTCGCCTCTTCCACTTGCGCCAGCGCGGGCGCGGCAAACAAACAGACAGCAAGAATGGACAGAGCAGCTTTCACCCAGACAAAATGAAGCCCCTCGCCCGGCAAGGCAAGAGGCTGATTCATTATAGACATGTCACGTTTCAGAGATCGAGATCGCGCGATAACGCAATCGACATCTAAGCCTGACCAATTAACCTTGGCGAGCTTTAAAACGTGGGTCTGTTTTGTTGATCACATAAAGACGGCCCTTACGACGCACAATTTGGCAATCGCGGTGACGGTTTTTCAGTGATTTCAGCGAGCTGCGGACTTTCATGGCTCGATGCCCTTTATAAAAAATTCTGGCGCATTTTCAGCGGAAGCGGGCCTATATGGAGTGAGCCAAGCGGAGTCAATGCATCGCCGCATGGATCAAGCGCCTTAAAGCCTGTGTTTACACTTCAAATCTGACACAACCGTCATAACTCCCCTCTATCGTAACAACTCGCGCACTGGTAGAATAATGTATGCATTATCTATCCCTTACCCTGCCCGCTGTTCTCATTCTAACGGCCTGCGCCAGTTCCGATCTGACCCTTGAAGGCGGCGCCGGTCAAACGGCCGCCGTGACCACTGAAGCCATCGTCCCGAAAACGGCCGTGATGAACACCTCTGCCAATGCGAAGATGGATATCCCCCCGACGGAACAGAGGTTCGCCATGTGGCAAGCGGATTTCACAAACCGTGCCCTTGCCAAAGGGTATGCTCCGCAACTCCTTGCCGACACGATTGGACGCGCGCGCTTTAATGAGAAAGCGGTGGAAAAGAACAACTCTCAGCCTGAATTTACCCGTCCCGTCTGGGCCTATATTAATTCAGCGGCCAATCCCGACCGGATCAGGAACGGGCAAGCCGAAATGGCGGACCATAAATCTGAGCTAGATGATATTGAACGGGTCTATGGCGTCCCCCGCCAGATCCTCACCGCGATTTGGGGACTGGAAAGCGCCTATGGCAAAATAATGGGCTCACACGACATCATCGACAGTTATGCGACCTTCGCCTTCGAGGGCCGCCGGGTTAAATTTGGCGAGACGCAGCTTTTCGCCACACTCGACTTGATCCAATCCGGGGCGGTGCGGATCGACCAGCTTAAAGGATCATGGGCCGGCGCTATGGGCATGACGCAATTTATTCCGTCTACGTTCCGCGATTATGCGGTCGATTTTGACCGCAATGGCAATACGGACCTGTGGGGATCAGAGGCCGATGCGCTCGCTAGCGCCGCCAATTATCTCACCCGGTCCGGATGGAAAGTCGGGCAGCCCGTCATGTCCGAAGTCATCCTGCCAAACGGGTTTGACTATTCAGATGTTGAAACCGTGCGCAAGCCTGTGTCTCAATGGGTTGCGCTGGGCGTGATGCCCGCCAATGGGATGACCTATAGCCCCGCCGCCAGCGCCTTGGAGGCGAAATTGCTGGCCCCGGCCGGACATCGCGGACCCAAATTCCTGACCTTCCGCAATTTTGATGCGATCAAAAAATACAATAATTCGACCAGCTACGTTATGGGCATCTCTAGCCTCGGCGATGCGCTCGTGGGCGAAGTCGCAATCCGAAACCCTTGGCCAGAAAGCGACCGACCGATTTCATTCGAAGATAAAGAGCGGCTACAGCGGCGCTTGACCGCGCTCGGCTTTGATACCGGGGGCGTGGACGGACAAGTGGGCCCCGCGACCCGCAAAGCCATCCGCGCGTGGCAGAAGGCCAATGGTGTTCCGGCGGATGGCTATGTCGAGCAAAGCCTGTACCAGCGGATCATGGGTAAAGCAGGCAATTGATCCGGGGGATCAATTCACAAGGAATATGGCGCTAACGGTGTTTGCGATTTAACTGTTACGCCTCTCCCTTTGCGGGAAGAGATCGGTATATCTCGCCCATGCCCGCTCCAACACCCCTCACGCGCACCCCCGCCCCGTCGCTCGATTTCTCTGTCCCCGGCACGCCCGCGGCAAAAGATTTCGACGATATTTATTTCTCATCGGATGGCGGGTTGGATGAAGCCCGCGCCGTCTTCCTGACAGGCTGCGGACTACCCGACCGGTGGATGGATAGAGATGTGTTTACGGTCGCCGAGCTGGGTTTCGGCTCCGGGCTAAACTTCCTCGCGACGTGGCAGGCTTGGCGCGACAGCGGGGCAAAAGGGCAGTTGCACTATATATCCGTCGAAGGCTTTCCGTTTGACCGCGACGCGCTTCACCGCGCCCTGTCTCCATTCCCAGAACTCGCCACGCTTGCCGCGCCGTTGATCGACCATTGGCCCGGCCCCGTGCGCGGAATCCATCGGCGACATTTTGGCAATGTGAGCCTCACCTTGATCCACGACGCGGTCAGTCCAGCGCTGGCTTCACAGGCATTTCGCGCTGAGGCGTGGTTCCTTGACGGGTTCTCCCCCGCCAAAAACGCAGACATGTGGCACCCATCCGTTATGACCGAGATCGCACGCCTGTGCGCACCCGGCGCGCGGGTCGCGACCTTCACCGTTGCGGGCGACGTGCGTCAGTCCTTAAGCGAGGCGGGGTTTGAGGTCTCGCGACAGCCAGGGTTCGGCCGCAAACGCCAACGGCTCGAAGCCATTATGCCCGGCGAGCCGATGGTTCCCATGATCCCCAAGCTGCCGACGATTATTGGTGACGGCATTGCAGGCGCGTCGATTGCGCGCGCATTTGCGCGGCGGGGGCTGTCCCCTACAGTTTTATCAGATCCGGACCATGTCGCTGCGTCCGGTAATGGCGCGGCCCTCATCAAGCCCCGCTTTGATTTGCAAGATAATCCCGCGTCTCGGTTTTTCTTGTCGAGCTTTCTCTATGCGCGTCATGCCTATCATGACGCGATCCGCCATGAGGGCATTTTCCACTTCAATAAAAGCGCCAAAGAACGCGATCGATACCAGCGCCTCGTTGATCAAGACGTCCTCGGCGCGGGACATATGAAGATGAGCGCTGAAGGGATCTATCTCAGCAGTTCTCTGGTGATCGATACGGAAGCAGCGCGGCAATCCTTTTTAGGCGATATCGCAGTCGAGCCGCGCCGCGTTGAAACGCTCGACACGATCGAAGGCCCCATTATTCTGGCGAGCGGCTACGGTATCCGCACTCTCTTGCCGGAGACCGCCTTTCGGTTTTCTCGCGGGCAATTGAGCTGGGTATCCGGCACTGTGCCGCGCCCGGTGACCTATGGCGGCTATGCCATTCCCATTCGTGATGACATCCTACTCGGGGCCACCCATGACCGGATCGAGGATCACGGTGCCGCCTTTGATTTGATCCCGGCTGACGACGCAAAAAACCTAGGCCAAGCCCAAGCACAGGGCCTGTCCGTGGGTCCAGACTTACGATCCTATCGCGCTTCTGTTCGGGTCAATTGCCCCGACACCCTCCCCCGTCTTGTCAAAATGAAAACACAAAAAGCCGAACAGGATTTGTGGGTCCTGTCCGGCCTAGGATCGCGCGGATTCGTTTTTGCTCCCCTCCTGGGGGAAGCGCTGGTTAGCGCCTATTTAGGGGAACCGTCCCCGCTCGACCAAAAATTTGCGCGGCGGATCAGTCGTCTCCCCGCGTAAAATCACTTGAACCGGACGTAGATTCGTCAAGGCTTCCGCTGATCGATTTGACATAGACGTCGCTAGCGCCAGACGCCCGAACATAAGCATCGCCGACGGCGGCGTTTATATCGACATCGCCTGAGCCGCTATTGCGAACGGAGAGTTCAGGAATTGTCCCGCCGTTGACTTCAACGTCTCCTGACCCTGACTTTTCGATACTGAAATTGCCGTCCACTTGACCAATCTCTATATCGCCAGAGCCGGATTTTTCGATTGTCACAGGGCCGTCAACGCGGTCGACGTCAACATCGCCAGAGCCGGATTGATCCAATTCGAACGAATTTGCGCGTTCAACTTCAACGTCCCCGGATCCGGATTTATTTATATTCAATGTGCCGACTGTCCCGATTTCGATTTCGCCTGAGCCAGACTTATCGAGGGTCAATTTATCTGCAGAGGCAATTTTTAGATCGAAACATCCGCCAACATCAAAATCGGCATCACCCAAATCGACTTGGGAATCGAGCGCCAATGCGCTGTCTCGGATCGTGAGGTTCGACCCGTTCGGAACACTGATGATCAGTTCTGGATAATCTTCCAACCGGGTATTCCCTTCGGACCGACGCCCGCCAAAATCCAAGTTCCAACTCATGCCGGAGCCGTTACACGCCTCATTGCGATCTTTATTAGACAGGCCGCCATCGATGAAAATTTGGTCTCGGCCGTCGCGATAATCGGCGCGCTCTTCACCTTGGCGAACAACCTCTACACCGTCATTGCCGGCAACAACTGTGACCTTGCCGACAAAGTTCTCAATGGTAATGTCGGTGGCACTCGCGGGGACGACCATGGCACTGGTCATCAAGGCGGCGAGGACTATCGCGCGTTTTTTGAACGTCTGGGTCATTAGAGTCTCACACGGATCGGGGAACCCGACTTAAGCCGGAGTTCGATTTCAAAATCTGCCGTAGCGGCCGGGTGGGTCTCAATTCCGTCGCCGGACACTTCAAACCCAATACCGGCGGCACTCACAGATAGGCCATCAAACGGATTACCGGGCAAAAGATCGGTCAATGACGTGGCGGATGTTAATGGCGTGGCGGCAAATGCACCGGCCATCATTGTTGTTGCGATGATATTCATATGTCTCTCCCTTATTAGCGTTGGTGTGTGGATCGGAGGCTTTCGTCTCCGACAATTGTCGTCCCTCGTGGCGTCGCGTTCGTCCTAGCTTTCGAGGTCTCGAAAATCGCGGCGGAGTTTCCACTCGCGCGAGGTTACAGAGCGTTCCAAGTCTTGCAGTCGCTCTTCGAGTGAACGGAACTTGGATCGAACATCCGAGTATTTGGTCGTATCAACCGGGTCGACTTCAAGGTGGCCGTGACGCTTGGCCTTGCGTTTCGCCCGTCGATATTCACGGTCTTCGCGAACATAGGGGGCGCGCTTATCGGAGGGGATGAACAGCCACATCAAGAAGTAGATGATGACTGGAAATCCAGCAAAGATGATGGCGAGCACAACGAGTATCCGCATCGGGCCATGATCAATCCCAAGCCAGTCGCCGAGGCCGGCACAGACGCCGCCCAAGATACCGTCGATTTTATTCCGACGGAGTTTGTTTGGCCCTGAATATTCATATCCATCGTCAGAACCGTCCCAATAAGCATCATTCATCATGCGGTGGGCTTTATTGCGGTAATTCTTACTCATGCTTGGTCCCTCCAATTGGGGATCTCATCATCAAGAATGCGTTCTAGCACTTTGACGCGTTGATCAAGGATGTCGGCGATGCGCGACATTTGTTCGAGTTCGGCGCGGTGGGTTCCGGTTTCCGGGGTGCCTCCGCCCATACGCTCTTTATGTTGGTAGTGGGTCTTCAGCATCGAGGATGCGACGCCCATGACGATAGCGACGATGGGGATCATGAAGACCAGAACTTCGGGCCTAAACATTACAGGGCTCTCTTTCGTTATAGGTTGATCGGGTGGGTTGCGCCCGGGAAAGAAGGGTGACCTAAGAAGGGTAATTCAGGGTCACCGGGGGAAGGGTCTCCCGGGCGCGTTAGGTGCCTTGTCTAGCTTACGCTAGACGGCGTTCCGATCAACCGGCCTTTTTGGACGGTTTTTCTGATTTGTTGGCGGCTTTAGGCTTGCTCATGCGCGCCTTGAGGGCTTCCAACTCATCTTCAAGCTCGTCATCCGTTTCCAAGGCCGCGAATTGTGACTCGAGACTTTCGCCTTCACCGAGATCAAACGCTTCAACATGCGCTTCTAACTCGTCGACTTTGCGTTCCATCCGCTCATAGCGGGACAGGGCATCATCAACGCGTGTGTCGACCAATTTGGTCCGCATCTTGACTTGGCTGCGAGCGACCGTGCTGCGCATGGTGAGCGCTTTATGCTTGGCCTTGGCTTCGTCGAGTTTGGTCTGAAGCTTGGAGAGGTCGCCGTCGGCTTTACCGATCGCTTCGTCCAGAACTTCGATTTCTTTACCAACCACGTCGGCCATGTCTTCGGCTTGACGGCGCGCCGTCAGTGCACCGCGAGCCAGGTCTTCCCGGTCTTTGGTGATCGCCAATTCAGCCTTTGCGGCCCAATCATCGGCGCGTTTGCGATAGTCGTCTTCACGACGTGTCAGCTCTTTGCGCTCAGCAATGTGGCGGGCGGCGTCCGTGCGGACTTCAACCAGCGTGTCTTCCATTTCTTGGATGATCAGGCGGGCGATCTTTTCAGGATCTTCCGCCGCCTCGATCATAGCGTTGAGGTTGGAATTAATGATGTCGCCCATGCGGGAAAAAATACCCATTGTGTCTCGTCTCCTTTGAGAATGGTGGGGTCGAACCGTGAGGTTCGAGTTACTGTGTTAGAGGGGGTCTCAGCCTTTAGGCAAAGATGACGGCGAGGAAGAAGCCTGCGGCGAAAAAGCCCCAGCATTCTTTGTCGCGGGTGGTGACGTAGCGGACGAACCGCGCGCCTTTTGTCCGCCAATCAGTGGCACTTTGATCGCGATTACTCATTACAAGATCTCTTCGTAAGTGTTGACTGAACCGTGCAGGGTCATGGCGCCGTAGCTTCCAATCGTCCGAACATTCATCGCAGCATAGCCACGGCGAGCGCGGGCCCGACGGACGGAACGCGACGGTGAGGCCGCTCCGTTGATGGCATTCAGGTCATTATCGATGGTGCGGTATGTCATCATCGTCTCCTTTCGTCTCTCTCGTTTCGTCCCGGGTTTCGGGCTCTAGGTTGGCGGGGGTCTGTTGCCTCCGCTTCAGTGATTACAAGATGACAAATTGAGCGAGCCTTGTCACGGAAAACTAAACCATTGAAATATATAGATTTTATGAAATTGTTATCGATAAACAGAAAATATGGTAGTAAAATAAGCTAACTATTGGCTAGATTTACCAATTGATTTTAGCTAAATAACCCAAATATGCCCATTCGCTCCCAACCTATTGGTTCCGGCCCCATGTTTATGGCGCTGATGGACCGCGTCTCCGATTACGCCTCGACCGATAGACCGGTCTTAATTGCCGGAGAACGCGGGACCGGGAAGGAGCTCATCGCGTCGCGCGTTCACTTTCTATCGCCGCGTTGGGAAAAGGAGAATGTCCGCGTCAATTGCGCCGCCTTTAATGAAGACGAGCTTGACCGTGAACTGTTCGGCCAAACATTCATGGATGGCCGCGCCGATACCAATGGACGCTTCTTTGAAGCGGATAGCGGCACGCTCTTTCTCGATGCGGTTGAGACGATTCCCCTGCGATTGCAGGAAAAGCTGATGCTCACACTTGAGCACGGCAAAGTGCAAGCGACCGGAGAGCTCTATAATGAAGAGGTCGATGTGCGCGTTGTCGCGGCGACCTCTATCGACCTGCCGGGCGCCGTGGCACGCGGGGCCTTCCGCGCCGACTTATTAGAGCGGCTAGCCTTTCATGTTCTCACCCTCCCGCCCTTGCGCGCGCGAACAGGTGATATCGCCGCGCTCGTCGATCATTTTGGGCGCGAGGTCGTCAAAGAATTGGGCGCTGCGCAATTCCCTGGCTTTACCGCGGAAGCGCAAGAAGAGATTCGCGCCCATCGTTTTCCGGGCAATGTCAGGGAATTGAAAAGCCTAGTCGCCCGCAGCACTGTGCGCGCCTTTTTAAGGGACGAGAGCCTGACTGAGCCCATTGATGTGATTGATTTCGACCCGTTTGATAGCCCTCACCGCCTCAGAGACCCCCGTCCGCCGGTCGCACAGCATCAAGGGGCGCTCGCGCCACACTATAGAGAGCCGCTTATTGCGAGCCCGCCCCTAACAGCGCCGCCAAGCCCCATACCGCGTGAGCCAGAGCCAACGGGATCGGAGAGTTTTTCGGATCGGGTCATGACCTTTGAACGCCGCTTGATCGACGAAGCCCTGCGCGCCAGCCATGATCATCAGGGCAAAGCCGCAGATCGGCTTGAGCTGAGCTATCATCAGTTTCGAGGCTTGCTCCGCAAGCATGGGCTTAAGAAATAGCGGTCTATATAGAGAAACAAAAACCCGGCCTGCCGGGGGACGGCAGGCCGGGAACGGAAGCAAACAGCTTAGCGTGACAATCACCCCCATGACCACCGCGCCAAACCGAACTCCGTAGGCAGAACAGATGGCCCACAAACTCCACCCTTTATGCGAGAGTTGAGATGCCGTTCATTGGCTGAACGCCAGCTGAATGCGCGGGGCTTTCAATAGGTAAAACCGATGAGGTGTTTTGGAAGCAACGATTGGACGGATGGAATATCATGACCTATTCAAGGTCTAACCGCCCCTAGAGCGACCCACACAGACGATAGCAAAGAGGACATCCCATGAACGAAATGTCAGTCAAAACAGGCGGAAAATGCCCAGTCATGCACGGCAGCGCGACGAGCAGCACATCGGCGTCCAACAAGTCTTGGTGGCCAGAAGCCTTGAACGTGGAAATTTTACATCAGCACGGGGCGCGCTCAAACCCCATGGATCCGGACTTCGACTACCGCGAAGCGGTCAAGGCGCTCGACTTCGATGCGCTCAAAGCCGACCTTCATGCCCTGATGACGGACAGCCAGTCTTGGTGGCCCGCTGACTGGGGTCATTATGGGGGCCTCATGATCCGTATGTCTTGGCATGCGGCGGGAACCTACCGCACATCCGATGGACGCGGGGGCGGCTCGACCGGGAACCTACGTTTTGCACCGCTCAACAGCTGGCCGGATAATGGCAATCTCGACAAGGCGCGCCGCCTTCTGTGGCCGATCAAAAAGAAATATGGCAATGCCGTGTCTTGGGCCGACCTGATGCTGCTGGCGGGCACCATCGCTTATGAAAATATGGGCCTGAAGACCTTTGGTTTTGGTTTTGGTCGCGAAGATATCTGGGCACCGGAAATCGACGTCAATTGGGGCGAAGAAAAAGAATGGCTGGCGCCGAGCGAAAATCGTTACGCCAACCTCGAGGACGCCGACACGCTTGGCCCGAACTTGGCCGCTGTCCATATGGGGCTCATTTATGTCAATCCCGAAGGCGTAAACGGCAATCCCGATCCCGCTCGCACCGCGCAGCATATTCGCGTCACCTTTGCCCGTATGGCGATGGATGACGAAGAAACAGCCGCCCTGACGGCGGGAGGCCACACGGTCGGTAAAGCCCATGGGAACGGCGACGCAGGCGCGCTCGGTGCAGAACCCGAAGCCGGCGCACTCCACGACCAAGGCTTTGGCTGGATGAACCCGAACGAAACCGGCAAACCCAGCAGCCACATCACCTCTGGCGTTGAAGGGGCCTGGACGACCGAACCGACCAAATTCGACATGGGCTATTTCGATATGTTGTTCGGCCACGAGTGGGAGCTCACAGAGTCTCCCGCTGGCGCAAAACAGTGGAAACCCGTCAATATCGAAGACATCGACATGCCCATCGATACGGATGACGGCACGACCCGCACCATGCCCGTCATGACCGACGCTGACATGGCGATGAAGGTCGATCCGATCTACCGCGAAATCTGCGAACGCTTCATGGCGGATGAAGATTATTTCCGGGACACGTTTGCGCGCGCTTGGTTCAAACTGACCCACCGCGATATGGGCCCGAAGGTCAATTATATCGGTCCCGATGTACCGGATGAAGATTTGATCTGGCAGGACCCCATTCCCGCAGGCTCAACCTCTTATAATGTTGAGGCGGTCAAAACGAAGATCACGGCGACTGACCTCACTCCGGCCGAGATGATCGCCACAGCGTGGGACAGCGCCCGCACCTTCCGTGGATCTGACAAGCGTGGCGGTGCCAATGGGGCCCGCATCCGCTTAGCCCCGCAGCGGACATGGGAAGGCAATGAGCCGGAACGTCTGAACCGCGTTCTCTCCGTCTTAGAGCCCATCGCCCAGGAGACAGGCGCGTCCATCGCGGACGTTATCGTCTTGGCGGGCAATGTCGGCGTTGACGCTGTTGCCAAAGCCGGCGGCTTCAATGTGGATGTTCCGTTCACACCCGGTCGCGGCGATGCCACTGACGCCATGACCGACGCAGAGTCTTTCGAGCCGCTCGAGCCGCTTGCCGACGGGTTCCGCAACTATGCGAAAGCTGAATATGCAGGGTCCGCAGACGAAATGTTCCTCGACCGGGCGCAGCTTTTGGGTCTGACAGCGGGCGAGCTCGTTGTGTTACTTGGCGGAATGCGCGTTATCGGCGCGAACCACGCCGGCAACAAGCACGGCGTCTTTACCGACAGCGAAGGCACGCTCTCAACGGACTATTTCGTCAACCTGACCGACATGGGTAACACCTGGCATCCGGCCGCTGATGACACTTATGAAATCCGCGACCGCCAGTCCGGCGCCGTGAAATGGACAGCCACCCGTGCAGACCTCGTCTTCGGCTCCAACTCAATCCTGCGCGCCTATGCCGAAGTCTACGCACAGGACGACAATAAGCAAAAGTTCGCGAAAGACTTCGTCGCCGCTTGGACCAAGGTGATGATGGCGGATCGGTTTGATTTGCGGGGGTAGGTCTGATCACTCCGCTTAAGCTTAAGCCGCCCTTCGGGGCGGCTTTTTTATTGCGCGATAAAACTATTGAAAGACAAAATAGCCCCGCCTATCAAATATTTATTGTGTGAAAGGCAAAATTATGTCGCCCGTTAATCCCGCGCTTATGAAACCAAAACCCATTCGAAGTCACAAAGATGCGGATTACCTTCGAAAAGGGTACGATATAAATTTTCTGAGTCGGCCGATACCCCTTCCATATCTATCGCCGCAATTGCAGTCAGATTTAGCCGAATTAAAAGAGTCGAAGGAACTCAAGTACACGCATTTTTCTGTCCTCCAAAGCAAGTCATATAAATTCCCGTACCTCGTCGCTTGGAATATTAAAGGCGACGATATCAATTCACCCACCCTCTATAAAAAGAGCATGCGGCTCGATTCTCGGGTCAAGGCGTTCCAGCACGGCGGTAAGCTTTACGACAACAATCCCCTCGATAAGGGCCATGTCGCGCGACAAAAAGATTTGTCATGGGGGACAGATCAGGAAGCCGTTCAAGCAGAATATGATTCTTGCTATTATACCAACATCATCCCTCAATATGACAGCTTCAATAGATCAAGCCTTAAAGGCATTTGGGGAGAGCTTGAAAACACGCTGCTTGAACAAGTCGAAGCCCACAAAGATAATGTTTCCGTTTTCGGCGGGCCGTCTTTGCATTTGGGAACCACAAAACATTCTGGAATTGATGTACCTCACGTTAATTGGAAAGTGTTTTTCTACGAACACCCTGAGACGCAAGCTCTGCAATATTTTGCCTTTGTTTTGGTGCAACTGGATCTCGGAGTCCCAGACCTCAAATTCGTTCAAAAAACCTATGATTTCGATAAAATCTTAAAGAAGAAAGGCATTAAACGCGTCAATCTTCAGGGCCTAGAAGCCGTGACAGGGTTAAGTTTTTCCGTTCTTAAAAACAAGGTTGATGGCTACAAATTTATGACGAAGAGTTTCATTTCGACAGCCGCGAATGTGAAATCGCTCGATGACGCCTTCAAACCTCTGAGTGATCTGGTTAACACGACGCCCGAAAATGTTCTGCCGATTATTTAAATCAGCTTTAAGATCGCCGCTCTATTCAACCTTCGGGACCCGCGCTTTATAAGTAAACTGCCCCGCATCATTCAGACGTCGCGACAAGAGCCCCCGCCCTTTCAAACAATTTAAATGCGCGACCGCCTCACCGACGGCCATGATGCGGTTGGTGTCGTCAATGGGGCGGCGGAAAAGGACGGAATAAACTTCGGTCGCCATTTTCGGCTCGACGCAAAACTCATACAGACGATCGAGCGCTTTTTCGTGATGTTCGATCAACTTGCTCAGCCGTTTATGCGCGCCGCGAAACGGCACGCCATGCGCCGGACCGATGAGCGTGTCTTCGGGCAACTCGGCGATGAGTTTATGGCAGGAGGTAATCCAATCATGGAGCGGGTTGCCTTCGGGCTCAGTCGGCCAGACGGACACATTCGAGCTAATATTGGGGAGAAGCTGATCCCCCGTCAGGCAAAGCCCCAATTCCTCACAATAAAGGCAAGCATGTTCCGGCGAATGGCCAGAGCCGATAATGATCCGCCATGTATACTTGCCGATTTTGCCCCATTCGCCATCGGTCAGACGGTCATAGGCGTGCGGCAATTCCTCGACCGCTTTGCCAAAGCCGCCAAAGCGTTTCTTATACAAATCAATCTGCGGCGCGGTGAATCCAGCTTTGCGGTAAAAGGTAATGCCTTCCTTCGGCGCAGGTTGGCCCGTATCCGCAACCAGCAAGCGACAGAGCATATATTCGCCCCGCGTCATCAGCAACGGCGCACCGAACTTGCGGCAAATCCATCCTGCCAAGCCAGTGTGATCCGGATGCAAGTGGGTGCAGATAACCCGGTTCACCGGGCGTCCGCCCATCAGCTCTTTAAAATGTCCTTCCCATTGGCGTTTGCTATCCGCCATGGCGAGACCCGTATCGACCACAACCCAGCCATCACCGTCGCGTAGCGCGTAAAGGTTGATGTGGTTGAGACCCGTCATCGGCAGCGAAAAGCGCAACCAAAACACGCCATCCGCAATTTCGCGGACGTCGCCGGGTTGCGGTTTGTCCTGAGTGATAAAGTCTAACATGCGGGACGACCGATCGCTAGGAATGAGCGAGGCATCTTGCGGGCTAGAAGGTTTTTTGGTTTTCAAAATTGCGGGCGTTTTCATGAAATTCTCTTACGCCTCAAAGACGAGCGCGTCCAATCCTGCCCCCCTCCATCCGTTATGCAATGGCGAACCCTCTTCAGCGAAGGCGCAAGTTTTCGAGACGCCTATCTGTTCAAACGAAATTGCGACATGCGCTGAGCACGAAACCAATCGGAGCGCGATGATGAAAACCTTTCTGTCCCTAATGATGATGTCAGCCTGTGGTGTTACCCTAGTCGACTGCGCCCACGCGCAGAGCGAAACGATTACGACCACCACGACAGTCACGGCCTCTCAGTTAGACGTCGCGGCACGGGCAACCGTTCAAGCCGTCTATGATGGCTTTGCCGTCGGCGACATGGATAGGGTGACCGGCGTCATATAGGGTGACCGGCGTCATGGCGGACGACATTGTCTGGAATGAAGCGCAAGGCCACCCTTACGCCGACCTCAACCCTTATGTCGGCCCAGACGCCATCCTTAGTGGATTATTCGCGCGGATCGGCGGAGAATGGGATTATTTTACGGCAGATCCGCAAGAGTATATTGTTGAAGGCGAGCGTCTGGTTGTGATCGGCCACTATGAGGGCCGCCACACGGCCACAGGCAACATGCTCGACGCGCTTTTTGTTCATGTCTGGACCGTGCAAAAGAATCAAATCACCACGTTCTAGCAATATACAGATACGGCGGCCCAAGGGGCCGCGACGCGTCCTTAGGTGCGCATTGCCTCAATGAAATCATCTGCAGCTGAGATGGAGCGCTCCATCTCAGCAATAAGGCGGGCGACGTCGGTTTCTAGCTGCACAGTCTCCCCGCTGAGCGCCGCAATCGACCGCGCGTTAAGATTATGTTTTAGGTAAAGCACCCGGTCTTTGAACACGGATAGCACCGGGTCCATCGACGCTGTCGCGGCGTCCATTGTGTCGGCCAAACTCTCATAACGTTGCTGTGTCTCGCGCAATTGGCGCTCGGACGCCCGGCGCAATCCCGCATCCGAATATTGGCCCAGTTCGGTTTCCCATTCTTTGAAGAGGTCGCGCGAGACTTGTTTGACGGATGCCACGCGAGAGCGCGTTTCATTGGCTTGGCCGTCGGCCCGCTCATAGGCGCGCTTCAGATTATCATAGGTTTGTTCGAGTTCCCCGCCATCGACCGCCACCACGGCCCGGAAGGCTTCCAATGCATCTTCAAATTCTTCTTTGGCCTCACCCTGTGATTTCGCAACATCCTCAACGCGGTTCACGAGAATGTCGCGCTTTTCGATCCCGAGCCGTTCTTGGACGGTGTAAGCAACCGTGGAACACCCAGATAATGCCAAAGGAGCAAAGGCCAACGCCCCCATAAACCAGATCATTTTGCGCATTATTCGTCCCATCTTGTCGACCGTTTTCGCCCACTTAGGCGTATCCATACATATGTAACCCGGAATGTCAGGGTCGGTTCCTTAGCAGCCCGCCTTTTCAGACAGTCTCCGATTCACTCTGAGCAGGCTCAATCTCCCTCTTAAACGCAACACTCTTCCCTCAGGAAACGCGAGAAGCGCATTGCCTTGCCTCCACCTGCCGCCTAGTCAGAACCTTATGCCAGTTATTGCTTCCAAAATCGACACGACCAGCGCTGAGTTCGCAAAGAACCGCGCGGCCATGCAAACGCTCACCGATGATCTGCAAAAGCTCGTCGCCCACTATGCCCAAGGCGGATCGGAGCGCGCCCGCGAAAAGCATTTGTCGCGCGGCAAATTGCTGCCGCGGGAGCGCGTCGAGCGCCTGCTGGATCCCGGCACACCGTTCCTCGAGTTTAGCCAGCTCGCGGGTCACGAGATGTATGAATTTGAAGTCCCGATGGCGGGGATTATCACCGGGATTGGCCGCGTCTCAGGCCGCGAATGTGTGATCATCTGCAACGACCCAACGGTCAAAGGCGGCACTTATTTTTCGATGACGGGCAAGAAGCAACAGCGCGCGCAGGACATCGCGCTGGAGAACCGCCTGCCCGTGATTTACCTCGTCGATAGCGGCGGCGGCTACCTGCCGCGCCAAGCCGAAATGTTCGCCGATAAGAACCATTTTGGCCGCAGCTTTTTCAATCAAGCCAAGATGAGCCGCGAGGGCATCGCGCAGATCGCCTGCGTCATGGGCAGCTGCACCGCAGGCGGGGCTTACGTCCCTGCCATGGCCGACGAGGCCGTGATTGTGGCCAACCAAGGCACGATCTTCTTGGCCGGGCCGCCGCTGGTCAAAGCCGCCACGGGCGAAGAAATTGACGCGGAGACCCTCGGCGGCGGCCTGCTGCATGCGAGCCAATCCGGTGTCGTCGATCACCTCGCCGCCAATGACGACCACGCGCTCGCCATCGTGCGCGATATTATCAGCACACTAGAGCCCAAAGCGCCGCACTTTCTGCCAACGGGCGACGGCGATGCACCGCTCTACCCAGCGCATGAACTCGGCGGCGTTGTCTCGTCTGACATTCGCAAACCCTATGATTGCCGCGAGATTATCGCCCGTATCGTCGACGGATCGCGGTTCACCGAGTTTAAAGCGCTCTACGGCCCGACGTTAGTTACGGGCTTTGCAGAAATCCACGGCTATCCGGTCGGCATTCTCGGCAATAATGGCGTGTTGTTTTCTGAGTCCGCTATGAAGGGCGCGCATTTTATCGAGCTCTGCTGCCAACGGAAAATCCCGCTGCTATTCTTGCAAAATATCACCGGCTTTATGGTCGGGTCCAAAGCCGAAGCCGGCGGGATCGCCAAACACGGCGCGAAGATGGTTCATGCCGTCGCCAACGCGCAAGTGCCGAAATTCACCGTCGTCGTTGGTGGATCATATGGCGCAGGCAATTACGGCATGTGCGGGCGCGCCTATGAGCCGCGCCTGATGTTCATGTGGCCCAATTCGCGCATCAGTGTGATGGGCGGCGACCAAGCCGCGAATGTGCTCGCCGATGTGGCGCGCGGCAGCGACGGCTGGTCCGACGAGGACCGCGAAGCCTTCATGAAACCGATCCGCGATAAATATGAGCTTGAGGGCCACCCCTATTATGCGTCGGCCCGTATCTGGGATGACGGCATCATTGCGCCGGAAGATACACGCACGGTCCTCGGCCTCGGCCTCGCCATGAGCGCGAACGCGCCGATTGAAGAGATGAAATTCGGTGTGTTTAGGATGTGACGCAGATGTTTAATCCGGGGGATTAAATATCAAGGAACCGACATTGGCAAAGCCTATGTCGGCTGGAAACTTAGAGGGTCATTATGACGACCAAAATCACCAAAATCCTCATCGCCAATCGCGGCGAAATTGCCTGCCGTGTCATTCGCACGGCGCGCAAAATGGGGATCGCAACCGTCGCCGTCTATTCTGATGCCGACCGTGATGCGCTCCATGTCCGCATGGCGGACGAAGCTGTCCACATTGGGCCGAGCCCGGCGGCGGAGAGCTACCTCGTCATCGACAAAATTATCGGCGCCGCCACACACACAGGCGCAGACGCGATCCACCCCGGCTATGGTTTCCTATCTGAAAACCCCGCTTTCGTCCGCGCCTGTCAAACGGCGAACATCACCTTTATCGGACCCTCCGCCGAAGCGATGGAAGCCATGGGTCTGAAAGATGCCGCTAAATCCCTGATGACCGAGGCGGGCGTCCCCGTCACACCCGGCTACCAAGGCGATAATCAAGACGCAGACCATCTGGCCGAACAAGCCGCCAAAATCGGCTATCCGGTCCTGATCAAAGCCGTTGCAGGCGGCGGCGGCAAAGGCATGCGCAAGGTCGAAGCCGCCAAGGATTTCAAAGACGCCCTCGCCTCCGCCCAGCGCGAATCCGCCAGCAGCTTTGGCAATGACGTCGTCCTCATCGAAAAATATATCCAATCCCCGCGCCATATCGAAGTGCAGGTCTTTGGCGACGCATTGGGTAACGTCGTACATATGTTCGAACGGGATTGCTCGCTGCAACGCCGTCACCAAAAAGTGATCGAAGAAGCCCCGGCCCCCGGCATGACCGACGACGTGCGCGCCGCCATGACCAGCGCCGCCGTGCGCGCCGCGCAGGCCGTGAACTATCAAGGCGCTGGCACGGTTGAGTTTATCGTCGATGGGTCCGGCGCGCTGCGCACCGACGGTTTTTGGTTCATGGAAATGAATACGCGCTTGCAGGTTGAACATCCGGTCACGGAAATGATCACGGGGCTGGATTTGGTCGAATGGCAAATCCGCGTCGCGCAAGGTGAGGCCTTGCCGGATCAAAGCGAGATCACGCTAAGCGGGCATGCCGTGGAGGCGCGGCTTTATGCCGAAGACCCGGCCAATGATTTCGCGCCGAGCATTGGGCAAATTCGGCATATTAATGCCGATGAAACCCTTGACGATGGCGACCGCACTCGCGTGGACACGGGTATCGACAATGGGGATCGCGTCACAGTTTTTTATGATCCTATGATTGCGAAAGCAATTGCTCACTCGGGCACAAGATTTGACGCGATCGTTGCAACGGCACGCCTCATTGATGAGATGCAAGTCAGTGGTGTAAAAACCAACGCTGGATTTTTAATTAGATGTTTGATGTCAGGCGCGTTTGCTAACGCTGAAATAAACACGAACTTTATTGCGGATCATTTCGCAATCCTCACTGCCCCCAACTATCTTGAAATCGATGCAACATACGCGTCAGCAGCAATGGCGTTACATGCCAAAGATTCTGAAAAAGGCGATGGTCCCTTCGATAAGCTGACAGGGTGGCGACTCAATTTACCGTCTCGAAATCGTCACTTCTTTATCGGCCAAGACGGACCGATAGCTGTCGATATTCTTCGGAAGTCCCAATCTGAAGCGCAACTTCTTGTCGATGGACGATCCGCTTCACTGTCCATGCAGTCAGATGATTTGTCGAACTCAAACCGCGACGCGCTCCACTATAATTACGCCTGGGATACGCTTGTCAAAGACGATCATGTCTCTCTGACCCGGAATGGCGATTTCATTATCGTCCCGCGCTTCGTTCCCGGCGGCCAAAACGCGGCCGCGTCCGGCAACGCCGTCATCGCCCCCATGTCAGGCAAAGTTATTTCTGTCCTCGTCGAACCCGGCGCGACAGTGACCGCCGATCAACCACTCGTCATTCTTGAAGCCATGAAAATGGAAATGACGCTGAAGTCTCCGCGCGACGGTGTCGTGGCCGATGTGACGGCGGTCGTCGGCGTGCTTGTCGATGATGGACAGGCATTGGTGACGTTAGATGACGAAGACATTTAATCCTGGGGATTGAATATCGAGGAACCGCGAACAAAGCGAGCGGCTGTAATCAAGAGAGTCACGCCGCAGCTATTTTGACGGCAAAGGGAGTTCATCCGGAGTTTTTTTATTGGCCCCCTCCGCCTCCTTACAGTCGGCACCTCCCCCATGAAGGGGGAGGAATCTTTTCGTAACGTGCCGATCTTTTCCTCCCCCTCAATGGGGGTTTGCGCCAAAGCGGGATAAAAAGGGGCGTATTCACTCGATCTAATTCCTCCCCCTTCATGGGGGAGGTGGCCGGAACGCAGTGAAGGTCGGAGGGGGCCAAAGAAAAACTATCCCCGCTCAACCCCCTCGCAAAACCCACCCCGTGCACAATCCCCACAACCCCATCCCCGCTTACCCAAACCGTGGTCTGTTAGCCTCACCCGCTTCGGACACGAGAGAGTGCATTGCTCTATGGCTGGCGGGGGTTTGGTGGGCTGGACGGTGCGCGAGTTAATGCGGCGCGTATGGTTCCATCCGACGAAGCGATCGATGAGGATCGACCGGATGAGTCACGAGCTGGGTTGAGGGTCTACGGATCGCTCAAACAGTGCGCCTTCGGACGATTCGGCGGCAGGTGGAGGTAGGACCGAAAGTCCTACAGTCCGTCTAACCGTCACTGGCGTGCGCTCATCGCGGGCCGTCAGGTCACGGCGTTTTTGATCGGGTGCGTTCACCAAGCGCGCGGGTTCGACCCTGTGTAAATCGGTTCTATTTTGCTCTACCCGTCACGGGGTCGGGCCCGCGCTCGTGTCACTTTGATCACGAAACGCTCGTTTGCCGACGCCCTGATGCGCGGTGGGACGTGGGCACATGCTTTAAGGTCAGCGCCAAAATTCAGGCAAGACTTTCCCCCTTCAGACACGCTAAACACGCTCAAACACTTTTCATGATGAGACCCCGATGAGCACCACCTCCTACCCGACGCTAAAATTCGGTCATTCCGAAACCACTGACGCCATTCGCGAAACGGTCTATCAATTCGCACAGGACAAAATCGCGCCGATTGCGGCGGAGATTGACAAATCCAACCAATTCCCGCGCGACCTCTGGCCTGAAATGGGGGCGCTGGGTTTGCACGGCATTACGGTGTCCGAGGAACAAGGCGGGCTTGGCCTCGGCTATCTCGAACATTTGATCGCGATTGAAGAAGTCAGCCGGGCGTCCGCGTCGATCGGCCTGTCCTACGGCGCGCATTCCAACCTCTGCATCAATCAGATTGAGCGCTGGGGTAATGCGGAGCAGAAAGCGAAATATTTGCCCAAGCTGGTCAGCGGGGAGCATCTGGGCTCGCTCGCCATGAGTGAGCCCGGCGCGGGATCGGACGTGATGTCGATGAAACTCAAAGCCGAGAGCGCGCAAGGCGGCTATCTGCTCAATGGCAATAAGATGTGGATCACCAACGCGCCTACCGCCGACACGCTGTTGGTCTATGCCAAGACCGATCCGAGCGCGGGCTCGAAATCCGTGTCGGCGTTCCTAATTGAGCCCGGCTTTGACGGGTTCTCCACCGCCCAGAAACTCGACAAGCTGGGCATGCGCGGCTCCGACACATGCGAGCTGGTGTTTGAGGATTGTTTCGTGCCCGAAGACAATGTGGTCGGCGAGATCGGCCAAGGCGCAGCGATCCTGATGAGTGGTCTGGATTATGAGCGCGTTGTGCTCTCCGCCGTCTCTATCGGGATTATGCAGGCCTGCCTCGACGTCGTGCTGCCCTATATTCATGAGCGCAAACAATTCGGCAAATCCATCGGCGAGTTCCAGCTGATCCAAGGCAAAATGGCCGATATGTATGTCAGCCTCTCAACCGCGCGGGCCTATAGTTATGCGGTGGCGGCGGCCTGTGACCGGGGCGAAACAACGCGTAAGGATGCCGCGGGCGCGATCCTTTATGCGGCCGAAAAAGCCACGCAAATGGCGCTGGACGCGATCCAGATTTTGGGCGGCAATGGCTATATCAATGATTATTCGACAGGGCGCCTACTGCGCGATGCCAAACTGATGGAAATCGGCGCCGGCACGAGCGAAATTCGCCGATGGTTGATTGGTCGTGAGCTTTTTGCCGAAACATCATGAGCACAATCTTTGATCGTTTGCCCGCGCCGCCCGCGGCCGAAACACTCGGCTGGGAACTCCTCTCGCTCGATCCGGTCGCTGGTACGATTGAACTGGCCTTCGATGCGAAGCGTGAATTTACAAACCCTGCCGGAAACGTTCAAGGCGGCTTTCTTGCGGCCATGCTGGACGACACGCTGGGGCCCGCTCTATTTGCTATGACCGATGGAAAGCGATTTGGCTCGACGATCGATCTGCACATTCATTATTTGCGTCCCGTTCCACCGGGCCGGGTGACCACGAAAGGGCGCGTCGTGAAGCTCGGCGCGCGCATCGCTTTCATGGAAGGCGAATTATTTACGAGCGATGGGCAGTTGGCCGCGAAAGCAACCGCGAGCGCGTCGATGGGTGACCTTTAAGCTTCGGTGATGCAGGACAGGTTTTGCACCTCAAGCTGAAACGCGCCGTCAATGCCATCCGCAATGATGATGCCCATTTCACGCACATCGGACGGATCAAACGGATCCGCCCGGACCGCGCGACCGAAAATCGAGGTTCGCATGTCGGCAAACGGCACCGTCACCTCAGCCCAGTCGCCGGCCGGGGTGGCCGGAATGGACGCCTGATAGGACACAGACCGCCCGCGCCAACGTTCCGAGGTGCGGAAGGTGAGTTTATAATCCCGGCCGTCGCTCCGGACTTTCAGGCGCAGACCCGTGGTTCCGCTAAGATCACCCGGGGACATCCGCCGGCGCAGAGAGGAAAATCCGCCGCCATTGGTATTGATGACGCCGCGAAACACCATGTGACCGTCTTGCGCAAAGCGTGTGCCTTGCGATCGTCCGCCCATCACACCATCATTGACGATTTGCCACGGGGCAATGGCCTCAGGATCGGAAAACGCAATGTTCATGGTGCAGCTCTGCTGTTGTTGGGCTCGGACGGATCCGTCGGTCGCGCTCGCCGAACAGGCCCCCTGACCGCTCATCGCGATGACCAACAAACTTAATGGGAGGTGTCGAAGAGCCATAGGAAACCGGACAGGTGAAACAAACGCGTGAACTAAGAATACGCGTTTAAAGACGATCCGGTTTGTTATGCCAATGGGATGGGGGAGGAGAACCAAAAAGTCCTCGGTCTCACGGGGCGCAATGGAGACCGAGGACAGACATGGTTGGGTTACCCCAGCCAATACAAATTCATTACGCGTCGATAGCCAATCTGTCACCACAACAAACTGTGAACAACTGTGCTTACTTGGTCGTTTCGATGAAATTATGGGCCATCATTCTGTATAATTTACAACATCGCCGAGCTCGGGCCGTATTCGCGGCGCGGAGCCCTGTGTCGGTGTGCCAACATAAACGAAACCGGCGACTTGGTCTCCGTCATTCATACCGAGCGCGGCATGAATACGCGGATCATAGGCATACCATTCCGTTAGCCATTGCGCGCCAAACCCCGAGGCTTGCGCTGCTAAACAGAGGTTCATACACACGGCTCCGGCCGAGAGCTGTTGTTCCCAGATCGGCGTTCCGCGCACGCAGTCCTTCGGCGTGCTGATGACCCCGATGACGAGCGGAGCACGTAAGAACCGGTCGGCTTCGAACTGGACACGATCTTCGGCGTGGTCGGGATTATCCGCGCGGTAAGCGGCGGCAATATGATGACCAAAGGTCGCGCGGGCTTCGCCTTGGAACACGACCAAAGTCCACGGCGTAAGCTTGCGATGATCCGGAACGCGCGTGCCGATGTGGAGAATCCGATCCAATTGATCCGCGTCCGGTCCGGGCTCTGCCATCGCCTTCGCCAGATTACTCCGGCGGTCGCTTAGAAAATCGAGGACAGCGGAATTATAGTTCGGAAGGGGAAACGACTCTGACATGATAACTCCTGCACTGGACGATATTATATAGACTGCATAGGCAAGATACCAAGACCAAGTATTTCAAAATGGAGTTCTAAAATGAGTATCGAAGCAAGACTGAACGATCTCGGCCTGACCCTGCCTGAGCCGATGGCCCCTGTGGCCAATTACGTGCCCTATGTGATCGTTGGAAATCAGGTCTTTATTTCAGGTCAAATTAGTAAAGTCGGTCACGATCTTGTCACCGGACGGCTGGGGGATGGCTTGAGCGTTGAACAGGGCGAATATGCAGCACGGCTCTGCGGGCTGAATATCGTGGCGCAGCTCAAAGCGGCCTGCGGCGGAGATCTATCGAAAGTGAAGCGGATCGTGAAATTGGGGGGCTTTGTTCAGGCCACACCTAGCGCAACGGGCGCGGCGATCCCACAGATCATCAATGGCTGCTCAGACCTGATGGTCGCACTATTCGGCGATGCGGGACGTCACGCGCGCTTTGCGGTCTCTGCGCCAAGCTTGCCGCTCGATGTCGCCGTAGAGATCGACTGTATGGCAGAAATTTCGCATTAACGCAGAAAACCCCCTGTTTTGGGCTGTTTCAGAACAGTTTCAGGGCACGTTTCGTGCCCCCACGCCTTGATTTATAGGATGACACCCGCGATATAGCGGCTTTCCTGAAACCCGATGAAAGAAACACGACCCTATGAGTATACCCGGTCAAACATTCAGCGACCGCCTTCAAGCGCAAAAAGAAGCCAAGTTGGACATGCTGAAACGCGCGAAAGAAAAAGAACTCGATCCTGCCGAAAAAGAACGGCTGATGGAGGAGCGCACGGCCCGCAATGCGGCCCGTGAAGAGCGCGAGCGTATCCGCATCGCCGAAAAAGCCGCGAAGATCGATCAAGAGAAAGCTGAGAAAGCTGAACGCGAACGCAAGAAAGCGCTTGCTGAGGAAGCCCGCAAAAAGGCTAAAGAAGACCTCGTCAAAACTCAAAAAGCGCAACGTGATGCCAAATATGCGGCCCGTAAAGGTCGCAAGAAACGCTAATCCCTCATATCATATTCAAAAAAGCCCGGTCTTGAACCGGGCTTTTTCATGCGGGCTTAAAAACTTACCCGACCTTACGAACAAACACAGCGCCCGCCGAATAGCCTGCGCCAAATGAGCAAATCAGCCCCATTTCGCCCGCGGTAAAGTCTTCCGAATGTTTATGAAACGCGATGATCGACCCGGCAGATGACGTATTGGCATATTCGTCCAACACAACGGGCGCCTGGGATATATCAACATCCTTACCAAGTACCTTTTTGGCGATCAGAACATTCATATTCAGATTAGCCTGATGGAGCCACATGCGTTTGAGACTATTCGGGTCGAGCCCGAGCTTATCCGCTTCAGCCGTGATCAGCTTGGCGACCATCGGGACCACTTCCTTGAACACGCTCCGTCCATTCTGAGTGAACAGCTTGTCAGTCAGTCCCTTGCGACCGCGATCCCCCGACATACCGTCATCCTCCGGGGCCGTGTGATTGAGGAAGCCGAAATTATTGCGGATATTATTCGAGAATTTTGTAACAAGTTTGGCGCCAATGATTTCCCAATGGCTGTCAGGCGCCACATCTTCGCGTTCGACAAGGATCGCTGTGGCAACATCACCAAAGATAAAGTGGCTGTCGCGATCCTTAAAGTTCAGATGCGCGGTACAAATTTCCGGGTTCAGCACCAACACGGACCGGGCTTGTCCGCCATAAATCAGGCCGCGCGCCACTTCTAAGCCGAAGGTGGCCGATGAGCAGGCGACATTCATATCGAACCCAAACCCCTCGACACCGAGCAGATCTTGGACTTCGACGGCAACGGCCGGATAGCCGCGTTGCAAGTTGGAACAGGCGACGATGACGGCGTCGACATCGGCCGCCGTCTTACCAGCGCGGGCGAGCGCGTCTTGCGCCGCTTTGACCGCCATTTCGGCGAGCACGGACGGTTCGTCATTTGATCGAGCTGGCAGACGCGGCGCCATAATATCGGGGTCAAGGATTGGGTCTTTAGACAAGACATAGCGGCTCTTGATCCCAGACGCTTTTTCAATGAATTCTGCCGATGAGGGCGCAAGCGCATCCAGTGTGCCCACAGCGATAGCGTCAGAATTTTCGCTATTCCATTTTTCGACATAGGCATTGAACGCCACGACGAGTTCCTCATTGGTAATGCTTTGCTCGGGTGTCCACAATCCGGTGGAGGAGATGACGGCTTTCACGGGCGACGTCCTTCTATAGCTGTTCGGCTTTTTTAGTTGCCCAGCCCATCTAACGAACCCTGTGCGCGCGTCAAACGGCTAGATGATGCGGGTCGTCAAACTCGACTCCCGCGCGCAACAGTCCAACTCATGATCATTGATCATCCCCACCGCTTGCATGAATGCATAAAGGATGACCGGGCCAACGAATTTAAAGCCGCGTTTTTTGAGGTCTTTGCTTAATGCTTCAGAGACGTCAGTCTTGACGGGCGCGTCGGAGAATTTTGTCCACTCATTCACGACAGGCTTCCCACCCACGTAATCCCAGAGATAGTCTGAGAAATCAATTCCGCCCGCCCGCATATCCAAATAGGCGCGCGCGTTCCCTATGGTCGCATCGATTTTTGATTTGGACCGGATAATGCCAGGGTCGCCCATGAGGCGCGCCCGGTCTGCGTCCGTATAATGCGCGACAATATCCGGATCAAACCCATCATAGGCTTTGAGCAAATTATCGCGTTTTCTCAGGATCGTAATCCACGCCAGACCCGCTTGTTGTCCGTCCTGAATCAGCTTGGAAAATAACGCCTTAGGATCCCGGATCGGTCGTCCCCATTCAGTATCATGATAATGGCAATAAAGCGCGTCATTCGCGGGCACCCACGTGCAACGCGGGAGGTCTGTGTCATGATCATAATCTGCAGGGATGAGCGTATTTGGACCCCTCACAGTATTTTCTCCATGCCGATATTACAGCGGGCATAGATCGGGTGAGCTCCCTCATGATTGACCGTCCAGCCATTGCGCGCATAGAGGCGAAGTGCGGCTTCGTTTCGCGTATTGGAGAGCAGAAACAGACTTTTCAAACCTAACTCATCACGGGCGTAAGTTTCGACGGCGTCCATGAGTTTTTGTCCCACACCATTACCACGAAACCGCCCATCGACCGCCATTTTGGTCAATTCCCATTCGCCTTTTTGGGGGCCATCATGATGCGGTTTCAACGCCACAGCCCCGGCGACCTCGCCGTTAATATGGGCTGTGAAAACCTGCCCGCCCTTGTCCAAATAAATCTCTGGCGTCGCGACCATAGCCTTGTCGGAAGGCTCCAGCACATGCAGCTCCTCAATCCACTGCGCATTGAGCGCTGCAAAGCGCGGCAGTGAGGCGCGATCATTGCGGCGGATTGTGACAGGATCGGTCATATCGAATATCTGGCCTAAACGCACGGCCAAAGCAATGTCATGACGTGAATGACGCCCCGTCGGGCGAGAATGGGTTTGCCGTGTGAAGTTTTCGCGTCGTACAAATTGTCGGACATAAATTGCGTGAAATTTTGAGAAAGACAGCCACCATGAAAAAGACCGAAAAGATAGAGCTTCGCGTTGATTATGCCGAGAAAGAACGTCTCACGGAGATTGCCGAACGGCGCGGTCATACGGTGAGTGACGTCGTGCGCGATGCGCTGGCCGGAGAGTTGGGCGTGGCGCAATCTGACTATCCAAAATGGCCTGGAAGACTCGCCATCGGAGCGGCGCTCTTATCCGTTTTATCGCTGTGCCTACTTCTCACAGATATAACAGGCGGCGGTAGCGAGAGTGGCATTCGCCCGCTTTACCCGACATCTGTCTCTGCCGATGTATATACAACTGGTGAGAACTTATCTGTTGATATTCCAATGCTGACATCCTCACAGCGTGACTTAACATTACTGACGGAACAGGGGAAAACGATCCGCTTATCGCTCAAGGCGGCACCGGACGCGGAAACAAATATTCTCACAATCGATTCGGATGGGTGCATCGTTAGGGGCAATGATTGCGAGGCGTTCGACCTTCAAACCATGACCATTAATATGCGTCCCGCCCAAACCGCGCTGGTGTCCCTTGAAAAGACTCTTGATTCAGAGAGTTTCAGCATCAAATTTAGCGCCACCACATATTGGCCGAAACTTAAAACCGCCCAATGACGCGAGGCGTCTAATCATTCGTCCCTAAAACACTATCCATCACTTCAACACGAGCATTGCGAACCGTGGGGCTCTCTGTCGCTTCGCGCAAACGGTCCAATCGCACCAACGCCATCGCTCGCCCGCCATTGACGTGCAGGATTTGCCCAACTGAGCGCTCACCGCATTTAATCTTATCGCCGGCCTCCGCAGGGCCGCCCAGCACCACACCGCGCATCCGCTTTCGGACCGTTGTCATACGTTTCATGCGCGAAACAACCTCTTGGCCAACGAAACAGCCACCCTTAAAGTCCACCCCGTTTAACTGATCCATACAAGCATCCGCCGGGAAGGTCGTCTGAACGCCAAAATCCCATTCACTATCCGGGACCCCGAGCGAAAGGCGGTGACTGTCCCAATTGCCTGTCGTCGCCATTGGCGTATCCGCAATCAAGCGACGCCCCAAGGCAGGCATACGCGGGTCCAAGTCACCCGTCTCGTCATCAGCGTCGACATTCCAAAGGCAGTGAATATGATGGGTTTCCGACACATCCTCGATATCAATCGGGGCGCGCAGACGGTACATTTTCAACCGTTTGAGCAGCGCAGCGCCCATCTCAGGCGTCGTATCAATCAACAGATGATCGTTCCGGTCTGTGACGAACAGATCAGCGATAATTTTACCTTGCGGCGTCAATAGCGCAGCAAATGTCACTGGTCCGCTTAGCGAATTGGTAATGAGACCGGAGAACCACTCATGCACACCCTCACCAGAAAGCTTCAAAACGGTTCGCGGACGGTGGTGGGTTAGCATGGTAAGGAGATAGGGCGGGCCGACACGCCCTGCAACGTCGCGCCATGATGCAAGGCGGCCAAAGACCGATTTCCACGAAAATCATTATGATTATTATTGAAAATCGATAAATGAATCCCTACTTATTTGATGTAGAACACTCAGACATATGGACGGAGAGGGACGAAACCATGGCCACATTTGAAGCGCAAATTGAACAATCTAAGAAAGAAGTGGCCGAGGCCCAAAGTAAAATTTCCGAACTATCGAGCCGGATTGACACGGCGCGATCTAAGATGAGCCAAGGCACCGATATTTCCTTAGATATTGAGAGCGCATCGCTAGACGATGTTCACGCCCATACAGACCTGATGAACGCGAATATCGCGGAGCTTATCATGGGTTTGGACGATGTGACGGCAGGTTTTTCAAAAGACTTCGACTCCATGCGGTCCAAAACCGGCTGGGAAAAATTCGTCGGAATCTTTTCCAAACAACGTGCGGAGAGCCTCCGCTCAGAACGGATTCGCGCGGCGACCATTGAGGATAAGCTGCAAGACTTGATCGCCAAATCGAACACGATCCAAGCGATGTTGCAAGAACAGCTCAACGAGCTCGGCCGTCACAAGAACCAAGTCGAAGGCAATTTGCAACGTACGCTGGCGGATCGCGAAGCGGCCGTTGATACGCTGGAGCAAATCAAAGACGAGATCACCGCGCTCGACCCGACCATCATTGAGCTTGAAAACAAACTCTCGATGGCGACGGACGCCAAGGAACGCTCCAAACTGGAAAGCCAGCTGTCTAAGGTCAATTCACGTCACAATGAGCTGGCGCAATTGGAGCAGGTCAAACTGTCTGAGAGCCAAACGCTGGAACGCTATATCGAGAAGGGTAAAACCTGGATGGATAGTCTTCAGAACCAGATCGCGACGCAGATGGTCCTGCTTAACAAGCTTTCCACAGACACGAAACAACGAGTCGTCCTTTATGATGCGCTGTCCAAGTCACTGAAGACCGCGCAACAACAAGACGTCGCGCATAAAATTAATGAAATTGGCGTCGCGACCGACAAAGAAGCCCAAGTGGCGATGGCGGCGATTGGCGCGGCCACAAATAATAAAATGGCCGAAATGATGGAAAGCCATGAAGAGCATATCGTCTTCGCGCGTAAAGTGTTGGAAGAAAAAGCCAAAGCGGATGAACGTTTCGCCCGCCGATTTGAGAAGATTGTCGAGAAGCATGACGCCAATGCCTATAGCGAAGGCGCGTAGGGGCCTTTTCGTTTTATGGATCTTGACCTCACCTATGAGCACCGCGTGCTGGATAGCGCGCGGGCGGCCCGGCGTTATTTCGCCAAGTTCGAGCGGATAATTGGCCACTTAAGCGCTGTGGCAAAACTATCAGTCGAGGAGCGCCAGCTGGGTAAGACCGAAGGCGATATTCTCGGCCAATATTTGCTCGATCTGAACCATAGCTTCACCGCCCTGTCCTATAAATATCTCATGACCAATCGGTCAGCGAGTTCGGGCCAGATCAGTATTGATAAGACTGAATCCGGTTTTCCAATCTTCTCAGAAATCATCCAGTTGGCCGCTGATGCGACGCAGGCCAAAAAACATCTAAAATCCCTGCCGGATCAGGCCCGGCTCAAAAAGGATATGGTCAGTCAAATTTTGACGGAGCTGTCCCCGCCAACCGCGCTGCAATATGCGCTCGCGCAGCGCATTTATTACGAAACGTTGGAGCGGGAGCCGCTCTTCCTCTCGCAAAACCATCCGCAAGCGGTCTGGGTTGGCAAAGACCTAAAACAACGCAAACGCCGCTACATCATCCATTGGGCGGTCTATGATTCCAAAACCAATATTCCGGTCGTTTATTTGATGGAAGTCGATGATACGGGCTCGCGCGCGCTGCCCAATGATGAGCGCCGGTGGCCGCGTGTACAGGATGCTCTGATGGCGCAAGCACTCTCAGAGCTTAAACTTCTGACGATCGCCAAAGGGATTGATACGGACTTTAAAACAATTCACCCCAAACGGCTGCGCCGTTTTCACTTGGGTCCAATGCACAGCCATGCCTTTACCGAACAACACGGCCCCATTCGCGATGTTCTCGCGCAAGCGGCCGGGCAACCGGGGCTGGATTGGGCGCTCGCGTGGACTGTTGAGACGCTACAATCTGAACGACAAGAGTGGGTCAAAACGGGCGTGTTTAATGCGGCATGGCGGCAAGTCTTTAAGCTCGACGCTTATGGACTCGATGGCAAAACTGACGGTTATACCGATATTAGCCGCGCGCTGATCCTGCCGCACCGCGCCTACCAAGTACTCGAAGAAAACCACGCCAATAGTTTCGATGGCATACGCAAATACGTCGTCGGGAAAAACAACAAAATCCTCAGCTACACATAGGCCTTATGTCAAACCCGTCTGACCTCATGGAAATCAAAGAAACCGCGATTGAGCAGAAAATCGCGGCCGCGCAATCGCTGCTGGATGGGTTCGACCACACGCCGCGATTGGCGAAAGCTAAGGACATCGAACCTGCAGCCGGAAAGTCGCCCGGCATTCCTGGACGTCGGCGTTTCCGCACCACCACACCGGGCCTGGTCACGCAAAGCACGGCAAAGGCAGAAGGCGTTAACCTGATTGCCCGTGTCGAAGACACATCGCCCGATGACGGTTTGATGAGCCCGGTCCAAGCCAGTGTGCTCCATGCTCTGCGCCGCGCCCTCGCCACAGCCCTCACCGTAGCGGACCAATATGCCGACGCGACCGGACTATCGACGCTGATGAAGGACAATTTACAAGGCAAGCTGTCTGGCGGAAAGTCAGCCGAATTTAACGAAGGCCTCGCCGCATCTTCCGTCATCACCTTGCATGTCTTTGCCAATATGGCGAGCTTTCTGCTCGGAGGCCTGCACGAAACGGGCGAACTCTCTGTTGATGTCGGCGACGTCGAAGAAGTGCTGACCGATAACCCGCAACTCGCGCTCACGGGCGCGCTGTGGGAGTTGGATCAGGACCTCGCCGTGTTCGCCGATAGCGAAGATAAGCTCATCCCGACCGTCACGGCGTTCCTCGAGCAGCTGATGGACAAGGCCGCGATGCGCGCGAGCAATCTGCCGCGCCTCGACGCGTTTACCGCAGTCGCCTATCGCATCGAAGCGGATGATTTCGAAATCCGCGGGTTCGAAGCCGCCAGCCGCGCGCGCTCCACCAAACTGACCATGACGTTTAAAAAACCGCATGAAGTCGTCGGCAATCACATCGCCAAATACCAAAGCATGAAGCTGTCCAAAATGCTGATGGCCTATGATTTTGAGCGCAAGCTCAACCCGTTTGCGGATCTCGGGGGCTTCATCTTCACATTCATGGGTGACGGCATGCCCGGCACGGGCAAGACGACCCTGATCCAGATGATGGCGGGGCTGATCAACGACTATTGCAATAATGCGGACTACCCGTTTCGCTACGCCAACCTGTCCACGGACAGCATCGACAGCTATCAAGGGAAATCGGCGCAAAACGCCAAAGCCTTCATTAAAACTATCATTGACCCCGGCGTCATCGGCTTTGGCACGATTGACGATATTGACCAGCTCGCGGGGAAACGTGGCGACCGTCAAAGCTCCGCCGGACAGTTGGAAATCACCGCCGTGCTGATGGAAAGCTTTGCGGGCGCGAATACGGTCGTGCGCGGCAATTGCACTTTCGGGATGTTTTCCAACTATCCCGAAAATGTCGATGATGCGCTGCGCCAACGCGCCGCCGCCCGTTTCCTCGTCGATGGCCCTAAAAGCCGCGAAGACTATATCGATATTCTGCATTTGCTGATGGGCAAGAACCACGACATCCCCGTCGGCGACCACGACCTGTTCGAAGCGCAGATCATCCAGAAAGCCGTGCAAGCCAGCTACGAGAGCTACGCGCGCCCGAAGGAAGAGGGCTTGGTCGCTGTGTTCGACGCGATAAAGAAAAGCACGGGCAAGCTCGACACCATCGCCAAACTCGGTACCTATCTGAAAGCCATTCAGGAAGCCGACCCGCGCTTCACGGGACGCGCGATCAAAAACATCACCGACGCCGTCAAAGTCCGCGCGATGGACTTCGAACTGCCCGACGAATGGATGGAAAACACAGAGCTATTCCTGACCAAAGACTATGACACCAAACGCGCCATGATTGCCGACCTCTCAACCGAAATCACCGTCGACATGGTCATCCAAGAAATCAATCGCTACGCCGATTCAGAGTTCCGCTACGCGGATAAGAGCGATGAGGTCGCGATTGAGAATATGGTCCGCGACTTTGGACGTCAGGAAAAGGCGAAGCGACGTTATTTGGAGGGTAAGGGGTGAATATTCCTACCCTACCAGAACTTTTAACCCTTACTGAAGAAAATGTATTCCCTTCAGAGCATTTCCAAATTCCAAACGTAACGCTCAGCAACGCAGAAGAGCATAACTATTCCAATATTCGTTTCGGGTATGGGTTCGATACAAATTTATATATTTTTGCCGACATCGAAGTTTCTATGAGTGATTCATTAAAGCGAATGTCTGGAGATATTCCAGAGTTAAAAATAGATTTTGACGGCAAGGAAATTCCTAATTTTTTTAACAAAGTAGTTTCCGGAAAAAATAAATTTAGCTTCAATGGGCCAGAAGAGATTCACAAGCAAACCTATCGCTTTGTAGTCAAGAGAAGTCCATACTTGTTCGAATTTGGGAACGAGACACGTTCTATAAAGCTATTTGCAATCAATATTTTGCAAACATCCATTTTTGGACGCGATGAAACAATAGACACTGAAGATGCAAAACTTACAATTAGCAGCATCCGAGACAATCCAAACATTGATTCTGGAAGATACCAACCAACACACGAACTAGTATTGCATTCCAAAGCAATCGACCCGATGAGTGCTGAAGAAGTATCGAAAGAACTTTTTTTGATCCATAATTTTCTTTTACTTGTCTCTGGTCAAACACCTGGGATTGGACACCTAATCGGGGAAACCGAGACTGGAAATCCATCTGTTTTTATAGCTGGATTTACTGCAAGTGGAAAACCTCGGGCAGGGTACAATGGGTGGTACAAACCAAGCCCCAACGTCAAACTGGAAAAAGTATATAGCGGATTTCGAGACCTCTCAAAAAAAACTCAAGATTACGAAGTTGTCCGTAGGGTTTTACAGTACTATCGCGCAGCCAACTCCCTTGAGTTGATCGCCCGTGAAGTCGGGCTAGTTGCCTCATGTTCTGGTATAGAAGCATTGATGGGCAGGTTGCTAACCTCAAGGGCGGGCTGGACAAAAAACCTGATAAAGACTTCACACCTTTCAGACCGCATGGCAGCGGCAGCGGCGCTGATAGGCCTTGACAAAATCGCAATGGACCACTGCCCTCACCTAGAAAAAAGACTGAACCGTGAGAAAAAGACAACCTACCGAATTCTTGCCAAATTCAGAAATGGCTTAGTTCATTCAGATCCTGACTTTAAGTATGAGCCTTTTGAATTAATTGAATCTTTCAACACTTTTCAATGGTTTCTGGAGATTTTGCTTTTATCAATGTTAGGCTACACTGGCGAAATGCAAGACCGGAGACAATATAGCGGTTTTTCTAAAACGGTTCCCGTGCCTTATAAAAGACTGCAATCATGATGCGCCTCGTCAAAGCTGGGCTGATGTTTGGCAACCTTTATGAGGTGTCGTCGCCTGCGATGGTGGAGCGGTATAATCGTGCGCTGGATTATCTCATCGGCAAGCGCATGGCCCTCACCGAATTCCACGTCGATATTGCGGGCTTTTCGCCGGAGGTGGCGGATGAGTTGGGGGACCAATTTTACCTCAACCCGCACGGGTCGAACCAGATGTTTATTCTGCTGTCGACCGATCAGAAGATGGCGCCGCTGCTCGGTTCGCAATTCTCGACCTCGCGCTCGATTCTGCGCCAATATATGGACGAGAATGAGGACCAGCTCTTTGGCTTGACCGCGCGTGAAGCGGTGGCGGGGGAGCTGCTCAATTCCGTGTTCAAGATCGACGAGCCCGCCGATCTGCTCGATATTAATCAGGTCGAAGTCACGGCGGACACGACACAGTCCCATGTCGCCGAGGCTGAAACGCTGACCACGCAAATCGACCGGTTTATGACCGAGGATGACGCCTGGTGGGATGATGTCTTGATCGCCGAGATGATTGAGTTGGCCAAGCGCACGGGCAACATCCAACGCAATCCGGTCAAGTTGGGCAGCAAGGTGTACACACAGGGCAATTATTTCACGACCCATTTGGGTGGCGTTTATGTGTTTCGCGATGCCGACACGCCAACGGTGATTACGCGTAAGGCGATGCCGGGCTTGGACACGCTCGACATCAAGCAAGTGTTGACGCTGGATAACCGCGAGGCGATTTCCGACTGGCTGTATAAGGAGGGCCTGACGCAACTCATCGTGCAGCGTCCTAATCAGGATAGCGCGCTCGTCATTCGCCAAAAGATGGATTTCATCATTGCGTCGGTCGCGGCAGAACAAGGCCATGATTTTGACGGGCTGTCGCGGCAGAATATGCGGCAGTTGGAACGCCGTTACGCCAATGACCTCCCGGAGGAATTTATCGGCCTCATGGATGTCTGGCGCTGGGCGTCGATGGGGGGGCGCGTGCCAAAGATCGGCCCGAACCACCCGTCGTTTTTCTACGCCTTGCGCGGCTCGCAACATACTGATCGCGATCTGGTCAATATGCTTCTAACCGATCTCTCTCGGCTCGATTTTCGTCAGCTGTTCATCTGTCACAAACCGCTGTTTTACGAAGCCTACCGTGATTGGTCTGACAGTAAGAAAGATTTCGTCGTGCGCTTCCTCGAGCAGGAATATGCGATGGATAAAGCGGGGGCGCGAGAAGCCCTGTTTGGCGGCGAACCGTCGATGGACGACAAACCTGAACCGAGAACCCGCGACACACGCCCCAATACCCGTCGTAAAAACCCGTGGGAGACCAACAAAGACGGCTGGAAACGCGACGAGGATGATGAAGACGACGATGAATGGCTTCGTAAGTCAAAGCAGAGGCGCGCCTATGATAAACGCCAACGCGAAAAAGATAGGAAGAAAAAACCATGATCGGCCTTATCCGCAATATTATCATCATTTTTCTGATTCTGACGGTCGTCTATGTGATTTTAAGTCAGTGGAGCCGATGGCGCGAACGCGTCCGTTTGTCGGAGGACTATCGGGCACAGACCGAGCTGTTCCAGCAAAGCGAGACAGAGGACGATTTCGTCTCGCGCGGCATGGTGCGCTATAATCGGTCGCTGCGTCCGAAACTATTTTTAAGCGTCTATGCCATTCCGGGGGCGCTTGCGACCTTCCTAGTCTGGTTGGCGCAACATTCATAGGAGACCCCAATGAAGTGGCTTCGACATATTCCGGCGCTGATCCTGTTGATCGTGGGCGCCGTCCTGCTCAATTATTATTTACCAGACCGCGATGTGGTGCAAATCGTCGGAACCGAGGTCAAACGAATCGACGTTGAGTCCGGCGCACCATTCTGGGACCGCGCCGATATTGGCACGATCGAAGGTTCAACCCGCGACGTGCGGTTCATCAATGCCGAGTTTGAGAATGGCAATACCCGCGTTTACCGCAATGAAGATACGGGCTGGGGCTTTCCGCCCTATTTCAAATTCGACAGTGGCGACGTCACCGCGCAAGCGCAAAGCCTCGCCAAGTCTGACGGAAAATGGGTCGCCGTGCGCCACTATGGCTGGCGTATTAAACTATTTTCGATCTTCCCCAATGCTACCTCGATCAAGCAAGTGTCCGGGCCGGATGCGTTACTGATCCCATGGTTTAACATCGCGTTTATTGGGCTGTTACTGGGACTTTGGTTCCTGCTCTGGCGCATGATCACACGTTGGAAAGCCAAACGGATTGATCCGACGCTAGACGCGGTCGGCGATTCTATTGGCGATGCGGCGCGAGATGTTCGCGATAATGTTGACGCCGGGAGCCAGGAGGTCCGCAGCCGCTGGCGTAAGATTTTTGGCTCGAAAAAGCCGCGTTAAGACGGTCGACGTCGCGCCCATCGATCTGATGAAAACACGCCGACAACGAGGATCGCGACTGACAGAACCACCATTAATCCACCCCACAGCCAATGCGGGCCACCCCATAGATCCGCCAGAACCCCGGTATCGGACCGATAGGTGGCCCCGGCCACTTCGGCATTGCCGATAAAGAAATAGCTGAATCCCGTCAGCGCGCTGAGGCATAACGCGATGGCGATGACATAAGCCACATAGAGCAATATCCGGTCCGGAAGCTTCCAACCGATTAGCCCCATGATCACGGCCCCGCCACCCAACGTTATCCACGTAAACCCATCCGCGGCCCAGATCAGCGATAGCGCCAAAAGACCTGCCAAAGCGAGAATTGCCAAACGATATAGGCTAAATGCGCGCGTGAGCGCGATCATGAACACGCCCAAAAGGCTGGGCCCTAACAGGCCAAATACGACCACCATCGCATGCGAGAAATCACTGCTTGTCGCTGTCTGCGCGACACCGGAAAAATTCGGGAAGACGGTCAGCTCAACAAAACGTCCACCCGTGATGATCGCGCCAAGCCCGTGCCCAAACTCATGCGCCCATGTTGACAGGAACATTACGGGCAATCGGATGAACGGGAATTGCAAGACCATAAAGACGACCACGCATAATCCCCAAAACTGGGTCGCAGGCAGACGCGGGATCGCCATTTTGGTTGGCTGTTTGGCGGGCTTAAACTGGCTGACGGACATAAGGCTTGTTAAGCGGTCATGATGGATCGCGCTAGACCTGGTCAGCGGCGCGGGACGCGGCAAGCCGCGCGAGCTTGCGCTCTTCAACGTCTAACTTTTTATCGGCAATATCGAGCGAGAGTTTTTCCCGTGCCAGGATGAGACGCTGCGCTTGGAGGGCTTGGCATTCGCGGTCTAACCGCGCAATCACAGCGCGCGCACTATTGGCCGCCATTGCCGCGACTTGAAACCCCGCCTCTACTTGGCCAAGACTCAGACCGTCGTCTTGGTTTTGCAGCCGCTCTCGCTGCTGAATAAGCCCCGTCTCCCTGGCACCCAGAACGTCAATTTGCGTTTGGATAGAGGCTCGCTTCAAGGCTAAAATCTTCCGCACAGACATGGC
Organism: Litorimonas sp.; assembly: GCA_051251645.1. GTDB lineage: Bacteria > Pseudomonadota > Alphaproteobacteria > Caulobacterales > Maricaulaceae > Litorimonas. The sequence goes on along the minus strand of JBPOEY010000002.1, from coordinate 805,134 downwards.
TAGTAGACCCCTTGTTGTGACAGGGTTTCAGCCAGATGGATCGCTGAGGCGACAGCGGCATAATGTTCAGGGCGAATTTCTTCACCAACCTCGACCGTGGCGTGCATAGCCCGTGCACAGGGCGGGTCCGAGTGAATGAGCACACCATGTTCTTTGGCTTTCTCCCGGATCGCGAACGCAAGGCTATCGACCCCCTTCGCAACACAAAGAGGCGCACCGCCACCCGACCGGTCCCACCGCAATGCAACCGAGTAGTGGGTCGGGTTAACGATGACGACGTTCGCTGTCGCCACATCGTTGAGCATCGTCGAATTGGAAATCTCACGCGCGCGCGCCCGACGCTGGCTCTTCACCATGGGGTCGCCTTCGTTCTTCTTATTCTCGTCTTTCACTTCTTCTCGTGTCATCCGCAGTTTCAGTAAGTGCGACCATTGCGCAAACGGTAGATCGACTGCGGCAATCAAAATTGTCGCCGCGATCATCCACACGAGGAGCAATAGGCTTTCTCCGACGAGCTTCTGGAATAGATATCCAGCAGGGCGACCGATTTCGTGACTAATCTCGCCCGTCAACCGGATCAAATAATAGCCCGCCGCGATACAGATAATCACGAGCTTGACGGCACGTTTGGCGAATTCTGCCATACCGTCGCGTCCATATTTTTGCTTCACATTGGACAGTGGACTAATTTTTGAGAGCTTCGGTTGAATTTTATCAGGCGCAAAAATGATGGTGCGCTGTGCCACTAAAGACAAAAATACCGCTGTGACCATCATGAGGAGTAAGGGCACAAAGAGAAAAACGACTTTACCGATGAGGGCCGTCGCGGCGCCGCCCGACAAGATAAGATCCCCGGCCCGGATCGGATATTCGAGCAGCCCGGACAGTTGTGACATCGCTTTATAGCCTGTCGACCCCCCTATCGTCAGAATCGCAATGGCGACCCCGCAATATAACGCGATCGAGGCCACTTCGGCAGACTTGGCGATATCACCCTTTTTACGGGCGTCATCAATCTTGCCTTGGGTAGCGTCAAAACTCTTTTCCTGACTACTGTCATTATCGCCGGACACTTATGAAGCCTCCGCCATAATCGCCATGAACATATCGACCCAAGCTACCATCATCGCGCTTGCGCAAATCACGAGCAAAAACAAACCCGCCATTGTCATCCCTGGGAGACCGACAAAGGAGACCAGCAATTGCGGCATGGCCCGGTTCAAAAATCCGAGGATCAGGTTGTAGACAAAGTTCAAAATCACGAATGGCAAAGCCAGTGACAGGCACATGCGTAGCAGCGCGACGGTGAGCTCGGTCAGCCAATTGGCCGAAACTTGCAAATCCAGCATGGTCCCGACCGGGATTTCGGAAAAACTATTCGCGAGCACACCAAGCAGCTCAATATGCAAGTTCATCGAAACAAGGAGCGTCACCCCTGTCAGCATCAGCAGCGTACTGATTGTTGTATTCGGCTCCGTCGCAATCCCCTCGCCCAGCACTTGCGACAAAGACAGGGATTGCGACACAATCATGCCCAAAATTTGCAAGCCATGAACCGCGAGACGCAGGGCGAACCCTAAGACGAAGCCCGTCATCGCCTCTGTCGCGACGAGCGTAAAAATTCCTTGGTCACGAAGCGCCGCCAGATCGTCCTGCAAAATGGGGTAAAGCATAAAGGCGGTCATTCCCGCGATCCCTATCCGGAATCGTGCCGGGATCGCCCGTTCGCCAAAGACGGGCACCAGCATGAAAAAGAGCGACAAACGCGCAAACAGACCAAAAATCGGCCAGATCATATCAATCAAAGGACCGAAAGCTTCGGCCAGTTGCGCCAGAAATTCGCCGCCGCCTAACATGGCCAGACGCGCGTCACGCAGAGCCGAGAATCAACGGCTTTTCGTTGGCCGCAATCTCAGCGTAAGACAAAACGGGGTTTTTTACGCCCTTGGTTTTCAAAACGGACCGAATGAACCGGCGCCAATGGCCCGGAGCCGCAATCACGGCGTAGCTGCCCTTGCGTGCAGCCGTATCCAGCTGCGCGCGCACATCATGGGCGAATTGATTGAACTCTTCCGGCGACAAAGCAATATCAGAGCGACCCACATCATCGCGCGTCTCGCGTTCGCCCAACTTCGCTGTCCAATCTTCACCGATCCGGATAATCGGCAGCTGGCCTGTTTCGTTACGATATTGGCCGACAAAGTGCCGTGACAGACGCTGACGGACGACATCCGTGATCGCTTCGGCATTGAGGTTTGCAGATTTCCCGTCCGCGACCGTTTCAAGCAATAGCGGCAGGTTGCGGATTGAAATCCGTTCCTCCAACAAAAGACGCATGACGGAGTGCAGCAATTCGATCGGGGCTTTGTCCGGGAAAAACTCATCGACAAGACGGCGATTGCCGTCAGCTCGATCTGATTCCGTCACGCCCTTAAACGCATCCAAGGTTTCGCGTAGCGCGCGACGTGTCAGCAGAGCCGGGAGATTATCTTGAATGACTTCCAACAGATGGGTTGCCAGCACTTCAACTGGAGCCACTGTGGTGACCCCCAGCAAGGTGAGTTCATTTTCATGTTCCGGATCGATCCAGCGCGCTGGGGCCTTGAAGACAGGTTCTTGCGTCGTGTCGCCGGGTATCTGCGTATGTTCACTCGCCTCGATTAACGCCAGACGACGATCCGCCATCAATGTCTGTGTCGCCATATCCGCACCATGCAGCCGGATACGATAGCTATGGCGCGGCAGCGCGGCGTCATCAGACAAGCGGATCGGCGGCAGGATAAAGCCATATTGCGTGGCGATATATTTGCGGATTTTCTGCACCCGCTTATCCACACCGAACTCTGTGCCCATGACCGTGGCGACCAAATCGCGCGACAGCTCAACAGAAAGCTCGTCTAAGTCCAGCATGTCACCCATTGTCGGCTCCGGCTTTGGCGGCACAATCCCTGCCTCTTCCTCTTCGAATTTGGTTACGTTCTGGGCTTTCTGCCAACTCAGATAAGCCGCGATCCCTAAGCCAATAGACCCGAGCATGAACGGCAGAACGGGCAAGCCCGGGAATAGCGCAAAAACGGCCATAATACCGGAGACTGAGGCCAATGCCGCTGGATGGCGCCCAAACTGTTCGAGCAAGGCCAGATCAACTGCGCCGTCACCACGTCCGCGCGATAGTAATAGGCCTGCAGCAATGGAGATGATGACGGCTGGGATCTGACTCACCAGACCATCCCCCACTGTCAGGATCGCGTAATTACTAGCCGCTTGGCTAAAGGACAGACCATGAACGCCAACGCCAATGGCCATTCCAGCAATCAGATTGAGCAAGGTAATGAGAATACCGGCGACCGCATCGCCTTTCATAAATTTTGACACACCGTCGAGCGAGCCAAGGAACGCCGTTTCTTCCTGTTCACGTTCGCGACGTTTACTCGCTTCTTCGTGGCTAATCGCGCCTGCGGCCAAGTCGGCGTCGATCGCCATTTGTTTGCCCGGCATGGCGTCGAGCGCAAAGCGCGCCCCGACTTCCGCCATACGGCCCGCACCTTTTGTGATGACCATAAAGTTGACGATAACGAGGACTGAGAACACGATCAGCCCGATCGCGATATTGCCGCCCATGACAAACATGGCGAAGCCTTCAATGATCGACCCGGCGGCATCGGTGCCCGTATGGCCCTCGCCGATGATGAGCTTGGTCGAAGAGACGTTAAGTGACAGGCGCAGCAGTAATGAGGCCAATAAAACCGACGCGAAGGCAGAAAAGTCGAGCGGCTTTTCCACAAACAGCGTCATGGTGAAAATCAGAATCGCAAAGGCGAAGGAGGCCGCTACGCCAATGTCCAGCACCCATGACGGCATAGGCAAGATCATCATAATGATGACGGCCATAAGACCAACGGCGAGGCCGATTGTAGCGCGACTGGAGCTCATATCCGGGCCGTCTGCTTAGGCGCCGACAATGGCGGGCAGGACGTGATTATTGAACAAAGCGAGGCAAATATTCGTCATATAGCCAAGCGTCAAAAACATGACGACCAACATGGCTGCGAGTTTTGGCACAAACGTCAGTGTCATTTCCTGAATCGACGTCAACGCTTGGACAAGACCCACAACCAGACCTACAACAAGCGCGGAGATCAACAACGGCATTGCCATCAGCGCGGTCGCCCAGAGGGCTTCGCGCAACAGGCTTAAAATACCGAACTCATCCATGGATTAGCCCCTCAAGCATCGACATGCCGATCATTATATTGGCATCCGCAGAAGCTCTTGATAGGCTTCGACGACCCGGTTCCTGACGGTCACAGCTGTTTCCAATGCCATTTCAGCATTGGCGAGCGCTTCGACGACGGACTGCGCATCGGTCGCCCCCGAAGCATATTGTGTTGCCGTTGTTTCGACTGATTTTAGGACATCGGAGAAACTTTCCACGCCTTTGGCGACCATGCCGCCATCATTATTCGGCTTAGGTTGTCCAAGACCTTCGGGCGCCGTAATTCGTTTAGCCGTGCCATAGTGGCGCGAGGCGCCGAGCGCGGCGGCATTTGAGGTGATATCCATGATTACTGCCTCAGAAGACCGAGTAGGCCGCGATACATTTCGCCGGCCTGTCGGAAGGTGGTCAAATTCGCCTCAAAGCTGCGATTGGCTTCTCGCGCATCAGCCATTTCGATGATCATGTCGACATTGGACGTTTCAACGAGGCCCTGTTCATTCGCCAAAGGATGATTGGGATCGAAAATCATTTCTCCCTGTGATCGGTCCAACGACGGGCGCTCGACGCCAACCGTGCTCATGCCGCTTTCACGGTCTACTTGCTGGCTGAAATTCATCAGCTTGCGCTTGTAACCATGTGTGTCGGAGTTCGAGAGGTTCTCGGATGCAACCGAGAGGCGCTGCGATTGCGCGCGCATGCCCGAGGTAGCGGCATGCATTGTCTGTGCGAGTGGGTCTATCATCGGCGCGAAATCCTTTCTGCGCTTAAGCGAGGGTTAGAAGGCTAGATGTTCTTGCCGACTGCCGTTTTCATCATTGTCAGGGTGGTGCGGTATATAGACACCGCCAGTTCGTGGTCATGCTGGGCTTTGGCCCCGCGCATCAATTCATCCTCCAAGCTCACCGTGTTCCCATTGGGAGACCCAACGGAAGGACGATCAAGGGCCTGTAGAGGGTTTATAGCGGCGTCAGGTCCGGACAACCTCTTGGCTTCCATGACGTCTGAGAAGTCAGCAACATCTTGGGCCTTATAGCCTGGCGTGTCCGCATTGGCGACGTTTTGGGAGATAAGGGAGTGACGTGTGGCCGCGTGGCGGGCCATATTGGACGATAAATCCAGAAGCGATACTGAGTGCGCCATGACTGCAATCCTTGCAAAGGGCGTTAATGCTGTGTTGACGATTAAGGCCGAGGGTTGAATCAATGGTTAACAGACCTGTAACAAAGTCTTGCCTGTCCACCCCGTCGCCTTGAAGGGCGTCCCATGCCAAAGCCGCCTTCCGAAACCCCCGTAGACACATTGGCCGCGCTGACTGCTCGGTTCGACGCGCCGCTCCCCCGCCTCGTCGTTCACTCTGGCCGAGTGTTGTCCTGCGCCGGACAGACAGTGCAAATCGCAGGGCTCTGCGGGCGCGCCGGAATTGGCGCAGGCGTCATCATTGATGGTAATCGCCGCGGCGACGTCATCGCGGATGACGGTCACAGCGTGACGGTGGCCCTTTATGGATCCGGGCAAGGATTAACGTCCGGCATGCGCGCGGAGCTCATACCGGATACAGCACTCGCACCGGGGCCGGACTGGCTTGGGAAAGTTCTGGATTTTGACGGGCGGGACGCGTTTGGCAATCGCCCCAGACAAGGGGCGATTACTGCAGACCTCAATGCCGCCCCGCCCATTGCCGGGCATCGGCGGGGGCTCGGTGATCGACTGTGTACCGGATATGCGGCGATTGATACGTTTTTACCGCTCTGTCGCGGACAACGCGTGGGCTTGTTCGCGGGGTCGGGTGTCGGCAAGACATCGCTGCTCGGCGGATTGGCGAAAAGCACGGGCCGCGCCAGCAGCGCCGACGTCACTGTGATTGCTTTGATCGGTGAACGGGGGCGTGAAGTTCGTAATTTTGTTGAAGAGGTCGTCGGCCCCGAAGCGATGAAACGGACCGTTGTTTTCGCCGCGACGTCCGACCAACCGCCGGCCGCAAAATTGCGGGCGGCACGGCTTGCGATGGCAACAGCAGAAAGTTTTCGTGATCAAGGACAGCATGTGTTGTTCTTATTCGACAGCCTCACCCGATTTGCCCAAGCGCACCGCGAAGTCGCGCTATCCGTTGGAGAAACTCCGGCGTTGCGCGCTTTTCCGCCGTCAACTTTCCCAACACTCGCAGGGTTATGTGAGCGCGCCGGACCCGGAACAGACGGCACACGCGGCGACATTACCGCCGTTTTCTCCGTTCTTGTTCAGGGCTCTGACATGGAAGAACCTGTGGCGGATACGGTACGCGGGATTTTAGATGGTCACATCATTTTGGACCGTGCCATTGCCGAAGGTGGACGATACCCCGCGATCGATGTCGGGCGGAGCGTCTCGCGATCTTTGCCCGACGCGGCGACAGAGCTGCAAAACGTGATTTTATCTCAAGGGCGAAGCCTCTTGCGGCGGTATGAAGATGGCCGGTTGATGGTGCAATCCGGGCTTTATGTCGCCGGGACGGATCCCGTGCTAGACAAGGCCGTAGCCTGTCAGCCAAATTTGGATGAGTTTCTACGACACTCTAATGTGGCCACAATTGATGAGAGTTTTATCGCGCTCGGCCACGCGATTGCTTAGAAATTTCTGGAAGCGTTTGCCTAAGCCGAATTCGATAGAATGAGGCTAAACAAGCTCTGTGTTCCAAGACCGCCCGAGAGCAAAGATAAGGCGCTCGCACCCGGTGTAAGGGCCGAGGGACCGTTTTCGATTTGACGCTGTAGCAAGAAATCTTTGATCACGGTGTCGGACCCCTTGCTTGTTGCCAATATCTCGCGCGGGTTGGCGCCTAATTTCTGCTCAGCGCGACTTTGCAAATAATCCGCTTGCTTATCGACATCGAGATTCGAAAATCCTGTCGGCAAAATAAAAGCCGAATTGAATACTTCCATTATCGGCGCACTGCCAATAACTTTAAACCAGAAGGATCGGTCGCTGGCGCTATTCGCGGCTAAATCAGAGATTTCAGTTTCAAAATTAAGGGCTAGACGTAAGTCAGGCTCCTGTTCCCCGACGGCTGTCTGGAAGGCTTTATCTTTATAACCATTGACCAAATCATCGACCGTAGATGCGCTCAATTGGATATTGCCATCGTTATCGGCCGCAAATACGCGCGCCAACTCAATGAAATCATCATTGTTCAGCCGTTGTGCAAACCCTTGTGGATCATCGGGGCCTTGCGATATAATTCGCCGAACAAAGGCGCCCTTATCAATTTCGCTTTCGAGCCCAAAACTTTGCAGCACAGGCAAAAGCAACTGACGGTCGCCCATAAGATCATCAAGTGTAAACGACTCTGAGAGTTTTTCGCGCATGCCATCGACATTGCGCTTGATATCCGTCGAGCTTTCAAACGTCGCCTGTTGCCGCTCTTGTGTGGATTTCAGAAACGCATACCCCGACAGGGATCCGCCAATCAGACTGGGCTGAATTGGCATCGCATTAGCCCACAGCCGCCGTGCGGCGATGAGTTACAGACTGCGGTGAGACTGTATGGATAGGCGCGGGCTGGCTCTGCGGTGAATGATTCGGGGCGCTGCCCTGCTGCGCAGGTTCAAGTCCGAGCAATTCCGCTTCAATTGGAATAAGCGGTTTAAGACGACAAAGCGCGGAATAAATCCGGCCATCGACCCAGGCTTTATAGGATTTCAACAACGTGTCTGACAGGGGGGTTCCTTGAAAGACCGTGCTGAGAGAGCGGTATTGTTGCTCAATCCCATCACAGGCTTCGTCACCAGAACAGTCCCCGGACAGAAGAATTTGGATCGCGCTATACAGGCGCGTAACGGGTGTACGGATTTCATCGGGATGGATCACATCCGAGAGACGAAGCACATTAATGCCTTCGCCTTCAACGCAGATTTGTCCACGCTTCGGGCCATTCGATAGAAGAGCGCCGTTTACGAGAAACTTTTCGTTTGGTTTGAGGCTGATAAGCAGACCGGCCATAAACATTCCTTTTATACGGCTTTTGAGCCTTTATGCGGCTTGCGAGGTGCCGGAGCCTTCGCCCGGGCGACCCAAAAGGCCTTGCAGAACAGCGACATTAATATCGACAAGAACGTCTACGGTTCCAGTCCCGGCATAAAGGCCGTGCGTATGGAAGCGGACGAAACGGCCAAGATCTATCAATTGGGCAACCAGCTTTAAATCGAGCGGATTATCCGGATGAACGAGATCGACCGTGAGAAGATCCCATAGTCTGAGATTTTCAGAGAGGGCTGTTGCAGCTTCAGATGTCAGTTTAAAATCAAGACCCGTAAAGGGTTTAAGCACAGAAATTGCGGTTTGAAACACTTGCACTTCGACATCGCGATCGGATCCGATTGCGCGGCCCGATTGGCCATAGACGCTTTGAGCGTTGAAGGCGTGGGCTGTCATGAGTGCCATAGCGAAATCCTATGCTACCGAGGCGGTCGGTCCGTCGTCGCCTTAAGCGGCACGGCGGAGATTTGAAAATCCTCGGCCCAACGGGCCGAGGGAATATTCGTTTTGGCTTAAGCCTGGTCCTATCGGAACAGTCCCAGCAAAGCCTGCGGTGCCTGGTTAGCGATCGACAGAGCCTGGACGCCGAGCTGCTGCTGAACCTGCAGAGCCTGCAGTCGAGCAGACGCTTCTTCCAGATTAGCATCTGTCAGTGTCGAGATACCGGCCTTCAAGCTGTCGCCCAATGAGGAGACAAAGTTGATTTGGCTGTCAATACGGCCCTGTTTAGAACCGAATGCGGCAGCGGCATCAATCGCGCTTGTGAGGAAGCCTTCAATGTCAGTCAATGCTTGTGCCGCTGTCGAGTCCGACGTTGATACGTCGAGCGCATCAAGACCTTCCAAAAGCCCTGCTGGGGTTGACGGCTTGGTTTGTGTCGCCGTCATTGTGACTTGAGTCGTACCAGCTGTGACGTCTGTATCTTCGATTGACAGCACGTTACCTGAGCTAACAGTCGCTGTGACGCCTGCGTCCAAGACACCATTAACATCGTCATTGATCGCCGCAGCAATAGCCGTGACATATTCTTCAACCGTTTGGCCTTCTGTGGAGACGACTGTAATCGCTCCGCCTGCGGCTGTCCCCAAGTTCAATGTCGTTGATGTCCCGGTTGTCAGTTCAGCACTCGTATCAAAGACAAGTGACCCGACGTCAGTTGGAGAAGCATTTGGTGTATATGTGTCGTTCACGAAAGTGATATTACCACCATCGCCACTCGACAAGGCCCCTGAAGAACCCACGGCGTCAGTCGTTAGATTTTGACGCGCAACTGTGATTTTTCCTGTGCTCACTGCGCCGCTTGAATCACGGTTCAACGATGACAAAATTTCGATGTTACCTTCGCCTGTCAGAAGGTTCTGACCATTAAATTGTGCACCTGCGACAGTTGACTGGATCTGCTTGACAGCTTCGTCAATGTCAGTCTGTAGCTTACCACGGTCAACGTTGCCTTCTTGGGCAGCAATAATTGAGTCGCGGATGTCTTTGAGGTTCGTCACGACTTCTTCAGCCGCAGTCCGAGCAACACCAACTGTGGCAGAGCCTAGATTCAGAGAATTGCCGATTTGTTCGAAACCTGCGACATCAGTTTCCATCACTGTTGCGATGGACCAAAGTGCTGCATTGTCTTTTGCGGAATTGATCGACTTACCTGTCGCAATTTCGTTTTGAACCATGCCGAGGTTCTTGTTGATCCCTTTGAGGGTATCTAGCGCCACCATAGCGCCGAGGTTTGTATTAATACTGGACATTGGATTTCACCTAATGAGCGGGATGTTACCCGCGTTAAAATTGCTTCGGCACTATCCTTTCGGATGGTGGTCGAAGGTGACCAAGTCGTCCTGACGATAGGGTCGGAATTCCGACCGCGCTCTCCTGAGCTATTCTTTGTTGATAACCGGGGAATTCTAACAAGAAGTGAATTCAAATCGTTTTATTATAGGGGGAGCCAAGATTTTTCATCATAATCTGCCCGCCGGTCCGGTCATAAGCCCCGATTTCGCCGTCCGCGCGGATCAAATTTTCAATCCGGGCTTTCGCATCCCGCGCCCCATTCATCGCCGCGCCGATCAAACTGCGGGCCTGTTCCGCGCGCTGATTGATGATACGCATCGCCGCATCAATGCGAGATTTGTCAAACCCGGGAAGTTGAAAATCGATGCGCAGAGCGTCAAGGCCGCGCATGGCGTCCGCCGTTTCCATTTGCACAGCGAGTAAGTCTTGAAAGCGACCTTCGCGAACAACGTCAATTTCGGCAATTAGAGCCTGATCAATTCGGTTAAGCAGATTTAGAATTCGAGTCTCACTCATGATGTTTCTCCTGCCTCGCCGTAGCGTTCTAATTGCTTATATATAGAGTCCGCCATTCCGATCCCGCCTTGATCCGACATCCGTTCGGCCAATTGTTCGACATAAAAACTACCAAAAGCGGCCGCCATTTTGCCCTCTCCCGACGTCAAAGATTCAGCGAGGCCGGAATGGGTGAGCATTTGCGCGATGAACGCCGCTTCGAAATCCTTGGCCACGGCTTTTAGCGCCTCTTTATCCTGGGCGCCGTCCGCCAGGTTCGCCGACGTCGGTTTGACCGTTTGTAAAGGTGTCAGGGCATTGAGATCAGGAACTAACATAAGGACACGTTACCCACAGGCCGTAAACACTCGGTAAACCATATTCGTTCAATTCAGGCTTATGTCAGCCCTTCCCCATATTTTGATGACACAAGCGAGTCCGCGCCCGGCATCGCCTGCGGCGGCTGGGTTATCATTGTCATCTAACGGGACCGCCGGAGATCAAGGACAGAGTTTCGAAGACGCACTTGCAGACCAGACGGACTTTAACCTCTACCCGGCTGATCATCCCATTTTGCCAGAGACGATTTTATCGACCGAGCGAGACGCTCAAGTCATCGACAATGACCTTATAGACAGACTTAGTCTTTCGCAGCCCAGCGAAACCGAAGGTCTCGTTGACCAATCAGGCGTGATATCTGCAACAAATCCCTCATCGATTGGGCTCGAGATCGCAATGCCCTCCGGTGACGCGGCGACCACACTGCCTACGGTTGACATTCCGACGCTGACGAATCGTGAAGCAGCCCTTCCGGCAATGGTCCTTGCAGGTGATCCGATAGCCGCAACTATGCGTCAGCCAAATATGCCTGAAGGCCTCACAAATCTGACCTCCCTCAATGCGCCGCAAGCTCTTCCAGTCTTGGCCGAAGCTGGCGTACGGCCGCTGACGAATGCAGCGCCCCCCGCACCCTCGACAAGCATAGTCGACATTAACGCGGCGCATACAGAGGGAGCCCCCTTGCCAACGGCGACCCTCGTCGCGCCTGAGACCATAACGCACGCTGACACGCTGACCCTAGACCCTGACACGCCAACCCCTGACCCTGACGCGTCTGACCGCCCTCGCCTGTCAGACCGCGCCGCGGAGACCGCCGAATATCGAGCCTTGGCAAGACCTTCGGCGACTCCAACTGATGCGATAAAGATTGCAGAGGCCCCCGCTCACTCGACGACGCTTATTGCAAGCAGTGACGCGCCAACGCCCTTAAAGTCCATTCCAATCGTTGCGACCTTACCAACGCTCACGCCCCTATCTGGCATGAGCGATCGACTGGCCGCGACGATCCTGCAAACCACCAACACGTCACCGACCGTGACAATGGACAAGCTACCGCAAGCCGTGGTTGCGATTGCTCTGTCCGCCAAGAGCGCGACATTACAAATTGACCCACCCGAACTGGGCCGTATTCAACTGGACTATCAATTCGATAGCCAAGGCCGAACCGTCGTCACGCTCACCGCAGAATCAGACGCCGCTCGCGCGGCCTTAATGGACCGTATGGTGAGCATTACGGCTGCGCTGGAACAGGGCGCCAATACGCCCATCGAGGTTAAACTCGGGGATGCGCGCGACTTTGGATCAGAATTTGGTCAAGCCTCACAGGATGGTGAGGACGCCAGTTCAGGACAAGACGATGGCGCCCCCGGCGCAGCTTCGGACACAACACAAACGGATGACCTTCAACGCTTTATACGCGCCCCCCTGGGCGAAGCGGAGCGTCTTCATATTCTCGTCTAGGATTGACCTAAGGATATAATATTATGGATCTCTCGATTCTCGCCAATCAGGCCTCAACGGCTAAAGTCACATCTCAATCGATTAGCTCCCAAAGTGAGGGATCTTCGTCTGTTTCCGAATCGGCTAACAGTGTGAATGAGCAGTTCGATACGTTTCTGAACTTGTTGACAGCCCAAATCAAAAATCAAGACCCGCTCGCCCCAATGGATTCGACACAATTCGTCGAGCAATTAGCGACCTTCTCTAATCTGGAGCTCCAGGCCAAAAATACGGCGATTTTGGAAGATATCGCGTCAATGATGGCACTGCAACTCGCGGCCACGGCGACACCTGAAAGCTAGTCCGGGATCGCGAACGGCCTATCTTACATTGTCATTTCGGCTTAGTTATCTTGACGCGATAAATCCAGAATCAAGATTTTATTGACGCCACCGTCACTAATATCGTTGGCCGCGCGGGATAGGGTTTCCCGTAAAATTTCATACGTGTCCGATGATGTCAGTTCCTGATCAAAATAGCCGTCATCTGACAGTTGTAGGAGCTCCCGAATGAACCCATCCCGAAATCGGGGTTCCAGGCGGAACATTTCATCGCGCTTGTTCGCAGGCACTTCCAAAGCGAGATTGATCAAAACTAGCGCATCAACAGCATTGTCTTTCAGGACAGGGACAACGAACTGGCGGTTAAATTTGATGAAGTCTGTTTCCCCACCATAGGTGTCACCGCCCTTATGGCCGTGCCCAGAGGTCTTCTTATCACTCTTCCCATGCGAGTCCGCCTTTTCTGGCTTGCCATGACTATCCGCTTTTGTGTCGTGATCTTTTTCACTGACGGACGCAGGCGCACCATCACCGCGGACCTTATCGGCGGCGATAACGCCGCCAGCCGCAAACACAGCCAAGACAACAGGAAAAAGAAGAGCTTTCATCACATAGTTCCTAGAAGGGGATGATTTTGTCCAAAACGCGTGTGCCGGCGCGATCATTCGCAGTGCGCGAGACGGCGCCACTGCCATCATAACCGACTTGCGCGTTTGCGATTTTATCGAGTGTGATGACATTGCGGCGGCTAATGTCTTCGCGGCGCACGACACCTGAGACGAACAGAGTCCGGGCTTCGCCCTCCACCTGGACGTTCTGACGGCCAATAATGACAAGATCGCCATTCGGCGTGATTTCCGAAACTTGTGCGGCGAGTGTCAATGACAAGGTCTCAGCCCGACGTAACTGCCCACTGCCATCAACATTGGACCCCCGCGTGATATTGACTGCTGGGTCCAGAGTTTCGCCACTAGGAAGAATGTCTTCGATCAGTTTGGTCAACCCAAAGAAGTTAGACAAAGAGAGGTTTTGGCCGGACTGGCGATCTGTCGCGACAGAGGCCTGCATGCTCGCAGAATCATCAATCGTGATCTGCACTGTCAGAATATCACCCGGCCCGCGCGCACGGCGATCGCCAAAAAGGGAGTCTGGACTATGGCTCCAGAGTGACGCGGTCTGATAGACAGCAGGCTCAACGCTCGGCGCAGGTTGCGAATAAGAGAGCGGCGCAGTTGTTACCGGTGCGGCGGCACGTTTTGGGCCACCCGTTGTTCCGCAAGCACAGAGCGCCACGCCGGCCAGCAACATCATTACGAGTCGCAAATCTGTTCCGGGTTTTATCGTCTGTGTCGTCGTTGGCATCCTGCTCACGGCGTAACCTCCACTATTCCATGGCCGATGATCCGGCCTGTGACGCGTTTGCGCGACGTCGTATTCATGACTGAGACACGGTCGCCCTCAGCCCCTTCACCGAGCGAGCGCCCGGTTGTTTCCATGGTCAGCGGCCCGCGTCGGAATACAAGAGTCACCGTATCATTGCGTTCGACCTGCAAAGGTGTTCGGACATGACGCGGGGTCATGACGGCACCTGCGCGGACGGAGCGAACGAGCTCCTGCCCCACATAATCTTCTGTCGCATAGGGTCCGGTCACATCGCCTTCGCGAATAATGGCCCCGCGTTGCAAGGGGCGGTTGGTCGTGACGTTTTCGGCGTCGGCGGCCATGACGGTCTGCGGCGCGGCTGCAAAGCCGGCCAACAGGATGAGGATCAGGATAAGACGGGTCATGATCAGCGAATCCGCGTCGTGGCGGAATACATTTCGTCAGCCGCCGTAATGATTTTGGAATTCAGCTCATAGCCGCGCTGCGCTTCGATCAGCTCCGAGATTTCTTCGACCACATCAACGCCGCTATCTTCCAAGTACCCTTGGCGCATCACGCCGATACCATCAGATCCTGCCGTGCCGTTAATCGGCGAACCAGACGCTTCCGTTTCGCGGTAGAGGTTGCCCCCAAGGGCTTCGAGACCTTTAGTATTCGCGAACACACTGAGGCTGATATTTCCGACAGTCTGGCCCTGTGGAACATTGTTAAAATAGGCCACCACTTCACCGTCGGGGGAAATTGTCAATCGGCTGGCATCGGTCGGAATGGTAATTTGGTCCGCTAGAGACAAGCCATCAGAATTGACCATCAGCCCGTCAGCATCGCGGTAGAACTTACCATCGCGCGTAAAAGCAGACTCGCCGTCAGGCTGAATGATCTCAAAAAACCCGCGACCATTAACGGCCAAATCAAGGTCGCCGCCCGTTTGGCTCAGCGCGCCTTGAACGATTTCCATAGAGACGGTTGTCGGGCGAACACCCATACCGATTTGTATACCGGCGGGAACAACCGATCCCGTTTGAGATGTCAGTGATCCCGGTGTCTGATATTGTTGGTAAATGAGATCGGCGAATTCGGCGACTCGCGGCTGATAGGCCGTCGTGCTCATATTCGCGATATTGTTGGCGATAACGTCGACCCGCATTTGCTGTGCGGACATGCCAGTTGCGGCGATTTTCAAGGCGTTCATCCTGAAGCCTCCTTTTCCCTGTTAAGTCTTGTGGGGTTGAAATTCCGTGGGTTATTGACTGTCTAAATGTTCTATTGCCTGAGCGTTCTAGCGACGCTGCGAATACGTTCGTCTTCAATGTCCAGCAGCGCCTGACCCGCATCATAATGGCGCTGCACTTCAATCATGCGGGCCATTTCCAAAACGGGATTGACGTTACTTTCTTCCAAGAAGCCGGACGCAATATTGGGGTTTTCAACATTCTGGATGTTCTCTCCGGTCCAGAGGTTATTGCCTTCACGCCGCAATGTTGTCGTGTCCGCGGTAAACACACCGACGCGGCCAAGTTCGACACCATCCGATGAAATTGTGCCGTCGCGACCCACTTGAATAGACGCGGCTTCCTGCGGAATGGCGATTTCGCCACCGCCTGTCCCCAGCACTGCATGGCCTTGTGGATTGACGAGAATACGCTCCGCATTGAGCATGAAGTGACCCGCCCGGGTCAAACGCTCACCATTCGGCGTTTGGACTTGAAAAAAACCTTCGCCCGTAAGCGCCATGTCCAATTCACCGCCAGTTGACTTCAACCCGCCATCCGACAGGTCCGTGGCGTGTGCGCCAAGGCGCCCCATAGACAGGCTTGTCGCACCATTGGGCGATGAAGTTCCCGCTTCGATTTCGCGAATATATTCTGAAAAAACGCCGTGCTCTGCTTTGAAGCCTGTGGTGCCCATATTGGCAACGTTATTGGCAACAGTCGAAAACTCGCGCATCAAACCCGACTGGCGGGTGAGCATTGTATAGATGGCGTTATCCACGGCTCAAAACCTCCCGGTAGGTGTCCATATCGGAATTTACTGTACCCAAATAATTCGTCAGCTCAGGGCCGCTAAGTTGGTTCGGCGCGGCGGTATTTTGCAGGGACGATTTGAAATCAGCTGTGTCGACCGATAGTGTGTCTGCCGTCAGTTTCTGCAACCGCACGTCAGCTTTGGCCTTAAGGGCCGGTGAAAATTCGACGCCATTGGCTTCAAGTCGACCGATCACATCAAGTGCATGAATCGCTTTTAGCGGATCGACCGCCTCAATCGCTTCTTCAAGTCGAACCGCGAGACGGGCACGAGCACCTTCGTCATTTTCGAGATTATTTGTGCTCGTCACTAGCTCTGCGACATATTCAATATCAGCATCATCAATCGCTGACGACAGAAGCCGTTGCTCCGCATTGAGCCGCACGTTCTGATCAGGGCTCTCAGACAAGCGTTGCAATTCAGATCGCGCAGCAGGTGCAGCATCAATTTTCCGCATCAGATCAAGTGCAATCATCTGTTCTGGACCATCACGTTCCGCGATCCATGACAAACGCGATCGCGCGCCAACAGGGTCACGCGACATCTTCATGACCGCGTCCAATAATATATGTTCGGGGTCGCGATCATGGCGGCGCTGACCATGCAGGTCCGCGTCGATCAGCGTGTCCGAAATGCGTCGTGTCAGGCGTAAATTACCGGCTAGTCCAGCCCGTATGGCAATCTGAACGCCAAGTTGCCGACGCAAACTAATGTCCATGTCTGCCAGCGCGCCCGTCAATATAGTTTCATCCTTCGCACCAAGCACGCGCGCCGGATCTGCTAAAGCTTGCCATGGGAGAAATGACGGACCGCAATCGCCCGCACGGCTTAAATCAACCGGCAGCGCCCGACCATCGTAACCGGGATCAATCAGGTCTGCGAGGGCGCTCGCAAGGACCGCGTTTTCAGGCCAATCAATACGCAATTCGGTGAATAGCCCCGACGCGAAATTGCCTTGCCCACCATCGAATAGAGGGGCCAAAGTCATACAATCAGAGACCGACTTTTTCGGCTGTGTGCTTTTCCCTGCGGCCGCGACTTCGGCCGCACTCAAGTCACGATTCTTAAGATCAACTAGCCCATTGCGGCCAGCTGCCTCAAAGAGGTTCCGTAGATTATTCGCCTGACTTTCGACATCTTGTGACACGACGGCCGGGATCTCTTTGAGAGCCACGGCTTGAACTTTGTCTGAGTCTTCCGTGGTGGAAGCAGGGTTCGCCAAGGTGCCAACTGGAAACGCCGAAAGCCCGAGCGCGAGAACGCTCAGGCCGAGTTTTGATATGCGGGCCTCTTGCTTCACGCCGCTTGTTTCAGAGCCTTGATAGCGTCCTCAACTTCGGAGAAGCTCGGCCTGCATCCATGTGGAGCACTTCGGCGCGCCACCTCTATACATAATATTGTATCGTTCTTATGCAGGCTGGAAACCAAAACCTCGCGCATCAGTGAGTAAAAATAGGCTTCCGCATCGCGAATTTGTTTCACCCGGTTCGCCAGCGGGCCGACCAAAGCATAAGCGAGGAACACACCAAGGAACGTCCCAACGAGGGCGCCCCCAATCATTTCACCAAGAACTTCTGGTGGCTTATCAATAGACGCCATCGTCTTGATGACGCCCAAAACGGCGGCAACAATACCGAGCGCGGGGAGCGCATCCGCCATGGTTTGTAAAGCGTGACTACCATGCAGGCGCTCTTCTTTCATGACTTCAAGCTGTTTATCGAGCAGTTCTTCGACTTGATACACATTGTCGAAATTCATCAGCATGGACCGCATTGTATCGCAGATCAGCTCGACAAAATCTTTCGAGGCAAGAATACGCGGGTATTTTTGAAATACCGCGGAATTTTCAGGATCTTCAATGTGGGCTTCAAGATCGACAGGGCTATCTTCGGACAGGCGCACCAATTCATGCATAAGGCAGAGCAGATCGGAATAATCTTGGCGCTTCCACTTGGGTCCTTTGATTACGGCCCCAAGGTCACCCATGGTTGCTTTTATCGTGTGCATATCATTGCCGCAGATAAAGGCCCCAATAGCTGCGCCACCAATCATCATCATCTCAAAGGGTAGCGCGTGCATAATAATGCCCAGCTTACCACCCGCTAACATATAGCCGCCGAAGACGCAGATGAGAGTTAGAATAATGCCGATAATGGAATTCATAAATTTGCGTTACACCAGCAGGAGTTAATTCAACGCTAAGTGCGATAGAGGAAAATAGGGCATCATGCCGAGACAACCTCGGCGTTCGACACCATCGGCGGCCCCTCCGGAACCACATGGAAAGACGGGTCGAGTCCCCGGTTGAGCCGGACCGCCTTCAAACCTTTATCCGCGCCCAAGGATGCATCCGTAAGCGGCACGGGACCGTCACCCATTTCCACATTGAGTTCTAAATGATCGAAGCGCAGACCTGGCAAGCTGATCACCTGTCCGATTTGTAGTCGGCTACAATCCGCGACACTCATACGAACACGGTCTGCGACCGCCTGAACTTCAACATGACAAGGACCCAGTCTGGGGGGCAGCCGCTTGGCTTTGGCGGGCGGAGCCACAACATCGTCCTCAGATTGCCCAACGGCCAATAACTCCGATGTAACCATCAGAACGATCCGCATATCCCCGCCGTCGCCGTCAAGGAAGGCGATTTCCATCGACAAAGTTTCCAAGGTGCCGAAGTCAGTGAGCACTGTATCCCGCTGATTAACGGTCCATTCCGGATCCGTCGAACCAGAATTCACCATCATTCGAGTCTCATTGATACGCGCCCCTAACGACAACATATTCTGTTCTACAAACGGTCGCAGCACGGCCAGTGCATTCGCATCAAGACCTGAATCTAGTTGCAAAATATCCTGTGCCGCCATCTCAACCAAGGGTTCTGTGAGGGCGATAGCAATTCGGCGGGATCGTCGAGATCCTCGTGATGACATTATAATGCCGGGAATTGCGTCCGCTTTTGGCACAGTCCAATCCGCGTGCGTAAGCGCAATTTCCGCTTCTTCAAGCAACAGCCACGAACATAGGGCGCGATTAATGTCGGGAAGAAAAGTCTCAGCCAGATCTGTCGCGCTCGGACGATCTAAGGCCGGCTTACTAGCAAATGCAATTTTCCGGGCGATGACGGACAAGACGACTCTTTCGTTTTCGGCCCATCCTGGGCCTGTTCACACTGTCCCCAGTCTCACCAAAAGGTTGCGCAAAGGTTGACCGATAGCGCTAAACACCCCTGAAACTTCATAAAAGATCAACCATACCTCGTACCATTTTAGCAACAGCTCTGCGCTAAAAGACAATTTCAACCCGTCCACCAGACCATTTTGATTTGAGGCTAGATTTATGAGCGCCGGACAAACCATTATTATCAAGCGTCCCAAAATCGTCCAAGGGGGCGGTCATCATGGCGGGGCTTGGAAAGTCGCCTATGCTGATTTCGTGACAGCGATGATGGCGTTCTTCCTCCTTATGTGGCTTCTCAATGCGACATCCGAAGAGCAGCGCAAAGGTCTCGCAGACTATTTTAGTCCATCCATTCCAATTGCGGCGGTATCGGGGGGTGGGGCCGGAGCCCTCGACGGAGAAGAAGTGACTCGCGCGCCAGCCTTATCGACGGCCAGCCCAACCGATGGGACAAATGACAGTCTCGCCGGTATGCCTGACGACGCCATGGTCGCCGCTATGCAAGCGGCCTTAGTCGGCGAAGAAACGGAGCTCAGCGATCACATTAGCGTTCGGATGAGCCCTGAAGGGCTTGTCATCGAATTGACCGACAGAGAGTCACGTCCACTCTTTGCCTCTGGACGCGCCGATCCTTCGCCAATATTATTGAAACTGACCGCCGCCGTCGCACAAGCGCTCGAGGAAGTCTCAAACTCGATCAAAATCGTCGGGCATACGGATAGCAGTCGTTATGCCAATGGGCTGCAGGGCTATAGTAACTGGGAGCTATCAAGCGACCGTGCCAATGCGGCACGCCGTATGATCAAGGACGCTGGCCTGCCCGAAACACGTATCACTGAAGTGTCTGGCCGCGCCGCGACCATGCCCTTTGTTGAAGATCCATTGGATGCCCGCAATCGACGCATTTCGATTACTCTGTTACGATCTAGTGGTTAGTCATAAACGTGCCGGTCCACGCTTATATCCTTGGCTCGGTAACCTCTGATTCATCCTATACCTTTTCTTAAGGCTGTTCGTTTAGCCCTATCCTTGGTTCCAGAGAACCCCGGCCGGCACGTTGTCGGATACGGTTTCAAGGATTGAAACGATGACAATTACTTCTTCGCTCAATGCGGGCGTTATGGGTCTGAACGTGAATGCCACACGTCTCGCCGCAATTTCCAATAACATCGCCAACTCGGCCACCTATGGCTATAAACGCGCCGACGTCGACTTCAGCTCACTGGTCGTTCAACAGGGTCGAAGCGTCTATGCGGCCGGGGGCGTTCGCGCCACGGCCGTCCGTGATGTGTCCGATGCGGGATCACTGATTTCGACGGGTCGGTCCACCGACATTGCCGTCAACGGCAATGGCATGCTGCCCGTCACGACAATCGCCGGATTGGATCAACCGCCCTCAGAGCGTGACTTTATGATGGTCCCCACGGGTAGCTTCTCATCCGACGCAGACGGCTTTCTTCGGACGGAGAGTGGCTTGTTCCTGACAGGGTGGGAAATTGACGCCGATGGAAATCCAATTACAACAGGCCGCGGCAGCACAACCGGACTGGTTCCAATCAACCTAACAGCAGGACAATTTAGCGCTGAAAACACCAGCCGAATTCAGCTAGGTGTTAATCTTCCTGGCGATCCGACAGTCCTGCCGCCGAGCAACACCCTTGATGTTCCAGTTGAATATTTCAATCAAATCGGCCTGCCGCAATCTCTCGACACAGTCTTTACGCGCAATGCGGGGGGTGATTGGGATGTGAGCATTAACGATAATTCCTCGGGTTCCTCCGTGCTGACCGCCGCGTTCAATATCACATTTAATGCAGACGGAAGCCTCGGAACCGTAACTCCTGGCGCGGGAGCAACCTATAATGGGGTGGACGGAGAAGTCTCTATTACGCTGCCAAGTGGTCCGGTTGAGGTTTTTGTGGGGCGGCTCGGCACAACCGAAGGGATGAGCCAAATCGGGACGACCTTCCTGACCCAGAATGTCGCAGCCAATGGTTCACCCGCAGGTGAATTACAGTCGATAGAATTTACACCGGACGGCACCCTTGAAGCTATTTATAATACGGGCGCACGACGCGCGCTGTTCCAAATCCCGGTTGCCGTCGTGGCAAACCCTGATGGCATGATGGCTGCGGGCAATCAGGCCTTCCGCGTGTCTCGTGAAAGCGGCGATATCTATCTTTGGGATGCTGGCGACGGGCCATCCGGCGGTATTATTGGCTACTCACTGATGGAAAGCAATACGGACATCGCCGCCGAGCTGACCAGCTTGATCGAAACGCAACGCGCCTATTCTTCCAACGCCAAGATCGTTCAAACGGTCGATGAGATGTTGCAAGAAACCACGAACCTGAAGCGCTAGGTCAGACCGCTAAGGGTCGCTCACTATGTCGCTCGTCAGTAGCCTTTCTAATGCCCGCGCCGGAATGGCCGCGACACAGGCGCGCGCGCAAACGGCGTCTGCCAATATCGCCAATGTCTCGACGCCGGGCTATGTCCGGCGCGAGACTGATTTGGGTCAAAGCGGGCCGACGGGCGTTACCGTTACTGGAACCTCCCGGATTCAGGACAATATAGTCGTTCAAACCCGGCGTGATGCACAGTCGCAAAGTGCGCGGTCTGACGTCATTGATACCGTTTTAACGCGCACTCTGTCCGCCTTTGGCGAACCGGGGGGGTCAAACGGCGTCTTCGGTGCATTCACCCAATTCGAAAGCGATCTACAAACTCTCAAATCAACGCCTGAATCGGCTGCGTCACAATCGATTACAGTTGATTCGTTGAAAGATCTTACGAGCGCTCTGTCTGAAGCGTCAGATGCATTACAATCGGAACGAACCAATGCTGACGCCCGTATCGCGACCGACATCAAATTTGCCAATCAACTCGCCGCTAATATTTACGACCTGAACAGCGACATTACCAACGCCAAAGCCAATGGCCGCGATACGAGTCCTCTGCTGGATCAGCGCGACAATCTACTGGATCAGCTCTCCCAAATGATACCGGTGGACGTTAAGCATCTCGAGACGGGTGCCGTGTCTGTTCGTACGTCAACGGGGCTCAGCCTCGTCGGCGCGACGGTCAATAAAATCGAGTTTTCTCCGTCCGCTCGGGTCGGGCCTTTAGACACGACAACGGCAAATGGCGGGCGTTTATCGATTCCAACCATTGATGGCCGTCCCATCGCCCCCGGGTCTGGCCCTCATGCTGTCACAGAAGGCCGAATCTCGGCCTATCTTGATTTACGAGACACTGTCTTGCCCCAACAAGCCGCAATGCTTGACGATTTCGCTTATGATCTCGCCGCTTCATTCAACGCATTGGGGGAACCGCTCTTACTCGACAATGGCGCGCCCGTTGATGCCTTGAACAAAACCGGCCTGTCACAACGGTTGGGCGTCAACCCGCTCATCGATCCAACGCGCGGGGGATCCCCGTCCCGACTGCGTGACGGCCTTGCCGCGACGACCCCCGGTCCGCCTTCTAACGATACGCGCCTCTCCGCTCTGGCGGATGCGCTGTCACCGTTTTCCAATCAGCTCGCGACAGTTGTCAGCGACGTCTCCTCAGATGCTCTCCGAGCGCAGCGAATTCACACAGGAAATGTGGCGCGAGAAATCACGCTGGTCGAAGTGGATACTCAGCTCAGTGGCGTCGATCTTGATTACGAACTTCAGAGCCTGCTGGCGATAGAACAAGCCTACACCGCCAATGCGCGCGTCATTCAAACTGTCAGCGACATGTTTGATACGTTAGCGAGAATCTGATCATGCAATTTTCGCTCACACCCGATATTTTATTCAACACCCGTCAGTCGCGACAGAATGCAACTTTACGGGCTCGGTTGGAAACAGTTGGCCAAGAAACCATTACAGGACGGCGCGCCGATTTACTGCAAGTCACCAATGGCCAAGTTGGTGACGCCTTTCTGCTAGAAAAAGCATCCCAAGACATTACCCGTCAACGCAGCATGGCAAACCTCGCCACAGCGCGGCTCGATGGAGCCACGAATTCTCTCTCAAACATCCGCGAAACGCTAATTGGGTTCACACCCGATGCACGCGTCTCATTCGAAACAGGCGGCAGCAATGAATTTGCCTTGATGGCAAGCGGGGCCGAAGATGCCCTGTCCCAAGTGATGAGTTCTCTTGGCCGTCGTCACGGCACGCGGCACCTCTTCTCCGGCTCGCAGTCAGCGGGCGGCCCTTTGGCTTCGCCGGACGTTTTGCAAACGGCGATCAATACGGCTATTTCTGGCGCGGCAACAGGCGCAGGGGCGGTCACCGCCATCAATGATTATTTCAACGCCGGCGGCGGCTTTGAGACCGATATTTATCAAGGCAGCACCGCCGATGGCCCCCGCTTACATATAACTGATACGAAGAGCTTTGATCCCCTACCAAAAGCAGACGACCAACTCTTTCGCGATGTGATGCAGGGCTTTGCTATGATTGTAGGCGCAAATCAGGCCGCAACAGATGCCGACCGGGATCAGTTGATCGAAGCCGGACTCAGCCTCCTCGACGGCGCGCTTGACGGCGCGCTGGTCACAGAAAGTCGGCTCGGCGCAGCACAGCAGGCCATCGCGCGCATCGATACAAGTTTACAAACCGAAGCGACGTTTATCAGCACGACCATAAGCAAACTTCTCGGCCGCGACCCATTCGAAGCTGCCGCAGAATTACAAGCGTTAGAAGGCCAGCTTGAAGCTAGCTATACCGTCACGGGCCGCCTTGGCTCTCTCTCACTCGCAAATTTTCTGAGGTAATGATGCCCCGATCTTTCCTCCACCGCGCTCTGTCGACACTGGCCTTAGGCCTGCTCGCTTGTTTGCCGGCAACAATGACCCTCGCCGCCGAAGTCCGCATCAAAGATATTGCCGATGTCCAAGGCGTCCGGGGCAATGATCTGGTCGGCTACGGCCTCGTCATCGGTTTGAACGGCACGGGCGACACGATCCGGAATTCTCCTTATACGGAAGAAGCCCTCACCAATATTCTCGAACGTATGGGCGTCAATGTTCAAGGTACCGACTTTCGTCCTGACAATATCGCCGCCGTTTTCGTCACCGCCACTTTGCCACCCTTCGCGCGGGAAGGCTCGCGGATTGATGTCAATGTTGCGTCGATCGGTGATGCCTCCAGCCTTTCCGGCGGGACGCTGATCATGACGCCGCTCAACGCGCCGAACGGCGAAATTTTCGCGCTCGCGCAAGGCAGCTTGTTGATTAGCGGATTTGAGGCGGAAGGCGACGGCGCCAGCTTGACGCAAGGCGTTCCAACGGCGGGATCTATCCCCAACGGCGCGCGCGTCGAACGCGAAATTCCTTTTGACTTCCGCAATCAGAAAATCGTGCGTCTCGCGCTTCGGTCGCCAGATTTCACGACAGCCGGTCGCATGGAAGCCAGTATCAATAAAGCCGTCGGACGGAATGTTGCTACTCTGATGGACCCGGGCACGGTTGAGGTCGATCTAAGCTCCCTTCAGGGCAATGCCGCCCATGCGATGGGACGGATTGAGAATATGACCTTAAAATCTGCTGAGATCGCCCGGGTGGTTATCGACCAGCGGTCCGGCACAATCGTGCTCAGCGAAGCCGTCAAAGTGTCGTCGGTCGCCATCGCGCAAGGAAATTTGACCATTAAAATCGCGGAGACTCCCGTGGCGTCACAGCCCAATCCATTTGGCTTTGGCGACACTGTGGTCCTGCCGCGCACGAACGTACAAGTGCAAGACGGCGAACCGGGTCAAATTGGGATCGTTCAAGAAGCCGTCGAATTGCCTGACCTCGTCGCCGGACTGAATGCTTTGGGCGTCTCCCCGCGCGAAATGATTGATATTCTTAAAGCGATAAAAACCGCCGGTGCGCTGCATGCCGAGCTCGTGCTGCAATAGCCCCACATGAAAACGCCGCCATCAAGGCGGCGTCGACATCTATCATTTCGTAAAACTGGCTACTCTTCTTCCGGCATCGGATTAAGCGTCACAGTGCCGCGACGAGATAAGCCGAGAATTTCGCGCACGAGCCCCCCAATCGCCCGATCCTTCGTGCCGTCATCCATCTCTGGCAGTGCGGCAATATCTTCACGAAATTGATCCGCCATGCGTTGCGCAATATTGCCCAATAGGAAGGTCGAGACATCTGGGGCTGCGCTGCCAATGGCGGCCAGACCCTTGATAAGGATGTCGCGGCCCACTTCGCGGAAGACAGCCTGAACAGACTTGGTCGGTAACCGTAGTGGGAGGTCTTCGATCCGTAGCAAGGTCGAACGAATTGCGGCGGCGCGAACTTCATCTTGCTCTTCCAATCGCGTCAACGCCGCATCACGCAAATCACGCGGCAACGTTCCCAATGTCTCACCAATCATGATGATTTTAGGATCTGACGATGGGTCGATTGCCCCGTCAAGAAGTTGCATTTTAATCATACGCTCCGCGACAGCCGTGGCTGCAGGCGCAGGGTCATTCGGCCGTGACAATTGCGCGATCGCTTCAACAGCACTGTCAGACGGCATTAAACCAAGAACTTCGGGAATTCTATCGACGGGTAAACGATTAAGCATCAGCGCGGCCACTGAGCCGTGTTGCTTACCGACATATTCAGCCACGACCTCAGGATCCAACTGACCAAACTCCGCCCAAATATCAGAGGGCAGTTCAACTTGCACAATCGGGCCTCGAATTTTGTCGACCAGCGCTTCGCCGAGCGCTTTAGTGAGTAAATCGAGCGATTCTCGCTCTCCGCCACGCAGGCCTGTGCGCCATGACATCAACTGGGTAATGAACTCGGCGAAGGCCGCGAGCACCTCTTCCTGAGAAACATATGGCATATCTTTAAGCGCGCCACGAATACGGCGCATCGCAGGTAGGCCAAGTTGTTCGGCAAGCGGTTTCGCTTGCGCTGGATCAAGGGAAACAAGCACAACGGCCGCGCGTTGTTCGGGCGTCAATCGGGACAAAACATTACTCATCAGGCATATCCCTGCAACAAGGCTTCAGTAATTTTAAGCCAACCATCCGCCAACACGAAGAAACCGAGCTTGAATGGTAATGAGACGACTGCTGGCGGGACCATCATCATCCCCATCGCCATCAAAACAGACGCGACAGCGAGGTCGATGACCAAGAACGGTAAGAAAATGGCAAAGCCGATCTGAAAGGCGGTTTTAATTTCCGAGAGCATGAATGCGCTCGTGAGTAAGCCAAGCGAAGGCTCTTCGCGTGGTGCCCAGTCACGACCCGGTATCGAATCAGCGAGACGTTGAATTGTATCAGGCTCAACCCGACCGCTCATAAAAACGCGGAAGGGTTCAATCGCAAGATCAAACGCCATTTCCTCGTCCAAAATTCCATCCATATAAGGCTGTACACCCTGCGCCCAACTATCCGCGAAAACGGGTTCCATAATGAAAAACGTTAAGATCAGACCGAGACCCATGATCATGGAATTAGGCGGTGTCTGTTGCAGACCGAGCGCTTGGCGCAGAAAGGACAGCACAATCACAATCAACGGCAAACAGGTCACCATCATGGCGATGCCCGGCGCGAGACTGAGCACTGTCACCATCAGGAAAAGTTGAACAATGGAAACGTCCAGTGCGACAGGCGCATCCGCCGCATCGCGTAGACCATTGCTCAGCGCGTCTCCGACCGTGTCAGGGTCTGGGGCAACTTGAGCCAGCACATCCGGCGCAAACCAAAGAACAAGACTGCCCAATGCGATTCCGTATGCCAGACGGCTCAGAGTGAGACGTGAAGGCATCATCCCAACGCGTCTTCGGCCACATCAACAACCTGTGTGATCCGCACGCCAATGCCTGCCCCATCTTCCATTTCAACCAGTTCACCACGTGCGATAACACGACCGTCGACACAAAGATCAACTGGATCTTCCACCCCCCGGTCTAATGCTAACAGGCTCCCCTCATCCAGGCCAAGTAGTTCAGTCACGGTCGGCCGCGCCGATCCGACGACGACATCAACAGTGACAGGCAACGCGTAGATGGAGCGTTTAAATTTCGCGCCGCCATGTTCATCGCGGCGCTCCAGCACGGGCGCTTCCGGGACGGCTTGGCCGGATGAATCAGGGAGAGCGTTTGCGGGTGTGTCAGTGCTCATGAGGCGACCTCAGCAAGGGGCATATCAGAATGGGGGTATAGAATAGGTCTGCCGAGGCGAACCAAGCAGGCATTAATCAAAACTTGCGCGTCAATCCGCGTCGTGCCGTCGCCATCACGCAGGTCCAGGCGGTTCATCGGCACGGTTGGATCATCCTCAATTTTAACCTGCACATTGTTCGGTAAAGGCCCGAGATCAAGCTCTGGGTTTTTCCTCAAATGCAAGGGCGCAGTCCGTAAAGAATCGGCAGCAACGGATAATTCATCCAGCAAAGCACTACGCAAACTCGCCTCCGCTAGATGCGGTAAGACACCTTCCAGAACTGCTGTGATAAGCTGTGTTTGTTCGGCTTCGATCCGAGCCACATGTTTGGCAATCGCATCTTCGACCAGTTGCGACAAACGCAGGCCGAGATCGGACGCTGCTTTCTTTGCCGCATTCACAACTTTTTCTTGCGCGGCCACACAGGACGGACACAGCTGACAATGCGCCTCGCAGCGCGTTGTTTCGGGTTTGATCAAAGGACGACGTAGCGCCGCAAGGGACGTTGGCGGCGTCGCCTCAAATGGGGGAACCTGAAGCCGGACGATCTTGCTCATGCCGCAATCTCCGGTTCAGCCTTACCAGAGGGCGTCTCTGATGAGACCTTTGATTTATCCAGCTCGAGCCAGCTCGCAAGCAATGCGGCCGCATCATCAAGGTTCTCACCGACGACTTCAGTAAGCTCGGATTTCGGATCAGGCGCAGGAAGGCCTAAGACGGCCCCGGACGGTCCGCCAATATTGCCAGATACGGCCATAGACGCCGCGACAGCGGCGGGATCATTCATATCAACGTTCGCGCCATCCGGCCCCGTCAAGCTCATCGGAGACAGCATACCGCCCGCGACAGTGCGAGAGGACGTCAAGCCGCCGCGTGAGGCTTTGATCAGAGGTCGAACGACAAGGAAACCAAGACCCAACGCCAACAAACTTAGAATGGTCAATTGAGCCAGACGACCGCCATAATTATCGACAAATCGCGCGCCTGCGCCCGGCAGGGTTATCATTTCACCCGGTTCGGGACGGTTGAAGGCCAATGTATCGACGCGAAGCACATCGCCGCGTTCCGTATCAAGGCCCGCTGCCGCACTCGCCAGATCCCGCAGAACGTTTAGCTCTTCCTCCGTACGCGGCGTATAAGTCACGGTGCCATCTTCCGTCACGTCGCGTGTATGGTCCAAAAGAATGGCAACGCTCATCCGCGTGACTTTGCCCGGCAAGCTTTCGGTCGTTGTCAGGATTTCAGAAATTTCATAGCGAGTCGTTTCGCTCGTCTGAGTTTGTTCACTGGTTGAATTACCGCCGCCGGCGGCCCCTTCTGGCAGATTAGACGCCACCGTCACGGCCCCCGTTGTGCCATCGCTTTGATCAGATCGATCGCTGGTCGTGGTCGACCGAATAACCCGACCATTGGGATCGAACTTGCGCTGGGTCGTGTTGACCCGATCCGTCTCCAAATCCAAGGCGACATTGACCCGGACATTGCCCGCCCCGACGCGCGCTTCGAGCATGCCGAGTAATTCTGATTTTAGGGCTGCGGCACGACCCAGTTCCCCAGACGCATCTGCCGACGTGCGGTCATCCACACCGGGACCCGCCAACAGCCCCGCCCGCGTATCAACAATGGCGACATCTTCGGGTTTCAGACCCGGCACGGCAGACCCAATAATATGCTGCAGCGCTTGCGCATTCCGCGCATTAATGGGGGGATCAGCCTCGACAGTGACAGACGCTGTGGCAGGAAGGCGGCGTGCGGTTAACCCGCGACCTGCACCTTGTCCGATATGAACCCGGGCAGAGCGAACGTTTGGCATCGCCAGAACCGTCCGCGCCAGTTCACCTTCTTTCGCACGCCAATAGGCCGTATCGAACATATCGGACGACATAGCGAAACTATTCATCCCATCGAACAGCTCATAGCCGACGACATCTTGGCGCGGCAGGCTATCGCGTGCGAGTTCTAAGCGGAGCGAATCACGGCGCGACGCCTCGGCATAGATCGCCCCTCCTTGAACGCGATACGCCACGTCCATTGTATCCAGACGAGCAATGATTTCGCCTGCAGTCTGAGGTTCCAAATCGGCATAGAGAAGTGACAGTGTCGGTTTGGACACTTGTTGCGCAATCAAGCTGAGCACGAACAAAGTCGCGACAACAGCGGCGGCGCTGATGATCTTCTGTTGTAACGACAGAGATCTAAGTACGGCAATCGGGTTCATCCTGAGCTCGCTAAACGTGCATCCTGCACACCACTTGCCCGACCGCTCTAAACGTTAATTCGTTAATCTAGTGTTTACCGTAACGGCTCAAAACAGTTTCGAAGCCGTTAATCTGGATTCGCAACAAAAGCTGGGCGCCAATCATGGCCATAATGAAGAAGAAAAAGGGGAAACCCGCCGCGCCTGCGACTGCAGGGGACGGTGTCGCTGCGCCTAAAAAAAGCGGAAAACTGTTAACAATCCTCGCGCCTGTGCTTATTTTTGGAGCCACATTCGGCGCAACATGGTTCACGGGTCAATCCGCCCCTGCGCCCGCGCCCGCCCCAATCGAAGAGCCTACGGCCGCGACTCACTCTGCAGACTGGACACCGCCCAAGCCGGAATATGTCTTAGCGTTAGATCCCATGACTATTACGGCGGGGACACGCGGACAAACATTGCGTTTGGGTATTGCCATTGAAGTGTGGGACAAAGATCCAGATATTGATGCCGCCCGGCTCCGCGACGCGTTTACGACTTATTTGCGCGCGCTTGAGCCCAGCCAATTGGCGGACCCCAGTTTTCACATGCGTATGAAACGCGCCCTTTTGCACCGCGCCCGCGTGGTCACTGGACAGGACGTCATCGCCAATGTTCTCATCACCGACTTTCTGCTGACCAGCTAGGATGGACCCTATGGAGATCGAATTTATCAAGGATATCCTGCTCATCGTGCTGTGTGGTGCATCTGCGTTTTATTGCTGGATGCTGTCCCAACGCCTTAAGAAACTTAACGATCTGAAAAGTGGTGTTGGCGCATCCATCGTGACTCTGACTGAAGCGATTGAACGCACCCACGCCGCCGCGACGACAGCGCGGGGAGAATTGTTCGAATCCATCGAAGAGATCAAAGGTCTGATGGCGGATGCCGAGAGCAAAGCCGCACGCTTGGAACGCATCATGACGGATTGCGATGTCAAAGTGGTTGAGGCGGAACAGGCGACAAATACCTTGAAACAGATTGTCGAGATTGAAATCCCCGGCGCGCGTCGCAAAGCCCTCAAGACAACGGAAGGGCTACTGAAGGTTATGGCTGATATGAAACGCCATACGGCGGCAATGCCACGCGTCGTCTCAAGCCAAACAGGCCCCATCGATACGGCGACGTCCGCGCCTACACGCCGGAGTCACGTCGCATGAAATCGTCCATCCTGATCGTCTTGGCTATTGGCTTTGCTGGGTTCGGCGCACTGGAAGTCGCGGCCCTGAACCCCGCTGACGTCATGACGCCAAAGTCGACTCCGGAAACAACCCTGACGACCCCTACAGATGACGCTACCCTAGACGCTAATAAGGGCGCGAAAAACGCGGCCTGCCTCACCCCAGCTTTGGTCGCCGCGTTTGAACCGCGCCATAAGGCTTTACAAACCCGCGCAGCTAAGCTTGACCTGCGAGAGGCTGAACTAGAAGATTTGGAAAACACGATCCAAGCCCGTCTTGGCGACATGGAAAAGACCCGGGATGAATTGAAAGCCATGACGGCTCAGATCGACGTCGTTGCGGGCGCAGATATCTCTCACTTGGTTGAAATGTATTCGACCATGAAACCCAAGAATGCTGCCGCCATTTTCGACCGGATGGACCCAGCCTTCGCCGCAGGGTTTTTGCGCGAAATTGATAGCGCCCGCGCGGGCGTCATCATGGCCGAAATGGGTGAGGAGCAATCCTACCGTATCAGTCTGTTGATCGCCAACCGTCACGCCGAATGGCGTAACAAAGGCTAGACGTCTGTCACAACCATCGCCGTGACTTTAAACACTCACCGCATCACGGCCTGCACGCCCAAAGACATTATGCGCATCCCAAATCGGTCGTTTACCAAAGGCTGTGCTGAGCAGGAGCGCGAGCGCGACTCCGCCTAATAAAGTCACGGCCATGACGTGAATATAGTGTAGCGCAATCCCGGGTGTTTCCCCGAGTGGATTTGTCGCCCAACCATAAAACCCGACGCCAGCAATCACAGCGACAATCATCGCGTAAGGGTTCACATTGCGGAACAAGAGCCCGACGACAAAGGCCGAAAGGATCGGCATGGACAGTAAGCCATACAAGCGTTGCACTAAATCAATGATGGATTGTTCTGGATTATTGAAGATCGGGATCATCGCAAAACCCAGCAAGACCATCGCGATAGACACCCAGAGCGATAGACGTTTTACATTGGGTTTTTTATTCACATAGGTTTCGTGAATATCCATCACCCAGAGCGCGGCTGATGCGTTCAAAATAGAATTGAACGTCGTCAACACAGCCGCCGCAATGGCCGCCGCAAATGCACCAGAAATCCAAGTCGGAAGAACATCGCCGACGAGCCGACCATAGGTCGCGTCACCAATATCACCGTATAGTTTAAAGGCGACGATGCCTGGCACAACGATGATCGGCGGGATGATTAGTAAGCGAATGCCTGCGGCCGCCAAGATACCTTTTTGTGCTTCCTTAACGGTTGGCGACGCCATCGCACGCTGTGTGATCGTCTGGTTGGTTGACCAGTAGAACATCTGGATAAACAACATGCCCGTGAACAAGGTCGCAAAGGGAATATCGCTATCAGGCGCTCCGATCATCGTCAGGCGCTCCTTAGGAATTCCAGAGAAGTCCCAGCCAATGGCATTGAGCGAAATAATCGTGACCGCGATCGCCAAGGTCAGGAGAAGAATGCCAGAAAATGTGTCTGACACCGCCACAGCCCGGAGACCCCCAAAGATCGCATAGGCCGCCCCAACAATCGCGAAGAGCGCGGCGATAACGAAGATGTCGACGTTCTGCCCAAAGAGCATGAACCCAAAATCCAGGCCGAACAAATTGATCATGAACAGTGATCCGCCATAGAGGATCGCGGGCAAGAAGATGAAAATATTGCCGAGTAGAAATAAGATCGAAATCAGGGCTCGAATATGCACATTATTATAACGACGTTCCAGTAGCTCCGTCGTCGTCGTGCATTTATATTTATAATAGACCGGAATAAAGATGAAGGTCAGCATCATCAGGCCCGCGACCGCCGCCAATTCCCACCACGCTAACAACGCCATTTGCGCGCCGTTCATGCCAACGAGCTGATCCGTCGAGAGGTTGGTGAGCGTGATTGACCCCGCAACAAAATACCACTTCAGACCGCCGCCTGCGAGGAAATACTCTTTCTCTCCGTCGACTCCAGCGCCGCGCGCCGCACTGCCGCGACAGAACCAATAGGTCAAAAAGGCAATTAAACCCGTTATACCCAAAAACACCGCAAATTGGCTGAAACTGAGTTCCATTGTAATCCCCACGCCCTTTTATCGGGCCCCTCGCCCCGAATCCGAGGTCATTTTCTCGCGGCCCTGCCCTAAATTCGTCGCAAAACAAAGAGATGAGCACTAAAATCTCCTTCGGGCATGCATCGAATGCCGGGCGCCACCTCCCCGATGGATATGCGAGGCATGGGCAGACCGCTCTGCATCAACGCATCGCCGCGATAGGTTTCGTCACTATCGGCGAGTTGATAATCGGCGGTCGGCTCTAAGCCCACGAAAAAAATTCGGCGCGCCGGCATGTTTGGGCCAGAAAGAATGTGGAAATAAGTGAGGTAGACTGTCTGTCCATCGCGCGATGAATATTGCCACGCAACCTCATTGCCCGTTTTTTTCACCCGGTCGAAACGCCCACCGACCATATCAACTTTGGTGTTCTGAGCGAAACGCATCCAGTCAATGATTTCGCCCTGATGCGCGGCAATATCCATCTCGTTGAGCGACACGCCGCGTGCGGCACAGAACGCCCCTGCAAGGAAACGCGTGCGTAGGGACGAAATGCGCCCATTTTGATGGTTCGGTGAGGGGCCAATATAGGCCGCCATAACGTCGAGCGGAAACAAGTGTGACGCACCGCCAATAATCGCGAGCCGTCCAATCGGATCGCACATGTCGGAAATCCATCCCTGTGGCATGTAAGAGAGCATTCCGAGGTCAAAGCGGTTGCCGCCCGACGCACAATTCTCAAACAACACCTCTGGATAGGCCACCATCAATCGGTCCAATAAGGCATAGAGACCGAGCATATAGCGATGCGACGTCTCTTGCTGACGTTGAGGAGGCTGAACCGCACTGCCCACTTCCGTCATCGTGCGGTTCATATCCCACTTCACATAATCGACGTCGCCACAGGAGAGGATCGTGTCGATGGACCCGAACAGGTAATCCTGAACATCGTCGCGGGACAGATCAAGGGTGAGTTGATTGCGACCTAACGACGAGGTGCGTCCCGGAACTTGGAGAATCCAATCGGGATGCTGCGTATAAAGCCGACTGCGCGGATTGACCATTTCCGGCTCGAACCAAATACCGAATTTCAAGCCCTTGGCTTTAACCCTTGCTGCGAGCGCTGGAATACCGGACGGGAAGCGCACCGGATCCGCGTGCCAATCGCCAAGCGACGACGTATCGTCCTTACGCCCCTCGAACCAACCATCATCCAGCACCAGCATGTCGACGCCAAGGCTCTTGGCCGTCTCCGCCAGCGCAAGAACATTGTCCTCTTCGACATCGAAATAGGCCGCTTCCCACGTGTTGAGATAAGTCGGACGGGGGACATTGCGGAACCGCTCTGGCGAGACTTTATCGCGAATAAAATCATGCCAATGATGCGACAAGGTCCGCAGTCCACTGCCAGAATAAGCATGCAAAGCTTCCGGCGTTGTGAATGTCTGGTCCGGCTCTAAACGCCAATTGAAATTGAACGGATTGATCCCGACCAACACGCGGACATCATCAAATTCGCCTTTTTCCACGCTGATGGCGAAGTTGCCCGAATAGACCAATGTTGTGCCATAACAGCGTCCAAAGCTCTCTGTTGTGCCGGCCTGCAGGATTGCGACATAGGAGTTATGCGCGGCGGAAGATGTCCCGCGTGCGCTGTCTGCAATAAAACGACCCTGCGGCAGAGCGATACGGTCTTCATTGAATTCGCGCGACCATGTGCCGTGAAAATACTGAATTTCATAATCGTCTGCGGGAAGGTTGAGCGTGCTTGAAAACACATGCTGTAGATCAATGTCGCGCTCGCTCAAGTTTTCGAAGGTGATAGAACGCGCAAGGACGCCGTAATTTTCCCAAATCGTGTAAGACAGCGCGACTCGCAGGCCATGCAAGCGATCTTGGAGTGTGATGATGAGTGTCTGAGAATCGCCCCCTCGCGATGACGGTAGCCCGTCGAGTGGCGGCTTCGACGCAACGATTTCGTGCGTTTCATACAATAGAGAAAAAACCGTATTGCCGTCTACATTCTGTCCGTGAAAAGCGGGAAAACGATAGTCAGACGTGCCAAAGCTTGGATATTCTTGCGGCGTATCGGACAGTGAATAATAGGGCGTGCCCTGAAACGTCGGCACGACATGTCGGTTCATCCGGCGAAGGTGGCGCGGAACGCTAAGGGGGTCCGATAGTGGCCCGCCATAATGCAAATGTTCGGGAATGCCTTCCTTTGAGACTCGGAAGACATAGGCGAAATGCGCATTGGACAGCGCAAAAGTCAGATCCTCAGATATTTGGATGAGGTCCGGCATTACAGATCTATGGCGGCAGGAGACGCACTGCGCGTTCCGGGAATACGGATATCTTCGACCAAGTCTTGGATAGACTGCGGCGGCGGGGCGGTCAGGAGCGAAACAATCACGCCGACAGTGACAGCCAACCACATAAAGACAAATCCGATACCTTCGGGTGAAACACCGAACAACCAATTGTCCGAAACGCCACCCCAAAAACTAAAATAACAAATATAAAGAAACGTCGGCACCAGACCCGTGAGCATGGCGCTGATCGCGCCTTCCCTATTCATGCGTTTCCAGAAAATGCCAAGGAAGATTACGGGGAAGAGCGACGCCGCCGCGAGACCGAAAGCAAAAGCCACAACTTTCGCCACGAAGGGCAAGGATGTTGCGAAAATACCCAGTAATCCCGCCATGATAACAGCCGCCGCGGCCGCCAATCGCGCGGCACGCATTTCCTGTTTCTCACTCATATCCGGTGTGAAGGTTCGTTTGAGCAAGTCATGGGACACAGCCGAGCTGATCACCATCAGCAATCCTGCCGCCGTGGACAGGGCAGCTGCCAATCCGCCTGCGACCACCAACCCGATCACCCATTTAGGCAATTGCGCGATTTGGGGATTGGCGAGCACGAAAATATCCTGGTTCGGTTCAACTTCATTCGCGAGACCGTCCGGTGCATCAGGGCCACGATATTGCATGATGCCATCGTCGTTCA
Organism: Litorimonas sp.; assembly: GCA_051251645.1. Lineage (GTDB taxonomy): Bacteria > Pseudomonadota > Alphaproteobacteria > Caulobacterales > Maricaulaceae > Litorimonas. The sequence goes on along the minus strand of JBPOEY010000002.1, from coordinate 769,242 downwards.
AATCCTCATATTTGAGTAATCCCGTAGCTTCCCAATCCTTATACCAAACCGGCACGGGTTTACCGCCCGCCGCGAGGATTTCGGCCGACCGTGCCTCATAGTTTTCCGCGTCGGTAATGTATGTGGCTTCGTTGACCGTATCGATGAAATTAAAGCGGGCGAAAGCACCGACAGCCGGGGCAACCGTGTAGAGCGCCGCAATAAACAGTAACGCCCAGCCTGCGGATTTCCGCGCCGCGCGAGCAGATTTGACCGTGAAGAAGCGAATGATGACGTGCGGCAACCCCGCCGTGCCGAACATCAACGCCGCCGTAATACAAAAAACATCAAACGTCGATTTGTCGGTCGAGGTATATTCGCGGAAACCTAAATCAGTCACGACCGTGTTAAGCTTTTCCAGCATAGACATGTCTGTACCGACCGCATTCCCAATGAAGCCGAGCTGCGGGATCATATTGCCAGTTATAGCGAGGCTCATGAAAATGGCCGGAACCGTATAGGCAAAAATCAGCACTACATATTGTGCGACTTGCGTATAGGTAATGCCCTTCATGCCGCCGAGCACAGCGTAGACAAAGACAATCCCCATCCCGATCAAAATACCGACGTTAAACGGCACACCGAGAAAGCCCGAAAACGCCACACCCACGCCTTTCATTTGTCCGGCGATATAGATGAAGGATACGAACAGCGCACAGATCACCGCAATGACCCGCGCAACCTTGGAATAATAACGGTCACCGACAAAGTCCGGCACGGTGAATTTTCCAAATTCTCGCAAAAACGGCGCCAGCAGGAGCGCGAGCAATACATAGCCGCCCGTCCAGCCCATCAGGAAAACCGAGCCGCCATATCCCATAAAGGCAATCAGTCCAGCCATGGACAAAAATGAGGCTGCGCTCATCCAATCCGCAGCTGTCGCCATGCCGTTAATCGCGGGCGGGACATCGTGGCCCGCGACGTAGAATTCTTCCGTTGATCCAGCGCGCGACCAAATCGCGATGCCGATATAAAGTCCAAATGTCAGGACAACAAAAAAGTAAGTCCAGAAGGTCTGGTCGCCAAAGACAATATCCATACCACTAGCCCCGAATACCGTATTTGGTTTCGAGCTGGGTCATGCGGATACAATAGACCACGATCAGAATGATAAACACATAGATCGATCCGTTTTGCGCGAACCAAAAGCCGAGCGGGGCGCCGCCGATAAAAAAAACATCCAGAGCATCCCGGAACAAAATTCCCGCCCCATAAGACACAGCGAACCAGACAATCAGCAAACCAATCGTCAAGCGTTTCGTCGCGCGCCAATAGGACCGCTTATCCGCATCAGATGGTGCGGGTCTTGGCTCAGTTTCTGCCACGTGGCACTCTCCCCTTCAGATTCATTGGCCTGATGTTTAGGCGCATGCCCGACTTGTCGCCGATGACAGCCCATAAAGGAAGACGCGTTTTATCCGGCTCGCGTATTTTACGTCATATTTTATCACGCCTGCCCTTGTTCCCGGTCATGGCTTGACAGGGTCCCACCGCGTCACGATAGTGATAGCGTTAACAATATAAAGTGGTCATTTGGGCGGGGAGGCTCGACGTGAATCAGCGCATACTCAAAATGGGTATGGTCGGCGGGGGCGAAGGCGCTTTCATCGGTTATATTCACCGCCTCGCGGCGCGGCTTGATGGTCAAATCGAGCTAGTATGTGGTGCCTTTTCCCGCAATCCTGAAAACTGTCGTCAAACGGGACAGTCGTTGGGAATAGACCCGACGCGGTGTTATGATGACTATAGAACGATGATGACGGCGGAAGCCGAATTGCCCGCGGATGAGCGGATGGATTTCGTTGTTATTGTGACCCCGAACCATGTCCATTTCCCCGTCGCCAAAAGAGCGCTTGAGGCGGGGTTTCATGTCTTGTCTGACAAACCAGCCACGCTCAACCTCCAAGAAGCGCGCGACCTCGCGAAGATCGTGTCTGCGTCCGGTCTCTCCTACGGCCTCACCCACACCTATCTTGGTTACCCGCTCGTGTCTGCCGCCCGCCAGATCGTTGCAGAGGACGGCATTGGTAAAGTTCGCAAAGTGTTTGCGGAGTATATCCAAGGCTGGTTGGCCGGTGAGGTCGAGAATAAACAAGCCGATTGGCGGACCGATCCGGCGCGGTCTGGGGCCTCTGGCTGTATGGGCGACATTGGCACACACGCGCATAATTTGGTCGAATATGTAACCGATAAAAAGATGACCCACGTCGCGGCTGACCTGACCATCTTTGTCGACGGGCGACGGCTTGATGATGACGGCTCAGCCCTGTTCCGGATGGAAGACGGTATTAAAGGGACACTGTCCGCCTCCCAAGTCTGCGTCGGACGGGAGAATAGCCTGTCGTTCCGTATCTATGGTGAGACGGGTGGACTTGAGTGGTATCAAGAAGAGCCGAACACGTTGATCCGCACATATACGGACCGCCCGACAGAAATCATCCGTGCGGGTCAAGGCTACCTGCCCGCATCAGTCCAGTCGCATTTCCGCACACCCGCCGGTCATCCTGAAGGCTATATCGAAGCCTTTGCCAATGTTTACCTCGAATTCGCTGACGCCCTTCGCAATGACGCCGGGGTTAAAGCAGGCATGGACGCCGCCTTGCGTGGCATGGCGTTTGTCGATGCGCTCGTCGAAAGCAGCGCGAATAATTCAGCTTGGACAGAGATAAAAATATGAAAAACATGAAAGGTCCCGCGATTTTCCTCGCTCAGTTCATGGGCGACAAACCGTTCGACACAATGGAAAATGCCTGCCGCTGGATGGCCGAGGCGGGCTATAAAGGCGTGCAAATCCCGTCTGATAATCCAGTCTGCATCGATTTGAAACTTGCGGCAGAAAGCAAAGATTATTGTGACGCGTTCAAAGGGCAATGCGCCGAATGGGGCGTCGAAATCACGGAGCTTTCAACCCACATTCAAGGACAGCTTGTCGCTGTTCATCCCGCCTATGACACAGCCTTTGATGCGTTTGCGCCCAAGCATTTACACGGCAAACCTGAAGCCCGACAAGAATGGGCCGTGGAACAAGTCATGTTTGCGGCCAAGGCGTCACAAAATTTAGGCTTGGACCGATCCGTGTCATTCCCTGGCGCGCTGGTCTGGCCCTATATGTATCCGTGGCCGCAGCGCCCGGCGGGTCTGGTCGAAGAAGGCTTCAAAGAGCTTGCGAGACGCTGGCGTCCGATCCTCGATTATTACGATGAGTGCGGCGTCGATGTTTGCTACGAAATTCATCCGGGCGAAGATCTACATGACGGCGTCACATTCGAGCGTTTCCTGAAAGAAGTGGACAATCACCCGCGCTGCAACATCCTGTATGATCCAAGCCACTTCATCTTACAGCAACTCGATTATCTGTCCTTTATCGACCATTATCACGACCGCATCCGTATGTTCCACGTGAAGGATGCCGAGTTCAGACCCAATGGCAAAAGCGGCATTTATGGCGGCTACCAAGGCTGGGTCGATCGTCCCGGACGGTTCAGATCACTCGGTGACGGTCAGATTGATTTTAAGGCAATTTTCTCAAAACTCGCGGGTTATGACTTTGATGGGTGGGCCGTCGTTGAATGGGAATGCGCGTTGAAGCACCCAGAAGACGGCGCGCGTGAAGGCGCGAAGTTCGTGACCGATCATATGATCCGCGTCACCGACAAGGCGTTTGATGATTTCGCGGGCGGTGACGTCAGCGTCGAAGCCAACCGCAAAATGCTGGGCCTGAAGTAAAACAAACATAGACTTTGGCTCATCATAAAAATGAAGGCCGACAGGGGAGAGAAAAATGACAGTCATGGCCGCGGCGGGACAACCCGTCGGTATTAACCGCAATCGCTTGTTTTGGCTCAGTTGCCTGTCGCTAATTGTCACAGCAATGACCTTCGCCATTCGCGCCGGGATTTTGACCCAACTCTCCGATGAATTTGCTCTGACAGATACGCAGCTCGGTTGGGTCAACGGCATGGCGTTTCTGGGTTTTCCGCTGGCGATGGTGGTGTTCGGGTTTCTCTATAATGTTTTGGGGCCACGCCTGATTATGATTCTCGCCTTTCTCGGCCATGTGCTGGGATTGGTTCTGACGATTTTTGCAGGCGGTTTTCTCGGCCTGTTAATCTCGACCTTTTTTATTGGCTTTGCCAATGGATCAGTTGAAGCGGCGTGTAATCCGATGGTGGCGGACCTGTATAAAGACGACAAGACCAAGTGGCTCAACCGCTTTCATGTTTGGTTTCCCGGCGGGATCGTCATCGGCGCGGTTATTTCCTACATCATGACAAACATGGGGATCGGCTGGCAGCCACAAATTGCGATCATGCTGATACCGACCGCTATTTATGGCTTCATGATTTTCACCACAGTGTTCCCAGATGTTGATCCTGACAGCAAGTCGATGCGACTGGACGCTAAATCGATCGGCTTGATCAGTGCAGTTTTCGCGCTGTTGGTTTTAACCGGCACACCCAACTCTCTACTAGCAGGTGTTCCCGGCGGAATTATGCTGCCGCTTCTGCTGGTTCTCGCTCTTGTCTATCTTTTGACCTTCGTGCTGACCGGACGGCATCGTGACGCAGTCCTGTTGGTTGCGCTAATGGGCATTATGTCGATGACGGCAACCTCAGAGCTGGGCACGCAGCAATGGGTTGAACGAATTTTGGGCAGCTCCGGCGCGCAGCCCATGCTTATCTTGGCGATGGTCACAGGGATTATGGCGGTGGGGCGGTTCTTTGCTGGGCCGCTAATCCATGCGCTGAATCCGCTCGGTGTGTTGCTTCTCAGCGCCGTGCTGACAACACTAGGATTGTTTCTGATGACTGTAGTATCTGGCGGAATGGTTTATTTGGCAGCGATCGTCTTCGCGATTGGCGTCTGTTACTTCTGGCCAACGATGATCGGCGTCACCGCGCAATATGTTCCACGCAGCGGCGCGCTAGGCATGAGCCTTGTCGGTGCAGCCGGTATGTTCGCACTCACCATCTGGAATCCGGTTATCGGCGGTTGGATTGATACAGCGCGCAAAACTGCGGAAGAAACGGGCCTGACGGGCGACGCAGTCGAAGTGGCCGCGGGTCAAGGCGCACTGTCCATGCTGGTCCTGTTCCCGATCATCCTGATCGTGTGCTTCCTCGCCCTTTACCTATTACGCGGTCGCATTGCCGCGAGCGCAGATCCCGTCGCCGAGGAAGGCTAAGCCATGACGAACCTCACCATGAACCGCCGGACCGCGATCACATCATTACTCGCGATCTCGACAGCCGGTGCGCTGGCCGCTTGCGGACCGCCTGAAAGGGTTGTGGCCGCATCTGAGGACGGATTAGACATGGACTATGCGTCTGTGACAAAATTCTTCAGCGTCTCGGAAATGGCGTTTTTGTCAGCGCTGGCACAGACGATCATGCCGCAAACTGAAACCGCTGGTGCGGTTGAAGCCGGTGTTCCGGACGTTTTGCAGGATTTAGCCTCCGTCTGGGGCGACTCGACTTATCGCCGATACTGGCGCGAAGGAATTGCCTCGCTTGGTGCAACATTCAAGACGTCCAGCGGGCAGGATTTCGCCGCGCTATCACCAACTTTACGCGCGAATACGCTCAAGCCGTTCGATGCCGACGTCTATGATGGCAAGATCACCAATCAATTTTATCGGGATGCCAAAAGCACTATTTTGCAGGCTTACTATAAGTCTGAACCCGGCGCGTCCGAGGAGCTTGCCTATGAGCCGATACCTGGCGAATGGATTGGCTGTGCCCCGCTATCCGAATTTCCTAAAACATGGGCGGTCTGATTCATGGCTGATTTTGATGTCATCGTTGTGGGCTCCGGCATGTCCGGCGGCTGGGTTGCCAAGGAAATGGCAGAAAAAGGGTTCAAGGTTGGCGTGATTGAACGCGGCCGAAAAATTGAGCCAGAAGTTGATTACACGGACTTCGTGGACCCTTGGAATGAGGAATATCTCAACCGTCAAACAGATCAGGACAAGGAAGACTATCCCGTCCAACGCCATGTCTACGCCTTTCAGAGCTACACCAAACAGTTCTGGGTCAAGGACACTGAACATCCGTTTGAAACACCCGCAGACAAACCCTTCACGTGGCGACGCGGCTATCATGAGGGCGGGCGATCAATCATGTGGGCGCGACAAAGCTACCGCATGTCGGAAACAGATTTTGCGGCCAACAAGAAAGACGGTCACGGGGTCGATTGGCCTGTTCGCTATGACGAGATGAAACCTTGGTATGATTATGTCGAAAAATTTGCCGGAATTTCCGGATCATCCGAAGGCTTAGAAATCCTCCCCGATGGCGACATGTTCCAACCGCCTCATGACTTGACCTGTGTGGAGCAAGATTTCCGCGACAAGGTTGAAGGGGCCTTCCTCGGACGGCGCGTCATTCCAGGCCGTGTGGCCAATCTGACCGAACCCACCCAAGAGCAGCTCGATCTTGGACGCGGCAAATGCCAAGCGCGCGATCGTTGTTTTCGCGGATGCAGCTATGGGGCCTATTTCAGCTCCGTCTCAGCAACCTTGCCCGCTGCGCGCCGCACCGGAAATATGACGCTCATTCCAGACACAGCCGTCCATAAAGTTGTCGTTGACCCGGCAACGGGTCGGGCCACAGGTGTGGAAACGGTCAATGTGAAAACGAACGAGACAAAAGTCATGACCGCCCGGGTCGTGTTTCTCAATGCCGGGACCATTCCCAGCAGTATGATCTTGTTGAACTCGGCTAATGCCGCCAATCCAAACGGGCTGGCCAATAGTTCGGGACAGGTCGGCCGCAATGTGATGGATCACCATTCGAGCGCCCGCGGATCGGCAACAATGCCGGGCCATCTAGACAGCCATACGTTCGGGCGTCGTCCCAACGGCGTCTATATTCCGCGATTCCGTAATCATACCGAAGACGGCGAGGACTTTTTACGCGGCTATGGTTTCCAAGCCTGGAGTTCACGGGAGGGGTGGCAATCGCGGATTTACAACAAAGGGATTGGCAAAGACTTCAAAAGGGAACTTCAGGCCCCAGGGGCTTGGACCCTCGGCATGGTTGGCTTTGGCGAAGTCTTGCCCAATTCAGATAACCACGTCCGCCTTCACCCGACCAGAACAGATAAGTGGGGTTTCCCTGTTCCAATAATTGATGTTCAGTGGGGCGAGAATGAACGCAAGATGGCGCGTCAGGCGATTCTTGACACGCGCGCCATGCTTGAAGCGGCCGGCGGCACAAATATCCAAACGCCGGATGCTGAGAATGTCGAGGTGGCCTTGCCAGGTGTTGGTATCCACGAAATGGGCACAATCCGCATGGGCCGGGACGCGAGCACCTCTGTCCTGAATGGATTTAATCAGAGTTGGGACGTGCCGAACCTGTTCGTGACGGATGGGTCTTTTATGACGTCTGGTGGCTGCCAGAACCCGTCACTGTCCTATATGGCCTTCTCTGCACGGGCGGCTCACCATGCGGCAGAATTGATGAAAGACGGCGTGCTGTGATAGACCGCAGAACTTTCCTCGCGGCCAGTAGCGCGCTCATGCTAGCTGCCGGGTGCAAACCGTCAGCGATGCCTGCGGTCGGAAGCCGTCAGATCAGTAAGATCGGACTGCAGACCTACAGCTTACGCGAAGCCCTAGCGGTTGATTTCGTCGGCACCTTCCAGATGATCAAAGAGGTCGGCTATGATTTCGTTGAGCTGAATGGGCGTAACTTCGCGGACCGCGCACCCTCTGAATTGCGCAAAATTCTTGATGATGTCGGCCTTCCTGCGCCCGCGAGCCATGTCGATTATAACAGCCTGTCGGACACGCCAGAACAGCTCGCCGAGACCGCCGCTACGCTTGGATGTGACTATGTCATCCTGCCGTGGTTAAGTGACGATCAACGCAGCAAGGAAGATTACAAACGCCATGCCGACATGCTCAATCGTGCGGCAGCGGTCCTGAGCACTGCGAACATCAAACTAGCTTACCACAACCACCATTTCGAATTTTTCGACCTTGGGGACGGCGTTACAGGCATGGACATCTTGCTATCGGAAACAGATCCCGCCCTTGTTTCATTTGAGCTTGATTTCTTTTGGGCCGCGCTGGCGAGCGTCAATATCTCCAAGCTCTTTGCTGACAACCCCGGCCGCTTTAAGCTCTGCCACATCAAGGACATGGCCGGCGACCCAAGCCCCTATGCCACAAGCCTCGATTTCGCGACCACCATTCAAGATTTGATGGTCAATGTCGGCGAAGGGACGCTGCCGTTCGAGACTTACTTTGCAGAGAATTCCGTGTCGGGTTTGGAGTATTTCATCGCCGAGCATGACAACCCGCCGCAGCCGTTCCGACAATCCATCCAGACCAGCTATGACGCCGTGAAAGCCATGCGTTTCTAATTATGTCGTCCCCAGCCCGATCCCTCATTGTGATTATGGGCGTATCGGGATGCGGGAAATCAACAATCGGGCGCGCCTTAGCGGATAAAAACGGCTGGCCGTTTCTAGAAGGCGATCGGTTCCACCCCGCCGAAAACATTAAGAAAATGGCGTCTGGCATAGCGCTGACCGATCAGGATCGAGCGGGTTGGATAGACAACATTTGCGAGGCTGTTGACGGGCATTCGGCTCCCGTCCTTGTTTTGGCTTGTTCCGCCCTGACGCCTTTTGTTCGCACCCGATTGGGTCACGTCGATCGCCACATTATCTTCGCACACCTGAAAACGGATCACGTTGATATGATTGCCCGCCTGAGCACACGGGATCACTTCATGCCAGCTCAGCTTTTACCGAGCCAATATGCGGCTCTCTGTGTTCCTGATGACGCTTATGAATTTGACGCCCGTGATGCTCCTGCCATGATCGTGGCACAGATGACGGCTCAACTCATCCATATCCTGCAAACATGAGGGATTGGCAATCGAATTCATAACCACCTATCAGCCCATCCTAGCCACGTTGGCCGGGATCGTGGCACTTTTAATTCTCATTTTACGGGCCAAAATGAACGCCTTTGCGGCGCTCCTCCTCGTTGCCATCCTCTCAGCGGTCGCCGCAGGTATGTCGCCTGACGGCGCTTTGGCAACCGTCAGCACTGGCATGGGCGGCGTGCTCGGGTTCATTGCGCCCGTCATTGGTCTAGGCGCTTTGTTTGGGATTATTTTGGAAGCATCAGGCGGAATACAAACGCTTGCCAACGGTACGGCGAAGCTCAGTAATCACAGGCGCCAGAAATGGGCGATGGGCGTTTTAGGGCTTGTCGCCGCAACGCCTGTTTTCTTTGACGTCGCCTTGATTATCCTGATGCCCTTTATTGCTGGTTTGGCAAAGAAAAGCGGCAAGGTTGAACTCTATTTCGGCCTTCCTTTATGTGCGGGTCTAGCGGTCGGACATGCGTTCATTCCGCCCTCGGTCTCATTCTGCTACCGCTGATCTTAATTGTCGCCGGGACATTATCAAAACTCATCTTGCCGCAAGGCATAGTCCAAGACCTATTAACCCTCATCGGCCATCCGTTTTCAGCGCTCCTAATTGCGAGCGGCGCGTTCAAGCAAGTGCTCGTCGATACGGGCGCGGGCGAACAAATTGCCAATGGCGTTCTGTCTATCGGTTTGACCCCTCTTCTCATGGCTTTTGTTCTCGCGCTTATCATTCGCGCGGCGCAAGGTAGCGCGACGGTTGCCATGATCACGGCGGCCGGGCTCATCGCGCCGATCTTGACTCCGATGATGCTCTCCGACCCGCAACTCGCCTTAATCACCATTGCCATCGCCGCAGGCGCCAGCGGCATATCTTACGTCAATGACTCAGGCTTTTGGTTAGTCAGCCGCCTCTTCGGCATCTCCGAAAAGGAGACGCTCGCGACATGGACTGTGTCGACGACCCTTATCGCCGTGACAGGATTAATTTGCACAATGATCCTCTATCCGCTCGTCGGCTAGACCTTTGCCTTACAGCTCCATCCATCCGCCAAGTTAATACGTAGAATAAATGCCTACTCGGCACATTGAACCATTGTCTTACAAACTGACCGTCAACACCGAATTTGAAAATATTGCGAAAGGCGCAAAGCCTTCCGCCTATTAACTTGACGGACAGAATGTGGCCCGCGATGGCAAGATTGAATAACGATAAATTAGTCTTCAGGGGGCTTGTAAGCGGATGATTTTTTCCGACACACGATCACGACGGATCTATGCGCCGCTCAAGCCGCTCATATTATTCGGCGCACTGGTTTTGGTCGCCTGTAGCGGCGGTAAAGAAACTGCAGAGCCCGTCCGATCCCTTCAAACTGTCACGCCATCCGTTGGCGACATCACTCGCGTTGTCGGGGCAACAGGCAAGATCGTTCCTCGCCAAGAAGTCATGGTCGGATCCGAAGTCTCCGGGCGCGTAATTGATGTGCTGGTTGACTTTAATTCACCCGTCAAAGCCGGTGAAATTCTAGCCCGGATTGATCCAACATCCTTTGATAGTCGGGTGCAACAAATTCTAAGCCGGATCGATTCCGCTCGCGCCGACATTGATGTTCAAAAAGCCTCCGTCGAAAGTGCGCAAGTTAGTCTTGATAATGCGCAACTCCAACTCACGCGACGCGAAGGCCTGTTCGAACAACAAGCGATTAGCCAAGCCCAGCTCGAAGGCGCACAACGTGATGTTGGTGTTTCCTCGGCCAACCTTAAACTTGCCCAAGCCCGGGTCGTCTCTTCCCAAGCGAGCCTACGTCAACTCATGGCGCAACTCGAAGAAGCTCGTGCCGACCAAGACCGCACCACCATATTCTCGCCAATTGATGGTGTGGTCATCGACCGTAAGATCGATCCAGGTCAGACTGTGCAGGCCAGTTTTTCGGCTCCCGAATTGTTCACGATCGCGGCTGATCTGTCAGAAATTCAAGTCGAAGCCGTGATTATCGAATCCGATGTCGCCGGGCTAGAAGCGGGAGACACGGCACGGTTTACCGTTGATGCCTATCCCGATGACCCTGTCGAGGGCGTTGTCGAGCAATTGCGGTTCAAAAGCCAAGAGACCAACAACATCATTTCTTACATTGCTGTTATTGGCGCAGAAAATCCGTCCAACCGCTTAATGCCTGGGATGACCGCCAACCTCCAAATTACCACCGAAGTCAAAAGTCGCTCGCGACGACTCCCCGTGAGTGTCGAGCGTTTTCGCCCGTCGCCTCGTGACCTTGCACAGTTTGAGACCCGCCGTGAAGGCGCAGAAGAAAAACCAAGTCTTCTTTCGCCAACCTATGCGCGCCTCGCGACAATTGGGTTGCCGCAAAGCCGCGTCGATAATTTCAAAGAGCAAATCGAACCCGCCACGCAGCGCATGCGCGACCTGATCAATGACCCAACAAAATCTTTCATGCATACGCCCATGCGGATTGCGATGAATGAGATGATCGATAATCAGATCAAGACATTTCTTAATGCGACAGAACGGCAAGCCTACACCGCCCAAGTCGGTCTAGAACGCACGATCCGTCCGGTTGAGCTTTGGGTTGCGACTGAAGACGGAAAAATGAGCAAACGCACGGTAAAACTAGGTCTATCAGATGGGTCCTTTGTCGAAGTCGTCGATGGCCTGTCCGATACGGATAGTGTCGTCACAGGTGTGGGCGCAACGGGTCAAGGCGGACGTCCGGGCGGAGGACGTCCCGGAGGCAGCGGACGATGATCGTCACACGCAACCTGCGTAAAACATATCTTTTGGGTGGGCAGGAAATCCACGCGCTTGACGGCGTGGACCTGACCGTTCCCTCAGGTCAATTTCTCGCGGTTGTTGGCGCGTCCGGATCGGGAAAATCAACCCTCATGAATATGCTGGGCGGACTCGACAAACCCGATACAGGCGAGGTTGAAATCGACGGACAGAATATCGTGAAACTTGGCCTTCGCGGTCTTGCGCGATTTCGTAATGAAACCTTGGGCTTTGTCTTTCAGAGCTTTCAATTACTGCCGCGTCAAACAGCGCTCGGCAATGTTATGCTGCCTTTGACCTATCGTCGGCCCGCTGTGACCAATGCCAAAGAGGCCGCACAAGCGGCTTTGGGCGAAGTCGACCTCGCTGACCGCATGCTCAATAAGCCGACACAGCTATCCGGCGGACAGCAGCAGCGCGTTGCCATCGCCCGCGCCCTTGTCGGCAAACCCAAGCTCTTGCTCGCGGATGAACCCACTGGCGCCCTCGACAGCAAAACCTCTGACAGCATCATGGCCTTATTAAAGCGCCTCTCGGCTGAGGGGCTGACCATTATCTTGATTACACATGATGCAGACGTCGCCGCCTATGCTGACCGCATTGTGACCATGCGGGATGGGCGCGTTGTCGAAGACAAAATGAACGAGAAGGTTGCCGCATGAAACTTCTTAAGCTCGCCCTAAATTCTCTGCTCGAGCGTAAAATGCGCAGCCTGCTAACAATGCTCGGCATCATTATCGGTGTCGCCGCTGTCTATGCCATGCTGGTCATCGGAAACGGCGCGAAAGACCAAATCATGGATAGTTTGGGCGGGATTAATTCACGGTCAATTTCGCTCAATCCTAATTGGACCCGAGGTCGAGCCTCGAACCGGAAACCCTACCGCCGTTTTACGGAATCAGACGTTGATCAAATCCGAGCTATTCGCGGCGCAGAAGCTGTCTCTGGCCTTGTGAATAGTAGTGAGTCCGTTGTTGTTCCCGGCACAGACTCGCAATCGGATATTCGCGGCACAGATCAGGATTATCTTGCCACGAATGATATGAAACTAACATCTGGGCGCAATCTTCTCCCTGAGGACTTAGAGTTCTCTCGCACTGTCGCCATCTTAGGGTCGAGTACGTCAGAACGTCTCTTTGGCAAGAGCTATCCCATTGGTGCGACCATCGTCATCAAGCGCATCCCCTTTGAAGTGATCGGCGTGTTGGACACGTATGAAGCGCAATGGTCGCGCGGAAATGATGAGAACGATTTTATTGTGGTCCCAAGAACGACGATGCGCGCGCGCATCAGTGGCGATGATTGGTTGGTCAAAAACAAAGTTGATAGTATTCAGGTCGTCGGAGAGACACCCGATTCACTCGCCTTTATCGAAACTGAAGTCGATTCAATCCTCCGACGATCCCGTAATCTGTCTGCGGCAGACGCACCGGATTTCCGCATTTTTAACTTCAGCGCCAACCGACAGCAGCGGGCACAAGGTCAACAAATGTTCACCATCCTGCTCGCCTCTATTGGCGTCATTACGCTAATTGTTGGCGGCGTTGGCGTTATGAATATTATGCTGGTCAGTGTTGCCGAACGAACGCGTGAAATCGGCCTTCGAATGAGCGTCGGCGCGCGGGGATCAGATATATTGCTACAATTCTTAGTCGAGGCAATCGTACTCTGCGCCATTGGAGGCGCGATCGGCTTAGCCGTTGGGTATGGCGCCGGAGAATTTGCGGAACGCTCGAGTAATGTCGGTAATGAAGCGGTCCTCAAGATACGCCATAGCGCGCCGACGGCAATACTCGCCTTTGGTTCGGCGCTCTTTACCGGCGTCGTGTTTGGTTTTCTACCTGCCCGTCGCGCCAGCCGTCTCAATCCCGTGGAGGCTTTGCGCCATGAGTAAGCCCCCACTGAGGACATCACTGATGAAACAGGCGCTCCTGCACGGGACAGTCGCTGTATCCGCTCTGCTTCTGATCGGCTGCGCGACATCGCCCTATGAGACCGACGCTGAGATTAATGCGCTGAACGGCACAGTCCCCGCCAGCGCGCTCGGCACGATTGCAGACCGCCCGGCAGAGTCTTTTGCAGACCTTCTGCCCGACCCGTTGCTCGCAGATTATCTAGACGCCGCACTCTTGGGGAATAATTCCGTCGAACAGGCCCGCATCGCTGTCGAGGCAGCGGATCTCCGACTGTCGCAGTCGCGCGCGCGGCGCGGTCCTTTTGTCGGAGTGTCAGGCTCTTCCGGTCTAGCGACAGATATTGATGATTTTGATCTGGATGATAGCGCGAGGCTCTCGGCCAGCCTGTCTTTTGATCCGGACCTCTTTGGTGAAATTCGAGCCACTGTGCGCGGAAGCCAAGCGCAGCTATTCCTAAGGCAGGCAGAATTCGCGCGCCTCCAACGCACCATTTTAGCGCGCACAGCCCAAGCCTATGTTCAAGCGATTGAAACGGACCTTCAGCTCGCTCTTGCGCAGGAAAATTTCGAGTTTCTGGGCGAAACGTTGCGCGTGTCGCGCGCCCGGTTTGAAGCTGGAGATATAGCCCGGTCTGATTATGCCCTCGCCGAAGCTGAATATGAAAACTCCCGCGCCAGTCTCTTTGCGCAACAACTTGGTGCGCGCGAATCCCGCCGCACCTTGGCCGATCTTGTCGGACGTTATGATGTCGAAGCCCTTCCGATTGCAGAGACCTTGCCCCCAATCGCGGTGCAGCAAGCGACCCTCCGCACGACGGCGGACCGCGCTGTCTTGGCCCGATATGATATTGAAGCCCAACGTCTCGCCGTCGTGTCAGCCGCCGCTAACCTAGATGCCACAAAGGCCAGCACCCTTCCCGGGATCGGTTTGAGTGGATCCTTCGGCGGGGGCGGCAGCGTGTCTGACTTATTCGACATTGAGACCTATGTCGGAAGCCTCTCCGCAGCGCTTAGCGATACAGTCTTTGATAATGGCCTTGATACAGCCCGGATCGCTGAATCGCGCACCCGCCTTGATGCGGCGCTCGCGACCTATAGCGAAGCCTTACGTGACGCTTATCGGGACGTGATTGCCTCTTTGGACCGACTAGAGGTTTTTCAAACTCGGCTGATCGCACTCGACGCTGCCAGCCGTGCAGCGGGACAAGCGTTAGAGCTTGAACAAGTTCGGTTCGATTTGGGCGAGGCGATCCTGCTGGACGTGTTGACGGTTCAACGCCGGGTTAACGCGATCCAATCCTCACGCATTCGCGAGGAGTCCGCCATTCGGACGGCCCTAATTGATGCCTATTTGGCAGCAGGTCCTGTAGGTCCATAAGCGTAATATCACTGAAAGCTTCCGGCGTAGGACGTACAGGAATTAGCTTACGACGATCCCATTACGGTCTGTAGAGACGATGCGGCCATACTCTTGAACCCTCCGCTCCTGTCGGATGTGTTGCGGTCTTTGAAATCCGACATACATTGCTCCATTTCTCGCAGCGCAAAAATCACAGACGCGGCTTGGTTCGCGCCGTCATTCTTTAAATCATGACTAGATAGTCCGGCCTCGGCCTGATCTACAGCGGTCGAAAAGGCGTCAATCGCCTCCGCCGTATCCGTTTCATCATCCGTCAGAGCCGCAAGTGCGTCTTGCCCCGCCTGGATCAGATCGGACCGTTCAATAGCGGCCTTATCAAAATAGGAGAGTGGACTATCGACCCGGTCAATTACGATGATTGAATTATAGAGTGACTCGAGTGAATCGAACGTGTGTTGCAACCGCGTCTTCTCTCCGACTTTCGCTGACCGTGTAACCGCGCGACCGTTCGAGAGGGCCGCATGAAATCGCTGCCGCGCTTGATCTGATTTTTCGCTGCCTTCCTCATCTTTGAGCGCATAGCTGAATCGCTCTGCCGCAGCGCGCAAGGCTGCACGCCGGTGGCGAAGCCCCCGCTTGACTGCGCTTTCAGGCCATACGGTTAAGCTAACTGCGATACCAATCAAGATGCCAATGCCTATCGCGATCGCGCGGGCTTTGGCGAGCTCGATATCGCCACTTGTATCAGCGAGCGCCAAGGCGACCGCCGCAACAACACCGTAGCGCCAATTTTCTCGAAACCCCGCGATAAAGTTCATGACAAACATCGTTATAGCGAGTGCAATCGCCACCCCGTACCCATTTGGTAGGACAAATAGGCAAAACATTCCGACCGCACTGCCAACCATTGTTGCCAACAGTCGTTCCCATCCCGCCGAGACTGTACGTCCTATACTCGGCTGCACAATTAGGACGGCAGACAAAACGCCAAGAAACTCTTCGTCCGATCCGATCAAACCGAAAACAATGAAACAGAGCGACGCCGCGACTGCGGACTGCAAACCGAGGCGAAACGCATCGCGTGTTTTTTGACGATCAAAATCAAAGGGCATGACAAGAGCTTAAAATTGATGAAACGGGGTTGTTCGAAACTTTAACGCATGAAAATCAAGACAGTGCCAAGACCACGATAGAAAGCACATTTTAAAGGCAATCCGTCTTTGGTGGAGGCGACATTACTGTTGCTGAGTGCCACGTGATTTACCGACATCATGTGGCTGCTGAGTTTCGAAACAGCAACATAGGTTAATGCGTCTTTTAGACTCTCAGGCTAGCTCTAACGTGTGAATTCCCTTCCCTATTCAGAAGACTTTGTCGAAGTTTGTGCATCCGTTCAAAGCGGATTGGCCGGACGGATCGGCTTAGGCGCAGGGACCTGCGCTGTTATCGGCGCCCTGTCATCTTGGTGGGTCGCATCTATTATTTTTGCTTGTTGGTGCCTTGGCTCCGTCTGGGAGGCGTTTGCTTTCAAACGGTTTGCGACGCGCTTGAACAGCCGGATCGCCGAAGCGCATATGCTGATTGCCGTGTTTGCCAATATGGCCGTGACGGCCGCCCCTATTGTTGTCTGCATCGCCGAAAAGGAACTGGGCC
Organism: Litorimonas sp.; assembly: GCA_051251645.1. Lineage (GTDB taxonomy): Bacteria > Pseudomonadota > Alphaproteobacteria > Caulobacterales > Maricaulaceae > Litorimonas. Next base: position 752,599 of record JBPOEY010000002.1, on the reverse strand, counting down.
TCGCCATTGCGGCTGGGTTTTATGCCAGCGCAACAACGCTATTTTTGATCATTCTGTTTGGCCGTTATCGATCGCTTCTCATCGCTGCGGTCACGCCTTGTGCCATCGCGGTCCTGATTGCGACAGTCGTCCTCGCGTTTTACTACTTCCAACGCGACGATCTATTTTTGGCCGTTGCCATGTTCTTCCTGCCGATTTGTTATGGGCTGATTGGATTATTACCGCACTTGACTTTGCGACACAGAGATCGGCAATTGGAAACCTTAGTCGCAGAGGCGCTCGCGCAGCAGGAACTTGCCGAAGAACAAAAAGAAGAGGCAGAGCAACAACGGCGCGAAGCCCAAAAAGCCAAACGCGATGCCGACGACGCCAATGCCGCCAAATCGGATTTTCTCGCCAGTATGAGCCACGAAATTCGGACTCCGATGAACGGTATCATCGGCATGAATGAATTGATGATGCAATCGGGGCTGACCGAGGCACAAAAACAATTCAGTCGGATCATTCAAACGTCCGGGGAAAACCTCCTCGTTATCATCAACGATATCTTGGATTTTGCAAAATTAGAGGCCCGAGAAGTCGAGCTACATCTCGAATGGTTCAGCCTCAGCGAGCTCGTTCAAACTGTCGCCACCCTCGTCAGCGCAAAAACTAAGCCGAACAAAGTTCGGATCGAATATTGGATCGACCCGTCCATTCCGGATATGTTGTTCGCGGACGCCGTTCGGTTGCGCCAAGTTCTGACCAATTTGGCTAGAAACTCCGTAAAGTTCACAGATCAAGGCTATATCCGTTTAATCGTCAAACCAAGCCGCAAAGCCTCTGATGTGGCACAGACTTGCTTGAGCTTCAGTGTCGAAGATACAGGCATTGGGATCAAACCCGAGAAAATCAGTACAATGTTCGAGAAATTCAGTCAGGCCGATACAGGCACGACCCGCACTTACGGCGGCACCGGACTAGGTTTGGCCATTTGCAAAGAACTCGTCACGCTTCTCTCTGGAAATATATCAGCGACCAGCCAGCCCGGCGTCGGCTCGACCTTTACCTTTGATGTCCCTCTTGCCACGGTCGACACCGCTGGCGTTGCCCAGAACCCTCAACCTGCAACGCGCCCCATTCCCCAAATTCTTGCGCGCCAATAAGACGTCTTCTCCCACATCCGTGCGCCTTTGCCTGACAGCCTATTTCCTTGCCCGACCGAATATATTTTGGACGACAATGTGAACACCACAGCTTAAAGTGAGTATAATGAAACCCAGTTCCATATCATCTCTCTATAAGGTCATCAGACTGGGTAAGATAATTAGACTGGGCCTATCCGCATGAGTGACCCAATCCCCTTTCGTCCACTCGGTAAATTTGAGTGGCCTAGCACGGCGGTCAACCGCGGGGTTGATCTCGCCCTCAGTCAACTTCGCAAGAAGTTTCGTCGCTCTGATAAAGATGTGGGGATCGACCCGAAAACCCTCTTACCCGCCCCGACCGAATTACTCGACCGCGTCTGCGAGCCACCGGCCCACTCTCCGCTTATCGGTGAATTAGACGCAACACTCTCGTCGTGGTTGGCGGACGAGGCGGCATCTGACAAAGTTCAAACCATTATCCTGCCCCCATGTGATCGAGAGGATTTGCTGGAGCAATGGTCGAAAGCAAATGATCTTCAAACATTTGGCACAGACCGCAAAATGGCGGAGCTCGATGCATTTGATGATCCGAAAGCTTCGCCGCTAGTCATCCCTAAGCTAGAACGCCGTTTTCTGCGCACACGGAGCGGTCTGCACGATGTTCGCCAATTGCTCGATCGCCTCTCAGTTATGGAGCGACGGATTATTATTGGTTGTAATAGTTGGGCGTGGCAGTTTTTGCGTAAAAGTTGCGAAATCGATCTCATTTTTGCGGCGCCGATAACATTTCAAGCCTTCAATAAAGAACGGCTCAGACTTTGGCTCGGAACTTTGGCGCTTGATCCTGCGGACGGGGCTAACCTTTGTTTCCGCTCCGTCAGCTCCGGCCAAGACGTGTTCGGTAACGGCGAAGGCGAGGCCGAAGTGTCCGAATTTATGACTGAGCTGGCTAAAGCGAGCATCGGCGTACCTTGGGTTGCGTGGCACATCTGGAAAGACAATCTGCACGTCGCGAATTCAGTCGATGCGGACGGGGATACGATAGTAAGTGCTAAGGCAGAAGCAGATCCGCGAGATACAATCTGGGTCACAGATATCTCCCCGCCCTCTGTTCCAGATCGAAGCGACCAAAACGCCTTACTCGTGCTGCATGCGCTATTAATTCATGGTGGCCTCACACAAGACCAGATTATGCAGACTGTTCCACTCGTGACCTACACACACGTGCTGGCGTCGCTTGTGCGCGCCAAGCTGATTGACTGTATGGACGGGCTGTATCGCTGTCGCCCGACTGCCTACCCGGTTATCCGGGACGGGTTAAACGATAGCGGCTATCCGGTGGATATTCTCTGATGCAATCTGGGCCCGACACCACAAGCGCAAAAGCCGCTAACCTGCTCAATGATTGGCAGGATATCAGCTTCATTCAGATCGCCATTATCCTGTTGCTGAGTTTCGGCACAATTTGGCTTCTTCGCAAGACCATTCCTTTTCTCGCCGAGCGCGTGCCAAGCCGTTTGCGCCTATACTTGCTTCGCGCTGTGCCGATTCTTCGCATGATCATTATTATTTCTGCGTTGCTTTGGATAATCCCAATTATCTTTAACATCACAGTGCAAAACTTTCTCGTCATTGCCGGCGCAGCCAGCGTGGCCATTGGTTTCGCCTTTAAAGATTATGTCAGCAGCCTTATCGCAGGAGTCGTTGCCATTTTCGAACGCCCTTATGGGCCCGGCGACTGGGTTGAAATCGAGGGTGACTATGGCGAAGTAATTAACTTAGGCATGCGCGCGATCAAAATCCGGACAGCGTCTGACGATGTCATTACCGTTCCACACGATACGATGTGGTCGAGCAATATTTCCAATTCGAACACCGGCTCGCAGACGCTTATGTGCGTTGTGGATTTTTATCTGGACCCCAACCATGATGCGGCAAAGGTGCGCCGCGAATTGGTCGATGTCGCCCTAACCAGCGCCTATCTGGACTATCGACGACCTGTTCTCGTGGTCCTAAAAGAAACAGAATTTGCGACGCGCTATAGCGTCAAAGCTTATCCGTTTGATCTGCGCGACCAATTTAAATTCATCAGCGACCTGACCGACCGGGGTAAAACTGCGGTTCGCGACGCTGGCGCACAGCCGGTTTCCATGCCGCATTTTGCCTCAGATAAAACCTCAAAGTCGTAACCTTACAGTCACGAAAACTTGGCAAGCGCATCCGACATCGGTATGGGCGGCGAATTTTATTCGAATGCAAGAGATAGATGATGACCGATACTCAACATACTCACCCCAGCGATGTCGTCGACCGTTTAGTCGAACTCTATGATCAACAAGTGTCCCTGTTGCGCGCGCGCTTCGAGGCCTATGCGGCGGGGCAAGTCGATAATCTGGACCTGGTCCACGCGGTCTATCCGCAGCTAACTGTCTCGATTCCCGCCGAAGAAGCGGTCATGACCAGTAATTTGGCGCTGGGGCGTGTGGCGACACGTCATGAATTCAGCACCACCATCACCCAACCTGAGTTGTTTCGCCCCTACCTAGAAAAGCAGATCGAAAAAGTTCTGAAACAATTTTCGGCCAAGGTGCAGGTCGGTCTTTCTGACAGCCCCATCCCGCTCAATTTTGCCCTCGAATCAGCGACAGCGGGTCTTGACCTCGAAACGAGACAAGCACTGCCGACCTATTTTTACACACCAAATCTCGTCGCGACGAATGACCATATTGTGGATGGGCGACAAATTTTAGACCGTAATGTCGATATGCCACTGGCTTTGTTTACGGCCGAACGGACCGATTACTCCCTTCACCGCATTCGCCATTACACGGCCACGCGGCCAGAGGATTTTCAGGATTTCATTCTGTTCACCAACTACCAGCGTTATGTCGACGAGTTTGTGACGTGGGCGCTCGAAGAAGTAAAATCCGGCCGAGCCAGTCATTTGGTTGAGCCGGGCGGACGTATTACGGGCGCGGACGGTATCCCCTCCTGCGACCCAATACCCAAAGTCCCACAAATGCCTGCCTATCACCTCGTAAGGGATAAGCATCGGGGCGTCACGCTGATCAACATCGGCGTCGGGCCGTCTAACGCGAAAACAATTACCGACCATGTTGCCGTGCTTCGCCCGCATGTTTGGTTGATGATCGGTCACTGCGGTGCCCTGCGCCGCACACAGCGGCTAGGGGACTATGTTTTGGCTCACGCTTACCTGCGAAAAGACAAGGTTCTGGACCACGTCTTGCCGCCGCATATTCCATTGCCGACACTTGCTGAAGTGCAACTCTCTTTGAGCAAGGCCGTTCGCCTAGAGACAGGCGCAAACGCAAGTGACCTCAAACATTTGCTTCGCACTGGCACTGTTGTGACAACGGATGATCGCAACTGGGAACTGGCGTTTGAGGATTATGCCATTGATTTGAACAAGTCGCGCGCAATTGCCATCGACATGGAATCCGCCACGATTGCCGCTAATGGCTACCGCTACCGCGTGCCATACGGCACACTGCTCTGCGCATCCGATCGTCCCTTGCATGGGGAGATTAAACTACCGGGTATGGCCGATGCTTTTTATCAAGAACGAGTCGGACAACATTTACAGATCGGCCTGCGTGCCATCGGGATTTTGCGCGAAGAATCTGATGCGGGAACGCTGCATTCTCGTAAGCTTCGCAGCTTTGATGAACCTTTGTTCCGATAACGAAAAAAGCCGCCCCGTTTTCACCGGGCGGCTTTTTCAGTGACGTCTTGTAATGGGCCTTAGCGACCGCGGGCACCAACGATATCCATTTCTTTGAGCAAGTGATCGGCTTCATCAACCTTCTCCATGACCCAAAGCATATAGCGGCTATCAACATGGATCGAGCGGGTCGTGCGCGGATCAAAGTCCCAGTCAGAATTAACGCTCTCTATCGTCCCATCGAACAACAAACCAACCAGCTCTCCGCGCGCATTTAGCGTCGCAGACCCGGAGTTTCCGCCCGTTGAGTCGAGGTCCGTCAGGAAATTGACCGGTACAGACCCAATTGAGCTCAGCTCATAGCGTCCGTAATCCTTGGCCGCGATGAGGTCGAGTTGCTCTTGTGGCGAGTTAAACGGATCTTCGCCTGTGTCCTTCTCGGCAATCCCTTCGAGCGTCGTGAATGGATCATAGCGCATACCGTCCTTAGGCGAACCGCCCATAACATTGCCGTAAGTTACACGCAGTGTCGAGTTCGCGTCTGGATAGGCGGTAAACCCTTGGTCCTTTTGCCACGCGATGATTGCTTCCATATATTTCGGCTGCAGTGCTGCGGAGCGACCTGCACGGTCCTTGGACGCGGCTTCTTGTTCACGCTCATAGGCGTATAGCGCGACGGCCAAACGCATGAATGGGTCCGCACTGGCCTCATGCAAATCAGGCGTGGCCTCCATCAATGACAGGCGTGTATCCAAATCCCCGAGCGATGAGGCGGCGTAATAGCCGTCCAGTATTGCAGACAAAGCTGCGTCGCTCATGCCATCTGTCAGACCCATTGCCATATCCAGCTCGGCCACGCGTTCAGATTTTGGCTGCGCTAGATATCCGCGCAAAAACATCATCCACTCCGCCTTATCGACCGTCGCGTCATAACGGCGATCCATCGCGGTTAAGGACTGGGTCATGCGGTCCATGTCCCGCTCTTGGTAACCGCTTTCGCGGTCCGCATTGTCTTTCAGTTGCTCATGAGAGAGGCGATAGAGACGTTGTGCGACGCCCAGAAGCTGCGGCCGCGTGGCATTATTATACCAATAGGATGAGCGCTGTGCTTGGGCACTCTCAGTGCTGAGCGCATCAAGCGCGACAAGCGCTTCGGCATATCCTGCGTCCGGGGCCTCTGCTGCGATCCACGCATTCAGCGCTGCTTCACGCTCAGCGCGACGATCTACGAGACCAACACGGCGCGCGCCGTCCATCTGACCGCCAAGATTTTTCATATAATTGTTGATCCCTGCGAGACGCGATTCATATTTGATCCGCGCATCGCTGCCCGGCTCTGATGCGCCTTCGATCGCCGCGATCCAATTGCGCATCCGCGTCTCATCCGTCGGGTATCGCCAACTGAATGTGTTTTCGACCTGGGCCAATCGTGTGTAGCGCGAGGTGCGGCCTGGATACCCCGCGACCATGACGAAATCACCGTCGTCCAAACCTGCCGCAGAAACCTTCAACGTATGGTCCGGCACGAACGGGACATTGTCGTCGCTAAAGTCGGCGGATTTGCCCTCCGGCGACACATAAGCGCGGTAAAAAGCGAAGTCGCCCGTGTGGCGTGGCCACATCCAATTATCAATGTCGCCGCCATATTTGCCGACTGGACCTGCTGGCGCGTAAACGAGGCGGACGTCTTTAATCTCGAGGCTCTTAACGAGCTTATACTGCAACCCACCATAGAAGGACGCGACGCGACAGCGGTGGCCTTCGTCTTCTTCACAGTCCGCGACAATGGCTTTACGTGCGTTATCAATGGCGGTGTAACGGGCTTCGCCCATTAGCGTATCGGGTAGATCGCCTGTGACATCCGCCGTGACATCATCCACATCCACCGTGACATAGACACGAGACCCCGGTGACGCTGGTAGCTCAGCTTCAAAATTTGCAGCAAGGAAACCGTCTTCGAGGTAATTATTCTCTTCGGACGAATTATATTGGATCGAGCCATAAGCGCAGTGATGATTAGTCACAACGAGGCCCTGTGGCGAGACGAACGAGGCGGTGCAACCGCCGAGCGACACGACCGCCCCCATTGGAAAGCCCGTCAGATCAGAGATTTGCGCGGGTTTCATCTTCAGGCCCTTTTTGCGCAGATCTTTGGCGATCTCGGGCAGTTGATCAGGTGTAAACATACCTTCGACGGCATTCGCCGGAAGGCTGTAAGCGAGACCAAGGGCAAGGAGTGAGCTTGCCAGCAAGTGTGTCGTTTTAAGGGATCGGCGCATTAGGGTATCTCCTGTCGAATGTCTTGGACTGATGTTAACCAGACAAGCAGGAGAGGAACAAGGACCAGAAATCCCAACAGACGAAACACTATGCCCCGGAAACGCGATGTCGCCGTCTAAAGTCGTTAAGGGTTACAAAACTCAAATTGATCCGCCTGAAATATCGCGACAATGTCATGGCCTGAGTAAGGTTTTTTGAGTATTGGTGCCGCCTGATAGCGCGCAGGGAAAAGACTGACGTCACTGTAACCCGTGGCAAAGACAAAGCGGATGCCTTTTCGAACCAATGCATCGGCAACCCGAATTGACGTTCCGCCCTCGACCCGAAAGTCGAGAATTGCGGCGGTCACAGCGACCCGCTCAATCACATCCAGCGCTTCGTCACAATTGCTCGCCACGTGGACAGATTCGGCGCCAAGCTCAGTCAGGAGCTCTTCAACATCCATGGCGATGATGAAATTGTCTTCGACCAGCAAAACATCGCCGGAAAAGACTGTGGTGGAAGAAGGGAGGCTGCGCGAAGTCGGTGCCTGCGTGGATAGCCCGTCTAAAACCATTGAGGTTTCAATATTCATACGGCCTAATACCGCGTCCTAAGATGCTCGCAATAACATAGGTTAATAGGCCAAAGTGGTCAGCAAGCGAGGCGGATCAGGGCTTTCGTCGATGGGTCGTGATCACCAATTTCACTGCGCTCCAGCTCAGTCAAGATTGTATCCGCCAGAACTTTACCGAGCTCGACACCCCATTGATCGAAACTATTCACGCCCCACAACACACCCTGAACGAAGGTTTTATGTTCATAGAGCGCGATAAGGCTCCCGATCGCGGCGGGCGTCAAGGCATCCAGCGTAATGGTCGTCGATGGACGGTTTCCGGGGAACATTTTTTGCGGTGCAAGACTATCAATATCGGCGCGATTTGCGTTTTCCTTACGGACAACCGCTTCAGATTTCCCCATCATCAGGGCTTTGCTTTGCGCAAAACAATTAGCCAAGAGCGCGCGGTGATGATCTGGGCGGCCTTCGTGATCGGCTAAAATAGCAATAAAGTCGACGGGTGCGCCCCCGCGCCCGTTCGGACCCGCCCCTTGGTGTAGCCATTGGAAGAAAGCATGTTGCCCATTTGTGCCTTCATCACCCCAAATGACAGGACAGGTTAGACCTGCGGGTTTACCATCGCGGCCAAAGGACTTGCCGTTGCTTTCCATTTCGAGCTGCTGGAGAAACGCTGAAAACTTTCGCAAACGGCGGCTATAGGGGATGACGGCAAGGCTGTCATACCCAAGTGCGTTGCGATTCCAGACACCGATCAACGCCATGAGAACCGGGATGTTCTTTGCCAGCGGTGCATCGCGGAAATGACGGTCCATCTCGGCCGCCCCATCCAACATTTCTTTAAACGCATCAGGGCCATAAGCGATGGCCAAGGACAGGCCGACAGCGGACCAAACCGAGTATCGGCCGCCAACCCAATCCCAAAAATCAAAAATATTGTCAGAATGAATTCCAAAGGCGATCGCGCGGTCACGATTGGCCGAGACCGCCAAAACATGATCTCTGGGCGAACAGCCTGCCTGCGCCAACCAATCGCGAACAGACTCCGCATTCATTTTTGTTTCTTGCGTGCCGAAACTCTTAGACACGACAATGACCAATGTGCGTTTTGGGTCCAGCCCCGCAAGCGCGTCATTGACGGAGGCCCCGTCAACATTATTGGCGAAATGCAACCGCGGGGTCGCCGTCAATGTCGCTGCAAACCCGTCCGCCACTAGACGCGGCCCTAAGTCCGACCCGCCAATGCCAATATGGACAATGTCGTCAAATTTGCCAGACGCGCGGATATCGCTAGCAAAGGCCGCAATCCGCGCACGCATAGCGGTCACGTCGTCCGCCACAGCGTCCCCACCCACACCGCGTAGGGCCGTGTGCATCACAGCGCGTCCTTCGGACACGTTAATCGGCTCACCCGCAAATAATTTTGCGCGCCACTCTTGTACCCGCTTCCTATCAGCCAGCGCGAGTAAGGCATCGAGATCGCCAAGACTGGCGCGTTGTTTGGAAAAATCTACGCGGATTGGGCCAATACGGTGGGCCATTCGGCTCAATCGGTCAGGCTCAGAAATGAAGAGGTCGGCAATGCTGGCGGTCGACGCTGCGCGCGCCTCAAGATCATCAAATGTCATGCGGTTCCTATGGGCAAACCGCATAAAATGTTCAAGCGTTCAAAGAGTTGCCTGAAAACGGAAACGAGGTGGTAAGTTACGATGTAACTTGATTAGCCGCCTCACGCCTAACGCACGTCAGCCTAGCGTTTCCACGTGAAGGAGAGGGCAGCTGCGTCTTCATTATAGCTAAACCCTTCAGCATTCGCTTCACGGCGCAAATAAGAGAGCGACACGTCCGCATCACCGATCCGGTAGCCAAGGCCCGCTTGCGCATCCCCGACAATGATCCGATCCTGCAAGTGAAACCGGCCTGAGGACAATTGCCGCATGCCGTCCGGAGAATAAGTCAGCGCTTCGGCGTCCGCGCCGGCAAAGAAATACCATGTATTAGTCTTCATATCAGAGCCACGACGCAAATCTTCGCCAATCTCGACCACAGCGCCCACGACGGCCGAGCTGCTGTCATCGTCAAACCGAAAGCTTGCGCGAGGACGCAGGACAAAATCGATCCCATTGTCTTTTTTGGCTGTGATATATTCGGATAGGCCTAGCGACAGGCGATCAGATCGGCGTTCGCAACGCCCCGCACCCGACAGGCAGTCTGGATTAGACACGTCGAGTTTGAACAAAGTCGACCCAATTGCGTTGATCGGTAAATCGAACGTCGGCATGTCTAAGTTAAAGGCTGAGAGATTATCGAGATTATCGAGGGTGCGGGAGGGGCCGCTGGGCAAGTTATAGGACAGGCCCGTCGAATCATTGCTGGATGATGTCGGCAGCTGAATAGCGCTCAGATCTAGATCATCTTTAGAATCTTGAGCATGGGCCGTTGTCGCGAGGGCGATCGACGCCAATAAGGTGCAGGTAAAGGAAACGGTGCGACGCGCCGTCTTTTGAGCCTTTTTTGCGGCTCTGCGATGGTTGGGCGATGCCAACATCGTCGATCCCTTGTTGAATGCTGAGTAACGAATTTGTTATCTCAGCCCGTTTCATACTCACTCAAAGCTGAATGGTTCCCATCCTTGCCTCGAAAACACTTGCACTTGCAACTGCAAGAATCGTTCCAACTCCCTCTTAACGTGTGATTGGCACCAAATTGTGGCAATCATGTCACGTCTTTCTTAATTCTAAACGAAAAAAGGCCCGGAGCGCACTCCGAACCTTATATAGCGTTAAAATTCTATTCGAAAATCGTCCAAACGGGTAATTTGGGGATCAAAGGGCCTTATTGACAGGCAATACATTCCTCATAATCCGTTGGAGCGGCCGCTTCCATTGCAACCTCCATCTCAGATTTTACACTCTCGGACCCTGCGAAGCCCGCCCGTTGCATTGATTTAGATCGGCAATAATAGAGCGATTTCACGCCTTTTTCCCAAGCCTGCCAATGCAGCATGTGCAAGTCCCATTTATCGACATTACCGGGCAAGAAGATGTTGAGCGACTGTGCCTGACAGATCAGCGGCGCCCGGTCGGCAGCATGTTCAATCACCCAACGCTGGTCGATTTCAAACGCCGTCTTGAAGACATCCTTTTCATGATCGTCCAAGCAGCTGAGATGCGCCACTGAGCCTTCATTTTCCAGAATGGTCGCCCAAACCCCGTCCGTATTTTTGCCTTTGGCCTCCAGCACCTCTTCGAGAAGGCTATTACGAACCGTGAAGGACCCAGACAGTGTCTTGTGGGTATAGATATTGCCAGGAATTGGCTCAATCCCAGCGGATGTGCCGCCACAGATGATCGAGATCGACGCTGTCGGTGCAACCGCCATCTTATGCGAAAACCGCTCCATGACGCCTTGGTCGGCGGCGTCAGGACAGGCCCCACGCTCTTCCGCGAGCTTGACAGAGGCTGCATCGGCGCCAGAACGAATGTGATTAAACAGGCGCATATTCAGCGACTTGGCCATCGCAGACTCAAAAGCGACGCCTTTCTTCTGCAACAAGCTGTGAAAGCCCATCAAGCCGAGGCCAACGGAGCGCTCGCGCATCGCCGCGTAAACAGCGTCGCTCATACCCTCAGGGGCACGGTCAATAAAATCCTGCAACACATTATCGAGGCAACGCATAATATCTTCGATGAAACCGTCGATATTCTTCCATTCGTCAAAAGTCTCCGCATTGACGGACGATAGGCAACACACAGCCGTGCGCTCCCGGTCGAACTGATCGCGACCTGTGGCAAGCATGATCTCAGCACATAAATTGGATTGCTGCACCTTGAGGCCGACAGCTCGTTGATGCTCCGCCAGCTGACGATTCACCGTGTCAGAGAAGATCATATAAGGCTCGCCTGTTTGCAGGCGCATTTCGATTATTTTCTGCCACAGAGCACGCGCATCGACGGTGCGCATGACTTCGTTGGACGCAGGGCTAATGAGGTTAAACGCCTCACCATCGCGGACAGCTTCCATGAACTCATCAGTGATGTTGATACCGTGATGCAGGTTCAATGATTTGCGATTGAAGTCGCCTGACGGCTTACGGATTTCCAAAAACTCTTCGATTTCGGGGTGGTGGATGTCGAGATAGACGGCGGCCGAACCACGGCGCAGCGAGCCTTGGCTGATCGCAAGTGTCAAGCTGTCCATCACTCGGATGAAAGGAATAATGCCTGACGTTTTACCGGCGCGACCAATTTTTTCGCCAATTGAACGCACGCCCCCCCAATAGGTACCAATCCCACCGCCATTGGATGCGAGCCAGACATTTTCATTCCACGTCGTGACAATGCTTTCCAAACTATCGTCAACCGCGTTGAGGAAACAACTGATCGGCAGACCGCGACCCGCGCCGCCATTGGACAGCACAGGTGTCGCCGGCATGAACCAAAGCTGGGACATATAATCATAGAGGCGCTGCGCGTGTGCATCGTCATCCGCATAAGCCACAGCCACGCGGGAAAACATGTCTTGATAACTCTCCTCAGGCAGCAAATAACGGTCGACCAACGTCTTTTTCCCAAAGTCGGTCAGTAACGCGTCGCGCGAGCGGTCCTGCTTCGGCGCGCGGATATTTTTAACATTGGACGCAGGTTTCGCCTTCTGGCGTTGGCGGGAGTTCCCACCCTTAGGGCTGATCGCCGCCTGCATAAGCTGCTCAGCAGCATCCGTCGCGTGGTCCAGTTCGGCCACGTCTAGCTCTTTTCCAAATTCGTCTTCACTCATCATCACAGCGTTCTCTTCCCCCGGTTTTACCGGCCTCTTTCAAAGCCCAATGACCCCGCATCCCGACAGTCAAAACGGGCGCTTTCTTTAAAGCATTGAAAACGAAGCAGGGCACTTCTTAACTACATATAGTGTTCAGCCTACCCAACTCGTCAACACCTAGTATGGTTCCTCGTGCGCGGATAGGGTGAACAAGTCGTTAACGCGTTGGTTTCACGACAAAGTTTTCGCCTACTTGTCATCGGCACGTCATATCGGTCCGTATTGATTCGAGCGGTAAGTCTTTGAACTTTCTGAAAGAATCGAAACCGAAATGAAAGGGGTCGAGCCGCGTCTGATTGTGGATGACCCGGTATAACCATCCCGCCTGCGGAACGATCTTATTCATGCGGCAAATTCGACCCCGTCTGAGATGGCGTGAAAGAAGGTGATCAAGTCTCATCTAGGATCAAACACCGCGAGTGCTGGGCCATTGCCACGATACACGGCCCCGCACTTACCCTAACTGCGAATCATGGTGTTGACTTTGCTCTATCTCCAGAGCGCAACAGCCTCTATCACCCTCCCAGCCACCCTGACTGATCGTGCAAAAATTGATAGCATAGCGGTCCGCGACACTCAGGAAAGCCTACCGGAGCCCGCACATCTCATGAAAATTCTGCTCGTTACAGATGCCTGGCACCCGCAGATGAACGGCGTCGTCCGCACTCTTGATACGACCATAAGCTTGTTGCGCGACCGCGGGCATAAGGTGGAAGTCATCGCCCCGTCTGACGGTTACTGGACCCTGCCTCTACCGACCTATCCAGACATCCGCTTGGCGATCTTTGCCAAGCGAGACGTGGAACAGCGTATGGCACGGTTTGGACCCGAAGCCGTACATATCGCCACCGAAGGTCCATTGGGCCAAGCTGCGCGCGCATTATGTCTGCGCTGGGGCATGCCTTTTACCACGAGCTACCACACAAAATTTCCAGAATATATCAAAGCCCGCGCCCCCTTCATTCCGATGGCATTGACCTATAAATTTGTCCGCGATTTTCATAATGAGGGCGGACGAACCATGGTCACAACGCCGAGCATGGCCGCTTTTCTAAAAGGCAAAAATTTTACGGGGCTCGGCGTCTGGACGCGCGGCGTCGACACCGCCTTATTCCATCCCGATAAACGCCACGCCCCCGATGACGTCTATGCAGGTTTAAAGCGTCCGATCTTCGTTAATGTGGGGCGCGTGGCTGTTGAGAAGAATATCGAAGCATTCTTGGAACTCGACCTCCCGGGTTCCAAAGTTGTGGTCGGCGACGGGCCGCAAATGGATGTATTGAAAAAGCGCTATCCCGACATTCGCTTTACTGGAGCCAAATTCGGCGAAGACCTTGCGCGCCATTTTGCCGATGCGGATGTGTTCGTCTTCCCCTCCAAGACCGACACGTTCGGCCTTGTGATCATTGAAGCCATGGCAACCGGGACGCCCGTCGCCGCCTATCCGGTCAATGGCCCCATCGACATTATTCCGGACTCTGGGGCTGGCATTGTGAATGAGGATCTTAAGACTGCAAGCCTAAAAGCCTTAGAGCTGTCCCGCGAAGACGCCCGCCAACACGCGGAGGCCTATAGTTGGGACGCAGCGACCGACATTTTCTACCAACATCTCACACCAGAATATGAACCTATTGCACGAAGACGCTGGCGTCGCGTTCGGCGGATGGGAAAGATTGCCAGTTCGCCGATGCATCTTTTGCGACGTGAGACACGGCGGCTATGGCGCCTGCTGCGCGGTAAGAGTGTTCGGCGTTGATTAACGCACTCTACCACCTGCCGATAGAATTATCGGAAGGGTCTTTTCAACTCGCGCCTCATTGGGATAGGATCATAGACAAATGGTGTTACGACACACTTAGTGCCAGTCACGTCGCGAGAGCCAGGCGATGGTTAGCGCGAATAGTAGGATGCCGCCGAGACTGCCCATCAACAACGCCAACTGCGCGCGCGCTGGATCAGAATTGAGGATGTTCGTCGCCATCAACCACGGAAAATATAGACCTGCTTGAGCGCTAGTTGCCACAACCGCCACGAATGTGCCCGCAATGCCCACGACGACTGGGATCGCAAAACTTTCAAACCGCATCGCAACCGCAAACTGAATGGCGATAACCAATAGACCTGTCAGCCACATCTTGAATAATATACCGCTCAAGAGCGCTACGGGCAGAGCGCCCTGCATCGCCGTCTCTGACGCGACCCAGCCAGCCACAATCCCGCTCATCAGCGTTGCAACGCCGACGAGCGCACTGATTATCCCCATGACGAATATGATGATAACGGCTTTGGCCGTGAACACGGCCCATTTAGGATACGGCAGTGCTAACGTGTAAGACCAACCACGCGAGCCATGTTCGAGTTGGGCGATCAAAGCGGTCAATGCCGTCGCCGTCATAGGTAGTAAAAAGAAGCTCCATATGGCTGCGCCGCTCATCGCCATATTACTCCATTGATCCGTACTATTGCCCGTGGCGATGGCGGCGACGCCGAGCAGAAAGACCATCGCTGGGATGGCTAGAATCAAAAGAACTACTAGTGATCGTTTTAACTTCAAGGCTTCAGCCCGTAAAAGGGCGATCATGATACTGTCTCCAGGCGGTCAGACGGTATCAAAGGGTCCGACGTCAGTGTCAGGAAGAGTTGCTCCAGACTCGGTTCGACCATGCGTGCTTGGCTGACCGAACATCCGGCACCGACCAACGCTGAAATCAATGCCGCGCGGGCGGTCACATCCATGGGAGACGCAACGACGATGCCGTCGACCCCAGCGGTCGCGTCCAAACCCGCAGACGTCGCCGTGGCCAGCGCCGCCCCAATTTGGGCAGTTTCGATCACGAGCTCCGCCTGCGTTTGCGCCATCAATGTGTCGAGCCGCCCTTGGAACAGAAGCCCCCCTGATTTGATCAGCGCGACGTGGTCCGTCATCTGCTCCATTTCTGACAATTGGTGACTGGAAACAAAAACCGTCGTGCCGGATTGCTCCGGCAATGTCTTAATAAGGCGCCGCATGTCTGCGATGCCCGCCGGGTCGAGTCCATTAGTCGGCTCATCAAGCATCAATAATTTCGGATTTCCCATCAAAGCACGCGCCAACGCCAAGCGCTGCCGCATTCCGAGCGAATATCCGCGAACGCGCCGATCTGCGGGCTTCTGCAGATCAACAATTTCCAGCACGCGATCGATCTCTAACGTGTCAAGTTTCAGCAAGACAGCTGTAATCCGCAAGACCTCCCGACCTGTCAGGTTTGGGTATAGCGCCGGGTTTTCAACGATGGCACCCACCTTGGCCAAAGCCGCAGATCGTTGTGTGCGAATATCAAAGCCATTGATCTGAACCGACCCCGCGTCAGCGTGAATCAGACCCAGCAATAACCGGATCGTCGTTGTTTTGCCAGAGCCATTGGGTCCTAGAAAGCCAAAGACGCTGCCCTGCGGGACGTGGAGGTCGATGCCATTGACCGCTCGAACGTCTCCGAAATGACGCGTCAGCCCTTGAGTTTCGATTGCCGTTTCCATTGCACCGCCTTTATTGTTTATCAATAAGGACTGTATCTATGGGAATAGGGCCAAATCAAGGCCTATTGTCTACTTCTCCCGCTTCAAAAACGCTCTGACGCTTGCGCCGTAAGGCATCACATTAACGAGATTCCAGCCCATCATGCCTTCTTGATTGAGTTGTTCCGTAAACCCGTCATTGGCTTTTTCGGTACTCAGGCCCAGGCCCCGTGATTTCATCGTAATCACCTTATATTCAAACCGCATCTTATCGCTCCCGTTTCAGATAAAAGACCGTTGGCGAGGTGTTGGAATGGATTGCGTAAGCCTCCCAGCCGTCAAGGCCGAGCCGGTTCAAGACGTCTGTGCTAGCGTCGCGGATGGTGTCGCCCGTCATACCTTTGCCGCCTTCGACAATTTTATATTCCCATTTACGGTTCATGTGTCGTCTCCATCTTTTTGATCATCATCTGGCGCTTGATTGGAATTCAGACGCCCGCTTTTGCGCAAGGCGTTGCGCAGGATATATTCGATCTGCGCATTGAGTGAGCGCAACTCGTCATCGGACCAGCGGCGCATGGCGTCGAGCACAGGCGCGCTAATCCGTAAAGGATATGACTTCTTATCGGCCATAATATCAGCCTAGTAGAGTGATCCCGTATTCACGACGGGTTGGGTCGCTTTGTCTGAACAGAGCACGACCAGTAGGTTGGACACCATCATGGCGCGGCGTTCCGGATCGAGGTCCACCAGACCTTTGGCTTTCAACTCGACCAGCGCGTCCTCGACAATCCCGACGGCCCCTTGGACGATTTGTTTGCGCGCCGCGATGATCGCACCGGCTTGCTGACGTTGAAGCATGGCCCCGGCAATTTCCGGCGAATAGGCGAGATGCGAAATTCGGCTTTCAATTACATGGATGCCGGCTTTGGCGAGGCGTTCCTGAATTTCATGGCGTAATCGCTCTGAAATTTCGTCCGGATGCGAGCGCAGCGAAATTTGATCTGCCGTATGCTGGTCATAAGGATAGCTGGTCGCCATGGCGCGGATCGCGGATTCACTCTGGATTTGCACAAAGCTTTCATAATTATCGACATTGAACACGGCTTCGGCAGAATCGGACACTTCCCAGACTACAATCGCCGCGATTTCGATCGGCGAGCCGTCCAGTTCATTGACTTTCAATTTGCCGGACTCGAAGTTTCGAACGCGTTTAGAAATTTTCTTCTTCGAGTAGAAAATATTGTTCCACCGTAAGCCTGTATTATCGACGGTCCCGACATATTTGCCGAATAGCGACAGCACTGCCGACTGGTTCGGCGCGACCGTGTAAAGCCCCGCAAAAAGGATGATACCAATGATGATCGGGGCAATGGCAATCGGGCCAAACCCACCGACCAATCCCGCGACGCCCGCGGCAATCAGGATGATCGCCGCTAATACAACGGGAATACCGCCGATGGACCCTGTGTCTTGCTCTCTAATCTCTGACATATCCCGCTCCTTTTGAATTATTATGATATCAATATGATATCTTTTTATCGTTTGTCGAGATCAAAAAGCCCGCTGACACGGCAGGGGGCTGATTCAATTGGCAATTTTTAGCGAATTATTCGCCCAAAACCTCCTCGAGGAAGTCCGCTTGCACCCGTTCATAGTAAAGGCGATTGGCGAGCTTGCGCCAGCCGTGCCCTTCATCCGGGATTAAAACATAGTCAGCGCGAATGCTATTTTCCCGCAAGGCGCGCACCATGACTTCGGTTTCGTATACGTCGATGCGCGGGTCCATCGCCCCGTGGGAATAAAGCACGGGCACACGGATATTGCCCGCTTTGGCGATAGGCGAAATCTCCGTATAGAACTCACGCCACACCGGATCGGTGATATCGCCATATTCGATTATGTCAGAGGCTTTCAGGCCCGGGCTCGCGACTTCCAGCGCCGTGACCCAATCGCCCACGCCGAATAAAGCGACCCCGGCATCAAAGGCGTCCGGATAATCAGCCAGCACGGCGTTGACCATATAGCCTCCATAAGAGCCGCCCATCACCGCGGCGCGGGACGTATCAACGCGGCCATCGGTTTCAAGATAAGCCAACATATCGACAAGGTCGCGCACACTATCGAGGCGTTTTCTTTTGTCGTCGAGCGTGACGTAAGTCCGCCCAAACCCCGTCGAGCCACGCACATTCGGCTGGAAAACCGCGATTCCGCGCGACAAGAGGTATTGAGCCGATGCATTATAACTCGGTCGCGACTGCGCCGTTGGCCCCCCGTGAACCATGAAGACAGCGGGCGGTTTGGCGGTCGTGTTTGTCGGGAGGTAGAGAAGCCCTTGGACTTCGACACCATCGCGCGCAGGCAAGCGGATGGCTTCCGGTAAGATGAGCGACGCGGGATCTAGGCCCTCATAGTCGGAGGTGAAGACGCGGCGCGGTTCGAGCGCATCCAAATCGACGAGATAAAGATCGCCTGGAAGGTTGGAAGCGGACACACGGACGAGAGCCTGACTGCCCGCGCAATCCACAGAGTGAACACCAACGGGTAATCCGTCGATGACAACATTTTCGTCATTGGGTCGTATCACACGCGTTTGCGAGAAGCCGTCCTGATTGACCGTAAATATTGTGCTCCCGCCGCAAACGCTGAAGCCATCCACATCCATGTCTAATGCAGGCACGAATGGAATCGCAGAAGGATTTTCATTAAGATCGAACTGTGTCAGGGCCGCAAATTCGCCGCCACGATTGGTCGCCAGTAGTACTGTATCCGCCGAAAGATACTCCACCCCCGCATCTGTATGGTTCGCGCGCGGTGTCGGATCGGACAATAGCGTCCGGACGCCCGTTATCAAATCTAACACAAACAGCTTGTCGCTATCCTCTCCCACGGCTTCGCTGATGATCGCGGTGGAGCCGTCCGGCGCAACGGCTTGGACATAATTGCCGAGCACGCCTTCATAGACAAGCGCCGCCACGCCCGTCACAATGTCCGCTTTATAGACGTCAAAATCCAACCCGTTCCGTTCGGTCGAACTATAGACAATCGTGCGCCCGTCGCCTGTGAAGTCGCCAAATTGGCGAAACCCTTGCTCCGTTGCAGGGAGGATCAAACGCGGTTCGCCCCAAGCGCCATCAACTTTAGAAACCAGCCAGTAATTCTCCCGCTCATCGCCATTATTATCCGAGCCGTAGACGAGGTCGCCCGTGGGCGAAAACTCGAAGAACGTAATCCCGGACCCAAAGGTGAGTTGGTTTAACGTCGCTTTGGGATCATCGGCGGTCGCGTCCATGACGTAGAGCTGCCGATCCCCCGTCAGTGACAGGCGCGTCGCGATGGTCGTCCCGTCCGGCGAGAGCGCCGACGGTCCCGCCCCGCGCGCCAACACATAAGGCGCAACTGCACTATCATAATCCGCGTCTGAACTCTCTGGCGCCATGAACGTCAACGGGGCCAGCTCTGCGGCCTCAGTCAAAGGGTTCGGAGCGACCTCAGAAGAACAGGCAGCCAGCAATAGGGCAATGGGGAAAAGCGCGCGATAAATCATACGACCCTTGCACCACGAACAGGGCAGCCATGCAAGGATAGCGGGTCACGAGACTTGCCGCGACGAAAACGCACGACTATGGGGCCGCTCATGTCCGCTTGGTTCGACATTACTGTCTTTATTTCTGCCTTCATGACTTTGTTCGTGATTGTGGACCCGCCCGGCTGCGCACCTATTTTCGCCACTCTGACCCAAGGCACATCCAAAACACACCAACGGACGATGGCTTACAAAAGCGTGGGCGTCGCCTCAGTCATCTTGATCGGCTTTGCCTTTGTCGGCGAATGGCTGTTCTCAAAGCTCGGCATCAGCCTTGACGCGCTGCGGATTGCAGGCGGCATCATGCTGTTCATTATCGGACTCAATATGGTGTTCGAAAAGCGTACAGAAACACGCGAAGACCGGGCCGAGGATATTCTCGAAGAAATCGAAAACCCGGAAGATATTTCCGTCTTCCCTATGGGCATTCCGATGATTGCGGGTCCGGGCACGATGGCGTCGCTCCTGCTGATGATGGGCAACCAATCTGACCATTCCGGCGAGATTGCCGTGATGGCCGCGCTCATCTCTGTGCTGGTCATTACTCTCATCAGCTTTTTGCTCGCAGGGCCACTGATCAAACTGATGGGCAAAACCTTTACCAATGTCCTGACCCGCGTTTTGGGTGTCTTGCTCGCAACCTTGGCCGCACAGTTTGTGCTCGACGGCATCCAAGGCGCGCTATTTTAGCCTGGCGCCCTTCTCTTCATCACAGGGGTGATTTGACCTGAGAAGCGATCCGGTCATAACGACCGGATGCGCACTCTCCTTCTCACCTCCGTTCTCATCCTGGCTGCCTGCTCTTCTGCGCCGCCCGATCCAACGGATGTTTTGCAAACTCCTCAAGGTCCCGTGCAAGGGATCATCTCCCCGGATAATGCCGCCATCGCGTCCTATCAGGGTCTTCCTTTTGCCGCAGCCCCGGTTGGTGATTTGCGCTGGGCCCCGCCCGCGGCGGCCCCAACATGGACAGACGTACGCCCAGCCGATCAATTCGGCACGCGCTGCGTGCAGGCCACAGATGTTGAAGGTGGATTTTTTGCACGGCTCATCGACGGACATGGCCTGTCCGCCGTCAAAAGTTTTGCAATCAAGCGGGTTGTCGCGGCGATGGACCCACCGCCCGTTAGCGAAGACTGCCTCTATTTAAATGTTCGCACTGCGATGGATGCCAAGGACGCACCCGTCATGGTCTGGATCCATGGCGGCGGTCACCAATTTGGGTCTTCTGATTTCGACTATTACCAAGCCGACGCCCTTGCCGAAGAAGGCGTGGTTCTGGTCACGGTCAATTACCGCCTCGGCGCGTTTGGCTATATGGCTCACCCCGCGCTCTCAGCGGATGATCCGCGCGGCGTGTCCGGCAATTACGGCACACTTGATCAAATCGCAGCGCTAGAATGGGTCCGCGATAATATCGCGGCCTATGGCGGTAACCCGGACCGGGTGACCATCTTTGGCGAGTCTGCCGGCGCATGGTCGGTGACAGAATTAATGAGCTCACCATTGGCCAATAGTTTGTTTCATGGCGCAATCTTGCAATCCGGTGCGTCGACTTATCATCTGGGGCAATTGGACAACGACTTCGTCGGTTGGCCGTCCGGTCACACGTCGGGTTTGAAAGTTTCTGCGGCCCTCGGCCTTGATAATCCGAGCGCAGCCGACCTCCGCGCCCTTCCGGCAAGCGACATTCAAGCCGTGATAACGGAGGATATGGCGGACGGGTTTCACCATATCCGCGACGGTATCGTCTTTCCGCTCAATGTCGGCCTTGCGTTCCAAACTGGGCAGATTAACAGCGTCCCGATAATGGCAGGCTATAATGCTGACGAAGGCACATTATTCTTCCCAACTGATCCTCAACCCTCTGTCTGGTTGGAAAATATGGCCCCAGGCACACGCGGCGAGTTAGTGAGTAAGCTTAGCAAGCCTTACCCGACCCAAGCCGAAACCCTTGTCGAGCTCTATGGTCTCGACAGAGACTTCACTCAAGGCGGCACGCAAATGATGGGTGACGAAATTTTCGGCACAAACATCCGTATGGCCGCGCGCGCGACCGCAGAGACAGGGGCGCCAAGCTGGACCTATTTCTTCTCCCGCGTGCCGCCGTCCGATAAACAAACGGTTGGTGCGTTTCACGCTGCAGAAATCCCCTTTGTTTTTAGTAGCCATGAAGATGTGCTGGGTGTCAGCGATGATGATAAGGCCCTGACAGAGATGATGGTCGATTATTGGGCCAATTTCGCTAAGTCAGGCAATCCAAACGGAGCAGAACTGCCTGAATGGCCGCAACATGCGGGCGAAAGCTGGATGCATTTTTCTGCCAACACAGGACGCCCCATTGCTGAGGTCGAAGTGGGGGTGCGCCGTGATAAGCTGGACAGCTTATCTGAAGGCCTGTCCCTTAAACTTGAGGCGCTGGCCGCGACTGAAGAAACAGAGGTTCCGACGGTGACGCCTGCTGTGATGAACGAGTAAGCGTCGCAGACGTTTACTCGTCGTTAAAATCGGCAATCGTCTGACGGGTTCGATTGACGATGAGTTTCGTCACATCGGGACGAGAGTAATGACCGCTCGGATCGAAGTTCTGGCGTTCTTCGCGCACGCGGGCACTGTCGATTTCGACAGTGCGGACGCCTGTGCCTCCGACCCATGGTTCCATGAGGAAAGACCCATCCGGAGCGCAAATGCAAGACCCGCCATTTGCGGGCATCTCGCCAATCGCGGCGCGCATAAAATCGGCCTCCGGCATATCATCCCGCACATCTGACGCGCGCATAACGCCGCACACGCTGACCACATAAGACCGGCCTTCCTTTGCCAGAACCGGCGTGAGATCTTGCGTATTTGTGATATTCCCCGGCCACCCAGCGACATGCAAATCTTCGCCCTGCGCATAGAGTGCAGCCCGCGGCAAGGGCATCCAGTTTTCCCAACAGTTGAGCCCGCCCGTCGTGAACGCGCCTAAAGTGTGTGTCACGAGGCCGTTTCCGTCGCCCGGACTCCACACCAACCGTTCTTCATAGGTCGGTTGCAGCTTGCGGTGGACAGATTGGACCGTGCCGTGAGGGTCAATATAGACGTAGGAACAATAGAGCGAGTGGCCGGAGCGATCCCGCGGACGCTCGACGATGCCAAGCCACGCGGCCATATTCGCCGCGCGTAACGCAGCGCAAATCGATGAGAGGTGGCCGTCCTCAATCGTGACCGCTTGATCAGAATAATGCGCAAATAACCGCTTATTGCGGTCATCATTAAATTGCGCGCCGCCGCCGCCCGACAGCCAAAACGGGTAGCCCGGTAGATAGCTTTCCGGAAAACAAATCAGATCGGCGTTTTGTTCGGCGGCACCCCCAATAGCATCGAGAACCCGCCGGACCCCTTCTGCACGATCGAGGAAGGCTGGCGCAAGTTGCGCGACCGCCACACGCAGATGAGACGGAGATTGAGTGTTCGGTTTGGACATAGCGCGCTGATAGATCATTTTCGACGCGACGGGAATTCAACTTTGCGACAGGCCATTCGTGCGGCACGTTTGCGTGCTCGACTGGACTCACGGCATAATCACGTTAGGCGACCCTATGGGATTTTACAGCACAGTGATTTTGCCAAAAGTTCTCGATCTGGCCTGCGGTAGCAAGCCGATTGATAAACAACGCCAAAAAATTATCCCGCAAGCGAGGGGCGAAGTCGTCGAAATCGGCATCGGCTCTGGCCTGAACCTACCGCACTATGATGCCTCCAAAGTTACGCGCGTCACAGGGATTGATCCCGACGACGCCATTTGGGCGCAGGCCACCGCGCGCGCCGCCGCTTGTGGTTTCCCGGTCGAGCGACTGGGGTTATCGGGCGAGATATTGCCGCTCGACGATGCCAGCGCTGACACGGTTATTGTGACTTACGCGCTTTGCACTATCCCCGACCCTGTCGCCGCTTTGCGCGAAATGGGACGGATTTTACGGCCCGGCGGCGAGATCCTCTTTACCGAACATGGTCGCGCACCTGACATAAGTGTTGCGCGTTGGCAGCAGCGGATTGATCCGGTCTGGAAACGGCTCGCGGGCGGGTGTCATACAGGGCGCGATATTCCGGCCTTGTTCGCGCAAGCGGGCCTGAAAATTGCACGTCTAGACGAGATGTACATTCCGGGACCGAAAGTCTTAAGTTATAATTATTGGGGCGCAGCCATGCGCGGAGAGTGAAGATTTGATGACGCGCCAAAGATCCACAATGATCCAACGTTTTGCCGTT
The DNA here is from genome assembly GCA_051251645.1 of Litorimonas sp. Taxonomy (GTDB): domain Bacteria; phylum Pseudomonadota; class Alphaproteobacteria; order Caulobacterales; family Maricaulaceae; genus Litorimonas. Next base: position 728,804 of record JBPOEY010000002.1, on the reverse strand, counting down.
CTATTATGCGGTTTACTCATCGTCGCCTGTAGCGCCGACATCGGTCCAGACGAGATGTTGCTGCACGGCACATGGCTGCAACAAGGCGCAACACAAACTGACCCAACGCTGGTCGTAGAGAATGCGGTCATCACTTACGCGCCCGATGGCACGTCAGACTTTAAGGCCATCATGACGGTCACGGAAAACAACGGCATTCCTGAACGCTTCACGATCACGGCCAAAGTGGGTTGGACCTTGGAAGAAACGATCTTAATCCGCACGTTACAAAGCGTCAGCGTTGTGCCTGATATATCGACGCCAGATGCCGACGTGCTCGCGGCGGCACTCGAAGAGGCTTACCTCGCCAGCCCTCCGGGACGGCTAATCATTGAACAGTTGGACGAGACGACATTGACTCTGCTTGATGCCGATACAGGCACAAACTTGACATACAAAAAACAATAAACCTGTTTGCGGGCGTTTCGGAACTTTGTCCTGACTTGGACATAAGTGACTAAGACAGGCGCGATTTGCGCCCTTGGCCCTCTTATAGGATTCTGATTATGCGTAAATTTGCTCTCCCACTTCTTGCGTCTGCTGCATTCCTCGCCGCCTGTGGTGGCGGTGCACCGAAAACCCAAGCAGAGCTCTTACTCGGAGAATGGGATCAAACCGATCCGGTGACGATTACGCAAGACGGCCAAACAGTGATGATTTCAGAGGGCGAAGTCGAATTTGATGATGACGGCACGTCAGAAGGTGAAGCACTGATGACCATCACAACGATGCCCGTTGAAATCAACACCTATCGCGTGAAGGGCAACACAAGCTACGTTCTCGCGGGCAATGTTATTACCGAAACGCTCACAAGTGGCACAGTCACACCCGTCGGAGACGCGGCTCAGGCGGTTCAAATCGCAGAAAAGATCCAAGCCAGCATGTTGCAAGCCCCCTCATCAAGCTCAACAATTGTCTCCTTGGATAAAGACACATTAGTTATCCGCGAAAATGAGTCTGGCGCGGAAATCACTTATAAACGCGACTAACACTAACCCTGCTTAAGCTTCGGCAGGTCCATAAATTTGCCAGGGCGCTTTTGCGCCTTGGCGCCCATGGCCTCCATCATTTCGCCTGGAATCAACATCGCCATATTCCAAACCGCGATTTGATCCAGCGCATCCGCCGTTGAGTGATCGCGCGAATAGGTGATGATCCGCTTGCAGCCGTAGATCGCGAGCGGCGGCTTTGACGCGATCTCTCGCGCCATTTCCATCACGGCCTCCATCATCGCCTCATCCGTGGCGTAAATCGTATTGAACAGTCCGCGCCGTTCGCATTCGTCCGCTGCCATCCGGCGACCCGTATAAGCCAGCTCACGCACCACACCTTCAGGCATATGATTGAGGATACGCGGGAAAGTCCCGACATCCGCTGTCATGCCAACATTGATTTCGTAAATCGTGATAAAAGCATCCTGCGTGCCGAAGCGCATATCGCAAGCCGTAATCAGATCGACCCCGCCGCCAATACAGCCGCCATGAATGGCCGCGATCACGGGGATACGGCAGTCCTCAATGGCATTAAAACTATCTTGCAATTTGAGCACATTTTGATAGAAATTTGCACCGTGTTGCGGATGATTTTTATCATTGCCTGACACATCGCCCGACCCAAACATCGACACGTCAATCCCAGCGGAAAAGATAGGTCTGTCCCCAACCGTGTCCGCCGAAATCACGATCACGCGTGCTTTCGCATTCTCATCAATATCGCGGACAATCTCTGGCAAATCCGTCCAGAAAGATTTGCTCATCGCATTGCGTTTTTTGGGGCGCGACAGCCGGATATGGGCCACGCCCGCATCAATGGAAACGTCAAAACATTCGTAAGACATGATGGCCCTTAAGTTTTGAGCGTGAAGAGCGCGGCTTGCGTCGGATCAGTCTTGCCATTGAGCAAGTCTTTATAGGTGCTTAGCATGGCTTCAACACCCGCCGGCTCACCAACGTTCATCCATTCTGCCGCATCGCCCAAAAACGGAATCCATCGCTTTGCTAGGTTGGACGCAAAGGTCGCGCCGCCCCATTCTGCAATACGGCCTTTGGCATAATCGGGCGCGAAGAACATTTTCATTGGGGCCCCCTCATCAGGCTTCGGGGCGGCGTCGCCTTGGTAATGCGATTTACCGACCGCACAGCCATATTTCACATTATCGCGAAGGTGCGCGTAAAGCCGTGTCAGCAAAGCACCATTCCCGGCCATATCGACAATCACAGACGGCGCACGATCAAGCCCCTCAATCATCTCATAGGTTGCGACCGTGTCGTAATAACGTGTGCTTTCGACGAAATCCTTATTCCCCTCGGACGTCAGGCCAATTACCTCGACATCGCCGCGCTGTTTCAAACAATAAGCCGTGCCAAGCGCGGTCTTTGACGATGCGCTGGTCAAGATGACCCGCTTCGCGCCAAAAAAAGATTCAGCCGCAAGGAAATCATCAATCAAGAAGCTAGTCATAAACAGCGGGCGCAACACAGGCTGGATCGCTTTTTGCACCGCGTAGGACGGATCAGCGGCGGTGTAGGAGTAGCCATTATAAACGGGGTGCAGCGGCGCACGGTGATCGGCCACATCCTGAAAACCCTGTGGTGTAATCTTGCCCGGCTTGACGACAATTTCGTCCGCGACGGGTAAGAAGCCATATACTTCAGTTCCAACGGGCACGTCGTCACATTTGGACTCTGTGACCGTCGCAAAACCCCAGACCGGCATCCGGCCTTGGTGATCTTCGCCGTAACCATAAGCTTGTGGATTGAAGTAGTGCCAATAACCAATCTGGTCGCCGAAGACCATATAAGTCACATTATTAGCCGTAATCGCAAAACTATCGATCGAGAGCCGAACTTCACCGTCATGGACGGGGGCGGCATCCGTTTTTAACAATGCGATATCCGCCGGATCTGTCCGGTTAACGAGTAAAGTATGCATGGGGCCTCTTATTTTTAAAATCAGTATTTTTAGGGTCGGCGCTCTTGACCCTACGGCTTTATCATAATTTTGACGACACCGTCAGCCCGTTCATCGAATAGGGAATATCTTCGGGGCCGTGGAAGACGAGAGTTTTCATAAGGGTTTGCTAACCTTATTCGCAGGTATTTGACCACAGAAACCGTTGCTACATATTCGTTTGCTACGCATCCATCATGGATATGACGTCAAATATCGGCTCGCGCCCGCGTACGCATGAAAATGCGATCTCCGCAGAAGCGCGCTATGGCTATATTCCGGGGCTGGACGGGCTGCGCGCGATTGCGGTGCTGATCGTGCTGATCGCCCATTTTGGACTCAGCCATATCGTCCCGGGCGGCTTTGGCGTCACCGTGTTCTTCTTTATTTCGGGCTTTTTAATAACGCGCCTACTCATCGCTGAGGCTGAAAAGAAGGGCCATGTTGGGCTTAAGGATTTCTACGTCCGCCGGGCGATCCGACTTTTCCCGGCCCTGCTCGGGATGACTTTTGTTACCACCGCCATTCATTTGGGGCTGGGTCTCGGCAGTCCTATCGGGACGGAATTCGCGGCGGCCAACCTCTATTTCACCAATTACTACCAAATCGCGCAACAAGCGGTCGGCAACGCCCCTTATATGAGCTGGACGCCGCTCTGGTCCCTTGCCGTCGAAGAACATTTCTATCTCTTATTTCCACCCCTCCTGATCCTGACAGGACTCAATTGGCGACGCCTGACAACCGTCTTGTTAGCGGTAATTGTCATCGTGCCGATTTGGCGCTTAGCTGTGAGCCTAATCTGGCCGGAGACTGCAGAACTTTATACCTACATGGCAACGGACGCGCGGATCGACTCGATTGCCTATGGTTGCCTGTTCACATTGGGGCTGCATCAGTTGCGCGATCCGGCGCGTCTACGGGTCTTAATTGGCTGGATTCCGTCCACCCTTGCGATCATCACCTTACTCGCGACCTTCTTGATCCGAGACGACATGTTCCGGCAGGTCTTACGGTTCTCCGTTCAAGGACTCGCGATTGGCGTGTTGTTGTTCAACCTTTATTTTGGTCGCGTGTTTCAATGGGCGTTTCCGATCTTGGAGCTCGCGCCGCTACGGTGGGTCGGGCGCGTGAGCTACGGGCTCTATTTATGGCACTTCCCCGTGCTAGATTTAGTTGAGCGTATGGCGCTCTCCACGCCGCTCACAATTATCATCGCGCTGGCGGCATCTTTTGCGATCACCGCGCTTAGCTTTTACTTTTGGGAACAAAAATTCGTCGCTCTGCGAAAGCGTTTCGGCGCGCATATTGTGACGCCTAAAGCTTAGTCGCGCCGCGACTTGCGCCGCTCTGGCCCCCGGTAAATGCCCATGCGCGCAACGGTGCCGCGTGCTTCTCCGCGAGACCCCGGACGCCACCACGCCGGATCGCCCGCCCACAGCTTGGCCGTGGTGGCAACGAATAAGAACCAACTAATATCATTCTGTTGCAGGATCGAGGATTCAGACAGCGAGAACAGGATGAAGAAAAACAGGCTGAGGATGACCCAATAAGTCTCAACACCGCCTGTTTTGATCCGGCCTAAACTTTTAAGGATTGTCAAAAATAACAATGTCGAGAACAGCGCGATAATCACGAACCCGCCGGATAGCCAGCTATCCAACCAGCCATTATGCGCGGTCGGCACATCCCATTGCAACACGGTCCGCGTCTCATAGCTCGGTCCCAAGGGATCGAGCCAGAACGTCCCATACCCATATCCGAACCAATATTTCTGTTCAATCGCGCGGCCGAGCAAAATCCAAATGTCGGTCCGACCTGTCAGTGTCGGGTCTTTGCCAATCAGCGACAAGGCCCACTCAAACCCGATGGTAAGCGTTAGCGCCATCCCGACAATTCCGGCTGTAATGATCCAGATAACGGGGACACGCAAAAACGGAAACCGCCGAAACACCCGCACGACTAAAAAGATCGCAAAGCTTCCCATCAGCGCCAGCAAGGCCGTTTTAGATGTCGATAATAAGACTAAACCCATGCAGAGCATCGCGGTCGGGATCCACAGCCACGCGCGTTTCGGCGACATAGCAAAGGCACAGAGCGAAACGGCAAACCCTTTCGCCATAATCCCGCCGAGATAGTTTTTTTCCGCCCATGGGCCACGCCACGCACCCGGGTGGATGTCAGACATGATCCCGCGCGGAGGATTTAACAGGGCGACGAATAAGGTGATCAAACACAGGATCAGCACAGCGACACCGAGCCGTTGCACCATTTCGCCCCAGTCATACCGCGCCGCGAAAACTAAACCCGCCAGTGTTGTCATCAATAGCGCGACCGAGCGCTTCATTGTCGTGCCCGGATCAATCGACCAAAAGAACGTCAAGCCGATCCAAAGCACACAGATAACGATCAGCGGATTACGCGATACAAGCCGCAATACGCCCGGCACGCGTAAGACCATGAACCCGGCGATCAGCGCATAAATCGGATACCAGAGATATTGCGCCACGGTGCTCTCACCCGCATCCAGCGCTTCGGCCGATGCAAAGGTAAGCCCGATAATCGCGCCTGAGAAAAAGACAATGATCAGCACCCACAGTGCTGATTCCAGCGCACGGATACTGCCCATCAGCGCGTAATTACGCTGATCCAGATGCGCTTGGTTGTAGCCCGAACTATTGAATGTGACGGCCATAGTTCGGCCATGCCGCGAAAGGGTTAGGGTGGCGTTAACCATGAGTGCGCGGACAGACCTTTTTACCGCCATAAAATCATGTCACGGACCATCATGATCTCACTCCACCAAATTGATCTTGTCATTTTCGATTGTGACGGGGTTCTCGTGGATTCTGAGCCCTTATCTAATGCGGTGATGGCTGAGCATATCACGCGGCTTGGTTGGGCGATGTGCGGCGCAGACGCTATTCAACGCTTTAAGGGTCGCACAATGGTGCAAGTTCACCAGATCATCGAAACACATCTCGACCGCCGAATTGATCCCGGATGGCGCAAAGCCTTCCACCGCGATCAGGAAGACCGGATGCGTCGTGAGTTAGAGGCTGTATCGGGCGTCAAAGCTCTCATCGCGCGGATTCACGCTGCGGGCCTCACCACCTGCGTGGCGTCGCAAGGACGCCCTGAGAAAATGGCGATTAGCCTCAGCGCGACAGAATTGTTCAACCTATTTGAAAGCCGCATCTTCTCCGCCGTCGATGTCGCTAACCCCAAGCCCGCGCCGGACCTTTTCCTCTACGCCGCAAACCAAATGGGGGTTGTTCCGAACCGCTGTGTTGTCATCGAAGATAGCGTGACCGGGGTCGATGGCGCACGGGCAGCGGGAATGCGCGTGATTGGTTTTGACCCGGAGGACAGCGGGGCATTAGCAAAGCCCGACGTGACAGTTGTGAGAGCGATGGACGATATTATCGTCACCTAAGCGCCCCTTTACCTTAGCGCCCACACACGCCATCCTGAGCCGATGAATAAGACGGTCAAATTGGGCGGAGCTTCGGGTTATTGGGGTGAAAGCGATATGGCGTGGGCGCAGTTACTCGCCGCTTCACCTGACTATCTCGTCTTCGATTATCTGGCTGAGATAACCATGAGCCTGATGGCGTCGATGCGCGCGCGCCGCCCTGATGCGGGCTTCGCGCCAGACTTCGTGAGCGCATTCGCCCACCACCTGCCAGAGATCGCGGAAAAAAGTGTCAAAGTCATCTCCAATGCGGGCGGCGTGAACCCGGAAGGGTGCGCGGAGGCCGTGCGAAAAACTATCGCAGCCGCGGGGCTGAATCTAAAAGTCTCCGTCGTCACGGGCGACGATATTAGGGATCGGTTGGACCAAATTTCGACTGTCTCGGAAATGTTTTCAGGGGACGCCTTTCCCGACCCTGACACAATTATTTCAGCCAATGCTTATCTCGGCGCCTTTCCGATTGCGCAGGCCTTAGCGGGAGGGGCGGACATCGTCATTACGGGACGTTGCGTCGATAGTGCCGTGACGCTGGGTGCGTTGATCCATGAATTTGGCTGGCTGCCGAATGATCTCGATAAGCTCGCGCAAGGCTCACTTGTCGGGCATTTGATCGAATGCGGCCCACAAGTCACAGGCGGAAACTTCACCGACTGGAAAACCGTCGCTGACAGCTTGGTCGATATCGGCTACCCTATCGCCGAGGTCAGTGCAGATGGCTCCTGCATCATTACGAAACCCGATGGCACGGGCGGCGTCGTCAATCGCGGCACCGTTGCGGAACAAATGCTGTATGAGATCGGCAATCCGGCAGACTATATCTTGCCTGACGTGATTTGCGATTTCACGGGGGTCGAAATCACAGAGGTTGGGCCCGACCGCGTCCACGTCACAGGCGCACGCGGACGCGGTGTGCCACGCCAATATAAAGCCAGCTTGACCGTCACAGACGGTTACAGGCTCAGCGCGCTCTTCTTTATGGTCGGCCCGGATGCGACGCAAAAAGCGGAGCTGGTGTTTGACGCCGTCATGACCCGCGCACGACGGAAGCTACGCGATCGAAATATGCCCGATTACACCCACGCAGAGCTAGAAATGACCGGGAATGATTACCACTATGGCGACTTTGCCACGGCGCACGAGCCCCGCGAAATCGCCTTCCGAATATCGGTTAGGCATGAGGCGGCTGCGGCCTGTGCGCTGGTGCTGAAAGAAGCATCCGGTTTCGGACTCGCGACCCCGCCGGGCTTGATCTTATTCTCGGGCGCACGGCCCAAGCCACAAGCTGTCGTGCGGCTATTCTCGGCCCTCGTCGACAAGGCTATTCCGGACATCATGGTTGACGGTGTGTCCGTCCAACGTGCTCCCGGCCCAGCGACCTTGCCTGCCTCATATGAGACTCCTATTGCGCCAGAGTGCCAAGGGGATACGACGGTGCTCCTCAGCAAACTCGCATGGCTTCGGTCGGGTGATAAGGGCGACAAGAGCAATATCGGCGTCGCTGCGCGCAAACCAGAATTTATGCCCTATATCTGGGCCGCTCTGAGCGACACGGCGATCCGGGACCGCTTCGCCCATTTTGTCGATGGCGAGATTGAGCGTTGGTATCTACCGGGGTCACATTCGATGAATATTCTGTTGGACCGGGCGCTCGGCGGCGGGGGTATGGCGTCGCTGCGCAATGACGCCCAAGGTAAAAGTTTCGGCCAAATCCTTGCGGTGATGCCAATTTCCGTGCCCCAATCGCTTTTGTGATTCGAATACAGCGTCCGCAATCCGCCATGTGATAAAAGGGGCGCAGACCGTGCCCGGCCCTTCACAAGACCGAAGTGACATCCCTACTGACAATAGATAATATTCCGCCGGGGAGACATCATGCGCCAGTTTACCGAAGAACAGACCTTGTTTCGTTCATCTTACCGCCAATTCCTAGAAGAAGAGATCAAACCGCATATGGCGGAATGGCGTGAGGCGGGCATTGTCGACCGGTCCGCATTTCGCAAAGCGGGCGAACGCGGCATGTTGATGATCTGGCCGGATGAAAAATATGGCGGGCTGGGCGATACGGATTTTCGCTGGGATCAAATCATCATTGAGGAAACGGCGCGCGCAGAAACGGGCGAGTTTTTCGCCACGCTCCATTCCCGTCTTGTCGGCCCCTATTTTAAAAACATCGGCAATGAGGAACAGCGCGAGCGCTTCTTGCCCAAATGTATTTCCGGTGAAACCATTCTGGCGGTCGCCATGACCGAGCCCGGCGCGGGATCGGACTTGTCTGGTATGCGCAGCACGGTGAAAGATATGGGCGACCACCTCATCCTGAACGGCTCAAAAACCTACATCTCGAACGGAATCAATGCCGACGTCGTGATCGTGGCTGGGAAATATCTCGCCGAGGGCGCAATCAAGCCCGCTAACCCGCACGCCATGACTCTCGTCATTGTGGAGCGCGGGATGGAGGGGTTCTCTCGCGGGCAGAACCTTAAGAAAATGGGCCTTCCGGCCCAAGACACAGCCGAAATGTTCTTTGACGACGTTATCATCCCGCGTGAAAACGTGCTCGGCACGCCGGGCATGGGCTTCATCCACCTAATGGAAGGGCTCGCCGAAGAACGGTTAATCGCGGCAACGGGATATTCTGCCTCAGCCCGCCACGCGTTTGATCTGACACGCGACTTCGTCATGGAGCGCAATGTCTTTGGCAAAAAACTCAGCCAGATGCAGAACACCCAGTTCAAAATGGCGGAGCTCGATAGCGAAATCGACATGTTGCAAGTCTATGTCGACCATCTGGTGACTTTGCATAATCAAGGCCTTTTGACGGCCAATGCGGCGGCCAAAGCCAAGTTGCTCGGATCTGAAATCCAGTGGAGAATGATGGATGAGGGTGTGCAGCTACACGGCGGCGCGGGCTATATGGATGAATATTCCATCAGTCGCATGTTCACGGGGTCACGGATCAACCGGATCCTTGCGGGCAGTTCCGAAGTGATGAAGCTTATTATCGGTCGCGATGTCTTCTCTCAAAACTATCAATCCATGCTGAATTAGGAGCTGATAATGGACCTTAAAGGAAAAACTGCGCTCGTGTCAGGCGGCGCATCAGGCCTCGGCGAAGCCACCGTTCGGCGTTACCACGCACACGGCGCCAATATCGCCATTCTGGATATGAATGATGAACGCGGCGAAGCTATTGCCAAAGAACTCGGCGATAACGTTCGCTATTTCAACGGCAATGTTACCGATGAAGAGGGCGTGGCGAGCATCATCGAGCAGACCGTTAAAGCCTTTGGGGCGCTTCACATCTGCAATAATTTCGCCGGGATCGGCAGCGCGCACAAAACCTACGACAAGAAGAAAGACGCACCGCATCCGCTTGATATATTCAAACGCGTGCTCGACGTTAATCTGACCGGAACGTTCAATATGACTCGCCTCGCCGCTCAACAAATGGCCAGCCAAGACCCTGTGACGGAAGATGGACAACGTGGCGTCATCACCAATACGGCGTCCGTTGCGGGCTATGAAGGACAAATCGGCCAAGTCGCCTACTCCGCGTCCAAGGGCGGCGTCATTGGCATGACCATCGTCATCGCCCGTGACCTCGCCCAAGTCGGGATCCGCTGTAACACCATCGTGCCCGGCCTGATCCACACACCCCTATTCGACACATTGCCGGAGCATATCTTTACAGCGTTAGAAAACACGGTCCTCTACCCCAACCGCCTCGGTAAACCCGACGAAATCGCCATGCTCGCTCAACAGATCGTCGAGAATGATTATATTAATGGCGAATGTATCCGCATGGACGGCGGCATCCGGATGACGCCGAGATAGATTATGGACCCTCGCTCTCCTCACAGCCCACACTAGTTGCCGATCCTCTTCCCCTCTGTTACGCGCGCGCCGCATCGTAAAGAGGAATAGCCCCGCCATGAAAATGAACGGCAATGAGATTAAGCCCGGCAATATCATCCTTCATCAGGATGCGCTGTGGGTTGCAGTGAAGTGCAATGCGGTGAAGCCCGGCAAAGGCGGCGCGTTTAATCAGGTCGAATTGAAGAACCTGATGGACGGACGCAAACTGAATGAACGCTTCCGTGCGGCTGAAACCGTCGAGCGCGTTCGGCTGGATCAAAAACCTCACACTTACCTATATGACGATGGTGATGCTGCTGTATTCATGAATTCAGAAAATTACGAACAGATCAATCTACAAAAAGAATTCATCGGCGACCGTGCGGTTTACTTGACTGACGGGATGGAAGTGTCGCTCGAATTTTACGAAGACAAGCCAATCAGCGTCTCATTACCGGATCAAGTCATTCTTGAAGTTATGGAAACCGAACCCGTTGTCAAAGGACAGACCTCTGCCAATAGTTTCAAACCCGCAACCCTGAGCAATGGTGTGCGCACAGCTGTGCCACCCTTCGTTGATGCGGGCGAACGCTTGGTCATCAATACGGAAGACGGCAGCTACGTCACACGGTCAACGGACTGATCAGACTCAAGGACCCCGCGACATGGGTATGAATTCTGGCACTCGGTTTGCAATTTTGCGACTCATCCCTGTGTTTGTGCTGGTGGCTGTTGCGTTTGGTCTACAGTATGGCTTCGGCCTTGATAAACTTCTCAGTGCGGGACTTGGTCTTATCGCCGCCATCGCTGTGCGGCTCGCTCTGATGCGAGTTTGGAAATAACCGTCGGGTCAACCCGAAAGAAGGACATGTAATGAGCGGAATGTCAGCCATTATGAACGTGATGCAAGAAGCCGCGCGCAAAGCGTCGCGCGGATTGCAGCGCGATTTCGGTGAAATTGAAACAATGCAGGTGAGCCGCAAGGGCCCTGCCGATTTCGTCGGCCACGCGGCCCGAAAAACCAAACAAACCATCCATGAACTGCTGACGCAAGCGCGGCCGGGTTATGGGTTTTTGATGGAAGACCAAGGCGCGATTGTCGGCACAGATAAATCCCACCGTTTCATTATTGATCCGATCAATGGTAAAACCAACTTCCTGCACGGGATTCCACATTTTGGGATATCTATCGCGCTCGAGCGCGAAATTGACGGCAATCCGCGCGAGGTCGTCGCGGGCTTGGTCTATAATCCGCTGACAGATGATATGTGGTTCGCTGAAAAAGGGCGCGGGGCCTATATTAATGATGGCACACGCGGTGGCGGCGACCGCCGTCTAAAACCGACACAACGCGAGTCATTTTCTGATTGTCTTTTTGCAACGGGCGCGCCGTCCATTGGACAGCCCGGCCACACAAAATTCCTCAAAGAAATTCATCAAGTCATGGGCACAAGCGCGGGCGTGCGCAGCATGGGTGCCCCCGGCCTTGACCTCGCGTGGACGGCGGCAGGACGTTATGACGGGTTCTGGCAGCGCGACGTGAAACCGTGGGAGATGGCCGCCGGGATCATCATTGCCCGCGAAGCGACATTGCTGGTTGAGAGCCTCATCCCCGGTGTCGTCATGGATACTGGTGATATTATCGTCGGAACGGAAATGTTACTGCCAATGCTGAAAGAGCGGGTGGGTTAAAAACCGCTCTTTTAGGGAACTGCTGTTAGCGAGAGGCGCGGGAACAGCGTGTCAAATTCTTCAAGATAACTCTGCGTTCCGCTATCAGTATCTAGGCCAAAAAACACACGACCAACAACGTCCCCCCGGTCCAATCGGCTTTTCGCTAAGGCATACATAAACCGAATGCCCTTATCATCTGTTCGGGCGGCGGCGATACGCAACAAGCCTAAGCATCGCCCACAATTATCGTCCGCTTCTAGACTTTCAATTCGGGCCAGATTAAACGCGCAGAAGCCGCCGCCCGCTGCATTGCAGGGTTCGAATATTGAGCGCGCATAAGCGAGGTCGAATAAGTCCGGGTCATTGATATAGAGCGAACCTATTTCATTTGTGGCATCTTTGCGACCTTCAGCACTGGCTTCTACTAGAAGGTCATAGCCCTCCTGAAATTCGGCGGATTGATTGTCAAAATCGCAAGTATATTGGTAGGGTTTGAGAAAATTGTCTTCAATCAGGAGCGGTCGAGCATGATCTGGACCCTGCGCAACCCATTCATCCAATGACATAGAGGGTGTTTGGTCGAGCGTCTCTGCCTTGCCATCTGAAGCGACCGGCACAAGCATACCATTTTGATCAGCCCCCCACTCGCATTCATTTTGTTCAACATTGCTCAAAATGATGAAGCCGAGTTCGGCTGTCGCCTTTTCGCGCGTGGCACAATCTGGATCGTCGATACAGGTTCGAAGCTCTTTGATTTCGGCGGCCTCACTCTCCTCCGACACCGTCTCAAACCGGTTTTCAATTTCAATTCTCTCTATATCACTCTGACAAGCGCATAAGACAAAGATGAACGATAGGATCAAATGAGGTCGCATTACCAACATTATGGCGGGTCTTATAAATTTTCGCAACTCAGTTAAAACCACGGGCGAGTTCTTTGCATAGAAACGAATAATCTCAACTCTGCCGCCAAGACTTGATTCCATCGCCATAGCCCAATATAGGCCGCGCCGAGCGGTGGACCAGCTAAAGTTAAGCCGTACCCAACATAGAGACGACATCATGAAAAACGACGGACATCCCGATTACCACACCATCACCGTGAAAATGGTCGATGGCAGCACTTACGAGACCCGCTCCACATGGGGCAAAGAAGGCGATACGCTATCGCTTGATATTGATCCGAAAACGCACCCAGCCTGGACAGGCGGCGAAGCGCGCATTTCCGATCGTGGTCGCGTATCGAAATTCAAAGACAAGTTTAAGGGTTTTGCGTAACACGCACTCTCACAGTCGACCCCAAAACAACAAAAGCGGCTCCATCGGGGCCGCTTTTTTCATGCCTTGCTAAGATGCGCTGAAATTACGCCTCCGACCTCACGTCTGCGTATTAAGCACCGCCGCGTCCTTGCGTATCGCGTAATGGCCATCGCGGCGCCATGCTGACAATTCGCTGCGCTGTTTGCGAAATGTCTCGGCCCGCACATATTCCTCACCTGTAAATTCGATCATGGTGATAATTATCTCATCAGCGTCCACCTGAATATGATTGAAGCTCGGCTTATTACCGCGTCGTCGTGTCGACAAGGTTCCGGCAGAAACAGACAGAAGCTCGCTTCCGCCTGGTTCGCGCTCAACAACAAAAGGAATATGCACATGACCTGAGAGCACGGCGTCGCAATTTCCGTCAGCCAGACGCTTGAGCCCCTCTAGGCCATTATCCGTCTCTTTTTGTAACGGCGACTCAGGCGGGTAAATGAAAGGGTGATGAACATTTAGAAATCGCAACTTGCCCCAATCACTTTGCGTAAATCGGGCAATTTTTGCATCGAGATCCTCAAGGTTCACAACCCCTAAAGACCAGTCCAGTTTCATCTGCACACCGCGCGACGTATTCATGGACTGGATAATGACGTTTTCGTCTTCGAACAGCTCGGCATCGTGGGGCGCGATATATTCCGCATAGCGATCAAACGGTTTGAGAACGCGGTCAAGGATACCATACATGGGCGTATCATGATTGCCCGCCGTTATGATTTTGGGTCCTGTCAGGTTTGCGATCCAGTCTGCGGCAGCAGCAAATTCTCTTTCAGATCCTGTCTGCGTTATATCGCCAGAAATGACGGAAACATCTGGCGCAAGTTTTTCAATAGTGGCGTCTACACGGGCGAGTGCCGCCGCGTCTTCGACACCAAAGTGAATATCTGCAAAATGTAAAATTGACGTCATGAACGACCTATGTCGATGGATGTTTCGTCGAAGCCATGGCAGGCCAAGGCGCCAAGACAAGACCGTGGGCCGTGTCAATTTCGACCGTAACTTCACCTTTGAGTATATACGGCTCACCATCCAGCAAGGCATCAATTGTCCCGCCCGTATGAAGGCGAAATTGAGGTGTCTGAACGGTCTCAACCGCTTGGCTCTGGCGGAGATTCCCAAGCAAGGCGGCAAAGCCAAGGGATATGGCGCTACCGCCTGTGACCGTTTCGAACAGAGTCAGATCAAGCTGATCTGGTTTCAGCGCATCCCCGTCCATGAAGGGACATGTGACATTGATCAGTTCTAATGACCGACCGTCATACCCTGCCTCATTGACGGCGATCTTGATTGACGAGGCTTCGGACGTGGCCTTCATCGCGTCTATTGCGCCCTTTGCTGCCTCAACAAATTGGCCTTCGCGTAGTTCCTCGCGCGCCTCACTCATTTGAGTCGGTTTTCCGAACATCGCGCCCACTAGAAATGTCCCGGTCTGGCCCTCTTCGTCACGCACGATGCCCGCCGTCATGGGGCGCGCTTTGGCGCAGGCTAGACCTCGCATCAAACAGTCTTCCCAAACATCGGACCCATATAGACCGAGCATCAACATATTCATGGTGCCGCCGGGCAGAGCAATAAACGGCACATTTTGTTCTCGCGCGATTGACGCCACGGCAGCCGCCGTCCCGTCCCCGCCATAGGAGACCAGCAGGTCACCCTGGGCCGCCCGCATTTTATCCATCATTGCGCCCATGTCGGCGGATTGGCCCACAAATTGTTCTGGGTGTTTATACCCATAACGTTCGAATATTGACGCAAATGCGCCTGATAGATCATCCGAAGATGACGACGATAAATTCGTCAAGACGACAGGTTTTTTTGAACTGTGTGAGGATATCATAACAGGGGACTCGCAAGACGGAGGATGTTTTCTTTCCAACGAAGGCCTGGCCCTCGAGTTTTCCATTTCTCAGGATCAAGGATTTCTGAGCCTTGAATATATTGTTCGACTAAGAGATTTGTTTTTGCCGCAAATTCGGTATCATAAACGCAGAGCGTCATTTCCAAATTCAAATAGAAGCTCCGCATATCGACATTCGCCGTCCCGATCAGGGTCATCTGATCATCGATTTGTACGAGCTTGGTATGCAGCATGCCGCGTGTGAAACGGTACACGCCGATGCCGGCGTTAATCAGATTGTCAAATGTGCTTTCGCCCGCGTGTCTCGCCATAATCGAATCCACACGTTTCGGCACGATCAGTCGAACCCGGACACCCCGATGCGCAGCATTGATGAGAGCTAATTGTATGGTTTCATCCGGAACAAAATAGGGGGTGACGACAGTTACGCTCTGCCGCGCACCGAAAATGGACGCAGCGATGAGTTCATGAATGACAGATGTCTGCATTTCGGGCCCCGATGGAACCAATTGCATGACCGCGCCTTCGGAATATTCGGGGGTATGTTCCCCGTCGTCCGACAATTCTGCCAAATCGGCTTTCGTATAATCCATGCCCTGACTGTCAAAAATATAATCGGTGTTAAAGACACAAGACAGAGATGAGACGATGTGGCCTTCCAACCGCACCATCACATCAACCCATTCGCCGTAACCCTGTCCTTGTTTGAACTCTATGGGGTCGGTCAAATTGTAACTGCCCGTATAGCCGATATCCTGATCAATGACGATTAGCTTGCGATGGTTACGCAAGTCGGTTCGTTTTGAAAACGCCTTAATTGGGCTGACAGACAAGGACCGGACGACATCGACCCCGGCCTTGGATAACCGCTCCTCCCAGTCTGATTTGAAAAAGGGACGTCCGCCAATGTCATCAACCATCAACCGCGTATCAACCCCACGCTCTGCCGACCGTTCTAGGGCTTCCAAAACCTTAATGATCGACCCTTTCGGCTCGACAATATAGAACTCTAGATAAACGCTTTCCTGTGCCGCATCGATATCGTCAACGATGGCGGCAATCAAAGGCGGAGATTCGCTAAAGAGTTTGTAGCGATTGCCTGCGGCTGGAAAAAAACCTGTCTGCAGTGATAACATCCATGACAGATCTTGAAGATATTCAGCAACCGGCAGTTCGCTGCGATCAACGCGGCGTTTCCCAATACCAAAGTCTTTTTGATAATGTTTGCGGATCGACCAACCAGCCTTATCCCGCTTCCGACCCAGCGATTGACTACCAAACAAGAAATAGAGGACCGGCCCCGCCACAGGCAGGACCGACAAAACGATGACCCAAGACAATGTTGTTGATACATTGATGCGTCGACTAATGATAATCAGTGAAAGCGTGAGAGTCACAATTGTGTGCGCAAGTATAAATACTGGGCTCGTTGGTAGCATATTCTTTCCCCGGCCCTGACAGCTGCGTAATGCATCTTCTGACACTTCATGGAACGGCTAAGAGGGTTGCGGGTTCCTTACAGTTCACACCTTATGATACAATTTATATAAAGGCGGTCATACAAGAACAATGAACCAGACCTTTTCTATCCTGTCTTACAACATTCAAGCAGGCATTGGCACTCAACGCGCCCATCATTATATCTCTCGGGCTCACCATCAACTTTTCTCGACGAAATCTAAGCGAAAACAGCTTCGGTCCATTGGGAAGTTTCTGGCAGGTTTTGACGTGGTCTGTTTGCAAGAAGTTGATCCGGGGGGGCGACGCGCAGGGTTTTCCAATCAAGGCGACCTGTTGCGAGAAACCAGTCTCCACCCCCATCATGTCTATCAGGAAAATCGCGCCGTGCGCGCGATCTCCCGTCACGGTAACGCAATCCTATCGCGCGTACGGATAAAATCCTATGAGGATCTAAAATTACCCGGCCGTATGGGCGGGCGCGGGGCCTTGGTGGTTGAGCTTGATATGGACCCCGCGACGATTATCGCCTGTGTTCACCTGTCGCTGGGGTTAGCCGACCAAATTCAACAAGTTGAGTTCCTTGCGGATCACATGAATTTACCACGCTATGGGCGAGCCAGACGGATTGTTTGTGGCGATTTCAATTGCGGCGCGAAGTCTGTGCCGATGAAACGGCTATCTGAGATATGCGAGATACGACCGCTCACAGCCGGGATCCATAAGACTTACCCATCTTGGGCCCCCCGACAAGCGCTCGACCATATTTTGAGCGATGATAAGGCCTATGAGCATGAAGTCTTGGTCGAGGACGTCGACTATTCTGACCACCGCCCTGTTTCAGCAGAATTCAAATTTTCCAGCTACCAAGACTGACTATACGCGATTGCAGCCCGCGAGAACGCGAAGCTTATTGCCGCAGTGACACCGCGGGCGCCTTTAAGACTTCATATTTTGCGAAGGGAGCCGTTGCTGGAATGTCTGCCATCTCCATACCACAAAGCTCAGAGAGGGCTTTTACATTATGGATGACGATACGATTGCGGCCATAGTCAATCAGCCCATCTTTACGCAAAGCACTCATCATCTTGGAAATGGAGACATTGGTTAAGCCGAGCATATTCCCAATTTCTTCTTGCGTCATTGGCAACCGGATAGTTTCGCCAATAGCAGAATGACCTGTTTGCTGGGCGACATCCAAAATGCGTAACATCATAAAGGCCAAGCGCCCCCGGGCGGGCAGCTGGCCCAGAGCCGTCAAATGGCGTTGTGTTCTTTGTATGCGCCGCACCAGTAAATCGGACAGCCAACGCGACAATGTTTCATCCTTCGAACAGATCGATTGAAGCGCGTAAAGATCAATTTTATAAGCCCAAATATCCTCCAAAGCGACCGCGGAGTAATCGCTTAGGCTCGCATCATCTATGCGGCTGATCCCTGCAAAACTGCCGGGACCAAGAATGTTTAAGATTTGCGTGTCCCCCGTATTGATCGCCAATTTAGAGACCGCCCATCCCTCTGAAATTAGGAAGACAGCGTTAAAGTCCTGCCCATCGGGGATCATACTGCGACCCTGATTCACTGTTACCCGTTCAGCGTTGGACAACCCCAAAATGTCAACGAGCGCAACAGGAAGACGACGCAGAACAGGGTCGGAATATGCGTTATCGTCCGGAGTTGTCATGTCTTGGCAACCGTAAAATGAAATCAAAGGATAAATTATACCAAAGCTACACTTTCACTCGCAAAATGATTCCGCAAGAGCTTCCGGCCTTAGAATGAAAATGAATTGCAGAAACTAAACGTTTTTACACACCACCTTTAAACTAAGGCAAAGAATAGACCTCGTTTATAGGGTTGCGTCATTTCATGGCCGGAACGTTACCAAAATATGCGCAACCATACGTCTCGCGGTCGCCTCATTAATCTATCAACCCAAAAGCGAGAGCTGAGGATTACCGCGTGAAGCAACCCGATTGGAATTCGCCGCAACAGACGCAGAAACGTGCGCAGGTGCCCCGACACCAGCCGCTGGCGCTTTGCGCCACCCATAGGCCTTAGCCAACACAGAGCCCGGCGGACAATACCAGCGTTTGACCGACGGATCCCACCGCGCACCCAAACGCTTTGCCATGTCCCGATCTTTATAAGCGACATTGATATAGCGTTTCATCATGATCACTCCTTCTGTTCTGAAATAGAACATAGAGAGAACATTGATGAGTTTCAAGGAATTTATTCTTAATACTTAGATAGCTGTCAGACAGCAGACGAAGGTCCTACCGTCACGCAAAAAGCGCCAAGAACAAGAATAGAACCGTTCCCATAGCTAGACATATAATCGTTTTCCCCCGGTAAGCCTTCGCCAATAATCCGACTAGCACCCCACCGAACACTACCCCGATCAACAAGATCGCTACGAATTTCTGATAGAGTTTGAAAAGTGTTGGGCCGTGGCCCTTGTGCAGCTCCATCATTGATTTTTGCAGGTCTGGAACATGACGGGTGGCGCTCAGACCGTCAGGCGTTTGCGACAGAGACAAATAGGTCCGCGAGGTTGGCCGCAGTTCAATTGTGCTGCCCCGATCCCGAATATATTCGAAATCGTGATCAATGTCGCTCCGGAGCAATAACGCGCGGACGTCGGCTTCTATCGTGCCGCTTTTGAAGTCCAGCGCTGCGCCGTCGGCAAGGGCAACAGGCGTATCGGTGGTCGTTCCTTTGATATTCAGCAGATAGAGCCCCCCCGAAACCGCGACTAGTAAAAAGGCCGGGGCCATCAAGCCCGCAAAAATCAGATGCAAATTGACTAAAATGCGCCGGGCTTTGACTGTGTTCATCGGGAGATCCTCGTGCGTAATTTTGCGTCTCATTATCAAGACCGAGACGCGCTCGCAAGTTTCAACCTTATCACGCGCCGAGACCGTTGTAAGATCGCTCGGAGGGTTGATGAAGCAGCGTAATCCAGGCTAATAATTTGGTATGGCCGGAGACGCCGGAACGGATGCAATCTGGCTCGCCTGCGGCCAGGCGCAATAGTCAGCCGCATAATAAGCGCCTGGGCGAAAGTTCCCCGACAGTCCCGGCCCGCCAAACGGCATGGAGCTGGCCGCGCCCGTCGTCGGCTTATTCCAGTTCACGATCCCGGCGCGCAGACGTGGGCGCGCATAGTCCCAGAGGTCCGCGTCATCACTAACAAGCCCGGCCGCCAAGCCAAACCGCGTGTCATTCGCCGCCGCGATTTGCGCGTCGAGCCCGTCAAGGCGGACCACTTGCAGGAAGGGCGCGAAGATTTCTTCGTCCGGGACATCCGCATCGGTCACATCCATCAGACCGGGTCGCAGGTAGGCCCCATTCTGATCTAAGGCGACGAGTGGCCGCCCTCCGCGAGACACGAGGTCCGCTTCAAACGCGATGGCCGCTTTCGCTGCATCTTCGGACACAACAGATCCGATGAACACGTCGTCATCAGGCGCGCCGATGCTCATCGACGCAATCTTGGCTGTGATCTTATCCAACACCGCATCGCCAAATGCGCCTGTCGGCAGGATCAACCGCCGCGCGCAGGAACAGCGTTGCCCGGCCGAGATGAAGGCGGAGACCGTGGCGATATCCGCCGCCGCATCCACGTCCGCCGCGTCATGAATAATCAGCGGATTATTGCCGCCCATTTCGAGCGCGAGAATAACGTTGGGCCGACCGGCGAAATGTTTGTGGAAGTAAGTGCCCGTGCCTGCACTGCCCGTAAACAGCAGCCCGTCAATATCAGCGTCCAGCAAAGCGGCCCCTGTGTCGCGGCCACCCTGAATAATGTTGAAAACATCGGTCGGTAAGCCTGCAGCGGCACCAATTTCGGCGAAAATATCGCCCAGTGACGGCGCCAATTCGCTGGGTTTAAACACCACCGTATTCCCGGCGAGCAACGCCGGAATGATATGACCATTGGGCAAATGCCCCGGAAAATTAAACGGTCCGAACACAGCCATGACGCCGTGCGGACGGTGGTTAAGGCTCATTGCGTCCGTCTGGTTTGATCCCGCGCGTTCCGCTTGCGCCCGAATCGAATGGGCAACCTTCGCGGCCATCGCGCCCGCTTCGGTGCGGGCTTCCCACATGGGCTTGCCGATTTCGTCAGAGATCGCGCGCGCGATCTCTTCCTTGCGCGCCACAATCGCTTCGCCCCAGCGTTCCATCATCGCGATGCGGTCAGAGAGCGGCGTGAGCGCATAATCGTGAAACGCGGCCCTCGCGGTCGCTACAGCTTTCGTGACGACGTCAGCGGAGGCGGCGTCGCCCTCCCACACAGTCGCGCCCGTAATCGGATTGGTGCTTTTCATGACATCAACTTTTTAATCGCGGGGCCATCCATCCGGCCATCCGCCAAACGGTTGAGAATGAGGGTGGCAAGGCCAGCGCGCTCGGATAGGCTGCTCACCACCATAAATTCTTCGGCAGAATGAATACGTCCGCCGCGCACGCCCAGCGTATCAATATTGGGGGTTCCGGCGGCGAAGACATTATTGCCCTCACACACGCCGCCTGTATCTTTGAAGACCAGATCAAGACCCATGCCTTTGGCCGTCTCCGTCACATCACCGATCAAACGATCTTGCGCCGCATTGCGCGGTTTGGGCGGGCGGTAAAACCCGCCGTGGACATGCGCGGTGATGCCGTCGCGTTTTAGCACATCATTTAATGCTGCCATGATCTGCGCTTCCGCCCACGCGGCCGCTTCCGGGTCCGGTGCGCGAGACCCGAGCCGTAGCACGGCATTATCTGGCACAATATTCACCGCCGCGCCGCCGTCAACAGACCCGACATTAAATACCACGCCGTCACGCACGCCCATCAAGGCTTCGACTTTTAATGCCATTTCGCAGGCGGCCCAGACGGCGGAGCGGCCTTTTTCCGGCTCACGCCCCGCATGCGCAGACTTCCCGCGAAAGACGATGTCCCAAATGCCGGAGCCTTTGCGGGCGCCCGCCAACGCGCCGTCTTCCATCGCCGGCTCGAACGTCAGGCCAATATGCGCTTTTTTGGCGGCCGCGCGCAGAAAGCTGTCAGAGGCGAAATTGCCGGTCTCTTCGTCCGGTGTCAGGATGATCGTATAACCGAGCCTGTCCGTGTCGCCGTGCGCCTCGAACGTCTTGAGCGCTTCGATCATCACCGTGATCCCGCCCTTCATATCGGCAAGGCCCGGCCCGTTAAGCTTGCCATCACCGATGTCAGAAATATCGGTGAAGGTGCCCGGCGGGAACACCGTGTCGTAATGCCCGGTCAGGATAATTTGGATCGGCGCATTGGGGCGCTGCGTGGCGCGCAGGATTGGCCCCGTCTCAAACGCATCAACCTCGCCCTTGGCATTGATCGTTTCAATGGGGGGAGCCGTGACAATTTCCACGTCCGCGCCGGTTTCGCGTAACGCGTCCGCAATCATCGGGGCCAGAACTTTCAGCCCGTCCGTATTCCAGCTGCCCGTATTGATCTTTGCCCAGCCGAGCACGCGGTCCAGCATGGCGTTCTGCCGTGTGGAAACATGGTCGAGGGCGGCTTGATCTGCAGCGTTTAAATCGGAGAGCATCATGCGGCGTCTTTCTGGAAATCGTAGAGGTTGGGCAGGTCGAGCGCGTAGCTGATGGCGTCAAGAGCCCCCCGAACATCCGTCAAAAATTGCGGGTCGCCCATATCCTCAAGCGTTAGCCGGTCCCGATAATGGGTTGTAATAACCGCGCGCAGCGCCGCGATCTTCTCTTTGGTCATCACCACGCCTGGATGCACCGCCGCGAGAGCCTCCGGCCCCATCGCCACGCGCAAGCGCAAGCATGCCGGACCGCCGCCATTGCTCATGCTTTGGCGCAGGTCGAGATAATACGCGGCTTTGATCACGCCGTCGGCAATCAATTGATCAACATAGGCTTTGGCGGTTGGCGTTTCTTCGGCCTCAATCGGCAAGATCATCGCCATCCCACCCTCTGGAAGGGTAATGAGTTGCGAGTTGAACACATAGGCGGCTATCGCGTCCCCTATCGGCATCTCGGCCCGCGCAAATCGCGGCGCAAAACCAAGCGGTTCGCTCGCTTTGACGAGCGCCGCTTCCATGGCGTCCGGCGTTTCAAAGGCGAGAGCGTGATACAGCATCGTGTCTTCATTGACGACGCAAACGACGTCATTGTGAAACGCCCCCGCATCAATCGCCGCCGGGTTTTGGCGGAGGAAATGCGCCGTGCTCAGACCATGACGACTGGCGAGCGCGTGACAGGATTCCAGCGTCTGCCGGGCCGGGAACGTCGGGTCATCCACTTGAGGCGACAAGGCGGCCCGACCGTAGACAAAGACTTCCAAGCCCGCATCGACGTGGCTTTTGCACAGACGGTTATGGTTCGCCGCGCCTTCATCGCCCAGCATGGGGTTCATCGGCAAGGCATCATGGACGGCGAAGTGATCATCGTCCTTGAAAATTCGCGACAGGATGCGTTGCGTTAGCCCATGTTCCATGGCCCTATGCGGCATGGAAATGAGGTTCGCGGGCGTAAAGTGAACGCGGCCATCCGATGTGTCCGCGCCCGGTGATACGGTCGCTGCGTTCGCGGTCCACATGGACGATGCCGAGCTAACATTAGCAACCAAAGCCGGATTGGCGCGAAATGCCATCTGCAGGATATCTGTATCTGTTCCGGTAAAACCAAGCGTGCGTAAAAACTGCATCCTTGGCCCGTCTTGCGGCGGGATCACAGCTTGCGGCAAACCAAGATCAATCAGCCGCTCCATTTTCGTCAGGCCCTGCAGCGCGGCTGCGCGGGGATTAGACACTCGCCCCTTATGCGACGCAGACGCGATATTGCCGCGGCTCAACCCCGCATAGTTATGAGTCGGACCGACCAGCCCGTCGAAATTCATTTCACGTGTCATAGGATGCGCCATTATCTGTTCCGCCGATCTTGCGCCAAAGCGAGCCGCACATCACCGAGCGGCTTGGCGACGTCGGACACATGGCCAAGCGACATGTTCCCCGTCGTTAGCGTCGCCTGGAAATCGGCGCCTTCGCCTGAAAAGGCCATGACGCGCTGTGGCCCGTCGCCATAGCCATCCATAGCCCGCACTGTACGCGCGATCAGGGTTGCATCCGCGCGACACCGGATCGCGGGACCCCCGTCGAAAATATCGCACAGCTCTGTCTCTTCAAATCCCGCCCCCATCAGCAAATTCATCGCCCCGCGCGAAATATCGTGCGGACGGCCCGCGCAAATGCGCGCGGCATCCGGCAGCAGGTTCATCAAGATTGGCAAGCTCGGCAGCAGCTCCATAATAAAGCGACCATCATTGGCGGAGAGCCGGTCTGCGATTTCGAAATCCGTATGGATGAATTTGCTCGTCACATGTTCCCAGAACGGGCTGACCCCCGCCTCGTCGACCCACCCGCGAATATCGGCCATCAGCTTATCATCAAACAAGGCGCGATGCGCTTCGACAAAACAGAGCCGTCCCAAGGACAGCAATCTCGCGACACCCTGTCCCCGCGCTTCGGGCGCGAGGTAAATCGATGCCAGCTCGGTCCAGCCATCAAAATCCGTCGTCAGCTGCAATGTTTCATAATCCGTGCGCAAATCCAATTGTGAGGAGTGTCGCGCATGACGCGAGCGTTTGAACGAATAAAACGGCCGTTCCACGCCCAACTTCGGAATGATCCCGGAGATACCCATCACGATGCCGTCGCGTTCGACCACGAACAGCAGACGGTTCGCCGCAGAGTCCCCCGCGAGAAAACGCTGCGTCGCATCGATATAGGCGTCGACCCGCTCGCGGGTTCGCGGCACAGTGGTCAGCCCCGCTTGGGCGGCGCTGGTAAAACGCGTGATCGCGGCGGCATCATCAGGTCTAGCGAGGCGAAAAACGTCCAAGGGGAAACCTCAACGTGTGCGCGCCCTGAGAGCCGGTCCGTTGGGGCACAGCAGTCGATCAGGGCGGAAAGGATCGTCTAACGAGCAGCGGAGCAAGTGGCAAGGGTAGGGTAGGAGATCAAGCCCTATCAATCTGGGTTACCACTCGTCTCGAATTTGTCGCTCAATAAAATCGTTCCGCAGCTGGGATGATTATACCGGATCATCCACAATCGGGCACGATTCACCCTCTTTCATTAAATTTTCGATTCTTTCAGAAAATTCAAACAGTTACTGCTCGCATCAAGGTCGGAGCGATTCTTACCCAGCAACACGGGGACGAAAACTTTGTTGCAAAACCAATGCAGTAACGACTTGTTCACCCTATCCACGCACGAGGAAGCATACTAGGTGTTGACGAGTTGGGTAGGCAGAACACTATATGTGGATAGTGCCATCAGGACAAATTGTACAATGACGAACTATGTAACGAGTCATTAACTATCTTGATTTACGATCTGTTAACCATGATGCGCAAACAGTAAGGTTAATTTAGTGTTAAGATATTATAGAAATTAAGAAGGGCGAAAGCGGTTGAGCCCAAAAGACGGGCCGCAAAAAAATGCCGGGTGGCTAAGATTGAGACCGAAACCACCCGGCGCCAACAACTGACAGGAGACCCATCAGCGTATTTTTTCAACGTGTGACGTGAAAGTGACGAGTAAACTGCCGTCTGGCAGTTATCTATCGCGCCCTTTAAACGCATCAACATAATGTTGAACTATCCATAATAGGGTTTCCCCTTCTGTTGCAACACCCATTTGGCAATTTCATGCCTCGTGCGGGAAAGACAATATGGTAGCGCATAATCGGAAAATGATCGTTGGTTGGTTTCTGGAAAGAAACACAAGTGATAAAACCAAACTCAACCGAAAAGCTAAAAGGGTGGGATGTCAAAAACTCCGTCCGGGCAAGCAAAGAGCGAATACATGAGGCAAAACAGCGTCATGGGTTCATTCAACCCCTTCTCACTCTTTCGTCTTTTACATGGCGATTAGTGATCGTGAAATACATCGACACTCAAGCAATTTGGCAGTTTGTTTGCGGAGCGTTTTGACAGTAAGAAACTGTTAGTTTTGAGGCCGGAGGCCTATGGCCTTCGCCATTATGCAATTTGGCTCTCCCGAACCAAAATTCTGCCCCTTGGGCAAAAGGCAATGCGCGTACCGGTGGTCGGACTCGAACCGACACGTCCTAGGGACACGGGATTTTGAATCCCGCGTGTCTACCAATTCCACCACACCGGCGCGCGGAGATGCCTTTAGCGGCGATTGCGGGGGCGTCAACGGGCAACGTCACTTTGGGGCCCCTTTCAGCGCAACGCACTGCGTAAATCCGTAGGCTGAAAATGTCTGCCGCTGCGCCGCCGTGACGGTCATGCCCGTTGAAAACGCGGTTTGTTGCGCAGGCGGAGCCGCCTTGGGCTCCGGATGATCGGCCAACAAGGTTTCTACCCGTCGCGCAATCGCGTCACCGCTATCGATCCAGTCAACCGGATACGGCGCAGCCGCGGCAAGCTCCTCGCGTAACAGGGGGAAATGCGTGCACGCAAGCACAACAGCGTCGATCGGCGCCCCTTTGAACAAGGGAGCGATTTCAGTAGAAATGACGTCCCTATCCACCGCATCACCGCGCAGTTTACGCTCTGCTTGTTCAACCAAAGCCAGAGAACCCTTTAGCCGCACCTCGCAATCACGGGCATAACGTTCGATCAGATCATCCACATAACGGCGCCTAACCGTGCCCGGTGTGCCAAGAACCGCAATCCGTCGCGCACGGGAGGCTGCCGCGGCCGGCTTAATCGCGGGCACCACACCCACCACAGGGACATCCAAGACCGCGCGGATCGCGGGCAGGGCCGTGGTCGACGCGGTGTTGCACGCAATCACGACAATATCAGGCCGGAGCATATCGCACAGGGGCGCGAGGAGAGCGGGCAGCCGAGCGCGTAATTGCGGTTCCGTCTTCTCTCCGTAAGGTCGGAACGCATCATCCGCGAGATAGCTTTGCCGTAAATCCGGCATTCGGACACGCATGTCGCGGCTCACGGACAAGCCGCCAACGCCGGAGTCAAACACCAAGGCGTGCCGCGCAGAATGGGAACGAAATAAGGTCACGATGATCTGTCTATCTGAAACATTAGACCATCTTGCAGCCGAATAAGGTTTATTTTGCGATAATCTGCGCTTAGCGAACACAGATGAGCGGGCCGAAATCAGAGACAGATCGCCGATATGGCCTGTGGGCGGCCACACTTATTGGGAGCCTGCTCCTATTTCGCGTCATTGTTCTACTGCTGAACCCCGCCGGATTACACGGCGACGAAGCGCAATATTGGGCTTGGGCGCAAGATCCTGCCTTTGGCTATTATTCCAAGCCCCCTCTGATCGCGTGGGTCATCTGGACGACGACGGCCCTGTTTGGCGACGCGGAATGGGCGGTGCGGCTGGCCTCTCCTTTCTTACATTCCATGACAGCCGTCCTGACTTACCTCACCGCGACGCGGCTTTATGGCGCGAAGACCGGGTTTTTCGCCAGCGCGCTTTATATCCTCATGCCCGGCGTTGCTCTGTCGGCGTCAATCATCAGCACGGACGCTGCGCTACTGGTTTTTGTCGCCTTATTCATTCATGCGTGGGTGCGCCTGCGCGAACGCCCGACATGGGGTTTGGCGCTCACCTTGGGGGCCGCGTTTGGGCTCGGCATGATGACCAAATATGCGATGGTCTATGTCGTCCCGGCCTTTGTCTTGGCCGCCGCTCTCGACCGTCCGACGCGCCAAGCCTTCCTTAGCCTTCGAGGATTGGCGGCCGGGGTCGTCGCGGGGCTGATTTTGCTGCCGAACCTGTTGTGGAACGCCACGCATAATTTCGCGACGCTGGTCCACACGACAGATAATGCCAACCTGAAAGATGGCCCACAACTTAATCCCGATGAGTTGGCCGAATTTGTATTGGGGCAATTGGGTGTATTCGGGCCGGTGACTTTCATCCTCTTATTGATCGCCTTTTGGGCCTTGCGAAAATCACGCAAGAATTTTGACATTTGGCTCATCCTCTTGGCGCTGACTCCGCTGCTCATTATCTGCCTTCAGGCGCTGATTAGTCGCGCCAATGCGAACTGGGCGGGCGCGGCCTATGCCAGCGCACCAATTGTGCTAGCGGTATGGGCTGTGCAATCTGATCGCCTCTTGCGCTGGCTCAAAATCGGCTTGATCCTCAACCTGCTCCTTTGCGTCATCCCGGGCGCGGTGATGACCTCTCCGACGCTTGTCGATCAGCTCGGTTTTGCCAATTCCGTCAAACGCCAGCGCGCGTGGCCCGAGACGGTTGAGGCGATCCGAACGCGCTATGCAGCGGGTGATTATAACGCCGTCGCCGTCGATAACCGGCTGATGTTTTACGATCTACTCTATTACGGACTGCCCGAGACAGCCCCGCTTTATATGTGGCGCTATGAGCCGCGATTGAACAATCATGCGGAACTCACGAGCGCTCTACCGCAAGATGATCGGTCGGTGCTGATCATCTCATATTACGCCACTTACACGGATTATTTCGCGCGCGACTTTGAAACACTCAAGCCCTTAGGAGAGATTGTCATCCCCCTCGGCGGCGGCAAAACGCGCCGCCTCTATACCTATGCCGCGTCGGGCTATCGCGGACCTGTATTTAGAGATTAAGCGCTATTTTCCACCGTGTGCGGCGTCGCCCCAGAGCTTTTTTAACGTCGCGTCGCGGCGACATCCGGCGCGATAGGCCCGGTAACGCAGCGGGTTTTTCTTATAATAATCCTGATGATAATCTTCGGCGTCATAGAAGGTCACTGCCGGCACAATCGGCGTCACGATCCGCGCGTTAAACGGCTTGGTAGCCTCAATGGAGGCTAAGCTTGCCGTCGCGTCGGGCAATTGGTTTGGCGAGGCAAACACTGCGGTGCGGTAAGACGAGCCCTTGTCACAGAACTGACCTTTGTCATCCGTTGGATCGACCGTCGTCCAATAGAAATCAACCAGGTCACGATAGCTCACTTGCGTCGGATCGAACAAAACTTCCGCGGCCTCATAATGACCGGTCTCCGTATAGCTGACAGTTTTATAATCCGGATTATCGAGTGACCCGCCCGTATAGCCAGATTTCACTTCGATCACGCCGGGCACGCCTTCAAAATCTTTTTCCACGCACCAAAAACACCCGCCTGCGAAAATAGCCGTCGCTAATCCGTCGGTCGCATCGGACACATAGGGGGCCAGCGGTCCTGACACGGCAGAGGCAACCCCCACCTTAGCTTCAGCTGTCTTGGCCTCAGCGGTTTGGCTTCTATCCGCCCCCACGGGCGGGGCGGCTTCGGCACAGGCCGAAAATAGGGTCATGGCCGTGAAAGCTGCGAGGATCGTTGTATATTTCATAATCATCCTATGCGGCGGCGTCCTGTGTTGTTCCAATGAAATTGTGGTGAGGCCCGCGTGAGCGAGCGCTCAACTTGCCGCTCGCGCGGCTTTATAGGCCGCGAGCACCCGTTCCCGCGCCACCTTATGGTCGACAATTGGTTCGGGATAATCGCGACCCAGTTCAATGCCTGCCTTGTCCAAAACATCCTCCGGGGCCGTCCACGGCTGCTGAATATATTTATTGGGCAGCGCCGCCAGCTCTGGCACCCATTGGCGGACATAGTCCCCATTCGGGTCGAACTTCTCACCCTGCCCGAACGGGTTGAATACCCGGAAATAAGGCGCGGCATCTGCGCCCGTACCCGCGACCCATTGCCAACTGGCCGCATTCGACGCGAGGTCCGCTTCCAACAACGTATCCCAGAACCAATCTTCGCCGTCGCGCCAATCAATCATGAGGTGTTTAATCAGGAAACTCGCCACGACCATGCGCACCCGGTTGTGCATCCAGCCCGTCGCCCAGAGCTGACGCATTCCGGCATCGACGAACGGATAGCCGGTTTGTCCCATGGTCCAGGCCTCAAACGCTTGATCGTCATGATCCCAGGCCATGGCCTCATAGTTCGGGTTGAAATTCTTCGTCGCCAACTCTGGGTTATAAAACAGCAACGAATAGGAAAATTCACGCCAGCCAATCTCGCTGATAAATTTATACGACGTCGTCTCATTCTCCTTGCACGCGCCCCAAATCTGACGCGGGCTAATTTCGCCGTGCGCCAAATGAGGCGACAGGCGGGAGGTGAGGTCTTTATCCGGTCGGTCCCGACCTTCCGCATAATCCTCAATCGGACCGTCCAAGAAGTCCGCCAGACGCGCATTCGCGCCCGCTTCGCCGGGCGTGTGATAGCCGAGCATTTTGGAACCCCAATCCGGGCGGGTCGGTAACAGACTCCAATCGTTCAAATCATCAGAGACGAGCGCGCCGCTGACACAGTCAAGCGATGTTGGCGCGGGCAGCGGGTCGGCGACCGCGAGCCCGTCCTTGGCGGCACGCCAAAACGGAGTAAACACGCGGTAAGGCGTGCCCGCTTTAGTTGCCACCTCCCACGGCTCAACCAGCAGATTGCCTTTGAAACTCTCAACCGTGAGTTCGCGCTCTGTCAGGCTTTCTTTGATCGCCGCGTCGCGGTCCCGGTCCGGCTTAAAATAGCGGCGGTTCCAAAATACAGCCTCGGCGCCTGTGTCTTTGATCACGGCGTCGATTACAGCCTCCGCCTTGCCGGAGCGCAGGATCAACCGCCCACCCAAACCTTCGATATCTGTTTTTAAGGATGCGAGAGAATGGTGCAGCCAAACCCCCTTCGCCCCGCCGTTCGCCCGGCCCGCATCGGCCTCCAAAATATAGAGCAAGACCAACGGTCCGCCGCGGTCAATCGCGGCGTGTAACGCCGGGTGATCGGCAAGACGCCGATCATTGCGGAACCAGACGATAGAGGGGGAGGATGTTGTCATAAGATACATACGATTGGAGCGAGCGGATTGTTTCGATTGACCGATATTTGCGCACGCCGTTAGGTTCAACCGCCCATCGCGGGGTCGGCAAACCGTCGTCGCGTCGCGCAAGTGACACGAGCGCGAACCTTCCCCACTGATGGGGAATTGGAAATAGAACCATTTACAGCAGACAAGGTCCGCGCGCCTGACGGACGCACCCGATCAAAAACGCCGTGCCCCGACGGCCCGCTCTGAGCTCACGCCGGTGACGGTTAGACGGATGACGATCCTTTCGAGACCGCTTCCGCCTGCCGCCGGGTATCGCGAAGGCGCACGGCGACGAGGTGTAAATCTCGCCGTTATTCCGCTCGTTCTCATCCGCTCGCCCGCATCAATCGTTCCGTCGGATGGAACCGTATGTGCCGCATTACCTCACACACCGTCCAACCCACCAAACCCCCGCCAGCCTGAGAATAATGCCTCTCTCGTGTCCGAAGCGGGTGAGGGTAAACTGGCATGGAAATAGGTAAGGGTGGATGGGGTTGTGGAGGATGGCGTGATCGTGGGTCAGAGCGTCGCGATTGTCGTGGATATATAGCCCCGTCCCGGACTTGATCCGGGACATATCTCCCGTTCCCACGAATGAATGCAATTGGTGCGCGGTTCAGTGATGGATAGGCGATCCAGTCGGCCTAAGGGGAAAGAT
The DNA here is from genome assembly GCA_051251645.1 of Litorimonas sp. Classification (GTDB taxonomy): domain Bacteria; phylum Pseudomonadota; class Alphaproteobacteria; order Caulobacterales; family Maricaulaceae; genus Litorimonas. The sequence continues at coordinate 697,652 of JBPOEY010000002.1, read as the reverse complement.
ACTGTTGGTTTAGGCTGCCATCCCGGCCAAGCGGAGCGCAGAGCCGGGACCTGACGGCTGTGAACCTCGCCCGCTGAATGACACAACCGACAAATCCCGGATCCCCGAAGGGGCGTCCGGGATGAGGGCGACTAGGGACTTTTGTAGGCGTTGCGAATACGGTGGCATGGCATCACCCTGACAGACAAACAAGGAACACCCCATGAAAGATCATTTTGAACGTCACCGTCAGGCGTGGACGACGGACGAAATTCAAAAGCTGCATCGGTTGGCGGACAAGGGGATGAGTTTGAAAGCGATTGCGAAGTCGCTGACGCGGTCCGAGGAATCGACGAAGAAACGCGCGAAAGAGGATAAGCTGACGATACGGAAGGTGCGGTAAAATTACCCAAACTACCAGTCTATCAGCCGCTCAGTCTTTAAAATATCCATCACGCTGGGCCGTTCCCGGATCACGCGGTAATCGTCGCCGCGCACCATCACTTCCGGCACCAGCGGACGCGTGTTGTACTGGCTGCTTTGCGCCGCGCCGTAGGCCCCCGCTGAATGGATCACGATCAGATCACCCGAGTGAAGTTCCGGCATCTCGCGGCCTTTGGCGAATGTATCGCCAGACTCACAAATCGGGCCGACAATATCATAGGTCTTCGCCGTATAATCTGGCCCCGGCGCGCGCACCGCTTCCATATCGTGAAACGCGTCATAGAGCGCAGGGCGGAGCAGGTCATTCATGGCCGCATCTAGGATCAGGAAGTCCCGGTCTTCGCCCTGTTTGACGTAGAGCACTTGGCTGAGCAACACGCCGCTATTGCCCGCAATCATGCGGCCCGGTTCGAACACCATTTGCACATCCAAATCCGCCGTCAGGCGACGGACAAGCGCGCCATATTCCGAGGGTTGGGGCGGCGTGCGGCCATTATCGCCGTAAGGAATGCCGAGGCCGCCGCCAATATCAAAGGCGCGGATGGTGTGGCCCGCCGCGCGCAGCCGCGTGATCAGCCCGCCGACTTTGCGAATGGCGGCTTCAAACGGCGCAAGATCGTCAATCTGGCTCCCGATATGGACATCGACGCCCACAACGTCGATCCCCGGCAGCTGAGCCGCTTCTGCATAGGCCGCTTCGGCCCCGCTCCACGCGATCCCGAATTTATTCTCTTTCTTGCCGGTGCTGATCTTCTCATGCCCGCCGGCGCTGACATCCGGATTGACCCGAAACGCAATCGGCGCTCGCACGCCTTTTTCCTCCGCCACCGCGTTGAGCGCATGAAGCTCGGGCAGGCTTTCAACATTGAACATTTTGATGTTCGCGTCGAGCGCTTCGGCCATTTCTTGGGACGTTTTCCCAACGCCAGAGAACACGATACGGTCCGCCGGAATGCCTGCGATCAGCGCGCGGGTTAGCTCGCCCCCCGACACAACATCCGCGCCTGCGCCCAATTTGGCGAGGGTCTGCAACACGGCGATATTGCTATTGGCTTTAACCGAATAGGCGACGAGCGTATCCAGGCCAGAAAAACTCTCGGCAAAAACGCGGTAATGGCGTTCGAACGTTGCGCTGGAATAGACATAGACGGGCGTGCCGACCTCGGCCGCGATCCGCGACAGGGCCACCCCTTCGGCGTGCAGCTCGCCGTCCTTAAAATCAAAATAGCGCATGAGCCGCGAAAGCCTTAGGGCGTGTCCGCGACATCAACGCCGTAACCAATCTCATCCTCGTCCTCATCTACATCAAGCCGATTATCAGAAGACGGGTTTGAGGCGGCGTCAGCCTCATTCGTAACAGCTTCAGTGGCGGCATCCTCCGCAACTTTATCGGCCATCGCGTCACCCCAAAGCGGTGGGGCCGTCTTCACGCCCCCAGAAATGCCGCAGGCAGACAAGGGCGCAGCAAAAGCGAGGAGAAGAGCAAAGTTGAGACAGCGTTTCATAGGACCATCATAAAGCGACGCTCTGCCTCCGTCGAGTCGCAATGATGTGAGCGGTTCCTGACAGTTCTTTCACTATTTATGTCGCACGCAGCGAGGCAGAGGGGCGATATGTACCTCTTGTCTCTTTCCTATACTCCATTTTTCGCGACCTTTTTGGCCGCACTCCTGCTGGCTTCGGCGGCCCCTGCCCGCGCGGATGATGCCCCCGAACCGCTGGGCGAAGAATATTGCCTGCCGACTGGCGGCGTCAACGACGCCATCGCGAAGTTTGACAGTCTTAAGCCAGAAAAACGTGACACGGTCAGCGCGGATCTCTCGCTAAAATTTGAGTTACAAGAGAATGAAGTTATGCCGGAGCGGGTGGAGCTTCGCGACGACGACAGGGTGATCCCTGTCGCGTTCAATGAAAAAAACCGCAGTATCGGGTTCATTGATCAATTACGAACTGTGTCCAATGCCGCGTCGCTCTGTATTATTGATCCCGCGCGAGCGGACCGAACTCGGGAAGACCGCGGCTTTCTCGTTGATATCAGCATGGGCGTTCGCTTTAAGGAGACACCCGGCACGCATCCTCTCAGCCAAATTGAGGACGGGATGAAAGACGGGCGATCGCATTATAAAAAGATGGCGGGCGCAATGGGCTTTATGGTGCCGAAGTTTGATTATATCGCTGTCGCCGGAGAGGATGACGTGACGCCGCCGCGTCTCTGGGCCACCGCCAAAGGGGTTGATCTCGGCGAGCCAGAGTATGAGCTTTACGATGGCGCGCGCATGGTCTCAGTCAAAGCGTTGGAAAAAATGGGCGCGGATGGCGTGCGGATCGAAGACGGTTACTACCGCATGAGCCCCAGTCCCGACGCCAAGACCGTGGCGAAATTCTCTGGCGACGACTGAGCGTCGCCAGAAGCGGTCCGAAATGCAGGGGTAAGCTGTGTCCATTGGCCCCGCCCCATCAGCTGGCAATGACCCATGCGGCCATACCTAATGTCGCAACCACGGCCAGAGCTAAACCTTGGACAAAGGCTCGCAAGAAATATTTGAGTAAAAGGGTGGCTTCCCCGCATTTCGGTAAAGGTCTTTTCCAATGGCGGTCACAACCCGGACGAACCCCCAAATCGCAAGCAATAAACAGATAGCGGCAACGATATATTTCACGGCGGATTACCGCCCCACAATCAAGGTCGCCCCTTCAATAGATTGTACGCGCAGCAAGTCCCCCGCCATGGCCGTGCCGACTTCTAATCGCGCCGCCCACTGTGTGTCACCCACCTCAACGCGGCCTTCTGTGCCGCTAAAATCGCCGGCCGCTTTGACCTGACGACCGATCATCGCCTTGCCGGGATCGTTGAGATCAGACGGTTCCCCGCCCTTGACCAATTTTTGCAAATGGGTTCGACCCAGCACCAACGTCGTGATCGACAGCAAGAAGAACAGTAACATCTGCCATTCCCAGCCCATGCCCGGCGCAATGAAGAGCAGGATGCCGACCGCGAGGGCGGAGACCGCTGGCCAGAGAATATAAGTCGAGCCCGTTAGCAGCTCGACCCCGAGCAACACTACGCCCAAGATGAGCCAATGCCACGCGGTCAGTTGGGAGAGGAGCTCGACCATGGTCTAGTCCTTCACCCCATTGATGAGCGTTTTCACGCCCGCCAAAGTTCCGACCAGAGAGGAGAGTTCTGCGGGCACGATCAAGGTTTTCTGATTGGGTGAGGTCGCGAGTTTCTCAAACGCTTTCACATAATCCTGCGCGATAAAGTAATTAACCGCATTCACGTCACCTTCGGCAATGGCTTTTGACACCATCGTCGTGGCCGAGGCTTCCGCTTCGGCTTCCCGTTCGCGGGCTTCCGCGTCCAAGAAGGCGGCCTCGCGACGCCCTTCGGCTTCACGCACAGCGGATTGCTTTTCTCCTTCGGCTTTGAGGATCTGGCTTTGCTTATGGCCTTCGGCCATCAGGATGTCGGCCCGTTTTTCACGTTCGGCCTTCATCTGCTTATTCATGGCCTGCGTAATGTCATGCGGCGGCGACAGATCCTTAATTTCGATCCGCGTCACTTTCGTGCCCCATGAGTCGGTCGCCCGGTCGATGACGGTCAAAAGCTTGGCATTGATCTCATCCCGCCGAGACAGGACTTCATCCAAGTCCATAGAGCCGACGACGGTCCGGACATTGGTCAGACAAAGGTTTTGGATCGCGTGATCAAGATTATTGACCTCATAGGCGGCCTTACGCGGGTCAATCACCTGAATGAAGACCACGGCATCGGCCGTCACCATGGCATTATCCTTGGTGATGACCTCTTGGCTCGGCACATCAATAACACGCTCACGCATGTTCACTTTGTGTCCGATCCGTTCGTAAAACGGGATTAGGAAGGTCAGGCCGGGTTTGAGCGTGCGCGTATAGCGTCCGAAACTCTCGACCGTATATTCCCACCCTTGCCGTACGATCCTGACGGCGCGGAAAACAAAGAAAACCACCAGCGCAACCGCCAGCAAAACCAAAATCTGTCCTATGTCCATTAAATGCCCTCTTTCGTGTGTATCCTATAGATTATCTAAAACATGCTCAGCAGAGCTGACTTGAAATTCGCCCGGCCCTTCAACGAAGAGCTGCTCGAGCTTGCCGTCATTGACGACCATCGCGTAACGCTGTGAGCGCATACCCATGCCAAAACCAGACGCGTCCATTTCGAGACCCACCGCTTTGGCAAAGGCGCCATTCCCGTCAGCGAGCATAACGACACCGTCAGCGTCTTGTTCTTTACCCCACGCATCCATGACAAAGACATCATTGACGGAGGTGCAAGCAATCGTGTCCACGCCTTTGGCTTTCAAGGCCGCAGAATGCTCCTTGAAACCCGGCAAATGCTTGGCCGAACAAGTCGGCGTGTAAGCGCCCGGCACGGCGAACAGCACCACGCGTTTGCCTTGAAATAGATCCGCACCACTCATCGGCGCTGGGCCATCTTCGCCCATCGTCATAAAAGTGGCGTCAGGAAGGGTCTGTCCGGTTTCAATTGTCATGATATCTCTTCAAGTCGTAATGGGGTTATCGTTGTTCGATAAAGATGCCAGACAGAATCGCGTCTGGCAATTCTTGAAATTCGAAAAATAAATCCCATCTAGTCGTTGTGAATACATCTAAAACACAGACGGGTGAGCCCGCTGATTATATCAGCTATCGCGGCCAATATTTGATTGCGACGCCCGCTATGGGCGATCCGCGATTTACCCAAACCGTAATTTTTCTCTGCGCGCATGACGCGTCCGGCGCGATGGGGTTGGTCATTAATCGCGCGAAATCAAACCTCGTCATCTCCGACCTGCTCGATCATGTTGGCGTCGACGGCGATGTGCGTGTGGCCGACACCGCCGTGCTCGAAGGCGGTCCGGTCGAGGTCGACCGTGGATTTGTGCTACATTCTGCAGACTGGTTCCGGGACGATAACTCGCTCAAAATCTCTGACTCACTTAGTCTAACCACAACCAAGGACGCGCTGGAAGCGCTCGTCAGTGATACGCCCCCTGACCGCGCGACCCTCGCCATTGGCTATGCCGGCTGGGGCCCCGGACAGCTGGAAGATGAAATCGCCAGCAATGCATGGCTCATCGCAGGCGGCGACGACACACTCGTGTTTGACGCTGATATGGATGCAAAATGGGCGCAAGCGCTCGCCCGTATCGGCGTGAACCCGGCGCAGCTCAGCGCCTTTGGCGGAAGCGCGTAAACTCACCGCCGGAAAGCGCGCTGGACCCTTCCCGCTTGGCGCCACTCCTTTGAATTTACCGCCTCTGCCGTTTTGACAAATATAAGTTAAACCTTGATTATGGTTAATGAAACGCGCAGCATCTTTAAGCTCCTGCATGTGACCTGATCTTTGGATCAATGTCACCGGCATGTGAGCAAGGATTTAGGCGCAAATCCCATTTCGGTTTCCGACCGTTATTCATCGGAGCCTTTATCGTTTTCTGCCTCGGTCCTTTTCAGCACATTCTGTGTCGGCGGGCGCACCGCATAAAATCTGTTCGCCCGTGATGGCAATTTTGCCAGAACCTAGGGGAAGCAACCATGAAACTTTTATCAACACTGACGGCTATCGGAATGATGGCAGTCGCCCAACCCGCCTTTGCGCAACTCGAAGTCTATGAAGACTATGATATAAGCGATTCAGTCTCCGTCGTGACGACTGTCAAAGTCGATGCCAACATGGGCGATTACTATCTTGAAGGCCTCAGGGGCACTTGGGTTGAATCCAGTAAAATCGCCAAGGAACTCGGCCATATTGAGGATTATGCGATCTACGGCAGCGCCTTTCCCAATAGTGGGGACTTTAATATGATCTTGGTTGTCAGCTTCAAATCGACGGGCGACGTCGGTCCCTCCAAAGCTAAATATGATGCGTTTATGAAAGAGTGGGGCGACAAGCGTCAAAAAGAGTCGCGGGCCGTGACGAAAACCTACCCGGATATTCGCACGATCACCGGCGAATATTTAATGCATGAAATTACGGTCAAGTAACCGCATAAGGTCGAGCGGGTTTTGCCTGCTCGGCTGTGTCTAATATTTGACCGAATCACGTAATGATGGACCCGTCATGCGGATTATATTCCGAGACAACATCCTGTTTTCTTCTCGCTTCGCGGCACCCCATAACCTATGTTATGGGCGTTGCGGTATGATGATACTTTAAGCAGCGATCACTGTATTTGGGCCTCGCTATGCAAGGCGCGCTAACTAGGTGAGCGCAGTGACATCAAAACAAAACATATTCGGGATCATCCTTATTGATGATGACCCAGCAGAGAAGATCGTGGTCGAACGGATCCTGTCGGCTCTGACAAATGCGCCGTTTGTCCTCGATCATGTGACGAAATGTAGTCAGGCGATAAAACTCATCGAGACACACACGTATCAACTCGTCCTTTTGGATAATCGGCTGTCGCGCAGAATGTCGGCGAAATTCTCTGTCCCCATCATCAAAGCCGCTATTGGCGCCGCTCCAATCGCGGTGATCTCGAATGATCTTTCCCCTGACTATCTACAGGACTCCAAAGATCTCGGCGTCGATTATATTGTCGACAAAGCGAATATGATCGACTTTCTGAAGTCTCAGCTGGCCCATCTTCTGGGTCAACGCCAGTAGATCTCCCCCGGCTCTAAACACCGGCCTCAACACGATCATTCGGAACCGCGCCGCCTATGAGGCTGCGCCATAAGACCTCTGGCTTCATACGCCCGCGCTCGGACATTACACATCACGAAGACAACTATTGCAGTCGATCCGGCCAGCCATATTGGCGCCAGGCTTTTGTAAACCCGATGCGGTCTGCAAAAGCCGGAAAGTCAGGATGATGATAGATATTTGAGTAAGGCCGGCCCTCGCCCCACAGGTTCAAAAGCACCGCATGACTTCCTGGTGGCGGCGCGTCGCCGATAACCTGAAACAATTCATCTGCCGCCCCTAAGCGGAGAAGGCTCATCGCCAGTAGAAGTTCGGCGGGGCTATTTTCCTCCAGCACATCGACATGATCGAGCATTGCAAGCGAACGCTTAATGGACGCAGTCGACGCTTTGGCATCATCGCCATAAAAACCCTGAATACCGTTTTGCCACACGCTGCGTTGTGAGAATGTCGGTCCGAAATTATTCAAGACGTTTTGCGGCAGGGACGTCATGCGCTGCATGGCAAGATCCGGCTTACCCATTGCATAGGCGACGGCGGCATATGTATCGACGGCGTAGGCATATCCCAGATCAAGGGCGCGTTTCGCGAACACGTCAGCGTCTAAAAAATCACCATTTGAGAGTTTAGCAATCGCAAGAACTTGTAATGGACGCCCTTGTATCGGGTCGAGAGACACGGCTTCTTCGAGATAAGGTAAAGCTGCTCTCACGCGTCCAATCGCGAGTAAATAGCCCCCAAGTTCACTCGCGGTTTCCGAGCTATTGGGTTGGGCGCTATAGGCCGATTCCGCGAGGTTTAAAGCGCCGACAATATCGCCGAAAACATATTTTTTATGGGCGACAATGGTTTGCGCCACAGCATTATCTGGGTCGAGTTTGAGCGCGATTTCCGCTATTTTTGAAGCCTCCAAAATGCGGCGCTTCTTATCCCGGGGCTTCACATAGGTCGCTTCACGTAAATAGGTTCGGGCGAGTTCCACATGGGCTTGCGCGAAATGAGTGTCGCGCTTGATCGCCCGGGTGAGCAATGATTTGGCGCGCCCTATCGCGCCCTCAGTATAAATTCTTTGGTTCACAGCCCGACCTTGAAGAAATAAGTCGTAGGCCTTTGGGTCGCGTGTCATTTTTTGTGTCATATGCGGCGCGGGCGCGACGAGAAATTTAGTCTGCAAGGCTTGGGTAATCGATTCTGCGATCTTATCCTGAACATCGAAAATGTGGGCTAAAGCGACGTCGAAGCTATGTGACCAAACCTGAAATCCGGTCTCGACATTTGTCAGCGACGCCGAGACGCGCAATCGTGCATCATCTACGCGAACACGACCGTCTAATATGTGAGAGACATTAAGGCTGCTCGCGATCGCATTCCGATCGATATTCTTATCCGCCATCGCAAAGGAGGATGACCGCCCGACGACACGTAATGATGCAATATTGCTCAGCGCATTGAGAACCTCTTCCGAGATACCCTGCGCGAGATAGCTTTCCTGATTATTGCGGTCATGGTTTGTAAACGGAAGGACGGCGATCGATATAACCGTGTCTCGATTGGTCTTCTGCGGCAGGGATGGAAATGAGACAGGGGCGTTCAAACGATACCCGCGCTTATGCACCGTTTGAATGATTTCCGGGCCTTGATTGAGTGACGTAAAAGCCTTTCGCAAAATCGACACAGACCGCGTGAGGCTCTCGTCGGTTCCCACAGTGAAAGGCCAAGCTTTGTCGAGCAATTCTCTTCGGGTCGCGACATTTTCACGATACTCAGAGAGGACTTGCAAAACATTCATGACCTGTGGCTCGACCACTGCCTCACGCTTTCCATGCGTGATAAGATTTCGTCCCGGATAAACGATGAAGTCCCCGAGGTGAAAATTAAGCGGGTCATTTTGATGATTCAAGACGTTCGTTTCTTACGGTGAATAGGTGTTCTGGACGCAGGGCGTCATACGATGAGTTTTCCGCCCAATGCGTCAACCTCTTGTGTTGCCTAACCGCGATAAATCAAACTCACAATCGTCATATATATTTGGCGCTTGCCCTTGGGTCGGTCGTCATGGTCTCTCTATGCTTTCAGTTTAGCCCCCACATAAAGACCTATTTATGAGACGATATTTTGGCAACAAAGGTCCGCTCCCGCTCCTTGTCGTGACGATGACGCTGATGTCTGTGCCCGCGCAAACCGACGTCGCGAATGCGTTCGGGACGGTCAATCAATTAGGCCAAAACTCTGAACATGCTCGGATCACACGCCACGCGTTGACATGTCAGCCAACATCCGCCGTCGGCTCTTGCTTAGATCGTAAAACGCTGGATAGCCTCGCGGGGAAGCGGGGAACCTTTGGTGCCGTTGGGGCGCCTGATCGAGGCCGCGGGATGCTCACTTCATTTGCCCATTGCAGCGCTGGAGATTATTTTGAGGTGCAGGGATATCCTCAGACAGCCGCTCAAGCTCAAGCAAAATTAACCGAGTGCCGCGACTATATGATGTCTAACCTCGACCATGCCGTTGTGGACGCTGCCGATTTACTCGACCAAATTGGTGACATTCGGTCGAGCGAAGTGTCAATGTTTGGAGGATGCGTTTACAAGGGCAGCCAGCATGGTCGGGCGAAGTGCAATATTTTGGCGCATATGGGCCGCATTCTGCATGCCTCGCAAGATTTTTACTCGCATAGCAATTGGGTCGATCTACCCAATTTTAATGCGCCCAACAGCACAGATAACCCGCCCGGCCTCGGTCAACGCGGCCCTGCCCCTTGGCTTGACCTTCGTATCTCACGGCCGCAGTTCCCCAGTGGATTGATCTCCGGCTGTTTCGATAATCAATCCTATTTGGGCGAAGACAAAGGATGTTTATATGGAGACGGCTCCGTGCATCGTGTCAGACATTTAAACGTCAACAAAGATACCGGAACGATCGACCCTGATATTGGTGAGGCGACAACGGAACGGGGCGCCATCAATGATAATTTTAAACATGCCGTCGAGGCCGCAATTTTAGATACGGCCGATAAATGGCAAACCTTGAATGACCGCCTCATCCAGACTTATGGCGAAACCAAGGGCCGCAAAATGATCTGCGCGCTCACGCAAGACTCGCCTAAAAAAGCTTGTTGAAACCATCGTTCGCTTGAACGCGACAACACCGCGCTTTTCGACCCAAACCCACATAGGGTGTGGATCTAAGGACGAATTTTAACGTCGAACTTCGATTGTGACAATATATTCGCCGCCGTCGCCCTTCATCGTCACCGTATAGGTGCCCGACGTTTCGCCTAAGTGATATTTGAACCGCCCGATTTCATCATCATCCGTGATTGTGTCGTCTTCAAACAAGACTAATTCACCGGGTGTTGAGGGGAAGAAATAGTACCCGACCTTGTTTTTGTCGCCCGCACTCATCGAAAAGTTTCTATTCGGAAAACGGGCTCCATCAGGGCGCTGCGAGATGTAGATTGAATCTGAATCCGAGCCACTGGTTGGCTGAACACACTCAATTGATTGCACAACATAAACGGGCGATTTTGGCGGCGCATATGTCGTCGTCGATGCTGCGGCCATCATAAAGGGTGCGCTTGCGAGCATGATGAGTTTAAGGCTGGTTTTCATTTTGGTTCCTTAGGGTCGATAGATTATTGAAAATTCAAGTCTGTGTCGGACATAAGCCGCCCGTCCCGTTCAATTTAACGGACCAAAACATCAGACATTCACGCTTTGCGGGATCAAGGAGGGGCGTAGATAATCGTAGCGGTAGCCATTGACTGTGCCGCGATTTTCAATCGTGTCCTCAATGTCGTCTAAGGTGCGTCGGAACTGTTTGAGTGATCCGCGGACCGCTTTGTTATCAAAGTAATCATTGACCGACCTGAGCTTCTTTCCCGACGATGTGTTGTCATGGTATTTTCCAAGCGTTGTATATTGCGAGGCTGAGAGAACACTCCACAGCTCCATAACCTCCGTAAAATGCTTCGCATTTGGCAGATAATCCCCCAGCGTCCCCGGCTGATCACCGAAATAGTCGTGATAGAGACCGGCCGGCATAACGGGGCCAAAGTCGGCTTGCGGAAAATTAACGGCGGAGTGTTGTGCCGAGGCCGTAAAAATCATCGCAGAGATAGCCTGAACCAAATAGGATCGGGTGAGGATCTTTCCGGTGTTGGTGCGCCCAGTTTGATATTCACCGAAGCCTAGGATTTTTCCGTCTTTGACAATTGTTTGTGCCCAATTTTGTAATTCACAGTCATCCTGGACATCAAAATCGGTGGCATAGTAGATCGACACGTAACGACAGACCCAGTCCGTGATGGCGTTCCACAACAGACAGCTATCTTCCAAATAGGGGTAGGAAAACCCAAGTCCATTCGCGCCGTCAGCGCCGAGATAGGCGTGTAAAACGTCAATATTGATCAACGGAGAGGAGGCTTCACCACTATGGGTTATTTTTTCGCGTCGGAACTGTCCAACGCCGCGCTGACTGATCTCACGCGGGAAGATGGTTTCGTTAAAGAGGTTGGCCACTCTTTTGGCCCGTCGAGGATCCGCGCGCAATTGGCTGTCATCATAAAGGCCAAAGACTTCTTCGGCGATAAACTGGATGTTAGAGGCCATTGTGCCGGTAAAGTTATGATCAAATATGCCCCCATTACTGCTTTGGGGACTGATGTTGATCAGGTCCGTGGACGCGAAATCCGTGATATTGATGGTGCCTTCAAAATGCGGTCTCAAGAGTTTGCTGATCGGGTGAACATCTTGCGGAAGACAGATGCCGGTCGAAACCGCAAGGGATTCCATATAGAGATGTGTGCGCCCTAAATGCCCGACCAGTTGATGGTGGTTGAAGTCCGCGTTTTGAATAATAAACTTGGCGATTTGCCAGTTCGGATCCCGGGGCTGAACGAGTTCAGCCTGACCTCCACGGCGGATTAAGATCGCTAATGGCCGCAATTGTCCTTCAGCAGCGACGAAAAGCGCTTTGGGCTGGTAGCCATAGCGTCGCTTCTGTCGTTCATTGTGGTCTTCACTGGCACTGACGCTATCATTGTCCTGCAAAGTCGTTTGTGCGTGGTAATCGACCATATAATAGTCGTATTCAGGTCGAATAAAGGCGTCGAAATCATGGTCACTGACCACACGCTCCAGCATGCACGGATGAACGCCGCCGACCCGTTGAAAGGCAAAATATTCGTCTGAAATTTCTGTTGCGCCTATGATGTCATCATCACGGTCTAGGGCGATGGCGGCTTTTGCGCCAAACTGAAGCGCCCACAAGGTCGTGGGGTGCCAATCGACATAACTGCCCATATTCAAAAACCGGTCCGCGAGCGCGCCGGTATCGGTAAAGCCTGAATTTGTTTTCTTTTCAGATTTTGTTCGCTGCAACCCGAGTCCTTTTAGGGTCAGCCCGTTCGCCGACGCTTTGCCGGACGGGTAATCCCATTCGACAGGTTTCCCGCCAACATCGAACTCATAAACATTTTCCGTCACACGCGACTGTCCCGCCTGACAGGCATTCTGTGGCAAAGAGACATCATCTCTGGCCCGCGCCGTTGTCGCAAAGGCGAGGGACAATGCGCCGCCGAGAGCGAGACGGCGATTGATTGTCAGATCTGAATAGGACGCCATAAGGTCGCTTTCAAAAGGAGAGGGGAATTAAATCGCGGTGTCGTTTAGTTCGTCGGCGGAATAAGCTTGCGAAGCTCCAAAACTTGCCGAGCGGTCAATTCCATCTGGCACCGATCACCGCTGACGAGGAACGCTGTGCCTTGATTAAATTCATATCCCAGGGGGCAGAATGCGGCGACATATTTGATCCAGAGCCGTTGCGCATCGCGAAGCTTCGTTTGCTGCGCGGCAGTTACCAAACCGTTCCTGAGGCGCTTGTAATCTGTGTTCAGTAAACTATCCCAAGCGCTGTGCTCTAGGCTGAGACACGCCCGCATCCCGACCGTTGTGTAATTATTGCCCTCATCCATACAGGGGGCTGAGACTTGCCCAATACAAACTGAGCCGTCGAGCTGTGCGGCGTCCAGACACTCTGAGATACGATCAAGCGCGATCATCTCATTGTCTTCGTCGCTATTGCCGTGAACGGGTGCAATCGGGTCCTGCCCATGGCCCATTTCCTCACCGCCATTGCCATGCGCTGGGGCGATATTGTCTTGCCCCATCATATGATGAGACGCGTTGCCTCGCCATTCAGGAGGGCAAGTTTGGTGAACGCCGTCGCGGCCTTCAAACGAACATAAAATTCCGCCCCACTGAAATCCCGACAGAGTCACACCACCGACATCATTATATTGCATGATTTTGAACCAAGGGTAGCCGTTCATCTGAACGCCCGTATTGTCTTCAAGCTCAACCAGAGCGCCTTCCTTCAGCGAGCCAATTTTCCCAAATTCGGTGCCCGGGCCACTTCGGACGCTTCCGCCCCATGAAGCGCCCTCCATGGCCATCTGCTCTGTCGCTTCGCGGGACATTTCGACCATGGTTTGGGCGTAACCGACACAGTCGGCGGCAACCCGTTGCCATAGTGTCCCGTCCGCGAAGCAGACAGTGGCATCTGCGCCCCCGCAGATTTCTGAGACTTGTGCTGAGCACGCCTCATCGCTCGTTTGTGCGAACACCTGTGTCGGCATCAAAAGCCCGAAGGCAAGGAGGCTAATGGCCGCTTTCGACATGGGTTTCATAGAGCACAGGCCTCTGTATTCGTTCACCCAAAGAAAGTAATCGGTGATACAAACCTATCTTACAGCCATGGCCAACCGACAGTCCTGATGGAAACATGATGGGCGCGTGATGAGGGTCCCGTTCAGCTGACTCGGGCATTGTGACGTTAGAGCATTGCCCACATCATTAGATCGATCCCGTTATTTTGTTTTGGGTTCTGGAGTCGGGTAAGGGAGACAGCAGGTAAGCCCTTTTGCTGACTTGAACAGGCTAAAATTTGAGCGGACAAGACCGTCGAGATTTCCAACGTGAGTCATATGCAACGTTTCGCGTGAGGGTGGGCAGTGCTAAACAATCATCTTTTGAGAATAGACACTCATCACCATGCCGACAGTTTTACGGCTCTTGTAAGGAGCATGCCTTTGACGCGTTTAATTGTTCCGAGAGGTGAAACCGCAGCCCTTGAAACAGCCGCGAAAAGTATTGCGGGTTCAAGAACCGCAGAACTCGGGGCGGTCCTCTCTGGGTCTGCTGACGAGACCCAAAATTGGATGCTCCTTCGGGACTACTTTCGATTGATGCAGCAGATGACGGCGGCGGCGAGTGACGAGTCGCTTGGGATGTCGCAAAGGTCCTTGGCGCCGGGGACGACCGATTTCGTCATTGATATCCTTAAACAGGCTGAAAATCTTGAGGACGCGATGAAGCGGACGGCAAGAACTTATAACCTTATTCACGGCGGATATTTCAACAAAGTCACGCGGCGCCGCGGCTGCCTTGTCTATACAATTGATGACCGCGAATTCCCATATGCGTTCAGTGCAGACAGCCCCCCGGCCTATTCCGTCATGGAAGGGCTGCTCATTTTCCTACATGCTATGCTGACGCTTACCTCGGGGGTGACGCTTACGCCCCATGTTCGGTGCGTGCGTTCGAGGCGTCCGAAGAGAGATCCGCGCGATGGGTTTTTATCGTTCTGGGAAGCCCCCGTCCGCTGCGATGCACCGGTCTATGCGTTGGAATATGACCTGAGTGTCGCTGGGATCGCCATTCGGAAGAAACATGACAGACCCGTCAGCGCGGCCACCGTCTATGACACAGTCAATAAAATGATTGCTGAACGGGAACAGAGAGTCGCCAAAAATGACCTGCCGCAACGGATCAAAACCTTGATGGAGGCAGGTGTCACCGAACAGGCGGTCATTGCGCGAGACGTGGGGCTCAGTGTCGCCACATTGCGTCGCCGCCTGAACACATCTGGGACAAGCTTCCGGGACTTAAAACATCAAGCGCTCAATAAAATGGCGCAAACCATGTTGCGACAAGGGCGCCCGATTGGCGATATCGCGGAGGCTCTGAAATATATGGATGTCCGCAGTTTTTCACGAGCATTCAAAGCGTGGAACGGCTTGACTCCCGTCGCCTTCGTGCGTCAATTGAGCGACGTCGACGAGTAACTATGGCGCGCTATGAGCGAAAATGTCCTCTCACTCTGACCGCTTCGGTCGTCGATTTCCCTGTAAAAGCCTCTTATCCTTCTCCCAAAGCTGATGAGCCGCCTTGCGGTTCAGCTGTCAATAAATCGGCTGGGGAAAGAACGTATATGGCCATTTCATCTCGTGAATTCAGTTCCGTCGACCTCGCACCTCGGCGCGCGACGCTACTCTCCAGTATTTGTGCGGCCTCCATGATGTTCATCGCCCCCGGGGCCTTCGCGCAAGATGCTGGGACGGATTTGACCGTTAGAACCCCGCTTGACCAAATCATCGTCACCGCTCGGCGACGCGCAGAATCGCTTCAGGATATTCCAGTCGCGGTTTCCGTCTTTGGTGCGGACCGCATTTCAGAGCTTCAAGCGGATGATCTTTCGGGCATTCAATATTCCACGCCGAACTTATATTTTGACCAAGGCGACGCCTCCAATGCTGTCGTTTATTTGCGCGGCATCGGCCAAAATGACTCCTTGGCGTTCGCAGACCCGGGCGTCGGCGTTTATGTTGACGATGTGTTTATCGCGCGCTCCCAAGGGGCCTTCTTGGAGTTGTTTGATGTTGAGCGCGTTGAAGTACTGCGCGGCCCGCAAGGAACTTTATATGGCCGCAACACGATTGGCGGCGCAGTCAAATTTGTCTCCTCCCCACCGCCGGACGAATTTAAAGCCTACCTTGAAGCGGGTGCAGGCAATTATGATTTCCAAACACTGAAAGGCAGCATTGGCGGCCCGCTGGCCGAAGACCAGCTCCGCGGCAAAATCGCTTTCGCGGCGACGAAGCGCGACGGCTTCAACACGAATTCTGTGACGGGTCAGGATGATGGTGACGTCAACTCATTGTCGGGCCGTGCATCGCTCTTGTTTACGCCGACCGATGATTTAGAATTCTTAGTGTCTGTGGATGGCAAACAAGAGCGCCCAGATAGCGCGCGCAGCCCGTCTCGTTTGACGCCCATAACCGTCGCGGCACCAACGGGGATCCTGACGTTACCGGCCAGCACAGACGAATATGCCGTCGATACAAATGCGAATGGTCTGTCTGACCTGACCGCTTGGGGTTTATCAGTGACCTCTCGCTGGCAAGCCAGCGACGCGGTGTCGCTAGAATCGATTACCGCTTACCGCGAGATGGATTTTGATCTCAACCTCGATACGGATGGGTCCCCCTTGCCCGTCCTCGATATTCTTCTGCTGCAAGAGCAAAATCAGTTCAGCCAAGAATTACGGGCCACATTTGATGATGGCGTCCCTCTGACTGTGACGGGTGGGTTGTATTATTTCCACGATGAGGATGTCTCCTTCTCGGGTGTTGATAATGGGGCGGCGACAATCTTCGGCTTCCCTGTCACGCTGTTTGGATTTGCCAGCTCAAGCCTCGCGCAAACTGACCAAGTGACCGATTCCTACGCTGTCTTTGCCGACGCCACTTACGCGATTAGTGATCGGCTCGATGTCAGCGCCGGATTGCGCTACACACAGGAAGAGAAAACGTCGCAACGCGTTTTTGAGAACTTTTTCGACCCCACCGTCTCAGTAATTGATAGCACGCCTCCTTTCTTGGCAGGTTTTGGGGTTCCCGGCACACAGATCAATGGCGAAGAAGATTTCAACGCGCTTACCCCTAAAGTTTCAGTCTCCTACAAGGCGACGGATGATACGCTTGTCTACGCGTCAGCGTCTCGCGGTTTCAAAAGCGGCGGGTTTGATGGGCGCGCGAATAATGATTTTTCCTTCCAGCCGTTTGAGCCGGAATTTGTCTGGAGCTATGAAGCAGGGTTGAAAACCAGCTGGCTCGACGGCGCGCTCATCGCCAATATGGCGGCCTTCTATAATGATTACACCGACCTCCAGGTGACATCGTTTGGCGCTGATCCTGTGACGGGCGTCTTTGTCAGCCAGTTCACTAATGCGGCAGCGGCCAAAATCAAAGGGTTTGAGCTCGAAGTCCTCGCGCAACCTACGGATCGCCTGACGCTTTCCGGGACGTTGGGTTGGCTGGACGCAGATTATAATGAGTTCAATATTTTGGTGGGAGGTGTCGCCACGGATGTAAGCGACCGCCCTCTTGTCAACGCACCGAAATGGAACGGCAGTGTGTCCGCGACCTATGAACAGCCGATCAGTTCTTCGGTGAAAGCTGTCTTCCACGCCGATGCAGGCTACCGCGCCAAAAGAGCCATCGAGATCTCAGCATCGCCAGAATTAAACCAAGACGGTCATGAAATGGTCAACGCGTTTGCGGCAATCAAAACGAATGACGCGCGGTGGGAGTTCCGGGCCGGGATCAAAAATGCGACCGATGCGACAATCCGGGTTCAGGGATTTAACCTGTCTGAATTCCCCGGCGTACAGACAGGCTTTTATGCCGCGCCGCGCACCTATGATTTCCGGATCATCTACACATATTGATCGCTGAGATCGTTGGGCATCATGAAGACCGAACACACAGAGCCATCAGGCGGGGTGCTGCCTGACGCCATGGATGCGGCCTCGACGGATTTAATCGAGAAAGTGAACGCGATCCTCGTGTCGCTTGTTCCTGGCAGCGAAAGCCCGATTGAGCTATCTCGGGCGCTCGCCAGAGACATTTTTATGGGGTTTTCGGGACCAAATTTTTACCCCGATATTGAAACCGAAGACGTAAAAATTCCCGGTGCTAAAGATCATATTTCAGCCCGGGTTTATTACCACCCGAAAAGTGATGAGCATTTATCGCCACTCATATTATTCCTTCACGGGGGCGGCTGGTCATTAGCCGGGCTTGATGAATATGATGGCTTGCTGACAGCACTCGCAGCACAAAGTAAGGCGAACTTCATCAGTCTTGACTATCGCTTGGCCCCTGAGAACCCATTCCCCGCGGGGTTAAAGGATAGTCAGGCGGCATTAGATTTCATTCTTGAGAATGCCGCTAACTTTAAGGGGCTCTCAACCAAAGTTGCGCTTATGGGCGATAGTGCGGGGGGAAACCTTGCCGCGGTTTTAGCGCAATCGTCGGAAAATTCTGGAAAAGTTCGGGCACAGTTTCTGCTCTATCCAATGCTCGACGTTTATAGCCCTCATGTGACTTATCCCTCGCGGGTCTTATTTGGCGATGGCGATTATTTTCTCACCCGTGACGCCATTGATGTCAGCGTTGAGAATTATGGGATCACGAAAGAACAAGGCAAAGATCCGCGCGTATCCCCCCTGTTCCACAAAGCGGTGGCAGACTTGCCTCCGACCTACATCATTGTCGGGAACTGTGACCCGTTGCGGGATGAGGCGCGCGCCTATGCGGCGCGCCTGACCGACGCCGGTGTTGACGTAACGTTGGACTGCATCCCCGGCGCTATCCACGCGTTTTTATCCTTCGGTATTTTGGACGACGTCAAAAATCATCGCACCCGCTTGGCCCACGCGGTTCAGCACAGGCTGGATGCAGAGTAATTGAACCTCGCCCGTCCCTTCGCCAAAAACGCGCCGTTGGGCCAGAAACGCGCCGCTGAGGAAGAGTCGACTGTCTATAAACCGTCCGAGCGGCGCAAAGGATATCCGTGATTGATTTATCAGGAAAGACGGCGATCGTCACAGGGTCGACAAGTGGGATCGGCAAAGCCATCGCAGGTCAACTGGCCCAAGCGGGCGCCAATGTCATGATTAACGGCTTTGGCGATCCTGTCGAGATAGACCGTCTGCTCAAAGACTTTTCGGTCGCCTCTGGCCAAACGATCCGATATTCTCCGGCCGATATGCGAAAGCCTGATGAGATTAAAAAGCTCGTGGATCAAACGACATCGTCACTCGGGGCCGTGGACATCCTCATCAACAATGCCGGGATACAATATGTCAGCCCGATAGAAAACTTCCCTCCCGAACAGTGGGACGCAATTCTCAGTATCAATTTGACGGCCAGCTTTCATACGACACGCCTGTGTTTGGGGGCTATGACGCGCTCAGGCTGGGGGCGCATTGTCAATATCGCCTCCGCACATTCCACCGTGGCCTCACCCTATAAGTCTGCCTATGTCGCGGCGAAACACGGTCTTTTAGGCCTAACGAAAAGCGTTGCGCTTGAATGCGCGACCGATGGGGTGACTGTGAATGCCGTGTCGCCGGGCTATGTCTTGACGGACCTCGTGGAACGGCAAATTCCGGACACGGCCAAAGCCCGTGGCCTGAGTGAAGAGGTTGTGAAAAACGAGGTTATGCTTGCCTCTCAACCGACCAAAAAATTCGTCACAGCGGAGGACGTCGCAAAGTCAGTCTTGTTCCTATGTTCATCCGGCGCAGATAATATAACAGGATCAAATTTGGCCATAGATGGCGGTTGGACAGCCCATTAACTTCAGATGTTGTCTTGGCGGGCGATGTCTCTGGCGATCCGCTCACCGGACGTTGGTTTACGCGGGCTCATCTGTCTCTCCACGCGATATTAGATGAGCACAGTCTCTCTAGTCCAGACCTAAATTTGTGCCATGAACGCTGACGTCAGACAGTATCCGTCGTCATATATAATGGCACGGATTGGCGGTAAGCTCTTCAGCCAAGGTTATTATTACAAGCTTTTGATTAATCTGGTCAACGTCAGGAAGATCAAGCACAAGGACGAGGTCTACAAGAGCCAGCACATACGCATCGTGAACTAAGAGCTATGGAACGCCGTAAATCGACACTAGAGAACAATGCACTAAAGCGCCGACGCTTTATCAACATCGCGTCCAATAGCCTGCGAATGGGCTTGCTCTATGATCAGATTGATCAGCGGCTTTCACCCATACATTCGAAAAATCCTAGTGGCCGATGCTATCGCTATTACATCTCAGCCTCTCTCGCCAAAGGCGAGATGGATGACGGTAAGGCGCTGCGCCTTCCGGCCAAGCAGATTTCGAACACCCGTCAACCAGATCACTAACCACCCGACCGATAAACACTTCGGAATCATAGTGGGGTGTAACGTGGTAGTGGCGCAGTCCGGCGAGAGCCAGTCTCACGCCTCAATTCCCTGCTTTACAGGGAATTTACAGGGAAAAACGCGCGAAACCCACCGGAATGGCGTCTGAATTCGTGATTCTATCCGTGCAGAGCGCTGATTTTACGTGGTTATTTCGTGATTTCCCTGCTGAAAATTAACAGGGAAATTGAGCAGAGGTGGCAGGTCAATTGCATTAAGGATATTTTCTCACATTCGATTCCCACCCATATGACGCGCGTTAGTTCTCCTCTACCACCAACAGGAACATCCCGAATCCATTTTCCTGATAGAGCGCCTGAACTTTGATCTCTTCGCCAAACTGATGCCGGGCAGGAAGTTCGAAACATCGTCCTCATCGATCTCGCTAAGTTTTGTACCCGGCCTTGGCTTAGGCATATACGGGACGTTTTGCCCGCGGCTTATCTTGACCTAGGGAAATCCCTCTGACTTTACCGCATATCTCAGCGAGCCGCCTTTGATGAACAGGATCGCAACGGTGTTGCCATTTCGCGTAACGTAATGTCTCGCAGCCGCCTCTTTACTGACACCAAACTCCCGACTGATACTTAAGGCTTAGTCCAGATTGGGTTCGTCGTTGAGCCTGTGCCTTAGGCGTGAGTGAGGCATTAAAATTTCTGCAGCAAACTGATTGGCCTCATCCTCTTGCCGATACCCGCTTCAGATGAGACGGAGGGGCGTCGAGATTAAACTGATCATTGGCGGGCAGGCTCTTGGGGAACCGGATCCTGAGCTTATCAAGCTGATTGCTATGGGTCGTGATTGGTATGAAGGTTTAAAGTCCGATCGCTACACATCCCAATTGGAAATTGGATGCGAGCACGGTTTTGATAAAGCTGACGTAAGCCGTATCCTGAACCTTGCGTTTATGTCTCCCAAGATTGTTAGCGAGATTATAGCCGGACATCATCCGGTCGAAATGACTATGGGGTCTCTCAAAGTCTCCGCGGGAAAGCTCCCTGCGTGCGGGAATGACCAAGCGATTCTCTTCCGCGTCTCCGCTTAACCCACTATCCTCTCAGCATCTGCCACTTAACGAGTTGATCTCAAAATTCGTGATCTGAGACACCTCACCAAATGGCTCGAATATCGACCCTTTTTGCGTCTCTCTGAGCGTCTCTTAAGTCGCCGTACCCCGCTAAGCCCCCGTTAGTAGGGGCTATTCTCACTGCCAGCGATTTGGTCGCTAAAAGCACTGAGTGCGTGGTAGGGGGAGAGGGACTTGAACCCCCAACCAACCCGTTATGAGCGGGTGGCTCTAACCAATTGAGCTATCCCCCCACGGCCCTCGCATAAACGAGGATGCACGCCGTTAGGCCAGCAGCCGTCTAACGCAGTCGGCCCAGCCGTCCAAGAGGGTCTTTCGCTCATCCGCAGCCATATTTGGCTCAAACAGACGGTCGCGGGTCCAGAGGTCTTGCAAATCCTGCAACCCTGTGACCATCCCTGCCCCGATCATCGCGAGGTAGGCCGCCCCCATGGCCGTAGTTTCTAGAATTTGCGGGCGTTCTACGGGCAGGTTCAGCACATTGGCGAGGTGACCCACCATCCAATCATTGGCGACCATGCCGCCATCAACGCGCAAGCTTTTTGGATGTGCGCCGTCTTTGGCCATTGCTGCGAACAGGTCGTAAGTTTGGTAGACCACGCTTTCGACCGTCGCGCGTATGACATGATCACGGCCCGTATCGCGCGTCAGCCCGAACAGCGCCCCGCGCACATCCGGGTTCCAATAAGGCGCGCCGAGTCCCGTAAACGCCGGGACAAGATAGACGCCGTGATTGCCATCTAAATTTTCGCAAACCGCTTGCGTGTCCGCCGCATGTTCGATCAGTTCCATTTCGTCGCGCAACCATTGCACACCCGCGCCCGCAATGAAGATCGAGCCTTCCAGCGCGTAGGATGTCTGCCCGTTGATCCGGTAAGCGATGGTGGAGAGCAGCTTGTTCTTCGAGCTCAGGCAGTCTTCGCCGGTATTCAAAATCACAAAACAGCCCGTCCCATATGTCGACTTAATATCGCCGGGCGAGACACACAGCTGTCCAATCGCGGCAGCTTGTTGATCGCCCGCCACGCCGCAAATTGGAATGCCGTGCCCCCCGCCGTCTTTCCATGACCCGTAGTCCGCCACGCAGTCGCGCACGGCGGGCAACCCCGTCGCGGGGACACCAAACAGCGCTAATAATTCTGGGTCCCATGTATTCTCGCGAATATTAAATAAATTGGTGCGCGACGCGTTCGTCGCGTCGGTCGCATGAACGTCACCCCCCGTTAATCGCCAGATCAGAAAGCTATCGACCGTGCCAAAGCACAACTCGCCGCGTTCCCCGCGCGCCCGCGCGCCGTCGACATGATCCAAAATCCACGCGATCTTGGTCGCGCTGAAATAGGGATCATGCAACAGGCCTGTCTTGGCTTGAAGTTGCGCGACAGGCATCGCGCCCGCAAGTTGTCGACAGCGCGCCGCCGTGCGGCGATCCTGCCAAACGATCGCGTTATAGAGGCATTCCCCCGTGTCCCGGTCCCAGACTAAAGTCGTTTCGCGCTGATTGGTAATGCCAATCGCGACCGGAGCCTGACCGTTGGCGGCGCACCAATCGCGGCAAGCGCTCAGCGTGGTCTCAACCGTCGTCCAAATCGCTTCGGGATCATGTTCGACCCAACCATCTTGCGGATAAAGCTGCGGAAACTCCTGCTGTTCGGCATGAAGGATGACCCCGTCCGCGCTCACAACAAGGGTTCTGGAACTGGTCGTTCCTTGATCAATGGTGAGGATAACGTCTGACATACCCCTTCCTAGCGCGATGATACGGCGCGGCAAGCGTCTCTTCGTTGCGCGGCGCACAGCCAGACGCTAGGCGCAAGCCCATGGACGGATGGCCAATACCAGTCTGGGGATTTGTGGCGACCTATGCGGGTCTCTCCACGATTATTATTGTGCGCTATTTTCTGATCGTCGCGCCAATCCATTGGGCGCTCTGGCAGCGCACGCCGAAACACGCGCGACGCCTGTCCAAGCGCGAGCCGACCCGCGCGACCATCGCCAATGAAATCCGCCTCTCGGTCATCAGCAGCTTTATCTATGCCCTGCCCGCCGCCATCATTTTGGAAATGTGGAAAGCAGGCGGCACCGCGATTTATGGCGGCATACCCGACGGGCTGGGCGCGTGGCTTTGGCTGCCGGCCAGTGCCGCGCTCTATCTGTTCGCGCAGGACACATGGTTCTACGCCACGCACCGGATCATGCACCACCCGAAACTGTTCAAACACACGCATGCGGGCCATCACCGCAGCGTGCAGCCGACGCCGTGGGCGAGCTTTTCGTTTGATCCGATTGAAGCTGTGAGTTCGGCTTGGTTACTGCCGGTGATGGCGCTGTTTGTGCCGATCCATTGGGCGATCGCGCTGATTATTCTAATGCTGATGACGATTAATTCCGTTTTCAATCACGCAGGTTGGGAAGTGTATCCGAAACGCTGGATCGAGGGCTGGTGGGGTCGCCACATCATCACGGCCAGCCATCATAACCTCCACCACACGAAATTTCGTGGGAATTACGGGTTATATTTCCGCTTTTGGGATAAGGTCTGTGGCACGGACCGGGGGCTGGTGGGCGCGGAGCCGCAGTCGCGGCGTGCGCCTGAACTGGCGGAGTAAAATGAGAACCATCTATTTCCGGCTTTTCCTATGTTTAAGATCATCGCGGACGGACATCACCAACACAGCTATGAGTATAAATGGCATGAGGATGATTTTTAGGGCCAGATCGAAAAATCTGTAAAACCGCTCCAGCGCAGGATGTGTTTGGTTTTCTTCGCTATCCACTAATTTGAACTGGCCATATAACCTGAGTAAAGCCGCTTGGCTGATATTCAAATGAGCGGCCTCTATTTTCATATCAGCCTGTGACGACTTTGGTTGACCAAAAAAGGACAGATCCGGCGCGGGCTTACCGAAAGCCGCCAAAAACTCCCTTTGATACAGGCTGTTATACCCCTCAAATTCGTTTTGTTCCGGATGTAATCGCGGCGTGCTTCCCATGCGGTAGGTGACCTCAAACGGGTCAGCGTCCCTGTCATTGTGTTCGCGCGGAGCCGCCGAGAAACATAACCTCTCCAAAACCCCGTGATTGGCAATGGCCACGATATCCGTGTCTTCATCGTCGTAATACGCGCAGAACACTCTTGTTTGGAATGTGCCGCTCAGGAACAGCGCGTCTTGCACGAGGTCAGCGTCAAATTGATGTTTGCCGAGTGTCTTGGCTTTAACCTGTTCGCGAACAAATTCCTTGAGCTTGTGAAGATCGTCACGGCTTTTATGATTGAGAACAGGCGCATAGCCGCCCTGACTGTCAAAGCCGGGACGTTTGGAATTGTCACGATCAGCACCGTCTAAGTAATAGAGGCCCGTATGTTTTTCATAGAAAAGACGGAAACCCGATTTCGCCTGATGCGCCCTCAGCAGCTCGCCGTTTGGCTGTGCGTCGAGGCTGACAAATTGTTGCCTAATCATCTTGGTGACCTGCCTTTAAAGACGGTTCGGTTCTTCGCAGGCCGCGGGGCCAGACACTGGCTCAAGCCGTCTTCTTCGGCGGCATCGGCACAAAGCTGGACGTGCGCGCGACGTAATCGCGGTAGGCCGGACGTTTCTTCAATTTACGTTCCAGCAAATCCCGCCCTGACACGCGCATCAGCAGCGTCGTCATAATCAGCGGACCAAAGACCGACACCCACCCCCACGGCACAGAACAGGCAGCCACGAATATGCCCCACCACAGCAGCGCGTTGCCGAAATAGTTCGGATGGCGCGTCCACGCCCACAGGCCCGTATCCAGCACGGGTTTATCTTCGTAGGAGCCGTCATAATCGGCGTTTTTCTTAAGGAACGCGACCAGTTGCGCATCACCAATCGCTTCGAACAAGACGCCTGCCAACCACATCAGCGCGCCAATCATCGCCAACACGCCGATCTCTGTGGTCTTGCCGTTCGCAAAGGCAACCCAAACCGGGGCCGACACGATCAAGATGAGCAGTCCCTGCCCCCAATAAATGGAGAACAGCGCCCGCACGCGCCATGTCATTTCTGCGAGGCCGGAACGTTTGCGCATCGCCACATAACGCCCGTCTTCGCCGTGGCCGAGGTTCCGTTTTGCCAAGTAAAGCGTCAGCCTTAATCCCCACAAGATCGGCATCAACCCCATCAGCAACAGGTAGGACGACGGCATGACGTCAAAGCGCCCACTCGCAAGATAAAGACAGACAAGTCCGACCAGCGAAAAGCCAAAGCCCCAGAAAATATCAATGATAGAGGCATCACGCGCGAGCAGGCTGATCAACCACACGAGCGTCACAGCCCCGAAAATGACAATGGCGACATGGGCGAGATAAATGAGGGCGATCATAAAGCCCGCTTAGCACGGGACCTCATGGCCCTGTAAAGACCTGTCTCTTGAACTGCGCGGTGCTGACGCGCCCTAAATTTTATTGCGAATAATCCGACGCCGCTCAACCGAGCTTGGAATACCGAGCGCGTCGCGATATTTCGCCACGGTCCGTCGGGCGATGTCGACCCCGTGGCCGCGCAATAACTCGACGATCCGGTCATCAGACTTGACGCTTTTCACATCCACTTCTTCTTCGATCAACGTTTGAATACGGTGACGCACCGACTCCGCACTATGACCTTCACCGCCCGAAGTGGACGGGATTGACGCGGTGAAAAAGAATTTCAGCTCAACTGTGCCGCGCGGGGTGGCCATGAATTTGCCAGATGTGACCCGGCTGACCGTGCTCTCATGCATCTCAATCGCCTCGCTCACATCTTTGAGCTTAAGCGGGCGCATGTGATCGACCCCGTAGGCGAAAAATGCGTCCTGTTGGCGCACAATTTCAGAAGCCACTTTCATGATAGTGCGCGCCCGTTGATCGAGGCTTTTGACCAGCCAGCTCGCGGTCTGGTGACAGTCTGACAGGAACTCTCGGGCCTGTTCATTATCGCCCGACGCCGCCTTAATTTCTGCGTAATAGCGCTTGTTCACAAGCACGCGCGGCAGCGTATCGCTGTTCAGCTCAACCGCCCAACCGCCATTCGACGTTTCGCGCACAAACACGTCTGGTTCCAGCCCCGAGACCGCTCCGCCGCCATAGGCCATACCCGGCTTGGGGCTGAGGGTACGCAAATGCAGCACCCGGGCTTTAAGGTCTTCAATATCAATGCCGCAAATTTTGGCGAGCTTGGGAAAATCGTGGCGCGCCAAGAGCTCTAGATTATCGAGTAGCATTTCATTGGGTTTATCGAGACGATCCGTCTCGGCCAGTTGCATCGCCAAACATTCGGACAAAGACCGCGCGAAAACACCGGTCGGTTCCATGGTTTGGAGCTGCGTAATGACAGAGCTGATCCGCGCGGCAGACACGCCAAGCGACAGCGCCAAAGCTTCGGTCTCATCCCGCAAATAACCTGCATCATCCAGCAAGCCGAGCAAGTAATCGGCCACAGGTCGGTCCGCTGGCGAGAGGCATAGATGCGCAAATTGTTCGCGTAAGTGATCCTGCAAGGTGGTCTCCGCCACGGCATTCGCCGCAATATCGAACCCGTCGGACAAAGGCCCGCCGGAGCTGGCCCCTTTTGAAAAATCAATGGTTCCCCCAACATCGGCCGCTTGGTTAGTCATGGCTTCGGCCGGACTTTCATCGGTCGTGCTATGCGACGGCGCATCTAGATCGGACCCAGCCGCACCGGGGACGTCCATTTGCAGGCTCGCATCGGGGGTCGGCGTTTCAGAAATATCTTCGCCGCGACGGTTTTCTTCGCCCGTGCCACGTTCCAGCAACGGGTTTTTTTCCATCTGCTCTTCGACGAACGCGGCCAATTCGATATTGGACAATTGCAACAGCTTAATCGCTTGTTGCAATTGTGGCGTCATCGCCAAACTTTGACTCTGCCTTGCGACAATTCTTGGGGCTAGCGCCATTGCTCCACCTTCATTCCACGCACCGTGCCAGTCTCATCAACGGACCGGCTTGGGACGGTGGAATAGGGGAAAAGGCTTAGGGTCGACCTAAGCAATAGGGTTAGCAAAGCGTTAGAGGAGCGTCCCATCCGGCAAAGACCTGTGAGCGCGTTCCAGATCGAGCAGACGCGCTTTGCGCTCAATGCCGCCCGCATACCCGCCGAGCCCGCCGTCCGAGGCGATAACCCGGTGACAGGGAATGACGATGGCCAGACCGTTTGAGCCATTGGCCGAGGCGACGGCGCGGACGGCTTTCTCATTGCCGATCGCCACCGCCAGATCGGCGTAGCTCCACGTCTCGCCATAGGGAATCGTTTGCAAAGCCTCCCAGACACCGTCTTGGAAATCCGTTCCGGTGGTCTCAATCGTGACAGAGAAGTCCTGAATTTTCCCCGCGAAATAATCCACCATTTCCTGCCGGATTGTCTCTGTGACCGTCGTCGTGCCAGGAACAATCGCGCGACCATGAATGCGCCGGAGCCGTTTAAATTGACGCGGGAGTTTCACCCGGTCCGTGAATTCGATGAGGTAGAGCGCGCGGTGATCCGTGACGACCACCATACGGCCTTCCGCTGTGTCCAGCCAATCCACAAAGAGCGGTTCTGCTTGGGTCTTGGCAGGCGCCGCGCCGAACGTCTTCGCATAGGCCGCGCGAAAGCCTGAGGCGCTCTCAAACCCGGCGTCCAGCTGCGCGTCAATCACACGGGCCCCGCCTGCCATCGCTTTCGCCGCCAGACCCAGTCGTCGCAAACGTGCATACTCGGCCACACTCATCCCGAGCCTGTGTTTGAATGTTCGGCGCGCCGTTGACGGATCAATTCCCGCCGCTTTCAGCGCGACTTCATCGACCCGGCCATCCTCACTGTCTTCGACCAACGCGATCACGGCCCGCATCAGCCCGTGATCCTGCCCCGCCGGGTGGCAACGTTTGCACGCGCGGTAGCCCGCCCGGAGCGCTGCTTCGGGACCGGCGTAAAATTCGCAATTCTCAAACTTCGGCATCCGCGCCGGACAGCCGGGACGACAAAACACACCCGTTGTTTTCACGCCGATAATGGCACCGGGCAGCTCTATCCGGGCGAGGAAAGCATCATAAATTTCTTGGTCAGTAGGCATCAACATGCGCCCTCCTACCATGCCCGCTCACTGCCTGCCGCCGAAAATCGGGCATTGTTGTTTAGCATTGTTGTTTTGGGCCGAAGTCTTTAGATCGCGCGGATGACAAACCATCTGCATAAACACGACTTGCCCGACGGGCTGGATTTTGGCCGCGCGGTCGCCATTGATACGGAAACGCAAGGGCTCAGCCTCGTGCGTGACAAGCTCTGCCTCGTGCAGCTGTCGTCTGGCGACGGTGACGCACATATCGTGCAGATGGACCGGGATACCTATGACGCGCCGAACCTAAAGGCGTTATTGCTCAATCAAGACGTCACCAAGATCTTCCACTTTGGCCGCTTTGACGTGGCCATCATGCAGCGCGACCTCGGGGTTGATACGCATAATATCTTCTGCACCAAAATCGCCTCAGGCCTCGTGCGGACCTATACCGACCGCCACGGGCTGAAGGATATTTGCAAGGAACTGCTCAGCGTCGATCTCTCCAAGCAACAACAGAGCAGCGATTGGGCAGCGGATGAACTCACCGATGCGCAGCTCAACTATGCCGCGTCTGACGTGCTGTATCTGCATCAGCTGCGCACCATTTTGACGGCCCGCCTCGTACGCGAAGGCCGGTTGGACGTGGCGCAAAGCTGCTTTGACTTCCTCAACACTCGCTGCCGCCTCGATCTGCTCGGCTGGAACGATGTTGATATTTTCAGCCACCGGATGCGACGTCCGGATTAAGGACATTTAGTGCCCTGTTGGCGCCGCAGGCCCAGGTTCCCATAATTCGATCGGATTGCCGTCCGGGTCATGGATTCGAGCATAACGTCCGAATTCGGAATTCCAGCTCTTTTTGGTGATAACCTCAATTCCCGCCGCCTCAAGCTGCGCGGTCATCGCATCAAGATCGTCGACCCGGAAATCAACCATCCAACCCCGATCATCGGGGAAATATTTCGTCTCTTTCTTGAACGGTTTGAACACAGTCGGGCCTGATGCCTGATGCCAAAACCCGTCCGCGAGGTCGATACCAAGATGCGTTCGATACCAAATGGCGAGCACCTCATGATCTTGCGCGCGAAAGAATAACCCGCCAATTCCGGTGACCTTTTCCATACCACTCTCTTCAATATTCCAGGGCAACCTTACCAGATAATTCTGAGTTCCCCAATTGTCAGGCAATCCCCGCCTGAAAGGCGTGGGTCTCTTCATCACTGCACAGCAACAGCCGCATCGGGCTATTGCAACCGCCTTTTGTGCCTTTGAGCGCACTCCGGCGACATCGACCTCGGCTTTCCAGCTCATCCAGATACAGATGGCCGTGCTGTGCGATAATTGGATCACCCGGATGGATTTTGGTCACATGACCGCATCCCCCGCAAATCATTTCAATCCGTTCTGGGACGCTCAGGTCTGAGAGTTGGAGTGTGTGCTTCCAGCTCACCAGAAATCCTCCGCTTGCGGCACGCGGGTAAAGGCGATCTTGCCGCCCGCATTGCCGCCCGGCGGCGGCGACCACGGCCCGACCGTAATCAGCGAGCGGTTCGCCGCCAGATTGACGCGATCAATCGTCTCCGTAATCTGCTCCCAGCGTTTCCGGTCCGGGTCTTCGCCCACCCACAAATCCAGCTGGCGGGCACCTTTGGGCACGAGACCCGAAAAACTGACCATGACATGCGCGATATTCGCCGAGGGTATGCGCGAGAGCGCCGTGGCCAGCGGCTGCCACATGCGGTCCAACGCCTTGAGGCAGGTCCGGTCATCATTGGCGCTCTGTAGCTCGGTCGTGTCCGCCCAGCGTTTCGGTTCCGCCCCCGGATGGGTACGGATTTTCACACTGACGTAAAGTTTGTTGGCATAGAACCCTTCGCGCCGCAGCCGCCGCGCCGCCTTGGTCAGTAACATGCGCGCACAGCCATAGGGCCCGTCCGTGCCGCGCCATTTCGCCGGCAAAACCCGTCCATGACCGATCATGCTGCGCGTTGATTTCTGCGTGATGACCTCATGGCCTTGCATGGCGTACCAAAACCGTTCGCCCGCCACATTGCCCCAAATCTTGCGCAGCTGTTTCGGCGAGGCGGCCAGCAATCCCGCCATATCGGTGATGCCCGCGCGCGACAGACGCTCGGTCATGCCAGAGCCAATGCCCGGCACACCGCCCAGCGGAATGTGCAACATCACACCGGGTAAGTCTTCGGGACGCCAGACCGTTGCCCCATTCGGTTTTTCTTCCTTACAGGCGATTTTCGCTAGATGACCATTAGGCGCAAACCCGATTGACGCTGTGATATACCGGCCGATCCCTTCGGCGAGCGCTTGTTTGATCCGGCGCGCCGTGCCCAGCGGATCGGCAATATGGTCGGGTCCCAGCACGCAGGATAGCTCATCAATCGACATGACCTTGGCAATGGGGAGCACCGATTTAATGGCGGCCTGCGCGCCGTGGTGCATTTCGCGGTAAAAGGCCGGGTCTTGGGGAATGAACGCCATATCGGGGCAGATTTTTAGCGCGTCGCGCTGGGTGACCACGCTCCGCATACCCGCTTTCTTCGCCTCGCGAGACGCCGCAATGACACCGCCACCGCCCATGCCATCATCGCCCTGTGACGGCGTAATCCCCACGGGTCGCCCGCGCAGTTCCGGACGCCGCTGCTGCTCGCAACTGGCAAAGAAACTGTCGAAATCCAGATAGAGATGTTCAATTGTGTCAGGCTTACGCACAGCGCTCGTTCCCGTCCTTAAGTCGATGACTGCCAAAACCCCGACCAAGACCGGGATGGCGCAACGCCGCCTTCGCGCCGCTCAACCACTAGAACATAAAGTGAACAGGTAAGGAAAGGACTATTTTCCTACTGCCGTGCGGACGCCTGTGGACGACCCGGGTGCGGCGCTCCCTGTTACAAACCCCTCATCCGCGCAATCCGGGTCTACCCAAGGGGGGCACACCTCTATATAGCGACGCGCAAGATGGTTGATATGTCCCTAAGCCCGAGCCTGCCTGTCCGCTCCCACGCCGCGAGCGATGCGCTGGGCTTATGGGAGCCGAAGCGGACATTGACCCTGTCAGCGGCGCGCAAACATACGCAGCGGATTGCCATTTTACGCCGCGTTTTGATCGGGGCCTCAGCGGCGCTGGTGGCCTTGTTGGTTTTCTATTTTGCGACCCAGAGCAGCGAAGTGGTGATTGAGGATGATCCAGACACATCCGTGCGGATGATCAACCCGCGCTATAGCGGGCGCACATCGGATAATTTGCCGTTCTATCTGACGTCGGATACGGCGACTCGACAGCTGGAAAGCCGCACCGAAGTGGCGCTCGTCAAGCCCGTGTTGGAGTTCATTCGCGCCGATGGGGCCGAGAGCAGTTCTGTCGAGGCGGATGGCGGCACCTATGATGACGTGAATAAGATCCTCGATTTGCGCACGGATTTGACCCAGCCGGACAGCGAGCGGCAAAATGTGGTGTTAGAAACAGATGATGGCTATCGTTGCGTCACCACCCACGCCCGTATTTTTGCCCGTGAAAAGCGGATCATCGGCGACGAGCCGATTAGCTGTGTCGGGAATTTCGGCACGGTCAATGGCAATGCCTATGAGATCAACGATAATTACCGCACCTTTATTTTCAAGGACGGCATGGACGGTATCATTAATCGCGACGACGACAATGCGGCGGGTCTGCGCGGAACACCGGAAG
This sequence comes from Litorimonas sp., assembly GCA_051251645.1. Classification (GTDB taxonomy): domain Bacteria; phylum Pseudomonadota; class Alphaproteobacteria; order Caulobacterales; family Maricaulaceae; genus Litorimonas. Next base: position 665,587 of record JBPOEY010000002.1, on the reverse strand, counting down.
CGGACGCGACAACGGCGCGACCCATTTTTGGCTTTGATGGCGATGGGCCAATCAATGTCAGCGCCGATCAAGCGACCTATATTGACGGCACGACCGATCTGGCCGGAAATGTTGTGGTGGTGCAAGACGGGTCAACGATTTATTCCAACGATATGACGATCCTGCGCGATCAAGCCGATGGCCCGGCCGCCGCCGGGACAATCCGGCTTGGCGCAGTCCGCGAAATCACAGGGACGGGCGACTTCCGTTATGTCTCAGACGAAAATGATGTGCGCGGCGACAAGGGTGTCTATGAGCGTGACAAGTCATTAATGACGGTCACGGGAACAGTCACGGTCGTGCAGCCGGGCGGCAACACGGTCTCGACCGACCGCCTCGTCTATGACACAGTGAGCGAGACAATCCGTTTTTCCGGTCAGTGCCAAGGCCGGGATTGCGGCGCGGGCGACCGAACCCGGATCGTCATCGGAAATTAGGGTAGATTATGAGAACCGTCCTTCGTCTTATGGCTGGCACATGTGCCGCAATAGCTTTTGCAGGCTCAGCCCATGCGCAATTTGCGGGGGCCGCAGGCGGCAATATTGAACTTTATGCCGATGATGCGGTCTCGTCGAAGGGCGTGACCACGCTGACCGGGCAAGTGGATGCGCGGCAAGATGACGTGCGTATCCTCGCCGACAAAATGGTGATTTATAGCAAATCGAACGGCGCAGGCGGTGCACCCGCCGTCGGCACAGCGGCGGGCGACATTGAACGCATCATCGCGACAGGGAATTTCTTTTACATCACGCCGACACAAGAAGTGCGCGGTGACCAAGGGGTTTATACGGCGACCGCCGACACGTTCGAAGTCACGGGCAATGTGATCCTGACCCAAGAAGATAGTGTCGTGCGTGGCACGCGGTTGATTTATGAGCTTGCTTCTCAAAAAGCGCGTGTGATTTCAGAGTGTAAAGGTCGCCAGTGTGGACGGCAGGGCCGGGTTGCGATCCTGATTAAGAATACACCGCAAGCCACAGCAACAAGCAGCTAGTTATGACGGATACGCTCGCGAATCCTGATGGCTCGCCCCATCCGACCGATCAATCCGACCTTACGTCCGAGCCTCTGGTCGTGACGCCGCCGGCCTCTGGTCTGGCCGCGAATAATATTGGCAAGGCCTATCGCGGTCGGGTCGTGGTCAAAGACATCACCCTGACTGTGCAACGCGGCGAAGTCGTGGCCCTGATGGGTCCGAACGGCGCGGGCAAGACCACCAGTTTCTACATGATCATGGGTTTGATCGAAGCGGATCGTGGCTCAATCACGCTAGATGGACAGAATATCACGGGCCTGCCGATGTATCAGCGCGCCCGCCTCGGCGTTGGCTACCTGCCACAGGAACAATCGATCTTTCGCGGCCTCTCGGTCGAAGAAAACATCAAAGCCGTCGTGCAACTGACAGAAAAGGATCGCTCGAAGTGGAACGATAATGTTGATGCGCTGCTCGACGAACTGAATATTGGCCATATTCGCAAATCGCCCGCGCTGGCCTTATCCGGCGGGGAACGTCGCCGCGTCGAGATCGCCCGCGCCCTCGCGTCGCGTCCGTCTTTTATCCTGTTGGATGAGCCGTTTACCGGAATCGACCCGATTGCGATTGCCGATATTTCCGAGCTGGTGCTCTACCTCAAGAAACGCGGCATTGGCATTCTAATCACGGATCACCGCGTGCGCGAAACCCTCGACATCGTCGACCGCGCGTCAATTCTGTTCCAAGGCGAAGCCTTGTTTGAAGGCACACCAGACGAAATTCGCGCCAACAAAGATGTGCGTCGCGTCTATTTGGGCGAGAAATACGCTTAATAACGAAACACTCGCTCCGACCGATAGGGAGGGGTTGTAGTGGTGGTTTCGTTACGCTCGGAACGAACGAGGGCTTAAAAGGCGCTTATGCGATCACCCCAACATCACTGAAAGCGTCGATTTTAGTCGATTGCTAACGCCCGTTCTGCAATCAAAGTCGCATGACGCCACCGCACACCCCTTCGAAACATATCGTCATTGGCGGCGGGAGCGGCTTTATCGGGCGAGCCTTAACCGACGCCCTGCGCGCCCGCGGTGACCGCGTCACTTGGATTTCCCGGACCCCCGGTGACGAACGGATCAGCTGGGACGCGCTGCGCGCCGACGGTTTACCAAACTGCGACGCGGTGGTGAACTTAGCCGGTCAGCACATTCTCGACCTATCCCGCCGTTGGAACGACGCCTATCGCGACGAAGTCATCAACTCGCGGATTGAAACGACAGAAGCCCTCGTCGCGGCCATCAATGCGCAACCGAATGCGCCCGAGGTTTTCGTTTCGACGGCAGGAAAATGTTTCTACGGCACCAAAGAGATGAACCAAGGCGAAGCGCCGATTGAGTTGGATGAATATAGCGAACCCCAATTGCAAGCTGACGGCACAAAGGACTTTCCGGCGGAACTTGTTGGGGCTTGGGAGCGGGCCGCCAAAGGGGTGGATACGACCCGTGTTCGCCATGTCCGACTTCGCATCGGCGTGGTTCTGGGCGCGATCGAGCGTAAGTCTTGGCTAACGCGATTCTGGCGCATCGGAAAATCGCGCGGGTTTCTTCCTATCATCCGCATGCCCTTCTGTTTGGGCCTTGGCGCGATAATCGGTAGCGGAAAGCAGATATTCCCGTGGATCCATCTCGACGACATGGTCGGCATCTTGCTGTGGGTCATTGATAATCCGGGCCTGTCAGGTCGCTATAATGCCGTCGCGCCCTATCCGGTCACAAACCGTGTCTTCACCCAAGCGTTCGCGAAACGCTTGCGCCGTCCCATTGTTTGGTCCGTCCCCGCTTGGGTCGTCAAACGCATCGTCGGGGTCGAGCGGTCCTCGATCTTATTGCGCGGTCAACTCGTTCGTCCCAAACGGACGATGCAGGATGGCTATCACTTTCAGTTCCCCAACATTGACGGCGCGATGGACGACCTCGTCAAAATTACGTTCTAGCGCATTTATCCGACCGTAAATTGCGCGCTCAATCGTCCATTGGCATCCGCGCTCACCACCACCCGGTCCAGCGTCACCGCATAGGCCCCGATTAGATCGTTGAAAAACCCATAGAGCGCTTGCGTTTCAGCGTCGTCAATCCAGACAGAAAACGCGCCCTCTCCGTCCGGCTGTACCCGTGTGAGCTTCACATTTTGGGCGCGCGCGACGGTGATTAGGACTGATCTGTCAAATGGTGCGCGCGGCCCCGCTGTGCCTTGGTTGGGCGTCAGACGAGATACGAGCGCGAGGTTGGACTTCGCGCGAAGAAGATCAGACTGTGCGTTAGAGGTTGCCGCTTGGAGCGGTAGGACTACCGCGAATATAATCAGAAAAACGGCCACGAGGCCCGACAGAACTCCGAGCAAAAGCCGTTCGCGCGGTTCGCGCCCGTCCCACCACGCTGACAGCTGCGCGATCATGATCCGCCTCCTGAGGTGAGCGAGGCATCGCCAATGAAGCGGCCATTTTGTTCACGCACCCCACCGGTCACGAATTGCGCGCCAGAGGCCGCCACAGTGCGCTCCAACGCCCCCGCCGCTTCAAACCCCGGATAGATTAAGCGTAATCGTAAGCTATTTTCGCGGACCTCATAGGACAGCCGCTCCACCGTAATATCGGGATGCGCGGCCATGGCCGTGAACAATGTATCAGACAGGGCCAAGAAGGCGGCCGGGTCCATATCGGACGATCCCGCACTGCGCGCGGCACGGGCCAGATTATCCGGAGCGGGCTGTCCCGTCACCTGCGTGTAAAGCGCTTCTGCTTTGCCTTGCACCGCGTCCGCCTGCGCCGACGTCGCCCGCGCATTCGCCAGTGTCAGACCAAGACCGAGCAGGCCACACACGACCGCCACCGCCGCGACTCGCGCCCACGGCCCCGCCTGTATTTGCGTGCGACGACGATAGGCCCCGCTGCGCAAGTTAAGCGCGGCTCCACTCTCGATCCGCTCGAAAAGCGCCCGGTCCAATGTGTCATCATCATAAACCGTACCAGACGTCTCCGCCCAATCGGGATCGACAGCATCCCCTTGCGGCCCCGGTGTCACGACACGGTCGAGCAGGCGAATAGCGCCGCCCGCCAAACCCGCCAGTGCATCAAAGTCGGCATAGATATGGTGCGGATCGAAACGCTCTAACACCGCCGCCATGACCGTGTGCGCAACCATCAAGGTTGGCGCCGGATCGCCCGTTCCGATAACAAGGTGGAGATCATCCAAATCCGTCGCGAGTTGATCTTCATGAGCAAAGCGCGCGACACTGACCCGTTCCGGACCGCGAATTTTCTCTGGGAGGTCTGTCAGAAACGCCCGCACATGCTGGCCCGGGAGAATAATCGCATAGGGCGCGCGCAGCGTCGGGGTGAGGACATCCACATCACCGCGCAGCGTTTCAATCCCGTCGCGGACACGCCGAGCGAGTAGCGCGTCACCGGTTGGGTCCTCTGGCAAGATCAAGATCATGTCGGTCACTGTGGTGCGTCCCCTTGATCGGTTACGGGCTGCAATTGAGCCCAAGCGACAGACGGAAATTCGTCCCATCCCCATGCCCGGTATGAAAGGGCGGGCTGCCTACTGTCCAGCCCTTCATAGGCCAAGAGCTGCATCTGCTCCACCGCGCCGAAGCGAATAATCGTTTCCGCCACCACGCGCGTCGGGGCAAAGACGATGTCGCTAAGCTGCACCGCGGCCGTGTCAAAGTTTCGCGCAACAAGGATCGGGAGCAGAGCTTGCTCTGATCCGTAGCCCTCCGGCGGACGCTCAACGATCAAATCGACCGCCATCTGGAGGGCTTGCGACCCACCCCCTAAGATCGCAGCGAGGACTGGGGCGTGACGCTCCGTCGCCGTGTCGATATTAAATTGCGTTTGTGTGCCCACCGTACCGAGACACAGATACGGCAATAATAAGCGAAACAAGGGCTCGTCCATCTCGTTAATAGCACGAAGCTCCGTGACCGATTGCATCGGAACATTCGCGGTGCGGTGCGCATCGTGTCGCGATAAATAGGTTCCATCCTCCGCCCCACCCGGCCGCGTTTCGCTATCCCTATCGACCCAATCGACTGCAGCCGCAGCAATCCGCGCGGCCCGGTTTGGGTCGACGCCGAGCGCTTGCATAAGGAAATCAAACCTTTGCTGCGCCGTGTCCGATCCAAGCCCTGCGGCGTTGGATAAGGCGCTCAACCGAAAACAATGCGTCCCGTCGCTGACAGCCATCGTGATCGACCCATTGTCGAACGGCAGCACAATCGGCGCCCCTGAGGTCAGCTGCGCATTGAGCGCCGCCCCCTCAACCCCGACGACAAGGTTAAGCTGGCTTTGCACGAAATCTCGCGCGCCTTGCGCATAGAGATCTGCCTGTGATCGCGCCGCCAATTCACCCGTCCGCACGACTGAGGTTCGGACTGTCGCCAACAGCGCCAGCGCCACCGCGCTCATTAAGCTGAGCACCAGCAAGGTGCTGAGCAGGACTGTGCCGTCGTCGCGCTTATGCATTGGAAAGCTCAAAGACATGACGGGTCGTCGTGCCGTCTTTATGGATCAGTGTAATGGACACTGCATTCGCTCTCGCCAATGCGTCCGGGATGACAATTGAGCGTATCTCTACCTCTCGGAAAATAGGATAAACCTCTATTTTCTCTACCCCGTCTAATACAACCCGGTCTATTGGTGGTTCGACATAGGCTGGATTTTCATGCGGGAGGAACGACCGGATCAATTGCCCGTTTTCAACGCGCCAAGACACGCGCAGTAAGTCACCGCGTGCAAAAGCGCCGTCGGGATTAGGGCGAGCCCGTCGGGTCAGCGTAAACGCATCAGTTTGCGCCGCTTCGCGCGAAAGATCGATGAAACCCCCGAGCCCATCGCGGTTCTGTCGCAACGTCATCGCCGCGAAATCATCCGCCATGACCCGGCGCGCCGCCGCGAGCCGTTCAACCTGTTCAATTCGCGCCTCGGACCGTTCTCGCGCATCCAATGTTGCCGTTAAAGCGATCAGCGCGCCAATGCTGATGAGCGAGAAAATAAACATGGAGACCAACACTTCAACCAGCGTGAAGCCGGCCTGCCGGTCGGGATTATGAGCCGCGCACGACGTCACTCGTCATCCGCCTCATCTGAGGTTGTGGAGACAGTCTGTGTCTGGGCCTCATATCGAAAGGCCCGGCGGTCAGACACGACACGCTCTTGGTCCCTCTCAAATACTTGCGCGGTGATTTCATAAAATCCGGCTTGCTCTGTCGGGCTCGTCTCCGTGACCACGTCGAAGTCCATCCCGCCGGATGCGGCTTCGAAACGCTCAATGCCCAGTTCCAGCGGCGCAATCCGTGTCAGGACCACGGCATTATCTGCGACAAACCCCGCATGGGTTCGGATTTGCAACGCCGATGTACCGGACACGGCCAGCGTCGCGGCGCGGTTCAATCCGACAATCGCGAGACTGAAAATCGCGAGGCTGACCAGCACTTCGACCAAGGTGAAGCCCGCATCATTTGGGGCGCGTCTCATCGCTCGACCGTCCGAACGATGCGTCCGCGGGCATCAGCGGTCAGCTTATATTGCCCCTCGCGCGCGCCAAACGTCAATATGAAGTCTGGAACCGCGCCATAGGGCTCAAACAAGAGGGTGGGTTCGGCGATCTCTGGCAGAGCGATCCGGTCACCATTCCGCTCAAACGTGACACGGGCATCATCAGGCCATTGCAGATCGCCCGCGCGCGACCAAGTTCGCCCGTCATGCCGGAACAGCACGAGCGCATCCCCGTCCAAACCGAGCGCGCGCATTTCGCCCGCGACCGCGCCGTCATCCAAGAAACGAGAGACTTGCGCAACCATGGAGGCGCTCACGCGGTCCGTCTCGCTGCGGGGTTTCGGTAAGTTAAACACCACAGCCCCGAGCATAAGCGACAGGATCGCGAGCACAGCGAGCAGCTCAACAAGCGAAAAGCCCGCCTCGCGATTGCGATGTCCGCTCGTCTTATTGCGAATTGGTGATGTCGGCATCCGGGCCTTCCCCACCTTCTTGACCATCCGCGCCGTAGCTCAGCAGATCAAACGGACCCGTTTCACCCGGATTACGATAGACATAAGCATTGCCCCACGGATCATTGCGCAGCTGTTGCACATAGCCTTCATCCGGATATTTTGCGGCGTCCACAGTCGACGGGGCTTCGACTAACGCTTGCAATCCATCCTGTTCACTCGGGTAGCGAAAATGATCCAAACGATAGAATTCCAGCGCCGTTTCATAAGATGCGATATCGGCACGGGCTTTGGTGATCGACGCATCGCCGAGGCGTGGCAATACCGCCAGCACGACGCCCGTTGCCAGCAAGCCAATGATCGCCATGGTGACGAGGACCTCGGTCAGGGTAAAGCCGTCATCATTTGATCGACGGGTGGTTTCTGTCTCGGGCTTTTGCATGACGGAGTCCTAAAAACTAAGCGTATTAAGTTGCAGAATGGGCAGGAAGATCGCAGCGGCAATGAGCAGCACGATCCCGCCGATCACGATAATAATGAGTGGTTCCAACAGGCTGAGAAAAACCTGTGTGGCCGCTTCAAACTCACCCTCAAGATAGTCCGCCGACTTCGCGAACATCGGTCCGGTTTTGCCGGACGCTTCGCCGCCTAGCACCATTTGGACGACGAGCGGCGGGAAGACGTTGGTTTGTTTCAACGCCGCGCTAATCGGCGCGCCTTCGCGGACCCGCAGCGTGGCATCACCGACAGCCCCCCTCATGACCACGTTTCGCAGCGTATGCCGCGCCGTTTCCATCGCTGTCAGCGCCGGTGTTCCCGCGGAAATCAACCCGGCAATCGTGCGCGAGAACCGCGCCGCTTCGAGATTACGAATAATCCGCCCAATGACCGGTAAGCGCAGCTTGGTCGCGTCCCATTGGCGGCGACCCGCAGAGGACCGTTTCCAGACGGCAAACAGAGCGTAAGCGCCCCCAATCACAATCAAGATCGCCCACCAATTTGATTGCAAAAACTCTGATGCCGCAATTGTTCCGCGCGTGAGCGGCGGCAACTCTTCGCCTAATAGGGTGAATTGTTCTGCCACTTTGGGCACAACCAATGTCAGCAAAATCACCGTCACAATGAGGGCGATCGCGAGCAATAAGATCGGATAAACCGTCGCGCCGAGGATTTTGCGACGGATGACATCCGCCGCTTCCATATCATCGGCCCGGCGTTCTAGCACAGGGCCGAGCTGCCCCGCTGTTTCGCCCGCTGCAACCATAGAGGTGAAAAGGGAATCGAATACATCAGGATGGCGCGCCAACGCCTCAGACAGGCGCGCGCCTTCCATCACTTGACTGCGGGCATCCAAAAGAACGCCCCGCAGACGGGATTTTTCAAATTGGAGCGCGGTGATGCGTAAAGCTTCTTCGACAGGGGTAGACGCAGAAATCAAGATCGCGAGCTGCCGCGCCGCGCGCGTAATATGGGCGCGCTTAACCCGGCCGCCACCACTTTTCGTCTCTTGTTCGCCGCTTTTTGACTTTTGACGCGATGGTTTAATCTCGACGGGCGTGAGCCGACGCGCCCGCAACTGATCACGCGCCGCGCGCGCTGAGCTCGCCATGAGCGTGCCCTTCCGGCGCGCGCCGGATGCATCAAGCGCGGCATAATCAAATGCGTCCACCCTTAAACCTCATCCGAACGGCAAACGCGCAGCACTTCGTCCGAGCTCGTTAAACCCTTTGCGACCGTTACCGCCCCATCATCGAGCAAAGTCTGACGGGTTTTAAACGCATGCGCCGCCATGGCACTTTCGGTCGCACCGGCATGGATCATCCCGCGCAAAGTTTCGTCCATCGGCACAATTTCGTAAATGCCGAGCCGTCCGGAGTAGCCGACGTTTGCGCATTTCGGACAGCCGACGGGCTTATAAAATGTCGGGTTTTTGAGCGTGAGTCCCAGCTCAGCTAACTCAGCGGCACTCGGCGTATAAGGGATTTTGCAATCCTCGCAGAGGCGACGGACCAAGCGCTGTGCGACCAGCGCCGTCAAGGTTGAAGACAAAAGGAACGGCTCTACGCCCATATCGCGCAGACGGGCGACGGAGGCGATGGCGCTATTGGTGTGGACGGTTGAGAGCACGAGATGGCCCGTCAGCGAGGCTTGCACGGCAATCTCCGCCGTTTCCGGATCGCGAATTTCGCCGACCATGACCACATCCGGATCTTGGCGCAGGATCGCACGCAGCCCTGCGGCAAAGCTCATCCCGACGGCATTATTAACTTGGGTTTGACCAATCCCATCCAGCGCATATTCAACCGGGTCTTCGACCGTCAAAATATTCCGCGAGCCGTCATTCAGGCGCGACAAAGCCGCATAGAGCGAGGTCGTCTTGCCCGAGCCCGTCGGCCCGGTGACGAGAATAATACCATTGGGCCGCGCGAGCGCGGCGGCGAATGTGGCCTGGACATCCGCATCCATGCCCAGTTCTTCGAGTGCCATGCGTTGATTATCTTTTTCCAAAATCCGCATCACGACCCGCTCGCCGTGGCGCGACGGTAAAGTCGAGACCCGCAGATCAATCGCGCGTTCGCCCAGATTAAGCGAAAATCGTCCATCCTGCGGGATACGTTTTTGCGCAATATCAAGACGGCTCATGACTTTGACCCGGCTCGTCAGGGCCGGCGCGAGACGGGCTGGCAGGGACAAAGCTTCGGACAGTGTCCCGTCAATCCGAAGTCGAACAGCGAGCCGTTCTTCATAAGGTTCAATATGAATGTCTGACGCGCGGGACCGGATAGCTTCTTGCAAAATACCATTGATAAGCCGGATGATCGGCGCATCATCAGAGCTGTCGAGCAAATCCGATGTGCGCGGAAGGCCATCCGCCAAAGCCGACAAGTCTTGTGGCGCGCCGAGCGCGTCCTCGGACGCACCGGCCAAATCCGCTTGGGCATAAAGGCCTGACAACTGTTGCTCGAACGCTTCGGGCGACAGGGTTTGCCGCGACACGGCATGGCCCACAACGCGCCGCGCTTCGATCAAGGCGTCACGCGACGTTTGCGCTTTATGGGCCAAAATGACCCCGCCATCTGCGCCCGGCATCGCGATCACGCCATGTTGCCGGGCGAAGGCATAAGACAGAACAGGGCGTGACGTAGAGGCAGACATAAACAGACTATAGCGCGCGAGGACGCGAGCGACATTAAAGTTTTGTGGCCTTTGCAGATAGAGGCGTGAGCGCGCCTATTTCTGAAACTTCGTCCAGAACCCGGACAGCGCCTTGGCTTTCGGACCGAAAATCGTCGCTGTGAAGTGGCTTGAAGCCGCCCGTTTCACGACTTCTGTCCGTGTGGGGTAGGGAGAAATCATCGATGTAATCTGGCTCAGCTTTAACCCACCCGCCATAGCGAGGCTAATTGTGTTGATGATCTCGCCAGCTTGGGACCCCACGCAGGATGCGCCGATAATCTTGGACTTGCGATTGAGATAAAGCTTCACCCCACCGACTAAGTCCCGTTCAGCGATTGAGCGATCATTTTCTTCAAAGTCGAAATGCACCGTTTTCGCGGCGTCTTCATGGCCCGCGCCAATCGTGCCAAGCTCTGGCTGGGTATAGATGACGGCGGGCATGCGGTTGGTGGTCGCCTTAGCGAACATCGACCCCAGTCCTGGCGGCATGAAATAGAGGTTCTTGATCAACGCACCGGCGTGATGGCCCGCGGCATGGGTGAGCCCGCCTTTACCCGCGACAATATCGCCCGCCGCATAGACGCGCGGATTAGACGTGCGCAGCGCTTCATCCGTATCAATCCCGGCCCGGTCATACTTCACCCCGCCTTTTTCGAGCGCAAGCGTGTCAACATTGGGAGCGCGACCCGCAGCCACCAACAAGTGCGAGCCTGTGATCGTTTCGCCGTCTTCAAACTCAATCTTAATCGTGCGCGCGGTTTTGGAGATGCGCTTGGTCTTGACCGGCGCGCGGAAATTGACGCCCTCAGCCTTTAACGCATCAATCAGCACTTTGGCATGATCGGGGTCAGAGCCACCGAGCGGTTCAGCAATGTCAATGATGGTCACTTTGGACCCAAGACGCCGGAAGCTCTGCCCCATTTCCAGACCAATGGGACCGGAACCAATAATCATCAGATGTTTCGGCAGGGTCGGGACTTGGAAAATGGACTCATTGGTCAGGTAAGGCACGTCTTTGAGACCCGGGATCGGCGGCGCAGAGGCGCGTGATCCGGCAGCCACAACAATACGTTTCGCGCGCACAATATGGCTGTCAGACACGATGGTATTTTCGTCTTCGAACCGCGCATCTTCTGTCAGCACCGTGACCCCGAACCCTTCATAGCGCTCGACTGAATCCACAGGCGCGATTTGGTCAATCACGCCTTGGATATGAGCTTTGACCGCTTTGAAGTCGATCTCAGGTTCGACGGGGGCAATGCCAAATTCTGCGCCGTGGCGACGATCATGCGCGACTTTCGCGGCCTTAATCAGCGCTTTGGACGGCACGCATCCCGTATTGAGGCAATCGCCGCCCATGTTCTCACGCTCAAACAACACGACACTGCGCCCCAAGTGGGACGCGCCGTAAGCAACCGAAAGACCCGCAGACCCGGCACCGATGACGCAAAGATCGACCTCGTGGACAATTTTGCTCATGATTTTACCTCGGCTGGAGAGCCTTTAAATTTCTTATAGAGAATAGGAATGAGCGACAGGGTGATCAGACCCAAAATAGGGCCGATGACTTTAGGCTGAAGCATCAACCCGCCCAGATTGGCCTCGCCGCCTTGATCAAAAATCGCGCCGATGCCTGCGCCAACGCTGGCATAGACCAACGCGCCGGGAATAATGCCAAAGAAAGTCGACAGCATATAGTTACGGATTTTCACATCAAACAAGGCTGGAACAATATTGACGATAAAAAAGGGGAACGCCGGGATCAGACGGAGGATAAAGAGGTAGGAGAGCTCATTTTCTTTCAAGCCTTTTTCGAATTTCTTCATATAGGGCCCGGCTTTTTTCGACAATGCGTCGCCAAAAGCATAGCGCGCCGCGAGGAAAATCCCAGTCGCGCCCAGCGTCGCACCAACCACAATACCAAGACCGCCAAAGAGTGTGCCAAACAGAAAGCCGCCAAAGATCGACAAGAAGCTCGCGCCCGGGAAGCTAATTGCGACGAGGATGGCATAAGTTGCAATAAACCCGAGCAGGACCAGTACAAAATTATCGGCGACGAGCCCGGTCAAGAACTCGCGATTTTCGCGCAAGCCCTCCATTGAGATATAATCAGGACCTCCCAACGCAAAAAACAGCACGAGCGCGGCCCCGATCAAGCCGAGAGGCAGCAATCGCTTCCATAGGGGCTTGGACGCGGACGTTGTATCAGGCGTCGCGGCATCAAATGTTGGATCAGTCATTCAGTCTTCTTTTTTTGGGTCTTAAGTGGCGACGTAACAGGCTTATTTCGGTTGGTTCAAATCCCAACTATAATGGCTCCCCTTGAATTTCACGCCCGTGGTGAGCGCGTCGAGCCGGTCGCCGGACGCATGCTCTGCCAGATGCGCGCGCAGATCATCCTCAGTGGCTCCAAAATCCTCCGAGAACCAGTTATAAATCTTAGAAATCGCGATCCGTCCGTCTTTGCGGATCATGACGCCTCGGTCTGAGTTGATAAAAGCGCTTGCGGCGACTTTTTGGTCCGCCTCAAGCCCCTCTGCTGACCAAAGCTCATTGCGAAGGTTCGGGCACCCGAACGAGGCGCAATTGACCATATAGTGGATGTAGGGCGTCGCATAATCCACGCGCAGAATGTCATGTTCGATATTATCGAGGCTCAACGTCTCACCTTCGACGGTAACGACGTCACGTTTCCACGGCCCCGAGTTGAAGGTGCCGAGGCTCCGAATTGATTTGAGCGGGTAGTCATCCAGCACAACATCGAGCGTCACGGCATTATAGAGGTTCGCCCAATAGGCGGTCGCTTGCGCATCGGTCATGGTGGAGGGGGTCAGCGTGACTTGATCGGCGATAAAATCTTTGATCGTCTGATGATCGCCATTGGCTTGCGCCTGCGCATAATCGAACAACGCCACACCGTCGGCGCCCGGCGTTAGCCCCCGCATCAACACATCAGCATAGGCAGATGTCTCGACACTCATTTGCATTGTCTCAGACGCCATGGGCGTAACCTCCGCTCCGAATACTGGAACGGCAATCGTCGCCAGTGCGCTGGCAAGTAAGATAGATCGTAACATCAGCCATTCCTCTAATTTATCTTTCCAACATATACGATGTTGATGATGAACGAGCTCTACACAAGCCGTTCACGGTGTCGTGTATTCGAACCCTCTTATCTGTTCGGTTGTCCTCGTGTTGAGAGATCGCTATCATGGCCTGATGCCAAGACACATTCTTCTTATTAGCCTGTCTTGCCTTTTCTGTGCGTGCAGCACGTCTGAACCTATCGATCCCGTTTTGAACGCACAGACATATCTTGTGCCCGCCGTAACGATCGTCGGTGACCCGCCAGTTTCGCTGGCGGAGCGAATGTCCCATTATCGCGTCCCGGCCGTCAGTGTCGCGATCCTTGAAAAGGGTCATATTACGACTGCGACTGCCATCGGGTCCCATCTTGCTGGGGATAGCGTGTCTGCCGGGCCCGATAGCCAATTCCAAGCCGCGTCTATCGGCAAAGCTCTGACCGCCGTTGCGATTATGCGTTTAGTCGACCAAGGTCGCCTTGATCTTGATCGCTCTGCGAACAAGTATCTGAACAGTTTCAGCCTTAGAGACGCTGACGGCGCGCCCGTGGATGCCGTGACATTACGCGCCCTTCTAACGCATAGCGCCGGTGTCAATGCGCCGTCTTTTCCAGGGTTTGAGCGCAAAGCTGATCTGCCGCGTTTGCTCGACATCTTAGAGGGTGCCGACAAAGCCGAGACGGCGCCCATTCATGTGTCACAACCCCTTGGCACCTACCGCTATTCTGGGGGTGGGTTTATGGTTCTCGAAGCTGTGATTGAGGATGTGTCCGGAATGTCCTTCGAAGCCTTCATGCAGCGTGAAATTTTTATCCCGCTTGGAATGACGAAGACGAGTTTTAGTATCGCCCCCAACGCGATCGGTCGCGCCAGTGGGCACGATTGGCGAGGGGACCCAATTCCAGGCGGGTGGCGCGATTATCCGCAATCATCCGCAGCAGGCCTTTGGTCAACATCGACCGACTTAGCCCGCCTACTCGCGGCCCTTCACGCCGCTTGGCATGGCGAAGATAAGGCCCTCCTAAGCCAGAGCCTTGTTAAAGAAATGACGAAGGAACAAGGCGGCGGCATGGGTCTCGGTTTCGGGCTCTCTGGAAAGGGCGACGCCCGACTCTTATCCCATTCCGGCGCGAATAGCGGATACAACGCCTTTATCCTTCTCTATCCAAAAACGGGCCATGGCGCAGTCGTCATGACAAATGGAGATGGCGGACGCTATCTATACAACGACATTTTAAGAACCATTGAGCGAAAGAGCGGGTGGCCAGATCGGCTCGCATCACAGTCATTTGACGCCCTTCCGGATGAGGCGGATCGCGTTCTGACCCTATCTGGAACTTATCGCATGGAGCCGGCAAGATTTACGGTCGACATTAAGTGCAACCCGATTTCGCGTCTATGCGATTTGATCACGGCACGCGGATCAACCTACCGAATCCGGGCGACCTCGGCGTCTGGCTTCCATCTCAGCGAAACAGGAGATCGCCTTACCGTCTCTGGAAACGGATCAATCAAGCTCTGGGGGATGACGGGGGCACCCGTCATCAAACCATAAAAGTGACGGTCCTGGCTGAATGCACGGCTTGACTTCATCTGCCCAGCCTCATAATGGCCGCGTCTGTAATTTCGACAGGCTTTCGACCGCGTGAGCCTTCTTTTCTAGAGTAGTCAGATGAAACGTACTTTTCAGCCGTCCAACCTTGTTCGCGCCCGTCGCCACGGTTTCCGTGCCCGTATGGCCACGAAAAATGGCCGTAAGGTTTTGGCGCGCCGTCGTGCAAAGGGCCGCAAGGTTCTGTCCGCATAGACTTTTAAGTCAGGGCCTGCGCCCATGACCCAATCTCAGACATTAAAGCTCGGGACGCTACGAAAGCGTTCCGAGTTTTTGTATGTGCGGGAAGGGGATTATGCGGCGCGCGGCGCGGTGGTGATCCAAACGCGCAAAAAACCCCTTAGTGATGACACTGCCTCCCCGAATAATGTGGGCATTCGTTTCGGTGTGACCGCCACAAAACGCATCGGCAACGCAGTGATCCGTAACCGCGCTAAACGCCGTCTGAGGCGGGTCGCACACCAGCTTTTACCGACGTTAGGTCACCCAGGGCAGGATTATGTCTTGATCGCGCGAGATAAGACTCCGACCCGCGACTGGGATCGGTTGGTCGAAGACGCCACGCGAGCCTTGCATTCCCTACCCAGTCCGGGGCAAAGCCCCGCCAAACACTCTGCCCATCGCCGGACCCGTTCCGGTCCCTCATCCCCCTCACGGGGCCACTGATTACAGCTTCGAGCCTTTTCCTATGGACGACCAGCGCAGATTTATCCTTGCCATGGGCCTCTCGGTCTTTGTCTTCATGGCCTATTGGTTCTTCTTTGTGTTGCCGACACAACAAGCGGCGCAAGCCGATGCCGAGCGCGAAATGGCACGCCTCGCCGCTGAACGTGCGACATCCAGCGCGCCCGCTGCGCCCGAAGTCCAAATACAAGCGCGTGAAGTTCTTGTCGCGACAGGGTCCCGGATCGAAATTGACGCGCCCGGCATTCGCGGCACCCTACTAACCACCGGTTCGCGGCTCGACGATATTACGCTCAATGCTTATGACAAGACGCTCGATCCGGCTGATGGCCAAGTTGAACTGCTTTCGCCCGCAGGCGGAGAACGCGGCGCGCTGGTTGCCGATAATTGGACAATGCCGGGCACGGTCGGCGATCCGCTCGGTCTGAATACGGCTTGGGCCGTTGTCTCTGGCTCTACCCTAACTCCCACCAGCCCCGTAGTCATACAAACACAGGTCGGCGGCGTCGATATTACCCGTACGCTCAGCGTTGATGATCACTTCCTGATTACCACCAGCGACCAACTGACCAATAATGGCGCGCAACCTGTGACACTGAACCGTCGCGGTGTCGCGCGTACGATCACTATGCCCGAAGGTCTGACCAACTTCTTCATTATCCAAGAAGGTCCAATCTCCGTATTGGATGACGGCTATCACGATCAAACGTATAAAAAGACGATCAAAAGTGATTGGTCCAATGTCGGCGATGCCGGTTGGACCGGCATGACAGACAAATATTGGCTGCACGCCGCCATTGCCCCGCAAGACGGGCGCACAACGGTCGATTTCAGCCATTCACTGATCGACGGCCAAGATGTCTGGGACGCGGTCTATACGGCGGACGCCATGACCCTCACACCCGGCGCAACGGTCCAGTCGACAGGCTATCTCTATGCGGGGGCTAAGGAACGTAGTGTGTTGGAAGCCTATGAGGCGGATCTCGGCATTGTTGGGATGAGCCGCGCGATTGATTGGGGCGCGATGGGCCTTCTGGTTCGTCCGATCATGTGGGCTCTGTCCAAATTAGGCCAATTACTTGGTAATTACGGCCTCGGCATTCTCGCGCTGACCTTCTTCATCAAGCTGCTCATGTTCCCGCTGTTCAATAAACAGTATCAGAGCCAGGCCAAGATGAAAAAGGTCATGCCGCAAACCAAGAAGATGCAAGAAAAATACAAAGGTGACCGCGTCAAGCTGCAGCAAGAAATGATGAAACTGTACAAAAAAGAAGGCGTCAATCCGGCGGCCGGGTGTCTCCCGATCATTCCGACCATCTTTGTCTTCTTCGCGCTTTATAAGGCTGTGTTTATCGACATTGACCTCCGCCATGAGCCATTTGTCGCTTGGATCACGGATTTATCAGCGGCAGAGCCAATCTCGATCTTGAACGGCTTTGGCTTTCTTCCAAATAATCCGCGCCCGGAGAACTTCCTGTCCTTCATCGCGCTCGGCCCACTCGCGATCCTTTACGGCATCACGATGAGCCTGATGTATATGTTAACCCCGCCGACGGGTGATCCGATGCAGGCGAAAATTTTCAAACTGATGCCGTGGTTATTCATGTTCATTTTGGCCAGCTTCCCGACAGGGTTGCTCCTCTACTGGTGTTGGAACAACGTGCTGTCATTCTTGCAGCAATGGTACATTACCAAAAAGAACGACGTGGATACGCCGATTGACGCGTTTTTCCGTAAAATAACGGGTAAACCTGACCCGGTCGAGCCGGTCGAGTAGGATCTAGCGTGGAGCCAATCAGCACAGAAATTGAATACACTCGCGCGCAAAAAGAGGCCGGACGGCTGCTGTTTGCGCGTGAAGTGACATTCATGAAGTCTGCGGTCTCGCTCGACACGCTTCCGCCTATGGGGCCGCCGGAAATTTGCTTCGCCGGACGGTCTAACGTTGGTAAATCGACCTTAATCAATGCGTTGACCAATCATCATGGGTTGGCGCGCGCGTCGAACACACCGGGACGGACGCAGGAATTGAACTATTTCGCCTGTAATACAGCGGATGGTCGGCCGCGCCTCTTTGTCGTCGACTTACCCGGTTACGGCTATGCGAAAGCGCCGAAATACAAAGTCGCGGCTTGGACGAAGCTGACACGCGAATTTCTACGCGGGCGCGCGACCTTGCGGCGTATTTTCCTGCTGGTGGATAGCCGTCACGGCTTGAAAGATGTCGATCTGGAATTGATGGACATGTTGGATGAAACCGCGGTAATTTATCAAATCGTGCTGACTAAATCCGACAAGATTAAAAAAGGCCAGCTTGCGCGTGTGCAGGCGGCGACCTTGGCCGCCATCGCCAAACGACCGGCCGCCTTCCCGGCTGTCGCGGTGACAAGCTCGGAAAAAGGCCTCGGCATGCCAGAGCTACGGGCTGAGATTGCGACCTTGGCCTTAACGGACCAAGGTCTATAACGCGGTTTATGGACGCCTCACCAGACACGATGAGCGACGGCTCGACTAATCGCCGCAAGAATGAAGGCGGGTGGATGTCTGCCGAAACCCTTTCGCGCGCGCTGCCCTTCATTCAACGCCACGCCGGGGCGACCATTGTCGTCAAATTTGGTGGCCATGCGATGAGCACACCAGAACTGATGGCGGAATTCGCCAAAGACATCGTTCTGCTCGCCCAAGTCGGGGTTCGCCCGATCGTTGTTCATGGCGGCGGACCGCAAATTGGCTCGATGCTGTCGCGTCTCGATATCAAAACCGAATTCAAAGACGGGCTGCGCGTGTCTGACATGGAAACGGTCGGCGTCGCGGAAATGGTTCTGTCTGGCGCGGTCAATAAAGCTATTGTGTCCGCGATAAATTGCGCTGGTGGCCAGAAAAGAGGCTTGGCTGTCGGCATTTCAGGGCGCGATGCGCGTCTGATTACCGCGGCGCCCAAGGCGGAGGGTCTCGGTTTTACCGGTGTGCCCATTGCAACCGATACGCGCGTGCTCACCACACTCACGGACGCTGGGTTCATCCCTGTTGTCTCGCCTATTTCAGCGGATGCATTGGGCGACGGCTATAATATTAATGCCGACACAGCCGCGGGCACCTTGGCGGCCGCGCTGGGCGCAACGCGCATGATGCTGATGACTGACGTCGAGGGTGTGATGGATAAGAGCAAACGCCTGCTCACCGATCTTTCACAGGCCGATGTTCAGAGTTTGATTGATGACGGCACGGCGCAAGGCGGGATGATCCCCAAGCTCACCACGGCCATGGACGCTGTCGCGGGCGGAGTCGAAGCTGTCGTTATTCTCGATGGTCGCCGCGCCCATGGCCTCATCGTCGAGCTGTTCACGGATGAGGGTGCCGGGACGCTCATTCATGCGTAGAGGGGTCACCAAGCCGGGCAGCCTTGCCATTATTTTGTCGCTGGTGCTCGCTGGATCTGCCGTCGCGCAAGACGCTGTGACTCCAATCCCCGTGGATCCGACCCTCGTTGGGCAGACCACGGAATGGCAAGTTTGCAACGAAACATCCTATGTTCTACGCACGGCCAGCGCCTTTTTGCGCGGCGCAGGGATGGCGGCCAAAGGGTGGGATGAGGTCATGCCCGGCGCTTGCATTGCCATCACAACCCCCGTCAATGGACCGCGCTTCTTGTTTGCTGAGAGCATTGACGCCCATCAGGGCGGGGTCCGCGAATGGAAAGGCACGACACCGCTCTGTGTCGATGAGGACGCCGATTTTACATCGAATGCGACCGAAGATTGTCGCCTTGCGAACCGTACAGAACGCAATTTCTTTGCCGTGCGTCCGGGTGAACCCGTCACAAGCTTGGTCGAACCGTCCGAATTTGGTCAGAGCAAGTCCGTCATCGCTGCCCAGCAGCGACTGTTACGGGATGCGGGGTATGCGATCACGCGGATTGACGGGCTGCCGGGACGCAAAACATCCCGGTTGCTCCGTGCATTCCGCAAAGATCATGATCTCGCCGCGACAGTCACGGATGAGCCCCTGATGCGTGCCCTAATCGCGGCCGCCCAAAAATCGCAAGACGCCGTCGGCCTTGAAGTCTGCAACCAAAGTAGCGCCGCAATCTGGACGGCGGTCGCCACGCGCGAGGACGGCAAATGGCGGTCACGCGGATGGTGGCACGCCGCGCCAGAAGAATGCACCCGTCCTTTGGATATTCCTCTGCCCGGCACCGAAGCGCATGTCTTTGCGGTCCAAGAGGGCGAAGATGGATCGGATAAACGCCTGCGCACTGTTGCGACGACCCCAGCACAATTCTGCATCGCTGAGTCGAAATTCGACGCGCTGGGTAATGATATGTGTATTGAACAAGGCTACGCCGTCGCGTCTTTCCGCCCTGTTCCGACTGAAGATAAAGGCGCGCGCATGCGCCTCTCCGACGCTGACTTTTCTGAGCAAACACCCGGCGGACTACGCCGCTGAACCGCGGCGGACGGTTCTGCGTATTCATTCTCTATGGACCTCTCCTCAATCCGCACGTGGATCTTTGATCTCGATAATACGCTCTATCAGGCGGATGTTAGCTTCTTCGCGGATATTGGCGAGAAGATGACGACCTTTATTTCACGCTATCTCGCCTTACAGCCAGATCATGCGCGCGAACTACAAGAAGAATATTTCCACGATTACGGCGCGACCCTGTCTGGCCTGATGGATATTCACGGCATGGATCCGGCGGAATTCCTCGACTATGTCCATGATGTCGACCTGACCGTCCTGACGCCCCAACCCGCTTTACGCGCCGCGATCCAAAGCCTGCCCGGACGCAAACTCATTTTCACCAATGGCTCACGCGGGCACATCCGCAATGTGACGCGTCATCTCAACTTGCATGACTTATTCGACGGCGGCTTCGCCATTGAAGACGCGCATTATATCCCCAAACCCAAACGCAGCGCCTATGAGACTTTCAATCAAGTCTTTGACGTCGACCCGGCCACATCAATCTTTTTCGAAGATACACTGCGCAATCTGGAAGTCCCCAAACACATGGGCATGACGACCGTGCTTGTTGGTGAAGAGCCAGATTGGAGCCATAAGCCCAAAATTACCCGGCCGTCCGGAACGACCCGCGAAGCAGATTGGGTGGATGCGATAACGGATGATTTGGCGGGTTGGTTAGAAGAATTTATGCCAAATAAGCAGAATAGAAGCGCCTTTTAGGCGCTCGACCGTTCCGAACGTAACAGATATACTGCTACAGCCTCTTCGCTTCGTTACGGAGCGGGTATATCTGTTATTTACGTCCCAATCCATACGATCCGCGCAATCCACGCGACTTTCGCGCGCGGAATAATACGGTCATCATACTCGGGATTCACCGAAATAAGCTCTATTTGAGTTTCACTCATCCGGTGTAGCTCTTTGGCCATGACTTCGCCTTCGGTCGTCTTAAGCACGACCCGGTCACCCCGGCGCACAGACTCGTTC
Source organism: Litorimonas sp. (assembly GCA_051251645.1). Classification (GTDB taxonomy): domain Bacteria; phylum Pseudomonadota; class Alphaproteobacteria; order Caulobacterales; family Maricaulaceae; genus Litorimonas. The sequence continues at coordinate 644,556 of JBPOEY010000002.1, read as the reverse complement.
GGGCTGACGACAACCCGGTCGCCCGCGCGCATGACGGGCGACATACTGTCCCCTGCGATCTGCAAACAATAAGCGCCCGCATCTTTCACGCCCGGAATGCGCACATCGTCCCAGCCGCCGCCAACAGGAAAGCCGCTATCGTCAAAAAAGCCACTATCCCCCGCTTGGGCGTGACCGATAAGGGGCACACTCGGACCGAAAGCATGAGACTCATCAGCGAAACGGGCAAAATCCTCAAACGTCATTTCAACCGTAGCGAGGACTTTTGACAGGCTTTCCGTCGACGGCCAACGGTCCTTGCCGGACGGGCTCTGGCGTTTGGATTTATTAAATGTCGTCGGATCAAGCCCAGCTTGCCGGGCGAGGCCTGACGGGCTGCTCGACAGCCGATCGGCCAATCGGTCCAGCGCATTCCAAATATCATGGTGAGAGAACATAAGTGCGATTATTAGGAAGATATGCCTATATGGTCAAGTCAAGCCTGTTAAAAGACTGTGTGATAACGCCTTTTCATAGGCCTTAACTTAGAAGGCTTTATCCGGGGCTCGCCGCTGACCCCGCGAGAAGACCGCCGTCAATCGTCATTTCCGCGCCCGTAATATAGCGGGCTTCATCTGAAGCCAGCAGAACGCAAAGCGCTGCGACTTCATCGACCGTTCCAAATCGTTGCATCGGCGTATCCTTGACCAGCGCCGCCATCGTCGCGTCGCGCGCCTCACCCTCCCCCAACATTGGCTCCCACATCGGGGTCAGAATCGCGGCCGGGTGGACAGAATTACAGCGAATATCGAGCCTCTGCTGCGCGCAATAAAGCGCCACCGTCTTGCTATGATTACGGATCGCCGCTTTAGACGCCGCATAGGCGGCCGCGCCCGGAATACCAACGAGGCCAGACCGAGATGAGATGTTGATGATCGACCCGGCGGCGGCCTCTCGCATCGCCCGAATAGCATAACGACAGCCCAAAAATGTGCCGTCCGTATTCACGGCATGAACGGCGCGCCAGTCATCCAAAGAGGCGTGTTCCGGGTCATGGGGACCAACGCTGTGCTCGAACCCGGTCACGCCCGCATTATTGACGAGAATATCAATGCGCGGATAAGCCGCCGCGAGCCCGGCCCAATCAGATTCCAATTGGACATCAAGTTTTAAGAAGTCCGCGCCGATCTCGGCTGCAAGCGCTTCGCCCAAGGCCACATCAATATCGGTCACGACAACGCTCGCGCCTTCGTCAATGAAGGCTCGGGCGATCCCTTCGCCAATTCCGCGAGCCGCACCTGTGATGACCGCGCGTTTAGTGTCTAGTCTTTTCATAGGACTCGAATTCGAGGCTGCACGCTCCGGAGTCAATTAATTATAGGCACTTTCACCGTGCAGACTGGTGTCCAACCCTTCATATTCCTGCTCTTCGGTCACGCGCAGGCCGAGCGTGAGCTTCAGACCCAGCAGGATCACAGTCGTCGCAATCGCCGTCCAACCGACTACGATCAGCAAACTCATCAGCTGGTCCGTGAACACGCCGTCACCTGTTCCGCCCAGCACAGTGGCCGATAAGAACGGCAGCAGCAAAATCCCGAGCATCCCACCAACGCCGTGTACAGCAAATACATCTAGACTATCGTCGAACTTGAGCCGCACCCGGACTAAATTGACCGCGCCGTAACATACCAAACCGCCCGCAAGACCCATGAGGATCGCGCCGCCGGGGCCAAGCACGCCCGCGGCGGGAGTCACGGTGGCTAAGCCCGCAATTGTCCCTGTTGCCGCCCCGACCAGCGTCGGTTTGCGCGATCGCATCGCTTCCAACCCGATCCAGACCAAGGTCGCGACGGAGGCCGCCACATGGGTGACTAAGATCGCCATACCGGCGCCGCCGTCTGCGGCAAGCTGTGAGCCGCCATTAAAGCCAAACCAGCCGACCCAAAGCATAGACGCGCCGATCATCACCGTGCCCGGACGATGGGGGACGGACAGCTCCATCGGGAAACCCTTACGCGGGCCCAGCAGGGCCACATAGATCAATGCCGAAACCCCGGCTGTGGCATGCACGACTAGACCGCCCGCAAAATCAACAGTACCAAAGGTTTGTGCCAGATAACCACCGCCCCAAATCCAATGGGTGATCGGCGCATAGACCACCAACACCCAGAGCGCCGTAAAGATCATCACGGGCAGGAATTTCACGCGCTCAACAAACGCCCCAACAATCAAGGCTGGGGTGATGATGGCAAACGTCATTTGGAACGCGAGGAAGACATTTTCTGGGATCGTGCCCGACACAGCGTCTGTGCCAACATTGGAGAAGGCTTTGGACAAGCCGCCCCACCAAAGACCGTCGCCGCCAAAGGCAATGGAGTAACCCGCAACGATCCAAACCACACTCGCCAAGGCCGCGATCGCAAAAACCTTCATGAGCACGGATAGATAGTTCTTCGCGCGGACGAGCCCGCCATAGAATAAGGCAAGCCCCGGCAAGGTCATGAACAGAACCAGCGCGGTCGCGGTCAGCACCCACGCTGTATCGCCAGAATTGATCGCCAAGTCATTAATGGGTTCGGCCGCATCTCGCGCCAAGGCGGACGATGCCGAGAGGCACAGGCTGCCGCAAAGCGCTGCGATCAGCCCAACGCGTTGTGATTGTGATGACATGAGACCGTCCCCAAATAGCTCGGGTCTCTTTTGGACCCGCTCGCCGAACGCCCTAACGCTGTGCGCGTCATATGGGATAAGCCGCACCATACGTCAGGCGAATCAACGATAGCCGCACAAAGATTCGACGAAAAAACCCCGCCTCTGCTGAAATGCAGGGCGGGGAAAGGTGTGCGACACCGACCGGGTATCGCGAGGGGATAAGGTCTACTGCGGCCCGATGAAGACCGAGGCGCAGCGAATGCCGTTAAGTGACGACGAACTCAGGATAAGCAGAGACGCCCACTTCGGCTTGATCAAGCCCGATGATTTCGTCCTCTACGGAGGGACGCAGGCCGATCGTCACCTTGAGCACGAACCACACGATGGCGGAGACTGTGCAGACGAACACACCTGTCGCAACCACACCGACGATCTGAGCGATCAGCGTTTCGGGATAGCTAATAGCGACAGCCAGCGTACCGAAGATACCCGCGACGAGGTGAACCGGGATCGCCCCAACAACGTCGTCGATTTTAAGCTTGTCGAGCGACGGCACCGTCAGGCAGGCGAGGATCGAGCCGATGGCACCGATCAAGATGGACAACTCCACACTTGGCATCAGCGGTTCCGCCGTAATGGCGACAAGGCCCGCGAGTGCGCCGTTGATGGCCAGCGTCACGTCGATCTTACCGTAGCGAAGCTGCGTGTAAATAATCGCCGCAATTACGCCGCCTGCGGCCGCCATATTGGTGTTGACGAAGATGCGCGACACGTCGGCGACATCTGAAATCGTACCCGCGGCCAATTGCGACGCGCCATTAAAGCCGAACCAACCCAGCCACAGAATGAACATGCCAAGCGTTGCTAGCGGGATGTTTGACGCGGGGATCGGGATGACCTTGCCGTCGACATATTTACCCAGACGGGGCCCGATGATGATCGCGCCGACCAGAGCCGCCCAGCCACCAGTGCTGTGCACCAAGGTCGACCCAGCAAAGTCGGAGAAGCCCATATCGTCAAGGAAACCACCCCCCCATTCCCAGCTGGCCACGACCGGATAAATAAAGGCGGTCAGCACGGCCACAAAGATAAAGAAGGGCCAGAACTTGATGCGTTCGGCCACAGTTCCGGACACGATGGACGCGGTTGTGGCGCAGAACACCATTTGGAAGAACCAATCAGACGCAAGCGAATAGCCCGTATCCAGAGCTGCGCCTTGGATGGCGGCGGTCGCGGCGTCATCGATACCCGCGAGGCCGACAGGTTCAATCGCGCTGCCCAAACCCAAGAGAGCGCTAAAATTCACAAAATCATTTACGCCCGCATAAAGGACGTCATAACCGAAGAACCAGAACATGATCCCGGCGAGTGAATAGAGCATAATGTTCTTGAGGCACTGCATGGACACGTTCTTCGTCCGCACAAAACCCGCCTCTAACATAGCGAAGCCCGCGGCCATCCACATGACGAGGAACCCGCCGATCAAGAACAGCAGCGTGTTGAAGATGAAGGCGGTCGAGTTGGCCGCATCTATGACAGCCGTGGCATCTTGTGCCAAGGCGACCGCAGGCAAGGCCGCCAGCGCCCCGCTCGTTCCTAGGATGAGGCCTATTCGACCTATGACTGTTCCACGCATGATAATCCCTCCGATTTTTGTGATTGGACACCACCCGAAATGCGCGGCGGCGGCGAGGGTGCGACGCGGCGCACAGGCAGATTACACGTCCATGAGCAAGAATTGTGCGGCCCCTGTGCGGTCTTGCCCTGACCCTGTGCATCGGTCCTGCACACTGTTAAGAGCGCGCCCATGCAAAGCGACCCGACCCACATCTATAAAATCCTGACCCCCGACCAATGGGACATATTTTCCCGTGACGGCGAAACACTCGGCAGTCCGCTAGATCAGGCAGATGGATTTTTGCATTTCTCGACGCCTGCACAGTTGGCGGAAACTTTGGCAAAACATTTCGCCAAAGCGGGGCCGTTAGTGCTCGCTGAAATTCCGATGTCCGCTTTGGCCGGGCAAGATGTGCGGTGGGAACCCGCGCGGGAGGGTCGCTTGTTTCCTCATCTCTACGGGATTTTATACCGAAACAGTCTTTCTCAACATTGGCCGCTTCACGCTGATGCGCGCGGCGTCTATGGGCTGCCTGAAACGATTGGGACGTAAGACCATGAGCCTTCTTTACCGCGCGGGCACAGAAATGCTCCGCCGCTTGCCGGCTGAGACCGCCCACCTGACGACGGTTCGCCTATTAAAGGCGGGCTTAGGGCCAAAAACAGGGATTATTGATCGCCCGGAGTTGCATACGACTGTCGGGGGCTTGGCTCTGCCCAATCCCGTCGGATTGGCGGCAGGCTTCGATAAAAACGCAGAGGTCCAGGACGCCATGTTACGCGCAGGTTTTGGCTTTGTTGAATGCGGCACGGTCACGCCGAAGCCCCAAGCGGGCAACGCCAAACCGCGGCTCTTCCGTCTGCCGGACCATGCCGCCGTCATCAATCGGATGGGGTTTAATAATGACGGGTTGGATGCATTTGCGGGCCGGTTGCGCACGCGGCAAGGAAACCCCGGAGTGGTCGGCGCGAACCTCGGTGCAAATAAAGACAGCACAGACCGGATCGCCGATTACCTTGAAGGGCTCACCCGCCTGTGGGGGTTATCGGACTATTTCACGATCAATATCAGCTCGCCCAATACGCCCGGCCTGCGAAAATTGCAGGGTGCGGACGAGATGGACGAGCTGTTGGAACGGATCGCCATGACCCGCGCCAAACTGGCGGCGGGCGGAACGAACTATCCCGTCTTCCTGAAGGTCGCGCCCGATTTAGACGAGAGCGCGATACCCCGCGTGGTCGAACAAGTGCGCATGTATGCGTTGGACGCCATCATCGTCGCCAACACGACGATTGATCGACCCGCCGCGATTGGGGCGCAGTGGAAAGACGAAGCCGGCGGTCTGTCTGGGCAGCCCTTGTTCGAGAAATCGACACGTCTGCTCGGCCAATTCTATGATGCTACCAATGGTAAAATTGATCTGATTGGTGTCGGCGGGGTCGGCTCTGGCGCGCAGGCCTATGCAAAGATTAAGGCGGGCGCAAAAGCCGTTCAGCTTTACAGCGCGCTCGTGTTCAACGGTCCGCAGTTAGTCGAAGAAATTTGTGATGATCTCTCTGCGCGCCTCAAAGCCGACGGCTTTGCCACCATCGCCGAAGCTGTTGGGACAGATTAAGCGGTTTTGACTTTAAAAGTCGCATTGGCACGCGCGACGGTGACGTCATTACTCATTAAGCGGGTTTCTAAGAACGCGAGTGTGCCGCCTAATTTTATGACGGTGCTCTGCGTTTCGAGCCAGTCCCCGACTTGGGCTTGCCCGACATAATCCACGGACAGATTAACCGTCACCATACCGAGGACTTTGCGCCCCGCTTGCGACAATGCCTGCCCGCAGCAAAGACCCATCCCATTATCGGCCAGCGTCGCGATGAACCCGCCATGCACCAGACCACGCGAGTTACAATGCACCGCGCGCAACCGCGTGCCGAGACTATACTGCGGCGCATCAATACGGGCAAATAGCGGCTCAAACGGATCGGTAAACGGCGAGCGGCGCGCGTGAGGTTTAAACCCGGCCGGCGGATTTGCATCGCCCATGGCTAGAATGGCAGTGAGCGTTTGCGCGTATAGCGCGTGTAGCCAACATTTGCGCCCAGACGCAGACCAACACCCGTGCGAACCGGGGCCAGAGTAATGCCATTGGTGCGCTGATAATTCACCGCCATACCGCCAATGAGATAGGCGGAGCCATCGACACCGGGGAAACGACGATAGATATCGTCAATCTTCTGCAAGCCATAGACAAGGGTGAACACTTTGCCCGCTTCTGCGCCGACGTCGAATCCGATGGTCGGCCCCTGCCAATAAATATTTTCGCTTTCGCCGCTCTTCATCCACAGCGTGCCTTTGCCAAAGCGCGCGCCAATGGTCAGCGCACCGCCCCCTTCTTCGCCGGTAATATAACCGACGGGTTGGCCGCGATCCTTGAACAGTTTTTCGATGGTCGTGGCCGCCGATTCGCTCGTGACGCCCAAATGCGTCGAAATCGCCGAAACGAGCTCATTTTCACTATACGTCGTGCCCTGCGATTCCTGCTGCTGTTGCGCTTTTTCAGCCGATGCCGCGCTTGTGGGGTTATCGCGAGGGGTCGCACACGCGGACAGGCCCAGAACCGATGCGGCCAAACAGGCAAAGGCTATATTGCGAAAAGACGAAAGTGAGATCATGCGGAAAGCTCCGTAAATTAGACAAGACACTCGCTGTTTATGGTTAAGAAAGGACGAAATTATGGCCAACTCAACTGGGATTTCACCTTTGGCTATTCGACAAGTCTTGCACCAGCGACCGTATCGTTGAGCCCGTCTAAAATCCTCCCCCTTAAGAACGGCAAACAGTGCGTCTGTCTTGCTCTTCCTTGAACATAGTCCGATAGGCACGCCATGAATTTGCGGGATTTAGAATATGTGTTGGCGGTGATGGAAACGGGCCATTTCGGTCGTGCCGCGCTAGCGTGCCATGTTTCCCAGCCGACCCTGTCAGGTCAAATAAAGAAGCTGGAAGACGAGCTGGGTGTAACCTTGTTTGAGCGGGGACGCGGCGGCGCACGCCCGACGGATACAGGCCGAGCTGTGGCGCTTCAGGCCCAAAAAGCTTTGCGCGCCTCAGCTGAAATTCGCGAAATCGCTCAGGCTGCACAGGATCCGTATGCAGGCGAATTCCGGCTCGGCCTGATCCCGACGGTCGCGCCTTATCTCATCCCTCTTTTTGTGGCTCGCTTGCGCGACGCCCTGCCCGACCTGTCCATGATTTACCGCGAAGATATCACCGAGCGATTAGTGCGGGATTTGGAGACAGGGGAGATTGACGCCGCGATTTTGGCCACGCCGCCGGAAACGGACATATTGCAAGCGATCCCGCTTTATACGGAGCCGTTCCGTCTCGTCTTTCCGGACGGGCACCAGCTGTCGTCTTTGGCACATCTGCGCATGGCTGACGTCGATCGGAATGATGTTCTTTTGCTAACAGAGGGCCACTGCTTTCGCGATCAAGCGCTCGCCATTTGCGATGTGCCAACAGTAAAGGGCACGAAAAACACCCCGTCCTTACGCGCGACATCCCTTGAGACGCTGATTAATTTGGTCGCGCAAGGACAAGGGGTGACGTTGGTCCCGTCCTTAGCGATGGCCGGCCTGTCCGATGACTTAGGTCTTGAGGACCGCACGCTTGAAGATGAGGGCGCAGCGCGCGATATCACCCTGACGATCCGGCGCAGCACCCCCCGGCGCGCGCTCGCAGGTCGGGTCGCAGAGATTATTCGCGAGGGTCTACCGGACACTGTCACTATCCGGAATAGCGGCGATTAAATCAAAAAGAGCCGAACAGCGGGGCTGCTCGGCTCTTTACGTCATTGGGTCCACGCTGGCGCGCAGAGAAATCTAAGATCTATGCCTCAATCTTAAACGTCAGTCCCGCATGGGCTTCGAGCCGTTCGATCAGCGCACTGCCCATTGCAGGCGCCGAGGTGTATACACCCCCACCCGTGACCTCACGACCGACGTCCCGGGTTAGGCAAAGCGCGGCTTCTGAGATCATTTTGGACGTGGATCCATAACCCGGGTCCTTGTCGCCTGTAACAACGCACACCATCATGTCATCACCGTCGCCACCATAGAACGCCGCCTCATAGAAGCCCGCTTCGCGTTCTTCCTTCGTCGGGCCTTCGCCCGGTTTCGGGGGATTTTCGCCGAACGTGTCCTGCTTGGCGACATAGTTTGCCGCCGCTTCGCCTCTGTCACCTGGACCCGTCATAACCATCTCATCATAGGTGAAATCTTCGCCATACATATGGTTCATCAACGCATTGGAACGGTGAACATTCTTCGTATTGATCGCGGCCATGACAAAAGGCGCGGCCCAACTGTTCAAGTCTTTGTCAAAGATCGGCTTATGACCCGTGGGCTGTTTCGGGCCTTTGAAACCGTCTGTCAGTGAGAATGGATTCTTCAACCAATCAAGAATTTGCGGTTCTTTCTGAGCGCGTTTCATCGTTTCCCCGAAGGACGCTGCGGTCCCGCCCGAGAAGGTGCCTTGCATTTTCCGCACGCGACCCCGCACACGGGAAAAAGGTTTGCCGTTCTTGGCTTGGGCTTCGCGCTGCAACATATAGACGCCCATATCGAACGGAATGGAATCAAAGCCGCAAGAATGAACAATGCGCGCGCCCGTCTCTTTGGCCTTCGCATCATAACGCGCAATCATATCAACCATCCACGCGGGCTCGCCCGACAGATCGACATAGTCCGTTCCGGCCTCGACGCAGGCTTTAACCAACGGTTCTCCGTAAAGCTGGTACGGCCCGACGGTCGTGATGACAGCTTGGGTTCGCGCGCACATCGACGCGAGGCTGTCCGGATCGGAGGAGTCAGCGACGATGAGGTCAACACTGTCCGGCAAACCCATCTCAGAGCGCACGGATATCAGCTTATCCATCGACCGACCGGCCATCGCCCAGTTCAGGTCATCGCCATATTCGTCGTGTAGATATTCCGCGACAAGGCGGCCCGTATAGCCGGTGCTGCCATAGACAATCAGTTCATATTCGCGTTCGGACATAGAATTTCCTTATTGGGATGATTTTATTGGGCCAAAGTTATGGGTAAGAGCGGTAACCAAGGGTCGGCGATAGCAGGGATGTAATATACAGACGGTCGTCAACGACGACGGCGCCTGTGGGCGTCAAATAAGTGCCCTCAGGGTCATGCCACGTGCGGAAAACCTGTCCAGTCGCGCCGATCTGCAAGATCAAGCCGTATGGCTGGGCCTGCGGGCGCATGGCGGCGGGTAATCGCATCGCGATCTTACGCGCCAACACATTGCCTGAGTTTGCATCCAACCAATCTGAGCGCGGGGAGACGATGCCCACAAAGAATGTGCCGTCCGGACCACGATTTATATTGTCAGGAAACCCCGGGAGGTTGTCGATCAGGACGGTTTGCGCGCCCGTCTCTGGGTTGATTTTCAAGACCTGATACCGGCCTGTGACGGTCATCAGAATATCGCCGTCCGGCGCCATCGCGATACCGTTGGAAAAGACAAAGCCGTCCGCGATAACCCGCGTCACCTTCGTTGCCGGATCATAGGCGAGCAGCCGTCCTGTGCCTTTGGATTCCATCAGTTCCAGCAGGCTTCCCGCCATCGTCGACCCGCTAGCTTCCGCCCCGAATTTGGTCGAGGCGTCGGAGAAATAGATCACGCCATCATCAGCAATGTCGAGATCATCGGCATAAAGGATCGGCGTGCCGTCGACCGTATCTGTCAAAATCTCGATGGAGCCGTCCAGCCCGACAGAAACAAGGCCTTTATGGGCGTCCGCGACGATCAAGCGACCACTTGTCGGGTCCATTTCCAGACCGAGGGGCACCCCGCCCGTGTCCGCAAGCACGTCAACCGCGCCCGTATCCGGGTTCACCGTCAGAATATAACCTTCTTGTGTCGCCGTCAGCAGCCGTCCGTCAGGCAGGGCGACAATGTCTTCAGGGCCGTGATGCGGGCCTAAATCAATCTCATTCAAACCCGCCAAGTCTTGGTTTGGCGTATAGGCCCCGACATAGCCAAGATTATAAGGCGCGTCCCACGCGGCCGGCGCAATCGGAACAGGCCAAAGGAGTAGATAGGCGGCGATCAACGCGATCACCCCCAATATGCCCAGAAAAATCTTTTTCATAACCTGTCCCCCCTTATATTTTGGCTAGGCATAGAGGCTGTTCACGGGCTTTGCAAAGTAGACGCGGGGCAATGCTGGACAAGGCGCAAATCGCCCGCCAAACCCGCCCTATGTTTCGCTCGACGCTTTTCAATCTTTTCTTTTACGTGGGAACGGCGCTTTACGCCGTCATCGGCGTCATTTTCAGCCTCGTCCCCGGACGCACGCTACTGATGAGTAGTCTGCGGCATTACAGCAAGCTGATGCGTTGGGGGATGCGCGTGATTGCTGGGATTAAAGTCGAGGTCACAGGGCACGAAAACGTCCCGACCGACGGTCCCGTCATAATTGCGGCGAAGCACCAATCTTATGGTGACGGCCTCATCATGTTTCACCAATTTGACGATCTATCCTTCGTTACAGGCGACCATCTTGAGAAATTCTGGTTGATTAAAGTCATTCTGGCGAAAATGAATGCCATTGTAGTGGAGAGTTGTGGTGGCCCTGCGACCCGTGCCCGCATGGCCGAAGTCGGCAAGACCGTACGCGAACAGGGGCGACGCATCCTGATCTATCCAGAAGGTCATCTCAGCCAAGTCGGCACGCACCACCCCTATAAAAAGGGCGTCTGGCATATGCAGGAAGACTTCGGCTGTCCGGTCGTGCCCGTCGCGACCAATCTCGGCCAACGGTGGAACATGACCGATTGGGTCAAACACCCCGGGCCTGCTAAACTTGAGTTTTTAGAGCCAATCCCGCCCGGCCTCGGCAAAGACGAATTTATGGCCCTCTTGCAAGACCGGATCGAAACCCGGTCGATTGAACTGCTTGATCTGGACAACCTCGGCGCGCTTGATCCGGCCGACATTGGCAAAATGGAACTAAATCCCGTTGCGCAAGCGCGCGCAGACCGTCAAAAGCCCCGCACGCCAGACTCAAACAAGCCTATACCGCCTAATCCGGAAAGCCCATCATGAGCCGACATCCAGAGACCGGGCTAACGTTTTCCCGGCGCTTCCTGCCCCTGTTCACCTTGTTTCAACTGGGCACGTTCAACGATAATGCGTTGAAAAATGCGCTGATTGCGCTGATTACCTTTGGCGGGGTCGTTTTTCTCTCTGATTTGCCTAGCGGGGTACGCGTGCCCGTCGCGGCTTTAATTTTCACCGGGCCGTTCACAATCCTGTGCGCAATAGCCGGACAGATTGCGGATAAAGTCGACCGCGGCGTGATCTTCCGCTGGGTCAAACGGGCCGAAGTGGTCATTATGTTGATCGCCGCCCTCGGCTTTTACTTTGAGAATATCCACATTCTCGCCTTGGCCTTAGGGTTGATGGGCGCGCAATCCGCCTTCTTCTCACCGACCAAGAACGCCGTCCTGCCACAATGGCTAACGGAAAAAGAACTGATCCGCGGTAATGCGCTGATGAGCGGTTTTCAATTCGCGACCTTGCTCGTGGCAACCATTGTTGGCCTGTTTGTGCTGTCCATGGGCAGCGCGACCTTAAGCCTGATCCTCGTCATTTTCGCCGTCTTCGGTTGGTTTGCTGCTGAGTTTACGCCCGCCGCACCGCCGCCGACGCCGGACCTAAAGATCAATTATGAACCGATTACCGCAACCATCAACGTGCTGAAAAAAGCCTTCTCTCATCCGGATGTGCTGCGCCCTCTACTCGGTGTGGCTTGGTTCTACGGCTTGTCGACCGTGTTTGTGACGACTTTGCCAGATCTGGTCGGCGGGACCATGGGCTATAATGAGCAGGCGCTACAAATCCTGTTGGCGAGCTCCACGATTGGAATCCTTGTCGGGTCTCTCTTCGTTCTGGTGGTTGGGAATATGAAAATGTGGGGGCCGGAGGCTGTGCGCCTGTCGGCCTTTGGTATCATCGGCGTGACCCTGTTCACGCTCGCGCTCGTGCTGGTACCGATGCCACTCTATCAGGGTGAGGCAGAGTTTGGTCCGGTCGGAGATTTTATCGCCGATCCGAACTCACCTGTGTTCATTATGATGCTTGTGGGCGCATCCGTGTCTAACGGGATTTTCGTTGTCCCGATGCAAGCCATGGCACAGCGGCGAAGCAATCCTGCGATCCGCGCACGCTTGATGAGTGCGGGCTCCGTGTTGCTGAACCTATTCGTCAACCTTACCACCTTTGGTTTGATCGGATTGGGTGCCCTTGCGCTCGGGCCCACCGTCCCGTTCTGGTTGATCATCGTTGGGAGTTTCTGCGTCGCCTCTTACGCCGTCTATCGGTCGATCAAGCTGGTCGAACGACAGCAGCCAGGAGTGGCCTAGATCATGCGCGGTTATTTCGGTATTGGTAGCGAGGGATTAAGCAAGCCGCATAATCTCGGCGTGATTCTACGCACGGGTCATGCGTTTGGGGCGAGCTTTGCGTTTACGATCGGCTCAGAGCTGGACGATAAAAGCGTGCGCCAGACGGATACGTCCGGGTCGTCCACGCATCTACCCTATTATCAATGGCCCGGTTTCGACGCGACACGATTTCCCGAGAACTGCGTTTTAGTGGGGGTCGAGCTTACAGATGACGCCATTGACCTGCCAAGCTTTCGCCACCCGCTCAATGCCGCCTATATTTTGGGGCCCGAAAAAGGATCCCTGTCGCAACCTGTGCAGGATGCCTGCGCCCATATTGTCAAAATCCCGACGGCGTTCTGCCTTAATGTGGGTTTGGCAGCGGCCCTAACGCTCTATGACCGCTCTATTCTGTTTGGCGGTCACGCGCCGCGCCCCTTAGTGCAAAGGCGCCGCGGCCAACCCGGGATCAAGAAAAAGACGGGGATCGGCCAGAATGGATAAGCGGGCCACTGCGGATCACTGCTAAAATTACATGAATGTTAAGCGACAATTAAGCCTGTTTGCGCTCTTATAGGTCTATGAAACGCCTTCTTCTCTCCGTCCTCATCGCCACGAGCCTCTCGCCTGCGCTTATCCCGCTATCGGCGACGGCGAATACGCCAAAGCTTGCGGGACAGCATAGTGATTGGACGGTTTACACACGCGGGGATGGACGCGCTAAAACCTGTTATGCTGTCAGCCGCGCCACAACATTGGCTCCGACCAGTGTTAATCACGGCGATATTTTTTTCCTTGTGTCCAATTGGGCGAACGGCGAAGCGACGGAACAACCGTCCTTGATGACCGGATTTGAGCTGAAACCCGCTCGCTCCCCTAAGGCCCGCGTTGGGTCGACCGCTGTCACCATGTATGGTGCCGCGAATGAAGCCTTTATTTCCGAAACATCAGATGAACGCCGCTTGGTCAAACAAATGCGCTCTGGCGCGAACATGACCGTTGAAGCCGTGTCTGCACGCGGAACAGAAGTGTCTTATAATTTCAGCCTTAAAGGCGTGACCGCAGCCTTACGCCAATCCAAATCTCTTTGCGGATAAGTTGGGGGCGGCTAAGCTGGGGGCGGCTAAAACCCTAGTCCGTCTCAATCGCCCATTTACGGCGCAGAACAAAATAAAGCAGCAAACCCGCCGGACCGGCCATAAAGGTCAACAGCAGGCAAGGGATCAGCGCAAAATGGTTCATGCCCCGTCGCCGTGCATCACGCGCTTCCCACATGCCAACGAACAAATCGAACACCAGATAATGCACCCACGCGGTTAACACGCCAAAGGGATGAGTGAAGATCGCAGCAATCCCCTCAATCGTGGTGAAGCTGACCGGGTCACTATTCGTGCCAAACACCAGCGCACAGATCATAAAGCCGACATAGGCCAGCCCCAATACCACCGGATAGAGCCCGCTATGGATCAGGCGGTCCGTCCAGCGCCATCGCGGCGCAAAGATGAGCAGTGCCCACGCGGGAATAATCGCAAGATGGATCAGATTAAGGAGGGTTTGGTGGATTGGATCCACGGTCATGATCGTCCTTTCTGTATATGAAACAAAATTTAGGATCGGCTCATCTTGCTGTCATATATAAAAGCGCAGGAACCAATCCATAATTATGACGTAATTGTCGTCGAAGGGGCTTTAATGCCTTCCCACTTATGGGACTATGGAGATTATTATGACAACTCTTATCAAAACCGGCGTTCTTTCTCTCGCCGCTCTCTCAATCGCCGCCTGTACAACAACGGGCAATGTCGAGCGCAATGCACTGGGTGGTGCAGCCGCTGGTGCCGCCGTTGGCGCGGGCGTTGGCGCTGTCTCAGGCGACGTTAAAGTTGGTGAAGGCGCTGCCGCCGGAGCTGTCGTTGGCGGTGTTATTGGAGCCATTCGCGGCAATAATAAGGACAAAGCCGTTGTTGGCGGCACTGTTCAAGCGCCGATGCTGGACAAAACCACCCGTTATTACGACGATAATTCAAAGCGCTATTACTACTTTGAAAAAGGCACAAGCCGCACATTCTATGAGAATGGTGAGCGCCGCTCGTAAACGACGACACTCCTGACTTCAGGCATAGCGCCCGGCCTTCGTTTCATCCCCGAAGGCCGGGTGTTTGCGTTTTAGGCTATAGGAGCTATCATCATCCCATGAGCCGATACCCTTATGAACGCGCCGCGCGCCTCTACCCAGCTGGAACACTCCTCGCTGTTCGCATTCGCGGCTTGTTCGATCACGTTGGAATCGCGACAGGATACGGCACCGTCATCCATAGTTCCGCACGATATGGGCGGGTTATGGAAACTGATCTGGCCGATTTCACGGGGGGGCGCCCTGCGCGTGCTGTGGCCTATGGATCATCCCTTTCCGGATCGGAAGTTGTCGTTCGCGCCCGCGGACGCATGGGGCAGCGTTACAATCCATTGGTCCGAAATTGCGAACATTTCGTCAGCTGGTGTGTATCGGGAGAAGCGCGGTCCTCACAATTAGGACCCTTTGATCTGGGGCGTCACCTTGGTTGAGCCGCGCGGCAATTTGACCGAAATCAAAACCCGTTTGGCCGTTGTTGCGTATGAGTCATATGACGGTGCTGACCTTCGTGGCTTTATTCTGGATCTAAATTTTGACCTCTGACCCTAAACCTATGTTGCTTGAGATTGTCTATAGCAGTGAAACGCCAGTCCCTTTGTCTGCGGAAGAGGTCCGGTCTCTTCTTGAGCACGCGAGAAAAAAGAATGCCGAATGGAATGTCACCGGCCTCCTTTGCTATGATCACAAACAATTTCTCCAAATCATTGAAGGCGAGACTGACGTCATTATGGATTTGTTTTTCGCCATTCAAAACGATCCGCGCCACACCAATGTCCGTATTCTCCATGAAGGTGACATTACGGCACGCGCCTTTGATGACTGGAAAATGGCCTATGAGCCGACTCCGACAGGTCTCTTGCCAACCTTAACGCGGGCGATCCACCGCAGCTCACTCGGAACTGAACTTGACGACGATATGAGCGCAGGCCGCCGCATCTTCACCCTGTTTATGGATGACCTCTACAAGCAAGAGCCTGAGACGAGAGAACCCGCCGACGCTTAATTTTCTCAGAGCTCAAAAAAAGCCCGCTAAATAGCGGGCTTTTTCGTTTTCTATGGGGCTAAAAGCGCGTCTGCACCGTGACCCGTACATTAAGCGGCTCACCCACAGAGATATTGTCATTGCTATGCGCGTCAGGGAAATAATTGGCATCGAATAGGTTTTCGACATTAAACTGAAGGCGAAGCGTATCGGACACATCGTAGAAGGCAGCGGCGTCAAACCTGACATAATCCGGGACTTCGACGCTATTATCTTCGCGTACAAAATAGCTGTCTTGATAGGTCGCTCCAAGACCAAGGCCGAAGGCGTCGCTGAGTTGATAATTATTCCAAACTGACAGTGTATGCTCTGGCGTTTGACGCGGGTCATTGCCGTTCAAGCCCCCGGTGCCAATTACAGTGCCTGTCGCGCTCAGATCTTCAACTTCGCCGTCCATATAGGAATAGCCCGCATTGATCGACCAACGGTCAGTCAAATTACCGATCATCTGTAACTCAATACCCTGTACCTTAGACCCATCAATCGTAATCAATTCTTGCTGGTCGTTCGGATTGATCGAGGTGAATCCTTCCCGGTTGAGCGAGAAGACCGCGGCCGTCAGGCTCAGATCAGGGCGCACGTCCCACTTCACACCGCCTTCGAGGTTTTCCGTAAATTGTGGCCGTGTCGAGGATGTATTGAGGTCGAGTGTTAGAAACTGATCGCCAGAACGCGGGGTGAAAGTCTCGCTATAGCTTGTGTAGATCGAGATATTCTCCACGGGTTTGTAGATCGCGCCCAGACGCGGCGTAATCTCTTCGTCTGTGCGTGTGAATTGCGCATTGCCAGCAATATCGGTGACGTCGATATCAAAACTATCAAAACGTCCGCCCAGAACCAGCTTAAATTGTTCCGTCAAAGCAATTTGGTTTTGCGCATAGGCTGAGAAGACATAGACATTGGATTTCCGATCACGGGCGGGCGAGGTGAAACCAAAGGTTGGGATGTTGAGCGCATCTGTAAAAGGGATGAACAACTGATCATCATTATTTTGCGCAAATACATTATCAAACCGCGCATTGTCGGAATGTTGCGAAGCATATTCCGCGCCGACTAAAACCGTATGACCGATTGACCCCGTTTCAAATTCACCCACCAGATTGGCTTGGGCGATGAAATTATCCCGTTGCGTGGTGTCGCTATACCCGTCCAATTCGACCTGCGTGAAGGTGCCGTTCGTGAGGGTTACGCTCTCGCTCGCATAGAGGTTCTGATAGGCTTTATCATAGTCAGCATATTGAACCGACGCATTCCCCCGGAGTGTTTCGTTAAAACGGTGATCTACATGGGCCCGCAGAATATGCGCTTGCAATGTCGTATTGTTCTGATCCGGTGACCCAAAGAACGTCGTATCAAAGCCTTCCAGCGGCACATCGGGGCCGTTCGCAACGGCCACCGACGGCACACCACGATCGACGACGCGATCATCATCCAAATACTCATAGGACAGATCGACGGACGTTTGCGGCGTGATCGCAAATGAGAGGGTTGGATTGATCCCGAAACGCTCGCCATCGACAAAATCACGATGATTATTCAAGCCTTCATAGAAGCCATTGACGCGCAGACCGACGCTGTCGCTAATGGGTTGGTTGAGATCAACCGCCCCGTAATAGGCGCCAAAACTATCGAGACTGGCCGTCAAATCCGTAAAATGGCCCGCCGCGTCTGGCGTCTTGGTTACGCGATTAACAATTCCGCCAACACCGCCGCGCCCAAACAGCAACGCATTCGCCCCGCGTAGGATCTCAACCTGCTGTAGATTATAGAGCGGGCGGAAATATTGCACATCGTCGCGCAAACCGTCTTGGAAGAAATCGGCCGTTGTCTGATTGCCGCGAATAATGATCGCATCGCGGTGACCTTCGCCCTGGCTGATATTCACGCCGGGTGTGTAGCGCGTAATATCGCCCAAGCTGAGAAAGGATTGCTTAGCAATATCGTCCGCCGTGATGATGGTCAGTGATTGCGGCACGTCAATAATCGGGGTCGGCGTCTTGACCGCATTGACCTTATCAATCGAGAGATATTGCCCGGTGACGATGATTTCATCGTCAAACGGGCTTTGTCCCTGCGCCGTTCCAATCAGGACGAGTGGGGATAAAATTGTCGTGAGAATGAGAGTAGATTTACGCATCGGAAGGTCCAGTTTGAGAAAGTCAAACGGGCCTTAATGAGAACTATTCTCAATAACAATAGCGAATGCGAATAATATGCAAAACTATACAGTGCTCTCGTGAAGACGCCCCAAACCCCTAGAATGGACTAAATCGCCATAAAAAAAACCCCGCCAAAACGGGGTTTTTGAACTGGATAAAGCTTTGAGATTACGCCGCGGCGCGATCCTCTTTGGCGAGATTACGCAGCACATAGTGCAGGATACCGCCATTATTGTAATATTCTAGCTCATTTTCCGTATCAATCCGGATCTTGGCTTTGAATGTCTTCTTCGTGCCATCACCCATTGTCACGTGAACGTCGATATCGTCGAGCGGACGAATATTATCGATATCCCCAATCGAGACCCTCTCGTCGCCCGTCAAGCCAAGCGCGCCCCAGCTATTGCCGTCTTGGAATTCCAGCGGCAACACACCCATCCCAATCAGGTTGGAGCGGTGAATCCGTTCAAACGATTCCGCGATTACAGCACGCACACCGAGCAGGATTGTGCCTTTGGCCGCCCAATCCCGTGATGAGCCATTGCCGTAAAGCGAGCCGGCGAAGACCACGAGGTCGCGCCCTTCAGCTTTATAGTGCTGCGCCGCATCAAATATGCTCATCACTTCGCCTGTTGGGATATATTTGGTCACGCCGCCCATTGTGCCGGGGGCCATCAGGTTTTTAATCCGGATGTTGGCAAATGTGCCGCGCATCATGACTTCGTGATTACCGCGGCGCGAGCCATAGCTGTTAAACTCATTGCGAGGCACTTGGCGGTCCTGCAGATAACGACCCGCAGGGCCTTCATACGCAATGGAGCCCGCCGGGCTAATGTGATCCGTCGTGATCGAATCACCGAGCAAAGCCAAGATGTTGGCGTCTTTCACATCGCGAATCGGATCAGGGTCGATGCCCATCCCTTCGAAATAAGGCGGGTTGCGCACATAGGTCGAGGCCGGATTCCAATTATAAACTTGGCCGCCTTCGACTTTAATATCGGCCCAACGCGCATCGCCTTCAAAGACATTGGCATATTCAGACACGAACAGATCTCGCGTGACGGAACCGCGGACGGCTTCGGCAATTTCGTGACTGGTCGGCCAGAGATCGCGCAGATAAACATCCTTGCCATTTTTGTCTTGGCCCAGCGGATCATTATCAAAATCATGATGCATCGTGCCGGCGAGAGCATAAGCGACGACCAGTGGCGGTGACGCGAGGAAGTTAGCTTTCAAGTCCGGACCGATCCGGCCTTCAAAGTTGCGGTTCCCTGACAGAACGGAACAGGACACGAGATCGCCGTCTGCGATGGCTTTGACAAAACTTGGCGCGAGCGGGCCAGAATTCCCGATGCACGTTGTGCAACCGTAGCCGACGACGTCAAAGCCAATTTTGTCGAGCTCATCTTGCAGGCCAGAGCGTTCGAGATATTGACCGACAACCTGTGAGCCGGGGGCTGTTGAGGTCTTAACCCAAGGCTTGGACATCAGGCCCGCTTCATTGGCCTTCTTTGCCACAAGACCCGCCGCCATCATAACGGAGGGGTTGGACGTGTTGGTGCAAGAGGTAATCGCCGCGATCATGACGTGGCCATGATCAAGCGTATAAGCGTGACCTTCGACAGCGGTCGGGTTCGTCGCGTCACCCGCCTTATCGAAATCCTTGGTCATGATCTTTTTGAACGTTTTCGCAGAGCCCTTGAGGTCAAACCGATCTTGCGGACGTTTGGGTCCGGACAAAGACGGGTTGACCGACTTCATGTCCAGATGCATCGAATCTGTGAAGGAC
The DNA here is from genome assembly GCA_051251645.1 of Litorimonas sp. Classification (GTDB taxonomy): domain Bacteria; phylum Pseudomonadota; class Alphaproteobacteria; order Caulobacterales; family Maricaulaceae; genus Litorimonas. Next base: position 624,724 of record JBPOEY010000002.1, on the reverse strand, counting down.
GGGACGTCATCTGTGAGGAAGAGGCCTTGTGCCTTAGTGTAAGCTTCGACCAAGGCGACGCGATCTTCGTCGCGGCCTGTTGCTGTCAGATAACGCAGCGTATCATTGGCGACAGGGAAGAACCCACACGTCGCACCATATTCCGGCGCCATATTGGCGAGCGTCGCACAATCTTCGAGCGCCAAATTATTGAGGCCCTCACCGAAAAACTCGACAAATTTACCGACGACACCTTTTTCGCGCAGCATTTCAACGACACGCAGAACCAAGTCTGTCGCGGTCGCGCCTTCTGGAAGCTTACCCGTTAGCTCAAAGCCAACAACTTCAGGGATCAACATGGAGACAGGCTGTCCGAGCATCGCGGCTTCGGCTTCAATCCCGCCAACACCCCACCCGAGAACACCGAGACCATTGATCATCGTCGTGTGGGAATCTGTCCCGACAAGCGTATCTGGATAGGCGTAAGTTTTGCCGTTTTCTTCTTTCGTCCAGACGGTCTGGGCGAGGTTTTCAAGGTTCACTTGGTGACAAATACCTGTGCCGGGCGGCACAACCGCAAAATTATCAAACGCCGTCTGGCCCCATTTTAGGAAGTCATACCGTTCGCCATTGCGTTCATATTCGCGCGCGACGTTTTTTTCGTAGCTATCTTCTGTGCCGAAATAATCGACCATAACGGAGTGATCGATGACAAGATCAACCGGGACGAGCGGGTTAATTTTTTCCGGGTTGGCCCCAAAAGCTTGCATCGCATCGCGCATCGCGGCCAGATCGACCACGGCGGGAACACCGGTGAAATCCTGCATCAACACGCGGGCCGGGCGGTAGGCAATTTCATGGGAGGAGCGACGCTCAGCGAGCCAACCCGCCATCGCTTGAATATCGGCCTTTTTGACCGTTTTTCCATCTTCGTGACGCAGCAGGTTTTCCAACAGCACCTTAAGTGAGCGCGGTAATTTCGAGATCCCGGTCAAGCCGTTCGCTTCCGCGACGGTCAAATCGAAATATGTATATGTTTTTGAGCCGACGGTGAGCTCACGCTCACAGCTAAAACTGTCCAAAGACGCCATGTAAAATCCTCGAAATAAAATATTAGAAGTGTTGCGCAAGCTTATAGCAAGCACGCGCACATTTTCAATGGATTAACCCGGGATTTAGGCGTGGTTTTCTACGGCTTAGCGACGTTTTGCGTGCCAGTGCCTTTTGCCGGAGGGCTGAGAGGTTCATGCTTAGGGTCGCTTAACATGAAGGCGCCCCAGACTTCGCGACAGAGCGCACGCCCCGCCCGGACTGACATCAGCCAGTCATTCAACTCACGCGCCTCATCGCTAAAGGGCTCAAACATCCCATGTTGCTGTGCCGCGCCCAATTGATGCAAATATGTTGCGTCCACAGAACTCGCGCGCGGATAATCTTTATCCGGGTCAAGGCGCGCAATTGCCCGCGCAACGCGCAGAAACCTGATCTGCATGACAATAGACTTTCTGCCCGCCCTTATTCATGGAGGCCACCCGAGGTGATTCGATCAACGCAACCGATCACGCGGTTGGTAACAATCCAGAGTCCCCGGTCCAGCCTCGCCCCTTATTAGGGTTAACAGGCGATTAGTCTTAACTGTCAGACGATTTATCCAGCCCCGCCAAACCGCCGTGACGATTGATCAGCGGGATTTGCGTTAAGGTGAAAAGGATCGTGATGGGCATAAAGCCAAAGACCTTAAAATTGACCCAAAAACCCTCAGACTGGGTGCGCCAGATCACTTCATTTAACGCCGCCATGGCAAAAAAGAACAGGCCCCACCGGATCGCGAGCGTATTCCACACGGGGTCCGGTAGTTTAAATGCATCACCAATCATCAACCGGATAATATTCCGGTTCAAAACGACACCCCCAATCGCTGCAATCCCGAAGAGGGCATTCACGATGGTCGGCTTCATATAGAAGATAATCTTATTGTCAGAGGCGAGAGCCAAACCCGCCGTGACAACAATGATAGCCGTTGAAAGCATCAACATGCCCGATAGTTTTCGATGTTTGATCCAACCAATCGCGAGAGCAATCACGGCTGCCACAGCAAAAATTCCTGCCGCGATTAACATTGCATCGTCGGGATTAGAGCGTTTAATCCAGTGAAAGCTAATGAAGAACACCAAAAGAGGCCCGAAGTCGAGCCAAAAGCTATTCGGCTTCGGCGCCGCAGGGCTCGCCGCTTCGACGAGATCGACGGTCTTTTCCAGCTCTTCTTTTTCCAGCTTTGGGCTCACGTTATTTTCCATCCTGTATGAAAGGCGGTGACGCCAGCGCTGTAATCCGTCCAGCCGACCTTGGCGAAGCCTGCCTGTTCGATCAGGGCCGCAAATTGGGCTTGTTTCGGGAATTTGCGAATGCTTTCGACAAGATATTGATAGCTATCTCGGTCGCCCGCAATCGCTTGGCCTAGACGCGGGATCACGGCGAAAGAATAAGCATCGTAGAATTTCCGGATCATCGGCTCTGGCGGGGTCGAAAACTCCAAAACCCCCAACCGTCCGCCGGGCTTCAGCACGCGGTGAAATTCCTGCATGGCCACAAGGCGGTCCGTGACATTGCGAATGCCGTAGGCGATTGTGACCGCATCGAATTGCGCATCATCAAACGGCAGCACTTGTGCATTGGCGCAGACGCGCGTGAGGTCCATCCCGGCATCTTTTTTCGGATCAATCCCAGCCAATAGCATTTCGTCATTAATATCAAGAATGACCGCGCTAGAACTGTCACCGCCCCGACGGTCGCGAACCACCTCAGCCGCCTTAATAAAGCACCGCGCAATATCACCCGTACCCCCCGCGACGTCGAGTAAACGTTCGCCCGGCTGTGGGTTAAGGGTGGTGATCGCCATATCTTTCCAGACACGGTGCAGACCGACACTCATCGCGTCGTTCATACGGTCGTAATCGCGCGCGACGGAGTCAAACACCTGCTTAACGCGACCTTGTTTCTCCTCGGTCCGAACCGTTTCGAACCCGAAATCGATCGTGTTTTTTTGTATCTTGGATGAGGCGCTCATATCGCAGCGGCTATAAGCGCCGCGCGCAAGCAAGCCAAGGCGGCATTACGGCGAACAAGACACGCGCGATCAAAGAGCGCGGATCAGCCGCATTTTATGCCCCGGCTTGGGATTAAACTGAAAGCGCGGCGTAAACTCTGGGCGATCAAAGAGGGTCAGCAAATGGTCTTTTGCAAACCAGTGCAAATGCTCCGGCGGTTTAACCTGCACCCAACTTACCAGCGGTTTTGGTGTCGTGCGGTGACGGTCAGCGGGCGTCGTCACAAACAACACCCCCCCCGGCGCAACCAAATCCATGAGGGCCCGCGCAAAGCCTCGAATGTCAATCGCATGTTCAATCACTTCCGAACAATAGACCAAGTCAAATTGCGCTCCTTGCGCGGCAAAGGCCTCAACCGTCGTCTCAATATATGTGTTCTTGGGAAAATCTGCTTGGGCCTGCGCCACGGCAGACCCGTCAATTTCGATCCCTGTTGCGTCAAAGCCTTGCAGCCGCGCGCCTTCGACCGCGTAGCCGAGATTAGAACCAACATCGAGGAAGCGTCTTTGGCCAGACGGGCTTTTAATATCGCGTGACAGACGTCGCACGCGTTTGGCAGCACGTTTAATCTTCTTATCGCGCTTCGTGCCGTAGCTGGCCGACGCATAATAGGCCGAATAAAACCCATTCAACGCGTCTGGTGTTGGCGGGCGCTGCACCGTGGCAAGCCCACAGCCCGCGCAGCGAACAATGGCGTCAAAAGCGAGCGAGGGGTCGCGCGCAACGATGGCGCCAATCAATTTACGTTCGTCGTCAGATGTTTCTGCCCTACGCAGCCAATCCGCTTGGCTCTCTAAAACGCTAAAATCTGTTGCTTCACAAAGCGGGCAGGAAAATCCAGTCATGCGCGGGATTTAGCGTCCGAATCGCGCACGTCGACCTTTAATCCGGCCCACTACTCAGCCGCCACAGTCAGATGGTTATGCGGCCGCTCTTCACGACAGGCTGAGGGCGGCGCAATATCGAAACGACCCGGGGAAAAGACGCTTTCTCCACCTCCCTCGAAAAACGCACTGTCCTGACGAAAGGCTTCGACCAGATAATCAAACACGGCCCGAATACGCGCTGAGCGTTTCAAATCTTGGTGCGCGACAAGATAGAGGTCTTCTTTATACTCCATCTCCGTCATGATCCGGCTTAGATGACAGCCCCGACTATCCGCCCCACAGAGCGGCAACATGCCAATTCCATACCCCTGTTCCAGACCCTCATAAAACGCCCAGATCGAATTCGATTTAAACGTGATGCGACCCGGCAAATGGATCGGCTCATCCGTGTCTGGGTCATTGATCCAAAGAATTTTGCCGTCCATGATCGTCGCAACAACCCCGTCATGGTTTGATAAATCATCCAATGTATTTGGCGCCCCTGCCAGCGCCAGATACTCTGGACTGGCGAACATACCGAAACCGACATTCGCGACCTTACGACCAATCAGTGAATTTTGTTCACCTGGGTTCTTCCAACGCAGCGCAATATCAGCTTCACGCTGGGCGAGGTTATGGCTTTCAAACGAAATCCCAATATCAACTAGGACATCCGGATGTTCAGAGCGGAACCGTTGCATCACACCGGGCAACCACGCCGTCCCAATCCCTTCCGTTGCCGACAGGCGCACGACGCCCGACAGCGAGTCTTCTAACGTTGCGGAAGACCGGTCAATCGCGGCCGCTTCGTCCTGCATCCGGCTAATATGGTCGAGCATGCTTTGCCCAAACGTGGTCGGGATCAATTGCCCATCTTGGCGTTTGAGCAAGTTTGTGTTGAAATGATCTTCCAGCGCCCGGATGCGGCGACCCACCGTGGGTTGGCTCATACCGAGCTTTTTACCCGCCGCCGTGAGCGACCCGGCTTCCGCCACAGCCAAGAAAACAGGGTAATCGGACCAATTCGTGTTCATAGGAAACACTATAAACACGCATGAAAAACGGTCAAGTCATTCATGTATGAAAGGATTGTAGCCTGTTGGCGCAGAGATTAGGGCGGTCCTATGAGTTTGCACATCTATATCGACGCTGACGCCTGCCCGGTGCGGGACGAAACCTATAAAATCGGACGCCGCCATAATGTGCCCGTTACCGTTGTCGCGAATAGCTATATCCGAACCCCGCGAGAGCCCAGCATTGAGTTTCAAATGGTCACCGACAGTTTTGACGCCGCCGATGATTGGATAGCAGAACGCGCCAATGCAAATGCGATCGTCATTACGTCGGATATTTTACTGGCCGAAAGATGTTTGAAAGCGGGCGCCCGCGTATTGGGATCAAACGGCAAAGAAATGGACAATGACACCATCGGATCTCAGCTCGCCGTGCGCGCCATCATGACAGACCTGCGCGACACGGTGGCGAACAAAGGTGCGGACCAATCTAATGTTGGCGGCCCGCCGCCCTTTTCACCACGCGACCGCTCTCGCTATTTGGAAGCGCTGCATTTGATCGTCGAGCAAATGAAGCGCGAAGCAAAATAGCCTATGCGCGGCTCGCCACGACCACTTGTAGACGACGTAATTCGCGCGACAGAGCGATGCGGTTGATCTGCATATTAAACCAGAGCTTGAGCGCGATTTGCGCACTGTTGAGCATGACCGCCAGCACACCGTAATTAATTTGCGCGCGCGTCGTATCCGCTGTGAACATGAGATAGAGACACAGGATTGTCAGTCCGCCCCACAGTAAAATACCGCCCCACGCCATAATCCTCATGCCCGCGCCGCGCCCGCGAAAACTGCTCCACGCAAATTGATAATAGCCCGTTTCATCGACCGCGTCGCCGATGAAGGCTTCGTCCTCTTCGCTCAGTAACGCTTTAAGATCTGTGTCAAAGTCACTCATTGGTCGTCTCCTTCGTAAATTGTTTTAGGGATTGCCGTGCCGCGAACAGTCGCGACTTTACCGTGCCCAGCGGAATGCCGAGCGCGGCGGCAATTTCATGCCCGCGAAACCCGTCGAGATAGACGAGGCTCAGCATTAAGCGCTCCGTCTCGGGCAAACGCGCTAGAGCCTGTTTCAAAGAGAGTGCGGCGTCGGGTCCAGACGCTGTAGCGACAGCGGGCCAATCCGCTTCGCCGCTCCGTCGACGCACGGCTTTATCGATATGATCAGCCGTTCGGCGGCGCACGATTGTGCAGGCCCACGCCGAGAACCGCGCCGGGTCTTTTAGCTTGCGAATATCGCGCGCCATCGTCAGCGCCGCGTCCTGCATCACGTCGCGGGCCTCATCCGGATTGCGGGTCAACCGCTGGGCCAGACGCAACAGCTTTGGATGCCAACGACGGTAAAGTAGATCAAAAGCGCGCGCATCGCCATCCGCGGCCAGACCCGCCTGATAAGAGTCGAGCGCGTCGCTGAGCTGCGTCTGTCGAATGCGGTCGGACATGATCCCCTTAAGCTGTGTGTATAAGGTAGTCCGCCCAAAGCACGAAAAGGTTCAATCGATCACGAAATATTTTTATTCCAACAGGCACGATCCGTTGACCCGATAGCCGCTCCGCGCTTATTCGCTCGTCCATGGATACCACTCAACTCAAAACCACCATCGAAGCCGCGTGGGACGACCGTGCCTCACTCTCCCCCGAAACAAAGGGCGAACGGCGCGACGCCATCGAAACCGCCATTATGGGGCTCGACGATGGAACGTTCCGCGTCGCCGCTCCCGTCGATGAGGGTGAGGGTGGCGACTGGATCGTCCATCAATGGCTCAAAAAAGCTGTGCTGCTGGGTTTCCGGCTCGAAGCCAACATGGTCATGCCTGGCGGCCCCGCGAACGGGGCATGGTTTGACAAAGTGCCCAGCAAGTTTTCCGGCTGGACCGAGGCTGACTTCGCCAAAGCGGGCATTCGAGTCGTGCCGCCTGCCGCCGTGCGTCGCGGGGCTTATATTGCCCCCGGCACCGTCCTGATGCCGTCTTACGTCAATCTAGGCGCGCGCGTGGGCGAAGGCACAATGATCGACACATGGGCGTCTGTCGGCTCTTGCGCACAAGTAGGCAAAGATTGCCACATTAGCGCAGGCGCAGGTATTGGCGGCGTGTTAGAGCCACTACAAGCCAATCCAACCATCATTGAAGATGGCTGTTTCATCGGCGCGCGATCCGAAGTCGTGGAGGGCGTCATTGTCCGCACGGGCGCGGTGTTGGCCATGGGCGTATTTATTTCCAAATCAACCAAGATTTACAACCGTATGTCCGGCGAAATCACTTACGGTGAAGTTCCGGCCTATTCCGTGGTCGTTCCCGGATCGATTCCGTCTAAAGACGCAAGCCACAGTCTTGCCTGTGCCGTGATTGTCAAAACCGTTGATGCGCAGACCCGGGCCAAGACTGGCGTGAATGAGCTTTTACGCGACTAAAGTTGAAAGGCCGTTATGCCCAAAGATATTCCAGCCCTCTTAGAAGACGCCGCCGCACGCGGCTTCACGCTGAATTTCGAAACCCGCGAAGACGAAGTCTTTTGCCATGAAACGGGGCAGGCTCATGCGTTAGGCGCGATAAGGTTAATCGAAACCTTGCAAAAGGATGCGGGAACTGACCCCGGGGATGAGGCCACATTGTTTTTATTGGAAGCTGAAAATGGTGATCGCGGGGTCCTGCTGATCGGCAATCCGGCTCACCTATCCGCGGCTGAACGGGCTGTTTTGGACCGGCTCGACCGGACCTAAAGCGCCGCTTGACCAAAGCGCAAAAGCGGCATCGCCGCGCGGGCGAAGGTTTCAACTTGGTTGACCACGTCGCCTGACGTCCAAGCGACTTTTGGCAGGTCGACCTCAACGATCAGCGATTTCAACTGTAGCTTATCCGCATGACGGTGGTCTTCCGCGCCTTTAAAACCACGCGGCATGCTTTTGAGTGGGTCAGGGCGCATCAGGGTCAATCCGGCCTTTTCTAAATCCGACAGAACGGCATCAAACTCATCTGCCTTGTCGAGCATGCGTTGGCGGATCGGTTCCAAATCAGACGCCTTGAACTTGTAAAAACCCGCGGCCGCAAACCCGCCCGTCGCATCCATATGGAGATAAAGGATCGGCGCCTTTTCATTCTTGCGTCCGTCTGGGGTCATGAGGGCCCCGGTGTTGGTTTTATAAGGTCGCTTATCTTTTGAAAACCGAATGTCTCGATGCATGCGAAAGAGGGTTTTCTTTGACCCTTGCATCGGGATGTCAGCATCTGAGAGTCGAGCGCTGAGGACCGCTAACAAAGTTACAAACGGGGCTTTCAGATAGGTTTCAAAGACCGGCTTGTTTTCGTCGAACCAGGCCTTGTTATTATTATCCGAAAGATCCGCGAGAAAATCGAAGGACGCCTTTGTAAAACCAAGGTCTGACATGATCGGCACTCCGCAAGGGGGATGAACGCCTCACGCAACCATAATCAGCGCCCCCTGTCCAGCGTCGGCCTTGTTCAGTCACCCTTACCGACTTGCCCACGCCCGCTCTTCGGCACTGATCCGGATGACAAGGACGGCGGCATTAAGCGCACCGAAAATAGCCGCGACTTCCCACAGGCCCAAAACCAGCGGCGCGACCATAATTTCAGCGATCACGAGCAGATAGTTGGGATGGGGCACGACGGAAAACGGGCCTTTGGTCACTTTCGTCTCACCCGGCAACACGATGATCCGCGTGGTCCAACGTTTGCCGAGCGTGCCGAGAATATAGACCCTTAGAATTTGCAGGACCACATAGACCCCAAACCAGAACACGACAGGATAGGTATCGTGACCCAACCACACCATCGCTAAGATCCAACCCGTATGAACGGCCACGATCAACGGATAATGGCCGGGGGAATGTTCTACGCCCCCTTGCGCTTTCAGCCGCTTTGTATTGCGCGTTGCGATCGGTAATTCGATCAGTCGCTCTATGATGACATAAGCCAAAAATAGGCATGCCCAGAAATTTATCGACAGCAAAATATCCATGGGTCAGTCTACATAAATTGGGGTGAAAGCAGCAGAAAAGCCGGGGCCAAGCGCGCTGGCCAGCAGCGGTTGTCCGGAGCCTTTCGTATCACCGCGATCCAGAATTCTTTTGAGCACGAACAGGACCGTTGGCGCGCTCATATTGCCAAAGTCACGCAAAATATCCCGTTCCACGTCCAGCGTTCCCTCACCGAGCTCTAATGAGGCTTCCAACGCCTCGACAACCTTGGCCCCGCCCGGATGGCTGACGAGCCGACCTATGCACTCGCGTGTCAGGCCCATGGCCTCTAGCGCTATATCGGTCGCGGCGCGCATCTCTGACGTCACGAAATCTGGGATCGAGCGGTCAAAGACAACGGCGAGCCCGTCTTCATCGACCTCCCAGCCCATAATGGGGAGTGTGCCATCCCAGGTCTTGGACGCGCCGCGGCCAATCCGAATAGCGCTGGTTTCGCCCGACAAGGCGACCGCTGCCGCCCCATCGCCAAACAAGATCGTCGCGATAATGTCAGCTTTTTTGGGGCGTGCTTTACGGAACGATAATGTGCACGTCTCAACCACGACGAGCAGGACTTTGGCGTTAGGATTAGCAGCGGCGAGTTCCCGCGACACATTCAGTCCAGACACACCGCCCGCGCAACCGAGACCGAAGAGCGGCACACGCAGGCAATCATCGCGAAAGCCCATCCGACCTTTGGCTTGCGCTTCGAGGGTCGGTGTGGCGACTCCTGTCGATGATACGGTAACAAGGATATCAACATCGCTCGCGTCCCATCCGGCTTCTGTCAGCGCTTTTTTGGCTGCTTCGATATAGAGGTCCGTTGCGCCCGCCATGTAACGGCCATTGCGATCCGTCCAACCGCCCGCGTTTTCAAACCAATCAAACGGAGCCACGGAATAACGCATCCGCACGCCAGACGTGTCAAACACGGGCGCTAACCGATCGAAACCCTTGAACCGTGGGCCCAAAATTTCATGGGCGCGATCGCGAACCTCATCTTGGGGCAGGGCGTGGGGCGGCACGCAAGTTGATAGCCCATGGAGATAAACGCTCATCATCGCCTTGATACGCATGAATGGACGTTGACGGATAGGGTTTCGATCTCACAATGACGCTTGTTAGCAGTTGAGGAAGACACACAATGGCCATTAAAACACGGTTCACCGAAGAATTCGGGATCGAAAAACCTATCGTTCAAGGGGGGATGCAATGGGTCGGTTATGCCGAAATGGTCGCGCCCGTGGCCGAAGCCGGCTGTCTTGGTTTTCTCACCGCGCTCACCCAACCGACGCCAGAAGCGCTTGCTAAGGAAATTGCTCGCACACGCGAAATGACCGACAAACCGTTTGGCGTGAACATCACTATCCTGCCGACCATCACCCCGCCGCCCTATGCGGAATATCGCCAAGCGATCATCGAAGGGGGCATTAAGATCGTTGAGACGGCCGGTTATAAACCGCAAGAACATGTCGATCATTTCAAAGAACACGGGATCAAAGTGATCCATAAATGCACCGCCGTGCGACACGCGCTGTCAGCCGAACGCATGGGCGTTGACGCGATTTCTATCGATGGGTTTGAATGTGCGGGCCATCCGGGTGAAGACGATATTCCCGGCATGATCCTGATCCCGGCCGCGGCGAATAAAGTCAAAATTCCAATGCTCGCCTCTGGCGGCATCGCCGACGGGCGCGGTCTTGTCGCGGCGCTCGCGCTCGGCGCGGACGGCATTAATATGGGCACACGCTTTTGCGTCACGAAGGAAGCGCCGATCCCGGAAAGCTTTAAGCAACAAATGGTCGCGAATGACGAACGTCAAACCGATCTCATCTTCCGTACCCTGCACAATACGGCCCGCGTCATGCGCAATGCTGTGTCCCAAGAAGTTGTTGCGATTGAGAAGGAAGGCGGCGCCAAATTCGAAGACGTGCAGCATCTCGTCTCTGGCAAGCGCGGCTTGGCCGCAATGCGCGACGGCGATACCGACGGCGGCATCTGGTCCGCGGGACAGGTGCAGGGTCTGATTAACGATATTCCAAGCGTGGCCGAGCTGATTGATCAAATCATGGGCGACGCCGAAGCGATCATTGATCAAAGGCTGCGAGGGATGCGGGGCTAAACACTCCCCTTTACGCACGCCAAATAAAAAAGCCCCGCTCTTGGCGGGGCTTTTCAGTATCTAGTCTAGATCGAGTCCCGCACGTTTGAACTCGCGGCGACACGCTATATTCTATTATCAATCGAATATTTCGAGGGCAAAGCCCTTGAAACGCTTAGTCGCGGCCAAACAGGTTCATCAGGATCGTGAACATATTGATGAACGCGAGGAGGAGCGACGCAGCACCAAAGGCGCTGTATTTTGCCAGCATCGCCTGATCATTGCCGATGGAGTAATAGATCCGCTTGAGCGTTTGTGTTTCCCATGCGGTGATCACGGCAATCGCAGCCAAAGCCACGAAGTTGATGATCATACCGAATGTTCCGCCACCGAAAACGCTGAGCGCGGGAACAAACATGCCGACAAAACCAATCGCGATATAAGCGAAGAAAGCGGCGGCCGCATATTTGATGACCGAATTTAGATTAAAACCGGTTGTATACCCAAACAAGCTCAAACCCGCGAACATTGCGACGGTCATGAAGAAGATACGCGCAACGATCATTGGATCATACATCGATGCATAAGCGGACATCAGCACACCCATAAAGGCGGCAAAGCTGAACAAGAAGGTCAGCACGCCCCCCATCGACATGGAGGGAAGCTTTTTACCAACCGCGCCAAATCCGAACACGATGATGAGGAAGGACGCGATCATGGTCACAGGGTTATAGACCAGACCCAGCAAGGCGGGATTAGCCAGAATTGCTTGGCCGACCATGAAGGCAACACCCGCCGTCACGAGCATGGCCAACGCCATCCATCGGTAAGTGCCAAGCATAAATGTTTTTAGACCAACGTCGGTGTCGGCATTGCCGCCGATGACGCCATTATTGTAATCGTTCATTATGAACTCCGTTATGTAGCGGCTTCGACATCGCACACGCGAAGGAAGCATTTGCAACCAATATAGGCATAAATGACACAAATTGCTAATGACAAGCGAGTTAGCGTATGAGAATTTTCCTATACCCCCTGAACCTGCAGCATGCCGCGTTCCCCATAACATAGTCGCCTTACGGTCTTGCCGCCATTGACAGTGGAGCTACGGTTACCCGACGTTGATTTTGTTCGCTTGGGCGCTAGGCAGTCTCGTAACGGCGCGTTATTACACGCTTGATTTCCCCTCTCTTCCTTACAGGACTTCGCCTCATGGACATGCGTAAACTCGGCACGACGGATATTGATGTGACTTCGGTCTGCCTCGGCACAATGACATGGGGACAGCAGAACACGGAAGAGCAAGCGCATGAGCAGCTCTCCTACGCCATTGATGAGCGCGGGATAAATTTCATTGATACCGCGGAAATGTATCCGGTACCGACCAAACGCGAGACGCAAGGTCGCACAGAAAGCTATATCGGTTCGTGGCTAAAGGCGCGCGGCAAGCGTGATGACCTTATTGTTGCGACCAAAGTCGCGGGTCGGTCGGGCATGGTCTGGACACGGGATGATAAAGTCGACCAGACGCGCCACACGGCCGAGCAAATCGACATGGCGGTCGAGAATTCCCTCAAGCGGCTACAGACTGATTACATTGATCTCTATCAGCTGCACTGGCCTGACCGCGATATCCCCGGTTTTGGGTTTCATTCCTATGAAGACTATGACGCAGACGAGATGGTGCCGCTGCTCGATATTTTGCAGTCGCTCCAGCGCCATGTCGAAAAAGGGAATATCCGCCACATCGGCCTATCCAACGAAAGCGCGTGGGGGACGATGAAATTCCTGCACGTCGCGGAAGCCAATGGGCTACCGCGTATGCAATCCAACCAATGCGTTTACTCTCTGATCGCGCGACGCTTTGATTATGATCGGTCGGAAATTGCGATGCGGGAAAAAGTGGGGCTTCTCGCCTATAGCCCGCTCGGAATGGGGGTGCTGACCGGAAAATATGATGACGGCGACGTCCCAGAAGGCTCTCGCGGGGCGCTTTTCACCGGGTTCATGGAAAATTACAAAAAGTCGAGCGATAGCTGGATGGACGCCAATAAAACTGCGCGGGAGCTTGGTCTTACGCCAACACAGTTCGCCCTAAAATTTGTCGAAAGCCGGGAATTCGTAACGGCAAACATAATTGGCGCGACGTCCATGGCGCAGTTGCGCGAAAATATTGATGCCCATAATGTTGATTGGACGGACGAAATGGAACAGGAAGCCGCACGCTTACACGAAACCTATCGCTGTCCTTTAGGACGTTAAAGCGGATCATCATCCGCCGCCTCAACTCTATGATCTTATTTGCTGCCATCCGTCCGCCTTCAGGCGTCATCAAAGCCGTCACGCGACTGCAAAAAGGGGTTCCCGGGGCGCGGTGGAGCAAGCCTGAAAAGCTGCATATTACGGTCGGCTATTTCGGCGAGGTGCATGATGCGCTCGCCGAGGAATTAGACGAAGAATTGGCACGGCGTCCGCTACCGTCCTTGGAGCTCCATCTGCGGGGCATGGGCCATTTTGGTCGGGCGGAGCCGCATCAAATCCATCTCAGACTGGACAATAACCCCGGTTTAACGACGCTGCACACCCATTGCCGCCGCGTCGCGCGGGATTTGAAAATCCCGATGGAAGCGCGCGGTTTCGTTCCACACCTCACCCTCGCCTATCTCAAGCCATTTCCGGATCTGGAAAAACTCGCAAAATATGAGCAGCGGCACGCCCGCACAGACATCGGACCGTTTCTGGTCGATCAATTTGGGCTTTATTCGAGCTGGCGGCAGACCCGTGGGCCAAACCGCTATGAGTTAGAAGCGACTTACCCGCTGATCGGGTGATCTCTTTAGCCCGGCGTGAGTTTCAACAAGCGGCCTTCATTATCTTCCAGCACATAAAGCGCGCCGTCCGGGCCTTGCTCAACCTCGCGGATGCGCTTGCCCCACTCAAACCGTTCGGCTTCCGTCGCGATGGTACGACGCATATCAGTTTTAGACGGCGAGTCGCTGACAGCGTCGATCTTATCTTCACTAAAAACGACCCGAACCAGCGCTTGGCTCGACAAGCCACCAATAAAACCGTCGCCTTTGAAGTCGGCTATGAGGTCGCCATCATAGATCACAAATCCCGCGGGGCTGATCGCGGGCACCCAGTAGGTGGCCGGGTCTTCGAAGACGGGGTTTGACGCATGATCCGGGATTTCTTTGCCTGAATAATGGTCCCCATTGGACACGACGGGATAGCCGTAATTTTCAGAGCGGATAATACGATTCAGCTCGTCACCATGCTTGGGACCCATTTCATGCACCCAAAGCCCGCCATCCGCGTCAAAATCAATGCCGAGCGGATTGCGGTGGCCGAGTGACCAAATCTCTTTCGTAACACCGCCTTGAGCGTAAAACGGATTGTCTTCGGGAACAGAGCCGTCCGTATTGATCCGGAGGACTTTACCCAAATTCATGTCCATGTTTTGTGACGGCGTGAATTTTTGCCGATCGCCTGAGGTGATAAAGAGGTGACCCTCGGGTGAGATCGCAAGACGATGACCATAATGGCCATTGCCCGTAACTTTCGGATATTGCTGCCAAATTACGTCACGTTCTGACAAGTCGCCGCCATTTGACGTCAGGCTTAGCTTGGCGCGCTCGACCACGGCGCCAGAGCGCTTTTCATCCTCTGCGTCGCGTTCGACATAGGACAGATAGACGATCCCATTGGTCGCGAAATCCGGATCCACGATAATATCACCGAGGCCGCCTTGACCGCGCTCTTTAACCATCGGGACATTGCCAATCCGAGCAATTTTGGCGCCGCTTGAACTCAGCAACCACATCGTCCCGCCTTGCTCATTCACGAGCGCGCGCCCATCCGGCAAAAACGTCATTGCCCACGCCCCGTCAAAGGTTGCGAGTTCTTGCATGGTCATTGTGGTTCCAGCTGTGCCTGTGACAGAGGTCTGGGCCAATACGGTGGCCGGTAACAAGGCACAAACGGTGGTGCAGGCGGCAAAACGAAGAGCGCGGATCATGAAAACTCCTGAAAGTCAGTGAGATGGGTCTATCTCTAATTTACATACGTTTCATGCCGTAAATTGTTCAATGCGTCAGATAAAGTTTCTGTCAGATAGGCGCGTCTTGCAAAAAAAAGACCCCGCAGAAGCGGGGTCAAATTCAGGCTTGAAAGCAGATCGCGCCGCATTAACCGCGTATAGTCAATTCCAGCCCAATCACACGGCCTTTTTTCAGAGGACTAAATGTGCCCGCGGCTGGGTTATTATCAAACGGGCGATCCACACCATTCGATAGGTTCGTCGCGCCCGGAACCGCGGGAGCGACGGCCCCGCCAAATGGGATTTGCGTGTCGCCACCAACTTGGACTTCATCCAACAGGTTGCGACCATAGAACGACAGCGTCACTCCATCCATCGGCGTTTGCCATGACAGGTTAGCATCGAGAATATCCGCGGCTTGGACAAATCCGAAATTGTTATCCGTGTAAGCAAATTCGTCGCGGCGTTGGAAATCAACGCGGGTCGTCAAGTCGCCCAGGTCACCCAAAGTCATTTCATGGATCATCCCAGCACCAAAGGTGATTTCCGGAACACGCGGCAAAGACAGCGCTAAATCCGCAAAATCAACAACGCCGTCGCTCGAAATATCAAACAAAACCGTATCATAACTGGCGTCAATGAGGCCAATGTTCCCTGTGAACAGCAAATTCGCATTCGCGCGGATACGCCCTTCAAGCTCCAAACCTTTGATCGTCGCATCGGCCGTGTTGATGATCGTCTGCAACACACCGGCCGTCGGATCAGACAAGTTCAATTCGCGCTGCATGTCTTGAATGTTCGTTTGGAATACGGACGCATTGAACTGGACACGACGATCTTCGCTGTCGATCTTTATGCCAAGCTCATAGCTGTCGACCTGCTCTTCATCAAAAGAACGGTCAGAGCCGATCGGGAAGATGGCTTCGAAGGCATCAGGTGCCGTAATCCGGAAGTTATAGCCACCGGACCGATAGCCCCGCGACCAGCTACCAAAGACCTGTTTATTTCTGTCCTCAGTGAAATATTGGAAGCCCAAACGCGGCGAGAAGTTGTTCCACTTATTGAAATCGGTGAAACCGTTATTCTCTGTTGGGATGAACGGGTTTGTGCCGCTGGTCGGGCAAGTCCCACCCACAACGGAACATTCTGGACGCGGGCGCACATAGGTAATGGCCGCATCTTTTTCTTCTTCCGAGTAGCGGATACCCGCATTGATGATGAACTGGTCTGTCAGCGAGTAATCAACGGCACCAAAGATACCCAGGACTGAGTGGTCTTGTGACCCACCCCCGTAGAATGTCAGCGGGGACAGAGGCGGTAGATTGCGCACTTCTGTGTAGGCCACAGATTGATCAAAGTAGAACAACCCTGTCGTTACGACTGCTTTGTCAAACGTCCCTGTATAGCGGAGCTCGTTCGATATTTGATCTTGGTCCAGTTCTGTCGTCGAATGAAACAAGAACAGCGCGGTCGCATCGATATCGCTATCTGTCGCGGATTTGAAATCCCGATAACCGAAGATATTGGTGATCGTACCGTCACCAAAGCCGACATTCCAATCAAGCTTGATTGAACCCGTGTAGATGGTGTTGCCGTAGAACCCTTCATTATCGATAGCGAAGTCAAAACTATCGCGCTCATAAAGACCTCGGTTTTGACCGGATGGGCCATCGCCTTCGGACTCGAAATATTCGCCCTTCGCCAGAATTGTAATGTCATCATTTAAGAAGAACTCGAGTGCGCCGCGACCGATGTAAGTCTGAGCTTCGCCGTGGTCATTGCCAGTTGCAAGATTGGTAAAGTAACCGCTGTCGCCGTTAAAATAGCCGCCAAGCTTGCCGTTCAATCGACCTTCAACAATCGGACCAGAGACCGTACCTTGGACAAAGCTGTTAATCCCGCCGCGACCACTATTCACCGGACCTTCGACAGCGACCCGCGCCTTATATTCAAACTCATCCGTTGGGTTGCCTGTGTTGATAAGCACAGCACCGCCCGTCGTGTTGCGACCAAACAAAATACCCTGTGGGCCCCGTAAAATTTCGACACTATCCAAGTCGAACAAATCGAAGACTACGCCGGAGTTCAAACCGAGGTAAACACCATCAATAAAGACGCCAACTGTCGGGTCTATCGACGGGATAGAGCTGTTTATGCCCAATCCACGGATCGAGAAGTTGGCCGTGCCGCGATTGGTGCCAATATCGTCAAGGCTGACGTTTGGCGCAGAAAAAGACAGACTTTCGAGACTGCGAACCTTCAGCGCTTCGAGCGTGTCGCCATTGAACGCCGTCACAGCGATTGGCACATCCTGCACATTTTCAGCATTTGTTTTCTTGGTCGCCGTGACGACAACTTCATCTGTTATCAAATCAATCGCAGAAACACGTTGGTCCTGCGCGGCAGCGATAGACGACGCACCTAGCGCAATCAGGATAGCGAGGGCGCTGACGCGTCCAAGGTCAAAGGAAGTCATTATAGTCTCCGAGGGGGGCTGGTTTTGCGTCATTTTAATAATGAGGGGGTAAAAAATAGGCAAATCAATGAAAAGTCGATTGATTTTCCGTCTTTGGCTTTCTTGGTATAGAAATGCAACAAAGACGAGCCCTCAGGCCCATTTGTAATGGTCGTTAATCAAACATTACGTCGGCATACTAACGAAACGAAAGCCTGTCTGTAGAATGCATAACAGATATTGAAACGGGGTTGGGACCACCCTTGAAATTATGGCGACAATCCGCCACAGAGTGACCATCGCGAAGGGAAGCGCTACTTCATAAGGGGAGGAGCGGCCAACTTCATATATCGCGAGGGGAAGCGTCCGACATGATTCCGGATTAACCGGAACGACCATTGGGCGGCCAACTTCAGACATAAAACCGGCGTGGATGCGCGCAGGAAACTGAGGGAGACCTGACCTTGTAAGGGTTGGGCGAAACTATCCATGACACTCTATTTAATCATCGGCGCGGCGTTAATCGCTGTGCTTTACGGGATTCTGACCCGGGCCAGCCTGATGAAGGCCAGCACAGGCAATGAACGCATGAATGAGATCGCCGGCGCGATCCAAGAAGGCGCAAAAGCCTATTTGAACAAGCAATATAAAACGATCGCCATTGTTGGTGTCGTTGTGACCATCTTGCTTGCGGTCCTCTTCCAAAACCTCATCGCCCCAGTTGGCTTCGTCATTGGCGCAGTTCTGTCGGGGATTGCGGGTTATGTCGGTATGTTGGTCTCTGTGCAGGCCAACGTTCGCACAACCGAAGCGTCGCGTGGCTCACTCGGCGCTGGCCTGAACATCGCGTTCAAAGCGGGCGCGATCACGGGTATGCTCGTGGCGGGTTTCGCTCTGCTCGGCCTTGCGGTTTATTACATGGTCTTGACGGGTCCGATGAATGCGGATGCCCGCGGTGTTATTGATGGCCTCGTCTGTCTGTCACTTGGCGCGTCCCTGATCTCAGTCTTTGCGCGTCTCGGCGGCGGTATCTTCACCAAGGGTGCAGATGTTGGCGGCGATCTCGTTGGTAAAATCGAAGCGGGTATTCCCGAAGATGATCCCCGCAACCCGGCAACGATTGCCGATAATGTTGGCGATAATGTCGGTGATTGTGCCGGTATGGCGGCCGATTTGTTTGAGACTTATGTCGTGACCATCGCGGCCACCATGATCCTCGGCTCAATCCTATTCCCAGCCGCGCTCGATCTCGTACTTTATCCGATGGCCATCGGCGGCGCCTGTATCATTACATCGATCATCGGCACCTTCTTTGTGAAACTCGGCAAAGGGTCCACCAATGTGATGGGCGCGCTTTATAAAGGGCTGATCGCCACAGGCATTCTGTCCGTTGGCGCGATCTACCTCGTCACAATGCAAGTTCTCGATAATGGTCTTGGGACGGTCAATGAAGTCGGACGCGTTCTGTCTGATGGAACAGCGGCCTCTTTCTCGGGCATGGATCTCTTCCTTTGCGGCATTGTCGGTCTTGTTATTACAGGCCTGATCGTCATGATCACTGAGTATTATACGGGCACGAAATACCGTCCCGTTCGCTCAGTGGCTGAAGCTTCTGAATCTGGTCACGGCACCAACGTGATCGCGGGTCTGGCTGTGTCGATGGAAGCCACCGCTATTCCGGCGCTCATCATCGTGACAGGAATCATCATCACCTTCAGCCTCGCCGGTCTCTACGGCATTGCCATTGCCGTCACCGCCATGCTCGGCGTCGCTGGGATGATTGTTGCGCTCGACGCCTTCGGTCCAGTAACGGATAATGCAGGCGGGATTGCCGAAATGGCGCAACTCGATCCGGAAGTTCGTAAAACAACGGACGCTTTGGACGCGGTTGGGAATACGACCAAAGCGGTGACCAAAGGTTACGCGATTGGCTCTGCTGGTCTCGGGGCGTTGGTGCTGTTTGCGGCCTATTATCAGGATATCCTGTATTTCTCAGCACAACCGGACAATCCTTTGTCGGGTGTGACAGTCGATTTCAGCCTGACCAACCCTTACGTCATTGTCGGGCTTTTCATTGGCGGTTTGCTACCTTATCTGTTCGGCGCTTGGGCGATGCAATCTGTCGGTCGTGCCGCCAGTGCGATTGTCGAAGAAGTCCGTCGTCAGTTCAAAGCGGATCCCGGCATCATGGCGGGAACATCCCGTCCGGATTATGCGCGGGCGGTTGACCTGCTAACAGGCGCGGCGATCAAGGAAATGATCAAGCCAAGCTTACTGCCGATCCTGTCTCCGATTGTGCTCTACTTCGTGATCTACTTCATCGCGGGCACAGAACAGGCGCTTGCCTCACTCGGTGCCATGCTGATGGGTGTGATTGTCACAGGTCTCTTCTTGGCGCTCTCCATGACTGCCGGTGGCGGGGCTTGGGATAATGCCAAAAAATATATCGAAGATGGCCACCACGGCGGCAAAGGCTCAGAGGCCCACAAAGCCTCGATCACGGGCGATACTGTCGGCGATCCTTACAAGGATACAGCCGGCCCCGCCGTGAACCCGATGATCAAGATCACCAACATCATCGCGTTGCTGCTTCTGGCCGTCGTCGCACACTAAGCGACAGCCACAAACCAGAAATACGAAGGCCGCCTGATGAGGGCGGCCTTTTTTTGTTAGATGAATGACGAAGTGTGTCCCAAGCCCAATCATCGATTATTCTTCCAAAGACATCGATGGATCGCCACTGTCATTTATCATCGATGACGGGACCGTGATCTCATCCGCCATAATGGTCAGGTTTCCGTCGTTCCGTATGTCCACGCGGTCCTGAAAAACTGCGGGTCGCCCCGCGCCTTGCCAGAGGACGAATCGGTCAAGATCGCCCGAATTAACGATGGCGTTTTCAAAGATTCCGACAGTAATCTCCCCCGATTTAAATTCAAAATCAACCAAAGTCATTGCCCGCGAAACACGGATATCAGGAACAGGGGTATCAGGAACGGGGGCGTCAGATGAATTGCCAAGCACCTCTTCGACTTGGAAGACCATGCGGCCTTTCGCCTGAAACTCTTCGCGGGACAGCGTTCCAGACGCATCCAGATCGAGCACAAGGATGATATTTGAAGGCTCACCCGTCGCACTGAGTTTCATTTCGGCGAGCGTCAGCGCACCGTCACCATCCTTGTCATGGCTCAAAAAAATCGTATCAAGGCTCGGCGTGACAGGAGAAGACTCTCGCATCCATATCGCCGTGAGCACCGCGGCGCTCAACAGCCCAGTGATACCAAGACCGATCGGCCAGACGCGCCTCTGCAAAGTCCCGCGCCAGGCAGAGGACAAAACATCCGCATCTGCTCGACGGATATAGCCGCGAATGAAGCGCCGCAGCGCGCTGGACGGTGTATCGCCTTGGCTGTCGCAGGCGTCGACGAAGGACCCTTTTTCTTCAAATCCGACCCGGACCTCGATCCGTTCGCTTTTCTTTTCGGTTGTCATAAGACCTCATGGCGTTGCGTCAGCCCGTTCGAACGCAATCCAGCGCTTTGGTAAAGAAAAACTCTGTCCGGACAGCCACATAGTAGCGTCCGGACCCTTATTCCGCCAACTTCGCCTCAACCCAAACCCGCGTCTCCGCACCCGCCAGTTCTTCCACCAGGGCCAGTAAGTCCGGCGTCGTGCGCACCCGGTCAACCATCACGCGCTGCATGAAGGTCATGAACGCCGCCTCACCCATCCGTTGTTCCAAGGCTTGTAACGCCAGAGGCGCGGCGCGGTACATGATGAGATAAGGCGGACGCTCTGTGAGGTCTGGCGTCCAAATCGGTGGCAAGCTTTTCCCGACGAGCTGCTCCGCATAGCGCGCCATCCGGGCGTCAAACACGTCAGTCCCCATCGCGTCGCGTACGGCCATATTGGCGAGATAGTCGGCAATGCCTTCATTGATCCAATTCTCTGGGCCACCCGCATTGGCTTTGCTCCAATAATGCGCCAGCTCGTGACAAATGAATTGGCGTAAGGCCTCTTCATCTTCATTTTCAATGTCTGTCAGCGCAATCAAAGTGCCGCGCGAATAGCCTCCTTCGGGGCGGTCCGTGACGATGATCGATGCTTGTGGCAGCGGTCCTGCCGGACCGGACAGCTGATTGAGATAGGTCGTGCAGCCTTCCAATGCGGCGCTCAACTCCGTCATTTTCGCGCCCGGATATGTCCGCGCATCATGAATCACATAACCGTCCGCCATGACCTTAATGCTATTGGATAATAACGAAAAGGCGATATCGAGCACAGGGGTCTCTTGTGCAAAGTGATAGCCTTGTGGGGTGCGCTCAACCGTGCCAACGCCGACGGCCGACCAATTCCCATCAATCCGCACATTCAAGTTCGCTGTGAGGTCAGTTTCAAACCGAGCGTCGAAAGGGAACCAGAAACTATCGACGGTGAGTTCAATCTTATTGGGATTTAGCGTGTTGATCGCCAAAGGCGGCTCTTGCGGGAAGAGCGGCCCGCCATAGGCGAATTTCACCACCCGGTCAGACCCATTCACGGATGGGGTTAAATCAATTGAATAAAGACGTGCAGCCCCGTCAAACTGGGGGTCCAACGCTGTCGTCAGTCCTTGTACGCCCGGACCCGACACAATGGCCGTGCCGAACGCAGAGTTGAGCACAAACTCAATCGTGTCGAGATCCGGCTCCTTGACGACGACAGTCCACCCCGCGCCCAAGGCCCCCGCTGCGGGGTTGAGTTCAACGCTACCGATATAGTGCAAAGGAGGGCTGTCCGCGCCAAACGCCGGCGCGTTTAGACAGATCGAGGCGAGCCCCGTTGCCGTTAATGTCCGCCAGTTCGGCATGCCCGCCCTTCGGTAACCTATTGCCTCATCCCTGCCGCCTTCATAGCGACAGAGCAAGCCTTATGGTTTCTTGAAAATTAACCCGCAATGAAGGCGCGGTCGTATAGTCTGTCGACCATGACACCGCCTGACCCCCTTATCCCCCGCGCCGCTGCGCGAGGCCGCCCTGTGGACCGCTTGATCGCGGGTATCGCCGCCCTTGGCCTCCTCCTATCGCTGGCAACAACGCTCTGGTTTTTTGTCGGGTTTGCCGAGACTGACCCGGGGTTCGCGCCCGCCAGCTCGGCTTTTTTACTCTCGTTCTTACTGGGCGCGTTTGCAATTATTCCCTGCGCTATCATGATGCGACTAGCTTGGACCGCGTGGCGCACGGGGTTTCGCCTGTCGCACGGTTTCTGGACCCTGTTCCTGATCCTGCCATGGGTCAGCCTAGCGGGCGTCGCAGGACGATCCGACTGGATGCCAGGATGGCTAACCTTTGGGCCGCTGCTCATTACGATTCCAATCGGATTTTGGGCGATCGCCTCCATCACTTTGGAACGAATCAACGACAGTGACCGTTAAGTGATAACAGCGACAACATGAAAAGCTGATTGGCCTCACACCAAGCCACGCTGATAGCCTAATCCTAAATTATAGTCATGTTTCATGCAGCGACGGTTCAGGAAGATAGCGCTATAAGCGCAAATAAGATGAGGAGACATCCGATGACATTTTATGGAAAGACGGCCGCTCGCAACGCCTTCCTCTGTGCCAGTGCGGCCGTGTTAGCGGCTTGTGCAACAGCCACTCCCTATCAACCCGCCAGCGAACCTGGCGCTTTTGATGGGTTTTCGCAACAGATGATTGAAAGCGACCGCGCTCGCATTACCTTTGCTGGCAATTCGCTGACCCGACGCGATACGGTCGAGAATTATATGCTCTACCGCGCGGCCGAAACAGCGATTGAACGCGGCTTTGATTGGTTCGAGCTTCAAGAGCGCGATACGGAAACAAAAACACGCGTCCGTGTCACGCCAGGGCTCGCCTCAGCGTATGACCCCTATTTCGGCTATAGTTTTTTCCGCCCGCGCTTTGGCTGGTCAAGCCCATACCGATATTCACGCTTTAGTGGCTTTCGCCATCGTCGGGGGTTCGGCTTTGGCGGGTTTTACGATCCCTTCCATGACCCGTTCTTCAATGACGTTGATGTGCGCGAAATCACGAAATATCGCGCCAACGCGGAAGTTCGGTTCGGTAACGGCCCAAAACCTGCAGACCATAGCAATGCTTTTGACGCCCGCTCGGTGATTGAAAACTTGGGGCCGACGATCAAGCTGCCGGATATTGACGGCTAAAGCGCCCCGCGTCCTTCGAGTTCGACAGGGCCGCTCATAATCACGTGATTATCGATCCCACGCCAGTGAATGTGCAGCGTGCCGCCATCGACCTCGACCTTGACCATGCGGTCGGCTCGTTTCTGACGATGCGCCGCGACGACCGCCGCACAAGCCCCCGTGCCGCAGGCTTGTGTCATACCGACGCCGCGTTCCCACACTTTGAGACGAATTTTATCCGGCCCATCAATACGGGCGAAGCCTACGTTGGCTTGTTTTGGGAAAAGCGGGTGATATTCGACCATCGGTCCGGCGAGATGCGGTTTGACCGTTTCGAAATCCTCGACAAAGAAGACGCAATGCGGGTTGCCCATGTTGACTGCACCAGGATTGCTCAGCGTCGGATTATCAATCGGACCAAGCTTCACATCAATATGATGCGTATGCATCGGCTCTTTGAGCGGAATCTCTGACCAGTCGAGCTTGGGTTCGCCCATATCAACCGCGACCGAGAGCGGCCCCGTCCGTGTGCACGATAAAAGCGCATCATTGGTTTGCACGACCGCTGTGTCCTCACCCGTTTCCTCCATGACCAACCATGCCACGCAGCGGGTCGCATTCCCGCACGCATCGACCTCGGAGCCTTCGCGGTTGTAGATTTCCATGAAAATATCCGCGACTGTGTCCTCTGAAACCACTTCCTTTGCAAAAGTGGCTTTGGGTTTGCGCAGGATAATCAGTTGATCCGCACCGAGGGGTCCCATGGCGGGCGACCCGGGTTGACAGATCAGTTTTACGTGCGGTTTGGACAGGTTGAAATCCGCCTGATGACGCGCATCAAACACGGCAAAGCGGTTCCCCGCGCCATTCATGATGAGAAAGTTCATAGCCCTCGTCCTTACCTCACCATCGACGGTATGCCCATCACCATCATATGTCGCCACATTGTCATTTGTGCCTATATGGGGAACAATTGATTTGAACCAAACCGCTTCCTGATCGTAGTCCTTTTATGCGCCATTTGATTATTTTGCTTTTCGTCCTGCTTGCATGGCCGCTATCAGCCTTGGCGCAGGACGCGCCTATCACGGTTGCGGATGCGCCATCGGACACACAAATCGCCGAGCGCCTCTCGGGGATCTATCAGCAATTGTCAGAGACGAATGCGATCACAGTCACGGTGAATAGTAGCGTTGTCACCCTGTCAGGAGACGCCGCCAATACGGAAGTCGCCGAACGCGCCGTCGCCATTGCCACAAGAACCGACGGCGTCGTGGCCGTGCAGGACGATATTAACCGCACTCTGCGCGTGACCGATAATGTCTCGCCTTTGCTTGCCGAACTCCGTGATCGCACGGCCCAGCTCATCCGCGCATTACCGTTGATCGGAGCCGCGTTGATCTCCCTTATCGCCATCATTCTCTTCGGGCGGTGGCTGTCACGCCGCAACAGTTTGATTAAGCGGTTTGCGAAAAACCCTTTCATGGTTGAGCTTATCGCCAATGCGGTAAAACTTGCCTTTATTGTCATCGCGCTGGTCGTGGCACTAAATATTATTGGGGCCACGGCCCTCATCGGAACAGTGCTGGGCGGGGCCGGGATTATCGGGATTGCGCTTGGTTTTGGTATTCGCGACACGGTTGAGAATTATATCGCGTCACTTTTACTGTCCATTCGTCAGCCCTTTCGGGCCGAAGATCACGTCGTTATTGAGGGTCAAGAGGGGGTGGTTGTGCGGCTCAATACGCGCGCGACGATCCTAATGACGCTGGATGGCAATCATTTGCGGATCCCCAATGCCAAAGTCTTCAAGGCAGACATTTTAAATTATAGTACCAACCCCACACGTCGGTTTAGCTTTGGCGTCGGTGTGGATAGCGCGGACGACCCTGTCGCCGCAATCCGGTTGGGGACCTCAATCATGAGCAAATTAAAGTTTGTGCTCTCCGATCCGGCGACGAAAGGTGTTATCCGCGAGGTCGGTGACAGTTCTATCCTCATCGATTTTCATGGCTGGATCGACCAACGCGAAACAGATTTTGGATCGGCGCGAAGCCAAGCCATCCGCGATGTGAAAGATGCGTTAGAAGCCGACGGATTCTCTCTACCCGAGCCAATTTATCGGTTGAAAGTGGACGGGGCGATGCCGACTCAGCCTATTGCCAGCCCAGCCAAAAAGCCAAAAAAGGCCAAAGCGACCAGCGAAAATATGCAAACGCAAGCGGACATGACCATCACCGAAAAAGTTGCGCAAGAACGCCAAACACCGGATGGTCAGACTGATTTGCTCGATGATAGCGCGCCACCTGAATAAGCGCGCTTATACGGTTCGACTTGCCTTGTGCCGTCATCACGCTACATCATCTCTAGACCATAATTGTCCAATTCTTTGGTGGAGACACAATATGACCTTCAAACCCCTTCTGACTGCAACCGCGATGGCTTTAGTCCTCGCCGCTTGTTCCGACACGAAAGAGACACAAGTGACTGAAACGACCCAGCCCGCCGCCGAGCCTGTCGCGGTAGTCGATAATTATGTGCCCGCTGTCTATGATATGGACGGCCAACGCGACGACGACCATCTATGGCTCGAAGAGGTTGAAGGCGAAGCGGCGCTAACCACGGTTAAAGCGTGGAATAAACGCTCACTTGACCGTCTTAAGGCCGACCCTCGCTATGAAACGCTCTACAATGACGCGCTGGAAATCCTGCAGAGCAAAGACCGCATTGCCTATGTCTCTTATCGTGGCGGGGCCGCGCATAATTTCTGGCAAGACGAAACAAATGTGCGCGGTGTCTGGCGCAAGACAACAATGGATAGCTATCTGTCGGATGATACACAGTGGGAAACCGTATTAGACTTCGACAAACTCGCCGAAACGGAAGACAAAAACTGGGTCTATAAAGGCAATAACTGCCTCTCCCCCGA
Organism: Litorimonas sp.; assembly: GCA_051251645.1. Taxonomy (GTDB): domain Bacteria; phylum Pseudomonadota; class Alphaproteobacteria; order Caulobacterales; family Maricaulaceae; genus Litorimonas. The sequence continues at coordinate 598,034 of JBPOEY010000002.1, read as the reverse complement.
TTACACATTATGCATCGTCAACCTGTCTGATGGCGGCAAAGACGCCGTTGTCAGACGCGAATTTAGCACGGAAACAGGTGAATTTGTCGACGGTGGCTTCGTCACGCCCGAATCGAAGGGCACCATGGATTGGGTCGATGCGAACACCATGGTCGTGGCCGTTGATTTCGGTGAAGGCACGATGACCGATTCAGGCTACCCGAGCACAGCCCGTATTTGGACGCGCGGACAAGCGCTCGAGGATTCGATCGAAATTGGCCGCGGCAACCAGACCGATGTGGGTTACTGGCCCGGCGTTTATGAGCTTTCTGATGGTCGCCGCGAAATCGTTGTCAGCCAAAGCGAAACATTCTATGACACGAACACATTCTGGTTTCCGCGCAATGCCGACGGCAGTGTCGGTGACGCCGTCACGTTCCCGGTCCCGACCAAGTCCAATCTTGGCTCCGAATTTAAAGGCCAAGTCCTGCTGTCCCTCAATGAGGACTGGCGCGGGTTCATGTCCGGCGATCTCGTAAGTTTCGCCTGGGATGACTTCGCAGAAAACGGTGAAATCGACACCCTGCACCTCGTTTATTCCCCCGATGCGAAAAGCTCGATGGGTGGATATGGCGTAACGAAGGACAAAGTCCTGCTCGCCACAACAACAGACGTTAAAGGCTCGGTGCGGGCCTATGATTGGGATGGTGAAAAATGGACGTCCACACCGATTGCCCTGCCTGCAAACGGCGCCGCCGGAGTTGGGGCGACCAATTCCAAAGAATCCATCGCGTTTCTCTCCGCTGAAGATTTCCTTACCCCCGACACGCTCTACACGATTGACACATCGCAAGCGGACCTGACCCCTGTGGCCGCGAAATCGCTGCCCGATTGGTTTGACGCCTCCAATATGGTCAGCGAGCAGAAATTCGCGACATCCAAAGACGGGACACAAGTCCCCTATTTTATCGTTCGCGCCAAAGACACGGTCATGAACGGTGAAAACCCAACGTTGCTCTATGGTTATGGCGGGTTCGAAATCTCACTGAACCCAAGCTATTCTGCCACCCGCGGTAAGCTTTGGCTCGAAAATGGCGGCGTTTATGTGCTCGCCAATATCCGAGGCGGCGGCGAATATGGGCCAAAATGGCACCAAGCGGGCCTCAAAACGGAACGCCAGCGCATTTATGACGACTTTATCGCTGTGGCCGAAGATTTGATCGAAACCGGCGTCACCTCATCCAATCACCTCGGTATCGAAGGCGGCTCCAATGGCGGGCTTCTTACGGGCGTGATGACAACCCAACGTCCAGACCTGTTCGGCGCCGCGATCATCGCAGTTCCCTTGCTCGATATGCAGCGATTCCACACGCTGCTGGCGGGCGCATCTTGGATGGGTGAATATGGTAATCCAGAAGATCCGGTTGAAGGGAAATTCCTCCGCCGCATTTCACCCTATCACAACATCCGCGAAGACGTGGATTACCCCGAAGTCTTCCTCATCACCTCGACGAAGGATGACCGCGTCCACCCGGGCCACGCGCGTAAATTCGCCCAGCGTATGGAAGACCAAGGTCATGATTTCCTCTATTATGAGAATATCGATGGCGGTCATTCGGCGGCGGCAAACCTCAAGGAAACGGCGAACCGCTTGGCGTTGCAGCATGTATATTTGTTACAGAAGCTGGCGGACTGATTGGCCTGACCACCATTGTAAATGGTAGAACCACCTTTAATAGTAAAGCGCCCCGTTAGGGGCGCTTTTTTAATGCGCCTATGCCTGCGTTCGAATGGCGTATTTTGGACATTCACTGCGACACACGCCGTCATGCGACCATTCCGGTGGCCGCCACAAATAGGCCAGTTTGTCAGCAATCCGGTCGGCAGATCCCATTCGTTTCCAGAGGGCAGTTAAACCAACAAATTGAGCGGTCAGAGGATTATTGTCATGCACAGGGTCTATAAGGCCAACGACCGGGTCTACAGTGTGGCGCGCCCGTGTCCCGAATAGATCGTCCCAGATGATTAAGACTTGGCTATAATTTCGGTCAATATATTCTGGCTGATTGGCGTGATGGATCTTATGATTGAGGGGCGTCGCAAAAAGATTTTCCAACCAGCCGAGATGGCCAATATAGTTGGCATGATTCCAAATACCATAAAGGTTTTTTAGGACGGTAACAGCAATATAGACAACGGGCGGAACACCGAGGAGCGCCGCAACAAGCGCGCCGAGCGCTTTCATCTGACCATCGAGGTAGAAGCCCCGCGCAGCCGTTGTATGATTGAACTCATTCGATGAATGGTGAATAGCGTGAAAGGCCCAGAGTAAGACTACACGGTGGGCCATACGGTGTTCGACATAATAAGATAATTCATGGACAATAAAAGCGATCGGCAGGGCGAGCCAAAGCGTGTTAATTGTCGTTATGCGGATATTGTCAAATACCCAGATATACAGAGCAAGCGGCAGAATGAGGCCAACGGCAATGCCAATGAGGCTGCCCATTAGGTTTAGCCCAATGCTGCAAAGAGCGTCCTTATCATCATAGGCTGCGCGTCCTGGCAAAACATGCCACAGACGCTCTAACACAACCAGACCAAAGTAGCCCGCAGCCAAGATGTAGAGGGCATTCGGCCCCCCCAAGATATCGATCCAGTTGTCCATAATGTGCCCTTGGCTAGACTGATAAATCCATCCTAATGAAAGAAAGATCGTTTCGCCAATTTGTGATTATGTAAATACTGAGGAGGCATTTAGCGCAAATATGATGTTCCTTTGAACTCTTACGCACTTAACCGTATCACTCTGTAAAACTCCCAGCCAAGAAGGTCGACGTTCCCGCATTCAGCCTAACAGAAGCCACGTCCTTTAGTCCTTCCCCAGCAAAGGAGAAGGACCAAAACAACGCTTCGGTCAACTGTTTATAACGGCGACCGGAAAATCGGGATCGATTATGGAAGAGCGAGACGTTTAAAGGGCGTTTTCGAACGCTATCCATTCCCTTTTGGATCGGTTTTGCCAATCGTGTCGCTATCAATGATCTGGCCTTTTTTGTGAACAGACCCGTCGCGCGACGCATGTTCGCGGCGTTCGCCGCCGCCTGATCGCTCGATGAAGCCTTCTGCGGCCTTGATCGCGTCGGCCTTGGTTTCATAAACACCAGCAGCCCGGTCCGCGCCAGCGCGTTTGACCTTCCAGCCGTCATCCTCTTTCAAAATATGATAATCAGACATAAAATACTCCTTCTCAAAGTGTGTGGTCAGTGTCCGCCGCACCCCTGCCTTAGACAAGGTCGCTACCGCATCTGGCTGCCTTTGGAGCCACGGCGATTATAGGCCGACACGGCGTTTGCCCCGTCGCGCTCCATTTGGCAGGGCACGCAGGTTTTCACGCCGGGAAGCGCCTCGCGACGACGGTTTGGAATTGGGTCTCCGCATTCGACGCAGTTTTTGGCGCTTTCACCTTTGGGCAATCGCGCAGTGGCGTGACGCACAGCATCTTTAACGCTGTCGTCAATCTGATCCTGAATTGCGCCGTCCTTGGACCATCCGCCTGCCATCGTCTGCCTCTTTATCGTTACCGTCTCTCATGCAACGCGCTAAGCTGCCTGATGGTTCAATCTCACCCGAACAAAAGCCTTTAGAGTTGGAGCACACATCGCTAATGGTCAGGATCACGCGCAAAAGAGACAGATCGCCCCATGCCCGTTTACAACCCCTCTGAGACCGAGCCGAAATGGCAATCCCGTTGGGATGCTGATGCTGTGTTCACGGCGGATGATGCCAGTCCGAAGCCGAAATTCTACGCGCTGGAAATGTTTCCCTACCCGTCGGGGCGCATTCACATGGGTCACGTGCGCAACTATGCGATGGGCGACGTCGTCGCGCGCTATAAACGTGCGCGCGGCTTTGAGGTGTTACACCCGATGGGATGGGACGCGTTCGGCATGCCCGCGGAAAACGCGGCGATTGCGACGGGTGGCCACCCGAAAGATTGGACCTACGCCAATATCGAGCAAATGAAAGGCCCGATGAAGCGCCTCGGCTTTGCGCTCGACTGGACCCGCGAATTCGCGACCTGTGACGTTGCGTATTACACCGAACAGCAGCGCATTTTCCTCAAATTCTGGGATAAAGGCCTCGTCTATTCCAAAACTGCCAAAGTGAATTGGGACCCGGTCGACAATACCGTGCTCGCCAATGAGCAAGTCATCGACGGCAAAGGCTGGCGCTCCGGCGCAACGGTCGAACAGCGCGACATGCAACAATGGTTTTATATAATCACAGACTATGCAGAAGAATTGCTCGAGGGTTTGGAGACGCTCGACCGCTGGCCGGAAAAAGTCCGGACGATGCAGGCCAATTGGATCGGGAAGTCTGAAGGGCTTCAGATGCGGTTTGAGTGGGACGATTCAGCTGCTTTCCAAATTATCGACAAAAATTTAGGGAAACTTTTAGCGTCTGACGCAAGCCGACCGAATCTAAAGCCTGAAAGCTTCGAGCCGTTTCTTAAGGACTGTAAAAACGGGATAGATATATATACAACCCGTCCGGATACTTTGTTCGGCGCGTCCTTCATTGCGCTGTCCCCGGACCACCCTCTGACCAAGGGGCTGGCGGAGAGCCTGCCGGAAATCGAGGCCTTCCGCGCCGAAAGCGCCAAGATCGGCACGTCAGAAGAAGCCATCGCCCAAGCGCCAAAGCTCGGCCTCGATACGGGCTTGCGTGTCAAACATCCCTTCACCGGCGAAACACTCCCCGTCTGGATCGCGAACTTCGTCCTCATGGGCTACGGCACGGGCGCTGTCTTCGGCTGTCCGGCGCATGATCAACGCGATTTGGATTTTGCGACAAAATATGGCCTGCCGATCATCCCCGTCATCCACCCCCCCGCTCACCCCGATGACAATCGGGGTCCAGTAGCGGGCGATAGTCTGGATCCCGACGTGCGTCGGGATGAGCGGAGTGTAGCGTTGACCGAAGCCTACACGGGCGAAGGCATCCTCTTTCATTCCGGAAGCGAAACGATTGATCTGAACGGCCTGTCCAAAGACGAGGCCATCTCCGCCGCGATTGCCAAGATCGAAGAGATGGGCCTCGGCGCAGGCACGACGCAATATCGCCTTCGCGATTGGGGTGTGAGCCGTCAGCGCTATTGGGGTTGTCCGATCCCGGTTATTCACTGCGACGACTGCGGTGCCGTCCCCGTGCCGGAAGACCAACTGCCCGTTGAGCTGCCCTATGATCACATCGATCTAACCATTCCCGGTAATCCGCTCGACCGTCACCCGACGTTTAAACACGTCGATTGCCCAAGCTGCGGCAAGCGGGCCACGCGCGAGACCGATACGCTCGACACATTTGGCGATAGCAGCTGGTATTTCGCCCGCTTTGCTGGACCGCAGGGCTCACCGTTCGACAAAGCCGCCGCGTCCGCGTGGCTGCCCGTCGATCAATATGTGGGCGGCGTTGAGCACGCAGTGCTGCACTTGCTCTATTCGCGCTTCTTCACACGCGGGCTGCGCGATTGCGGCTTGTTGGACCTGCCGAGCGGGGAGCCGTTTGCGGGCTTGTTTACGCAAGGCATGGTCACGCACGCGACTTACAATATTGGCAAAGACGCGTCCGGTAAAATGGAATGGGTTGTTCCCGCTGATGTGACGGAAAAAGATGGCGGCTTGATCCATATGCCGACTGGCAAAGCCGTGACCCAAGGCGACGTCATCAAGATGTCGAAGTCCAAGAAGAACACGGTCGACCCGAACGATATTATCGAAACCTATGGCGCGGACGTCGCACGCTGGTTTGTGCTGTCTGACAGCCCGCCGGAACGCGATGTCGAATGGTCTGAGGACGGTGTACGCGGCGCATGGAATTTCCAAAAGAAAGTCTGGCGCATTGTTGAAGCCACGGATGCGTCCGAGCATTTACCGACCGTGACGGCCACCGATGCCACAGGCGATGCGCTCGCCTTGCGCCGCTCGGCCCATAAAGCGCTCGAGAAAATCACAGCAGGCATCGAAGCCTTCCGATTCAATACATCGGTCGCGCAAATCTATGAGCTGACCAACGCGCTTTTAAAATATGATGGTCAAGACGCCGCTCGCATGGAAGCGCTCGGCATCCTGATCCGGTCGATCGCCCCCTTCATGCCGCATCTGGCCGAAGAATGTTGGGACCAACTCGGCGGCGAGGGGCTTTGCGCCACCGCGCCGTGGCCCGACGTCGATCCAGCCATGCTGGTTGAGGACGAAGTGATCATACCCGTTCAGGTCAACGGCAAACGTCGGGCGGAGATTTCCGTGCCGAAAGACATGTTAAAAGACGATATTGAGGCCTTAGCAATGGCCGAACCCAATATAGCAAAGACAGTTTCGGGGCTGACTATCCGAAAGGTCATTGTTGTTCCGGGCCGGATTGTGAATATAGTCGCGCAATGAAACATCTATTCACAGCCGCCGCTTTTGCGCTCTCGATCCCCCTTGCTAGTTGCGCAGGCTTTCAGCCGATGCACGGCACACAATCCACGCAAACGGCTTTTACCGACATGTCGGTCACTGTGGGCGACGGCAAAGACGAAGCCGACCGGCAAGCGGGCTATCTTATCCGCCAACGTTTGGCTGACCGGATCAGTGCGTCTGATACACCCACATATGAACTCATTATTGAGCCTTCCGCTAAACGTGTCGGTCTCGGTTTGACCGGCGAAGATTTTGCGACCCGGTTCGATCGGTTAGTCAGCGCAAAATGGACGCTTCTAAAACGAGAAGATGGATCCGTCATTGCGAAAGGTCGGACTCAAAGCACCGCCACCTACTCAGCAGATCGTGATCCCTACCGCCTGCAATCCACATCGAACGAAGCGACAGACAGAGCCGCGCGTGAGTTAGCCGATAAGCTCCTAACAGACGTTGCGCTCGAATTGGCCGAACTGCCGGCTCTGTAATGAAGGTCACCGGGGCGCGTCAGGACCGCTTTCTATCCCAGCCGCCGCGAGACCTGCTCGGGGCGCTCTTATTTGGTCCAGATCGCGGCTTGGTGAAGGCGCGCTCTGCGGCTTTGATTACGACACTGGCCCCAGATGTGGACCCCGCCTTTGGCGCGACGGTTCTCACCTCCGACGACCTCATCACAGATCCCGCGCGGCTGATGGATGAAATGAGTGCGATGAGCCTCTTAGGCGGCACACGATTGGTCCGATTACGGCTCGATCATGAACGCTCCGGGGCGGCGATTGCCAAAATTATTAAGCAAATTGACGCCGAACCGATGCGCGTCGAAGCTAAGCTGGTCATCGAAGCCGGCGATCTCTCAACCCGCTCCGCCATTCGCAAAGCGGCGGAAGCGGCGAAGCATATCGCGGCCTTGGGCTGTTACCCGCTCGGCCTGCGCGACCGCCGCCAGCAAATTAAGGATAAGCTTGAAAGCCTCAATATTGGGGTTTCCAATGATGCGCTCGACCTTTGGGTGCCTTTGCTCGAAGGCGACCATGCGCTGGCCGAAGGCGAAGTCGAAAAAATGGCGCTTTACAAAGGCTATGGCGCTGAACCCGGCGCGTCTGTGAGCCCGGCCGACGTCCGCGCCGTTGCGGCAGGCGCGCAAGGCTCCGCGATTGATCCCATTATCCAAGACGCTCTGTCCGGTCGGGTCGATAGTCTAGACGCCCGCTTTCGCCGCGCCGTCGAAGCTAAAACGAGTCCCATCGGTATTCATTTTGCACTGCAGCGCCATATTTTGCGCTTGTGCGAGGCCTCCGCGCGCATGGATCGTGGCGACAGCGCTGTGTCCGCAACGCGGTCGCTGCGCCCGCCAATTTTCCGGATGCAGGAAGACGCCTTTGTCGCCACGCTTAATCGCTGGAACGGCCGCGCGCTTCGCTCCGCTTTGTCACAATGCCAAACCGTTGAACGGGAATTAAAAAGCACCGGCGCTCCGGCGGAAGCACTGACAGAACGCTTGCTGTTCGGCCTTGCTAAGTTTGCCGCGCGGAGACATGCGGCCTAAAATATTCAAGAGGAATTCGCGTCATGGACGTCATCGCAGACTATTGGGCCCTGACACAGGATAAGTTTCCGTTTCTGCTTGGGGTTGGTGGGAATGTCATTTCCGCCTTGATGATCTTTATTCTGGGGTTGGTTGTCGGGCGAACCTTGTCAAAACGCCTCAAACGATCCCGCTTTGGCGGCGCTCATTTAGACGCAACATTGCGGCCTGTGTTTGCCAGCGTCGTGTTCTACATCATCTTAGCCATGACCCTTTATGCGGTCCTGATCAAATTGGGTGTGCCTGCGTCTGCGCTTATCGCTGTCTTTGGTGCTGCAGGCCTCGCCATTGGTCTGGCGCTACGCGACACCTTGTCCAACATCGCCGCTGGCGTGATGTTGCTCATCCTACGCCCGCTTAAGGTCGGCGATTTCGTCGATATTGGTCAAAGCACACTCGGCACGGTCGAGGAAATTGGCCTGTTTACAACGACGATCCGCAACGTTGAATATGTGGCTGTCTACCTCCCCAATAGCCTGATTTGGGGCAATCGCATCCAAAACTTTGGTCGCCACATAAACCGCAAGGCGATTGTCGAAATTGGCGTTGGTTATAGTACGGATCTGCATGCGGCGCGGGAATTGCTGCTCAATATTTTAGCAAATCAAGACGGGTTGATCCCCTTTCAAGACGGCGTGCCGCAAGGCCCCAATACGGCGGCAACTCCGCCCGAAGTCTATGTCATGAGCTTTGGGGATAGCGCCATCAACCTATCCTGCCGCTGCTGGCTGCCCGGTGACAATTGGCTCATGCGCGCGACCAAATTGCGGATTTCTATTAAGAGTGCCTTAGATGAAGCCGGCATCGAAATACCCTTTCCACAGCGCGTCATTCATATGGCCAAAGTCGATGATTAAACCCGCAACCGCCTAAGTCTTTAGGGAAAATTCGCTCCATCCCGCTTCGGCGGGACGAAGCAAGACCGATTTTACGGTTTGTCTGCCGCCTTCAAACAATTCCGGAACGCGGCGACTTTGTCGAGTTGCGCAATCGGGGCGTAACGCTGCGCTTGATCAGTGACGAGGATGTCGAGCGCTTTTGCGGCCTTGGCAAGTTCGGCTGGGTTTTTCTGCCATTGCGCGCCAATGACATAATTCCGGGGCTGAATTCGTTTTTCAGCCCCATCTTTCCACCGCGCCCCAATCCAGACCCCCTGTTTCTGTCTCCCGGCAACAGCTTTCGGGGCCTGAGGGAGCGACATAAAGAATTCATCGGCATAGGGTTTCAAGGCGGCGGCTTCGGCATCATCCGTCGCAATCAAGACAACTTGGTCCACCATATCGCGGTCGCGAATCATTTGGAGCGTCGCGCCCATGTCTGACGAAGTTTTAAAGTCGACCTCAAGATAGATACGGTCTTTCGCGGCATCCAACATTGCTGCCAAAGTCGGGACAGGCTCAACAGTGACGGCATCTTTCGTGTTCTTGAGGCGCAGACGCGCGAAATCCTCGGCGCTGGTTGCTACAACGGGCCCTGTCTGATCGGTGTGATAGTCCCACACACCGTCATGAAAGATAATCGGGGTGCCATCGCGGATGGCGGCAATGTCAATCTCAGCCATGATTGTGCCGTTTAAAATTAACCGTTCTAAAGCGCTGATCGAATTCTCAGGCTCAAGATAGGACGCAGAAGTCCCGCGGTGTGCGGCGACCATGGCCGCCTCTTTCGGTAAACATTCCATGACCGTTCGAATCGGTGGAAGCGCCTCCATACCCGCAAAGGGCGACGGCGTAGGCGGTCCAGCATTGGCACAAGCCGTCAACAGACCGACGAAAACAGGAATCGAGAGGGGGAGATGCTTGGCGTTCATGAGGACGCGCTATAAGGGCGCAGTTATGGCTGTCAAAACACAGTTTCAAGACGAAACCATCTTCGCCCTGTCAACTGCGCCGGGGCGGGCGGGTGTCGCCGTAATCCGTCTGTCTGGGCCGTCCGCGCACGCGGCGGCCTGTGCCTTAAGCCATACGAAACGCTTGCCACCACGCCGGGCCACCCTGCGGACGCTAAGCTATGATCAAGAGGTCATTGACGAAGCGCTGATCCTATATTTCCCGAGCCCAAATAGCTTTACGGGTGAAGATGTCGTGGAGCTACAATGTCACGGCTCCCACGCTGTCATCGAATCGATCTCGACGGCATTGCTCAGCCTTGGTCTACGCCAAGCTAAGGCCGGGGAGTTCACCCGACGTGCGGTTGAAAATGGACGGATGGACCTCACTGAAGCCGAAGGCTTGATGGATCTGATTGACGCGCACACGTCAGCTCAGAGGCAGCAAGCGTTGCGACAGATGGGCGGGGTTTTACGTGAAACTTATGAGGATTGGCGCGGCGGGCTGCTCGACGCTCTAGCGCAAGTGGAAGGCGAGATTGATTTCGCCGACGAAGCGGACATTCCAGACGCGCTCTCACATGCGGCGTGGCCACACTTAGCCAGGGTTACGACCGACATCATAGCCGCCCTAACCCGCGCGGAACGCGGCCGGGCGATCCGCACCGGGATTGATATTGCCATCATTGGCGCGCCCAATGCGGGGAAATCGACCCTTCTCAACCAATTGGTTGGCCGCGATGTCGCCATTACGTCCCCTCAAGCCGGAACGACCCGCGATATTGTCGAAGCCCATATGGTCATCGCCGGAATGCCCGTGACCTTGGCAGATACGGCCGGCTTGCGCGATACGGTCGACGACATTGAAGCCGAAGGCGTCCGCCGTGCACTGGCCAAAGCCGAAGACGCGCATTTACGGATTATTCTTCATCGAGACGAAACGATCGACACGCCTACTCAAGTGGGCGATATCGTCTTGAAGAATGTCAAAGGCGCTATAAATAACAATGAAATCAATGCTCTAAAAGGTTTTGGTGTTGATGATCTTCTCCATCAACTCGAGACAATTATTCGCGACCGCTTCACGGGCACTGAGCCTGCTGGCCTCACGCGCGCCCGGCATACAGACTGTGCGCGCCGCGCACTGGTGGCTACACAATCGGCCCAAAGCCATCTTGGCATCGCGCCTGAACTTGTCAGCGAAGATATTCGGGCCGCTTTGCGCGCGATTGATGAGCTGGCCGGACGCAGCGACATTGAAGAGGTGTTCGACCGCATTTTCAGCCAGTTCTGCGTCGGGAAATAGCCTGAGACTTCATCCGCCGGCATCCGCACTCTGACACCCCCACTTCCCTCCGCTTATCCACAGGCCTATAGACGGCGTATGAATTCCTATGACGTCATTATTATTGGTGGAGGCCATGCGGGTTGCGATGCGGCGAGCGCGTCTGCGCGCTTGGGCGCCAAGACCCTGCTTTTGACGCATCGCGCCTCAACGATCGGCGAAATGAGCTGCAATCCGGCGATCGGCGGACTCGGTAAAGGCCATCTGGTTCGTGAAGTTGATGCGCTAGGCGGCGTGATGGCCCGTGTGGCCGATGCTTCGGGCATACAGTTTCGCCTTCTGAACCGCTCCAAAGGTCCAGCTGTTCGCGGCCCTCGTACCCAAAGTGACCGCTTTCTCTATCGCAATGCCATGCAGGCCGAAATGGCCGCTCAGGACGGTCTCACCATCATTGAGGGCGCCGCGCATGATTTGATCGTCGATAAGGGCCAGCTTTTGGGGCTCATTACGGAAGACGGGCGTGAGTTTCTCTCAGGCCGAATTGTCTTGACCACCGGGACTTTCCTCAAGGGCGTCATTCACATCGGCACAAACCGAACGCCTGCGGGCCGCTGGGGCGAAGCGCCCTCTGAAGGCCTGTCCGAACGTCTCTACAGTATGGGTCTGAGATTGGGCAGATTGAAGACCGGAACACCGGCACGGATACGGAAATCTTCGATCGATTGGACATCCCTAGAGCTACAGGATGCGGATGAAGAGCCCGTCCCGTTTAGTTTTTTGAGCGACCGGATCACGGTGCCGCAAATTGCCTGTGGAATCACGCACACGAATGAGGAAACTCACGCGATAATTGCTAAAAATATAAACAAATCAGCGGTTTATAGTGGGTCTATCGCTGGGCGTGGGCCGCGCTATTGCCCAGCAATAGAGGACAAAGTGGTTCGTTTTGCGGACCGGAACCGTCATCAAATCTTCCTCGAACCCGAAGGGCTACCCGGCAATCCGGATGGCGACACCGTCTATCCGAATGGGGTTAGCTCCTCCCTGCCTGAGGATGTTCAGGATGCCTTTTTGCGCACGATCCCCGGTTTAGAAGCCGTTGAGGTCCAGCGCTACGGCTACGCGATCGAATATGATTATGTTGATCCGCGTGAACTCCGCGCGACGTTAGAAGTTAAATCCCTGCCCGGGCTGTATCTCGCTGGGCAAATCAACGGCACAACCGGCTATGAAGAGGCGGCAGCGCAGGGTTTGATTGCTGGGTCCAACGCAGCCTTGGCGTCACAAAATCGAGAACCATTCATTCTGGATCGCAGCCAAGCCTATATTGGCGTCATGATTGATGATTTGATCACCAAAGGCGTGACCGAGCCCTACCGCATGTTCACCAGCCGGGCGGAGTACCGCCTTCATCTTCGTGCAGATAATGCCGATATGCGGCTCACACCAATGGCTATTGACCATGGAATGGTCTCTGATGATCGAGATGCAATGTTTCATGTGAAACAATCCGAATTTGCCGAGACAAAAACGCTGATTGGATCGCTTTCGAAAACACCGTCACAGCTCAAGACAGCGGGTTTCTCAATCAATCAAGATGGGCAAGCGCGGAGCGTGAAAAACCTACTCGCCTATCCAGACATTACAATGGCTGACCTCTTAGCTGTTTTCCCTGAGCTTGAAGCTCTGTCTCCCCGGGCCCGTGAATTCGCCGAAATTCACGCAACTTACGCGCATTACCTAGAGAAGCAGCAATCAGACATCGACGCATTCCGCCGGGATGAAGGTCTGCGCCTTCCAGAGGGTTTGGACTACGCAGCCATTGGCGGACTGTCGAATGAGGTTCGCGAAAAGCTGCTGGCAGCGCGGCCCGCAACATTGGGACAGGCCTCACGTATTGAGGGGGTTACACCCGGTGCCCTTATGGCTGTTTTGGCCTTTGTTCGAAAAAAGCGAGCGGCTTAATACATGACACCCGAGCAGTTTGCCGTCCAAGCACCTATCCATCCGGAGAGTCTTGACGATTATCGGACATGGGAAACCCTATTGCGAAAATGGAATGCGCGAATAAACCTTGTTGCGCCTAAATCACTTCCAGAGTTTTGGCAGCGCCATGCGCTTGATTCAGCTCAGATTTTACCACTCATTCCCGAGACGGTTCACACAATTTGCGATTTTGGATCCGGCGCAGGATTCCCCGGATTAGCGATTGCCATACAAGCCAAACATAAGGGCTTGGACCAGACCGTTCACTTGATTGAATCCGCCGGAAAGAAAGCGAGCTTTCTCAAGACCGTTTCACGTGAAACAAAAATTCCGACGGTAATCCACGGAGATCGGATTGAAGCGCTCCCCGCACTGAGCGCTGATGTCATTACCGCGCGCGCTTTCGCACCCTTGCATCGACTGCTCCCACTTGCTTGGCAACATCTTACACAAGAGGGTCAGATTATTTTACTTAAGGGTGGCGCGGTCGACACTGAATTATCTGAAGCGCGCCGCGCGTGGACATTTGACGCGCATCAAACACCGAGCTTATCAGATGAAACCGGGTGTCTTTTGACGATCACAGGCTTAGCCCCGAAATAATTGTTTCACGTGAAACAAAGAATTATCCGAAATGTGTTTCACATGAAACACAGTCTTTCTCGGGTTTTGTATCTGGTCCAATAGACAGAACAGACGCATCAGCGCATGGAATCACTGACGATTCGGGCTTCTGCCCTAAGATTTCTCCCGTCGGGACGCCATAAGGACAGCCATCGTGACACCCAAACGCATCATGGCAATCGTTAATCAGAAAGGCGGTGTTGGTAAAACAACGACGGCCATCAACCTCGCAGCGTCTCTAGCGGAACTCGAACAACGTGTTTTGCTGATTGATATGGATCCTCAGGGCAATGCGTCGACGGGCCTTGGTGTGCCACGAGATGATCGATCAAAATCAACCTATCATATGATGACCGAAGACTTGCCCTTGGATGAAGCCATTCGACCGACCCGCGTACGGGGGCTTTATATACTGCCCAGCCATCAGGACCTCTCCGCTGCTGAGATGGAAATTGGCACGACAGAAGGCCGCACGCGTATTCTTTCGCAACAACTTGAAAAAGCCCAAACAGGGTTCGATTATGTCCTCATCGACTGTCCGCCGGCGCTAAATCTATTGACTCTCAATGCTTTAGCCGCCGCGCGTTCCATCATCGTGCCTTTACAATGTGAATTCTTTGCTCTTGAAGGCTTGTCGCAACTTCTCAAAACGGTCGAGATGGCGAAAGTCAGCATCAATCCGAAACTGGCGATTGATGGTGTCGTCTTGACAATGTTCGACAAACGTAATCGGCTGTCAGCGCAGGTCGCGGACGATGTTCGAAGCCATCTTGGCCGCGCCGTTTTCGAAACCGTTATTCCGCGCAATGTGAGGATCGCTGAAGCGCCCAGTTTCGCCGAACCCGTCACAACCTATGAGCCTGCGAGCCAAGGTGCAAAAGCCTATCGCCGCCTCGCCCGTGAAATTTTGCGGAAACACGCAGAACGCAAGAATTAATTATATATATCAGAAGGTTATATAATGTCTGGACGTAAAAAAGGATTAGGCCGTGGCCTTTCAGCACTGATGAGTGATGCAGGGCTGAATGAGGTTGAGGATACAGTTAAAAACCACGATAATGGCGGCAAAACCAAGACCCCCATAGAGACGAAATCTGCAGTCCCAAACAGCGTCGAAAACCTTGTTGATAGCCCCAAAGAGCCTGACACTCCGCGTGAGCAACCCAGGGTCCTCAATGTCGCTATCTCGCGCCTCGTTCGTAATGCCGCTCAACCGCGTAAAGTGTTCGAACGCGACAAGCTCGATGATTTGATTGCTTCCATCCAACAAACAGGTGTCCTGCAACCCATTCTTGTTCGCCAAATTGACAGCCAAACAGCGTCGGATGGGGCTGATTTTCAGATTGTCGCCGGCGAACGCCGCTGGCGCGCCGCGATTAAGGCTGGTTTGACCTCAATCCCGATTATTATCCGTAATCTGTCAGATCGGGATGTGTTAGAAATTGGTGTGATTGAGAACGTACAGCGGGCTGACTTGAATCCGCTAGAAGAAGCCCTCGCCTATGAGCGCCTGATCAAAGAGTTTGGACGCACCCAAGCCGATATTGCGACATCGATCGGCAAAAGCCGCGTCCATGTCGCCAATACTGTCCGCCTTACGGGGCTGACCGAACGCGGCCGGGAATTACTAATGGGTGGAAAAATTACGGCGGGTCATGCCCGCGCTTTACTTGCCGCGACGGATCCAGATGCGCTCGCGGAAGCCATTATCAAAAATGATTGGACCGTCCGTCAGGCAGAAAGCTGGGTTCGGGACGATAAATCCGCCCGCAACCCCGGTGCGGCCAAACCCGGTAAGCCCGCTGATATTAAGGCGTTAGAACAACGGATTCGCGATACAATTGGCTATGCCGCCGATATCCGACACGGCGCTCGCGGCGGAGAGATTAGATTAAAATACAAAGACTTAGATCATATGGAAGCCCTACTCTCGCGAATGGGCTTGCTCTCGTCCTGAGCAATTCCTTGCCCCTAACGCAGGCCTTCCATACGGCGGAACACACGGTCCCAAATATCAGAGCCGCCCATTTGCTTCACAAAAGCCGCATGCGCCTCTCTCTCTTGATCGGATAACAAAGCCTGGAGAGGCGTATGGCGTAATTTCGCGCCCCCGAGCTTTACAGGTTTTGACGACGTTGATTGTCCCTCCGGCTCAAAACCCAGAGTCCGTTCTCGCCCCCCACGCAATTCCAGATAAACACGCGCTAATAATTCCGAGTCAATAATCGCGCCGTGTTTGTCGCGCGACGACAGGCTAATATCGAACCGCTTACAAAGCGCATCCAGTGAGGCGGGGCTTCCCGGAAAAGCCGCGTTCGCCATAGCCAACGTGTCGATAAAACGGTGATCTGGTATCTCGGGCTTCCCCATACGCCGAAGTTCCGCATTGATAAAACCCATGTCGAACTTGGCATTATGTGCGACGAGGGGTGAATCAGCGACGAAATCTAGAAAAGCCTGCGCGCTCTCCGCAAACTTCGGTTTTCCACGCAGGAAACCCGTCGTCAGACCCGTAATTTGAACAACCTTTTCAGGAACGTCGCGCTCAGGATCGACATAAGCGTGAAACTGCTCCCCTGTCGGCAGCCAATCAATCAGTTCTATACAGCCGATCTCTGTGATCCGGTCAGCGCCCTGACTGTCAAAGCCCGTGGTTTCCGTATCGAAAACAATTTCTCGAAGACCTGCCATATCAAAACCCTACTGATATCGGGTCCAAATGCCAGAGTTGAAATCGCGATTGTGGACGGATTAAGTCGCCAATATCTCATCCAAAACAGTTTTTACTCGAGCCCGCGTGACATCCAAGCCTTCAGCCGTTGAAATGATAAAATCAGCCCGCTTGCGTTTCTCAGCGTCCGGCATTTGCCGAGACAGGAGGCTTTTAAACAAATCCATGCTCATCCCGGGGCGCGCTAAAACCCGCGTGCGCTGAACATCCGCAGGCGCGGTCACAACCACAGTCGTGTCAACTTTGTCCTCTGCTCCGGTTTCAAACAGCAGAGGAATATCAAAGAGGACGGCATCCACCTGATTTGCAACCGCTTCAGACAGAAAATCAGCCCGCATCTCACCCACCCAAGGATGCACAAAGCTCGTCAGAACATCAAGATTAAGGGGGTCAGCGCGCATATGTTCACCAAGCCGCTTTCGGTCGACACCCCCATCGGGACCGATTGCATCAGGAAAGACCGCGCGAATAAGCGGCACAGCCCGACCCCCGGGCGCATAGAGCGTATGAACGGCTGCATCGGCATCAAAAACGGGCACACCCAACAACTCAAACATGCCCGCGGTCGTCGATTTCCCCATCCCAATGGATCCGGTCAAACCGATGGTTTTCATGAGCGCTGTCCCATTATCGCTGTCCAGAGAGGAGCGCCCGGCGCAAAACATCGCTCGGATCAGAATCCGGCGTAGGCTGACCATAAAATAGCTGAAACGAAGGTCGCGCTTGGGCAATCAGCATATCGAGACCGCCTAACGTCTCAAGTCCTCTGGACTTAGCGTCTGCAATAAGCGGCGTCACTTCTGGGGTGTAAATCAGATCATAAATCAAGGCTGTCTTCGGCGCGTCTGCCAGTGAGATATCCAACGCGCCATACCCGCTCATCCCCGCAGCGCTAGCATTCACAATCAATCCGGCACGTTTGAGCGCAAGTTTTCGATTTGCCCATGGCAAAGCGTAAAGAGACGGCAAGCCAACTTGTGAAACCAAGGTTTCGGCTTTTTCATCGGTGCGGTTAACGAGAATTATTTCCGGGAGCCCCATACCGATTAACGCCGCAATCACAGCTCGGGCTGCGCCGCCGGCGCCGATCACCAAAGCCGTCATCGTTTTGAGGTCTGTGTGAGATCGGCGCGTATATAAAGGACCAGAAAACCCTTCCAAATCCGTGTTATGGGCGATCAATTTCCCGCGCCGAACATAAAGACAATTGGCTGCCCCAATACGTTGGGCGTCTTCCGTCGTTTCATCGGCCGCCTTAAACGCATCCGTTTTCAACGGAAGTGTGACGTTAACACCTGAAATCGTTGTCTTTTTTAAAGATGAGAAAGCCTCCTGGGCCTCCCACGGCTTGACCATAAACGGAACATAAGCTCCCCGCAGACCCGACTCACGCAACCAATGATTATGCAGAACAGGCGAAAGACTATGGTGGATCGGCCACCCGCAAACACCCGCCAATTTCGTCAAAGGCGCATTCACGAAGCAATCGCTCCACAATCACGCAAATATTGAAGAAGCGGCAAAAGGCTCAACCCTAAGATTGAAAAAAAATCCCCTTCAACCCGCGAAAACAATTGTGAACCTGGACCTTCAAACCGGTAAGCCCCAACACTTTTCGTCACAAGATCACCCTCACCCGCCAAATATTCCTCCAAAAACGTATCCGAGAAATCCCGCATCCAGAGCTTTGTCTCCGACACATAACGCCACACAGGCGCACCACCGCTGGCAACTACAACAGATCCGACAAGTTCATGCCGTTTCCCCCGCATCAATTGCAAGCGTTCCCGCGCTGCGTCCATCGACGTGGGTTTGTCGAACAATTTACCGTCCATAACCATCACTTGGTCTGCACCGATCACGAGACCCTCTTCTTGACGGGACACGCGTAAAGCTTTCGCCTCAGCCAACGCATCCGCAATCTCGCGCGGCCGAGCCCCCTCATCCAACATCGCTGTCTTGATCGCCGCCTCATCAACGGGTTTGACGATAACCTCAAAATCAAGTCCTGCGCCGATCATAATATCCCGACGTATAGCGGAACCCGAAGCTAAAATAAGGCGACTCATTGCATGGCTCGCTTTGCGGCCAGCTCAGGCCGGTGCAGCTTGTATAGATTGATGATTTGCGCCGCAGTCTCTTCAATAGATCGACGAGACACATCAATGACCGGGAAACCCCGACGCGAAAACAAGCGTTTGGCATCGCGTAATTCATCCCGAACAGATGTTTGGTCCGTATAATTTGACCGGCCAGTCGCGGAGAGGCCTTTCAGGCGATTGGTTCTAATTTCGACGATGCGATCCGGAGAGGCTACCAAACCAATCACCAAAGGAAGCTTCAATTGATCAATAATCGGCGGCAAGACAATTCCATTCGGCGCAATGGGCACTAACGGAATATTTCCAGTCTTAAACCCTCGGTTCGCGAGATAGATAGAGGTCGGCGTCTTCGATGTGCGAGAAATACCAAGAAGCACAATATCCGCATCAACCAGACCCTCCATATGCTGCCCATCATCATGAACCATGGCGAAATCAAGCGCACTAATCCGGTTATAATAAGCCGCATCCAAGGTTCGCTGCGCGCCAACTTCTGATGTTGTTGTTACCCCGAGATAACGCCCCATCATCGCCAAGGTGGAATCCAGAATAGAGACATGCGGAATATGTAGTTCCGCACAAAATTCTTCAAGCCGCTTGCGCTTGTCAGAATCAACCAATGTATAAATAACGACACCAGGCTTATTTTCAATGGCGAGGAGTGCCCGTTCCATCTGTGCGTCGGATCGAACCAAAGCATGCAAATGTTCTAATGCCGTCGCACTGCGAAATTGCGCCGTAGACGCTTTCATCATCCCCACTAACGTCTCACCCGTCGAATCACTGACAAGATGCACGTGAAAACATGTCGAAATATTGAGGTTACGCTCGGACATGTTTGGAATTTTCACACGCCTTTCATTCAGAAGTCAGTCCTGTTCTACGCGCACTTGTCCATCTCTGTCCACAAGTGCGGTAGACTTCCACAGGGGGAGGACTCGAATCGGGCACGGAATCGAAACAACTCCGGATTCCATTCACGGGTCACAAAGGTTAATCTGTAATCCCGGGAACAGTGGGGATAAATATATTCCAACTCTCTTTATCCCCACACTATCCCCAAGCTATCTAACCGCGCCATATCGTCTGTTTCGTCCTGATACACCCAGCCTGTGGAGTGGATAACAAGATATTACTAAATCCACAGGAAAAGAGGGGTCCGTTAACACCTCTTACCAAAACCTTAAGATCATCCCCAAATTCACAGGCTCTACTATCACCTCTATCTTAAAAAATAAGTTTGAAAGGGAGGGGACGTGACAAGGATATTTCGGTTAGTAGGTTCACCAAGATGAAAACCGACCTCAACAACCCCATCCTTCGTGCCCTTCGTGGCGAACGTGTCGAGAGCGTGCCCATTTGGTTTATGCGCCAAGCGGGACGGCACCTACCTGAATATATGGAAATCCGAGCGACTGCGCGCGATTTTATCGATTTCTGTTTCTCGCCTGACAAAGCCGCTGAAGTCACGCTGCAACCGGTTCGACGGTATGACATGGACGCGGCTATTTTGTTTGCAGATATCTTATTGATCCCCATCGGTTTGGGACGCCGCGTTGAATTCGTCAAAGGGGTCGGCCCCACATTAGATCCGATTGATGCCGACGGTATTGACGCGCTGACAGTGATCGGCGCCGCTGATCGTGTGTCCAAGGTTTACGAGACAGTAGCGAAAGTTCGGGCAGAGCTGGACTCGTCGAAAGCGCTAATTGGCTTTTGTGGCGGTCCGTGGACTGTCGCGACCTATATGCTCGAAGGTAAAGGCACACCGAATAAAGAACAGGCGAAGCGGTTTGCTTATGAACAACCAGAAGCCATGGCGGCCTTGTTGCAGGCACTTGTGGAGAGTTCTGCTGATTACCTCATTGCGCAAGCGCGTGCGGGGGCAGACGCGCTAAAAATATTTGAGAGTTGGGCCGAAGGCTTATCGCCTGACTTATTTGATCGTCTCGTTCTGCGTCCCACGACAGATATTATTGCGAAAGTACGTGCCGCAGGTGTGAATGTTCCCATTATGGGCTTTCCTCGCGGGGCAGGGCTCAATGCTGTGCGTTACGCGCACGAAACAGGGATCACAGCGATTGCGGCGGGCACAGATGTTCCGTTAGGCGATTTTCGCGCCACTCTTCCCGAAGGTATGCCTTTGCAAGGAAACTTGGATCCTTTGGCGCTGCGAACCGGTGGGGCTCCGCTCTTAAGAGCGGTTGATCACGTCTTACGCGACGGTGCAGAAGGCCCTCATATTTTCAATCTTGGTCATGGCGTTACACCCGATGTTAAAATCGAGGATGTCCTTGCCGTGATTAACCGGATCCGCAATTTCGATTATTCCGAGTTAAGAGGCTAACCCTATGGCAACTGCCTATCTCTGGATCAAAGCGTTCCACCTGATTGCCGTGATTTTTTGGATGGCGGGATTACTCTATCTACCGCGTCTCTTTGTCTATCATTCTGTCGCTGCGCCAGGCGGAGAGTTGGAAAGTAAAATGGAAGAAGCGGAAGCGAAGCTCCTGCGGATTATTATGAACCCGGCGATGATCGTGGCGTTTGTGTTGGGTCTGGTGCTTTTACTCGCCTACCCGCAACCTTTGGCGATTTGGATCAAGGTTCTATTTGCGCTGAGCTTGATCGGTTATCACGGGTTCCTGGCAAAAACACGCAAGGGGTTTTTGCATGGCGGACGTCCGAAGTCAGAAAAATTCTTCCGTCGGATCAATGAAATTCCAGCCTTGGTGACAATCGCCATCGTTATTTTGGCGATCGTCAAACCTTTTTAGGAAACGAAAACCCCGCTGCGTTAGCGGGAGTCTTCAAGATCAAGCGTTATCGACGGTCGCAATGTAAAGCTGACGGGCGCGTGTCAGGATCGCATTTTCCAGCTGTCGCGCCGTATCAGCATCAACAGGGGCATCATTCCAGCCACTTGCGGTGCGAATTTGCTTGAAGACGCTAACTTTCAACGCGTCAGCACGCAGATTTTGATCCAGAATATAGGCTGTTGTGCGTAGACGTTCGTCAGGCGCAGCCGGGTCCGCAAACCAATCCGTGATGATAACGCCGCCATAGGGATCGACTTGATCAAGCGGTAGGAAGTTGAGTGTTTCGAGCGTCGCGCGCCATAGAAAGCTATTCACCCCATTGGTGGGCGCAATCGAGGTTGCGCCTTTGGCGGCGGATTGATTTGATTTTCCGCCAATTCCCAGCGTTCCGCAAGCGGAGAGGCTGATCAAAGCAGTGGTGCAGAGCGCAAGGCTCGCAATGCGGCGAAAGTTGGCCATTAAATCGGACCTTTGTCAGATGGCGCGCAAAAGGCGCACCGAAGATTTCGGATGCTTATGCCAAAGCGAACGGCGGAACGAAAGGCCCGGTTTCATAAACTTCCCGTAAGCGCAAGAGGGAGATTAGGCTCAAATTTTCGACATTAGCTTGAAGGATCAGGGAAAGCGGAATGTAAACGCGCCGTTAACACTATTTTAGGGGCCTCCATGCGACTTTAAAATGAACCGTTTTTCTTATCGTGACCAGAGCCCGACAATGGCCCGACACACCTTCGCTAACCGATCGCCTCTGGCCTCTCCGGCTTTGCGATCAATGGTGGCCGAGCACCGGACGGGATATCGCGTAAAATCATCGCTCAAATCCCGCTTGCTCTTTGCGATTGGGCCAACACTGTTGCTGGCTTTTGGTGCAACGGTTGTTGCTTCGGCCCAATCAAACAGTCCGTTTGCCAATAAGAAGAAAGTGAACGCCTGGGAGCTACCGCAAGCGGGGACGCCCACTCAAACAGAGACACAGACTCAAAGCCAAATATCCACAACGACCGCAACCACACAATCAAGCGGCCTGATGTTGCGGTCGCGCACGCTTAGCGCTGAGACGGCAACGGCTCCGCCGCCCGGCGCGCCAGAAGTAACGACCGCGCCTGTTGTTGTCCAATCGGCTCCGATACAGACAGCCCCCATTCAAACCGCGCCGGTCCAAGCAGCCTCAGTCCAAAGCCTTCCATCCGAAAGCTACGTTTACCGTCCGTCTGGGACAACATCAGCGCCCTTGGCCTCACGGCCCCGCCAGCTTGCGCCAGCCTCACGTGCTGTGGCACCACAACCTTATTCAACTTTCCCTAACCCTGCGGTAGGCGGATCTTACGCCAATGTTCCGCGGGGATCTGTTAATTCGCCGCCATCCCGCGCGGTGAATGACGGTACGGATTGGACGGTCCATCAACTCGCAAACCCGGTTCGCACCTATCTGGGACAACAAGCGAATGCTGCGCCGGATACGAGGCGCTATGAAGGAAACCGCGCGTCGACGGGTATGTGGGAGACCCAACCACAAAATCCAACCGCCTATGATTATGGTTACCGCCGTCCCGGAGAAGCGCCCGTTGAAACCATGGCGAACAAGGGCGCACCGACGGATAGTCAGTATGGACAATATGGTAGCCCGGATCCGCGCGCGGCAAGAAATTCAGGTCCGGATTCAGGTCAATATCGAGACCCTTATGGCCAATACGGTCCTCAATCTGGACCGGGGGGTTATGGTCCGTCTGGCCCCGCGCCGAAACAAGGCTTTTTTAATCGCATCGGCCTTGGTGCAATTTCAACATTAATCCGCGGCGCGCTTCGCGGCGGTGTGGCCGGCCGAGAAATGAATGGTTGGGAAGAAACTTTTGTCGGGGATGGCGACATTGAGCTGGAAATTAGCGCTGTCACCCAAGGCGGTCTTGAGTGGGGTGTTCACGGTCAAGTGCGCGCGCAATATGATGAAGGCCGGAAGGGGTTTACCCGTCGTTTGCCAGATTGCCCCCCAACCCTAGCGGGTTGCTCCACGATCCTTGTTGCAGGCACGCCGACGTCTGTGCGTGGACATACGTCACAATTTTATACATTTGGCCCCGATGTTGGCAAAGATTCGCAAGTTGCGCTTGAATCGGCGCATGTGTTCTTACGCTCGGCTTATGGCGATGTGACCATTGGGCGCGATGATGGGGCGGCTTATCTGTTTAGTCTCGGCGCACCGACATTGCTAAATGTTGGGGCGAGTAATTCATCCGTTGATTACACAGGACTCGACGCGGTTAAAACCCTCAATGATGCGTCCGGGTTCTCAGAGAAAATTACCTATACAAGCCCGAGACTGCTCGGCGACCAGGTCGGTGTCGGGGTGCAATTCGGGGTTTCGTATGCGCTTGATGCAGAAGCCTGCGGCGTTGATTATTGTGTCGATGTCGACGGCATTCAAAACGTGGTTACGCCAGATCTTCAAGACATTATAGAAGCGGGCATCGCGCTGGACCGGACGTTTGCGCCGGGCATGAGCGTTGAAGCCACAGCAACCTATGCGCGTGGCAGTGAACAATCCGGATTAATCGGGCTAGACGATCTTAAAGCCTTTGGCACCGGCCTCGAATTCCGGATGAACGATTTTACCCTCGGCGGATCCTATCTCAATTCCAATCAGGGGCTGATGAACGGCGATTACGAATCCTATGATGTTGGCCTGACATGGCAGCCGTCTGTTCTTGGTTTTACTGTGGGTTATGGCCACGCGAATGATGCCAATGTTGGCCTCTCCAGTGACCAAATTACCGGGGGTGTGACCTATGACATTAATGAGCGCATTCGCCTCGGCGCAGGCGTGCAATATTCTGACCGCGATACGGTTCAGGATGTCGCAGGCACGGCGCAGACCGTGAACGAAAAAGCGACCGCAATCTTTATCGAAGCGGGGATTACGTTCTAGGCCCTAATCTTCGCCGGGTCTTTTAAGCTGCGACGTCTTTGGCCCATTCTGGCTTTCGCTTAAATAACGCGGCCACAAACGAACAGCTGGGAACCACGCGGTAGCCCTGCTGGCGCGCATCTTCGACCATGGCGGCAATGAGGGCTTTGCCAACACCGCGCCCGCCAATGGCTTTGGGCACGCCCGTATGATTGGCATTCCAGACGGCGTCAGAAACACGGCGCAAAGTTAGCTCCCCCGTCGCCGCCTCTCCCGCCACATCGGCGTTAAACGTAATCAAATCATCGCTCATTTGCTTAGTCACTGTGACATGGCCGGCGGGTTTTGCGTGAATAGGGTCAGTCATATTCTGTGTCCTTATCTCTGTCGCAAGACCGTCGATGGCGGCGATCCCGGCGATCCCGCTGCCGATCAGCGCAGCAACATTATCACTGTTAATCCCGCCCAAGGCAAAAACCGGGCAGGCGTAATGGTCTCTCAGCAATTTTAACGCCTCAACGCCCATCGGTGTTCCGGCTGACGGGCTCTCAGAGGTAAAGACGGTCGAGAGAAACAGGGCATCCAGCGCGTCGAGCGGTCTGACATCTAAACGGTCTTTCGCTCCGGCAGTACTGATGATCCAATTAGGCTGCGCGTCACGATAGCGTAATAGATCGGCCCCTGGCGTTGTTCGCGAGAAATGAACCCCGTCTGCGCCGCAGGCGTCGGCCAACGCCGGATCATTCCCGATTAAAAGTTGCACGCCGCGCGCTTCGGTTAAGTGGCGGAGACGTCGTTCCAATCCCGGTGATCCGAAATGTCGGTAAATCAAGGCTGAGTGTGGAGGCATATGAGCGGCCAATGTCAGCACATCCGGGGTTCGAACCGGATCGCTCATCAGGACAAGCGGGTTGAGCCGGGAGCCAGAGAACTGCGCCGCAATCTTCGTCATTGGGGCCATTTGGCGACTTTGCAGCAGGGGCTTGGTTTCGTATGGCGTGCGCATGAATGATGATCCTACCATAGCCGATGCGCGCACGGAAATTCTCACGCGGATTGCGGCAGCGTCTAAAACAGCCGGGGTGAGCGCACCAACTCTGATTGCCGTCTCTAAAGTGCAGACTGATGATCGCATTCAGGCGGGGCTTGATGCGGGACTCACCGTGTTTGGTGAAAACCGCGTGCAAGAAGCGCAGACCCGTTGGGGCGAAACTTTTTCGACGCATCGCAACAGGTTAGAGCTCCATTTGATCGGGCCGTTGCAGACGAATAAGGCGAAGGATGCCGTCGCTCTGTTTGACGCCATTCAGACGCTCGACCGGGAAAAGCTAGCAAAGGCACTGTTGAAAGCAGCGGATGCCGTCGGGCGGATGCCGCGTTTGTTTGTGCAAGTGAATATTGGTGCAGAAGATCAAAAAGCGGGTGTCGCGCCCGATGATCTTGGCGCGTTTTTGGATCGCTTGCGCGGAGAATATAATCTGAACCTTGAAGGGCTCATGTGTATCCCGCCGATAAATGAGCCCGCAGCGCCGCATTTTTGGCGCTTAGAAAAAATGGCGAAAAGCCATGGGCTCGCGGGTCTGTCGATGGGAATGAGCGCAGATTATGAAACCGCGATCCCGTTTGGCGCCACGCATGTTCGCGTGGGAAGCGCACTGTTTGGTGAACGGAGCCATCGCTAGCCGCTCAATTTTGACAATGGTTTTCAACTTGTTATTTAAGTGAAAACAAGGGGTTTTCCGATGCGGTCTGTGGCTTTTGTTCTCTTCCTGTCGACGCTGGGGGCTTGCAACGCCTCCCCCGACGTTGGGGCGACGGGAGACAGCCAAGTTTCGGTCCCACAGGGGGTCGCAGAGACTGACACAGCCGTGCCCGAACGAGCCAAAACGACGCGGGAGGCGCTGAACCAACGTGATTTCGTCCGTCTCGCAAAGTTGATGCAAACAGAGCCGGACACATACCGAATGTTCCGGCAAAAATATTCCTTCATGGGACGTGACTCCACGGAGATTGATCCGAACGTTAGTCGACCGCCCAAGCTCTGCACAGACGATACGCGCGCGACATTACAAAATGGCGCTGTAGACGCCGTCCTAAAGGCCGCTCAGAGCCACCGGATCATCATTATCAATGAAGATCATTCCAGCCCGCAAAATCGCGCCTTCATTCGTCGACTATTACCCTCCCTCAGGAGAATGGGATTTACCCATTATGCTGCCGAAACCTTTTATCCGGCCGATGATGACAGCGATTTCGATCATGATAAATGGCAACAAGCGGTCATGGACAGGGGATATCTCCCACCTGAAAACGGCTACTACACGGAGGATCCCGTATTTGCGCAAACCGTTGTCGATGCTCTGTCGCTCGGCCTGAAGCCGGTTTCCTATGAAAGCGTAGTGCATGCCCCAGAGGGCGCAACGCCTGAAGAGCGGGTCGCACTCAGGGAATCCGAACAGGCGCGCCAGCTTTGGGAGCGCGTTTTGAGCGACCCGAACGCCAAAGTGCTGATCCATGTCGGACACAGCCACGCCCGCGAAACGCCGGACAGTTTCGGTCATGTTTGGATGGCGCAATTACTCAACGAAACTTATGGGCTGGATCCGTTCACTGTGTCGCAGACCCATTGCACCGACAGACAAGGCGATGGCTGGCGTTATGCCGTACCAGACGCGGATAGTGGCTTCGATCTGCACGTTTACCCTCGGCCAGAAATTCTTGTAAACGGGCGGCAGCGCTGGCTGGCTGGGTCGGACAGAGTTCAGGTTTCAAGCACCCGCTTCATTCCGAACGATGTACGCGACCTTTGGGTTGTGATTGAGGCGACCGACCCAGACGCGCCGGACCTTCTGATTGATCGGGCGCTCGTGCGACCGAATGAGACCGTCGATCTGATTCTGCCGCGACGACCCGTGCGCGTCACGACCTACGGAGAACGTCGCACAGTTCTGGCGCAGGCAGATGTCATGCCGAACTAGGTGACCTCAACGCGCAGACCCCAACGCATGTTTGGCAAGAGCGCCCACATGTCACCCGGCGCCAGCGCCAGGCACCCCAGCGTGGGACGATGGTCCGGCTGACGACAATGGATGAAAACGGCGGAGCCCCGACCCGACTCAGGCGGGCTGTCATTATGGCTCATCACTAAGATCACATCATAGGCCCCGTCGTCTCGCCACAGCGGCTCATGGCTGGCGGGGTAAGGTCGCCGGATAAAGCGATTATAGGCTGGGTCTTCTGGGGCGTCACACCACCCATCGTCAGTTTGCATGGGGTGGAGTGTTAGAGCTGAGCTCGGGCAGGGCAGGCGGTCGGCGCGATAAAGCCCGAACCGGAGCCTATAAGCGCCGAGAGGAGTCTTCGCGTCGCCTTCACGGCCATCGCTTTGTCCAATGACGCCGTCACGGCCAAATCCGAACGGCGCCGACCATGCCCCGAGTGTCACGATGCCGGTTTTCGTGTCAAATTGAAGGGGGTCGTTCACACGCATCTCACATCCCTTTGATCGACCAAAACAAAACGCTGATTGGCGCAAATGGGCTGCTTGGTCTAGAGACCCCCTATGTCTGTTAAAAAACGTATCCTGATTGTCGATGATGATGACGCGCTTCGTGAGGAATTAACCTCCCAATTCGCCTTCTTCGATGAGTTTGAAACCACGGCCGTCGCCACAGCGGCAGACGGGATCAAAGCCGCCCAAGACGGCGATTTTGATGCCATCGTGCTCGATATCGACTTGCCCGACATGCAAGGCACAGATGCCTGTGCTGTCATGCGCAAACATGGTGTGGCGGCCCCGATCATTATGCTGACGGGGAACACGGGCGAAGCCTCCGAAATCCTCGGCCTCAATAGTGGTGCTAATGATTATGTGACCAAGCCGTTCCGGCTCTCGGTTCTTATTGCCCGGATCCGCGCGCATTTGCGGAGTTTCGAGCAGTCTGAGGACGCGACGTTCCGCATTGGGCCCTATGTGTTCAAACCGTCAGCGAAACGCATGACACCGCCACAGCCTGACGACGGCAAAGTGGTGCGCGACATTCGCCTGACGGAAAAAGAAACCAATATTCTGAAATATCTCTATCGCGCAGGCGGCAAACCCGTTGGTCGGGATGAACTGTTAGAAGAAGTCTGGGGCTATAATAGCGGGGTCACGACGCACACGCTGGAGACCCATGTCTATCGGCTGCGCCAGAAAATCGAACCCGTTAAAGGGCAGGCGAGCATTCTTCTGACCGAAGCGGGCGGCTACTCGCTCGCCCGGGAGTAGAGTTCGCTAAAACGGGTTTAGTGTGTAGCCGCTTTGCTGCAGTTGCGCATGTGCCGTCATAGCCGACAGCGCCAATTCGACATTCGGTAGAAGGTCGTCTTTCGTAATATCGCGGTAAGCGGCCGTCTGTCCGCACAGAATGATCCGGACACTCGCGTCCGTCAGTGCATCAATCAAGGCGACATTGGGGTTATCGGCCCCATCGCGTCGAGCCTTGTGTGCGCCTGTCGATAACAGATCAAACGCCGCGCCGCCGTGAATAACCACGGCCACGTCGATGTTCTCTGGCTTAACGCCAGCCGCCCCATGCATATTAATAAATCGTGCCGCGCTTTCCAATGTCTGGTTTAGGGCACCGCCCTCAGAGCCTGTTGCCGTATCAAAAGCGACTTTAAACCGCGCGTCTTCGGGCAGGGCTTGGGCCTCTGTGATAGCGGCGACGGGGCCAAAGCCTTCAATTATGGGGCCCGTTTTGAAATCTGCGGGGCCTGCCAAGGCAAAGGCGGGTAGAGAGAGCGTTAAAAGAGCGGCGAGGAGAAAACGCATCGGGAAGCCTTTCGGGATTTATGGATCCGGTGTCTTGGGCGTGTATTTACACAAATCTGCGATCCGGCAATCATAGCATTTCGGAGTCCGTGCGACACACGTGTACCGTCCATGCAATAAAATCCAGTGATGTGCGCCCATCCGGTAGTCATCGGGGGTCACGCGCAGCAAGTTCAGCTCAACGTCGACCGGGTTTTTTCCAGGTGCCATACCAGTCCGGTTAGAGACGCGGAAAATATGCGTATCGACGGCCATCGTCGGTTGGCCGAAGGCTTCATTCATCACAACGTTCGCTGTTTTACGCCCAACGCCAGAGAGTTTTTCCAGATCATCGCGATTGGTCGGAACTTCGCCGCCAAAGTCGTCTAAGATCATTTGGGACAGCTTGACGACGTTTTTGGCCTTATTGCGATAGAGCCCGATGGTCTTGATATGATCGCGGACCACGTCTTCGCCCAGATCGACCATCGCTTGCGGATTATCGGCTTTCTCAAACAAAGCCCGCGTGGCTTTATTGACGCCGACATCTGTCGCTTGCGCGGATAGGGCGACGGCGACGACAAGCGTATACGGGTTCGTATAGTTTAACTCTGTGCGCGGGTTTGGGTTTTCCCGACACAGACGCTCATAAATCTCAGCAATTTGCGCCCGGTTTAACTTCGGACGCGGCAGGTCTTTATAGAGCTTTTCTTTTTTCATTCGGCCGTGCGCGCCTGTTTGGCCTGAGTGATGAGCTGGCCTAGCATCTTGTCAGATAGGCTGTTGGCAGGTTCGGCTGAGAGACGGCCATCGCCATCAAATGCGGCTGAGGCATTGCCGCATCCGACTTGTGTCGGGACAACATGCGCGCCCAGACGGTTCAAAATATAATGCAGTTGGCGCAAACACATGATCCCGCTCATCGGGCCGGGCGTACAGGATGCAATACCGTAAACAGGCCCGGTCAAATGTCCGGTTTCAACGGTTGAGGTCCAATCAATCATGTTTTTGAGCAGCGGCGGGAGAGAGCCATTATATTCTGGCGTGATGATAACGACCGCGTCAAAGCTTTTGAGATGATCAATCAGGGCTTTGACTGTATCAGGCGCTTTTAGATCGCCATGAAATAGCGGCATCTCATAATCAGACAGATCGACCTTGGTCAAAGCGGCCTCCAAGGCGGCCGCTTTGACCATCAAGGCTGTTTCCAGCTTTTGGTTGATGGATCCATGCCGCAAGGACGCACAGATAAAAGCAATTGAAACAGGTCTGGACATGATGGCCTTCTAAGTGAGCCGAAGCCCGTAGATGAGACACTCTAACGAGGCAAGTGACTTGAAGTGAAGCCTATATACGCCATATCGAAGGCTATGGTTTACGCTGATATTGTTCTTTGGGCTGTGTTTGGTCCGGTCGCGCTTGTAGCGTTCGCGTTTACGGTGCGCGCCATCATCGGTTGGATGGGCATTGAGCGGGACGCCATTGAGGATTTTGACTATCGAACACAGCATGGAATGATCCCTGTAGACGTCGGTCGGGCGGACTTTGTGGCCACTTACCGCCGGATCAATGGGCCGCGCCCCTCAACCTATGCCGCGGCGGCCCTATGGTCTGTTTTACTCGCCACGCCGCTCATTGCTAAAATATTAGAGGTGACATTGGATCTCTTATGGCAGGCGTCGGGCCAGTCCCGCGTCTTTGAACCCGGCTATCTGGTCTGGGCATTCTTTATCTTCTTCGGCTTGTTCGGTGCGTGGGCCGCCATCGCCTATATTTTCGCCCGCCGTTATCATGCACACACACCGGGGCGACTAGAAGATGAGCTTAAGGCTTTATAAGATCGTCCATCGAATACAGGCCCGGCGCACGACCAATCAGCCATTCTGCTGCTGACACCGCGCCGTGGGCGAAGACATCCCGGTTGAGCGCTTGATGGCCGAGCGTAATCATCTCAGACTCAGAGACGATCCGTACTTCGTGGTCTCCGTAAATACCGCCGCCGCGCAACACGGCAAAGCCAATTTCTCCGTTCCGGCGATGGCCCTCACGGTTGTGAGCGGCGACGTCAGCCAGCGACACCCCGCGGCCCTGAGCGCAGGCCTCTCCCAACATCAGGGCTGTGCCTGACGGGGCATCAACCTTATGACGATGATGCATTTCCAAAATTTCGACATCCCAACCCTTGCCTAAAGCCGTCGTCGCTTGCCTCGCCAAGGCTGATAAGACCGCGATGCCAATGGAAAAGTTACCGGATCGGAAAAGGGGTAAGCGGTCAGACGCGTTTGTGACTGCCGCGTTCTGCGCCGCGCTCAAACCTGTTGTCCCAGAGACGAGCGCCGTTCCGCCCTTGAGATGCGGAAGCGCTGCGACCAAAGCCGATCCCGTTGAAAAATCAATGATCACGTCACAGGCGGCAAGGCTTGCATAGTCCGGATTATCCAGCGTTATGCGGGCTGCGACGGCAAATTGTCCCGCGCAAGCGGCTTCAACCGCGCGCCCCATGCGTCCATCTGCGCCAAGAATGCCTAATCGTCGAGTTGGGTCTGTCATGACTCCTCGCTTACAGCCTTGCTGAAGTTTAAGGAAGATGAGGCGTTCGTTCAGTCGCCGTTTAGTCATTGCACGCTAAGGGGACCCCATGAAAACGATGACAAAACTCCTCGCGACAGCTTTATTGGCTGTTTCTGCTCCAATTGCGGTGACCGCTCAAGTGGGTGTTGCGCCGCAACCGACTTTGCAGCGAACCTCTGCCTTGCCCGCATTTACCCATCCGCAATCTGTCCCTGCAGATTTAGCCAGCGTTGACGCAGGCCTCAATAACACGGGGAGTTTTCAGGGTCGTTTCACCCAGTATGGCTCTGATGGATCGGTCTCGTCTGGTAAAGTGCATTTGCAACGGCCTGGTCGCGTCAGATTTGAATATGACGCGCCCAATCCGCTGTTGATTGTCTCGGACGGGGTGACATTGGTGCAACAAGACCGCGCGCTGGAAACATTTGACCGCGTGCCATTGGCCGCAACGCCGCTGCACTATTTCCTCAAAGAAAATGTTCGCTTACAAGAAGATACGGAAGTCATCGGCTTTCAGAAGCTCCCAACGGAGTGGCGTGTGACAGCGCGTGATGGGTCCGGCGAAATGGCGGGCGCCATCACACTCGTCTTTGACGCGTCTAACTTGGCCTTACGCCAATGGATTATTGCCGATGAATTTGGCGGGCAGACACGGGTCGAACTCTCTGATCTGCGTTATAATGATCGTCTGGATCCGCGTCTCTTTATCTTGCGCGATGAACGCGAAGACCGTCGGGACCGTCGTCGCCGCTAATCCTGTTCCCAGCATTTGCCGGAACAGTTGCAGGTTTTAACTGACGCGGCGGATCGTCTGCGCTAGGCCGCGTGAATGAAAATCTCTGTCGCGACTTGGAATATTAACTCTGTGCGCTTGCGCGAAAAAACGGTGCTGCGGTTTTTAGAAGAACAATCGCCGGATGTTTTGTGCTTGCAAGAGATCAAATGTCAGAACGATCAGTTCCCGACCAATGGGTTTCGTGCGCTCGGCTATGAACATATCGAAGTCGCCGGTATGAAAGCCTATCACGGCGCAGCGACGATCTCGAAACTGCCGTTAGAGCGAATCGACACGTCTTTCTGCCCACTGGATCATGCCCGTCATGTTAGCACCCGCGTGATTGCGGATGCGTCCATGGGCGACAAAGGCGATTTCGAACTCCACAATTTCTACATTCCCGCCGGCGGCGATGTGGCGGACCGGACGATCAATGATAAGTTTGGCCATAAGCTCGATTTTTTAGAGACGATGCGCGCGTATTTTACGGAGCGCTTTGCGCTGGGCGATCAACATCAAGTTATCGTCGGTGATTTCAATATCGCTCCGCATGAACATGATGTCTGGGGTCATAAGCAGCTGTTGAAAGTCGTCAGCCATACGCCGCTAGAAGTCGGCATTCTTGAAGACTTACGCAAAAGCCATGATTTCATCGATACGGCGCGTCTGTTTCGGGGTGACGAAGAGAAGCTTTACAGCTGGTGGAGCTACCGCGCCAAAGACGTGATGGCGTCAAATCGTGGCCGTCGGCTCGACCATATTTGGGTCAGTCAAGCCCTAGCGCCTGCTGTGAACGCAACAGGCAAAGACGGTTTCACCATTCACACTGATATACGCATCTGGGAAAAGCCGAGCGACCATGTGCCCGTCGTGCAAGTGCTTGATTTAGGCGCGCTTTAAAAACCCTATTCGATTGGGTCTTCAGCCAAGATCCGGGGTTTGCGGTAGTAAAGCTTCAGCCCGTTCACGGTGCTCATGGAATCCGATTGCGTGTTCAAAACGGTGCGCAGGCGATCAAGGATCAGCGTATCAATTGTGATGATCAACCCCGTGACATAAGTCGCATATTCAGCCGACACGCCCTGACTCACGAGGATGTCTTGTAACAACACAACAGAGGCGCTCGGTGTTCCTGCGGCGGCGGTCGCGAAGACCAGCGACTGGAAACCGACGATCAGGGCTTCGGTCAAGCCGACCTCAATCCCAAACGCTTTCATGGCATAAAGGCTCATCAGTAGCAGGCCGATTACGGTGCCGACCATATTAATGGTCGCGCCAATGGTGAAGAACGGCGTCGACTCATCCCCGCTGGCGCCCATAT
Organism: Litorimonas sp.; assembly: GCA_051251645.1. Taxonomy (GTDB): domain Bacteria; phylum Pseudomonadota; class Alphaproteobacteria; order Caulobacterales; family Maricaulaceae; genus Litorimonas. Next base: position 564,270 of record JBPOEY010000002.1, on the reverse strand, counting down.
CGCCGCAGGCTTGTTTGGTCGCGGTCAGCGTCGCCATTGACGATGATGTGGAGAAAGCGACGAGCGCTTGGGGCAAGATCGCGGCCAAGATAAAACCAATCCCGCGCCCTTGGATGGAGGCTGTCACAGCGACAATAATCAACCAGACGGACACCATAGCTAATAAATAAGGGGCGAGAAGTGGAACAAGGTCAGACAATGTCTGCACGCCACCCGGGCTGTTGAGCGCTAAGGTGATCGATCCAAAGACGGCGAGAGGAATGGTATATTGCAGGAACTTGCGAAAGCCCTTGATAAACAGATCGGAAATTGCGTCGGCTTCGCGGCCTAAGCCTAAAACTGTTAGCGCGCGCCCGAACAATAGACCTGTGTAGATACAAATCATGAGGGGGCTGGTGACCACGCCGTAGATTTTTTCTGCAAAGGGCGATTGCTTCAGCTCGGCATTTCCCGCGCCAATTGTGGCCGGGTCAGGGAGGATGTTCAGGTCAGAAAATAAGAAGTAAGCGCCGATGGCGAGCGCCATGCCGATCAAGGAAAACGTCACAAAGAAAAACAAAACGCGGACGAATTTTGCGCCAAGCCCACCCGTGCTGATCGCGATCGAACTGCCAATCGACAGAATGATCAGCGCATACATGAGCGGTTTAAGCGGCACAAAGAGTGCGTCTTTGGCCAGGCCGGCGACAGATTTCAGAAGGAACGTATCACCAATCGCTATGGGGTTGGCGAGTTGCTCCGCGCCGAGTGACCAGAGGCCGAAGGCGGCAAGCGCCGCGACCACGACAAGCAGAAGTAATGGAATATCGTGGATGGTCTTCATGTGTCGTCGTCCCCTTAAAACTATGGGACAGCTTTAGCGGTTGAACCGCCATGGGCAAGCAGTGATCGCTCACGCTCTTATCATCATTCTGTGCATGTCTAAGCGGCGTTAACCGCCATTTCATGTATGGGTGTTTCAGGACGGGCGCCGTAATGACCGATCACTTCTGCGGCGGCAATAGACCCCAGATAACCCGCATCCGCCCACGAGAGACCCATCGCGCGCCCACCGAGGACGCCGGCGGCATATTGGTCGCCTGCGCCTGTGGTGTCGACGAGCGTTTCGGCCCAGACGACAGGGATCATGTGTCGTTCGCCGTTCACGCTAATGATCGAGCCTTTGGAGCCACAGGTGACGCACAAGACAAGCCCGTCGCGTTCTAGCTCAGCCATGCCCTCTTCAACATCGTCGCCGCCTGTGAGCATCAAGAGCTCTTCTTGATTGGCAAAGACAATATCGCATTGATGATCAACGAGATGGCGGAAACTGTCGCGGTGACGCGCGACGCAGAATGGATCAGACAAGGTGATCGCGACTTTACCGCCAGCCGCGCGCGCGACTTCTGCCGCGTGAACGAAGGCCGCTTTGGCCGCATCGCCGTCAAACAGGTAACCTTCGAGATAAAGTGTGTCCGCTGCGCGGATCAAGGCGTCCGGCACATCGGACGTCTTGAATTCGACGGACGCGCCGAGAAATGTGTTCATGGTGCGCTCGCCGTCTTTCGTAACGGCGATGATGCAGCGCGCGGAGGCTGTGCCGCTATCGGTTGGCGTGGTTTTAAAATGCAGACCCGCATCGCGGAAGCCTGTGACTAAGGCGTCGCCCGTTTCGTCGCGGCCTGTCTTGCCGATATAGGCGGCGCGCAATCCCATGGCGGCGATGCCAACCATCGTATTGCCCGCAGACCCGCCTGCAATGGTTTGCGGGTCGCCAAGCTCGCGTAGCGCATCATGCAGGCGCAAGGCCCGATCTTGATCAACTAGCGACATCACGCCCTTGGTCATGTGTTGGTCTGTAAGAAAGTCATCAGACACGGGCGCGATAACGTCCATAATGGCGTTGCCGATACCGACGACGTGATAGTGGGCTGACATGACAAGTCCTGTAGGAAGTAAATCGTGACGAGGGCATGGTTGACGCCCGAGCGCGGCCCCCATAGCGCGGAGATGACGTCCCGTCACAAAATTTTTCTTACGGATAACTTCAATGCGTATTGGTCTTTTGGCGTCATCCAATCTTTTGCCCGGTCATGCGGATAAAAGAGAGGATGCTTTTGAATTCGATGAAGAGTTGGCGTCTCTCCGCTCGGGCTTTGCGCCGCTCGGCCTAAGCGTTGAGCCTGTGCTCTGGGATGAGGCGGATCAACAGGCGCAGAATTTTGATGCGCTGCTGCCGCTGATGGTGTGGGATTATTTCGAAGGCAATGAGACGCGCTTTCTCGATGTCATGGCCCGCGCGGAGGTGACGACGCCTGTGCTCAACACACCAGACCTGCTGCGTTGGAATTCAGATAAATCCTATTTGGAAGAACTGGCAGAGCGCGGCGCGAAGGTAATCCCGACGTTGCGCGTGGACGGCGTCACCCCCGATGATGCGGCGCGCGCGTTCGACAGCTTCGACACAGACCGGATCGTCATTAAGCCGCAAGTTGGCGGCGGCGCGTGGCGGCAAGCGCTCTACGCCAAGGGTGAGCCATGGCCTGATGCGGATAAACTCCCGCCCGAAGGCGCGTTGATCCAACCGTTCTTGCCCAGCGTGACAGCCGAGGGCGAATATAGTTTCCTCTATTTTGGCGGGGCTTTCAGCCACGCACTGCTTAAAACCGCAAAGCCCGGTGATTACCGAATTCAGAGCCTCTATGGGGGCGCGGAAGAAAGTTACGGTCCGACGGAGGCTGAGAAAACCGTTGCGCAGGCGGTTCTCGCGACATTGGACACGCCGCCGCTCTATGCGCGTGTGGATTTGCTCCGCGGTCTGGATGGGCAGCTCGCCTTAATCGAGCTCGAAATGATCGAACCCTATCTTTATTTGCCGCATGCCGAGGTCATTGACGGCGTCAATCAGGGCGCGATGCGGTTGGGTCGTGCGATTATGGCGCGGCTCGCGGCTTAATTTCGGCGCTGACGAGACGGATTGCGCGCAGGCGATGCCGCGCCTAAAGCCCGCTCAACATATTTATGGAGCCTGCCATGTCACCCCGCGATATATCCGCGCCCCGTGACGGACAGTCCGCCAGCGGTCGCACCAGCACCGTTCTGGATATCGGACGTCCGCCCACCGCCTCTTCCCCCCGTCCAAATTCTATCGCAAAACCGCGCGACATCGACACGCCGACGGTTCTTCCCGCTCGCCCCATCTCGAATAATTCTGGCCGAAACAAAAACACCAAATCCGTCTTTATCAAGACCTATGGCTGTCAGATGAATGTGTATGACAGTGAGCGTATGGCTGATGTGCTCGCGCCGATTGGCTATTCTGCCGTGGATAGCCCGGACCACGCTGATCTCGTTATCCTAAACACCTGCCACATTCGTGAAAAAGCGGCTGAAAAAGTCTATTCAGAGCTCGGTCGCATTCGCAAACATCAGAAGGCGAATAATCCCGACATGAAAGTCGCCGTCGCGGGCTGTGTCGCGCAGGCCGAAGGGGCCGAGATCAAACGCCGCGCGCCGATTGTCGACATGGTCCTCGGTCCGCAAACCTATCACCGCCTGCCGGAAATGATCGCGCAAGTGACGCGTGCTAGCGGCGACGTGCTGGAAACCGATTTCGATACAGTCGAAAAATTCGACGCGCTGCCCGCCGGGCGCAATGCCAAAGGCTATTCGGCGTTCCTCACCGTCCAAGAAGGTTGCGATAAATTCTGCACCTTCTGTGTCGTGCCCTATACACGCGGTGCGGAAGTCAGCCGCCCGGTCGCCCAAATCGTCGCCGAAGCCCGCAGTCTCGCCAGCCAAGGCGTGCGCGAAATCACCCTAATCGGGCAGAATGTGGACGCCTATCACGCTGCCGCGCCGGAGGGCGCAGAAGACAGGAGTGGCCCGGATGGCTCGCAATGGGGTCTGGGCAATTTGATCCGTCACCTCGCCAAGATTGGCGGCATTGACCGGATGCGCTTCACCACCTCGCACCCGCGCGACATGGACGCGGATTTGATCGAAACGCTGGCGACAGAACCGAAGCTCATGCCTTATCTACACCTTCCGGTGCAGGCGGGTAGCGACAGCGTGCTCGAAGCGATGAACCGGGGCCATACTTACGCGCATTACCGCGATCTGATCGCGCGCATTCGGGCCAAGCGTCCGGACCTCGCGCTCAGTGGTGACTTCATCGTCGGCTTCCCCGGCGAAACCGACGAAGATTTCGAAGCGACAATGAATTGCGTACGCGAAATCGGCTATGCCAGCTCATTTTCGTTTAAATATTCCGTCCGCCCCGGCACCCCCGGCGCGAGCCTTCCGCGCCAAGTGTCAGAAGACGTCAAATCCGAGCGCCTGAAACGCCTGCAAGCGCTCCTCTACACGCAACAGCGTGAATGGAACGAAAGCCTCATTGGCCGCACACTCGACGTGCTCGTCGAAAACACCGCCCGCGAACCGGGGCAATTGTTCGGCCGCTCGCCCTATCTGACGGGGACACATTTCGATGGGCCGGAAAGTCTGATCGGGCAGATTGTCCCCGTGACGATCACGAGCGCGGGGGTAAATTCTTTGGTGGGGGTGCTTAAGTTAGATCGCAAATAAATGTTGTCTCTATACAAGTGTCGTGAGGTTGTTATCGTCAGTTAAAACCAAGGCGGGCGATTTTTATGCAAAGCGAAGACAGTTCATTTCAATATGTAATCAACGGGAATGAGCCGGTTTCGATCACAGATGTTTCTGAGGCATTTAAGTCACTCCAGAGCGTTTATAGATCTGCGATAAATGCAGATGCTGACCTTAAAGGACATTTCGAGCAAGACTTATATATCGATAGAGTAGCTGAAGGATCGCAAATATATGAAATGATCTCGATTGCAGCTCAAGGCGCTCTGCCAATGATTGCTGAAGTAAATACTGCTTCTGCACTAGTTAAAAATATTCGGGGCTTAACAGACTATTTTCTACGAAAAACTCAAGCACCTAAGAAAATTCGACCAAAAGACTGTGTTAATGCGATAAATGTTGTGATGCCAGCCATCGTTTCGGATGGAGGTGTAGCGTTTGGGGTAGTGCAGGGAGGAATTCATATAGATAAATTTGTGGTTAGCGGTCGTGACGCCGAGAGAATTATTTCTAATGCAACCAGAGAGAAAGCTCTTTTAGAAGCCCCGGATGTCGAAACACGTCGGAATATGGTTTTGCGATTTATTCAAGCAAACGCTGTGAAGACTCAAAACAAAGGGACGAATAGTTCTGACAAGGGCATAATTGCAGATATATCTTCAAAGCCTCAAAGTATTATCTTCTCAGAAGAAACTATAGGGAAAAAAGCAAGTCTCCTAAAGAATCACAACTTTTATAATAGCACATTTCTAGTTGATGTTGAGGTGGCCCGACTAAATGGCGATGTTAAAGCGTATGTTATCAATAACATATCAGTCATAGACGCCTAATAAAGACATTTTCTAAATCAAATTTATCCCTCACTCCACCCCATACCCACGCACCGTCCCCGGCATCCAGTTTGGCGTGGCGAGCGTGTCATCGCTCAGCAAAATATCATTCATCAGGGTCAACGCTTCTCCGCGTGTGTCTTGCAGGAGTGTGGGCGCGCCTCCATCGCGGGCGTGCCAGATTTCGCCGCACCAACGCTTAATTACAGCGTATCATCACTCAGGACACTGCGCCTCAACCCCCTATGACTTCCGTTCGATTCCCCTTGTGCGACAGGCCGTCGCACCGCTAGAGTGATATCATCGTATGAACGGAGGATATTATGACGCTTGAAGCAATTCTCATCTGGATCGTGATCGGCGCGGTCGCGGGCTGGCTCGCCGGGGTCGTGATGAAGTCGGCCGGTCCTTACGGCCTGATCGGGGACATTGTTCTCGGTATTCTCGGCGCGGTTGTCGGCGGTTGGTTACTCGGCATGCTGGGCGTAGCCTTTGGCGGCCTGCTCGGCTCCATCGTGACCGCCTTCATCGGCGCGGTCGTGATAATCTTCTTGGCCAGGCTGATTAAAAGATCCTGATCAAAAAGCGTTTGATCGCTTTATCACGGTCCGGACACTATTGGGCGCGCTCGCTTTGATTGCGGGCGCGTTCACTCCACCCCATACCCGCGCACCGTCCCCGGCATCCAGTTCGGTGTGATGAGCGTTTCGCCGCTGAGCAGAATATCATTCATGAACGTCGGCGTGTCTCCTGTTGTGTCTTGTAGGAGCGTGGGGACTTCGCCGTCACGGACGTGCCAGACTTGGCCGGGCCAGCTGCTGATGATGTAGCTGCCATCCGCGCGCAGGCCGATGCCGTCCGCGTTGTCCATGCCTGTGGCGAGGCCGGTGATGGCTTTGGTGGCCAAATCAACGGAGAGGAGTTCACCTGCGCTCATGGTGGTCACGAGCAGGCGGTTGCCCTCCATTTGCAACCCATTGATACCGTCCAGCCGGGCGTCCTCTAGCCATAGCGACGCGACGCCATTCTCGATTATGTGAATGCGGCCCGTGCCGGAATCCGAGATGAGGGTGGTTCCGTTGGGTCCTGCGGCAGCGTCATTGAGGAAGACGGCGTCCGCGATGGGGGTGCGCGACGTGATTTCGCCTGAGCTCACATCCATCATTACCACATGATCAATATCCGCCACGACCAGAGTGTCGCCGATCAGGGCCATGCCTTTGGGCCCGTTTAGCGGCATTGCGTCCGTGCCCGCGACCCAGTTCCGGTCGATCATCGTCCCGTCGATCCCGATTTTTGAGATCACGCCATTATTATCCTTCGTCGTGCCTTCGCCGCCGACATTAGAGACATAAAGCATCGTTCCGTCGCCCGCTTTGACCACGCTTTCGGGGGCATCGAATCCATCGAGCACCCAAAGCTCTGTTAGGGAGAGGGGCTGCGCAGGCGTTGGGGCCTCAATGACAGGCTCGGGCGCTGGGGCTTCTGTCTCAGAGGGTGCGCAGGCGGCAAGGAGCGCACAGAGGAGGACGGTCGGGGCGGCAGAAAGTAAACGTGGGGTTATACGGGTCATCAAGGTCTCCAATCAATCTGGAGACCTTGATACGACAAATGTCGGTTTTCTCAAGTGCTTTCGCGTGAACTTTATCCGGGCAGGCTGTAGCTCATCGGTGCGCCGGGGCCGAGATCAAGGCCAAAGGCGATCCAAAGCATCATCAGGATGACGCCCGTAATTAGCATCCAGACGGAATAGGGGATCATCATCGCGGTGAGGCTGCCGAGACCGAAATCTTTCTGCCAGCGACGGGCGAAGACGAGGATGAGCGGGAAATAGACCATCAACGGCGTAATGATATTGGTCGCACCGTCCCCGACGCGGTAGGCGGCGGTTGCGCCCTCGGGCGAAATGCCCAGCAACATCAACATAGGCACAAGCACGGGGGCGAGCAGCGCCCACTTGGCGCTGGCAGAGCCAACAAATAGATTGAGCAGACCCGTAAACAAGACGATCAAGCCGAGCGCGATTGGGAGCGGAAGACCAGAGTTTTCAATGCCGTTCGCACCGTGAACCGCGCTGATGAGGCCGAGGTTGGACCAGGTGAACATGGCGACGAAATGCGCGGCCGCAAAGGCGAGCACGAGATAATAGCCGAGGTCCTTCATCGCTTCGGCCATCATATCGACCAGATCACGGTGGTTTTTGATCGAGCCCGCGGCGCTGCCATAAGCCCAGCCTGCGGCGAGGAAGAGGATCATGAATCCTGCGACGAGCGAGCGGAAGAACGGGGTTGCGGTCACATACCACGCTTGACCCGGCACGGCTGTTTCGTCGGCTAGCAAGGGGGTGCCAGGACCAAAGGTCATAGCGGCCCAGACGGCGCAGACGGCCAGCATAGCGAGACCCGCACGGCGCAACCCTTTGCGTTGGCCATCATTGAGCGGCTTATCCTCATCACCATAATCGGCGGCTTGGCGCTCATCCGGCACCCATTTGCCCAGACGCGGTTCAATGATCTTATCAGTCACGAACCAGATAACGGGGAGGTAGATGAACATCAACACGATGATGAACCACCAGTTGCCCGCAATATTCATGGTCCAGCTTGGGTCCAGACCCGACCCATCCACGGCGGCCTCAGTAATCCCGAAGAGAAGCGCGTCGAGCTGTCCCGGTGAGATATTGGCGGAAAACCCGCCGGATACGCCGGCAAAAGCGGCGGCAATCCCGGCCAGCGGATGACGCCCGACGGAGGCAAACAGGATCGCGGCGAGCGGGATCATGACCACATAACCTGCGTCAGCCGCGTGGTTCGAGAGCATCGCGACCAGCGCCACGACGGGGGTGAGCAGGAACAAAGGTGCGCCGCGCACAGCTTGGCGAATGCCCGCTGCAAACAGGCCAGACCGTTCCGCAACTCCGGCGCCCAACATCACGACGAGGACATAGCCCAGCGGAGGGAAATAAGTGAAGGTCTTGGGCATTTCGACAAAGAGGCGCTGAATATTCTCTGCCGATAGGAGCGAGAAGGATTCGATGATGAAGGGCGTGCCATCTGCATTGAGCTGAGACGGATGTTGTGCGGTGACGTCCAACTGCGCGAGCACAACGGAAATGATGACGAGAAAAGCGATCAGATAGAAGAAGATGAAGACCGGGTCAGGCAAGCGGTTCCCCGTGCGTTCAACCCAAGCGAGGAAGCCTTTTTGGGAAGACGTCGGGGCAGTTATATCGGTCATGCGAAAGTCCTGAAACACGGGTCGTCAAACAGAAGTTGTGTTGGCCTTAACCCAAAGAAGGGGCGTTCGACAACAGTCTTGCAGTTACACGCCACGCGCCTAGAAAGGCGGAATGAGCCAAGATCAAAACACATCGCCCACGCCGCAGCCGGACAGCGCTTCGGAGACAGGGCCCGACGTTCCGCCGGCTATTCAGCCGGAAGCAGAATTGCAGGAGGCTCAGCTCGCAGCGGAACAAGATATCCAGTCGATAATCGAAAGCCTGCAGTCGTGGTTTGCCAATGCGGTCGAGACGCTGCTCTCCGCTAGCACATTGTGGCAAGCATTCGCCATTCTGGCAGCGGTTGGGTTGGGCTGGGTCGCGTCGCGTCGTCCGTCTCATTATATGAAGGCGAAGCGAGATAGTCGTGATGGGACCGATATTCTCTACCAAATTTATAATGCGCTCGCCGGCGTAATGTGGCCCGTTTGTGTTGTTGTGCTGCTTTGGGTCGCCATGTTCGCGTTTCGCAATGCCGAACAACCCGCGGGCATCTTACGCATTGTCGCGAGCCTCACTAACGCGGCGATTATTGTGCGTCTTTTGACCCGCAATATGGAAGAAGGCCCGCTGCGCACCTTAATCGCGGTCACAGCCTGGGGGGCCGCCGCACTTTATATTTTGGAATGGCTCGATCCGTTGACGACGGCGCTTGATGGGGCTGCCCTCACAATTGGTGGGGCAAGAATTTCCGTGTTGCAGGTCATTTCGAGCTTCGTTCTGGCGATTGCCGCGCTCTGGCTCGGGCGCATTGCCGGTGATGCTGTACAGTCGCAGTTAAAGTCATCTAAAAAACTGACCCCGTCTATGTCGGGATTGCTAGGCCAAGTTGCCAAAATTGGGTTGATGATCCTCGCTGTCTATATTGCCTTGACCTCAGTCGGGATTGATATGGCGGCCTTCGCTGTCTTAGGCGGTGCGATTGGCGTGGGTATCGGTTTTGGTCTGCAGTCGATCTTCTCAAACTTTATCTCTGGTATCATCATTTTGTTCGAAAAATCGATCAAAGTGGGCGACTTCATTGAATTGCAGTCCGGAGTCCATGGGCAGGTTGGCGAGATTAATATCCGTTCTACCCTCGTCACCACCAATGATTCCGTTGATATCCTCGTCCCGAACGAAGAGTTCATCAAGGCGCAGGTGATCAACTGGACCTTACGCGATCCCCGCCGCCGCCTGCGCGTCTCATTCGGTGTCGCCTATGGCACAGAGAAAGAGACCGTTAAAAAAGCAGGTTTGGAAGCGGCAGCAGCTGTCGAATGGACAGATAATTCAGAAGGGCATGATCCTGCCGTTTGGTTGGTTGAATTTGGTGATAGCAGTCTGAATTATGAATTGGTGGTCTGGTTGATTGACGAGGCCGTCAAACGGCCGGGTCTGGTCATTGCGGATTATAATTGGGCGATCCACTCGGCGCTGGCGAAATATAAGCTCGAAATTCCATTCCCGCAGCGTGACATCAATATACGTCAGCCTGCGGAAATCACCGTGCGCATGGCCAAAGGGGCGTCGGGATCAAAGTCAGATAAACCGTCTTGATCGATTGAAACCTTATCAATTTCGAAGCTGGAACCAGAGGTGGTGTGACGTTTTAACCGCGATAGTGTCTGCAGATGTGCGGCAGAGGACAAGACATTCTTAACGTCGCTTGCGTAATCGTCCCTTTCCTTGTGGGAGGGTTCTGTGAGACCAATATCCAGCCGGCCGTCTTTTTTGCGGTATGATATCACTAAAGCGACGACATGCTTGTTCAGCCTGATGGCGTTTGCAAGCCTATCACCCTGCGCGGCAGCAGAGTCTCCTGTAAAGATTCCAAGTCCGGATAAAGGCCGACTGCTGGCAACAGGCGGGGTCAGTCAGGTGGAGGGCGCGGGCGGTAGCGGTTTGTCAAATTGGGCGACGATTACGGGCTACGGATCACGCGATTCCTACGGTGTGACGGCCTTTCATACGCGGGCCTATCTGGACGATTTCGACATGCAAGTGACCGGTATCGCGGTCGGCGCTGGCAATCGGATTGAACTGTCCTATGCACGGCAGACCTTTGATACAGGTGAAACCGGACCAAAACTGGGTTTGGGCGAAGGTTATAAATTCCATCAAGACATTGTCGGCGCGAAGGTGCGCGTCACGGGCGATCTGGTTTTTGATCAGGGCAGCTTAATGCCGCAAATCGCGGTCGGGGCGCAGTATAAAAGGTCCGCCAATAGCGACTTGGTTGCTGCGCTCGGCGCAACCAGTCGTTCGGGGTTCGATGTTTACGTCACGGCGACCAAGCTGATCCTTGATATGAACTTACTGCTCAGCGCGTCCTTGCGGGGAACGAAGGCGAACCAGCTTGGTTTGCTGGGCTTTGGTGGGCCGAATAATGACGGTTACACGGCGCAGTTCGAAGGCTCTGCCGCCTATATGCTGTCCCGCGATCTCGTCGTTGGCGCCGATTATCGGTCGAAACCCGATAATCTGGCCTTCGCAGCTGAGGGTGACGCCAAAGCGGCTTATATCGCTTGGTTCCCGAATAAGTCCATATCCCTGACAGCCGCCGCCGTCGATCTCGGCCAAATTGCCGGTCAAGGGCGACAGCAAGGCGTTTACGGATCAATTCAGGTAGGGTTCTAACCATGCGATTTTTACTCACGACTATGGCCTTGTTTGGCTTTGGGTTTACATTGTCCCTGCCTGTTCCCGCGATGGCCAAAGATGGGCCGAAAGCCAGTGAGCCGACACTCTATGATGATTTGGGCGGTAAGCCTGTGATGGACCGCGTCATTTCTGATATGCTTGATCTGGCGTTGGCCGATCCGCGCATGGCGCCGATCTTTGCTGACTCCGATATGGATCGATTAGAAAAACTCATCATCCTTCATACGTGCCAAATAGCCGACGGACCATGTGATTATGACGGGCAAGATATGCGACGAGCCCATGATGGGCTAGGTATTCGAACGATGCACTTCAATCGGCTGGTTGAAAATCTGCAACAGGCGATGGACGCGCAGGACATACCGTTTCGAACACAAAACCGGCTTTTGGCGCGTCTCGCCCCAATGCATGATGATGTAACGGAGCGTTCGGCTGTACCGCCGCGCGCGCCCAAAGCGGACAGCTATTCAGTTGCCCCCGTTTCTGTCCCTATATCTGGGGCTCCTGATGGCGACTAGCCCGCGCAAATTTAGATTTTTCATCTCGGTCAAAGCAAAGCTGTTTGGCGGCTTCCTCGCGATGACTATGTTGATTGCGGGCCTTGGCGGTTATGCGCTGGTGTCGATTGATAATGCCGGCAATGTGGTGACTGACACGTTTGATCGTCCTCTGATGGCTGTAAATTTCGCTCGGTCTGCGAGCCAGACGTTTTCTGCGCTGGAAATTGAAACGCTCCGTTCGTCTGACCCCGAAAACCCCGAAGTCTATTTTAATTGGCTTGCCGAAGAATTTACCGAAGATCTAAAAATCGCTCGTGAACGGTCGATCTCACCGAAAGCCGACGCGTTTTTCGAAGACGTCACCCGTGATTTTGCCGAATGGAAAGTCCGAGAGCGGACCGCGTTGGGCGCGGATGAGCGCACAACTGAGAATGATGAGCTTAGTCTGCAAATTGAAGAAAGCCTCGACATTATTGTTGAGCTACAAACCAATGAAAGCTTCCGCAATCGGGAAAGCGCCCTCGCGACCATGGCGCGGATTCGACAGTTTAGTTTTATTGCGGTTGCTGCCGCCATAATGCTGACCTTGGGCCTGACGGCGTGGATTGCCGTGACGATTATCCGGCCCCTCAAATCTGCGGCTCGCGCGGCGGCGAAGATTTCTGCAGGTGAACTCAACGTCAAAATTCCGCGCGGCGGTCAGGACGAAACGGGGCAGTTGCTACGAACGATGCAGTCCATGCAATCCAGCATCCGGACCCGGATGGCAACGGAACAAGACCTCCGGACTTTGGCGCAGCACCGCTTGGCGGATTCATTAGAAAATTCCAAAGATGCCGTGTTGCTGACCGATGTGGATAGCCAGATTATTGTGGCCAATCCAGGCGTCGTCGTGCTTTTTCCTAATTTGCTTGATGAAATGACAGAGACGGCTTTGATTGGACTGGCCTGCGAAACGCTTTTTTCGGCAGACGGTGTTCCACTTCATCTTGAACAGGACGGCCCGCAGACAGGCAATGAGTTTCGTTTGCCGGATGGCCGATGGGTCCGGGTCAATGCGTCGGCGACGCGTGAAGGCGGGCGTCTGTTTATCTGGAGTGATATTACCGAGTCCAAGACGCATGCAGAACGGCTTCGCATCGCGCGCGACGCGGCGGAAGCGGCCAGTCGCGCCAAGACTTTATTTCTCGCCACTATGAGCCACGAAATGAACACGCCGCTCAATGCGATTATCGGCCTCTCAGATGTGCTGAAGATGCAACATAGCGCGTCAGGCGGGAATTCCAGCCACGCCGAGATGGCGGCGATGATTTCGCAGAGCGGCAGTAATATGGCGCAAATTGTGAAAGATGTGCTCGAAATTGCGAGCGATGATGAGGCGATTATTGCGCTCGCGCAGTTAAACGCGATTGACCTCGCCGACCCCATTGAACGGGCCGTTCTGTCCTTCAAATCTAAAGTTGATCGCGCCAAGGTTCGCTTAATCTGGTCTCGCCCCGAAATGCCAAACCAAATTGCGGCCGATGCGGCCGATATGGAACAACTTGCGGTGAAACTGATTGATAATGCGATCAAATTCAACCGTCCCGGCGGCGCTGTCAAAGTGCAGCTCACACCGCTGAGCGATCACCGCGTTCGGCTCGATATCATCGACACGGGAATCGGGATTGCGGCTGACGACCATGATCGAATTTTACAGCCCTTTGTCCAACTGGATACGGGCTATACGCGCACCGTGGACGGAACGGGCCTTGGCCTCTGTGTTGCTGACCGCATCGCGCGGCGCCACGGAACACAGCTGCAGATCCATTCGACACCCGGTAAGGGCAGCGTGTTTAGTGTCCTCTTTCGGCGCAAAGTCGCCCCGACAAAAAGAGACACATCGAATGGTTCTGAGACCTCTCAACGCAACACTGAAAGACACGCTGCATGACAATGCTCATTTCATTTCGCTCCACGGGCGTCAAAGCGCTCCTCATCACGCTAATCGCGTTTCCGGCAGGCGTATTGGCGCAATCTGCGACAGATGATGTGATCACCATTTCGCAAAAGCGCCGTAAATATGCGCCGGGCGCTGTGACGTTAAAACCAGGTGAGACGCTGCGGATTGTCAATGACGATATCTTCCTGCATCATGCGTTCGTCGATGAAGAGGCTTTGCAATATGACTCAGGGTCAATGGAAGAAGGCGAGACGCGCGACATAGAATTTACCGAAGCGGGAAACTATCAAGTCCGGTGCGCGATCCATCCCAGAATGCGCCTCGCTGTAACGGTTCAGTAGGGCCTAAAGACGTCTAACTAAGGCTTAAAGACTGCGCAGATAGGTTTTTAATCGTTGCGCAGCGTCGCCCCTTAACTGCCAGCTCATACACCGCACGCCGCCGCCCATTTGGCAAATTTGGGCTGAAGGAACGGGGATAATGTCTCGGTCTGTCCAATCCCGAAGCTGGCTTAAGGCGACCGCGTCTTCTGCCATTCCAAATTGCGGAAAATAAATGCGCGCCGGCGTCACGAGCATATTCGTATAGAGGCCACAGGCGGATCCAAACTGGGCATCGAAAATCTCACGGCCGTCATAGGGCGTGATGATCTCGTGAATTTTGACGTCCGGGAGTCCTGCCCGGAGGTCCGCGTGCAGCTGCGCAGCATATTCGGGGTCTTCCGGGTAGCTATTAACCACAAGGGTGTTCGGTCCGACAAAGGCGACCACCCCGTCGGCATGTTCTAGTCCGCCTTGCTCGTCGGCTTCAATAAAAGCGACATGTTCCGCGCCCGTTATGTCTTTGATCGCAGCGCGGCCGTCATCTTCCGACAGGCGGTTATCGCGCAAAAACTTCCGGCTGAGAACAACGCGTCCGGCATAATCATCGACAAAATTCCCGCCATCATTGATGAAATCGCTCTCCGGTCCTGAAACATCTGCCGCGTCAATGAGGCGGACGAGTTGGTCTTGAACATGGCCTGCCTCGCCTTGACCTTTGCGCCCGCCGCCCTGTCCTGCGGCGGAGTAGCGCATCATAATGGGCGCCGCAGCATTTAGCGGTGAGAAGTCTCGCATCCAAATGTCAGACATGGGGGCCAAGGCGACATGGTCGTCCCCGAGGGCTTTAACGTACCGGCTGTGAAGCGCGGGTCCCGTAAGAACAATGACATCGTCCGCTTTCGCGACCGCTTGCGCATAGCGGACATGAAAATCGACAATCTCGTCCTGAACCGCCGTGTAATAGCCATCCGCTCCCGGCGCTGCGAGGATGATCAGCTCGCGATTGGACGCTGAGTTGCTAGTCTCTGTGTCCGCAGCGTCGCGCATAATGCACCCCTCAGCCAATAGGCCCGCACAGATTATGGCAGCAATCATTCTCATGGCTGATCATAACGCGTGCCCAGCATCTGGCAAACCTCAAGACTTGTGATCTTTGACAGGCGCGTATGATCCGGCCACAGTGTGGCGTAAACTATTTTGAGACTAAGGGCCCGTGCTATGTTTTTGTCCAACCGCTTCCTTCCCCTTACGGCCCTGGTTTCAGCCTCGCTGATGCTGACCGCTTGCGGCGATACACAAGCGCCGGACCCGGCTATGCCGGACAGCGAGACGGCGGCCCCTCAGCTGACCGGCGAAATGAGCGCCGAAGTGGGGGCAGACAATAATTGGGTCATGAACGGACTGGCGGGCACATTCCGCAATGGCGGCACCGATGCGCCAGTCGTGCTCATCGTTCCCGGCTCAGGCCCAACAGATCGTGACGGCAATAATCCGATGGGCGTCCAAGCTGCGCCTTATCGTTTATTGGCCGAAGGGTTAGGTGACGCGGGCATATCGACCTTGCGGGTTGATAAGCGGGGCCTGTTCAGCAGTGCCGCTGCGGGTAACGCCAACGCCGTCACAGTTGATATTTATGCGCAGGATTATCTAGATTGGGCCGCGCGCCTGCGTGCAGAAACAGGCCGGGACTGTGTTTATATGCTGGGCCATTCTGAAGGCGGGCCGATGGTGTCGGCGGCGGCCGCGCAGGACAATAGCGGTATTTGCGGGCTAATTTTGGTGGCGTCGCCGGGCCGCCCATTATTTGACGTCTTGCGCGAACAGCTTCGCGCGAACCCAGCCAATGCCCCCGTACTTGATGACGCACTTAGCGCGATTGACCAATTGGAATCCGGCGAGCGCGTCGATGTGAGCGCCATGCATCCCGCCTTGCAGGGCCTATTTGACCCGTCAGTTCAGAACTATCTGATATCCGCTTACGGGGTCGATCCAGCGGCCCTCGTCAAAACTGCGGATCTGCCGACATTGGTTCTGCAGGGCGATAACGACATTCAGATATCGGTGACGGATGCAGAGCGGCTGGCGGGAGATCACGGCCAGCTGGTCGTGCTACCCGGCGTCAACCATGTTTTAAAAGATGCGCCGACAGATCAAGCCGGGAATTACGCGACTTATGCGAACCCCGACCTCCCGCTCGGAGACGGCGTGGTCACGGCGATTACGGATTTCATAAAGAACTGAGACCGCGACACAGCCAAGCCTCGCTTTTTGATCGGGTATTGCCTATCTCTGAATGTGTGAGCAAACAGACAGATATTCTTGAATTTTCCGATGTGGAGTTGGTGCGCAAATTATGCGGCCCGAACCATGCGAATTTGGCGCTGATTGAGGCGGCTTTTGATGTTTACATCGAAGCGCCGGGCAGTGCCGTCCATATCAATGGCGATACACCGCGCCGCGCGCGGGCAGGTGAGCTGGTTAAAGAGATTTATCAGCGGCTAGAACGCGGTTGGCCGTGTGGACCGTCCGATATTCGTGCGCTGATCCGCGCCATGGGGCAAGGCAAGGTTAAAGCCGCGAGCGCAGAAGCAATCATTCCGTTCCCGCGACGCAGCCCGATTGTTCCGAAAACCACCCGGCAAGAAATCTTCATCAATGCCATGCGGGATGAGACGATCACGTTTGGTGTCGGTCCGGCGGGGACGGGCAAAACCTTCCTCGCAACCGCTTACGGCGCGAGCTTGCTCGCACGCGGTGAAATCACAAAATTCATCGCTTGTCGTCCAGCGGTTGAAGCGGGCGAACGGCTCGGCTTTTTACCCGGTGATTTGAACGAAAAAGTCGATCCCTATATGCAGCCGATCTGGGACGCGCTGCATATGGTCTTGGGGCGCGACGAAGTGGATCGCCGCCGCGCGGCAGGCGACATTGAAATTGCGCCGCTAGCCTTTATGCGCGGGCGGACCTTATCCGATGCCTTCGTGGTGATTGATGAAGCGCAAAACGCGACTGTGCCACAGATGAAGATGGTGCTGACGCGTCTCGGCGAGCGGGCCAAATATGCGGTCACGGGCGATCCTTCGCAAACCGACCTACCGCATGGTCAACCGTCCGGTCTCGCCCATGCGCTGGGTATCTTGGAAAATATCAAAGGGATTCGCCAGATCCATTTTGAAGCTAGCGACGTTGTCCGTCATCCGCTCGTGGGTAAAATTGTCGACGCGTATGAAAAGACAGGCACTACGCGGGCTGTCACAGGCGCAGAAAGCGCGGGCGTTGCCAAGACCCTCGCGCGCGGCGCCGATATGGGCGTCGATACATGAAATTAGCGTTCTTTGGCGACGTCGTTGGACGGTCCGGCCGCAATGCCGTGTCGGATCATCTTCCGCGCCTGCGTAAACAACTCGGGCTTGATGCGGTCATTATCAATGCAGAAAATGCGGCCGGGGGCTTTGGGATTACGGCGGGGACGGCGGAGCATTTGTTTGCAGCAGGGGCGGATGTGCTGACGCTGGGCAATCATAGTTTTGATCAACCCCAAGGCATCGGCTTGATTGAACGCGATGGGCGCATTTTGCGCCCGGCGAACTATCCGTCTGGCACGCCGGGCCGCGGCGCGAACCTCTATGATGTGAACGGCTATCAAATGTTAGTCGTGTCGCTGCACGGCCGTGTTTTCATGGATAGTTTGGATGATCCGTTTCAAGCGGCAGAACGTGAACTGGCGGCTGCGCCTTTGGGCGAAGTTGCCGACGTCGTTGTTGTCGACTTTCACGCCGAGGCGACCAGTGAAAAGAATGCGATGGGCTATTTCTGCGATAGCCGCGCGAGCCTTGTCATTGGCACGCACCAACATGTGCCGACCGCAGATACGCGTATCCTGCCGCAAGGCACCGCTTATCAGACGGACGCGGGCATGTGCGGCGATTATAACTCCATCATTGGTATGGAGATTGATGAGCCCATGCGCCGGTTCACAACGCGGATGCGGTCCGGGCGGTTTGAACCCGCGACAGGCCCGGGCACGTTGTGCGGCATCTTTGTTGAGGTCAATTCAAAGGGTCTCGCGGTCCGCGCAGAACCGATCCGAATTGGCGGGCAATTGGCGGACCAAATTCCTGAAGCTTGACGCTATGATGACGCGAGTCTGAACCGTGTCTCGCCATATCTTCACTTGCAGCGCCCGCGTGTCGCGGCAAGAAGCGTGCTATGATATATAAAGCGCTCCCTTTTGTCTGTCTTGTCGCCGTGCTTGGCCTTGCACGCCCTGCGCAAGCCGACGACATTTTCGACATACTCGCGCAAAAGGCCGCGACGGGCGAGGCGGAGCCCCCGACTTACGTCCCGTATCGCCATACGGTTGATATCGTGGTCTCAGGCTCCAAGGGCGATGACATTCACGATCCGCTTGTTGCAAAACTCCGGATTGATCCGTCGCTTCCCGCAGGCGAGCGCGTCACGATTTTGGAGCAAACTGAGGACGTGCGCGGCGAAATGGAAAAAGCGCTACGCGAAATGATCGAAGAGATTGAGGATGAAGACCGCACGCCAGCGGCACAAGCGCAGAGCTTTTGGTGCAATGCGGGCGGGCCCGTGCCGACCCCGGAAGATTTCACGGTGATTGAAGAAACGGATAGTTTGGCGCGATTACAGCCGACACCCGAACGTATGGTGTCGCTGTTTATGCAGACGGGCGACCGGGAACTGGATAGCAAAGAGCGGTCTATGGCGAAGAAGTTGTCAGATCGGCTTGAGGGCGAAATTGTTTATGACAAACCCTCCGGGCATATCCGGTCTGGCGCATTTAATATCACGCGCCCCATGACAGTCTTACTGATTGCCAAAATCCGGCAGATGGAGATGGTCCAAAGGTGTAGCCTTGCCCCGAATGGCCACCCTTATATTTCCAGTTTTTCAATGGATGTCGGGGTGACGGCTTTGGGAAAGAAGATCACCAACGTCATGGAACTGACCGTCGGTGATCTGGAGCTGATTCATCCGTCAGACTAATTCTTCTGGGGCGCCGTAAACAGGCTGGACGGCTTTTTGATCAAGCCTATTAGAACGTCACGGCGCAGCCATAACATCACGACCTGGGACAGCCAGACGAGCACGGCCATGACGAATAGTAGGCCGCCATCATTATTCGGATCAATGCCGAGTGGGGTGAACAGGTGAAAGCTGACAGCGCCTGTCATCACGCCGAGCGCGATGAGGTTACCCAACACGCCAAATTTAATGAAACGAGAGAAGAGGCCGATAAGCAGCAAGACGGAGGCGACGAGTTCTGCGCTGCCGATAACATATTGCGAAAAGATACCGGTTTTGTCGAAGATACCGTCTGCACCGAAGCTTGTGGCCCAAGCGTCAAGCCGCCCGAAGATTTCTTGTGTCGCGGGCGCATCCGTGAATTTGAAACGCAAACTATCGATAAAGATCGCTGCGGAAAACAGGCTAAGCCCGACGGGCAGGTATTTCTTGATAAAAGACATGGGTAGTCCCCTTTGTGAGTCGTTATTTTAAGATGAGCCGGATGGCTTGAACCGTGGCGGTTCGCACGGAATCAAATTCGTCGCGTGTGGGTTGGGTCCGACTCCGGACGCGCAGTCCAATATAGCTTGTGAGCGCGAGCCGGGCGGCGTCGCGGATTTGGGCTGTGTTTGTTGTGGGCGCGAAGCGGGTGAACAGGGCGATGAACCCGGCTTCCAACATCGCAAAGCCGTCCGTGACAAGCGTATCAACATCAGGCGTGCGACCGAGGCCATCCGCTGACGTATTGCAAAGAAAACACCCTCTTGCGTCGCCCGATCCATGAACATCATTGGCGGGACCGGCGAAAAGTTGGTCGAGCTTCTCCATCGGGTCAGTTCCGTCATCCAACGCTAGCCAATTGGCGCCCGTTTGGACGGTTTGAACATGATAGCGTCGCAAGGCGGAGGCGAAGAGCGCGTCTTTACTATCAAAGCGATTATAGAGAGATGATTTGGACAGGCCTGTGGCCGCTGTAATGTCTGAGACCGACACGCCGTCATATCCACGGGCCCAGAACAGGTCCGCCACCTGCTCAACGACCCGGTCGGGGTCGAAGAGCGCGGGGCGGCCCTTTTTGGATGTCGTCTTTGTGTCCATTAAGGCCGTGTCCTATTATGAAAGGTCAGCGCCGCCCCAAAGCTTACTGAAAGCTTCGCAGTGGACGAGCACGGAGGAATAATTTGAGAGGGTCACGCCTTCAGGCAGCACATATTCCTGCGCGCCCTTATTGGATGTCAACTCGCCGAGACGAATGGCGTCCGTCGTGGCGTTTGATCCGGTTGCGTCCGACACAGCGTTTTTCGACAAGAAAATTTTGAGGTCCGGCCCTTTTTTGGTGCGAAAATCATCTGAGAAGACGAGAACCGTTTGGTCGCCGCGATGCTCGACAGTGACGGAGCCTTTCAGGGCGTAAGTTTTCTTTTGGAAGGTCGCAGGCGTCAAGCTGGCCATTTTGTGCGCCATCATGGCGGCAGGCGCTTGTTCTGCGGCTTGATCCGGCGACGGCGCGGCAAAGACGGGCGTGGAGAACAGGATCGCCGTTGTGAGGATGGCGAGTGTTCCAGCGCGCGCACGGATGAGGGTCGAATTGAGTATCATGGTTTTAGTTCTTGTGACGATGATTGGAGAAAAGGTCTAGCGAAACGGCTTAAGCGTAAAGCCCGCCGCCCGAATGCAGCAGCAGTAAAGCGATTAGGATCGTGATCCCTCCTAGCAGGGTGAAGGTGATCAGATGAGACAATGCGTGGCTGTCCGACATGATGCGTCTCTCTGTTGGTCTGAACCCGGCTGAGATTTTCCTCGGTCCGGGGGGCAAGCGATGCCGCCTGTCGCAGCCCTAAAACCATTATTGGACCTAACGTTCCAGTCACGAGTTTTCACACGGCATCACGCCCGCGTGAAACGGGCGTGCCCTCCGGGGGATACGGAGACATAAGTTGGCGAGAGGGCGGCGTGACGGCGTGCCTTGCCGCAGCGCGTTTGCCTCGTTAGAGGGACGCAACATCCTTATAAGACCGAACACTCAAGAGGTTTCTCATGGCCGGCCATTCCAAATGGGCCAATATCCAGCACCGCAAAGGTCGTCAGGATAAGCTGCGTTCCAAATTATTCTCCAAGCTCGCCAAAGATATTGCCGTCGCGGCAAAAATGGGCGGATCTGATCCGGATATGAATCCGCGTCTGCGTTTGGCGATCGCCAACGCCAAAGGGCAGTCCATGCCCAAGGATAATATCCAGCGGGCGGTTGATAAGGGCGCAGGCGGTGACGGCGCCGATTATGAAGAGTTGCGATATGAGGGCTTTGGCTCCGGCGGCATCGGCTTCATTATCGAATGTTCTTCGGACAATACAAACCGTTCAGCCATGGAAGTCCGCACGGCCATGTCCAAAAACGGTGGAAATATGGGCGAGAGCGGCTCCGTTTCCTACATGTTCGACCAACTCGGTAAAATCGAATATCCGCTCGCTGTGGCGGATGAGGACACGGTGATGGAAGCTGCGATCGAAGCCGGCGCGGATGATGTCGAACATGATGAGGCCACGGAAGATCAGTGGGACGAGTTTGAACCCGTTCACTCCATCTGGACGCAACGTGATGACCTCGGCGAAGTCGCCGCCAATTTAGAAGCTAAGTTTGGCGAAGCCAAATCGGTCAATCTCGTTTGGAAAGCCCAGAACGAAATCGACAATCCTGAACTCGCGGGTCAAGTTATGCGGATTATGGACGCGCTTGACGATGTCGATGATGTGTCCAATGTCTATCATAACTTTGATATGACCGAGGAAGCGATGGCGACGTTGGAAGACGACGAATAGTCATACGGAGCATCACAGATTAAAAAACCCCGGTCCAGCGACCTGGGTTTTTGTTTGACGGGGATTAATCTGATCCCGGCGACCCCGCACGGAAGCCGACCCGCGCATGACTGCCATCACAAAACGGTTTATTGGCGGACGCGCCGCAGCGGCAGAGCCGACAAGTCTGCGTGCGCTCAATCCCGCGGCCTGTCCCCGCCATAATTTCAACGGGGCCGGACACCATCAGAGGGCCATCCATTTGTGGATCAATCCGTAACGGTCCGCCGCGCAAATCCATCATGGTCATATCGCGCGTGGCAGGTTCACCCGAGGCAATAAACGGCTCGACGTCATCCCCTTCGCCCTTATGACTGCCGTCACAATAAGGTTTAGACTTTGATAGGCCACAGCGGCATAAAACCCGCCGCGCGCCGTCTGCTTTACCCGCTAAAATGATCTCGGCGTGAACGGCCAAAGGCCCATTCTCCCACACCCGTATCGTATTGACTTGCGGGGGCGTTTCGTTCGGACCGTCATCCTTGCGCTCAATTTGAATGGCTCCGCTTGGACATTGCTTGGCAATGTGAATCAAATGCCCTGTGTCAGTGTTATCCGGGTAGAGCCATTCGCCCTCGACGTTTGCGACGAATGTTTCTGGTGCACCCGTTACGCAATAGCGGGCATGAATGCAGCGCTTGCCGTCAAAATATAGGGAGACATCCTTTCCTTCGACGCGTTCCGCGCTGTCACTGACAATGTCTTTGGCGGACACGGGTTTTTCCGTCTCGCTCATGCGTCACACTCCTTATTAGGATCCAAACAAATTATGTCGACATGGCGGGAAAAGGTTGCGGCGACCCCGCCCAGCATATCCAGTGATCGGTCAATTTTGTCGTGCAGGCCGCGCAAATATTTGCCGCCATCAACCAACTCATTGAAGCGACAATTCAACACTTGCCATTCCGTCCCAATGGGCAAAGGGCTCATCCCGCGCACAGTCGCAAATGTCATTCCGGCATTACACGCCATCGTGTCGGCCATACCCGTTTGCGCCGGATAGGTCGTCAGGGCTTCGGCCGCCGGTGTCATAGCATACATCAAGTCCGTCGCGGCATTGATCAAAACTTGTTTCTCATAGACATCGCCGGGACGCCCAAAGGCTTGGCTTAAGAGACGCAGTTGTTGGATATAAAGGGCATTGGCGTAGTCCAGCACACGCGCGCTATCGGCATGTGTAATCCAGACTTTTCCGTCGGGCGTCGGGGGACGGCGCATAACGGGATTATGAGCGACTGGGCGACCTGGCACGAAAGTCGGATCGTCGTCTAATAGTGTTTTCCATTCTTCACGAATGGCGCGAAAGCGCGCGAAATGGCCTTGCCCGTCACAGGCGGCGGCGCCTTCCCCTTGTTCGACAATAACGTCGATCGCCCTTCGCGCCTCAGTGATATTTCCGACTGTCATGAGTCCGGGGAGAGGGGTTATGTCCGATCCGACTTGGCGCGATTCATCGCCGACAAATAAATGGTTCGCGCCATAGCGGTCGCACAAGGTCTCCATACATTTGTAAATGGACTCATAGAGTGTGCCAACTGTGTCATAATCATGCGTGTTTGGCATCAAGCGCGATTGTTCTAAGGGCCCGCGCACATAATCATGGGTTGAGACAAAGCTCTCTCCGTCAGGCTCATCTGAATCATTGGGGCGTTCTAGAAAGATGAAATGCTGTAACGTGTCTCTTGTGAACGGCGCCAGCCGCACGCTCATATTGGCCGGCAATGGGCCAGGCGCGATAGGGAAGTTCAGACGGTCAAACCGAGCCGGACCGCCAATGGCGACTGACAGGTTGGCGACAATCGCCAAATGTCCCATTTCTTCAATTGCGACCCGTACGATGGAGGCGCGCCAGCGCCGAACCGCCTCTAATTGGAGGTCCGTGAGGCCGTCGCTCTCTTCGGTTTTCAGGCTAAAAGCGGCATATAAATAGGTGCACATCAAATTATGTTCGACCTCGGACGCTTCACCCAACATCCCGATGAGTTGTTCGCGTGAGGTAATATGGTCTGGACCCATTAAAGGCGTGTGGTCCAGCTCGGCCGGTGTCGTGGTCTGTGTCGTGTCCAAAAGTATAGGCCCGTTTATCGACGAAAACGTCAGTTCGTTGAAATAGTATAACAGATTTCAATCTTTGGACGAAATTAAAACTCTTCACACCTGTTGCGACATCTGTCGCACTCACATTTGGGACTATCGTGTGATGACATTTCGTTGCAAGGCAGGGCGTGACGTCCCCAACTCCGCCAGACCTGCCCGATCCTTCGGACCCGACGTCATTCGCCCCGTCATCACGAGTGGGTGACGCGGCGAATACGCCAATCGACACAAAACCGTCCGGGGCGAAAGTCGATCTGACCCAAGGCCCCGTTCAAGGTCATATTCTGCGGATGCTCGGCCCGTTCTCGCTGGCCGTGATTGCGTTGATTAGCACGGGATTGGTCGATAGTTTCTTTCTTGGCAATCTTGGCGGCGAGGCGAACCCGCGAGCTGGAACGATTGCCTTAGCCGCGCTCGGCATTGCATTTCCCCTCACTTTCATTGGAAATAGTGCCAATATCGGTCTCGGTGCAGGCACAATGAGCGCGATCAGCCGCGCGCTGGGCGAGGGCGATACAGAGCGCGCCCGTCGTCACGCCGCGGCCGCGATCCTGTTCGCCCTGCTGGTCATGAGCCTGCTGGTCACGCTGATGATACTTGTTATGCCGTCTGTGATCGGCCTGATGGGGGCGGGCGGCGAAGTGCGCACAGCGGCGCTGTCATATCTCACGATTTCTCTACCCGGCCTGATCATCGTGGCGGTTAATTCCATGTGTAACAACACGCTGCGCGCGCACGGCGAAGCGATGCTGCCCTCCTCTATCATGATATTAGGGGCGCTGCTAAACATGGCGATCGATCCGTTCCTGATCTTCGGCATTGGACCGTTCCCGCGTATGGAAGTCGCCGGCGCGGCGTTGGCGACTGTGATCGGTAACGGTATCGCTATGATGTACGGTCTGTATCTTGTGCGCTTCGTTAGGCGCGCGGTGGATTTCACAAATATTCGTATTGCCACATTGCGTCATGCTTGGGCGACGATTGCCGCAGTCGGAGTGCCCGCTATGGGGACAAATATGATCGTGCCGTTGGCGACGGGTCTGGCGACGGCCGCCGTCACCCGCATGACATCGGAAACCGGTCTCGCTGCCTTTAGTCTCGCCTCCCGTCTAGAGCTGCTGAGCGTCGGCCTTCTTTATGCGCTGTCGGCCTGTATCGGCTCTGTGACAGGGCAAAATGGCGGTGCGGGTCGCACGGACCGGGTCGAGCAAGCGTTCCGCGTCTCCTATAAAATTTGCCTTATCTGGAGCACGCTGATGGCTGTTGTTCTCGCGCTTGCGGCGCGACCACTCTTGAGCGTCTTTTCTAACGATCCGGCACTCATTGAGATGGCTGTGCCCTATTTTTATATCGTGCCGATTACGGTGTTTGCTTATGGCTATGTGTTCGTGACAGCGGCGGGCTTTAATGCCCTCGGTCGTCCGAAATATGGCTTCGTCTTTACCCTGATCCGCAGCCTCGTGCTCTATGCGCCGCTCGTAACACTTGGCACCTGGGTGCATGGATTAATGGGGGCTTTTATTGGGATCGCCGTGGCAAACTTGCTGTCCGGTCTCGCGGCGCGTTACTGGGCGCTGAACCATGCACCGATGACAGCTCGAAAAAGCTGATGACGAAGATTGACGTCTCGCCCTCGCTGCGCCATTGCGCGCCCGCGACATCTTTGCGGCTGTGGCGAAATTGGTAGACGCGCCAGATTTAGGTTCTGGTTCCGAGAGGAGTGAAGGTTCAAGTCCTTTCAGCCGCACCATGTTGTTTTCTGGAGACAGCTGAGTTTTTGATCCCAGCGCTTTAAAGAGCGTCACATTGCCCCCTAAATTGTCAGTGAATCTCAACCCTAATATGTGATCCGCTTACCGCTGCAGGACGTATAATCTGTCAGTCTTCGATTAAAATCGGAGGCTGTTATGAACATTCTGTCGGATTGGTCGGATCAAGATCGCAGGGCTTACGGGTCTGAAATTCAGACTTTTTCACATAACCTGGCGCAGTCGGGTCTGTTTACGGACGCAGCCCTCGTGTCCTTACTTGACCGCTACTCATGTCATCTCGTTGATGTCTGCACGATGATTGAACAGGCTGGTGCGGTGGATGACCCTTCGCGACCCTGATGGGTCTTGGCACCTCGTCTATTAGCCAATTTCGCTAGGGCGATGCGCAGAACGCCAAACTGTGCAGGCCAATGATCGCGCGTTGCAGGGGGCGAGTTGCCCATTGAGCGGTGCGTCCGATTGAACGATGCGGATCGCGCACCGGGGGCGCAATACTCTGCCGCTGTGTGACGCGTGTCACTTTTGATCGGACAAATCTCGCCATGACGAGTGAGCTGCAGCAGGGGTGCGGCCGTCCCCATTTGGCCGTTTCCCCACTCTAGCACGTTCGAAAACCTTTTTTCGAACCGGAACAGACAGATCTTGACGAGTTGCCCATGAGCACCCTCACTAACCCGACAGCCAATCCGCACATCAAGACCGATGAGTCGATGTGGCCCATGCTCTTCATCCTTGTGCCGGTGATAATCTGGGCCATGTTCGCGGCCACCGGCCCCGGCTTCGGGACATTCGCGGGTGTGCCGATGAAGGTTCACGCAGGCATCATGTTCGCCGCCTTGCTCGGTGGGGTTGTCTATATTGTCGGGAAAATGGGCTCAAACCCGCCTGTGATTGATCATTCGCGTTATGCCGACAAGATCGTCAAATATGGCGTCATCGCCACGACATTTTGGGGTATCGCGGGCATGTCAGCAGGGGTGTTGATCGCCGCGCAAATGACATGGCCAGACATTTTCTATTTTGAGGGGGCATGGACGAACTTCGGGCGCCTCCGTCCTTTGCATACGTCTGCCGTCATCTTTGCCTTTGGCGGTAACGCCCTGATCGCAACCAGCTTCTATGTTGTGCAGCGGACCTGTCGTACACGATTGGCGGGCGGATCTTGGCCGTGGTTCGTATTCTGGGGCTACCAGCTTTTTATCGTTATGGCCGCCACCGGCTACTTGATGGGTATAACGGGCGGGAAAGAATATGCTGAGCCTGAATGGTATGTTGATCTGTGGCTGACCATTGTTTGGGTCGTCTATCTACTCGTCTTCCTTATGACGCTGGCTAAGCGCAAGGAGCCGCATATTTATGTGGCGAACTGGTTCTACCTCGCTTTTATTGTTACGGTTGCGATCCTCCACGTCGTCAATAATTTGGCGCTTCCCGTCGCTTTGACGAGCGCGAAATCCTACGGTGTTTACGCCGGGGTACAGGATGCCATGACCCAGTGGTGGTATGGCCATAATGCGGTGGGTTTCTTCCTGACGGCGGGCTTCCTCGCGATCATGTATTACTTCATTCCGAAGCGGGCGAACCGTCCGATTTGGTCCTACAAATTGTCTATCGTTCACTTTTGGGCGGTGATCTTCATCTATATTTGGGCGGGTCCGCACCACCTTCATTATACGGCCCTGCCGCAATGGACGCAGACGCTGGGTATGGTGTTCTCGATCATGCTCTGGATGCCGAGCTGGGGCGGGATGATCAATGGTCTGATGACCCTGCAAGGGGCCTGGGACAAATTGCGCACCGATCCGGTTTTACGAATGCTCGTTGTCTCTGTGGCCTTCTACGGCATGGCAACCTTTGAAGGTCCGTTGATGTCGATCCGTTACGTCAATGCGCTGTCGCATTATACAGATTGGGGCATCGGCCATGTGCACTCCGGCGCGCTCGGCTGGAATGGTTTCGTGACCTTTGGCGCCCTCTATTGTCTCGTTCCCTGGTTATGGGAAAAGAAAGAGCTCTATTCGACGAAATTGGTCGAATGGCACTTCTGGCTCGCGACGCTTGGGATCGTTTTCTACATCACGGCGATGTGGGGGGCGGGCATTAGTCAGGGTTTGAACTGGCGCTCTTACACAGAGCTGGGTTTCTTAGAATATAGCTTCATTGAGACTGTCAGCCCGTTGCATGTGTTCTTTGCGATCCGGACTTTGGGGGGATTATTGTTCCTGCTTGGAACACTGATCATGGCCTATAATATTCGGATGACCATTAAAGGTCGCGGCAATGCAACGTCGATCGTCACAACCGCGGCGTCGGACCCCGTGCCGCCCACAACCTCACCCGTTCCACCCACACTCGCCCCGGCTGAATAAGATGTTCCTCCGTCTTCACAAATATCTCGAAAAGAAATCTTTCGCGCTGTTGCTCGGCATTATTGCCGTCGTCTCAGTCGGGGGCTTGGTCGAAATCGCACCGCTCTTCTACATCGACTCAACGATTGAAGAAGTCGACGGGATGCGGCCTTACACGCCGCTCGAATTGGCCGGCCGGAACATTTATGTTCGCGAGGGGTGTTACACGTGCCACTCGCAAATGATCCGCCCGCTCCGCGACGAAGTCGAACGCTATGGCCATTACAGCCTCGCCGCTGAGTCCATGTATGATCGTCCGTTCCAGTGGGGCTCGAAACGCACCGGGCCGGATATTGCCCGTGTCGGTGGGAAATATTCTGACGAATGGCACCG
Source organism: Litorimonas sp. (assembly GCA_051251645.1). Lineage (GTDB taxonomy): Bacteria > Pseudomonadota > Alphaproteobacteria > Caulobacterales > Maricaulaceae > Litorimonas. The sequence continues at coordinate 535,671 of JBPOEY010000002.1, read as the reverse complement.
CACACATTTGATCGACCCCCGCTCGGTCGTGCCTGAATCCATCATGCCGCCCTATAAGTTTCTGGATATAGCCGATCTTGAATATGATGACATCATGGCTCACCTGACAGCCAACAAACGTCTTGGTGTCCCCTACTCAGACGAGATGGTGGCCATGGCAAAGTCGGATGTGGACACTCAGCTTGATCCGATGGCGGACGATGAAGAGGGTTTCTTGGCCCGTTATCCGAATGCCAGCATGCGCGATTTCGACGGCAATCCAGACCGCGTGACAGAGATGGATGCGTTGATTGCCTATTTACAAATGCTCGGCACATTGGTGGACTTCACCGAATATGAAGCCGATCTCAACGAAAATTTGAGGTAAGGTCATGGGTTACGATCAGATCGCTCATGTCGTGAAAGTCGGCGGCACAGTTGCTTTTACGGCTGTTTTTGTCGCCGCAATCTTTTACGCGCTGTGGCCGAAGAATAAGGACCGTTTCGACCGTGCCGCTCGCATGCCGCTAGACGCGGATGATGAGCCGAAGATGGATGCGGGAGACAGACAATGAGCACGCCAGACCGCCCCGATATTGATGACCCGCATGAGCCGCGCTTTGATGAGCCGACAGGTCAATATACAACCGGCCATAGTTGGGACGGCATTGAAGAGCTGAACACCCCAATGCCGCGTTGGTGGCTCGGAATTTTCTACGCCAGCATCATAATCGGGCTTGTTTATGCGGTCTTAATGCCCTCCATTCCGCTTATGAATAGCCACTTTAAAGGGCTTTTGGGTCATTCTGATCGTCAAGCGGTCGCCAATGACCTAGCCAGCATGCGGGCTGACCGCGCGCTTTTCGCGGATAAGCTGACGGGCGCTGATCTCAATGACATTACCGGAGACCCAGAGTTGTTCCGGTTCGCGATGGCCGCTGGGAAATCAGCGTTTGGCGATAATTGCGCCACCTGTCACGGGGCTGGTGGGCAAGGCTTTAAGGGCTATCCCAACCTGAATGATGATATTTGGATTTGGGGTGGCTCGTTTGAGGATATTCGCCACACGCTCGAAGTCGGTATTCGCGCGTCGCATGATGAGACGCGATTTAATCTGATGCAGGCTTTTGGTCGGGATGACCTTCTGACCCGTGATGAGATTAAGGATCTGACGGAGTATTTGCTCGCCTTTACGGATCGCAGCGAAAACCCGGATGCGGCCGCCCGCGGCGTTACGCTCTTTGCGGAGAATTGCGCCTCCTGTCATGGGGCAGATGCGAGGGGTGACCAAAGCCAAGGCGCACCAAACCTAACAGATGTCGAATGGCTCTATGGCGGTGAGCGGGCGGATATTCTGGAGACGCTCAATAACGGACGTCAAGGCGTGATGCCGAATTGGAACGAACGACTCGACCCAGAGGTGATCACAGCGCTGGCGGTTTATGTTCACGCCCTCGGCGGCGGTGAAGCGTCTGAGCCTGTTGAGTCTGCACCACAACCGTAATTCCTACGCCGCAGTCGCGACAGCCTGCCTGTGACGCAGGACACAATTTTTGTGCGTTTGTCCGCGTAAGTCTTCGAGCATGACGATTTTGATCGACAATACGAAACGGCGCGAGGCGGCACCCGGCGTGCAACGGTCGCTTGCACCAAGCCCCACGCCGTCGACCCCGGTGAGTCTCTATAAAAGCCGGGAACAGATTTATCCGAAACTCGCCCATGGCGTGTTCCGGAATCTGAAATGGCTGGCGATGGTGGTGTTGCTCGGCATTTATTATGCCTTGCCTTGGGTGCGTTGGGACCGTGGTCTAGGACAGCCTGATCAAGCTGTGTTGGTCGATTTTGAAAATGCGCGATTCTATTTCTTCTTCATCGAAATTTGGCCGCAAGAAGTCTATTATATCACCGGGCTCTTGATCCTCGCCGCACTGGGTCTTTTTCTCATCACGGCCATGTTTGGACGCGTCTGGTGTGGGTATGCCTGCCCGCAGACAATTTGGACGGATCTCTTCATCTATGTCGAACGCTTTTTTGAAGGCGATCGCAATGCGCGGATCAAGCTTGATAAAGCGAAATGGTCAGTCTCGAAAATCTACAAAAAGACGGCTAAACATATTATCTGGCTCCTGATTGCCGCGCTGACGGGCGGGGTCTGGATTCTCTATTTCCACGATGCGCCGTCTATCGCGCGGGACTTCTTCACCGGGCACGCCCCGATGACATCCTATATTTTCGCTGCTATTTTGACCTTCACAACCTATTCGTTGGCCGGCTTCATGCGCGAACAAGTCTGCACCTATATGTGCCCGTGGCCGCGTATTCAGGCGGCCTTGATTGATGAAGATGCGCTCAATGTGACCTACCGCTATGACCGCGGTGAGCCGCGCGGCGCTCATAAAAAAGGGGCCACATGGGAAGGCCGCGGCGATTGTATTGACTGCCGCCAATGTGTCGCCGTCTGTCCCGTTGGGATTGATATTCGCGATGGGTTACAGTTGGAATGTATCGGCTGCGCGCTTTGCATTGATGCGTGCGACGAAATCATGGTCAAAATCGACCGCCCGAAAGGCTTGGTCGCCTATGATACTGAGGCCAACGTCGTGCGCCGAATGGCGGGCGAAAAATCGCGTTTTCGCCTGATCCGCGCCCGCACAATTATCTATATGGTCGTGTTCGCCGCTGTCGGCTTTATCATGCTCTACGCCCTCTTGGGCCGCTCAACATTGGATTTGAATGTGGTGCGTGATCGGCAGCCGAATTTTGTGCGTCTGTCAGATGGAAGTATTCAGAACGGCTACACGATCAAGGTTCTAAATAAGGCAACGGAAACGCGCATTCTATCCTTATCGGCCGAAGGTCTGCCGAGCCCCCTATTGAAAGTAGCGGGTCAAATTGGACTGACCTTGATTGTTCCTGCGGATGACGTCATCGATTTTCGTGTCCTCATCGTCGAGGATGACCTCGCTGAAGTTGGCGCGCGGGCGGACGTTGTTTTCCGGCTCGTTGATCCGGCCGCCGATGTCTCCACGACACGCTCGACTGTCTTCGTGACAGGTTCCTGAAGGATAATTTAATGAGCAAGGCTTTGCATCCAAACGACCCAAAGACACGTGAACTGACTGGTAAGCATGTCCTGCTTATGCTGCTCGTCTTCTTTGGCATTATCTTCACGGTCGGGACTGTCTTCACAACCCTCGCAGTGAAGTCGTTTCGTGGGGAAGATGTGAAGCAATCCTACCGTCAGGGGGTCGATTATAACCAGACATTGGATGCAAGGGCCGCTCAGTCCGAACTGGGCTGGCAGGCATCAATTAATGTGACCGGGACCCCGCAAGATCGCACATTCATCGTCCAAGTGACCGAGCGAGGGGATCAACCGCTTCGTGACGTCGAACTCACCGGGCGGCTGCGGCATCCGGCAGATTCCACATTGGATCGTCCGTTGCTGTTCACCTCAAACAATGACGGTCTCGCGCGGGCTGATCTCTCCGGGCTATATGGCCAGTGGACAGTTCAGGCGGACGCCGTGAACAGCGAAGGCGCGTTAAAATTTCGCTATGATCTCGACTTACGATGACTGTCGCGCTGGCCTCTTTCGTTCACAAGTCGGGCGATCTGTCATCGCTTGATTTGGTCATTGGCGGCGCCCGCTGCGGTGGATGCCTCGCGAAAATTGAAAACGGCCTCCGCTCACAGCCGGACGTGTCTCAGGCGCGGATGAACCTCTCGACCGCGCGCCTGCATTTGACTTGGCACGGGGAGGCGGAGCGCGCAGACGGGTTTGCGCGCAATCTCCAAGAGATGGGGTTTTCCGCCGGGCCTTATATCCCTGACGTAGCGGATGCGGCCGACCGGGCCCAGTCGCGCAAACTTCTGCTCGCGATGGCGGCTGCCGCGTTTGGTTTGATGAATGTGATGATGTTGTCGATTGCCGTGTGGTCGGGCAGCGATGAGATGAGCGCCGCAACACAAAGTCTTCTGCATTGGTTGTCCGCCGCGATTGCGTTGCCGATTGCGGCGTTTTCCGGTCGCCCCTTCTTCGCCTCGGCGTGGCAGGCGCTTCGAGCCAAAACGACCAATATGGACGTTCCGATCTCGCTCGCGATCATTCTCGCCTGCGGGCTGAGCCTTTGGGAAACATGGCACGGCGAACGGCATACTTATTTCGATGCGGCGTTGATGTTGATTTTTCTTTTATTGGTGGGCCGCGTGCTTGATGCGCGGTTACGGGCCCGCACAGGGCTGGCGGCGCGGCAGCTTGCGGCGCTGCAAGTCCATAATGCGCGGCGCCTCACGGGCGACACTCTTATTGAAACCGTTCCGACGACAGACCTTGTGCCTGGGGATCGCGTTTTGGTCGCGTCGGGGGAGCGTGTCCCGGCGGACGGTGTTGTTTTGTCGGGTGAAAGCCGCCTTGATGCCGCGCTGGTCACGGGCGAAACGGCACTGCAAAATGTGGGCCCGGGCGACGCGCTCTATTCAGGCACGATCAATCACGGTGCGCCGCTGACCCTCGAAATCCATAAGGCCAGCGCGGACTCCTTTCTCGCTGACATCGCCGCCATGATGGAGGCGGGCCAGCAGACGCAGGCGCGCTATGTGCGCCTCGCCGACCGCGCTGCGCGGGCCTATGTTCCGGTTGTTCATAGCCTCGCTTTACTGACCTTCATCGGGTGGTTGCTTGTGGGTGGGACCCCGCGAACAGCCATCCTGAATGCGATCGCTGTCTTGATTATTACTTGTCCGTGCGCACTTGGTTTGGCCGTTCCGGCCGTGCAAGTTGTCGCGGTTGGACGTTTGTTTGCCAAGGGCGTCTTGATCCGGTCGGGCGATGCGCTCGAACGGTTGGCGACAATCCGCCATGTCATTTTTGATAAAACAGGCACATTGACGGAAGGCCGCGTGCGCGCCGATGTGTCTGATATTTCTGCGCCTGATCTGGCCCTTATTTCAGCCCTCGCGCGTCACTCGACGCATCCCACGTCAGAAGCGCTGCACGGTTTTAAGACGGCGGACACAGTGTCCAAGGTCGAGGAAATTGCTGGACAGGGGCTGCGCGGCAAAGTCTCAGGTCACACTGTACGGCTTGGACAGGCGCGGTTTGTCCGGGGGACGTCTATGGATCGCCCGGGTGTCTGGGCCCGCATCGACGATCAAGAGCCATTCCAGATTACCCTTGAAGATCCGATCCGGGGTGAGGCGGCAGACACAGTGCAGGCGCTTATGGCTGCAAAGCTCACCCTCTCAATTGTGTCGGGTGATGCGACCCAGACCGTTGAGAGCGTCGGAGCCGCCCTTGGAATTGATACAGTGACCGCGCGTGTCAAACCCGCAGAAAAACTCGCGCATATCTCCGCCCTACAAACCCGCGGCATCCCGGTCCTGATGGTGGGTGACGGGTTGAATGACGCGCCGGCGCTGGCGCATGCTGATGCGTCGGCCGCGCTGGCTAGTGGGTCGGAAATCTCACGCTCAGCCTCTGATATTGTGCTGCAAGGCGATACGTTGATCGGTCTGCCATTCGCGGTGGAGGTCGCGCGGGCCGCTAAGCGTCGTGTGGTCGAGAATTTTGCGCTGGCGATTGGGTATAATATGTTGGCCGTGCCGTTGGCGGTCTTGGGTTATGTGACGCCTCTGGTTGCCGCCCTCGCCATGTCGGCCTCGTCTTTGATTGTGACGCTCAATGCCTTGCGCATGCGTCGTGTTGGGGATTATGCGGGGCCGTCTTATCCGGGACAGACCAAGCGTGTAGAAACGGCGAGGGCTGTTTAATGACATCGCTTCTTTGGCTAATTCCCATTGCGCTTATTCTCGGCGTGAGTGCGCTCGGCACGTTCGTCTGGGCCTTAAGAAGTGGGCAATTTGACGATACTGAGGGCGATGCAGAGCGGATGCTCAGCGATGATGACTTCCCACTGACATAGATCTCTCGCTTGGATCATAGGCACTATATTTTAGGGCCTTTTTTCTGACCTTTGACGACGCTATCATTGTCGCGCGCGCAAACAGCATGGCACGGCATGGGGACTTGCTTGTCAGGTTCCTCTTGACCGGGCAGCTCAATCCGAATGATCCGACCAGATGCGCAAAGGCGGGCTTCGATAAAATTTGACCCTGATGGGGTGGGCAAGCTGGGTAAAAGCACAGCAAATGCAATTAAACCGACGCCTAATGCTCCGCCACTCATGTGTCCGCATCCAGTAAATCAAGGAGTTGTCGTGGTGTTGCTGGGTGACGCAGAATATGCAGCCGATCTTGTGGGAAGCTATCATCATCGCCGATCGCGGCGTCATCACTGGCCATGAGCACGATCCGCGGTCGGTCTTGGATGTGCATCACTAAATTGAGCAAGCGGAAAATCGTGGGCTCGTCGACATCCATATCCATAATCATGACATCGCAAGATCGAACCGTTCTGTGTGACAGAACATCATAGGAAAATAGATCGGCATCATCGACCTTAAAGACAGGGCGACCGCTGGCTTCCAAGAGGGGGCACATGGAGATGAGGGCGGCTGAGCGGCAGTCGATCATATAGATGACGGGTTGTGCGGCGGTGAGCGACATGAAAAGAAGCCTTGCGGGATAATTTTACCTAATTTGAAAGCCGCTCGGTATTGTGACGCGGGTCACGTAGCCGCATAAAAGTCGACCGATATGGCCCGCATGGACATGAACGACATGACCTCATCCTTGCCAACATCCGGGCTTACCGCTGTTATGAACACGCTGGTGGACGGCGCTATTGTGATTGATTCCGTGGGCGCTATTCAGCTGATCAACCCGGCGGGCGAAGCGATTTTTGGCTATTCAGCGGCAGAGCTGATGGGACGAAACGTGACGGTTTTAATGCCTGAACCGTATCACTCTGAACATGACGGCTATATTGACGGCTACCTTAAAACGGGCGAGAAAAAGATTATTGGGATCGGTCGGGAAGTCCAAGGTCAACGCAAGGGTGGTGACATCTTCCCAATGAGTTTGGCTGTCGGTGAGATGGGTCAGTCCGGGCCGAGGCTGTTTATCGGCATCATCAGAGACCTGACGGATCGCCATCGTCGGGAAGCTGAATTTGATGCTCTGCAAGCTCGTCACTTTCACCTCTCGCGCGTGGCCGCGATGAATGAAATGGGCGCTGCTATTGCGCATGAAATCAATCAACCTTTAGCGGCGACAGCAAATTATGTTGAGACCGCGAAAATATTGGCAGGACGGATTGAGGCGGGCGAGGACAAGCTCGTCCCCGTCTTAGAGCGCGCCTTAGAACAAAATAATCGCGCGGCCGAAATTGTCTCGCGCATGCGGACCTTCATTGAACGCGGGGACATTAATTTGGGCGCTGTTGATCTAGAACAGGCTCTCGATGTTTCGTTGTTGTTGAGCTTGTCAAAATTTCGCGACACGGGGATCGAGGTCCTTCGCACGGTCGACCCCGATGCGACCCGCGTGCGCGGTGACGCGGTCCATATTCAGCAAGTGCTTGTCAATCTGATCCGTAACGGGTGCGAAGCGATGGTTGACAGTGAACAAAAGCAATTAACGATCACGGTTGCGGCGGATTCAGAAAATAAGAATATGGTTCGGGTTAGCTTGTCCGATACGGGGGTAGGATTATCATCCGACATCGTACCGGATTTGTTTACCGCCTTTACTTCGACCAAAAACGGTGGGCTTGGTGTGGGTTTGTCCATCAGCCGATCCATCGTTCGCGCCCATGGCGGCCGTATCTGGGCGTCCGATAATGACATCGCGGGCGCGACTTTCAGTTTTACGCTGCCGCAATGCCCGCCTGATAAGACGCACACTGGATGAGTCCGGTCATTCACATTATTGATGATGATGAACAGGTCCGCGAGTCACTCGGGCTATTGCTCGAGACGAGCGGCTATTCTGTGCAGTCATTTGCGTCCGGTGATATCCACATAGCCGCAAACCCGTCGCTTGATGAGGCTGTGTTGATCTTGGATGTGCGGATGCCGGGTCGCGATGGGCTCGAGACTTTGGCCCATGTTCGCGGACGCGACCCCACAGTTCCCGTGATTATGATTAGCGGTCATGGCGACATTCCCCTCGCGGTGAAAGCCATGCGAATTGGCGCGAATGACTTTGTCGAAAAACCGTTTGTCGCCCGCCGCATTATTGATGCGATTGATCGGTTGGCTGAGCCTGAGGGTCACCCTGTAAGCCCAAGCGAGGCGGGTGATGCGCTGGCCGTTTTGACGCCGCGGGAACGTGAAGTGGCGCGCTTGCTCTCTGACGGAAAGCCGAACAAAATTGTGGCGCATGAGCTGGGTGTATCGGTCCGCACCGTGGAAACCCACCGTGCGCGCCTCAAGTCCAAACTGGGTATAAAATCACTCGCGGATCTTGTGAGACTTGTCATCCAACGCTGACCTGCGTTTCGACTTTCTCCGTCCCCCTCAGTCGACATGTCGCGCCTGCGTAGAATTACGTACGTAATATACCGAACTGCCATCGATTCCCGGCGCGGCCTAAAGAGGTCGTGTCAATGGGAAGGTGATAATGCAAACTAACACACACGAGGCGCAAATTGGGTTTGGCACAATCCGGGTTTATCCGGACAAGACGCCAATCTATCACCAAGGCGATAGCGCCACGCGGATTTTCCGGGTCAATAGTGGTGTCATTATGACGTTCCGTCTGCTGGAAGATAGCCGACGTCAGATCACAGGATTTTGCACCGAAGGCGAGTTTTTCGGGCTATCGCCCCATGGGGATCATATGGACGGCGCCGTGACGGTCACAAGCGCAGGCATTCAAAGTGTCTCAATCTCAACCTTGGAAACGGATGCGGGTTTGCGGGCTCAGATCATGAACCATAGTTTCCGCAAGATCGAAGACACGCAAAACCTGATGATGACATTGACCAAAACATCCTCAGAGGCGCGCGTGGCGGCGTTCCTCGTCATGTTGGCCGAACGACGTTTGCGGCGTCAGGGCCATAAGGCGGACGGACTCGAAGTGAGTTTGCCGATGTCACGTCTTGATATCGCCGATTATCTCGGACTCTCGCGCGAAACCGTTAGCCGGCGCCTGAATGAACTCAAAAGCCTCGGCCTTATCGGCCTCCCCGACACGCATACCGCACAGATCAACCGCTTTGACGGGTTGCGCCGATGTGCGGGGATGATGGTCGCCTGATCAGCGGATTCATCAGAACCCTTTACGATACAACCGACGGTCCGTCCCGCTCTACCGTCGCCCGCAATCCCGTCAGCTCATCCGCAATCGCGGCAATCGGCGCGAGGCGTTCGGCGAGGTCCGCGTGATGCGCACCGTCTTTCGGCTCATAGGCTTCGAGGTAGAGCCGCACCGTCGCGCCGGCTGTGCCTGTGCCTGATAGGCGCATGACAAACCGCGCCCCGCTTTCAAACATCACCCGAAGGCCTTGGTTTTCGGCGACGGAGCCGTCGACCGGGTCGTGATAGGTGAAACTGTCGGCGGCGCTGATGGTCTCACCATGAAGTGTTTTTCCGGGCAGAATTGCGAGCTGACTTTCCAATCGTGCCATCACGGCCTCCGCCTTATCGGCGGCCACGGCTTCATAATCGTGACGGCTGTAGTAATGACGCCCATAGGTTTCCCAATGGTCCGTCAAGATGTCAGACACGCTTTGGCGACGCACGGCAAGAATGTTAAGCCACATAAGGATCGCCCAAAGCCCGTCTTTTTCTCGCACGTGATTGGACGAGGCTCCGGCGCTTTCTTCTCCGCAAACCGTGATCCGGCCAGCATCGAGTAAATTGCCGAAATATTTCCATCCCGTTGGTGTCTCAAAGCTCTCAATACCCAGGGCCGCGGCGACAACATCGGCCGCACGGCTCGTCGGCATGGACCGCGCGACACCGCTAATCCCGTCTTTGTAGGCCTGGGCGAGGTGGGCGTTGGCAGTAATGATGGCGAGGCTGTCAGACGGGCTGACATAGAGGCTCCGGCCTAACATAATTGCGCGGTCACCATCGCCGTCTGACGCCGCACCGAAACCCGGCGCATTGTCGCCAAACATACGCTCGAACAGATCTTTCGCATAAACCGGGTTCGGGTCCGGGTGACCGCCGCCAAAGTCAGGCAGGGGCGTGGTGTTCATTAGCGCATCGGGGCTGACGCCAAGGCGGTGAGTGAACACTTCGCGCGCATAGGGCCCTGTCACGGCGTGCATCGCATCAAATAACATCGTGAGATCGGATGCCAGAAAGTCTCGAATGACCTCAAAATCGAATAGCGTTTCCATGAGATCGGCGTAATCGGTGACAGGGTCGAACACACTCACCGCCATATTGCCGACCGCGGAGTCCCCCCGCGTGCTGAGGTCAACCTGTCCCTCTACAATCTTGTAGCCTTGCATGACCTTCGTTCGCTCGAAAACGGCATCGGTCAGAGAGGTTGGGGCGGGGCCGCCATTGGACACATTATATTTGATCCCGAAATCTCCCTCCGGACCGCCCGGATTATGGCTGGCGGACAGGATAAGACCGCCCACAGCCCCATATTGACGGATCATGTTGGACGCGGCGGGTGTCGACAGAATCCCGTCTTTACCGACCATAATTTTGGCCACGCCATTGGCGGCGGCGATCTGCAAAATGGTTAGGATGGCAATGTCATTGTGATAGCGTCCGTCACCGCCGAGGATGAGGAGCCCGCCTTTGAGCTCTGGCACGCAATCGAAGATCGCTTGGACAAAATTTTCTAAATAATGGGGCTGCTTAAATATGCTCACCTGTTTGCGAAGACCTGAGGTGCCAGGTTTTTGATCGTTATAGCGGACGGTTTGGATCTCAGTCATTACGGTCATCTTTGGCTAGAACGGGCATCGGCGATAGCATTTAGAATGGTTTGAGCGTCAGGATCAGTGAGCAGGCCCTCGACTGACAGTGGGGTCCGTCGTCGCCAGTTGGGTTGCTCAGATGTGGTTCCGGGGACATTGGGTTGGTCTTCGGAGAGCAAGAGGTCGTCCATCTGTACGGCAAACGCGAGTGACGGTCCGGCGGCGAGATAAGCTTGCAGCGCCGACATGTGAGCGGCCGTCAATGTTGGCAGTGTGTCTGCAAGGCCTATCATGTCGGCCATCGCTTGCCGGTCGCATGCGCGTTGCTCCCGTTCCCACGCTAAGCTGTCGACACCAATATTTAGCTGTTCACGCCATACCAGATCGCGTTCGTTCCAGAACCCGGAAACCGTCGGGAAATCATGGTTTGACCACGCATTCATGGCGAGTGTTCGGGTATTTTCGCGGGGTAACATTTCGCCATGATGACCCCGTTCGATCATCTGCACAGAACAGCCGAGTAGATCATGTGCTGCCATTTGATCGCGAAAGCCGTTGGGCACAGTGCCAAGGTCTTCCCCGAAGATGATACAAGATGCGGTATGGGACTCTTCGCTGATGATCTGCATCAGCCGCGTAAACGGATAGGTGACATAACCGCCGGGTGCGTCTTCTGGTATCCAAAAGCTGCGCGATAAACCCAAAACATGGTCGATCCGCACGGCGCCTGCGTGGGTCATAACGGCGCGCAGGGCCGCGCGAAACGCGTGGTCTGCGGCTTGCGCGTCTCCGAACCGATCTGGCCTGAGGGGTAAGAGATTCCAACGCTGCCCATCAGGATTGGCGGCATCCCCCGGCGCGCCAAGGCTCATATCGCGCGCGAACGCATCTTGATTGCGCCAGACATCCGATCCGCCAGGGACGACACCGACCGCCAGATCAAGATAGAGCCCAATTCGCATGCCTGCAGCTTTGGCGCGCGCTTGCGCGTCGGCCAGCTGTAGCTCTGCATTCCATTGCAAATAAATATAATAGTCAATCCGGTCCGCATGCTGTTGGGCCATGGCGCGCGACGCGGCGCTCTCTGGATCATGGCACTCCGGCGCAAAATTTTTCCAGCCAGCGTAGGTTTGTTGGTCCGTGGGGAGTCGGTCGAACAACACATTATAAAGCGCATGTTGCACCAGCGGAACGCCGCAGTCGTCCTTATAAGCGGCAAACGCGATGTGACGCGGATGGGTCTTGGGTAATGATTGAAAGGCGGTAAAAGCGGTCTCAAACGCCGCGGACTTCGCAGCATAGACAGCCGCGTAATCGACAAATTCTCCGTCCTTAAAGTCAGGTCGCGATCCGGCCCACTCGGGTAGCTGATCCGGCGCGATATGCATCACGTTTAGAAAGTCGCGAGATGAAACCGAATAAGGGGCAAACAAATGCGGCGCGCCGGGAAACAAGGCATGAACCGGGTTGATGCCGATAAAGTCGCATCCCGTTGGGGCCAAGCCTTCGGCTAATTGCGCTAAAGTTTCGAAGTCACCGATACCCCAACTCGTTTTGCTATGCAGCGCATAAAGAGCGGTCGTGACGCCCCAGACCCCGCCCCCTAGAGCCTTCATTGTTTTCAATTGCTTTGCGCCAAAGATTGTCGCGATAGGCTGGCCATTGTCTTGGGTCTGGATCGGTGGGGTGGTCAAATCGACGTCCAGCGCGGTCAAAATCGCGTCCCGTGTCGCGTCTGTCATCGCGTGCCAATGGCCGGCGATATCGTGAAAACCCTCATGCAACCCGGATGCGTTGGCATGATCTGTGACCCGCGCCTCGCGCTCCCATTCGGGGACATCCGTTACGGGCAACTCAAAAACGGCGACCGCGTCCCCGGTCAGGTCTCGCGTGCCAAAGACAGGGGTCCATGCCTCGGATAGGGTGATGCGCGTATGTGCGCCGCGATTGAAAAAGACGGCCACCGTTGGCTCATCCGGCATGGCTAAGGCGAGGCCGAGGCCCGCGCGGCCCTCTTGTTCCCAGTCTGTGACGCTCATGGGCTGCCCATCCGGCGTGATCCATTGCGCGTCTGGCAGCGCGGATTTTTCGGTGTGGTGTCCGTGCAGGAACTGGCTCTGACGGAAATGCGGGTAATGACGGCGCAGCGCAGTCAGGGCTTGGACGGTCTGAATAAGGTCAGGATCTGCCGCGTCCCAATTGAGCCATGTTGTTTCATTGTCCTGACAATAGGCGTTGTTATTGCCATTTTGACTTTGCCCAAATTCATCGCCCGCGAGCAGCATAGGCGTGCCTTGGCTCAATAGCAGCGTGGCGAGCATGGCAATTTTTCGGTCACGTCGACGGGCTAGGGTTTGCGGGTCATCGGTCGGGCCTTCAATGCCCATATTATCGGATAGATTATGACCGTGCCCGTCGCGATTATCCTCACCATTGGCCATGTTGTGCTTATCGTGAAAGCTGACCGTATCGTGGAGGGTAAAACCATCATGTGCGGCAAGGAAATTGACAGAACTCCAAGCGGGTCGGCTGTTGTGGTCAAAGCGCTCGGACGACCCGAGCAGCTTTCCGGCGAGCGTTTGATGCGCGCGCTCATCGCCGTGCCAAAAACTCCGCAGCGCGTCGCGATATTCATCATTCCATTCAACCCAACCGTTCGGAAACTGCCCTAATTGATAGCCGTGCGGACCAATATCCCACGGTTCGGCGATGAGCTTTACGGACGAGAGCACTGGATCATCGGCTATCGCTTCCAGCATCGGCGCGGACGCATCGAAGCCGTGGCCCATGCGCCCCAAGGTCGGGGCGAGGTCGAAACGAAACCCGTCGACCCCATAATCTGTCACCCAGTGGCGCAAGCTCGCCAATGTCAAATCGCGCACGGCCGCACAGCGCATATCGAGCATGTTACCCGTCCCCGTATGATTGACGTAAAAGCGTCGATCGTCTTGCAAGGCGTAGTAAGACGCGTTGTCGATCCCCTTGAAAGACAAAGTTGGGCCGAGGTGCCAGCTTTCTGCTGTGTGATTATAGACGACGTCGAGAATGACCTCGATTCCGGCTTTGTGCAGGGCACGGACACTCTGGCGTAGCCCGTCTTCTCCTTGCGGGCCAAGATAGGCCGCGTGTGGGGTGAAGTAATTGATCGGGTTATAGCCCCAATAATTGGACAGTCCCATCTCCGTCAGACGCGGTTCTGAATGGAATTTCTGCAAAGGCAATAATTCCAAGGCCGTGACGCCCAGCGCTGTCAGATGATCGATCAGCGCCGGATTGGCCAAACCCTCGACTGTGCCGCGCAAGGCTGGTTTCACAGCCGGATGGCGTTGAGTCAGTCCTTTAACGTGGGCTTCATAGAGGAGCGTGTCACACCAATCCGTCCCGGGACGTCTCCAATCCCGTCGCGCATTTGGCGCGGTGACGATGGCTTTTGGGACATAAGCCGCGCTGTCTAGATTATTAAAAGAGAGATCATCGTCGCCCAAGTGACCATAGAGCGAAGGATGCTCAATGACCGATCCGCGGAGCGCTTTGGCATAGGGATCAATCAGCAACTTATAAGCGTTGAAGCGGTGTCCGTCAGACGGGGCGTAAGGTCCGTCAACGCGGTAGCCATAGGCCTGGCCGACATAGACTTCGGGCACATGGACCGACCAAATTACGCCCGCACGGGTGAGCGCGATACGGTCGGTTTCGGTGTTGCCTTCGAAAAGGCACAAGGTGACGGCGGTGGCATGGGCGGAGAAAAGCGAAAAATGAGTTCCGCTCTCCGTCGGGACCGCGCCTAAAGGCCAATCTGTCATGATGTATAAAGCGCTAAATAATCTTGGGCCGGTAAGGTCCAGCCAAAGTCCTGGGCAATCGCGGTATCAACCATCCGGCCCCAGACCGGGGCGTCCGCATAGAGCGACAGTGTTTGGTCGATCGCCGCCCAAAGCATATGGGGTCCGACCGGATAGAAGGTCGCGCCTGTCGCAGCCCCGTTGGCGATGCTGGCCGGGGTCGCCCCGATGACCGTGTCCATTAATCCGCCGACCCGCGACGCAACGGGGATGGTGCCATACCGCATCGCGCAAAGCTGCGTGAGGCCACAGGGCTCAAACCGGGAGGGGATGAGGATCGCGTCCGCGCCTGCTTGTAACTGGTGGGCGAAAGGCTCGTCATAACCGATGGTGATCGAGATGTGCTCGGGATGGCGGTCTTGCGCGGCCAAAAAGGCTTGTTCAATCGCGCTATCGCCGGACCCGAGCAGGGCGAGCTGTCCGCCACGTGCGACAATCCCGTCCAAAAGATCCGGCACAAGGTCGAGCCCTTTTTGTCCAGTTAGGCGCGAGATAATGGTGAACAGGGGCCCGTTTGCCGTTTGAGACAAGCCGAGCTGGTCTTGCAGGGCGCGTTTATTGAGGGTTTTTGCGGACCAATCGGTTGCCGAAAATGGCGCGGCAATATCAGTGTCGGCGGCCGGGTTCCAAACGGTTTGATCGACGCCATTGAGGATGCCGCGCAAATGATTGGAGCGTTTTCGCAAGAGGCCCGCAAAGCCCATGCCGCTCTCGTCCATTTGGATTTCTAGCGCATAGGTTGGGCTCACGGTGGTGATCCAATCACTATAAATGAGGCCAGATTTCAGAAAGCTGAGCTTGTCCCAATATTCCAGACCATCCTCATGAAAGAACGAGGGCGGGAGGTCGATTTGATCCAGCAAGGCGCGCGGGAACAGGCCCTGGAATGCAAGATTATGGATTGTGAACAGCGTCGTGATGTTGGCGTCGGCTGTTTTCAAATAGGCGGCGGCCAGTCCCGCTTGCCAGTCATGGGCATGAAGAACGTCAAACCTCTTGCGTCGGCCCAGTCCGATCGCCACCTCAGCGGCGAGTTTCGAAAAGCTGGCAAAAGCGAGCCCATTGCCCGCGCGTTCTGATCCGTTCGCATTTTGATAGGGGTTGCCGGCATAATCAAATAGCGGTTTGCAATCGGCTGCGATGACGCGCAAACCTGTCTGCGTTCGACCGCTCACAAGCCGCACAGGGGATCCGTCGAGCGCGGTTGCTTTGGCGTAGGTCTTCGCGTCGGCAAGCCCATCCATGACGGTCGGAAATCCTGGCAAGAAGACAGTGCTTTCGACGTTTCCCGTTGCGTCTAACGCAAGGGGAAGCGCGCCGACCACATCGGCCAACCCACCCGTCTTAATGAGCGGATAGCATTCGGAAGCAACGTGCAAAACGCGCCGGTTTATCTGTAATTTGCTCATGTCGCGCGACGCCCGATCTAAAGCGCGTCAATCATCGCTTGCGTAATCAGGCAAACCCCATTGTCCGTTCGGTTAAATCGCCGCGCATCCTCCTGCGGATCCTTACCCACGATGAGACCTTTAGGGATTCTCACGCCGCGGTCGATAATCACATTTTTCAGCCACGCACCCTCACCAATATCCACATTCGGCAAGACGATTGCGCGCAAGAGCAGGCTGTAAGAATGGACGTAGACATTGGTAAACAGCAATGACTGGTCAACCTTCGCCCCGGAAACGATACAGCCCGCAGAGACGACAGAATTGATTGCCATGCCGCGCCGCTCGCCTTCATCATGAATAAATTTGGCGGATGGGGCCAACTCGGAATAGGTCCATATGGGCCAGTCTTTGTCATACATGTTCAATGCAGGGTGGAACGAACACAGATCTAGATTGGCCTCCATATAGGCATCCAATGTGCCGACATCGCGCCAATAGGCTTCGGCTTCATTATCGGCCCGGACGCAAGACTTTGTGAACCGATGAGCTTGGGCTTTCCCATTCGCAACAATATACGGAATGATGTTTTTACCGAAATCACGATCCGTATTCGGGTCCGCAGCATCACGCTTAAGCTGCTCAAACAGGAAGTTTTTATTGAATACGTAAATGCCCATAGAGGCGAGGCAGACATCCGTCATACCCGGAATCGTCGGGGGATCGGACGGCTTTTCGAGGAAGTCGGTGATGACGTCTTTATCGTCGACATGCATCACACCGAACGCCTCGGCTTCTTTCTTGGACACTTCGAGACAGCCGACGGTGACGTCTGCGCCGGAGTTGACATGCTCTTCGAGCATCAGCTCATAATCCATCTTATAGATGTGATCGCCAGCGAGAACGACGATATATTCGACATTCTCATAGCCTTCGATAATCGGAATATTCTGATAAACTGCGTCGGCTGTGCCCTCATACCAGCGGTCATCTGACATTGTCTGCGACGCCGGCATGATATCGAAACTCTCATTGCGTTCCGCGCGGTAGAAATTCCACCCACGCTGCAAATGGCGGATCAGACTGTGTTGTTTATATTGGGTGGCGACAGCGATGCGTTTGATGCCGCTATTCATGGCGTTCGACAAAGCGAAATCGATAATACGGAACTTTCCGCCGAAATAGACGGCAGGTTTGGCGCGAATTTCCGTGAGGTCTTTCAGGCGTGAACCGCGGCCTCCAGCCAGAACCATTGCCAATGTCTTTTCGCCCAATCGGCGATGAGACCCAAATGCCTTTGTCTGTACCATACACCCTCACTTTAATTCATATGACTTCACTTAAACATGATGAACGGGGTTGGCTCAAAGCATTTCTCGTAAGAAGTCGCTTAAACCTCGCCGCGAACGCTCGAAATTACGTCTTTTGCATAAAAATGATGCAATAAATTGACAGCGCTGTCAATTTTTCACGGCTTCTGCTATGCGACCGCACAAAATAAACGTATGGGCCGACTATGACCGTGATACCGCATAAAATTGACGACACCAAAGATCTCCATGAAGAGGCTTTCGGTGATGCTGTGTTGCGCCATCTGATTTACTCCGTGGGCAAGGATAAAGCCCATGCCGCGCCGCGTGATTGGAATGTGGCTGTGTCCCTCGCTGTGCGTGATCGTATGGTTGAAGGTTGGATCGACACGACCCGGCAGGTTTATGCGGCAAAGCAAAAACGCGTCTATTACCTGTCCATGGAATTCATGATCGGGCGTATGCTCGAAGATAATCTGACCAATTTGGGACTTTTGGCTGAGGCGAAGGATTTTATCACGGCACAGGGCCTTGATGCCGAAATCGTTCTTCACGCTGAACAAGATGCTGCCCTCGGCAATGGCGGCCTCGGACGGCTCGCGGCCTGTTTTATGGATAGTATGGCGACAACGGGTGTGGCCGGGATGGGCTATGGCATTCGTTATCAGCACGGAATCTTCCGCCAGACTTTGGATGATGGCTGGCAGATGGAAGAGCCTGAAGATTGGTTGTTCCAAGGCAATAGTTGGGAGTTTCGCCGTCCTGAAGTGGTCTATGAAATCGGCTTTGGCGGTCATGTCGTCCATGATGATGACGGCAAAGCCACATGGCACGCCTCCGAGTCCGTCCAAGCCGTCGCATTTGATATGCCAATTGCAGGGTGGGAAGGCGATCATGTGAATACTCTGCGCCTGTGGAGCGCCCGTCAATCGGGAATGATGAACCTCGATACGTTTAACGATGGTGACTTTATGGCCGCCGCACGTCAGCAAGTGCTGGCGGAAACCATCTCCAAAGTCCTCTATCCGGGTGATCACACGCCACAGGGCCGCGAGCTTCGCCTCAAGCAGGAAGTCTTCTTTACATCGGCGTCGCTGCACGATCTTTTGCACCGCTTTTTTGCAAATTACGATGATCTTGACACCTTGGGTGACCATGTTGCCGTGCAGCTCAACGACACGCACCCTGCGATTGCCGTGCCGGAACTGATCCGAATTCTGATGGACGATCACGGCTATGCCTTTGAACGGGCTTTAAAAATTACACGCGAAACGCTGCACTACACCAACCACACGCTGCTGCCAGAAGCCTTGGAAAAATGGCCCAAAGGCCTGTTCGAACAAATCCTCCCGCGCCATTTGCAGATCATCAATATGATCGATGGTCACTTCTACCAAGAAGCGCTCGCCAAAGGTCTTGACCACCACATCATTGCCGGCATCCAAGTGATCCATCCACATCAGCAAGATTGGGTGCGCATGGGCAACCTCGCCTTTATCGGCTCACGCAAAGTGAACGGCGTGTCGGCGCTGCATACGGAACTCATGAAGCAAACCGTCTTCCACGATCTGCACATCATGTATCCGGACAAAATTATCAACCAGACAAACGGCGTGACGCCGCGGCGCTGGCTGCTCGAATGTAATCCGGGTTTGGCGGACTTGATCACGGACAAAATTGGCGATGGGTGGATCGATGATTTGGAGCAGCTGCAAGAGATTGCGCCGCTCGCGACCGATACGGATTTCCAAGCGCGATACCGCGCGGTTAAGTCTGATAATAAACAACGCTTGGCCGACATGGTCACAGACCGCACAGGGCTGACGTTGAATATGGACGCCATCTTCGACACACAAATCAAGCGTATTCACGAATATAAACGCCAGCATATGAACATACTGGAAGCGATTGCGCTCTATAATGCGATCAAGGCGAACCCGGACGCTGATTGGCAGCCCCGCGTGAAAATCTTCGCCGGGAAAGCCGCGCCGAGTTATTTCTTTGCCAAGCTGATCATCAAGCTCATCAATGATGTTGCCGCCGTCGTGAATAATGATCCGGATATTGGCGATAAGCTTAAAATCGTGTTCCTGCCGAACTACAATGTCTCTATGGCCGAAATCCTCATTCCCGGTTCTGATCTGTCGGAACAGATTTCAACGGCGGGCTTCGAAGCGTCAGGCACGGGCAATATGAAGTTCGCGCTCAACGGCGCGCTCACGATCGGCACATTGGACGGTGCTAATGTCGAAATGCTAGAGCATGTTGGTGAGGAGAATATCTTCATCTTTGGACTAAAAGCGGACGAAGTGGCCGAACGCCAACATCGCCGCGCGCGGCCCAGTGAAGTCATCAAGACTTCGCCTATGTTGCAGCAGATCATGACACAGCTGAGCGACGGCACATTCTCAAACGGCGATACGGAACGCTACCGTGATTTCCTGACGAACGTCGGTGAGCATGACTATTTCCAAGTCATTCCGGACTTTGAGGCTTATTGGGACACGCAGCGTCAGCTCGACGCCTTGTATCGCCAGCCGGATGCGTGGTTCGAAAAAGCGATCTTGAACACGGCGCGTATGGGGTGGTTCAGCTCTGATCGCACGATTCGTAGTTACGCGGACCAAATCTGGCGCGCGCCGCACAAAGCGTCAGGCGCGTAGAGTATGAGTCAGGGGGGCATAGATCAGGCGCTTATCCACCGCCTTGAGGCGGGAACACTCAGCGATCCTTATGCCTTGCTCGGTCCCCATATTGAGGGGGCAGAGACCCTCATTCGCGTCTTTAAACCCAGTGCAGACCGTGTTGAGGTCATCGCGCCCAAGGGCAGAAAGCTGCTTATAGACTTGACCCGCGTGACCGATAGCGGCCTGTTCGAGGGCCGTATTGCATCGTCAAAAATTAAATCCGACTATCAACTGATTGCTCATTACGGCGATACGCTACACCAAAGCTCAGACCCTTATACGTTCGCGCCGAGCATCGGCGATCTTGACCTGCATTTGCTCACTGAAGGCCGTCACCGTCATCTTTACCGCGTGCTCGGCGCGCAAGTGATGGGCCAAGACGGCGTGTCCGGCACGCGCTTCGCGCTGTGGGCGCCCGATGCGTCCGGCGTGTCGGTCGTCGGTGATTTCAACGGCTGGAGCGCGGTGCAACATCCGATGGCGACGCGCGGCGGGTCCGGTATTTGGGAACTGTTCGTTCCCAGTGTCGGCGCCGGCGCAGCGTATAAATACGCCATCCGCAATAAGGCGGGCGTCACCGGACCTTATAAAGCCGACCCCGTCGGATTTGGCGCAGAGCTTCGCCCCAAGTCTGCCTCCGTCGTCCGTGACATTACAGGTCGCAAATGGGGCGACACACAATGGATGAAAACCCGCGCGCCGAAGCAACAACGCGACGCGCCGATCTCCATCTACGAAGTCCATCTTGCGAGTTGGCAACGCGATGCGCCGCATGAATATCTGTCTTATCGTGAGATCGCCGAGCGGCTCATTCCCTACGTGCAAAAACTCGGCTTCACCCATATCGAACTGATGCCGATTACCGAACACCCGTATGACGGCAGTTGGGGCTATCAGCCGATTGGCTTGTTCGCCCCGACATCGCGCTTTGGCACGCCGAATGATTTTCGCGCGTTCGTCGATGTGTTTCATCAAGCCGGCATAGGCGTGCTGCTCGATTGGGTCCCGGCTCACTTCCCGTCTGATGAGCACGGGCTCAGCCAATTTGACGGCACGCATCTGTACGAACATGCCGACCCGAAACAGGGTTTTCACCCCGATTGGAACACGCTTATTTTCAATTTTGGCCGGCAGGAAGTGGTCAATTATTTGATCGCGAATGCGCGCTTCTGGTTGGAGGAATATCATCTCGACGGGCTACGAGTCGATGCGGTTGCCTCCATGCTCTACCGTGATTATTCCCGGGAAGACGGACAATGGATTCCGAACGCGGATGGCGGCAATCAGAATTGGGAAGCAGTCGCCTTTCTGCAAGCCATGAACCGTGATGCCTACTTGTCGCTCGACGGCATTATGACTGTGGCCGAGGAAAGCACGGCGTGGTCGGGCGTGTCCCAACCGACAGATACGGGCGGTCTGGGGTTTGGCTATAAATGGAATATGGGCTGGATGAACGACACGCTCGAATATATGAGCGAAGATCCGATCAATCGTCGTTACCATCATCATAAAATGACGTTTGGAATCGATTACGCTTTCTCGGAAAACTACATTTTGCCACTCAGCCATGACGAAGTCGTGCACGGCAAAGGCAGCCTGATCGCGAAAATGCCCGGTGATGAGTGGCAGAAATTCGCTAATCTGCGCGCCTATTACGGGTTCATGTGGGCGCATCCGGGCAAGAAGCTATTGTTTATGGGCTGTGAATTTGGTCAGCGCGGCGAATGGAGCGCGGACGGTCAGCTCAGCTGGGATCAAGCCGCGCACGCGCCGCATGATGGCCTCGCCACGTTAGTGAGTGATCTCAACGCGGGATATCGGTCGACGGCGGCGTTGCATGAGCTCGATTTCGATAAATCTGGCTTTCAATGGGTCGAAGGCGGCGCGCAGGCCGATAATGTCATTGCGTTTTTGCGGTGGGATTCGGCCCGGCAAAGCCCGCTGCTCTGTATCTGTAATTTCTCACCCGTGCCGCGCCCTGATTATAAATTTGGGGTGCCGTTGGCGGGAAGGTGGACCGAAGAGCTCAATACGGATGCTGCTCATTATGGCGGATCTGGTGTTGGCAATCTCGGCGCGCGCGAGACTGTGGCCGAAGCGCGGCACGGCTATCCGCACAGTCTGCCCGTCAATCTACCGCCGCTCTCGACGGTCTGGTTTTCGCCTGAGGCGTAAACGCTTATTTCGGTCGCTGAATTGAGAAACGGTCTTTTGTGGTGCCATAGTTTGGTCCGCTGAGGCGGGAGATCGCGTCTAGTTTGTCCAGATCAATCCGAAGCGGCTCTACGCTCTCAATGAGTGTTTCGCGCAGATGAAACTCTAAGACTTCGCCCAGAATGATGCGGCCACCACCGGACAAAGAGTTATTATGGGTGAGGCGGCATTCCATAGAAACGGGAGACGCGGCCAATCGCGGCGGCGTCACCGTGACGGAGGGTATCGTGTCTAACCCAACGTGCTCAGCTTCGTTCACACCGGGCGGTAGGGAGGCGGCCGCGGCGCTCATTTGATCCGCTAATGCTCGATCGACGAGGTTAATTACGAATTCGCCGGTTGCGACGATATTATTCGGCGTATCTTTTTGTGATCCGTCCGAATTTGGCTCAAACCCCAACACGAGTGTCGGTGGATTGCTGCCGACCGCATTGAAGAAACTAAACGGTGCAGCGTTAACGCATCCTTCGGTATCAATCGTCGTCACAAACGCAATAGGGCGCGGAACAATGGTCGATGTGAGCAGCCGATACGCCGTTGATGATGAAATATCAGCGGCGGAAAACCGTTTCATCTATTCGCTCAACGCGGCCCGCCACCGCGCGACCTGTTCCGCCACACGGATGGGCGACGTGCCGCCATAGCTTGTACGGCTGGTGGCAGAGGCGAGGGGCGTGAGCACAGAGAAGATGTCCTGAGTAATGCCCGCCTCAACGCTTTGCATATCCGTAAGGGAGAGTTCCGAGAGGGTCACGTCTTGGCTCTCCGCCATGGCGACAATCCGGCCTGTCACGTGGTGGGCGTCGCGGAACGGCATGTTGAGTGTCATGACGAGCCAGTCGGCGAGATCGGTCGCGGTGCTAAATGCAGCGCCTGCGGCCTCCGCCAAGCGTGCTTCGTTCGGCGTCATATCGCGGACCATGCCCGCCATGGCGCGCAGAGCCAGCTCAAGCGATTCAAACGCTTCGAACACAGGTTCTTTATCTTCCTGCATGTCCTTGGAATAGGCGAGTGGGAGACCTTTCATCACGATCATGAGCGCGGTCAGGCTGCCCATAATGCGTCCGACTTTGGCGCGGACCAGCTCGGCGGCGTCTGGATTACGTTTCTGCGGCATGATGGACGAGCCCGTCGTGAACGCATCCGTCAGCGCGATGAAACGAAATTGCGCGCTGGTCCAAATGACCATTTCTTCGGCCAAGCGAGAGAGGTGCGTTGCACAGATCGACGCGGCAGCGAGCGCTTCGAGCGCAAAGTCGCGGGCGCTCACAGCATCCAGCGAGTTCGCCATAGGACGATCAAAGCCAAGGGCTTCGGCCGTCATATCACGGTCAATCGGATAAGGCGTTCCAGCGAGGGCCGCCGCGCCCAAGGGAGACTCATTCATTCGCACGCGGCAATCCCGCATCCGGCCCCGGTCGCGGGCAAACATTTCAAGGTAAGCCAGCATGTGATGGCCAAAGGTGACAGGCTGCGCGCTCTGCAAATGGGTGAAACCCGGCATGATTGTCGCGGCATGGGTATCCGCTTGATCCAATAAAGCTGCCATCAGGTCAGTTAGCAGCGTATCGAACAGGTCCAGCGATTTTCGCGTCCAAAGCCGGAAATCCGTCGCGACTTGGTCGTTGCGAGACCGTCCTGTGTGTAGCCGTCCGCCGGCGTCCCCAATACGGTCTTTCAACCGCGCTTCGACGTTCAGGTGAATATCTTCCAGCTCTTCGGAAAAGGAAAATTCGCCCGCATTAATCTCGGCGAGGATCGCATCAAGCCCGTCTAAAATCGCGTCTCGGTCGGCGTGGGTGATAATACCCTGCTTAGCGAGCATGGTGGCGTGGGCTTTTGATCCAGTAATGTCTTCTTCGGCGAGTTTTTGGTCAAACCCGATAGAGGCGTTGATAGCCTGCATGATATCGGAGGGTCGTGCGCTAAAACGTCCGCCCCACATGCTCTGGCCTTTGGGTGCGTTAGCGCTTATCTCATCACTCATGTTCAGTGTTTCCAATGCAATCAAACTGATGATCTTTGGTGGCCTCCTAGCGGTTGCGCTCGTCGCCGTGAAGGCCTGCCAAGCGCCAGAAGGCGCACTCGATCGATTTGCTGTTGGCTCGCTGTCGAAACTCACCGCGTTGGAGGCCCCGCCGACGCAGCCAAACCTTCGCCTGGCTACGCCGGACGGTGAGGTGACGTTGGCGGATTTTCACGGCAAAATCGTGCTGGTCAATGTTTGGGCGACTTGGTGTGCGCCCTGTGTGGTGGAAATGCCGAGCTTGGATGAGCTGCAACGCCTGCGCGGCGGCGATGATTTTGCCGTGGTTCCGATTAGTATGGACCGGCAAATGGTGGACGCGCAGGAATTTTATGATCGGACGGACTTAACCGACCTTCCGCTCATTCATGATGGGACGTTCGCGATTAGCGCGCGACTGGCCTTGCCGGGTCTGCCCACCTCGATATTTTACGATGAATATGGCCGCGAGCTTGCGCGATTGCCCGGTGAAGCCGACTGGACGAGCGACGAAGCGTTGGCGCTGATCAATCACCTAACGGGCCAGTAAGCGCGACCGTTTGTCCGGTTAATGGAACAAATCTCGATTTAGTCCGCTAAGCAGTCATGATCGACCCGGAAACATGGATGGAAGTTCGCGAAGGCGGGTTTTATTGTGTGCCTGCGGATTGCTACGTCGATCCGATGACGCCCGTGCCGCGTGCCGTCGTTACCCATGGACATGCGGACCACGCGAGCCGGGGCCACGGCACAGTCTGGGCCACGGCTGAGACCATCGATATTATGCGGACGCGCAACTATGTGGCGGACGAAACGCAGACCCTTGGGCTTCGCTATGGTCAACGGCATGATCTCGGAGGCGGGGTCACGCTGTGGTTTGCCAGTGCGGGTCATATCCTTGGCAGCGCCCAAGCCGTGTTTGAATATCAAGGCCAGCGCATTGTTGCGGCCGGCGATTTTAAACGCCATCCTGATCCGACCTGCGCCCCGTTTGAGGTCGTGCCGTGCGATGTCTTTATTACAGAAGCCACCTTCGCGCTGCCTGTGTTCCAACATCCGCCGCTGGAGGCCGAAGTCGAGAAACTTATGCGCTCAATGCGCACCCTGCCAGATCGGACGCATATTGTTGGCGTTTACGCGCTCGGTAAATGCCAACGTGTGATGAAGACGCTGCGTCTGGCGGGCTATGAACATCCCTTTTATATTCATGGCGCGCTGAAACGTCTGACGGAGCTGTATGAGAGTTACGGGCAGGATTTCGGTGAGTGGCAACTTGTCAGTGAGATCGACCGCAAAGACAAAGACCGCTTTCGCGGCAAAATCGTGCTCTGCCCGCCCGCGCAGATCAATGACCGTTGGTCACGACGGTTTGCAGATCCGCTCCCGACTGTTGCAAGCGGCTGGATGCAAATCCGCGCCCGCGCGCGGCAGAAGCGCGCCGAACTGGGGCTTGTGGTGTCCGATCATGCCGATTGGAATGATCTGCTACGCACCTGTCGTGAAACCAAGGCCAGCATGGTCTGGATCACGCATGGGCGTGTCGAGGCGTTGGAATATGCGCTTAAGAAAGAGGGCATTAACGCCAAAGGACTGCATCTGATTGGCATGGATGAGGAGGTCGGAGAATGAGTTTCGCTACTTTCGCTGACCTGCTTGATGATCTCTATTTCACCAATTCAAACCTCGCCAAAGAAGCGATCCTGACGGACTATCTGCGCAAGACCTCCGATCCGGATCGGGGGTGGGCGCTGGCCGCGATTGGCGGAACATTATCGTTTGATTTATTTAAGCGTAACCTCGTCAAAACGTTGATGGAAGAACGGATGGACCCGTATTTGTTCCAGCTGTCGCGTCATTATGTCGGGGAAATGAGCGAAACGGTCGCGCTGGCGTGGCCGCAAAGCCCGGAGCCTGTGCGGCTTAACCGTTTGCCCGATTTGCATGAGGTCATCGAGGAATTCACGCACCGCGATAAGTCGGCCATTCGGGAATATCTCGTTACACTGCTTGATAATATGTCGCCGCCACAGCGCTGGGCACTCTTAAAGCTTGGTACAAGGGGGCTTCGGATTGGCATGAGCGCCCGCACGGTCAAGAAGACACTGGCGAATATGGCCGATGTTGATGTCGGCGTGATCGAAGAGTTGTGGCATGGGATCAGCCCGCCCTATGTCGACCTCTTCGCGTGGATCGACGGCAACGCCTCAATGCCAGACATCTCGAATGTGCTGACCTACTCGCCCGTCATGCTGTCCCACCCGATTGATGAGGCCGTGGACTTAGATCGCCTTGCGCCCGAAACCCATCAGGCGGAATGGAAATGGGACGGTATTCGCGTGCAAGTGACGGGCATGAATGGCGAGGCCCGGATTTATTCGCGCACAGGCGATGATATTTCGCACAGCTTTCCGGACCTCGCGTCAACGGTGAATTGGGACGCTGTGATTGACGGTGAATTACTTGTTCGCCCTGACGGACAGATCGGTTCGTTCAATGATTTGCAGCAACGGCTTGGAAAGAAAAAACCGTCCGCCGCGCTAATGAAGCGCTTGCCCGCGCACCTCATTGCTTATGATATTATCAGTGAGGATGGTGTCAGTTTCCGCAACCAATCATTGGACGCGCGCCGCAAGACACTTGAGACGTTTATCGCTGCCCGTAATCCAGATCACTACACCGTCAGTGATATTCTCGACTGGACCACGGTCGATGATCTGCGCGCACTGCGGCAAGACGCAGCTGAGAGCGAGGGCCTCAAAGAAGGGCTGATGGTGAAGCGTCGCGATTCCTTCTACGTCTCCGGGCGGCCCAAACATGCGTGGTATAAATGGAAACGCGATCCGTTTTTGCTCGACGCGGTGCTCATGTATGCGCAGCGCGGGACAGGAAAGCGCTCGTCCTATTATTCAGATTATACCTTCGGGCTTTGGGCGGACGTTGAGGGCGAAGAGAAACTCCTGCCCATCGGCAAAGCCTATTTCGGTTTTACCGATGAAGAGCTCAAACAGCTCGATCGCTGGATCAGGAATCATAAAGTCGCGCGCTACGGTCCGGTGCAAGAAGTTGATAAAGAACTCGTGTTTGAAGTCGCGTTCGACAGTGCCCACGAAAGCCCGCGCCATAAATCCGGCTATGCGCTCCGCTTCCCCCGCATTAGTCGTATCCGCTGGGACAAGCCTGCGCATGAGGCGGATCGGCTCGCGATTATGACCACGTTGATTGGGCGATAAAACGAAGCGTGCGCAGAGTTTGCTTATTGAATTCAGCGCTAAAGCTCACTTCAGTTGACACGGGTGCGACGAAAGCGCCGATCCTACAGAAACTTGGAACATTTTGGCCTTGGCTCCCGTTGCTGTGATGAACCCACTCGCGACTGTCTTGCCGACAGGCCGCACCACATCAAAGGAGACGCCCATGGCTATTAACAATCTCAAAGACCTATATATTGCAGAACTTAAAGACCTGTATGACGCCAACCAACAAGCGAATGCGACCGTTGAAAAACTGATCGATGCCGCGAATAACACAGATTTAAAAGCTGCGCTCAAACGGTCTATCGAGGGCACAAAAGAGGGTAACACGCAGATTAAAGCGATCCTTGATAGCCATGGTGAGGGTGTCGGCAATGCTACATGCTTAGGCATGAAAGGCCTGACCAAAGAGGCCGAGAAACACGTGCTCAAAGAAGAATATGGCGACGATAGCGTGCGTGACGCGATGTTGATCAGCCAATATCAACGCATGGCGCACTATGCCATCACGGGCTACGGCTCTGTTGAAGCCTTCGCCA
This sequence comes from Litorimonas sp., assembly GCA_051251645.1. GTDB lineage: Bacteria > Pseudomonadota > Alphaproteobacteria > Caulobacterales > Maricaulaceae > Litorimonas. The sequence goes on along the minus strand of JBPOEY010000002.1, from coordinate 507,667 downwards.
AACGGCTCGGCGTGTTAGAAGACGCCCAAAAACTGGAAACCTGCAAAGAACAGACGATGGAAGGCGATCTCGAATTCACGAAACTTGCCCAAGGGTCTATCAATAAAGCGGCCATGGACGCTTAAGCGACCTAAAGCTAACAATAATAAGCCGTCCGTGTTCTGCACGGGCGGCTTTGTTTTATTCATCAATGAAGGTGGTGAAACTGTCGCGGGCATGTCAAAATGAACTTTATGATGCCTCATGATGATGACGATGATGACCTCGGCCTATCGGTCGCACCCTTAGCAGGCGTAATGCCAGGGCAGGCGCTGCGGCTCGACGACGCGGAGAATATGCTCAAATCGAGCTTCCGCACGATGGCGCTGTTTGAATTTTTCGCAGATGTGAAGCGGCCGGCCTCCATTGGTGAAATCGCTGACAATCTTAATATGCCGCAATCGTCGGCGTCCGCCTTGACGAAGTCTTTGCAGGATTCCGGCTACCTTGAGCGCGATGTCGATAGCCGGGCCTTTTATCCAACCTTACGGATTGCCTTTCTCGGCGATTGGCTGATCAAACTCTCGGGCCTGCCAGACGGGTTTGCCGATAATTTGTCGCGCCTATCCGATACACTCGGCGAAACTGTGTTTCTCGCCATGCGCAACGGGATCTACAGCCAATATATTTACACCCATCACGGTCCGGGCCCCGTCCGACAACATGTGGAAACTGGCTCCGTTCGACCTTTGGTATGTTCATCGACGGGCTATTCCATGCTGACGGGTGATACGGACACAGATATTGGAAAACTTATCCGCCGCACCATTCATGAGGTCGACAAGCCGTTCTGGAAAGAGACCGCGCCCATCGCAGTTGAGGGCGTGCAAGAAGCGCGCAAGCGGGGTTATGCGGTGACCTATCATCCATCCGGTGATGGGACGGGCGGAATTGCCGTGGCGTTACCATCGCGCGGTGTTCGCCGAAATCTCTGTGTCGGTGTTGTGGCTCCCACAGATGCGCTGCAAGCACGGGAATTAGAAATCGCCCCTGTCTTGCGCGGCTTTGTCGCCGGCCTGCCACGCTCTATCGAAGATGCGATTATGGGGCGTGCAGCCTTGGCACGCGCCATCACGCCCTCATAGATCATCCGGACAAATTCGTTTTTCGGAGAGACCCGCATGGCTGACGCCTATATTATCGACGCAGTCCGTACCCCACGCGGGATTGGTAAGATGGGAAAGGGCGCGCTCGCCCACCTCCATCCGCAACATCTCTCCGCCACGGTTTTGAAAGCCATTGCCAAGCGGAATGATCTCGACACGTCGAAAGTCGACGACGTGATTTGGGCCACCAGCACACAAGTCGGCAAGCAAGGCACGGACATTGGCCGCATGGCCGCGCTCGATGCAGGCTATGACGTGCGGGCCTCGGGCATGACCTTGGACCGGTTTTGTGGTTCCGGGATTACCTCGGTTTCGCTGGCGGCCTCGCAGATTATGGCAGGTATGGAAGATTGCGTGATTGCCGGCGGTTGCGAGATGATGAGTTACACAGCCTCGATCATGGACCCAAAGGTGCCGCCGATGATGGATGCGGGCAATCTATCGCTCCGTGCCAAACACCCACAGACGCAGCAAGGTGTCGCGGCGGACGCGATTGCTAAGCTGGAAGGCATCGACCGTGATGCGCTCGATGATCTGGCGTTGACCAGTCAGGCGCGCGCCGCCCGGGCGATTGAAGAGAACCGCTTCGCCGGATCGCTTGTCCCTGTGCATAATGAGGACGGCTCACTTGCGCTTGATCGTGAGGAGTTCCCCCGCCCCCAAACGACGAAAGAAGGTCTAGGCCAACTCAAGACCGTCTTTTCCATGTGGAAAGACATTCCGGTCGATGAGCAAGGCACAACCTACGGCAATCTCGTTGAGCAGCGCTATCCGCAGCTTAAAGATAATTGGGAGCATGTTCACCATGCGGGGAATAGTTCGGGCGTGGTCGACGGGGCGGCGGCGTTACTCCTGACATCAAAAGATTTCGCCGAAGAGCACGGACTTAAGCCTCGTGCCCGCATCGTGACCGCCATAAATATGGGCGATGATCCGACCTTGATGCTCAACGCGCCCGTTCCTGCGGCAAAAAAAGCGCTCGCTCGCGCAGGACTGAGCAAAGACGATATTGACGTCTGGGAGATCAATGAAGCCTTTGCCGTTGTGGCAGAAAAATTTATTCGCGATCTCGATTTGGATCGGGAGAAGGTCAATATCAACGGCGGGGCGATGGCGCTCGGTCATCCGATTGGCGCGACAGGGTCGATCTTAATCGGAACGGCTTTGGATGAGTTAGAGCGAAGCGGCGGTCGTTATGCCCTTGTAACGATGTGCGCGGCGGGCGGCATGGCCCCAGCGATCATTATCGAGAAGATCTAACAGAAAGTTTTGCTTCACTGTCCCAGACAATATTTGTTGGGGACATGTTCTAGACGACAAAGAGAGACCGTTACGCAAAGCGCGCGTTGCGCGCTCACCCGCTGAGCCAAGAGATTAACTAGCGCGCGAAGCGGTGAATCTGTTGATGAGGTGACGGCCCCACAAAGTCCGTGAGAGCTTATAGAATCCTCGTGACCTCAGTTTGAGGTGGGCGCCGGAATTAAACGAACCACGGTCCGAACAGAGCCAGCTCCCGAGTAATATAGTAAGGTCCGGTGGATTAGTGCAAACACGCAACCCGCAGAAACCGTCAAGCGCTATTTGGGGCGTCAGTGACGGACGCGCAAGCAGGTATGCGCAGTCCGTGACGCGGTAGTGCAGAGAATCGATTGGGGTCGGACCGCAGCGTTTCGACAGTTTATGTCGTCAGCCATTCGATTCGGCCAAGCGTTCGGCCAAGCGTTCAATTCGGCGCGCGGCCGTCATAAGGCCCTCAACAGCGTCGGCTTCCGTTGATTCGCGGGCTTTGGTCGCCACATCGAGTTTCTTCGTCATGTCGCCCAGACGCTCTTCGATCTGCAATTCAACAGAGCTCTCAGGATCTTCGATCTCGTCGATCAAGGTTATGCCCGCCATGACAAGCAAGCGCAGATCGCCAATTTGGCCAAATTGGTCAGCCATTTGTGCGACGCGCGCGTCAAGCCTCTGACCAAGGCGGGTTAGCCGCTCTTCTTCGCCGGCTTCGCAGCCAAGCCCGTAAGCCCGGCCATTAATATTCAAACTGACTTTACCCATCAGTATCTCCTCACGTGTCCGGTTGAGCGAGGGCCTGCTGTAGGGCCGCGATTGTTAGGTCGAGTTCTGCGCGCGTCTGTTTGGATAAGGTTTCAAACTCGGCTTCCCGGACCCGCCGGGCTTCGAGCGCTTCGTCTAACTCTGCGGCCAAGCGGACACGGTCCTCGGAAAAGCCTTCCGCCTCAAGCGCTTTTGTCTCCAACTGGGCGAGTTTGCCCAACATTGGATCGAGTGATTTCTCGAGCGCAGCCACGGCCGTTTGAAGGGCCAGAGCCGCGTCCTTGAGGGTGGCTTGTTTCATGTCAGCGCTGTCATTCATCGCGAGTTAGTTAAAGTCCTCATTTTATACCCTGAATGACGTAAGATTTGCTCCACGCCAAGGGTATTTTATTGCTCTTGCGGGATGTTCCGCGTAACTGCGCAGGCAATTCCAACTGTGATGATCGATCTCATGTCTGAGGTTTGATCATTCAGAGCGCTTAAACTCTCAGGAAGTCACCCTCTCGCTATGACTCTCAAGATCGCCATTAATGGATTTGGTCGGATCGGCCGTCTCGTCGCTCGTGCCCTCTATGAGTATGATATTTCCGATGTCGAGCTTGTCCTCATCAACTCGCCCGGCAATATTGAAACCTCAGCGCATCTCTTGCGCTATGATTCTGTTCATGGCCGGTTTGCGGCAACGGTGACCGAAGGGGAAGACTGGATCGACTTTGGTCGTGGCCGTGTGGCGATGACGCATGAACGTAACCCGGCCGATGTCGCCTGGGGTGATGCGGATCTCGTCATGGAATGCACGGGCTTGTTCCGAACGCGGGAGCGCTGCCAGCCCCATTTTGACGGCGGGGCGAAAGCGGTGCTGATTTCTGCGCCCGGAGACGATGTTGATCAGACGATTGTTTACGGAGTCAATCATGACAAATTGGGGGCCAATGATCGCCTCGTGTCTTGCGCCTCTTGCACGACCAATTGCCTCGCGCCGATTGCCAAGGTCATACTCGAGGCTGTGGGCATAAAACGAGGCTTCATGACAACCGTGCATAGCTATACGCAGGACCAACGGATTCTCGATAACTCGCACAAAGACCTTTACCGCGCCCGCGCGGCGGGTCTGAACATGATCCCGACCAGCACGGGCGCGGCAAAGGCCGTCGGCATGGTTATTCCCGAATTGACAGGCCGTTTGGCCGGCGCCGCTGTCCGCGTTCCGACCGCGAATGTGTCTATGATTGATCTCGCGTTCCAACCGGAAATGAAGACCACGGCTGAAGATTTGAACGCGGCCATGGAAAAAGCTTCGCAAGAACGCATGAAGGGCATTATCTGCTATTCACGCAATGCGTTGGTGAGTTCTGATCTGAACCATGATCCGCATAGCGCTATTTACGCGTCCCCTCTGACCAAGTCGATGGACGGCGATCTCGTAAAGGTTATCGCGTGGTATGATAATGAATGGGGCTTTGCCAACCGGATGATTGATGTCGCCCGCGTCATGGGCGAACGCCTGAACTTGGCATAAGCGGAGCTGCACTTACATGGATATTCGTCGTCTTGAAGAGGCTGATCTCTCGGGTAAAACCGCCCTTGTGCGGGTTGATTTCAACCTGCCGCGCGATGAGTCCGGGGCGATCACGGATGATACGCGCCTACAGTCGGCCTTGCCAACGATAGAATATTTACGTGATCATGGGGCCGCAGTTGTCTTGCTGTCGCATTTTGGACGTCCCAAAGGTGAGCATGATCCCGCCCTGTCCCTGTCTTTTGTCGCGGAACCGCTGGCGAACGCTTTGAATGCGCCCGTGCGATTTCTGACCTCGCTCAATCGGAACGCGCTCAATGATTTGGGTGCGGGCGATGTCCTGGTGATGGAAAACACGCGGTTCTTGGCGGGCGAAACGACGAATGACCCTGAGTTGAGCAAAGAGTTGGCGCAGTTTGGTGATCTGTTCGTCATGGATGCGTTTTCCGCCGCACACCGCGCCCACGCATCCTCTGCCGGGATCGCCGAACATCTCCCGACCTATGCGGGGCTGGCCATGGCGCGCGAGCTCGATCATTTGGCGCAAGCGCTGGATCATCCGAAACAGCCCGTGATGGCGATTGTCGGCGGCGCGAAAGTCTCTTCTAAGATCGATTTGCTCGAAAACCTCGTGTCCCGTCTTGACCGCCTCGCCATTGGTGGAGGCATGGCCAACACCTTCTTGCTTGCCAAGGGCATGGACATCGGAAAGTCGCTGGCGGAACCAGATTTAGTCGGCAAGGCAACGGATATTTTGAAAGCGGCGCGCAAAGCGGGCTGCGAAATTATTCTACCTGTTGATGGCGTGGTCGCGACAGAATTTAAAGTCGGCGCAGAGACGCGCGTGCTTTCTATGGCGGACGGCTCAAAGGACCGTGTCAAAGCCAATGAAATGATCCTCGACGTCGGCCCAGACACGGTGACGGAGCTGATGGATGCGATGGATAAGTCTAACACGTTGATCTGGAATGGGCCGCTGGGCGCGTTTGAAACCCCGCCATTTGATACGTCGACCATTGAAGCGGCGAAATATGCCGCCAAACGGGTGCGGGCTGACAAGATTGTCGCCGTTGCGGGCGGAGGCGACACGGTCGCCGCGCTGAATGCGGCCAACGTGGTGGACGATTTTACCTTCGTCTCAACTGCGGGCGGTGCATTTTTAGAGTGGATGGAAGGGAAAGACCTTCCGGGCGTAAAAATTGTAACACGAGACAGTCGACAAAATGGGAACGCATAAAATGAGCAAGATGGACGAAATGGTCGCCGTGGCGAACGCAATGGTTACGCCCGGCAAGGGCATTCTGGCGGCGGATGAGTCCACGGGAACAATCGGAAAACGCTTTGCCTCAATCGGCACTGAAAACTTGGAAACACATCGCCGTGATTGGCGTGACATGCTGTTCCGGACCCGCCCCGCGATGGATGATCACATCTCCGGTGTGATCCTCTATGATGAAACCCTGCGCCAGAGCGCGGCAGACGGCACGTCGATGGTTGATCTCATCAAGGCCACGGGCGCGATCCCTGGGATCAAGGTCGATATGGGCATTACTCCGCTCGCGGGTCGTCCGGGCGAAACGATCACGCAGGGCCTCGACGGTTTGCGCGAGCGTCTGGCGGAATATTACGAACTTGGCGCGCGTTTCGCGAAATGGCGGGCGGTGATCGAGATTTCCCATCCCGATGTCGCTGTCGGCCGGACGCCAACAGAGGGCGGGATTAAGGCCAATACGCATGCGCTCGGTCGCTACGCGGCGCTTTGTCAAGAAGCGGGCATTGTTCCTATTGTCGAGCCCGAAGTGTTGATGGGCGGCGCGCATAGTGTTGAACGCTGCCATGAAGTGACAGAACGTGCGCTCAATTCACTCTTTACCGAGCTATATGAACAGGGTGTCGCGTTGGAGGCCACGATCTTAAAGCCGAATATGGTCGTCGCAGGCAAACAATGTGCAGAGCAACCCACGCGCGAAGAAATTGCCACACGCACGATTAAGGTGCTTAAGGACACGGTTCCGTCCGCCGTTCCCGGTATTGCCTTCCTGTCTGGCGGGCAGGAGAATGAGGAAGCGACGCGCAACCTCGACATGATGAATAAAATTGGCGGTTTCCCGTGGAAGCTGACTTATTCCTACGGGCGTGCTTTGCAGCAATCCGCACTGTTCGCGTGGCAGGGCAAAGCGGACAATTACGCCGCCGCCCAGACGGCGTTTGCGCACCGCGCGAAAATGAATGGTTTGGCGTCCAAAGGGCAGTGGTCCCCTGAAGTTGACGCCGAAGTCGACGCGTAAATAAATTGGGCGATCTCGTCATTGATATCGCCCAACCGTGTGCGGATTGGCCAGATGTGACGGCGCTGATAGATCCGGCGGTGCAAGCCGCCTTGTCTGAGGTAAACGGTCCGAATAAGGGCGAATTGTCCATTGTCCTGTCGGATGACGCACAGGTACAGCAGCTTAATCGGGATTACCGCCACAAAGACGCGCCAACCAATGTGTTGTCCTTTCCGATGTCGCCGGACACCGGATTAATGGGGGACGTCGTGTTAGCGCGCGAAACCATTGCCCGGGAGGCGACCGCGCAAGGCAAACGGTTTGACGATCACTTCGTGCATTTGCTCATTCATGGCGTGCTCCATTTGCAGGGTTTGGATCATCAGACCGATGCAGAGGCGGATGATATGGAAACGCGTGAAGTGCGGGCTTTAGCGCGGCTGTCGATTGACAATCCCTACGCCGCCTATAAGCGCTAGGGCGTTATGACCACAGACCCTGCGCCGCTGCCTGACTTGGCCGCCGAGCCCGAACACCCTTCCTTCTTCGCTAAGGTTTTTCGCCGCCGTAAATCGGCGGGGCTGAGCGATGCCGAATCGTCGACACCGACAGAGAAGGCCGCCGCGCAAGAACGCATGATGGATGCGGCAGAACGCTTCCACCTTTTGCGTGTGGACGATGTCATGGTGCCGCGGGCCAATATTGTCGCGATTGAAAAGACAGCGACATTAAAAGAGTTATCCAAAGCCTTTCGGGACGCGGGTCATTCCCGCCTCCCTGTGTTCGAAGACACGCTCGATAACCCCATCGCTATGGTCCATATTAAAGACCTACTGCCCTACCTCATGTTTGATGCGCGGGGGCGGACAGCGAAGACCTATCCGGATCGCAAGGTGATCCGGACAATAAAACGGCAAGTTCTGTATGTCCCGCCGTCAATGCTCGCTCAAGATCTGTTGCGGCGGATGCAAGCGCGACGGATCCACATGGCAATTGTCGTGGACGAATATGGCGGCACAGACGGTCTCGTGACGATTGAAGATCTGATTGAACCGATTGTCGGGGATATTGAGGACGAACATGATGAGCTGAATGATGCGCTCAAGAAAATCGTGCTCGAAGGCGGCAAAATCTGTTGGGACGCAGATGCGCGGATGAGTATTGATGATTTCGAAGAAGCCATCGGTCGCGATTTTGCCACACTGGACGAAGAAGAAGAGGTCGATACGCTTGGCGGGTTGGTCTTTACCTTGGTGGGGCGGGTGCCAGAACGCGGCGAGATCATTGTGCATCCCAAAGGCGTGGAGATGGAAGTCACGGATGCGGACCCGCGCCGGGTGAAACGTTTGCGCGTGACCTTGCCCGTCGCAGAGAGCACTTTTGTCGAAGAGATGACGCAAGCCCTCCCACTGACATGACCACTTTAACTGTGCGTCGAGGTTGGGGGCAGTCTGGCTGGCTGTCTCGTATGGCGGTCGTTGCGGCCGGTGCGATTGCGGCCTTTGGATTTGCACCGTTTCATCTCTGGGGGGTGACACTCGTTTCACTGGCGATGTTGTTTGTGCGCCTTGTGGGCGTGTCGGATTGGGATCGCTCCGCGCGCGCCGGGTTTTGGACAGGCCTCCTCTTTGGTTTGGGGTGGTTTTCTGCGAGCTGTTTCTGGATTGCGTCCGCGTTTATTGAGCGGGGGCCCGAGTTCATTCCCATGATCCCACCACTCGTCGGCGGGCTGGCTGTCGTTCTGTCTTTATTTTGGGGCGCCGCGGGCGCGATCGTGGCCCGGAAGGGGTCAATGTGGCGCAAGGCCCTGCTCTTTGTGGCGGCTTTCACACTGGCGGAGTTGGCGCGCGGACATATTTTGTCCGGTTTTCCATGGAACATGGCCGCTTACGCGTTTGAGCCCGGCGGCGCGATCAGCCAGTCAACCAGCCTGTTCGGCGTTTATGGGCTGACTATGGTGACCTACGGTCTTGCTGCTTTGATCGGGGGGGCGGTGTTAACCCGGGATTGGCGTCCCGCGCTGGGCGTTGCCGTCACACTCGGCGCGCTCTTTAGTTTTGGTACACACCGTCTTGCCCATGCCACACAAGATATTCATCCCGGCGTGGTTTTGCGTTTAGTCGCTGTTCCGTTCCGTCAATCTGAGAAAATTAACCCCGCGACTTCACTCGATATTGTCAATGCATACTTCGCCGTGAGTGTCGAGCCGGGCATAGAGACTGTGACCCACCTGATTTGGCCAGAAGGCGCGGTGAACGGCTTAGCGACCGAAGATGAAGCGTTATTGCGATATATGGGGCAGCAACTTTCGCTGCGAACGCCGACCCCGCCGGTTTGGCTCATGAACTCGCTCAGACAGGAGATAAAGCCGGACCGCAACGGCGTGCCGAAAACGCGCTATTATAATAGCGCGGTGGCGATTACCTTCGATACGCGCGGGAACCCGGCCGTTGCCGGGTCGAATGACAAGAAGAAACTGGTGCCTTTTGGTGAGTTCATCCCAGGCGGAGAATGGGTTGAGCGTATTGGTGCGCGTCTGGTTTCGACCGCAATTGCCTCAATCTCCCCGGCGTCAGAAAAACGCATCTCACAATTTCCCGGACTGCCGCCGATTTCGCCGCAAATATGCTACGAAGTTATCTTCCCGGGCCTGACGCCCAACGCCTCTGAGGGCGCTCCGGCGCCGCAAGCCATTCTCAACCAATCCAATGATGCGTGGTTTGGATCAACGGTTGGCCCGGCCCAGCATGCGGCAATTGCGCGCTACCGCGCGATAGAAGAAGGGTTGCCGCTTATTCGGTCTGCGGCCAATGGTGTGAGCGGTGTTTTTGATTCTTATGGTCGCGCTGAGCGTGTGTTAAGCGGGAAACGCGTCGGGCATCTGGATACCGTCTTGCCCGTTTCCGTTGGTCAAACCGTCGAAATCACCCTCGTCAATGCAATCCTAGCCTTGCTTAATCTATGTTTAATATTACTAGGTGTGACAGATTTACGGCGGTTTTAGGGATAATCCAAAGTAAGCTGTTGGGCGGGGAAGCCTTAAAGGGGAGACAGGACGAATGACAAATAAACACGCGCCACGTTCAGCCAATCCGGTTGATGTTCATGTTGGCGCACGCGTCCGTTTGAGACGCCAAATCATGAAAATGAGTCAGGAAAAACTGGGCGATCAGCTCGGTGTGACCTTTCAGCAAGTACAGAAATATGAACGCGGGACCAATCGGGTCGGCGCGTCTCGTTTATGGCGTCTCAGCCAAGTTCTCGATGTGCCGGTCAGTTATTTCTTTGAAGGGATGACGAATCAGATTGAAGCGGGCGAGTTTTCTGAGAATGATCAGATGCCCATCGTCTATGATTTCATCAATAGTTCGGACGGCGTGGCTTTGGCCAAGGCAGTTTCACAAATTACCAATAAGGCGGTGCGCCGCCAAATCCTTGAACTGGCCCGGAGCCTGGCCAAAGATAGCGCAGACAAGAACGCCTAGCGGCTTGTTTTGCGCGGCGCGGATGATTACGGCCCCGCGATATGAGTTTCGATCCCAATAAAGACCAGTTTCGTACCTTTGGCCGTGCCAAAGGCCGAACGCTGACGACGTCTCAAGCCGAAATCATGAGCGAGCATTGGCCGCGATTGAAAATTGGGCCGGGCGATTTGCTACCACCGTCGCCAGTGTGGTTGGAGATCGGCTACGGCATGGGGTCTCATGTTCTCCATTTGGGACGAACGCATACGGATGTGTCGATTATTGGGGCGGAGCCATTTTTAAACGGAACAGCGAAGGTAGTTCGCGGTATTGCCGACGAAGGGCTGGATAATATCCGGTTGTTCCAAGGCGACGTTCGTAAAATGATGGTCGAGATGCCGGATAAATGCTTGGCGCGGGCCTATATATTATTTCCTGACCCGTGGCCCAAATCGCGTCATAACAAGCGCCGTCTGATCCGCACGGCCTTTATCGAAGAATTGTTTCGTGTGGTTGAACCGGGTGGGCGCCTCACTTTTGCGTCCGATATTCCGCATTATGTCGATTGGGCGCTGACCCGGTTTCGGACGCATGCAAGAGCGACAGGCGCGGGCTTTGACTGGACGGGCAATGATCCGATGCAGCCGCCTGAGCTGTGGCCCGGAACGAAATATGAAGCCAAAGCGCGGCGCGAAGGTCGCACGCCGCGATGGTTCGAGTTTACGCGGCAGTCGAATGACGCGCCGAATTAGCCCCCGCAGAGGCACTAAAGGCATTGTTTTGTGTCATGCCTATTACTGCCCAAACCAAGGTTAGTTCCCGGTAACGGGAACCTGTTGACTGCGGTGCGTTCGGCGGGCGGCTTTACTCCAGCTCGGGTAATCAAAGCGTCCGGCGTTTAAGTCGCTCACCAATTTCGCGTGGGCATCCGGATCATTAATAATGCCAATCAACCGCGCGAACGGCGAAAAGTCGGGCGTTGGGAACACTTCATACGCCGTTCGATGTGAACTGACGAGACGTGCAGACAGATCTGAAAAGTGGATCGTCTTGTGTCCGTTAGAGAATGAAAATTTGCGGTAGAGCCCGCGTTCTGAGATCACATTTGAATAGGCGGGGTCTGAGGTGTAAATTGGTTGTGCCGCAGGATCAATTTTCCCTTTGGCAACGGCGCGCAAACAGAGCCCGTCTTCAGTCGGTGTGACGATGAGGCCTTTGCGAGTGGGCCAGGTCGGAAACAGAACCACACCATCAATGCCTTTTTGCCCTTTGCGGAGCAGTTTCTTTGTTTTTGCGCGACGGGCCGGGGACAAGACCCCTGTCTCTTCATCCAAATGGTGGCGCGCGAATCCGGCGCGGCCCTGCCAGGGTGACTGAAATTGTAGAAGTGTGAGGCCATCAGCCATATTTTTGATCCTTATACTGGGCAAACCCCCATGCACCTGATACCGTGTCATCTATGTGACGTTTATGTCTTAAAACTGTCATGGAAAGTTCGTTTTGTCAATTGACAGGTTACAGTGCCCGTTAAGGGGGTCATTTGGGTAATTTTTTCCGTGTCATCCTTACTTGAAAGATCGGGGCAGACCCTCTAAATGCAGAGCAACATCGCCGGAACTGGCAAGCGGCCAGCCAGGCGGCCCACCGTTCCGGGGGCCGCTTTTTTAGTGGCTGAACCACATTTGTAAGACGAAGACTGGAAACCCGAAGACTTTGAAAACGAAGACTCATACTGACGAGCGTATCTTAGAGCTTGCTGACCCGATCGCTGCGGATCTGGGACTGCGTATTGTGCGTGTCCGCGTCATGGCGGGCCGACGTCGCACAGTACAGATCATGGCTGAACGGTTGTCTGATGGCATGATGGGCATTGAGAATTGTCAGGCTCTGTCCCGTGAGTTGTCGGCCGTCATGGAAGTGGAAGATCCGCTTGATGATGCCTATGTCTTAGAAGTCAGTAGTCCGGGTATGGATCGTCCGCTTACCGCCTACGAAGATTTCACAGCTTATGAAGGCTATCTGGCGCGGCTAGAGCTGGATCGTCTGGTCGAAGGCCGCAAACGCTTTCGCGGTGTCTTGGCCGGGGTTGACGACGGTCATGTCGATATTAATCTGGACGGGGATGACGAGAGTACGGCCTCTATTCCGTTTGATTGGATCGCAGAAGCGAAATTGCTAATCACAGACGAGTTGGTCGCCGAAGGCCAACGCAAAAAAGACGCGGCTCAAGCAGATATGCTCGCCGCCGCTAAAGACAACGAAGAAGAGGAATAGCACCGTGGGTATCGCCGGCGTTTCCGCAAATAAATTAGAGTGGCTTCAGATCGCGAAAGCGGTGGCTGAAGAGAAACAAATCGACAAGCAAATCGTGCTGAGCGCGATTGAAGAATCCTTCGAACGCGCCGCCAAAATGCAGTATGGCGCGGAGTTGGATATTCGCGCGCACCTTCACCCTGAAACAGGGGAGATGAGCCTGCGTCGCGACATGACGGTCGTAGAAGAGGCCGAAAATGAATATACTGAAGTGAGTTTAGCGACGGCTCAGCTTGATAATCCTGATGCTGTCATTGGCACAAAGATTTCGACGCCTTTGCCAATGATCGAGCCGAGCCGCGTGCAGACGCACCTCGCCAAACAGGTTATCACGCAAAAGACGCGTGAAGCTGAGCGTGCGCGTCAATTCGAAGAATTCAAAGACCGCATCGGCGAAATCATCAATGGGATCGTCAAGCGCGTCGAATATGGTCACATCATTGTCGACCTCGGCCGCGCCGAAGCGGTTATTCGTCGTGATCAGGCTCTGCCGCGTGAAAACGTCAAGCCGGGTGATCGCATTCGTGCCTACATTATGGATGTGCGGGAAGAGCAGCGTGGCTCACAGATTTTCCTTTCCCGCGCGCACCCACAATTCATGGCGCAGCTGTTCGCGCAAGAAGTGCCGGAAGTTTATGAAGGCACGATCCAAATCGTTGCTGTTGCGCGTGATCCTGGATCGCGTGCCAAGATCGCCGTTTATTCGAATGATAGCTCAATCGATCCGGTTGGGGCGTGTGTCGGTATGCGCGGTTCGCGTGTCCAAGCCGTCGTTAATGAGCTGCAAGGCGAACGGATCGATATTATTCCTTACACAGAAGACCTCGGCACGTTCATCGTGAATGCGCTGCAGCCTGCGACTGTGTCCAAAGTGGTTATTCACGAAGAAGACGAACGCATCGAAGTCGTTGTGGCTGAGGATCAACTCTCACTCGCGATTGGCCGTCGAGGCCAAAATGTGCGTCTGGCGTCACAACTCTCCGGTTGGGCGTTGGACATCTTGACGGAAGAGCAAGAAAGCGAACGTCGTCAGCAAGAATTCCGCGAGCGCTCTGCGCTCTTCATGGAAGGGCTAGATGTCGACGAAATGGTCGCGCAATTGCTCGTCTCTGAAGGCTTTGAGACCATGGAAGAGGTTGGTTATGTCGAGCTTGACGAACTGACTTCCATTGAGGGCTTCGACGAAGAGACCGCGACAGAGCTGCAAACGCGCGCTCGCGAATATCTTGAGAAGATCGCGCAAGAGCAAAATGCCAAACGGATTGAACTGGGTGTCGAAGACGGCGTTCTGGAAATCGAAGGCGTCACGCTGCCCATGACGGTTATCTTCGGCGAAAACGAAGTGCTCACGGTCGAAGATGTCGCGGGTCTCGTGCCGGATGATCTCACGGGTTATGTCGAATATAAGGATGGGGCGAAGGTTCGCGAGCCCGGCTTGTTTGAGGGCATGAAGTTCAGCAATGAAGAAGCGTCCGATCTGATTATGCGTGCGCGTGTTCATGCCGGGTGGATTAGTGAGGAAGACCTCCAGTCCGCTGAAGAGGCCGAAGACGGTGAAAGTGCCGAGAACCCGGATGCTTATAAAGCACCGGAACGGGCCATTGATGCCGCTGAAGCCCTGTTCAAAACCGAAGGGCAAGGCGCTTAATGCGCCTTTAGATCGGACCGCTTGAGCGCGGAGTCCGCCACCACGCACCTCGACCCAATCGAGGAAGACCGCCGGGGCCATAAACCTCGCGAACGCCGCTGCGTGGCGCGCGGAGAGGTGCGCGATCCAAACCTTATGGTGCGCTTTGTGCGCTCGCCCGATCATGAGCTTGTCGCTGACGTTTACGAAAAGCTTCCGGGTCGCGGCGTGTGGGTGACGGCTAATGCGGATGATTTGCGCGATGCGGTAAAACGCGGCGGATTTAACCGCGGGTTCAAATCTAAGGTCAAAATTGACGCTGACGCACTCATAACGCAAACGCATCAGCAATTGCGTCGTCGGCTGTTGGGTCAGTTCACAATGGCGCGCAAAGCGGGCCGTCTGGCTTATGGTCAAACGGGCGTTCGCGAAGTGGCGGCCAGAGGCGAGGTGGCGATCCGTATCGAAGCCTCTGACGGGGCGTCCGATGGGCGGGGGAAACTCCGCACACTCAGCTTGGCGACCGCGCGCGAATTAGGACGGGATGATCCGCCAGTGATTGGCTGTTTCACAGCTGAAGAGATTGGGCTCGCCTTGGGCCGCTCGCCTGTTGTCCATGCCGCCATCACGTCGGGTAAGATGGTCAAAGCGATCCGGCGCAGCGCCAAACGACTTTCGGGCTTTGAGCCGCTTGTTCCTGATCACTGGGACGATATTCAGCACGAAATTTCGCTGGAACCGCCGCCCGAAGAACCACCGCCCAACAGCGGTTGAAAAACTATAGATACCCGCTACATTGTGGCCCGTCGTCAAGAGGGGCCGCGACACGGCGGTCAGAGACGCGATAACTGCGGTCAAGTAAACCGGAGCATCGTACCGATGGCATGATGATTTGCCTGCCGACATGATGATTTGAAAGAATAGAATGAGCGATAACAACAACCGACCGCGCGGCCCAATTGGTGGACGCCCTGGTGGCCCAACACGGGGACCGCGCCGAACGAGCGCGCGCCCATCTGCCGTCGTTGTGGAAAAGAAAAAGAAGCGTCTGGTCAAACCGGGGTCTACGGGCTCTGCTGGCGTGAAGCCGAAAATTCAGCTGACGCCGAAGAACACACCGACGCCGCCTCCGGCACCGACGCCGACGCCAGTCGCGCCAAAACCAACGCCCGTCGCTGCGACGCCGACCCCACAGCCTGCTGCGCCCGAGCCAACGGCACCTATTGTGACGGCGGATGCGAAAGCGGTTGAAATTCCGAAACCGGAAAGTGCAGAAGTGCGTGCGACCACAGGTCCGCAAGCAGCGACGATAAAAACTGGCGCTGCGGCGAAAGCGCCAACTCTGGCTCCGCCGATTATATCTGCGGCAGAAGCCAAACCGACACCGAAACCCAAGCCGACACCGAAAGCTAAGCCTAGAGCGCCAAAGGTCAGTGATGCAGATATCGCGACGGCGGCACGCGGTC
Organism: Litorimonas sp.; assembly: GCA_051251645.1. Taxonomy (GTDB): domain Bacteria; phylum Pseudomonadota; class Alphaproteobacteria; order Caulobacterales; family Maricaulaceae; genus Litorimonas. Next base: position 491,808 of record JBPOEY010000002.1, on the reverse strand, counting down.
TCGGCTTGTCCGTGGCTGAATATAAGGCACGTCAAGAAGCCTTGATGAAGGCGCAAGCGCAATCCGCTGAGCGGGCCGCGAAAAAAGCGGCTGAAGCTGAAGCCCGTCAGGCGCGTATGCTGGATGAGCAAACGAAATTGGAAGCCAAGAAAAAGGCTGAAGAAGAAGCTGAGCTAAAACGCATCGAAGAAGAAGACGCGGCCAAGCGCGAAAAAGAAAAAGAAGCAGAAGAGCGCTTACAGCGTAAAAGTGTCGGCTCCCCGCTGGAACGTAAAGAAGGCGAAGAGCTTTCCGAGATTGAAAAGGCCGGCGGCCGGATCAAGAAGAAACGCAACACACCGCCGCCAACCCGTTCCAAGGGCGAACAAAAACGTCGTCGCGGTAAGCTGACGATTGTGTCGGCTCTATCGGGCAATGATGAGCGTCAGCGCTCGCTCGCCGCCGTGAAACGTAAGCGCGAACGTGAACGTCAACGCCGTGCCGGGGGCTCCGGATCGCGTGAAAAAGTGCAGCGCGAAGTCGTTGTGCCAGAAACCATCACGATTGCTGATTTGGCGAACCGGATGGCGGAACGCGGCGCCGATGTGGTGAAATACCTCATGCAACAAGGCACCATGTCGACCATGAACGATGTGCTGGACGCGGATACGGCGCAGTTGATCGTTGAGGATTTCGGTCACACAGTGAAACGTGTGTCGGACGCCGACGTCGAAGATAACTTCCTGCTTGATGATGAGCCATCCGCTGAAAAGGACCGCAAGCCGCGGGCCCCTGTGATTGCGATTATGGGTCACGTCGATCACGGTAAAACATCGCTGCTCGATGCGTTGCGTTCAACCGATGTCGCCTCTGGCGAAGCGGGCGGGATCACGCAGCATATCGGGGCCTATCAATTGCAACTGGCTTCAGGCGATAAAATCACCGTGCTGGACACACCGGGTCACGCCGCGTTCGCGCAAATGCGGACCCGTGGTGCGGAAGCCGTTGATATTGTCGTGCTGGTTGTTGCGGCTGATGATGGCGTGAAGCCGCAAACGATCGAGTCGATCCGCTATGCACTGGGCGCAGGGAAGCCGATCATCGTCGCTATCAACAAAATGGATACGTATGAGGCCAACTCGCTGAAGGTCGAAACGGACCTGCTGCAATATGAGATCGTGACGGAAAACATGTCGGGTGAGGTGCAAGCCATTCCCGTCTCCGCCAAGGAGAAAACAGGTCTGAAAGAGTTGGCTGAAGCGATTACGCTGCAAGCCGAGTTGATGGAACTGAAAGCCAATCCGAAACGCAATCCTGACGGCTTGGTGATTGAATCCCGCTTTGAGAAAGGGCGTGGCGCCGTCACGACCTTGCTCGTCAAACGCGGCACCTTGAAACGCGGCGACATGATCGTGGCTGATGAGTATATGGGCAAGGTCAAAGCGATGATGGATGAGCGCGGCAAGCAGATTAAAGCTGCCGGACCGAGCATGGCGATCGAAGTCATGGGTCTCGACGGTGCGCCGATGCCAGGCGAACCCTTCGCCGTTGTTGATGGCGAACAAAAAGCCCGCGAAATCGTTGAATATCGTCAGGGCCTGAAACGCAAAGTCACGGCCTCACAGCCGAACGCGCTGGCATCGATGGAACAGATGATGGCGAAACTGCAGAACAAGGAAGTCTCCGAGCTGCCGCTGCTGGTCAAAGCCGACGTTCAAGGCTCTGCTGAAGCGATCAAAGCGTCTTTGGAAGGTCTGTCTAATTCCGAAGTCAAAGCCAACGTCATTTACGCCGAAGCCGGCGGGATTTCCGAAAGCGATGTGCAGATGGCGATGACAGCAGGCGCGCCGATTATCGCGTTCAACGTGCGTCCAAACAAGCAGGCCAAGGAAATGGCGGCGCGTGAAGGTGTCGAAATTCGCTATTACTCGATCATCTATGAGTTGATCGAAATGGTCGAAGGTGTGTTGACGGGTATGATCAAGCCGGAACGCCGCGAAACCTTCATCGGTTACGCCGAAATTTTGGAAGTGTTCAACATCTCCAAGCTCGGCAAGATCGCGGGTTGCCGCGTATCCGATGGCCGTGTCGAACGCGGATCGGGTGTGCGCCTCTTGCGCGACGATGTTGTCATCCACGAAGGCACGCTCAAAACCCTCAAGCGCTTCAAGGACGAAGTCGAGAAGGTCCAGAGCGGCATGGAATGCGGTATGGCGTTTGAGAACTACGAAGACCTTCGCAAGGGCGATCAGATCGAATGTTTCACGGTTGAAATGATTGACCGCTCGCTCGACGATGTTGCCATGTCTGACATGGAAGCCGAAAGCGAATAGCGAGTTCTTGCTTTAATGATATGACGGGGAGGTTTAGGCCTCCCCGTTTTTTAAGACCTCAAAGTGAGTTTCGGACGATCTGGATAGATTTAAATTCCGACGCTTCACGGCGCCGAACCCTGTTAGGCAAAATCCTATGAGCCGTAATCGCCCTCCCTCCCAACGTCAGCTTAAAGCCGGCGAAGTGATCCGCCGCGCCTTGGCGGACATAATCAATAAAGAAGACTTGCGTGATCCGGCCCTAAAAGGAGTGAGCGTCACGATTGCCGAAGTACGCGCGGCGCCTGACCTCAAAGTCGCAACCGTTTTTGCAGCACCGCTCGGTCGGGGCGCGAATGGTCCTGAAGTGATTGAGGGTCTCCAGCGCTGCGCGCGGTTTTTGCGGGGTCGATTGGGCCGCGAGCTGGAAATGAAAAGCACGCCGCGTTTGGTGTTCCGGCTGGATACGACCTTTGAAACGGCCGACGACATGGCGCGCCTGCTCGCCCGTCCTGAGGTGGTGCGTGACCTCGGCGGTGAGGAAGAGTAGGCCCGTTATTTCACGCCTGAAAGAGATGTATGCTAACGGATGTTGAGCAGGCAGTTTGCGCAAAGCGGCCGAACCAAATCGACTATACGCGCATTGAGGCGCAGCATTATCTTGGTCACTACACACGCCGCCTTCCGGTGACCCTCACCCGAATGATGGAAAATGCGCATGACTGGGAACATCTCCCCCATGTGCACGCGTCATCCTTCTCAGCCATTGACCTGATTGATAGCGGCCCCTGGGGCTGGCGCGCCAAATTAGGCGTCCCCTCTGGTGGGTATCAGCTGATCGACCTGATTGTCGATATGGATCGCCATTATTGGGTGTCGACCGTGATATCCGGTATGGGGCAGGGGACAGAAATCCACACGCAGGCCAGCCGGGTCAATGCGGGCGAAATTGATATTGATGTGCGCTTCTACCTGCCAGAGACCCCGGCGGATCCATCCATTGGGGCCGTCGCCCTACATTATCTTCGCGGTCAATATGCCCAACTTTATGATGAGGATGTGGGGTTGATGGAAGGGCGTCAATCCGCACTGGATGATCGCCAGCGTTGGCGCCAAGTCATCCGGGACGACGCGGCGGCGGATTTATGTCTTGGTGCAGAGGGGCGGCTTGACCGTCACGTCGTGCATTCCGTTGAATGGTCCCATCATCGTTATTGCCTGCGTTTCTGGCAGGACCGTTGGATCGTCCACAGTGCCATCTGTCCACACTTACTCGGCCCTTTGGATGGCGGAGATATCGCCCCAGACGGAACGATCACCTGCCCGTGGCATGGCTACCGATTTGAGGTGGAGACGGGCAATAATATTGGCAGGCAATGCAAAGATATGAAAAAGCCCCCGCGCACCGAAATGCGTGACGGCGCACTTTACCTCACGGCGCGCTGTAGTAATTAAAGATGGATCAAAAAAACCCACTCCTGATAGAGGAGAGGATTAGACATTAGCCTTCAGGAAAGCCAGATTAGCTGATCGGTTCACCTGTGACGGTCGGTGTGTTGACCCCGACCATGGCGATTGAAACGGTGTCAGGATATTTATAGATCGCGCCCGTAAGCGCATCAACGCCTACGCCGATAGGACCGCCAAGGACGACATTACCGGCCGTTGATCCTTCAACTTTGCCGGAAATCGTCTGGTTCGCTGTCCTATATCCTATTTTGTCACAGCTAATCGAAACGGGCTTGCTCGACCGAGGAAGTTTGACTTCAGCAGGCGTGCTAAACTGCATATTGATGGCGTTATTGGAGCCACCCGTTGCAGTGCAGTCGGCCCCAGAGACCGTTCCGGTGTCGACATTGACCATTTGATTGCTGCCATTGACGATTGTTGAACACGCACTCAGGCTGATGGTTGCTGCTGCGAAGGCAAGAAATTTGATAGTCATATCGGTCTCTAACTGTGTCATGATGCCCTAAGGTCAGCCCTATGGATGATGACAAAGTGTCGCAATGCAGCCTCGCATATTATGACCAATTTCTAATTTTGGGCAGGGCATACAGGCTTTTCAAGTTGCCTACACACAAAACCGCGGCCAAGCCCCGCCTATGGACCCCAACGGACGTAATCGAAAAAAGCGCGGTAATCCCGTGCATGGCTGGGTGGTGCTGGATAAACCGCTTGAGCTTGGGAGCACGAAGGCTGTCGGACGCGTGCGTTGGTTGTTCCAAGCACAGAAGGCCGGGCATGCTGGGACGTTAGATCCGCTCGCCACTGGGATTTTGCCGATAGCACTGGGCGAAGCAACAAAGACCGTGCCGTTTCTCGTCGACGCGGCGAAGTCCTATGAATTCGATATAAGCTTTGGCACCAGCACGGACACGCTGGACGCAGAAGGGGCGATCATCGGACAGTCAGACGCCCGGCCGACACGCGACCAAATCGAGGCGGCATTGCCGCGCTTCGTGGGGGATGTGAACCAAATTCCACCGAAATATTCGGCCATAAAAATTGACGGTAAACGTGCCTATGATTTGGCGCGGGCAGGCGTCGCGGTCGAGATGAAAACGCGGGTCGTCCAGATCGACGCCGTGACGTTGGTTGAGCTGACGGAAGAGGTCGCCTCCTTCACTGTGGATTGCGGCAAAGGCACTTATGTGCGCTCGCTCGCGCGCGATATTTGTGAGGCCTTGGGCGCAGAAGGGCACGTGTCTCGATTGCGGCGCACACGGGTGGGGCCGTTCGACCTCTCACGGTCAATAACGCTAGACGCGCTAGAGCAAATGTGCGATGGCGCGCGCGCCGAAGAGGGGTTGTTGCCGCTCTCGACCGCACTGGACGACATCCCGGTGCTGGCCGTGACCGACCCGCAACATACCGCATTGAGGCAGGGCCGCGCGATCGCTGCCGTTTCTCCTTACCATGACACAGATTGGGTCTTGGTTGAGAGTAATGGACAACCGGTCGCTCTATGCCAACCGCGGGGTTCGGAATTGCTTCCGAAGCGCGTGTTTAACCTCTAACCTAATGGAGAAGCCCGATGTCGATTACTGCCGAACGTAAAGCCGAACTCATCACTGAGTACGCAACAAAACCGGGTGATACTGGTTCCCCCGAAGTCCAAGTCGCAATCCTGACGCACCGCATCAAGACCCTGACAGAACACTTCAAAACCAATAAAAAAGATAACCACTCGCGTCGCGGTTTGCTGACTATGGTCAATAAACGTCGCCGTTTGCTGGATTACCTTAAGGCGAAAAGCGAAGAGCGTTATCAGGACCTGATTAAGCGCCTGGAACTCCGCCGCTAACCTTAAAATTGAAGCCGCCGGACAGGGGTTCGGCGGCTTTCGCGCATTTACGCGCCCATGACGCGCTCCTGATGGCAGGGGCAGACGTACGAAATGAAAGACTTAAAATAATGTTTGATACGCAATCTGTAACGATTGATTGGGCGGGACGTCCGCTCACCCTAGAAACGGGCCGCATTGCCCGCCAAGCTGACGGCGCGGTTTATGCGACTTACGGTGACACGAAATTGCTCGCCACGGCTTGCTTCGCCAAGAGCGAACGCCCCGGCCAGAACTTTTTCCCGCTGACCGTCAACTATATGGAAAAATTCTACGCCGCGGGTAAAGTGCCAGGGGGCTACTTTAAACGCGAAGGTCGCCCAACAGAGCGCGAGACACTGATCTCCCGCCTGACAGACCGTCCGATCCGTCCGCTCTTTCCAAAGGGCTATAAGAACGAAGTGCAAATCGTTATCACGGTTCTGCAACACGATCTTGAAAACGAACCTGATATCATCGGCATCGTTGCCGCGTCTGCCGCGCTTGCGCTCTCCGGCGCTCCGTTTGCAGGCCCAATTGGCGCTGCCCGCGTGGGTCTGATTGATGGCGATTATGTCCTCAACCCGATGCTCGACGAAATGGAAGACAGTGAGCTCGACCTCGTTGTTGCTGGTACACATGACGCTGTCATGATGGTTGAGAGCCAAGCCAAAGAACTGACTGAAGAGCAAATGCTCGGCGCCGTCATGTTCGCGCATGAAGCGTGCCAAGACGTGATTGAAGCCATTAATGAGCTGGTTGAAAAAGCCGGTAAGCCAATGGTCGAATATAACGCACCGGATCGCTCTGCTGAGAAGAAGCTTGTGAAGAAGTCTGCCGAAAAAGGCATCAAGGCCGCTTACAAGATGAAAGACAAGATGGATCGCCAAGACGCGCTCCGCACGACGAAGACAGCGGCGAAAGCTGAATTGGTTGCGTCTGATGATAATCCGGACGGTATGTCTGAATCTATCTTCAGCGACGCGTTCAAATCCGTCGAATCTGAAACGGTTCGTACCTCGGTGATCAAAACCAAGAAACGCATCGACGGTCGTAAGCTCGACGAAGTTCGCCCGATTGAAGCGATGGCCGGTCTTCTGCCCCGCACACACGGTTCGGCTTTGTTCACACGCGGCGAAACACAGGCGATCTGTGTTGCGACGCTGGGCACGTCCGATGACGAACAGTTCGTCGATCAGCTGACAGGCACGATGAAGAACAAGTTCATGTTGCACTATAACTTCCCACCTTACTCGGTTGGGGAAACAGGTCGCATGGGCGGAACCTCCCGCCGCGAACATGGCCACGGCAAGCTCGCATGGCGCGCGCTGCAAGCGGTCCTGCCAACGGCTGAAGACTTCCCTTACACAATCCGTCTCGTCTCTGAGATTACAGAATCAAATGGTTCGTCCTCAATGGCGACTGTCTGTGGCTGTTCATTGGCCATGATGGATGCGGGTGTGCCGCTCAAGCGTCCGGTCTCCGGTATCGCCATGGGCCTCATCAAAGATGACGCCGGGATTGCTGTTTTGTCTGATATCCTGGGTGACGAAGATCACCTTGGTGACATGGACTTCAAAGTTGCCGGGACATCCGAAGGCATCACGTCTTTGCAGATGGACATCAAAATCGCGGGTATTTCTGAGGACATCATGGAAACGGCCTTGGCCCAAGCCCATGCTGGTCGTCTTCACATTCTGGACCGCATGAATGATGCGCTGACAGAGAGCCGTGACAGCGTTGGTGAATTTGCGCCGCGTATCGAGCAGATGCAAATCCCAGTCGATAAGATCCGTGACGTTATCGGGTCCGGCGGTAAGGTCATCCGCGAAATCGTTGACACCACAGGCGCTCGCGTCTCTGTTGAAGATGATGGCACGATCAAAATTGCCTCTAACGATCAGAAATCGATCGATGCGGCGAAAGCGTGGATCTCTAGCCTGACGGAAGAGCCAGAAGCGGGCAAAGTCTATAAAGGTAAAGTTGTGAAGGTCGTCGATTTCGGCGCATTCGTGAACTTCTTTGGCAAAAAAGATGGCCTCGTCCACGTCTCCATGATCAAGCCAGAGCGGGTCAATCACCCGTCTGATTTCTTGGCCGAAGGTCAAGACGTTTGGGTCAAGCTGATGGGCTTCGATGATCGCGGTAAAGTCCGCCTGTCGATGAAGCACGTTGATCAGGACACAGGCGAAGAGCTTGAAGTCGAAGAGAAGCCACGTGCGAAACGTGATGACGACGACTCTGACAGCGGCGATAAGCCAAAGCGCCCACGTCGCCGCCGTAGCCCGTCCCGCGATGACGGCTAAGGCTCACGCCCAAAACTGAATAAGAAGCCCGGTCTCTTAGAGGCCGGGCTTTTTTTATGGAGCCACGCTTTCAGGGTGAACAAAAACTGAATGCGGCGCTCAGCCATGGTTCGGATCAGGGTGGGCAAGGCCTGTTTATCGCAATGATGGACAGGAGCGCCACATGACCAAAACGACGCAAACACAAACATTCATCGCCCGCGCGGGCGTCGCATTCGGGGCTCTTGCGCTCCCCATGCTGGCGGCCTCACCGGTGATGGCGCAATATTACTCCGGCAATACGGCGGCGTATGAAAAATGCGAACGCCGCGATAATACGACCCAAGTGATTGGGGGATTGCTCGGCGGTGTCGCGGGCGGATTGCTCGGTAATGAATTGGAGCGCGGTGACCGCACGTTCGGGACTGTGGTCGGGGCGGGCGCAGGTGCGGCCGTTGGGGCCCGATTGGGTGACCGCAATTGCGAAAAATATAATACGGCGGCTTACCGCACGCCGCAGCCTTACCGGACAACAACCCATTACCCGTCGTCGATAAGCCCCTATTACCCCTCTGCGACGACTTACGCGCACAGCCGTCCAACAACGACCTATGCGCGGACTTATCCAACCCCGCACCTGACGCGGTCTTATCCGACGACCCCGACCTATTCGCAGCCGCGCTATCGTCACGTGACGCAGCAACCGACGACCTACAGTCGGACTTACACGCCGACGACGACATATTCGGGATCAAGCTATAGTCAGCCGCATTACTCAACCGTGTCTGGCTATAGCCAACCGACCTACTCGGGTGGATCGACCTATCATTCGAGCTACCAAACGGTGCCATCCGTGTCGTCGACACGGCACTATTCCGGGGCAGGATATAGGGCGCGCCCAGTAAGCGGGACGTCAGGTCTGGTGCGGGTGACAGACCCCCGCACAGGCGCGGTCTTCCACGTCAGTCAATCCGATTATGATCGGAATTACCGCTAAGGTCTGACGTTTTACTGGCTTTTGTCCGCCTCGCAAATTTTGCGGGGCGGATTTTTTATGGGGTTTGGGGTCCCGTCAATATGGTTGCTTCGGGGGAAAATATGACGTCGGAATCGTTCTCAACCAAATGGGTCATCAATGCTTTCACTGGGTTCTGTAAACCAAACAGGACCGTCACTCCCCATATAGAAATGATCTTCCAAACGAACGCCAAACTCGCCGTAAAGGCATATCATGGGTTCGTTCGAAAAGCACATTCCGGGTTCAAGATGTGTGTCATCGCCCCAGTTTAAATACGGCCATTCGTGGATATCAAGACCGATGCCGTGCCCCGTACGGTGGGGGAGGCCCGGTGTTTCATAGCCGGGTCCGAAGCCCCGCGCGACTAATTCTTTTCGAGCGGCCAAGTCCACATCGCCGCACCGGACGCCTATTTGTGCGGCCTCAAACGCTTTGATCTGTGCCGCTTTTTCCGCATTCCAAACTTGTCTTTGCTTGTCGTTGGGTTCGCCGAAAACATAAGACCGGGTAATATCAGAAATATAGCCATGTAGCTGACAGCCCGTGTCGATTAACACCATGTCGCCTGTATCCAAAGGCTTCGGGTCTTTCACCCCATGCGGGAATGAGGAGTCCGGTCCGAACAAGACAATTTTGAAATAGGACCCTTTTGCCGCGCCCACTTTCCGATGCGCCGCATCAATGAACGCGCCGACTTGATCTGTTGTGATGCCCTCATAAAGCATAGAGGCCGTTGCTTTATGGACAGCCAACGTCATGTCTTTGGCGCGTTGCATCAACGTCAGCTCAGCCGATGATTTTCTCATACGACAGGCCGCCGTAATAGACGCGCCATTGATCAGTTTTAAGTCAGGGCTGACCTGCGCGATCCCATCGGACACAAAGAACGGTGTCGCTTCGTCAATACCAAGTCGGCCTTTGATGACGCCCTGTGCGCTGAGATGTTGCCGAATTAAACCATAGGGGCTTTCATGTTCGTCCCATGTCAGCACGTCGCCTTTAACGATCATAAATTGCTGAAGTGTGCCTTCTTCGAAGGCTGGGGCGATATAGATTGGCGCGCCCGTAGGCATAAGTAGCGCGCCCACCATACGCTCAGATCCATGCCATCGGGTTCCCGTGAAATAATACAGAGATGTACCGGCGTGCAAATATAGCGCGTCCATGCCCTGCGTCGCCATAAGCGATTGCGCTTTCTCAATACGCTTTGCATATTCGTTATCGGTAATCGGCGCAGCGCCTGCGGTCATATCACCGAGGGTCGCCAAAGCGTCTTCTATTGTTTTTCCGCCAACACCTTTGGTCATGTTATTATTCCTTTTATCAGGGCTAAAGTCTTTGACGGCGGGCCATAAATGAACACTCAACAGAGTTGCCCCGATAGCTTAAACGTTGGCTTTAGGGAATTTACAAGCTGTGTCAGCTTTCGAGACTTACGAAAGCTGACAGCAAGCGGACCAATTGCCCGTTCGCGGCGTGTTTCATGTCAGGCTGTAGGACTATGATCGCGACGATTTTTAAGCCAACTTATCGCTGACCAAGCATCCAAATTTGTACGTGTTCGCGTTGGGTATTGGTTCCTTGGGGTAAAATTCGTATGGCGACGATCGTGGTTTTGATCGTCTCTTATCCCACGTCGACCGGGGGCAGGGTTGAGGGAAAACCGCGTTTAACGCTACATTAACCATAATTTCTAAGGGCGTTTGCGAATTGCTGTAAAGTTGTGAATAGATTTGGCTGGTAAGGAATGGTTGATGATGTGCAGTAACCATAAAGCAGTTTAATTTTAAAGACGCTACTGGGGCGGCGATTTTGAGTGGCCTCTTCGGAGCGTGTCGATATGGCTATGTTTGACAAAGATATTAGTGTCGTCGACAAATATGTCGGGCAAATAATCCGCTTGCACCGTAAGGCAGAAGGACTCGCGCAGAACGAACTCGCGGTCATTATCGGGGTATCTTTACGGACGTTCCAAAAGTTCGAATGGGGGCTCGAACGGCCCAGTCCAAAGCAGCTACGGGACATTTGCATTACGCTTGATATGAGCCCGGCGGATTTGTTTGAGACACTCAGTTTGACGGGATCTAAACTTGAGAAACCGTCTATGCACATCCAAGACGTCTTATAATGGCTGCAAATGATAGAGATGGCCTTGATCCTGCCAAAGGTGAGCCCGCCAAAGGTGATAATTGGCCCCATTTAATTCAGTCTCTATACGCGCAAAGCGATCACAATGCGGACCGTGTTCCTTTGCAGCCTCTCGCCCGTCAGCCTCTGAATAAAGACGAAGACTTTACATTAGTCGATGATGTTTTGGATGCTTTGATGGACCCGGTTCAGGTTGAGATCGCCCGACCGGTTTTGCGTTATGCCCTTAAAGAAATTGCGCGCGCGGCGCTGTTAAATCCAGTCCCTGATATTATCCCTTAGGCAGCATCCGGATCAGTCGCCCATTGGTGGCGTCTTCCACCAAGAGTAAAATGGCGCCGTCAGGCGCGATATCGACGTCCCGAATACGGAAAGCGTCGGCCTCTGTCTTCGCATCACTGAGAAGGATCACTTCCTCGCCTGTGTCTGGATTAACACGGCGTAGATCACCGGATGCGAGCCCACCGATCAATGCGTGCCCGTTCCAGTCCGCAAAGGGCTCACCGCGATAAATGGCGAGACCAGACGGCGCGATGGAGGGTGTCCAAATATGGACGGGCGCTGAAAACCCAGCATGATCCTCAATTGGGCTGATCCGCGCGCCTTGATAATCTCGGCCATAGGTTGCTATGGGCCAGCCGTAATTAGCGCCAGCCTCCAAACGGTTAAGCTCGTCTCCGCCGCGCGGGCCATGTTCATGCTCCCAGATGACCCCCGTGGCCGGATCAATCGCGAGTCCTTGCACATTCCGGTGCCCGATGGAGTAGAGTTGGGGTTTCGCATCGACGCCGAAATCCGGATTATCCGTGGGTGTCCCACCGTCGAGCGTCAGCCGAACAATCGCGCCGAGGTGTGAGGTGGGCTTCTGCGCTTCTTCCCGTAAGGAGAAGCCGTCACCGAGGCTGAGCAGCAATGTGCCGTCACCGGGAAAGGCAATCTTGCCGCCAAAATGGCTGCCCGCTTCTTTGCCGGGGCTGGCGCGGAAAATCGTCGCGGCCGAGGTGATCTGGTTGCCTACCAATTGGGCCCGCATCAGCGCTGTGCCGTTATTGTCCCAATCGCCATAGGAATAGGACAGGTAGAGTGTGCCGCTCTGTGCAAAGTCTGGGGCAAGGGCGACATCAAGCAGTCCGCCTTGTCCGGCGTTGGCGATACGGTTGTCGGCAAAGGCCGTTAATTCACCGGGGAGTCCTGAAATATCGACTTTGCTGTTGCCCGTCACCCGCCAGAGCTGGCCCAGCTTGCCTGTCACCAGATAGTCGCCATTGGGCATGACCGCAGCGGACCACGGGGTCTGCAGACCATCGATAATCGTGTCTAATTGGAAATCTGCCATTGGGCGTTCTGCCAACTCCGGCGCGGGCTGCGGTTCCTGACAGGCAGAGAGGGATAGCATGGCGGCAAGACCAAAAGATCCGAGGAATGTCCAACTTGTCTTCATTATTCTCTCCACCGTTTGACGTGCACCCCATTGTAGGCTTAGCGTGGTTGTGTGCAAGGCAAGGAGACTGATTTGGCGACGTTTCTGAAATTTTTAGCGGGCTGGGTCATGGGGGCCATAACGACGACAGCCATTGGCGTGACACTACAAACACAAAACGTAATCGCGCGCTTGAGCGATATTGGGGCGGACGTCGGGATCGGGCAACGCCTCTCTATGACAGTCTATGACCTCATTTATCTTGGGTCTCTCTATATCATCTTTGTCAGTATTGGGACGCTGGTCGCCTATTTATTGGGTCTATTCGTTTACCGCTTTGCCGGGTTTGGCCGCCCGGTTGTTTTCGCAGTGGCCGGCGCAGTGGCGATGTTGGTGATGTTGCTGCTCATGAAACAAGCGTTTTTCGGTATTCATATGATTGCCGGTGCGCGCGATGGTCTTGGTATTGCTCTGCAAATGATAGCCGGCGCTTTGGGTGGGCTGGTCTTCGCATGGCTTACGGCGCGTAAAACGACCGGAACGCGTCCTGCTGCGGCTTAAACGCAGACCTTTGCGGCTCTTATTGGACGGTTTGTCCAAAAATAACGCGTCCTATCCCGCGGCCTTATACCGTGTCTTCTGTGGCTTACCAGCATCGTCTGGTCGCGCGCTCAAGAGCTGTTCTCCCAACATCAGGTCGATGATGGCTTCTGGTTCGTCAACGGCGTCGAGCGCAGGAATAGGCGCCATTGTTGCGGGCTTTACGTCTGCGTTGATGGGCTCTGCGGCGGTGTGAGCGAGCGGAAGTCTAGCCGTGAAAGTGAATTCAGTGCCGCGTCCTTCACGTGATTTGACGACCAAATCGCCCCCCATCATCCGGGCTAACTTCCGCGCAATCGCCAAGCTGAGGCCGGCGCCCCCATATTTACGTGTCATAGTCGCGTCGGCTTGGAGGAAGGGTTTGAACAGGCGGGATTGAACATCATCGCTAATCCCTTGGCCTGTATCAGCGACAATAATCGTTACGCCCAAATGCCCGTCCGTATCGGGTGTCGCCGTTGCATGGAGATGCACGCGCCCCGCTTGGGTAAAGCGAATGGCGTTGGAGAGTAAGTAGCGCAGACTTTGGCGAATGCGCTTATGATCGGCAATGACGGCGTCAGTCAACTCAGGTCCAATAAAGTGCGTGAAGGTCAGCCCTTTCTTAGCGGCGGCTTTGTCCCATTCTGCCGTTTCACGGAGTATCGTCTTGGCTAGGCTGTCTTCTTCCTTGTCCAAGGAGAGGCGATTGCCTTCAATCGTGGACATGGTGATCAGGCTGTCGAGGAGGTCGAAGAGTAACTGCCCACTCTCTTGTACGGTCTCGGCTTGCTCGCGCATTATGGGATTAGACGCATGGTGGATCATGGCGTCGCTAATGCCAATAATGCCATTGAGCGGTGTCCGGATTTCGTGATTGATGACGCCCAAAAATTCGGTCTTCATTTTCTCGGCAGAGAGGGCATCCTCTTGCAAGCCTTGCACTTTGACATTGAGTTTTTCGCGATAGCGCAGAAAGGCCAGCAGGAAGTTAAAGGCAATCGTCAGCCCGCCGATGAGCACCCAAAGCAGCCGGTTGAGCTTGGTTTTTTGTTCCAACTGAATGGCTCTCATCTCGGCTTCACGTTGTAGCGCGCCTTCGCGCTCGACCTGACGTTCACGCGTGTTTTCCAAGTTGGACAGCATGGCGCTAATATCTGTCGAATTCATGGATTGGACTTGATTGATCAATAAGTCAGTCCGACGTTTCATTAAGGCGAGGGCGTAAGCTTGCTCGTCCCGATGCATTGCGAGAAGCACTTCGGCATGAAGAATGGATTGGTTGTCGACTGTTGCCAGCAACGCGTCACGGCTATATTTCCAGCCCCGTGAGACCATGAGTTGTTCAGCAGCTGCCTTTTTCCCCAAGCCTGACAAGGCCACTAAAAGCTCCAAACTGCCGCGCCGATCAACAACGGGATGATCAGAGCCTTGCAAGGCCGCAAGCGCCAAGGTTTCGGCTTTTGCGTAATTATTGAGCTCGTTGAAAGTGGACGCCATATAGGCTTCTGATAAGCCGACGATATTATCCTCCGGCATAGGTTCATTAATCAGCAGCTCTGCGACCTGTGCGGCGCTTTCATATTGTCTGGCGCGGTTCAACGCGAAGACGAAATTGGTCATCAACTCATAGCGATTAACCGTCTCGCCGATCTCAGCGCGCGCTGTCGCCTGCAAACGGGCCGCATTCAGCATAAGCTCTGGATTACCTTGCAGGGCATGAATGGCGATCGCGGAGTCGGAGGCAAAAATTCGCGCCGTGGTGACTTTTGCCGATAATTGGCTGGGAACAACTTTTATCGCTTCGTCTGCCCGCTCAGTGGCGACTAGGACTTGGTTGCTAGAGACGTAAAAGAATGACGCGAGACTTGTCGAAACCGACTGTAAAAACCAATCACCTTCAGGATCAAAGGTGTCGAGATATTCGATCAAATTCTTGGTGTGGTCTTGGGTTGGGCTATTGGTGATGATGTCAGCAATCCCCTGCGTGAAGTCGACCGTTTTAAGCCATTCGGGATTGTTGTCGTAGTTATGTTGCTTGGCGGCGGATACCGCGGCGAAGAGCCTGTCTGAATCTGAGGTGAAAAGAGATTGGGCGACTTCGTCTATGAGATGAACTGTCGCGCCTTCGATTTTGCTGGGTGCCAATGAGGAGGGCGCTGCGGGCTGTTGTTGCGTCAAAAACGTAACAATTTCATCGCCAATAAGCCGGGTATTTTCGGCATTTGCCGTTGTCACGCTACAGGCGATTGCGCAGCACGAGGCGATTAGATATTTAAGCATCTGTTTCACACGTGTCCCAATAGAGGGTTCATATGAAACTAACCTTAAGAACGACATGGGTCCAAAAAGAAACCCGCTCAGAGAGCAGGTTATAAGTCCACATATTATCAGCAGCTTAGCTGCCGTATATTTCTAAAAATCGATAACGATCGGGCGACCGCCAGTTACGACTTCGAGTTCTTCAACAGTAAGTTCACGCATGTGTGTTGATCCCTGTAAATGTTAAACGAGCGGAGAATGCCACTCGCGAGGGTCAATTTAGACAAGACTGCCTCATCGTTAACAAGGACTAAATGGCCTAATTCGGGAAATTATGGTTAACAGATTGTAAAATACTGGTATTTTAAACACGCTATAATAGAAAAAGTCTATAGTTAACGCTTAACGTGTTCTATTTTGGGATTTTGCGGGATTACCGAATTTGAATAATGCGGTCACTCGCCTCGAGAAAAGCCGGGCGATGGGCGACAATAATGCGCGTAATGTCCAAGCTCGCAACGAGGTCAACGATTTCAGCCTCGGTTTCGACATCAAGGTTCGCGGTCCCCTCATCGAGGAAAAGCACGTCAGGCTCTTGATAGAGCGCGCGCGCGAGCAGCAGCCGTTGTTTTTGCCCGCCTGACAGAATTGACCCCATATCGCCGATCATGGCGAGATAGTTCATGGGAATCGCGACGATTGGGTCGTGAATCCGGGCTGCGTTTGCGGCGCGCATCACGCGCTGCATGTCAATTTCAGGATCGAAAAACGCGATATTGTCGGCGATTGTCCCGGACAGCAGGCGGTCATCTTGCATAACAACGCCGACGCGGCTGCGCCACACGGAAGGATCAATTGTCGACAAGTCACGTCCATCGATTTTTACGTGGCCGCCGACAGGCGCATAGAGACCCAACATGAGTTTCATCAAGGTCGTTTTCCCCCCACCGCTTGGCCCTGTCAGCGTCACCATTTCGCCTGCGGCGATATCGAGGGTGAAGTCTGTGACGACATTGGGATCCTCAGGCGAATAAGCGAAGGTGACGGTGTCGAGGGTGATCCGGCCTTTGACCCTGTCTAACGGTTCGTATCCAGCCTGTTCGCCTTCGGCACGCGCGTGAACAATGTCGGCGAGCCGGTCGAGATGAAGCGACAGCAGGCGAAATTCATTCCCTTTAGTGACAAGTTGCACCACCGCGTCAGCAAAATATTGACGATAGATCAGAAAGGCGACCAACATGCCGACGGTGAAGGTAGAGCCGTCTTGCATCATGCTCCAAGCGGCGACCACGACCACACCGACGACTTGCAAACCAATAATGAGCGTTTGCGCGAACGTCTGCGCGACATTCCAACGTTGATGGCCAACATCAGCGTTGATGAAATCCGTGAATAGGTTGGCCCAGCTGGCTTCGCGTTCGGCTTCGCGACCAAAGAGTTTGACGGTGGTTGACGCGCGGATACTCTCGATCACATGGCTGTTTTCCAAGGCGCGCGCATAAATCGCTTCTTCCTGGCTCGCGCGCAGGCGCGGGTAGATGAGCAAGGTTGCGAGCACGAGGAGCGCAGTCGTCGCGGCCACGATGAGCGCGAGGAGCGGGGAGAACAAAACCATGATGATCAGCATCAACACCGCCATGACCCCATCAATCAGCACAGAGACAACGGATTGCGACAAGGCTTCTTGGATCGGTTGGGTCGAATTCATCCGACTGATAATGTCGCCGACATGACGCCGTTCAAAATAGCGCACAGGCAAGCGAATGAGGTGGCGGAAAATATTGCCGACCATTTGCCGTGATAGCTGTGCGCCAAAAGTGACAATCGTATAGCCGCGCGCGGCTTCGACAATGGCGCGCATGACGGCCAATCCACCAAACCCCACTGCCAAGGCCATAAGTAGGCCTTGGTCGCCACCGGGCTGTCCGGGGCTTGGGAGGACCGCATCGACAATTAATTGAAACAGGAAGGGCGCGACCAAAAGAGTCGCGAGTAAGGCAACGGACAAAGCCAGAGTTTGCGCAACAGCCCGCTTGGCGCCCACGAGCGAGGACCAAAGATCGGAGAGCTTTGGACGGATTCGATTGGTGATGGGGTGGAAATCGGCAGCGGGGGTAAGCTCCAGCGCAATGCCGGTAAAATGATCCGAGACTTTTGAGAGCGTTAGGCGCCTGCGACCAATACCGGGATCTATAATTTCTACATGATCTTTACGAACCCGTGTCAGCACAACAAAATGGTTGAGGTCCCAATGTAAAATGGCGGGCAGTGCGAGCTTGTGTAGCTGATCCAGATCAACTTTAAGCGCGCGCGGCGACAGAGTTAGCTCTCCCGAAATTTTGATGATCTGTTTAAGCGACGTGCCGTGCATGGACAGCAGATATTTCTCTCGCAAACTGTTCAAATCGACATCATGCCCATGAAAGCGGGACACCATCGCCAAGCAGGCCAGCCCGCATTCCGTCATCTCTGTTTGCAAAATGACAGGGGTTTTGGATTTACGGAGCTTAAGCACGCAGCCAACTCCAAACTGTTTGATCACCAACATTAATGCCGAACAGCACAAAGCCGATGAGGCCCACAGACATCAAGACCAGCCCGATGACGGCCCACGCAGGTAAGGGGCCCCGCAAGATGACTTCGCCAAACAAAGCGCGGGACCTGCGCTCCATGGCCTCTTTGCGGAATAGTTGGCTCATACTTTGTCTTTTCCAAACATTCACATAGGCCCCGCCTAGCGCGCCTGCCTGTCTTGTAAAGCGTGCGTATCAAAGGCAAAGCGCAGACTATGGATATTTCTCAAACAGCCGGGTGGTGGTCACTGCTACCGCCCGTTCTTGCCATCGGCCTTGCGCTGCTAACACGGCAGGTTTTTTTAAGCCTCGGTTTGGGTATCGCGGCGGGCTACCTCATCCTCGCAGGCGGCAACCCGGTGACGGCGACATTTGATACGATTGATGCGGCCGTTGCTGTCTTTAGTGACGCGGGTAACACGCGGATTATCTTGTTCACACTGGTCGTGGGCGCGCTGATCGCGTTGATCCAGCGCTCAGGCGGCGTGGCCGGATTCATCGCACGGCTCTTGGCGTGGCTGGATAAACGGACGCAGGTAGCGGACGCTAAGAACAAACGGGTCTTGGTAGAATTGCTCGCGCTCGGCACGGGGATGTTAATCTTTATTGAGAGTAATATTTCCATTCTTACGGTTGGGACCTTGTTCCGACCCGTGACGGACAAGCTCGGCATGCCGAGGGAGAAACTGGCGCTGATTGCGGATACGGGTTCGGCCCCGTCCTGCGTGCTCATCCCGTTTAATGCGTGGGGCGCTTACCTCATGGGATTGATCGCGGCGCAGGGGTTGAGCCAACCCTTCTCCCAACTCGTCCAAGCCACGCTGTTTAATTTTTACCCCATGTTGATCATTGTGGTCTTGCTAGTTGTCATCCTCACGCGCCGCGATGTTGGCGAGATGAAAACGGCCGAATCGCGCGGGACGATCTTGCGCGATGGGGCCGTGCCGATGATTGCGGATGATGCGACGGATATTGCGCCCACCGCTGGCGCCCCTGCGCGCGCAATCAATATGATCCTGCCGATCCTGACGATGGTCGTGCTCGTCCCAACGTTTCTGATCATGACAGGCGAGGGCGAGGGCTGGTTTGCGCGGATGCAGGACGGGTCGGGGTCATCCGCCGTGCTTTACGCGACGTCTATTGCCGTCGCGCTCGCGATCTTGCTCTACAAAGCCCAAAGCATCCTTGGCGTGCGCGAGAGTGTCGAGACCTCACTGAAAGGGATGGCGGGCATGGTGCCGCTGGCGATCCTGATGTTGCTGGCTTTCGCGCTGGGCGCCCTCTGCCGGACGCTCGGCACGGGGGTTTTCACAGCAGACGTGACCTCGCAATTCCTCTCGCCCGCGCTAATGCCTGCGCTCGTGTTCCTCATTAGCTGCTTTGTCGCTTTTTCGACCGGGACCAGTTGGGGCACATTCGCGATCATGATCCCGATCGCTGTACCGCTCGCCGCCAGCTACGGCCTAGACCCGTCCCTTGCCATCGCCGCCGCGATTGGGGGCGGCGTGTTCGGCGATCATTGCAGCCCGACGTCAGACACGTCGATCATCGCCTCCATGGCGACCGGCTCCGATCATATCGATCATATCCGCACGCAGCTGCCCTACGCGCTGATTGCAGGCGGGCTGACAGTTGTGGCCTATCTCGTTTTGGGGTTCATTTATGCGTAGTTTTTTTCTCAGTTTTGGGCTGATCGCCTTAGCGTCCTGCCAAACAGCTCCTGCCCCTTCTCCGGCCTCGCTTGCGGGTGTTCAAGCGGAGGGCATCACCTCGTGGCTCGGGATTGAATATGCACAGGCAGAGCGATGGACACTGCCGCAAGAAGGGCCGGACTGGTCGCCAGAGGGAGCCTATACGCAGATGGGTCCCGCCTGCCCTCAATCCGGGCAGAGCGTTATGATTGAGGATTGTCTCTTTTTAAACGTGTTCGCGCCGGATGGGGCGGACGACCTCCCGGTCATTGTTTGGATTCATGGCGGCGGATTTAAGCAAGGTGAAGGCGGCGATTATGTCCGCTCATTAGCGCGCGAAGATCTTATCGCCGTCTCGTTTAACTACCGGCTGGGAATGCTCGGCTTTCACGATTGGGCGGGGTGGAATGAAACCAATCCGCGCAATTTCGGACAGGCCGATATGGTGGTGGCGCTGGAATGGGTTCAGGCCAATATTAATCGCTTCGGGGGTGATCCGAACAATGTCACCATCATGGGTCACAGCGCAGGCGGTATGGGGGTGCAGCTCATGATGGTCGATGATCGGGCTGATGGGCTGTATCACAAAGCCATCGCTCATTCCGGCTATGCCGCTTGGCCGTTTCCTACCGCTTATAATCCGAGCGACGAAGAGCGTATGCGGATCAGATATGCGGCGTTGGATATGGACGCCTCGCCGGCGGATTTGGTTGAGCAGGTCGAATATTACCATTTGCCTTATATTGGGGGGTCAGATTTGGTCGCGCAGCCTTTGGCGCTGTTCCGAGCGGGCCAAAGCGAGCCCGTGCCCTATTTGGCAGGGGCGAATAGTCATGACGGGCTCGGAACCCTACTCGGGGCGGGTTTTACGCATGATGATATGATCACGCGATACGGGTCTAATGCGGCCGTGCGTGCCGCCTATGCTGCGGATTTTTCCATATCGGACGCACTCGCAGCCGAACGGCTCTTTGGGGATATGCGCTACGCATTCTCTGCCCGGGAAACAGCGCGCGCGCATCTAGGGCCTGCGTCTCTCTTCCTCTTGGATGCGCCTGAAAATGGTCGGACCCACTCTGAACATTATAAGGAATTGTTCGGTGTGGAGCCGTCCAATTTTCGCGACCTCGTCGTTGATTTCATCAAAACCGGAACCCATGCGGCTCTGCGGAATGATGACTGGTTGGTGCTCAATCCAAATATGACGATGGGCGCGGCGCCGGGGTTGGGGAAACGTTTGGACGCGATCTTGGATTTGGAGTTCCCACAGCCATGAAATACATATCTATTGGCGTCGCGTTTTTTTGGGCTTTGAGCGGGGGCTCCGTCGTGTCTGCCCATGATCTGATGACCCATGATCTCGAGGGTCTTTGGATCAATGAAGCTGGGTCAGCGGTTGAACTATCCGTTGCCGAAGACGGGTCGCTAACGGGTCACTACCGTACGGAACTTGGCCAGCCTGACGCTGACAGTCAGTTTGCACTCACGGGCTGGGCGCAGGGCGATGTGGTCGCGTTCTCTGTCAGTTTCACGGACTATGGCTCTATCACCAGTTGGTCCGGCCAATTGAGCGAAGATGGTGACGGTGAGTTCATCCGCACGCTGTGGCAGCACACGCGCGATATTGCGGAGGATGACGAAGCCGAAGACCTCTGGCGCTCCATCACCGCTGGCGCGGCGACGTTCCGGCGGGCGGACCCCACCTTGATATCGCATAACCCAGTGCCGCACTCAGAATGATAGCGATGAGCGACGCTTTGGTGAGGTAGATAAAGGTCAGATAGCCTGTCTCAATCGCAGGTGGGATCGCGCGAAAAATCGCATCCAAAAGTCCGGCTTCGCCGCTTTTATAAGCCGCAAAAAATCCGTCTTTGAAAGTTGACGCAAAGAACGGCAACGGGATGAGGCATAGCGCCGTTAATCCGCCTGCCACGGCACCGCGCAACGGCGTGTGGCGCGAACGGTGGTGTAGCCATGTCCAAACTGTATACGCGATAACAAGGCAGCACGCCGCCATAAAGCCAGCGATTTTTACCCGGTCTGTGAGACTATCCGTTTGATCACCATAGCGCACAGCCATCAGACCGACGCCGAATAGGGTCGACAGTCCGGTCATTAATCCGGTAAAAAGTCGGCGTTGCGAGAGCAGGCGGCGGCGCGGCATGACCGCTGACCTAATCGACCAATTCGTCCCAGAAGCGCTTGGCTTTGTCGAAGAAGCCTTTACTTTCCGGGCTAATTTCGTCGCCGCCTTCGCGAGCGAATTCTTCTAATAATTCGCGTTGACGCGCGCTCATGCGGCTGGGCGTCTCAACGGCGAGGTCGACATACATGTCGCCGCGGCTAGCGCTGCGGAGCACTGTCATACCCTTGCCCCGTAGACGCATGCGCTTGCCGGATTGGCTGCCCACATCGATTTTGATTTTAGATCGACCGCCGTCAATCGTGGGAATTTCAATGTCGCCGCCGAGGGCTGCGACTGTCATCGGCACGGGGGCGCGCATGAAAAGGTTGGGGCCTTCCCGGTCGAACATTTCGTGCGGTTTAACCGAAATGAAGAGATAGAGGTCCCCGCGTTGGCGATTGGATGCGCCGCGTTTGGCGGCTTGGTCGCCTTGCCCAGATAGGCGAATACGTGTGCCGTCTTCGACACCGGCCGGAATAGAGACATCCAGCTCGGTCGGTTGACGCAACTGACCTTGTCCATCGCATTCCTGACAGGGATCAGT
The DNA here is from genome assembly GCA_051251645.1 of Litorimonas sp. Classification (GTDB taxonomy): domain Bacteria; phylum Pseudomonadota; class Alphaproteobacteria; order Caulobacterales; family Maricaulaceae; genus Litorimonas. Next base: position 469,487 of record JBPOEY010000002.1, on the reverse strand, counting down.
GACATATTCGCCCTGTCCGCCACAGGTGGGACACGGACGTTCCATCGTAAACATGCCCTGTTGCGTTCGCACGCGTCCGGCGCCGCCGCACGTGTCACAGCTCTCAATAGAGGCACCGGGCTCTGCGCCCATGCCGTCACAGCGCTCGCAATCCTCCGCAATCGGGACTTCAATTTCGATATCTTTACCGTGAAAGGCTTCTTCCAGCGAAATTTCCATTTCATAACGCAAGTCTGAGCCGCGCGCCACGGTTTGGGCACGGCGTCCACCACGGCTGCCGCCGCCAAACATATCGGCGAACCCGCCGCCCGCGCCGCTTGCGCCGCCAAAAATCTGGCTAAATATATCGCCAAAGTCTTGGAATCCGGCCGCCCCGCCGCCCCCGCCGCCTTGGAAGGCCGCATGACCCATCCGGTCATAGGCGCTGCGTTTTTGGTCATCGGATAGGATGCCGTAAGCTTCGTTCAATTCCTTGAAGCGACCTTCGGCTTCTGGGTCGTCGGGATGGCGATCCGGATGACAATCCATAGCGGCCTTGCGAAAGGCGGATTTAAGCTGTTTTGCGTCCGCATCGCGCGATACGCCCAGCACCTCGTAATAGTCGCGTTTTGACATAGGTTAGCGTTTCTTCAAAATAGCGTTGAGGGCCGTCGCGTTAGAGACAAGATAGTTGTGCGCGTCGGCCATTTCAATCAGGGCCGCGCCGCTGTCTGCAGACATCTCAACGATGAGGAGGTGTGGATGTAGGGAGGGGGGCGCGTGATCGAAAAAGGCGCGCAAAGCGCGTTCGTCATGGCCTTCAATATCGAGTTTCATCGCGTCAATGCGCGTAACACCCAGCCGCTTACACAGCCCGGCAAGTGTTTCGACGGTCACGGTCTCGCCCGTATCGGACAGTTGCGCTTCGCCGCGATTGCCGCCGCCATCCGATAGGTTGGCTTCGCCGGGGACGTCCGAAATGGCCGAGCGGATCAGCTCAATTGTCGCGGTTGACGCTGCCGCATTGACAGTAAGCCGTGCAGACATTGTCGCACTCGGTTCGACGGCAATAAGACGCACGGGCCGACCCGCGTCTTTGGCATAAGCACTGACGAACAGCGAATAGAGCCCGGCATTGGCGCCGACATCGAGGAAGGTGAACGGAGCATCGCCCTGTTGTTTGGCGCCCAGCTGCACGGCATCGCGCAATGCAGCGCGCTCCTCTGCGTCCCAAATCTGCACGCCCGCTAGCGCGCGTTTCTCGCAGCGGTTGCCGGACGGATAGAGCCGCGCATTAACACCGGGCGCAACAGCGACGTCGAACGGCTCGTGCAAATCGCGTATCGCGCGCTTACGGTGCAAGCTGATCATCCAATGGCCGAATTGCGTATCCGCACATCTGTCCGCGCGCACACGAATGCGTTCACGCGCGGGCGGCAAGGCGTAGTGGCCAAATGGCTCTATGTGATGTGTTGTCGTCCCCATAATCTGCTCATGGCCTTTCAAACAGGCCGTAAAGCAAAAGGCCCCGCCGTTTCCGGCGAGGCCTGTTCGCAGGCTTTACGCCGACTTTTCGTCGTCGACGTCTTCAAACTCAGCGTCTTCAATGTCGTCATCTTCTTCGACATCATCGCCGGGTTTGGTTGCGTCTTTGGCTTTGGCCTCTTCGTCAGCGGCGGCGCTGGCGTAGATGGCCTCACCCATTTTCATGAGCGCAGAGGTGAGGACCTGAACCTTATCGGTGATCCCGGCGGCGTCCGCCTCTTGGTCGCCCATAATCGCTTTCATGTCTTCCAAAGCGGTCTCGATCGCAGTTTTGGTGTCTTCGTCAATCTTATCGCCATGTTCGGCCAGATCAGCTTCAGCTTTATGGACAATGGCTTCGGCCTGGTTCGTGGCTTCGGCCATATCCCGACGCTTTTTATCGTCTTCGGCGTTGGCTTCGGCGTCCTTGATCATGTTCGCAATGTCATCATCGTTCAGACCGCCAGACGCTTGAATGCGGATCTGTTGCTCTTTGCCCGTCGCGACATCTTTGGCCGTGACGTTGACAATGCCGTTGGCATCAATGTCGAACGTAACCTCAATCTGCGGCATACCGCGCGGGGAGGGCGGAATGCCGACTAGATCAAATTGACCCAGCAACTTATTATCCGCCGCCATTTCGCGTTCGCCTTGGCTGACCTTAATGGTCACCGCGGACTGATTGTCGGTGGCGGTTGAGTAGACTTGGCTCTTCTTGGTTGGGATCGTCGTGTTACGGTCGATCATGCGGGTGAAGACACCGCCTTCGGTTTCAATACCGAGGGACAAGGGCGTTACGTCGAGCAAGAGCACGTCTTTGACATCGCCTTGCAACACGCCGGCTTGAATGGCCGCGCCCATGGCAACGACTTCATCCGGGTTCACGCCTTTGTGCGGTTCTTTACCGAAGAACTTGGTCACAGCGGCTTGAACGGCTGGCATGCGAGTCATGCCGCCCACGAGGACAACATCATCCACATCGGACGCTTTGAGACCTGCATCGGCCAGCGCTTTTTTGATCGGTGTGATCGTGCGTTTGATCAGATCATCAACCAAGCTTTCCAGCTTCGCGCGAGTCAGCTTCATCGTCAGGTGCTTTGGCCCTGTGGCATCGGCCGTGATGAACGGCAGGTTGACTTCGTAAGTCGAGGCAGATGACAATTCTTTCTTCGCCTTCTCCGCTTCTTCGCGCAGGCGTTGCAGCGCCAACTTGTCAGTTTTTAGCTCAATGCCTTGCTCTTTTTTGAACTCATCGGCGAGATATTCGACAATGCGCATGTCAAAGTCTTCACCACCCAAGAACGTATCGCCATTGGTGGCTTTGACTTCAAACACGCCGTCGCCGATTTCCAGCACGGAGACATCGAATGTGCCGCCGCCGAGGTCGTAAACCGCGATGGTTTTACCGTCGTCTTTAGCCAGGCCGTAGGCCAGCGCCGCCGCTGTGGGCTCGTTGATGATGCGCAGGACTTCGAGGCCTGCAATCTTACCGGCATCTTTTGTCGCTTGGCGTTGCGCGTCATTAAAGTAGGCGGGAACCGTGATAACGGCCTGTGTGACGGGCGTGCCGAGATAATCCTCAGCCGTTTCCTTCATCTTGGTCAGGATCATGGCGGAGATTTCAGCCGGGCTGTAAGCCTTGTCACGGCCTTGGACGTAGGCGTCGCCGCCCGGGCCTTTCACGATCTCAAAAGGAACGAGTTTGGCGTCCTTCTTGACAGCTTTATCCGTGAATGGACGACCGATCAGCCGCTTGACGGCGTAATAGGTGTTTTCTGGGTTGGTCACGGCTTGGCGACGGGCGGTCTGCCCAATCAAGCGCTCACCGCTTTCGGTAAAGGCAACAACGGACGGGGTCGTGCGCGCGCCTTCTGAATTCTCAATAACTTTGGGCGTGTCGCCGTCCATTACGGCCACACACGAGTTGGTGGTGCCGAGGTCGATCCCGATTACTTTCGACATTATGTCTGCTCCTCATATGGGCCTGATCCCAGCGCCCAATAAAATCAATATGATGCAAGCCTCCATCTGTCCCGTTTCAGGCCCAATGGAAGCATTCCCAGCCGATATGGGAGGGGAAAAGTGAGTCGCAAGGGGCGATGTGGGAGAAAATTAGCCTCTTGCGCTCATCCGGAACACTTAAGATAGTCAATTCGCCAGCCATGGCCAAAGAGATATCGCGTTTGATAAGCGCGAATTTCTATCAAACGGACGATGATGTGAGGGGGACGAATGACGCAAAAACGATGGCACCCTAGACTCTGGAAAACGGCGAGCCTTGCACTGGTTCTGTCGTTGGGGATGAGCGTGCTCGTCTCAATCTTTGATCTCGGGATTTTCATTCAGGATATTGCGCAAACTTGGCCCCTTATTGGCGGGCCAATATCGAGGCTCTCAGAACCGCTTGCCGCGATATTATTTGACCGTTTCGTCATTCTGACGGCGATACCCGCTTTGTTCATCCCAATTTATGGACTTTTGCGACTGTCACGCCCTCAAACCATGATCGCGCGCCTCTGGCCTGATGCCCCTTTTTTTCTGAACTCAAACTTTGAACGCGAGGGCGCAGAACATTTTGACGCCTTTGCGCCGGATCAGCTTTTTTTGGACCGGGATAATGATATTCAGATCCTGATGGATTTTGCTCATAATAAAAGCCACCGACAAAGTTGGACGCAGCTGACCGGGCGGATGGGGTATGGAAAGACCCGGCTGGCGCTTGAATGGCTCAAGGCCCTCGCGGCGGATAAAGACACGAAATGGGATGTTGGCTTTCTGGGTCAGGTTTCACTGGACGATATGCAGAACGCCCGCATCCGGCGTGCGACCGCGATTGTCGTCGATGACGCAGCGACGGATCCGCTTTCGCTCTGGCCGAAAATCATCTGGCTCTTGCGGCAGAATATTAACCGAGAGTTTCCGATCCGAATTCTTCTTGTCGACCAATATCCTGCGGACGAAACGCGCGATGGCTTGGTCGAAAAAGATGATCTTTTGCGGACGCAGAAAAAAGTCATGCTCAAGTCGCTCTCGGAACAACCGACCTATCGCCTGACCCGAATGGATGAGCCGTCCGCGCAGATATTGGGCGCGCAAGCCAAAATGAGCGCGCCGAATATAAGAAAGGCCGAAGGCCGCCCACTCTTGTTGCGGCTTGGCGACAACCCCGGTTTTGAAATGGCCCGTCGCGCCGAGCAAAGACTAGCCATCGCCCGATCAGAAGAGGAACGGTTTGCCTTGGCCTTGGCCGCGCTGGCGGGCGACATAGACAATGCGGCTTTACCGAAACGCATCCGCAAAGTCGGCCCCCGACGGCGGCTCGCCTTATTTGAAGGGGCGGGATGGTCCAAACGCCACTCCCATCTTCCGGGTCTCCGGCCGCGTTTCTTGGCCGGGGCGCTGTTGCTGCAATGGATTGATCAAGCATCCAATACGGAATTGGACGCGTTGATCGAGGCGGCGATGTCCGCCAATGCGCTGCAAACCCGCCGCGCGATTGAGGACGTGTTCGCCGATCAGGCACAGCTTTCAAACACAGAGACCGCTGCCCCGCGTCACGCCGACGCCATGGACCGCCTTAAAGATCGCCGCCCGCCCGATTGGGCTGAAGCGGCGCTGGCCGATATACGCGTGCTGGCCACGCAGCAGCATGACCTGGGTCTTGCAGGGGATATACCCGCCATGCTGGACGTGCACGACGCCCTTCGCCGTCGCGCGGACGCTTGGGGGGATGAAAGCGGCATTCGAACCGCTTATGCGGCGTCAATTGCGTGTTGTGTGTCACATTTTAACGCGACCGAGCATTCTGACGCGCTTGCCGCTGCGCTTGCGGAACTAAAGCGCCTGTCTGACGCGCCGACAGCCACAGCCGACATCATACTTCAATATGCTATGGGACTGGTCAATGCGTCGGATGATTTTGGTCAGGCGGCGGACCTGCCGGATCGATGGGACCGCGTCTCGACGTGTGTCGCAGAATTGAAACGCCTGTCTGACGCGCCAACAGCCACATCTGACATCATTCTTCCTTATGCCAAGGGACTGGTCAATGCATCGAGTCATTATGGTGAGGCGTTGGACTTGCCGGATCGGTGGAACCGCGTCTCGGCGTGTGTCGTAGAATTGAAACGCCTGTCTGACGCGCCAACAGCCACATCTGACATCATTCTTCCTTATGCCAAGGGACTGGTCAATGCATCGAGTCATTATGGTGAGGCGTTGGACTTGCCGGATCGGTGGAACCGCGTCTCGGCGTGTGTCGTAGAATTGAAACGCCTGTCTGACGCGCCAACAGCCACATCTGACATCACCCTCCAATATGCCATGGGACTGGCCAATGCGTCGGATGATTTTGGTCAGGCGGCGGACTTGCCAGATCGCTGGGACCGCCTTTCGGCGTGTGTCGCAGAATTGAAACGCCTGTCTGACGCGCCAACAGCCACATCTGACATCACCCTCCAATATGCTATGGGACTGGTCAATGCGTCGGATGATTTTGGTCAGGCGGCGGACCTGCCGGATCGATGGGACCGCGTCTCGACGTGTGTCGCAGAATTGAAACGCCTGTCTGACGCGCCAACGGCCACATCTGACATCACCCTCCGATATGCTATGGGACTGGTCAATGCGTCGCATCATTATGGTCAGGCTGCGGACTTGCCGGATCGATGGGACCGCGTCTCGGCGTGTATTGCGGCGTTGCAGCGCCTGTCTGACGCGCCAACGGCCACATCTGACATCAGACATCAATATGCCAAGGGACTGGTCAATGCGTCGAGTCATTATGGTGAGGCGGCGGACCGACCGGATCGGTGGGACCGCGTCTCGGCGTGTGTCGCAGAATTGAAACGCCTGTCTGACGCGCCAACGGCCACATCTGACACCATCCTTAATTATGCCAAGGGGTTGTTCAATGCATCGATTGATTTTCCGCAATCCTCTGACGGGAGTGCCGATGCGTTTCGTCAAATCGCCCGCCTATCGCGTCGTCATCCGATGGACGGCGCTTTGCAGGGTTTTTTCAGTGAGTGCATTCCGCAGATGAGCTATATTGAACAACAGGGCGCAGGATGGCCCTATGGGCGGCCGGAGGATGATCCATTGCCGGGGCCTGAATGACCGACTTCCCTCCCGGTTTCGCCCATTACCCGCTCCACCTTGCGCCGGACCAACAGTTGGCATTGATTGACGCGGTTAAAGCGGGGGTTATGCAAGCCCCGTTCTATCAACCCACCATGCCGCGCACGGGGGCGCCGTTGTCTGTGGTGATGAGTAATTTTGGGCCGCTGGGGTGGGTGACGGACCGGGAGGGCGGCTACCGCTATGACCCTACCCATCCGAAGACGGGCGCGCCGTGGCCGGCTTTGCCAGACCTGCTGTTAGACCTCTGGCGCGATGTGACCGAGTGGCCAGACGCGCCAGAAGCCTGCTTGATCAATTGGTATCGGGACGCCGCAGATGATGGAAAAGGCGCGCGAATGGGCATGCATATTGACCGCGACGAGCATGCGGTGAACGCGCCTGTTGTCTCGGTGAGCCTCGGTGATCCGGCACTCTTTCGGATTGGCGGGGAACAGCGCGGCGGCAAGACGGCGGGCGTAAAGCTCTTCTCTGGCGATGTCGTTGTCCTCGCAGGCCAAGCCCGCCGCTGCTATCACGGGGTCAGCCGGGTATACTATGGCGAAAGCGCGCTCGTGCCCAAGGGCGGACGGATTAATCTGACGATGCGTTTCGTCGGAACCCCCGCGTAAAAGTGATAATTATGAAAGTCCTCACATGAGCCTTCCAGACCTGATCGGCCTCGTCGGCGTCACCTTGATCCTGTTCGCCTATTGGGGTGTGCAGAGCGGACGTTTGCCAGCCGCCGATTGGCGATTTTCTGCCATTAATGGCGGCGGTGCGCTCCTGATTATGGTCTCGCTCTATTTCACCTTTAATCTGGCCAGCTTCGTGATCGAAGTGTTCTGGCTGTTGATTAGCGGCTACGGTTTATGGACGGCGTGGCGGGGGCGTCCCCCGCCACAGAGCGACTAATCTTGAACGGCGCGGGATCCCCACCAGACCCAGCCCGCCACTATGAAGCTCATAACGGCCATGATGAAGAGCATCGGGCTTTTCGCGCTGTCCATCTCAGGGCCTGTCGGTGTTTGGATGCCGAGCACTGTCAGGTGGGCGAGGATCGCCCCTCCAATGATGATGAGGCTGAGCAAGGCACCTTTGGGTCGATTGATGAAAAGCAGAACACCGGCGATGATTTCCAGAAGAGATGTCAAATATTTGCCGGCAGGATTAATGAGGTCGAGGCCGACATTCGCCTCAATGATCGCAAAGATCGGTGGGCTTATTGGCAGTAACTTCATGACCCCCATCATGATCATAAACAGGGCCAACGCCCAGCTAACCCATTTCACGACATTATCCATTTTGTCTCTCCCATTTTTTGTCGGGTGATCTGTTGTGCTCTCCGACTGAGCGTGTCTTATTCGGACTCATCCGGCAAGGCGTAAGCCACCAACGCGTCGCTGATCGGGGTCATCATGAAATGGTGACCCCCCGCCATGATCAGCACATATTGGCGGCCTTCATGTTCATAAGTCATCGGCGTCGCTTGTCCACCGCCAGGCAAGACGTCGGTCCACAGCGTCTCACCTGATCGCACGTCGATCGCGCGCACAAGATTATCTGTCGCCGCCCCAATGAAGGCCAAACCTGAGCCGGTCAAAACGGCGCCGCCATTGTTCGGGGTTCCGATATTAAACGGGAGTCTGGATGGAATACCCCACGGCCCGTTCGCGCGGGCTGTGCCTAAAGGACGGTCCCAAACCGTTTCGCCGCTGGCCAGATCAATGGCGCGAATACCGCCATAAGGCGGCTCCTTGCAGATCAAACCAGTCATTTTATTGCGCATACCCGCATTGACCTTGATGGCATAAACCGCGCCTTCCATAGGTCCGGCCTCGCCACCACCCCCACCGCTGACGGCGTGATCCTTAGACAGGAGCTGGTTGTAATTGGGCATGTCGTTATAATTGGCGATGATCAGACCGCGCGCCGGGTCGACGGCGACACCGCCCCAGTCCGAACCGCCATTGTAGCCGGGATATTCGATCCAAGGCTGTTTCGCCATGCCTGGCGTGTAAACGCCGTCATAGCGCGCCCGGGCGAACTGAATGCGGCAATACAGCTGGTCGATGAGGCTCATGCCCCACATATCCCGGGCCCCGAGAGGCGCTTGGGCGAGCGTGTGATAGGTCGAAAAGGGCTGGGTCGGCGCGCGCAACATAGGCTCGATTCCGCCTTGGGGCACAGGCCGTTCCTCGACGTCGACAAGGGCCTGCCCCGTGGCGCGGTCCAAGACATAAATATCGCCCTGTTTTGTCGGCAGGATCAAGGCCGGACGGGGGCCGCCTGCGGTCGGAAAATCGACCAGAGTGGCTTGGCTGCCCAGATCATAATCCCACACATCATTATGGACGGTCTGAAAGTGCCAGCGCGGTTTTCCCGTCGTGACGTCCAGCGCGACAAGCGCCGTACTATAGGTTATTTCCGCGTCCGAACGATCATAGGAGATATAGTCGCCCGCGCTGTTGCCCATCGGCACATAGATGAGACCGAGCGCCGGATCCGCAGACGCGATTGTCCAGCTATTGGGGGTGCCGCGCGAAAATTCTTCGGGCGGTTCGGGTCGCATGCTCAGTTCGGGACGGTTCATATCCCAGGCCCAAAGATGTTCACCCGTAATCGCGCTAAAGCCCTGAATGACACCCGACGGCGCATCGATGTCGATATTATCCTTCACCTGATGATTGGTCACGATGACATTATTGACAATCGTGTGGGGACTGGTCGATGCGACCATACCGGGCAATACCTGACCCATGCCCACGGTCATCTGAATTTCTCCGGCCACGCCGCCTTGGCCAATAAATTCCGAGCAAGGCAAGCCTGTTTGCGCGTCCAAAGCGAGAATGCGCCCATCCAAGGTCGGCGCGATAATGCGGGCCTGACAATCGGTCGGCTCAGCGTTTATCGGGTTAGTCGCCGCAATGTCGATTGTGCCTTCAGCCGTGTTGCGGTTAATCTCCGCCGTGGGCACGACAGGCTGGCGCGCGGGCGCGCGGTCGTCTTTGCGGTGATAGCTGACCCCGCGACAGGCCGCTGTGTAGGGAATGAAGGACTTATCGACCTTCGGGTCAAACCGCCATTTCTGCTGTCCTGTCCCGGCATCTAGCGCGATGACCACATTGAGCGCTGTACAGAGATAGAGCGTATCACCGACTTTCAGCGGCGTTGTTTCAGCGCCATATTTACTGTTTTCAAGGTCGCTCGGGAGGTCACCCGTATTGAACACCCAAGCGCGGATTAGGTTTTCAATGTTATCGGGCGTAATCTGCGACAGGCCTGAGAACCGTTGTGATCCCCGCGTGCCCCCATAAGCAATCCAGTCGCGATCGAGATCTGACGTCGCCCGAAGTCGAGCCTCTGTCGGCTGAGGGATCGCCGCGATCAAGGCTTCATTCTGCATTGTGTTGTCAGGGAGAGTGAGCGGGAGCAGCAATGTCGCTACGCCGAGTCCGCCGCCAGCGAGGACGGCAGGCATAATTTTCAGACGTCCGATCCAAGGCGATAGGAAGAGAGCTACGACGGCAAAGCCGATCGGCAGCGTGAGGCGCGGGATTAAGGCCCAACGATTGCCATCGGCTTCGAACAAGGCCCAGAAGACAGCCAGGGCGGCCAGCACAACCAGAAGAATGACAGACCAGGCGGATCGTCGGCCCACACCGAAGGCTGCGGTAAGGAAGCCGAGACCGAAAATCGCATAAACCCAATTCCCCCCGAGGACAATCAAGCTTGCGCCGCCCAAAAGAAGGATAAGCCCGCACACTGCCAGCAACAGAACCAGAAGATATCGAACCGCCTTTGGGGCGGGCCCCTCGCTGCGGGAAACATGTTGTGTGAGTGTCATAAAGTTCTCCAAATTATCCGCTGCGATACCGCGAGAATAACCAGTTTTATATTTAGACTAGACCGAGGAGTTTGTTCAAAGTCAACGCTAGGTATAATCATGAAAATTTGATGCGACAACATGACCGGAACTCACCAGAAATAGCGGCGTTATTTAAGTTTAAAAGAACAGGAGCACCCCCTTTATGGCCGACCTATCTAAATTTGAAACTGAACCGAAACTCCAACTGCTGGACGAACTCAAAGGCGCGCGCTGCGTCATGCTGGGCTCGCCTGTAGCGAGTGAGCATATGCAACCCATGGCGCCACAGATCGATAAGCAAACAATTAAAACGGTTGAAGCGGGCGGTGCCTCAGAAATTTATTTCTTCTCCGACAACACCTCTGATCTGGGTAAAGCTGTGATCAAAAATCCAGGTGCGCGCGTGATGGCGACACATATTGGTAGCGATTATCAGGCCTGCGTCGAGGGCGCGATCTATCCGGTTGAAGATGATAGCGCCATTATCGAACGGTTTTGGAACCCGATTGCGGCAAGCTGGTATCCGGGCGGGAAAACAGACCCGAAGATGCTGATGTTGAAATTTGTGCCGATCACGGCGGGCGTCTGGGCCTCGACCGGTAATCCGCTGAAATTCGTCTATGAGACCGCCAAAGCGAACCTCACAGATTCACTGCCTGATGTGGGTAAAAGCAAGGTGATCAAGGCGTAATGTGAGGACTTATCCAAGCCCACATATTTGCATGTAGGCTTCGCTCTCGCGGAGCCTTTTTCTTTACGTGCAGATGGATTAGGGCGAGCCATGACCGAACTTTTTTCCTCTGATATTTTCTCGCCCCTCCCCTTGCCGTGTGGGCGCACCCTGACGAACCGGATCGCCAAAGGCGCGATGGAAGAAAACATGGCCGACCAAGCGTCCGGCTTAGGCCAAGTCCCGGGCGAGCAACTGGTCAATCTTTATGCGGCGTGGGCGGCGGGCGGCGCGGGCATGCTGATCACGGGCAATGTCATGGTGGATGAGCGCGCCTTGACCGGACCGGGCGGCGTGGTGCTGAAACGAGACACATTGGATGATCCGGACGTGCGCGCGCGGTTCGAACGATGGGCGCAGGCGGGCAAGGCCAATGATACAACACTGGTGATGCAGATTAGCCACCCAGGGCGGCAGCTTTACGCCGCGCAGGGTCAAGAGGCCGTGAGCGCGTCAGACTCGAAACTCGAGATGGGCTCTGACGCGATCAACAATATGTTTGCCGCCGCGCGGGCCATGAGCGAAGATGAAATTCGCGGTCTGATCCGGCACTTCGGGGAATCCGCTTTGGCTGCGCAAGCGTGCGGCTTTGACGGCGTGCAAGTGCATGCGGCGCATGGCTATTTACTGGCGCAGTTTCTCTCGCCGCTGACCAATCACCGTGACGATGAATGGGGCGGCTCGCTCGAAAATCGCGCGCGGCTTTTGCTGGAAATTATCCGCACCATTCGCGACCGAGTCGGCAAGAATTTTATCGTTGGCGTAAAGCTCAATTCCGCAGATTTTCAAAAGGGTGGCTTTGATGTGCGCGACGCCACGCAAGTCGTCGAGTGGCTCGGCGATGAAGCGATTGATTTCGTCGAAATTTCCGGCGGCACCTATGAAAGCTCCGCCATGATGGGGGAAAGCGCGGATGGGCGTGTGAGCCAAAGCACGCTCCGACGCGAAGCCTTCTTCCTCGAATTCGCTGAACAAATCGCGACAGCCGCGACCATGCCCTTGATGGTCACGGGCGGCGTGACCCAGCGCGATACAGCCGACCGCGTGCTCGCCACAAAAGGGATTGATATGGTCGGCATGGCGCGCGCGCTTATTATTACCCCGGATCTGCCCAACCGCTGGAAAGCGGGCGACAATATCGCAGGTGCTGTACAGACTGTGAGCTGGAAAATGGCCGCGATCCGCAGTCTCGCCAATATGGCCTTGGCCAAAGCGAACTTGCGCCGGATGAGCCGGGGGCAAGCCCCTAAGACGAAGATTAATCCCGTCATCGCGTCCCTCGTACAGCAAAAAAATCAGGCTGTGCAAACCAAGCGCTACAAAGCGTGGTTAGAGCGGGAATATGGTCACTAGCATGGCAGTCTCGGACGCACCCTTACGGATAAGGGTATAGAATGATCTTGATGACGAAATAATTTCAGGTGGAGCGCGCTGTTTTAACGCCGTCTTAGCCTGCGCATGGTTGAGTATTGTCACACATGGCCGAACACGCTTCGGTTCGCTGATAAGGTTTGCTTGATGAATGATTCCGTTCCACCGCCTGATGGCCACACGCCGCAAAGCTGGCGGAATCCTGGGGTCAGCGCACATCCAACAGCCTCACCGCCACCCGTGTTTGACCCGCGCCGGGCGATGGGTGGCACCGCTGCGCATTCTCGCCACGGAACACATCCGGTGATGGCGCCGCCGCCTGTTTTGCAAGATAATTTGGCCCCTCATGCGGCCCCATCTCCCTACGCGGCGCCTTCGCCCTATGGCGAGAGCCCTTATGAGGCGGGCCCTTATGATGCGGCGGGGACTTATCCGGGCCATCCTGCACAACAGGCGGCCCCGCAAGCGGCGCCGCCCTATCCCGCGCAACAGGTTGGCATGGCCGCGCCAAACCCAGGCTATACGCCCGGTCACTATGATCAAAATTATGGGGGGCAGCCCGCCTATGATTATTCGCAAGCGGCTGTGGTCGAACCGGCAGGGGGCCGCGCGTCTTTGTTGTCGCGACTGACAGGACGTGGAAAGCGGGACCATAGCCTAGAACAGCACCACGATCAGGGGCAGGAACCCGCGACCGCAAGCGCCCGCAAACCGTTCTTAATGGGGCTGCTCACGGGCGTCGTTATCATGCTTATTCTGGGTCAGGTCTTTCGCGCGGCGCAGCCGTCGGCCGATTATGCCCAAGCGCTCCCCTCCCCGAATATGATAGACACGCCCGCGTCGGATGAACCCGAGGCGGTCGCCTTTCTCGATACGGTTGAGGGCCTGAATTAACCTGCGAGTATTTCCATCACCGCCCGGTGGGCTTGCGCCATAGCGACTCCCGTATCAGCTTTCGCGCCAGCGTCAGAATTGGCGACATGGATGCGTCCAATAGCTCGCCGCCCGATAACCCAGGGTTTGTCAGACTCGCTGACGTAGTCTGGCTCCCAGATTAACTCGGATGAATAGGCATAGCCATGCGGCCAGCGATTGACCGTGATCGCCGAAATATCACGCTCGGGATCAAAATCATGACCCGCCAAGGCTTGGCTGAGTTGTTCTTTCACATGACGCTCAAACGTCTCGAACGGTGTGCTTAAAATGCGCATCCGCCCTTCGCGCCACTGCGCCGGACCTTGCGTGTCCGGCACCCACGGCACGTGACACATATGCAAGACCATCGGTTCATCCGGCGTTGTGATGGCATCATAACCGCCGATAGAGACGGGGTAGGCGAACTCGACCTGCTTATAAAACCCGTCAGTGAAATAGACAAAGTCCGTACCAATATCTTTGAACCGCTGCCAATCCGGAACCGCGACCTTGGTATAGACCAGCGGGATTTTCGGAACGGAGGAGAGGGCCGCGACTTGGGGGTCGGGCAGCTCATCACACAGATAGGGCAGCGCCATATTATAGCCGGCCATAATCGTGTGTCCGGCGCGAACCGTGTGATTTTTCCCGTTTCGTGAATATGTGACGACCGTGCCGTCGCGCAGATTATTCAGTTTTACGACTGTGCTGTTGAGCCGAAGGCGCACAATTTGGTCGGCTCGGTCCAACGCTGTGTAATCGGCTTTCGCGAGCACCACATCTTCCATTGTCGAGCCGGGCATCGCATCGGGGATCAGGCTTCGGACCATGAGTCGCGCGATGGAGGCGTTCCCATCCGGGAAGTGGAAAATATAAGGATCATCATTGCGTGACCCCGTCCGGGGCAGGGTATGTGTAACGCCCGGTAGTCCGCCATCATAATTCTGGATCAAGGTCGTCGGAATTTCGTCAATCCCGACACACCAGAAACTCATGCCCCAGCGCTTATAAATATTGATCACCTCTACGGGCGCGCGGGCATAGTCGCGGAGGAAATCCTCATAGGAGGTTTTTCGCAACAGCTCATATTTTTCATCGAAGCTCAGATCGGGGAGGTAATCCTCCGTCGAGGTTTGCAGCCTGACAAATTCCGCTTTGGCCATATCGCTAACGGGCATGTCGGCGGCAAATTCGGCCCACGGGCGTGACCCGTAGCCGGGGACGAGTTTTGTTTCGCGAAACGTCTCTGCGTCGAACAAAATGGATTTGGACAGGCCTTCGCGGTCCCAGAACTCTTGGTCAAAATACTCATAGAACCGATCAACGTCGATCCCGATACCGCGCAGCAAGCGTCTCGCGTCCTCATCATAGCCGCTGGGCGTATCAATCGCTTCCGTGCCACCATAACCGATCCGAAACGTGCCGCCCACGTCAAATTCGTTGCGCTTGGCATGACCGCCAAAATCATCATGATTGTCGAGGATCAAAATTCGCGCGTCCGGTTTTTCCTCATGAAAATACCACGCGGCCGCGAGCCCGCTCATGCCGGCACCGATCACGACCAGATCATAGTCGCCTTCGGGCGCGCCATGCTCAACGGTCTCTCCCGACACAAGCGCGTGCATCGGTTCCCACGACCCCTCATGGCTGCCGCGAAGCCCGGTTTTGGCAGGCGGATAATAACCGCTTGGCAGCGCGAATGGATCGACCACGCCCGTCTCCGCGCAGGCGGTTAGCAAAGCAGGACTTAGCGCCGCGCCAACAACAATCGGCGCCCCATTTAAAAAGTCACGTCGTGAAATCATGGCTCGGTCCCCTTAAGGGGAGACCGTGGCGCGCAATGCGCGCGCTGTAAAGCGCCGCTTGGCTAGGTGTTCTTGCCCGCCTTGCGGTCGCGCGCTTTCAACAGACGCAAACGGAGCGCGTTGATTTTGATGAAGCCGCCCGCGTCAGCCTGATCATAAACATCATCTTCTTCGAAGGTGACATGTTCTTGGCTATAGAGTGAGTAGGGTGAGGCGCGGCCGACGACATCGCAATTGCCTTTATAAAGTTTCAAGCGAACTGTGCCGGTCACCATCTCTTGGCTGGCGTCGATCGCGGCTTGCAGCATTTCGCGTTCCGGCGAATACCAGAAACCATTATAAATGAGCTCCGCATATTTCGGCATTAGCTCATCTTTGAGGTGGGCTGCGCCCTTATCCATCGTGATCTGTTCAATTCCGCGGTGCGCCATCAAGAGGATTGTGCCGCCAGGGGTCTCATAGACGCCGCGCGACTTCATCCCGACAAAGCGGTTCTCTAATAGGTCAAGACGGCCAATGCCGTTCGCCCCGCCGAGCTCATTAAGCTCAGTGAGGATGGTGGCCGGGCTCATCGTTTCGCCGTCGATGGAGACCGCGTCGCCGCGTTCAAAGCCAATCTCAATGATTGTGGCTTTATCCGGCGCGTTCTCTGGGCTTACGGTCCGTTGATAAACATATTCCGGCGCGTCTTCATTCGGATCTTCCAGCACTTTGCCCTCAGACGATGTGTGCAGCAGGTTCGCATCGACGGAAAACGGCGCTTCTCCGCGCTTGTCGGCGGCGATTTCGATGCCGTGTTTTTCAGCGTATTCCAGCAATGAGCTGCGCGAATTTAGCTCCCATTCGCGCCACGGGGCGATGACTTTAATCTCTGGATCAAGCGCATAATAAGCAAGCTCAAACCGGACTTGGTCATTCCCTTTGCCGGTCGCGCCGTGACAGACGGCATCCGCGCCAACTTCATGGGCGATTTCAATCTGGCGTTTAGAGATGAGCGGGCGCGCAATGGACGTGCCGAGCAGGTACAGCCCTTCATAGACCGTATTGGCGCGAAACATTGGAAAGACGAAATCGCGCACAAATTCTTCGCGTAGATCGTCGATGTAAATCTCTTTCACGCCCGCAGCTTCGGCTTTGCGGCGCGCGGGTTCCAGCTCTTCGCCCTGACCCAAGTCGGCAGTAAAGGTGACGACCTCATAGCCTTTTTCTTCTTGCAGCCATTTAAGGATGATCGAGGTATCGAGGCCACCGGAATAGGCGAGGACGACTTTTTTACGCTTGGACATGATGTTCTTTCGGACAAAGGCTGCGCGGGACGCATAGCGCGACGCGAAAACTGTTCAAGTCACTCTCGCAAAAGGATGTTGCAAAAGCGTGTCTTTTGCGGGCCAAGGATAAAGCATACCCGCGAAACCACGTCACATACTTCGTCCTCGCAACAAACAACGCAATCTCATCCCCGCTCACCCATTTCCATGCTCTTTTAGTCTCACCCGCTTCGGACACGAGAGAGGCATTATTCTCATGCTGGCGGGGGTTTGGTGGGCTGGACGGCGGGCGAGGTAATGCGGCGTACGCGGTTCCATTCGACGGGACGATCGATGACGACGAGCGGATGAGTCACGAGCCTGACGCAAATAATTGATCCAGTGGAACAATTATCAAGGAACCGGATTGGTGTCAGCCAAACCGGATATCCAACGTCAGGTGCGCCTTCGCTAGATCGGGCGGCAGGCATTTGCGGGGTCGAAAGCCTCGGAAGCGTCTAACCGTCACTCGCGTGAGCTCATAGCGGGCCGCGAGGGCAAGGCGTTTTGAATAAGATCGGATGCGTTCACCAAGCGCGCGGGCTTTGCTTCGTGTAAATCGGTTCTATTTTGCTCTACCCGTCACGGGGTAGCGCCCGCGCTCGTGTCACTTATCGACACTCACGCGAACTTGCCGACGCCTCGATGCGCGGTCGAATGTCAGCGGCTGGCTGCTATACAATCCCCGCACAACCCCCTATGTGCCGCTCTATGATTGACCCGAACAATATCAACCTCAAAGATCTTGATCCTGAGTATTTGAAAGCCAAAGCGTGGCCCATTGAAGAGGCGCGCAATATTCTTAAACGTCTGTTTATCGAGGGCAAACGTGGAACTCCCCGCGACGGCCCCGTGGTGTTTGAAACCGGCTATGGCCCCTCTGGCCTGCCGCATATCGGCACGTTTGGTGAAGTGGTGCGCACGACCATGGTGCGCCATGCGTTCGAAGCGATCACGGATGGCCAAATTCCAACGACGATCCTGTGTGTGTCTGACGATATGGACGGGATGCGCAAAATTCCTGCGACTGTGCCGGACGCCACGATGTTGGAGGCGCATATGCAAAAGCCGCTGACGACCGTGCCGGACCCGTTTGGCACGCACGCGTCTTATGGCGACCATATGAACGCGCGGCTCCAATCCTTCCTCGACGGGTTTGGTTTTGATTATGAATTTCGCAGTGCGACGGCGCTGTATAAATCCGGCGCGTTTGACGCTTATTTGCTGCGCGCGCTCGAAAAGTTCGACGATATTATGGCGGTGATGTTGCCAACGCTCGGCGAAGAACGCCGCGCCACCTATTCGCCGTTCCTCCCGATCAGCCCCTCAACCGGACAAGTCCTTTATGTGCCGATGAAATCCGTGGACGCCGAGGCGGGCACGATCACCTTTGACGATGTTGATGGCCGTGAGGTCACGCTGACCGTTACGGGCGGCAATGTGAAACTGCAATGGAAACCAGATTTTGGCATGCGCTGGGCCGCGCTTGGCGTCGATTTTGAAATGTTCGGCAAAGACCATCAGGATAATGCGCCGCTCTATTCCAAGATTTGCAAAATCCTCGGTGGCGAGCCGCCGGTGCAATATGTCTATGAGCTGTTCCTCGATGAAAAAGGCGAGAAGATTTCCAAAACGAAGGGCAATGGCATTTCGGTCGAAGATTGGCTGAAATATGCGCCGCAAGAATCGCTGTCTCTGTTTCAATATCTCCGTCCCCGCGTGGCCAAGAAGCTCTATTTCGACGTCATTCCAAAAATGGTCGACGAATATTATCAGCACTTGGCGGCCTATGAGGGACAGGACGAAAAGCAACGGTTGAACAATCCGGTCTGGCATATTCATTCTGGCAAACCGCCGAGCTATATACCGCCACTCACCTATCAATTACTGCTCAATTTGGTCAGCGCGGCGAACGCGTCGAGCAAGGATATTCTCTGGGGCTTCATCACCCGTTATGCGCCGGACGCGACGCCAGAGGCCAATCCAGAATTGGATCGCTTGTGTGATTACGCGGTGCGTTACTATCGTGACTTTGTCGCCCCGACAAAAGTTTACCGCGATCCGACGGATACTGAGCGCGCCGCGCTGCTTGATCTTACGGGTCGTCTGCGCGGGGTTGACAAGGCGGACGTTAAGGACGGCGAAGCCTTGCAGACGATCACCTTCTCGGTCGGCAAGGACCATGCGTTTGAAAACCTGCGCGATTGGTTCACCGCGATTTACGAGGTGATCATGGGGCAAAGCCAAGGTCCCCGTTTCGGGTCTTTCGTGGCGATCTATGGACCTAATGAGACAGCGGACATGATCGAGGCGCGACTGGGCTAAGTCACAATTGCGTGTCTCTTACCCACGGTTCACGCGACTGTGCTAGGGTGGGCGCGATGAGATATGTCCTCCCCCTCCTGCTAATCCTCCTCGCCGGCTCCGCTTTTGCGTCAGACCCGGCTTGCGATCTCCTTTATAAGGGCCAGTATGAAGACGCCCGCGCGACGGCCCTGGCGGCGGATACGGTCGAGGGGCTGAACGCCGCGGCCGAAGTCATGGCCGCCGAGATTATGCTGATGCGCGTCGAGGATGCCAAAGATCATGCCAAAGATGCGATAAAACTGGCGAACCGCGCGTTAAAACGCGATCCCGGCAATGTCGAAGCCCTATTCCTGCGCGCGCTACACACGGGCTTTCGCACGCGCAGCAGTTCCGCGCTTGCCATCGTGATGAAAGGGCTGATCGGCGATACGTATGCGGCGATTGAGGCGTTTGAAACCGCGGCGCCGGGGGATCCGCGCGCCGATGCGCTCTATGGGGCGTGGCATCTCGGCATTGTGCGCGCTGCGGGGGACGGACGGTTTGGCGCGTCGCTGAGCGAGGGCCTCGCCCATTATGACCGCGCGGTTGCGGCGATGCCACGCGATATTGTGGTGATGAGCAATTACGCCTTTTCCCTAATTGTGATGGAGGATCCGTCGCTGCTGCCGCGCGCGACGACCTTGTTGCAGAAAATCGAAGCGACCCCGCCCGACGGGGCCACCGAGATTGAGACGCGCACGCGCATGCTAAGTTTGCTCGCGGTAATCGACGATCCGGAGGCTTTGCAAGACCGCGCGACCGGCTTGCTCAATACGGAAGAAATTGAATGATAGAAAAACCTAGCAATTACACGATTGAAATCAGCAATTTCTGTCTTGCGAATTCCCCCGCACGTCCCCAACAGAGGCGGAGCGGGCTGAGCATGCGAGCGTCATTGATAGTGTGCGGCGATCCCGTAAGACGGTTCCGTCTTAAATTCATACGATGCTAGAGAATCTCTATGTTTACCGTTGAACTTGCTTGGTTTCAATTTGACCTCCCGGATCATGCGACAATTACGGCGGTCACGGCGTCGCCCAATCCGCTGTTTCCCGACTCGCGAGTCACCACGCAATGGATTGTCGCGCTGGACCGGTTTGAATTAACCGCCCATCTGAGCGCGACGCGGGATCTCACAGATATAAGCCGGGCCGCCTTTGAGGCTGGGGAGCCGGACTTTCAACAATTCAGCCAAAACGGTATTCCGGCGATCCGATCGGGCGCCTATGATCGTGATCACACGCAAATTAATTGGGGGTTTCATCTGCTCGGCCTGACCCTGCTCTTCCGATTAACGGCCAAAGCCTATCCCAAAACGCTGCCGACCGAGGCGGAAGCGCGCGAACATGCTGAGATTATCGCGAGCGTGCAGCGGGTGACGCGGGGTGGCTAGGCTTTTTCAGCGGCTTAATCGAGGCGGATAAACCTAGAACCTAAACCTTCGCTTCTTTGCGAAGCGTGCTGGCGCGTTTTTTCTCGCTCTCGGACTTCAGCTGACCACAGGCGGCCATGATATCTTCGCCGCGCGTTTTGCGGACAGGCGCGGCGAGACCAGCTTTTTTGAGGCGCGCTGCGAAGTCCTCAATGATGTCCATGTCGGAACAGACATAATCCGTCCCCGGCCACGGATTAAAGGGTATCAAGTTCACCTTGGCGGGAATGCCCTGCAATTTAGTGATCAGGTTGCGCGCGTGCTGCGGACTGTCATTAATGCCCTTGAGCATGACATATTCAAAGGTGATCCGCTTGGCGTTCGACAGCCCCGGATAATCGCGGCAGGCCTGTAGCAATGTATCGAGAGGATATTTTTTATTGATCGGCATAATTTGGGTGCGGGTTTCATCATCCGCCGCGTGCAGGCTGATCGCGAGCATCGGGTTCGCTTCGCCGACGCGGGCGATGTCTGGCACGACGCCGGATGTGCTCACCGTGATGCGGCGACGCCCAATCGCAATACCCTGATCGTCGCTGATGAGGTCGATCGATTTGATCACATTGTCCGTATTATAAAGCGGCTCACCCATGCCCATAAAAACGATGTTGACGAGGCTGCGCGGCTCATAGGCCGACGGCCATTCGCCCAAGTCGTCGCGGCAAATCATCACTTGCAGCACGATTTCTGCTGGGGTTAGATTGCGAACCAAACGTTGCGTTCCAGTGTGGCAGAAGGTGCACGTCAGAGTGCAGCCAACTTGGGAGCTGACACAGAGCGCGCCGGACCGGGATACATCAGGGATGAAGACGCTTTCGACTTCAATGCCCGGCGCCATACGGATGAGATATTTGCGCGTGCCATCTTCGGAAATCAGGCGTTCAACAATTTCGGGACGGTCGAGCGTGAATTTTTTTTCCAACTGCGCGCGCACGCCCTTGGCGATATTGGTCATCTGGTCGAAGTCCGTCACGCCCCAATGGTAAAGCCAGTTAAAGATCTGGTTCGCACGCATGCGAACTTTCTTTGGCTCAATTCCCATATCGGTCAGGTGGGTAGCGATCTCCGCGCGGTCCAGTCCCGGCAAGCGCACACGACCATCGGTCGTCATACCAGCAAGCGGTGTTGCCGCAGTGTTATCAAGAAGGGTCGTGGACATGATGAGCGGGATATAGGGGAGGAGAAGAGCGAACGCTAGCCAATGCACGCAGGGCCGCCAAAAGTCATAAGAAAGCCGTCCCCAAGGACGGCTCATAAGAAAAAGGTCAGGGGCAAAGGATCAGATACGACCCTTAATTAAACATTGTGCCTTCGAACGGGCTGTCCAAAACGAAAACCGGGATTTCGACGTCATAGGCATCGCCCGTTTCTGGCTCGACGCGGTAGGTACCGCTCATCATCCCGGATGGGGCGGAGAGCGGGGCACCCGAGGTGTAGCGGAACTGTTCACCCGCTTTGACGACAGGTTTTTCGCCGACAACGCCTTGGCCACGGACTTCTTGAACTTGACCGCGACTATCTGCGATATGCCAGTACCGTCCGGTGACGCGGAGATCATCCGCCGATTGATTGTCAATTTCGACCGTATAGGCCCAGATGAAACGACTGTCCGAAGGACTGCTTTGTTCGGCGAGGTATTCGGGTTCGACGCGGACGACGACGTCGCCTGTGCGTTGTTCAAACATGGGGGGCATAGCGGGCGGAACGGCTGTGCCGTCCTGACTATCAGACTCGCCGTGATTTTCTGACTTATCCATAATGACCCCTCTTCCACACTTAGTCATAACCGTCCCACTTCACAGCGACCAAGCTTGATAAAGTTTTCACGTAGGGTGCCGCCTTGCAACTGTTTTACCCCGCTCGACCCGATATTTTCGCAGTGATCGCGCGGTAAGGGAATGCGGGCTATTTCGGTCGAGCGTCACAACCAAGCGCCTCACCAAACGATTTCGTCCACCTTTTCAGTGATTTCGCGGCTTGAGCGCTCTGAGTTGCGCGCCTAGTCTAGCCCTATGATCCTGCCTTCTCAGCAGATCGCGGCCTTGATTAAGGCCGGGGCTGTGCGCGTCGCAAAAGACGTGAGTGACACGGCCTTGCCGCAAACCTTGCAGCCTGCGTCACTCGATCTCACCTTGGGCCGTCGTGCCTTTCGCATGCGGGCGTCCTTCCTTCCGGGCGCGGGGAATAGAGTCGCCGACGGGATTGACGCGCTCTGCTTGCACGAAATTGATCTTGATGCCGGTGCGGTCCTAGAAACAGGCTGCATCTATCTGATTGAGTTGCGCGAAAGCCTGGATTTACCCGCAGGGCTTTCGGCGCTGGCAAATCCCAAAAGTTCAACCGGGCGGCTCGATGTTTTCGCGCGTGCCGTCGGCGAAAGCTCAGACCGTTTTGACGCGCTACCGGACGGCTATTCAGGCCCGCTCTGGTTGGAAGTTGCGCCGCGCACCTTCCCAATTTTGGCGCGTACAGGTGACCGCTTGTCGCAAATTCGTTTTCGGCGAGGCGAAGCAAAACCGCTGCGAAAACAGACCGTGTCCGTTGATCTGTCCCCAGAGAGCCAAGTCGTCGGTTATCGCGCGCGACGTCATTCCGGCTTGGTCGATTTGCGTGGGGTCGGGGCGCATATGGCGCTAGATTATTGGGAGCCAATTCGGCTGACGAATGGCGGGCTCATCCTAGAGCCTGAAGAGTTTTATATTTTAGCGAGTCGTGAAGCCGTCGAAATTCCGGTTGGGGAAGCCGCTGAAATGGCGCCAATCGACACGGAAATCGGTGAATTTCGCGCCCATTACGCGGGCTTCTTTGATCCAGGTTTCGGAATTGCCGAAGCCGGGGGCGCCGGGAGTCGGGCCGTGCTCGAAGTGCGTGGGCGTGATGTGCCGTTCTTGCTGTCGCACGGCCAACCTGTGGCTCACCTCGTTTTCGAAGCTCTAACCGAACCGCCACACACGCTCTACGGCGACACAGGCAGTTCTTACCAAGCGCAAGGCTTGCGCCTATCCAAACATTTTTCGGCCTAACGATATCTCGCATCAATACAGGTCCGTCGACGCAGTTGTGATGACGGTCGATTAGGTTGCACGCGGGCAAATCCATTGCTACGCAAGCGTGTGTTTGTACGGAATGGGGCTCTCATATGCGACGCTTAAAACGGGGCTTGGCCGCTCTTTCTTCTGCACTCATCTTATCAGTGAGCTTTGCGAATGTGGCACAGGCGGCTCCAGACGCTGCTTTGTTCGGACAATTACCCCAAGCGCATGATGCGGCCATTTCTCCTGATGGAAACCAGATTGCGATCCTGCAAAATTTCCGAGGGTCCTATTTGGTCAATATTGTCGACCTAGGCGAGTCTACGTCCAAGGATGGCCCCCGGTTTGTTCGGCTGGAGGAGGGGGTGGAGCCGGATTACATCAAGTGGATTGATGATCACAGGGTCATTGTCTCTGTTCACCAAACGCGGGTGTATGAGGATGCGGGCTTCAGCACCGGATATCTTTCGGATATGTCCAAGGAAACGGTCATAAGCACCGGATATCTATACCTTGTGGACACCAACACCCTTAAAGCGAATATCGTGGTCAAACCGGGTAAACGGAGTCTGCGACAATTTAATAATGAGGTCCTCGATTGGCTAGAAGACGACCCTGATCATATTATTATGCAATTTGCTGATGACGGCGCAGATCAGACTTTCCCGAATGTTCAGAAGGTCAACGTTAATTCCGGTAAGAGCAAAACGCTCAAACATTCGGCTTTGGGCGTTAATAGCTGGGTCACGGATGCGAGCGGTATTCCCCGCGTCGGGGTTGGATACGAGCGTAAGGGTAAGGACGCCTTCATCCAAATTCAGGATCCGGAAACGGGCGAGTGGGAGACCGCCGATCATTACCCCGGCATCGATCCTGAAACGATGTCAGTTGTCGCCGTCACGGATAACGGGCGCAGTCTGATTATGTCCGCATATCGAGGTCGGGATACCCGGGGTCTTCACCGCTATGATCTTATCGGGAAGGCTTGGGCGGAAACGCTATACCAAAATGACGAATATGATGTTCGTGGCGTCATTCTTTCTAAAGATGGGAATAGGGTTCTCGGAGCGCAATTCACGGGTGAAACAACGGAACGTGTGCTGTTCGATGAATTTGATGGCACGTATGAAGAAGCGCTTGCGACATTTGAAGGCTACGAAACGCGTTTTGTAGATCAGTCTTCGAATTCAAACGAAATCCTTATTCATATCACGGCCCCGAGTGAGCCCGGTGGACTATATTTGTTTGAACGAGGCGGACAACTCACCCCGATTCTTGACAATTTTGACGGCTTAACTGCGAGTGATATGGGCGAAGTCATTGCTCTGCGCTACACGGCGCGTGACGGAGAGAAAATTCCGGCTTTCGTGACGCTTCCGCCCAGCATTCGCGATACGTCTGAGCTCAAAAACGTCCCTTCAATCGTGCTGCCGCATGGGGGGCCTTATTCCCGGGATGCGAAACGCTTTGACTGGTTGGCACAATTTTTTGCCTCGCGCGGCTATTTGGTTCTGCAAATGAATTTTCGCGGCTCAGCGGGCTATGGAAAGAGCTTTGCCGATGCGGGACGTGATAGTTGGGTCGTAATGCAAGAGGATGTTGAGGACGGCATGCGCTGGCTGCTCGAAAAAGGTTACGCCGATCCGGATAAGACGTGCATCGCGGGGTGGTCCTATGGCGGTTATGCCGCGTTGATGGGGGCAGCCAAAACGCCGGACTTATATCAATGCTCCATCGCAATTGCGGCTCTATCGGATATTCCTGAAGCCATCAGAGATGCCGAAAAATACGTTAATGGTAAGGCGCATGCGAAGCGCACATTCGGCACATTGATGGACGATCGAAGTTTAATGCAGGCGAATAACCCGGTCGATCATGCCGATAAAATCCAAGTGCCCGTTTTCCTAGCCCACGGCGAACTTGATGCCGCTGTCGAGTATGATCAATTTGAGAGCATGAGACGTCGCCTTAAAAAAGCGGGTGCGGATGGCACCTATATGAGCTTCGAGGACGAAGATCATTACATGTCCAATCAAGCCAATCGTCAGGCAATGTTGGAAGGCATGGAGGCGTTTCTATTAAAGGTGAACGGGGAAAGCCCCTTCATGGTCGATTAGAGCTCAAAGACAACTTACTCAAACAGGATAGTCAAGCAATGCGATTTAAGTCTTCTTGTATGTTTGCGACAGTTTTTAGCTTGGTCTCTGGGCTGATGATCGGCCTCAGCGCGCCCAGCCTTATGGCCGCTCCCGACGCGGCCTTGTTCGGACAATTACCGCTAGCACATGACGCCGCGATTTCACCGGACGGCGAACAAATTGCGATCCTACAGAATCATCAGGGAACCTACTTCATTAATTTGATTGATTTGACAGGGTCACGATCCAAGCCGGGTGAGCTGCGCGTGGTTGGGCTGGGGGATCAGGTAAAGCCTGATTACGTAAAATGGATTGATGATCATCGTGTGATCGTTTCCGTTCGTCAGATACAAATGTATCGAGACATCCCGATTCCTACTGGGTTTCTGCACCTGATCGATTCAAACACACTTGCAGCCAATGTTGTCGTGAAGCCACCAAAGAAAACTATACGTCAGTTCAACAATCAGGTTCTCGATTGGTTGGAGGACGACCCAAATCATATCATCATGCAATTTGCCAGCGAACGCGACGAACAAGCGCTACCGGATGTCCGTAAAGTCAATGTTGCAACGGGTCGGAGTGAGATCGTCAAGCGCCGATTTGTCGGCGTCAATGATTGGATTACAGATTCAAAAGGCGAACCACGCGTCGGCATTGGCTCGCGCAGTGAAGGCAAAAAAGCCTTCATGCGCATTCTAGACCCGACAACGGGGGACTGGGAAACAGCGGATGATTACCCGGGGTTGGATCCTGAGGAGATGTCAGTCGTCGCAGTTATTGACGACGGTCGAAGCCTTGTCATCTCGGCCTATCGCGGACGAGATACACGCGGGTTACACCGTTATGATCTGGTCAAAAAAGAGTGGGGAGAGGCGATCTATCAGAATGATGAGTTTGACGTCAAAAACGTGCTCTTATCGGCCGACGGCAACAAAATTGTCGGGGCGAGCTTCACAGGCGAAGCGAGCGAGCGTGTTCTCTTCGGTGACTATAATAGTACGTTTGAAGAAGCACTGGACTATTTCGATGGCTATCAAGTCGCGTTCGTTGATCAATCCGCCGATTTTAAAACACTTTTATTGAAGGTCAGTGGCCCCAGCGAACCCGGCGGGCTCTATTTATATAAGCGCGATGGAGAGGCTAAATGGCTCTTAGATAATATGAAAGGTCTCGACACGGATGATATGGGCATCATGATTGCTCTGAGTTATAAGGCCCGTGACGGACAGAAAATTCCGGCTTTCATGACATTGCCGCCGAGCATTACCGATGCGGCAGAGCTGAAAAACTTACCAACGATCATTTTACCGCATGGCGGGCCCTACGGACGCGATGCAAAACGATTTGATTATTTGGCGCAATTTTTGCGACCCGCGGCTATCTCGTTCTGCAAATGAATTTTCGGGGGTCTTCGGGTTACGGGAAAAGTTTTTCCGAGGCCGGTCGAAGTAGTTGGGTGGTTATGCAAGAGGATGTCGAAGACGGTATGCGGTGGTTGCTCGAGAAAGGCTATACGGACCCCAGCAAGAGTTGCATCGCGGGGTGGTCCTATGGCGGTTATGCCGCCCTGATGGGGGTAGCCAAAACGCCGGACCTTTATCAGTGTGCGATCGCCATTGCGGCGCTGTCTGATATTCCTGAAGCGATCTCTGACGCTGAAAGTTATCTAAAAGGTGCGGCGCGCGCTGAGCGGACCTTCGGGTCGTTGATGAAAGATCGGGCGTTGATGCGGGCGAATAACCCGGTTCAACAGGCCCAAAAGATTCGTATTCCCGTCTTTCTGGTCCACGGGGAAGCCGATAGCGCTGTTCACTTTGGCCAATATGAAAAAATGAAACGCCGCTTGGAAGCCGCAGGCGTGGACGGCACCTATATGAGCTTCGAGGACGAAGATCATTACATGTCCAATCAAGCCAATCGTCAGGCAATGTTGGAAGGCATCGAGGCGTTTCTATTAAAGGTGAACGGGGAAAGCCCCTTCATGGTCAAATAGCTCACGCGGAGCAGCTGGCTCCGCCGAGAACGCAGAATTTGGCACAATGTGGATGGTTGAGCGCGACTGTTTGAGAGGCCTCATCCAAGGTTGCGCCCATATCAAATTGGACGTCGTCCCATAATAAGGTGCACGCCAACACGCGCGCTTGAGGCTCGCCTTTGCGCCGCACAACCATGCGCGACGTTGCGCACATCATGCTGTTTGGATGGACTGATAGAATGTCCCAGCAAGCGGTGGTGATTTCGGGTACGTCGACTTGGTCGTCCATTTCTGGGAATAACATTAAAGCGGCCGGATCATCGGCATCAATCGGCCAGCCGTGGTCTTGGATTAGGGCGCGGTAGCCGTCGCGGGCTTGCGTGTCTGAGTCAGAGAACATGGCGCGGCCGGCGATATTCATGCCAAAGCCGTGTTCTGCGAGCCAATCCAGCCCAGGAAGGGCTTTGGCGAATGCGCCCGCGCCGCGTTCCGCATCGTGTCCGGACGCAGAGAAATGATCAAGGCTGACCCGAAGTGTCATCTTGCTGGGGAAGCATGAGTTGAGATCGAGCAGGCCCGCTTGCACGCGGGGGCGCATCATTGGCCGCATCGCATTGGTTAGGATAAGGAGCTCATGCCCGCGCTCCAGCGCCATTTCGCACAGGCGGATGGCATCGGGGTTGAGAAAGGGTTCACCGCCCGTAAAGCCAATCTCGATCGGCGCAGGGAGTTCGTCCAGAAACGGGGCCATATCGTCAGGTGTCAGATAGATGAAATGGTCGGCGGTGGGGCTGCTCAAAATATAGCAATTGGCGCACTCAATATTGCAGAGCGACCCGGTGTTAAACCACAATGTCTTGTAGCCTTGAAACACGACAGACGCCCGGGGCTCGCCCTTCGCCGTGATTTGAGGGTCGAGGAATTTAGCAGGATCAATAAGCGCGTTCATCGGGCGCTCCTAGCAGGCTAAACGCCCGCGACTAGGGACCTTTTCATCACGAAGGGGTTAGGCAAGTGGGCGGAACCCATCGGGGGATCGTGAGACCCGGAAAACATCGCGCAAGACGTCATCTCCCAATGTCGCGTGGACGGCGCCTTGTGCGACAACGCGCCCGCCCGCCAGTATCAGCGCCTGATCGCAATAACGTTCTGCGAGTGACAGATCATGTAAAGACACAATGACGGTGCGCCCGCGTTGGGCTTCTGCGCGC
Source organism: Litorimonas sp. (assembly GCA_051251645.1). Taxonomy (GTDB): domain Bacteria; phylum Pseudomonadota; class Alphaproteobacteria; order Caulobacterales; family Maricaulaceae; genus Litorimonas. Next base: position 440,733 of record JBPOEY010000002.1, on the reverse strand, counting down.
AATGTGTCCATAATGCGCAAGGCGTAATACGGATCGAGAGAGGCCGTTGGTTCATCGGCGAGGAGAACGGGGGCATCGACGGCTAATGCGCGTCCGAGTAAGACTCGCGCTTGTTCGCCGCCGGACAATGTTCCGAAGGGGCGGTCCGCAAAGGGGCTTAACCCCAACGTTTCGATCACGGCGTTCACGCGGTGCTCAGGGTCTTGCCCTCCAAAGGGAAAGCGACCCAAGGCCACGGTATCGCGCACCGTGGCAAGGGCGGGCCCAGTTCGGGTTTGCGAGAGGTAGGCTAAAGTGCGGGCGCGCAAGCGCGGCTCATCAAGCGCTTGGCCATCAAGGCTCAATCGGTCCACCTCTGCGCCCACCGCTCCGACGAGCGCCTTGATCAGGGTTGACTTCCCGGCCCCATTTGGACCGAGCAACGCAATGAGCTGTCCAGCTTCGAACCTTAACGGTCCCGTCTCAATGCCGCCGTCGCCGGGGGGGTAGCGCAGCTGCACGCGGCGGACCGATAGGCCGCTCATGATGCGCTCCTGCGCAAGGCGAGATAGAGAAAGAACGGCACACCAATGAGCGAGGTGACAATGCCGAGATAGAGCGGTGTTCCCGGACCCGCTGTGATCCGCGCGATTGTGTCCGTCGCTAAGAGGAACACGCCCCCGGCTAAAGCAGACTGCCCGATCAATGCGGCAGGGTCAGGTCCGGATATTCGGCGCATGATATGCGGCACGAATAGACCGACAAAGCCTATGGCCCCCGCCAATGCGACGCCCGATCCGATGCAAAGGGCTGTGCCGATCACGATTAAGGTCTGCACCTGCGGGAGCGACACGCCGAGACTGGTCGCTGTGTCCTCGCCGAGAGATAAAGCGCGGAGGGATGGCCCCGAACGCCATAAGGCTATAAGCCCGATGACCGTCAGCGGAACGGCGATAGTGAGCCCCCCCGCATCGACATTTTCCAGAGACCCCATCAACCAATAGGTCAATTCTGACAACGCCCACGGGTTGGGCGCGAGGTTCATGAGTAAGCCAGTGATCGCCGTTGCAAGTGCACCGATCCCGATCCCGGCTAAGATCAGCCCGCTTGCGCCAACTTGGCGTCGGGCCATCATGGCGATGATCGTCGCGCCCATCAGCGCCCCGCCGATAGCGGCGGGCATCAACAGTGCGGCACCCCCAAAATAGAGCGCGGCGACGGCGCCCAAAGCGGCGCAGGCGGAAAAGCCCAGCAAGCCCGGCGCGGCGAGGTCATTGCGGGTAAAACCTTGCAAGGCGGCGCCCGCTGCGCCCAATCCTGCGCCCACGGTGAGCGCCCCGATGGCGCGGGGCAGGCGCACTTCGCGCATAATTGCATTGGTCGCGGCGTCGGCCTGTCCCAAAAGACCATGGATTGCCCCGACAAGATCAATCGGCGCGGGACCGACTAAGAGTGATGCGGTGAGGCCGATAAAAGCCAGACCGATGAGCAAAGGGCGGATCATAATGCGGTCACTGCCGCGTTGAGCTGTCGTGTTGCGTCAATTAATCCCGGTCCGGCGCAGGGCCAAAGCTTGCCGGGTATATCAACCCGTGGCCGTTCCGCCAGATACCGACGCAAGGCCGAATGGCGCACCGCGCGGTCACTCACCCCAGCATAATGAGAGCCAAAAAAGCTTGTGACGATCAAGTCCGGATCAAATTGCAAAGTATGCTCAATTGCCGGGGTATGCCAACCGGGTGTCCTATTGGCATTAATGCCGCCCGCGGCGGTGATCACGGCATCGACAAATGTTCCGGGTCCGGCGCTGCCGCCTGATCGAGAGAGGTAAAGAATCCGTGGAGGGCTTTGAGGGCGCGGAAGGGCTGACAGGCTCGCCAGTTCTCTCTCGAACGCCGAAATGTCGACGTTGAACTGTTCGGATAGGGCGACCGCATTTACGCGCACCGTTTCAAAATCTTCACCCCATGTGAGGTCCAGCGTATCCCGACGACCAAAGCTTGGGGTTCCGGGTCCGGTCACGAGAGGTAAGTTGGTCCCGGCCAGCGTTTCGCGACTGGCCCAAAGACGGGGCCATTGGGCCATCGCGGCATCCGCCGTTGAAAGTTCGCTTCCGGCTTGCCACGAGAGCGCGCCGATACGGTCTGGAGCAAGAGCGATGAGATAGCTATCTGCGCAGAGCGAGGTGCTGCCAATGTCTGTGCCCGTCATCGGGGCAATAGGCTGCGCTGAACAGGCACTTAAAATCTTCGCCCCCCACATCAGACCGATCAGGCCGAACCTGATGGGGCTATGAAAGAAAAGACGAAGCATAAGGGTGGACACGAACTTTCAAGGAGCAAAGGCCTGATTGGAATGGGCTGAAAATGCGCCTATGTCACCCATAGTCTCGCAAATTTTCGGGCACCTTAGGATGTGGGAACGGGATATTCCGGTAAGCTGATCAGGGCTGTTTTGAGCGAGTCGCCCCATTGAGCCGAAATTTGCGAATAGGCGGGATCCGTCTCTTCGATGCGGAACGTGCGGCCTTCACATAGGCTATCAGCCTCATAAATATGCGCGTCGAGCGGCATGCCGACGGATAGGTTCGCTTTAAGCGTAGAATCAAACGAGACACAGAGCAGCCTGACGGCCTCAGCGTCGCTCATTGAGGGCTCGAAGGCGCGCAAAATAATCGGGCGGCCATATTTGGTCTCACCAGTTTGAAAGAACGGCGTATCGTCGGTGGCTTCGACGAAGTTTCCTTCCGGATAAATCAGGAACAGGCGTGGGGCCATGCCAGCAATCTGTCCGCCCATAATTAATGTCGCGCTAAAAGGGGAATTTGATGTGGGTCCCCCCGCCGCCGCCGTTGAGACGACTTCTTTCAACGTATCACCCACAAGGCGCGCCGCTTGAAACAAGGTTGGCACATGCATCAAATTGGGGTCGCGATCTTTGGGGGCCTTGGACCGCTCATCCAAAAGGCTGACGACAGCTTGTGTGGTAGCGAGGTTGCCCGCGGTCATCAGGGTAATCACGCGGTCCCCAGGCTCTGACCAAGTGAACATTTTCTTGACGACGGAGATATTGTCGATGCCGGCATTGGTCCGGCTGTCGGACATGAAAATGAGGCTGTTATCAAGTTTGAGAGCAACGCAATAGGTCATGTAATTTTACCTAAACACAAAGCGCCAGAATTAAAATCGATGGTGCTATTGCTGGACTTGAATGGACACGATGAGGTCGGCTGTCGTTGCGACGCCAATTACAATTCCGTGTGTCGGGGTGCAATCTTTATAGTCGAGCCCATGGGCTATTTTAACATAGCGCTCATCCGGACTAATTCCGTTGGAAATATCAAAGCCGATCCAGCCGAGCCCCGCGACATAGGCTTCTGCCCACGCGTGGCTGGCGTCCTGTTCGACCCGATCGTCCATCATAAGGTAGCCACTAACGTAGCGGGCTGGCACGCCCATGGCGCGGGCGGCGCTTAGGAACACATGCGTGTGATCTTGGCAGACTCCTGTCTTGCGCTCAAACGCGTCGGCTGCGCTGGTGGAGACATCCGTTGTCCCGGTGGTATAGGGCATCGCGTCCAAAATTGTCTGGCTCAATCTATGCAGATCACCGACTTCGACGACGTCCGTCTCTCCTGTCCACTTCCCTAATGCGGTAATCGTGTCTGTGGGTTTCGTTAGGCCTGTGTCGCGCAGAAAAAAACTGGGGTCTAGGAGGCTCTTACCCGGTGCGACGATCCGATCCGGCGTTCGAGTTTCAACTTCGCCCACAAGCGTAATCGCGACGCGATTTGATCCAGGGAGGGGCTCGATTAAATCAATATCTGTGCCGAGATGATCAATGAACCGCGCGTGATGACGTGCGCCCTCGAGATTGAGCGTCCACGATTCCACAGTTTGCGTTGCGTCTGATCGCGGCCGCATACGTAATTGTAGCAAGGCATAGCTGGACGGCTGGGAATAGACATATTCTGTCCGGTGTTCGATCTTGAGCCGCATTAAGGATGGAACCTGTAGGATTTTTCGATCTGAGCGGACAATTCAGAATTGCGCGCGATTAGGTCGATGAGGAATTCGTGCAAGCCGAAGCCAATGATCGTTTCGCTGCTCGACTCGTTAATATGGTCACTATGTCGCCTCGCCATATCGAGTGCGGCGTTAGACGCCTCGGAATCCGCTTTCATGTCGGCCAATGTGGTCCGAATTGTTTTGTAACAAAAGGCAATGGACCGGGGCAGGCGGATATCGTGAACGAGAAAGTTCACAATAGCCGCTGCCGAAATATCGCCGCCATGTAGCCAATGGAAAGACCGCTCGGCGGAGGCAGAACGCAGGATCATCTCCCATTGCACATGATCTAGCGGTGATCCGACTGAAGCGCTGGACGGCAGCAGCACATAGTATTTTGTATCCAAGATGCGCGCCGTATTATCGGCCCGTTCGATCATCGCGCCTAATTCCATAAAACGGAAAATGTCGTTGCGCAGCATTGTGCCGTTTATCGTGCCCCGGACCAAGGCGACCTGTTGGCGAATCTGAAATAGGAGCTCAGGCAATTCTTGTTTGCCTTTATAGCGATCCAGCGCGCTGTTGAGTTGTAACCACGCGCCATTGACGGCCTCCCATGTATCGATCGTGAGCGCTGTGCGGGTCATGCGCGCATTTTGTCGCCCGCCCGCGAGCGAGCTGCGAATACTGCCGGGGTTGTTACGATCTGTGACAAGGAATTCGACAACGCTATCGGTGCTGTAGTCGTCATGCGTCTCTAAATAGGTGTCTTTGACGCTTGCTGTGGTAAGAACGGATTCCCATTCGCTACGTTGGGTGCGAGACCGGGTGAGCGACATCCGAAACCCAGCATCGACGAGGCGCGCCGTATTCTCCATCCGTTCCAGATAGCGCATCATCCAGAAGAGACCGGATGCGGTCCGGCCTAACATGGTTTGATCAGACGGTGTGTGGGACGTCACCTGTTGGCTCTGACTCTGGTTTTGGCCAGATTGCGTCTGCGACGGGCTACTCATCGGTCAACACCCATGTATCTTTGGTTCCGCCGCCTTGGCTTGAATTGACCACTAATGAGCCTTCGGTCATGGCCACGCGGGTCAACCCGCCGGGAACGACGCTAATTGAATTCGATGACACTAGCACGAAGGGCCGGAGATCGACGTGGCGCGGTGCGAGCCCAGCTTCGGTCAAGACCGGAACTGTTGACAGGGCCAATGTCGGTTGGGCGATATAGTTGCTGGGATTGGCGGTCAGCTTCGCGCGGAAGGCCTCGATTTCGGCCTTGCTGGCAGCCGGGCCGACAAGCATGCCGTAACCGCCCGACCCGTGAACTTCTTTGACGACGAGTTCGGCCAGATTATCAAGCACATAAGCGAGCGACTCCCTATCTGCGCAGCGCCACGTTTGGACATTTTTGAGAATCGGTTCCTGGCCGGTATAGAATTTAATGATATCGGGCATGTAAGAGTAAAGCGCCTTGTCATCTGCAATACCGGTTCCAGGCGCATTGGCGATGGTGATACCCCCGGTGCGGTAAATATCGAAAATACCCGGCACACCGAGCATTGAGTTGGGATTAAAGGTCAGGGGATCGAGATAGTCGTCATCGACGCGGCGGTAGAGCACATCAATCGGTTGAAAGCCGCAGGTCGTGCGCATGGCGACGCGGCCATTCACAATGCGAAGATCACCGCCTTCAACCAGTTCCACGCCCATTTGATCCGCCAAGAATGCATGTTCGTAATAGGCTGAATTATGCACACCGGGGGTCAGAATCGCGATCGTGGGTTTCCCACTGCAGGCCGGGGGTGCAGAGGCCGCGAGCGATTGGCGCAGCATCATCGGATAGTCGCTGACATTCTCGACACCGACGCGGGAGAACAGCTCCGGGAACATCCGCAACATCGTCTCGCGATTTTCTAGCATGTAGGAGACGCCCGATGGTGTGCGCGCATTATCCTCTAGCACGTAAAACTCATCGGGTCCGGTGCGGACCAGATCGGTGCCGACAATATGGGTGTAAATGCCGCCAGGCGGATCGATGCCGATCATTTGCGGCAGGAACGCGGCGTTATGATCAACCAGACTGGCAGGCACATGGCCCGCGCGGATGATTTCGCGGCGGTGATAAATATCATGAAGAAAAGCATTCAGGGCTTTGACGCGTTGCTCAATTCCGCGTTGGATTTTCTTCCATTCGCGCGCACTGATGATCCGGGGCACAATATCGAACGGGATCAGACGCTCATCTGCGTCAGTCTCGCCGTAGACGTTAAACGTAATTCCCTTTTGTCGGAAAAAGCGCTCTGCTTCGGACGATTTCTTGAGGAGTTCGGCTTTGTCGACGCCCGCGACGACGGCGTCATAATCTTTATAGGCGGGACGGATGTTCCCGTCAGTTCCCAGCATTTCGTCAAAGAAGACTTGTGGTTTTATCATCACAGGTATGACGCATATATAAGACAGTATTTCAAGCGACGATCTCCTGAACGGCTCACTATCGGCGCTCGCGGTGCTTATATGTTCTGTTTTGGGGTTCAAAACGGCGTGACGGCTGGGGAAGGAAGGTTTTTCAGCTTATTTATTGAGGTGATGGGGGTGGGTTGCGTTGAATGGGGTAGAGAGAACTAGGGAAGCTCAGACTATGGACCACACAACCACGGCGATCTTGACTGGCTGCAGCCAGCCCACCGTTGAAGGCAGAAAGACTGCGAACGCTCGAAAACTCATGCTGGGGACGGCGATCGTTGGACTCTTAGCCGTGCCGGCGATGGCGCAAGCCGCCGAGATGAAGCTGTCAGACGCGTTAAACCGCTTTGCTAGTGAGGCCAATGTTGAAGTGCTTTTCTCCGCGGAAGTTGGTGAGACACGGATTGTAGAACAAATCGCCTATTCGGGTGATGCAGGCAATGATCTCGATAAGCTTCTTGAGGATACAGGCCTCCGGTACGAAGAGCCACGTCCGGGCGTTTTTATTGTCGCTCTACTCGAAGAACCCAAGCTGCCCACGGTTCGGGATCGCGTGGACGAAGCAATCCGCACAGCGCCTGAGATTAAGCGGGCGATTGATCCGTCTATTTCCGATACGCGGGAGGCCCAAGCGCAGCCGATGGCGATGGCGACGGCGGAGTCGGAGTTGGAACCGGTCTTTGATCTGGACGCTCCGACAGGGGTCATTACCGGTCAAGTGCTGGATGCTTTCTCGGGTCAACCGCTGGCGGGCGCAATTGTGCTCATTGAGGGCACGGGTCGGACATCATCAACGGATACGCGCGGCTTCTACCGTATTTCTGCGGCACCTGCCGGGAGTTATTCCTTATCGGTCAACTATATCGGTGCCAATTTTAAGAGCCAGCGCGTTACTTTGGCTCCGGGGGAAGACATTGAGGCAAATTTTTCCCTGAGTAACCGCGTCGATGATCAAATTGTCGTTTACGCCAATCGGTCAGCCTTGCAGCAGGCGTTGAACCAGCAGCGGGCGGCGACGAATAATTCCACCGTCGTGTCCTCCGATCTCATGGGTGATTTCCCCGCTGAAAACATTGCAGAAGCACTCCGTCGCGTCTCTGGAGTTACGTTTTCGCGTAACAATGAAACGGGCGAAGGTGACCGGATTTCCGTGCGCGGGTTCAATGACCAAGCGATTAATATTCAACTCAACGGCATCGACCTGCAGGGAACGGGGATTGACCGCGGTATTGATTTATCAGGTTTCTTAACCGACAATATTAAACAGGTTACGATCCAAAAATCGCTTCTGCCGAGTATGGAATCATCGGGGTCAGGCGGATTGGTTGAAATCGAGACACGATCCGGGCTTGATTACGGAGAAAAATACCTCAATCTCGGTGCGGAATGGCAGAGCCCTCTGGCGAGCGGGTTTGGTGACGAGATAGAACTCTCTGCCACAGGAGCCTATCAGCTCAGTGACGATTTTGGGGTGTCAGCGACCGTTCAATATCGCGACTCCAGCCGCAACAACTTCAATGCAAACATCCTTCAAGATTTTGACGCAGTTCTGCCTGCAGGCGCCACGTCACTTTTCCGCACGCCAGAGAGCTTTGATTTTCCATTCGATCCGGAATTCAGTACGCCGCTTTATTACGGGGCAAATTACTTTACTCGGGCGCGCGAGAGTGAAAACTTAACTGCTTCAATTAATGCGGCCTATGATTGGTCCGATCACACACGTCTGCGACTCGACTTGCAGCAAATTAAAAGTGACGTTGTGACGTCGCAGACCCGTTCGACGCAGTCATTTTCGCGGCGTTTTACAAACGCTCCCATTCCAGAATTGGGCGGCGAAGTTCGCCGCCGTCGATATTTGGCGGCTTTCCAGCCGACTCTTGGTCTTGATGATAATGTTGAAAATCTGACGACGCGCTCAATCAGTTTCCGCGGTGAAACCGACATCGATAATTGGGAGTTCGACTATAAGGTCGGATTTTCAGAAACCGAACTTGAACGTGAACGGTCTGCAATTACTTTCTCAACGTTCCCGGACGGTGATTTAGTGAATATCATCGACCCAAGCAGACTTGTTATCAATCCTGACTCATTGTCTGTGGATCGTGTTGTTAATAGCGTTCTGGATTTTGCAGGAAATGGAATTCCGACACTGTCGCTGACGCCCGCCGGTCAGGCTTATGCTGATGATCCGTTATCTTATCACGTCCTCACGGCCACTCAGGCTGATGCAGTTGATAAGACGGAAAATTTCGTCTTGGAAATGGATGTGCGTCGTTATTTCAACAGTAATGTCTTGGATTATATTGAGGTCGGCGGAAAATATGAAGATCGTACGCGCCAAAACTCAGATGATATATTATCAACCACCAACCTCAATAACTCGTTCAGCTTTATCCGAATTTCTGGCCGGGAAACGTTTCTTTCGGACCTTGATCCTTCGGCGTTCACGCTCGCCAGCCTGTCAAATATTGGGCTGGATAACCGTTCTGTCCCAAGTCTCGTCGGGGGGTCAGGGCGGCCTATCATTGAACAACTCTTTGGGTTTGTCGAAGATGATCCCAACACCCCAGAAAATGAAGCGCGTTTCCGCTTGAACGACCGCAGAGGGCAAACGGCTCAAGACAGTACGGCTGCAACGACACCCGCTCGGATTGGAGAAGAAATCATTGCAGGTTATGTTGAAGGTAAGCTCGACGTTAACAAGCTCGAAGTCATCGGCGGGGTTCGCTACCAGAGAGAAGAGCGATCCAGTCGCATTATCTCGGCTCCGTCCGTTATCAGGCCTGGAACGGGCGTCAGCTTTATCTCACGGGATGTCTTTTCCGGAGTTGGGCTTATTGATTTCCTTGATACGGAGACAGTTCAAGAAACGCTAACACCGAGTGTCATTGCAAACTACCGTCCTAATGAGGAGGTTGTTGTGCGAGGCGCCTATTTCCGGTCAACCGTTCATCCAACAATTTCGCTCTTGGCGCGACCAACTAGCATTTTCTTGGATTTACGCACGGGTCGTGAGCTGGTTCGGGTAACAGAGCCTAATCCGGATCTTGACCCAACGGTGACAGACAATTTCGATCTTGATGTGTCCTATTACTTTAAGGACAATCCGGGCCTTATTCGATTGGGAGTCTTCTACAAAGACCTTGATAATAACTTCACACAATTCGATCAGCCGATTGAGCCGACCGACGTGAGCCTCAGGGAGCGTGTGCTTGATCTCCTCGCGCCGCTGGCGCAAGTTGATCCCGCATTATTGGATTTCCCGGACACGACAGAATATTTTCTCGCGCGTCCGAGAAATGGTGAGGGTGGAGAAATTTACGGTGTCGAGGCTGAACTTATTCGACAAATTGATTTCTTAGGCGATGGTGTACCAAGCTGGGTTGAGAACATTAGTGTTCTTGGCAATGTGACTTACACGAAAAGTAAGTTTACCGAGGTTGAGTCGGCTCGAAACGATGCGGGTGACGCTATCACACTTGAAATTCCAGCCCCCCTTGCGGGTCAGTCTGAATGGGCGGGCAATGCCTCGCTCCGTTACGAAGATGGTCGTTTTTCTGGTAGCGTGATCTATACTTATCAGTCCGCATCCGCTGTTGATTTCAATGAATTCAACATCAATGGAATCACCCCCTCTTTCGATACGCTGGACGCGCGTCTGTCCTACCAGATTGATGCGAAGGGTAATCGCCCGCGTATGATCTTCTATGTCGAAGGGGATGATTTGCTAAAGAGCTCTACGGATGCGGACATTCGTTCCGCGATATCATCCCGGTTCGTTGACGGAAGTGCCGACTTCTTCTTTCCAGAGAGCCTCCAGTTCAATGGTGGTCGTCGTATCACGGTTGGTGCGCGGATGACCTTCTAGCAAGGGTCTATTGAACAATGCCAAAGGATCCACATTCTCCGCCCGACGTTCCGCGTCTTGATAGCAAGATCGGCGGGTCGCCCTTGCCGCCCGTCGGTCCGCTGCCGGATAATGGCATGGGGGCTTTGGATGCTAATTTTCGAAAGCCGTTGGAGCGTTACTTCCGGCGTCAGGGCCTCAGTGAGGCAGATGCACAGGACTACACGCAGGAAACCATGACGCGAATTGTTGGCAAAGGCGGCGTCGGATCGCTCGCGAATCCACAAGGGTATGTGTTTTCTGTGGCCTCAAACCTCCTTCGTGACCGTGCGCGTCGCCGTAGAACCCGAGCCGCCGACGCCCATGTGGTCGTCGACAGTTCGGACCTGGTGAGCGATCAGCCCTCGGCCCACAGGCAGTTGGTCGCTCATCAGGAACTGGCGCGGATCCGGGAGGCTATTTTGGCGTTACCCGATAAGCCGCGACGCGTGTTTGTAATGCATCGTTTTGAAGGTTTGACCTATCCAGAAATTGCAGAACTAATGGGCCTCTCTCGCAGTTCAGTTGAAAAATATATGATGACAGCTTTAGGTAAGCTAAAAGATGTCAGGAAAAAGTCATGAGTGTGAACGATATTTTTGACGACCGTCCGGATTATCCGCGCAAAAATGCTGATGATCAAGCCGCTTATTGGATGACGATGTTGGGCAGCGATCGGTGCACGCCTGCCCAGCGCCGCTCGTTTGCCCTTTGGCTTGACGATCATCAGGAGAACCGGGACGCGTTTGATCAGTTAGCCGCTGTCGTGGACGGCGCCGAGCTTGTTGCTGATGATCCGATGATCCGGGCGATCCGGCGTGAGGCGCTTGGACAGGGTCTGCCCAAACCTTTTTGGGTTCGGCATCGCGGTGGGCTCTCTGTGGCTGCAATGGGTATTGCGGCGACCGTGGTGGTCGCTTTTTCTCAATGGGGCCAGTTTCCATTCGGGGCGACATCTGACTCAGCGACCTATAGCGCCGCCGCGGATGAGGGTCTGAACACGGTATTGCTCACGACAAATATCGGAGAGCAATTGACCCGTCAGCTCGCTGATGGATCGACCCTCGAAGTGAACACGGACAGCGAAATCCGTGTCGAGCTGTCGGATAATCAGCGGTCAATCTATTTACTGCGCGGACAGGCCATGTTCGACGTCGCGCATGATGAGTCCCGTCCGTTTGTTGTTTTCGCGGGCGATCGCCGAGTCACGGCGTTGGGAACTTTATTCGAAGTCCGTATGGATAGTGCGTCAACGCAAGTCACGCTCTTAGAGGGCAAGGTCCGCGTTGAAGAGATTGCCCTGACAGACGTGGTGACTGCCGTGAAACCCGTAGCTAGTGTCGAGTTAAAGCCGGGCGAGCGTTTCGTGTCCGCCGATGGTGCGATGTCCACGGTTCCCGCCAATGTCATCGAATCGGATCTAAGCTGGCGGCAGGGCCGTCATATTTTCGTCGATGCAAAATTATCCGACATTGTGGCGGAAATGAATCGCTACACGACCCGAACAATAAAGCTGATGGATCCCACAATTGGTGAGCTGGAAACCAGCGCTAATTTTAAATTGGGATCAACGCTCTCACTTGCCGCAGCGTTGGAAGCGAACTTCGGCTTGAACTGGACGAATGATCCTGAGAGCGCGCAGATTCTCATCGACTGGTAACTCGGTCGGAGGCGAATGCCGCCTGGCCATCACAAAACTGATGATAATGACTAATTCAAGGTGAAGATTATGTCCCTGCCTCCCTCTTACTCGCGCCTGCTCGTATCAGCTGCGCTCGCCGTCACACTGACGGCCTGCGCACCCGCAGACCGAAGGGCGGATGATGCCACAACGGAAGTCGATGCCGTTGTCTTGGCGGACCCAGCAATGGTCGTTGGCCTTCCTGCACTGGCCCCCGACCCAGCGCTTCTCACCGGGACGTTGGACAATGGTGTTGTTTACGCCATTCTTCATAATGAAACCCCACCCGGGCGGGCGGCTTTGCGGGTTCGTTTTGACACAGGCTCGTTTAACGAACTCCCCGGCACGGCAGGGCTGGCGCATTATCTTGAGCATATGGCGTTCAACGGGTCCGAGAATGTTCCTGAAGGAGAAATGATACAAATGTTGGAACGCCTCGGGCTCAGTTTTGGTGCGGACACGAATGCGACGACAGGGATTGACCGGACTGTTTACAAACTCAACTTACCAAACACAGAATCTGACGTCCTAGATGCTGCCTTCATGTTGATGCGTGAAACGGCGGAAAACTTAACGCTGGATGAGGATGCCATTGATCGCGAGCTCGGGATTATTTTGTCCGAAAAGAGAACCCGAGACTCAGCGAACTATCGGGCTTGGGAGGCGTCTATGGGACTCCTCAGCCGCGGCAGTGATGCTATGTCGCGCCTTCCGATCGGCACGGAAGACACCTTGCGCGCCATCCAGTCCGATGACTTTCGGGCTTATTATGAGGCTCACTACCATCCTGAGAAAACAGTCGTCGTATTTGTCGGCGACGCGGACCCAAAAGCTATCGAAGCGCGTATCAAAGATACGTTTGGCGACTGGATGGGGGCCGGCGAGCCTGGCGAAACGCTGAAGCCAACGCCAGCAACAACAGAGCCGGGGCAAGTTGTCGTTTATGAAGAAGAAGGGTTGCCGACCCAAGTTCGTTTAATGTCGATCCGCCCTTATGTGGACCGAGAAGATACCTCAGAGAGACGTCGCGAAGAAACGCTCAGACGCTTAGCCTTCGCGATAATGTCCTACCGGATGCAAGCGCTCGCAGAACAAGTCGACCGGCCTTTTGTCAATGCGAGTATGGGGAGCCATTCTACGTTCGATTTGACCGAGGGATCGACCTTTTTTGCTTATACGCAGCCTGAGAATTGGGAGCGTGCGCTTCGCGGTTTGGAGACAGAATTGCGCCGTGCGCTTGAGCATGGGTTTACCCAGTCCGAGCTTGATACGCAGATGGCCCGTTTCGAAGCGTCCATAGAAGCGAGTGCAGAGGGGGCAGACACACGCCCAACAACGGCGAGACGCGGCGGTTTGACGGCGTCCTTAATGTCGACATTTGAGACGGACCGGGTTTTCACTCATCCATCACAAAATTTGACTCGCTTCATGGCGATGCGTGACACCTTGACCCTCGAAGCTGTAAACACGCAGTTGCGTCACGAATGGGGCGATATGGATGACCTGTCTGTCCTTATGCAAACTTCGGACGCGCCTGATGACATTGAAACCCAAATCCAAGCGGCGCTCTCAGACAGTCGCGCGCAACCTGTCTCCGCGCCTGAAGTGGTTGCGGATAAACCATTTGCTTATGAGTATTTTGGAGCGCCGGGGACGATCGTCTCGGACAGTGCTGCTGAGGATGTCGAAGCTCGCTTGATTGAGTTTGAAAACAATGTCCGCCTGACCGTTAAACAGACGGATTTCCAAGATGACCGCGTTTTGATCAAAGTAGCGTTTGGCGATGGGATGTTGTCCACGCCCGAGCGCAATGAAGGCCTGCGTCGTATGGCTCTGTCTGTGATCTCGGAAAGTGGCCTTGAAGCCCACGAACCAAACGAGTTGCGACGACTGCTCGCAGGGCGTCTCGTCGCGTCAAATTCGTTTTCGGCGCAAGCGGGCGGTGATGCCTTTGTCTTCTCGACGTTGACGGTCCCGGATGACATGCTCTTACAGTTCCAAATTTACGCCGCTCAACTGAGTGCGCAAGCCTTCCGAGAACGGTCGCGCGTGAACCATATCGACAAGATGAAAGAATGGTATCCGCGCCATGATACGACGATCAACGGCGTCTTTGCCAAACATGTGCAGCGTCGGATCTATGGTGGTGACGAGCGCTTCGGATTTGAAAACGAAGATCAATTTTATTCGCCAGAACTCAATGAGGTCAAAGCGTGGCTTCGTCCTCAGTTTGAACAAGGTGCTATTGAGGTCACTGTCGTCGGAGATGTTGATCCAGATGACGTAATTGGGGCTGTCGCGCGAACGCTTGGGGCGTTGCCAAGTAGACAGGTTGCTGGCGCGGACGATAATCCGTCAGTCGCAGCGATGCGCCAAGTCAGCTTTGGGGAGCCGAGTGAGGGGCCGACCGTGTTCCGACATAAAGGGGATGACAACCAAGCACAGTTGCGCCTCTATTGGCCCGCCGATGACGGTATGGATCCGATTTATGCGCGTCAATTATCCGTGCTGCGGGGCGTGCTTCGTAACCGTTTGGTGAAGGATATTCGCGAAGGCGAAGCGACGACCTACTCACCAGGTGCCGCGAGTCACGCCAGCACAATCTTTGATGGTTTCGGCTATATGCTGGCAGTGTTGACGCTCAAACCGGAAGATGTTGATGATATGTCCGACAAAGTCCGCGCTATTGCAGCGGACCTAGCTTCCGGAAATATTAGCGAAGACGAATTCAACCGCGCCCTTAAGCCAATCATTGAGCGGCTAGAAAGTGGCGAAAAAACCAATGACTATTGGGCGAATGTGCTGGACGACGCTCAAAGTGAAGCGCGTGGGCTCGCGGCCCACCGGAGCCGTATGGACGACTTTGAAAATATGCGGGTTGCGGATGTTCGGGGTCTTGCCGAGACTGTTTTTGATCCGGACCGCGCTTTGGATATTCGGATTTTGCCAGCGGATGAATAAGGATTGGCCCTCGCACCGCGAGGGAGTTTCTGTTTAAAAAGGTCATGATAAAACGGGAGTTTATTATGCGCGGGGTCGAAACAGCGACGAAGAGTGATGATCTGACGCGTTGTGTCCAGCCTTATAGTCTGAGTAGACGTCGAGTGAAATGACGTCGCTCGCCCGCTCTAATGTTGGCTTTCACTGGCGGCTCTTTCTGTCAGCCGTGTCCGTTCTCGCGCTATCGGGTTGTCTAATTTACGTTGCCGTTGGGATATCGGCGGCAAATATCCGCAGCTTCACAGCCTATGAGCGCAGTATAGATGTTGATCTCTATATTCGCGCGAGTGGGCGTAATAATAGCAATGCGCTGCATCAGCTGCTGAACGACATCGACGTCTATGAAGATATCGCTGTGGCAGAGCCGTATGCAGGACGCCCACGCCCGCAAACCGTCATGATTGATGATGAGGGCAAACGCCTCACAATTGCTGAGATTGAACTCGATGAAAACATAATGCTGGTGCCTCGGTTCATCTCATCAGAGGCCAAGCAAGCGCTAACAATACCGGGGACAATCATTGTCTCGGCGCCCTTGCAAGAGAAATACGGACTAGAACTTGGCAATATTCTATGGAATCCGGGAAAGGATTTTGGCCTAGAAATTGTTGGATTCTTCGACGCGGCCATTAACCGGGGGTTTGTCGGGTCTCGAACAGGGTATGGGTTTGTTAGCCCTGAGACGGGGCGTCTTTTTTCCCCCTCATCGCCCTCTATCAGCTTTGGGGGTGGGGCCGTTATGGTCGGCAGTCGCCTGTCTATGATTGGCGTTGGTGTACCAGCGACTGTCTCCCCAGAGATCGCTAAGCAGCGTCTCAATCTTCAGTTTAATGGCACGCCGTTTGAAGCCATCACACCGGAAGAGCTTGTCCGCTCATTATCTATGGACGGGATCCTCGAGAGCAAACAGGTGCAGGGCTTTCTGGTTGTCGCCCTTTTCGCAGTCATGATTCCGCTATTTATTATTGTGCAAACGCTCCGTTCGGCCATCCTGACCCAGTCTCAGCAATTCGCAACGATGCGGGCACTTGGGATTCCCTCACGTCATCTCATCAGCACGGCGATGGAACAGGCTTTCTGGGTTGGTGTGCTGGGTGTTGGTGTCTCCTATTGCGCGATGCTCGGTATAAAAGTCGGTTTGTTGGTCCGAGGGATTGATATGTATGTCACGCTCAAAGTGGTTGGCTACGTTAGCGCCGCGATTCTTGCAGCGGCCTTCGTGGCGGGTATTATATCCCTGACAGCCATTTTTAAAATGAAGCCGCAGGATCTGCTGCGATGACGGGGCTGGCGCAGACGTCGGTGGCCACGAACATAGCGATCCAGACACAGGGACTTGGCAAAGTTTTTGGCGAGGGTCGGCAACGCGTGGTCGCGCTGGATAATGTGTCGCTCACTTTGCGCAGAGGGCAAATGACTCTTCTAATGGGGCCGTCCGGCTCTGGGAAATCCTCGATGATTGCGGCACTGGGTGGGCTCCAAGCCCCGGATTCAGGGCAGGTCATCGCATCGGATCAGGATCTTTGGTCCCGGTCCAGCCGACAAATCACCCGGTTTCGTCGCGATTACTGCGGATTCGTGTTTCAGAGTGGTGGGCTATTCCCGGCCCTAGGCGCACGGGATCAGATCGCCTTGCCTTTGACCTTTTTAGGGTGGTCCGCAGGCGAGGCCAAACGTGCGGCGTGCGAAGCACTGGACTGGGTTGGTCTGGCGGATCGACAAGAATCAAGGCCGAGTGAAATGTCGGGCGGGCAAAACCAACGCGTCGCGATCGCCCGAATGCTCGCCAAAAAACCGACACTGATATTTTGTGACGAACCGACGTCGGCCCTTGATGGCAAGAACGGGGCGAACATAGCCGAGTTGCTTAAGCGGGCTGCAGCACGACACAACGCCATGATCTTGTGTGTCACCCATGACGAACGGCTTGTGCCTCATGCAGACCGAATTCTTCATATCGAAGACGGTCGGATTACGGGCGATAGTGAAGAGGAGGGCTCCCATGCGACGTCTCGGTAGGCTGTTAACTAATCTCTGGGTCTGGCTCGCGATCATTGCGGTGGTAGCCGTGATAGCGAACGCGTATCTGAACCGCGCCTCGGAGCAAGAAGAAGGGGTAACGCTGGCGCCGACCTTGGCGCCTTCATCGCCCTACGCCCTCTCACAAAACGCTGTGGTAGAAGTCGAGGGCGGGATCGTTCTGGTCTCCGCTAACCGCACAGGAACCATCAAGGAAGTTCTTGTGGCGGAGGGCGATCAGGTGAAACAAGGTCAGGTGCTGGCGCTCCAAGAAGATCGGGATGATCGAATTGCTCTCCGATTAGCCGAAATTGCCGTCGAGAATGAGGTATTAAAACAGGAACGCAGTGCGCTTGATCTGGACATTGCGCGCCGTAATGTCGAACGCGCCGCGACTCAACGCGAACAGGACGCCATTTCGCAACAGCAGCTTGAGACACAGCAAGATAATCTGACGAAGACGGAATTGGCCATTGCGACCAACGGAAACTCTATGGAGCGGGCTCAAACACAATTGGAAACCGCGCGCTTTAATCTCGCGCAACGTCGGGTCATCTCGCCGGTCGATGGACGGATCCTGACGGCCGCAGTCACAGCGGGTGCGGGGGTCTCAGCGGAGAATATTTCAACCGCGTTCTCAATCATTCCTGATGCACCTAAACGCTTGCGAGCTAAGGTTCGAGAAGACGATATCGATTCCGTGTATATCGGACAGATCGTCGATTTTGCCGCCAATAACCGTAGCAAGGACCGTCGCCGGGGTGTTGTTGTCCAGATTGGTGCTGTCTTTTCCGCCGCTGAAACCAACGGGCGCGCGCAGAGCAATACCGTCGATGTTGTGATTGAGGCGGAAGATATTCCGTTCCGCCTTGGTAAGACAGTGCTCGTCCAATTCCGTAAAGCTGATGCCCCCGATGCTTAGGCGGCAGGGGACAATACTCGTTGGGGCTCTGCTCTTGTCAGCCTGTGCGCATGCCCCCTTTCTGGGAGGAAGCTCAGGAGGAGGAATGGAAACCGCGGCGACGACGCTCGCGAGTCTAACGCCGCCTGAATGGCAGAGCGAAACAACGCAAGTCGTGCCGGGTATTCCGTCTTGGCAGGCTTTGGATGATCCCGTTTTACAAGACTTGATTGCGCAAGGCTTAAACGGAAACTTATCGATCGAGGCGGCGCTTCTGCGACTTGAGTCTGGGTTGATCGGTCTTGAACAGGCTGAAACCGCTTTGCGGCCACGCTTGTCTCTCGGGCGCGGCAGTGCGAGCGTCACCCAATCGCGAACCGGAGACCCGTTTGACAGTTATTCCTTCGGTGGGGGTGCTCAATATCAAGTCGATCTATGGGGCCGTATTCGAAACAATGTGACACAATCAGACCTCTCGGTTGAACAGCAGCAGATACAAAATAAGGCACTTCGCATCAGCACGGCGCAGGCAATCGCCAATGTCTATATTGATCTTCGGGTCCGCGATGAAGTCATCCGGCTGCAAGAGCATCAGATTGAGATACAAGGTGAACAGTTACGCTTGTCAGAGGTTAGGCTTCAAGCGGGGGCCATAACCCGGCTCAGCGTGGATCAAATCCGAGTGAGTATTCAGCGTCTTCTCGGGACGTTAGAGGCATCACGTGCCACGCGTGCGGACCTTGAACGCCGACTGGCGCTTTTGCTCGGCCTGCCTCCGCATGAGTTCACCCTCGAACCACGACCATTTCAGACGTTTGACCTTCCCCGGATTATGCCACACGCGCCCGCCGATGTGCTCATTCGGCGGCCTGATATTCGCTCAGCCGAGTGCGGCATCGTTCGTGCGGGCCTCTCCCTTGATACGGCGCGAAAGGCGTGGTTGCCGAACTTAAGCGTGTCCGGCTCAACCACCCAATCTTCGCTCTCGCTTTTTGACCTCGTGACGACCGATGGGATCAGTGCGTCGATCGGGGCTGCCATGTCGGTTTTGCTCTATGACAATGGCGACCGCACCCGAGCGATCGCGCAGGCCGAAATCGCCGAACGTCAGACGATCATCGGCTATCAACAGACAGTGCTCGCGGCCTTGGAAGATATTGAACGGATACTCACGCGCCAGTCGCAAAATATGCGTCAGATCGAAATCCAGCGCCTTCAAGAAGAAGCCCAACAACGCGTGACCCGCATTACGCAGGCGCAATATGATACAGGGGCGGCAAGCGCGTTCGATCTGATCCGAGAGCAAAGCAACGGTTTGAACGCCAGGCAGAGTCGTGTTCTCGATTGGTCCGAAGGCGTAAAAGTTCATATCGCGGCCTTGGGAGCTCTGGCGGTTGATCCGATGCTGCAGGTTGGTTCGCCTAAATCAACGGATGTTGGATCACTCTGTCAGTAGGCTGCGCCCTGACATTAAAGTGTGGCGGAATGGGCGGTGTTCAAACTGTTCCATAAAATGCTAACTCACGTTCTTAGACAGACAGTTGAGTTTTCATTTTCCCGCGAGAGACACCATGGCAGACACGGCATTCGATATCATCGTTTTCGGTGCGACCAGCTTTGTCGGTCAAATTATGACGCGCTATATGAGCGAGAAATTCAGTGATGGATCTACGCGCTGGGCGATTGCGGGGCGCTCAAAAACAAAATTAGAAACACTCAGTGAAGATGTCGGACTCACCGATATTGAGATAATTGTGGCTGATGCGACGGACGAGGCGGCTTTGCAGGCCATGTGTGCGCGCACCAAAGTCGTCATCTCAACCGTCGGTCCATATGCGCTTTATGGCGACGCATTGGTGAAGGCCTGCGCTGAGTCCGGCACGCATTATTGTGATCTTAGCGGGGAACCACAATGGATCCGAAAAATGCAGGAACAATATGAAGATACGGCCAAACAATCCGGCGCACTGATTGTGCATTGCTGCGGTTTTGACTCCATTCCATCCGATCTGGGCGTGCATTTCTTACAGCACAACGCGCTAAAAACTTATGGCGAAACGCTCGACAGAATTAATATGCGGGTCGTCAAAATGAAAGGCGGCCCATCGGGCGGGACCGTCGCCAGTATTATCAATATGGTGAAGGAAGCGGCCAGCGACGCGGATCTGCGCAAGCAGCTCAAAGACCCTTATAGTCTGTGTCCGCCTGATCATGGGTTTTCAGCGCGCCAGCCTGATGTGACCGTCGCCTATGATGAGGAATATGGCAGCTGGATCGCGCCCTTCGTCATGGCGGCGATCAATACGCGTGTCGTGCACCGCTCAAATGCCTTGAGTAATAAAGGTTACGGCGCTGAATTTTTGTATGAAGAAGCGGTGGTGACGGGAAAAGGCGGCCGCGGAAAACGTATGGCGAGGGCTAGTGCTTGGGGGATGGGCGGCTTTATGGTCGCGCTGGTCGTGCCGCCCGTGCGCTGGGCGTTGGAAAGATTTGTTCTGCCGAAGCCAGGTGAAGGGCCAAGTGAAAAAGCGCAATTAGAAGGGGAGTTCGACCTTCTCTTTATGGGCGAAACGGACGCTGGCGAGACGATGCAAGCGCGCGTCACGGGCGACCGCGATCCCGGCTATGGCTCGACAGCAAAAATGCTCGCGCAGGCCGCGGCCTGTTTGGCCCACGATATTCCGGACAGCGTACCGGGCGGGTTCTGGACACCTGCGACTCTGATGGGGGATGCGCTGATCACCCGCTTACGCGACCACGCCGGGCTCACGTTTGAGATGGAATAGCGCTGATCGCCTCAAAGAGGCCTGAGATTAAGCCCGGTCCGCTTGCATGACCAGTTTCTTATAATCTTGTAGATCGCCGTCGTAGCGTTTGGCGCGACCCTTATTGACGAGCCAGAGGCGGTCTGCCGTCGCTTCGGCGAGGTAGACGTCGTGGGTAATCAATAGAACGGCACCTGGAAAATCATTGAGCGCGTAAATGAGGGCTTCACGGCTATCAATGTCTAAGTGCGACGTTGGTTCGTCCAAGATCAAAACGTGCGGTTTATCGAGCGACATGAGTCCCAGCAACAGCCGGACTTTTTCACCACCCGATAATTTCTCAACATTGGTTTCGACCTTTTCATGCGGGAAGCCCATCGCCGCAGCCGCGCCGCGCGCTTGACTGTGCGCTGTACCTTTCGGAAGTTTTTGCGCAATGTGGTCCAAAACTGTTTCCCCGGCTGTCAGTTCATCCAGCTGATCTTGCGAGAAGTAACCGATGCGCAAGCTGGCGGACGCTTTGCGATGTCCGGTAATGAGCGGCAAGCGTTGGGCAATGGATTTGACCAGCGTCGTCTTACCCTGTCCATTGGCCCCGACGATGGCGACGCGGTCATCCGGGTCGAGTCGCAAATTGACTTTGGAGAGTATTTTCGCGTCGTCGCCATAGCCCAAATCCGCGTCTTCCAATTGCAACATCGGCGGTGCGAGTTTGCCTTTGGGCGCTGGGAAGGAAAACGGCGTGGTACGCTCTGCGATTGGGATCGCAATCTCTTGCATTTTTTCGAGCTGCTTAACGCGGGACTGCGCTTGGCGGGCTTTTGACGCTTTCGCTTTAAACCGATCCACAAATGCTTGCAGGTGCGCTTTATCCGCGTCTTGTTTGGTTTTTTGGGCCGTGAGCTGTGCGGTTTTTGCGGCGCGTAAGGTCATCCAATCATCATAGCCGCCCGTCGTGATCATCAATTGTTGATGTTCTAACGCCAGCGTGTGGGTGACAGAGCGGTTGAGCAATTCACGGTCATGGCTGACCATAATGACCGTGTGCGGATATTTACGAATATAGCCTTCGAGCCATGTCGCGCCCTCGAGATCAAGATAGTTCGTTGGTTCGTCCAGCAACAAGACGTCAGGCTCAGAAACAAGAACGCCCGCAATCGCGGCGCGCATCCGCCAACCGCCAGAAAACTCTCGTGTCGCGCGGTGAAAGTCTTCGGTCTTGAATCCCAAACCCATGAGCACGATGGCCGCGCGCGTATCGGCGTTCCACGCATCCATGTCTGTCAGACGCTCATAGATTTCGCCCAATTTGTCCGGATCGGTCTCGGTCTCGGACTCTTTCATCAAGCGATGACGTTCTTGATCGGCGGCGAGCACGACATCCATGATGGTGTCATCCGTCGCCTCAACCTCTTGTGCAACCCAGCCGAGGCGCGCCCCTCTATTCAGGCGAATAGACGCGTCTTTCGTTGGGTGTTCGACTTCTTCGCGAATGAGGCGGAGCAGGGTTGATTTCCCCGTCCCATTGCGCCCAATCAAGCCAACCTTCCACCCCGCCGCAATCTGCGCGCTCGCATTTTTGAACAAGGGACGGCCCTGAACGGCATAGTCAAGATCAGTAATCGATAACATGCGCGCTCCCCTAAGGAGTAAGCGAGAGAACGCAAGTCTAGCTGACTGCGGGACGTCAGTGGGTGGTCCATTTAATCCCTGCGACCTCTTGACGAATTTTGCTATAAACTGTGTGATAGGTCGTTTTACGACGTCAAAACGATTCAGATTTTCTTAGGACTCTTCATGACCCATGCACTTGTCATCCATGGCGGTGCGGGCGCTCAGCCCGGAACGGATTACACGGTTCAAAACCGTCACATGCGCGAATTGATCACGCTGGGCGACGAACGTCTCAAAGCCGGAGGGAGCGCCCTGGATGTTGTGACGGAGATGGTCGAGCAGTTGGAGGCGTCTGGTCTCTATGTGGCGGGCAAGGGATCCGCGCCGAACACGAACGGTATATTCGAACTCGATGCCAGCATCATGGATGGGGCGACCCAGCAAGCTGGGGCCGTGTCCGCGATTCAAAATATTGTCAGCCCGGTCAAAGCGGCGCGACTTATTCTAGATGACGGCCGCCATGTGATGATGACGGGCTCAGGTGCGCGTGACTTCGCACTGGCCAACGGACTCGACAGTGTCGACGACCCCGACGGATATTATACCGAGCATGAAGGTCATGGGTCCGGTGCTGAGAATGCTGATCACGGCACAGTCGGCGCTGTTGCGTTAGACCTCAACGGGCGGTTGGCTGCGGCGACGTCGACAGGCGGTATTTTCAATAAACGCCCCGGTCGCGTTGGCGACACACCGCTCATTGGCATTGGTACATGGGCCGATGATCAAGTTGCGATCTCTTGCACGGGACACGGCGAGCCGTTTATCCGCGCTTGTGCCGCCCACGATATTGCCGCGCAAATGCGTTATGGCGGCACGGATATGAACGCGGCCGCGCACGCGACTTTGGACAGGGTCAAAACGTTTGGCGGCGATGGCGGCATCATTGCCATCGACCGGGCGGGCAACATCATCATGCCCTATAATTCCGAAGGTATGAAACGCGCGGCGATTTCGTCCCACATGATATTAGCTGTGCGCGTTTTCGAACCGGAGCCTTGAGGGAAAGCTACAGCCGGGCAAAATTCAGCGTATAAAACGCCATTTTTTGGGCCAAAAAACAGCAATCAACGCACCGTTGACCATAGCATAAGGCGTCATGATAGACCCTGATGGGAGGACATTCTGTCCTAATGTGTTTCCTAGCAGTGCCAGTAAGACGCCAACGCTGCCCCCGATGACCACGGCCTCAATTAAGATTTTCCAAAACTGAAGGTCATCTTTGATTTCATGGGCGTCTAATTTTCTTGATATCCAACGCAGTCTCGGCATGGATATAAAAGCCCGGTCCTTGTGACGATAGATCAGGGCTTCATCCGCATAGACATGAACGCCATAGTCAAAGACGCTGACGGGCGCGATTTCGACATGGTGATGTGATTAACCGAGCATGAAAGAAAAGCTTTGCGGTTCAAGTATTTCTTCCAAAGTCTGGTCGGGTCGTGTGTCGACCATCGTCTGTTCATCAATCGTAATCAGATAGTGATACCGACCGGATCGGTACCGCATAGCGACGCACCAATCCTGACCATTCAGAACAAACCGATATTTGCTCGATAATATACCCATAATTTGTGCTTAGCAGCGCCAACACAGGGTCGATAATATAAAAAAGGTAAAAATGATTATTGGTTTTTGCTATGGCGGGGCCCTGCACGCGTAGGCACTCTAACGTTAGTGATTAGGGTTTGACCGCATCGCCCGGCCGCCAGCCGCCCGTCTGCAACTTCTGAATCAAAGCCAGCGGCTCATCCCGATCCTCATAAATAAGCAGTACCAGTAGGTCGCCCGGTTGTGCCCATTCAAAGGCCTTTTGAACGGCTTGCACTTCGGTGTCGGCGTCGTTGATTTGGTCTTTGGGGTAATTCATCTCGGCCAGATATTGATGGATCAGGGCCGGGACTTCGCCCGGCTGTCTTCCCCGCAGTTTAGACGGCATGCCGCGCACGATAATCGCATCCGGCTCGGCGTCGCGGATGACCTTTGTCAGCTGATAGATATCGTCATCGCTGCGGTCACCGCCCTGACCGCACATATATAATCGTCGTTTGGCGGGCAGGGTGTTTAGGGCCTCCGTCAGTGCCGAGAGACCGTGTGGATTGTGGGCGAAATCGACAATGACTTTAACGCCGCCAACATCCATGAAATTACCGCGGCCCGGGTTATCTTCTGCGGTGCTCTCGAAGTTCAATAGACCCTCTTTGATGGCGCAAAACCCAACACCAAGAAGGCTCATTAAGAGGATGGCGCCTAATGCATTTGACACATTGTAGAGGGCAGCGCCGCCAAAGGCGGGCCCGAAGTCTTTGACGGGTAAAAGGGGTGTGACGCGGCCGTTCTGAGATATGGCGAACTGACCGTCCTTGATGAAGGCAGACGCGCCAACCGCTGGCACATCGGCTTCGGACAGCGACAGGCCATACCACGCGACATCCCCCGAAAAAGCCGTGCCGCGAGATTTAAGACGCGCATCATCGGCATTGAGGATGAGCGTGCCGCCCTGCTCGACAGCTTTGGACACGATGAACTTCGCATCGGCCAAAGCGTCGACGTCGTGGATGCCATATTCACCCAAGTGATCGGCGGCGATGTTCGTAATGAGACAGGCTTTGGCGTGGGGAATGGGGAGCCCGCGACGTAATAATCCACCGCGTGCGGTCTCGATGACGGCCAGATCGGCGCGCTTATCGCGTAAAGCTAAACGGGCACCTTCTGGCCCAGAATAATCGCCTGTCACAATTGTTGCATCGCCGACTTTGACCCAATCACTTGTCGAAAAGCCGACGGTGTGTTCGGCGGCCGCCCCAATAGCGGCTGCGATGCGTACGGTGGTCGATTTTCCATTTGTGCCGGTCACAAGCGCGACAGGGATGTCGGCAACAGAGGTCCAATCGACCTGATCTGGAGTGGGAAGCTTATCGCGCGGCCAACTTTGGCTCTGTGCCCCGAGACCCAAGGTCACCTCATCATCATCCATGAGGAAAGCGACAGCGCGCGCGCGCGCCGCGGTCGCGAGTGCGACGAGCGCCGGATCGCGTTCTGCTGAAATTTCGTGCTGCAGATGTTCAATGACTGCGCTGAGGTCAGGAATAGGCAAACCATCAAGCGAGGCTTGCACGGCATTCCATGCGGCTTCAATAATTTCGGTTGCCGCATATAGGCCATCAATGGGCGCCGTAATCGCCAAGGTCGCTCCGCCTTCATAGAGGCGCGAAGCGAATTGCTCATCCTCCCACTCAACGGCATCCAACAGAGTGCGAACCTGCGCGGTCCACAGCGCAATCGCTTTGCCCTTAATATCTTTAGCCACGCTGATTTCCGCAGCCGCGCCCGGACGATCAAGAAGTAAGCTAGGCCCTGTCAGTCGTCGTGAATCCGTCAATTGCATGGCGGAGGTCAGTCTGATTCCTCCGGTTCACTGGCTAATCGAACCCCACGCTTGTCGCGGACAAGCTTCATTCCCTCCAGATTGACGGCGATGGATTGATCGTCCTCATTATCCTGATCCGATTGGCTATCGATGGACCCGTAGCTATTGTCCGATCCGCCATCATCCATCCTGTTTGACTCTGAATCCTCAAAGTCAGGATTAGAATTATTCGGGCGATTGAAATAGATGATCTGTTTCCAGCAGCGTGAGATGTCATCGCCAAAGATGACGAGCAAATCTCCCGGACCCGCCATTTGCAGCGCGGCTTCGACAGCCTCTTCTTCCGACGGAATAACGCTGATGTCTTTTTCAGCGACGCCATTTTCTAACAGGGCCGCTTTCATCATCATGGGCACTTCTTCGGGGCCGCGACCGCGTAATTTGTCATCCCGCTTGCAAATGTAATGATCATAATGTCCGGCAATGATGCGCGCCGTCTCTAGGATATCTTCATCGCGTCGATCGCCCGGCAGGGCGAAAACACCGATACGTTTTCCAGTTGGCGTCAGCTGATCGACGAGATTTGTCATGGCTTCGAAAGCTGCCGGGTTGTGACCGTAATCCAAGATGACTTTAAACGGATGTTCGTCAAAGACGTTCATGCGCCCTGGCGCTTGGGAGAAGCTGGTCGTGAAGGAGGACAGGCCAAGGCGGATGTCTTCCAAGCTTTTGCCCATGCTAAAGGCGATGCCTGCTGCGAACATGGCATTGTTCACATTATGCATGGCGCGGCCTTCCATCGTCGCCGGGATGAGGTGCGTCCACATAAGCGGGATATGCGCGCTCTTCTCATAAATGGTGATCATATGGCCGTTGATGCCTTGTTCCAGCACGACGGCTCGACCGCCGACCCGGATATGTTCTTTCACCAAAGTGTGGGTCGCATTCATGGTGACATAGCAGATGTTTTTGGCGTCCGTATGCTCTGCCATGCGTAGGCAATGTTCATCATCGGCATTGAGGACAGCTGTGTCACGAGCAATTTCGACAACAAGGCGTTTGACCCGCGCCATATCCTCTAATGTATCCACGCCTTTCAGGCCAAGGTGGTCGGCCGAGATATTCAACACCGCGCCAATATCGCAATGGCGATAGCCCATGCCGCTGCGTACCATTCCGCCGCGCGCAGTCTCTAGAACAGCCACATCGACCGTGGGATCGCGCAGGACCATCTGGGCGGACATGGGACCAGTCAGGTCACCTTTGACTGTCAAATTGCCATTAATATAAACACCATCGGTAGTCGCCAGCCCGACCGTTTCACCGCTCATTTTACAAATATGGGAGACCATACGCGCCGTCGTTGTTTTGCCGTTTGTGCCGGTGATTGAGATCATCGGAATGCGGGCCGGCGAGTTTTCAGGGAACAGCATGTTCATGACGGCCCCGGCCACGTCGCGGGACTTTCCCTCGGACGGAGAGACGTGCATGCGGAAACCGGGCGCGGCGTTAATTTCGCAAATCCCCGCGCCATTATCCTTGTAGGATTGAGAAATATCGAGCGAGAGGAAATCGACCCCGCCAATATCAAGGCCAATCGCCTTGACGGCCCGGATCGCCATTTCGCGGTTGTCCGGATGAACGATGTCGGTGACATCGATCGCCGTGCCGCCCGTCGAAAGATTGGCAGTAGAGCGCAGATACAGGACCTCGCCATCCGTCAACACGGTCTCAGGCGTGTAATTTTTTTCTTCCAAATGTTCGAGCGCTTTTGTGTCGAGCTCTAAGCGGGTCAGCGCTTTTTCATGGCCCACACCACGACGTGGGTCAGAATTGACCTCGTCGATTAGCTCGGTCACCGTGCTTTTGCCGTCTCCGACAACATGCCCCGGCACGCGTTTGGAGACCGCGACGAGATCGTCATTGACGACCAGCATGCGGTGATCGAAGCCTTTAATGAAGGTCTCGACGATGATGCTGCGGCTTTTGCTATGCTCTTTGGCAAAGTCGAAGCCTTCGAGAATATGCTCATCCTCTTCAAGTTCGATGGAAATGCCGCGCCCATGATTGCCGTCGAGTGGTTTCACGACGACCGGAAAGCCAAGCCGTTTGGCCGCGCGTACGGCCTCATCACGATTTTGAACGAGGATTTGACGCGGGACAGGGAGGCCCAAATCAGCGAGAATTTTATTAGTTTCGTCTTTGTCCGAAGCCAGCTCGACAGAAATATAGTTTGTCTCGCTCGTAATCGTTGCCTGAATGCGTTTTTGATAGCGGCCATGACCGAGCTGGATCAGGCTATAATTATTCAGCCGCATATAGGGAATATCGCGATCCTTCGCGGCTTTGACGAGCGAGGCTGTACTCGGGCCTAAGGCTAGTCTTTGCGCGCTGCGAATGAAGTTTTCCAGCTCCGTATCAAAATCGAAATCTGGCAGCCGATTCTCTGGGTCGACCAGATCATCCGGCAATAGCGAGGTTAGAAATTTTAGCGCTAAGTCTGCGGCGTCCAGACCGACGCGCTCTTCTTCAAATTCGAAGATCATATTATAGACACCGGGCTCGTCCGCACTTCGAGTCTTGCCAAAAGTTACATCAGCACCGGCGATGTTTTGAATTTCAATCGCGACATGTTCCCAGACATGGCCGAACCATGTGCCTTCGTCGTCGCGCAGACGGCGGATGAAACCACCGGCTTCGCCATATGAACAGCCATGTTCGTGCAAGCTGGGGAGAGCTGCAATCAGCGGGTCAACGAAGTTATCCCCTAAACGTCCGGTCGGCCAGTCCTCGAGAACACCAATATCGATTTTGTGGCGAATGACGGGAAAGAGGGCGTAAACATTCGGCCCCCGATAAACGGACGTCTCAAGAATTTTCATTCGTCTCTCCCAAAATCCTTATGTCTGGACTTCATCCAGATGCAGGACTCGCTTCGCGCGTGGAGAGATCATAGCGCCCCCCCGCCAACAATATGTGCAGCCTTATGCCAATTAAGCAAACAGGTTTTCCACGACCAACGTCCGCCATCGAGGAATGCTGTAAATCTGTGGGGTCAATGACGGTTAATCCGCCGCTGCCGAGGACCTCGATCACATCATCGGGGCCGATAAAGGCGGCGGTATTCTCATCAACGCCTAAACCAACAGCAAAGGGATTATAGGCGAGCGCCGATAACAGACGCCCTAGCCGTCCGCGTTCGCGAAAATGCTGATCAATGATGACTTTGTTTGTCAAACCTAAACCGGGCGCGAGAGTCGCTAAACCGCTTTTTGGTGTCGCCCCGCCGCGACCAAAGGCGATCATATGTTCCGCGATAAATGCTGCACCTGCAGACGTGCCTGCAATATGGACACCTTCGACATTGGCTTTACGCATAAGTTTTGACACGGACGTTCCGCCAATGATAGTCGCGAGCCTAAGCTGGTCACCACCCGTCATGAAGATGCCTGTTGCGTTTTCTAGCTTGGCGAGTTTGATCGGGTCTTCGCAGTCTTTGCGATCATCCAATGAGATGACGTCGACAGTGTTAACCCCAATTTCTGAAAACACTTCGTGATAGCGGTCCCCCGTATCTTCCAGCCGGGATGCGGTCGGAATGATGACGATACGCGCCTTGGGGCCACCGCAGAGCTCAATAAACCGGTTTAGGATTGAAGAGGTTTTGACCTTCCTCTCCCCCCCACCGATCGGAATGATAAAGCCACGATCAAATTGGTCATTTACTTTTGCTGGGCACACAGTGCGAGGTTTCCTGTTTTGCAATAGCGCGCGATGGCATGCCCCAATTAGGCGGTCTAGTCATTAAGTGAGTGTTCTGAGGTTATGTTTCGCCCTTATTTCGTATTGAGCGTCTCCGTCACATCTGACATCTTTATCGTCGTGCAGAACGTCCAGCTGACAATATCGCGCAACGAGTCGTTTAAGATTGTCGATAGATACATCCTGACCCAGTCAATGATGCTGAAGTCTGTCGGTGTTCTGAGCGTAGCGACGAAAGGCATTTTGATCGCCCATATTACACTATCTTAGCGTCCAAACTAAGGGGAGGCGTTTCGTCGCTCGGCATGTTACGCGTGATCTGCAAAACGAGCCTTTATTATTTGATTTTTGAGCCGCATCCCCACTGAGATGGTGTGCTCGCTCCGTTAGGTTTCTGACATGACATGCCGGAAATTGTTGGTTAAACGGCTAACGGCGCACAAAATCCCTTTAAAGAAGACAAGATCATGAGAATCGCAATTGCCGGTCTAGGTTACGTCGGTCTGTCCAATGCTATTCTGTTGGGGCAAAACAACGAAGTTTTTGCATTGGATGTCGATCAATCCCGTGTGGACATGCTGAACCGCAAACAGGCAACTGTCGAAGATGGCGTCGGTGAGGCGATGCTGAGAGACGTCAAGCTTGACATCACAGCCACAACCGATGTCGCTTTGGCCATGAAAAATGCAGATTTCGTCTTGATTGCAACACCGACGAGTTATGACACAGTCACAAACCAATTCGATACATCCAGTGTTGAAACCGTCATTGGTTATGCAGGTGAACATGCGCCTCAGGCGACCATTATCATCAAGTCGACTATCCCTGTTGGGTTTGTCGCGCGAATGCGTGAAGAGCACAGCAACGTCATCATATTCTCACCTGAATTTCTGCGTGAAGGGAATGCGGTCCATGATAACCTATATCCGTCACGCATCATTGTCGGAGACCATTCCGATGAAGCGCGGCGTTTCGCAGATCTGATGGTTGAGGGCGCACATAAAAAGGACATTCCTATCCTTTTCACGGGTACCAATGAAGCGGAATCGATCAAGCTATTCTCCAACACTTATTTGGCAATGCGCGTTGCTTATTTCAACGAATTGGACAGCTTTGCTCATATGCACAACCTGGACTCGCGTGAGATCATCGAAGGTGTTGGCATGGATCCGCGCATTGGAGATCACTATAACAACCCATCCTTCGGTTATGGCGGATATTGCCTCCCGAAAGATACAAAGCAGCTCTTGGCTAATTACGAGAAAGTTCCTCAAACGCTCATCAGCGCGATCATTGCCAGTAACGGTACCCGCAAGGATTATGTGGCGGATGCTATTATTGCTAAAAATCCTCAGAGAGTCGGTATCTACAGGCTGGTGATGAAGGCGGGGTCGGATAATTTCCGGGCGTCCAGTATCCAAGGTATTATGAAGCGCATTCGGGCCAAGGGCATCGAAGTCGTTGTCTATGAACCCGAATTGGATACAGATGAATTCTTTGGTGCACAGGTCATTTCTGACCTCAGCTCATTCAAGGAAATATGTGACATCATCGTCGCAAACCGCGTGACCGATGATCTTGAAGATTGTTTGGACATCGTCTTCAGCCGTGATTTGTCGGGCCAAGATTAGGTGTCATCTAATCAATCCGGCCTCTGACGTGTGTTAGTCGTGATGAGGGTAGTAGCGGATCTGCAGTCCATCTAAGGCGCGGGTTTGTCCGTGCTGACGTATGAGCCAATAGTTTACCACTACATTGCGGATCGCTTGCCATGTCTATCTCACTTTATAGGAAGCCGGACAGACGTTAGTTCAATGGTTCAGAATAATTGGAACTCTTCAGAGAGAACAACCAAGAATATCAACCCTCCGATTACAATACTTAATTTATCTTTGACCGCAAACAACACCGGATCATCATCTAGAATGCCGCGATGGGCGAGATACCAAAGACGTAAAATCCAATAAACGAGAAGAAACCCGACGATAAAGATTGATATATCGGCCGCTAGAACAGGTTGTTCAGCAACCAACCCGTATAATATGAATGACAGAATGCTTGTTGCTGTCGCCATCATGCCAAAGCCAAGGACAAGTGGGATATCCCGCACGTCATACCCCCTGCCGCCCATGGCAACGAGCCCTTTTTCGTTCAATTTCACAAGTTCGGTGTAACGTTTTGTCAAAGAGAGACTTAAAAAGAAGGTCAGAATAAAGCTTACCAGCCAAGGTGATGCTGGGATGCCTATGATTGCAGCGCCCGCTAAAACTCTTATGAGGAAAAGAAAAGCTAAGGTCATGACATCGATAACGACTAAGCGTTTCAGAACGATAGAGTAGCTCATGGTCGTGACAAAATAGATCATGAGAATGACGAAATAGAGCGTGGGCAGTATTAAGCTTATAATCAAAGCGCCTGATAAACAGGCAATGAAAAGCCCCATTCCCTTTGTCAAACTTAACCGGCCACTTGCAAAAGGCCGCCTTCGTTTGGATGCACTTTGCCTGTCGTTCTGGATGTCGAGGGCGTCATTAAAGAGATATGTGCCGCTGGCCAAAAGTCCCATGCCAATGAAGCCAAGGAACAGTGCTAATACATCAGTCACATCCAAGGTATCGAATACGAGAATAGGCACGAGGAAAAGAAGTAGGTTTTTGGCCCACTGATGCAGACGCATGGCTTTTAGCAACGGTTTTATGGACGTTGTTTTCTTGATTAACGGCTCAACGCTCTCGCCGCTGGAGGTGCGGATAGATTTGCTTCCGGATGGGGCCTCGACTGAATAGGCTTTATCGGCGACCTTCCACACTTCGTAATCTTGTGTTGAGTTCCCAATATAATCAAATCCATTAGGGTATTTTTCGGTCAGAAATTGTGCTTTATTTTTTGCCGTAAGATTGACGTCTTGATTTGTCGCATAAGCCGCGTTGACCCAGTTAAAATGGTCACCAATTTTATGGATAAGGAGTTCGTGTGAACCTGAGCATAAGATGATCTCCCGACCTTTCTTAGCTTCGGCTTTTGCAAAGTCGATTATGGTTTCATTATAAGGGAGATTGGCAACATCGATTTTATCGCCAATTGAGGAGACCAAAACCTCTTTTAAGCCGTTTTTTGAACGCAGTCCTGTTTTGGCATAAGAAAAGCTCTTGAATGGACTTGAACAAAACCCCAGTAGTAAGAGTTCGTGTGTGAGGTCATTGTGGATGAGTGTTCCATCGACATCAATAACCAACGGGTTAAGCTTAGACATAATACCCTAGTTCCGAAAATATGTACTGGAAGCGCTGGGGTCGTTTATTGATGTAAAGCGCAGGGGTCAAACCTTTCAATAAACTTTCAAATGTCGATAGTCGGCTCTTTGCGGGGTTTAGGTTTGTTGTCAGGCTTCAAATCTTGGATTAAACAGTTGAGCAGGGACTTGGCTTAAGTGGCGTTTCGCTCGCATGATATGGGCGCTTAAGGCAGTTAAATTACAGGTGATGTTTTTGAAAACTATGTGTTAGGGGCACATCCTGTATCGACGCGGCTTAACTTGGATGCGAATGGCGCTAAAACGAAACTGGAGACTACACTCAAATGTTCAAAAAAATTCTCTTGGCTGGGACTTGTTTCATGGTTCTCGCGGCTTGCGAAAAAATTGATAATTCTACACCCATAGAGACCAAAAATTTGGTCGAAACTCCATCTGTAGAGGTTGTGCAAAGGCGTAAGTTATCGCCCTTTGAGGCGTGTAAGTATGCAGCAGAAATTAAGGTCAGAGATATAGCGGCTAGCACCGATATGGTCGTCACGAGCGAAAGTGAAACCGAATATAGCTTTGATTTTACTACCGCAGACGGTGTGACGCCAGTGACATGTGCCTTCAATACAAATGGGATCACAAATTTAACGGCCGGCGGCTCAGTCGCAAACGCTGGGGTCACGCGATCAATTCTCGTGGATAATAATACTTTTCTACCAATTTCGGAACTGCCTCACATTGCGGGATCTGGGCTAACAGAGGGTGGTAGCTTGGTAAGTTTCTATACGATCTTCCAGGCGCCTGCCCCTTCTGCCCCTGCTTGTCTTTTTGTAACTTACAAAGCAGATGCAGGTAACAAGAACTCTATCTTCCTGTCTTTTAACGGCGCCGCGTTTAAAAACAGCTCTATGCCCGTGACTGGAGACGAAAAGCGCGTCGCGTCTTTTGAGCTGCCTTCGCAGTCTGAGACAATAACCATCCGTGCGACAAATCGAGAATTGCCAGATGTTTACGGATTTGAGGTGAAAACTTGCGACTAAAATAAAATCTAATCGCGGTTGCATTAGATTATGTGATCCTACTCGGTCGAGAGTAAGATATTCTAGATCGGGCGAATCAATATTAAAAGCCCAGCTTTGTGCATGACGGCATAAAAAACAGGCGGTCTA
Source organism: Litorimonas sp. (assembly GCA_051251645.1). Taxonomy (GTDB): domain Bacteria; phylum Pseudomonadota; class Alphaproteobacteria; order Caulobacterales; family Maricaulaceae; genus Litorimonas. Next base: position 406,810 of record JBPOEY010000002.1, on the reverse strand, counting down.
TCAAATATGGATTGCCCGCTCAAATATGTTGGATTTGAAATTAGACGTATATGGGTCAGTTAGATTTCTTCTCAGCTTTGTTATCAACTTCAAATCCTCGAAACATTTGGATCCCATTGACGAACCGACGCTCTACCATTTGTTCGATAACTAAGTCAGGGTTTGCAACATCAATTTGTTCCGATATGTCGTCGTATCGAATGTTAGATCTAAAATATTCGGCTCTCGCAAAATTTTCAGAAAAATACGATTTTAGGGCTCCAAAGAAGGAGTCATGAAAGACCAATACACTCTTATTGGCCTTCGGACAAAGCGTAGCTGAGTGTATTGTCACGGGTTCATCAAATTTTAGCTCTTCAAAATTGCAGGGCACAGAAAATTTTGGCTTGGGATTTAAGGTGTCATAATCTGGGAAACCAATCATATTTGAAAGGTCCCCTCTGAAAGGCGTGTGTTTAACGAATTCCGCAGGTAATGTTATGTCTTTGTTGGGCAACACTTGTTTTATGGTTTGAGATATCTTTTCAAAGCCAATGGCTGCGCCATTATGGTTCCAATGCGTATCTGTTCGGAAATAGACTTGTGCATCCTTTTTTGCCTCAAGGAGAGGGGGCTTTAAGTCGACAACTGTCAGGTCAGTATTTTCCTGTAGATAGGAGACTATCTGATCATAGGCATTAGGCCCTGTCGGTCGTGCCGCATAATCGGGAAGATACTCAGGGTAGACCGTATGTTTTTCAGGGATAGCGACAAATATATATTCTATACCACGGGATTCTAGCCAATCCCTCTTTGCAAGGAGTGATTTTGCAGTCGCTTTGAGCATGGCGTCGTCATAAAGTGTTTGGTTAAGGATCGAGTCTATAGAAGTTTCGTATATGTTACCGGATTTAGGCGAACCTATGTAGAGCCAACCTTCCTTACCTCGCATAACGTTATCTGAGGCAACATCACCAATAAGGTATTTTCCAATATTGTAGCCATTGACTAAAGGGTCGCGAAAACCAAAGTGGTCAGCGAAATACGCATTGAATTGATCGGGAAAAGCAAGGGCTGTAGATGCATCTTGTGGAAGTGCTGGCATTGTTTCCAGCTTCCGTCTTTCTGTAACTGATACTTCCTTGTTCCGATCCACGATTGAAAACCCGAAGGGCAAACCAACTGCAAGCGCGAATAGGGACACAAGGATTAAATTATGCACACGCCCCAGCTTCCCAAGGTTTTTGGACGTTAGAGGGGGCATGTTTTCAAGTTCTTTAGTCATGTCTAAAACCTAAAGTAAATAAATGGATTATAGGTCGAAGCCCCGGCTTTCATCATGCACAGTGTCATTAGGCTCATCAGTAGAATGATCCCGCCATATTGGATAGTCATTCTCCCTACACTGGTATGTCCAATTCCTCGTTGTAAAACACTCAGCGTTTTTGGGAAGACGGGTATAGAAAGAATAATGCCTACCGCGAAGGCCCAATATACTTCAGAGGAGAGAATGCGGGCGTAGTCCAAGGCGGACGTTTCAATATTAGAAACATCAAACATGGCGTAGAGGTAGTCTAAGCCATGTGTAAGGTTTTCTGCACGGAATAAGACCCACCCAATCATAACGACAAGTAGCAGATAGAAGTGGGCAAATGGTGCCCATAGTTTTTTCAATATGGCACCCAGTCCAACACGCTCGATAATGATGAAGAATCCATGGAATAAACCCCAAACTAAGAAATTCCAACTGGCCCCATGCCAAAACCCCGTGAGCGTAAACACCGCGAGTAAATTAAAGTAAGTTCGAGCGGGAGAAATTCTGTTTCCGCCGAGCGAGATATAGACGTAATCTCGGAACCATGTAGAGAGTGAAATGTGCCAACGTCGCCAGAAGTCTTGGATCGATTTTGAAATATATGGGTAGTTGAAGTTTTCTAAAAACTTAAATCCGAACATCATTCCGAGACCGATCGCCATGTCGGAATATCCCGAAAAGTCGAAATATATTTGAAGTGAATAGGCAAGAATTCCGATCCATGCCAACGGCATTGTAAGGTCTGATCCTGTCATACTGAATATTTGGTCGGCGACTTGACCAAGAGCGTTGGCGATCAGCACCTTTTTGGATAGGCCATAAATAAACCGGCGTACACCATTCGCAAATAAATCGACTGAATGTTCACGATAGAATATTTGATCGACAATGTCCTTATACCTGACAATAGGCCCAGCGATTAGTTGTGGGAATAGTGAGATATACAAAGCCAAACTATATATATTCTTCTGGGCAGTCACCTCTCTCCGGTACACGTCGATAACATAAGACATGGCTTGGAAAGTGAAAAATGAAATACCAAGCGGCAGATGAACGGGCTTTAATCGATACTCTGGCGTTCCAAAAAAGCTATATAAGGCGTTAAAGTTACCACCTATAAAATTCGCGTATTTAAAACTGACTAAAAGGGCTAAGTTTACGGCTACAGCTAGCGCTATCCAGAGTTTTGCTTTTCTTTTATCGTCAATGTGATGCCCTATAAGTCGGCCGAGAATGTAGTTCGATAGAATCGATACCAGCATTACACCAATGTAAAAAACTTCTCCCCACGCGTAAAAAAGCAAACTCAGAACTAGAAGAATGGCATTCTTCAAGTTCTTTGGTGAGAAGTAATATAGAATCAGGGCGAACGGAAGAAACCCAAACAAAAATATAGGAGCGCTAAATACCATGTGAAGTATGAGACCTTATCTCTTTGAGAGTGTCCATAGATTCCAAAATCAAACTTAGTTTTGATTCGATTTGTTCAATAAAGACAGTTCGTCGTTAAGCTTTATGACAAAGTCCTCAATTGGATCTTCGGGCAAATAATTGAGAATGTCACGTCTCGCTTCTTGACCCATTTTTCGCCAAGATCTTCGTTTCTCGAAAGCCCTCTCTAACGTTTTGTCTAGGTCTGATACGTTTGGATTAGGGATGATGAAGCCTGAGGCGCCATCAGAAATAACTTCGGCATGACCACCAATATCAGTCGCGATGCAGGGACGTGCTGATAGCATGGCGCTCACAATCATGATCGGTAGCCCTTCCATGCGCGACGGCATGCAAGATGCATGGTTTTCTTTCCATATCTCGCTAATGTCATCGACACGTCCCTTAAGAACGCAGTTTTTAAGACTATGCTTATTAATCAAGGCTTGGAGGTTGTCCCGATCCGGTCCCGCTCCGTAGAAATTAAATATCACGTTTCTATCCCGCCATTTGTCCTGTTTCAGAACATCAATCAGTAAATCCTGACCTTTGTGAATGAAGAGAAGTTTTGATGGCACTGCGATCTTATATCCGTCCTTAACGGGCGGGTAAGGAGGTACTTTCTTTCGATCAATATGGTAAGGATTAAAGTGCACCGCAGCATTTGGGATGACTGTGCCCAAGCGCTCTTCCATGACGCGATGATTGTTCCAACATGTAAAGAACACTCTCTCGGCATTCAGATATCCAAGCGTGACGGGTAGAGTTTTCTTCTCACGTACGTGCCAAAAACGCGCTTCTTTAGTCAATTGGTTGACGATAACATAAGGCAGTTTCTGTTTTAGAAGTGCCGGATAATACTCTAGACCTTCATCCTGATCCCCGATTGAAATTAATGTCAGGTCGGGCTTATGCTTTAAAAGCTTGTCGAACCCATTGTCATCTTTGAAAAAGAGTTTCACGCCTGCGAATTGCAAGTCGTTAAACAGCGGCGGCTCCGGCACCCAACGCTTGATGAGGACATGAACGTCATGCCCTTCTTTGCGTAGTTCCAAGGCTGTTTCTTGCCAAAGCATCTCGCTCCCGCCGTTATATGACCCGTTGTTTGTGGTAATTATTGCAATTCGCTTTCTTGTCTCTGTGTAGCGTTTTGCATTTTCGAGATGTAAAGCGGCGGCTTTAAATTCGGTGTTTTTCTCGACGCCCTCGATTTTATAGTCACGATTCAAAAACCAATTTAGCCGTTCAATCTGAGACGGAAGAATAGGGAACGTCTTGCAAATATACTCGCGGATACGTGAGAGTTCGATTAGATAAGGTGAAGTCTTAGATTGCTGACGGGTTACACCGCCGTCATGGCGGCGAAAATTATTCAGAGGTTGACGAGAATAGCCTACATCGCCTCTTGCCAGTAAATATGAGTAGAAGAACCAGTCGCCGCTATATTTGAACGTTGTTAATTGCGGTCCCATACCTTTTGCTGCGGATTTACGGAAAATTGCTGAGCTCGTATTAGGAATTGAATTTCTGTAAGCAAGAGAATTAACGACTTCGTACACGCCATTTTCTTGATAATCCGACATCCATTTCGTCGGACTGATATCATTGGTATGGGCAAAATTATTTGGAGAAATTTCTTCACCATTCACATCAATTTTGCGAGACTGACAATAAACTAAACTGGTTCTAGGTTTGACTTTGCTGACGAGCGTTTCAAGAAATTTGGGATGGGACGTGTCATCCGCTTCTGCAATCCAAATCCAATCTTCTTTGGCCTCTTCAACGGCTTTGAGCCACTGGCGATATACGCCTACGTTCTTTTCATTCGGGATAATTCTGTAGGGTACAGGATTGTCACCATTTGCCTGTCGTTCAAGAATTTCTTTAGCAACTTCTAAGCTATTATCTGGGGAGCAATCATCTAGAAAAATTATTTCTGTCGGCAGATAGGTCTGGCTTAAAATCGATCCTAAACGCTCCTCAAGATAATGCGCGTAATTATAGTTTGGAACAACAACCGACACTTTCGGGCGCTCCATTGACGAGGTGCATCCTTTTTCTACAGAGACAGGCTCTGACAAAAAGGCTTCAAACACGTCTTGATAATTATCGACGTCTTCAACCAGAGCCGTGTGAAATAGAGCATTAATGTTTCGAGAGAGGGTATTATAGGAGTAGTATGTCTGAGCGCGTTCATGCCCTTTTTTGCCCATTTCGGACAACAAGGAAGGTGTTTCTATGAATTTTTTCAGATAGTGAATAGCTTCCTGCGGTCGCTTATACTGAATGTGAAATCCCGATCCATTGTGATCAATGACTTCACGCAATGCGCCATGATTATAGCCAATAATCGGCCGACCCGCCGACATCGCCTCTACAGCTGTTCTACCAAACGACTCTGCAAAAAGTGAGAGATTGACAACCACATCAAGCTTTCTAACGGCGTCTTTGGGATCCTGAACGTAACCTGGAAAAATTAAGTTACTGGGACCGCCAACAGATTTAATGTGAGACTTAATTCTGCGAACATCATCCGTTTCAGGTCCATATGCGAGAAATATGAACGGCAAGTTCTCTTTTTCAGCTGCGATCGCAAGCTTATGAAGCTCATCGACACCCTTTTTCTTAATGTTACTGCTCAGCATCCCAACCCGAAGCATTCCATCTGACGAAAACGGGGGCATCTCTCCAAACCCATCAACATTAATAGCATTTGGGACGACTAAACATTTGTTGGAATGACGAAATAGGCTTTCTGTTTCAATAGAGTTCGCAATAAGAATATCTGCCGCATTGGATACCTCCTTGACAATATCTTCAGAAGAAAGGCCAATATGATCTTTTAAGGCCTCGTCACGATCAATGAGCTCTCGAATATGCATAACGGATGGCAGGCCCATGCTTTTTGCGACGCTAAGAGGGGCGGGTAGCATAATCGTATTTACATAAATGAGGTCAATTTTCTTTTCTAAGATGGTTTGTTTAAAGAACTTGAGATTCTTTTCTTTGAACGCTTGTCTCGTGTTCCACCATTCACGACTGTAGAACACAATTTCGTCGACATATTGTTGGGCCGCGTTGATATAAAAATTGTTCTGTGCAGGCAGCGCGAGGATAACGTTGAAGGACTCTTTGTCTATGCAAGCCAAGACATCGAGCAGGCTCCGTTCCGCACCAAAAATGCGGTCGCTGGCCGAATGAGCAACAACAAGTATGTTTTTCCGAGGGCGGTTTTGATTGCGCTCGCGACCCTCCCGATTCTCTAGAGGATGAGTCAGATAGCCCTTTATGATACCACTGCGCAGGTGGTATTCTAATGCAGACATACCGTCTGGAATAAGATCGCCGTATTTATTTTTGTACCAACCTTCTTGGAAACTGGCATTGGGATTTCTAAATTCAGTGTGGCCATACCTCATGTAATGCAGCAATGCATTTAACTTTGCTTTTTTAACATCAGGGTGGGTGGCATAATAATTTTCGACGCTAAATGCTGGATGAGGGCTCGTTAGTTCATTGGCGGATAAGCTCAAAAACTGAGTGAGTGCTGGAGTCTTTAGGTCCTGCGTTTTCAATGTATTTGTTCTGAACCAATGGGTTTTGAATAGGGGGTGAGGGTCTCTACCCTCGGCATCACCATGCCTAACGTAATGTATGAGGGGATTGATACCGGATTCTGCAATATCAGGATATGAATTTTGATACCAATTCGTATCAAACAACGGGTGCGGATTTAGGCCGAGTAGAAAACCTTTCCTTAGATAGTGTTGTAGAAGGTTTTCAGCTTCGCCAAGATTCAGTTCCGTTAGTTGGTTGAGGTAAAAGGTATCGTCGAACAGGTTGAACTCTCGAATTTTCCGTTCCGACAGCTTTTCTTTTAGCACGTCAACGTAAGACAATTTTATATTCGAAACCTCTAACACCTTAGCCAGATTTGTCTTTTGACCAAGCTTCGGGTTCTCTGCGTCCTTAGTGAGAGCCTTTAGTTTGGCTACTTCACTTAGAAGTGCAGTCTTGTTTTCCGTTACGTTTTCTAATTGGGTTGAGAGAAAAATAAGTTCTGCTCTAGCTCGCCGTAAATCTGCTTGCTGTGAGGATTTTAGAGTGCTGAGTTCATCATGGAAGGTTTCTTGAACTTTAGATAAAACAACTTTGCTCTGCTTCGAGACGGACTTCAAACGAGTTTGGGCTGTGCTTAACGCCTTTTCTTTCTTTGAAAGAGCATTCTTCGTTATATTAAGTTGATTTAGAGCGTCCTGTAGGGAGGCTTCCTTACTTTCCAGAACGTTAGAGCCCTCTTTAAGTTGGGCCTCAAGGGCGTTTAATGCTTTTGTTTTCGTTTCTATTCTCTTCTCTAACTGCGATTTCATCAAATTTAGATCATTGATCTTACTTTCCAGCTCTTCCTTTTCCCCGGCATTAATTTTTTTTGATTCTTGATAATCAGTCGCTAACGCTTCGATTTCTTGCGTAACCGAAGCGTTTAAATCTTTGAGAGAGGAGAGCCGTGCCGTTTTTTGCGCAACTTCCTTTTCGCGCGCATGGAGCAGTGCTTTTAGGCTATCATCTCCGAAGGGAGGTTTTCCGAGATGTTCTTGATACAACTTCAAATTCTTAGTTTTTTCTTCGATGACTGAGAAAAATACCGTCTCAAGCTCGGAAAATTCCTGGTAGATGCGGTCAAGTGTTTTAAAAGCTATATTTTTAGCATCTTCTGGCACATCGATTTTAGCAAGCGTTCGCATTGCGCCGTAGGTTTCTGAAACCCAATCAGGAATTGATATTCCGTCAATCGAGCCAATGCCATCAAGCGTATGGTGCCTCAGAGACGTGTCTATAACATTCTTGCGCTTCGAGGACTTAAGTGGGGGGAATCCCATGGATTTCTGAAAGTCGACGACTCTCTTTTCTATCGACAGAGGCGATGCCATCAAGTCTTTGAAGGTGATGATCAAGCGCGATTGATCCCGTGAAAACTTCTCGGAGTCTAAGACGTAACGCAGCCAAAGTAGTAGGCCTTCATTGACGCCCATATTTGCTCTAGCGGCAAGAGATCTCGCAACTTCAAGAGGGTTTCTTACAATGAGGAGTGGCGCAGCATGAACATTTTCATCGCGCAAAATATCTTTGAACAATGGATAAAACCGACACATGCGCGGATCCTTAATCAGCGCGTTGTTGAATGTCTCAAACTCGCCGTAAAGAGAGACTTTTATCTGGTCTTTAAAGGCTTCAATCGATTTAGGAGGTGTGTTTGCAAGGTCAAGACGGCGCCAGTCACTCCATGAAGAATCCATCTTTGCCAGAATATTATCATGTAGAATCATCAAAGTTTTAGACTCCCAATAACCTTTAGGGTTCTCTTCTGTTGGCGGGAGAAGGTTTTTGGGGGGAATGGCGCCCATGCTGTGAAGGACATTGGCAAACGCTGAGGTGCCGCTCCGATGCATTCCTAAGACAATCCAACAGACCTGCATTTCGGATTTTTCATCTTTAGAAATTGAACTCAAAACATATCCTCAATAGAGACTGCGACGTCATTGGTTAAAGGTTTGCTATTTAGGGCTTTCAGGACAGATTAACAGCTGTTTCTTTCAAAATAGGCGTGTTTTGCCGCCTCAAAATTTCCTGGCAAAGCCCCAAGTTTTTTGGCTGGAAACCCTTGTTATGATCCGCTGACCTACGTGCATTCGTAATGAGGGATTGCTATAGCGTTTTAAAAATGAGAACAGTCAAACTCTGTTAATGCGCTATCAGAATTAGACTGTGACCTATGAATACTCTCAAATTAGGATGGGCAGCGCTCAATAAATGGTTAGGCTTTGCACCTTGGGTCTTTTTTGCTTGGGGTGTTCTGATACAGTTCAAAGTTTTTCTGGGTCGGATGGACCAACCGTTGTTAGGAATGTTTCGTTTTCGCGAAACTCAAACTGCCATTAGCGCCTACTGGATGACGCAGGGCGGTCCGAAATTTATATATGAAACACCAGTCACTGGTTTTCCTTATATAATTCCTTTTGAGTTCCCGTTTTTTCAGTGGTTGGCAGCGGGGCTGAGCACAATTAGCGGGTTGAACGTGGATCAATCCTGTCGCGTCGTCGCTTTTACCTCCTTTTTAGGTATTTTATTCGTCTGCTATCGAATTGCCAAAAAGTTGAAGATTGATATCAGAGCCTATCTTGTATTCGCTAGCTTGCTTTGCTTATCACCGCTTTATTTGTATTGGTCCTCAACTGCTCTGATAGAAAGTTTGGCCTTACTACTGGCGTTGCTCTGGCTCCTGTTTTATTTGAAAGCGTTAGAGAGCCGAAAATTGTTAGACATAGCCCTTGCGACGGTCTTCGGTATCTTGGCGGCACTTGAAAAAATAACGACTTTCCCTGCGGTTGTTTTTGTCGGATTTATAGCTACCCTAGCTTATTTTTGGCCAATTCTTAAGGCTCATCTGAAGACACCAAAGGTGATTTTTCGTGAGCATGGAGTGCAAGCTGTTTTACTATTACTGTCAGTCTTGATACCGATTTTGGTGACCAAGCAATGGGTCTCTATTTCAGACATTGCTAAATCGCAAAGTCTGATCGGTGAGCGCTTGACCTCCGAGTCTTTACGCAGCTTTACTTTGGGCACTCTGGAGCAGCGACTTAGTTGGGACCAATGGAAAAACGCTCTGCTCACTAGGGCCGTAGACCACATACTGGGTTCTTTTTTGGTCGTCTACTTTCTCGTAGCTGCCGTTTTCCTACGAAATATGAAATTAGTATGGATCGCTTTGACCTGCCTTGTGGCCTTTTTCGTCGCCCCTTTGTTGTTCTGGAAACTTCATCAAAATCACTATTATTATCAATATGCAAATGGGTTTTTCTTAATTGTGGCGGCGGCCGTCGCTTTTGGACAGGCTTACAAAAAACAATCTTTAGTTGCAACTGTTGCTTTGATAGCCGCGATTTACGGTATGTCCATCTCATTCGATAAGGTTTATAAATCTAATCTGAAACTTGAGAAAAGAACAGCAACCGTTCAAGCCCTAACCATCGGCGATTGGGTTCGCGCAAACACCAAGCCTGATGAAGCTTTGTTTGTGTTCGATAATGACTGGAGCTCTCATTTCCATCTCTATGCTCAGCGGAAAGGCGTCGCGACGCCGGGGTGGATGCCTTTGGAGGGATTTAAGGAAATGTTCACCACACCGGAAAAATTTACAGGAGGTGCGAAGGTTGGCGCTTGGGTTGTTTGTGAAAGGGCTTTTAAGAAATATGCAGATTCAAGAAAGCCGGACGGACAACGTCGGCTGGATTATTTGGTTGAGTGGATAGGGGACAGGGAGCCGGAACTCGAAATACGAGGATGTAAGGTATATAGATCGCCAGCCTAATCAAATCTCGAGACCTTCAAGAATTTCCCTACTCTGTCGATAAATGGAGCATTCAAAAGAACTTTTATTTTGAATGCTCTTGGTCGGTTAATGGTTTGATTGGCTCATTTTTGGCAACAACAGTTTTGCTTTTTTCCTGCAAATTGCGTGTCGAATCCAGCAAAGAAGCATAACTGCTTGGTGCGTTATCATGTAGTGAAATTGCTTTCTCAAAGTGTGTGATTGCGGCAGGGTAATTGCCACGTTCTTTGTTTAGCTTGCCTGAAAGAAAGTGTTTATCCGCTCGTTCTATGTTTAATTGTTCTGAAAAGAACTTTCTGTCCTCACGCTCTTTATTTAGCTTTTCCGAAAAGAACTTTCTGTCTGTACGTTCTTTGTCTAGCTGTTCTAAAAAGAATTTTTTGTCTTTACGTTCTTTATCAAGTTGTTCTGAAAAGAACTTTCTGTCTTCACGTTCTTTATTTAGCTTTTCTGAAAAGAACTTTCTGTTTTCACGCTCTTTGCTCAATTGGTCGGAGAGGGATTTTTGGGCTGCTCGTAGTGTCAGTATCTCATTTTCATTATGTTGCCAGAGGGCCGCACTAATTTCGACAGCGTCGCTGAAGCTGTAATTGCCAAACTCTGGAGCGTTTTCCGGATAATCGGAGAAGTCTTTGTCAAATACGTCTTTCCCATCCAAATCGCTGACATAATTAGCAACCTCGGCATTACTGGTTTTATAATGCTCTACGAATGATCTTGCCGTATCCTGATTGACCCAACGAATTGGGGCCGCGAATCGCTCATCGAGAGCCCAATTCAGGCGCATTCTCTCCCGATTGCGCCGCCCGTCCTTAAAAAAAGGAATCCAACGTTCGACCTCCCCAAGAAAGGCGCTTGCCATAGGGGATAAGGAGGGGTTTGCACGTAATTTCTCTAGATTCAAACCAGCCAAGTCGATCCCGACACAAGAGGCATAATCCTCAATGACGTCATCACCGACAAGTTTGCCGGGCTCCAATATTCTGGCCTCAACGTTGTCCGCACCAAATGTTTCTGCCCATCCATCAAGGGAACCACCGTAATCATAACGTGAAGCTCCGGGCGAAAAAAACGCGCCAATGTTATCGAACGGTGTAGGCAATCCAATTTTTAACCGCGTTGTGATGCTGCTGTTCACAAGACGATCTTGGCGTCTCAAATACGCAATAATTCTGATATCGCGGACAAAAGGCTTCAAAATTTCTGTTAAAAGTTCCCTTTGCTCGATTTCTGTTCCGGCCTCCCAAAGATATTCACTTGATATGAGGAGCGTGTCGCCATCGCTTGCCGATTTAGTGAGATAGGTAAGGTGGTTTTTAATTTTTTTAGCTAAGTCAGTTTGTGATAACTTTTGACGGATTGCTTGATAATTAGCTGTATCTCGAGACCCTGCGATGTAGACGCCTAAAGCTGATTTGGGTAGATCACCATAATTGTCGACATATACAAAGCCTTTCTGAGTTAGACTTTTTCTATTTGCCTCTAGAAACCTTTGCAGAGAAGATGACCCCGTCTTTGGCATGCCCACATGTAAAATGGCGGTATCAAACATAATAAAATTCACTCTGAAGCAGCAAACACAATCTACGCGGTTTTGAAAACATCATGAGAACCTCTGTGTAAGCTCCAGAGGTAACAGTTAAAAGATAAGAGAGACAATCTTTTTCGACCTATTTTTAGGCATTTTAGTTCTACTTTGTGTGATCACGGATGTTTCGGTAGATCGTTATAGCCTTTTTAACATCGCCGTCGAACAGGACTACGCCTTCCTCTATAACGATAGCGCGTTCGCAAACACGCTCCATGAGCGGCATATTATGGCTAGCCAGAACAATAATTTGAGAATTCTCTAGCATAACGTCCATGCGTTTTTTGGCTTTATCAATGAAGCCCGCATCACCTGCGCCGATCCACTCATCCATCAAAAGAATGTTGTTTTGAAGCGCTGTTACTATTGAAAACGCAAGACGAAGCGTCATTCCGCTGGAGTAGGTGTAGATAGGCTGGTCGATCCATTCCTTTAGTTCAGAAAATTCAATAATGGACGGTGTTAATTCCCGGATCTGCTCATGGGTGAGTCCAAGTATAACGCCGCGCAAAACAATGTTTTCTCGTCCGGTCGCATTTGGAACAAATCCCGACGTCGCGTTAAAAATTGAAGAGCATGTCCCGCGAACTTCTAATTCCCCACAGCTCGGGGGGTAAACACCGGCTAAGGTGCGTAAAAGTGTCGACTTTCCGGAGCCATTTCGCCCGAGCAGCCCTAAACGCCCGCCCGGTTTAACTTCAAAAGTCAAATCCTTAAGCGCTGTATAACCGGGCTTGCCTCGCATGGAACGCCAGACGGAAGAATTAGGATAGGTTACGCGCAGTTTTTTAGCTTGGATGACAGGGGGTAACTTTAGGTTCGAACCCTCGGTCTTTGCCGCAACCGAAGGTTGTGCAACTGGGCTGTCGGTGCTTGTAGGCTTGGACACTAGACGAAAAAGGCGACGGCTCGCCCGCCTTTCTGAATGGCAATGAGCCCCAGTATGACGGACCCGACCGCGATTGAAATCGTTACAATTAAAGTAAGCGTGGTCGGCCAAGTGCCTAACATGGGCATCCGTAAGAGATCTATAAAATAGGTAAGCGGGTTATATTTTGCGATAATTGTCAAAACTGATTCATCCGAAAATTTGCGACTTGTTGCCGACCAAATAATTGGTGTAAAGAAAAATGAGAGCCGTACAACAGCTGAGACAAGTTCACTTAAATCCCGAATTCTAGCGCAAATGATGGAGAGGAACATCACAGCACCAAGCCCGGTTATCGCAAAAATCAGGAAGGAGATTGGAATGAATACCATTTCAAGATGCGGACGCCATCCAAAGAAGCTAACGATAACGACAGCAGTGACAAGGTTTGCTAGCATCAACATGAATTTCTCAAGAACCATTGAGAGGGAGAAGACGGAACGGCCTAACGGAGCTTGTAGCAGCATTGACCTGTTTTTTGTTAAAGCCGAGCCACCTTGGCTCAAGCAATCAGCAACGAAATACCAACCTACGAAGCCGAACATGACGTGAGGAATGTGCTCTACCAGCTCAAGACCTTGGAGTTTTGATAAAACATAGGCAATGCCAAATGAGGGGATTCCGAAAGAAAAGAACAACCAAAGCATTCCTAATAAATTTCTGCGATACCGGATTTGTATTGTTTTTGCGGTTATAAAACTCCACAGCCGAAAGCTTGAGAAGGATTTGCCCAAATCTTGAAGTGCATATGAACTCATCGAGGGGGCTCCGCTAAGCCGAAATAGGACAGAGTACTGTACGCCTTAGCGCGTCGTTTTGCGATAGGATCCATCCATGGATCATCAAAAACTGTCTCAATTTGGTCAACATAATATCTATACCTGACAAGGCAAAAGAGCGTTTCTCTAAACCCCGATTTTCTCGCGGCTTAGCCTCACGGCGTTTCAAATCCAAGCGTTTCATCTATTTTCATACCGAGTACTGGCGCGAGCGTCTTCATATAGGTCGCAGTGACATGGCCTGCGTCCTTATAAGTTAAAATTCCGCCTTGCATGACCGGACATGACGTCGAAGAACAAAACATATCTGTAAAATCCAGATATTCTACTCTGGGCAGTTCGTCTGCAACGGTAATCATTGGGTCTTCCCGGCGCAGCGCCTCGGACCTAGCTGTGCTACATACATTTAAACTGTTCGAATTGCTCATCCAAATTTCAGCATCACCTTTCTCGTTTTCCAGACATTCGCGAAGGCTGTTTTTCTGTCCTGGAAGTTGCGCCATCGCAATCAATTTGGTTTTGGCTGTATCAATTTGGGAAAGCCGAGCTGATATACCTCTCGCTAGGGCCGCTTTCCGTGACTCACCTGGTTCCGGTTTGGCCGCAACGTTGGGAGCATAACTTGCCGTCAGTAGAATGTCTGGTTGAGCTCGATTAACGGCTTCAACAACCTCATTGCCCCAGACCACACAATCTAAGTTGGTCTTGCCTTTTCGCAAGGTGGGGACAGTCGTGAACGGGCAGCCTGATTTTAGAAATGTTATGATTTTGATGCCACGCAATTCAGCGTAAGGTTCAAGTGCTGACAACCACATGACTGCTGCATTGTCACCAACAACAATAATTTCGCGTTCGCCGTTCTCTGTACCTAAAGTGCAAGACACAAGTTCCACGCCGTCGCCGCCGCCAAAACATCCGTTACGAAATACGGGATGTAAATCACTACCCAATCGGTCCAGTGACGGGCGAATGACGCGTGTGATTTCATCTGATTGGTTTGCTGAAGTAAAAACTAATGATCCCGGGTATTTTTGGCGATCAGGCACAAGCTCCAACAGGTCTTCAGGTAAATCAATGTTTAATGAGACTGTATCTGACTCTATTTCCCCAATCTCTGTCTTAACGGCTTTTCTGACAAATGCGCCCAATGCGCTATCTAACGTTCGGGCGTAAGTCGCCGTTAGATGATGTGCATCACGATACACTAAAACATTTCCTACCACCGCCTGACATGTATCAGCTAGACAGATGTGGTCATTTAAATCAGCAATGATAGCTTGGGTATAAAGTTGTCCAGCCGCTCGGTTGTGGTCGAATTTAGACAAAGCTATCGTTCTGTTACGACCGCATTCTGCGATCGCTTTTCCTGGCGTTGAAACGCAATCTGGTACGCTGCTAGGAAAACGCGGTGTATATGCAATCGCTATAACAGGAATTCCTGCTTGCCCTAATTTTTTCCACTGACTCGCGAGAGCTTGGGCTACAGCTTCATCATTTGTAAGTCCTGCAGGCGTATTAGCTAATGTCGTCTGAGAGAACTTGGCTGTGATGACAACATCAGGTTTTAGGGCCAGAATTTCTTCCATCACCTTCGTATTCCAAGTTCTACATGTGCTGTAAGGTGCACCCTGATTTATGGTTGTTGCGTCAATGAAGGGGCAGGAAGATTTTGTTTGGGTTACAATTCTGACTTCATTCTCGATAGCGAATGTCTGCAGTGCCGGAAGATATTGTGCAGCATGGCTGTCTCCGACGAGCACAATAGTCACAGGCGCATCAGAATTTCCATAAAAACAAGCTTTTGGAATATCGCTGTCTGCTGTGACTTGACAATTGTCTGCATAAATATCTGGATTATCCGAAATCGCCCAAGACGCCGCCGGAGTAAAATTCCGGATTGGGAAAGGAGTGGCATCGGCCAAGAGTGCATAGGCTCCCGGGAAATCCCCGCGATCTATTTTCGTTGTTTGAGGCGCAGTCTTTTGCAGCGGATTAATCAGAAGCATCGCGGTTATTACAGTGCCTGCCAACAGGGCCATAGAGAGGATCACCGTTCTTCGTCCCGGTCGTGGTCCGTCACCCGTATGGCGAAGCTTATCTTCAATGTAGTATTTTGAGACATGCGAGAGAGCGATCATCAATAAAAAAGCAATGACTAATTGCCAGAGTGACCATGTGCCGCCCACAACATAGGCGCCGAGAACAAGAACTGGCCAGTGCCAGAGATAGAGGGAATAAGATATATCGCCCAAATATGTCATAGGCCGAAGAGATAGAAGCGAGCTAGGATCTGTTGGCCCCGCGGTACGGGGCAGCAGCAGCGCCAGTGTGCCTAAGGTCGGTATCAAAGCTGCCGTGCCTGGGAACACAGTATTCTTCGTAAATGTGACGCCAGCGTAGAGGATGGCGATCAGTCCAATCCAGCGTAAAGCACGCGTCAAACCGTTTGGCAGCTTAATATAAGGCTGACCGAGCGCAAGCAAACCGCCAAGCGCAAGCTCCCAAACGCGCGTTGATGTCAGAAAATAAGCCCCAGGATTTTTCGGTGAGATTGTTGCAGAGAGATAGAGCGAAACAATTGTGATGAACGCTAAAAGGGCCAGCAAAAAACCGCGAGCACTCACTTTCAAACGTTTAGCAACCCAGACGCCAATGGCAATCGTGATGGGCCAGACGACATAAAACTGCTCTTCAATTGAAAGCGACCAGTAGTGCTGGAAAGGGCTAGGAGCTGTCTCAGCTGTTAGATAGTCCCGGCCCTGAAAGTAGAGAAAGAAGTTTTCGACATAAAAGGCACTGGCCAAAATTTCTTTGCCAACCCCCTGCAAAAGAGATTTAGGCAGAATAATTAAGCAGGCGAGCCCTGTGATTATCAGGGCAAGGCACGCTGCCGGTAGAAGTCGTCTAGCCCGCCGAATGTAAAAATCTTTGAAATCAACCCGTCCGTCGCGTTCGGCGCGCCGGATGAGCAATCCGGTAATCAAAAAACCGGAAATAACGAAGAAAACATCAACACCAACATATCCACCTGTGACCATCAAGGGGAACATATGGAAAATGACTACCAGTCCCACTGCGATTGCGCGTAGACCTTGTATGTCGCTTCGAAATCCGCCTACAGGCTTGGGGTGTCGTTTGGATAAGTCAGTCGTCATCATTACCTGAACTTTTCTATGTATCGACGCAATGAGAAGGTCGCAAAAGTCGTGTTAAACGTCCAAATTGCTGGGGTAAAGGCGTACTTGTCTTGAATGGGCTAAGCAGCCAGCAGCCGTAGTATTTATGTCTCGGGTTGAAAAATTGCCACGTTCATGTGCGAATGACATCAGCTCATTACCGAGCATTATGAGGACTCCGCTTCACACGCGGGTTCTAATTTTTAACTCAGGGTTCCTTATTTATTTACAATACAAGTATAGGTATTTTTAGGTTAGACGATTCAATTTTTGAGGCAAGTAAGTGGTAACTATGCGAAATATTTTTCGTCTTCTGACCAACCATGTCTAGCCATCATTTTATTTCCAACGCGACGATAAATCTCTATTTCTTCATCGCTCCACCCTGATGTTTCCAAGCTAATTCCACCTTTATTTAGATTTCCGCTTGATTGAGGGCGATCATTTTGGAAAAAACCTAGCATTGCTTGCGCCTGTTTAGGATTGAGGTCTAGAAATTCTTTAAGTCGCTCCACAGTGACCTCAGCTTCTGTTGCGAGTGTGTTTTGATCAATCGTAATATGTGGAACAATTAAACGTGGCTCAACAATATCCCAATTGGCTAAGGCTCGTTTCCAAATATTACAATGAGTTTCAAAATCTGTTTTATTGAACTTTTTCACCGCGGACCGAACAACCTCAATGCCTCGACGCTTCATATGAATAATCTTCATTTTAGGAAACGCAGCTTGCAATATGGGCAAACTCAAAATCGACGCGGGGCCGGGTGTTTTATCAACAAATTCCGTTGTCCCGTAGATTTCAAGAAACAACTCTCTTACTAGTTTCGCAAGACGCCTATTCACAGCAGGACGTTTGATGTGGTGGATCAGGTGCGCATCACTTTTTGACAGGTTTTTGATCCGAGGAGAGTCAAAATATTTATTTGAAGCTAAACTCAACTCACGAAGGAGTGGGTATAAGTGACCTTCGCCATGATACTTCCAACTAAGGGTTTTCCGTACAGTCGAAAGCATTACACTTGTACCGGACCTCCCATTTCCAACAATGAATATCGGACCTTCAGCGGCTTTTTCTAGGACCTCATTAGAGCCTTCTTCGGAAGCTTCGTTGGAATCTAAGATTACAGTAGTATCTGACATAGTGGTCTATACTAATACCCAGTACTTTGTGAAACCCAAATATTAGACTTTTCCGTAAAAATCTTGCTAAGCGCAATTCTCTTTAGCCCGTAGTTTCAGGCATAGCATAAGTGTAAGTCGTACCTAGGAACGCCGTCCCTCCTACCCGATATTTCAACTTTGATCAGTTCACAGTTCAGGTATAGATTGCTGAACCCGACTTATCCAAGGTGCTTTGGGCGAAGGGAGGTGATGTTTATATCATATGGATGTTCTCTAGTCTCAGCCCGCATTTCTTTGACTTCAACGCTGTTGTGTTTTAGACTGATATAACAATCCAATTCTTTTTTCCGGTATCTGTAGTTTGAGCGTTATTAGGAAGTTTAGTCATCGACGTTATGAAGTTTCCAACTTTATTACATTGAATTCTTAGTCTTTCTATAGTGTAAGGACAGACTAAATTTATGGGAGTTTTTATGTTGGTTCTATATGGTGGAACCGGATTCATTGGTCGCCACATCTGTGAAATGGCCAGCGCTCTCAATAGCCCGGCCACCGTTATTTCTAGAAATCCGGACAGCGTATTTTTAAAAGAATTTGCACCTAATATTTCGTCATTTAAATCCGGTAGCGACGGAGCTGATGCTACCTTAAAAGCGGCCACAACAGTCGTGTATTTGGCAAATAATTCGAAGCCAGCAACGGCCTTCCAGACGTTATCTGATCTTGTGACTCTGGATCTGGTTACATTGACGAACTTTACCGAAAATCTTCTCAAAGTGAATCCTCAATGTCATTTGGTTTACATTTCCAGCGGGGGTCAAATTTATGGGAAAAAGTATGTGACGCCTATCCTTGAGAGCGAGGCTGCGAACCCTTCGACGCCCTATGGATTGAGCAAACAGTTAAATGAGGATGTCCTGAATTACTTTCAACAGAATTCCGGTCTTTCAATTACAATTTTGAGGTTAGCCAATCCTGTTGGACGATGGCAAGTTGGGACCAAGCATGGTTTAGTTTCTGCTGCAATTAAAGCTGTTATTGAGAAATCGGCTCTAACTATATTTGGGGAAGGACAAAATGCTCGCGACTATTTTGATGTTGACGATTTTGCGAGGTTTATTTGCGAATTGCATGTTCAAAAATCATTTGAGGTGGGCGTTTACAATATTGGCACTGGCGTCGCGATTACCGAGCGTGATGTTGTTGAGGCTGTGAGCGAAGTTCTAGGCAGTGACTTAGAAACAAAATTTGAGCCTAGCAGGGGGTTTGATTTGCCTTATGCTGTTCTTGATATTACTGAAGCCCGGGAAAACCTTGGGTGGAAACCGACAACGCCATTAAGTGTTTCTATCACGAAAATTGCCCAAAGAGTGGAAGGTTGATGTCTGGCATCAATACTGTTCAAGACGACTCAACGCTTTTATCAAATAGCATCAAGCCAGAAACCTCTAAAATTGAAAGGGTATTTTGGGTTCGGATTGTTATCGTGTCTTACAATAGTGGTGAAGACCTCCAGACATGTATTGACCATTTGAGTGAGCAGTCATTCCAAGATTTTGAAGTCGTTATCGTTGATAATAATGAGACAGAAAGGGTGTCTACACGTCTACACCTACCGAACAGACGGTATTCTGTTCTAGAGTCGGAGCAGAATGTTGGCTTCGCAGGGGGCAGTAATTTAGGCGCTCGCGGATCGAAATCGGAGTGGATTATCACGCTTAACCCAGATAGTTGGGCCGAACCCGACTGGTTGGAAAAACTGTTTTACGCAAGCCAAATGCATCCGAATTTTTCGATGCTTAGTTCGATTGTCACGCAGGTAAAGAATCCTGAACTTCTTGATTCTTTTGGAGATTATTTCTCTATTTTTGGGGCCGCTAGAAATGCTGGCGCCGGTTTACCTGTAACGTCCCATCCACGTGAATATTGTGAGGTCTTCTGCCCAACCGGGGCTGCTGCGGCTTACAAATCTGATGTATTTCATCAACATGGGGGGTTTGACGAAGCGTTTTTTTGTTATCTAGAAGACGTGGACTTAGGGTACAGGCTACGGCTTTTTGGTGAAAAATGTTTGCAGTGTCCTGATGCTTATGTTCGACATATTGGATCAAGCTCGACGGGCGCTCACTCAGACTTTAAGTACTTCTATAGCTATCGCAACAATGTCGCCTTGATAATAAAAAACACGCCGGGAATTCTGCTCTTCTTAATGGTGCCCGCGTTTCTGTTGTCACAGCTTTGGTGGATTTTTAGAAATAGAAAAAATGCTGGCTCAAGCGCCAGGCTCTCTGGCTTGAAAGCGGGCGTGACTCAAATTCCATTGTTTTGGAAAATACGGCGCGACATTCAAAGAAATCGCACCGCAAGTTTTGCGGAGATTGCAAGAAGATACAGTTGGACGATCCGAAGTGTTCGGACCAGCCAATTTGTTTTTTGGCCAATCTAAAGGTCTTCGGACCTCTAGACCACACGACCTTCTTTATAACCGTATTCGACAAAATGTTCCAAAGCTGCCGCTTCGCGCTTCTTACCTTTGATATGTCCAATTCGAGACGAAATATCTGGATAGCGTTCAATGTAGTCTTCAAAGTTTACATTTTTGAAGCCAGGCAGACGCCCTTCAACATAGCCGTATTTAATGTAGTGAGACTTAGCTGACTCTATTGCGCCAGAAGCTATAGATTTTGCAATGTCAGGATATTGTTTCAAGTACCAAGAAGAGTCAAAGTCATGAGTTGTTGCTTCAATATGTGAGGCCAAAAGAGTCTTGAAGCCTTCACGTGAGATTGAAATCGTGTCCAAACCTTCATCCCAACCCGAAATCTTCATCTCTTTTTTAAATTTTGAAAAGTGTTTCTGTATCATGATGCCCACGCATAATATGATTTAAAGCTCCTATAACGATGTGATTTCAATTTCGCTAGAGAAAACGACATGGTTTCAGGTAAGTTAATTTCAAAAACAAGGGCGGACGTTTTTTGAGCGCTGATAAAGCTTAAAGGCACAAAAATTTCGCGTCAACGGGGATTTTTGGGGCGCCACGAGTTTTACCGTGTTAACGAAAACGGACTTTGAAAACTCCCAAATGTTTGGGCCAACTTATCTTTTTCAGACAAAATTGCTTCTACTGGGTTTATACCCCAATCAATACCGAGCACCTCGTCATTCCACATCACATTGCCATCGCATTGGGCAGAATAATAATTTGTACATTTGTACTGAACAATCGTGTTCGGAACTAAAGTTGCGAAACCATGCAGAAAACCTTCTGGCACCCATAATTGCGCTTTATTTTCTGAGGTAATGTGAACGGAAACGTGTTCGCCAAAGGTTCTTGAGCCTTTTCGAACATCCACAGCGACATCAATTATTTCGCCTTGAATACATCTTACAAGTTTACCTTGTGAGAAAGGCGGGTGCTGAAAATGTAGTCCACGCACTGTGAATGGGGAGACAGACAAAGATTGATTGTCTTGAACAAAGATTGCATCACAATTTGTTTTTTCGCGGAAAAGTGAAGATTTGAAGGTTTCCATGAAATCTCCTCGATCATCACAAAATGACCTTGGCGTGATTTTGAAGACGTCTGGAATTTTTTGAGATTCAAAGTTCATATCTATAATTTTTCAATTCAAAGGAGTGTTCGACAACCAATCCTCATGATAATGTTCTATTTGGCCGAGTGTAGCGCGTTCATTCGAAAGATCGTCCGCGTCTACACAAATGAATCTAGAATGAGTAAAAATGGAGTTTACTCATGATTGCCTATTCATCTTTACACCTAGATTTACCTTATATCCTACCCGCTCAGGCGCAGAAATATATCACGCATAACGAGAGTCTGACCATCTTGGATGTGCTTGTCCAGCTACAAGTTCAATCCGACCAACTTCTTCAGCCACCGGCTTTGGTTGACGAGGGGGGTCTTTATTTAGTGGCGTCCCTATCTACGTCGGAATGGCAAGATAAAGCAAACCAGATCGCCCATTACCTTAACGGCGGTTGGACGTTTTATCCACCATCCGAGGGTTGGCGTGTGTGGATACAAGAAAGCGGAGAGCTTAAGGTTTGGAGCGGGGACGCATGGCGAACCCTTTTCGGCCCGACGGCTGTTCATGATAGATTCGGAATTAACGCAACGGCAGACGCACAAAACAGGTTTACTTTGTCCAGCTCCGCCAGTCTTTTCAACCACGAGGGGGGCGGCCATAGACTTACCATCAACAAGAAAGAGATGGGGGATCAGTCATCAATTCTATTTCAAACGGGTTTTTCAGGCCGAAATGAGATACTATCAGATGAGAATGATGATCTTGTATTTAAGGTCAGTTCTGATGGTGCTCAGTTCCTTGATGCAATGAAAATTGACGGGTCATCAGCAGAAACAACAATCGATAGATTGAAGTTTCCCGATTTTTGGCGATGGTATTCCACAACTACTATAACTGTGAGCCCGCCGAACGGGCAGAATGAAATTTGCGTATTTGACGCGGCTTCGCACAATCCCGGTTCCGCGTATAATTTTCAAACTGGTGAATTCACAGTACCCAAGACAGGATTGTATTTGTTGAACGTCAATTTTAATACGGAGGGCAACAGCCCGCTAAAATGTAGTGTCCTCGTAAACGGCCTCTCAGTTTCCTTAATACAGTTTTTCCCAAACAATTTCTCGCATATGAATAAAACAATTTGCCTGCCTTTAAATAAGAATGATATTCTTGTTTTAAGCGCGATAGGAGGAGGCACGATACGTTTTGATGCAAGGGGTGACCGGGACGACGTTACTCTGCTTCGCCTGGGTGTACTCTAGATAATCAGCGCAGCATGGTCACAGTCGCGGCCGTTAAAGTGGCGGCTGTCGATCCGACATAAGCAAAGAATACGGGTCTAATCCAACCGGCAGCCGCTGTGGATTTCATCATGTCCCGGAACGAAATATCCATAATTTTGCTGATGAAAACACAAGCCGCTGAAGGTATCACGGGGATAATCCGAAGCAAACATCCCGTTACAACAGGCTTGTTTTGAACAAGGGCGAAGAGGGATAAAATCCATCGATTGTCGGTGAAATCTTCTATGGAGTATCGGCGCGCTCGGTAATCGAATGCTCTGTAGAGGACCGCACTGGCAACAAATGTTGATCCAAACTGTATAAACCCTGCACCTACGCCTAACAGATACCCACCAATCAGGATGGTGACCGTTCCCAAGGGAACAAAAGTCATAAGTAGGATGCAAGACCAAACGAACAATATGGCGCCTATAAAGGTTTTTTCCGTGAAACTTAAATTTTGCAATTCTGCGTGTTGGCGCAAAATGGCTTCAACACCAAAAACTTTCACGAACACGAAGAGCGCAGCACTCAAAAACAAAACCAAGGCGAGTTGTGGCCATCGAGTTTTAAGTTGCAGAAGAAACCAGAGTGCCAATTCCGACAGAGTTTTCATAGCCTGGTTCACGACTCAAGAGTGTTTTTGATTACGGAGCGGGAGTTCTGATCGCCTCATTATTTTTGTAAAAACAGATGTTTATTAAATTAAGGCCTAACTCTCGCAACAACAAAAAACTGCTTACCAAAAAATCTCCAAACAAAGGGTAACTTGAGATATAACTTAACAAATAAAGGGTGGGTAGGTAGTGCGCCCTGCGTAGTGTAAGGCAGAAATCTTGGAATACAAACTTCGACATCATATCCCTTTAGTTGCAAAGCTTCTGTCAACGAGAGATGCGTTAACCCCAAATGATGATCATAGAAGTCCCAATATTCGCCAGGCAGGTAACGCAAATTAGGACCCAAAATAACAAATCTTCCTTGCGGTTTCAAAACCACTTTCAATTCATCAAGTAACGTATCTAATGCTGTCTTATCAGGTAGGTGTTCGAGAAAATTAGACGTAAATGCTACATCGAAAAGATCTTCCCCGAGTTCGCTTAGGCTTGTCGCCGAAAGAAGGTTGAAATTAATGTCTTCATCAAGAAATTGAGGGGCATCAGTATTCAAATCGACCGTCGTCTTTGTCTTAGCATCTATATTGTTGAGAAATTCCCCGTAACCGCAAGCAATATCAAGAAGGTTGTCCGATTTAGAAATATATTTGGAAAAGAAACTGTCGCAAAGAATTTTCCAAATCGCATTTTTTCGAGGCAGTTCTTCTTGTTGGAATCTGATTTTATATAGTTCCGAAAGCTCTTCGGAAGACGTGACCGATGTAGACATTTTTTACCCCTACGGTGAATTCAAGTTTATCTATTTAAACGTGAAGTATTTGTAAATTAAGAATGTAGCGAACGTTGGGATTGAAATTGCCATGGCATGTGCAAGGTCGGCAGAATATTGATCAAAACTCAACGCAATTAGTAAGTTGCGAATTAACATAGAAAACACCCAAACGATGGGAAAGAACGCCACATTGATGATTATGAAGTCTCTGCACTGTTTCGATATGGGCCTTGTCCCGTCCGAGAAAACGAAAAAATAATTGAGAGTGAATGCTACAATAATTCCAACTCCGTATGCTATCGCCACAGCTAGACTGAATGGCACGTAAAAATTAAGAATATACCTTGCCAACCAATGCAAGCCAGCGGCTGTGATACCCACCGCAAGGAATTTTAAAAACTGAAATGAAAGATATTGGCGAATCGTTCTTTGTAAAAAACTTAGCATGTTGTTCAGGCTTTTCTAGCCATCTCTCTGCCGATCTTAATGCTCTCCGAAATACCTCTGTCCTCAGGATAGTAATAACATGTGTCAGCAATCTGCAAACCAGACAGAGGAGTCTGAATGGGCGGGAGAGTGTCCAGAAAGTTTGGTCTACAAATGGGCTGGGAGTATTTTAGCCGACTGACCTTCGTGTCAATGATATCATCTTTCGTGATGTCTTTGTTGATGTCCGTAATCGCGGCGAAGGCTTCATCTAACAAGGCGTCATCACTCCAATTCCACCGGTCTTGATCAATCGGCATGTAATAGGGAACGTATACAATATGGGAGTCTACTCGACGGAGATTTGAGAATTCAATAATCCCCGGAATATTGTGGTTTTCATCAATGACATTATGCCAAAAATTAGGTGTTGTTTGCTTTTTCAAATTGAAGATCAGACAACATACACCGATATTAGGGATTGCGTCATATTTTTCTTTCCATGATTCTGGAAGCGATGGAACCAGCCGGCTGATAAACGGTGTCGGAACCGTGCTGATAACTTTCGAGGCTGAATATGATTTGCCTGCAACTGTAACGACACAGCCCGTCTTATCTTCATTCTCAGCGATATTTGTAACAGCGTGAGAACATAAAATTTTTCCGCGTTTATTTTCAATCGCGGTGGTCATGGCTTTGACGAGCGTTTCAGTGCCGCCCTCAATGTAACCAAGCTGTTCTTCCATCAGGGACTTCCGGGACAATCCGATGCGCCGGATCCGGGTGCCGATCCAGCTGGCGCTAATCTCATCCGTGTAATTATAGAACTTAAGATAAAATAAGCGGTGCCAAAGTTTTTGATATCCACTCTCGCCCAACCAGGCTTTCAACCAGACCGGAGCCGTCAAAGGTTCTACTTTGTCCCAGTTCTTTCGCTTCGTGCACCAGAAGGCCATTAGGGCATATCTGAATTTCTCAACCGGGTTTAATAATGGAGAAATCAGGAGAGCTAACGGGTTGCCCCATTTGTAGTTCTTGCCGTGGAAGAAGTAGCCCATTTTGGTTGACCGCCATTTCAGGCTATCTTCAATACCGAGTTCGTCCAGCATCTCGAACGTGTCGAAATCAGTTTTACAGATGAAATGGTAGTAGCGCTCAATTGATAAGTCACCCACTTGTGTATGTGCAGCCATTCCGCCTGGAATAGCGTCAGCTTCTAACACAAGGACTTTTTTACCCTGCGAAACGCCTTCGTAAGCTGCTGCCAAGCCCATAGCGCCGGCACCAATAACGATAAGATCAAAATTCTCTTCGGACATATTTTTACTTAGAAGTTCAAGACGATTTGAGAGTAGGTATCGTGATTATATGTTTCATCAACCGCATCGGCAAATGAGGTCTGCTTCACACTGAATATTTTTGGCCAATCAATAATGTCAAATACTTCCGGTATAATAAGGGCTCGTAATTGATGTATTGTGAAGGGTGGGTTTTTGGAGAATAGACTAAACGTCCAAATCAGAGAAAAAAATAGAGAATATGGAATTTTTATAATCGGGGTTTTTTCGCCAGTCTTAATCTTAATGGTTTTGATAAGGTCGATATAGTCAATAATTTCTCGTCCGGAGATATCATAAGTTTCGCCTATGATCTGTTTCTCAATGCTAGAAATAATAACGTTACAAAAATCGCCAGTATAAAGAGGTTGGCGACGATAACGGCCATGCCCTGGAATTGGGAAGATCGGTGTTTTGGCCATGAAGCGGCGCAACCACCCTAAGTGCTTTCGGTCAAACCAACCAAACATGAGTGTAGGTCTTAAAATAACGCCGTTTATGCCTATCTCTTTAACATATTCTTCCTGAGCGATTTTTGATCGCGTGTAAAAGTCATTGGCTTGTGAGTTTACAACAGATGATGAAATTTGAACGACATACGGGGTCTTCTTCTCATCCATCGCGTCGATAATGTTTTTCGTTGCGGTGACATTGTTCCGAATGAACTCATTGTAATCTAGGCCGCCGATTTGGGCCTGATTAATAATAACAACGTCCGAGTCTTTGACCATAGACTCCCAATCTCCTTTTTCAGCAAGATCAGCAAAAATTGTTTCCACAGAGGGTTGAATCCTCCGAAATATCACAAGATTTTCGGCATGTTTGTCGATACCGCAGACATTCGTATATCCCGCCTGCGTTAGGCGGAGTGCAAGATTTTGCCCGACAAGGCCCGCGATGCCGCTAATGAAAATTTTAGCGTCTTTCGGTGTTTTAGATGTCTCAGACATTAGAGACCCGTTCGTTTGAAGACAAAGAATGGAACCGTGCGAATAATAAGTAGAATGAAACGCCAGAACCAAGGTGCATATATCAGATGCTTACCTTTATTCTCCGCCCGCCGGATAAGTTTCGCAATCTTCTCCGGAGAGGCCCAAAGCGGGCCGCCTTTTTCAATATGGTCAGTCATTGGTGTATCGATAAAGCCCGGCTTAATGAGCAAGACGCCGATTTTTGCCTCTTTTAACTTCGCGGCACGATGCGCGATGCCTTGCAGTAACAAGCCTATTCCGCCTTTTGCTGCGCCATAGTGGTAGTTAGACTGGCGCCCGCGGTCCCCCGCGACGGAGCCGATAACGCTGAGTTGACCTTGGCCGATTTGGCGAAAATAGGCGAAGGCGGATTCGCACCACAAAGCTGCAGATACAAAATTCGTATTCAATTCTGAGTAAAGCTTGCTGAGGTCATCTTGGCTTTCAGTTTGGTCGCCTAAGACACCGTAAGCCAACAAAACACGATTAATTTTGGCTGCATTTTTGAGAATGTTTGCCCATGTTTTCTCAACTGACGTGGGGTCTCCCAAATCAGCAACGATCACTGTGACCTTTGCACCACGTGCAGTCAGATCTGCAGCATTAACCTCAAGCTTGACTTTATTCCGGCCGACCAAAACGATTGCTTCGCCGTCTTTTGCAGAGTTGCGTGCATAGGCGAGGGCAACAGCGGAGGTTCCGCCAAGAATTACGACTGTAGGTGATGTGTGTGTCATGATTAGAGCTTTAAGATTCTTGGGTGACGCGTCGCCAAAAAGATGAGGATATATTCGGATCTCTCTTGGCTTCGACATCCGCCCATACCGGATAAGAAGATTGAAACAACTTTGCACTCATATGCGCATCTTTTGCAGGATAAAGCCGTCCTGAATACTCAGCGACAATATCATCGAGCTGCGATAGTAGGCTCTGTGTTTTCTTCCCCTTGTTCGGAAAGTCCAAAGCAAGGCTTAATCCTTCCGTACAAAAAGATAAGACACCAGGGGATGTCTCAGGACCGTGTAACTTCAAGACAGCAAGAAATGACCCTTGGCCCGATCGCTCAATTATTTTGAGCATTTTGGTAACAGCCTCTTCCGCATCTTCTAAATTGATGATGGATTGGTGCTGAAAAAACCCTTTCTTACCATACAACCTGTTCCAATGCGCGATGCCGTCTAGCGGATAGAAAAACGGATCATAATGCTGATAGCCTTTGTATCGTGCACCAGGGCGTTTTCGATAAAGCCAATTGAACATCTTTATGAAGGTCTTGTTAAGTAAGAAAGCCGGCGTCACGAATGGCCAAGTGTGACGAGGTTCGGGAGGATGAGCTGTTAAGGCCCCCGCGGTCGCGAAATTGGCTCGGGAAAAAACACCACGACCTAACTTTTTACCTCTGGAAAAACAGTCAACCCAAGCGACGGTGTAGTCCCAGTCTTCACTGTCTCGGCTAAGTTTGAAAAACTCACTCAGACTATTGTAGGGAATGTTTTCAACTTCAAGATATGCGGACTCAATCGGTTTGAGTTGAATTTCGACCCATTCAATAATCCCCGTCAGTCCCAACCCACCAATCGTCGTCTGGAAGAAGGCTTTATTTTTAATGGGCGTGCAGATGATGGGGTTGGTATTGCGGTCTGTTCTGTGGAGGGCAAAAGAGGTGATAAAATTTCCGAAACTTCCAACTTTATGGTGATTTTTGCCGTGCACATTGTTTGCGACTGCGCCGCCAAATGTGACGAATTTTGATCCTGGCGTAACGGGTAGAAACCAGCCTTTTGGAACGGATACTTGAAGGAGTTCATCAAGCGTGAGGCCCGCTTGCACTTTCACGACGCCGGATTCCCAATTTGCCTCTAGGAATGATTTCGCGGAGGGTGTTTTTAGTAAAATGCCGTTTTCGTTGAGATTGCTGTCGCCATATGATCGCCCCATGCCGAAAGGGAGGAATGGCGTCTCTGCCTCTTTTAAAGCAGCCAGTTGTGTTTTCATCGGGGTGGACGTCTTTAGGGATTTAACGCGGTGGTTAAATCGATGAACTCGCCCCCAACTCCTGATGTTCTGCGTCATGATATGTTATCTGTTTAATACCGACGTGTCGGGGGAGCGTGGACGGCGCTAGGTTGATGTCCCATAATTTAAGAAATTTTATTCGCCGATGTCCCGTAATCTTTTCAAAAGGTACTTCCCATAGCCGCTTTTTAGCAAGGGAGCCGCCAGCTCCTCAAGCTGGTTGACTGTGAGCCAGCCATTTTCAAAGGAGGCCATTTCAGGACAGCAAATACGTTTGCCTTGACGCTCTTCTACAACACTCACAAACTGAGCCGCTTGGAGGAGGGACCGGTGTGTGCCTGTGTCCAACCATGTTGTTCCATCATTCAACAGTTCAACCTGCAACAAACCTTCATCCAAATAGATTTGGTTCAGGGCCGTTATTTCAAGTTCTCCTCGAGCTGATGGGACAACCTTCTTAGCAAATTTACTCGCATTGGAATCGTAAAAATACAGCCCGGTGACGGCATAGTTAGAGGCTGGATTTTCAGGCTTTTCCTCAAGTGAGATTGCCTTCATGTTTTTATCGAACCCAACGACGCCGTAAGCAGATGGATTTTTGACATGGTAACCAAAAACGGTGGCGCCTTCTGTTCTCTGGGCAGCGCGCCGCGTGGATTTGGTGAAGTTCTCACCGAAGAAAAGATTGTCACCAAGAATGAGCGTGGAATCATCACCGTCTAAGAAGTCTTCGCCAATGATCAGGGCTTGGGCCAGTCCGTCCGGGCTTGGTTGAACGGCATATTCAATCGAAATCCCCCACCTTTTGCCGTCAGAGAGAAGCTTGCGGAAGGCTTCATTATCATGGGGAGTCGTGATGATTAAAATTTCGCGAATCCCAGCCTCAATCAATACCGTTAGCGGGTAATAAATCATGGGCTTATCGTAGACAGGCATGAGCTGTTTTGAGACTGAAATTGTACTGGGGTGAAGTCGAGTTCCGCTTCCACCCGCTAGAATTATACCTTTTCTAGACATTATTTACGCACCCTTGCCTATGACTTTAACCAGTCTGTCATAGCGATCTTCAAACTAGATTGCCACACTGGAGATTCGCCCCCGAACGTTTTTGAGAATGTTGAATTATCTAAAGCTGAATAACGCGGTCTTTTCGCTTTTGTCGGGTATTCCGAAGACGGAACATTCTTAATCTCGACAGAATATTTTGAATGCGCCGAAGCAATTTTGAAAATTTCGCGCGCGAAGTCTGCCCATGAAATAACGTCTCCGCCTCCCGTAAAATGATAAGTGCCTTGCCGCTCTACAGGCTCATCATGAAGTTTTTGCGCAGATACGACACATGCACGTGCGAGATCCTTAGCGAAGGTTGGACGACCGAACTGATCATCCACGACTGTCAAAATATCTCGATTTTTTCCCAACCTCAACATGGTCGTCATGAAATTCTTACCGCTGCCGTCATAGACCCAAGATGTGCGTAAAATGACGTAACGACATCCCGATTTTTTTACCGCGTCTTCCCCGGCGTATTTAGACTCCCCATAAACACCTAAAGGCGCAACGGGATGATCCGCTTGATAAGGTGCCCGACTTTCACCATCAAAAACATAATCTGTAGAGACGTGAATAAGAGACTTGTCGTTTTCCTCACAAAATTCAGCCATTATACGGGGAGCAGCCGCGTTAATAGCAAACGCCAACTCGCGCTCATTTTCCGCAAGATCAACGGCTGTATAGGCCGCGGCGTTAATAATGACATCGACGTCACTAAGCGGAGTTAAGTTTTTTCGGAGCTCATCTTCTGATGAAGACAAGTCGATTTTGGCACGGTTATAAAAGGTGAAGTCCGCATCATATTCCGATGCGACAGATTTTATCGCCCGGGCAAGTTGGCCGGTTTCACCGATTATTCCTATTTTGAGACGGGGCATGATTGGGTGCTTCAGGTTTTTTTACCTAGGCGTTGCCCAAATTTCCCTTGCTTAAGCAGGGGACGCCACCAGTCTTGGTTTTCAAGATACCAGTCGATCGTTTTCTCGAATCCTTCGTCCCACTTGACCTTGGGCTCCCAGTTCAGCTCTGACTTGATTTTCTCGGCATTGATCGCATAGCGGCGGTCATGTCCGGGACGATCTGTTACGAATGTAATGAGGGATTGAGAGTCTGAAACGCTACCCACTTTTTTCGCATCAACCAGACGGCAAATTGTCTTAACCAATTCAAGGTTGGTGCGCTCATTATTCCCACCAATATTGTAAGTTTCGCCAACTTTCCCGGTCCGCAGAACGGTTAGGAGGCCATCTGCGTGATCATCCACATAGAGCCAGTCGCGAATATTATCGCCCTTGCCGTAAACAGGGATAGGCTCCCCATGAATAGCCTTGAGAATAACAACGGGAATCAGCTTTTCCGGGAATTGGTAAGGCCCGTAATTATTGGAGCAATTAGTTATGAGAGTAGGCAGCGCGTAGGTGCGTGCCCAAGCTCGGACGAGATGATCAGAGGCCGCTTTGGAGGCTGAATAGGGTGAGCTTGGATCATAGGCATGATCCTCTGTAAATGCCGGATCTTTAACATCAAGGTCGCCATAAACCTCATCTGTCGAGACGTGGTGAAAGCGGAAGTCTTTCTTAGCATCGCCCTCTAACCTATCCCAATAAAGGCGGCTTTCATGCAAAAGATTAAATGTGCCGACGACATTTGTCTGAATGAAGGCGCCCGGTCCATCAATAGACCGATCAACGTGGGACTCAGCTGCGAGATGCATGAGGGCATCTGGCGCATGGTCGTTAATCAATTTTTTTACCGCATCTGCATCGCAAATATCAATATTTTCAAATGTGTAATTCGCTGCGTCCTGGACGTCAGCCACGTTTTCAAGATTTGCTGCATAGGTTAAGCAGTCAACATTGACAACGTCCACGCCTTCGCGGACGGCCTGCCGAATGACTGCAGATCCGATGAAACCTGCTCCACCCGTGACAATAAGTTTCATAATTGCGCGCCTTTCAATAACTTACGGGGCCGTAGGTGAAAGAAATCCAAGACTCAAGTCTCTATGCGGAACCTCGGCAGCTCATAAGCGAACTTTTTAGCCTGACTTTCAGTGCCTGAAAGTATACCAGTATCCGCATCATTCAGCTTTTCGGGTTTCTGGATATCAGGCTTTGGAACATGTCGTTGCTGAATTTGTCTCTGGGCAAATTACAGAGGCTTGTTTTGGCTTTTTGGCAGCTCGTCGTGGTCCACATGCTGGCGTTTATACGACGCATTTTTAGAGCACCATTGATACGTGCGGATAAGCCCGTAACGAGAGATGGCATCTTACGCTTAAGTACCGGGTCTTACTGAAAAATTACTGCCTGCTCGGTGAGTTGGAGAGACAGATCGAAGGCTTTGTTGAGCACTATAACCGCGAACACTATCATGAGCGCTTAAACAACGTGATGCCTGCCGATATTTGCTTCGGGCGAGCCGAATCCATCATCAAAGGCAGAGGGAGGATTAAGAAAAGGCTTATTGACCCACGACGCTTGCAATACCGCAAAGCCGTGGCTTAAATGCGAACACCAAAGGTGAACTAACCCTCGCTTAGCTCAGGCTCTAACCTGTCTCATTCTATATAAAGATGGGCACTTTTAGGGGCATGTTTTAAGACGGTAAACAAATTTACAGAGAGTGCTAATATGACAAAGACCGCCTTAATCACAGGGATAACGGGGCAAGATGGTGCCTATTTGACAGAGCTTTTGCTCGACAAAGGTTACACTGTTCATGGCGTCAAACGCAGGTCATCTTCGTTCAATACGGCGCGTATTGATCACCTTTATGTCGACCCACATGATCCAGATGCAAAGCTGTTCTTGCACTACGGTGATTTGACTGACTCGACCAACTTGATCCGGATCGTCAAAGAAACGCAACCTGATGAGATATATAACCTCGGCGCGCAATCACACGTCCAAGTCAGCTTTGAAACGCCAGAATATACGGCGCAATCCGACGCAATCGGGACACTCCGTTTGCTCGAAGCCATTCGTATTCTCGATTTGGCTGATAAGACTCGTTTCTATCAAGCCTCCACTTCTGAGTTGTACGGTAAAGCGGTTGAGACGCCACAAAGCGAGACAACCCCATTTTACCCGCGTAGCCCTTATGCGGCAGCAAAAATTTACGCTTATTGGGTCACAGTCAACTACCGCGAAGCCTATGGTATGCACGCCTCCAACGGCATCTTGTTCAATCATGAAAGCCCCCTACGAGGGGAAACATTCGTGACGCGTAAAATTACACGCGCTGTCGCTGCTATCCACAACAACCTTCAAGATAAACTCTATCTCGGCAATCTCGACGCTATGCGCGATTGGGGCCATGCACGCGATTATGTCGAAGGAATGTGGCGCATTTTGCAGCAAGACGAGCCTGATGATTACGTCTTGGGTACAGGCGAAATGCATTCTGTCCGTGAGTTCGTTGAGCTCGCTTTCTCTATGGTCGACATCAAAATTGACTGGAGCGGCGAGGGCGTCGATGAGATCGGTCAATGTAGCAAGACAGGCCATGCTTTGGTCAAAGTTGACCCACGTTATTTCCGCCCTACAGAAGTTGAGCGTCTTCTCTCGGATCCCAGCAAAGCCAAGGAAAAGCTCGGTTGGACATTCACAATACCATTTTCGGGACTTGTTGCCGAAATGATGGAAAGTGACCTCAAACTTGTGGCAGGTGAAGTGGACCGAAAGAACTGACATGACTAAAACCCTACGACCTGACCGGAAAACGGGTCTGGGTTGCGGGCCATCGTGGCATGGTTGGATCGGCGATTGTTCGCTGATTGGAAAATGAAAATGTTGCTGAAGTTCTTACGGCCACACGGTCGGAGCTGGACTTGAAAGACAAAGCTGCTGTTGACGTTTGGATGGCCGCAAATAAGCCAGATGCCATATTTTAGGCGGCGGCTAAGGTTGGCGGAATACATGCGAATTCTGTCTACGCCGCTGACTTTCTCTTAGACAACGTCGCGATTACATCCAACATCATTCACAAACCCATACAATTGGGACAGAGTGGTTGTTGTTTTTAGGGTTATTCTGCATTTATCCAAAACTCGCAAACCAGCTGATCATGGGGAGTTCGCTACTCTCTGATGCGCTTGAGCTTACAAATGAGTGGTGCGCCATTGCTTAGATTACAGGTATTAAACTGTGTCAGGCCTATCGTCAGCAACATGGAAGTGATTTGATTTCTGCGATGCTGACAAATCTATATGGACCGGGTGATAATTATCACTTTGAAAACTCTCACGTTATTCCAATCGAAGGTTTGGCGTGTCTGATCATGAAGTTGGTTGGCTTGACGGGCGAGCTGACAAAGGACACGTTGAAGCCAGATGCAACGCCCGTAGGCTTATGTCGAATACGCGTATGGCTGCTCTAGAGTGGGCTCCGACGCGTCAGCTTGAAGACGGCCTGATCAATGCGATATCGGTGTTTCATGATACTTATTATAACTACGATGTCCTGCGGATCAGAAGGTTTAGGGTCTAAATTTTCTGATCAAATTCACCGATTTCAGGGTATTTCGCCAAGCGACTTTCGATTTCGCGGAACATACCGACCATGTTCTCTTCGGATACGGGACTTTCGACAACAACCACAAGGTTAGGCGTGTTCGAACTAGCGCGCATCAAGCCCCACGTTCCATCCTCGAGCGTTAATCGGACGCCATTGACAGTGTTCACATCGACGATTTCTTGGCCTAATATTCTGACACCGGCTTCGGCGTCGGCTTTCGCGGTAGCGACGATATCCTCCATCACCCCATATTTTTCTTCATCCGCACAATAAGGGCTCATCGTCGGCGACCCCCATGTTTTCGGCAGGGCTTCGCGGAGGTCCGCCATGGTTTTGCTAGGATTGCGATCAAGCATTTGCAGAATCGCGATGGCCGAGACGAGGCCATCATCATATCCACGGCCAAGCGGCGCGTTAAAGAAATAATGGCCTGATTTCTCAAACCCGACGAGCGCATCTAATTCGTGAACGCGGCGTTTGATGTAACTATGACCCGTTTTGTAATAGTCCGTCTTTGCGCCATTGGCTTTTAGGACGGGGTCTGTGTGATATAGCCCGGTGGATTTCACATCGACTACAAACTGTGCATTTTCGTGAATGGCGGAAAGGTCACGCGCCAACATAACACCGACTTTATCAGCAAAAATTTCTTCGCCAGTATTGTCGACAACACCGCAACGGTCACCGTCGCCATCAAACCCAAGTGCAACTTCTGCTTTATTCTCAAGGCAGGCATCCCGCATCGCATGCAACATTTCCATGGCTTCAGGGTTTGGATTGTAGTTCGGGAAACTCCAATCCAA
Organism: Litorimonas sp.; assembly: GCA_051251645.1. GTDB lineage: Bacteria > Pseudomonadota > Alphaproteobacteria > Caulobacterales > Maricaulaceae > Litorimonas. Next base: position 371,754 of record JBPOEY010000002.1, on the reverse strand, counting down.
ATCACATTCGACAGGAACAACATCGGCGCCAATGCGCTTGAGTGTTTCTTCCGCAAAAGCCCCCGCTGTGCCATTGCCGCAGGCCGCGACAACACGGATAGGGCGGGAGAGTTTTACGCCTTTCGTAAGGTCAGCAATATAGGCTTCGCGGACACCCTCAATATAGCGGTAGGAGCCGCCTGCGCGTGCAACGCTCTTGCCGTTAAGAACGATCTCTTTGAGACGCGCCATTTCATCCGGACCAAAGGTGAGTGGGGCTTGAATGCCCATCTTCACACCAGTCCAACCATTCGAATTGTGCGAGGCGGTAACCATGGCAACGCCTGCGCAATTCAGATGAAATTGGGCAAAATAGGCCATCGGCGAAAGCGCCAAACCAATGTCGTTCACATTAATTCCCGCGTTCATCAAGCCAGCTGTGAGCGCCATTTTAATGCCGAGAGAGTAGTGACGAAAGTCATGGCCAACCGCAATATTTGGCTCGACGCCACGTTCATGCATCAATGTTCCCAAACCTTCGCCGAGGGCTTGTACGCCATAGAGGTTTAGCTCGGAGGGCTTCTCTTCGCTCGGTAGACCAAACCACCACCGTGCGTCATACTCGCGAAAGCCTGTTGGCTTCACGAGTGGGAGGGTTTCAAACTCAATCGTATTGGCGCTGATGTCAGAGCGGGGATTACGTATCATAGTGTATCACTTACCAATTTGGACCGACGGGCATTGACCTGTCCTGAGACTGGTTTGTCTTCGTTACTGTAAAGTGTAAGTGAAGTCTTTGTGCCGTCTATTGTTCACGATTTTATCGTCAAATATTTGTGTTACAAGGATAAATTCGAAAATATCTGGCATGGTTTGTACAATCTGGATATGCGTTTCATCTCTTGGGACAAGGGGGTGTATGCGGTCCTAATATATTGAGTGTCGTTGACTGGAGAGAGTGTTTTGGCCTTTAAAATTTACCCATTTGTTATGTGTGGGGGTGCAGGCACGCGTCTTTGGCCTATGTCAACAAAGTCACAGCCAAAGCAGTTTCATAAGATCGTGTCGGACCTATCGATGCTGCAGGAAACGGCTGTTCGCGGCGGCATGGCAGAGGACGTCGATATTGCGCCGCCAAGTTTTGTTTGCTCATCCTCTCATAAAGACCTGGTTGTTTCCCAATGTGAAGACATTGGTATCAAACCACATATGGTTATCCTTGAACCGCTCGCGAAAAATACAGCCGCCGTTGCGGCCACCATTGGACTGGCTTTGGCCGACGCGGACCCAGAGGCGCTTGTGCTTTTGTTGCCAGCCGATCACTATATTGGTGATGTGCCGGCGTTTTGGAATTATATCAAATCCGGTGGTGTGAGCGCATTAGCTGGGAATATAGTGACATTCGGTATTCGGCCAACGCATCCAGAGACAGGCTATGGCTATATTAAAGCGGGCGAAGAGTCTGGGGATGTAAGCCGTGCGATTGTTGAATTCGTCGAAAAACCTGATCTCGAAACGGCTAAAGACTATCTCGCTGATGGCAGCTATTTTTGGAATGCCGGGATTTTCTTGTTCAAACCTAGCGTGATTATAGCGGCCTTTGCCGACCATGCCTCTGACATTCTTGAAAATGTGCAGCAGGCCTTTGATGAGGCCAAAACAGTCGACAACCTTATTTTCCTTGATGGCGCGAGTTTTGACAAATGCCGCAGCGAGTCCTTTGACTATGCGATCATGGAAAAGGCTTCAAATATCAGCCTTGTTGGTCCTGTTGATATTGGCTGGAATGATATCGGATCATGGCGCGCGGTGTGGGAACATGAAATAAATATGGGCGGTCCCGCCGTCACAGACGGTTATTGCGCAGAGACCAATACGAGTAAGGTTGATTCCTCAAACGTTCTGCTGCGCTCCTCGGGACCTTTTGTGGCGACGGTTGGCGTTTCGAACTTAGCGGTTATTGCGACTGAGGATTCCGTACTTGTGATTAATCTGGACCATGCACAGCACGTGAAGAAAGTCGTTACGCAGCTGAAAGACGCGAAAGCTGATAAGCTTATTTAGAGTTTATCGTGCTATCCATTGAAATCAAAAGGGTAAACTTCTGAAGTTTAGGGCTATTGTCCTATCAAAGTTTCGATTTTGAAAGACCGGGTCGCTTCAACATCGAGGAGGTTCGACGCGTGAAGTGAACCTCTATTCAGTTGCGAAATTTAGGCGTGTAATTTAACAGCCGTTTGGATTTGACACCCTTGATATGTCTTTGCCTTTATCTAAAATTGGACGGTGTATGCAGACCTCAAAGTCAATTTTAGTCTTAGGCGGTGCAGGATATATTGGCACTCATACCTGTGTAGACTTAATTGAAAGCGGATATGAGGTCGTTGTATTTGATAATTTTTCGAATAGTTCAGAGGTGGCTTGCGAGCGCGTTAGAGAGTTGACGGGAAAATCATTCCCGGTGATCCGAGGCGACATTGCTGATCAGGTCCATGTTGAAGCTGCCTTGAAAGAATATTCGTGCGAAAGCGTGATCCATTTTGCTGGGCTTAAGGCCGTAGGGGAGTCTAGTGAAAACCCTCTTTCTTATTATGAAGCAAATGTTTCAGGAACGCTCACAGTCTTGAAGGCCATGAAGGCGCAAAACGTAAAAAACATTGTCTTTAGTTCATCTGCAACTGTTTACGGTGAGCCGGAATTTCTACCTCTGACAGAAGAGCATCCACTTTCGGCGATGAATCCTTATGGTCAGACTAAGCTGATGGTGGAGCATATTCTACGAGACTTACATAAGAGTGACCCAGAGTGGTCCATCTCTATTTTACGATATTTTAACCCGTGCGGCAGTCATGAGTCTGGATTGATTGGGGAAAGCCCAACGGGCGTTCCCAACAATCTAGTCCCCTTTATTGCTCAGGTGGCATCAGGCCGCCGCGAGGCATTAAATGTTTGGGGAAATGACTATGATACGCCAGATGGAACGGGGATCAGAGATTATATCCATGTCGTAGATTTGGCGGCGGGTCATGTTTCAGCGCTCCAATATTTGGAGAAGAATAGCGGGGTTATGACAGTCAATTTAGGGACGGGCCGAGGATACTCAGTGCTTGAAGTCCTGGCTGAATTTTCTCGTGCATCAGGAAAAGCACTCCCGCATATCGTCAAGCCGCGGCGTGAAGGCGATCTTGCAAGCTATTTTGCAGATCCGAGTTTAGCCAAATCTTTGCTGGATTGGTCCGCAAGCCGTACCTTGCAAGATATGTGTGCCGACCATTGGAACTGGCAATCACAAAATCCTTATGGGTATGAGCAAGCGTAGCCCAGTTGAAGCCCCGCTGACTTAAACTGCATTCCCCAAACCTCCCTATAATATCGCCAACGTCCACACCTTAGAGTTTGCACTTACGATAGACAGCGCCTGAAAAAATTAGGCTATTTACGGTTTTGACGTCGAGGTCAGGGTCAAATATTTTAACTGCAACTGTGTATAGTGGGCCTCAGGTTTGTCTCGAGTAACTACCAAGGGCGTGGTTGGAATCGTGTTACCTGCTGAATGAAGTGGAGAAAGACATTAGAGGTAAAAACTTCAAAGATAACGTATCCATCTATCTTGGTACCATTCCACAAATCTGTTGAGACCGTCCTCCAGACTGACCTTTGGGGCGTAATCGAGTTCAGCCCTCGCCCGTTCGATATCGGCCCAAGTTTGTTGAACATCCCCTTTTTGCATAGGCTCAAACCGTTTTTCCGCTTTCTGACCGAGGGCGGATTCGATAATATCAATCATATCCATCAACTGTTCAGGGCGATCATTGCCGAGATTGTAAATGCGGTGAGGAATAACGAGGCCAAGTTTGGAAACGGGTCGATCAAGTGCGGCCAAAATGCCATCGACGATATCAGTAATAAAGGTGAAGTCTCTGCGCATCTCCCCATTGTTGAAAACATGGATGGGGTCGTTCTTTTTTATCTTTTCTGAAAAAATCCAATAGGCCATATCAGGCCGCCCTAGGGGACCATACACTGTAAAAAGCCGAAGTCCTGTCAGAGATAAACCGTAGAGTTTTGCATAAGAGTGCGACAGCAGTTCATTCGACTTTTTTGTGGCGGCATAGAATGAAACCGGTGCGTCCGTTATGTCTGTTTCGCTAAAAGGAACCTTTACATTCCCGCCATAGACCGAAGAGGATGAGGCATAGACAGTATTCGCTATGTCATACTGACGGGCCATTTCTAAAATATTGCAATGGCCGACAAGGTTAGATTGCGTGTAGGTACGAGGGTTTTTGATCGAATGGCGCACACCGGCTTGCGCAGCGAGATGAATGATAGCCTTGATTTCATTTGCTTTGAAGAGTGCCTGCAAAGCACTTTCATCCACCAGATCAACCTTATGAAAAGAAAACCCTGCGGTCGCCTTCAAACCGTCTAACCTGTCAATTTTGAGTTTGGGTGTGTAGTAGCTATTAAGATTATCGATACCGATAACCTTTTCGCCCCTGTTCAGCAGAGCGTGGGCAACATGTGATCCAATAAATCCAGCAACGCCAGTAACAAGAATGCTCATAATTATATCTTAAATGTTTATGTTGGCATTACGGTGCTTATAACTCTGACCTGTCTCTATGAGGTGGTCTGCTATTTAAGTGAGAGCTTGGCAGTTATGAACGTCTTGTAGGGCAGTCCAATAGGCAGTGGCAAGGTGGTTTCCGGGGCTGGCGGTTTTTCAAGCTTGTAGCGGAAACTATAGAAGAATTGCGAAACGTATTTTGCCTGACACGGCCGTTACTCAGACGACACCTAATACGTCGCTATTCCGAGCGGCGAAAACAACACATAAATTAGAATCACACCACCTGCGAGCATTAACGAGACAGAAACAGCATGCTTCCACGGCGTTAAATCGACTAAGGGGCCGGGGGTGGTTTCAGCTCTATGATCGCTATTCAGTGCTTTGCGCGAGATTTTCATCGCGGCTATCATGATGAGGGATTCTGCCAAGAATAAGAGTGCGTAAAGATGCAGGAAATGAAGCGTCACGATGTCGTCAAACACAAATTTCAACAAGCCATAGGCGATGATATGAAAGCCGATAACAAGTTTTGCCCCAATGGCTGACGGGTTCTTGGCGAAAAGCGCGAAGAGGACGATGGTCACAATGGGGATATTATAAAAGCCGGTGAAAATTCGGATGATCTGCCATAGGCCTTGCGGTGCTAGATACAGCAAGGGTGCGATCGCAAATGACATAACGGCGATCACGACGCTGGCGATCATGGCAACGCGCACAGTTTGCCTGTCTGACATCGGAACTTTGCGTGAAGGGGCGTAAATATCGAGCACGAACAGGGTTGCGGCACTGTTAATCAAAGAGTTGAACGAGCTGAATACCGCGCCGAGCAGAACCGCGAGGAAGAAACCCATTAGCCAAATTGGGAGGAGGTCTTGCACCAAAGTTGGGAAGGCTAAGTCAATCGAGCTTAGGCTTGGTCCGTAGAGGTGATAGGCAATAACGCCCGGGATCATCATGAAGATCGGGACGAGCAGCTTAAAGAAACCGGACAAGAGCACACCTTTTTGTCCTTCGGCCAAACTGCGTGCGGCCAATGTCCGTTGAATGACATATTGGTTGGTGCACCAATAAAACAGGTTGGCAATCAGCATGCCCGTAAAGAGCGTGCCAAACGGCGTCGGAGCGTCTTGGTCGCCAATGGCGTTTAATTTTTCAGGATGGTCCGTGAGTAGGCGCGACACGCCTTCGCCCATATCACCATTCCCGAGCGCGTTCAGCCCAAGGCAGAGCACGAGGATGCCGACAATCAACAAGCCGAGCCCATTGATCGTGTCTGACACGGCGACGGCTTTTAGACCGCCAAAGACAGCATAAAGCGCACCAACGCCGCCGATCAAAAGCACGGTCGCGACAAGCCCCCCAAACTCTGACAGTCCGAGCAAGGTCGGGACGTCGAAAATTTTGATGACGGCAATCGAGCCGGAATAGAGAACAGACGGGATTGTCACGAGGCCATAGCCGAGCATAAACAGCATGACGGAGAGCCGCCGTACGTCTGGGTCGTAACGATTGTTGAGGAACTCTGGCAGCGTCGTGAAGGCGCCTTTGAGATAGCGTGGCAGAAAAATCATCGCCATAGCAATCGTCGAAATGGCGGCCGTCACTTCCCACGCCATGCTCGACATATTATAGCCGTAAGCTGAGCCGTTCAGGCCAATGAGCTGTTCCGCCGATAGGTTCGTGAGCAGGAGTGACCCTGCGATGAACAGGCCCCCCAAATTGCGTCCAGCAAGGAAGTAACCGTCGCTTGTGCCGACTTCAGTCCGCGCCGATCGGTAGGAGAGGTAGGCGACGCCAATCATAAAGACGGCGCAGCTTGCAAGGACGAGGAAGACGGCGGCGGCGCTCATCTCATTGTCCTACGGAACTTCATGACCTTTACCGAGGCTGTAAAGCTCGAACCAAGTTTCGCGGTCCATATCGATGGATAGCGCCGTGCTAATTGTTTGGATCCGGTCCAGCGCATTGGTGCCGACGATGGGGATGATCCCCGCTGGATGGGCGAGCAACCATGCAAAGGCAATCGCGGCGGCGTCCGTGCCGTGCTCAATCGCCAGCTCCCGAATGCGGGCCAGGAGGTCTGCGTGACCTACGTCGAACAATGTGCCGCCCCCTAAAGGGGACCATGCCATCGCGGGGATATTATGCTGTTGCAAATAGGCCAGATCGCCATTGGTTAAACTGTCGCTCGCGGTTAGGCTAATCTCGATTTGATTGGTCACCAGTGGCTGCGACATCGCGGATGAAAGCAGTGCCATATCGTGCGGCTTGAAATTAGAGACCCCAACGGCTTTAACTTTGCCGCTCTCCACCAAGGCGTCGAGCGCACGGCCTGTGTCTTCGGGATCCATAAATGGGTCTGGGCGATGGATGAGGAGGAGATCAATGCGGTCTGTTTTCATCAGGCGCAAAGACGTTTCGACCGATTGGTTTATGTGCGCCGATGAAGTGTCGTAATATTTCACCCGGGCATCGGCATAGCGGCCCACAGGTGCAACGATCCCACATTTCGTCACGATTTCGACTTGGTCGCGTAGCATAGGCGTCGTGCCGAAGACGTCGCCTAAGGCTTCCTCACACGCATAGTCGCCATAAATATCGGCCTGGTCCAGCGTCGTAATGCCCTGCGCGAGACAGGCTTCGATCTTGGCGTGTGCGAGCGCCGTTGTATGCGCTGGATCTTCGGTTAAGCGCCAAAGACCATAGACGATCCGCGATATATCAAGATTAGGCGTGAGGCGGCAACGGGTCATCATGTGCGGGGTCCTATTCCGAGCGGTGTCGGGGGTATGGTCGTGGGCACGCGTCCATAAACATGGGGTAATGACGATGTTGGCATTTGTGACAAGATGCGGGCGCCGACATGGCGGCTTTCCTCAATATGCGGATAGCCAGATAGAATAAAGGACCGAATGCCCATCGCCATATAGCTTTCCAGCTTGGACATGACTTGGTCGGTCGAGCCGACAATCGCGGCCCCGCAGCCGGAGCGTGCGCGGCCAATACCGGTCCATAAATGCGGCTCGATATAACCATATTGATCGGCGAGCTCGCGAGCTCGCGCTTGGTGCGATACGCCTAAACTGATGCTGTCATGCGCCCGATCTCGAATTAATGCGCCATATTCATCGTTAAGATCATTGACGAGATAATCGGCATAATCGCGCGCTTCAGCTTCGGTATCACGCACAATAATATGCGCGCGCAGCCCGTAATCGAGGGTTCGGTTATGCTCGGCGGCAACAGCATGGACGGCTTCCATCCGCGCGCTCAGTTGGTCTTTGGTCTCTGGCCACATCAAATAGACGTCGCAATATTCCCCGCATAAATCCAATGCGGACGGAGAGTAGCCACCAAAATAGAGCAAGGGGCCGCCATTTTGCTGATAGGGTTTTGCGGGCGTAGTTGGGACGTTCGTGAAGTCGTAAATTTCTCCATGAAAATCGATGACGTCTTGCGTCCACGCTTGCTTTAGAATGGTAACGACTTCGCGTGAGCGTTGGTAACGGTAAGCGCTATCGACGCGTTCCCCGGGAAAATCCGAGCTGATAATGTTTACGGTCAGGCGACCTTCTAACATATGGTCCAACGTCGCGAGCGTGCGCGCCAGCATGATTGGTTGCATCTCGCCGCACCGGACAGCAGCTAACATATTAATATCGGTGGTGAGCGGTGCACAGCCCGCGACGAAGCTCAGCGTGTCTTGTCCCACTTGGTAAGATGAGGGGCATAGAATGTTGCGGAATCCTTGCGCTTCCGCTTCGAGAAGGATGTCGCGGCAATGTGACCAGCTGGATTTTAAGTCTGGGTCGGGTTTTCCGAGCTGCTGATAATCATCTGAACAGAGTGCAGAAAACCACGATATTTCTGGGGCGGTAAGGTCGGGCGACGTGATGGGGACGATGCTCATAGTGGGCCTATATTAGGGGCAAGTAGGGATTGCTTAACAGCATCGATGAGGTGTATCAATAATGTATCAATTTGAGAGTTATGATGACGACGTCAAGACCATTACCGCGCAGCGCACAGATCAGTGAGATTTTGATCCGAGAGATCGCGTCAGGTCTATTGCCTGATGGAGCGCGTCTTCCCACGGAGCGCAGCATGGCGGCTGACTATGGCGTCGCCGTTGGCACTCTGCGTAAAGCGCTCGCCATTTTGGAACAGCATGGCTTGCTGGAACGCGTGCAGGGCTCGGGGAATTATATTCGCCGCTGCCCCAATGTTAAAAGCGTATATGCGTCCTTTCATCTGGAGCGCATTGGGGGGGGAGGTTTGCCAACGGCACGCATTCTTTCTTTAGCGGAAAAAGTGGCTCCGAGTGCCGCACGGGCGTTTGGTTTTATGGACCGCGCGACGCAAATTGATCGCATCCGCTTATTAGATGGCGCTCCAGTGGCGCGCGAAAGAATATGGCTTAATGGGTCTTATCCGGTTCCCGACGTGCAGTCCGAGATTAGCGAGTCGCTCTACGCCTATTATCGTGATCGTCTGGGCCTCGTGGTGTCGCGGGTTGAAGACAGTGTTGGTGTGGATATTTTGCCCGCATGGGCGGACTTGCCGGGATTGTTAGAGCAAAGCCCCGTTGGGATGGTCGAACGCCGCGCGTGGGATCAATCGAACGCCGCGGCTGAATATTCCCGCACATGGTTTAACCCCGCTCAAGCGCGCTTCATCACGCGTACCGATATCAATACGGATATAAAACGATGAAAAATTATGGCCTCATTGGATGCGGCATGATGGGCTTGGAGCACATTGAGAACGTCAACCTCCTCAATGGTGCGCGCATTCATAGCGTCCATGATCCTGTCGAAGAGCTTGCCAAGATCGCTTCAGCTAAAGCGGGTGGCGCTACGGTCCGGGCATCCATTGTCGAGATGGTGAGCGATCTAGATATGGACGCGGTCATTATCGTCAGTCCGAACATGCTCCACATTGACCATTTAGAAATGATCGCGCGTCATCGCTCGCTCCCGATTTTATGTGAAAAACCGCTCTACACAACCGTGGCACAACAAGATCGACTGACCGCCTTTACGAAAACTTACGACGCGCCTGTTTGGGTCGCGATGGAATATCGCTACATGCCGCCGATTGCCGCGCTCATAGAGCAGAGCGCCCGTGTGACGGGCGGGGTAAAAATGCTGAGCATTCGTGAACACCGTTTTGGCTTTCTGCCCAAAATCGGAAATTGGAATCGGTTTTCTGAGAATACGGGTGGAACGTTGGTTGAGAAATGCTGTCACTTTTTTGATTTGATGCGGCTCATCATCGGTAGTGAGCCGATCCGTGTCAGTGCGAGTGCCGGGCAGATGCTCAATCATCTGGATGAGCGCTATGAGGGTCGCACGCCTGATATTTGGGACGCAGGCTATGTTACATTTGACTTTGAAAATGGAGCCCGGGCCATGTTGGAGCTCTGCATGTTCGCGGATGGCTCGCTTTGGAATGAAGAGATCAGCGCGGTCGGTGCGCGCGGCAAGATCGAATGCCGTTTGCCGGGACCGCATCGCTTCTGGCCATCGGGCATTGGCGGCGTTCCCGATCCACAACTCACGATCGCGCCGCGTAGTCCGAAGAACCCAATCACAACGAATGTGCCGATTGACGAAACTTTGCTGATGGCGGGTGATCATCATGGGTCGACGTTTTTCCAACATGAGCGGTTCTTGGCAGTCGTGCGCGGAACGGCAGCTGTCGAAGTCACGCTTGATGATGGCCGCCGTGCGGTGCAAATGGGCCTAGCGGCGCAAGAGGCTGCAACTCATCATTGCGTTGTCACTCTATAAATCTTTGTTGATACACTCAAATAATAATCAAAACGCCGAACTATTTTTGGATATGACTCGGGGATTAGGCAATCCCGATGAATGACTAGAGTTTAAGACAACGTCTGAATTTAAACGTCATCAGGGATGCAAGTGCCATGTCTCGGACGTGATGGGGTATGTTACGGCGAGGATGATGCGGTATAGCCGTTCTCTTGGTCTCGAGCCCGTAAGAAATTTGACTCGGGACGGTCTTGCGTGGTCTGTTACCTTATAGAATTTTAAAGGGGTTCCATCATGAAACGCTTACTTTTCACGAGCGTAGCTGCCGCCATTTTGTTCGCTGGCTGCGACACGCAGACATCTTCAAACGCAACACCGACCACAAGTCAGACCACCACTGAACAAGCCATCACTGTCCCGGCATACTCAGCGGACACGTTCTTTCAGACGACAAGTTACTCGATGGCACAAAGCAATGGCTTTGGTTTCTCAAGCGATGGCAGTAAACTCCTCGCGTCATCTGACGAGTCGGGTGTTTTCAACGCCATCACAATCGCGCGGGACGGAACAAATACATCGCTAACGCGCTCGGAAACGGACGCGCATTTCGCTCAATCCTTTTTTCCCAACGATGATCGGATTTTGATTTCGGCAGATCAGGGCGGTAATGAGCTTAACCATATATATGTCCAACTGCCGGACGGAAGCTTGAAAGATCTTACGCCAGGCGATGAATTGAAGGCCTCTTTTGGCGGATGGCATGAAAGCGGCGACGTCTTTTATATTTGGTCGAACGAACGCGACGCGTCCGCCTTTGATATCTACGCGTATCAGACGGAAGACTATGACCGAGAATTGATTTTCGAAAACCCAGGCTTTCAACCGGGCGCTATCAGTGGTGACGGACGTTGGCTTGCGCTCGATCGGCCCATCACGAGTGCAAACTCAGATGTTTATATCGTTGATCTCTCGACTGACGTGCCAGCCCCGCAATTGATCACCGCGCATGACGGCAACATTGCCTATGCGACATATGGCTTTAGCAGTGACAACTCCAAACTCATCTATTCGACCAATGAGTTTGGTGAGTTTTCGCAAGCCTGGACGTATGATCTCGTCACGGGTGAACAAGCCCCTCTGATTGAGGCCGATTGGGATGTTAGCTTTGTGTTTGAATCGCCAAGCGGGCGCTATCAAGTCTCCGCGATCAATGCAGATGCGCTGACTAAGCTCACAATCCTTGATACTGAAACTGGGGACGTGGTGCCTTTGCCGGGTGTGCCTGAGGGTGAATTGGGACAGGTCCGTTTCTCACGCGATGAGAGCGAAATTGCTTTTGGTGTCAATTCCGACACATCACCCTTTAATCTCTATCGCATGACGCTGGGTGAGCCTACGACACGCCTGACCAATGCGCTTAATCCCGCGATTGATGAAGCTCACCTCGTGACGGCTAGTATTGCGCGGTTCGAGAGTTTCGACGGCGTTGAAATTCCTGGCGTTCTTTACAAACCGAAACAGGCCTCAGCTGGAAATCCGGTTCCAGCCCTCGTCATGGTCCATGGCGGTCCTGGAGGGCAAAGCACGCGCGGCTATAGCGCGCTTGTCCAGCACATGGTCAATCATGGGTATGCCGTTTACGCGGCAAACAATCGGGGCTCGTCTGGCTATGGAAAAACATTCTTCCATATGGATGACAAACGGCACGGCGAAGAGGACCTGAAAGACATTGTTGCGGCTGGCGATTATCTGCGGAGTCTTGATTGGGTCGATGGCGAGAAGGTGGGCGTGATCGGCGGGTCTTATGGCGGTTACATAACAGCCTCGGCTCTGACCTTCTATCCGGAAGCGTTTGACGTTGGGATCAATATTTTCGGTGTCACCAATTGGGTTCGAACGCTCGAAAGCATTCCGGCATGGTGGGGCCCGTTCCGGGACGCCTTGTTTGATGAAATGGGTGATCCTGCCACTGACGGCGACCGTCACCGCGCGATCTCTCCCCTGTTCCATGCCCAAAACGTCGTCAAGCCGATGCTCGTTGTTCAAGGGGCGAATGATCCCCGGGTTCTGCAGGTCGAGAGTGATGAACTGGTGGCTGCAATTAAAGCGAATAATGTTCCGGTGGAATATGTGGTGTTCCCAGATGAAGGTCACGGCTTTTTGCGTCGGGAAAACCGGATCACAGCCTCAAATGCTTACGTCGCCTTCTTGGATGAATATTTAAAAGGTGAGACCTCTGGGGAGTAGTTCTGCCTGAGCGAAGTATGACTGATGGCTAAAACCCGCGCCTAACTAAGGGTTGTGCCTGTGATTTATCAGGGCTTGAGGTCCGTCACTTCGACGTAAATCGGTCCGGCACGCTTGGGCTGAACCGCCCGCAGGGTTTGTGACAAATTTGATACTGACGCGTCACACAAAAAGTATCAATCTTTCACGACGGTGACAAAAACTAAATGCATGGGGCCCTCAAATCATGAGGGATACTATCCATGTCTGTATGGAATTTAGAGTGTCTGACGTTGCCTGCGCATGCAAAGGCATCGTCACGTGTAAACCGAAGACGGGGCCGTGTGATAGTGTCGGCTTTGGCGTTTTGTCTGGCCTTGCCGCAATTGGCGGCGGCCAGCTCGTTGAGCGGGCAAGTCACAGATACAACTGGGCAGGCAACATTCGCTGGCGCGGTCGTGCAGGTTGAAGAAATAGGCAGATCCGTCGTAACGGACCGTTTCGGTCGATATCGACTGACGGGCTTAGAGCCGGGTTCCTACACAATTACGATTAAGTATATTGGTGCGCAAACTGTCACGCAAACGGTCTCAATTCCCCAAACTGATGCCATCATCGATTTTGTGATTGGCGATGATGTGGCTTATGAAGACAACATCATTGTTGTTGGAACGAAGGCCGCGCAGGCAAGCGCGATTAATCAGCAACGCGCTGCGAACTCGATTAAGACAATTATCGATTCTGATGGTTTGGGTAATTTCCCCGATACGACCGTAGCTGACTCTCTGTCGCGCGCCGTCGGCATCTCTGTCGAGACGGATCAAGGCGAGGGGCGCTACGTCTCTATTCGCGGTATCAATACTGATCTAATTTCTTCATCGATCAATGGTGTGAGAACCCCGTCCCCAGAGGATCGTCGCGGTGTTCTTCTCGACGGTGTTCCGTCTGACTTGCTCGACGGTATTGAAGTCCAAAAATCGCTGACGCCCGATGTCGACGCTGATAGCTTGGGCGGCGTCATCAATCTTAAAACCGTGTCCGCGTTTGATCGGAAAGATAACTTCCTTCGTGTGAAAGTGGAAGGCGCTTATAATGAGATCAATGAAAAGATTTCACCCAAAGCGTCCATGACCTATTCCAACACATGGGACGAGCGGTTCGGAGCAGCTGTCTCCTTAAGCTATCAAAACCTCGCTATTGAGGCTCATAATAACGAAATTGGTGAGTGGGCTCAGGACGATAATGGTAATTTCTTTGTTGCCGATGATTTCGAGCAGCGTTGGTATGACCTGACACGCGAACGCATTGGCTTGGTTGCCAACTTTGATTGGAACGTCAATGATGGGACCAAACTCTACCTCCGAACGCTCTATAATCGCTATACAGACGATGAGGTTCGCAATAAGTTTGAGCTTCGCGAGTTCGATGAAGAGATCATCAATGTCACGCCAAACAGCACCTCAATTCGTCGGGGTGAAGTTGATGCCGAAACCCGGTTGCGTGAAGAAGTCCGTAATATTCAGACATATTCTCTCGGTGGGGAGACCGTCAAAGGTCCGTGGACTGTCGATTATCAAGCTTCTTTTGCTTATGCAGAGGAAGATGACACAAATAATCACGACGTCACTTTCCGGTCGACCCCCGAACAGCGCGATAGCACGGTCGGAGCGATTACTTTGTCATATGAAGATCCGCAGCAGCCGGTGATTTCAGGGTCGGCGCTGCCGTTTCTGCTTAATCCCGCAAACTACGAACTCGACGCATATGAGCAAGAGTTCACAATCAACAAAGACACGGAATATGCGGCGCAAATGAACGTATCGCGCGATAGTATGCTGGGTCAAACCCCTGTCGTTTGGAAAGCAGGTGCCAAATATCGGGATCGGCAGAAAAAACGAGATCAAAATCTCACATTTCATGAACGAGACGGGGTGATTCTGGATCAATTTATTCGGTCCGATGCAGAGATCTCAAATTGGCGTTTGGCGAACCGCATGTTCGAATGGCCTGACGCCAACCTGACCGCCGCATTACGGGACACGTTTCAACCCGGTGAATTAGTCGTTGAAGATACGCTTTTAGAATCGTCCGTCGGAGACTTCCAAGTTGATGAGCGCATTTTGGCAGCTTACGGAATGGGGACGTTCGAAATCGGCGATGCAACGCTTGTTGCGGGTGTTCGATTGGAGCAAACGAGTGTTGATCTACTTGGCAACTTTTTTGAGGAAGATAGCCTAACGGCAAGTCTTCGCGGAATTTCTCAAGATTATACGGACATTCTTCCGTCTCTAAACCTACGTTATGACTTCACCGATCGGATCACGGCTCGCGCGGCCTATTATGCCGCCGTCGTCCGCCCAGCCTTTGGGGACATGGCGCCAACGGCTCTCCTGAATGATGATCGGGATGAAATCGTACTCGGCAATCCAGACCTTGAGGCCTATGACGCAGACAATTTTGATATTGGTCTCGAGTTCTATCCGAGTAATCTCTCCGTCATCTCGATTGGCGCCTTTTATAAGAGCATTGATAATGCGATTTTCCCAGCTGAATTCGACATTGCTGATGTTCCTTCAAATATCGACTTATCCTTCTTGCCGGCGGCGACGTTAGCGACAATCGAAGACGTCAATACATTTATCAATGTCGGATCGAGTGAAATTCTCGGCGTTGAGTTTAATTACGTTCAGAATATGGGCGATATATCTGACGCCCTGGACGGCTTTTTGTTCTCGACCAATCTTACCCTGACAGACAGCCAAGCAACCCTTCCTGATGGTCGCGAAGTACCGTTCCTTAAGCAATCTAACACTGTTTGGAACATCGCCTTGGCCTATGAAAAGGGTCCGCTCGACCTGCGGGTTTCGGGTAATTATCGCGGTGACTATTTAGACGAACTTCAAGATCCTGAGCTTGACCGATATGCCGATGACCGTTTTCGTATTGAAGCGTCGGCCAAATATCGGGTGAGTAAGCAATTGCAGGTCTACTTAGAAGGTAAAAACCTGACAGATGCACCGGAATATTTCTACTTCGGTGATGAAAGCCGCCTGTCGCAATATGACGAATTCGGTCGCACGATCGTCTTCGGCGCCCGCTTCACATATTAGGAAATACAATGTCACGTACTCTCGCAACTGCCGCTCTATCGCTCTCCCTTTTGACGGCTTGCGCTAGGATGGACCCCGCCTATCAGGCGGTACCAATCTCGGCGGACTTTGAAACACCGATTATGGCAAGCACTGGGGATAGCGCGGATGATCCGGCGATCTTTGTCAATCCAAACGGCGGTGGGTTTATTGCCGCGACGGACAAGCAAGCGGGTCTTTATATTTACACTCTGGGTGGGGAGCAGCGCGAATTCATGCCGATCGGCACGATTAATAATGTTGATCTCCGGTCCGGCGTGGCGTGGCAGGGCGTTGACTATGTTCTCTTGGCGGCGAGTAATGATGAAACCAATGAAATTGAGTTCATTTTGTATGATCCGGCGACGGATGAGTTTTCACGACCAGAGACAAGCTCTATTTCGGTCGGTGATTTCTCACCCTATGGGATTTGCATGGGGCGTTCCGCGAATGACGGCCTCTACATCGGTTTGACCAGCAAGGCTGGGATTTATCAGCAATATCTCGTGAACCTCTCCTCGGCAGATATCACGGCTCGCAAGGTCCGTGAATTTAAGACGGGCACAAAGACGGAAGGCTGTGTCTTCGATGATCGCACACGTCAGCTCTATATTGCCGAAGAAACCGGGTCCCTGTACCAATATCCAGCCGCGCCGTCCGGCAAAGATGAACCCATCATTTTAATGCAGGCCGGGGATTATGGCTCCAAAGCAGATTTGGAAGGCGTGACAATTTACCCTGAAGGTGAAGACGGCGGTTATTTGATCGTTTCGTCACAGGGCAATAATAGCTATGTGACGTTCAGCTTGCCTGAACATGAATTCTCCGGCCGTATCACTATCGTGGACGGTGCCGTTGATGGGGTGACAACGACAGACGGTATTGACGTGACGGCGACAGCCACACCCCAGTTTCCCAACGGGTTCCTCGTCGTGCAGGATGATGAGGATGACAGCTCACCGTCCCAGCGCGGTAAGCGACAGAATTTAAAGGTGGTCGACTGGAGAACAGTTCAAGCTGCCTTGTTAAATTAAAGATTATTGGCGAGCGAACGCTCGCCATCTAAAATCGCGGCCACCCAAGGCAGTATCGACCATTTTTAGTGCCCTTTTCCATATGTGAAGGCTTGGACAGTTCTGCTGGCAGCCTAACAACTGTCTCCGCGCAGCGTTAGCGACGCTCCTCATCAATCTTAAAGTCGGAAAACGAAGAGCCGTCGGTTTGGCCTTGATATTGGCCTGTTTGCGCGAAGGCGGATGAACATGCCGCAAGCTCATTCACAAATGTACGCTCCACCATTACTCTTGACAATCTGGAATTATTCCTCAACAAGTGTTGAAACTCAACAAGCGTTGAATATCTGGGAATCCGGGTGACTTAGGGGAAATGAATATGAAACAGTCCATGCTGAGAACGGGTGCGGCCGCCGCGATACTGACGTTTTTGCCGGCCTTTGCTGCGCAGGCGCAAAGCGTATCCGGGGATGAAATCATTGTCACGGCGCAGCGCCGGGCGCAAAATATTCAAGAGGTCCCGATTTCTGTGACAGCGGTCTCTGCCGAGATGCTGCAACAGACTGGCGCGATCGATATCACCGATATTCAGAAATTTACGCCCAACGCCACAGTCGAAGTCGCGCGTGGTTCTAATTCGACCCTCATCGCTTTCATCCGCGGTGTTGGACAGCAAGACCCGCTGTGGGGGTTTGAGCCAGGTGTCGGCATCTATGTCGATGATGTTTATGTCGCCCGTCCCCAAGGGGCGGTATTGGATATCTTCGATATCGACCGGATTGAAGTTCTGCGCGGACCGCAAGGCACGCTTTATGGGCGTAACACGATTGGCGGCGCGATAAAATATGTTACCAAAGGTCTGGATCTTGAAGATCCGACGCTAAGTGCGCGTGTCAATGTCGGTTCCTACGGCCAGTTTGACCAGATTGTCTTAGGTTCCATCCCGCTCGGCGAGACGTTTGCGATTGGTGCCGCCGTCGCCAACTATCAGCGTAACGGCTATGGTGAAAACCTCAACACTGGCGCCGAACATTATAATAAAGACATTCTGGCTGGCCGTGTCAGCGCGCGATGGCAGCCGTCGGATGCGTTCGATATTCGCTTGGCCGCTGACATGACGCAAGATGACAGTAATGCTAAACATGGCCATCGCCTTTTGCCAAGTTTTGATCGCACGCTGCAAGTGACTGACAGCGAATATGATACACGTGCGGGCGTAGGCGATGAGAATTCGGTCGAAACAAAGGGTGTGTCTTTGACCGCTGCGTGGGATGTGAACGATGCCCTGACAGTGAAATCCATCACGGCTTACCGCGAAGGCGACACCATCACCCCAATTGATTTCGATGCTTTGCCACAACCCGACTTCGATGTGCCGGCTTTCTATGCCGACAGCCAGTTTAGCCAAGAGATTCAGTTCCTTTATGAGTCAGATCGCCTGTCTGGCGTGGCGGGTCTTTACTATCTCGATGGCGAAGCCTCCGGGGGGTTCGACGTTATCCTTGGTGGGCTCGGCGTGAGTATTTATCAGGCGGGAGATCAGGAGAAAGAAAATATCTCTGCCTATGCTGATTTCACCTACGCTGTGTCAGATCGCTTCGATGTCTCGCTCGGTGCGCGCTATACGAGTGATAAAACAGTCGCCGATGTGACGCGGGAATTATGGCTTGGTCTAGGCTCAGGCTCATTCGACCCCTCTAACACAGGTTCAATTTTTCTCGCCACTCAGACGGGTTATAATGGCCTTGAGCGCAAAGATAACGAATTTACGCCGCGCGTCGCGCTGTCTTACAAGCTGACACCGGAAACCAATGTCTACGCATCGTTCTCACAAGGATTTAAGGCAGGTGGGTTTGACCCCCGCGCGCGCGCTGACCTTGATCCGACAGGTGTGACTCGCGAAGGTTTCGGTCCGGAAACGGTTGATAGCTATGAAATCGGTTTGAAGGGAAATTTGTTTAAGAACCGTATGACTTATAGCCTTGCTGGATTCATGGCTGATTATACGGATCAACAGATCACCGTACAGGAGGGAGTATACGATCCAAATTCACCGGGGCCCGCAGGGCAGCCAAACGCCTTCGTATCCTCCGTTTTTAATGCCGGTAGTTCCAAATATAAAGGGATCGAATTTGAAGGCGCATTGCGTCTATCCGATAATTTCACCATCAATTCTATGGTGGGCTACATCGATGCAGAAATTGAGGAAATCCTTTCGGGCGGTGTCAATATTGCCGATGCATTCGTGACGCAAAACACGCCGGAATGGAGCAGTCGCTTCGGCTTTGTCTGGACCAATGATCTGGGCGATCTGGGCGATTTGACTCTCACCGGATCGGCCAGTTACCGCAGTGACTATAACTTGTTCAACGTTGCTAATCCGGGCTTTGCTGCGGGCACAAGCGCGTTCTTCCCAGAAGGTGGCCCGGCGCTGGACCCAGACGCTTATACAACCTTTGATCTGGGCGCGAATTTTGTGTCCGAGAATGGTCGCTGGGAGCTTGGGGTCTTTGGCCGCAACCTGTCTGATGAACGCGCGCGGGTAGCCGCCTATAACTTCGTGACACCATCGCAGCTCGGTATAGATGGGGTTTACTCGGCCTTCTACCGTGCGCCGCGGACTGTGACGGCGACCTTAGGGTTCCGTTATTGAGCGTGAGTGTCAGGACGGCTGGCAGGCTCTTCGCAAATACGGCGAAAGCCTGCCGCAATGAACGGCACCATCAGCGCATAGCCCGTCTTGGCGTCCGAGGACGATGCTGCGCCGTCCGACAGGCGGTCAAGTCGGTGCGTATCCGCAAAGGTCAACGTCAAGGATCCGGACATGAATTGGTATCCCCAATAGATCGCTTGAGGGTTAGCGTCTGGCAGCGCCAAACGCAGCGCAGCAATAAAGCTGCGGACAAATGGGTTGAAATATTCCGTCATCAGCTCGCCGCCCCATTCCGTGGAGCTGTTAACCCAAGCGACAAGGGAGAGATAATGCTTCCAGCCTTCATCAGCCGACCCTTGAATTTCGCCCAAGGGCCGCAAATAAGCCTCAATCACGGCGTCAAGGTCCGGCACGTCCGGCGCGGCCGCAGCCAGACAGGCGTCAAGCGCATCATTACGAATACGGTTGAGCACTTCGGCGCGGCGCGCGAAGACAGCCCGAAAGAGCCCATCCTTGCTACCGAAATGGTAGCTCGTCAGTGCCACATCCACGTCGGCCAGTTTGGCAATACGACGCAGGGTAACCCCGTCATAGCTATGTTCGGCGAACAGACTTTCGGCTGCGTCCAGAATACGGGTCTTGCGGTTGGTCTGGTCGCTCATGTCGGGGCTTATGAGCACCAGAACGGAACGCGTCAAACGCGCGCATCCGCTGTTTGTTATAAAAGAGTTGAAAGATGAAGATCGAAGCGACCCGACCGCTGCTAGGCGATTATTTTCGTCTCCACGCGAAATGGCGCGGTGCGAAATCCGCGCTCGTGGCGGACGGGCAAACGCTCAATTGGCGCCAATTCAATGGCCGCCTGAACCGGGTCGCAAATATGGTTCATGCTGCTGGCCTGTCGGTCGGCGACCGGGTCATTGTCTTTATGGATAATGGCGCCGATATGGCCGAGGTTCTTTTCGGCCTTATCAAAGCCGGGGTAGCGTCTGCGCCGCTCAACCTTTCGGTCTCCGACGCCGCTGTCGCGGTGATGATCCGCGATAGTGGTGCGCGAACGGTCTTTGCAAGCCGGATATATATCGCGCGGCTTGACAAAATTATCATGGACATGGGTGAGGATGCCCCGTCTCTTCTCATCGCGTCGGGTCAAGATGACGGGGCTGAACCGAGCGCTTTGCCATGGTCTGATTTTGTCGCTCTGCGCAATGCCCAATCTGACAATGAGCCCGACGGCCATGTGCGGCCCGATGATATCCTAAACATCATTTACTCGTCTGGAACGACGGGCCAACCTAAAGGCATTGTACATACCCAGCAGAGCCGATTGGACTGGGCCTATGACTTGGCCGCGGCGTTAAGATATGACGGGCAATCGCGCATGCTAGCAACGATTGGGCTATATTCAAATATTACTTGGGTGGGGATGCTGTCTGTTCTTTTGAGAGGCGGTTGTCTTATTGTTGCGCCGCGCTTTGACGCGGCGTCGTGCTGGCAGGCGATCAATGCGCAGCGCGTTACGCATATCGCCATGGTGCCGATTTTATACCAGCGCTTGGCCGATCATGAGGCTTCGTATAAGATCGATACATCCCATGTTCGTAATTTAATGAGCGCCGGATCGCCCTTACGCCCAGAATTGCGCGAAGCATTATTTGACATCTTTCCGTGCGGTATCACCGAGCTCTACGGTCTGACCGAAGGCGTGATCACGACACTTGATCCTGAAGACGCGGATGGCCGCATGGCGTCAGCGGGTCTGCCTCTACCGGGGTCTGACCTGATGATTTTGGACGACCGTGATCAACCGTGCGCGCCCGGGCAGTCTGGCGAGATCCTTATGGCGAGCCGCTTTGTTATGCCGGGTTATCTCAACCGACCGGACGAGACAGAAGCGGCGAGATATGTCGATGAAAATGGTCAACATTGGCTCCGCACAGGGGATATTGGGCAGCTTGATACGGACGGTTATCTCTATGTGGTAGACCGCAAGAAAGACATGATTTTATCGGGCGGACAAAATATTTATCCGCAGGATATCGAGGCCGTGCTTGCCCGCCATGACAATGTGGCCGACGTCGCCGTGATCGGTGTTCCGAGCCGAAAATGGGGCGAAACACCGCTTGTGCTTGTGGTGGCGCGAAATGGGAGCATCGACCCGAAGTCGCTGAAGGATTGGACCAATGCACAGTTGGGGCGCCAGCAACGCATTGCGGACATCAAACTCGTCACGGAAATTCCACGCAATCCAAACGGTAAGGTCCTGAAGCGGCAATTGCGTGAGGACTTTAAAGGGCTGGATTATGACTAGAGAGTTTGCTGCTCATGGCTATATGAGTCCTGACGGATTGCGTCTGCATGCCCGCATTTATGACGGCGCGGCAGATCGTTTGCCGCTCCTTTGCATGCACGGACTGACCCGCAATAGCGCTGATTTTGGGCCGCTGCTTGATCAGCTTACAGATTGGCCAGCAATTAGCGTGGATCAGCGCGGCCGCGGGTGTTCGGCGTATGATACTGACCCGACGCGCTATCGTCCCGACATTTATTGTGCCGATATGCTGGCTCTGTTGGAGGGTCTAGGGCAGGAGCGAGTGATCGCTGTCGGAACATCGATGGGCGGATTGATGAGCTTGATGTTGGCCGCGATGCGGCCCGGCATGTTCGCAGGCATTATCATCAACGATATTGGGCCCGTGGTGGACCCGGCGGGACTCACGCGTCTGGCTGGCTATGTTGGGCAAGACATGGAATTTGACGATTGGGCGTCAGCTGAGGCCTCAATTAAGGCGCAAGGTAAAGAGATATTTGTCGGATTTGAGGCGCAAGACTGGACAGATTTCGCGCGACGTGTTTGCGAAGAAGACCCAAGCGGGCGGGTTCGCTTCGCCTATGATCCAGCCATTGCAGACGGATTAAAAGGTGGGGATGCGTCTGCAGTCCCGCCTGATTTATGGTCGCTCTGGGACGGGATCGCGCATGTGCCTACACTTGTGCTGCGCGGTGAAACTTCGGATATTCTGTCTGTTGAAACGGCGGCACGTATGGTTGCGCAGCACCCGCGCGCAACGCTCGTCACTGTGCCAAATCGTGGTCACGCGCCGATATTGGATGAAGCTGTTGCACTGGATGCTATCCGGTCTTTCCTCGGTATGTTGGTATGAGGCGGGTTCGTATCATCGGTTTATGTGCGGCCCTGCTTTCGGCTGCTTGTTCGAGTGAACCAGAGCCTACACAGACAATTGAAGACAGCCCTTATATTTCCGCATCCGATCGGATTGTGACGATCGACGGTGACCGCATCCGGTATCGTGTTGAAGGTCCTGACGGCGCGCCGGCCTTGATCCTGCTGCATGGCTTTACCGACTCTCTACATAGCTGGGACAGGCTGACGGCTGAGCTTGATGATAACTTCCGGATCATTCGCCCGGACCTTCCCGGCCATGGGCTCAGCGGCGTAAACGGGGCGGGCGACTACAGTAATGAAGCACTGGCGAAATTTGTCGGGGCCTTCATTCGCGAGACCACGGACAGTCCGCCTATTGTTATCGGTAATTCGCTTGGTGGGTTGGCGGCATGGCGCGTGGCCGCTGATGCCCCTGATACTATTGCGGGCTTGGTTCTCATTGCGCCCGGCGGCGTGCCCCATAATGGGGTCACTGAGACCCCGCTTAAAGTGCCCGCCATGTTACGGTTTTACTTAAATAAAGCGCCTGAAGCGGGCGTGCGATTGGCACTCCAGTCGATGTATGGTGATCCAGAGCGTTTGGATGAGACCGATATTGTTCGCTTTGGTGCGTTGATGCGCCAATCCGGCAATGGCGACGCGTTCATTGCTCGCGCGGCTCAATTTACGCTCCCGGACCCTGTGGAAGACCTAACCCGGATTACCATTCCGACGCTTATTATTTGGGGTGAGGCGGACAGCGTCTTGCCGCCAGCCCATGCTGACATATTTGACACGGTCATCGCAGACAGTCGTGTGTTGCGTCTGCCGGGTGTGGGTCACATGCCTCAGGCTGAAGTTCCGGTAGATGTCGCCACAGCTATTCGCGCATTTTTGACCCCTCCAAGCGCCCCGGAGACGCCATGACACGCAGCACCAACCGCTGGTATATGTTAGGTATCCTGACCCTCGTTTATGCCTTCAACCATGTGGACCGCCAGATCATGGTAATTTTGCAGGAGCCTATTAAGCAAGAGTTCGGCCTGTCCGACACGCAGCTGGGTATGCTGACGGGGTTCTTATTTGCGTCGTTTTACGCCACGCTTGGCATCCCCTTTGCGGCATGGGCGGATCGCGGTAACCGCCGCAATATCATCGCGTTCGCGATTACAGTCTGGTCGGGCATGACAGCCTTGTCCGGACTGACGACGAGTTTCTGGCAATTAGCGATCGCGCGAATGGGCGTCGGCGTCGGCGAAGCAGGGGGCACGCCGCCCGCAACGGCGATGATATCGGACCGGTTTCCAGCTCGTGAACGCGCCTTCGCGTTGGGGATCTACACGACTGGGATTAGCCTCGGCATCCTCGTAGGATTTATGCTGGGCGGGTTAGTCGCTGAACGCTTCGGATGGCGGGTTGGGTTTTTTGTCGCGGGTGTGCCGGGTCTACTTCTGGCCCTCTTACTCATGCTCACGGTCGCTGAACCGAAGCGCGGGGCCGCAGACGCTATCATTGATGACGGGACGGCGCCATCTTTGCGCGAAACTTTGCGATTTTTCGTATCTCAAAAGGCAATGATGTTTCTGCTAATAGGGGGCGTGTTTGTTTGCATTTCGGCCAATGCTTTTCTCTCTGGGGTGCCGCTCTACTTCATCCGTGTCCACGGTGTGGCGCTCGGCGAATTAGGCATTGCACTTGGTTTGTTAGTTGGCGGTATTGGCGGGGTTGGGGCAATTGTCATCGGGCGCCTCTGCGATCGTCTGTCAGAGCGTGATTTGCGCTGGCGTCCATGGATCATTGCTGTGACAACCTTGCTGGCTTTGCCGTTTGCTTATTTGGCCCTTGGTGCAACGTCGAAATTAACCGCCTATGCACTCTACACCGTGCCGAGCTTTTTTGGGTTGATCTATGCGTCGATTTCTTACGCAGCGATGCAAGAACTCGCGCCGCCGCGGATGCGCGCCATGGCGTCTGCCGTCATGTTGCTTTGCTTGACGCTCATTGGCATTGGGCTGGGACCCATCCTTGTGGGTATTTTGTCGGACTTTTATGCGCCGACGCTCGGAGCAGCCTCCATCGCTCAAGCCCTAAAATGGTTGCTTATTCTCAATGGCGTGAGTGTCGCCTTTTATCTTGTCTCCGCTCGATACTATCGAACGGACATCGCTCGCGCACAGGCCTACGCAATGGCTTGAGTACCTATTAGTGTTGAGGGCGCTATAATAAGTCTCACGTTTGAGTGAGATGTAGGGCTTCGGTAATTTAAATGACAATGCCCTCTTGCAAAAGATGGGCTTGGGGATTCTAAGCGAAGAATGCCGTCACTCACTATATTGTAAATCTCATCTCTGTATCCGCACTGTAACACCGTGCGAGTTCACGCGATGACACATCCTTTCGATAGGGCCCGAATGCCATTACCACCCCGATCCTGGTTCCAGCGCCTAGCCCCCTACCGAACGGCAGAGGATGGCCGCGCTGTTTTTGAGCTGCTGGTTACCTTAGTTCCATTTTTCGCACTTTGGGCCGGAATCTGGGGTTTTGTGCAGGCGGGCCATTATTGGGCGGTGATCGGGTTTCTCCCCGCAGGCGCCTTGATTGTTCGCCTCTTCATTATCCAACATGATTGTGGACACCAGTCGATGTTTAGTAATCGACGGGTGAATGATTGGGTCGGCCGCTTTATCGGCATTCTCACGCTGACCCCTTATGATCATTGGAAGCGTGGGCATGCTCTGCATCACGCCTGTTCCGGCAATTTGGATCGTCGCGGTGTTGGTGATGATATTATCACCATGACGGTCGATGAATATATGAGTGCGTCCAAATGGACCCGTCTGAAATACAGACTTTACCGGCACCCCATCGTGATGTTCGGTGTTGGCCCAGCCTATGTTTTCTTTTTGTACAATCGCCTGCCGATTGGGGCGATGAACCAAGGTGTCAAACCGTGGGCCAGCGCGCTCCTAACAAATCTCGGGATCGCCCTCGTCTATGGCGCCATGATCTGGGCGGTGGGCTGGAAAGTCTTTCTGTTGATCCAAATTCCAACTGTGTTGGTGGGCGCATCCATTGGGGTCTGGATGTTTTATGTCCAGCATCAATTCGACCAGACACATTGGTCCCGAACGGGTGAATGGAATCGTGAACATGCGGCGTTACGCGGCAGTTCTTATTATGCGCTACCGGGCTGGGCGATGTGGGTCACGGGTCACATTGGTGTGCATCACGTTCATCACCTATCGTCGCGGATACCATTTTACCAACTACCGCGGATTCTAAAAGCTCACCCCGAGCTTAAGTCCATCGGGCACCTTACGCTCTGGCAGAGTTTCAAATGTGTCCGGCTGGCGCTTTGGTGTGAGAGCACAAAACGTATGGTTAGTTTCCGTCGGGCAAAGGCATTGGTTTAAGAAGATTTTGTCGTAAGATATCGAATTGACGCACGCCGCTTCTTCGGACGCTATAAGTGTTACTCCGCTTAATCCTTCGAGGTCTCATGAGATAAAAGTCTGTTGACTGAGGTGATGTGGTTTTACTGTTCAGAGCAGAGCTTCGTTTTGCGATGAGGCACTGAGTCAAAACTCTCTATTCTTTCTGCTATCTACCCCGATCTACCGCCCGGACCCGCCACTTGAAAATGTTAACTGCCGTTGACCTGCTCCTATGAGGTGATCCGCAATCAAAATTAGACCTTTGCAGTTGTGGTCCGGTTCCCAAATCTGAAGAAAGTCACCGTTACAATTCGCGATATAGTCGACCGGGTCGGCCCAGGCGTTACCTTCTCAGCAGGTCTTATTTAAGCGCAGACCGGTGGCATGTGCGATGACGAGACGTTGGAATTCGTGGCAGCAGCCAACTGTCTGAAATACTCTGTTGTCGGGGACTTCAATTTGGTCACGCGACAAAAGTCCTAGAAATTGCCAAGGGCGGCGGATGGGGCGGGATAAAACGTTAGGCAGGAGTGAATGGCTAAGGCCACCATTTCTTCTTAGAACGTTATTTTGGCGCAATGGCCAACATCTGTGTCTTGGCGGTCAAATTTTCCTGATAGTTGACGCGCAAAACCTCGCATGAGTTTTGCACCCGTTCCCTCTATAGACGCCGCACTGACGCCGCCCCCGTCGTCAGACACTGAAATATAAGAACCGCCTTCAGTTTTACGCAGTTCAATGTTGATTGTTCCGCCGGGCTTGACGCCGTGCTTTAAGGCGTTCGTCAAAGCCTCTACCACAAATAGGGCGACTGGAACCGCCGTATCAGATTCAAGCTGTATCGGTTCGACGTTGACCGCAATTGTGATGTCTTCATCGACCGTACCAAGCCCTCTTCTTAACTCACCGACTAATCGATTGAGGAAGATCGGCATATCTACAACGCGTAGGTCTTTACCTTCATAAAGTCCGCGGTGAACCAAAGCGATCGCATTGATGCGGCCTCGGATCTCGCGGATCGCCGACAGGCTTACCGGATCGCTCAATTTGCGTTCCTGCATATTGAGAAGAGAGATGATGATCTGAAGGTTATTTTTCACACGGTGGTGAATTTCGCGTAGCAACACTTCTTTCTCATGTAGATTGTCGATAAGTCGCGCTTCTCTTTCGCCAATTTTTTCTGCCATTTGATCAAAAGCATTACCGAGTTCTACAACCCTTTGCGGGGCGCTTCTCATATTGCCAACACGCGCATCAAGATCCCCACGCGAGAATTTATCTGAGGTAATTTTGATTCGGCGAAGGTGAGTGAAAACAAGCCTATCAGTGGTTAACCATATGGCGAAATAGCCAAACACCCAAGCCAAGGCTGATACTAAAATTATCGCAACGTTCTCTTGGCCAAACGCCATATAAACCGACGACAACAGAAGTGGGAACAGGGCAAGCGCCAATATGAAACCAAATCTCACACGAAGGTCAGACATTCTTATTTCCTCAAACTTTCTTTATTATTATCGGCGGACTAATATCATCTCTTGGCTAATAGATCGGCTTCGCCCAAAATTTCAGCCATGGCATCTAGGGCGCTAACACCGTCTGCCTTCGTATCAAACGAAGCATTGTCCATGATTGTTTCAAGCGCTTTGCGCGCGCGACTGACGCGACTTTTAATTGTACCAACCGCGCAGTCACAAATTTCCGCAGCTTCCTCATAAGATAAGCCGGACGCACCCACCAAAATGAGGGCTTCTCTCTGGTCATCTTTCAAACTGTTCAAACCACGACGCAGGTCGTTGAGTTCAACAGATTTCTGTTGATCGGATTGCGCAACAATCGTTTGTTCCGCCACTTCTTGATCGAGGGACGTTGCACGCCAAGATCGTCGCTTGATCGAGTAAAACTGATTGCGCAGAATGGTAAAGGTCCATGCTTTCATGTTTGATCCGGGTTTGAATTTGTTGCGAGCCTTCCAAGCCTTAAGCATCGCGTCTTGAGCCACATCATCCGCGAGTGTTGCATTGCCGCAAAGTGAGCGCGAGAAGGCTCTTAGGTGAGGAATTAGGGCCGTAAGCTCCTCGCGGAAAAGGTCTTCATCCAAGGGTTGCCAAGGCGTTTTATCGTCAGGGTCATACTGTGTTGAACCAGAAGTGGTCATTTTTGAGCTTTCTTGAAGCGCGGTGAGCTTCAGTTGTCTTATTTATCAGCTTTTGCGAGCAAGCTCAGAAAGTCATCTGGAATGTCTTCGTTGACAACTTCATTATAGAGTTGTTGAAGGTTATTGCCGATCTTCTCGGTCAATGGCTTATTGGAAAAGTGATCGGGGGATGTTTCGAGCCGATCTTCCGATGGTATTGGATTCTTTGTCATAATTACGACCTACAAATTTCCCCTGATTTCATTTCTACGCTATGGAACCAAAATGGTTCCGAGATCGTTAGGGCTGTAAGCATAAAAATATCAGGGGCTTGATACGGTGAAATCCGTTTAAGGGTCCTGAACGATCTTATAAGGAACTCAGATGAGCCTCGTCGAAAAGTTTGCCCCACACCTTCCCTACCTTCGGCGCTTTTCGCGCGCCTTGACCGGCAGCCAAACGGCAGGTGACACATATGTGCGCAACGCCCTCGAGGCGCTTGTTGCTGGAGACACTGCCCTGTCAGATGATGTCTCTCCTAAGCTCGCTTTGTTTCAAATGTTTTTGGGAATCTGGAACACGACAGGCGCGAAGTTAGAGCATACTCCGCTTGAAGATGGCGCAACGGCGTCTGAACGTGTGCGTCGTCTTGCCCCCCGATCGCGCCAAGCTTTTCTGCTGAGCTCTCTTGAGGGTCTGTCAGACGCTGAAATTGCGACAGTGATGAACGTTAGCCCTGAAGACGCGATGGCGCTTCTGGCGGACGCTGAGCGTGACATTGAAAAAGAATTACGCACGAACGTACTGATTATTGAAGACGAACCGATCATTGCCGCAGATATTGAGGGTTTAGTCCAGGATCTTGGTCATACTGTCGATAATGTCGTCGCGACCCGATCTGAAGCCGTGAAAGCCGCGACTGCCAAAAGGCCTGGGATCGTTTTGGCCGATGTTCAGTTAGCTGACGGGAGCTCAGGGATTGATGCTGTCGCCGACATTCTGGCAGATTATGATGTTCCGGTAATTTTTATCACTGCGTTTCCAGAGCGTCTGCTGACGGGTGATAAACCTGAACCAGCTTACCTCATCAGCAAGCCGTTTCGGCCTGAGAATGTTAAAGCCGCCATTAGCCAGGCGTTATTTTTTCACAGCGCCTAGATTTTAAGCTTATCAAGGTGGAGATAGCGACTATCAAAGTCGCACATCTCCGCCAAAGCCTCTCGATCTAAAATATCGAACCCGCTTTTTGTGACTTGAATCAAACCTTCTGATTTGAGTCGTGTCAGCGATCTTGATATGTGCACGACCGACAAGCCAAGCGCATCCGCGAGTATGGATTGAGGAACCGGCATCAAAAGGTGATCATCTAATTGTCCAGTTACGGCCGCCACGCGGCGATTAAGCTCTAGAATAAGATGCCCGAGTCGCTCTTTCGCAGATCTTCGCCCGACGCGTATAATTTGTTCCCGCAAAATCGCTTCTTCTTGAATGGCGGCCCACCAAAAAGACGTTGCCAAACTAGGATTCTGCGAGACAGTTTTTAAGAAAAGGTCTGACTTAATACGGCGTAGACTGACAGGTGTCGCCGCAAGCACACTATGGTCAGAACGGGCTTTGTTAAGTGACATGAGATCGAAGCAGTCACCCGGCAACATGAAGTTTAGAATTTGGCGTCGACCATCTTCCAGCATGCGAAAACGGATGGCCCAGCCTTCTTCAATAACAAAAACGAAATCAATGCTCTCGCCCTCAGTGACAATTTCTTGTCCCGCATCGCGGGTCTCAATGCGGTGGGGTAAGCGGCCAAGATCATCAAAATATTGGCTATCAACTTCTACATATTGGGTGATCCGACGTAGAAAGTTATCCATGCATCACTGAGTCGTCGATTTACCCGTCTGTGTCTACAACGAACTGAATTGTTGCGGCTAATCCGTTCAATGTTTCTGTTGTGTGGTCAGTTTCGGCTATGTCGTATCTGATAAAGTCGGCAAGATTATGGGCTTGGCCGAAGGCATCCAGTTCTGCACGTATAGTTGGAACAGGCCGCTTTTGCGACGGTGTGTCTAACAGGGTGACGTTAACCTCATTGACGTCGCACTCCGCCACTAGCTGCATCGCATCATTGATGACTTGTGCAGAATGATAGGTCACATAGGTCTCGTGAAAATATACGGCAATTTCATTCGTCTGGCATGCTTCAAGGTCATCAAACTTTTCTTCAACTGTTTCAGAGAAACTCTGAGTGCTTGTTGTGAACGTGCTTGGGAGAGAAGTGCGTGCCGTGATGGACGTGGCGGAGCCGATGATGACAACGCTACAAATTGCGGCGGGTAATAACAATTTCATCATGGTTAATAGCCTCTCGAATTGAACTTACTAACAATACATTTGGTAGAGCATAAAGTTCCAATCTTCGTCGTCGGACGCGATGTTTGACAGGGCGCCCCCTGAATTGTTCGCCCTAAATTTTGTAAGTGTGTCAACATTGTTCACGAGAGATCTCGACACGTTAAGGCTAAAGGCAACAGATATGGACCGGCATATTGTGCCTTTCTCTCTGTGAGGCTACTGGGGTGTGGGAAGGCCTTGTCGGTTCAACCGATTAAGGACGCATAATGTTAGAAAATGAACGCCTGAGCGCTTTATGGGCGACGAAGCTTCTAGATAGCCCACCTGAAGAACGTTTTGATCGCTTGACTCGCTTGGCCGCCAGTGCGCTCGGCGTGGACGTAGCTCTGATTTCGCTCGTTGATGAAAATCGTCAGTGGTTTAAATCAAAGCAAGGGACGGATCTCTGTGAGACAGACCGCGGCATTGCTTTTTGTAGCCATGCGATTCTTCAAAAAGATGTTATGGTTGTTCCAGATGCGACCATGGATGCGCGATTTGTAGATAACCCACTTGTAAATGACGGGCCTTTTATTCGCTTTTACGCCGGCGCTCCATTAATCACGAAAGACGGACAGGCCCTTGGCACGTTATGTGTCATTGATGGCAAACCTCGGCATGATTTCTCCGACGAAGATCGGCAAATGCTGAAGGATCTTGCAGCGAGCGTGATGACCGAAGTCGAAGTGATGCAGCAATCTCAGTTGGTTGAGGACCTCTCCGTGATCAATGAGGAATTACGCCACCGTATGGGCAATATGTATGCGCACGTCTCAGCCTTGATTTCGATGCTCGGCCGCAACGAAGAAGATAAAGATAAGCTAGTGCGCCGATTGCGCGAGAAGATTACTGCGTTGGGCCAAACACAGTCTCTTCTGGCCGCAAATCAATGGGCCAGCGTACCGATGAGCTACTTGGTCAAGACAACATTAGAGCCGTTTATGAATCCGGCCAATGAGAGCCGTATCGCAATACAAGATAGCGATGATTTTGCGGTGTCGCCTCGTGGGGCGTTTATTCTGACGTTGATGTTGAGCGAGCTCGCGACAAATGCTGTAAAACACGGCGCCCTTGGCCCACGAGAGGGAACGTTGAGGGTCACATGGCAAACGGGTGATGAGATAAAGTTGGATTGGGATGAAACCCTAGAAGAAGGCTTGTCTGGCGAACTTGGAGAAGGCTTCGGCAGTCAAGTTCTAACGCGGATTGTTCCGATGGATCTGCAGGGTAAGGCCCAATATAATCTTGACGCAAAGGGCCTATCATACAGCGTTACGGCTAACCCTAATCGACTGTGTGCGGATGGTTGAGGCTTAACCCATGTTAATGCCCTTGGCTGAGCCTAGGCGTAATGCTTTAATCCATCAGTCTCTGATGGCCTTGGCGCATCGTAGGATCCCGGCCTTCCCCGCTGCCTGCGTGCGTCAAGGTTACGCTTTTTTATGTTACTAGCGCTAAACATTGACTCTTTTAGCAGCTCTAAGCGATCATGTTTTCGACGATTTTAATGAGCTGCTCTGGTATATAGGGCTTAGCGATGATCGGTTGTACCGGGAGGTTATTATCGGTGATGACAGTCTCGACTTGCCCTGATAGGAAAAGATAGGGAATGCTCTCTTTCTCCAGCGCACGGGCGAGTTCGATACTGGTTTCACGGCCGAGATTAAAATCGAGCATCGCAATGTCTGGGGACGTTTCTCTTAACACTTTAAGGCCAGAGTCGACATCTGCGACGGGGCCAAGAACCTTAAACCCTCTGGCATCAAATGTATCCTCGAGATCCATCGCAATGAATGGATCGTCCTCGACGATAAGAATCGTGTTTTTGTCTTTCATGTCCGTCATAGCCCTTGATATACGTAGGAGATGGTAAAATGTTCCTAAGATTTCCGTATAGACAAATGATCTCCAAGGTTTACGGCTGAACTCTAAGCGAGACGATAACGTTAGCTCGTGATAAAGGTACGGGGTTTACATTAATGTCCTATGACGGTGAACTTCCCTCGTCAGTTATCTTGGTTGCATCCTGAGAAATCAAAGGTGCAAAACTTTTTTTACTGGTTTGGGAACAAAACCCTCGCATTGATGTTATTTGAGAAGAACATTGGCGAAATCGCCATGAAAAGACAACGGAGTATGAAGCAATGACAAATTTAAACGATTCCAGTGATAAGAGTGGCCTCAAGGTCACGACGATTGTGATTGGTGCTGTGGCGATCGCCGCCGTCTTGGTCGCAGGCCTGTATCTTGTTGATCTAGACCAGACGAAAGAAGCTCGTCTTCCCAACGTAGACGTTCAAGTCACAGATGGACAGTTGCCGGAATTTGATGTTGACGTTGCTGACGTTAGTATTGGTTCACGAGACGTGGAAGTCGATATGCCAACTGTTGGTGTTGAAACCAAGACAATTGAAGTCGAAGTTCCTGTTGGTGTTGATGCTGGAACGACAAAAGAAACCATCAAAATGCCAACGATTGATGTTGACCGTCCGGATGAAGATGATCCTGCCGACCAACCAAATAAATAGTCTAACTTCTTGTGACCTCTATAATGCTGAAAGCCGCCTGAATTGGGCGGCTTTTTTATATGCATACTAAGCCAATATCATAAATGGCATGCTGCCTGACCAAACAAAATTATAAGCAGATATTTTAACCAGACGTCAAAATTGGAGGCGTACATAAAAGCCAATTGGCTTTTATACTATCTTTTGCAGAGCTCGCGATTGAGCCGTGCTGATGATGTTAGGAAACCGTAACCGTGTAGCGCCCTTAAGGACCAAAGTTACTTCTGAGAATCCTTCTCATCTTTTTCTTTATCCCAACCCAGTTTCTTTGCGATATTGAGGTCGAATTCTGGCATCGGGTCGTTCCGATTGGAATCCAGAGCGAGATAAGTGTCCATCCAACGCATTAAGCGATACGAATAATCAAGGCGTGACGCAGCCTTACGATTGCCGTGCCCCTCATTCGGATATAGCACGAGCCGCACGGGTGTGTCCGTTCGTACTTTCATAGAGCGATATAACTCCATGGATTGACTTGGGTGCACGCGGGTATCGCGCTCACCATGCATAATGAGGGTTGGTGTCGTTGATTTACCCGCGTGGAAAATCGGTGAACGCTCGAGCAGGTTCATCCAATTATTCTCCCAGGGCCATTTTAGTGAGTGTACCAAGTGCATCTCGTTGGGAATATCGCTTGTGCCGAATTTTGACACTTGGTTGGAGATGCCGACAAACGCCACTGACGCGGCGAAATGCTCACTCTGTGCTGTCGCGCCCCACATGGACGCATAACCGCCATAAGAGCCCCCGGTGATGCCGACACGATCTTCATCGACAAGGCCCGCTTCGACGAGGGCTTTCACCCCATCGACGAGGTCATTAAATTCCTTTCCAGCATAATCGTTTTGATGCTCTTTCGCGAAGGCAACACCGCGACCTGTTGAGCCACGATAATTTGGATAGAAAACAGCGTACCCATCTCCGGCCCCAAATTGCCCGGCGAGCGAGTAAGCTGTCAGCCAGCCATCTGAATAATGGGCTTCTGGGCCCCCGTGTACGGTCAAGATCAGTGGCCAACCAGCATCGGGTTTCTCACCGTTTGGCGTAATTAAAAGACCCTCAATTTCGCGACCGTCACGCGCGGTGTAGTTAAATGTCGTCTGGGCTGCGAGCGTTACATCCTCAAGCCAAGCGTTGTTATTTGTGAGTTTGTCTATGCCCCTGGCCTTGGTTGCAAAGACCTCGCGAGGATGCGCGGGGCTATCAGCCGTGAAGAAAAGCTTGCCTTGGTCACCGACCTCAATGTTGCGGACAACAATATCGTTGGGTGTTGAATAGGTGCGTTCTTCATTGCCCAACAGATCGTAGGAAACTACCATGCTCTCAACACCGCGATGAGCGACAGTGAGGATCGAGTCGTTATCAAGCCATTCGACGTCAACGACGTGCTGTGGTGCGTCAGCTGTAAGTTGCTTAAAGCGACCATCGCTCAGGTTTGCGACCATCAATACGCCATCGGATGTGTCACCAATATCCGTGCCAGCTTGAAAAGCGATCCGATCATTATTTGGTGAAATCACGTAACTTCCAAGTTTTCCGGGTGTCTCGACTTCGACCTTTAGGTCTCCCGTCGCCGCATCAAGAACGTGAAGTCGGCTCTTCATCAAGACATCGTCGACCAATGCCGTTGGTACAGCTGCGACAACTAATAATTGGCCATTGGGTGATAACTCCAAGCTCGTGACGTGCTTGTCGTCGAAGAATATTTCAGCTTTTGCCGTGTCGATTGTTAGGTCTGCTGACCAAACCGCGGCCCGATCCAAACCCTCTTCATAGGCATAGGCATCGAAACCTTTTTCGATGAGTTTAGTTCTGTCTTCCCCTTTTTCCGTGCTGACGAAATAAACAGTCTCACCATCTGGGGTGATCGCATAATCGCCTATGCTTGTTTCATGTTGGAGAACTTTTTTCGCCTCACCGCCGCTTAAGGAGATCTCGAATAGGCCATTGACTTTGTCTTCCCCACGACGCGTCAGGAAATAAATTGTGTCGCCATTTGGACTGAATCGTAGTCCCCCAACGCTGCCTTTTGCTGTCGTAAACAAAACCGGATTTGCGTCAGGGCGCAGCACAAACAACTGGCTGTTGGCGGTGCCATCTTCATCCCCGGCATGAAGGTCTGGCATTTTTGAAATCGTATAGGCAATCGTTTCACCGTCCGGAGCGACCGTTAAATTTCCCGCGTTCTGAATTTTCGTGACATCTTCGATTTCCATGGGCGCAGCCAAGGCAGGCGACGTTGCAATCGCCATAGTGGATACAAAACCGGCCAGCGTAAGGAGTGTTTTCATAAGTATATTTCCAATCTCGAATGGGTCGGCTGCGCAATAACTGTATAATGAGTTAGATGGATTCCCAAAAATTTCTAGTCAACTGACCGTCAAATAGACCCCACGGCTATGACATTTTCGTCAGACGAGATGTGATCAGTTATCGTCTGTCGCTGTGTCTTTCACATGAGTGTCGAACCAGTCGACCATTTCGGCGAGTGTGTGGAGCACAGATTCTCGACCTCGGTAGCCATGGCTCTCGTGCGGCAACATGACGAGCCGGGTCGTGCCGCCCGTTCCTTTTATGGCCGCAAACATTCGCTCCGATTGCTGTGGAAAGGTGCCGGAGTTATTGTCCTTCGCGCCGTGGATTAGCAATAATGGCTCATTGATCATGTTCGCCGCCATAAATGGGGAGAGCTTGTAATAGGTCTCCGGCGTGTCCCAGAAAATCCGGCGTTCAGCTTGAAAGCCGAAGGGGGTGAGTGTTCGGTTATAGGCCCCCGACCGGGCGATCCCGGCGCGAAAAATGTCACTCTGGGCCAGAAGGTGCGCAGTCATAAAGGCGCCGTAAGAATGCCCACCGACACCGACGCGCTCTCCATCCCCGAAGCCGCGCGCAACGCTTTCGTCAACCGCGGCTTGAGCCGAGGCGACGACCTGTTCAATAAAGCTGTCATTCACGGTTTCGGGATCCGCGCCGACCACGGGCATGGCGGCCCGGTCCATGACAGCATAGCCTTGAGTCAGGAAGAAAAGATGGGAATAGCGACCGATCCGGGTGAAGCGATATTTCGAATCCCGGACTTGCCCGGCCGTGGCGGCATTGTTGAATTCACGGGGATAAGCCCAGACAACAACCGGCAGTGTGTCGCCCTCCTGATAGGATGGGGGGAGATAGAGTGTGGACGACAGTTCAACGCCATCTTCACGTTTATAGGTTATCAGCTCACGGCTGATACCCGTCAACTCCGGGTGTGGGTCAGGAAAATTGGTGAGGAAGCTTGCCTTACCCGCGGTGTGAAAGCGGTAATTCCCGGGTGTGCTAGAGTTTTCGTAATAGGTGACAAATGCGCTGCCGTCGGCTGCGGCAAGGTCCACAACATACTCATATTCCTCGCCCGTATTCCGCCAGAGCTCTGCTGTCTCAAAAGTTTCAAGGTCAAAGCTGCGCAGGAACGGACGGGCCCCGTCCGGTGTCGCGCCATTACCCGTTAGGAATAACTTTCCTTCATTGACGTGGGCGACGGAGAATCCAGCCTCGTTCAGAACCTCAATTGGGTCGCCTGTATCGGCGTAGGCATCCTGAACATTTCGGACCTCGATCACCCGTGGCGTATTTGACCCTGTCACATCGAGAAGGGAGGTGCGTAACTCTCTCGTATCCCGATCATAATCGTATGTGATGACATCATCAGTTCCGTCAATTCCCATGACGCCTGAATAGCGGTCCTCAAAAACATGAAGACGGGTGGATTCGTCAGTAAACGGAGCTGACAAGGTCATCATAGCGTCCCGTGCATTTGTTTTTGTGCGAGGATCACCTCCATCGAGAGCCTCAGCCCACATCAGTGTGCTGTCCGCTGTTGGATGCCACTGAATTCTGCGGGGCCCCGTGATGACCCCTTGCACAGGCAAGTTGTCAGCCAAGGGCTGTTGAACGATTACCTTCAGGAGATCACCGTCCATCGTTGAGACAGCCGTTGTTTTGGGGAATCGATACCACGGCACCTGATAGGAAAAAGGCTCGTGGATCCATTCCATGAGCAAATAATCGCCATCCGGAGAGGCGCTGGCATCCACATAGATGCGAGGCTCACCGACTAATTTTGCGTCACTGCCATCCGGTCGAATGATCATAGGCTGGCTTTTCCCCAGCCAATTATAGAGCGCCGCATCATGGGGGTTTTTGAGAAGGTCCTGATATGTTCGCGTCTGAGCATCCTGCCCGCCCTTTGCGTCCTGAATAGCTGGGCCCGTAGGGGTGAGTGGGGGGACTGGCTTGGCGCCGCGATCTTTAGGGGTCACCAAGATCAGAAGCCCGCCATCCGGCAACCAACGGGGCTCATGAAAGACCGGGTTTATGCCTTGGTTCAAAACTTCACGGGCTTCTGCCGTTCGCGTGTCGAGCACCCACAGTGACATCCCATTGGTCGTGGTATTGGTGAAGGCGACATAACGTCCGTCCGGGGACCAATTTTGGTCAGCGATATCGGCATTTACAGGAAGTGCGATGTCCCGCACCACGCCGCTTTCGATGTCCTGAAGTGATAGGCCGACAAAATTGCGCGGGTTGAAATTATCGTTAGTTGCCACATCCAGTCGTTGACCTGCGAGCCGTTCCATAGGTTTTGCGAGTTCTGATACAGGGGGCAGGCTTTCCCGTTCAAGCAAGAGAAGTGTTTTCCCATCCGGCGATAAGCTGACGCTAGGCTCTGGGGCGCGAAGGACAATATCAGCGATTTCCTTCGGCGGTAGACGGTAGCCTTCAGCCTGCGCATTTGCTGTCATGAAAAGTCCGGCGGCAATTGTGACCGCGGGAGAGAAAAGCCATTTTTTCATTCGTCTCGCTTTCTCAACATCATAATTTGAAAAGATTATACCTGCATAGCTTGAGAGTTATCGCTTCAATTTATCAAATAAATCAACAAGCTCGCCAACTTTTTGTCTTTGGTCATCAACGTTACCCGACGCTAAGGCCGTTTCAATACAGGTTGCTGCATGCTCTTTTAAAAGCTCAGATTCAGCGCGGGCTAAAGCCGCTTTGACGGCTTGCATCTGGTTGAGAATATCAATGCAATAGCGCCCGTCTTCAAGCATCTTGATGATACCGCGGACTTGTCCTTCGGACCGCTTTAGCCGGTTTATCGTTTTCTGCGACACATTCTACTTCCTAAAAACCTTAGAGCGACCTTTAGGTGATCATCGCCGCGTCGTTTTTCAAGATGTCATGCGTTATGTTTGATAAAGCCTTGGGATGGACCATATTGGTCCATCCTACCGGGAAAGGTTTTTTTAAAATCAACCCGGTTGTGAATAGGCCCTCTTAGAGAAGACTCCGGTCAAACTTTATCGATGGTTCATATGGGCCTTGAGACGATCGGCCTCTTGTGTGGCTGTGTCGCAGATAGCGGTAATCTGGTATCCCTTATCTTACGGCGGCTATGGAAATAAACACGGCTTTGGATGTCTAAGTCATGCTGGTTCTTCTTTGGGTTCAGCAATAGATGTTCGGATCGGCTCGCGGGGAAGCTGCCGCCCGACCCAAACGAAGTAGACGACGGGAATAACGATGAGTGTCAGCACGGTTGTCGATAACATGCCCCCTAACATTGGCAGAGCAATGCGGCGCATCACGTCAGTGCCAAGGCCATCGGTTAAGAAAATTGGTGCCAAGCCGGCCAATACCGTTGTCACGGTCATAAGCTTGGGACGAACGCGGAGGATTGCCCCATGCTTGACGGAGGCGAGCAATTCGCCTCGATGTGACGGTTTATCCGTCCGGACCTGTTGATCAATATAGAGCAACATGACCACCGCCGTTTCAATGGCAATTCCGCCTAGAGCGATAAAGCCAACCGCGACGGCCACCGATAGATTATATCCCGCAAAATAGACCGCCCACAAACCGCCGATAAGCCCAAAGGGCAGCGAGAGCATGATTATTAGCGTTCTGTCCAACCGTCCGAAATGCAGCATGAGCAGTAAGAAAATCAGGCCGGCTGATGCCGGTATCGCAATCTTCAAACGCTCATTGGCGCGCGCCATTTGCTCATATTGCCCGGACCACTCCACTGCATAACCGGGGGGTAGATCAACTTGATTGGCAACAATAGCTTTGGCCTCGGTGACATACCCCCCCAAGTCACGTCCAGCGATATCGACAAACACCCAACCCGTAAGACGGGCATTTTCGGACCTGATCATCGGAGGGCCTTCAACATAAGAAACAGCCGCGACATCGCGCAGCGGAATGTGTCCGCCTATCGGCGTCGGCACAAGAATCTTCTCAAGATCATCGCTCGACTCCCGAAAAGCCCGCTCATAGCGCAGCATAATATTATATCGCTCGCGGCCTTGGACCGTCTCTGCAAGCGCCATACCCCCCAGCGCTGTCTGCACGACGGACTGGAACGTGCCCATTGTAATATCGCGTCGCGCCAGCTCGGCTCTATCCGGTAGGATTTCAATGTATTTGCCTCCGAGCACACGGTCCGCAAAGGCAGACCGAGTTCCTGGAATATTAGAGACCACGTCTTCAATTTCTCTCGCGATTGTCTCTATCTCAGAGAGATCGTCGCCCGTGACTTTGATGCCAATCGGTGTCCGAACGCCCGTCGAGACCATGTCCATTCGGATCTTGATCGGATATCCCCAACTATTGACGAGACCCGGCATCTGGAGCTTGGAATTGAGCTCGGCAATAATGTCATCCGCCGTCATCCCATAACGCCACTCAGATTTCGGTTTCAATCTAACCCATGTTTCAATCATTGTGAGAGGGGCAGGGTCCGTCGCTGTGTCCGCCCGACCGGCTTTACCAAACACATTATCAACTTCCGGCACCGTCTTTATCAAACGGTTTGTCTGACTTAAAATCTCTCGCATTTTCGTGGCTGAAACACCGGGCAATGTCGTCGGCATATAAAGCAGCTCGCCCTCATAGAGCGCAGGCATAAACTCCGAGCCTAGTCGTTGCGCTGGAATGGCCACACTCCCCATGACCAGAAGAGCGGCAAGCAAGGTGACCCATTTCAGGCGCAACGCCCCCGTCAACAGCGGGCGGTAGAGCGTGATGAAAAAACGATTGACGGGGTTGGCTGTTTCAGGACGCATTTTGCCGCGTAGAAACCAGAGCATTAAGACTGGAATCAACGTCACCGACAGAAGTGCGGCAAACGCCATGGCGTAAGATTTGGTGAAAGCGAGCGGGGAGAATAGTCGGTAGCTCTCTCCGGTGAGTGCAAAGACGGGGAAGAAAGACACAACGATGATAAGGAGGGAGAAGAAAATCCCGGGGCCAACCTCTTGCATAGCATCCAGAAGGATCTTCTGTCTTTGCTGTGGCGACGGCTTTCCATCAAACTCCGAGAGTTTTCGAACCCCGTTCTCAACCATCACAATTGAAGCGTCCACCATTGCGCCCACCGCAATCGCGATACCGCCCAGAGACATAATGTTTGCTGTAACGCCTTGGCCGTTCATGATAACGAACGCCCCCAACACGCCAAGCGGCAATGTAATAACGGCCACGAAGGCCGCCCGAAAATGCAAAAGGAAGATGAAGATCACCAGCGCAACCACGATCCCTTCTTCGATCAACTTCTCTTGAAGATAGGACACGGCTCCTTCGATCAAGGGCGCGCGGTTATAAACCGTTACAATTTCGACGCCCTCGGGTAGCCCCGATTGCAATTGTTCTAATTTGGCTTCGACACGTTTAATGACATCAAGCGCATTTTCTCCGTCACGCATGACGATAATACCTGCGACGGTCTCGCCTTCGCCGTTTAATTCAACGATGCCGCGCCGTAATGCCGGACCTTCAATGATCCTTGCAATATCGGAGAGTAAAACCGGCGTTCCGTTTTCCGCTTTTACGACAATGCTTTCAAGATCGGCGAGTTCGTCGACATATCCGGACGAGCGGATAATGAACTCGCTCTCCCCTTGTTCCAGAACACGCCCCCCCACTTCGCGGCTTGATGAGCGGATGGATTGGGCGAGTTGGGGCAGAGAGAT
This sequence comes from Litorimonas sp., assembly GCA_051251645.1. Classification (GTDB taxonomy): domain Bacteria; phylum Pseudomonadota; class Alphaproteobacteria; order Caulobacterales; family Maricaulaceae; genus Litorimonas. The sequence continues at coordinate 330,701 of JBPOEY010000002.1, read as the reverse complement.
ATTAAAGGATTGCAACAAATTCGGATCAATCAAAATTTGGTATTCGCGGACAAACCCGCCCACGGATGCAACCTCTGCCACGCCTTCGACGCCAGACAGTTCAAGCTTTAAAAACCAATCCTGCAGCGACCTCAATTCCGCGAGGTCGGTTTGGCCCGTTTTATCAACGAGCGCGTATTGATATACCCAACCGACGCCGGTGGCGTCCGGGCCAATTTGCGGGACAGCGTTCTCAGGTAGAGCGGACCCGACCCGGGATAGAGCCTCTACAACACGGGATCTTGCCCAATATAAGTCAACATCATCTTCGAAAATGACATAGACGAAGCTTGTCCCAAACATAGATGATCCGCGGACATCCTTGGTTTTTGGCAACCCGAGGAGGCTCGTGGAAAGTGGGTAGGTCACAAGATCCTCGACAATTTGCGGAGATTGACCCGGAAATTCTGTTCGAATGATGACTTGCGTATCGGTTAGGTCTGGGACGGCATCCAAAGGTGTCTGAACAAGGCTCATCCACCCGCCCACGGCAAGCGCCAGAGCCATAACGACGACGATCAGAGCGTTTGAGACGGACCAGCCGATGAGTTTTGCAACGAGGGATTTGGCAGGGTCCTTGCCAGCTAACTCGCTCATGGCCGTGTCTTCAAAGACAGACCCGGCCATTCAATGAGGATTGCCTGACCGTTTGAGTATGGATTAGCGGGAAGACCGCCCTCTTGTAGCCAGAGCTGTCCCGTCTCAGTGTCGTTAAAGAACCGAAGGCCTTTTGCCTGATAGTGGGAGGGGTTGCCGTCGATCAGCCACGGCTCTAACGCCCGCATCAGACGGGACAGACTGTCCTTCAATCCGTCGCGGTCGGTTTGCGATTTTGCTTGCACGAGGACCGTTTGGGACTCTTGCAATATCGACGAGAGTTTTGAGCCGCCAAAGCGGCCTTCTAGTCCTTCGATAAGCTTTATTGTCGGATCAAGAAAATATGGATCAACATCATAGCCATCAATAAGAGCTTCATGGAAATAAAGGCCAGCATCAACAATGTGGTCAATCTGGCCGAGCGTTGACGCATCAACGGGAAGGGCGGCAAGAGGTGTTTTTTCATCAAAGGCCTCCTCAAGGCCGCTTGAAAACCCGGATTGGAGATTCGCTTCAGAATCCAACATAAACTGACCACTGGAGACGATGGTTTCGCCCTCAGTGAGCCCGGCTAGAATTTCCGTACGCCCCGCTTCACTCCGCCCCACGCTAACGTTTCGGCTAATATACCGCCCTTCGCCGACAGATAGAATAACGTGGGAACCGCGGGAATCACGCAGTACGGCTCGCGTTGGGACGCTTAAAGTCGCGTCACTGGCAACAGGGTCTTGCAAAAGAAAAGCAATATCGGCGTAGGCCCCCGGCCGCAAAACGCCATTCGAATTATCCAACGTCAACCGAACGTCAGCCGTTCGGGTGCGCGTGTCTAGGGTCGGATAGATATAGTCGATTGTGCCCAGGCCTGCGCTATTTGGCGCGCTATCAAAACGCAGCTTCGCCTGCATGCCTAACTTTATTTTGGGCAGATCTGACTCCGGTACAGACGCGATGATCCAAACTTGATCATAGGACTGAAGGGTCATCAAAGGCGTGCCTGGCTTGAGATAATCTCCGTCGCGCACATTAATCTCTGTCACCGTCCCGGCACTTTCGGCATAGACAGGCACACGTTCAATGAGTTCGCGGGTTTCAGTTATGCGGTCGATAAGACTATCTTGCATACCGCGCGATTTAAGGCGTTGCTTAACGGACGCGATGCGGCGTTCATTGCCAATGCTCAATGACAGCAGAAGGTCCTTCTGAGCAGAGATGAGGTCGGGTGCATAAATTGTGTAGAGGCGTTGACCACGCCGAACAATATCACCCTCGGCTCTAACCATGAGTTCGTCGACCCATCCCTCCAGCCGGGACGCCACGCTTGTTCTTAACCGCGCATTGGGTTCAACCCGGCCAAAAACGCGAAGGTTTTCATCCCAAATGATCTTCCGCACGGTCGTCGTTCGAATACCCATAGTTTGGATCATGTCGGACGACACGACGATGCCAGATCCCGTCGCGCTCCCCGATTGTGGGACCGGAACAAGATCCATACCACAAATTGGGCACGTCCCATTCGGATCATCCGAGATATAATGAGGATGCATGGGACAGGTGTATTGTGACGCCTGATCCAACGTATCGCCTTCCGGAGCCGCAGCGCGTTGACCGGCCTGCATAGCCGCATGATTATGACCGTCATTGCCGGCGATTTTATCTTCCGCACAAGCCGTGAGGACAATAATGCTCGAGAGGAGAAGGGTCTTTTTGAGAGGGGTCATTGTGTCACCAACAGGCTATTCATCATTACAATAGATTGGTCGCGCGCGACCGTTTGCGCGATGCGCTGGGCGCGAAGATTTAAAATTGCGATTTCAGCATCGAGGATCGGCGCGTAATCCCCGTCACCAGATTCGTAAGTAATCAGTTGTGCGTCGATCTGCTCTCCGAGCGTGAGGATATTCGCGTCCAATATAACGATGTTTTCTTGTGCATTCAGGCGCCGTGTATCCCACCGCGTCCATTCTGATTTCATGAGCCGGGAGACCGCTGTAACCCGTGCCAAAGCGGCACTATGCTCCGCCTGCGCGGCTCTAAGGTCCGGCTCTTGTTTTTTACCCGCCCAAAGCGGGATCGAGAAGCTTACACCGCCAGAGACCCAATCATCCCCACCAAAAGGCGCATTCCGTCCAGCCTCACGTTGTTGATAGGTCAAATTGATCCCCCAATCCGGTTTGAAATTGGCCTCAGCGCGTTTCACGCCCGCTTGGGATTGATCCACACGGCTCTGCGCAACCCGGACTTTATAAAAAGCACTGGCATCACCCGACCATATTTCAGCATGAGTCGGGGGAAGGACGGTTTCGGGGAGAACGCCAACAAGCTCGGTTAACTCCGCATTGATACGGGCCGTCTGCCCATCAAGATCCGAGAGTATTGTTGCGACTTCATTTTGCTCAATGTCGATCTGCGCTAACCGATAAACTAGGGGGCGCCCGGAATTAATTTCGAGATCTATGACATCTGTAAGCTCAGCATATTTCAAAGCGCGAGATTGCGCATACTCATATTGTTGTTTAATCCCCTCACGAGCGATTAATAGAGCCAAGGTTCGGCCACGCAGCTGGGCAAACTGCAGCTCTATCTCTTCCTCACGTTGCGAAACTTCCGTCAGACGCATCCGGGAGTTTGCACGTCGTTTTGCCGCGTTTGGAAGGGCCTGACGAAAGCCGACGGACTTGTTCGTCGGGAGATATTCTGTAAAACTTGGGTCAAATAACGGGAAGTTATTTAACTGAACCGAGATAACAGGATCAGGAAGCGCAAGCGCTGATACGGAGCGCTCACGACTAGCCTCGGCTTCAAAGCTGAGCGCGCTTAAACGGGGATGGGCTCTCAAACGCCGTTCGATATCTTCAAAACTTATCAGGGGGGCGAGCGGATTGAGCGATGACCTATTCGCAGGTGGCGGAAAGGTTGGCGTTCCCGTTGGAGTCTCATCTAATGAGACCGTTCCGAGTGAGACAGCATCAAGCGACTGTGCAAAGGCCGGAAATGTGGCGCTAGCTGTTACAAACAAGGCTGCGCTCAAGCAAATTTTGAAATTTAAATCGAAATAAAGCCGGGAAGGCATGTGAGTCTCCAAATAGACAGGACAAGTTGCAGCGCCTTCTCGAAAGGCAACGCAGTCAGGCTATTTTGAAGCTCAGATAAGGTAGAGATCAGTCTCTATAAAACGACCGTCGACTGAACTTAAGTTCGGATATGGAGTGGAGGGGGTATTCTTTAAAACATCTTTTCCCTGTGATGATGGGATACTAATATCCGGTAAAAGCGCCACATTATGATCAGCCGACATATTATGGGCGGCTAAAAACGACGGGCTTTCGATAATGACTGTAAATTGGCAATCCGCACAGCCCTCACATAATTGACCGCCTTGAATCGATTTAACCTCATCAGTTGCGCTGGTTATATTTTGGGCAGGCTCATTATGGCAATCTGGCACAGGGGTGACTTGGTGATAAGAAGTCGACGTGGTTACCATATCAGACAGCGCGCTTAGACCGGCGCAGCACGACATCCATGACGCCGTGACAACCGTCACTGATAAAAAGAGCGATATGAAAATAGAGGGTAGCTTCACGGTTTACTCAACGTTCACACAGCACAGATATCCCGTACGAACAAGGAACGTTTGCGTGACCCGAGCATTTACAGCGAAAATATTTGGATCGATTCGTTAAAATTCGTTCTCTCAATATGGTGTGGTTAAAGCATTAGAGACATTTGACATGTACAGGGTGGGGGTATAGTCGGATAGACTATTCAGGAGACGAGCATTAATGGCCCTCGGGCAATACAAATTTTTAAGCGCCGCTTTAGTCGCCGTGATGTTCACCATCGCGCAGATGATTTGTGCCTGCATGCCCGCTCAAGACCTGTCGATCGAAATGTCGCAACTGCACGCTCAATCTGTTTCGCAGATGGCAGGTGGAATGCATCATGATGTTTCGGGCGAAGAAATGTCCGCTGACTCGTCTCATTCGATGGCGGACGGACGCATGGCTGGACATGAGCATTCCGAGCATGAGCATTTAGCGTCCTGTGCGCATTGTGATGCATCGCTTATCAGCTCAGGGTCTGTCGACCTCCCAACACCGACTTTGGTCGACCTACCACAGATCGACTTTGCGCTTCACACAGTCGCGCCCGGGTCAGCTCCAACAGAAATTGAGGTGGACCCGCATTTATCCGGTCTTCGATGGCGGACCCCGCCGCGACCCACTCCGGTGACGCTAAAAACGCTCGCACTCATTTAACGCTTCACCTTCTAAAGTGATACGAGAAATTTGCTCGTATGCTTAGGATTGGTCGTGGCTTAGATCCCCTTCATATAGCTACTACCAGTCCGCCCCGCCGGCGATGCTGTCGGATTAAGGTGACTCCCCCCTTTAAGTTATCTTTTTTCTGTTCGGCATCGCTGGCTCTTCGCGGCGGCGGTGAGCGTCGTCGTGTTCCCCTTATACAGGACATGACCCATGACTTCGAATACTCCTTTCTATCTCAATAAACTTAGCCTGGCCTTGGCGGTTACTCTCTTTGCAAGCGCTCCAAGCTTTGCTCAATCTCATGACGCCCATGCTAATCACACGGACGATACAAAACCTGCGGCCAGTATGGCTGATCATCACATGAACGGCCCGTCTAAGATGGACCATTCGAAAATGGATCATGCGGCCATGAAGATGGATCATGCGGCCATGATGTCGAAACGCGCGGCGCACATGGTTGAGGTCAGCGGGATCCTTATGGAGTTGGACCCAAATACGCGCGAGGCCACAATTCAGCACGCCGCCATTCCAGAGGTCAGCTGGCCAGCGGCGACAATGATATTTCCGGTCGGACCCAAAGTGGACTTGTCAGGACTGATGGTTGGACGGCCCGTTCAGTTCACACTCCATCGTGCGCCAAATGGAAGTTTGCCGCTTGTTGAGCTTTGTCAGACCCAGAGCCTGAATGTCGTTCCGGGGCATTGTGCGGGCAAAATGAACCACGACATGATGGGACACGGCGCCATGTCGTCCGGTGGAATGACCCATGAGGGCCACGCGATGCCTCATTCAGGGGCGTCCGATCTGCCTCAAACGTCAAGCCCAATGGATCACGCCGCCCACGGCACCCACGATTAACAGACGGCGACCCTAATTTTTCAAGGACCCCATAATGACATTTGATAGACGAAAGTTTTTGCAAACCTCGCTCGGATCGGCGGCTGTCCTCGGGACTTCCGGGCTGTTGCCCGCTTGGGCTCGATCCGCGTCACAGGGGAATATGGGGCTTTCAGCTCTCACCGGAACAGATTTTGATCTGACCGTGTCGAAGTTTCCTGTCCGCATTGATGGTCGCAACACAATGGCGACAGGCATTAACGGCACGGTCCCGGCACCACTAATCCGCTTTCGGGAGGACACGCCAATTCGGCTCAACGTTCACAATGAGCTTGATGTGGACACATCCATTCATTGGCATGGGCTGTTGGTGCCATTCCACATGGACGGTGTGCCGGGCGTCAGTTTTCCCGGGATCAAGCCGAAGACTCGCTTCACCTATGACTTCTCCGTGCCACAAAGCGGCACCTATTGGTATCACTCCCACTCCGGTCTGCAGGAACAAGTTGGCCATTACGGCCCCATAATCATTGATCCCAAAGGGGCTGATCCCGTGGCTTATGATCGGGAATATGTATTGGTTTTGGGGGATTGGACGTTTGGAGACCCTCACAAATTATTCGCTAAGCTGAAGAAAAACGCTGAAAGCCTGAACTTTAATCAATCGACGATTAGCGATACAAAAGGCCTAACAGGCATGTGGGGTGCCATGCGCATGTCACCCAATGATCTCGCGGATGTGACCGGTGAGACCTACACCTATGTCATTAATGGCCACAGTACGGCTGATAATTTTGATATGGTGTTCAATCCGGGAGAGCGTGTCCGGCTTCGCATTATCAATGCGGCGGCCATGACCCTCTTTAATGTGCGCCTCCCCGGACTGCCTATGACAGTCGTGCAAGCGGACGGTTTGAATGTGCGCCCGATTGAGACCGATGAGTTTCAAATGGGTGTTGCGGAAACCTATGATGTGATCGTCCAGCCGACCGAGGCCAGGCCCTTCGCCTTCGTCGCGGAAGCAATTGACCGATCAGGACAGGTTGTGGCCACCTTAGCGCCTCGGCCCGGAATGCGCGCCCAAGCGCCCAAGCTTCGCTCTGTTCCTAGTCTCACTATGAAAGATATGGGCATGGATCATGCCGCGATGGGCGGGATGAGCGGGATGGATCATTCCGGCATGGGCGAGATGGAGAAAGAGGCGCCCCCGTCTTCCAGCATGGATCACGCTGCTATGGGCCACGGCCCGAATCCGGACGGCCCCGCCATCCAGCTCGCGCGCGTTGAAGCCGATATCGACGTGGGCCCCGGCGTCGTCAATGTTGCGGCTATGCCGACCAATCGACTGAATGAACCCGGAATTGGTCTGTCTGATGTGCCGCACCGTGTTTTGACCTACAGCCAGCTGCGCAGCTTAGCCCCCAATGAAGACAACCGCACACCGGGACGTGAGGTCGTGGTGCATTTAACCTCCAATATGGAACGTTACATGTGGTCGTTTGACGGCGTGAAATTCTCGGAAGTCACAGAGTCGATCAAGTTCATGGAAGGGGAGCGGGTTCGTCTGACCTTGGTCAATAATACAATGATGCCCCATCCTATTCACTTGCACGGCATGTTCTTTGATGTCGTCATACCAGGATATGAAAACGGCACGCACATGCCGCGTAAGCATACGATCATCACCAAACCGGGCGAAAAATTATCCGTCGATATTAGCGCTGAGCATGTCGGGGACTGGGCGTTTCATTGTCACCTCATGTACCACATGCACGCGGGCATGATGCAGGTTGTATCGGTTCTGCCAAATCCGATGAAGTCGGCCGCAGCCAGTATGAAAACGATGCCTGCTGCCGCGCCGCAAATGGATCATTCTAAAATGAACCATAGCACCATGGGAGGGCTGAAATAATGCGCGCATTCACATCTTTAAAGACAAGCGCTTTCGCCCTGCTTGCACTGTCTCTGTCCGCTGTGTCGGCCTTTGCTGACGAGGTTGAAACGCCCCCATGGTCAATGGCCGATAAATATTGGGGCGCGGAAAACATGTCAAAAGCCCGCGAAAAATTCCAATATAAGAACGGCGCGATGCCCCACTATATGGTCATGGGCGACCGCTTGGAGTGGCAGGACACAGGCGGCGACGGGTCGCTGTTATGGGACGCGCAAGGGTGGTATGGCGGCGACCTCAATAAGTTATGGATCAAAACCGAAGGCGAATATGCTTTGGACGATCGCGAGGTTGAGGAGGCTGAAATTCAAGCGCTCTGGTCCCGCGCTATCGCGCCCTTCTGGGACGTCCAAGCGGGCGTTCGTTATGATCTGGAACCCAAAGGCCGGACCCATGCGGTCGTCGGCCTTCAGGGGCTTGCGCCTTATTGGTTTGAAGTGGACGCGGCGGCCTTTCTCTCGACGGACGGGGATTTATCCGCCTCAGTTGAAGTTGAATATGAGCTGCGTTTCACTCAGCGTGTGACGCTTCAGCCCCGTGCTGAAATCGGATTTTCGGCCTCCGATATTCCTGAATTGGAAATCGGCTCCGGGATCACGAATTTCGATACGGGCGTTCGCCTTCGATACGAAATTAAACGAGAGTTTGCCCCTTATATTGGCGTTGAGTGGCAAAAATCTCTGGGCGGTACAGCAGATTTTATCAGATCCGGAGGGGGTGACCCTGACAATATCGTCGCCGTCGCCGGTCTTCGAGCTTGGTTTTAGGAGGTTATCATGGGCGGATTTATTGAACCGAACATTCATCCCATATTTGTTCACTTTGCCTATGCGCTCAGCGTGAGTGCCTTGGGCATTTATCTCTTGGGCCTTATTTTTCCACGCGGACCGAGGCGAGATAGCACACAATCTGCGGGGGATTGGATGTTGTCCCTCGGGGCCATTGCCATTGTCGCGACAATCGCGGCCGGGTTTTATGCCTATTATACGGTGGCCCATGACGGTCCATCTCATGCGGCCATGACAACCCATAGAAATTGGGCGGTTCCGTCCGGCACGGCGATTATTATTTTGGCCCTTTGGCGCTATGTCAAACGGGCGAGCGCACCGAGCGGAATTTTCCTTGGACTGCTCGCTGCGGCCGCCTTGTCTCTCTCTGTCACCGCTTGGTGGGGTGGCAATATCGTCTTCAAATACGGCATCGGCGTGCAGAGTTTGCCGACTGTGACGGGCGACGGTCACGATCATGAGCATGGTGCCATGCCTGGTCATGAGACTGCGGGAGATATGGCAAACACCATGACCCCTCCTGTGGACTCGGCGCAGGGCGGCCATGACAATTCTGACGGGCATCATAGTGTTGATGAACCGGAAGCGGGTGTGCCGTCAGGGCACGATAATAGCGATGGTCATCACGGCCCTAGCCCCATGGCGATGCCGGACGCTCACGATGATACAGACGGGCGTCATGATAGCGCGGCAGGAACGGCGGATGATCAGGCGATTAAATCCATTATCACAGCTATCCAGAAAGGGTGGGAAGACGGCGACGGAACGCCCTTCCGAACGCATTTTTTGGATTATGAAGGTGCGCGATACTTTGAGTCAGGTGGGCAGAATACCGGCTTAAATGACCTTGTCGAAAATCATGTCGAGCCCGAAAAAGACTCGATACCGGATTTGAAACTCGGCCTGTCTGATTTGGAAATCTATTATGAAGGCGATTTTGCTTGGGCTGTTGCCAGTACAACGGTGCAGGGAACAATTATCAAATCAGACCGCGTTATCGACAATACAGGCAAACAGACTTGGCTGTTCCGTAAAGTCGATGGAGCTTGGAAGGTTGTTCATACGCATTCGTCGTCACGCGCGGCGCGGCGGTAGTCGAGGAAATGAAGGCTCTAACTTTTATAGTCAACAAGGAGGGTTTGACGCAGCATTATTGCTCAAACCCTCATCTTGATGGGGCTGTTGATGGACATTGGGGGGGCATGGAAACTGTGCCCGCAGTAAATCCGACGGCCAGATATGCATAAAGATAACGGTCAAATTGAAGGCCGTGAGGGGAAAAATAATGAGACAAGAATTGATGAGGCCCGAGGCTGTAACCCGCCGATTTCGGACTGCGTTTTTGGCAGTCGCCGACGATTGGCTATTACGAAACCAAGGCACTCTTTTCGCGGCGCCTTATAGTTCAAATAATGTGAATGCATCGGCTGGAAGACCGTCTCGAGACACCGTCCTGATCGACGGCTTTGCCGTTGAAGGTCATGTCCCGGCACTGGATAAAAAATATCTGTTTGCACAGCGCCCCGTTGTAACAGATGTTTCCGGGCCGGGCATGGCCGTTCTTTCTGTGAACTGTTCATGAGCCCGCTCAGAGCTTATACGCCGCCGCTTAGGTATCACCGCCTGACGCCACTTTATGATGGAGTCATCGCTTTACTGACGCGCGAACGAACATGGCGAACCGAATTGGTTCGTCAGATTGATCCGTCCTCCACTGATTTCATCGTTGATGTTGGATCAGGAACTGGCAGTTTGGCTTTGGCTCTCCGCGAAGTCGACGCCGAACATATTTATCTGGGGATTGATCCCGACATTCAAGCTTTAGTTCGCGCCAGGAAAAAGCTCTCAGCGTTTAAAGAAAAGAGTGTCTTTCAGTCTGGATACCTCACCTCGACCAGCCTTGCGGACTATGCTGCCCCGACTAAAATTGTGAGCTCGCTTGTCCTGCATCAGGTGACCTTGGACGAAAAATCAAAAATTTTGGCTCTGATGTATTCGCAGCTATCGCCCGGCGGGACCTGCATTATTGCCGACTATGGCCATCAAAAAACGCGTGTCGAAAAAATCTTATTTCGACTGACGGTCCAGGCTCTAGACGGTGTCGAAGACACACAGCCCAATGCGGATGGTGTCATCCCTCAATTGATGCAGAACGCCGGGTTTACCGAGGTTGAGCAAACTGTTCGGATTGCCACGCCAACAGGCACAATCTCGATTTACCGTGGGTCGAAAACACTGCAACAAGACGGTTCGGGAGCCTAAAATGGTCGCGACAACACCCTACAATATTCCCCACGACCCCTTAATGGGATCCAATCATCTTACCGCTGTGCGGTGGGTGCTCGCCGCGCTCGTCGCGCTTGGCCATGTCTACCTCCTCACGACAGGGTGGGAGCCAACCCGGATCCATCAATGGACGGGGGGGTATATGGCCGTAAACGGGTTTTTCGTACTGAGCGGAATGCTCATCGCCAAAAGCCTTGATCTACGCCGAGACCTAAAAATGTACGCGGCGTCACGTGCGCTGCGAATATACCCGGCGCTTATTGTTCTATTGCTCGCATTTGCCTTTATATTTTCGACAGTCTTTTCTCGCCCGGGTGGGTTGGAGAATATAGCGTCCGGCGAGATTTGGTCCTACATCGGACGTGTCCTTTTGTTGGGCGACCCCCAGAATGCTCCAGGCGGAATTTTCGCTGGTAATCTTGAAGCCGATTTCAATGGTCCGTTATGGACCATCCGGTATGAAATTGCGGCCTATATCATGGCAGCCGTTGGCTTTGCGCTTGGTATTCTAAAGAATCGTTGGTTGACGTTAGCGGCTTTTATCTCTGTCCAAGCACTATATCTTATATTGCCGCTCTTTATTGACTTCAGTGCTCTGTCTCCTGGAATCTTGCCTCTCTTTCGCCTTTCGGCGGCATTTCTACTTGGTATGAGTTTATGGCACTGGCCCCGGGCTCGTAAACCACATGTGTTACTCGTCCTTGTCGCTATCATTGCCTTTCTTTTCCTCGGCGGTGGCTTTGGGGGAGAATTGTTAGGCACCCTTGCTCTGACTGGACTGATGCTAAGGCTCGGCCTGTCGGACACCGCGCACACACGGGTCGTGTCTCTGCCCGACTACTCCTACGGTATCTACATTTGGCATTATCCCGTGATGCAAGGGGTGATGTTCTTAAGGCCAGATTTGGGCCCCCTCGGTCTTGCGCTCGTGTCGACCCCAATCTGGCTCGGCCTATCAGCCGCGAGCTGGCATTTTATCGAAAAACCTGCGCTTCGATTAAAACCCGGCGCACGCCGCAAGCCGCCAATTTCAGCCTTCGCAGCCTCAGCGAGCTCTCCGATTGAAGGGGCTATTCGGAAGGACTCGAACCCATGATTGATGATCTGAAAGCGCTTGTGATGGTAAAAAAACGGTGTCTAAGCGCATTTCGCGATAGGCGTCCGAGGACCAGCCTTATTGTCAGCCTCATTATGATCGCTAGCTTCGCTCCCGTGTCCCTCGCTGCGTGTGCAGCACAAGATGAACCGACGATTGAACGAACAGCTGTTGCCGTCCAAGCCCAACACATTACCGTTCACAAAACCCTGACATGTGGGTGCTGCGGCGATTGGGTTGATTATTTAAAAGCTGAGGGTTTTGCCGTTACGGTTCACAACCATGAGGACCTGACACCAATCCGCGAACGCCTTAATATTCCGACGCGCCTCGCCTCTTGCCACTCTGCAGAAGTGGATGGATATAGTCTCGAGGGCCATGTCCCAGCGAGCGCAATCCGGCGGCTTCTCACAGAACGACCAGACGCAATCGGGCTGTCCGTTCCTGGGATGATCGCCGGAACGCCCGGAATGGAAGTCGAAGGGATCTCCCGGCCTTATAGAACGCTTCTTTTTGGGGATGGTGAACCCGTTGTCTTTAGCCAGCATAACCGAGAGCCGGTCGAATGACGGCGCAATCACATAATGAGTCTCGCGGGCACGATATGTCTGCGATGCTGACCGCCAATGAACGGGCTTTGAAGATTAGCGCCGCTTTGACAGGGGTCTACTTTTTTGTCGAGGTCGCTCTCGGTATTGCAAGTGGGTCGATTGCTGTCCTGTCTGACGCATTCCACACTTTTTCAGCCGTTGGCGGGGTCCTGTTGGCCCTCGTCGCGGGTCGGATCGCGGCGCGACCATCGGATCGTCACCGGACGTTTGGTTCATTTCGCGCAGAACTTATTGGCGCGCTTCTTAATGGTCTATTTCTGTTCCTAATGGCGCTATTCGTCATCTTTATGGGTGTAAGGCGGATGTTCCAACCCGTAGAACTCCAATATGGCCTAATGCTTGCGGCGGCTGCTGGCGGGATTTTCACAGAGCTTATCTCCCTCGCCGTTCTCATGAAAGGGTCGCGCGAAAACCTCAATATGCGGGGGGCTTTTTGGCATGTCATGCAGACCTTTGTTGGCAGCTTGATTATTATTGTTGCGGCCGTCGTCGTCTATTTCACAGGCTTTACCCTGATTGATCCAATTCTAGGCACGGCGTTCGGTTTGGTCCTTATCTGGGCCAGCTGGGGGATCACGCGTGACGCCTTGCGTCTGCTTTTGGAAACGGTGCCATCCGATGTTGATCTTGACGCAGTCGAGCGAGCTCTCAGCGCCGTCGAAAATGTAGAAACCCTGCACCATATTCATGCATGGGCGCTCACGTCAGGGCGCAACCTTTTCTCTGCTCACATCGGAATTAAAGATGGAGCGGATGCTGAGATCGTCAGACGGGCAGCAGACATCATCCTGAGAAAGAACTTCAAATTCTACTTCACGACGCTGCAAGTCGAAACCAGCAGTTCACACAGCGATCCCGCAATAGAGATCAATTATCTCTGGAATCAAGCGGGGGACGCAAAGCAATGATCATAGCATTTATATTTGCCGTAAGCGCCTTCTCGCTGACGGCGGTCCTGCACCTTGGTGTTTTGCATCGACTGCTGCTGCGCTTTGACAAGTCAGACCGTAACGGTGCGGGCGTTTGGATCGGAGCGTTCCTTCTCATCGGTGCTCTGCATCTGATTGAAGCAGGAATTTACGGCATCGCCCTTAAGATGGGACAGGTCTTGGGTCTCGGCGGATTTGAAAGCGCCGGACGTGTTGTCAGCACGATGGACAGCTTTTATTTTGCGCTTGTGACCTACACGTCGCTTGGTCTTGGGGATATTTATCCAACGGGTCATCTACGCTTTATCGCAGGAGTCGCCTCATTGAACGGATTTTTGCTGATCTCGTGTTCGGCCGCATTTTTATTCCGAATAATTCGGATCAAAAAGACTAAATAAGACGTTTAAATTAAAGAGAGTATTGTGTCGGCTTCGACACGTTTCATTACAACCAACCAAGTGAGAAAGAAAAAATGGAAACGAAACATAAATCAGACAACCACGGTAGCAGCTATGGGCGTTTTCTCGCTATGGTCGGTACATCAACCGTGATTATGCTCGGCCTCATGTATCTGAATAGTTATGAGCTTAGCCACGTGCGCTTCTCTGAAACACGGACCTATATGGCGCTCTATATGGGCGGTGTCATGGCGCTCGTCATGATCGCATTCATGTGGGGCATGTATAAAGACAAAACGAAAAACTGGGCAATTGTCGGGGGATCTGTTCTTTTGTTTGTCGTCGCTTTATTCTTGGTTCGCTCGCAAGCAACCGTTCAAGACCGCGCGTGGATGAAAGCGATGATTCCGCACCATTCCATTGCGATTTTGACCAGTGAACGGGCCGAAATTGAGGATGTTCGCGTGCGCGAATTGGCGAATGAAATCATCAAGGCTCAGCGTCGTGAAATTAAAGAAATGGAATGGCTGATCGATGATATTAAAGCGAATGGTGCAGCCACTTCGGAGGCCGAGGCTGACGCTCGTCCCATGCCGAAGTTCGACGGCAAACTGAACCCAGCAGATTAGAGCACAATATGAGCTTCCCAGAAGAACTTACCGTCAACGAAATAGGGGGCGGCCGCAAGGCCGCCGTCTATCGTATGGTGACGGACGCGCATATTTGTCCCTTTGGTTTGAAGGCCGTGGATTTGCTGAAACGCAAAGGTTTCGAGGTTGAGGATCATCACCTCACAAACCGAACCGAAACGGATGCTTTTAAAGACAAATGGGATGTGAAGACGACTCCGCAAACCTTCATTGCCGGGAAACGGATTGGCGGGTTCGATGATTTGCGTCAGTATTTTGGCTTTAAGGTCAAAGACCCCGAAGCAAAGACCTATACGCCGGTCGTGGTCGTCTTCATCATTGCGGCTTTGATGGCATTCGCATCAGTCTGGGCGCTAACAGGAGATCTGTTTACCGTTAAGGCTGTGGAGTGGTTTGTCGCGTTTTCAATGGCAATGCTGGCTATGTTGAAACTGCGCGATCTAGAGAGCTTTTCGAATATGTTCTTGAACTATGACGTGCTCGCAAGACGCGTTGTACGCTATAGTTACGTCTACCCTTTTGCGGAAGCGTTTGCGGCGATCTTGATGGTTGCAGGCGGTATCTTTGGACTGATTGCGGCGCCTGTCGCCCTTTTCATCGGCACGATCGGTGCATGGAGTGTATTTAAAGCCGTTTATATCGACAAGCGCGATCTTAAATGCGCCTGCGTGGGCGGCGGCATGAACGTGCCGCTTGGCTTTGTCTCACTCTCGGAAAACCTCGCCATGATGGGGATGGGAGTCTGGATGATCCTCAAGGCGATACTTTAAGCACCCGCGACATCAAAAATCACAACGGAAGACATTATGAAAGAAACTTTAATTGGACTGAGTGCCATGGGTTTAATCGCCTCACTCCCGGTCAATGCCTTTGCGCATACGGCATTAGCCTCGTCCAACATAGAAGCAGGGACGACACTTACTACCGTTCCCGATACTCTGGAGCTTACTTTTGGAAAAGCCGTAGGTCTAGCAAAGCTAGACCTCGTCGACGTTAAGACGAATGCCGTTCAAGAGCTAAAGCTCGAGCGTGACATGGCAAAAACACACAGCGTCAATCTGCCAAAACTTAAAATCGGAAATTATACAATTCGGTGGCGCGCGATTGCGCGCGATGGTCACGTTATGAACGGAGAGATTAACTTCACCGTGACAAATTAATATGATCGATGCTGCCGTCCTTTTGGCGAAGGCCGTCTTTTACATCGGCGGCCTCACTGCCATTGGCATCAGCCTCCATATGGCTGTCGGATTATCGACACCTTCCACCCGCAGTCTCCGATTTGCGGGTGTTCTGCTCGGACTCGCTCTCATACTCAGACTTCTTTCACTGAACGCAGAGATTATGGGCGCTTGGGGACAGGCTCTCAACTTCTCAATGTTCGGATGGATTTGGCCAGGTGTTCGTGCTCAAACGATTGCGATGAGCCTTGGCGTGTTATGCTTCGTTTTTGCGCAGGGTAGAACCTTACGGTTTTTCGCAGCGATCGGAGCCCTTGTGACGGCGGCTGGTTTCGGATTGGCTGGACACACACAGGCGCTAGATACGCCCGGCCTGGCGCCTGTGGCCGTTATACTTCATGTCGTCATTGCAGGGTTTTGGTGGTTTGCTCCGGTTTCGTTATGGCCGAGAGCAGGCATAGATAATCGTCAACTCGCATGGCGAATGGACCGATTTAGTCAACTCGCGATCTGGGCCGTGCCCCTGATGTTCGCGTTGGGATTGTGGTTATCTGTGCAAATCTCGGGGTCAATCTCTAGCGTTTTCGGAACCAGTTACGGCCGATTACTTTTATTAAAGTTATTTGTCGCCGCGTTAGCCCTCACGATTGGCGCGCTTAACAAGATCTATCTTACGCGGGCGCTAAGGGCAGGGCACAGACGTGCTCGAACCATGTTGCGCTACGCCCTCTTTACAGACTTACTATTATTCACAATTGCTGTGTTCGCGGTGGCTGCCGCAACAACCTTGTTTGGACCCCACTGACTGAGTTTCATTTTGTGGGCCTAAACAGAAAGCTCTCAGTGAGAACCCGAGGTAGAACGCCGGGTAAAACCTCGCAAATCTGACACGTCTTAGGACACCCGGCAAGTTTCTTCGTTGGTCACAGAGGCTATCAACTACGTAAAACTGGCGCAATCATTGGCTGATATCGGCTAGTAGTTCCAAACATCTTACAGGAAGACCTTTCGAGGGATCCTCTGACACGATGTGTCAGATCAAACGCTATTGTTTCCGATAAAACGTAAGGCGACTTGTCAGCTCAGATTTGGGCCTGAAGCGCTTCCGCATTGCCGAAATCTAATGTGCCTATTGCAAAAATAGATACAGGGCATTAGAGCATATACCTCTTAGGGGTATTTAGACTTGATTTTGGAGTCAGCTATGAAATTCTTTGCATTAGGCAACACACTTTCAATTTTTCTCGCGATCACCTTCACAATTTGCGTGCTCTGGGGTCTTATCGGTCCCGCTGAGCTCCATATGCACCCGGCATGGGAACCGCTTCTGCCAGGGTTTTCTTGGTCAGTAACAGGCTACCTTATCGGTTTAGCGTGGGCATACGCGTACGGGTGGTACAGCGCCGCCGTCTTTGTTCCGCTTTATAACGTCTTTAACAAACGGTCAGCCAAATGAACCATGAACACGCCTCCAAAGCCTCTGAAGAGGGTCATGAATGTTGTCATTCTGAGAGTGCGGGGAACCTTGAGGACGCGTCCGCCTATGATCATGTGCCCGATGGGTTTTCGGGTACGGTCTATACCTGCCCGATGCATCTACAGGTCCGAGAAACGACGAATACAGGCTGCCCAATTTGTGGAATGGCGTTAGAGCCTGAGCGATATACGCGCGACACCGAAGACGACACATCTGAACTTGATGACATGACCCGTCGGTTTTGGATTTCTGCGGTGCTCAGCTTTCCATTGTTCGTCTATGCCATGGGGGATCTAATCCCTGGCAGACCCATAGAAGGCCTTGTGTCTGCAGCTTGGGCGCAATGGCTCCAAATTCCATTAGCGGCGCCCGTCGTATTGTGGGGCGGTTGGCCATTTTTCAAACGCGGTTGGCAATCTCTTAAAACCCGAAACTTCAACATGTTCACGCTTATCGCACTTGGCGTCGGCGTCGCGTTTATATATTCCTTAGTCGCGGTTATCTTTCCGCACATCTTCCCAGCTAGCTTTCGCAGTGAAGCCGGACATGTGGCGATCTATTTTGAGGCGGCCGCTGTGATCGTCACGCTCGTCTTGCTCGGACAGGTCTTAGAGCTTCGCGCAAGATCGCTTACTTCGGGGGCTATACGCGCGCTGCTCGAATTGACGCCGCCAACGGCAATTCGTCTTGGAAGCGACGGCACGGAGCAGGAGGTTGATCTCTCTGACGTCAGGGAAGGCGACAATCTTCGCGTTAAACCGGGCGAGAAAGTGCCCGTGGACGGACAAGTCATTGAGGGCTCAAGCAGCATTGACGAGTCGATGGTCAGCGGTGAGTCTATTCCCGTCCACAAACAGGCCAATGATGAGGTGACCGGAGGCACTGTCAACGGAACAGGGAGTATTATCATGAAGGCGACCCGCGTCGGCGACGCGACGTTGCTCGCACAAATCGTCCGTATGGTTGCTGACGCCCAGCGGTCCCGAGCCCCAATTCAAAAACTTGTTGATACTGTCGCCGGCTATTTTGTTCCGGCTGTCATCCTTATCGCCGTTATCACCTTTATTGTGTGGGCTTTATTCGGGCCACAGCCGGCGATGGCCTTTGCGATCGTCAATGCTGTCGCCGTTCTGATTATCGCGTGTCCGTGCGCCCTCGGACTCGCCACGCCCATGTCAATCATGGTGGGGACAGGTAAAGGCGCTCAAAATGGTATATTGATTAAAAATGCGGAAGCGCTTGAAACCCTCGAGAAAGTGACAACCATCATTGTTGATAAAACGGGGACGCTCACGGAAGGTAAACCAACCTTAGTCACCGTTGCTCCGACAGCGCAATTTGATGAGAAGACGTTTTTATCACATGTGGCCGCCATTGAGACAGCGAGCGAACACCCTCTCGCAGAGGCCATTGTGACGGGAACCCGTGAGCGTATGATCGACTTTGGGGCCGCAAAAGACTTTCTCTCGGTCACAGGGGAGGGGGCACAGGGGTTAGTCGGAAACACCCCGGTTGCGATCGGAAACGTCAAAATGATGACACGGGTCGGGGCTTTTGATGCAACACTCGCCGAGCAAGCCGATGTCTTCAGAGCAGATGGGCAAACTGTGATGTTTGTCGCGATTAACGGTGTCCCTGCCGGCCTAATTGGTGTCGCTGACCCGATTAAAGCGACAACGCCCGAGGCGATAAAACGTCTATATCGCGAGGGTCTTAAAGTCGTGATGCTCACAGGCGACAGTGCTGTCACAGCGAATGCTGTTGCCAAGCAAATCGGGATTGATGAGGTGCACGCGGACGTCTCTCCTGAAGATAAAAACAGGATCGTTCGCGAGCTTCAGGCGGCTGGTGAAATCGTCGCGATGGCCGGCGACGGAATTAATGATGCGCCAGCTCTGGCTCAAGCCGATGTCGGCTTCGCGATGGGCACGGGAACTGACGTGGCCATGGAAAGTGCTGGGGTAACTCTGGTCAAAGGAGACATATTGGGAATTGCGAAAGCCCGACACCTAAGCCGAATGACTATGAAGAACATCCGTCAAAATCTGTTCTTTGCGTTCATCTATAATTCTTTGGGCGTCCCGGTCGCAGCGGGTGTTCTTTACCCCTTCTTTGGACTTCTCCTCAGTCCCATGATTGCCGCCGCCGCAATGAGTTTGTCGTCTGTTTCTGTCATAGCCAATGCCCTACGTTTACGCCGAGCCCGTCTCTAGGGCCGCGCCTGACGCTGGGTAGGCGCCAACGTGAGGTTTTTTTGGGCGAGCCGCCTAAAAACCTCACGTCCGTCACCAACATCACAACATATAAAGCCGCTGCTTATTTTCTTCTTAAATGAGGGACATCACCAATAAAATGCATGACAGGATCCTCGTGCGCCCCTGTGCGCAAATATTTATTCCTTTTTCAATTTTCAGTGTGGTTTCCATATTATGGACATGAAGCAAGACAGTTATAAGGCGGGTTCTCTCAGCCTTATGGGCGCCGTTGCGATGGGAACAGGCGTCATGATCGGCGCTGGGATCTTTGCCCTGACAGGCCAGATTGCTGAACTCGCCGGGCCCGCTTTTCCAATCGCATTCTTAATTGCGGCTTTTATAAGTGGATTTAGCGCTTACTCATACGTCAAAGTCTCAAATAAATATCCATCCTCAGGCGGTATCGCGATGATCCTGAAGAAGGCTTACGGAGCGTCTGCCGTGACCGGAACAGCGGCGCTTCTTATGGTCTTTTCGATGATCATTAACGAGAGCCTTGTTGCGAGAACCTTTGCGTCCTACAGCCTGCAGCTCTTCGACGTTGAAAAGACAGACCTGCTTCTCCCTGCAATCGCGCTGGCTCTGATTTTTCTGGCGTTTTTAGTCAATATCGCGGGCAATAAGTTCATTGGCGGCGTCTCTAAAGTTACCGCAATAGTGAAGATCGGCGGGATACTCGTGTTTGCTTTCATTGTCCTCTGGGGAACCGGAGGAACGATTGATATACTGCCCCGCGCGGATGAGAACTCCGTGTCTGCTCTCAGTTTTGTGGCAGGCACGGCTTTGGCAATCCTCGCGTTCAAGGGTTTCACGACGATTACCAATTCTGGCTCTGAAATTGTTAATCCCAATAAAAATGTGGGACGCTCTATAATTTTATCGCTTGTGATATGTCTCGTAATTTACATGGCAGTTGCGTTAGCGGTTGATAGCGCTCTCGGTATTGACGCAATTATTGCCGCGAAAGATTTCTCACTCGCTGAGGCCGCGCGTCCCGTGCTTGGAGACAACGGCGTTTTGTTCACAGTGATTATCGCTCTAATCGCCACAGCGTCGGGTCTCCTGGCAAGCATTTTTGCGGTCTCGCGCATGCTAACCATGCTCACGAAGATGAATTTGATCCCGCATCGGCACTTTGGTCTCCCAGGCGGCCTGCAAACACATCTGTTGATCTATACCGTTGTCATCGCGGGTCTGTTAGCCGCGTTCTTTGATCTCAGCCGGATCGCGTCCCTAGGCGCAATCTTCTACCTTTTAACGGACATGATTATTCATTGGGGTGTCTTCAAATATTTGCGCGAGGATGTTGGGGCAAACGCCTTCATTCTTTTATTCGCAATTTTCTTTGATGCTGTGGCATTGGCTGCCTTCGTCGCCATTAAGGCAGGGAGTGACCCGCTAATCTTAGTGATTGCCGCCATAGGCCTCATTGCCGTTTTCACGCTAGAGTTTTTCTATCTAAAGTCTATGCGAGACCGGGAGCCGCGTCCATCTGACACAAATCACGCCGGCATGTAAATCGTGTCATGAGCTGGGTTGGTTTGGACAGAGGCGTTCGTACTCCGCGCACGCTCGTATGAAAGCAAGAGACTTAAAGTGTTCAAGAAAGGCGAGAGGTATGACGTCGATAGAGACATTTGAACTCAGTGACGCAAATCATCGAATCCGACTGAATCAGTCCTGCTTTTGTATGACACTCAGTCGGGACACGCTTGATGCGAACATCGTCGCAGGGGTCAGCATTGACGGGTTCGCAGGGCTTCTAGCGGATC
Organism: Litorimonas sp.; assembly: GCA_051251645.1. Taxonomy (GTDB): domain Bacteria; phylum Pseudomonadota; class Alphaproteobacteria; order Caulobacterales; family Maricaulaceae; genus Litorimonas. The sequence goes on along the minus strand of JBPOEY010000002.1, from coordinate 309,563 downwards.
GCCCCAATCTATTCGCTGCAACAGGCGTGTTTGTATCTCCAAACGACATTGCAGACATGAAGGCCCAAGTCGCAGCGATAGAGGCCGCAAGTGCGCTTATGGCATATCAGTCTGCCGTTCTTGACCGATCCGAGAGTGACCTTATTCAAAAACAGCTTGCTACTAAAAGCCTGTTTATGGGCTATGATTTTCATATATCAGAGCACGGCCCTCAGCTCATTGAGGTCAATACGAATGCTGGGGGCGGTTTTTTGGCCGCGGCGCTACAAGATGCTGTCGGCCGAGCCGCCTTCACTTGCGGCGAGTCACAGCTCGAAAATGAGTCTGTCGCGACGCAGAAAATGGTTGATACCTTTTTAAAGGAATGGCGGGAGGCTGGCCGGTCAGGACGTCCAGATGTAATCGCAATTATAGATGCAGAGCCAGAGCGACAATATTTATATCCTGACATGATCATGGCGCAATATCACCTTGAACAATTTGGTATTAAAACTCTGATTGTCGACCCTAAAGAACTTGCTTACCTTGGAGGCGAAGTGCGGTATGGCTCAATTCGTGTCGATATGATCTATAACCGCTTAACGGATTTTGATTTTAGCGAACCGGACAATACGGTTATACGCCAAGCGCTTATAGATGATGCAGCCGTCATTAGCCCAGCACCCCGTCATCATGCCGTATTTGCCGATAAACGTAATTTGATTTGGCTGAGCGATGCGGATCTCCTCTATGCTTGGGGTTTAAGTGACGTGCATATATCGGCGCTTAAAAGCGTCCCGAATACTGTCGCTGTCACCCCCACTAATGCTGAGGCGTTGTGGGCCGCTCGTAAAGAATATTTCTTTAAACCAACCGCAGGATTTGGCGGTCGCGCTACATACCGTGGTGCAAAACTGACGAAACGGGTTTGGGGAGAAATTTTGAAGGGAGATTATATTGCCCAGGCTTTCATCCCACCGACGATGCGGGCGGTCACTGTCGACGGCGAGCCCGTGACGCTTAAATATGATCTTCGTCTTTACACTTACGCGGGCGAAACGCTCCTGATCACTGCGAGAGTTTATCAGGGACAGACAACGAACTTCCGAACGGATGGGGGCGGGTTTGCTGTTGTCTACAAATGCTGAGAAGAAGCGGTCATGGTGACTTGAATAGTGTCGTTAATTTAAGTCTCACTTGGGATATCTGTGTATGAACATCGCGCTCTTAAACCGTAATATTCGGCGTATTCACTTATGGTTTGGTATCGGAATTGGCCTTCAACTCGGGCTTTGGTTGATCTCCGGCCTATTCATGACGATTGTACCGATTGATACAGTGCGAGGCACGCATCTCCGATCTCAATCAACCCATGAATTATTGGATGTGTCGAGTGTGCTGGTTGCGCCCCAATCAATACTCAACAAACTTGATCAGGAAGCCTCCACACTTACTCTGACAATCATCAATAAGATCCCGGTTTACCTCGCTCAAAGTGAGCAACAGTTGCTCGCTTTTAATGCGGAGACCGGCGAGGCGCGGGGTCCACTGAGCGAAGCAGAAGCCCGCAGTATCGCAAGCCAGCGTTATGCGGGCGAAGGCGCGATTTCGTCGGCCACATTTTACTTCGATATAGCCCCTCGCGAATATGGCAGGGAAGGGCCAGTTTGGCGGATTGATTTTGACCGCCCTGATCGAGCCAGCTTTTATGTCGATGCCCTTAGCGGGGACTTAAAAGCCGTTCGCACAGGACTCTGGCGGACATTCGATTTCATGTGGGGGCTGCATATCATGGATTGGTCCAACCGAGAGAATTTCAATTCATGGTGGATCAGAGCCACTGCGGCGCTTACCCTCTTTTTCTTTTTGACCGGTCTTGGATTAGTCGCCTTACGATTAAAGTCCATGGCTACGCGTCGTCGCGACCGAAAGAGGAGGCTATGAGAACTCGGGATCAACCTGACATTTTGATAGACGATTGAGGCTCTCCGTAGCCTGCTTTTCACAATAAGGGTTGATGAGATAAGCTCTTTATCTCCTACGGGCAGGATAGTCGGTCACGGGTCTGGAACAGGTCAATAGGTCCGGAGATGCGGCTAATATGTTTAAGGTAACGAAGCTGGGGTTTCTCCATAGCGGGCGCGCATCAAACTTGAGCAGCGTTTATAATTCGGCATTTATAGCGATTTTGAAACCGCCTTGAAAAGGGAGGATAAACATTCATGCAGGCCGATCACGGCTTCGCCACAGTTTATCATGACGGCACGTGGTTTGGGATTGGAACAGGCTGTCTGACGTCAGCGCCCAAGGCATAGATTTAAGTCTGGGCTTGGTATTGCCAGCTTAAACGTCTCTGAGTGTCGGTTGGTAAAGCAGCTACATCTTAAGCGGCGACCAACTCACGGGCATTGTCAGGAGAACGTCGACGCTCCAAAACTCACCTCAATTCACGCTTCCATCTACAATCGCTTCAACCACGAGCGATATTTCGAAAGCAGGTCCAGTTTTAAAGCAATGCGCGGCGTATCACTCGCCGAGTGGCGTGAAATGATTGTGGCGTAAGATCTGACTTCATTTCCTAACAACGCTCAGAGACTTTTAAGCTGACAATGCCTTCCTGATGGTTCAGTTTGTCCTGAAAACGCCTCTGTAGGTAATTTATACTAAGGTGTAAGCTAGAGACAGTCTCTGGAGGAATTTTGGCGGCAGAAATCGGCTATAGAGCGTTCATCAGTTATAGTCATATGGACGAACGCTGGGCACGATATATTCATCGAAAACTGGAGCGTTATAGACTGCCTGCAAGTCTCGCCCGTAAAAGGGCAGAATGCGGCGACCCTCCTATCTGCTTACGCCCAATTTTTCGTGATCGCGATGAACTACCGGCAGGGCAGGATTTAAGAGCTGAAATCGAGGCGGCATTACGGGCCTCTGACGCCCTCATTATAATCTGTTCGCCTAATGCGGCGGCCTCTGTTTGGGTCGATAAGGAAGTGGCTTTTTTTCGTCACGTTCGTCCGGACGCACAGGTGCTCTGTCTGATTGTCAGCGGCGAGCCGAATAGCTCCATGTCCAGTGCTCCGGAGTTGCATTGCTTTCCGCCCGCTTTGTATGATTACGGGATAGCAGAGCCGATCGCGGCAGATATACGCAAGGCTGCCGATGGACCGCGTCTCGCCCTTATAAAACTCGTTGCTGGACTGACAGGGTTACGGTTGGACAATTTGATCCAACGGGATGCACAGCACAGGATTAAACGCGTGATGAGCGTCACGGTAGGCGCCCTTATAGGAATGATAGCCATGGCTGTTATGAGCTATGTGGCAGTGGAATCTGGGAGAGAGGCAGTACTTCAGCGCACGAAGGCTGAAGGTTTGATTGATTATATGCTGACCGACCTTCGCCCTCTAGTCCGTGAATCCGTGGGGAAACGTAGCGTGTTACGCTCCATAAGTTCCCGCCTGAATGGATACTATGAAGGTGTCTCTCTCGAAAATATGCCGACTGGTAGCTTAGAGCTGCGCGCCTATGTTATTTATGCAGATGGGAGGGACGCCCAGGACCAGAAAGATCTTGTGCGGGCCTTTCTACATTATTCTGCCTTTCACGATATCTCCACTGAGTTGTTAGCGCGCGACCCAGACGATCCGCAGCGCCTTCTCGTTCATGCCGATAGTGAGAACCGCTTAGGATTGCATTTCGTCAATGGTAGCGACCCTGAGCGCGCGCTAGTACATCTGCGGAGCGCACAAGCGTTACTCGAACGCATTCCCGCTAATCAGAGAGATACAGTGGATGCCAAGGGGCGCAGCTGGGACGCAATATCGGCTCTCGTCAGCGGTAATATATGCGTTGGACTGCTCAGAGAAACGCGCGGGACAGAAGAGGCTTTATCAAGCTGCGAAAACGCGATTGTCCATAATCATCGATGGCTCGAAACAGCCCCAGACGACAATGATGCGCAATATTCACTCGTATTCCATATACTTTGGCTAAGCGATGCGCTGAGGTTGTCTGGACGGGCTGCTGAAGCCGAAAGTAACGCCCAATCTTATATTAATAAAAGTCGTCAAATGATCCAGCGAAGCCCAGACAATCTTGAATGGCAACGCCAGTGGTTGGACGTGCTGACGCATCGCGCGCGCACCCTTATCAGTCTTGGTCGGCCGCAGGAGGCCAAAGCGCACATGCGTGAGGCGCAGATCGCTGCAGAGCATCTTGTTCGCTCCGATCCAGATGATGAAATTGTACGAAATAGACTCGATAAATTAAAACTCAAATTGAGCGAGGGAGAGAAATAATGACTCAAGCACAGTGTGACACGATCATGTTCTTGGAATTAGAACGGGATAAAAAAACGCATCTTATCCGCTATAAGCGCACATTAATGCGCGCGTTAAAAACGAGCGAAAATTATGTCGAAGTTGTGAAGAAGGCCATTGTTGATAAGGCTGTGCCAGCAAATGGATTGAGGGCGCTCAAGATCGAAAGCCCAGATGGTGAATTGTCTGTGGAAGCGCCTCAAGGACGCACGGCCTTCGTCGTCTGGCTGGGGGGGTTGAGCTTTGCGTCATTTGGGCCGGGTGCAGCGCCAGTTTCAAGTCTGAGCGAGATGTTGCCGCCCGGCATTGAGGCCATATCGGATGTGCATCTCTATTTTGAAACGAAGGGCGGCGCAATCGAAGCAACGGATTCAAGCACAAATTGGACGAGGCCAGAAAGCAAGGTTGTCGGGCATGCAAAATGGGCATCGTTTGTCTGTGACGCGAACATTATCTGCAACCATTCGATGATCAAAAAAGTGCAAGCCAGCATCTCATCTGATAAGATTGGCATCCCTCTCTACTATAATCTTTATGTCGGAGATTTCCCCAACTGGATGCTCGCCAACATGCACGATGAACATCACCCCCACCCACACGACCACGACCACAACAATGATGATCACGCGAACCCACCACGGCCCATGCGTACTGGACGTATCGATTCCCATGGAGGTGTTCACCCGACATCTCACGAAAGAGCCATGATGAATGATTATTATGCCGGGAAGAAGTTCAATTCCAATGCGGATCGTACAAAAGCACTCAAGCTTCTGCTATCCCATGGTGGGGTGCATCCGAGCCTTCCGAAAAACAACATCGCTATTAACCTGGATCCATAGAATAGCGGCTATGCAATCTGGCAGCCTTTTCTGTTCCCCAGCGACCGTTTTGGAGTTGCAGGGGGGCGGTGCGTCAGCCACAGCTGAAACGCTAAATTAGGGGGTTAATACAGTCTATTGGTTGAAGAGATGAACCCGCTAGTGAGCTATCGCGATGCCGTTGCAAGGTTGAAGCAATATCCGTCCGATCAAAACCAGCAGTACCTTGCGGTGCTGGCTCTCGCACGGGCGGGGTCGCTTGACGTGGCGCTTGCAGAATACAAACGTTTCAATCTGAATACGGTTCGTCATCATGAGGACATTATGGCGCTAGAAGGGCGTCTCTATAAAGATCTTTATTTGGCTGCACCAAAGTCGGGCCGCCGAAAACTGGCCCTGACGTCGTCCGAAAAGTACGAAGCCGCTTACAACGACACGCTCGGTTATTTCAGCGGCATAAATTCTGCGACGATGGCTTATATTGGCGGTGTTCCGATGCCGATAATCGCGATGCGCGCAAAACGTCTTTTAAAGCAGATCGCCGAAACCGAGCCGGACATACATTCTGATCGTTACTTCGTCGACGCCACGCGCGCCGAAGCGCACTGCCTACTGGGCGATTACAATGCGAGCCGCGCATTCTTACGCAAAGCTTGGGATCACGATCCTTTGAACTATACGACTCATGCTTCAACCCTGAAGCAATTCGCCATGATAGCGGATTATAGAGGTGAGTGTTTCGATTGGTTGGAGGGTTTCGATCCACCGAAGACCGCTCATTACGCGGGGCATCTGTTCGCAATCGGTGCGACCAGAACCGATGGCGTTACAGCCCTATCTGTAAAGCAATGCGACGCTCTGCGCCGGCGCCTCTCCGAAAGCATTCAAATCTGCGACATTGGATTTGCTTATGGATCACTCGCAGCTGGATCAGATATTATGATCGCTGAGGCTATTCTCGAGGAAGGCGGACAGCTGCACGTGACCCTCCCAGTCGAACCCAGCAGGTTTGCGGCCGTATCGGTTCTCCCTTTCGGGCAAGATTGGGCTGCGCGATATGAGCGTTGTATTACGCAGTCGACGAGCGTTCAGATCTGTGCCCAAAACCATGACTGGCCGAAGGCTGATTTGGATATTTATGCGAGCATCATCAGCATGGGTAAGGCGCTGCGGCAGGCCACTCACTTGCGCGTGACGGCAGAGCAGATGTTGATCTGGGACCGCATCCCACAGGGTAATACGGCGCGCTTGGCGGAGATCTGGTCCGCAGTCCCGAGAGGCACGTCCGTACTGGAATTTCTAGGGCGTCGTCGCCTTGACTCGCCATCCTTATCTGAATCAGTAAGTGAGGATATCGCTGATGGGATCGTTTGTCTGTCGGAGTCACCCGCAGAGACGGCTACGCAAATATCCGGCATTGCAAAAGCGCTCGCAAAGGCATGTGAATTAAGGTCGAGCGGCGATAGGGAGGCTAAGTTTGGCCTCTGCCTGAAGCAAGAGCGGCGGTTCTCTTCAAAGGCGTTTTCAGCACGATCTCTGGCGGAGGAAGCGCCGCCAGGAACGATCCTGCTGTCTAATGCATTGGCCAGTCATGTGGCAGTCTGTCTGTCTGATCAGTACGACACTGTTTTTGCGGGCGTGCTGGAGACGGGCGAGGCTATCTTCGCGCTGAAGCAAATCGGCCGCTAGCAGATCGGTATGACGTTAAGTGATACGCGATCTCAAGCGGTCGATATCCGGAACGACGATAGCACCTGTCTTTCTCACAATAACGCCTGATTGGGCCAACCCGCTAACCGTGCGTGAAACCGATTCACGTGTACTGCCCACCCGTAAAGCAAGCTCAGAAAAAACAGGTGTAGGGCGAATGAAGAAGGCGGGAGCCGCTTTTCCCATGGGCTTGGCTAAACGCACAAGTTCGGCACACACCCGACCCCTCGCAGAGACCGACAGTGCTTCTATTAGCCCACGGGCACGGCTTTCCAATTGCCTCCCAAGATGCCCTAAAACCGCCTGCGTTACTTCCGGCCTAGAACTTACATATGAGAGAAAGCCCTCAATCGTTAGATGATGTATTTCAACCGAACCGTTGGCAACAATGTCGCAGATTGACGTGGCGTTAGCCTGCAAAATTTCCAGACCGAATAATTCGCCGGCCTCGTAATCTGTAACCCAGACTTTCTGTCCGGCTTTCGTATAGGTGACCGCACGCGCAGAACCAGATAGTATAATGGATATGTGTCTGACAGGATCGCCCTGACGTTGCAGCAATGTGTTTTGGGCATAGTTTTTTGGCGTTCCGATCAAGTCGGATGTATCCGGCAGTGATCCATTCAACCGCACTTTAGATTTGTCCAGACATGCTATTGTTTTCCGTTCCACGGAACAGATTAGATCGTCAAGAAAAAGCGGTCATTAAATTACGATTCCCCCATGACGGTCGTCACGCGAGGGAACTTATATTCGGGCTAATTTAAGATCGGGGCAACAGGTACGCCTTAAGAATAGAAAGATCAAAATTATGACGATCAAAAGTTTTAAGACACTTTCGGAACAGCTCGACCTTAGTGTTGAGCAGATTGCCTATGCCCGTCTGGCTGGAGTGACGACCGGATTGGGATTCGCAACCTATCTTGGCATGAACCCAGACCCGGCTCTCTTTGATGCAACGCTCATCGCTGATGTCGAAGGGCTCTACCCACTGGAAGTTTCCAAACGCCGGCAAGAGAAAAAGACTCCGAGTCGGCGCGTCCGTGCCTATGGCGCTCGCCAACCCCAAGAGTTGCAGACGAGGGTCCCGGCTATTGTTCCGCAACCAAACAAGAAGATGGTGGAGAGATTTGGTCGGTTTGTCCGCGGCCCCTTGGCTGGAGAGCTTGCATTCGACGGAAGGCCAGGTATCCCTTGGCCAACGCGGGAACAAGGCGAGCGCGGCACGTGTGTGGCGTTTTCCGTCACTGCGGCTCTGGAACTCGCTCGGTATCGCGACAATGGGCAGGCGCCCGATTTGTCCGAGCAATATCTATACTGGGCGGTCAAGCATCATGGGCTAGACCCTTGGCCGGACGAAAGCGGGACCGGCCACGAACATGTGGCGAAGGCCGCATCACAGCACGGCGTTTGCAGAGAGCATCACTGGACCTACAATCCGAACACAATAGTCGGCTCGGTCTCGCAGGACCCGCCACCAAACGGTGCGGTCGTGGCCGCTCAGCAAAGCGGGACCGCCCAACTGACTGTACAAATCCATCAGGCCAATTCAGGTCACGCACGGACCGTGCTTGACCTGCTCCGGGCGCACGGGGGGGTCGCTATCGCGATGCCTGTCTATGCCCGCAGAAAGCACGGGCTGAGCAACTGGAATGTGCCGGGATTCGAGCGTTATGGGAAGATATTGAACCCGCCGCCAGGATGGGTTCATGATGGTGATCACGCGGTCTTCGTCACAGGCTTTGTACCTGATCCTGACGAACCGACAGGCGGGCATTTTATTATTAGAAATACGTGGGGCCCGGACTGGGCCTGGGACCTGCCGCATAAAGACGCGCTCGCACCGCAGACTGGTTATGGCCAGATTTCGGCGACCTATATCGACCTCTATCTCTGGGAAACTTGCGTGGCCTGACGTGCGCCCAAAAATTTCTGCCCCACCGTGACGACCGTCACGCGCTCCGCCCCGTTAGGTTTTGCTATGGCAAAAGCAACAAAGGGGAGAAACGAATGCCCAGTGTAAAATTTGAGAAAACAGGTGAGTCAAATGTCGATTTCAGAGATTTCGCTGTAAGAGATTCCCAAGGCGAATTTCATGATATTCAGATCGATGCGAGCGGTGGTTATACGGTTCAATTGCCGACTGGTGAGAGCAGGCTGAACTATCGTCTCACCGGTCGGCCCGGTGGGTATATCGATGTTGATAGAACTCACGGAGATGCAGCCCCAAAATCTGATAGATACGAGATAGGGTCGGGCCACACAAAATCCTCTTTTCGACTGTTCAAGGTTTAGGGAGGGATTTTGATATGTCCAAACGCATCTACACCGTTACATCCGCTTTCACTGTGCTGCTCATGACGGGCTTTGCAGCTGCGGCTCAAACTTCTGACCCAGCACAACAAATAGATATTCTGGAGAGCGAAACAAAGAAGGACAATAAGGAAGGGGTTGAGACTCACATTAAAAATAGATTTGATGGCGAGGTTTCTAAGTCACAGAACCTTGTTTCCGGCTCACTCATGAATTCCGAAACGGCAGGCGGAATTGGTCCTTCAGCGCAATTGAGTTTTACAACCGAAGGAAGCTCGGCAAGTTTCAAATTAGCTAGTGGTGGCAATGAAAAGGGTCCTAAGTGCATAAATAACGACGACAATATTAGGAGTTGTCGGACTTCCACCTGGAATTTAATCGTTTCTACTCCGTTCGACAGCAAGGACGATACACTTCTTGACCTCGCAACGCTCGACGGTTTGGCATCGGGGGTCAATGCAACTTTTAAATATAGTCTCGGAAGGACGGGGGGAGTCGATATAAACATGGCCGAAGCCGAGAGTCTTGGGATCGACATTGATCTTATTACCGCCCGAGAGGCCTGTATAATTGACGAGAAGCGAAATGGCGGCAAGCGAACTGACGATGAGATAGCCAAGTGTCGAACGACAACGCGATACACGGCCCATTCCAAAGACGGCAAGTTCCCGGAAGATGCCGATGATCTCATCGACGAATATATCCCGAAGGGGCAGCAGGCTCGCGATACTGTCTTTAAAAATGCCTACAGCTATTTCATCAATTTCGAAGGTAAGGTGAACTACGAGGATTTTGACTTTATCGACCCGACAGACCTGAGCTCTGAATCGACCGAAAAATTCGAATATAGCGCTGGCATCTCTGCGACTTATGTCACGCTCGGCGAGCGTCAGATTGGGATTACGACCGGCGTGAAGTTCCAGAGCGATTTCAAGCAGGCCGACGAAGGCATTAACTGCCTGAATGACATGGGCGAAATCAGCTGTGTGTCGGGACGTCCGCTGGCACCGGAGCGCAAAGAGAGCTTATTGGGCTTTAGTGAGGTCCGGCATATTTTCAACAATGTCCCGGGCCTTGGTAAGGTCGGCGTTGCCCCGCGCCTTACGCATGATTTCGACGAGGGCGTGACAGGTGTGAATTTGCCGATCTTCCTCGCCTCCGGCGACGGCAATCTGTCGAGTGGTTTCCAAGTCGGCTGGCGCAGCGATACAGATGAGGTCGTCGCAGGGTTCTTTATCGGAACGCAATTGAGCTTATTTCAAGCGCGCGAATAGCAATGAACAGGGATCTACTGTAACAAAAATAACGATCGGCGGCCGGGAAACCAGTCTTGACGCCCAACAGGTGCAAGAATCGCTTAACCCTATCGCCTCCGTCATGGACGTGTTTTTGTCCGAAGCGACAGAGGTTCTGGAGCTGTGACCCAAGACTCTTTTTTCCGTTCGGCCTTACTCCACCTGCTCAGACTGGATAATTGGCGCCCGGTGTCGACCCTGACAGGATACCGCTGCACATCCTGCCTTATGTTCGTTATATTAGCCGAAGGAATATGGAGATTGAGGCATTACGAGACGCATTGGGACAAGCACAGACCGAGCTGAATAATCTCTGATATCTTACTTGCGGATTGCTGACCAATAAAGTTGCGCCCTCTTTCGTTGAATAAACCGATAAACTGATACCGAAATGGGGCGCATTTCGGTGAGTGGGAGCCTGAACTGGCTCCCACTTTTTGTATTTCCCTGTCAGAGGAACCTACATTTGCAACGATGTGATAGGGGCTTCACATCAGCCAGAACCCGGTTCGCGACTTGAAAATATCTCGCGAGAGCTGCACCGCATGACGGGGTCACGGCTCTGCTGGGCGCAGCAACGCCAGCGTTTCGCCTTATACTTAGCATCCTGCGCGCGCACCAAGCGGGCTCGGAAATTGGCCGGAGAGGCGGGGCAGGAGATATCGCGGATAATGAGCGAATTCACCGAATCACGTGATCTTAGCTCAGTCTCATATACCGCTAACCCACAGAAACTACAGAATAATATCGATGGAGATCGGAGCGGTCTGTTCGTCAACGACTGGTGGTGGACGCAGTCGTTGACGAACAAGATCTTCGGCGAGCCGTTTCTTACCAGCCTAAATAAAGTCCTTGGACCATTTAAAGTAGACACCTTGGGATATGCCTTCACTGTGGCATAACTTAGCAATGTTGTCCTCGCCGCGAAGAGCATCCAGCACGATGCGGGTATTCTCATCCGCCGAGTACTGCGTGCGCGGATATTGTTAGCTTAGACTTTCGACCGTAGCCATTTAAGCTGACGATGCCGTGCAAGAGATTTTGAGAAATCTCAAGAGATCATGAGACTGACGACCTGTTGCGAATGCGCAACAGGTTCGAAGAAAGTAAACTGGTAGGACCAATTGCAATAAAGTGGTAGATAAAATAGGTTGACACGCAATTGTTTATCGGTCCACCTAGTGTCAAATGCCAAAAGGCAAACGCCATATGGTTTTAGACAGGGGATAGGTCATGGACCGCTTGAAGTTTACGAAAACAGTTTTGGTGTCGGCATCAATTCTTGCTATTACAGTTGCGGGGACTGCATCCGCACAAGACACAGATCAAAATCAAACAGCTAACGGGGCTGATCGAGACGAAATTATTGTGTCCGGCATTCGTCAGGCGCTTGAGACCGCGCTTCTGCAAAAGCGGACAGCCACAAGCCTTATTGAAGTGATACAGGCCGAGGATATCGGTAAGCTTCCTGATCAAAACCTAGCAGAAGTTTTGGAAAATGTGACAGGGGTGCAAATCACACGGACCGCAGGAGTCGGCTCAGGGGTGCAAATCCGTGGGACAGACGCTAACAGGACGGAAATCAACGGCGTGTCTACTGTCGGGTCTGGTTCCGGTCGTAGTGGTATCAATTTCGAAGATGTGTCAGCAGGCATTATCTCTGCGGTCGAGGTTATAAAAGCGCCGACCTCTAAAACGATTGAGGGTTCAGTCGGGGGTACAATCAATCTTCGTACGATCCGGCCATTAGAGATCGACGAAGACGATACATTGGCTAGCTTTCGTATCCAAGGTGAAGATAGCAACCTTTCCACCGATGGAATTAAACCCCGCGTTTCCGGGACATTGGGGAAGCATTGGGTTGGCACTAAAGGTCAAGAAATTGGCGTCGTACTTAGTGGTAGTTGGAATCAGCAGGATGTAACAGCCTTCCGTCCCCGCGCAGACCGGGATAACGCGCGCATTGTGAACGCAAATGTCGCCAATCCGGGCACGTTCGCAACCAATTTCATTCCGCCGCAATTTTTCATTCAAGACTATGACAATTATGAGTACGAAACTTATAACTTTGCTGGTTCAATCGAAGCCAAAGCGTCAGAGGCTGTCACGCTCTATTTTGATGCAGTCGTCAACAATCAAGAGCGCCGTCAGGAAAGCTCAAGGGTTCAGGCGTCCGGGATCAGCAGCCAAGAACTCTCTTTCGGCGGTATCATCGATGAATTCGAAAATGTCGACTTTGGGTCTCTAAATGGTCAAAATATCGGTACGATTGATGTCGCGGTTCGTGGTATTATTCCTGTCGAAGCAGACGGCTCCGACGGTAACCTTCGCTTTTCCGGCGACACAGGGTCCCGATTGACTGACAGCACAATTCTCCGGTTTGGGACAAAACTCGATTTTGGCCGTCTCACAGGACAAGTGGAGGCTTCATCTTCGAAAGCAGACAGCTCATTCCCAAGCTTCAATACGACCCTTAACTTTATCAACCCGAACGCGCCGACCAATAGTTCGAATGAAAACGGAACGCCGTTCATCTATGACTTGACGGGTGGTTCACTGACCTTTGGCGTTGCTCAAGATTATCTGCTGGGGCCATCAACCGCTCAGTTGCTAGATCCGGCCAATGTCGTGCTCCGCGACGTCAACATCGGTCTGAATGAGACTGAAAATTCCGAAGATGCGTTCCGGATCGACGGTAATTATGATCTTGACGGAACTTTCGGAACGTCGGGTTGGTCGATTGATGCCGGTTATCGTTTCAGCAGAACCCAAACGGTCCGTGACGAAATCAACTCACGCGTGGGTCTGCGGTCTCTGGCCGATTCTCCGCGCGGCGATCAATTTGCTGACCTGCTTGTTGCGGGTCCGGATAATTTCGGCGACGCCGATGGGCGTGAGCTCTTTGTCAGAGACTTCCTTCTGATTGATCCGGATCAGGTTGCCGCCGATCCAATTGGTGTGCAGCGCCGATTGGACGCGCTTATCGCCGCAACCGGAAGCACGAGCAGCATTGGTACGCCAACGTCGAGCCAGAATGCCTTCTTCGATATTGAAGAAGAAACTCATGCTTTTTACGGACAGGCCAACTTCGATTTTGGTAGAATTCGCGGTAATGCGGGTCTGCGTTATGTTGACACAAATGTGGCGTCATCAGGGAATCGGACGTTGAACGGTGTGACGTCTTTGGTCACGACCGAAGGAAACTATGATTTCTTCCTCCCACGCTTTAATATCGCGGCTGACATCACGGACGACATTGTGGTGCGGGGTTCCTACACCAAGGACATCCGCCGCCCCAACTTCGACAGCTTGTCCACCTCCTTTACCTTTAGCACGAGCCCGAACCCGGCCGTTGATCTTGGTAATCCGAACTTAACGCCAGAACAGGTCAACTCGTTCGACGTTTCGGGCGATTGGTATTTTGCGCCAGCCGCCGTGCTGAGCGTTGGCTATTTCCGTAAAGAACGGACGGATGTTTTCTCTGTTCTTGATGAAAACCCGACCGAGGATCCAACGACAGGTTTCCGTGATATCAGTGCGCCGTGTGAAGGCGGCGGAATCTTTAACCCGATCGCCGACATCAACGTCTTTGGCCCGGTGCCAGGCGTCGGGGTGTGTGTGCCGCTGTCAACGCCGATCAATGGCGCGGGCGAAACGACTCAACAAGGTGTCGAAGTCGCTTTGCAATATGACCTGTCTGATTGGGAGGACCGCCTGGGTGGATTTGGCTGGGCTTCGGGCTTCGGCGTTATTGCCAACTACACGTATCAGGATTTCTCCGGCAATGACGAGGTGTTCACCCCTACCACACGGGCGGCTCAAATCTTCGCTGGGCTTGGTGCGACGAATGTCGAGCTCGACCAAGGTGCGATCAACCTGTCAAAAAACGCGTACAACCTGACGGGCTATTATGAAAAATACGGTATCTCAGCGCGGTTGCGCTACACTTGGCGTGACGCATTTCGGTCATTAGACTTCGGCAGCACATCTAGTCGGCCCTTCGGTTTTCCTGTCGTTCAGGAAGCGCGCGGTCAGCTGAATGCCAGCGTCCGTTACGACCTCAACGATCACATCACGTTTAGTGTTGAGGGGGTGAACTTGACCGAATCTGATGTCGTGCAGTCTTTGGTTAACGAAGGTGGCCCGCTCGGCTTCCAAGGTTTGACAGACCGACGCGTTATCTTTGGTGCCAGCTACACATTCTAGCGAACCGTATTATAGGGTTACGCCCTGCCAAATCGGCGGGGCGTATAACGTCACTATCGTAGGCGCAACTTTTGTATCGGAAGTTGCGCTTTCTTTTTGCGCTAAAATTGGTATGGACAATGTCCTCGTATTATTAAAATCGGTATAGACCTAATGGCTGAGCAGCGCTTATATCATAAGATAGCGAACAAAATTCTTGAGTTAATCGATTCCGGGGTCTTTCCACCTGGGAGTCGATTGCCAGGGGAACGCGATTTGGCAGAAAAGTTCGGAGTGAGTCGGGTGGCTGTACGCGAGGCCGAAATATCGCTTCAAGCTCAGGGACGAATTGATATTAAGGTCGGATCAGGCGCCTATGTGCTTGATAGCGGTAACCTCGCCCTGAACGGTTTACCAAAGGTGGGTCCGTTTGAGCTAACAGAAGCCCGTGCCTTGTTTGAGGCCGAAACCGCAGCATTGGCGGCCCCAATTATCACCGAAGAAGCCATCGCGCATCTGGACCACCTCATTGCTGTAATGTCGGGCAAAGAGACCCATGATATTGATGGGCAACCGATGAGCGCTGACGATGCAGATCTTGCATTTCACAACGTCATCGCCCGCGCCACTAATAACCATGCGATCACTTTCGTCATCGACAGTATGTGGAAAATGCGGACAGAAGCAGCACAATTGCAAAAGGTTTACAAAAATGTCTGTGATCGGGACACGAGTCATCGGGAAGATGAGCATCAAGCTATACTTGATGCGCTGAAAAACCGAGACTCGGCGGCGGCGCGCATCGCTATGAGAGCACACTTCACCCGAATGATTGACGCTTTATTGGAAGCGTCTGAAGCGGAGGCCTACCAAGAAGTGAAACGTCAAGCCGCCGAGAGCCGATCTCGTTATACTCTGTCCCGCCAGCTTTCCTGAAGATTATACCAATTCTAGTAAATTGGTACGGATGATCGGTTGACAAGGGCCTGTGCCTGCCGGAAAGCTGTTCTGACGAAGCGGGGATAATTCCGCTCATCAGGGGAGTGTGGTTTTGCGTCTATCATCTCAACAGATCTATTTAAGTCGCAAGCTACGACTCGGCGCGTCAGTTGCGATTGCAGCAATTCTCTGTGGTTGTGGTCCCAATTCGAAAACTGAGGCTGACGGCTCGAATTCTGCACAGGCTACACAAAGTTCGTATACCGTTGGCGAAAACGCAACCCTTGTGACAACGCAAGATGATTTTCGTGAAGCCGTCAACGCTATAAAGCCCGGTGAAACAATCGTCCTCGCCAATGGCGAATGGGATAATTTCGAAATTTTATTCCAAGGGTGGGGCACACCAGAGGCTCCGATAACTCTGACAGCAGAAACCCCGGGAGATGTCGTGCTGACCGGGCAAAGTAATTTACGCTTAGCCGGGGCGCATTTGGTTGTCGACGGGCTTGTCTTCCGTGACGGCTACACACCGACCAGTAGTGTGATTAGCTTTCGAAGGGATGATCAGGCGCTGGCGAGCCACTCCAGCGTTTTTAATACCGTCATCGATGGGTTTTCTAATCCGGAGCGTTTTGAAACGGATAGTTGGGTGCAGATCTTTGGGCGCAACAACCGATTTGAAAATAATCATTTGTCTGGAAAGGGCAATCAGGGTGTCACATTAGCCGTCCGGCTTAATGCCGAAGAAAGTCGCGAAAACAATCACATTATTGCGAATAACTATTTCGGACCTCGTCCAATATTGGGGTCCAATGGCGGTGAAACCTTGCGGATCGGCACAAGCCATTATTCACTGTTTGATTCGCATACAGTCTTAAAAAACAACGTTTTTGACCGGACGAATGGGGAGCTGGAAATTGTTTCGGTAAAGTCCGGCCGCAATGTCCTGCGCAACAATACATTTCTCGCGGCGCGCGGCACGTTGACCCTGCGTCATGGCAATAATAATGTGATCAAACGGAATGTCTTCTTGGGTGACAATGCCAATCACACGGGCGGCATTCGCGTGATCAATGGCGGTCAGCAAGTTCGCGAAAACTATATGGAGGCCTTGACGGGTATCCGGTTCGGCGGGGCTTTCACCGTCATGAACGGTGTGCCGAATAGCCCGATTAATCGGTATCATCCCGTCGCAGACGCGCGGATTGAAAACAATTCAATTATCGGGTCCGACCGGATTCAACTCGGCGCAGGCAGCGATAGCGAACGCTCCGCCGTTCCAATGAATAGTACTTTTCATAACAACCTACTTGCGCGTGATGTGAGCGGTCCCGTGTTTGAAGTCTATGACGATATGTCTGGCATCGACTTCGCGGATAATATTCTTATGGGACCAGGAGATGCCGTTTTCGACACGGGTTTTGCCCGCTCGGATGCCAAGCTTTCACGCGCCGCCAACGGCCTATTGTATCCGCCTGCAGATGTTCAGGAAGGCGCGCCGCGTGACCTCATCGTCACTGGGTTGGACGATGTTGGTGTGGATTGGTATCCTAAGGCTCCCGCCGAAGTTGCCTTTGGCTCGGGCAAACGGACCGAAGTCACCTTAGAAGACGGCGCTCTATTTGCGGCGGTAATGGGCTCAGCTGCAGGTGATATTCTGATGCTCGCGCCGGGGGAACACATCGCGCGCAAGATGATTAAGCTCCCGCATCCTGTGACGATAGAAGGGTCCAAAGCGGCGACAATTGCGTTCGAGCGCTCAGCCCTATTTCAGATTGAAAACGGCGGGAGCCTCAGATTAGACGGCGTCACTGTTACGGGCCGCGCTGCGCCAGACATGGTCGGTAATAGTGTGATCAGAACCAGTCCCTATTCCATGACGCAAAACTACCGTTTAGAGATCGTAGACAGCGACATCATCGACCTCGACATTAACCGCTTTTTTGACGTGGTGCGCGGCGCTAAAAGCACCTTGGCCGACTATATCCTAATGGAGGGGACACAGGTTAGTAATATCTCAGGTAGCGTCTTTAATTTCGATGATGAGGTGGATGATTTCGGGCGCTATAATGCCGAGTATATTACGGTAAAAAATAGCCAGTTCACCAACATCCATGGGCCGTTCGCGACGCTGTATCGGGGCGGTCGCGACGAAAGTACGTTTGGCCCGCATTTTGAAATGCGAGGGTCAAGCTTCACCAATGTTGGGTTGGGCCCCCGCAATGCGCGCAGTGTGTCGTTATGGCTGCACGGCGTGCAGGACACGGATTTGGTGGACAACAGATTTACGGATAGTGCGCCCTTCCTGATTGATCACACGGTCGGTGATCCGCAAACAGATATTGCCAATAACCGTTTCGAAAATACGGCCGCGCCTCAGGTGATTGAGATCACCAGCGGTCTTGCGTCAACCGCGCGTCTTTCCAACAATGAGGGGCTATAAATGCGCCTTTTTGTTCCCAGCCTCGCCGTTTTGACTTTGGTTTTGGTCGGTTGCAGCGCTCCCGACAGCACAGAGGACATTCAAAGAGACCGCGCGAACACGGAGCAATCCGCCCAACACGGCGCATTCTACGACACAGCATTTTCCGAAATGCAATCTGATGCCGACAATCAGATCGCGGAACCATTAAATATGCCTGTCCCAAAAGACGCGGGCGGCGGTTTTACGCACGAACAGCATAAGCGAAATGCCAAAGCGATTTATGAAGCCGGGCTGCTGTACGAGGCAACATCTGATGATCGCTACCGCGACCACGCCGTTCGGTTGCTAGAAGCCTATGCGGACATGTATCCGTCTCTTGGTTTACACCCGCAGCAAAAAGAGCAATCGCCGGGACGTTTATTTTGGCAGAGCCTGAACGAGGCGTGGTTCCTTGTTTATGCGGCACAGGGCTATGACAAAATAAGAGATGATCTCGATGCAGACACGCAAGAACGGATCGAAAACGGATTTTTTCACCCGATTGCAAATTTCCTGTCCGAAGGCCAACCAGAAACATTCAATAAAATTCACAATCACGGAACATGGGCCACAGCGGCTGTTGGCCTGACGGGCTACGCGCTGGATCGGCAGGATTATGTGGATGCGGCTTTGCTCGGTTTGGACCTGTCAGGCAAAGGCGGCTTCTTGCGCCAGATGGAAGTGCTGTTCTCACCGGATGGTTACTATAATGAAGGGCCTTACTATCAGCGCTATGCGTTGATGCCGTTTGTTCTTTTCGCGCAAGCTATTGAGGATAATGAACCGGACCGCGATATCTTTGGTCGTCGCAACGATATCCTGAAAAAGGCGATCTACTCAACAATTCATCAAAATTATGCAGGTCTATTTTTCCCGATTAATGATGCCATCAAAGACAAGGGTATCGCCACGACCGAGTTGTTGCATGGAGTTGCGATTGCCTATGACCTGACGGCTGACGCGGAGTTGCTCTCAGTCGCACAAGCGCAGGGGAAAGTTATGCCGACGGCCGCTGGTCGTACTGTATCAGAAGCAATTGCCGCGGGGAAAGCTGAGTCGTTTAGTTATCGGTCCATGCGTTTGCGCGACGGCGCGAATGGCGACAGTGGCGCACTGGATATTCTTCGCGCGTCTGATGATCCGCATGGCTTGGCCGCGGTTGTTAAAAACACCTCAATGGGATTAGGGCACGGTCATTTCGACAAGCTTGGATTGCTGGTGTTTGATCGAGGGCAAGAAATCTTGCGTGATTATGGCGCGGCACGGTTTCTCAATATTGAAGCGAAATATGGCGGTCATTACCTCGCCGAGAACAATGCTTACGCCAAGCAAACGATTGCGCATAACGCTTTGGTGGTTGACCGAAAATCCCATTTTGATGGCAATTGGAAATATGGTAATAAATTCGCGCCTGAACTTGGGGAATTTGTGACGCGTAACGCGATCAGCGCGACGTCGGCGCGCATTGATAGTGCTTATGACGGCGTTACACTCACGCGTCATGTTGCCCTGGTGAAGCATGACGTGCTTGAAGTGCCTATCATTGTGGATGTTGTCCGGGCGGATAGCGGGACGATGCATGATTACGATCTGCCCTATCATTACAATGGTCAGCTCATCGAAACCAACTACGCCGTTAATGCCGATACCACATCACGGTTGCCCTTGGGTGAAGATAGCGGGTATCAGTATTTGTGGAAAGTCGGCGAAGCGGACCTGCCGGACGCGCAGGCACAAACGACGCTGTTGCTGGACCGCCGTTTCTACACGCTGACGAGTGCCGTTCCTGACGGAACGCAGGTGTTGCTGACTGAGCTCGGTGCCAATGATCCAGACACAAACTTGCGCCGCGAGCCGGCCCTCATCCTACGCGGCCCACGTGCGACGCACTTTGCATCGGCCACCGTGTTTGAGCCGCATGGCGAGTATAATCCGATTGAAGAATATACACTGTCCGGCCGCAGCCAAATTGCCCGTGTTGACCATGTGGCCAGTGACAATGCCGACCTCGTCACGATCCACCTTAAATCCGGCGAAACCATAACGGTCGGTCTCTCGGGTGACGGTGGCAACCATATAATTGAGACCCGGAATGGGTCCGTCAGTTGGACGGGCGCGTATGCGCTTATTCCGTCCGGACAATAGGGAAAAACTATGTTGTTCAAGGGTAAATTGAGGTGGTGGGTAGTTGGCCTTGTCGCGCTCGCCACAGTCATCAATTATATTGACCGCGGGGCGCTGGGTGTTCTTTGGCCTGAGATTAAAGCCGAATTCGGCTTCTCGAACCAAGACTATGCAAATATTTTTACGGCCTTCGTTCTCGCTTACGCGTTTGGGCAATCCATCTTTGGGAAAATTTTCGATTGGCTCGGAACGCGCCTCGGTTTTGTCTTGTCTATTGGGGCTTGGTCCATCGCGACGGCGCTTCATGCCTTCGCTGGCAGCGTTGGATCTTTCATTCTATTCCGCAGTATTTTGGGCGTAGCCGAGGCGGGTAACTGGCCCGGCGCAGCCAAGGCCAACGCGGAATGGTTTCCCGTTAATGAACGTGCCTTTGCACAAGGTATTTTCAATTCAGGTGCCGCTATCGGTGGGATTATCTCTCCTATCTTACTTGCCTTATTGGCCGCCTTCATGGGCTGGAAAGCGATCTTTATTGCCATCGGTATCGTGGGTTTACTCTGGCTCATCCCGTGGCTGATTATCTACAAATCTAAGCCTGAAAACCATCCTTGGCTGACTGAAAAAGAGCGCGCCTATATCCTGTCTGGTCAACTGACGATGACGGATACAGGTGAGGATATCGGCTACGCGCCGACTACGACTGAGATGCTAAGCCGCAAGCAAAGCTGGGGCGCGATTTTGGCGGCGATGTTCATCGACCCGATCTGGTGGTTGTTCGTCGCGTGGATCCCGATTTATCTCATCGATACGTTCGGGTTTAACGTCAAAGAAATTGGCCTTTATGCGTGGGTTCCCTATGTCGGGGCAATGTTCGGGGCGTGGTTTGGCGGATTGCTGGCGCAGAACAAGCTGAACAAAGGTTGGTCCGTGGACCGCACCCGAAAAATGGTCATTACCCTGGGTGGGGTCATCATGTTGCCCGCACTGTTCGCTATGGCTATCGCGTCGACGCCCATTCTCGCTGTGCTGATTATGGCCGTTATCCTGTTTGGTTTTCAAACAGCCATTGGGAACATCCAAACTTTACCGAGCGATCTTTACAGCCATAAGGCTGTCGGAACGTTGGCCGGATTTTCCGGTACGGCAGCAAAGCTGGCCGCTGCAGGTCTTGTCTGGCTCGTCCCGCGCTTGACTGAAACAAGCTATATGCCAGCTTTTATCATCGGTGCTGCGCTAGCTGTTTTGGCGGTATTGAGCGTCTGGATTCTCATTCCCAAAATTGAGCCTCTCAAACCAAAAACTATTGCAACGCTTTCGTCTGATTGACGGGCGTCTTTTCGAACCTGCTCTTCAAGAGCCACTCACTAAAAATAAAAAGCTGGAATCTCAGCGTTCACGGCATAAAACAAACCGGAGTAATAAAATGTCCAAACCGACAATCGGGTTTATCGGTCTCGGCCTTATGGGCGGAAACATGGTCGAAAACCTTCAAAAACGCGGCTTCGAAGTTATCGTCATGGACCTTGATAAGGACGCCATTGAAAAAGTTCTAGCGCGGGGCAATGCCCGCGAAGCCAGCTCTCCGAAGGATCTCGCTAGCAACAGCGATATTATTCAGTTCTGCCTTACAACCTCTGAGGTTGTTGAGAAGATCGTCTATGGTCAGGACGGTATCTTAGAGGGTGTTAAGTCGGGGTCCGTCGTTATTGACTTTGGGACATCCATTCCGGCATCGACGAAAAAAATCGGGGCTGATCTTGCCAAGAAAGGCGTCGGCATGCTCGACGCGCCATTGGGCCGCACGCCAGCTCACGCGAAAGATGGGTTGCTGAACATCATGGCAGCGGGTGACAAAGAGACGTTTGAAAAATACAAGCCTATCTTGGGTGAACAGGGTGAAAACGTGTTTTATCTTGGCGGGTTGGGTGCAGGTCACACGACGAAGTTGATTAACAACTTCATGGGCATGACGACCGTGTGCGCAATGTCGCAGGCTTTTGCCGCCGCAGAATTAGCCGGTGTTGATCGTCAGCAACTCTACGACATTATGTCGAGCGGTCCCTCCAATTCACCCTTTATGAAGTTCTGCAAAAACTATGCAGTGGACGGTGTCAGCGATCTTGGATTTTCAATCAACAACGCCAACAAAGACCTAAAATATTTTGTGCAGATGATTTCTGACCTCGAGTCTCGTACGCCCATCGGGGAGGCGACGTCATCCAACCTTAAAGCTGCCGTGGAAGCGGGCATGGGTGACGGGAATGTCCCTGAAATTTACGATTATTTTGTGAAGCTTGGGCAATAATAGCGGGCTCTTGCTCTTCTGATCTCATGAGTTCGATCACAGACATATCGGCGACTTTTATCACTGCCAGACGCGAAGGCCGTGCTCTGCACGCCTATCCGGGTGAAGTACCGACCTCACTGGAGGCCGCCTACGCTATTCAAGCCAAATCTATAGCTAATTGGGGCGAGCCTGTTGTCGGTTATAAAGTTGGCGGAATTGGTCCGGACTGGCACACACGTTATCCGAGCGACTGGCTGGTCGGACCTGTTTTCCCGTCTCACATTATCCACGTAAACGACACAGGTCCGGTCGATGTGCCGGTCTTTCGTGGCGGGTTCGCCGCCTATGAGCCGGAGTTGGTGTTTCGACTGTCAGGTCTTTCCATACCGCGTGGAGTGATTAAAACGACAGAGACGGCGAAGCGCTTCATTCGTTCCGTCTATATCGGCGCTGAAATAGCTAGCTCCCCGCTCGCGATACTCAATGATTTAGGACCGGGTTCAATTATCAGCGATTTCGGCAACCAATCCTCGGTCGTGGTCGGACCGGAGATTGGTATAGATTGGCTGGACCGACTGAATGACATCGAGGTCACCACGACAATTGATGCAGCCATGATCGGCGTGAAAACCGTCAATCCGGGCGCGGACGGACCGTTTGGCGCGCTCCGCTTTTTGCTCAATCATCTGCGCAATAAGCCAGAGTTCAATCATAGCGACACGGCATGGTTATCAAGTGGAGCGATAACCGGCGTTCATCGGGCAGAAATCAATTCCAGTTGCTCACTCACATATAAAGACCTCGGCGTTATCAATCTTCGTATGGTCGAAAAAAAGGAGAGTGCGGTATGAGTGCTCGCATAATTACTTTCGGCGAACTGATGATGCGGCTTTCAACACCGTCACGGCAGCGCTTCGGCCAAGCGAAACAGTTTGATGTCGCTTTTGGTGGGGCAGAGGCGAATGTTGCCGTGTCATTGGCTCTCTTTGAGTGTGATTCCGTCTTCATATCAGCCGTGCCGAAGAACCCTTTGGGTGAACGCGCTCTGCAAGAGCTCCGATACCATGGCGTGGACGTCTCAGAAATTATCTGGGCGGATGGTCGATTGGGAACCTACTATATGGAAGTGGGTGCTAATCAGCGGTCTGGACAAGTCATCTATGACCGCGCCAATTCCGCGTTCGCGGCGCTGGCGCCCGATACGATTGACTGGTCCGCCTTGCTCGGCGGGGACTGGTTTCACATCAGCGGCATTACGCCCGCGCTTAGCCAGAATGCTGCGGATCAATCCTTGAAAGCCATGCGTAAAGCCAAAGAGGCAGGACTTATGGTATCGCTCGATCTCAACTACCGCTCACTTTTATGGAATTATGGCAAGAGCCCAGAAGACGTTTTAGTCCCAATGGTTGAGCTTGCCGACATCTTAATAGCAGGGCGAGGGGACTGTCAGCAGGCTTTGGATATTCACGGAGATGGCGACCCTGACGAAAACGCCTACTTCGAAACACTGACTGAAAAAGTCATGCAGCATTTTCCCAATCTTTCGAAAATGGCCGTCACAATTCGGGATAGCCGTTCGGCTGAACATCATAATTGGGCCGCTTGTCTTCGGACTTCGGATACGATCCGGTTCTCACGCAAGTATGAAATCAAAGACATCGTCGACCGCGTGGGATCAGGCGATGCCTTCTCTGCCGGACTGATTTACGGGCTTGTGACCGGCCTAGATGATAAGAACGCTTTAGAATTTGCCGCTGCGGCCAACTGTTTGAAACATTCAATTGTTGGCGACTTTAATCTCGTGACACGAAGCGAAGTCCAAGACCTCGTCCAAGGCGGCGGGCAGGGGCGCGTGAAGCGCTAATACCTTAAACTACGCGCAAATTTTTGACTTGCCATATTAGTTTGCGAAAAAACACTTTTACTTTCCTTCCCCGCTAAACGGAAAATGTATTGAGCCTTGTATAAGCTTGTGCTGACCTTCCAAAAACAGAAACTTTTTCTTAAAATTCAAAATTTGCGATAAAGTATATTTTTAAATGCGTGAAAATCGATCTATCTTTAAAGATCCTTAGCCTGATGCCTTGCGCATAAGAAAGCCAGAACGCTTAGAGGGTTTCGACTAAGAGTGTCTGACTTGAGGGTCGGCGACGAAGTGGAAATGCCAAGCACTTCACCGACGTGACTTTCTTTTATTGACAACAACTTCTGTAATGCCTCCGAAACCCCGGTTGTTATTGGGGCTTCGAATTATGCTCTGGTCTAGATTCTGTGGATGAAACCAGTTTCATGTTTTTGAAATAAGTCTGTGCCATGATGCGGTCTCTGATGGTTCATTAATTTCGATAGGGCGAAACATGTCTAATGAGACCCTTGTAATGGATCAGGGCATCAATGATTGGGTGTCTGCGAAATTTCCGGATGCGAAGCTCTCACTTGTCGTCGAACATCCATGGGCGAAAACATGGCGATTACGCTGTGACGACCAAACTTATTTTCTCAAACATATTTCTACGGACGGGCGTGTAAAAACAAGTTCTGCTATAAAAATCGCGAAAAGCTTCAGCGATGTCGTGCCGAGCATCGTTGAGGCGAGTCCAGAGCTGTCTGTACTTGCGGTCAAAGACCATGATGGAAAAGAATTAAAGTCGCGGACGGACAATATGGCTGTCGTCCTGCCGACATACGCCCACCTCCAGGCCAAAGCCATTGTGTCAGGCTTCAAACCTGGCACATTGCCAAAGATTCAAATTAACACGCTTTATGACGCGCTCTTAGATTTCCTTAATTGTGAAAAGGCCAGCAACACCCAAAAGAGTGTCTGCGCGTCTAAATTTTTGGGCTCATCGAGCGCGAGACGGTTTCACCAATTGTTCAAGACCCTGCGACCTATTCTTGAAGCATATTTGCAGCAAGCGGACCGTCTCCCCAAGACAATCAACCATTGCGATCTTCGGCCACCAAATATGGCAAAACGAAAAGATGGCTCCATAGCGATCTTTGATTGGGATGATGCGTGCTGGGGTCCGGCGGGTTTATCGCTTCACGCGCAATTCAGCGGCTGTGTGAGGCCTCACGTCGCGCTCAACGCAGATTTGAGTCAAGAACACCCGCGGTCTGTATTGAAAGACCGAGACAATCTTGACGCTTATATCGCGCCGTTTGCAGACCAAGGAATAATGGCGGCGGAGGAAATGAGGCCCCATCTATCGTGGGCGATCGTCGCGGGCGCACTCTACTATGTGGTGAACTTCAAATATTATGAGACGCCGAAAAGTGCCACCCGAAAAGTGATTGGCAAGAACATCACAAAGCGCCTGAACAGTGTTTTAGATGTGATGGATTTGATCGTACAGTCAGATATAAGCGACGCAAAGAGACTTGCCGAAACCTATTTCTCATGCAGTCAGTGGACCCGACTTGAGAAGCTCGAGAAAATGTCCGTCAACACACTCTTAGACCTCCCGAACATGAATGACGCCGCGCTTGAGCAATCCAGAAAGCCTGATATTTTCCCGGCAATTACCTTCTCTGACAAAGAGCGGGAGTGTGGTGTTTGTACCCCTGATAATGCTCGGCTTGCGGCAAAGATATATCGAGAGCAGGGCGCCGTACTTCTCAAGAACTCACTCAACGCCTCTATCCTCGAAGAGTGCAAAGAGCATTTGTTTGAGCGCTATGATGAATATTTTCAAGACAAGCGCCCAAAAGATTCGCTCCGTGTCGGGAATAAGCGGTTTATGATAACGCTCGCGTTAGCATGGCCTCTGAGCCAACCGGAAATATTTGCGCCGCCGACGATCATGCCTGTTCTAGAACGGCTCCTCAGCAACAAACTTATTCTCGGAAGTCTTGTTGCCGTGACATCCTTGCCAGGAGCCAAGACCCAATCCCGTCACCGCGATCATCACGCGCTGTTTCCAAATGAAGACATCACCCCACCTCCTTTTGCGACCTCCGTCATGATTCCGCTTATTGACATGAATGAGGAAGTTGGCGTCACACGGCTTTTCAAGGGGACACATTTGCAGCCAACGGATGTTGCGAACACCATGCCGGGGCAGGATCCTATTGTTCCTGTTGGATCATGTTTTCTCATGGACTACCGGGTCCAACACCAGGGCATGGCGAATAAATCTTCGGATAAGATTAGGCCCGTTATCACCTTGGTCTTCCAGCGCCCCTGGTTCCGGGACTATGTCAATTATGACAATCAAGACCGAATGATTATTTCGAAACAGGACCGAGACCGCGTGCCTCAGGAATACCGGCGGCTTCTCGATTGGAAGTAACTTCGGATGTTGGCAATCTCACCAAACGGGACATGGACGCAGGACCTAATGGATCATAATATAAAATCGAAACCCGTCGTCTCTGGAGCAATTAAGCCAGAGCGGATTGAGGAAATCGAGCAGGTGACGGACAGGATTTTCGGTGCTCGTCCGACGCGTGTTGCGATCCCGGGCGGCAAGAGCCGTCCTGTCTATATCATCGAGATTGAGGGGCGCCCCTATGTTGTCGCGAAACGGAGCAATAAGTATGACGCCAAGGTTGAGGCGGCGGTCTTAAAAGGTCTGACGACCTCTGATCTTGTGCCCGGGTTTATTGGCAAACATGGGCGTTGGATCGCGCAAGAATTTATTCCGGGTAAACGTCTACCCGTCCTCATTGACGAAGCCAAAAATGAGGTCGAACGAAAGACCCTCGCGGAATTGGGCATAAAGAGCCTGCTGGCCATTCAACACGCCGCTGATGCGGCGCGCTTACGCCGGAGTGTTCCGCGGTTGGGTGTTGTTAAAGGCTGGGTTGAAGGCCGCATTCATAAGGTCGATGAAATTTCCGAGGCGCTTGCGATCAACCCGCCTTCGCTAAACCGAACCGCCATTGCGCAAATCTACGATGTTAGTCAGACTGACTTTGTGAAATGGGATGCAAGGCCCGGCAACGCCTTAGTCGATGGGCCAAATGTACGATGGTTCGATTGGGAGGATTGCGGGCGCCGCAACCGGATTGATGACCTCGTTTGTTTTATGGCGGACGAATGGACCAATCTTGACGCTGATACAGAAGACGCGCTTATTAAAGACTATCTCCCTTCGTTCAGTCGGGCGCTCGGTGCTGAGTGGAGCGAGCGTTATTTTTATGTCGCTGGATGTTTACAAATTCTCTACCGTCTTAGCCTTGCGACGAATTACTATCATAGAGACGGCGAATGGTGGGATCGAAAATATTGCTTAGACGGCGATAAGGTTGGCGTGACGGCTCAGGAAGTCGGACGATTAACACGTCGATTGGAACGCTGGAGCCAGCGTGTCGAAATCATGTTACCCTTCTGCTCTTGGGCTCAACAGGTTCGGTCTGAGCTTAATATAAAGTAAACAGAAATTATAGAATTTCTCTAGATCATTATAACTAAACAATTTCTCAGGCGTGACGCCTGAGTTTTCTCGTTTTGGGACAATCAAAATGGCACACTTTCTAATTTGACCTAATTTGATGCTATAAAAAATTAACAATTTCAGTGAGTTATAAAGGTTATGTTTAGATTTACCCCTATTATATTAGGGTCTCCTTAACCACCTTCTCATGACGGTTGTCCTATTTTGACCGAATTTGTTTAAATTAGTCAGTTTCGCTCCAAATAAGTCTTAATTGGCACGTTAGCTGCTTCTTTTCCCCTGCAAGTTGTGAGGGTCACCCTCGCTCAATATACAGGAACATCCCATGGCTGAAAAACATGATCCCATCATAAACTGGTTCGACTGGGAGGGCATCCCAGATGATAATAATGATGACCCATATAAAGGGAATGGCTCAGGCAAAGGATCTGGTAAGGGTTCTGGTAAAGGCTCGGGCAAAGGATCTGGCAAAGGGTCTGGTAAAGGCTCGGGCAAGGGTTCTGGCAAAGGATCTGGTAAAGGTTCCGGCAAAGGGTCTGGCAAAGGTTCAGGCAAGGGATCTGGTAAAGGCTCAGGTAAAGGTTCTGGTAAAGGCTCCGGTGACGGGTCTCACGGGGACACACCTTATCCTCACGATCCTGATGACTCAGGTCACTCGGACGATAAGGGGTCTGGTAAAAGTTCTGGCAAAGGCTCGGGCAAGGGTTCCGGTAAGGGCTCAGGTAAAGGCTCGGGCAAGGGTTCTGGCAAAGGATCTGGTAAAGGTTCCGGTAAGGGCTCAGGTAAAGGCTCGGGCAAGGGTTCCGGTAAGGGCTCAGGTAAAGGCTCGGGCAAGGGTTCCGGTAAAGGTTCCGGCAAAGGGTCTGGCAAGGGTTCCGGTAAAGGTTCCGGCAAAGGGTCTGGTAAAGGTTCCGGTAAGGGCTCAGGTAAAGGCTCAGGTAAAGGTTCCGGGAACGGATCTGGTAAAGGGTCGGGAGATCATGAGGACGATCCACATCCAACGGATCCGCACACGGATGACTATCATCTCGCGCCTGTGGAATGGGTCAAAGATGGGGAGGGGGCCCCACACGCGGAAGATGCCTGGAATTCAGACGTGTTCGCCGATAATGGAGACGGTAAAATCTCGACAAGTCAAATCCCTGATGTTCAGGTCGATATGTCTGGCGGAAATGGCTATGGATATGGCGGGTTTGGTGAAGACGGTTCAAACGGTAAGGTTGAACTCCTTGATGACGGATCGTTGTCGGTCTCAGACGGCGAGTTCTCCGTGAACGAGCTGAATGATGACACCTCGTCCTACCTGAGTGATGCAGACGACTTTATTCCCACTGATGATTTGGGATAAAGTCTTTCGACCAAAGTCCAAATATGGACATTAGTAGAAAAACCCACTGTCCTTCAGGGCGGTGGGTTTTTTGTTTTAAAAGGTCCCTAATATCGGGAGCGGTGCAGTTGATTGGTCAAGGGAGCTTCTACATAGCTATTCGCGGCGGGGACAGTATGTCCAGCCATGTCAAGATTTCCAAGTAAGGCTAATAGTTCCGCGCGAAGAAATTGTTCTTGATATTTTGCGTCTTCAAGCTTGATATGGGCCGCGAGAAGATTGCTTTCGGCGGAGAGTAATTCCGATTGTGTCGTCACGCCGGACTGGAATTGCTCTTGTAGTGACCGATAGGCGGCATCATTGGCGGCGATTTCATGTTGGCGAAGATTGATCGAGTCATCTGCGGTCTGCAGCGCATTCCATTTCATGGTGATCTCCCGCCGCAGCTCTACCATCGCTTGCCGCTCATCGAGCTTCCGCCGCGATAAGGCGTGCGTAGCTTGTTTTATCTGTGATTTATACTGCCCACCCAAACTGAACGGGACGCGCAAATTCATCGACAGAGTTGCGGCTGAACTACTGGCGACAAAATCACTTTGACCCAAGGATTCAGAGATAGCCCCGTCAAGGGACAGGCTCGGCAACCGTTGCGCCTTAGCAATTTTAAGATCGTTCTGCGCGACGTCCCATTCCGCGCGCGCTTTCAAGACATCAGGGTTTTTCACCAACGCCATGTTGACGGCCTGATCCAGCGTCGCCGGCAGGTTGGCGAAAGACGGGGGCGTTAAATTGTTGGCCCACTGCCCCGTCAAAAATTGGTAATTTGTGAGGCTTTCAGCCAAGCGTAACTTGGCCTGCGCCGCTTCGACTTTAGTGGATTGCAGGCGTGCTTCGACGAGCGAGGCGTCAGCAATCGTCGCTTCACCATAGTCAAACAATAATGATGTCGCGGTTTTTTGGGCTTCGAGATTCGCCACGCTGCGCGTGTAGATAGTGAGCACATTATTCGCGCGGATGACGTCTAAATGCGCCTGTATTGTGCTTAAAGCGACGTCAGACGTTGTCGCACGTAAATCCTGCTCTGCAGCAGAAATGCTCGCTTTAGCCCGGCGCTTTTGAGATTTATTCTGCCCGCCCGTATAGATCGGTTGGCTCACGCCCGCTCGGAGGCCTCCCGTTTCTTGGCTTGTTGACACATCATTGATTGAGGCGACAGACGAGTTGGACTGGCGATTAGCATAGCCAAAAGAACCGGTAAAATTGAACTGCGGTAAGCTTGCCGCGCGCGCTTGCGTATACTCTTCTTGCGCTTCACGCATTTCAAGACGTTTGGATTCAATCAAATGGCTTTGACCTAAGGCATTTTGCATCGATGTGATTGCAGACGATCTATGCGGCACCATCCCGTTCTGAGCCCTCCCATTTTGAGTGATGGAGGGCTGGAAATAAGCCCCTGCGGTTGAACCAGCTTGTTGTGGTCTCGCTCTAATTTGACCAGATTGATATGTCCCATATATGGGAGGGTGAGGCGCCTGATAGTGCCCTTGGTTCGAGTTGTGAGAGGCATAGGCCCCAGATTGTGCTGCCCATGGTGCATAGGCCTGAGCCTGCTGCGGGTAATATTGACCATTCTGCGCAGGGTTCACATTTGGACGTGCGGCCTCAAACCCACCTAGGCCAAGATATGAACATCCTGGAAGAGTGAATGCGGCAAAGCAAATCGCGTATTTCAAAGTCATTTTGCGGGGCATTTTATCGAAGATCGTTAACGAAGCCTGTTTTAGCGGACGGATGTAGTCGCGCTAAGCTGCGTCGGTTAACAATCGGCTAACCATGAAATTCCCAGATATAATTGGTAGATTCACTGTCCATGAGGGAATTCGTTAACCGATATTTATAGATCGTTAAGCATATTGGTTAATTTATCGACGTCATTGGCACGACTAGCGTGCGAACGATTCTGAGAGCCTAAAATCAGTCAGCTGTCTCCCATAAAAATGCAGATTGCGTCGATGAAGGACGCTATCATTAGCGTGGGCGTCTTTAGCTTCTTCATTAATCTGCTGATGCTGACCGGTCCGCTTTATATGCTGCAAGTGTATGACCGCGTCCTGTCAAGCCAGAGCATGTCCACACTTGTGTCATTATCTCTCCTCATGGGCACGCTCTATATTTTTGTTTGGCTCCTCGAAAGTGTGCGGTCAAAAGTTCTGTCCCGCTTTGCCAACAGGGTGGAAGACCAATTGTCTGAGCGGACATTCGAAGCCTCCATGCGGATGGGGTTGGGGCGCAGTCAATCCCAAGCCAGTGTTCCCATCCGGGATTTGTCAACGATCCGAACATTTTTCGCAAGCAACGCCATGGCCACAATGTTCGATATGCCTTGGGTTCCGGTTTATCTGGGCGTCATTTTTCTGCTGCATTGGACAATGGGCTTATTCGCCGTTTTCGGCGCGGCTGTCATCATCGGCTGTGCTGTCTACGCGCAAGTGGTGGGTAAGTCTCCTGAACAGGATGAGCGGGATAGTAAGATAAAAGGGCAGGCTATTGAGGAGCAAACCGCGCGGAACGCCGGAATGGTCCGAGCGATGGGGATGGAAAGTCATCTTTATAACCGATGGAATACATTAAATTCCGAAGCCACGACACATGCCACGCTTGGCAATGACCGTGTCAGCGGTGTGCGGGCTTTCTCGAAAGCATTTCGCCTGTTCCTCCAGTCCAGCATTTTAGGGATCGGGGCTGCATTGGCGATTAATCAAGTCGTCTCGCCGGGGTCAATGATTGCCGGGTCGATCATTCTAGGCCGCGCCCTCACGCCAGCCCAAACTCTGATTTCGCAATGGCCCCTGATTATCGCGGCGCGCGCGTCATATGAAAGGCTTGATGACGTCCATCGTGCGCTGGAAACGAAATCTGAGCATATGGATTTGCCAGCGCCTAAAGGCTGGCTTGAAGTTAAAAACATGGCTGGTGGGCCGCCGGGATCCCAAAGTCCGATTGTGATGGGCTTGAATTTTACGCTCTACCCGGGTGACGGATTGGGAATTATTGGCCCGAGTGCTTCCGGCAAATCATCTTTGGCAAATTTCTTGGTCGGAATTTGGATCCCTCAACGGGGAGACGTTCGCTTAGACGGCGCGACATTCCAACAGTGGCATGCAAGTCAAACCCAAGGCGGTGTTGGAAAATATATTGGCTACCTGCCACAATCGATCGAATTGTTTGACGGCACGATCAAAGATAATATTTCGCGTTTCGATCCTCAAGCTTCTGAACATCAGGTTCTCGAAGCCGCCCATCGCGCAGGTGTGCATGAGCTCATCCTGACCCTTCCGCAGGGTTATGGTACGATTGTTGGGGACGGTGGCGCGGTGCTTTCAGGGGGGCAATTACAGCGCATCGCCCTAGCACGGGCCTTATATGGCGATCCTTGTCTCGTCGTCTTAGATGAGCCCAACGCCAACTTGGACGATGAAGGCGAAGCCGCGCTCTCTAATGCGATTAAAAGCATTCGCGAGCGTGGGAAAACCGTGATTGTCATTACCCACCGTATTGGCGCGATCAAAGACATGAATAAAGTTTTGGTTCTCAAGCAGGGCCAGCAAGCAATGTTTGGCGATACGCGCCGCGTTCTGGGGGCGCTGAATGGGAAAGAGGCCAAGTCCAGCCGGTCCGCTGCTCAAGCTACTGCGAAGCAACCACAAAATAAGCCTTCATCGGTTGTTCGCCCCGATGCAATCCCTCGCAACCCTCAACAAGCGCGGCCGGACTATCGCCCTCAATTTGTTCAACCGCAGTCGCAGGTTCATGCGGTGGAACAAACAGCTCAACCCATCCCGCATGGAATTGCACCAAACCCTTATGCGGCTGCTCTTGATACCCCTCAAGCTCAACTCTTGAAACGCGCGGGTGGCCCGTTGTGAGCTTTGGGCGACGACAATATAGGCCTCTTTCGGCCTACGCGCCCGCAAGAGAGCCCCATCATGCTACACCCCCACAGTCGCGTCGGAGACAGACTCACCCGCAGCAACAACCGCAACCGCAACCGCAACCGCAGCCTCAACGACAACCACAGCCTCGAGAAATCGACGCAAACCCAGCGCCGCCTCTAACAGGTTACCGCAAGCCCTTGGTCAAGGGCTTCATCATTCTGAGCGTGCTCGTATTTGGGTTAGGGGCGTGGGCGACGCTAACCAATATTCACGGCGCCGTTGTGGCAAGCGGGTTCTTTGTGGTTGAAGGTAAACCTAAATCCGTCCAGCATTTGGATGGTGGCATCATCAAGACCATCCATGTTTCGAACGGAGATCGTGTCAAGGCGGGCGACCTCCTCATATCGATGAACAGCACGATTGCCGATGCGCAGATCGTCAATCTAACACATCAGGACGTCTCCCTTCATGCGCAAGTCGCGCGACTTGAGTCAGAACGTCAGGGAGCCAGTTCGATCCGGTGGCCAAAAATAATTCGGGATAATCAATCCCGTCCTGATGTCCGGTCGATCATGACGGATCAGACGGAATTGTTCCGGGCCCGGCGCGAACTATTTGACAGCCGCCTTCGAGAAACCGTTTCAATGATTAAACAAAGTCAGAGCGAAATTTCGGCAGCGGAGAGCCAAATTAAAGCCAAGCAATTCGAGATTCAGTCTTTGTCGCAAGACCTTGATCGGCTCCGCATTCTTCAGCGCGCCAATGCGATTTCGATCCAGCGAGTCACTGCGGTCGAGCGGGACTTGTCATCAGCCCATGGGAGCATGGCCGCGTTGCAAGCCACACTCTCGCGTTATGAAGAACAGATTGTCGAAGCGGAATCACGCCGTAATCAGTTGGAAAGAGACCGCCAAGAGCAAGTTTTAAAGGCTCTGTCCGACTATCAGAAACAACTTTTTGGAGTACGCGAACAATATACGCGGGCCACAGATATCGAACAACGCTCGGAAATTCGCGCCACAGCAGATGGTGTTGTTCATAACCTACAATTTACGACGGAAAGCGGTGTCATCCCGCCCGGCCAAGAAATTATGCAAATTATCCCGATCGGCGGAAATTTAATTTTGGAAGCGCGGGTTGAACCGAAAGATATTGACCAAATCCACCTTCACCAAAAAGCGGTTGTGACACTGTCCGCATTTCACCCCTCCACCGTGCCACAACTCAATGGGGACATTACAAAAATTTCAGCGGATATGATAACAGATATTGCGACAGGAAAACCCTATTTTAATGTGTCGATCACGCTGCCCCAGTCCGAGTTGGACCAGGTTAAATCTGTTCAGATTGTCTCCGGCATGCCTGCCGATAGCTTTATTCAAACGAGCGAAACAACGGTTATCCGCTATATTCTCAAGCCTGTCACGACAGCGCTAGGTCGGACTTTCCGCGAAGAATAAGAGATAGCCACTATCAGGCTCTATTGCAGGACCGCTCAATCATTGATCGCATTACGACCCACACTGACGGCATCGAAATCGATCTCAGTCGCGATGGGCTAGCCTTCCACCTTCCAGCCCCAATTGATAAAGAAACACAATCAGCCGATCCCATTAAGATTACCGCCCCAATCACCGTCCGAAAACGAGGCCAGGAGATGAAACTAGTCTTGGGTGCAAAGAACGAACCCGTATCGTGCCCGGATGAGACATTGATCACGCTTATCGCTCGCGCTGTTCATCTTCGGGATCAGCTGGAGACGGGTGAGGTTGCATCGATTGGTGACTTCGCACGACAACAAGGTCTTGATCACAGCAATACCAACAAGCTTGTCTCACTCGGTTATCTCGCTCCCAGCATTGTAGAAGACATTCTGCAGGGCCGACAGCATGAGGGCTTTCGAGTCGGGAGCTGCAGCGGATGACTGACTTGCCGCTCTGCTGGGCGCAGCAACTCCATCGTCTCGCCTTCCACTAAGCATCATGCCTGACCACCAAGCGGGCTCGGAAAACGGCCGGAGAGACGGGGCGCGACATATCGCGGAAAATGGCCAAATTCAGCGTCTCGCGCGATCTTGGATTAGTCTCACATCCCGCTAACCCACGGAAACTACGGACTTATATCGAGAGAGATGAGAACGGTCTGTTCGCCAGCCGAACGACTGGTGGAGCCTAGGGGAGTCGAACCCCTGACCTCTTGCATGCCATGCAAGCGCTCTACCAACTGAGCTAAGGCCCCGATCAGGTCGGGTATATATGGCCATTATTGGGGCCGATCTCTCGGCCCCGCAGGCAGGCTGCGCGTCATAGGGCTGTGCCCCGGTTCGCGTCAAGCGGCTTGTATGCCGCGTGTGTATCTATGTGTCGAGTTCGATGTCGTCATCATCGTCGTCGTCATCATCACCCGCTCCGGGAGGGCCTTCGTCAGCGTCGTCGTCATCAACGAGGGCGGCGTCTTCGTCCTCATCATCGTCGATGTTTTCGACATCTGGGTTTTCTTCGTCATCGCCGTCAGAGGCGCCAATGATAGCAACGTCGTCACCGTCCAGCTCGAGCTCCTTGGCTTCGACTTCTTCTTCGTCGATATCTTCTTCATCAATTTCGACCGCTTCGACATTTTCGTCTTCATCATCATCGTCATCTGACTTGGATGATTTCAATTGCGAGGCCGGAACCATGCCTTGTTGATCGAGCTCGACCGGATCAAAGCTGTTCTTACACATAGGGCAGACGGCCGGATTGTTATTGAGGTCGTAGAACTTGGCCTCACACTCCGGGCAGGCCCGTTTCGTGCCGAGCGCTTCGGCGCGTTTTTCTTTTTTTGTTTTCGCTGCAGCCATGATGGACTTGCCTTAGAATATCAGATGGGCCGCCCATTTTCGATCTTGCGACCTTGTGATCCGGGCGGGTCGGGCTTACGGCCCTGAATTCGGTTTAACGGCGGGTCTTTAGCGGTCCGTCAATCTCTGTCAACACGCACGACCCGGAACCTACAGTGAACTTGCCAAAACCCGCCTCTAGCCGTCAATCTGGCCCCCTATCAGGCAATATCCGCGCGCCGGGGGATAAATCCATTTCGCATCGCGCGATTATGTTCGGGGCGGTAGCCACAGGCCGAACCACGGTTTCGGGCCTGTTGGAAGGCGCGGACATTATGGCGACGGCGGATGCCATGCGGGCTCTGGGCGCCACGGTGAGCCAAAGGGGCGACGGGGCGTGGACGATTGACGGCGTTGGCGAGGTCGGCTTGCAGACGCCCGACGCGGTGATTGATTGCGGCAATGCGGGCACCGGTGTGCGCCTGATTATGGGCGTGGCGAGCGCCTACGACCTCACAGCGACCTTTACAGGGGATGAGAGTCTGCGGTCGCGCCCGATGAACCGTGTGCTCGACCCGCTGCGCCAGATGGGCGTGCTGGCTGACGCGCAAGATGGCGGTCGGCTGCCATGCACGATTCGGTCGAGCGGGGCGCTGAGCGCGATTGATTACGCGCCACCGAAAGCGTCGGCACAGGTCAAAAGCTGTGTGCTGCTCGCGGGTCTCGGTGCGCACGGGCGCACAACGGTGCGCGAACTCACCGCAACGCGGGATCATACGGAAACCCTGCTCATCGCCTTTGGCGTCCCCGTCCATCGCGACGGCTTGGCTGTGTCCATAAACGGTCCTGCGCAATTGACGGCGACCCATGTCGATGTGCCGGGCGATCCCAGCTCGGCGGCCTTCGCTATCGTCGCGGCGCTGATTGTGCCGGGGTCGGACGTGGTGGTGGAAGGCGTCATGCTCAATCCGCGTCGGACCGCGCTGTATGAGGCGCTGACGCAAATGGGGGCCGATATCACCTTTGAGAACGCCCGCGCCGTTGGTGGCGGCGAGCGGGTCGCTGATATTCGCGCCCGCCATTCGGAACTGACAGGCATTGTCGTCGATCCTGCGCGCGCGGCAGACATGATTGACGAATATCCCATTCTCGCGGTGGCCGCGTCTGTGGCGGCGGGTGAGACGGTGATGAACGGCATCCACGAACTGCGCGTCAAAGAAAGCGACCGTATCGCCGCGACTGTGGCGCTGCTGCGCCAAAACGGCGTCATGGTTGAGGATCGCGAGGACGGTATGACCGTCACAGGCGGCAGGGTCAGCGGCGGGGCCACCGTCACGACGCACCACGACCACCGCATCGCCATGAGCGCGCTTATTCTGGGCTGCGTCGCCGACGCCCCTGTCACGGTCGATGACGCCAGCATGATCGCGACGAGCTATCCGGATTTCTTTGCGCATATGGAGAGGCTGGGGGCCAATCTAGAGGCATAGGGCCACGTCCCACCGCCCATCGCGGGGTCGGCACAGTCGCGGTGCGTGCCAAGAAAAGTGACACGAGGCGCGGGCTCCCGCCCCGTGAAGGCGAGAACTAAGAACAGCCTGTTTACACCGGGCGAAAGCCCGCGCGGAAAGCTTGGCTCCCATCTGCCGCCCGCCCCAACCTCACATCCCTCCGGGATCCGCGGCCTAACCGAGCGGCGATGAAACACATCGCCGCGCGGATGCTTGGCACACACGCGGTCCGGACGGACCAGCGATCAGTTCGGGCGAGGATCAGACG
The DNA here is from genome assembly GCA_051251645.1 of Litorimonas sp. Classification (GTDB taxonomy): domain Bacteria; phylum Pseudomonadota; class Alphaproteobacteria; order Caulobacterales; family Maricaulaceae; genus Litorimonas. Next base: position 271,866 of record JBPOEY010000002.1, on the reverse strand, counting down.
GAGACCTCGGCGCGGTACGCCGCGCGTCGGCCCTCACTTTCGCCCGTCACACCAAAGGTCGTACACCCCCTCATGTCCGTGACGGACAGGATGAAAGTGGCACGGGTTTGGGTGAGGGGGGATGGGGTTGTTGAAAATGGGGTGGCAGGGAGGTTTGCGCGTGTCGTAAGCGCGGATGGATTCTGACTCGCCGACATTTTTCTCCGCTGGCTCGGATTCTCGCCAAGACGGGCAACCGACAGAAGCGCTTGTGATGAGTCCGATCGGGCGAATTGGGCTCGAGATAAACGCGGCGCGTGAGCGTTTTCACCCCGGAAGTGAAGACTATTGCAATAGGACGCCTTGTTTGACTGCCAAAACAATGCGTTCAATACAGTCAAAATTGTCGATTGGGTTGCATTCCAAAGCAACAAAGCTGGCTTCATAATCAGGCTTTAGTGCCCCTATCGCGCGATCAGGGAAAATACTAAGAGACGGTGTGTTGACCCACAAGCGTAACAATTCTTCATCCGTGAAGACATTAAATTTGCGGAGCGATTTGATCTCATCAAGAGAGGTTTGGGTAAAAGAGTCAGCCCCGATTGCGATAGGGGCTCCGGCTATTTTTAGTGTTGAGAGATTTTCAGCCTGTTGTGCAAAAACTTTAGCAAGAATTTCAGGGTTATCTTTGTAACGAGGCTCTGAAATAACTGTTGTCGTGACCGTAATGAACTCTTTTTCCGCCATCATATTCGCTAGCTCTGTTGAGATACGAAAATCACTTGGCTCCAAGTCGTAATGAAACGCATAGCCAGGTAGATGACCTGTTTCAGTCGCTCCGGCTTGAACAGCCAAGGCTAAATCCGCCGCTGTTTCGACATGTACGGTGGTCCGTAAGCCTGCCTGCTTCGCTTTCGCGAGAACATTTTTAAACATCTCCTCGGACAGCCCTTCGGATTGCCCATCACCAGACTTATCGTGATTGAGGAGATAAACTTTAAGAAAATCAGGATTTTTCGACATGATATGAGGCCATTGAGCCGCCAGTTTTTTGACTGTTTCGACATCAAAGAAAGCAGATCCATCGAGCTGCTCAGGGTCTAATCCCATCATGGGGGCCATAGATTTATAGAGTTGTTCTGGATGTCCCTCATCAACAGAGAGACCGCCATGAGAGAAAATTACGTCAAGTGTGTCTGGTTTCGCCCACCGGGCACGTTCGCCTTGTATGGCAGAGGCTAAATTATTGGGGTTTTTATAGTAAAAAATACCTTGGCTCATATACCGTTCGGCGGTCTGTAATGTCCAAGGGCCATCAACGGAATGATTATGAGCTTCGCCAAAAGGCGGCACAATATAGCGCTCCTCAAGGTCAATGACTTTTATAGATTGTCGATCAATAGAGTTTGGGGGAACAACAAAGACGCCATCCACTTGATAACGTTGACCCTTTTCAAAGCTGATTTTGGAGGCGTCATCCTTATACCAATATCCATTGATATAGAGTGTTGGTGCAGCGGAGGCGTTCATCCGAGCCTCTAGTTTTGACGCTATGTCCTCCTCCTTTGGAGCTGTGCACCCTATGAGTAGTATGACTATTCCTAAAAATGTTGTTCTCATACGTTTACGGGCTCGTTCTCATAGTTGGTTGTCAGCTTGTGACGGTGATAAGATGAAAGCCATTTAAAAATCACCTCCATCAATAAGACGTCACCAACCTCTCAAATGGATGCAAAAACTTAAATTATCGAAACGATTGTGAAATTTGGTTTGTCGGTCGAGCTTTGAAGAAACGGGCCATCACCCCATTTCTGCCTCCGCCGCCTCATACACCCTCAACGCCTCCAACCAGTCTTCTTCCAATCCTTTAATGCGTTTCGAGCAGAGGCAGTGAGGTTTGCGTGTGTCGTAAGCGCGGATGGATTCTGACTCGCCGCCTTTTTCTCCTCGTGCTCGGAATTCTCGTCAAGACGGGCAAACGACAGAAGCTTGCGATGAGTCCGATCGGGCGAATTGGGCTCGGGATGGGCGCGGCGCGTGAGGGTTTTCACCCGGCTTAAAAATTGACTCCACATCGGTGCATCCAAAACGGCCGTTGATATCGTCTTATGATTGTGTCCCGCCCCTTAATCTGGGGACAAGTTCTCTCTCTTCGCCTTCGCCTCAATGAAATTTTAGACTACGAAACGGCATCCCCATGACACATTCTATTTCCCCCTCGAACCAGCGCGTTGCGCTCCTAGAAGTCGGTGTGGTGATCCTTATCGCGTTTATTTCTAAATGGGCGCTGTCGCTTTTTATGTGGCGATATGCGGGTCCCGTCTCTCTGCTCGCCCTTATCGGCGGGCTCACAATCTATATGCACCGCAGAGGGGAGAGTTGGCGGGATTACGGATTGAAACGGCTCACAGGCAAGCGCGCCAAGCTTATGGTGTTGCCACAGATGGGGTTTGTGTTTTTAGCCTTCGCCGCCGCTGTCGGGATTCCGCTCTTGGCGGGAGAGGTGTTCGGTCTTGACTTCTTGACGGAAACGTCTGCGAGCGTGGAAGATAGATGGAGCGCGGTTGAGGGTAACCTCCCCATGTTATTCCTGTGGTTGGGTATCGTGTGGACCGCGGCCGCCTTTGGCGAGGAAATGCTCTTCAGGGGGTATTTCATTTCACGATTGCAAATTGCTTTCGGCGGCGTTTCATTCGCCCCCGTTATCGCGGTTGTCATTGCCGCGGCTCTGTTTGGGCTTGGCCATGTTTACTACCAAGGTCTGCGCGGTTTCATTATCACGGGCCTGATTGGGATCGCTTTTGGCAGCATGTTTCTACTATTGAAACGGAACCTTTGGCCCGTAATTTTCCTACACGGTGTCATTGATACGATCATAATGTCAGCGATATATTTTGGTGTTATCTAGGGTTTAGTCTGTACCCTGACTGACATCATTCTGCTTAAATGCGAGCTGTCTGTTTCGGGCATTTTAGACAGCGGATCCAGAGGGTCTCATCGTTAAATAAAAGACACTGACGTAGCAGCCTCTAAGGGGGGGACCCTTATCTCTCGAAACAGGAATGAATAGACGCTCTATCGAATTAGCCTCTTCTCCCCGTATGCATTTGGCCGTAGCATTAAGACTGGAGAGCCCTTCATGCTAAAGACCCAGTCCAGACCTCAGACCGCGTTTATGTCAGATAGTGATGTGGTGGACCGGGTGCTCGGGCATATTGCGGCCGGGACGACGGATCGGGGTACAGAGACGTGGCGTGAGCCGGTGGATCATTATCGGTCTGAAGACCGTCTGGCCCGCGAACTTGACCTCTTCAAATCCGTGCCGACCGCGTTTTGCCCGTCGATCGCACTGGCCAAAGCCGGAGACTATATTGCCCGCACTGCGGCCGGCACGCCGTTAATCGTGGTGCGAGGGCATGACCATAAAGTGCGCGCTTTTAAGAATGCTTGCCGCCACCGCGGGGCTGAATTGGCCGACGGCAAAGGCTGTGCCGGCGCGTTTGTGTGTCCCTATCATGGCTGGTCTTACGGTCTGGATGGCGCGCTGTTGGGTATTCCCCACGACGGCGGATTCCCCGACATTGATAAGCTAGAGAATGGACTGGTCGAGGTCTCCGCCATTGAGGCGAAAGGCCTCATTTTTGTCTGTCAAAACGAGCAGAGCCTAGACGCGGGCGAGGCCCTGGAGTTCCTGTCTGGCGTGCCGGACGTGCTGGCCCCGGATCAAATGATCTTTGCCGAGAATGAGGGGATCGTCGAGGCGAATTGGAAGCTCCACCTTGAGAGCTTTCTCGAAGGCTATCATATCAAAGCGACGCATAAGGACACCTTCTATCCCTTCGGCTATGACAATCTCAATGTGATTGAGTTTTGTGGACCCCATGCGCGGGTGACGTTCCCGTTTCAACGCATCACCCATTTGGCAGACGTCGCGCCCGCCGCCCGCGATGTGTCGGACAAGCTGACCTACCTCAATCATCTATTCCCGAATGTCATTTTGGCTGAACTCTCTCATCACCGGACGTTGGGCATCTTGGAGCCGCTCGGCATTGCCCGAACAAAAATTACCACTTACCACATGACCAAATCGAGTACAGCAACCGATAAAGACGCGATCCTGAAAACAGCAGCGCGCGATCTGGATTTTGTTAACGGGACGGGGCAAGTCGAGGACATCGCTATGGTCGAGGGCATTCAGCGGGGCCTGCACTCCGGCGCGAATGAGGCTTTAACCTTCGGACATTTTGAACCCGCAATCGTGCATTTCCATCAGCAGATGGCGGCGCGGTTGGGGTCTGATTCAGCGGTTTAGTCTAACCCGACGTCCGCTTCCGCCACCTCAAAGACCGCCAGCGCGTCCAACCAGTCTTCTTCGATCCCTTCAATGTGTTTGGCGCAGAGGCCGCGGTCTTTACTTAAACTCAGGGCGCGGTCGGGGTGATCTTCGAACAGGCCCGGTTTGGCGAGTTCTGCGTCGATGTTTGCGAGTTTTTGGGTTGCGGCATCCAGCGCTTTTTCCAGCTTTTCGGCTGCGCGTTTCAGCGGCGCAATCGCTTTGCGGGCGTCGGCGCGCGCTTTGCGGTCGTCCGCCTTCGACGGGCCCGTGTCGGTTTTGGGTTTTCGGTCGGGGCGGGCGCGTTCGGCTTGCTCCGTGCGGTAATCATCCAGCGTGCCGTCGTAATTGGTCACAGTCCCGCCCTCGACAAGCCACAGCCGTTCGGTTGTCGCTTCCAGCAACGCCCGGTCATGGCTGATCAGGAGCACAGCGCCGCTATATTCATTCAGCGAGCGGACGAGTTCTTCGCGGCTATCAATGTCGAGGTGGTTGGTGGGCTCATCAAGCACGAGCAGATGCGGTTTGTGAAAGCCGATGAGAGAGAAAAGTAAGCGGGCTTTCTCCCCGCCGGACAGATCGCTCGCGGGCGTTTCCGCATTCTCGGCCCCAAGTCCGAATTGCGCGAGGCGCGCGCGGCGTTCGGCTTCGGTCGCGTCGGGCATCAGCTCGACAACATGGTCGTAAGCCGAGTGGTTCATATTGAGCGCATCGACTTCGTGTTGCGCGAAATAGCCGACCCGCATTTTGCGGTGCGCTTTCATCCGTCCGCTCTGGGCTTTCAGAATGCCAAGCAGGCCTTTGGCGAACGTCGTTTTGCCTTCACCGTTGCGACCCAACAGGCCGATGCGGTCATCGGGATCGACGGAGAGGTTCAGGTCGCGCAGGATTGTCGTTTCGCCATAGCCGAGCGAGGCCTCATCGAAGCGAACCATGGGCGGGGAGAGCAGGCGCTCCGGTCCGATCAGCTGGATCGGCGCGATGGGTTCGCTGACCATGGTCGCCATCGGTTCCATTTTCTCCAACCGTTTGACGCGAGACTGCGCTTGTTTGGCTTTGGACGCTTGGGCTTTGAAGCGGGTGACAAAGTCTTGCAGCTTGCGGCGTTCATCTTCCTGCTTGGCGACAAGCGCCATATCGAGGCGGTTGCGTTCCGTGAGGCGGCGTTGGAACTCATTATAGCCGCCGGAATACATCGTCATTTTGCCGTGCTGCAAATGGGCGATGTCGGTCACGGCGGTGTTGAGGAAATCGCGATCGTGGCTAATCACGAAAATCGTGCCCGTATATTTGCGGATATGGCTCTCTAGCCACAGCGCGCCCTCAATATCGAGATAGTTGGTCGGTTCATCCAGCAGGAGGATGTCCGGTTGCGCGAACAGCATCGCGGCCAAGGCGACGCGCATCCGCCAACCCCCGGAAAAATCACCACAGGGGCGCTTCTGATCTGCGCCGTTAAAGCCGAGGCCCGATAGGATGGAGCCTGCCCGCGCTTCCGCGGTGTAAGCATCAATATCGGCGAGCCGCGTGTGGATTTGCGCGATCCGCATCGGCTCGGTCGCAGTGTCGGCTTCCGCCAGCAGGTCTGCGCGCTCAATATCCGCCATCAGGACGGTATCCATCAGCGAGGTCGGCCCGCCGGGCACTTCCTGATCAACACAGCCGAGCCGCATATTGGCGCGCAGGGTGATCGACCCGTCGTCGGGCGCGATTTCGCCTTTGATCAGGCGAAACAGGGTCGATTTGCCCGTGCCATTACGCCCGACCAGCCCGACCTTTTGGCCTTGGCTAATCGCGAGGGTCGCTTGGGTGAACAGCGGGCGGCCTTCAATCCGGTATGTGAGGTCGTTGATATGGAGCATGATCGGTCTTGGGAGCGCCGCTAACACGGGTTGAATTGCGGGTCATCCCACAGAATATGTCCGACGATAGCTTCCATATAAATGGCGCGCGGAGCCGGTATTTTGTTGGCTAGTCCTTTTCGCTCGATCTCTCCGTCGGGATATGATCGATTAGGTCGCCTGGCGAACACTCCAGAACGTCGCAAATACGGTCCAGTGTTTCAAGTTTGATGCCCTTTATTTTACCTGATTTGAGCCGGGAGAGATTGGTTTCTGTAATCTCAATGGCGGCGGCTAGGTCTTTGGACTTCATCTTGCGCCGTGCCAGCATGACATCCAATCTGATCAGGATTGTCATGGCTTACACATAGTCCTGAACTTCGCGGGCCATGGCTATTCCGTCTTCGATCGCACTGGAGGCGGCCCACGTGACACCTGCCATGAATAAAACCGCCAAATGCACAGGGCTCATCTGAAGATGCGTCCAAAGTGGCTGCCCATCAAACTCGCCCATTGCCCAGCGGATCACACCGCTTAATGCAATTGCGCTGATGGCTGCCAGACAGGCATATGTCGAGAACCAACGCAATGATTTAACGGTCTTACGGGTCAGAGCGTCTCCGCGATGAATGCTCCTGAACATTTCGAAAAGATGCCAGAGCGACTGTAAAACCAGCAGGCTCGGGACCAGGGCCGCGATCAAACCTAAGATGCGACGCTCTGGAAGGGGGGCGGCGCCCGCGATAATCAAAGTGTTGCCGCCAAGCCGATCAATACCCAGCCCCCAGAACATGACAAAGAAGGCGATGATCGCAAGCCCCAGAATGGGAATTGCGAGGATAAAGGTCATGGTAATGAGCCGTGTCCAAGGTTTTCTCGACATAGAATATCCAATCTGCATCAATAAATTGTCGTGACACGATAATAATTATGTGATTTTGAATAAGATAGGAGAGTTATTGCACCGAAACAATCATGGATATGAATATGGCCTTCTTGCCGAGCCTGCTTTTATGGAATCTATTATTTCTCGGACTTGGCGGTATCGCGACGATCCTGCGCCGAGGTAGCGTGCGATTGGGCTGGTTTGGGCTGGCGCTTATCCTCTTCAATATCAATGTCCTGCTCGTTCTCGGGCCCGTCTTCTATTCTGATAGCGTCGTTTCGTTGACTGGATTGGGACCGTTTGTGTTCAACTGGATCGGCAAGGTGCTGGCCTTAGCTGCGACGCTGGCTGTTCTGATGTTTGGACCGATCAGTCTGCAGGAGGCGGGACTGACGCTCCGTCAATCACCCAAAGCCCGATTGGGCTGGGTCGTGCTAGCCGGGTTGATCGCCTTGGGAGTTGCAATGGCACTTTACATGCCCAACGAAACTCATTCGGTGGAATCGATTTTTTACCAACTGACTATGCCGTCACTTGAAGAAGAGATTTTCCATCGTGGCCTGTTACTGGCCGTGTTGTTCCGCGCATTTGATCCCAAAACGAAGACCTCACCGCGCGGGTATGTAGCCGCACCAATCATTTCAGCGGCGATGTTTACGCTGATCCATGGTCTGTACATGTCGGGGGAGGGTCTGGGACTATCGCTTGAAGCGCTGACTTTCGCAGGCGTTTTTGCGGTGCTGCTGACGTGGCTGCGTTTGCGAACGGGCAGCGTGGTTGCGCCGATAATATTGCATAGTGCGGTCAATACGATCTGGCGAGTGTTGTAGCCACCCGCCGCTAACACGGCTGGACTTAGCGGTCATCCCGGATTAGGGGGCGCGCAAATCCAAATACAGCCTCTCAAAGGAAATTTTCATGGCCGTGCAACGTACTTTTTCAATCATCAAGCCTGACGCGACGAAGCGTAACCTGACGGGCAAAGTCAACGCCATGATCGAAGACGCCGGTCTTCGCATCGTCGCGCAACGTCGCGTGCAGCTGTCCGAAGCCCAAGCCAAGAAATTCTATGAAGTCCACGCCGAGCGTCCATTCTATGGTGATCTGGTTGGCTTCATGACGTCCGGTCCGGTTGTTGTCCAAGTGCTCGAAGGCGAAGACGCGATCGCGACGTATCGCAACGTTATGGGTGCAACGAACCCATCCGAAGCCGATGCCGGCACAATCCGCGCCGCGTTTGCTGAGTCTATCGATGCCAACACGGTTCACGGGTCTGACGCGCCGGAAACAGCCGCAGAAGAAATCGCACAGTTCTTCAGCGACGATCAAATCGTTGGCTAAGCGACACAGGTTTTGAGTGTTTAGAGGCGGCTCTGGTCCAACACGGACTGGGCCGCCTTTTTTAATGCGCGGGGATAAAGCCCCAGCTCGGAGGCCAAGACCCGCGCGGACAGCGTGTCCGGCGTATCGCCATCGTTAATCGGCACGACCGCTTGGTCGATCACGGCGCCGCCATCGACTTCGGCCACAACCCAATGCACCGACGCGCCGCCGGCCGCGTCGCCCGCTTCGATCGCGCGCTTATGCGTGTGCAGGCCTTTGTATTTGGGCAGCAATGAGGGGTGGATGTTGATGAGGCGGCGGTCCCACCGCGTGACGAACCACGGCGTCAAAACCCGCATAAAACCAGCGCAAGCGACGAACTCAATGTTGTGCGCACGCAGGGCCGCGTCCAGCTCGCGCTCAAAGGCTTCGCGCGTCTCAAACGCCCTATGGTCGATCGCCACGACCGCAATGCCAGCCGCATCGGCGCGGCGTAGGCCTTTGGCTTCGGGTTTGTTGGACAGGACGAGCGCGATGTCGGCGGGGTAATCCGGCGCTTGCGCCGCGTCGACCAAAGCCATCATGTTGGACCCGCGCCCTGAAATCAGGATCGCCGTTCGCAGTCGCCCCGTGGCTTTATGGCTCATGCCGCGCGCAGTTCTCCGATGACGTGTGCGGCGATACCGGAGGGTTCCAGCTTGGTCAGCACATCCATCACCGCATCCGGCTTAACGCAGAGCACCACGCCGATGCCGCAATTAAACGCCCGGCGCATTTCTGTTTCTTCAATGTCGCCGGTCTCTTGCACCCAGCGGAAGACGGCGGGGCGATCCCACGCGTCGAAATCAAACGCGGCGGTGAGGCGGTCGGGTAACATGCGCGGGACATTGTCGGTCAAGCCACCGCCCGTGATGTGGGCGAGGCCGAGAATATCGCCGAGAATGGGTTTGACGGCATCGACGTAGATTGTGGTGGGCACGAGTAAGCTCTCGCCTAACAGCCCATCGCTAAAGGGCGAGGCGTCATGAAAGGAAAGCCCCGCACGCTCGACCACGCGGCGGATCAAGGAATACCCATTAGAATGTGGCCCGGAGGACGCGAGTCCGATCAGCACATCGCCTGCGGCCATCTCGTCCATCAGGGGCAACATCGCATCCCGCTCAACCGCGCCGACGACAAAGCCCGCAAGATCAAATTCACCGTCCGCATACATGCCTGGCATTTCCGCTGTTTCACCGCCAATCAGCGCTGCGCTGGCCTGACGGCACCCTTCGGCAATACCGGAGACGACGGAGGCGGCGCTGTCGACATCCAGTTTTCCGGTGGCGAAATAATCAAGGAAGAACAAAGGCACCGCGCCTTGCGCCAACACGTCATTGACGCACATGGCGACGAGGTCGATCCCGACCGTGTCGAGTTTGCCCGTTTCAATCGCGACTTTCAGCTTGGTGCCGACGCCGTCTGTGCCGGATACGAGCACGGGATCCGCAAACCCGGCCGCTTTCAGATCGAACACCCCCCCAAAGCCGCCAATCGTTCCGTCTGCGCCGGGGCGACGCGTGCTTTTGACCATCGGCTTGATCCGGTCGACCAGCGCCTCGCCTGCATCGATATCAACGCCAGCATCTTTATAGGAGAGAGGGTTTTTGTGGTCGGTCATGGGGTGGCGATGTGTGCTAATTTGCTGAAAATCGCAAGCCCAAGCGCTCCTTGTGAGCCACTCACAGGCGTTCACCCACAGATCAACCCACATGTTGACCCTGACGCGCGACCTTTTCCACGGGCCAAAGCCTGCTATAGTGGCTCTATGAAACAGATCCTTACGGCCGTCTTTGCGAGCTTAATCGCCCTTCCACTGCTCTCTTTTGCAGGGCAGGCGCAGGCCGCTGACCCGTTCACAGTCGCGAAAGTCTCCGTTGATGCGCGCGCCGAGAGCGCCATTCAGGCCCAAAGCCAAGCGGTTCAGACGGGATATATCATCGCGGCGCGTGAATTGCTGAACCGACTCACACTGGAATCCGAGCGCTCCGCCCGCGGTCTTCCGCCGCTCACGGTTAGCGTTGTCGGTCCCCTCATTCGGGGCCAGACGATCGATAATGAGCGCCGCTCCAACACGCGCTATATTGGGGACCTCTCGATTTCCTTTAACCCGGCGGCTGTGCAGCGCCTCTTGCGCGATGCCAATCTCACCATGGTGACAAGTCAGGCCCGCGAACGGCTCGCTATTCCGGTCGGTGTGACGACCACGAGCCCGCTGGCCACAGACCTTTTGTCAGGCCGTTTTGAGCACGCGCTGACCCCGATAAAATCGATTAGCGCCGATGACATGGCGAACCTCTATGGCGAAGCGCCGACCTCGGCTCAAATCCAAAGGCTCGCGTCCCGTTACGGCGTCGATCAAGTCTTGATTATCCGCGAGGGTGAGGGCGGACGGGTCACCGCGACGGACCTCTCTCTTGATACAGGGGCAAGCGCGCGTGTGAGTTCAAGCCGCGGTATGGTCGGGTTGGTCGCGCGTATGGAATCAGCATGGAAAGAGGCCTCCGCTGTCACCAGTGAAAATGCGCAAAGCTCGACCGTCTCCGTTCTGTTTGGGTCGATGGCGGAATGGCAGCGTTTGCAAGGCGCGATCAATAATAGTGCGCAATTGCGCGATGCGCGGCTTGATGCCCTGTCCAAAGACGGGGCTTTGATGACGATCAGCTATGGTAGCCTCGACCGTTTGGCCGCCGAAATGGCACAAAAGGGTGTGCGCGTCTTTAATGACCCGAATTTGGGTCTCGTAATTCGGCGCTAGAGCAGAAAAAAATGACGACCTTGCGTCATAAAATGGGCCAAATCCCACTGGACTTGACCCCCGCCCCGGACTTTACCTTTGATAGCTTTATCGAAGCGCCCAGCAACGCGGGGGCCTTTAATGTCGTGCGCGCGTGGCCATCTTGGCCCGCGCCTGCGATGATGTTGCTCGGCCCAGAAGGGACCGGGAAAACCCATCTTGGCGAGGCGTGGTTGGCGGTCTCGCACGGTGTATTCTTAGATGACGCGCATACACGCACGGAAGATGATTTGTTCGGGCTGATCAATCGGGCCCTGCGCGGAGACATCCCAGGGCTGCTTCTGGCCTCCCGCGTGCCACCAACGGAATGGGGTGTTGCCTTACCGGACCTGAGGTCTCGCCTCGGCGCGATGCCCGTGATGCAGCTCCATGAACCGGATGATGATAGCCTACATCCGATTACGCGAGCTTTGTTTGAACAACAGGGCCGCACAGTGGGACGCGACGTTATTGATTATTTACTCAAATATACGGATCGTAGTGTCCCCGCCCTGCGCGCCACAATCCGCTTGATCGACGACGCTGCGTCGCGGGCCAAAGCGGATGTGACCAAACTGTTCGTCAGCAAAGTGCTGCGCGATAATTTGGATTTATTTGACGACGCATAACGCGCCTAAAATGGCACGCGCGCGCCGTCCCACGCGAATAATCCGCCTGTATCGGACGGGGTCACCTGATCAACGACGGCCAGTAATTGTTCGGCGGAAAATTCCGGCGTGAACAGCTTGCCGTCGGGCACATTGCTTTGAAACGGTTTGCTCAGCTCCGTATCGACCGTGCCGGGGTGAAGCCCGATAATGATCTGGCTTTTCCAGCGTCGCTGCGTTTCGATCGACAGGGTTTTGAGCATCATATTGAGCGCCGCTTTGGACGCGCGGTAGCTATACCAACCGCCGAGACGGTTGTCCGTGATTGACCCGACGCGCGCGGAGAGAGCGGCGAACACGGCTTTATCGTCGCGGCGCAGCAGCGGTAGGAAATATTTCGCTGTGAGCGCGGGACCAAAGGTGTTGACCTCGAAGCTCTTGCGCATCGCGTCTAAATCCAGCGCGCGCATATTTTTCTCCGGTGCGATACCGTGTCCTTGCAGCAGGCCCGTGGCTACGATGATAAGGTCGAACTTGCCGCCCTCGCGTAGCGCTTCTGCCGCCGCCGCGATGGAGGCTTCATCCAGAAAATCGAAGGTCAGGTTCTGTACTTTGGGCGAGAGATGCGACGCCCCGGCGCGAGACAGGGCATAGACCGTTTTGACTCTTTCATTGCCCGCGAGCGCCGCCACTAAGGCTTGGCCGATGCCGCCCGTGCTGCCGATGACGCAGGCACGGATCGGCGCGTTAAAACTATCCAGCATTTGAAGTCTCTTTTGCTTTGTTTTGGCGGCAGCGGACGGAGCAATATTTGACATCGTCCCAATTGCGCGCCCACTTCTTGCGCCAACTAAACGGCAGCCCGCAGGTCACGCAGTCTTTTGACGGCAGATAGCGTTTGTTTCCCTTACTCACGGCTTGCTTACGGCGAACGGCGTGAAACGGTTGCGGGCTTCGGTGCGTAATGACTGCATGACCACGCTCGTTCCTCTATTTGCTGATCATCTGTCGCATGATCTGTCCGCTTTGCAATTCTCTGACAAAGCGTCGACGCGGATCCTTATGGTCGAGGTCCGTGAAGAGGCCGAGACTGTGCCGCATCACCGCAAAAAGCTCGTTTTCCTCTTCTCTGCCATGCGCCATTTTGCGCAAGAATTGACAGACGCAGGCTGGTCGGTCGATTACGTCTCTCTGACGGACCCAGACAATACACACAGCTTCACCAGCGAAGTGAAACGCGCTTTGGCGCGGCACACCATTGATGAAATTATGGTCTGCCAGCCGGGCAATTGGCGGGTGCAAGAAGTCGTCAAAAGCTGGGAGGAGATGTTTGATTTGCGGGTCACGATCACGCCGGATGATCGGTTTATGAGCTCACCCCGTGAGTTTGAAGACTGGGCCGAGGGCCGCAAGCAGCTGCGGATGGAATATTTCTATCGCGACATGCGGCGCAAAACAGGACTGTTGATGGACGGCGATAAGCCGGAAGGCGGGCAGTGGAATTTCGATAAAGAGAACCGCAAACCGCCCAAAGGTGGGATGGATTACCCGGAGGTGCAGCGGTTTTCTCCCGACGGAATAACCCGCGACGTGATCGCCATGGTCACGGCGGAATTTCCGACACGGTTCGGATCAACGGATGATTTCCACTGGGGCGTGACACGCGAAGCGGCGCTGGCATCGCTGCGCGACTTCGTCGCCCACCGCATCCAGAACTTTGGTCACTACCAAGACGCGATGGTCGGCGGTGAGCCATTTATGTTTCACGCCCTGATCGGATTTTATCTCAATAGCGGCCTGCTGCGCCCACTCGAAGTATGTGAGGCTGTAGCAAAGTCATATGCGGACGGCGACGCACCACTCCACGCGGTGGAGGGGTTTATTCGCCAGATTATCGGGTGGCGCGAATATGTGCGCGGCATCTATTTTCTGAAAATGCCGGATTACAAGGAGAAGAATTTCTTCGGTAATCGTCGCGCTCTGCCCGACTTTTTCTGGACCGGCGAAACGGAGATGAATTGCCTGAAACAGACGGTCGATCAGACGATCGAACACGCTTACGCGCACCATATTCAACGGTTGATGATCACCGGGAACTTCGCGCTGATCGCGGGGATTGATCCGTACAAAGTGCACGAATGGTATTTGGCGGTCTATGCGGATGCATTTGAATGGGTCGAGCTCCCCAATACGCTCGGCATGAGCCAGTTTGGCGACGGCGGGCTATTGGGCTCGAAACCCTATGCGGCGTCCGGCAGCTACATCAACCGGATGAGCGACTATTGTAAGGATTGCCGCTATAAGGTGAGCAAGCGGGTCGAGGCGGATGCCTGCCCGTTTAATTCGCTCTATTGGGATTTCCACATCCGCAATGAGGACCGCCTGCGCGGCAATCACCGGCTCGGTATGGTCTACCGCAATCTCGATAAGATGGAGCCGGAGGTCAGGGACGCGCTCGAAAAACGGGCCAAGCAAGTGCTGGATGGGCTATCGCCGTCGCGGGCTGAGGATTACCTATAGGTCCGCCTAAAACGGGAGCGGTGACGTCACGGTGATGCGCTCGCCGCCCGTTGGCTTGAACAAGCTCAGCGTATGCGCGTGGAGCAGGAGACGGTCGCTCGCGGCGAGCACGTCGCCCGTAGCGTAAAACTCATCGCCTAAAATCGTGTGACCGATGGCTTTGAGATGCACGCGGAGCTGATGGCTGCGTCCGGTCAGCGGCGTGAGTTCTAAGCGGGTGCGGTCCTCAAACCGTTCTAGCACCCGCCAATCCGTCTGGCTGGCGCGGCCTTCCGCGTGGCAGATCATCTGCAGCGGGCGGTTCGGCCAATCGGCGCGGAGCGGCAGGTCGATATGCCCCGTGTCTTCGCTCACCACGCCGTCGACGACGGCGACATAGCTCTTGGCAAGGTGGCGGCGTTCAAACTGTAGCCCGATATGGCGCTGCGCGGGTTTATTGCGCGCAAAAACCATCACGCCGGACGTCGCCATATCGAGGCGGTGAACCGTCAACGCTTCGGGGAATTGTTCGCGCAAGCGCTGCTCAACGCAATCCGGCTCGGTCTTGCCTGGCACAGAGAGAAGCCCGGCGGGCTTATCGATGAACAGAAGGTCGTCGTCAGCGTAAAGGACGTCGATCAAAACCGCTCAGCCACCACATCCTCGCCGTCGAGGCGTAAGCCGATTTCGCCGCGCAGCAGGGCCAGCGCGTCTTCGCCAAACATGGTTTTGCGCCAGCCCTTGAGCGCAGGAACATCCGCTTCATCGCCAAAGGCCGCGATCTGGTCGATGTCACGAGCCCCGGCGACGAGACGCGGCGCGATGCCTTGGACTTCGGTGCGAAGCTTCAACAATGTTTTGAGCATCTCTACGCGCGGTCCGAGGTTCGGCGGCATAGCGATGGGTTTCTCAATTTTCGGCGCGTAATTCTCCGCATCATTGAGGGCGTCATTCATCCGCTTGATGAGGCTTTGCGCCACTTTAGAGCGTTCAAACCCGCGCGGGATCCCGCGGAGGTTTCCAAGCGCGTCCAATGTGCGGGGCTTTTGCGTCGCGAGATCATAAATGGCATCGTCTTTGAGCACGCGGCGGCGCGGGACATTGCGCTCAATTGCTTGTTCTTCGCGCCACGCGGCGGCCGCGCGCAGGGCGGCAAGGTAGGGTTTGCGGGGATTGCGGGCTTTCAGCCGCTGCCACGCCAGCTCAGGATCAAACGCATAGAGCGCCTCGTCCATTTGCGGTTCCATCTCTTCCATCACCCACGACAAGCGGCCTTTTTCTTCGAGTTCATCGACCAAGGGCGGAAAGAGATCCCGCAAATGGGTCACGTCGGCCAGCGCATAGGCGAGTTGCTTGTCAGACAGCGGGCGGCGCGACCAATCAGTAAAGCGCGCGCCTTTGTCGACGCTGACACCCAGCCGGCCTTTGACCAGCCCGCCATAGCCAACACTATCGCCAAACCCTGCGGCCATCGCCGCGACTTGGGTGTCGAAAATCGGTCCGGGGACGATCTTTTCGCAAATCTCATAGAAGATTTCCATGTCCTGCCGGGCGGCATGCATGACTTTGACGACTTGGTCGTCAAGCAACAGATCAACGAAAGGTGCAAGGTCAATGCCGTCCGCCATCGGATCGACAATGACTTCGTCATCTGGCGTCGCCATTTGAATCAGGCAAAGAATGGAGAAGAACGTCGTCTCGCGCATAAACTCTGTGTCGATACAGACGAAGTCATGGCTGCGGGCGGCCTCGCAAAAGGCGGCTAGCCCTTCCGTGTCGCGGATAACGGTGATGTCGGAGCGTTGTGTCATAGTGGGGGAGGCTATGCTGCGCCCTCCTGAGGCTGTGTTCCGTGCAAAGCGAAATGCTTGCGCAAGAGATCAAATGTGGCAGCCCAGCTTTGGTCTGCAGCGGATTTATTATAAACGAGCCCCATATCGGCATTATTCGCATCCGGGACCATGAAGGCATGTTGCGTATTACCAAACGCCATCAACGTCCAATCACAGCCTGCCGCGACCATTTCTTCGCCAAAGGCGACGACGTGCTCGGGCGGCGCCATCGGATCATTCCAGCCGTGACAGGCGAGAATGTCGGTCTTGATTTTTTTTGCTGTCATTTCTGGGGCATCAAGTAAGCCGTGATAGGAAATTGCGGCTTTCAGGGCGAGGCCAGCCCGCGCCATATCGAGCGTGCAGAGCCCGCCAAAACAAAAACCCATCGCGGCCATCGCGTCCGCATCAACCATGGGTAGGGCGCACGCGGCTTTATAGCCTGCTGTCAACCGTGAGAGCAGGGCTTTGCGGTCCTCTTTAAGCGGACCCATCAGGGCCATTTTCTCGTCAATCGTCTCAGGCCGCGCGCCCGCGCCGTAATTGTCGAGCGCGATTCCGACATAGCCATTGGCGGCCATTTGCACGGCGACGCCCTCGGCAAAGTCATCCCGACCTGACCACGCATGATTGATTAAAACCGTCGGGCGCGCACTGAGCACATTTTCGTCCCACGCCAGATAGCCAACACATTGGGTGTCGCCATCTTGGTAGTCGAACGTCTTTGTGCTGATATTCATGTGGGTTCTCAATATTTCAGACAATATTTAAACGGGCGATAGCCTGTCCCGTGGATAATCGAAAGCCCTGCCTTAACCGAAACCCAGACCTTAACTGAAAATTGACTCTATTCTGGCAGATTGGAACGCAAATAATAACGGAGACCATCATGTCCGCCCGCCTTTTGCTTCTCGGATCCGCTTTTCTGCTCGCCTCTTGCGCGACGGCACAGGAAAACCCGAACTATCAGTATTCGTCCAAATATGGCCAGACGCAGGTCGCAGATAATACCTTTGCGAACCCCGTGATGACGCCTCCAGTCCAGACGGCTGGACCGCAATCGACGCGCACAGATGCGCAAACTTACACCGCCGGAACAAGGATGGGGTCTGATTTCCAGAATACAGGTTATGTAGGAAATGAAGGTGTCACACTGGCGACCTCCCAATCTGCTCAGCAACCACCCCAGCCAACAACCTCGCCAACAGAACGGGCCTATAATTCTAGTCAAATGCAAGGCACACCGGGCTATGAAATGATGCGCGCGCAACAACAGGCGGACGGATATTCCCCTGCGCCTGCACCCGATTACACGCCCTATACACCGCCTGTGGCCACACCCATGGCTGCAACAGGACCGCGTCAAATTACCTATGATTATGGGGATAATGTTAGCCTGAGTGACACAGGGTCAAATCAGCCCTCTGGCCCAAGCTATGATCAAATGAGTGACCGAGGTCGGACTGGCACGGCCGCAAATATCGGGACAGGACAATCCTATATGGTCCGTGAGGGCGATACGATCTACTCTCTCGCACGCCGCCTTTGTACGCCGATGACGGAAATTACGACGGCCAACGGCATTGGTGGGGATTATGCCATCGCCATCGGCCAGACACTCTCTCTGCCTAATTCCCGCTGCTAAGCCGCACACGGGTGTCCCACGTTTGAGGGACGCCCGATTACGGGCGTCTGCGGTATAACGTACATCACTTTTCAGGTGCATGACAGCGCTGTCTGCGTTAGTCGCAGGCCATGCGGAAACGATTTGCGAAGATTCTTGCCACCCTCGGTCCGGCCTCAGCGGCCCCGGATACGATGCGATTGCTCCATGATGTTGGGGTTGATGCGTTTCGCCTGAATTTCAGCCACGGCAGCCATGACGATCATTTGGCGAACATTAAGACAATCCGGAATATCGAAAAAGAGACTGGCCGCCCGATCGCCATCGTGGCCGATATGCAAGGGCCAAAGCTCCGCGTCGGCGAAATGGGTGACGGCCTGGAGCTCCGTTATGGGGACACAGTCGTTGTGCGTCAGTCCGATGGTTCCTCAGACAGCGATATTGTTCATACCCACCCCGAACTCACGAAAATTCTCGAAACTGGGCTGGTGCTAAAATTTGATGACGGCAAGCTGCAAGTGACCATGCTCAACCAGACCGAGGCGCGGGTCGATGTTCCCGGTCTGTTGAAATCCCGTAAAGGAATCAACGTCGTCAATGCGGTGCTGCCCGTCAGTGCGATGACGGATAAAGACCGCGTCGATTTAGTGTTCGCCTTGGAGCACGGGGCGGATTGGATTGCGCTCTCTTTTGTTCAGAACGCTCAGGACGTCATTGATGCGCGCAAAATAGTGGGCGACAAAGCCGGGATTATTGTAAAGATCGAAAAACCCTCTGCCGTCGAAGACTTGCACAGTATTCTGTCGATTGCTGACGCCGCGATGGTGGCGCGGGGTGATCTGGGTGTCGAGCTCCCGCTTGAAGAGGTCCCGGTGGTGCAGCGCAAAATCATCCGCAAGGGGCGCGAGCTCGGAAAACCCGTGATCGTTGCCACCCATATGCTAGAATCCATGATCGACGCGCCGACCCCCACCCGGGCCGAAGCGTCAGACGTCGCTACCGCCATTTATCAGGGCGCGGATTGTGTCATGCTCAGCGCGGAAACAGCTGTCGGTCGTCACCCGGCCACCGCCGTTGCCATTATGGACCGGATTATCACCGCCGCGGAAGGCGACCCGATCCTCTGGGAGTATTTCGGGCAAACGGAACTGCCGCACGAAGCTAGTGCCGAAGATGCGATCTCCCGGTCGATTGAAACCATCGCCCGGACGATTGATGCCAAAGCCGTGTTTGGCTACACGCGCACGGGCTCAACCGTGAACCGCATTGCCCGCGAACGTCCGCCATGTCGGATTATCGGTCTGACTCCGAATGCGCGCACTGCGTCCCAGCTCGCGCTCGTCTGGGGCACGCATCCTGTCGTGACCGAAGATCCCGAGAATTTCGAAGCAATGTTGGATCATATCCGCAGCATTGCCGCAGGCGTCGGTCTGGAACCGGGTGACCGCATCATGATCAGCGCTGGCGTGCCCTTTGGTGTGCCGGGCACGACCAATACGCTGAAAATCGATACGGTTTAAGCGCAGGCTTTCCTCCCTGCCCGCGAAATTTAAACCATCGCGACATCGCGCGCATCCTTTTGTCTAACGCCGCGTTTACGCCCTGAGTGTGCCTCAGCCGTATTTAAGGGTAGATTGCACAATTGATAGCGATGCGGGTAGATAAATGACCAATAATGACACGGATTCGCTGTGGGAACGGTTGTTCATTTTATTGAGAAGTTTTTGGGCCAAACCCACGCTAGCCGTCATATTTGCGACGCTCTTATTGACGCTGACTTTGTGGTTGGATCAGGCAGGCGCATCAGCCCGATTGGCGGCGATGCCTTGGCCGTTTTCGATGACAGGCGAAACGGTGAAAGAAACCGCCACCAGTCTCGCGACGATTGTGACAGCGCTTTTAGCGCTCTTTTTCTCGATCACGCTTATCGTCCTCACCATGGCAGCCAGTAGCCTCGGCGTGCGACTGATTGACCGGTGGATCGCCAATCCGACAATACAAACGACACTTTCGCTCTTGCTCGCCCTGCTGGCTTATTCCGTATTGCTAATCGGCGCGGTGGACCCGGACGGCGTTGATGCGCGTATTCCCCGATTATCGGTGTTGGTTCTCATGGGACTATTAGTGCCCACCATCATCTGGCTGGCCTACGCGTTTCACTATCTTTCACGGCTTATTCATGTCGACACGTCGGCTCAAGATATTGGGCACAATTTGCACGATGACCTCTCAGGTCTCGACGGGCAAATTATTATCTCCGCCGGTATGCCCTGCGCAGAGCCTTTACCCATGCGCGCGGCGAAACGAGGTTATGTTGAGCACATTAATCTTGTCCCTCTAGTCAAATTATGCAGCGCGCATGATCTCCGCATTCAAATCCTCTGTCAGGAAGGAGACTTTATGCTGACAGATGATACGCTGCTCAAAATTTGGCCGTCTGATATCTCAGAGGACGTCAAAAAATCTATTTCCAAAGCCCTGTCGATTGGTGGGTTTCGTACGGATCGTCAGGGTGCTCGGTTCAGGACGATGTTGCTCGCCGAAATCGCTGCGCGGGCCATGTCGCCTGCCGTGAATGATTATTACACTGCCTATGCCTGTATTGACCATTTGGCAGGGGCGTTTGCCCCGTATCTGTCAGCGGCGAAACCTGAAGGGTGGATTGGAACGGAGGATGGCCGCCCACGGGTGTTACGCAATCAACGTCAAACCCAAGCTTTGCTTGAAAATCCGTTGCGCATTCTTCGCCACTGTGTGGCGCCTTATCCGGCCATGTCACTCTATTTGGGGAAGGTGCTCGTGCGTCTTATCAGTCGATGCCAACAGGACGTGGATGCGGATTTCCTCAAAAATCAACTGTCACAACTCGTGCGCGCGGCGTTGGAAAAATCTAACACACAAGAGGACCGCGACGCGCTCAATCATTTGTTGGACGCGCCGCGGGACGATGTTTGGAAAGATAACGGGTCACTGACCCATTAAAGTATACCGTTTACAGTTTTGCACTGACGGTAAACCGCACGTTCCGACCCGGTAAAGGGACTTGGTCTTTGAGGAAGGACGTGTGCTGCCGGGCGTCCGCGTCGAGCAAATTATTCACGCCAAGGGCGAAGGTCACACTGTCGCCAAAGCTGTAGGTGCTGAATAGATTGACCAGCGTATAGCTGTCGGTGGCCCGCTCGAACGCGGCGGTCTTGTCCTGTCCATCGTTCCAATCGACCTCTGCGCGAACGGACAGATTGTCTGTCTTCGCTTCGACTCCAGCCAGTACAGAGAGCGGTGGAATACGCGGGAGATCGCCCGCGTCAGTCGTCGCGCGGACATATTCCGCCAAGCCGTCCACTTCGACGGACCATGTCGATCCGGTGTAAAGGTCGAGCGCCCCTTGCACTTCGAAGCCATAGAATTTGGCGTCAGCGGCGGTGAACTGGAACACGGGAAGCTCGTCTTCTTCCGCGCCTGTTTCGCGCTCGTAAATATAATCCTCATAATCCGTATAGAACAGGTTGAGTGTCAGAGAATGATGATCCTCGCGGTGACGGATGGCGAGCTCTCCGCCCGTTGAAGTCTCTTTACCAAGCGACGCATCGCCCAGTTCAAACGCTTTTGTCGCGAGGTGGGGACCATTGGAGAACAGCTCTTCAGTGGACGGCGCACGTTCAGAGCGGAAAACCGTCCCGCCAATACGGATGGCATCGCTGATATGGCGATCTGCGCCGACCGAGACGGACAGAGCGGTGAAATCAACATCGCGGTTCAACAATTCGTCACTTTGGTTGGTGATTTCGATTCGGCCTGCGCCTTCAATATGTAGTGCCCCCTGTTCCCATTCGTGGAATGTATAGGCGGCATATTGCTCCGTCGTTGTTGGCGGAACAAAAGCTTCCTCGCCGATGGCGGCGAATTCGCGGTTGCGGATTTGCACGCCGTGGGCCGCGGTCCAATTCCCGCGCTCAGTTTGGATCAGTTCGGCGCGAGCTTCGAACCCTTCATTGGTAAAGACCGTGCCAACGACGCCGGGGCCTTCAAATTCCGTATGGGTATAATCCGCGTAGCCGCCAAAGACTTGTAGCTTTTCGAAAAATCCGTCCATTTCAACGCTGCCGTTCACATCAAAACGTGTTTGGCGCAGGCTAATTGTGACATTTTCTTCTTCTTCCTCTTCTTCAGCTTCCGCGTCTTCCTCTTCTTCATCGCCATGTCCCCCGGGAATGCCGTAATCGCTCTCTACGCGGTGGAGTGCCGCGCCAATCGTGGCTCGCTCACCAATCCAACTTAGGCCAACGGTCCCGGACTGGCTCTCCGTGAAACTATTAGGCAAACGATCGCGGATTTCAGCCTCTTCCTCAAAACTCTCCCCCTCTTCCGCTTCCTCTTCAGCCCGAACCGCTGCGCTCTCGGCAAAATCGGGAATGCGGTAATCATTCGTGTCTCGGAGGGTCCCGTCGAGATGGAGGACAAAAGACTCACCGAGGGCTTGATTGATAGAGGCAGCGGCTTCGAACCCGCTATCGACGGTGCTCGCGCTCATGCGCAAGGCGGCGTCTGTGCCGTCAGGCATAGCGTCGGGAATGCGCCCATCAATGACATTGACGATCCCGCCAGATCCAGAGCTGCCGTAGCGCAACACGCCCGCGCCGCGCAGCACTTCGATGCGCTCGGCTTGGGCGGGTTCCGCCGCGACGGCATGATCGGGGGAGGCGGAGGACGCATCGATGGAGCCAATGCCATTGATTAGCACACGGACCCGATCAGAGCCTTGGCCACGAATGATTGGGCGCGAGGCCCCGGCGCCAAAGAAAGTGGACGACAGGCCTGGCTCGGATTTGAGGGTTTCACCGAGGGTGCTGGATAAGCGTCGGGCGAGGTCTTCGCCGCTAATGACGGAAACCCCTGTGATCGCTTCGTCAACGGACCGGGCGAGGGGGGACCCTGTGACGATGATTTCGTCCTCGAACGGGACGCTATCTTGGGCGTGTGCGGACAGGGCAAGGGAGAGGCTCAAGAGAGCCACTTGGGCCGAGCCCAGAAGATATTTGGACATGATATAGACTTCACAAAAGAGAATAGGACCAGGCAGCGCTAAGGGACAGGCGGCCAAGATTTTAGGGTGTGAAGTTTAGTGGGGCGGCGCTCGCGGCGGTGGTGCGCGACAGGGGTGCGCCGTCATAAAGGTGACAGCCTTGGTTGGGGTGAGTGTGACAACGGGCGTTTCGCTGACCGGAGGGGTCTCTAATTCCAGCGGTGTCGGGACAATGATTTGATCCTCACCGAGGACCGAAACCGAACAGGCCACGCCGTCATGATCATGACTGGCACCAAATTCCACGGCGTGCGCCTGTGCCGAGCCTTGTGCAAACAAGAACAAAACGGCGAACAGGACGGCGAGCGTCTTTATTAGCGGCGAGCGTGTCACAGAACGTTACCTAATCACATTTCAAACACGGATCAAGCGGGCAAGCTCACAATCATAATAATGTTGGGTCGACATATTTTTCGACGACTTTTTTGATCGTCAGCCCCTGCACAATGATCGAGAAGATGACGATGCCATAGGTTGCGGTCAGGATCAGCGGCTTATACTCATTATCCGGCAAGCTCAGCGCCAGCGCGACAGAGATGCCGCCGCGTACGCCGCCCCATGTCAGCACCGGGATTGCGCCTTGGGTAAAGGTCTTAAAGGTTCCGAGCGTCTTCATCGGCACATAGACGGCGCACAGGCGGGCCGTCAGGACGAGCGGTATGGCTAGGAGAGTAATCAAGCCAAATTCCGGCGACAGACCGAGCACAAGCAGTTCCAAGCCGATCAACAAAAATAGCACAGAGTTGAGAATTTCGTCGATCATCTCCCAAAAACCGAACAAGGCGGTGCGCGTCGTGTCGCTCATGGCGAAAGCCGCACCGCGGTTGCCGATCATCAGCCCCGCGACGACGACAGCGATGGGACCGGACAGGTGATGGCCGAGAATATCAATGCGCTGTGCGATGGCATAGGTGCCGGCGACAAGCGCCAGACTAATTAAGATTTCAATCGCGGCTTCGTCGATCCGCTCCATCATATGGTAGCCGATCCACCCGGCGATCAAGCCGAGGACTGCGCCGCCGACGGCGTCGACCATAAACAGCTCGATCACGTCCAGCACGCCGATGTTCGCGCCTGCTGCGGGCGTCGCCGCCATGATCGGACCCGCCAGTAAGGTCTGGTCCAGCATCGCTTGGGCCGTGACGCCGCCCGTCGCGATAGCGAGGATCAGGGTGAAGATGACCACGCCAACACCGTCGTTAAACAGGCTCTCGCCCGCAATTTTCGTTTCTAGCGATTTGGGCATTTTGACAGTTTTAAGGATCGACAGTACAGCAACTGGATCGGTTGGGCTAATCAAGGCGCCAAACACCAAGGCCCAGATATAGGGCAGCTCAACATTGAACAGGCCCGCGAGCAACCAGAAGCCTGTGCCAACGATAAAGGTCGAGAGCACGACGCCAAACGTCGCCATCAGGCCAATTGACCATTTCGCGCTTTTCAACTTGGCAAAATCGACATGCAGCGCGCCCGCGAACAGCAAGAAGCCGAGCATGCCTTTCATCAGCGTCTCGTTGAAATTGATCTGACCAATCGCGCCGGTCAGCGTCTCATAGACTTGCAGACCGGGGATAACCGCATGCAGCGCAATGACCAGAAATGACGCTAACAGCGCCATAACCAACAGGCCAATCGTGTGCGGGAGTTTCAGGTAAGCCCGGTTGATCCAAGACAGCGCCGCCGACAGGACAAGGAGCAGGGCGGCAATTTCGAATAAGGATAACATGGGCCCTGCTAGCAGAGGCGGGGCGGGAAGGGGAAGCGATCCTTGCAATGGTTCAGGAAGATAGGGACGATTCCGTCAACGCACGGGCCGTTTTACGGCGTATCGCTTCAAAACTAATCATGGTGACGCCGAGGGACATGGCGAGGAATGATAGAAATAGAGATAAATATAGTCCCGTCTCCCGCAAACGAAAGTATCGTTCTCAAACCTTGCGACCGATATGATTGCTGAGTTGAATAAGAAGAGGATCTAGCGCGGCGAGCGTTTCAGGCGTGTAGAGTGTTTCAAGGCGCTCTTTGGAGGTTCTGACGTCGAAGTGGGGATAGTCATCAAGTTCGGCGAGCTGCCAAATCTTCTCGCGCAATTAATTCTCTTCATCTTTCTCAGAATCGAGAAAGTCAGAAAAATACCTGAGTTGGCCAGACAGGCTTTGCTCAATATAAATCAGCTCTTCGTTGTCTCTATTGCCGTCATATGATTCCAGAAGTATCTGTCGGTAACTCGGATTACCGCCAAATCCGTTTCGGTCAGCCATATCGCTATAGAGCGAGTCGACTTCCATGAACGTCCAAAAGCAGAGCGCGCAATTAATCGCCAAGAGTGTGCCGCTCAGAATGAGCGACGCGCGGATTATATTTTGCCAGAGCTTTACAGCTACTCCGCAGCTTCAACGCTGCCTGTGTCTTTCGGGCGGGCTGGCGCGCGACGGCGGCGTTTTGGTTTCTCGTCAGCATCGGCTGTGAGCGCGTCGACTGATGTATCCGCCGGCTTCTCAACGGCTTTACGGGTGCGGCGCTTCGGCTTTTCTTCGACAGCAACTGTAACGGGAGTCTCCGCAGGGGCTTCCTCACGAGGCGCACTGGGTTGCTCAGATGTCTCGTCATCTCGGCGCGGGCGGCGCGTACGCGGCTGACGACGGGGCTCGCTGTCATTCGTCTCGCTGCGGGTGTTATTGTTCTCGCTGCGCGAATTTTGGTTTTCGTTGCGCTGATTATTCTGGTTGGAATTATTATCGTTACGGTCGTTGCGATCATTCCGCTCATTGCGTTTGGCATCGCGGGCTTCGCGTTCAGCCCGTTCGGCTTCACGGGCGGCTTCTTGCTCGTTCATCAGGCGGAGATAATGTTCCCCATGTTGGCGCAGGCTTTCGGCCTTGACCCGATTGCCTGCCAATTTGGCGTCACTGGCGAGTTGCGTATATTTTTCATAGATCGTCGACACATTGCCGCGAACTTTCACATCCGGACCATTGGATTCCATCGAGCGATTGGAATTATTCCGGTTGTTGTTATTATTGTTATTGCCGGTATTGCGATTACGGCCGCGTTGACGCTTCATGGGATTTCCTGAACACGCTAGGGACGACAAGGGGCGCGAATTGCCGCGCTCAGTCCATCCGTGGGTGGTTGGGTCGACGTTTAAGTTGGGGGTCCGGAGCAAAGTGCCCAGCGGATATCCGACCGTGTCGACATGTAACGCCTAACACCCGGTCCGTTGATGTCAAAGCAGTTTTTCAGCCGCTTTGGAGTTTATCTCCAATTGAAGTTACGTTTACGGCTCAAACATTTCCGCAAACGGCGCGGTCTAGCCCCGCCGGGTCGGGAATAAGGCGAATATTGCGGTAGCCGGATGTCCGAAACAGGTCGCTCACCGCCTTACCTTGATCAAAGCCGATCTCAACACCGAGCCAGCCTTCGGGGCGCAAAAACGCGCGCGCGCCGGGAATGATCGTACGATACGGGTTAAGCCCGTCGGTCCCGCCATGCAGCGCGCCGTCAGGGTCATGCGCGCTGACCTCGCGGTCAAGTGCTGCCATCGCGCGGGTCGTAATATAGGGCGGGTTGCTCAGCACCGCGTCGACGGGCGTCGTCGGGACAGCGTTAAACCAGTCGGACTGTAACAGGGTCAAACGATCCGTCACGTTATGGGCGGCGGCATTATTGCGGGCCGTCCTGAGTGCGTCCGTATCGCAGTCCGTGGCCAGGGCTGTTGCGTCAGGACGGTCGCAGAGCAAGGACACGGCCAGCGCGCCGGACCCTGTGCCAAGGTCAATCAGGCTCGGGGCGGCGATGTCTTGGATCGCTGTGAGCGCGGCGAGGAGCAAGACTTCCGTATCGCCGCGCGGCGACAGGACATTATCAATCGCAAAGCGACGACCGTAAAACTCGCGCCAGCCTAAAATACGGTCCACGGGCGTGCCGTCTAAGCGTTGCGCGGTCGCGGCGCTGATCGCCTCGGATTGCGAGGGGCTCAGGACATCGGTGCCGGTCATCACATAGTCGGTGTGGGTGAGGCCCGTCAGGCCGAGTATCAGGTCAAGCGCGTCTTCATCTGCAAAAGGGACGCCAGCCTCATCGAATTGCTGGGCCATGGTGCGTTTGGCCACGCGGACAGTCAGGCCCGCATAAGGGCTCAGATGGGGTGAGGTGGGACGGCGAGGCGCGGACATAGCCCGCGCCATAAAGAGAGTTTGCGGCGCCCGCAAACGAACAGGCAATCAATTTATGAGGCAGCCAACTTAAGAGGCGGCAAGCGCGGCTTTGATTTTTGCGGTGATCTGCGCCGCGTCATCGGCCTTCGTCACTTTGGAGAGAACGCGCGCGTCATCCACGTCCACCAGCAAGAGCCAGCCCGTCTTAATTGTGCCGTCCAATTCTGTGCGCACAGCGTCTTCAACACCCGCGGCGGCCGCTTGAGCGTAGAAATTATCTGGATTTTTGTCCGTATAATCGAGGGTCACAAATTCGACGCCCGGCATGGGGCCCATCGCTTGGACGGCTTTAATCTTCGGGTCGAGGATTTTGCAGCTGCTACACCAGTCGGCATAGACGAGCACAGCTTTCGTTTTAGCGTTCATTGTTATGGCGTCTGTCGCCACGTCCATTGCCACGGGGGCGTCAGCCACTTGCACAACTTTAGACGTCCCAACCTCGGTTGTGTCAGACGCGTTCGAGCAGGCACTTAATATCAAGGCTGTGCTGATAAGAGCAGCAGGGAGGATCAAGGCGTTTTTCATCGGAGTCTCCGTAGATGTTGAGTGCTCCATAGGTCGTCTTTGCTTCTCGTTTGATCACAGGCGTGTCACAGTTGCGTCACCACAGTGCCCAAAGTGGTCCAGAGGCGGCTTAAGTCTTGCGGTCGTGAGAGGGAGTGATCGCCCCCTTTAACCAATGTATAGCCTACGCGGTCACTTGTGACCGCGTCTATGATGAGGCGGGAATGGTCCAGCGGGACAACGGGATCGTCGGCGCCCTGCAAAATTTCGACGGGACCATCAAACGCAATCGGGCCGTCCAAAATTTGCTGCGCGCGGCCATCTTCGATCAGGGCGCGCGAATAGGCATAAGGTTCGTCATAGTCGGACGGCTCGTAAACGATCCCGTCCTCGACGAGCATTTGGCGCTTGTGATCATCCCATCCGGCCCAGACCATTTTTTCGGTAAAATCTGGGGCCGGATTGATGAGCACAAGGCCTTTGACCGCGTCAGGCCGAGCTTGTGCTGCAAGCAGAGACGCCCACCCGCCCATTGACGATCCAATGAGCACGGTTCCGCCGGTGCCAAAACGGTCGATCATGGCCGTCACATCCGACGCCCAGCGCGAGATCGTGCCGTCGGTAAACTCACCCTCGCTGATCCCGTGGCCGAAATAATCGAATCGGATGAAGGCTTGTCCCGCGGCTTTGCATTTGTCGGCGAGGAAGACGGCTTTGCTGCCGTCCATGTCGGATTTAAGGCCGCCGCACCATATGATCATCGGTCCGTGCCCCGCCACCCGATGGTAGGCGAGGTCTGTTCCCAAATGCTTGATGTGCTGCGCGTCCATGCTACGGCCCTTATGTGTCGAACAATCATTCATACAATGTCCTGCAGGTCTTGCCAGAGTTGGATGCGGGGGGCGTGGAACGCACAACAATTGAGGTCGCAGACGCGTTGATCGCGTCTGGCAATGGGGCCTTTGTCGTCAGTGGCGGCGGACGGTTGGTGCATAAACTGACCAAAATAGGTGCGACCCATTTCACGGCCAAGGTCGGTTCAAAGCGCTTGCTCACCTATCCGTGGCGCGTTGCGGCGATTCGCAAATTAATCGTGATGAATAAAATTGATGTGGTCCATGCTCGCTCGCGGGCGCCCGCGTGGGCCGCGTGGCGCGCAGCCATGGCCGAAGGCGTGCCCTTTGTGACGACCTATCACGGTATCTATAATGAGGGCTTCCTGGGCAAGCGGCGCTATAATTCGATTATGGCGCGCGGCGACCTCGTGATCGCCAATTCGCGTTTCACGGCGGATCATATCAAAACCACGCATAACACGCCGGATGACCGCATTCGGGTGATTCCGCGCGGGGTCGATATGGCCTTGTTCGATCCTAAAGCGGTCTTGCCAGGTCGGATCGAAGCGGTCTGGAAAAAGTGGCATATTAATCCGGATGACCGGGTGATCCTGCTGCCGGCGCGACTAACACGCTGGAAAGGCCATGCGGTCGCGATCCGCGCCTTGTCGCGTTTGCCGGAAGATACGGTGCTCGTCTGCGTGGGTGATCCACAAGGTCGCGATGCTTATGTGGCTGAGCTGCGCGCGCTGGCGGAGACACTCGGTGTCGCGGGGCGGTTGCGCCTTCCCGGACATGAGGTGGATATGCCTGCCGCTTTTATGGCGTCGGACCGGGTGACGACACCGTCAACAGACCCCGAAGCCTTCGGGCGCACAGCCGCCGAAGCCCAAGCCATGGGCCGCTGGGTTGTGGCCGCGAACCATGGCGGCGCAGTCGATGTGGTCGAAGACGGCGTCTTTGGTGCTTTGGTCGAACCCGGCGACGCCAATGCGCTCGCGCGGGCCTTATTAGGCGTGCCGGGGACCTATGATGCGCAGGCGGCCCGCACCCGAATTGCGGACCGTTTTTCCAAGCAAGCGCTACAAGCGGCGACCTTGGCGGTCTATCGTGAGGCGATTGAACGACCTTAAGCGATGAAAACACCCTAAAAACGGAACTTTTAGCGCCTGAATGCGCTTGAAAATCACGGCTATCACGGCCATGTTTAGCAATGACGCGGGAAAACCCGCAAAACTAATGATCGCGCGATCGCCACTCAGGAGAGAATCACCATCGCCAGACGTCCCCATGCCGCCCAGCCGGCCAAGAAGCCAAAAGGCCCGCGTACTAACCGCGAAATCACATCCGAAAACGTTCTTCTGATTACAGAAGATGGCGAGAAGAGGGGCATTGTGCCGCTCGCCGACGCGCTTGCTGCTGCACAGCGTGCGGGTCTGGACCTTGTCGAAGTGGCTCCAGGCGAAACGCCTGTCTGCAAAGTGCTGGATTACGGCAAGATGCGCTTTGAAGCGCAGAAGAAAAAAGCCGCCAATCGTAAAAGCCAACGCACCTCGTCTCTGAAAGAGATCAAGATGCGTCCGAACATCGATACGCATGACTATATGGTCAAAACGAAGAAGATGACGGAATTTTTTGAACGCGGCGATAAAGTTAAAGTCACCGTCCGCTTCCGCGGTCGTGAAATGGCGCATATGGACCGGGGCACGAACCTGCTGGGTCGCGTCCGTGATGATTTCAATGAAATCGCCAAAGTCGAATTTGCGCCAAAAACCGAAGGTCGGTTGATGGTTATGGTGATGGCGCCAAGATAACGAAAAACCCGCTCCGACCGTAGGGAGTGGCAGTCGTGGTGTCTTTGTTATACGCCATAGGCGAGTGCGCGACAGCGCGCTTGTCAACTCTATCGCGGGTCTTTGCGATCAAACCTCAAGCGCAGCAGGCATTACCCGCTTGGATCGGCGGGCATTTGACGTCTCCGAAAGAACAATAAACGCAGCAATCGCCGGACAGCGGTTTGAGGACAGCCCCACAGCCTTTACAGTCATAGAAATATTGACAGGCATTGGTCGGCATGATGTCCGTCGAAACATGGCCGCAATCAGGACAGGTCAAACTGGATTCTGGAATAAACGTCGCTACAGGTTCAGCCATCTTTGAATGTCCCCTTCATAATAGGGTAAAATAATTGCGCCGACGGCCAGAGCCGTCGCAAAGATGAGCCCCCCGATTGTTTTGCGAGACGGCCTTTGCGCGCCGCGAAATGCAAAAAAGAACCCTCCTGCGACGAGAAGAAGTGTTAGGCCCATGAACCAAGGCCGCAGCTGGGCAACGACACCGAGGTGACTGACCAGTGCGCTGCTGAGACCTAAGTTCACGAGAATGATTGGTAGAATGCAGCACGAGGCCCCGATCACAGCAAACACGCCTGAAACTGTCCCTCCTGTTGCGAGAAGGCCGCTTCGATTTTTTTTGTTATTCTGCATAGATTTTGAGATAACACCTGTAGTGACTATAGGTTCAAGGGAAAATAAACATGCTGACAATTGGGAATTTAAGTCAACAAACGGGTGTCAAAGTCGAGACTATTCGCTATTTTGAACGTATCGATCTCATGCCTAAAGCAGAGCGCAAATCTAGCGGACATCGGGTCTACGGTGAGCCGTCGCTGCGCAGACTAATCTTTATAAGTCGCTGTCGTGTGCTTGGGTTTTCACAAAATGACATACGCAGTCTTTTGGGCGTCGAAGATAATACGCCTAATTGTGAGGAAATTTTGTCAATCACGACACATCATCGAAAGACGATCAAAGCAAAAATCGCTGATCTCCGTCGATTGGAACGCCGCCTCGTGGAAATTTCCTCGGCTTGCCACAGCAATACGACGCCGGATTGTCCGATTATAACGTCCTTGTCCCAGCCCCACTAATACGCGGGGAGGTCGGCCCGCCCGTCAAAGCAGGCCTTGCGAACATTAAAGTGTTACGCATGGAGCGCTGCGTGACTGAGAAAAGCGCCCCGGTCTAAGGCGGTAATCTATCCGTCTCGCCCGCAATATTACCTGCCCACCCGCTCTTGAAACCCACCCGGACTCCTGTATAGGCGCGAGCCTGCTCCTCTGAGAGGCCCTTTTGGGCCGTTCTTATGGGGCAAACGACGCAACCGGGCCAAAGTGGCATTTGCCCGGCCGTCGATAACGAAAATGAACCCCTAATCTCTAGGAGAGAAACAATGCCCAAGATGAAGACGAAGTCTGGAGCGAAAAAACGCTTCAAGATTACAAAGTCTGGCAAGGTCCTCGCGGGTCAGGCCGGCAAACGCCACGGCATGATCAAACGGTCCAATGACCAGATCCGCCGCCTGCGCGGGACGGTCGTCATGGCCGAGTGCGACGCGAAAGTCGTGAAAAAGAAATTCATGCCTTACGGCAAGAAAAAGAAATAGGAGGGCGCACAGATGTCACGAGTTAAACGCGGCGTAACCAAACACGCCCGCCATAAAAAGATTCTCGCTCAAGCCAAAGGCTATCGCGGTCGTCGTAAGAACACATTCCGTATTGCCAACCAGGCTGTCGAAAAAGCCGGCCAGTACGCCTATATCGGCCGGAAGCTGAAAAAGCGTCAGTTCCGCGCGCTGTGGATCCAACGGATCAACGCCGCCGCTCGCGAACACGGTCTGACATACAGCCGTTTCATGGAAGGCCTCAGCAAAGCTGAGATTAATCTGGATCGCAAAATCCTGTCAGACATGGCCGCAAATGAGCCGGAAGCCTTTAAGGCGCTGGCTGAAACAGCCAAAAAACACCACACGCAGCCGCACACAGTGTCTGCGTAAGATTCTTTCAAAACAATGATTTTGAGAAAGGCTCGCTTCGGCGGGCCTTTTTTATGGGCATGTCATAGCCTTGCGACTAGGGTTTCAGTGACCGAGTTATTTTCGCTCCTTAATAAGCCCGCTCAGAGGACGGCCTTACACCATGGTTCAAAACCGCCGCCAATTTATGATGACCGCCATTATGATGCTATGCGTGACGTCCTGCGGTGAGGCAACGCCGCATCGCCCGCCGCCTTTCGATAGAGCACTAGTGATTTCAGTGTCAGGCGACGAGCTCGCTTATTCATGGAGCACGGAACCGGGTGTCATTTCGACGCGGTTAGAACCAACAACAACAAACGCAGTCTTGCAAAAGTTGGCCGAGGGTGACGTCGATTGTGACCTTGATAAGGTCATTATTCTGGCTGATTCTAAGAATGACGCTGGGCTAAAGACCTTCACAACGCGATTAAAGGCCACTGGATGTTCGGGCTTTGTCATCCTTGAGACCGCGGGCAAAGCGCGGGAATAAAGGTCATAGTAACTCTAATCCGCCGCCGCCCGTTCCGCCGCCACATTGCCGCGTAGACGTTCGATCACCCATTTATCGTTCGCTTTTTCTTTCCAGCGCGCGGCGCTGTCGAGAACGCGGTCGGCATGGTCGAAGCGGTTTTCATAGATCAGGGCGGGGATCATCATCATTGCCGTATGCGGCAGGCGCAGGTGGGTGTTGCTCGCCTGGAGCCAGTTGAGCGATATTTGTGCGCCGGGGGAGATGTTTTGTGTGACGGGCAGACTGACCGCGACGCGGAACAGGTGCAGCTCGGCATCCTCAGGCCGCGCGGCGAGCGCGCGGATTGCGGCGGCTTCGGCGGCATCCCAAAGGCTCTGCTCACTTTGTCGTTCTGAGACGCGGCCATAGGCGGTCTTGGCGCGTATTTTTAGAGCGCGCGCGTGATCCGGCGTGCGCGCGAGTATCCGGTCAACCGCAGCGTCCGATCCGTCCCAATCCGTGACTCGCCACGCCCGAAGCGCCCGCGCCAAGTCCAGTGCATTGGTCTCGACGGGCGCGATGAGGCGCTCGCGAAGGGCAATAATTCGCGCATAAGTGAGGTCCGTATCGGGCCCGTGTGTCAGCACCAGTCTGAGGCGGTTCGCGAGCAGGGCTTGCGGGGAGGGCACGGTGGTCGTGATAGAGGTCGGGACCGTGGGTGTCGTTGGTCGTGCTAACGGGCCAAGCCGGATGCCGCCGCCTTCTCGAATAATGTCTTCGCGGACACGGGTTTCCAGCGGATCATAGCGCAGGCCGAACGCCTGCTCGAAACTATCTTCGCTATCAATGTCAGGGGCCCAGCCATCGACAAAGCGGTGCACGCGGGCGAGGCCCTCGGGTTGATCCATGACAAAATGGGCGAGCGCCCAGCTCTGCCCATAATAAACGCGCTGCGCGCGGAAAGGCGTCTCGGAGGAGGCAAAGCGGAAGTCCGGATATTTCGCCATATTTTCGATTACGGTGCGCATCGGCAGCCACGTTTGCGTGTCTTTCAGCGGGTCCTGTTCGGGCAAAGCCCGCCCAAATGTAGCGCGGCCATCGGCACCCGGCGCATAGGTCGCATAATATTCCGCCAACCCCTCGCCGAGCCAGACGGGTAATTTTCGGGCGTAGCGGGTTTCTAAAATATGATGGACAACTTCGTGTCGCAGCACCAAGCGTAATCCGTTAGGGTCCAGCGCATCGGATAATAAATGGCCAGGCTCGGCCCGGTGGCCGATAATGATATCGTGTCCTGCGGCGCTTTGCAGATAGATCGCCGCGGTTATCCCGCCGGGCGTGATGGCTGCGAAGGTCTGAGGGTCGTCCATAATTGTGAGGCGGAGCGGGTCAGGGGGCGATGTGTGTTCAAGGCCCAAGTCTGCGATCACGGCGCGTTGAAAGGTTTCCAAATCGGCCAGCAGTTCAGCCGCATCAACAGGCGCATCAGACATTATGGAAAAGTTTTCAGACTCAGCCGCACTGCCTTGGGCGGCGGCATTCTGGATCATAGCCATCCAGACAAAAGCAATAAGGAGAAGAAAGCGTGTCATGAAGTGATACTGTAACGTCTCAATTTAACAGAGGCAAATGACGGATGTGTTAGCCAGCCTGCGAATTGACATCCGGCCTAATGGTCGGTATGGGCAGCGCTCTTTCGCGCAGACCTATTGTTTGCGCTCCGCGCTGTGCACGATGCAGACGGAGTCCCGGAGCCGACGAGTTTTCGTTCGCTGCGGCTCTTTGCGTTGTGCCGATGATGAGGTGAGCTTTGTTTGAGGCTTTAGGTGATAGACTAACCGGCGTCTTTGATACGCTGACGGGCCGTGGCGCGCTAAGCGAACGGGACGTGGATGACGCCATGCGCGAAATCCGCAAAGCGCTGCTTGAAGCCGATGTCGCCCTGCCTGTCGTCAAAGACTTTGTCGCCAAAGTCCGCACCGAAGCCGTCGGCGAAAAAGTTATTCGCGCGGTTAAGCCGGGCCAACAAGTCGTCAAAATCGTCAATGACGCGCTGATCCAAATGCTGGGCGGCACCTTGTCGGACGACGATGCCGATCTGGCAGAGGTCAGCAAGTCGGCTGAGTTGAACCTCAATGCGAAACCGCCTGTCGTCATTTTGATGGCAGGTCTGCAAGGCTCGGGTAAGACGACGACGACGGGCAAGCTTGCCTTGTTCCTTAAAGAGCGCGCTAAGAAAAAGGTCATGCTGGCCTCGCTCGACACCAACCGTCCGGCGGCGATGGAACAATTGGGTATGCTGGCGGAGAAATCCGGCGCGGGATTCTTGCCCATCATCAAAGGCCAAAGCCCGACCGAGATCACGACGCGCGCGCTGAAAGAAGCGGCCAAAGGCGGTTATGACGTGCTGTTCCTCGATACGGCGGGCCGGACCACGATCAACGAAGAATTGATGGCCGACGTCATCGAAGTCGCGCGTATCGCGAAACCGACAGAAACCTTGTTGGTTGCTGATGCGCTGACGGGTCAAGATGCGGTCGAAACCGCGCGGCGCTTTAATGAGGCGCTGCCGCTGACGGGTCTCGTCCTGACCCGGATTGATGGCGATGGCCGCGGTGGTGCGGCCCTGTCGATGAAAGCCGTTACAGGCCTGCCGATTAAATTCCTTGGCACGGGCGAAAAACTCGATGGGCTGGAAGCGTTTGACGCGGAACGGCTGGCGGGCCGGATTTTGGGTCAAGGCGATGTCGTCGCTTTGGTTGAAAAAGCGACCGCGCTGATTGACGAAAAAGAAGCGGCACTGGCCGCTGAGCGTATGTCCAAGGGGCAGTTTGATCTCAATGACCTCGCCAATCAGCTCGGACAAATGTCCAAGCTGGGCGGCATGGGTGGGATCATGAAGCTTATGCCCGGTATGGGCAAAATGAAGAAGCAACTCGATGCGGCGGGCGGCATGGATGATAAGCTGCTGGTCC
Source organism: Litorimonas sp. (assembly GCA_051251645.1). Classification (GTDB taxonomy): domain Bacteria; phylum Pseudomonadota; class Alphaproteobacteria; order Caulobacterales; family Maricaulaceae; genus Litorimonas. The sequence continues at coordinate 236,205 of JBPOEY010000002.1, read as the reverse complement.
GCCAACGCGCCATCATTATGTCGATGACCCAATGGGAACGCAAAAACCCGAAATTGATCAAAGCCTCGCGTAAGAAGCGTATCGCGGCCGGATCCGGCGTGGAGGTTTCTGAGGTCAATAAACTGCTCAAAATGCACCGCCAAATGTCCGATATGATGAAAAAAATGGGCAAGGGCGGCATGGCTGGAATGGCCGCGCAGATGGCGGGAATGCCTGGCATGCCGAAAGGCATGATGAAGGGCCTTGGGGCAGGCGGAATGGGCGGCGGCAAGGGTGGCGACATGCCTGATCTGGCTGGCATGGACCCGGCCGAGCTGGAAGCGCTCAAGAAACAAATGGGATCGGGGCTCTCGGGAATGGGCCAAGGACTCGGAAAATTACCCGGATTGGGCGGCGCAAAACTGCCCGGTCTCGGCGGCGGCTTCCCCGGATTGGGCGGCGGACCGAAATTCAAGAAATAATCTAACTCAACGTAATTACCTTATTTAACCAAACTAACACCAAGGAAAACTCTCATGGCTCTCAAACTCCGCCTCGCGCGCCACGGCGCAAAAAAGCGTCCATATTACCGGATTGTTGTTGCTGACTCGCGCTCCCCGCGTGATGGTCGCTTCATTGAAATCGTCGGCCGCTATAACCCTATGTTGCCGAAAGACAGCGAAGATCGCGTTCAACTCGACGTCGAGCAGATCAAAGAATGGCTCGCCAAAGGCGCCCGCCCAACAGACCGCGTGGCTCGCTTCCTCGGCGCCGCAGGCCTGTGGGAATGGAAAAACGGCAATAATCCTGAAAAAGGGAAGCCCGGCACAAAAGCCGTTGAACGGATCGAAGAGAAAAAAGACAAAGCCGAAGCCCGCGCTGAAGCTGAAAAAGAAGCTAAAGCGGCGGCTGCTGAAGCGAAAAAAGCGGCTGCCGAAGCGGCCAAAGAAGCCGCTGCTGCTGCGAAAGCTGCCGAAGCTGAAGCGGCTGCGGCCCCGAAAGAAGACGCCCCGAAAGAAGACGCGCCAAAAGCCGAAGAGCCAAAGGCCGAAGAATAGTCGGTATTTCACCAACCCAGAATTAAGAAAGGCCGCCCCTCGGAGCGGCCTTTTTTTATGGCGTAAGTGCGTTGTCAGACTAATGAAGGGGCCGGAGAGTAGCGTCCTAAAAGAAGGTCACACCTTCACTGAGCGAAACCCGGTCCGTCCGGCACGTATTGGACGGGTGATCATCCGCGTAACCAAAGCTCATCCCGAACAGGATGCCGCGCGATTCCGGAATGTCGAGCAGCTCTTTGACGGGACCCGGGAATTGTCCCAGCGCGCCTTGCATACAGGACTGGATACCGTTCTCTTCTAGCAAAAGGCTGAGCGTTTGGGCGTAAATGCCCATATCAACCGCGCCCATAATGCCGAGATATTTTTCCATCGTGAAAAACACGCCGTGCGGTGCGCCAAAGAATTGCCAGTTACGCCCCATGGCCTGCATGCGCGCGGACTTGTCTTCGCGGGCAATACCCATCGCGCCGTAGAGTGCCATGGCGGAGCCCCACTGACGATCTTTATGCTCGTCTTGATATTTGACGTTCCAGGCGAATTCCGGAGACGGTGGCTTACCACTCATGACTTCAGCGAGCATCGCATTGGACACTTTGTCTTTCATCTCGCCGGAGACGACCATGACTTGCCACGGCTGCGTGTTGCAGTTGGACGCGGCCTTGAGGCTGTGTTCAAAAATGCTCTTGAGCAAATCTTGTGGGACTGGATCGGGCTTGAAGCCGCGCGCGGAATAACGGGAATCGAGAAGTGTTGCTGTTGTCATGCAAAAGGCCTTAGCGCGCGGAGAACCGAGACGCCAAGGCCTCTTACGGGATGTTTAAAATGTATCGGGAGTGTGTTGTGACTCTTAAATTTGAGCCTTTAACCTTGAACTCTCTAGCTTTGAGCCCAAGCCATCATTTGCTCGAGCGCGCTGATCATCGACTCTTTTGATTGACCAAACTCGGCTTCACTCTTGGCCCCTAAGGCGCAATTATTCACGGCGACAACATGGTCCATATAGATTTTATCTTTATCCATAGTCGATGTGTGGAACCCTTTGCGCATGGCGGCCATTGTTGTGGCGGTCAGTTCGTCCATCTTTTCTTTGGTGTAGCCAAAAGCTTTGCCCTGCTCATAGCTTTGGGCCATTCCGGCTTCGACCAATTTCGTCTGGGCGTCAGAATATTGGGTCAAGGCTTTGACGACGACGGCCCGCTGCGGGCCTCTGGTGCGCACATCACGCTTAATCGTATCCGCCGCCATCTCGTTCCAAAGCGCGCAATTGCCGGGCTTCTGTTGGGCCAAGGCGGGCGTTGCGAGCGCGGAGGTCGCCGCGATGATAAGAAGGAGGCGTTTCATGAGAAGTCCTGTGGAGCGTGGGTATGGGTTGAATATCAGGGTCGTAAACAGAATAGGCGATCCTGAGCGTTACTCGCCTATCCAAAGTTGCAGAGCCGTCGTCAAGCCATGATAGGTCGGCTGGTCAATGGTCAGCCGTTCGAGCACAGATAAACGAAGGTGATCAAAGAGAGCCGGAGCACGCCAATCGCGCGATCCATCCGCGAGACCATCGCAGAGCAAATCCGGCCGCAGCCGCAGCGCCTTTAATCGGTCGCGCTGGGCAAAGGCGAAATCCCGTCCCATTTGAGCCTCACGCGCCAATTGTGCCAACAGATTGGCGGCAATCCGCGATTGAAAGCGGTCGCGTCCGGTCGCCTTGGGCGTGATTTCCATATCGTTCCATTCGGACAGGGCAGTAATCATTTCAATCAGGCTGGTTTGTCCGGTTTGAGCGTCTCGCGCTGGGATCGTCAGAGGCGGGAGGAGGGCGGAGTGGACCTGTTCAATCTCGGCGAGCAAGAGCAACAGATCGACTTCAACTTCACTAATACGCCGACCAATGGCAGCGCGCTCGATGGACCGCTCCGTGCCGTCGCGCCAATCGCCCAACAGGGTCATGCAGGCCGAACCCCAGAACAGTGTCGTCAACACGCGCCAGAACTGGAAGCGAGCATGATCGACCGTTCGTCCGGATGCGGTCTCATACGCGTCGAGGAAAGGGGCGATGTCGCCAATGCCGCCGACAGGCTTATTGCGTCGTTCAAACCGCCAACTTGGTGCGCAAATATAGGCCAAGTCTTGATGCGGGTCGCCCAGATGCGCGATTTCCCAATCCAGCACAGCGGTCAGTCCGGTCGTGTCGATGAGCAAATTTCCCATGCGAAAGTCGCCATGGACGAGAACAGGGGGATCATAGGGGGCGGGGCAATGGTCGCGCAGCCAGCGAAAGGCCAACTCATAGACTGGGCGGCGCTCTCCGATGGTGGCGTAGGCCGCGTGATAGCTTTCGATTAAGTCTGCGGCGCCAGCCGTCGGCACATCGTCCGGTAGCACATCCATTGGAATAGCGTGGATCGCGGCCATTTCGCGCGCCAAGCGTTCTGGCAGGGCCGTCAATACGGACTCTAAGTCAGGTGTCTTAAAGAGGCGTGGCGGCAGGGCTTCGCCGGGCAAGCGGCCCATGACATAGGCCGCACCAATGGGGCTGTCAGGCGCGAAGATATGGCGGACTTCGGGGGCGGTGACACCGTGCTCGCGCGCCGTTTCGATCAGGGCGGCTTCGGTCGCAAGCGCGATGCCGCCAATGCCTGTATTGCTCTGCGCCCCGCTCGGTGCACGGCGCAGAATCAGTGGTGCTCCGTCCGCCTCAAACGCCCAGCTTTCCATGGATGCGCCTGCCGTGAGGCGGTGGAGGTTCGTAATCGTCGCCTTGAGGGCGGCAGAGAGGGCGGCGGTGAGGTCGGTCATTACCGGCCTTTAAAATCGGGCTTCCGTTTTTCTACAAAGGCCATGATGCCTTCTTTCGAGTCTTCTGAATTCGCGACCATCATTTGATATTCTGATTCCAACCGGGCGGTTTGTTCTTGGCTCGACGTTGCAGCTTCGCGCATGATTTTTTTCAGATAACGCAACGACAGCGGCGCTTTCTCGGCCAGGCTATGCGCCCACGTCACGGCTTCGGTGCGAAGGTCAGCCGCCGGAACGACCTTATTGACCATGCCCATATCAAGGCAGGTTTGCGCGTCCAGCCGTGTGCCTTCCGCCATGGCGGCAAAGGCCCGTTTGTAGCCGAGGTGATGCAGATAGAACCAGCTCGCGCCGCCATCCGGGACAAGGCCAATGCCGATGAAGGGCGAGAAGACGGTCGCGTCATCCGCCATCACGGCGAGGTCAGAGCCGAGCGCGAGGCCCAGCGCGACGCCGCCAACAAAGCCGTTGATCGCCGCGATATAAATCTTATCGGACTTGGCAACGCCGTCCACGAGCGGTTTATAATCCCGGATCGAATTATCAAAAATCCCGTGGGTTGACGTACCGCCCAGACCTTCTTTGAGATCGGTTCCGGAGGAAAAGGCGCGGCCCGATCCAGTCAGAACAACGATACGGACGTTATCGTCAGCTTCCGCCTTGGCTTGCGCGGCGAGCATTTCGCCGCGCAGCGCTTTGTTCATCGCATTCATCGCTTCGGGGCGGTTCAGCGTGATAATGGCGACGTGGCCGTCGGTTTCGTAATGGACAAGATCGGACATGGTTTACTCCGTGAGAATTTTAGCGGCGATGAGCGCCGCGACTTTCGTGTCGTCATAGCCGAGCATGGCGGTGATATCTGCGCGGGCGCCATTGATGGCGGGCAAAACGGGATCGGCCATATCATAGTCTGCGCCAAAGACCGGGGCGGGGCGGGGATGTATAAACGGGCCATGCTTGGTCAGCCCACCGCGCGCGCGGTTTTGGGGATGATCCGCGGCTTCAATATAGTCCAGAACGGGCGAGGTGCAGGCGTCTGTGCCGTCGAAAATCGCGGCCCAATCGTCACGCGTTTTGGTTTTGAAAATCGTCTCTAGCTTGGTGTGCTGCCCTGCGTGTTCGCGCTTATCCATCTGTCCGCCGAAGTCTTCTGGGTCGACCGCGATGAGGCGTAGGAATTCTGCGAAGAATTGCGGCTCGATACAGCCGACCGCCATATATTTGCCATCCGATGTTTCGTAGCAGCGGTAAAATGGCATGCCGCCGTCGAGCAGATTGGCTTCGCGTTCCGGTGTCCATTGACCGATCCCGGCCAGCGAATGAAACATACTCATCATACTATTGACGCCGTCGATCATCGCCGCGTCAACGACCTCGCCTTGACCAGTGCGTTCCGCTTGCAGCAGCGCGGCGAGCATCCCCATGACGAGGAACATCGTCCCGCCGCCATAATCGCCGATGAGGTTGAGTGGCGGTGTCGGCGGCTCGCCCTTTTTGCCCATCGCGCCGAGCGCGCCTGTGATCGAAATATAGTTGAGGTCATGGCCTGCGGTCTTGGCCCACGGTCCGGTTTGTCCCCAACCCGTCATCCGGCCATAGACGAGTTTGGGATTGATCGCGTGACACGTCTCTGGCCCGATGCCCAGGCGCTCAACCACACCGGGGCGTAACCCTTCGATGATCCCATCGGACGTCGCAACCAAATCCAGGAGCATTTGCGCGCCTTCTGCTTTGCGAAGATCAATCGTGATCGACGTCTTGCCGCGATCATGCACAGTTGGGATCGCAAAACCCGGACGATTTATGAGGATCACCTCCGCGCCCATATCGGAGAGTAACATCCCCGCATAAGGACCGGGTCCAATCCCCGCGAGTTCAATGATCCGGTAGCCTGAAAGGGGTTTGCTCATAGCGCTATTGTGGCGGAACGTGGTCGGAGCGGCAAGATGGCAGCGAGTGCTTATCGGGGGTGTGATGCTTGGAGCGTTTCAATTTCGATCCTGTGAATCGAAAATAGCGAAAGCCGAACGGTTACACCGTTTGGAAACAATCTACCCTATCATCATCCGCGCGGCGCGATCAAACAAAGCCAGCGTTGCCGCGTGTAATCGTTCACCGACGGCCTTCGGGGCTCGTCCGGCGAGGCTGCGCGCATAAGTGCCTTCGAGTAAGATGCCGAGCTTGTAACAGGCGAGGACCCCGAACCACGCGGCGCTATCGAGTGATCGGGTCGTCCGCTCGCCATAATGGGCGATCAATGTGTCAATGTCGGGAAAGCCCTCCCACGGGGTAATCTCCATTCCGACTGTGTCGCGACCGAAGGGGTCGGGCCACGTCGCCATAACCCAGCCGAGATCCAGCCGGGGGTCGCCCATTGTCGCCAGCTCCCAATCGATCAGCGCCGCCAGCTCGCCGCTATCGGACGCGAACATCGTATTGCCGAGATGGCAATCGCCGTGAATGAGCCCGGGGCGGTAATCCGTCGGTCGGTTGCGCGCTAGCCAATCAGCGACAATGGCCACGCCGCAATACAATCCGGGCCACGCGTCCACGCGGGAATAGCTGTCGAGCTGCGCTTGCCAGCGGGCGACTTGGCGGTCGAGAAAGCCATCGGGCTTGCCAAAATTTGGGAGGTCGGCGTTGACTTCTGCCAGTTCCGCTAACCCCTCGACATAGGATAGGCCCATGCGGGTGCGGACTTTCGGATCAGACGCATGCAGCGCGGGCAGGCCTTCGCTCGGATTAAACCCGTTGATCGGTTCCATGAGAAGAAACGCATAGCCGAGACGATTTTCATCTGGCTCACTGGCAATGAGGTCCGGATGCGGGACGTCGCTTCCGCGCAACGCGCCCAACACCCGCGCCTCACGCCGCATGACGTCGTGGCTTTCTTTGCGGGGACTGGGCGGTGGGCGCCGGAAGATATAGTCGCGACCGTCCCTTGTCAGACGGATCAAGATATTCTGTGTTCCGCCGGTCAGCGGGACGGCGGCCGTGAATTCACCTGCGCCTAAACCCTGCATGTCCATCCAATCGGCCAAGGCGCACAGATCGACATGCGGTTTCAATTCATCTGGCAATTGCGGCGGCTGGCCCATAGATGTCTTTCCACTGATTAAAGGACCTATGATGGGTACAGACTTTAGCGGCCAAACCGGGTTTGTCATTCGGGGTTTGTTCGGCATCGGCAATGGGATGGCGCTGTCATGAGAGATATGAGGATCATGCCATGAGCATCGCCACGCGCAAACAACAGGCCCGGGACCGGGCGCGCATCAAGCGCGCCACCCTCACCGCCAATCCCAATGACTTCGTGCGTCACTGGCCCGGTATGGAAGCGTCCGCAGTCATCGCCGGATATTGGCCGATCAATGACGAAGCGGATGTAAGGCCTTTGTTAGAAAAGCTTTCAAAGACGCACAAGATTATGCTGCCTGTCACGCCGCGCGACCGACTGAAACTCTCGTTTCGTCAATGGACGCCGGGCTGTGCGATGGAGGCGGGACCGTTCGGCACGTTCCATCCCGTTGGAGAGTTGGGTGATGGTCGCGGCCCGTCTGTGCCGGATGTGGTGATGGTCCCCTTATTGGCGTTCACGAAACAAGGGGACCGCCTCGGTTATGGCGGCGGGTATTATGACGCGACCTTGGCGGCGTTAATGTCAGATAACCCGTCCCTGCGAACGGTCGGCGTAGCGTATGCGGGCCAGAGCGTGGTGGTCTTACCGACGGAACCTACGGACGTGCCGCTCGATCATATTTTGACGGAAAAGGGTCTGATCACAACGCATGTTTGATCGCTAATCGCTGTTTCCGCGAATCACTTTTAAGGCGTCATTGAGACCAACTTTGGCCGATCCGGGTTTGAGTGGTTTTTGCTGGCTTTCATGCGGCGCCCACCCTGTCATCCAAACAATTTCCCACGATAGCGGCATTGGTTCGCCGGGAGCGGGCCTCAGTTGAGCCTCAATATCTTGAATCAATGTGGGCGTCGGGCGCGTGTTCCGGTCGCGTAAGCTGTTGGTCAGGCCCAAATCCCGCAAATCCGCCGCCAGTGTTTCGACCTTGCGGTAATGCACCGTAAACCGGTCGCTATCTGTCACCGGCAAAGCCAGACCAATGTGGCCAAGGAGTTGGGCGGCGGCCCGCACTTCGATCATCGGATGAATGCGCGGAGTCGGTGATCCGGCCCGGTCTGTATCAATCGCATAGAGGGCATGGCGCAGCTCATTCAAACTGACACCGCCAATGAGGCTCGCGATGAACAAACCGTCTGGGACCAGCATCGCGCGGACGCCCTGCATCCAACCGCCGACCGTATTGATCGACTGTAAATGCAAGAGGCTGATGACGAGGTCATAGCCATCGCCCTCGGGCTGCTCCGCCCAATCAAACGCCGCGATCTTCGCCTTATCGGGCAAAGCCGCCATAATGTCCTCGCGCCAATCGAATGGCCCAATCAGGCAGGCCCGCGCAAACGGACGTTTTATGTCGAGCAAGCGCTCGCACAGGTCGTCAACGACACGGTCGATCAGGAACGGTGTGCTACGGGACTGGCGCTGGCGCGCCCGGGCGATCCGCAACATTTGCGCGGTTTCATTAAACAGGGTTACTTGCGGGGCGGGCATGGGCAGGCGATAGTCGTCTCGTGTCGGGGTTGCAATCACGCTTAGTGGAGATGGGACGTTTGGTCGTCAATACGGTGCTGCCGCCGACAGATGACACGGATATTTTTGAGACGCTAACATTTCTTGATGATCCGTGTTGTGCGTCATGTGGCTATCCTTTTGATCATCAAGTCAGCGGCATTAGCGCCTTTGATCTGCAATGCGCCCGCTGTCTGGCGCGGCGTCCGGCCTACGCGACGGCCCGCGCGGCGCTGCAATATGACGACGTGTCGCGAAAACTGGTTCTCGCGTTTAAACATGGCGGCCATACGGACCGTCTCAACAGCTTTGCCGCGCAAATGCACCGGGCCGGGCGCACAGCGCTCGCCCATGCGGACCTCCTTATACCTGTGCCCTTGCACCGCACGCGATTGATCAAACGGCGGTTCAATCAGTCGGCGCTTTTGGCGCGAGCCCTATCAAAACGCTGTGGCGTGCCGATGGAGGCGCATGAATTATTGCGGGCGAAACGCACGCCCAGCCAAGGCGGGCTCTCGGCCAAGGGGCGTCACCGCAATGTGCAAGGCGCATTTATCGTACCGCATCCCGACCGAATTAAAGGTCAACGCCTTGTTTTAATTGATGATGTGATGACAACGGGCGCGACGCTGGAGGCATGTGCCCGAACCTTGAAACGGGCAGGGGCAGCCCGAGTTGATGCGATCTGTCTTGCCCGCGTTGTAAAGCCGCTTGCGGCCCCTTAAATTCAGGCGGACAATTGATTGAAAAGGAATTCGTCCATGGCTGCTAAAGTCGAAATGTATAGCAAAATGTTCTGCCCCTTCTGCATTCGCGCGACAGCGCTGTTGGAACGTAAGGGCGTCAAAATTATCGATATCCCTGCGGCGAATGATAAAGCGAAACGCGCAGAAATGAACCAGCGGTCGAATGGCCGGAACACATTTCCGCAAGTCTTCATCAATGACAAACATATTGGCGGATCTGATGATTTGGCTGCGCTGGAGCGGACCGGGAAGCTGGACGCTCTTTTGGCGGCCTAAAGCGTGAAAACGGCGCTCCTCCAACTCACCTCCGGGACCGACCCGGCGGCGAATTTCGACGCGGTCGCGGCCATGGTGCGCCAGACTGATGCGGACTTCATTCTGACCCCTGAGATGACGCCTTTTCTGGAAAAAAACGCGGCGGGGTTGATGGCCGCTGTTAGGCCTGAGGCTGAGACAATTGCGCCTTATCGTGAGTTGGCGAAACGGCGCGGCATTCATTTTTTGCTCGGGTCGGCCGCCGTGTTGCGGGGTAATGGCAAGATTGCCAATCGCTCCGTTTTGATCGACCCGGATGGGCGCGTCACGGCGCGCTATGATAAAATCAATTTGTTTGAAGCGGCGTTGCCCGGCGGGGAAAGCTACCGCGAAAGCGACAGCTACATCGCAGGCGAAACACCAACAATTGGGCAGGTCGAGACTTTAAGCCTCGGCCTCTCAATTTGCTACGACCTGCGCTTTCCGGCGCTCTATGCCCGTTACGCGCGAGAGGGCGTCGACATCATTACCGCGCCGTCGGCCTTCACGCGCGCGACGGGAAAAGCGCATTGGGAGACGTTGTTGCGAGCTCGTGCGATTGAGAGTGGCGCGTGGGTTTTGGCGCCGGCACAAGGCGGTCATCACGCGGATGGTCGCCGGACATGGGGCCGCACCATGGCCATTACGCCGTGGGGCGAGGTCGCCGGGGTGTTGGATCATGATGCGCCGGGTCTGCTCGAAGTTACGATTGACCGCAAACAAGTTACTGACGCGCGCGCGCGTATTCCTGCGTGGCGGCAGCGCTAACGCGATGATTAAATACACCCTTCGATGCGCGCGTGATCACGGCTTTGAAGGCTGGTTCGGATCATCCGCTGATTATGACGTGCAAGCGGACGCCGGACTATTAGCCTGTCCCGAATGCGGGTCCAAACAGGTCGACAAAGCGATCATGGCTCCCGCTGTGCGACGGTCTGATAAATCCGTCTCCACTCAATCTGCAGAGATGGTCGCCGCGATCCGGACTGAAATCGCGAAGAATTGCGATGACGTTGGCGATCGTTTCACCGACGAAGCCCGCGCCATGCATCTTGGCGAAAAACCCTCGCGCGGCATCTATGGGAAAGCCACGCCGAAACAAGCCAAAGCCATGGCAGAGGAAGGAATTGCCGCGCTGCCCCTGCCAGACATGCTCGATCCGAAGCGAGCAAAGGGGAAGCTAAATTAGGGGGTTGTTAAGCCTTCTCCCACTTTAAGGATTTGGAAGGGTTTGTTAACGCTCGTTCTTATCATCGATTTAGGCGGATACGCCCACGGCGACGCTTCCATTTAACGGAAGGATCTCATGCTTATCTCATCAATTGTGGCCCCGCCACCCTCGTCGCCGCCACCCAATTCTTCGCAAACGACGAAGGACGACCCCTCCTCCGTGGACGAGTCCGCGCAGAGCGGCTCCGAAACACAAGGAACATCTGGGAGTCCCTCGCAAACTGAGCCACCGCAAGAGACGGCGCCATCTTCATCAACGACCCAAAACGAAGCATCTTCTAATAATAAATCGCCTGACAATTCATCGTCTGCGTCAGAACCGCCGCCTCCTGCCACAGCACCCGCTGTCGCGTCCTCGACGCCGCAGGGCACGGAAGCGATTGTCCTGTCAAATGCCGTGTCGGAGCTGTCCGTTACCGCAACAGGTGAAACAGCGTCTCAAAGCGAAGCGAGTTTGCGCGACGCGGCGATTGCTAGTGTTGAGAGTCGAAAATTATCGTCATCTGATAACTATACGGATCAGCTTTTTGGTAATGTCAGCCTGACGGACCTTTTGAAAAGCAGTGAAGGCACCCAGACTGTTGAACCTCGCACGGTTCTGACAGAAGCGGTTGAAGCCTATCAAGATATCCAATCCTACAAAGGCGAAGACGCTCGTGTGTTGGATAGTGTCTAAATGATTTAAAGGGGCGTGTTTGCGCCCCTTTACGCCACGACGCAGGTTTTTACATTGCAGAAGGTGAGCAAGCCTTCGCGCGCTAATTCGCGGCCATAACCACTCCGCTTAATGCCGCCAAAGGGCAGGCGCGGATCAGACGCCGTCATGGCGTTCACAAAGGTTGAGCCTGCCTCAATCTGAGTAAAGGCTTGCTCCATTTCGGCGTTGTCTTGCGTAAAGATGGCAGAGCCAAGTCCAAAAGTGGAATCATTGGCGAGCGCGATGGCGGCGTCCAAGCTATCGACCTTGAACAGCATCGCGACCGGACCGAACATTTCTTGCGCGTAGGCGTCCATGTTTGGTGTGATATCCTCGATGATACCGGGTTTGAACCAGCTCCCGGGCTTATCAATGGCTTCGGCCCCGGTTACGCGGCGCGCGCCTTGGGACAGAGCATTTTGCACTTGAGACGTGAGCTCCTCGACGGCGGCGTCATTGACGAGCGGTCCAATATCCGTGCCGTCTTGCATTGGGTCGCCAATGGTCAGAGCCTCAAAAGCGGCGGTCAAGCGGTCCCGGACATCTTCATAGATATCGGCGTGAATGATGAACCGTTTGGCGGCGATACAGCTCTGGCCGTTATTCTTTGTACGCGCGTCGACACCGACCTGAACCGCTTCGTCCAAATCCGCGCTTGGCATGATGATAAAGGCGTCTGATCCGCCCAGTTCGAGCAAGGTTGGTTTGATCTCCTCGCCGCAAATACTGGCAACGGACGCCCCAGCGGGTTCGCTGCCTGTTAAGGTGGCGGCGACTACGCGCGGGTCGCGCAGGATCCGTTCGACTTTGCTGCCGCTGATCAGCAGCGTTTGAAAGCAGCCTTCGGGAAAGCCCGCGCGGGTGAATAGCGCTTCCAAGGCTAGCGCGCATTGCGGCACATTCGACGCGTGTTTCAAAAGGCCCGTGTTCCCGGCCATCAAAGCCGGGGCCGCAAAGCGCACGACTTGCCAAAACGGATAGTTCCACGGCATCACGGCCAGAACGGGACCCAGCGGCAAGACACGGCGAAAGCTTTTGGTTCGCCCGGTTTCAACGATTTCATCCGCCATGATCTCGGCCGTATGATCCGCATAATAACGGCACGCCGTTGCGCATTTCTTGGCTTCACCGATTGCCTGATCCAGTGGCTTGCCCATTTCCATCGTCATCAGCCGTCCGAAGTGGGGCGCGTCAGCGTCAAGGAGATCTGCCGCTTTGTGCATCCACGCCGCGCGCTGCGCGACCGTCGTCTCTTTCAACTGCTCAAACGCCACCACGGCTTTGGCGATGGCCAAATCAACTTCAGCATCCGTGTGGGCGGTAAAGGTTTTTTCGACGGTGCCGGTGGCGGGGTTGGTTGTGGCGATCATAGCGGAGCTCGTAAAAAGGCATCAAATTGATAGGTTGCGTCTTAGCGTTTGCACCCATGTAAGGCTGCAAACATTTTGTGACCGTATGGTTTCCGTTATGGGATGCGATGTAACACCGTCCATTCGCCGTCCTCACTTCCCCATAAGCGGTTGCCGTCCAGATCATAGCCCGTTTCCGCTATTCGCAACCGTGTACTATTCAGGTCTGTACGTACGCCGCGTCGGAGCTCAGCTTGCTGGGTTGGCGCAATTATCATGCAGCGGTTCGGATCGACTTGACCAAGCCACCTCTCCGGCATTTCGATCCAAATCATGTCGCAACCTTTATCCATTTCAGGCTTTAATTGATCCAGTGTGAGCGTCGACAGGCTGTCCCCCATCCCCTGATAGCGACCGGGCGCAGTAAGAGCATAAGCGCTCTGAACGACCCGGCCATCGCTCCGTGACCGCAAGACCAAGACACGCTGTCGATATATTTGGTCTAAGTCCGCCCCTTCATTGACTTGATAATAAACCCATTGCCCAGACCCCATTGGATCGATCCGAATACGGTGGTCGTGCAAGGGGTTTGCCATGTTCGCATTCTGATAACGACCACTCATCATAGTGGCCAACCGCGTGGCTGGATCCGTGGAAGCGGCGGGGGTTTGCACGGACGGTGTCGCGCATCCGGCAAGAAAAGCTGACAAAATAACCATGCTAGAAAGGTTTGCGAAAGATTTCATCATTATCCAATTTCTATACTCGGAGCGCCTTGCGCTGACCTCGGACTTGACCAAAGCCCGCCTGCCCGGGACGGATATGTTTATTCCGCCATTAATGATATATTTTCATTCTCTGTAAACGTCCATGCGCGATTAAGCCGTGTCAGGTTGAAAGGACCTGTCGTCGCAGAAAGGAGCTATGATAATGGCTTCGATACGTAAAATAACAAATACGCCGACGCTCGTTTCAATCACCAAAACGCGCCGAACCCGTGCGGATAACTTGCCCATTTCGGTCGCGCAATCAATCGATACGCCACCAGAGAGGCGTGAGGGGTTGGATAGGCGAGCTGAGACACCTCACACCCCAAGCGCATTCGACGACGTCTTGAGTGAGGCGCCGCAAGAGCAGGTTCTATCTGACAAACGTCCCGTTTTTGAACGATTGGACCGAACAAAAGATGTAGCTGGGAGTCTCGGCAAGGAAAAACCTGATCATGAGGATCGCGCTATGCAGGCGATGGAAGCTTATAAGACGCTGCGCCAGCCAGATGAAGAAAAGACTCCCGTTGGGACAGCTTAGCTTCCCAAAGCTTTGTCCCTGAACGCTTGGCTCATGATGAACCTCACGTCCAGCGATGGTCTTGCGGGCTAAAGCCATCCTCTTTCGCTGATCAAAACGGTGTATGAACGGTGAAATTCATGTTCAGAGCATCGCGGCTTTCAAGTCTGCATCCGTCCCCTGCAGCTTGGATTTGTCCAGCGTCCGGCCTTTCGACAGCACCATGCGGGCGGTCATAAAATCACGCGGCGCATTAACGGCATCAACAGCCAGCAGGCGGTCGCCTTTAAAGTAATAGACCGCAAAGCTGTGAGATCCATCGGGATCACCGCGGACAACGATATTATCATAGCCGTCTGATAACCCTGCGATCTGAAGCTTGAGATCGAATTGATCCGACCAAAACCAAGGTAGCGCATTATAAGGTTTGGGTTTCCCCACAATATGTGCCGCGACGACCTTGGCTTGTTCTGTCGCATTCGGGACGGATTCGAGCCGCACATGCCGTTCGTAAAGCGGATTATAATGATGGCTCACATCGCCGATGGCGTAAATATCCGGATCTGATGTTTGGCAAAAGCCATTGACCTCAATCCCGTCGCCAATGTCTAATCCTGAAAATTCCGCCAGCTCTGTGTTCGGAATAACACCAATTCCAATCACCACCAGATGCGCTTCAAGTTCTTGGCCGCAGGATGTGTGAACCCGTAGGCCATCATTATCCTGCGTGATCTGAGTAGCCAGACAGTCCTCGATAATTTCGACGCCTTCTTCCGTATGTACACGACGATAAAAATCGCTCATTTGTTCCGAGGTCACCCGTTGCAAAATACGGGGCTGGGCTTCGAGAAGCGTGACTGCCATGCCGCGTTTGCGGAGACTGGCGGTCGTTTCTAGACCAATATAACCGCCGCCGATAATCACAGCGCGTTTGCCCGGCTCAATCCGCACACGGATGGCATCGACGTCTTTCGTATCGCGGAGATAAAGGACGTGGGGCAAATCCGCACCCGGAACTCGCAAGTGGCGTATGCGCGCGCCCGTCGCTAGCACCAGATGGTTATAGGCAATATGATCGCCCTGTGTGGTTTGAACGGTCTTGGCCGTTCGGTCGATGGCGCCGGCGCGGAGCCCAAGTCGGAGTTCGATATGCGCGGCTGCATAACTCTCTTCTGGGCGCAAAAGGATGTCCGCCTCATTGCGCTCGCCGGATAGATAATCTTTGGATAAAGGCGGGCGGTGATAGGGCGGAACCGTTTCTTCGCCTAACAAGGTGATGCGACCATCATAGCCGGCTTGGCGCAAACTAACGGCGGCTTGCGCCCCGGCATGTGAGGCGCCGATAATGAGGGTGTGGTTTTCGGGCATATCCCGTCTGTAGCAGCGGTTTGAACGGTAATCAAAGCAAGGACTTTTCTTGCAGCGGCAATATCAATGCGCGACACGGCGTCATGGGTAGGATTAGAGAGAAATTATGAACTCACACCGTGTCGCCATTCGCCAGCAAGCTTTTCAGACTAAGGCTCATTTGCCGGATAATTCCCGGTTGACCGAGCCCGCGTTGCGGGGCGCCATTCAGGACCGCGCGCGAACTCTCGTTCGCCATTTGCGCCAGGATTCTAAACCGGGCCTGATGGAGTTGATGCTGGCGGAATATGGTCTCTCGACGGATGAGGGTGTGGCCCTGATGTGTTTGGCCGAAGCGCTGCTCCGTGTGCCGGATGCGGAGACGATGGATGATTTGATTGAAGATAAAATCGCCCCGTCCAAATGGGGGCTTCACCTTGGCAAAAGCGCAAGTCCGCTGATCAATAGCTCGACGTGGGCCTTGATGATTACGGGGCGTGTGCTGGATTCGAAAACACCGGTTCACAAAACGCTTGGCGGCATGGTCAAACGTCTCGGCGAACCCGTTATACGCCGCGCCGTGCGCGAAGCGATGAAGATCATGGGTCGCCAATTTGTGCTGGGCGAAACCATTGCCGGCGCGCTCAAGCGGTCGTCAGGGAAATACCGGTATAGTTATGACATGCTTGGCGAAGCGGCGATGACAACGCCTGATGCTGTGGAGTATTATGGCGATTACGAAGCGGCCATCCGAGCCTTGGCCGCGCGCTGCAACAGTGCTGATGTTGCTGATAATCCGGGCATCTCTGTCAAATTATCGGCCCTGCATCCGCGCTATGATGAATTTCAACGCGATCGCGTGATGGCGGAGTTACTGCCGCGCGTGACGGCGCTGGCCAAGCTGGCTGCAGAGGCCCGCATGGGTTTTAATATCGACGCCGAAGAAAGCGAACGGCTGGAGCTAAACCTCGATATTGTTGAGGCGTTGGCGCGCGATCCGGAACTGGACGGTTGGGACGGCCTCGGCCTTGTTGTGCAGGCCTTTGGCACGCGCAGTCCGGCTGTGATTGATTGGGTCGCGGCTTTGGCTCAAGATACCGATCGTCGCCTCATGGTGCGTCTTGTGAAAGGGGCTTATTGGGACACGGAGATTAAACGCGCCCAAGTGATGGGGCTCGACCGCTACCCTGTCTATGAAACCAAATCGGACACGGATCGGAATTATATCCTGTGCGCGGAGAAACTTCTCGCCAATCGCCCGGCGCTCTATCCGCAATTTGCCACGCATAATGCCCACACGGTGGCGGCTGTGCTCGAGCTGGCAGGCGAAGATCAATCGGGTTACGAATTCCAGCGTCTGCACGGTATGGGCGATGCGTTACATGCTTATTTGCGCGAAAAATTGGATCGTCCCGTACGGATTTATGCGCCTGTCGGGGAACATGAAGATCTGCTCGCCTATCTCGTGCGTCGTTTGTTGGAAAATGGCGCGAATAGTTCGTTCGTCTCTAAGGTCACAGACACGGCCGTCAGTATAGATGAAATCATTACTGATCCGTTTGAGGATATTCGCGACACGATGTTGCCGCGCCCGAAAGACACGACAGAGCCGCACATCAATAGTTCCGGCTATGATTTGCGCGATCCGTTGACCGCGAAGAGGCTGCTGACAGATCGGGCCCGGTTTCGCGACACGGTCTGGAGTTTTGGCGAAGGCGTTCCGATTACAAACCCCGCGCGACCCAACGATGTCGTCGGTTTTGTAAACTTTGCGACGAAAGCCGACACAGACGCGGCCATTGCTGGCGCGCAGCCGTGGTCCGTAGACGCAGCGACGCGGGCGGCAGTGCTGACGAAAGCGGCTGCGGATATTGAAGCGGCCGGTCCCGAACTGCTCGCCTTGCTGGCGCGCGAGGCTGGAAAAACGGCTGAAGACGCTATTGCAGAGCTTCGTGAAGCCGTGGACTTTTTGCGCTATTATGCGACGTTCGCGAGCGATGCGGATGCGCCGCTCGGCACCGTCGCGGCGATTGCGCCGTGGAACTTTCCGCTCGCCATCTTTGTCGGAGAAATCGCAGGGCCGTTGGCGGCGGGGAATGCGGTCATCGCCAAGCCGGCGGAAAGCACGCCGCTCATCGCGATGCGCGCGACGCAAATTCTGCATGATGCGGGCGTTCCGATCACGGCCCTGCAAACGCTGCCGGGGGAAGGCGCCGTTGTCGGCGCCGCGTTGACATCCGACCCGCGTATTGACGGCGTTGTCTTTACGGGATCGACGGCGACTGCGATGGCGATCCACCGCAATGTTGCCCGTCACCTTGATCCCGCCGCGCCTTTGGTTGCAGAAACGGGCGGCATCAACGCGATGATCGTCGACAGTACGGCCCTCCCGGAACAGGCTGTGCGCGATGTGCTGGCGTCCAGTTTTCAGAGCGCGGGTCAACGCTGTTCGGCCCTGCGGGTGCTGTTTGTGCAATCTGATATCTACACACCGTTCGTTCGGTTGTTAAAGGACGCGATGGCGGAATTGCGCTTGGGCGACCCCTGGGACTTGTCCACCGATGTTGGCCCCGTGATTGATGAACGCGCGCGTAAAGGCTTGGTCGATTATATTGCCGAGCATGAGCCGCTATTCCAACTGGAGGTCCCCAAAACAGGGCGGTTCGTCGCGCCGACTTTGATCGAAGTGGATGGTTACGCGGCTGTGAACCGCGAAGTGTTTGGACCCGTGTTGCATGTCACGCGGTTTAACGCGGAGGATATTCCGGACATTATCAACCGGATCAATCAACGCGACTACTCGCTGACCTTTGGTCTGCACACGCGGATTGATGGGCGGGTCGAAGACACAAAACGCGCACTGCGCGTTGGCAATATTTACATCAACCGCAACCAAATCGGCGCAGTCGTTGGGGCGCAACCCTTTGGCGGCTCAGCCCTCTCAGGCACGGGGCCCAAAGCAGGCGGTTCCGACTATGTCGAACGGTTCACGAAGCAGGATGTGCGCCGCGCGGCCCTCAATGCGGTGAGCCCGGATGCGCTGAGTGATGACCCACAGGCTGTGATCGACACGGCTCCCCCCGCCCGGATAGACCCTCTGTCCACGACAGAACTTCCCGGCCCAACCGGAGAAAGCAATCGTCTGTCTGTCTATGCCAAAGGCAAGGTTCTGTGTCTGGGGCCGGGACAGGCCAATCGCGCAGCACAGGCGGAACTCACTCAAAGCTACGGAAATAGCGCTGTGCTTCTGTCAATTGCGCCAGAGGACTTGCGCACGCTGGACGGTTTCACAGCGGTGATCCACTGGGGGACCGAGGCGGATCAGCGCGCGTGCCGCGTGGCCTTGGCAGAGCGGGACGGCCCGATTTTGCCGCTTATTGTGTCGGATGATCCACTGATGTTGGTGCGCGAGGAACATGTGTGTATCGACACCACCGCGTCGGGGGGGAATACGCAATTGCTGGCGGCGGCGGAATAGGCGTCTCATGTCTCAACGGTCTCATCACCCCATCCAATGACGGTTATAGTCAAAAACGACTTGATCGTCCGCCTTTGACGCTGGCACACGTAGGGTAACATGAGCGAACGGCTCAGGACCCAGTGGGAGAGTGTGAATGGCGGACCGCAAAAGGCCTTGGTTGAAATTGCATCAAGAATTAGGTGTCACTGTGCCCGAATTCGATGGCCTGCCGCTTGGCGCGCATGTCGAACGCCATGCGGCCAATCGCCCGGACGCACCCGCCTTTCGCTATTTCTCTCGCACGCTAAGCTATGCGGAACTGAATGTAGAAGCCAATCGCTTAGCGAATGCGCTAGCCGGACTCGGCATTGGTCGGGGCGACACCGTCGGCTTTCACATGGCCAACTTGCCACAATATGTCGTGGGCTTGATCGCTGTGTCCAAACTGGGCGCGCGCGGGTCGGGCGTGTCGCCGCTACTCGCGCCGCCGGAACTCGTTCATCAAATCGATGATGCGGGAATTTCTGTGCTCATAAGCCTGTCCGACTTAGCGCCAGCCCTCACCGCAATGCCGCGTAATCCAAAGGGGTTGCGTCATGTCATTAGTGTCGGTGCCGGCGATTTTATCGGTGCGCCAGACATCGCGCCGGTCGATCTACCGGGTGTGACGGGAGCCAGTTATCAAGCGTTTGTTGCGGATCAATCGGAAGACTTCTCGCAAGTCGATGTGGCGCCCGACGATATTTTTATGATCCAATATACGGGCGGCACGACGGGCAAACCCAAAGGGGCGGAGCTTAGTCACAAGAACCTGATGCTCAATGGTCCGATGGCAACCGCCTTTGACCCGCCCTCAGAACTTTATGGCGAGCGTTATGCCTCAGCGTTTCCATATTTCCACATCGCGGGGCTGGCCCTATTTCTCTACGGCATTCCGATGGGGGCCGAGACGCTGATCCTGCCAAACCCGCGCGATATCGACCATTTCGTCGCCCAGATGCGCGATCGTCCGCCGACACTGCTGGGGGCCGTTCCGGCGCTTTATGATATGCTGGTCGCGCATCCGGATTTTGATAAAATCGACTTCTCAAGACTCAGGGTGGCTAAATCAGGCGCAGCGCCTTTGACGAAATCCACACTGGATCGCGTGCAAGCGGTGATCGGCGCGGATAAATTCTCCGACGTGTTCGGTATGACTGAAACCGGGCCCTGCTATATTGTTCATCCTTACTCACATTATAAAATCGGGTCGGTCGGCATACCTTTGCCTGGGACGGATGTCCGCATCATGGATGTTGAGACCGGCACAAAAGAAATGCCGCAAGGCGAGCCCGGCGAAATTGTGACGTCAGGTCCGCAGGTCATGAAAGGGTATCTCGGCTTGCCCGACGAGTCCGCGCGCGCCTTACGCGAAATCGACGGCGTCCGGTATATGTATAGCGGTGATGTCGGTTATATGGACGAAGACGGCTATGTCTTCCTGTGCGACCGGGCGAAAGATATGCTCGTGGTCGGGGGATTTAAGGTTTTCTCTGTTGAAATTGAAGATAAGCTCAAAGCGCTCCCAGACGTGGCGGAGTCCGCCATTGTTGGTGCGCCTGATGTGAAACGGCCGGGCAATGATATTGTCCATCTGTTCGTTCAAAGGAGCGCGAGTAGCACAGGCTCAGACGCTGAGACCGAGGCCCGTCTGCGTGACTGGATCCGCGCGAATATGGCGGCGTATAAAGTGCCGAAACACATTCATTTCTTGGACGAAATCCCACTGACCCCGGTCGGTAAGATCGACAAGAAGAAGATGCGGGCTACTGTGACAGACGCCTAAATGCCGAATGCAATGTCTAATATTCTGCCAGACACGGTCGTTATTCTGGGCCAGAAAGCGCCTGCGATTGCGGCGCTGCTTCGGGATGCGCTGCCGTCTCTCACTGTGTTGGAAGAGGGTGCGCCTCCTAAGGGACATTACGCCTTGATCGCTTTTACACCGGGACCAGAGATTGCCCGTTACCCAAATGCTGACTGGGTCCATATTGCAGGCGCGGGTGCGAACAGCGTGTTAGACCGATTGGCAGAGGCGAACATGTCCCCGCGCCTTATTACGCGCACCGTGGGTCGCATGGGACAACAGATTGGCGAATATGTCCTGTCTTACATTTTGGCGGAGACGCAAAAACACGCGTTGCGTCGGGACTTGCAGGCGGCCCGGGACTGGAACCCGGCGGCGGGCACGCCCGATATTGCGGCAGACCGAACGGCGTTAATCCTGGGCACGGGCGCTATCGGCGGTGGCGTTGCGACAACTTTGCAGGCGCTCGGTCTGCGCGTCTGGGGGGCAAGCCGGAGTGGGCAGGCGCGCGCGCCTTTTGAACGTGAGTTCCGCTGGGACGATTTGCCGGATCTGTCAGAGGTTGATGTCTGCATCGGCGCGTTGCCTCTGACGCCGCAAACGCAGGGGATTATCGGTACAGAAATTTTATCGAAATTTGAGGGGGCGCTATTCATCAATGTTGGACGCGGGGCGACGGCGGATATGGACGCGGTGGTCGGGGCGTTGGCGACGGGTTCGCTGCGTCACGCGGTCTTGGATGTCGTGCCTGAAGAACCGCTTCCTCAGGGTAGCCCGCTGTGGACGCAAGCTAAAATCACCATCACGCCACATGTATCAGGCATTACTTTGACGGCGGATACGGTCGCGGCCTTCACCGCCGCGTACCGCGCCATTGCGGCGGGGCAAGCGCCGCCTTTGCAAGTTGATGCGCAGGCCGGTTATTAAGCGATTTAGATCTGAAAATCGTCCGGTCGATACCCTGGGTCAGGGTAAGTTGGGTTCATGGCTTCAAGCGTTTGCCGGACTAATCCAGCGATAATCGCATTACGCGTCGGTTTATGGTCGGACGGGATCACATACCACGGCGCATGGGACGTGGACGTGCGCTGCACCATCGTCTCATAGGCGTTCATAAAGTCGGGCCAAAGTTTTCTGTCTTCCAGATCACCCGGATTAAACTTCCAGCGTTTATCTGGCTCTTCCAATCGGTCGCGTAAACGTTCGCCCTGAACATCGTGGCTGATGTGGAGCATACATTTTAGGATCGTCGTCCCAGTCTCGCTCAGCATGCGCTCAAAGTCATTGATCTGCGCATAACGCTGCTCAACCGCCTCGGCAGGCGCGAATTCGCGCACTTTGACAACCAAAACATCTTCATAATGACTGCGGTTAAATACGGTGATTTGACCCTTCGCCGGCACGGCTTGGTGAACGCGCCAGAGATAGTCATGCGCCAACTCTTTCTTCGTCGGGCTTTTAAACGCGGCCACGCTGACATTGAGCGGGGGGGTGCGGTCAAACACGGCCTTGGTTGTGCCGTCCTTGCCCGATGTGTCCATCCCTTGCAGCACAACGAGCAATTTCTGGCTGGCTTGCCCATAAAGGCGGTGTGCGAGGTCCTCTATGTCTTTCGCATGATCCAAGGCCGCGTCTTTCGCGTCGCTTTTATCCTCATAGTGATCGACCATCGTCGGGCAGTCGGCCAGCGTAAACCTCTGTCCAGGTCCGACAAGAAAGGGCGAATTCGGGTGATGGGTCATCAAGTCTCCTTGGCGTGAGCGTTGAGACGCGCTAGCAGAGGTAATGCGCTTCGTCATCCTGCTCTCCGCCCTTCTTTTCTCTGCCTGCGGCGGAGATGTTGCTGAGCCTGAGAGGGTGCGCCCGGTCTTTGAGACGAACTATGTCGTAGCCCAAGATGAAAGCCGCCTCGGATTTGCGGCAACGCAAGAAGGGGTCGTCTTCGTCGGGGAATTCACCGAGTTTGACGCCTTAATTTCTTTTGATTCTGAAGACCTAGAGAGGTCTCGGGTTTGGGTAGCTGTGCCGATCGCGTCATTTGAGGGCGGTTCAACAGACCGAAACAGCAATGCGCCCAGCAATATCTGGTTTGACGCCCAAAAATTTCCCGTCGCGATTTTCGAAACACAATCAATTCGGGCAGACGGCGACGCTTTTATTGCCAATGGCACATTGGCGATGAAAGGGCAGACCAAGCCGATTTCTTTTCCATTTACGCTCGAAGAGACAAACGACCGTGCCGTGATGACGGCGACCTTCCCGGTCAATCGGACCCGGTGGAATATCGGTCAAGAACCATGGAATACGGAAGATTATGTGGGTCTTGATGTGATCCTCGACATTCGCGTCGTCGCGGACCGGGCCCCGTAATCAGTCTTTTAGCGCCTCGCGCTTTTCGTCCAATTCAAGCCATTCCATTTCCGCTGCGTCCAGCGTTTCGCTCGCTTTGACGAGCTCGTCTGACGCCGCGCAAAACCGGTCGAAATCTTTCGCGTAGAGGTCCGGGTCCGCGAGTTCCGCGTTCAGGACTTCAATTGCCGCGTTGATGGCTTTCATCTCCTCAGGCAGGTTTTTAAGCCGGAACGTGT
Source organism: Litorimonas sp. (assembly GCA_051251645.1). GTDB lineage: Bacteria > Pseudomonadota > Alphaproteobacteria > Caulobacterales > Maricaulaceae > Litorimonas. The sequence goes on along the minus strand of JBPOEY010000002.1, from coordinate 212,889 downwards.
CATTAAAGGAGAGTTTCTCTGTCCGGCCTTTGCGCGGCGCAGACTTAGATTTTTTCTTCGACTTGGCGTTCGAATTATCCTGCCGGGCTTCGACGCCTTTGCCGCGCTGGGTCACCATATCGCTATAGCCGCCAGGGTAAAGCTGCCAGTCGGCGGGGCCTTCATAGGCCAGCGTGCGTGCGGCGAGACGGTCAATGAAATCCCGGTCGTGGCTGACAAGGATAACTGTGCCAGGATAATCCGCGACCATATCTTGCAATAAATCGAGCGTTTCCAAGTCTAAATCGTTTGTCGGCTCATCAAGGATCAAAAGGTTGCTTGGCAGACGCAGGCCTTGCGCCAGCTGCACGCGCGCTCGTTCCCCGCCGGAGAGGGCGCGCAACGGCGTTGTTGCTTGCTCAGGCCGGAATAGGAAGTCCTGCATATAGCGCATAACGTGAACGGGATTGCCGTTGACGATGACAGACTCGTTCCCATCGCCCATTGCATCGCGCAGGCTCATTTCGGGGTCGAGCCCGGCGCGCGCCTGATCAATCACAAGCGGCTCTAAATTTTCACCCAATCGAATTGTGCCTTCTTGCGCGTCCAGCTTGCCCGTCATTAAGTTGAGCAGCGTCGTTTTCCCGGACCCGTTCGGGCCCAGCACGGCAATGCGGTCACCGCGCATAATGCGCAGGTCTAACTCTGAGACAATCGGACGCTCGCCATGCGCGAAAGACACGGCTTTCATCTCGACGACGCGTTTGGCGGATCGGTCCGCTTCACTGACCGTAATCGACACATTGCCTTGCGGCCCATTCGCGTTTTTAAATGTGCTTTTAAGTGTGCCGAGTTCTTTCATACGGCGGACGTTGCGTTTGCGACGTCCGGAGACGCCGTGCGTGACCCAATGTTCTTCGCGGTGAATTTCGCGCTTTAACTTATGTCGATCAAGCGCTTCCTGCTCAATCATTTCGTCGCGCCAATCTTCAAAATGCGCGAAGCTCTTATCCAGTTCAAACGTTTGTCCACGGTCGAGCCAGACAACGCGGTTGGAGAGGTTTTCCAAAAAACGTCGATCGTGACTGATCAGGACAATCGCTGAGCGTGAACGCGACAGCTCGTCTTCCAGCCATTCAATCGCGGGCAAGTCCAAATGGTTTGTCGGCTCGTCGAGCAACATCACATCCGGTTCCGGTGCGAGGGTGCGAATGAGAGCCGCGCGCCGCTTTTCGCCGCCCGATAGGGTGGCCGGATCTTCCGCGCCCGTCAGGCCCAATGCGTCGAGCAAGTAAGGAATACGCGCAAATCCATCTGCGCCTTGCATGCCATCTTCAATATAATCGAGCACAGTCGCAAAGCGCGATAAATCCGGGCTCTGTTCCAAATAGCGCGCATTGGCGCTCGGCTGCCGAACGATGTCACCGCTATCGGGTTCGACCATGCCTGCGGCGATTTTCATCAAGGTTGATTTACCTGACCCATTGCGCCCAACTAAGCAAACCCGGTCGCGCGGGTACACGGACAGGTTGGCCTCCGTCAGCAACGGAGTCCCACCAAAGGTCAGAGCGGCGGATTGGATCGATATAAGGGGCGGTTGGGCCATGACGGGGCCTCTATGGGAGGAGCAATCGCTTTACAATCGCCGCGAAAGACCGAAAACAGCAACTATGTGCAGTTCAGAAAAAATTCGCGGTAAACTCTTAGGTCTATTCGCCTGTTTGATGGGGTTAAGTTTAGGCTTGGGCCTAACATGGGACGCGGTGGCGCAGAGCGCTCCGGCTGCGTCTACCGTGGCGGTACCCCCTGATTTTACCACGCAATCGTTGAGCGCAGAACTTGAGGCGCTCGAAGTGCCAGCCGACGAAGGCGATGAACCTGCGGACGGTCTGACAGATGAACAACGCGAACAAATGCGGGCCTTCCTTACCAATGCTGTCAATAGTTTGGAAGCCGCCGCGCGTCAGGGCGAAATTGCGACACGGTTTAACAATAGTTTCGAGACAGGCGAACGCGTACTCATTGATCTGAGACGTGAAGTTGAGACCCTGCAATCTGAGTTAAGAGCGCGTGAACCGATGGACAGCGAGGCGGACTTGGTCGGCGAGGTTGCGATGTTCGCGACCGAACAATCGCTGCTGGCCAAGGAAAGTGAATTGCGGGCGTTACAAGCTGAGCTTGAAGGATATCGCACGCAGACCACGGAAATTGGTGCGCGCTTAACCGCGGCTCCGCGTGAATTGAATGCGGCCCTTACGCAGTTGGGCGAAGTAAGCTCAGAGTTGACCGCGGTGAGTGGCGCTGAACTCGACCCCGTCGCAGAATCGCGTCGCAAGTCGTACCGAGCGCGTGAGTTTTCATTGCGTCGACAAATTAGTGCGTTGGAAGCCGAAATTTCAAGCCTGCCCCTGCGGCAAGATATCGTTACGGCCCGCCGCAATCTGGCTGAGCTACGCGCCGAGGCGCTGGGTGAAGAAGTGCTCGCACTGCAAAATCTCACAGGTCAGAGAAAGGTCGTCGAAGCGGCCCAACAAGCGCAGCGCACACGTGATTTTGTCGACAGCCTGTCGGATACCCATCCGCTGGTAACGGAAATGGCGGCTGAGAACCTGCGGCTGGCGGATATGTTGACCGCGATGGCGACGGATGAGTCTGCAACGTCGCGTCGTTTGGCTCGCGTGCGGGGGACAACGGCGAACGTACAGAACGACCTGACCGCGGCGACAGAACTTGTCAGCCTAGGACAGCTTGACCGCGAAGCGGGCGCGACCTTACGCCGGTTGGGTAATCAGCTAACACCTGCGCTGCAATTGCGGGCTGATCTACGGGATACGCAACGCGCACTGGCCCGTTTGACCCGTCAACGCGTCGTCGCGCAGGAACAGCTCCGTGATTTGCCGATTGGGGCGATTGATCCAGACGTGTTGTTGCAACAAGCGCGCGGCGCAGACCCAACGATTGAGCCCTTATCGGACACGGCCTCCGAAGCCGTGCGTCAACTCGCCGAACAAAGACGGGCGTTTTTACGCCAGATCGCCTCCAATGCGACAGGTCGGATCAATGCGGTGGCAGAGCTGCAAACGGCCCAAAATGAACTCACAGATCGCACTCAAGAATTACGCACGGTTCTCGATGAGAACCTTTTGTGGGTGCCCAGTGTTCCGGCAGTTAATTTTGATTGGCCGCAAAAGGTCGTCTTAGGTGCAGTGGAGCTTTTCTCGCCAACGCATTTGCAGACAGCCGTCGAAAGTTTGCTCACCCAGGCACAGCGTCTTTGGCCGATTGTGCTACTGTTTGGTCTCGGGGTTGCGCTCGCCTACCGTCTGCGTCCCGGCCTGTGGCAAGATATCTTAAAACGGGCGGATTATGTTGGACGGGTGCGGAAGGATAACCTCTGGCATACGCCAGCCGTGATCGGATCCGGGATCATCATGGCGCTGCCATGGCCCCTCATGTTTGGGCTTTTAGCCATTCTATTCGGAGCCTCGAATAATCCGGACCTTCTAGTCGGCGGCTTGTCTGACGGATTTGCTTATCTTTCGCTATTCTCACTGATCATTGTGACATGGAATTATTGGGATCGGGATCGGTCTTTATTTGCGGCGCACTTCAAACTGCACAAGGCGTTGCGTCTCGCGATTCAGAAGAATTTACGCTGGTTCCTGCCCGTTGTTGGCTCGACATCCTTCCTGCTGGCTGTGACGTCGGGCATGCGCGGGGACAATATTTATAGCGGCTTCTCCCTCGCTGTTTTCATGACGACAGCCTTGTCGCTCGCGACTTTTGCGTTGCTTGTCCTCTGGCAGAGCCGGAAAAGCTACGCTTCCGCGATTGCCGATGGGAATGCGCTGAGCCGTTACCGTATCCCGATGGCGATTATTGCTGTCGGCCTGCCGATGTTTGCCGCCGTGATGGCTGGGGCTGGTTGGTATGAAAGTGCGGACGATATTCTCGTGCGCTTGTTCATGACCCTCTGGGTCTTGCTTTCGACCTATGTCATTTATGGCACAGTTCGGCGCGCTATTACTGTGTCGCAACGTCAGATCAAATATCGTCAAGCGGTCGAACGCCGCGAAGCGACCATGCGAAAACGCAAAGAACAACAGGAAGCCGAAGCGCGCGGCGAGGATATGCCGCCACCCCCGCCCATTGATACCGACGCGATCGATGTCACGGCGATGAGCCGCCAGTCCTCGCAATTACTCAGAACGCTAATTGCCATCGGCTTAGTGGCATTCCTCTGGATTATCTGGTCGGGACTTTTGCCGGCCCTGTCGATTTTTGATGGGTTCCAAATTGGTGAAATCGGAACCGGAGAATTTGCCGAAACGGGCGAAGAGATTGTTCGTAGCATCACGGTCTGGACGTTGTTGCAGGCCGGCGTAATTGCGGCAATTACGATCATTGCGGCGCGAAACTTGCCGGGCTTTCTTGAAATTTTTATTCTTAACCGTCTCGGAGTGGATGCTGGTGCGCGCTATGCGGTCGTGACCATTCTCGGATATGTCATCGTCGCGACGGGTGTCGTGCTGGTGTTCCAACGGGTCGGACTCGAATGGGATCAACTCCGCTGGATCGTCACAGGCCTGTCGGTCGGTATTGGTTTCGGTTTGCAGAAAATTATTGCAAACTTCGTCTCGGGTTTGATTATCTTATTCGAACGTCCGATCCGGATTGGCGACTTTGTCACGATTGGGGAAAATTCGGGAACGGTTACGCGGATCAAAATCCGCGCGACGACATTGGGGGATCTCGACAATCGTGAAATTTTGATCCCGAATGAAAATTTGATTAGTCAAGAGGTGACCAATTGGACCTTGTCTAATTCAACCACCCGTGTCGTTATCCATGTCGGCGTTGCTTATGGGTCTGAGACGGACCGCGCGCGTGAAGTCATGCTTGAGGTTCTTCGCGACAATGCGAGGATATTGGATACGCCGCCGCCACAGGTTTTCTTCCTTGGCTTCGGTGACAGCTCTCTCGATTTCCAAGTTCGCTTTTTCTTGCGCACCTTCGAGGAACGTTTTCCGGTCAGCCATCAGGTTCACACGGATATCAACAAAGCGCTTAACCGCGAAGGTATTGAAATCCCGTTCCCACAACGCGACCTTAATATTCGCGGTCAAGACGGGCCGATCGAAATTAAGGGGGGTTACTCCGCGCCGCCGCGCGGGGGCTCTGATTTGGAGACCCAAATCAATACGCCGAGTGCGAGAAAAACGAAGCAGAGCCCGCCAAAGGCGAAATAAAGAGCGACATGCGCGCCGCTCTTCGCATTTCGAACCGACAGGCGCGCTGGCTTTGGCTGGACGCGCAAGGGTTGTCGCAGGCGCCGCTCGGCGCGCCGCCTTTGGCCGACATTGTTGACGCGCTCGGTTATGTGCAGCTCGACAGTATTCGCAATGTTTCGCGGGCCCATCATCATATCCTCTGGAGCCGGGATCAAAGCTACCGTGAGCCGGCGCTGCACAGTTTTGCGCATGATGACGCGCGGAGCGCTCCGCGCGGCGCGTTCGAGCATTATAGCCATGATGCTTGTCTTTTGCCGATGGCAACCTATCCGATGTGGACCCGGCGCTTTGCTCAATTTCGGGAAAAACTCTCCCATGGCTGGTATAAAAACCTCCCAGACGCGGCGGCGCGGGCGGTCATAAAGGACCGGATAGCGCGCGACGGTCCGCTCTGTTCCGCCGACTTTACGCATGCACGCCCGGATAAACCGCGCGGCATGTGGGAGCGTCCACCCACCAAGGTGGCGCTGGATTATATGTGGTATTGCGGGGAGCTTTCGACCGCTTACCGCAAGGGGTTCCAAAAATATTATGATCTGACCGACCGCGTCATCCCCGCTGAATTCCGCGACGCGAAGATGGACGCTGTCGTGCAAATTGATTGGCTGTGCCGGAGCGCGCTGGACCGATTAGGCTTTGCCACTGTCGGGGACATGAAGCGATTTTGGGAGGCTTGCACGACGGCGGAAGTCCGTCACTGGATAGCGGAGAACGAAGCCGATTTGGTTCAGGTGGCGGTGGAAGGCGCAGACGGAATGGTCCGTCATGCGTTTGCAGCGGCTTATATAGAGGTGCGGCTTGCGGCTCTTAGCGCTCCGACGTCGCGACTGCGCGTGCTCAACCCGTTCGATCCCGCCGTGCGGGACCGCAAACGGCTCTCGTTTCTGTTCGGATTTGACTATGTCAACGAAATCTTCGTCCCGAAAGCCAAACGGCGCTGGGGTTATTACGTCTATCCGGTATTAGAAGGGGAACGCATGATCGCGCGGATCGACTTATCCGGTGGCCCCAAGACGGGGTCTCGCCCAATCCAACAGTGCTGGGTCGAGCCGGGCGTCCGCTGGAGCGATCGCCGGCAAGAGCGGCTCGAGGCCGAAGTCGCGCGCCTCTCCCGGCTAGCAGGCTAAGCGCGCGGATCTTGAGTCTATCGACCGCGACGCTTTGGCGGTCGGCTGCCACCGCTATTGCGGCTGGGGGCTTCGCGGGTTGGACGTGTGTCAGAGGGCTTGCCGCCGCTCGTATTCATCGTCGTATACTGACCCTTCGGGGCCCCGCCTTTCGGTGATGCGCCTTTTGGGCCTCCCGATCGTTGGCCGGGACCTTTTGATCCGGGGCCTTTGGAGAACTGACCTTTGGGTCCGTCGCCGCGACCCGCAGTGTCCGTCCGTTTCGTAGGGTCTTTCCGGTAAGGTTTGCGTTTGAAGCCTTCGCTGGAGCCGCCTTCGCTCGACCGCGCACTCTGCCCATCAGAACGCGGCTTTTCGGACCAGCTTTTGCCCTCTGTACGATTTTGACCTTCTGGACGGCCGCTCCCGCCGGCGCGGGGGCCAGCGTTCTTACGACCGCGATAGCCTTCGCCGTCGGCGCGTGATGGACGACGATCATCCGATCCGCCAAGGTTTGCCGTTTCAGAATTTTCGCCGGAATTGCGGTTTGTACGGGGCTTGCCAGCATAAGGCTTACGGTCGCCTGTTGGACGGGCTCTCGCGGGGCGCTCATCATTGGACACGTGATCGCGCGGTTGGCTGTTGGAGCGACCGCGGGAGCGATCTTTCTTTTTACCGGACTTGCCGCGGCCTTTGCGGGCCGTGTCAGGGGAGAGCTCAACAGGCGCAGCCGCGTCGCGGGCTTTAATGACTTTGATCCGCGCGCCCATATTGTCAGGCATCGGCTCAACCGGGATTTTTTCGCCCAATAGTTTTTCAATATCGCGAAGGTAGTTTTTCTCGTCCGGGGCTACAAACGCAATGGCGGCGCCTTCAGCATTGGCACGCGCGGTCCGGCCGATGCGGTGAATATACTGTTCCGGCACGTTCGGGATTTCATAGTTAAAGACATGGGTGATGCCCGGAATATCAATCCCGCGCGCCGCGACGTCGGTGGCGACGAGAATGTCGACCGTCTTATTTTTAAACGCATCAAGCGCCCGTTGACGTTGGCCTTGGCTTTTATTGCCGTGAATCGCGAGCGCCGGCAAGCCAGCTTCCGCTAGACGTTTGACGACACGGTCCGCGCCGTGTTTGGTGCGGGTAAAGACGAGTGAGCGCTTCACCTCTGGCTGCAGCAGGGAGTCCGCCAGCAACATAGGTTTTTCGCCAGACGTGGCGAAAATGATCGCCTGGGTGACGCGTTCGGCTGTGCTGTTAGCAGGGCTGACTGTGACTTTTACCGGGTCCGTCAGAAACTGATTGGCCAGATTTTTGATTTTTGGCGGCAGGGTCGCTGAGAAGAACAGCGTCTGACGATCTTTCGGCAGCAACGGCACGATCTTTTTGAGCGCGTGAATAAAGCCCATGTCCATCATTTGGTCGGCTTCATCGAGGATCAAAATCTCAATATCCGCGAGTGTGATTGATTTGCGGTCCAGTAGATCCATCAACCGACCGGGTGTTGCAACGATAACGTCATTGCCGTGCACCAGTCGTTTGATTTGCTTTCCGATGGAGACACCGCCCGTGATTTTGGCGACCGAGAGGTGTTGCATGCTGCGACCATAGCTGACGAAGCTATCGTGGATCTGTCCGACCAATTCGCGGGTTGGGGCAAGCACAAGGACGCGACCACCGCGCTTGGGCGGCTCAGCATCTTGTGTGAAAATATGGTGCAAAGACGGCAGAGCAAACGCCGCCGTTTTACCGGTGCCGGTTTGGGCAATGCCGAGCAAATCTCGTCCTGCGAGCAGGTGAGGAATGGCTTCGGCTTGAATGGGAGTCGGTTCTTCGTAGCCGAGGGCGGAAAGGGCGCGCGCGAGTGGGTCTGCGAGCTTAAGCTCTGAAAAGGTCGTCATGATAATCCGTGAGTTCGGGGGACCATCAGCGTCGTCTGATCGTTCAGGGGCTCGGTCCAATTTGAGGGGCGGCTATGCTTGTCTTGCCGGGAAGTCAATGCGTGTGCCCATTCTTAGAAAGGCGAACCTAATTATATTAGCGGCTTTTCCATGGCGGCGCGGCGCAACATTTGTCCGTTTTGGCTGATAACTTCGTGTTCAGTAATGAGAAGTCCAACCGACGTGAACGGCCCGATGGCCGCCAAGCTGGCGTGGGTGTGCAGGCGGGTCTCTCCCATTTCCAGCGTTTTGGCCTCAATTCGTTCGAATAGTTCGCGAAACCAGCCGCGCCCGCGCGCCTGTGGCAAGATATAGCCGAGATCAATATAGCCGCCGGGCTCGACTGTCAGGAATCCGACGGACACTCCGTCCTCTTCCGCAATCAAGGCTCGTTTGTTCGCAAGACGCGCGTGCCAGTCAGGCCCCGCGTAAGGCTCTGCGCGCCATGCAATGCGTTCAGCCTCACTATAGGGTGAGGGAGTGGAATGGATTGCCTCGAACATAAGCTGTCCAAGCGCGTCATAATCTTTTGGTTCTGCCCAACGCATTTGCGCCAATTATCAGCGTGTTGCGCCCTCGGCAATTGCCAGTTCCTTTGTCAGAACCTTGCTCATATCGCCGTCGACATTCGCGAGCACACGGGGATCCATCACACGGCGCCAGAGCGGCGGGACATAGGCGAGCAAATACATTGCGCCGTAACCATAGGGCAGGGTCGGCACATCGGTGAAGTTGCGTAGATATTGATAATGGCGCGACGGATGCGCGTGGTGATCGCTGTGCCGCGCGAGATTGTAGCTGGTGATATTCGTCACAAGGCTTGCTGTGTTCCAACTATGTTGCGGACGGGCGGGAAGGTATTTTCCGTCCGGGCGCTTGTCACGCAGTAGACCGTAATGCGCGAGATAGTTCTGGCTCGACAGGGCGGTGACCGAGATCACCATCGCGATGAGCAGATAGGGGAGAACACCAAGTCCGAAGATGGCGATGACGGCACCCCAGATGGCGATTTGCAGTAGAACCGTTTGCACGACTTCATTCTTCAGCGACCATTTCGAATAGCCTTTGCGCGCGGCGCGTTTGCTCTCAATGCGCCAGCTGCGTTCCCACGCACCTGGAATTTCTCGGGTGATGAAGGCCCAATAACTTTCACCGAAGCGTGCGGTCGCGTGATCGCGCGGCGTCGACACGTCGCTATGATGGCCAGTGTTATGTTCAACTCGGAAGTGACCCAGAAACGACGGGGTGAGCATGAGCAGCGCGACCCATTTGCTGATCTTATCCGGCTTGTGACCGGTTTCGTGCGCGCTATTGATCGCAAACGTCAGGCCCCAACCATGACTAATGCCGAGCCCCACATAGGCCCACAAAGGCCAATCAAAACTCACGGCCGCCCATGCGCCAACCAGCCAAGTGAGGTAGATCAGCGGCAGCAGTCCATGGACCATATAGCGGTAGAAGACTGACTGGTTCGCCTCATCCTCCATCAAGCCGAGAATGTCATTTTTATCGTCACCAATGAGGTGATCAAGGATTGGCATGACAATGAAAATGATGGCTGTCGTCAACCAAACCCAAGCGGGTTGGTCCAGCGTGATCGCCAACCATAACCCCAGTAAGGGCAGTGTCGGATAGGTTAGCGAAATGAGCCAAAGATGGCGTTTCGCCGCGGGGCGGGGTTGCGCGGGGGCTGATGTCGTCATGAAACGCGTCCTTGTTGATAAATCAGTCATTAGTTTAAATGATAATTTTGTCAATAGGGTTGAGCGGGCTGCGGCAACCCGCCATGACAAGCGGACAGTGCTTGAAATCTGTCTTCCTAATCGGCAAGGCGCGCGACATGAGTGAGGCTTCTGCTAAATCTAACACAGTGGTACTGCGCAAACGGCTCTCGCCCGACGCGCGGCGCGCACAATTGCTCGACACCGCGATCGACGTTTTTGCTGAAATGGGGCTGGAGCGCGCCGGACATGGCGACATTGCCAAGCGTGCAGGCGTCTCTACGCCGACCGTGTTTAATTATTTCCCGAACCGTGACGCGCTTGTTGCGGCTGTGTTGGTGCAGATGGAGGTGTTCATCGACGACATGTTCCAACGCGTGCCAAAGCAGGCTGACAATCGCCGCCACCGGATTTTGCAGCTGGCAGGTGTTTTTCAAAACATGGTGGCGGAGCAACCGAATGCGGCCAAGTTGCTGCTAAAATGGGGCGTGTCGTTTGATCCAGATATTCGCCCGGCTTACCTCGATTTTCAGAGCCGAATGATCGACCGGATGGTCGCGATTTTGCCTGATAATCCACCTGATCCGGCCAAGGCCCGCGCCGAAGCCCGCATCCTCTACGGCGCGTCCAATTTGTTCGCGGCGATGGCCTTTGATGATTTCCGCCCCGAAGAGATGATCGACTTTGTCGGTCGGATCGCCGATGTTTTGAGCCAGCCTTCCTGATGAAATATTTTTTGTGCCTGTCCGTCACCCTGCTGTTAGTGACCCCGACCTTTGCTCAGGACAGTGAAATTTATACTGGTGGGTTACGCATTGAGCGTTCCACCGCCGCAACGGCTGTCATGGTGCTGTCGCCAGAAGATACGAAAAAACTTTTGGACCGGAGCTTTGTTGCGAATGGCGATGTAGTGACGGTCACGGACCGCATTGAACGCGCCGATGACCGCCCTGAATCTATCGACCTGATCCCGGCGGAAGCGGCTCGCGTATTGGTCCATCCGGCCGAAGCGCTCAATGCCGTCGCAGGCGTGAATATTCACCGGGGGTCTGGGCAAGAGCATCTGACTGCCATCCGTTCGCCCGTCCTGACGGGCGGCGCGGGCGCTGGGAGCTTTCTGTATCTGGAAAACGGTGTCGCGTTGCGGGCGGCCGGCTTCGCCAACGTCAACGGCCTATTCGAAGCGGGCACAGAATTCGCGCAACAGATCGAAGTGTTTAAAGGCCCCGGCCCAGCGGAATATGGCTCTAACGCCGTGCATGGTTTGGTCAATGTTGTAACGCCAGAGCCGGGGAGCGGTAATCGTGCCACTGTCATCGGGAGCGCGCGCGGCTACGGACGACTGACGGTAAGCCATGATCTGACGGATGATTTACGAGCCTCGCTCAGTCTTGCCCATGATGACGGGTTCCGGGACGCATCTGGCTTTGATCAACAGAAGGCAGAGCTTCGCTATCAGACTGATTTCGGCGTGTGGGACGTCGACGCGATTGCGGGGTTCAACAACCTCAATCAGGAAACTGCGGGTTTCATTCAAGGGCCCGATGCTTACCGCGACGATACTGTCCGTTTCACCAACCCTAACCCCGAAGCCTTTCGTGACGGCAAAAACTACCGTGCACAGATTCAATTATCGCGCAACATTGGAAATAATCGCCTTATCCTGACGCCTTATGCGCGCCGGGCCGAGCTGCGCTTCTTGCGCCATTTCGTACCGGGCCAAGCGCTCGAGAAAAACGGCCACACGTCGTTAGGCCTGCAAACGGCGTTGGTCGGTGACGACTGGTCCATAGGAGTTGACGGCGAATATACGGAAGGTTTCTTGTATGAATTTCAAGACAACCCGACCCGTTTTTCCTTCGTGCAGGGACTGCATTTCGACTATGAAGTCGACGCTTTGGTGCTTGCGGGTTACGCACAAAAATCCTTTGAGTTAGACTGGCTACGGATCGATGTTGGGGCCCGCGGTGAATATACGTCCTATGATTATGACACCTTGGCCGCGCCGGGCGTCTCGGGGCGGTTTATTCGAACACCTGACCGGGCCGATGATTTCTTTACCCTGACGCCCAAATTGGGCGTGACCTATGATGCGGGCCGCGACGTGACGCTGTTTGCCCGCGCCGCACGGGGGTCCCGCGCGCCACAGACGACGGACCTTTACGCCGTCGTGCAAAACCAAGTGCCGGGGCAGGCGGGTGTAGAAACGCTCGATAGTCTTGAAGGTGGCGTGCGATACGGGCGTGCTGATTTCACCTTTAATCTGACGGGTTTTACGATGTGGAAGGATAATTTCTTCTTCCGCAATGCCGAGGGTTTTAATGTGGTCGATGGCAAAACGCGGCATACGGGGGTCGAATTTTCCTTTGCCGCGCCGCTCACCGATTGGTTGTCGGCCTCGGGTGAATGGGCCGTGTCTGACCAAACCTATGCGTTTGACGACGTGGCCAGCAATATCCGCGACGGCAATGATATCGATACGGCCCCGAATACGCTGGGCACAATGCGGCTGATGGCGAATTTCGACCGGATTGGCGCCGGGATCGAATGGCGGCATGTCGGACGTTACTTCACCAGTGAAGCGAACACGCAAACTTACCCCGGTCACGATATTTTCGTCGCGCGCGGGGACTATGAACTATCAGACACGCTGCGCCTGTTCGGACGGGTCGATAATCTCTTTGATACGAAATATGCGGACCGCGCTGATTTCGCATTTGGCAATGAGCGTTATTTCCCCGGACGACCTCGGACACTGTTTGTGGGTTTGACGGCAGAGTATTGAGCGCCTACCTGCCGCGCCATGCATATTCCTGACGAAAAACTCCGCCAAGTCGTCGACCGGTTCGAACAGATTGAAGCCCGTATGGGCGTGACGATGGAGAGCGACGAAATCGTGCAGCTGGGCAAAGACTATGCCGAGCTGAAACCTGTCGCCGACGGCGTGCGCAAATTGATGGTCGTGCGGGCCGAGATGGAAGATCTTGAGGCCATGATGGACGATCCTGAAATGGCGGCGATGGCGAAAGACGAGCTGCAAACGCTCAAGGATAGTCTGCCCGCGCTCGAGCGTGACGTGTCCTTGCTCCTACTGCCAAAAGACAAAGACGATAAAGCCTCCATCGTGTTGGAAATTCGCGCCGGGACGGGCGGGGACGAAGCGGCTATTTTTGCGGGCGATCTGTTTGCCATGTATCAACGCTACGCCAACCTCCAAGGCTGGCGGGTCGAGATTGAAACGGCCGCCGAGGCCGATATGGGCGGGTATAAGGAAATCTCAGCCAGTATTTCGGGTGCGGGCGTCTATGGTCAGATGAAGTTTGAGTCCGGTGTTCACCGCGTGCAGCGTGTGCCCGTGACGGAAACCCAAGGCCGCGTGCATACGTCAGCGGCGACCGTCGCCGTGCTGCCAGAAGTCGAGGATATCGATATTGGGTTTTCGATGAATGATGTGCGCGTTGATACGCTGCGGGCGTCCGGAGCGGGCGGGCAGCACGTTAACAAAACCGACTCCGCCGTTCGCATGACGCATGAACCCACAGGCACTGTTGTCTTTTGTGATGCCAAATCTCAACACCAAAACCGGGCCAATGCCGAACGGCTGCTCAAAATGAAGCTTTATGATATGGAGAAGGCCAAACAGGACGCTGAACGGTCCGAAGCTCGCTCCGGTCAAATCGGCTCCGGTGACCGGTCTGAGCGCATCCGCACCTATAATTACCCGCAAGGCCGGGTCACGGATCACCGGATCAATCTGACGCTGTATAATCTCGATAAAATCGTCGCGGGCGACGCGGTGGGTGATGTGATCGACGCGCTGATCACCGAAGATCAGGCGGCAAAATTGGCTGAGATGCAGTAACCCTCGCGAACGGATTTTCGCCAGTGAGCGAAAACGCCTAAAATTCTTGTCCGTCCTGTCAGGATCGGTCTCTCCCGAACGTCTTTGAAGTAGACAGGCCATGCTGGTCTGTTCAAAATGACGATATAGGAGACCGAAATGCAATATATGCTCGCAATCTATGAGGACCATGCCGCCTACGACAGTGAACACGCTTGGAATGAAATCATCGCCGCCCACATGGCTTACGGTGAGGCGTTGGCAAAAGCTGGCGTGATCCGGGGCGGTGAAGGACTGGCCGGACCAGACCAAGCCAAGACTGTCCGTCGAACAGGCGCGAAGACCGCTGTCCATGACGGTCCTTATACCGAAATGCAGGAGCAGCTCGGCGGCTTCTACATTATTGAGGTCGACAATATGGAGGCCGCACTGGAATGGGCCGCCAAAGTGCCCATGCTAAAGGATGGCAGTGTCGAAGTGTGGCCGTGCATTGATGGGCCGAGTGATTCCTGACGCGCTGAAGCCGACATGTAACGCCGCTCCAGCCGCTTTACAGGCGGCTTGGGCCGCTCACCGTGTGCCAGTTATGTCGGCCTTAACGGCTCGTTTGGGCTGCCTTGACCGAGCCGAGGAGGCTTTGTCTGAGGCGGCCTTGCGGGCGCAACGGAGTTGGGCCGCCTCCATTCCCGCGAACCCCTCTGGCTGGCTCTACCGTGTCGCCTTGAATGCGGCGCATGATCAATATCGGCGTGAGGTTCGCCAGGCGCGGGCCGCGCCGGCGCTTCTGTCCCAACAGTCCGAGCCCCAAGACGATGCGCTTGAGGTCTCGCCGGAGGCGCGGTTAGCATTATTCCGTCTCTGCGCCGCGCCCAACCTGTCACAGGACCAGCAGATCGCGCTCATGCTGTTCCATCTTGCCGGATTAGATTGCGGGGTGATTTCGCGGGCTTTTTTGGTCAGCGAGCCGACAATTTATCAGCGACTTTCACGGGCCCGGAGCAAGTTACGGCGGCGCGATCAGGAGGCCCAGCCTGAACCCGAGGCCGAGCTGTCCGCCGTCCGATCTGCACTCGAAGTCATTTATTTGCAGGGTTACCGCGATGCCGCAGGCGGTCCAGAGGCGGACGCGCTAGGCCGGGACGCATTGCAATTAACGGGGGCTCTTTGCGACGCGGGGCAGGACGATGCCGAGAGTTGGGCGCTCTTGGCTCTCTTAAATTGTCTGGAAGCGCGGCGACGGTCCCGATTATCAGAAGAGGGGTGTTTCGTTCCGTTTGATCGCCAAGAGATTTCACGTTGGTCGGGCGCCGCGATGCACCACGCCGCAGTGGCGATGCAGACTGTTGCCGCGCTCGGGCAAACGCCTCAGCCCTACGCGATACGCGCGCAGATTGAATTGACCCGCATGGTGGCGCGCCGGGACGGGCAAAATTGTGATCAAGCCTTACTGGCGTTGCATAATTGTTTGGCTGGAATGATCCACGCGCCTTTTGCCGGGGTGGACCGCGCGCTTGTTTTGGCGCGATTAAACGGGGCTCAAGCTGGATTGAACGCACTCGAAACTTTGGATCATCATAGCGATCTTTCCGGTCATGTGGGGTGGCACTTGGCCAAAGCCGAGTTGTATCGCAACCTTGGTAACATGACCCAAGCAAGGGCCCATATGATCTCAGCTTTGGATCTGATCGACGGCGCGGCAGAACGGGCTTTCGTAGAGGCGGCCTTGCGCACACTCCCGGCTTGACGGTCTCGCGGACACGCGTCAGTCAGGTCTCATGACCAAATATTTTCTTGCCGCTCTCCTCCTTGCCACAGCTGCGACGCCTGCTTTTGCGCAAGAGACTGACTGCGATGCGCGCACCCGCTTTGCTATCATCGTCCATGGCGGCACGTCCTCGGGCCAAATCCATCCGGAACGGCTCGCTTTTATTGAAACGATGCTGGCTGAGCGGCGCACGGAACTGGACGCCGGCGCGCGCGCCATCGACATAGTCGAAGCGGCGTTGGTCGCGATGGAGGATTCGGGGCTGTTCAATGCGGGTAAGGCTGCGATTACCAATAGCGCCGGCTATGTCGAAACGGACGCCTCGATCATGGATGGCCGGACCTTGGACGCTGGGGCGGTGGCGTCGCAACGCAGGATTAAAAATCCGATCAGCGCGGCGCGTCTGGTCATGGATAATACGCGCCACGTGATGATGGTTGGCGACCGCGGTGAAGTCGCGGTCACGGCCTTGGGCGCGGAAACAATTGTGCCGGAAGACTATTTCACCCGGATGAAGAGCCAAGAAGTTAAAGAACATGGCACAGTTGGCGCCGCCGTATTGGACCGCTGCGGTGATCTGGCGGCTGGGACGTCAACAGGGGGGTATGGCTCCAAAATTCCGGGTCGTGTCGGCGATAGCCCAATCATCGGTGCGGGCGTCTATGCGGCGAATGGCGTGATGGCTGGTTCCGCGACAGGCCACGGCGAGTATTTCATCCGCCATACGGCGCTGCGCTCTGTCGCCGCGCGTATGGATTATGGCACGCAATCACTGAGCATAGCTACTCAAGCCGTCATCGATGGGATGGACGCCGCCGGTCCGGGGCGTGATGGGCAGGGCGGTATCGTCGCCGTTGACGCAAATGGCAGTTTTGCCGCCGTTCACTCAACGGTCGGCATGATCCACGGTATGACCAGTGACAGTATGACGCCGATGGCCACACAGACGGGCGTGCAACGCTAACGTTCGCTTGGGAAAGCGTGTCGAATTTGATCTGCCGCTTTGGGTAAGCCGCTATCAGATATTGTTGAAATAGGCCGGAATGTGCTTATCTCTGTCTTATGTATTGTATCGTCTACCGTTTCACATTGAGCCAACCGTCAGCGGAGACCAATGCGCGCTTCGTCAAAACCTGGTCTGGTATCACCGACTATCTGAAACGTGAATGCGGGGCGCTCGGGTCGCACTTGCACCAAGATAATGCGGGCGTCTTCTTTGCCTATGCGCAATGGCCCTCGCTGGCGGTTTTTGAAGCGTCAGCGGAGCATGAGCCCAAGCTTGATTTTGTTGAAATGCGCCTCGATTGGGCCGACCTGTGTGAACCCAGTGAAGTGATTTTTGCAGGGGAATTACTAGCGGATTTAGCGGGTCAGTGACATGGCCTCAGAACGCAGGACTTAGCCTTGCGCCGCTTTGACTAAGGCGCGCGCCCCGTCTTTAATCTCTGGATGATCGAGCGCATGGGCGAGCACGGCTTCGAAATAGCCGAGCTTAGATCCGCAATCATAATCCTGCCCCTCATATGCAAATGCATGGAAGGGTGAGCCGCCTTCCATCGCACGCGCCATGGCGTCGGTCAGTTGGACCTCGCCACCGGCCCCGGCCTCTTGCGTGGCGAGCAGCTCCATGACTTTCGGCTGGAGGATATAGCGCCCCGTGATTTTATAGCGCGACGGTGCGTCTTTGATGGCGGGTTTTTCGACCATGCCGGACATAGCGATCAGCGGACCATCCATCTGCCCTTTTGGCGCGATGACACCATATTTTCTGACCTCGGCTTCCGGAACTTCATCGACGGCGATGATATTGCCGCCGACATCGGCGTAAGCCTCCATCATTTGTTTGAGACAGCCTTTTTCGGCTTTGACGATCACGTCGGGGAGCAACACGGCGAACGGCTGATCGCCGACAATGTCGCGCGCGCACCATACGGCATGGCCAAGGCCTCGTGCTGCTTGCTGACGAATAAAGCTCATCGTCCCTTCGCGCGGGCGCATCCGTTTTAATTCATCAGCGAGATCGATCTTGTTCTTTTTGATGAGCGCCTGTTCAAGTTCAAAAGCTTCATCAAAATAATCCTCAATCGCGCCTTTGTTACGGCCCGTAATAAAGACGATATGTTCGATTCCTGCGTCGAGCGCTTCATCGACCACATATTGTAGCGCCGGGCGGTCCACGATGGGTAGCATTTCTTTGGGCACGACTTTCGTGGCCGGCAGGACGCGGGTTCCGAATCCTGCAACGGGCAGGACGGCAATACGGACTTTTGAACTCATTCTAGCTCTCCTTGGGTGCGGGATAACCGACCTTTGTGTAGGAAAAGTCAAGGCCGCGCATTTGTTTGTTGCGATATATTGCGGCGCTCGATGTCAGTGTGCGCGATGAACCGGGCGTGGGTTTCGCGTCCGAAACTCATTCCACTGGGGGACGATCCTCTACCGCGCCTCGGAACGCTTATGTCCCATCCTTTGGGGCACAGCTGTGATGCGTCCCCTCTGCCGATTGACAAATTTTTTGTGACAGTGTCGAGATGGCAGCAATGACAGCTGAACTCTCATTCCCTGACGTCCTCGCATGGGCGGCCCCGTTCTTCGTGATCACTGTCGCGTTGGAATGGTTTTTAGTGCGGCGGGGGCGCGCTCAAGGGCGTTATGAGTGGCGCGACGCCATCACCTCTATGACAATGGGATTTGGCAATTTGGTCACGGATTTGCTGTTTGGTTTCATTAGTCTCGGCATCTTATTGTTTTTCTGGCCATTCCGGCTGTTCGACCTGGGTGTCAGCCTACCTGTCATTCTGTTGGCGCTCGTGGCGCAAGACTTCGTGTATTACTGGAAACATCGCGCCAGCCACCGCATCCGGTGGCTCTGGAGCGCCCATGTGGTTCATCATAGCAGTGAGCATTATAATCTTTCGACCGCCTTACGGCAGCCGTGGAATAGCAATTTCACCGGTTATGTTTTGCTGTCTTCGCCGCTGATTCTAATCGGTTTCCATCCACTGCTGATCATTTTCGTCGGCGCGGTCAATTTGCTCTACCAATATTGGATTCATACGGAAGCGATCCGGAAAATGCCGCGATGGTTTGAATTTATCTTCAACACGCCGAGCCATCACCGCGTGCACCACAGCACCCACCCGACCCATCTCGACATGAATTATGCGGGCATCTTCATTATCTGGGATCGGATGTTTGGCACCTTTATCGAAGAAGGTGACGCGGAGGTGATGACCTATGGCTTGGTTAAGAATGTCGAGACTTACAATCCGATCAAGGTCGCGTTTGCAGAGTGGTTCGCCATTTTTCGCGATGCGCTTCAGCCCGGTCTGACTTTGCGCCAACGCATCGGCTATGTTTTTGCGCCGCCCGGCTATAGCCATGATGGATCGCGGCAGGGCAGTGAGGCGATATTGGCGGCTTGGAAAGACGCGCAAACCCCGAGCCCTCCTGCCGAATAATTCCGTGTAATCGGCCGAATATTACGAAAAGCTGCAAGCTGTTCGCAACTGACTGTGATCCATGTCAAAATTGCGTCGGAATGACGCCATTCTCGGGTGGCATTCTTTCTTATATCTCGCTAGAGACGCTTCACATGCGTGAGCCTTCGGGCTCATTTTGCGCATATCTGGGAACGTATAAGAAGGTTGCAGCGATGGCCGAGACGGGCTTGATCCATCACGACGATATCGTCGCGGACGACAGTAAAAGAGATTTCATCTTCCTCGCGGCGGGTGCGGCGGGGGCGCTTGGTGCAGCGTCAATTGTGTGGCCGTTGATTGCTCAAATGGGCAAGGCTGCGGACACGCTGGCGCTAGGCTCAATTGAAATTGATGTCAGCAAAGTGGCCGAAGGTCAGCAGTTAAAGGTGCTCTGGCGTGGGGCTCCGGTCTTTGTGCGTCACCGGACAGCGGCTGAAATTGCGGAAGCGGATAGTGTGGACCTTGCGGTCTTGCCGGATCCGGCGACAGACGCTTCGCGTTTGGTTGCGGGACCTGACGGCGCTTTGAAGCCGCAATATCTCGTCCAAGTTGGCGTTTGCACACACTTTGGCTGTGTGCCTGTTGGCGAAGCGGGCGATTATGATGGCTGGTACTGCCCGTGCCACGGTAGCCACTACGATACATCGGGTCGCATCCGTAAAGGACCTGCACCACGCAACTTGCTTGTGCCGCCTTACGAATATGTCTCGGATACAGTGATCAAAGTCGGTTAACCGACTAGGAGAAGAAGAAGACGATGAGCGGACATTCCACTTACGAACCGAAATGGGCTGCGGCCCGCTGGATGGACCAGCGCCTGCCAATTGTACGCATGGGCGCCGATTTCATGTCGTTCCCAACCCCGCGGAACTTGAATTATTGGTGGACATTTGGTGGCATCTTGATGCTTTGCCTGATGATCCAAATTATCTCCGGTATTATTTTGGGTATGCATTATGTGGCTCACGTCGATCACGCCTTCGATTCGGTGGAGCGCATCCGCCGCGACGTGCCCTATGGCTGGTTGATGCGGTCGACCCATGCGGTCGGCGCGTCAATGTTCTTCCTCGCGGTCTATATGCACATCTTCCGGGCGCTCTATTACGGCTCTTATAAAGCGCCGCGCGAAGTTCTCTGGATTTTGGGTTGTTTGATCTACCTCGTCATGATGGCGACAGCATTCCTCGGCTACACACTGCCTTGGGGTCAAATGTCCTTCTGGGGCGCGACCGTGATTACGGGCTTCTTTGGCGCGGTTCCGGTTGTAGGTGAGGGGTTGCAGCAGTGGCTTTTGGGCGGTTACGCCGTTGATAATGCAACGCTGAACCGGTTCTACTCGCTTCATTATCTCTTGCCGTTTGTGATTGCGGCCTTGTCGGGTCTTCACATTTGGGCCTTGCACATCACCGGATCAAACAATCCGATTGGTGTCTCTGATAAAGTTAAGACGGATACTTTGCCCTTTCACCCGTATTTTACGGTCAAGGACATGTTCGCGGTGACGATCTTCTTGATGATTTTCGCGTTCTTCTTGTTCTACCTGCCGGACGCGCTCGGTCACGCTGATAACTATATCAAGGCTGATCCGTTAAAAACGCCGCCGCACATTGTGCCGGAATGGTACTTCCTGCCGTTCTATGCGATCCTGCGCGCTGTCCCGGATAAGCTGGCGGGTATTTTATTGATGATCGGCGCGATTGCAGTGCTGTTCGTCCTGCCTTGGCTGGATACGTCGCGGGTTCGCTCTATGCGGTTCCGCCCTATCGCGCGCTGGTTCTTCTTTATCTTTATTTTCATGAGCTTTATTCTCGGTTGGTGCGGGGCGGAAACGCCGGATGATAACGCCTTTTTGGGCTTGTCTTTCTATCGCCTCAGCCAAATTGCGACGCTCTACTACTTTGGTTATTTCATCGTGATCCTGCCGATATTGGGCCTCGTTGAAAGTCCGGAGGAACGACCGGCGTCCATTACGCAGTCGATTCTTGATTATGGCGATAAGCCTGAACCCGAAACGGTGCTAGCGCCCGCCGAATAGGCGACGCGCAGCCCAGACCAAGACACGGGAAAGACGTACCATGGCACTCAAGACTGTCAGAAACCTCATGATCGCTGGCGGCGTTGCCGCAGCCTCACTCACAGGCATCGCCATCGCGGCGGGCGGGGGCGTAGCCGATGGCTATGAGATGGTTCACAAACATTGGCATTGGACCGGAGTTACCGGAAAATATGACCAAGAAGCGATGCAGCGCGGCTACAATGTCTATGTGCAAGTCTGCCGCTCTTGCCATAACCTCGACCATCTCGCCTTTCGCCATCTCGGCGACAAAGGCGGCCCGTTCTATGACGAGCGCTACAAGAACCCGAACGAAAATCCGCTCGTTAAGAATATCGCGGCTGAGTATGAAGTGATTGATATGGACCCCGAAGATGGGTCTGAGGTTTCACGTCCCGGCATTCCTGCGGATATGTTCCCCCCTGTTTACCGTAACAAGGCTGAGGCGGCTTACGTCAATAATGGCGCGATTCCTCCGGACCTCTCGGTCATGGTCAAAGCCCGCAATAATGGTGCGGATTATGTTTATAACTTGATGTTGGCCTATGATCACCCGCAGCCCGATTCTGTCGTGACGAGTGCGGGTCAATATTATAATCCTGTGATGGAAGGCGGCAAGATTGCGATGGCGCCGCAGCTCCAGCCGCAAGAGGGTGTGTTCGAATATCAAAGCGAGACGGAGGGGCAGAACCCACCCGAGGCGACGGTCGAGCAGATGGCCGCTGATGTGACTGAATTTCTCGCCTGGTCGGCCGATCCAAAACTGGCCGAACGTAAGTCGGCTGGCCTGATGTCAATGGCTTATCTGTTGATTTTGGCGCTCCTTCTCTGGCTCTCTTACAAACGTATTTGGGCCCGACTCAAATAACTGGCGTTAGGATGAAAACAAGATATTTTGAAAAACCCCTCTTCGGGGTTTTTTTTATGCGCTCACTAGTCAAGTTGGGTTCATCTAAAGATGGTATCTCGGGTTATTAAAAAAATTTAGCGCCTGTGAGCTTTATCGTTCAGAGGGTTTGTGTCCTCCATAAACTCGTTTAATTCGAGTTTTACACCCTAAAAATTATGATCAATTTGAAACTCATTGGCCTCCTCGCCACGATCGTTGCGATTCTTATCGCATTTGTTGCAGGAATCGGGCTTTTTACGTCTGTGCGATTTGTCGACGCAGAGCAGAGTGCGCAAGCTGTGGTAAAGTCCGAGAACGCATATTTTGAGGCACTCGATAACTTAAAAGATGCTGTTATCGATGCGGAAACGGGACAGCGTGGATATTTGCTGACGGGCAATAAGGACTATTTAAATCCTTATACTTCGGTTCGAGGGTCCCTGAACGAGACCGCTCTATCCGATTGGGCGTCGTTAGCCTTTCAGGATGGAAGCGATACTGATCTACGTCAGCTGGTCGATTTTAAATTGACAGAATTGGACGAGACAATTCGCCTCTTTGAGACCGGAAATCCGCAAGCCGCGCTCCGAATGATCCAATCAGATCGCGGACAAGATTTCATGCGCCAAATTCGCGCGGCAATCGAGCTACGTCAGATTGAAAGCCGGACTGTAGCCGACGCCGCTCAAGCGCGTACCGAAGCGTATGGACAGCGAACAGAACGTGTTTCAACCTATCTCGCGGCCTTACTTGGGCTGGCGACGATTATGGGGGCGGTCACGATTTATTTGTGGGTCACGACTGATAAGGCGGTCTCTAATGCGGAAGAGGCCGTTGATTCTGCCGGACGGATTGAGGTGATCGCCAATGAGCTGAACCACCGGATGAAAAATATGTTCGCTATCACGCAAGGTATGTTGCGACAAAGTGCGCGCGGTCGCGGCGACAGAGTGATGAATTTTGCGACGGAAGCGTCAGAGCGCATCATGGCCATGTCACACGCTTATAGTATCACGCAAAACATTGAGGCATCCGCCTCCATGTCGACAGACGACATAATTGACCGTGTGGTGAGAGCTCAATTGCTACAAATGCATAAATTTGACGCGACAGGACAAACCCTCAATTTAAAGGAAAGCGCAGTCACGCCGCTGGCTTTGATCCTGCATGAGTGGACGACCAATACGTTGAAATATGGTGCGTGGAATGTTGGAAGCGACACTGTGAATGAGGGTGATGTCACGCTGAATCTTAGTGTGAGCAATGATGAAGCTGTCCTGCTCTGGGATGAGAATTCTGACAGAATTGGGCAACCTAACCCAACATCCACCGGATATGGCTCGAAACTTATCAAAGCCTGTGCAGCGCAATTGGGCGGTCGTGTCAGTTATGATTGGCATGATCACGGCGTTCGGATCGCGTTGACGATGGATAAAAACCGCCTCTAATCGCCTAACTCAAAGCGGTATCGCTTGCGAATGCCGTCCGTTTCAACGGGAATTCCGCCAACTGTTCGCGGGTTAAATCGGGTGCGAAGGGCCGCGCGTTCGGCTTCTTTGACGAAGTCATCCGCATATCGGGGCGCGTCGACCTCAATCAATTCAACGCTTTCGACACGGCCTGTCTCGCTGATCAATAAAGACAGGGTGACAGTCGCCTCAATACCGCGTCGCTGCGCCCGACGGGGATAGCGCGGTGTCGCGTTACGGCGCACGCGCGGGCCAATAATGTCGCCCGTTAAGTTCCGTGAGACTTCACGGTTTTCAGAAGATGGGCGGAAGATAATGCTTGGCTCTATCCCAAAGCGGTCCCCGGCTAAACGGTCATTAGGAATCCCGCGGTAGGCGTCTGGGTCACGGGGCAAGGTCCGGTCAGGGATATCGTCCCCAACGGGCATGGTTTCGATCTCCGTTAATAGGGTTTCGATTTCCGTGTCTCTGGCACCGAGATATCGGCCCCATTGGCGTTGATAGGCAGCGACAGCAGACCGCCGCGCGTCAATCTCAAACCGTGGATCATAGGCAATTGTTAGGGTGGCCTGCCAATCCCGATCCGCCGCCGCGTCCAAAATATTCAATTGCGCACGAACGGCTCCGTCACGCGGGTTTTCAGGATACTGACTTAAAAAATCGGTCAGTCGCGCGCGGCGCAAAGCCGGATCCGTTTCAGCCAAGGCGCGCAAATATGTCGTGCGGGCTTCTGGCTCTGGGCTAATCGGATCGCTCTGTCCGACGGTCCCGCCAAGACTCGATGCATAGAGCCATACGACTAGGGCAATAAGCGCCCCGGCCACGAGCACAGACGGCCAAAGCCATGCCTTCGCCGCACTTGTATCGGCGGCGGCGTCATCTGGAATATCACTGTCGATAGACTGGTACACACAGGCCTTATAGAGCGAATGCACCCCGATGATCTAGACAGGATGCGCGCCAGCCCGCACAAGCCGATTTATGAGCCAATCTACGCCCGTTACCAAAGCTTCGCACGTCGTCCTCGTGGATGGCTCTGGCTATATTTTCCGCGCCTTTCACGCTTTGCCGCCCTTAACGCGCAAAAGCGACGGCTTGCCGATTGGGGCGGTCGCGGGCTTTTGCAATATGCTTTTCAAAATGCTGAAGGATCAGAAGGATGAGAGCCGTCCGACCCACTTCGCCGTCATCTTCGATAAGGGCAGTTATACGTTCCGAAACGATATTTATGACCTCTATAAAGCAAACCGGGGCGAGACACCGGAAGACTTGATCCCGCAATTCCCTCTGACCCGCGATGCCAGCCGCGCGTTCGGCGCGCCTGCGATTGAACTGGAAGGGTTTGAGGCTGATGACCTGATCGCGACTTATGCCCGACAGGCCGAAGCGCTCGGCGCGCGCGTGACGATCCTCAGCTCTGACAAAGACCTGATGCAACTCGTCTCGGATCAAGTTTCTATGCTCGACCCGATGAAAAATCGCCATATTGGCCCGAAAGAGGTCGAAGAAAAATTTGGCGTCACGCCAGACAAGGTCATTGATGTACAATCGTTAGCTGGCGATTCCGTCGATAATGTACCCGGTGTCCCTGGCATTGGCGTCAAAACGGCGGCACTCTTGCTCGCTGAATATGGTGATCTGGAAACGCTGCTGGAACGCGCGGGTGAGATCAAACAAAAGGGTCGCCGCGAGAAACTACTCGAACACGCCGATATGGCCCGTGTGTCCAAAGAACTCGTGACCCTTAAAATCGATGTTGCGGTTGATATCCCGCTAGAAGACCTCGGCGTGACGGATCCGGATGTCGACGTGCTGTTCGACTTTCTCGAAGAGATGGGCTTTCGCACCCTGACCGCGCGGGTGCGGCAAGCCATGGGCGACGGTGATTCTGATGGTATCCGCGCTGATGACACGAAAGAGGCGTTCGCGCCGCCAGCGACGCGCAATACCTATTCAAACACGACCTTTGATCCGACACGCTATGAGTGTGTGCAAACCGAAGACCGATTAGCCCATTGGATCCGCCGTGGGTTTGAGGTGGGCGTTGTCGCTGTTGATTTGGAAACCGATGGTCTCGACAGTCGTGCGGCGAACCTCGTCGGAGTCTGCCTTGCAGTTGACGATAACGAAGCCTGCTACGTTCCGCTCGGCCATAAAGGCGAAGGAGATTTGCTCGGCGAAGGCGCACCGGATCAGATTTCGATGGCGACGGCGCTCGAGATGTTAGAGCCGCTTTTACATGATCCATCCGTGCTGAAGGTTGGGCAGAATTTCAAATATGATCTCGGCGTATTCCTCCGTCATGATCTCTATCCCGCGCCTTATGATGACACAATGTTGATCAGCTATGCGCTCGATAATGGCATCAATAGTCACGGTATGGACGCGTTGTCGGAAACTCATTTCGGACATAGTCCCGTGCCGTTTAAAGAGATCGCAGGCACAGGCAAAAATCAGAAGACGTTCGACATGATCGGGTTGGCCGATGCGACACGTTATGCCTCTGAAGATGCAGACGTCACCTTGCGCTTGTGGAAGTTTCTCAAACCCAAGCTTGCGCTGGGGCGGGTCACACGGGTTTACGAATCCATCGATCGCGACATGCCGCATGTTGTGGCCAAGATGGAAAACGAAGGCATCAAGGTTGATCGCGCCGAATTGGCGCGTCTGTCCTCTTATTTCTCACAAAAAATGGCAGGGCTTGAGGCCGAAGCGTATGAGACGGCAGGGGAAAATTTCAATCTCGGCAGTCCCAAACAAATCGGCGAAATCCTATTCGATAAAATGTCTCTGCCGGGGGGCAAGAAAACCAAGACGGGGGCGTGGCAAACGGGTGTCGATATTCTTGAAGACTTGGCCGATAAGGGCGAAGCCTTGCCGCGCACGATCCTCAATTGGCGGCAATTCTCGAAATTGAAATCGACCTATACGGACGCGCTTCAAGCGCAGATTAATCCGGGGACGGAACGGGTTCACACCAGCTTTAGCCTCGCGGCAACAACGACGGGTCGGCTAAGTTCCAGTGATCCAAACCTGCAAAATATTCCGATCCGAACCGAAGAAGGCCGCAAAATTCGCGATGCCTTTATTGCGGAGCCGGGTCATTTACTGGTCGCGGCGGATTACAGCCAGATCGAGTTGCGCTTGCTGGCACATATGGCGGACCTTCCAACGATGAAGCAGGCGTTTGCCGATGGCGTTGATATTCATGCCCTGACAGCGTCCGAAATGTTTGGCGTTAAACTTGACGCGATGACGCCGGATATTCGGCGTCAAGCGAAGGCGATCAATTTCGGGATCATCTACGGCATCTCTGCGTTTGGTTTGGCGAAGAATACGGGCGTGGACCGCAGCACGGCCGCAGACTTCATCAAGACCTATTTCGAAAAATTCCCCGGCATTCGCGCTTATATGGACGCGACGAAGGCGGAAGCGAAAGAGCTTGGATATGTGTCGACCTTGTTTGGGCGAAAGTGTCACATTCCCGGCATTCGTGAACGCAACCCGCAACGCCGGGCCTTTGCCGAGCGCCAAGCGATCAACGCGCCCATTCAAGGCACCGCTGCCGACATTATGCGTCGCGCCATGATCCGGATGCCGGACGCAATTCACGCGGTGGAGGGCGCGAGAATGCTGTTGCAGGTTCATGATGAACTGGTTTTTGAGGTGCCCGAAGGGCGCGAAGACGCGCTAATAACCGTGGTCAAACACGCCATGGAACACGCCCATGAACCCGCGATTCATCTGTCAGTCCCGATTGATGTCGAAGCGCAGGCCGCGAAGAATTGGAACGACGCGCACTAAAAGCTCCGGCGCAATCACGCCGGAACCTTTTCATTCCGCTGGAACGGTCACCCGCTGCGGGATTGGGCAGCTCACGCCTGTCGGGCCGTGATTGCAATAGCCTTGCGGGTTCTTGGCCAGATATTGCTGATGGTAATCCTCAGCCGGGTAATAGGTCGGCGCGATCGCAATCTCCGTCGTCAGCGGGCGGCCATAGGCCTCCTCATACCGCCCGGCCGCGATTTTTGCGGCGGCCAACTGTTCGTCTGAGAAGACATAGAGCGCGCTGCGATATTGCGAGCCGACATCATTGCCTTGGCGATTGCCTTGGGTCGGGTCGTGGTTCTCAAAGAAGACTTTTAGGAGTTCGTCAAAGGTGATCACGGTGGGATCAAACACGACATGCACGGCTTCCGTATGACCCGTGCGACCTGAGCAAACACGCTTATAGTCCGGCGTTTCGTCCGTCCCGCCCGCATATCCGACGCTGGTCACATGGACGCCGGCAAGTTTCCACAAGATGCGTTCTGCACCCCAAAAGCAGCCCATGCCAAGGATAACTTGCTGAGACCCTTCCGGGTAATCGCCAAACATATTGGCGCCATTAAGGTGGTGGTTTTGGATGGTGGCGAGCATGTGTGTCTCCGTCAAATAGGGGCGTCTAGTAGCGGTCGGATTGCGCGAGCGAGCAGATCTGCCATCACCAACGCATCCGTCTGGGTGTTGATGTGGTCCTGCCGCAGCTCAATCGCAAGGTGGCGAAGACCGCGAGGCACGACATTGTGATCGACCGTGTGATTAAGATCAAAGCCGGAATAAGGCTCGTTCACATCGACTTGTAGGTCCGGCGCGATTTGCGCCATGTTGCGAATAAAGGCGACCGGGGTTTCGCTATCGACCTTGACCAGAAGGCCAATATCCGTGGTGCGCTTTGGTTGGTCGCGTAATTGTGGGGTGAAGCTATGAATACTGATCGCGAGACACTCAGGACGGTCGTCAAGCGCGTCGCCTAAAGCAGAGTGGTAAGCGTCATAAAGTCGGTGTTTGCGTTCGGCCACTTGTGGGATCGAGAGATCCGCATTGCCATGAATATCTGTGCCGTCCGTCGACAGCGGAATTAAGTCATCCGCGTCGGGTTCGCGGTTCACATCTATGACAAGCCGCGAAAAGCCACAGATCAATCCGGCGCAGGACAAACGCTCACACAGATCGCGCGCGACCCATTCTGTACCAATGTCCCACGCAATGTGGCGTGACAGATCATCGTCCGAGAGGCCAAAATCACCCACCCAGTCTGGGATATGATTAGACGCATGATCGGCGAAGATGAAAGCGTTAGACTTGGGACCAGAAATTGTATTGAATGCAAACATAGCGGCAGTTCTAGCTATTCGGAACGTGCAGTCACGCAGTTTCGTCTGTCCATCCCCGCTTGCCCCCGAGACAGAGCGTCGCTATAGGGCCGCCTGCTCTGCGGGCTGCGTCTAGTAAGGTGGCTGAGGGGTTGAAGGCGCCCAAAATCAAAAGCATTGCTTTTGATCCTTTTTATATTAAGAGGCGCGCGCCTTCACAAACGTTCCATTTTGTGGGGCGTCAGAGTTATATTCTGCGGGCTGCGTCTAGTGAGGTGGCCGAGTGGTTGAAGGCGCACGCCTGGAAAGCGTGTATACGGTATCCCCGTATCGAGGGTTCGAATCCCTTCCTCACTGCCAGCCCGCCGGAGTCTTCCTCTATGACTATCTTTCCAAATGATCCGCCCAACCCGTGGACGACACAGTCATCAGAGGTTCTGCACGATAATCCGTGGCTGCGCTTGGACGCGCACGCCGTCATTGGGCCGGATGGGAAAGATTACACTTATTATGTGACCCATTTTCATAACCGCGCCTGCGGTGTCGTCCCCTATGAAATAAGGGGTGGCGTGCCGGGCGTCTGGCTTGTGGGGCAAACCCGTTACGCGCTGGACAGTTATAGTTGGGAATTGCCTGAAGGCGGCGTACCGCAAGGCGAAGAGATCGCGGAGGCCGCCCGGCGTGAACTTAAAGAGGAGGCTGGGATTGAAGCGGAGACGCTGACGTGGCTGTTCGATTTGCACACGTCCAATTCACTGACGGATGAATGGGGGCAGGTCTTTTTAGCCACCGGTTTGACCCACGGCGAGTCCGAGCCCGAAGGCACAGAAGATATTACGACTTTGTTTGTGCCCATGACAGATGCGCTCGCGGCGATTGCAGAGGGGCGCATTACGGACGCGATTACCGTCGCTGGATTGTACCGTACGGAGTTGATGCGATTGTCCGGGGCCTTGGATTAGAATATCCGGGTTGCGCGTAATGGGGCCTCGTGTTCGTCACTCTCATGTTCGTATGACTGACGTAACCGGAGTTTGAATACCGAACATTCGGGTCGGTCGGTTGAGACCAAGCGGTCCGGGCTTGCGGTCTCGGCGCAAACGGGCTGAGCGAGCCAAACCCTGGACACCGGTGAGCACGCCCCAAGCCAACGAGGTAGCCAATCCGGTAGCGCGCCCGATCCGACGCGTTTTCAGCGCGTTGTTCGAACCGGGACGCCCCGCTCGCTTGTCGCACAATGCTACGAAACGGGATGAATTGCGATGTCGCGGATTTAACCCCCGAATCGCGAAGATTGCCTGTCCGACCGGAAAAGGTCTCACTATCGCGCCGAAAACCGACGCGGCGACCATCATTGGTCATCAGCGCCGTTTCGAGATCATTAATTTCCTGTGTCCACGCTTGGCAGCCGCTCTGGTCAATATAGCCATAGGGTTGCGCCAAAGATTTGAGCTGCCCGGGAATAGGCGCTTGGGTCAGGTTAAAATCGCGCAGCGGTGACATCGCGGCGAATCTGAAGTGATCCACTTCTTCAGGGAGGCTGGCGCAGGCCGAGAGTAAGGCGAGCGAAAGGACTGGTATAAGTCTCCACATGGGGACCTTCTTCCTGTCTTGCCCCGAAAGGGGGTTACGTTGCGCCGGGCGGGTCATCCTGACCCTCAACCGCCTATAGCGATTGCGACCGTGAACTCATTTACCTAAGCGCGCTGACGTGAATGTAAATTCGAAACGCGATTACGATGTGACAATCATCGGGGCTGGCGCAGCCGGAATGATGGCAGCCATCATTGCAGGGCGACGCAAACGCCGTGTGCTGCTCATAGATCATGCCGATAAGCCGGGGGAGAAGATTCGCATTTCAGGAGGCGGTCGGTGTAATTTCACGCATCTTTTCTCCACACACGAGAATTTTATCAGCCAAAATCCCCATTTTTGTAAAAGTGCGCTCTCTCGTTACACGCCGTATGACTTCCTCGACCTAGTCGAAAAACATGAAATCGCGTGGGAAGAGAAAGCGAAAGGGCAGCTTTTTTGTCAGGGGAAATCGACTCAAATCGTCAACATGTTGGTCACGGAATGCCGGGAGGCGGGCGTAGATATTCGCCTTGGAACCGAAGTTTTAGGTGTGTCTAAATTGGGTGAAGGGTTCATTGTGACCACCGCGACCCAGACGCTGTCGAGCGACAGTCTCGTCATTGCGACGGGCGGGCCGAGTATCCCGAAAATGGGTGCGACGCGCTTTGGGTATAAGGTGGCGGATCAGTTTGGGCTCGATTTGGTCGAAACCGTGCCGGCGCTTGTGCCGCTGACCTTTACGGATGAGGCGATGGAGCCGCTGAAAGCGCTGTCCGGCGTCGCGGTCGACGCCGCCGTGTCCAATGATCGGATTCGCTTTGAGGAGCCACTGCTGCTGACCCATAGGGGCCTGTCTGGTCCCGCGATTTTGCAAATTAGCTCCTATTGGGAACCGGGAGAAGCGGTCATGGTCGATCTGGCGCCCGGCACAGACGCGCTTACGACGCTCAAAGCTGACCGAACCGACCGCCCGCGCCTGACGCCCGCGCAGTGGTTATCTGAACGACTCCCCACGCGCTTGGCGACCCATATGGCCAGCACAGTCAAATATGACCGCCTTGCCGATATGCCGGATACGGCGCTGATGAACTTGGCGCTGCAAGTCAATGAATGGCGCATCAAACCGGGCGGTAGCGAAGGCTACCGCAAGGCCGAAGTGACGCGCGGCGGGGTGAATACTGACGCGCTCTCATCGCGCACGATGGAGGTAAAATCCGTTCCCGGTCTTTATTTCATTGGCGAGGTTGTCGATGTGACGGGGCATCTCGGCGGACATAATTTCCAATGGGCTTGGGCCAGCGGTGTCGCCTGCGGTGAAGTCTGTTAGATTAAGCGTCGCCTCTCCACTTCCTTCCCGCGCGCAACCTGTTAAGCGATCCTTATGAAGACGATTGATCTAAACGCTGACATTGGCGAGGCTGACACGCCGGAGTGGGAAGCCGCAGAGGCGGCGATCTTATCGCATATTAGCTCGGCAAATATTGCTTGCGGCGGACACACCGGAGACGATCGCTCAATGCGTCAAACGGTGCGCGGTGCCTTGGCCAATGGGGTCACTATTGGCGCACACCCCGCCTATCCAGACCGCGAGAACTTTGGGCGTCGTTCGCTCGTGCTGGATGACGATATTGGCGAAGATGAATTGGCGCGTAGTCTGAGTGCGCAAATTATTCGACTGGCGGAAATTGCCACTGATGAAGGGGCGCGAGTCGCCTATGTGAAACCTCATGGCCAACTCTATAATGATGCGGTCGGGGATCGGCGCAAAGCCAATCTGATCGCGCGCGTCATTGCTGACATTGATTCTAATTTAATTCTACTCGGCGGGCCCAATTCAGAAATGGGCAAGGCGGCCGCGGCCTATGGTCTGTCCTTTGTCGCTGAAGGATTTATCGACCGCCGTTATTCCGATGATGGTCATTTGATTTCGCGCAAACTGCCCGGCGCTGTGATTGCGGACCAAGATGACCGTTTGGGCCAAGCGCGCCGTCTGGCGACGACAGGCGAAGTTGTCACCGCGTCTGGCCAAACCCTCGACATCAAGGCGCGCTCGCTCTGCGTGCACGGCGATAGTGCCGGGGCGGTGGAAACGGCGCGTCTGGCGCGCACAGCGATCGAAGCCGAAGGCGTTACGATCCGGGCGTTTGCGGCATGACCGCGATCACTCCCACAATCCGGAATTATGGCGATAATGCCGTGCTCGTCGAATGGGCCGCGACGGGGTTTAACGCCGCTGTCAGCGACCAAGTGCATGCGCTGGCCGCACAGTTACGCAAGGCTCCGATCTTCACTGAGGTCATGCCGGGCTATGATAGTCTTGTGGTGAGTTTCGATGCGGCGGCTATGACGTTGGATTCTGTCAAACAGCAAGTTAAAACAGCGTTGCAACAAGACACAGACATTCATGCCGACAGCAATAGTCGCTTAGTTGAAATCCCGGTCAATTATGGCGGCTCCGATGGATCTGATCTCGAGGCGATGGCCGCGCGGATCGGAAAGTCGCCGCAAGAGGTCATCGCCCTGCATTCAAACCGCGAATACCGGGTCTGTATGATGGGGTTTATTCCGGGCTTTGCCTTCCTGTCGGAGGTTGATCCGCTGTTGCAGCACCCCCGTCACGCCACACCGCGCGCCGTTGTTCCGGCGGGCAGTGTCGGCATCGCCAATTGGCAGACGGGCATTTACGGGCTTGAGTCCCCGGGCGGCTGGCAGATTATTGGCCGAACGAATCTGGATATGTTTGACGCCACACGCAAAGACCCGTTTCTTGTGGAGGCCGGAGATCGTATCCGGTTTGTGCCCCAATGACCCAGTCTGCGAGCGCGATTACCGTTTTGAATGGCGGGACCCAGACGACTGTGCAAGATGCCGGCCGTCCGGGGCATCGCCATCTCGGTATTCCACGCTCCGGCGCGGCGGACCCGTTGTCCTTTGCCATTGCCAATCATCTTGTCGGAAATGTGTGGGATGCGCCGGCGTTGGAATGTGCCTTAGGCGGGCTGCACCTCCGGTTTGAGAAAGACACGACCATCGCCTTATCGGGTGCGCAGATGTGGGCGCAAATCAATGGGATGAATATTGATCTGAACCGCGCGGTTGGGGTTGAGGCGGGAGACATTTTGACCCTGTCCTATGCCCGCGCTGGCTGTCGCAGTTATATTGCTGTGGCGGGCGGGATTGCCGCCACTGAATTTCTCGGCTCTGTCTCAACCTATCTCCCGGCTGCGCTTGGCGGGATCGAAGGTCGGGCGCTTAAAGCGGGTGATGAGCTGATTGTGTTGAACGGACCACGCGGGGCGATCAAAACGATTGCCAATGGGAATATTCCGTTCCTGTCAGGTCATGCCGTGCTGCGCGCGCGGTCTGGGCCAGAGTTTGAATTGCTCTCGCCTTGCAGTCGGCGTTATCTTTTCACCACGCCGTTTATCGCAACACCTGCGACCGACCGGATGGGATCACGGCTCCGAGGTGACCGAATTGTGACCGAGGCGGACTTCGCAATGACCAGTTCTCCGCTCTTGCCCGGCACCTTGCAATGTCCGCCAGACGGGCAGCCAATTTTGGCGTTGGCTGACGCGCATTGTACGGGCGGGTACGCTCGCGGCCTGCACGTTATTCAGGCTGATCAATGGTTGTTAGGTCAGATTGCGCCGGGGATGCAGATTAGCTTCCGCCGTTGCTTCGAAGCCGAAGCGCCAGAAATTTTGCAAACGCGCAACGCCATGTGGGGCGCTTTAATTCCGGGGTTTAAATTTTAAAGACCATGTTCGTCCTACTCGACGATCAGGCGACACATCGCCAACTCTATTTCACCGATCCGGTTGGTATCATCACACACCACATGGGTGATCCTGTGGCGTCGCTGTTTTCCGCTATCGAGGCGGCACAAACGGATGGCAAATGGGTCGCAGGACTATTTGCTTATGAGTTTTCTGCCGCGCTGGAGCCGACGCTCAGCCATCTCGCAGGTCATGGAACGGAGTTGGTCAAGCTTGGTGTGTTCGACGCCCCGTCGGATCATCCGCCGGCCGATTTATTATATCGTGCCGAAACGCCCGGCGTTGCGCTGCATCCTCAATGGACCGAAACTGATTATCTGACACGATATGAAGCCGTGGCGAAATATCTGCGCGCGGGCGATGCTTATCAGATCAATCTGACCTTCCCGATGCGTGGTCTGACAAAGGCGGATGCGGCCACGCTTTATGCAGGGTTCAGGCGTCGTCAGCCGGGACGTTACGGGGCGATTGTCAGCTTGGGTGGTCCGGACGTGATTAGCTTTTCACCCGAATTGTTTTTTGAGCGGCGCGGATCAGCAATGCGGATGCGACCGATGAAAGGCACGCGGCCAAAGTCATCCAATGACGACATGACCCTCGACGAAAAATCGCGCGCTGAAAACCTGATGATTGTGGACCTTTTGCGCAATGATTTGTCTCGTCTTTGCGAACCGGGGAGCGTCAAAGTGCCGGAGCTATTCGCGATCGAGGACTATCCGACGCTAGTGCAGATGACATCCCAAGTGACGGGTGAGTTACGCGACGACGTGAGGTGGTCTGAGATATTTCACGCGCTCTTCCCCTGCGGATCCGTCACAGGCGCCCCCAAAATTCGAGCCATGGAAATTATCCACGAGTTGGAAGGTGAGCCGCGCGGACCTTATTGCGGCGCGGTCGGTTATATTGCCCCCGACGGGGACGCTGCCTTTTCCGTCGCCATTCGCACGGCGGTCTTGGACGAAGGGCAGCTCCGCTATGACGTGGGTAGCGGGGTCGTGCTGGATTCCGATGGGCCGGACGAATATAGCGAATGTTTGCTCAAAGCGGGGATCTGGTCACCCGGCCCGACCACGCAGTTCGAGACGCTCCGAACGGGGCCAGAGGGCCCGGTGCGCGCGGATGCACATGCGACACGTCTTGGCGCCGCTCTGCCGGAAATTGCTGCAACGCAACAACCGCACCGGGTTCGGGTCGACCGAAGGGCGGACGGGCGCATAACAACGACAATGGGTCCATTGGTCGACATTGACACGCCCCTCATGCTCGCGCTTTCGCGTTACCCGCTCACGCCCGCCGTGCAGCGCACCGACATCAAGACGTCGCATCGTGATTTCTATGACGGGGAGCGGGACCGAGTCCATGCGCTCAGCGGGGCGGATGAGGTGCTATTCATGGGCGATGATGGCCTGCTCAAAGAAGGGTCATTTACTTCACTCTTTATTCAGGTCGGGGTCCGCTTGTTGACTCCACGCGGGCCAGGGCTTTTGCCGGGCGTGTTACGTGCTGAGCTGTTGGAACAGGGGCGAGCCGTCGAGGCGCAGGTGACTTTGGCCGAGCTTCTCTCGGCGGATGCGCTCTTCGTCGGCAATAGCTTGCGGGGTCTGATGCCGGCGATATTATTGTCTGCTGATGCCATCTGACAGAGGACGCTAGGCGCGGGGCCTGTTTCAGGTTACCCCCCTCTCATGAGCGGTATCGTCCAAGCATGGAAAATTGATGGGGCTGGGCAAGCGACGCCCGCAACAAAGGAAGATTTCGATGACCCCTTGAAAGAGGGCTATTACTGGTACCATTTCGACCGCAATAACCCCGCGACGCAAACACTGTTCACTGTCGACGAAGGCGTCGACGTCGTTGCCACGCGCACATTGCTCGCCGCTGATACCCGCCCGCGCACCATTGTTCGCGGCAAAGACGTGCTCATCAATTTGCGCGGCGTCAACCTGAATGAAGGTGCCCAGCCTGAAGATATGATCCCGCTGCGCTTTTTTATCCAATCCGGACGCGTGATTAGTTGCAATGGTCAACCGCTCAAAGCGATCGCCGATATGGTCGAACGGCTGGAAACGCAGACCGTGTCCAAAACACCCGGCGGCTTTATCGCCAGTTTTGCCCTTGCCATCATTGACCGGATGAACCCGACGATCACGGGCCTGAATGAACGGGTCGATGAGCTCGAAGAGCTGATCGAAGGCGGCGAACGCGCGCGCCACGAAATGGCCCGCAGCAATGTCGCGAAATTGCGCCGCGAAGCGATCATGCTACGCCGCTATCTGGCCCCGCAAAAAGACGCGCTCACCACCCTGTCGCAACAGCAACTGCCGTGGATTAGCGCGGATGATCAGCTCCGCATGCGCGACGCCGCTGACCAAGCGACCCGCGTCGCCGAAGAGCTCGACGCCGTGCGTGAACGCTGCGCCATCGTCAAAGATCAGCTGACGGATTTTCGCGCTGAGCAGATGAACCAAAACATGATGATCCTATCCGTCGTCGCTGCCGTCTTCCTCCCGCTCGGCCTGTTGTCCGGCATGATGGGGATCAATGTCGGCGGCATGCCGTGGGTCGAAAGCGATATGGGGTTTTGGTACGTCACCGGCATTGTGTCCGTGATCGGGGTTGCGTTGATGGGCTTGTTTAAGGCGATGCGCTGGATTTAAGTGAATTGGGCAGAGGGTCACGTCCGACCGCCCATCGAGGGTGCGGCAAACACGATAGCGCTGCCAAAAGTGACACGAGGCGCGGGCCTTATCCGGCGATGGATAAGGGATTGAAAATACCATTTTACGCTGAACAAAGCCCGCGCGAGAAAGCTCAGCCGTCCGCTGCCATCCGCTATAACCCCACACCCGCTGCGGATTAACCGAAAGGTTCCGCGGCCTAGTCGGACCCGCGCGGGAGACGCGGGACCGGACATGTTTGGCACTCACGCAGCCCGAGCAGGCCAGTGGTTATAACAGATGAAGCCTCAGGGCGGCAGCGACCCAGTACGACAGGCCGCCCCCTCACCGGAACACTCGCCCGTCACCCTCGGCCGGGTCGGGGGTCTTTGACACCACGGTCCACAACCAGAGCAAAGGGAACGCAGGGATCAGACGAAGCCAAAGGGTTACACCTTCGGCTCCAAGTCATTCGATGTCCCGCACCGAATGCCGTCGTCACTCCGCTCAAGCCTTCCAGCCCTCACTTCCGCTCCCGACGGTCAAGGATCGTACACCTCCTCATGCCTGCCGGGAACGGGAGTGACCTTAGGGGCGGTGGGGTAGGCGGGGATGGAGTTGGGTGGATTTTCAGCATCCGTTACCATGAACACATGCGCTGTTTACTCTAACCGCTCCAACATCTCCCGCGCTTGTCGACGTGATCTAATTGTAGGGGCCCAGAGTGCGGCGCGTTGAAAGTGGTGGCGGGCAAAATCAAATTCACCCGCCCGGCTAAGGACAGAGGCCAATGTCATGCCTTCGTTGAGCAGGTCTGCGGACCGATAATGATAGGTGCACTCTTTCGCGGAATAAATCGCCTGTTTTGACGGCGTGTCACCAGTCTCTGCATAGGTTGCTACATAATCATAATGTGCCTGCATATTTGTGGGTTCCGCGCGCATGGCGGCGACGAACATGTCTCGTGCATCGTCCATATCTTGCGATGTACTGGGCGTGTCATCATCAGTGTAGCGCGCATAGGCAACTTTCCCTGCAACATGCAGCGTGCGTGCGCCCTTCGGATCGAGACGGCGAGCTTTGTCGATATGCGCTTGCGCATCGTCCATGTTGCCCGCGTTGATCGCGATAAGCGCGCGGGACGCTTCGATACGCGCTATTGGGCCACCCTCCGACTCGGCCTTGTCATAATATTCTTCCGCTAACGCGCGTCCCTCTTTGCTATGAGAGCGGAATTGGCGGATCGCTTCTGCTTTATGATACTCTGACTCACCCTCGCTTATCTTGCGAGTCGTGATGGTCATCTCGCCAACTGAATCCGGTAACGTCACCTGCCGCCCAGGGTAGCTGTTGCGTTTGAAATAACGACGTAGTTCTTCGCCAAAGGCTGTGGGGGTCATTCCAAAAATTTCCGTAAAATAGGCTTTCGGGTCGGATGTTTGTGGTGCGCCGCGAACATATTGGCTTAGTTTTTGAGCCATGTCCGGCGTGGATTGAATATAGTGCACGGCTAGCCAGCTCTGGGCGTAGAACAAGCCCTGCACAGCTTCGACATTTCGGTCGCTGCTATTCGGATAAGGGTAACGGCGGATCGCACTGGTTAAAACATCCCAATTCATCCACTCATAATTGGCGAGCGTCCAGCCACGCCCGTCTTCGAGCAGGCCGATTTTGATCCGGCCTTTGTCAGAGGCGCGGAAGGTAGACAGATATTCCGCCATCCCCTCATTAACCCAGCGCGGATACATTTGATCCGTATATTGGGAGAGAAGATGGTGCGTATATTCGTGTAGTGCGATCGCCTTAGCCGGGCTTTTATCCGTAAATCCGCCTTTAACATTGAGAATAAAAAGCGGATTTTCCAGCCGTGCCGCATAAACACCAGCGGCATTTTTCGCGCCAGTCATATCCTCGATATCACGGGGTGATTTGGTCGCATACACCCGCACTGGGACAGCTTCATTAGCGGGTTCGACTTGAAATAACGTAAAAATAATCGCGCGGTATTCTTCGAGTTCACTCAGAATTTTCTTGGCCCGCTTTTCCGACACGTCGCCTGTAAAGACGAAATTGTCAGACTTGGCTTCAACCCAATTTGCGGATGCGCTCAAAGGGGTGAGCAGAAACAGCAGGACTAGCAGTAGTTTGGACAGGACTCTTGCGACAGTGTGATTTTTCATAAAGTGACCTTTTGTGCAATTTTGACGATAAGGTCTATAGTCGGATCGTCAACCTACGGATGTGCAGGGTTGGGAATAATAACGCTCTACGCCCTCAACATTCAATCACATTGACCGCCAACCCGCCCTGACTCGTCTCTTTATACTTGCTGCTCATATCTAGTCCTGTCTGGCGCATAGTTTCGATCACGGCGTCCAAACTCACAATCATTTGCCCCGGCGCGTGGAGTGCTAATCGGGCAGCGTTTGCTGCCTTCACCGCGCCGATAGCGTTGCGCTCGATGCAGGGGATTTGCACGAGGCCGCCGACAGGATCACAGGTCAGGCCGAGATTATGTTCCATGCCGATTTCGGCGGCGCTGGCGACTTGTTCGGGTGTGCCGCCCCAGACGGCGCAGAGCCCGCCCGCCGCCATCGAACAGGCGACGCCGACTTCGCCCTGACAGCCCATTTCCGCGCCGGAGATGGAGGCGCGTTGTTTATACAGCAGGCCAATGCCGCCTGCGGTGAGCAGGAAGCGCCGCGTTTGATCGACTTGTAAGGTTCCATCTTCATCGTGGCAGTAATGGCGAATGATCGACGGAATGATGCCCGCCGCACCATTGGTCGGTGCAGTCACGACTTGGCCACCCGCGGCGTTCTCCTCATTCACCGCCATGGCATAGACATTGAGCCAATCGAACAAGGCTTCGCGTTCATTTGGCGGGGCGCTGGTGAGCTTGGTCCAGAGACCCGACGCGCGGCGCGTGACTTTGAGCGAGCCGGGCAGCAGGCCAGTCGCTTTTAATCCGCGGTCGACGCTTTGCATCATGACGGCGGCGATGTGGTCGAGCTTTTTATTCGTCGCGGCGCGGGGGCGCTTGGCGTCTTCATTGGCGAGCACGATCTGGGCAATGGATTTATTCTCGCGCGCGCAAATATCGAGGAGCGTTGCGGCGGACGGGAAGGGATGCGGGCTGGGGACGCCGACGCGGATGAAGTCGTTTTTGACGGGTTTGGCCAGTTGCGCATGGCTGGCGATGAAGCCGCCGCCGGTGGAATAATAGGTGCGTTGATCAAGCATCTCGCCGTCCCAGCTGGCGATCATCACCATCTCATTGGGGTGCAGGCGCGTCGGCGTTTCATAATCGACAGTGACGACAATGGTCGCGCCATCGGGGAGCGTGTCGGTGCTGTCGAGTTTAAGGAGCGCCGCTTCGGCCGCGTCCATTTGAATGGTTTCCGGTTTAAACCCGAGCAGCCCTAATTTGGCGGCGCGGAAGGTGCCGTGACCCGCGCCGGTAAAGGCGAGGCTGCCGCGAAAGATCATTTCGATCCGGTCGGGGTGAAGGTCTTTTTTATCCAGTCGGGACCGGTAGCGCGCCGCAATACGCATCGGCCCGACGGTGTGCGACGAGGAGGGGCCGACGCCAATCCGGAAAATATCGAGGACGGAGAGCATGAGGCCGTGATAGACAAATTTGACGTTCTGGGAAGTCTCTTCCCACCGATGACGCTCTGGCTGGGCAGGGCATGTGCGCGTTGGAGCCGCGTGCTGACGCGTTTCAACAAATGTTTAATCTATCAATAAGTCGGCAAGGGTTATGCTTTAGGGGCCACGGTGAACCCGGCTGGAGGCCGTCGATGAAAGACCTGATTAGACGGTGGGAGGCCTTCCTCCGCCTTGAGCGGCTGACGAGCGCGTCAGACCTATTCAAGGCACGGACCGTCTATGTCACCGGCGTGGCCTTCTTCTTTGTGCAATTGGTGAATTTTGCCCAAATGTATTTCGCCTATGGCGGCTGGATCTTGGATCATACGTTGCTCGTTTTGGCGATTGCCGTGTTTAGCGGCTCGGCGGTGAGCTTACGTTATCATGCGAATTTTGATTTCTTCTCCGTGCTCTGGGGCAGTATCATTCTGATCGGGGTGAGCGGTTCGGCCATTCCCAATAATGTCGGCATTAATTCGGCTCTGCTGCCCGTTCTTGTTGTCGGGGTGGTGATTGTGGCGATGCTGGGGTCCCGTCGCTCACTGATTATTTATTCTTTGTCTGCAGCGCTGCTGACCATCTATCTACATCTTAATGCGGCGCAGGCGGATGTCAGCCTGATTTCAGATCCGGCCTATGTCGCGCTACGCAACTCACAACGCACCATGCAGACCTTGATTGCAATTACACTGGCGGGGTTGGTCATTGGTCTGGTTGCCAATTCGATGAACAAATTATTTGCCTCGCTCGAACAAAATCTGGCTGACGCGCGCGCGGATGAAGCGGCCAAGACGCAATTTCTCGCCGATATGAGCCATGAATTACGCACGCCCTTGAACGGGGTGTTGGGGATGAACCAACTGTTGCTGCGGACCGATCTCAATGAGGTGCAACGCAATTACGCGCAGATCGTCGATGAGTGTGGCAAAGGCATGATCCTCATGATCGACGATATTCTCGATCTGTCGCGGCTCGAAGCCGATAAGATTGCGCTGACCGTCACCGCCTTTAATCCGGCGAAAATGTTAGAGTCGATCATTGCCCTGCATCAGGCCAATGCCAGCGCCAAAAACATTGATCTTTTTCTCACGATTGAACCGGGACTGCCCGCGATGTTTATGGGCGATCATGGGCGCTTGCGACAAGTGATTGGCAATCTGCTTAATAATGCCGTCAAATTCACCGATGACGGTTACGTCGCTGTATCCATGCGCGCGCAAAATATGCAGGATGGACGGTGGTGGTTGAACTTTTTTGTGCAAGACAGCGGCATTGGAATTACGCCGGATCGGCAGGTCGAAATATTTGAACGCTTTGAGCAAGCCCAAGATGGTCAAACCAATACTGTCCGCGGATCCGGCCTCGGCCTCGCGGTTTGCCGGAAGCTCGTGGATTTATTTGGTGGTGAGATCAGCGTCACATCAGAACCCGGCAAGGGCTCTCTGTTCTGCGTCGCCTTTCCGCTCGTGGCTGTTGATCTCGAACAGACGACGTCAGACGTTAAATCAGAACCCCTTCAAAAAGTTATCGTCAAAGAGGCGCAGCCGCATAGCACACTTACGCTGCGAGCCAGCTAATGCGCGGAATTTGATGATGGATCGTGCCATCTTCGGATATAAAATATCCCCAATATTAAATAGACGACAGGTGTCGTTTTACTCTTTACTTAACGACAGATGTCGTTCAATGAGGGGTTATGAAACAGATTGCAAAACCGTCTCCGGCCGAAACGGCCATTCTCCAAGTGCTTTGGGAAAGCCAGCCGTGTAGCGTGAAAGCTATTCACCACGTGCTGAGCCAATCCAAATCCGTGGGCTATACAACGACCTTAAAACAGATCCAGCGCATGCACGATAAGGGTTTGGTGTCACGCGCGCGGGGCGTAGGGAAGTCCTATGATTATAACGCGTGCGTCAATGAAGCTGATACAAAATCGGGCTTGTTTGACCGCTTTGTGAAGACGGCCTTTGAAGGCTCCGTGCCGGACCT
Source organism: Litorimonas sp. (assembly GCA_051251645.1). Classification (GTDB taxonomy): domain Bacteria; phylum Pseudomonadota; class Alphaproteobacteria; order Caulobacterales; family Maricaulaceae; genus Litorimonas. Next base: position 170,567 of record JBPOEY010000002.1, on the reverse strand, counting down.
TGTGATGCATGCGCTTGGGACCGATAAGGCGAGCCCAGACGACATTGAAAAAATCCGCGAATTTCTAGATTCGTTAGACACAGAATAAATTAAATAAAATCATCGCAACGCCCGTGCCAGGCGCCCGTCGCGACAAAGACTGATTAAGGGGACGAGAGAATGACGCTGAATATTAACGCACTGTGGGACGCTCTAGGATGGGCTATTCTGCATAGTCTTTGGCAAGGGGCGTTGATCGGCTTTATTGTCTGGGGTGTTCGCTCCTTAGTCACGGATCGACATGCTTGGCTTCGATATCTCGCGGGCATGGGTGGTTTAGTTGCCACGTTCATTGCTTTTGTTGCGACCTTTATGATCCTGACATTTAACCGGGTTCAAAGTTGGACCCCTGTCGAAACAGCAGGCGGTTCGGAGCCGAGTGCGCCTTCGGAATTGACGCTCTCAATAAGCGTTTTGCCAATGCAGCTCGGCCAAGCGGGTCTGACTGAGGCGCTAGTGCCTTGGCTCGGGATGATTTGGGCGGTTGGTTTCGGCTTTCTGAGCCTACAAGCCTATCGGGCCTATGCAACGACACGCTGGTTGGCGACGCAAGGTTTGCGCGCGCCGGAGGGGGATTGGACCTCACGTTTCACGGCTTTGATTAAACGCAGCCGCACGCATGAACGTGTCCGTCTCTTTGTCTCTGATCATGTTAGTGGTCCGATGACGCTGGGTGCGCTCCGCCCGATCGTGCTCGTGCCCGTTGGCTTTCTAACGGCGCTGCCCCCGGCGCAGGTCGAAGCGATCTTGCTGCATGAACTGGCCCATATTCGTCGTCATGATTTCCTCTTTGGTTTGATCCAGACGGCCATTCGTACGGTGCTCTACTTTAATCCGGCCGTCATCATGATCTCGCGTCAAGTCGATGAAGATCGGGAAGAAGCCTGTGACGATATTGCGGTTTCTGTCTCAGGCAGCCCGAGTGATTTAGTCCGAGGTTTGGCCGCTCTGCGTCTCAGTAATAATGCCCCTGCGATGGTTATGGCGGCCGATGGCGGCCCCCTATTAACCCGGTTAAACCGCCTCATGGGTCGTCCCGCGTCTCGCAGCACCTCAAGCCGTTTATCTGCGGCGGCCGTGTCGGCCCTTTTGTTGGGCACAGCGGCGTGCAGTACAGTGTCGATGGCCCATCCGCATCCGCCCGCTGCACCCGAAGCCCCGGTAGCATCCGTCCCGGATACAGTTGTTCGCGCCAATTCAAAGGGTCAGTCCCGCGTCTACGCTTTAAACGCTGCGAACCTTCCACCCATGCCTGCCATGCCAGTTATGCCCGCCGTTCCCGCGACACCGGCTTTGCCCGCCGTCCCAACGCCAGTTTTTGGTGATTATGACAGCGAGGAAGACTTTGAAGAGGCCATGGAAGCCTGGAGCGAAAACATGGAGGTCTGGGGCGAAGAGGTCGGGCGCCGTTTCGAGGGCGATTGGGAAGAGGCAATGGAAGCTTGGGGTGAAAAGATGGAGGTTTGGGGTGAGGCCGTTGAAGTCCACGCGGCCAACTTTGATCTGAACGAGCTCGATATGTTGGTTGAATTGGGCGACCTCGCTGATTTGCAAGGTTTAGCCAAATTGGCTGACCTTTCGGAACTGCCACCCGGTATTTATTTGGATGGTGATCGGGTTAGCGCGAAAGGCGATGCCGTAAAAGCACGTATCTTAAAACAGGTTGAGGCTCGTTTGCGGGATTCATCCTATGAAGACCAAGCAGAGCTGAGACGTGACCTTGCGGAAGCGAAAGCCGAACGTGCCGCAGGTTTGGCTGAAGAACGAGCTGAACGCGCTCAAGAGGAGGTGGAGCGCGCACAAGAGCGCGCTGAACGTGCCCAAGAGCGGGCCGAAGAGCACGCCGAGCGTGTCATGGAGCGCGAGCAACATCGAGTCGAACGTGAACAGCAACGAATGGAAGCCCGCGAGCATGCAAAGGCGGCGGGTCATCAGAGCCAGTCCTCTAGCCATAGCAAACACACTGTAACCGTTAATAGTGATGAGCCTGGAAACACGATCATTATCAATGGTCGCAAAATGGATGTCGACGCGTTCCGGACGAAGGTCATGAATGCGCTCATCGAAGATGGATTTATCCGCCGAAATGATCGGTCGGTGAGCCTCGCACTGTGTGGAAATGATCTTGAAGTCGATGGCAAGACGGGCACGAAGGCCCAAGCCAAACGTTACGCCAAGATGTTCAAAGCTGCCGGGTTAGACGTGGACGACACAATTGTCCTTAAGCTAAAACCAGATTTGATGAGCCTGACAATGTCGGGGCACGCAAAGAAAGATGCCGAAAAAATATCCATCGGCACCTACGAACACACCCCTAACAAATAGGTCATCCTCATGCGCAGAATTCATAATCCGCGTCTCGCGGTGCTGGTCTCCCTTTGCCTAACAACAGCCCTCACCCCTCCGGCTTTTGCCGCTCGACAGGTCACCGATACCCTTGCGGATGACGTCACGGCGGCAGAGGGGACTGCGACCCCAATCGCAGTCCCCGCACAAAATCAAGAGAATGCGCGAGACGTCTATCCCGCTGATTACTTCGCGACATATGTGCCGCGCACGGCGCTTGATATGGTGGCGCGTATTCCGGGGTTCCAGATCCGCCAAGGGGATACGAGCCGCCGGGGTCTGGGTCAGGGTGGGGCGAATATTTTGATCAATGGCGAACGGCTGACTGGCAAGGCCGATCCGTTTGCGCAGCTTGACCAATTGCTTGCCTCTAGCGTGGTGGAAATCCGAATTCGCGAAGGCGCGACTCTTTCCATTCCGGGCTTAAGTGGTCAAGTCGCCGATATCATCGTTAAAAAATCGGCCAAGCTTAAAGGCACGTGGGAATGGAACCCGCAATTTCGTAAGCGGATTGAGCCGAACCTGACCAATGGCGAAATAAACCTCAATGGCGAAGCCAATATTCTCGGCGGGGTGACCTATGCCGTGACTTTGCGGGATTATGGCTTTCGGTCGGGGGCCCGTGCTAATGAGACGCTGCATGACGGGACGGGTCAACTTTTTGAAACGCGTGTTGAGGATATTCAAAATACGGCGGAGCGGCCCGGTGTTGCGGTCAATCTCGGATGGGAACCGAAGCCGGATCATAAAGCGAATTTAAACGCCGAATATTTCCTGTTTAATTATAATCGCGTGTCGCCCGCTGTCAGAACCCCCGTGACAGCGGCCGGAAGCGATCTTGTGACCGTGGGGCGGTCGAGTGAGGATGAATGGAATTTTGAGCTGGATGGCGATTATGAACTTCCGCTCTTGTCGGGTCGCCTAAAATTCACGGGCGTGCTCGACCGGGAAAGCTCGCCTACGTCCAATCGTTTCTCTCGCTACAGTCCGCAGACAGGATTTCTCGGGGCTCGCCGATTTGACCAGACAGGTGAAGAATTGGAATTAATCGGCCGCGCTGAATATAGCTGGAGCCGGGCAGAGGGCCGGGATTGGCAGGTTGCGGTGGAAGGGGCGTATAATGAACTGGATATTGACCAGCAATTATTCACCCGAGATCCCGGGGCTGATTTTGTTGGCGGGCCCATATCCGGTTTCATTGTCAGTGAGAATCGTGCCGAAACAACCCTCACACATAATCGTCCATGGGGACCGAAATGGAGCTTACAAGCTTCCATTGGCGTGGAATATTCCGAACTGATGCAAGAGCGGACAGGCGCGGAGCCGTCCGAACCTCGCGAATTTATCCGGCCAAAGGGGTTTGTCTCGGCCAATTACAAAGCCAGCGAAACGTTTGATATTCGTACCCGGATTGAGCGCGAAGTCGGGCAGCTCAACTTCTTTGATTTTGTGTCATCAGTGGACCTCGAAGATAATCTAGGTCGGTCCGCTAATCCCGACCTCGTGCCCGCGCAAAGCTGGCTGGCAAGTGTCGAATTTGACAAGAATTTTGGACAAGGCAATACTTTAAAAGCGACCCTAGACGGGGCATTGATTTCTGACACCGTGGACAGAATTCCGATCGGGGCTAATGGCGATGGCGTTGGCAATATTGGCGCGGCGACAACAATCGCGCTGCATATTGAATCTACGCTTAAAGGGGATCGATGGAACTTGCCGGGGACGGAATTAAATCTTGGCCTTGGTCTGCACAGTTCACGCGTGGACGATCCGGTCCTGGACTTTTCGCGGCGGCTGAATGGGGATAGTAAAATCCATTTCGACGTCTCGTTTCGGCATGATATTCCGCAAACGGATTGGGCCTATGGGGCTTACATGGAACGGAATATTTCGGCACAGCAATATCGGTTGTTCTCCATTGATCGAAACGGCGTGGATAAGCCCTATGCCAGTGTCTTTGTCGAACATAAAGATGTGGCGGGGATGACGTTTAATGTAAATCTCGGTAATTTACTGGGTCAGGAAGAGTTTTTTGAACGTCAACGTTTCACGGCACGGCGCGATGTCGGCGTGGTGCAGCAGAGCGAAGAGATTAAATTCAATTTCGGCCCAATCTTGCGTCTGTCGCTGAGCGGGAGTTTCTGATTAAGACGTTTCCTCTTCCCACAGTTCGCGGTTTCCTTCGCGCATCACACGGCGGTGGATGCGCGTTTCTAGGATCGGCACAAGACCAACGCTGGCGAATAAGGTTCGGATTTGATAGCGGTCATCGGCATCGCAGCCGTCATAATGATCCGTCAGCCGTTGGATCATCCAGTTCCGATAAGGCATCACCGCCGTCGTGATCGCATGCCCGCGCCAATCAAATGTTGCCATGCCAAGCGACCGTTCCATCGGATCGTTTGGTAAATCTTCATGCTCCGCCAGCCACGAATTGATGAACTGGGTATGGGCGATCACTTCCGGCAAAAAATCTGCGGCGATAAATTGCATCAGAGCTTTGAGCGTGTCGGGAACTTCGTCAAACAAGCCCTCAGGCGCGCCGGCAAGATGATGTTCGTCACGCGGCAAGCGGTTCATCCGCTCCGTCCAAGCAAAAACATGCGGCGCGTCGCGTTTCATGATCAAAGACGGGTGGGGGTCGCGGGATAGATGGGCATAAAGCCCGTTCATCAGGCCATAGTCGCCGAGTGTCGGATGCTCACCGAGCAAAAAGTAGCTCTCGCGCAAGTGATCTTCAAAGAGAGACAAAAATTCAGCGTAGCTGGCCTCAATCGCTGTCATGGTTTCAGAGGAGACGCCAAAGGCCGCGCCCGCTTTACGCATCCGTCCACTGGAATGATCAAACATGGCGGATTGTTGTTGGACTGTCAGGCCGGGCGGAAAGGCTTCTGCAAAGTTGATCTGTATGAAGTCGAGATTATCCGTGTCGAAATTCCAGCGGTAATGCATCGCGGGACGCAGCAATCCCTCGCCGCCAAACAGCTCAAACAAATGGGCGACGGCGTGCAGGACTGGATCTTCGGGACAAAGTGGATGACGGCTCAGGCCTTTGGCGTCCAAATGATCGATAATATCCGTACCGTCTTGAATGATTTGCCCATCGGGTGTCACCAGAACAGGAATTATCCAGCGCCCAATTTTTGGCACGATCTCTTGTGTGAAGGTTGGGTGGCCCGCGCCGCGTTCTACAAACGGAATGCCGTGATGGATCAGATAGGCCCGCACCTTACCCGTAAAGAGCGAGGCCGACATACCATAGAGATAATAGGGCGTGTCAGACATATGAAACCTTCCTTAGCGTATATCGCACGCCTAACGCAGATGGCCCTGCAATCAACCATCCTGCGAACATATCAAAACGGGGCTGAGAAATTCGTGTCACCCGCTCTGGCCTGATGCGCGGGACTGTCTTATGGGCAGCCCGCCGTATGGACGGCTGTTGCTGGAAGCTGTGACCATGAGTCTAAAGACACTTCTGATCGCTGGGGGTAGCGCGTCCGGGAAAACTTGGCTGACGCAGCGCTTGGCGAGCGAAATGCAAAATGTGACGATGGTCTGCCAAGACTCTTTTTATCACGACCGCCCGGACGGCAATGCTGATGACCGCCACGAATTTGACTTCGATCAACCTTATGCGATTGACTGGGCAGAGATGGCCGTGGCGGTGAAAGCCCTTCGGACGGGCGAGAGCGCCAATATTCCGATCTATGATTTCACGGTTTCGCTGCGGGCAGGCTCTGAGCGGTTAGAACCGACGGGCGACACGCTGATTGTTGACGGCACGCTGGTGATGAGCCAGCCGGACATGGTGGCGCTAGCCGATGCCTGTGTTTATGTCCGGTGTCCCGAACCCTTGCGCCGCGCGCGCCGGGAACAACGGGATGTCAAAGACCGGGGACGAGAGATCGACTTCGTGCGCAAGCAGCTCGATGAACAAGTTTTTCCCGCCCATGAACAACATGTCCGCCCCTCCGCGCAGCATGCGGACCTGATTTTAGACGCGCAAGACATTGTCGCCCATCCAGATGTTGCTGTGAAACAGGTTCTGGAACTTCTGGGACGAACGGGCTAGGGGCCAGCGGTAAGACGACCCAACCTGATCGGTTGGTGTCGGTGCGCCAAGGGATTGATCCATGAACCATCCTGCCTTCGGGCTCATCGGCGTCGCCGTTCTGTTTGCCATTGCGATCGCGGCATCGTCAGACCGACGCGCGATTTCTCCGCGAATCGTCTTGGCGAGTTTCGGCCTTCAAGTCGCGATTGCCATCCTGGTGCTGTTCGTCCCTATCGGCAAAACAGCTTTGGGTGGCTTGGCCGGGGGCTTTCAGACTTTGCTGGATTATTCCAACGAGGGCATTTCGTTCATGTTCGGACCATTGGGCGACACGTCCAATCTTGGCTTCATTTTCTTTGTCCGAGTCCTGCCTGTCATCATTTTCTTCGCGGCTTTGATGGAAGTGCTCTATTATCTCAAAATCATGCCCTTGATCGTGCGGTGGGGCGGACGGTTTATGCAATGGGTCACGGGAACACGCCCGATTGAGAGCCTCAACACGATTGCCAATATTTTTGTCGGTCAGGCCGAGGCGCCGCTCTCACTCAAGCCTTACCTCAAGAACATTTCTAAGTTCGAGCTGTTTACGATTATGGTCTCCGGTCTGGCGTCCATCGCAGGCTCGGTCATGGCGGGCTATGTCGAACTCGGGATCCGGCCTGACTTCCTAATCGCGGCAGCCTTCATGAGTGCGCCGGCCGGATTAATGATGGCCAAGATTATTATGCCCACCCCAAAGGATGCGCCGATCCAACCGATTGAGACCATCACAAAACCGGAAAAGTCGACAGAGTATAATAATATCTTCTTGGCTGCCGCTAATGGCGCGCAGACGGGCGTGCAAATCGCCATTGCCGTGGCGGCGATGCTGATCGCCTTTATCTCGCTGATCGCGTTGCTTAACGGTGTGCTCGGCTGGGTCGGAGGATGGGCTGGCTTTGATGAATTGTCGATCCAGTATATTCTGGGCTGGATTTTCTCGCCCATCATGTGGGTCATCGGTATACCGTGGGAAGAAGCGCGCATCGGCGGAGCGATCTTTGGCGAGAAAGTCGTGCTCAATGAGTTTATCGCCTATCTATCCTTGATCGAAGTTCAGGATCAGCTGTCACCGAAATCCATCACCATCCTGACCTTTGCCCTGTGTGGTTTTGCCAACTTCGCCTCAATCGGCATTCTACTCGGCGGGTTGGGGACAATTATCCCGGACCGCAAACCGGAGATCGCTCGTATGGGGCTGAAAGCTGTTTTCGCCGCCAGTCTCGCCAATCTGATGAGTGCGGCGCTCGCCGGGATCTTGGTCGGGCTCTAGGCCCGCAAAAGACCTTACGCTTTCGCGAGGCCGATTTCGCGCAAGCGTTCGTCGAGATAATTGCGCGCGGTTATCGGTGTTTTGGCGGTGCCGCCCATTTCAAGGCATGTTGGCAAAGCTTCCAAAACGAAATCATTCGCCGGGTGCAAGAAGTAAGGCATGGAATAGCGTGAATGGGGCGCGCGTTCTGCGCTCGGATTGACGACGCGGTGCGTGGTTGAGGGGATGACGCCGCCTGTTAGCCGGTCCAGCATATCGCCGGCGTTGACCACGACGGCTCCAACCGGCGCGTCAATTGATAACCAAACCCCGGTGCGGTGCTTGACTTGCAGCCCGGCTTCTTCCGCGCCGAGTAACAATGTCAGCAGATTAATGTCTTCATGTTCGGCCGCACGAACGGACAGGCCCTCTGTTTCAGATCGCTCGGGCATGGGCGGATAATGCAGCAGGCGGAGAATCGAATTGCCGTTCTCCAGCGCCGCGCCCATCGCGTCCGGTGTCATGTCGAGCGTCTCCCCAATGGAAATCATGAGCGTGCGCGCGAAATCATCCATCGCATCAAACAAGCTGTCGCCCGCCCGGTTAAAATCGGGCTGCTCAGAGACGGCGGGTGTGCCGGGAATGTTCGGGATGGTGTCGCGCCCGACATGCCAGAACTCTTTTAGATCCGGAACGTCACGGCCCTTGGCTGATTCTTGTCCAAACGGCGAATAGCCGCGCTGGAAATGACTATCCGGCATCGCGTAGGCGGTCTTTGTCTCCACAGGGAGGGCAAAGAAGGTCTTGCTCGCTGATTCCATCGCCGCGATATCGGTTTGGGGAATCGTGTGATTGCGAATCACAATGAATCCGGTTTCGCGCAGACCGTCGACCAAATCGCGCCCAAACTGTGTGCGATTCCGCGCTTGGTCGGCGAAATCCAGCTCAGTAATGGACGGGGGCAATGTATCGATCTCTGTCATACGCCCTCAATAAAGGCTGATCGGCGAAAAACTAGTCGTCAGTGTGGCCCAAATGACACATCGCAGCGATTCTCTGTGAACAGGCTCAGATCATTGCAGGACTGTCACATAACTGTCGGAAACCCCTGCTAGGGGGCGCGCAAAGTTGCCAGGAGAGTCTTGGCGACACGAACAGAATTCATCTCACATCGACAGACCTTCCGGAGTGTCACTCATGTCAAAACGCCTTTCAATTGGCGCCGCGTTCCTTCTCGGAACCAGCACCCTCGCCGCCACCGCCCTAATGCCAACCTTGGCGCAGGCGCAGGTTACAACGTCATCCGTTCGCGGGACAGTCATCACATCAAGCGGTGCTCCTGTCCAAGGCGCAACCGCTGTCGTGACGCACATTCCATCAGGAACAACATCGACCGCGTTGACAAATGATAATGGTGTTTTCTCGGCTCGTAACCTGCGTGTTGGCGGACCTTACGAGATTGTCGTCAGCGGCGAAGGTTTTGAGACAGTCACACAGAACGGCATCTTCATCTCACTGGATTCGACTTACGCTATCGATCTGATCACAGGTCAACCAATGGATGAAGTCATCGCAACAGGCACAGTATTGCAAAAATCCTATCTCGACACAGGTCTGTCGACGACATTTGATGCTGAAGCGATCAACGACGTCCCGTCAATTGACCGCGATATTACAGATGTGGCGCAGCTTGATCCCTTTGCGAGCGTCAATGTTCAAGGCCGTGGCGACAAAGAGTTGTCAATCGGCGGTGCCAACAACCGCTTTAACTCCCTGACAGTCGACGGTGTTGCTTTGAATGACCGGTTTGGTTTGAACGCCAATGGTTACCCAACACAGCGTTCACCCATTCCTTATGACGCTATTCAATCCCTCGCGATCGAAACAGCGCCTTATGATACAGAATTTAACGGCTTTACGGGCGGCACAATCAACGCTGTTACGAAGTCCGGCGACAATGAATTCCACGGCTCGCTTGGTTATTTCTACGCGGATGATAGCTTGGCTGGCAGCAAGTCTGGCGACCGTGATATTGATCTTGATTTTAAAGAAGAAAGCTATGCGGCAACGCTTGGCGGTCCGATCATTAAAGACAAACTGTTCTTCTTTGGGGCTTACGAAAAATATGAAGAAGCCGATTCGCTTCTTAATGGTCCTCTCGGCTCCGGCGCTCTGAATGAGCGTAACGTCACACAAGCGGATTTCACGCGCATTCAAGACATTATGCAGACTGTTTATGATTTCGATATTGGTGAATTTGCGATCCAGCCTGTTGAGGAAGAAAAGTATCTCGTCTCCCTCGATTGGAACATCAGCAACGACCACCGCGCAAAATTCACATATTTGCGCAATGAAGGATCATCGATCAATCAAACGAACGGTAGCTCGTTCATCGCAGATCGCGGTGTTGACGTCCTCGGCACATCGTCTACTTTTTATAATCGCACTGAAACAGTCGACAGCTATATTGGTCACGTCTTCTCTGACTGGACACCAAACCTATCGACTGAATTTAAAGTCGCTTATACAACACAAGAGACGGGCCAAGAATCTTTGGGTGGATCTGAATTCCCGCTCTTTGCTGTCAGAACCAGCACAGGTGCGAACCTGACATTGGGTCCGGACACGTTCCGTCACGGTAATGAGCTCAGCCAAGAATTCTTCCAAGTGAAAGCCAAAGCGGAATATTTCGCGGGTGAGCATACGTTCAAGCTCGGTTTTGAATATGAAGACGTTAATGTCGACAACCTCTTCGCCCCAAGCGCGGAAGGTCAGTATTTCTTCTCATCCATCGATGATCTGGGAAATGCTGTTGCCTCGACACTGCTATATGAAAACGCCATCACCAATAACGAAGATGATCGCCGCGCCCTTTGGGGTTACGATCTGGCGTCGCTTTACTTCCAGGACACATGGGACGCGACCGATAACCTGACGCTTCAACTTGGTGTGCGCTACGACCGTTACGGGTCATCCGGCGAAATTCGTCAGAACCCGCTGTTCCAACTGCGTTACGGCTATTCCAACAATATCGATATTGAAGGGCTCGACGTGATCATGCCGCGCTTCTCGTTTAACTGGGATGCAACGGACACGGTGCGTGTTCGCGGTGGTGCGGGCGTCTTCTCCGGTGGGTCCCCATCTGTCTGGTTGTCAAACTCATACTCCAATGACGGCGTGACCAATGATGATGTGTTCCGTCGCGGTACGATCAACGTGCCAACAACGCCGGACGCCGCAACAGGCAATTTCATTCCTGCTGACGTCCTGGACACACTTGCAACATCAGCTCCAGACGGTTTCGTTGCCGCGCTGAACCCGAATTTCGAAATCCCGACAACATTTAAGGCCAACCTTGGTTTCGCCTTTGATGCGGATATTCCGTTCCTGGGCGATAGCTGGTTGCTAAGCGCCGACGTGCTTTACAATGATTATCGTGACGCGCCGCACTGGTATGACCAATCTTGTGTCGATGACGGCGTTTCGCCGGACGGACGGACAGTGTTTGATTGTACACAGAATGGTCCAGAAGCCATCGTCGTTGAAAGCGTCGATTTGGGTGACAGTCTCCTCTTCGCCGTCTCAGCGGATAAAGAATGGGAAACCCGTTTTGGTGATATCGGATTGTTCATGAGCTACACCTACGCCGATGTGAACGACATTGGTCAGGGGACGTCCTCTACGGCGACATCCAACTATTCCGACACGGCCCGCTTCTCTTATCAGAACGCAACTGTTGGAACGTCTAACTTCGAAACTGAGCACAGCGCGAAAATGCGTTTGAAGTGGGAAAAAGAAATCTTTGGTGACTACGCGTCCAAAGTCTCTTTGTTCGGGACACGTCGTTCCGGTCAGCCCTTCTCCTACGCCTTCGCGACAGATGGTCGTAACGACGTCTTTGGTATCCGCGAAAGCCGGGCCGATGATGCGGGCGCATTGCTCTATGTTCCAACAGGTGTGAACGACCCGAACGTCACGTTTGCGGCCGGGTTTGATACAAACCGCTTCTTCGACTATCTTGATGTTACGGGCTTGTCGGAATATGCGGGCGGTATTGCGCCTCGCAATGCGTTCCAATCCCGTTGGTCAACACTCTTTGATCTGAAACTGGAGCAGGAATTGCCGGGCCTTCGTAAGCAGGACCGTACGACCGTCTTCGTTGCAATGCGCAACGTGGGTAACTTCATCAACAAAGACTGGGGTGTTGTTGAGCGGGTTCAGTACGAATATGTCCGCCAGCCCGTGTCTGCGTCCATTCAAAATGGTGCGTATGTCTTTGACGACTTCTCTGAACGCGCTGAGCTGGAGCGCCAAGGTGCCTCTGTTTGGAATGCACAAGTCGGTATTCAGTACAAATTCTAATTGCGAGTCAGTGATTAAGAGTTTTACGGTGAAGGGAGGCATTTATGCCTCCCTTTTTCGTTTCCGCTTTGCTCAAAGAGATACCCATGACTTTTGATCGTCGTACACTTTTGACGTCGCTGGCCGGCACAGCGGGTTTGGTGGCGTGTCAAACAACAACGGGCGCATCGAATGTGACCGCACCCGGTAAGCTAGCGTATGGGCGCGGGACATTAGGCGAAGACACGCTGTTTCCGCTCGGCGTGGCCAGCGGTGATCCGCTATCCGACGGGTTCGTGATCTGGACGCGGATTATTCCGGACCCGTTGGCGCTGGAAACGCCGCTGACCGGGTCAATCGATGTGGACTGGGAAGTCGCGGAAGATGAGCGCTTTGCTAAAGTCATCCAGCGCGGCCGCAAGCGGGCCGTGGAGGCGTGGGCGCATAGTGTCCATGTCGAAATCAGCGGTCTTAAGCCGCTGCGCCAATATTATTACCGCTTTATGGCGGATGGGCAGACGAGCCCGACGGGCATGGCCAAGACGGCCCCGACTTATATGGCGGCGACAGATAGCGTGAAGTTTGGCGTCGTGACCTGTCAGCATTTCGAACAGGGATTCTTTAACACCTATGATGATGTGTTGGCGATGGACCCGGACTTCATCTTACATATGGGCGACTATATTTATGAGGCCAGCTGGGGGCCACAAGTGCGTCGCCAGACCTCCGTCGACGCGATGGACCTGTCCGATTATCGTCGCCTCCATGCGCAATATAAACTCGATCCGCACCTACAAGAGGCGCATCGCCGGGCGCCGTGGCTGATGATCTGGGATGATCATGAAGTCGTGAATGATTATGCGGGCTTTAATGATTATGCGGGCTTTAATGATGAAAACTATATGCCACCGGCCGAGGTTCGGGCCCGTCGTGCGGCCGCTTATCAGGCCTATTATGAACATATGCCGGTGCGGGCGCGCTCGCGTCCGCGTGGACCGGACATGCATTTCCACGACAATTTCCAATATGGTGATCTGCTCGCGATTGCTTTGACGGATGCGCGCCAATATCGCGATGACCAAGCGTGCCAAATTCCAGAAGATGGCGGCGCAAGAGCCGTCTCGTGCGAGGAGTTGAATGACCCAACACGCTCCATGTTGGGGATGGCGCAAGAACGCGATTTGCTCCGCGGTATCGGCCGGACGGGCGCGACCTGGGAAGTGCTGGCGCAGCCAACCTTATTTGCCCGCCTCAACCAGACTGATTGGGACGGCAATCCCGCGTCATGGAGTGATGGTTGGGATGGTTACGCGCCGACTCGCGAACGCATTCTCGATATGGTCGAGAAGCGTAAGCCCAAGAATTTCGTCTCGCTTGGCGGGGATATGCATAGCTGGTGGGTCGGGGATCTGAAGCCACGTTTTAATGACCCAGCCTCGCCCGTTGTTGGCTCTGAGTTTGTGACGACATCCATCACCGCGCATAGCTATGCCTACGGTCGCTTCTCGCGCATGTTGCCGGATAACCCACACATTAAATTCTTCGATGACCGTCAACGCGGCCACACCTTTATGGAAGTGACAAAGGACCGTTGGACGGCGACCTTGCGCGCCATGGATAGTGTGTATGACCCGAAGGCCGGGGCGACGACGCGTGGCACATGGGTTGTCGAAAACGGTAACCCCGGCGTTATTGAAGCCTAACTAGTTCAACAGAGAGCGACCGCATGACGAAATTTTCCATCCCAAGCCTGTCCCTGTCCGCCACGCTCTTACTCAGCGCGTGCGCTACGGCAGGCACACCCTCAACCGTGACATCACAATCGACGTTTAAAGCGGAAAATGAGGTGCTTGCGGCCCGGATCGCCTATAATCCGATCAAAACTCCGGCAAAAAACGTCATCCTGTTTATTGGCGACGGCATGGGGGTCTCGACGGTGACGGCGGCGCGGATTTTTGAAGGTCAGAGACTCGGCAAGCCGGGCGAAGAACATCAATTATCATGGGAGTCTTTCCCGCACACGGCTTTGTCCAAAACTTATAATACCAACCAGCAAGTGCCGGATTCCGCCGGGACAGCGACGGCCATGTATACGGGCGTCAAGACAAGTGCGGGTGTGTTGGGGGTCGGTCCAGAGGTTCGCCGCGGTGATTGCGCGGCGGCGAAGGCCGGGGCGCTGACCTCCTTTTGGGATGTCGCCAGCGACGCCGGGTTACGCTTGGGCCTCGTCTCATCGGCGCGGATTACGCATGCGACGCCGGCCGCCGCCTATGCCCATTCGTCAGAGCGGAATTGGGAATATGACGGCGAGCTTAGTGATGATGCGCGCGCGGGCGGGTGTGGTGATATTGCGGCGCAATTTGTCGAAAGCAACATGATTGATGTCGCCATGGGCGGCGGACGCCGATCCTTCCAACGCGACATCGATGTACAGGCTGATTATCCGGACCAAATGGGCCGCCGCACGGATGGTATCAGCCTGATCGATGCCTGGCAGATGAAAAACCCAGACGGCAAAGTCGTCTTTGATACAGACGGGTTTGACGCGCTGGTGCCGGGGCGGGATGAGCGTGTGTTGGGCCTTTTTGAACCCAGCCATTTGAAATTCTCAGCCGCAAACACCGGACCTGACGCCGATCCGTCACTGGCGGATTTGACGGCCAAGGCGATTGAGCTGTTGTCGGCCCAAGGCGACGGTTATGTGCTGATGGTCGAGGGCGGACGCATTGATCACGCGCACCATTGGGGCAATGCCTTTAACGCCCTGTCCGATACGGTCGCGTTTGCGGAGGCTGTCGCAAAAGCTGACGCGATGACGTCGGACGCGGATACGACCATCATCGTCACCGCCGACCACTCTCATGTCTTCACCATCGCGGGCTACCCCAAGCGCGGTAATCCGATTTTGGGGCTGGTCAGGCAGAATGCGTATGAGGACGTTGAGGACGGCGCGCTGTCTATGGCCCAAGACGGCAAACCCTATACGACGCTCGGATACGCCAACGGTCCCGGCGCGGTTGACGGCGCCCGCGCCGCGTTGAACGAAGCCGACGTGCTAGACCCGGATTACCGTCAGCAGGCCACGGTGCCAACGCGCGGGGAAACCCATGCAGGCGAAGATGTTGCGATCTATGCCAAAGGGCCCCGCAGCTTCATCGTCTCAGGCGTTGTCGAGCAAAGCTATGTTCATGATGCCATCCGGTATGCTCTTGATTTGGACTAAGGCACGAGACTATTTTGCAGATATGGTGACCAATATAGCCCGCTGGCGAGACTAATATCATGTCCGGTCAGAGCGCAGACTTTTGCCGCTTTTAACACACCCAGAAGGCGTCAGGGTGCGCGGTGAGCAAGCGGTCTCGCCAGCTATCTAAGTGTTTTTTATCGACGCATGCGACAATGCAGCCGCCAAAGCCGCCGCCCGTCATGCGCGCTCCGGTCGCGCCAAAGGCTTGCGCGTCGGCGACCAGCGTGTCGACTGCAGGAACCGTAATCTCGAAATCATCCCGCATGGAGATGTGGCTGTCATTCATCAATTGGCCAAATCCTGTCATATCGCCCTGTCGGAGTGTCTCCGTTGCGGCGAGGGTCCGGCGGTGGTCCATCATGCAATGCCGCGCGCGACGGATCAGGGTCGGGTCAAGAGGCCCAAGGGACGCAAACTCGTCGTTGCTCATCAAGCAGAGATCATTATGACCGAGCACGGCTTTGATCACGTCGCATTCTTCCTTGCGGATTTTATAGCGTCCTTCATTCAACTGTCGGAACACGCCGGAATGAACGACGGCCATGTGATGCGTGTCGGGTAAGTCGATGACCGCATAATCGAGCGTTTTTGTATTGAGCGATAGCGCTTGTCCGGGACGGGAAATTGCGACGGCCATTTGATCCATAATTCCGCACGGCATGCCAATAAAATCATTCTCAACGCGACGCGCGAAGACGGCGATTTGGGTCTCAGACTGGTCACCGCTTTCGAGATCGCGGGCGGCTCTCAGCGCCCCGACCGTCACAGCGGCGGAGGATGAAATCCCCGCTCCGAACGGCAGCGTGGTCATGACGGCGATGTCGGCCCCGTTCGGGCCAAAGCCTTCAGCCCGCGCCAGTTGCAACGCGCCAACAATGTAATCTGACCAATGACCATTGGCCGGGTCATTCATGGGCCGAATGGCTAGACCGTCGAATTTATCAGACCGAATGTGGATCCGCCCGTCGGTCCGCGGGGAGGCTGCGAGATTGACCCCCAAAGTGAGCGCGGTTGGAAGCACCCAGCCGCCATTATAATCCGTATGTTCGCCAATTAAGTTAACCCGTCCAGGCGTGAAAACAACAATGTCTGGGGCTGTTTCGAAGGTCTCTTGGAATAGGGCTTCAATCATATCGCGCGAAGCTCTCGCGCGGCGCTCTCCGGCATGACGTCGACGGTAAACACTCCCGTCGATTGCTCGACCGAGGCGAGATATTTAATTCGCCCCGGCGCGCGCATCAGCGGGTAGAACTGCGCGCTAAATTGCCAGCGATCCTCAAATCCGACAGGCGCAGCATGGAGCGACAGCATATAAGGCGTTGCCTGTCCAAACAGCGCATCATAACGCCGGGTCATATCGCCGAGCAGATGCGCGAAACCGTCCGCCTCATCCTCGGTAAACTCCCAAGGACCTTTAACCGCGCGGCGCGGAACCAGCCACGTCTCGTAAGGGAAGCGCGCAAAGGGCGGGCAGACGGCGTCAATGCCGCCCGCTTCCGCGACTCCATAGGTTCCGATAACGCCAGCCATATGCCGATCGAGACCATAATCGTGTTGAAATGCGAACGCGGCATTCACTTGTACTTGTGGGACGATGGGAAAGGCATAAATTTGTCCGTGCGGATGGTGCAATGTTACGCCGACTGCGTCGCCCCGCGACTCGAACGGAAGGACAAATTTGCAGCCTTGTGCGAATAAGTCCGCATAACGGTCATTCCATGCGGCGAGAAGTAAACGTCTTTTGGCTTGCCCCACGGTATATAAACTGCCGGTCTGTTCAGGTGTATAAACAACAACGTCGCAATGCCCTTTGGCGTCAGAGGTTTCAGTGCCAAGCTTAGACTCTGAGGTTGGCGCGGGCGCGTCGCGGTGCAGGCTGGTGAATTTATTCTCAAATATCGCCAGTTCGAAATCCGTGAAGGGGATTTCCGTGTCCGGCTCGCCCGGTTTTGACGGGGACAACGGATCATCTGCAGCAGAGGGTTTGAAGGTGCGGTTTTGCCGATGCGGCGCATACATATTCCATTCGCGCCGTAGCGGATGCCAACGCAGCTCACCGCCTTTGGCGACCTCGCCGCCTGTTTCGGGCAGCGCTGTTTCTGTGTGCGGCGCATAGCCATAAAGGCGCAGCGGGCGTCCATCGGCCTTGGTGTAATCGCGGCGATAAACGGGCTGTCCAGCGAGGGACGAAATTTGAAGAGGTGACGTCATTGCGGGCTCGATAATCTATTGCGGCGCGAATGACCATTTAAGATGCGTCAGCAATCGCGACGGTCTAGAAGCCCAATGTGTCGCCCTCAAATAGTCATAAGCCCGCACTTCTTCCTCATCCCGCTCTGGGCGTTTGCTATTATCCCGAGCATTGGCCGGAAGCGATGTGGGCGGAGGATGCGATGCGCATGGTGAACATGGGGCTGAGCTGGGTTCGGATTGGGGAATTTGCGTGGAGCCGGATTGAGCCCGAGCCAGAGGCGTTCCGTTGGGGCTGGCTGGATCGCGCAATTGAGACGCTCGGCAAGGCGGGCCTTAAAGTCATTATGTCGACTCCGACGGCAACGCCGCCGCGCTGGATGCTGGACCGCTATCCCGACATGCTGGCGTGGGACGTCGACGGTCGTCCGCGCGGCTTTGGGTCGCGGCGTCACTATGATTTTTCCCACGCCGCTTACCGGGGTGAATGTGCGCGTATCACGACGATTCTCGGCCAGCGTTATGGACGCAACCCCCACGTGCACGCGTGGCAGCTTGATAATGAATATGGCTGTCACGATACGACGATATCCTACAGCCCCATCGCCCGTGACGCGTTCCAAGATTGGCTGCAAAATAAATATAAAACGGTCGCAGAATTAAATAACCGTTGGGGCAATATATTCTGGTCGATGGACTATCAGCGCTTTGACCAAATTGATTTGCCTAACCTGACCGTGACAGAACCCAATCCCGCCCACGCAATGGATTTCCGGCGCTTTGCCTCGGATGAAGTCGTGGCGCTTAATGCCGTTCAGCTGGAGGCGCTACGGCCCTGGACGGACGCCCCCATCCTGCATAATTATATGGGGCGGACTACCGACTTTGATCATTTCGCTGTCGGCGCGGATCTCGATATTGCGACATGGGACAGCTATCCGCTCGGCTTTTTGGAAGACCGCTCGGACCGCTCAGATGATTTCAAACGCGACCACCGTCGTTGCGGTGACCCGGACTTCCAAGCTTTTCACCACGACCTTTACCGTGCCGTCGGGAAAGGCCGTTGGTGGGTGATGGAGCAACAGCCGGGACCCGTGAACTGGGCGCCGCATAATCCTGAACCTGCGGCGGGCATGGTCCGGCTCTGGGCGCTCGAAGCGTTCGCGCATGGGGCCGAAGTGGTTTGTTTCTTTCGCTGGCGACAGGCCCCGATGGCGCAAGAACAGAACCATGCGGGTTTACTGCGTCTCGACGGGGAATTGTCCGAAGGCGGGCATGAGGTTGCGGCGCTCGCCAAAGAGCTGGCGGCAATGCCGGTCTTATCCGCGAAGCCTGCGCGCGTTGCCATTGTCTTTGATTACGCGTCGCAATGGGCGTGGGAGGTGCAGCCGCAGGACGAGCAATTCGATTATTTCCGGCTGGTGTATGAGGTTTATTGCGGTCTGCGTCGGGCCGGGCAGTCCGTTGATATTCTGTCGCCGACCACGGATGATTTTGGTGATTATGAGCAGGTCTTTATTCCGGGGCTATTTGCCTGGGCGGATGATTTACGCGCGGCTGTCGAGACCTTTGCGGGGGACGTGATAATCGGTCCGCGAACGGGATCGCGCACAGAAGACTTCAGGATTCCAGACACATTGCCGCCGGGTTTACCCGGTCTAAAAGTCACAGCGGTCGAAACACTGCGCGCGGACGCGCCTGTCGCTTTGCCGGATGGCGGCGCGGTACAGATTTGGCGTGAACGGGTAGACAGCGATTGGGCTGTGGTTGAGGCTGATGCGGACGGTCGTCCCGTTCGACTATCGAACGGATCGCTGACTTATTGGGCTGGCTGGCCGGATACGGCGGCGTTGGATCGTTGGTTGGGCGGCGAGCTGTCGGGCGTGCGCTACCGCGACACGGTCGGCGGGCGCACGGCCATTGATTACCGAGCCGCGACGTTCAGCGTTAAGTCCTAGACCCGCTCGATTAACATCGCCGCGCCAATGCCGCCCCCGGCTTGCGCCACAACCATGCCGCGTTTCGTGCCAGACGCTTCTAACTCACACAGCAGCGCGGCGAGCAAAATTGCGCCTGTCGCGCCCATCGGATGGCCCATCGCTAAATGCCCGCCATTGACGTTTACCTGGTCCGGATCGACGGCATAGTCGCGCAGGAATTTGACCGGGGGCGCAGCAAAGGCTTCCATGAATTCCCAGCGGTCAATGTCGTCCACGCTCAGTGATTGGCGGTTGAGGATGGCGTCGAGAGCGGTGAACCCTGCGGTGAGTTGCAACACCGGATCGCCCGCTGTCTCGACGTAATCGATAATTCGCGCGCGCGGGGTGAGGTTCGGCTGCTCCGTACCGAGCAAGATCATCGCGGCGCCGTCCGCCATGCCGGGGCAGTTGGCGATGGAATGAACGTGGTCGATGGCACCGAGCTGCGGGAACGCCCGCACCATCATGGCGTCAAAGCCTTTGTCACCATTAGCTGCGCCTTGCTTGGCAAATGCGGGTGGCATGGCGGCGAGGGACGCGCGGTCCATCTGTGGCCGGATGAGGGCGTCGCGGTCGATCAATGTTTCGCCCGCATCATTCTGAACGGCCACGACGTGACTGCGGTAAAACCCGCGCTCCCACGCGGCATGCGCGCGTTGGTGGGAGCAGTGAGTGAGTGTGTCTAGAGCGTCTTTGCTGATTGCGTCGAGGGTCGCGATTAAGTCCGCGCCTAAGACCGGAGGCGCCCAACGCAGATCAGACATGGTCGCGGGGTCAGAATAATAAGCCGCTTTATCGGCGAGAAACCCGACCTGGCTCAACATCTCCACACCGCCCGCCATGGCGAGCCCGCTGTCGCGACCCGTCCAGAGCGCCGCGTCCATCACAGCCGACAGACCGGAGACGCAGTTATTATTGAGCGTTCGCACGGTGGTGGTGTCGGGCAGACCGGCCGCCAAACGGCTGACGAGCGCGATGTGTCCACCTTGCGCGCCGATTTGCCCAACACAACCGAGCGAGAGCCGGTCCGTGCGAGATTTTACGCCCAGATGGCGGGCCTCGATGGCGTCGACCAGTCTTTCAACGAGTGTCTGCGGTGCGACGCCTGAGAGCGCACCGCCGGGTCGATCGCCTTTCGCAGCCTGGCCTCTGGCGCGCGGCGTTCTTAGCGCGTCATATATATAGACGGGGCTTGCGCTCATGCGGCCTGAACGATGAAGCTGACATTCGTCGTGCCGGAGCCGCCGACATTATAGGTCGCGACCGTCTTGGCGCCTTCGACTTGCATGTCGCCTGCGCGATCTGTGACTTGACGCGTCGCATCGAGCAGCATCCGAACCCCGGTGGCGCCGACCGGGTGACCTTGTCCGATCAAGCCGCCGGACGGGTTAAACGGTAGGTCGCCATTCGGGGCGATACGGCCCGCCTCAATCGCTTTCCACGCTTCGCCAGGTTTGGTCAGGCCAAAATGCTCAATGGCCATATATTCGGTGATGGAGAAGCAATCATGGGTCTCCACCGCGTCTAAGTCATGCGGGCCGTTGATCCCGGCGCGGGCGTAGGCGTCCGTGATGGCTTTGCGTGTCCACGGAAACACATATCCTTCTGTTCCGGCACTTTCGTCCAGTTTGGTCTGCATCAAGAGCGGCGCAGTCGTGTGACCCCAGCCGCGAATATAGGGAAGGTCGTCGAGGCTGAGCCCGTGCCGCGCGCAATGTTGCGCGGCGCGTTCCGCATTGGCGAGGATAACCACGGCGGCGCCATCTGTGACTTGTCCGCAATCTTGCTTCCGCATCCAGCCTTCGATGACCGGATTGGCGGCATCATTCTGTGTGAAACTGTCGTCGGTAAAGGTCCAGCCGCGCGTCTGGGCGTTGGGATTGCGTTTAGCATTATCGAAATTAATTCGAGAGATTTCGGACAGATGAGAATAGTCGAGCCCGTAGCGATCCTGATAGACATCGCAGAGATCAGAGAACATGGCGGGCCAGAGATATTTTGCGCCAACGGCTTCGCGGCCAACCCATGCGGCGGCGCCAAGGTTTTTCGCCGCGACGCGACCCGGCACGTTCTTCATCAGCTCGATCCCGGCCACGCAGGCCATACCGTAACGTCCGCTCTCCAAGTCTGCCGTTGCCGCTAAGACCGCGAGTGACCCTGACGCGCACGCGCCTTCGTGACGGGACGCCGGCATGCCGGAAAAATCAGGGTGCACATGGCCGAACCAACCGCCCAGCATGCCTTGACCGGTGAATAGCTCACCGACAAAATTGCCGACATGACCCACCTCGATCTCTTTGGGGTCAACCTTCGCATCACTCAGCCCTGACATGACCGCGTCAGAAAAGAGGTCGAACATAGAGCGGTCTTCGCGCGACCAATTGCGGGCAAAGTCTGTTTGCGCTCCACCTAAGATATAGGTTCGCCCCATCTTAATCTCCCCGTTCGCATCCTTGATGAAGCGTGCGCACACTTTGTCTAGCGGTGCAGCCATGCTTAGTCCATTGTGAGCCTATTGGAGATCACCATGTCGATGGACATCGCAGAGTTGAATAAACTGAACCCCTATATCCAGGGGGCGCATGGCCCGATCCATACAGAGACGCAGGCCATCGACTTAAACGTCACAGGCGAAATCCCGCGTGATTTTGGCGGGGCTTATTACCGCAATGGGCCGAACCCTTTGCATGATCCAAAAACCTTGCATCATTGGTTTGATGGCGACGGGATGGTCCACGCGATTCATTTTGAAGACGGCCAAGCGCGCTATCGCAATCGCTATATTCGCAGTGATGATTTTGAAGCCGAGGTCAAAGGCACGTTGGATAAACCCGGCATTTTCTCGCCCGCGTCACGCACCCATTCGCCCACCGTCTATAAGGACACGGCGAATACCGACATTGTCATGCATAATGGCGAGCTAATGGCGCTGTGGTATATTTCAGGCCAACCCGTCCGGTTGGACGCGAATACGTTGGAGACGATCCGGTCTGAAGACTTCGGCGGGGCGCTGCCCCAAAATGTGTCGGCCCATTCCAAAGTCGATTTGGCGACCGGGAATTTCCACTTTTTCGACTATGATCTGTATGAGCCGTTCTACAGCTACGGCGTTGTCGATGCGGGCAATAAGCTGTCGCATTTTACCCAGATCGAATTGCCCGGACCGCGCCTGCCGCATGATATGGCGATCACGGAAAACTACGCGATCTTTATGGATTTGCCTGTCGTCTTCACGGACCAAGGCCTCAAGAATAAAATCTGGTCGATTCATCATGATGAAAAACTTCCCACCCGTTTCGGCGTGCTGCCGCATAATGCCAATGGGCAAGATATTCGCTGGTTCGAATTTCCCGGCTGCTACATTTACCATGTCGTCAACGCGTGGGAAGAGGGTGACGAAATTCACCTCTATTGCTGCAAAATGGTCGAAAATGGCCGGGATATGCCGCGCCATTTTGGTGCTTATGCGCCGATGGTCAATGTGCTCGCCCTGCGCGCGCATCTGACAAAATGGACGATGAACCTCAAAACGGGCGCGACCAAAGAAGAACAAATCGATGATACAATCGGTGAGTTTCCTGTCATCAACCTCGGACATACAGGGCGTAAGAGCCGCTATTCCTATCACGTCTCCATTCCCGATACGGATGTGCAAGTGTTTGACGGAATTTTGAAATATGACCTCGAAAACGGCACGCATACGCGGCATAATTTTGGACAGAATGTCTTTGGGTCTGAGCCCGCCTTCGCCCCGCGCCATAATGCTAAGTCCGAAGATGATGGTTATCTCATCACTTTCGTGACGAACGGGCTGACAGGCGATAGTCGCGCGCTCATTATTGACGCGCAGAACATGACCGCCCCGCCCGTGGCCGAAGTGCATATCCCGCAGCGTGTTCCGCTTGGCTTTCACGGGACGTGGGCGAACGCGTCGGAATTTCTCGCGGCCTAGCCTTTCCGCCGCTGCGGAAGGCCTGAACACTGGACGGACCCGCAGCGCTTAGGCATAGGCCGGGCATGACGATTGCCCCTGCACACCGCTATTTTAACCGCGAACTGTCTTGGTTGCAGTTCAACACGCGGGTGATGGAAGAGGCGCGCAATAAAACCGTGCCTTTGTTGGAGCGTTTACGCTTCCTGTCAATTTCCGCCTCGAACCTGGATGAGTTCTATATGGTCCGCGTGGCTGGCTTGCGCACACAAATGCTGGCCGGAATGAACGCGCCGAGTTTTGATGGGCTGACGCCAGAACGCCAACTCGATAAAATCGGCAAACAGGTTGAACGGCTGATCGATGCGCAAGAACGCTGTTGGCGCTCCCTGCGGACTGAGTTGGCCAATAAGAAAATTTCCGTCTTCCGGATCAAGGATTTGGACGAGACCGCGCAGGCGGAGCTGCGCGAGCGGTATGATACGCAAATATTGCCGCTGCTCTCTCCGCTGGCTGTTGATCCCGCCCATCCGTTTCCGTTTTTATCGAACCTATCGCTCGGTGTCGCGGCGTCGCTGACCCGGCGTAATCCCGCGAAAGATAGCGCCTTTGCTCTAATACCGATCCCCTCACACCTGCCACGCTTTTTGCAACTTTCTGCCGGATCGAAGCGGCGGGATTATGTCCGCGTGGAAGATGTGATCACCCATTTCTTACCGGATATGTTCCCGGATTTTGAAGTTGAGACGACGGGCTTGTTCCGAATTACGCGCGATAGCGACATCGCAATTGATGAAGAGGCAGAAGACCTCGTCCGGCATTTCGAATTCCTTTTGAAAGAGCGTCGCCGCGGTCGCGTCATTCGTCTCGAACTTAACCAAGGCATTGATGCAGATCTTCGCTCGTTTCTGGTAGAGAGTTTTGAGTGTTGGGATGAAGATGTGCAGGACACAGATTTCCTCGGCATGGTCGACCTCAAAGGCTTGATTGATAATGGGCGGCAAGACTTGCTGTTCCCGCCTTTCACCGCGCGTTTTCCGGAACGGATTCGGGATTATGACGGCAATCATTTCGCCGCCATCGCGGCCAAAGATATTCTCGTTCATCACCCGTATGAGGAATTTGACGTCGTCATCCAGTTCCTCCGCCAAGCGGCCCGTGACCCGGATGTTGTCGTCATCAAACAGACCCTTTACCGAACGTCCGATGACAGCCCGATTGTGCGCGCTCTGATTGACGCTGCTGAGGCGGGGAAAGCTGTGACAGCGCTGGTGGAAATTCAGGCCCGGTTTGATGAGGCGTCGAACTTGCGTTTAGCGCGGGATTTAGAACGCGCCGGCGTGCAGGTCGTCTACGGTCTGCTGGGCTTTAAAACCCATGCCAAAGTTTCACTTGTCATTCGTCGTGAAGCAGACCGCCTGCAAACCTACACGCATTTGGGAACGGGCAATTACCACCCGCAAAACGCTAAAATTTATACAGATCTGGCTCTCTTTACCGCCGACCCGGTTATTGGGTCAGACGTGGGCAAGCTGTTTAATTTTGTCACTAGCTCGTCGCGTCCGCGCGATTTGAAAAAGCTGACGCTCGCTCCGCATGGGCTTCGCGCGGCGCTTTATGATTATATTGATGCTGAAATTGCCAATTTAAAAGCCGGACGCCCGGCCGGGATTTGGGCCAAACTCAATGCCTTGGTTGACCAAGGCGTGATCGATAAGCTCTATGAAGCGAGTCAGGCGGGCGTGCCGATCGACCTCGTCGTGCGCGGAATATGCTGTCTGCGGCCGGGCGTTCCCGGACTGTCGGAAACAATCCGCGTTAAATCCATTGTCGGGCGCTATCTGGAACATTCACGGGTTGTGGCCTTTGGCAATGGCCATGCTTTGCCGTCCCACCATGCCAAACTCTTTATGAGCTCCGCCGATTGGATGCCGCGCAATCTGGATCGCCGGATTGAAGCGCTGGTTCCGATCGAAAGTCCGACCGTTCACGATCAAGTGCTGGACCAGATCATGGTGGCAAACCTGATGGACACGCAAAATAGCTGGGACTTGCAAGCCTCGGGCAAATATACGCGGCGCAAATTGGAAGACGGCGAAGACAGCTTCTCGGCCCATAAATATTTCATGGATCACCCGTCTTTGTCCGGTCGCGGCCAAGCGCTTAACACATCGCGTCCGGCGGAGCTGCCCGATCAACCGCGGATCAAACCGCGGATTGAATCACCGCCGCTTGAGACATAGGGGCCCGCATTTTGTCTGATCCTTTTAATGTCCCTGAGACGGGCCCGCAGAAAGCGGGGGTGCTTGACATTGGATCAAACTCGATCCGGTTCGCTGTCTATGATATTTACGGTTCTCACTTCACGCCCGTCTATAATGAAAAAGTGCTTGCCGGGTTGGGGCGTGACCTGAAAGCAACAGGCCGCCTGTCGGAGGAAGGCAAACGGCTCGCCTTGAATAGCTTGTCGCGGTTCAAGGCCATCGCCGATGCGCGCGGATTGACCCAATTGCTCATCGGCGCGACTGCCGCCATGCGCGAGGCGGATGATGCGGCTGACTTTATTGAAGAGATTTCTGCGGTCACGGGTCTGAAAGTCACCCCGATTTCCGGTAAGGAAGAGGCGCGCCTGTCTGCGCTTGGCCTGCTGGCAGGGGACCCCATGGCCCGCGGCTTGGCGGCCGATCTGGGCGGGGCATCGCTAGAATTGATCCGGATTGATGACCAACAGCCGGGCGAACGCATTTCGCTGCCATTAGGGCCGTTTGATGCGGTGGGCGGCAATTTGCGCGACGCGGATTACCAAGCGCTTATTCCTCAGATTGATGCGGTCTTGTCGCGTTTGCCAGATGCCCTTTCTGATACAAAAACGCTCTATCTCATTGGCGGCGCGTGGCGAAATCTCGCCGCCATTCACATGTCGCGGGCACTTTATCCGCTCAAGACCATGCAAAATTACGCGCTTGATCCGCTGGACGCGGCGCTGCTGGCGCGCTGGGCCTATAATGAGGGTCGGACCGCTTTGCTGAATTGGCCGGGCATGCGCTCACGCCGGGCGGAAACTTTGCCTTATTCCGGCTTGCTGCTGGAACGGCTGATCCATGTGGTGAAGCCGCGCCGGATCGAAATCTCTTTGACGGGATTGCGTGAAGGGCTGGTGTTCGATCATCTGCCTCAATCTGTGCAAAGTCGTGACCCTCTGTTGGATGGCTGTCGGGACTTCGCGTCCGGGTCTTTGCAATCAGAGCTGTTCGGGCCCCCGCTGATGACATTTATCGAAGCGATTGCGGACGCCATCCCCATGGCCTTTGATCCTGAGATGGATCGCCGTTTGCGGCAAGCCGCGTGTTTACTCGCCGGGCTGGGTAAGAATTTGCATCCGGATTACCGGGCTGAATTGGTGTTCGAAGATGTGCTCTATGCACCAATTTCTGGCCTGTCGCACCCACAACGCGTTTGGTTGGCGCTCACCTTATTCCGATCCGTGACGCGCAATCGTAAAGCGCCAAACCGCGAAGCGGTCGATCAGCTGTTAAGCGAAGATCAAGTGTCCTCGGCAGAATCGCTCGGGTCGGCAATTCGTCTGGCGATTATCGCCTCGGGCCGCACGCCAGATTTGGTCGATGCCCTGCGCCTGTCCCATGACGCTACCCACGTTCACCTCAGCACAGATGTGCCAGCGCTGATGACGGAACAGGTTGAGTTCCGCCTGCGTAAACTCGCGGATCGGCTCGGCCTGGATTACTCGTTAGGATCTGAGGCCGAGCGGGGTTGATCCGCCTCCGGGAGGGTCGACGCCGGGGACAGGGTCGACGCTCGCCCGATCGTCGAGGCGTCGCTAATCCCAGACCCTCGCATCAATTCAGGACGGGTTGATCTGTCTCGTGCAGGGTCCGCTGGACTGTCTTCAGTGAGGTCCATGTCTGGATCTGCGCTGTCGAGAGTTGGCGTGACGGTAACGGGCATGGGAGCAGGTTTCGGCGATACGCGCCATATGTGCCCGCCGGCCTGATCCGCAACAAATAAACCGCGTTCATCCGAAACCATGGCGCCGGGTCGCGCGTCACCGCTAAAACCGCTGAGAATTGGCACGCCTTTATCCTTTAGCCCAGCAAAAGTCGCAATGGTCGTAAAAACCCCGTCGGGCAGGGAGACCCGCGCGCGTCCGGTCGTCGCGTCGATCCAGACAGCGCGGGCATCGACTGAAATGTCGCGGGCGGATTGAAGGCTGGACCCAAAGAAGACTGTGTCGTCGCGGCGCAGCAATATCCACGGCACGGGGAAGTCCTCTGAGACGGCTGCCGTCGAGAACCCGATGATCCGTCCGCGCGTCTCTTCGCGGAGCGCTGCGCTGCCGCTGATCGTGTCGATCACTAAGAGCCGCGCCGTTCCATCGGTTCGGCTGAGGCCAAGCAGGAGTGAGGTCGGGGCGATCATTGTGAGGGGGTGGGCGTCACCCGTTGAGCCGGCATTGGCAAAAGGTGCGATCAATGTGGGCGTGCCGCCACCGGGCTGCAAGCGCCATAATCCGCCTTGATCCGCAACGAACAGGATGTCGCCCGCGACGGCTAGTCCGGTCGGCCGATCAAAACGGTGCGGGAGCGGTTGGGTGATGTCCGCGACCCCGTCCATACGGCGGTCTTGGATTCTGAAAATTCGTCCGCCTTCCCGGTCTGCTGTATAAAGCGTGCCGTCCGCATGGCGCGCAACTGCGGAAACATAACCAAGCCGCCGTGCAAAAATCGTCGCATCATAAGCGTCCGAGGCCACGACGCGGTCTCCGCCTCCGCCCGCGCGAAGGCGGGCATCTTGCGACGCCGTGTCCTGCGATAGGGCCGGGCTCGCCAAGACGGCGAGACAACAGAGCGATATGAAAGCAGATCGAATCATGGCGGCTAAGATCCTCTAGCCTCGACCCATCCGTTGCCCAAGGTGAATAGGGTCTGAGCACAGCATGGATAAAACAGTCGTGCGACATAAATGTCATGGAGCTGTGCCTTGCCTGCGCGGCGCTTTTGCGCAAAGTCAGTCTTGCGAATCGACATGGAGTGCAACGCCTTCAGATATCCTGACGCACATGACAGTCTCAAGTCTCGGCCCACCACGAAGGGAGGCCGCCAATGAGCGCGTCCCCAATTCTGTCTAGCGTCGTAAAAAACCCATTGGCTGGGGCGGTCCCCGTCTCCTCCGGCAATTATCCCTGTTTGATTTTGAACGCGGATTATCAGCCACTGTCCTATTTTCCGCTGTCGCTCTGGTCTTGGCAGGATGCGATCAAGGCGGTGTTCCTCGACCGGGTCAATGTCATTGATCATTATGAGCAATGCGTTCGCAGCCCGAATTTCGAAATGCAAATGCCGTCCGTCGTTGCGCTTAAGGATTATGTCCCGCAGAACCGATCGCCCGCGTTCACCCGGTTTAACCTGTTCCTGCGTGACGGGTTTGAATGTGTCTATTGTCGCAGCCCGAATGAGCTGACCTTTGATCATGTGTTGCCACGACGGCTGGGCGGGAAGACAAGCTGGTCCAACATTGTGGCCGCCTGTTCGTCCTGCAATCTAAAAAAAGGCGGACGTCACCCGAAAGATGCGCGAATGCACCCGCGGATCAAGCCGCGTCGCCCCACCATGCATCAGCTACAGACGCAGGGACGGCGTTTTCCGCCCAATCATTTACATGAAAGCTGGCTTGACTATCTCTACTGGGACGTCGAACTGAAGGCATGAAAATCCACCCCTACGCAATCATCCTCGGCGTTGCCATTGGCATCATGAGCCTTGTCGCCCTGCGCCACCCCATCTTCGCCCTCATGGCCGGATTGATCGCCGTGCTCGGCATCGACATGGTCATCCGCGTGTCCAAAGATTGGCCGAAAAAACCGAAATAGGAGAGATTACGCCCCAGCCTCACGCTTAATCCGCGCCACCATGCTACGTAGGCCGTTGGCGCGTTGGCTGGACAAATGTTCCGACAGGCCGAGCGCATCAAATAGCGCGTCCGTATTAAAATCACGGATGAGCGCGTCGGGTTTATGCGAGAACACCTGCACAGCAATCGCGACAAGGCCGCTGACAATATGGGCATCTGACGCGCCGCGAAAGGCGAGGTGACCGTCGGCGTCGCGGTCGCTCACAAGCCAGACTTGTGACGCGCAACCCTGAACTTTGTTGGCCTCAATCTGATCGGTTTCCGGGAGCGGGTCCATGGCCTTGCCAAGATCAATGACATGCATATAGCGTTCTTCCCAGCCATCGAGAAATTCGAAGTCCTCGATTAGGGTCGCAACATCGTCAGGCCATGCATGTGTATCGGTCATCGGCTCGCAGATAGGGTGGTCGGGCCCGTCTCGCAACTCTCGATAGCCCGTAACCCGGCTGGCAGACGTGAGGCGAGGGGAAAAGTGTCGAAAAATTCGCCTCAGGCGCGAATTGGATCGTTTAAACTGCGAATTTCACCCTATCATAGTTAATGCCTGTTAGTGGAATATCATGAGCCAAGTTGCCAATATATCGCCGAAGCCACGCCTCGTGGGGCCCATGCTGATTTGGCTTGTTGTCATTATGGCAGGGGCCGCTGTTGCAATGTTTGCAACGGGCGCGGTCGAACCCTTTGGGAAAGTCGCGGTTAGCCTCGCCATTCCGGCGTTGATTTCCTTGCTATTATTACCCGCGCTACACCAGACGTGGTCACAGGTTGTTTTGCTTGCCTTATGGACGGGCTTTGCGGTGACGGCGACACTGCTTGGGGGCTTGTCGCAATTGGCGATCACCTTCCTCTGCATCCCCGCCATCGCGATGTTATTCACCCGCGAACGCGTAATTGAAGCGTTGGTCTTGGCTGCGCTCGGTCTGATCGCGACATTGCTTTCGATGAGCCTGATTGGTCTGGGCGGGTCGCCCTTGTCAGAATCAGGCACGGATTTTCTCATTATGCTCGGAACGGCCGGGACTTTGTCCCTCATTATTGCGACGATGATTGCCGGGGCGCAGACGGGAGGGAGCGGGAATGCCGCGTCTGCGGCGACGAATTTTGGTCGCTGGGGCGACAGTGTTGTCGGCGGCGTGTTCCGGTTTGGGACGGATGATCGTTTGGTCGACGCGAACCGCGAAGGCCACGAACAATTCGGTCTCGACCAATTGAGCGAAGATATTCTGCTAGGAGACATTGCGGGCGGCGGTGAGGCGAGTGTTCGGATACGCGATGCGGCTGATATGGCCCGGCGCAATAATATGTCGAACGTGACGCGGGTCAGTGTGCCCAATGCAGCGGGAACAAAAACTAGCTATGATATTAATATCACGCCGACAGCGCAGGGTGAATTACTGGTTCATGCGCTCGACCGCACCAATGATGCAGCGCAACTCGAAGCGCTGCGCCAATCCCAGACCGTCGCGGAACGCGAAGCGCGCGAAAAAACACTCTTCTTTGCTGGGGTTAGTCATGAACTGCGGACACCGCTAAATGCGATTATCGGATTTTCTGATATGATGCGGTCGCGTTTGTTTGGGCCATTGCCGGGCAAATATGCCGAATATGCAGACCTGATCCACGATAGCGGCCAATATATGCTCGATCTGATCGGCGATGTGCTCGACCTGTCTAAGGTCGAGGCGGGAAAATATACGCTCTTGCCGGACACA
Source organism: Litorimonas sp. (assembly GCA_051251645.1). Classification (GTDB taxonomy): domain Bacteria; phylum Pseudomonadota; class Alphaproteobacteria; order Caulobacterales; family Maricaulaceae; genus Litorimonas. The sequence goes on along the minus strand of JBPOEY010000002.1, from coordinate 139,506 downwards.
TTTGATATTGCCGATGTGGTGCGAAGCTCTGTGAAAATGATCCGTCCCTCTGCGGATTCAGCGGAGGTCACGATTGACATAAATGTGCCCCAGGATGACGCGCTTCTGATCACGGCGGACCGGAAAGCCGCACGTCAAATTTTGCTCAACCTGCTTTCCAACGCTGTAAAATTCTCCCCCCAAGGGGGCATAGTTCGCGTCTCGGCTGAGGATGTGGACGGCGTTGTGTGCCTCTCCGTCGTTGACGAAGGCCCCGGTATGAGTGCGGACGACATCACCCGCATCGGGGAACCTTTTGCGCAAGGGAGTTCGGCGCAGTCTGTTGATGCGCGCGGATCCGGCTTAGGGCTATCGCTCGTCAAAACTTTGGCAGAGCTTCATGATGGGCGGCTTGATATTCGCAGTGATATGGGGGACGGGACTGTCGCGCGGGTCTATTTACCCTCGCTCAATTCCTAATCTTAGCCGTCCCGTCTTAGCGCCGACGCCGCCGGATCGCTGTGTCAGGCTCTGAGGTCCAACGCACAGGTTCGTTGTATGCGCGCCGCTGATACGGGTTTGGCCCCGGCGGTCGTTTTCTCGCGGGGTCATGTTTGCGCGGTCCGCTCGGCGGGGAGGCGAAGGCGAGCCCAACTAAAACCATCAAGAACAAAATTGTCACGCCTAATGCTACTGGAATGATCTGGGCTTGGCCGATCCGGGCCGACTTCATATCTTGCATTGGAATGTCGAGATGTTTCCAGAAGGCCGTCCGTAAATCAGCTGTTTTCGCATCAATCGCATCGAGCTTACCCTGTAACCCCTGCGCCGCTTGTTTGACTTCAATCGCCTTTTGGCTGCTCAGCGCGGATTGCGTCGTCTTAATGGATTCGGCGACAACGTCTTGAACAGCCTCTTCGACGGCACCCTCAATTCGGGTAATTTCGATTGTCGCTGTTTTGGATCGGACCGTGTCGGAAAATGATGTCCACCGCGTATCAATCCAACCGCCGAGACCATCGACATTGGGACGCGGCCATTCGACCGCGGCCATTTGCGCGGCTATGCCTTTGGCGCGTTCTGTCAGGGACATAGGCTTCGGGGCTTCGACGGGCAGGCCAAGCTCTGGCATAGGAAGGGCGGCTTGTGCCATAATGACGGCACTGTCGTTCCAACGCGTCACCGCACCTTTCAGGCCGTTCCAATGCATGTCTGTCAACAGGGGACGCATAGCGGTCGAGAAGGAACTCTCCGCCGTGTTTGAAATAATCCCGATCAAATACCCCGAGTCATCCGGGTAAATCGCCGCGACACCGCCCGCTTGAACGAGGCCTGTCGTGCGAATATTGGCGGACGCTTGGCGCACGACATCATCGCCGTCCAAACTGGCAAATTGTTCAATTGTATTAAATTGTCCGCCGCCTTCACCATGTCCGCGCCATGCACTTTGTAAGCCGCGCGGCGCCGTGAGGCGAAAGGCTCTTTCGATCTGAGCATAGGGTTCAATGATGAGGATATGACGGTTTTCGAGATCCGTTTCCCCGCGGTTAAATTCCGCGCCGACCCAGCCGCGCCCACTGGCTTGCGCTAATTTCGCAACAACGGTGAGGGATGTGGTGAAGTCCTGATCTCGCGTTGGCAGGACCATCACGGTCTCGGCCCCGGCGGCTTCGCTAAAAAGCGATCCGTTAGCGGCGAAGCGAGACAGGTCTGAGGGTGGTGTCGGGAACGCCGTCGACAGGCGCAGTTCGGAGCCTTCAGCAATGGCGATGAACGGTACGCTGGCGCCACACCGCGGGCGGTCATTGGCGTCCTGCGTGGTGAGTTCCAGCCGATTGGACGTGCCAAGCAGAAGTCCTTGTTTGATCGGGTAGTCGACCGTCTTGCGTTTCCCGCGAACTTTGGCTTCGCCCAGATTGACGCCGTTGAGCGTGGCCGTCAGGCGCGTGCCTTTTTGGGTTTGGTCATCCCGGTTCAAGCGCAGCACGAGATTGCCTGTGCTGGCGGCGGGGTCCGCCACGTCGAACGTATATTCGCGGTGCGTTCCGGTTTGAACCGTCAGCAAGTCAAGTGTGGCTTTTTCAACGATCAGACGACGATCCACATCAAGCGGACTTTGCGCCATCACTTCGGTGGGCGTGGTCACTGACCGGCGTGAATAGGGTAAGAAGGCGCTCGCAAAAGCACTGACGGAGGCCATCACCTCTCCGGGTGTATCCCCGGTTAGGAAGAGCCGATTGGTCTCTGTCTTAGACAGGGTGATGCTTGGTCCCGTGCCGGATAGGATATCAGCGTCGTCAGTATAATCGACCAATTGATCCCGCGTAATCATGATTAAATCAAAATCAGACTCGCCCGCGCTGAGGCGGAAGTCCGGAATGTGTTCCATACGGAGCCCAATGCCTTGCGCGGCGAGGGCTTGGAGCTTGGTTTGCGCGCCGCCGCCGGCCAGTAGCCCGATTGTTTTAGGCGCGAAGGTCAGGCTGGCGAAGCGTTTTTCGACTTCGCGCAGTTGTAGCCGTCTGGCGCGCGGATAGGCGCTGACTTGCAACCGGGATTCATCCAGATTGAGCCGGTAGCCGCCTGTTGGCGCGTCGCAGCGTGTCGCATAAGACAGGCGCAGCACATTGCCCGTTTCACGAGCGCGTGTGCGGTCCAGATCAATGACACTGTCAAATCCGCGGCCATTGGTTGGAATTTCAACAGACTTCCCGCCATTAAATTGCAGGATCAGCGGAATAGACGGGTCAACCCCGGCCAATGGATCGGCAGACAGGGTGACTGAGAGGGCCTCAATAATATCAGCGTGGGTAAGATCAAAACGTAATTCGATTTGCGGATTGCGCCAATCCAAGGTGCGGCTCTCGCGGTCACGGGTGGCGTCTTTTAAGCTTGCCGTATAGGTGCGGCTGACAGGTTTTGGGTCTTCGGCTTCGACGACCATCTGCGCAGGCACAGCGTCAACGCTGTCCGACAGGGTCGGCGTGATTGGCTCGGCCCAAGCGGTTCCCGCCAGAAGTGGCAGAACGGCGACAGAGCTGATAATAAGAGACCGGACGTGTGTGCGGTTCATGGTGGGGGACCCCGTCGTTTAATATGCTATCAACGAAGCAAGGACCGTGCCACGGACACCGTATCAGGCGAATTCACCGCAGCACGTTCCCGAAACAGGAGAAGCCGAGCCCATGACACCCCGCGCACAGTTGAAAACAGGGATTTGGGTTGATGCTCTGATTCGACGGGCGCAGGTCGGCGGCGCGTTTGCCTGTGTGATGACACGGGGTGACCGCGACGCGGGCAGTGTGCTGGTGGTTGTGAGCGCGCGTGACGCTTTGCACCTCTACACGCCGGAACGGAATATGGAGGGGGACCGCGTATGGCGCGGGCAAGACCTCGACGCTGTCACATTGGCAAAGACGGTCGCGTCACGTTTGGATTTCGACCCTGACCTCACCGTGGTTGAGATCGAAGACCGCGACGGGCGCCACTTTATTGAAGAGCCGGTTCTGGGTGAGAGCTCGACTTCAATTTCGGAGGCACAGGTGGCTGCCGAAGCTGCCGCAAAAGCCTTGTTCCAAGGCCGATAGAGGCCGCCGTCAACCCGATCATTAACCCATACCAAACCCCGTTTGCGCCGACCGGCGTGTGAAACGCCAGAAAGTAACAGGCTGGAAAGCCGATGACCCAGAAGCTGACGCCCGTGATAATCATAGGAGCCGTGACGTCTTTCAGGCCGCGAAGCAATTGGTTCGCGGCGACCTGAACGGCGTCGATCACCATGAATCCGGCGGCAATCGGGAGGAAGCCGAGGATGAAGCCGAGGGTGGCAATATTCTCAGGATTGTCAGGCCGCATATAAAGATGCGCAATAAAGTGCGGAAACAGCGCTACGATGACGGCGATGACAGTCATGCCGCCAACAGCAATCATTAGTGTCGCTTGGGCCGCCCGGCGCCGCGCGCCCGCATTGCCGGACCCTTCCGCCAACCCGATCCGTGTCGCGCCCGCCATGGCAAAGCCGAACGGCAGCATAAACGCCATAGACGCCACATTGAGCCCGACTTGGTAAGCGGCCAGCTCGCGCACGCCGATCGCGCCCATCACGAGAGCGGCGGCGTTAAACAGCATACCTTCGAACAGGGTCGTGACGCTAATCGGCCATGCGAGGCGGACCAACTCCCCAAAGCGCTCGCGATCAAAGGCGAATATATTGCGGAAAATTTCGAACACTCTGGCCTGAGGGTCGAGAGACACATTGAGGGCCAGCATTCCGAAGCAAAGGGCGTAAGAAATCGAACTGGCGATACCCGCTCCGACAAGCCCTAATTCCGGCGCGCCCCAGAGACCAAAGATCAATAGCGCGTTTAAACCCGCATTTATGGCAACCGCGACCGTCACGATTAAAAACGGCAATAGGGTTTTATTCAAAGCGGCCAGAAAATTGCGGAGAACCATCGTTCCAATCGCAAAGGGCAAACCGGGAGCCAACGCGATCACATACGTTTGTGCCATGGCCGAAACAACGGGGTCTTGTCCGAAAAAGATGAGGATATCGCGGGTTGCGAACAAGGCGGTAAACATCGGCACGGTCAACAGAACGACTAACCAGAGCGCCATGCGCACACTGCGCCGGGCGTCGCGGCGGGCATCCGTACCTGAATGCCCAATGGTCGAGCCGATCGCCTGACTGACCATCGGCGTGACGGCGCTGGCTGGACCGGCGCCGATCATCCAGAGCAGAAAATAAATTACAGACCCGACCGCGGCTGCCGCCAAAGCCTCTGTGCCGACACGGCCAATCATAATGGTGTCGATAGTATAGATCGAAAAGGACACAATCTGGGTCAACGCCATAGGTCCGCCCAGCGCGAGCAGAGCCCGGGTTTCGCCGCGCAAAGTCATGGGTAACGTTTTGATATGGGTCTGATCTGACATTTGGCGCGCCCCCTGCGCCTCTTTACGCACGCTGTAAAGTTCTGCGGTTGCATTGTCGGGGCTGACCGATCAGTGACAATATGAACGCGACGCCCGTCAGTGGATCGGATGCGAAAGGGAGGTCCGGTTGAGCGCTAGGAGTCATATTGCCGCGATGACCGCAGCCGTGCTCCTCTCAGGTGGGTTGAGCGCCTGTTCTGGGGACCGCCAAGACCCGGTGCGTATTGTTGGCTCATCAACGATCTTTCCGTTCGCGGCTAAGGCGGCGGAAACATATGCTGAGCGCACAGGCGTGGTGGTGGTTGTCGAACAGACAGGCAGTGGCGGCGGGCACAAGCTGTTCTGCTCGGGCCATGCCTCGATTGATGCGACGACCTCGTCACGCCCACAAAAACCGTCTGAGGCGGCGCTCTGCGCGCGTAATGGTGTCGCCCCGGTGATTGAAGTCCGATTGGGGTTTGACGGGATTGTTCTCGCGCGCGCCATTGGTGCTGTGCCGATGGATATTGATCCGCTCACGCTCTACCGCGCGTTGGCGCGTGAATTACCAACCTCGGGGACGGACTGCACGCCGAGGCTTAATCCTTACGCGCGGTGGTCCGATATTGATCCGGCCCTGCCCCCGGACATGATCAAGGTTTACGGCCCGCCGCCGACGTCGGGGACGCGCGACGCCTTTGTTGAAACAGCGATGGAAGCCGGCGCACGCGCCTTACCTTGTTTGGCGGAGATGGAGCGGTCCACGCCCAATCTATTTCGCTCGCGCGCCCATGATCTGCGCGAAGATGGGCGTTGGATTGACGCGGGCGAGAATGATAATGCCTTGATCCGAACGTTAGCGAATTCTCCAACAACGCTCGGCGTGTTTGGCTTTTCTTTTCTGGATCAGAATACGGACAAGGTCAGAGGGATTGCGATTGGCGGTGTGCTGCCGAGCCAAGACACGATTCGTAATGGGTCCTACCCGGTGGTGCGGGATCTATTCCTATATTTTCGCGGCGGAGAAGATCGGCGTATGGTGGATTATGCCCTCGAATTGACCTCGGATGAAGCGTCCGGTCCGGGGGGCTATTTGGAAGAAATTGGGCTGATCCCGCTGTCAGATGCGGAACGGGCCACCATCCGACAGCGGATCGAGCGTGCGAAAACCCCGTCGGAGTTGCGTCCGTGAGCGATCCGGTGCCGCTCTATATGTTGGTGATTGTCGGCGCATTGATGGTCGGGGCTTACCGCATAATTTATGGCCGTGCCGCGCGTTTGGTTGTGCCTGACACCCTCGGACCGTCGGCCGCCCGCGCCCAACCGCGCCACCATGCCCGTCTGGCGGCGGCCCTGACCGGGCTCGTCGGGGTCGGTATCTATCTCGCGGGCTTATCCATGCGGGGCGCAACGCCGAGTGTCGAGGGGGATGGGCTCTGGCTGATTGCGCTGATCGTTATTCCGGCCCTGCCGCTTACCGTGTCGATTGCGAATGTCAGGCCAGGCTTTGCGGCCCGTACCCATGTTGAACGGTTGGCGGAGACGGGCTTAATGCTGTTGGCGCTCGTGGCGTTGCTGACAACAGCGGGTATCGTCGCTTCGCTTGTCTTCGAAGCGACCCTGTTTTTTCGTGATGTGTCGATCCTCGAATTTCTATTCGGTACGCAATGGTCGCCACAAACCCCGATCCGCGCGGGCGGGGCCGGGCAGAGCGGTGCTTTTGGGGCCGTGCCCGTGTTTGCCGGGACGTTTCTTATCACCGGGATCGCGATGGCTGTTGCCGGACCCATCGGCTTAATGGTGGCGATTTATCTCTCAGAATATGCCTCGCCCCGGACCCGAGCGTTTGCCAAGCCCGCCATCGAAGTGTTGGCCGGAATTCCGACTGTGGTCTACGGCTTTTTCGCTCTTATCAGCGTCGGTCCGGCGATCCGCGACGCGGCCGCTTGGTTTGGTGCGGATGTGGCAACGCAATCCTCTCTGGCTGCCGGATTGGTCATGGGGGTGATGATTATTCCGTTGGTGAGTTCCCTCTCCGATGACGTCATCCGCGCCGTCCCGCAAAGTTTGCGCGATGGGTCCACCGCCTTAGGGGCGACGAAGTCTGAAACCCTGATCCGTGTTGTCTTTCGTAGCGCTTTGCCGGGCATTATCGGCGCGTTCCTGCTCGCAATTTCGCGGGCGATTGGCGAGACCATGATCGTGGTCATGGCGGCGGGGCGCGCGGCGAACTTGTCAGCGAACCCGTTTGACGCCGTCACCACAGTGACCGTACAGATTGTGGCTTTATTGACGGGCGATCAGGTCTTTGACAGTCCGCGCACGCTGGCGGCCTTTGCGCTCGGTCTTGTTCTGTTCGTCATCACCTTACTGCTCAATATTGGCGCCATGGCCGTCGTCAATCGCTACCGGACACGGTTCGAATGAGCGCGCCAAACACATCGTCAGACACACCGATGAAGGTGACAATTGCGACCCCGCCGATGGAAGCCCGGATGCGAAAGCGACGGTCGGCAGAACGTCGGTTCCGGATCTATGGCCGTGCGGCGGTCGCTTTTTCTATCGCTGCGCTGGCGTGGCTGTTGATCTCGATCGTCTCGACCGGGGCGTCTGCCTTTACGCAGCATTGGGTGACACTCGATTTGACGATCCCCTCACAGACGGCCCAACCCACCAATGACCGCCGCCGCTTGGCGGATGCGCTGGCAGACACGTTTGATGCGGTGCCTGACGACGATATCCGCCGCGCGCTTTTACAGATCATATCGGCCTCAACGGCGACGGCGGATCTCCGCACGGCTGAAAGTAAGGGTCTGGTTCAATTGCGTGTCCCCGCCTCGGACCTGACCGATCAATATCTCAAGGGGCATATCGATCCGAGCTTGCCCGAAGATCAACGTAAGATCACCGATCGGCAAATCGCTTGGATCGCGACGTTAGAGGCGGAGGGCCGGATCAACCGTCGGTTTAATCGCGGGCTGTTTGCCAATCCGGACTCCCGCGATCCGGAACGGGCGGGACTTGCCTCGGCTATATTCGGGTCTGTCATGATCGTGCTGATCGCGAGTGCGCTGGCGCTTCCGGTTGGTGTTGGGGCTGCGATTTATTTGGATAGTTTTGCGCCGCAAACAGGTTGGGGCGGACGGCTGACGCGATTGCTCGAAGTGAATATTAATAATCTCGCCGCTGTGCCGTCTATTGTGTTTGGATTGCTGGGGCTCGCCGTGTTCATCAACTTCTTTGGTCTGCAACGCTCCATTCCGCTGGTCGGCGGGCTCGTGCTGGCCCTGCGCATGTTCCCGACCATTGTGATCGCGTCGCGTGCAGCGCTGCTCGCGGTACCTGTCTCGCTTACGGATAGTGCCCTGAGCCTGGGCGCGTCGCGGATGCAGGCCGTGTTTAATCACCGCGTGCCGCTCGCCGCGCCGGGGATGATGACCGGGTCGATCATTGGTATGGCACAAGCGCTAGGCGAGACCGCGCCGTTGCTGATGATTGGTATGGTCGCATTTGTAACCTCAGTCCCCAGCTCGCCGATGGACCCGGCGACGGCATTACCCGTGCAGATTTTTCTCTGGTCTGGATCCGCCGAAGCGGCGTGGGCAGAACGCACATCGGCCGCGATTATCTCTCTTCTGGTGGTCCTCATGTTTATCAATGGGGTTGCCATAATCCTGCGCGAACGGTTGCAAAGGCGGCGAAAGCTATGACGATGTTTGATCCCCTGACCCCGCCCCAACCGGCGCCAAAGTTCACCTGTCGCGGTGTGTCCGTGGATTATGGTGCGTTCCGCGCGCTCCAAAATATCGACATTGATATTGCCGACCGCAGCGTCACGGCGCTGATCGGCCCGTCGGGCTGTGGGAAATCCACCTTACTGCGCGTGTTTAACCGCATGAATGACACGATCCCGGATGCACGAACCCATGGCACCGTGCTGATGGACGGAACGGATATCTACGCGCCAACCATTGATCCCGTCTTACTGCGCACGCGTGTCGGGATGGTGTTCCAAAAGCCCGCGCCTTTCCCTCGGTCCGTTTACGAAAATGTCGCCTATGGCCCGCGTCTGCATGGGCTGGCGCAGGGGCGCGGGGCGCTCGACCGCTTGGTTGAAAAAAGCCTCCGACGCGCGGGACTTTGGGACGAAGTTAAAGATCGGCTGACACTGCCCGCGCCAAGCCTGTCCGTTGGGCAGCAACAACGGCTTGTGCTCGCGCGCGCTCTCGCCATTGATCCGGACGTGATCTTGATGGACGAACCCGCCAGCTCGCTCGACCCCATCGCAACCGCGCGGCTCGAAGCACTGATCGAAGAGCTCAAGAAACGATACTGCATCATCATCGTCACCCACAGCATGGCACAAGCCGCGCGGATCAGCGATAAAACCGCATTCCTACATAAGGGCGCGCTGATCGAATATGATCAGACCGAGCGGATGTTCACCAACCCGTCGGACGCGCGCACGCAGGATTATATTACCGGACGGTTGGGGTAGGGATGTCTACGGCGATCGCTTATTCCCCCTGTGTGGCACAGTTTTGTACGGTTTCTCCTGCGGGAGACTTAAGGTTCTAACGCGGCCCTAGCTCGCTCGCCCTGTAAATTGCGTCAATCGCTTGCATCTGCCGCACGGCCTCAGGCGCGTTGGTCAGCGGCGGCCTTCCCATGCCGAGGCTGGCGAGGAGATGGGCGAGCTGTGCGTCATAGGTGGTCACCGCTCGCCAGCGGGGATGATCCGCGTCGGTCGTGATTCCGTCTGGCGTGGTGATTGTGCAGCCGCGATAGGGATGCACGGGGTTATCGAAGCGTACCGTGCCGCCCGCGCCGACGACCTCAAAATAATTCACGCGCTCTATACCCTCGCGCATATCGCTGGAGATCGTTGCCGTCAGCCCGTCGCCGAAATCCAGCTCTGCTTCGATGAACAGATCGATGCGTGGGTCGCCCTCTACCGCGGTGGCGCTGACGATGCGCGGTTCGCGTCCGGCAACGGTCCGCGCGATGTGTAACGGATAGGTGCCAAGGTCCATCAGACCGCCGCCGCCTAACTCTGCGATATGGCGCAGCTCCCCCGGTGTGTTCGGGATGGTGACGTGAAAACGCCCCGTCATATGGGTCAGTGGTTTGATCGCCTCGACGGCGTTCAAGAAGAGCCCGAAGGCCGGATGATAGCGGTGGTGGAACGCTTCCATGATGACGCCGGGCAAAGCGGCGATTTGTTTCGCCTCGGCTGCATTCATGGCAAAGGGTTTTTCGATCAGCTGGACTTTGCCGATCGCGAGGCGCGCGAGCTCCAAATGTTTGGACGGGGGCAAGGCATTATAGATAATGTCGATATCGTTGCGTGCGCAAAGGGCGGCGTAATCAGCCATAACGTCAGCGTCGGGTATGCCATGGTCAATGGCATACGTCTGACCGCGCGAGACATCGCGACACGCGATGGCAACAATCTCGCAATCATCGCGCTTTAACGCAGGTGCAATGATTGCCTTCGGCGCAATCCGGGACGCGCCGAGCAGTCCGATGCGGTAGTTAGGTCGAGACATCAGACCCATAGGTCAGTTGCAAGAAGATATCTTCCAGATCGGGTTGATCGGTCCGCAGGTCGGCAATGGAGAGACCTGCGTCTTTTACCCGATTGAGCAGCCCGGTGACAGAATCCGTGCCTTTCAAATATGAGATGATCAGGTTTCCATCGTCGATCACGGCGCTCAGATCACTCAAAGCATCAGGCACAGTTGTAAGCGTGTCCGTTGGCGTGATCACCAACATACGTTTATCCATGCGCGACAACATCGTGTTTTTGCTTTCATTAGCGACAATGCGACCTTCGTGAATGATCGCAATTTGGTCACACAGCGCTTCGGCTTCTTCCAGATAATGTGTGGTCAGAATAATCGTCGTACCGCGCTCATGCAGGGTTTGCACATACTCCCAGAGCTGACGACGCAGCTCAATATCAACGCCCGCGGTCGGCTCATCGAGGATCAGCACAGGCGGATTATGCACCAGCGCTTTGGCGATCAGCAGGCGGCGTTTCATTCCACCAGACAACTGCCGCACATAGGCATCGCGCTTGTCGAGCAGACCGAGCGCGTCGAGAATTTCCTCGGTCCGTCGCTCGCGCTTGGGCACGCCGTAATAGCCCGCTTGCAACTCCATCGCTTGGTAGGGCGTGAAGAATACGTCCATCGCGATTTCTTGCGGCACGATCCCGATGGACGCGCGCGCCGCCCGGGTCTGGGTTTCAATATCATAACCCATGATCCGCGCGGTGCCGGAGGACTTATTCACCAGTCCAGCGAGTATGTTGATCGCCGTGGATTTGCCCGCGCCATTGGGGCCAAGCAGGCCGAAGATCGACCCGCGCGGAATGATGAGGTCAATTCCATGCAGCGCGGTCTTGGCGGGGGCCTTTTTAGACGCGGCATAGGTCTTAGTCAGGCCGATGAGTTCGATGGCCGGGCTGACTGGCTGTGAAGAGGTTTCGGTCATAGAGGCTTGTCTCGCATGGGGCGGACGCTTAGACGCAGGCCAGCCTAACGACAAGGACGTGCCCGCATGGTTGCTAAAAATATATCGCCTACGCCCCGCCTCGAAGAGACGGAAAATGACGTGGTCATCGTCAGCAGCACTTACGTTAAATGTGACGGCGGCGGAGACGCGCTAGGCCATCCGGTGACGTGGCTGGATATGGGCGAAGACACGCATGTGATCTGCAAATATTGTGATCGTGTGTTTAAGCTTGATCCCAATGCTGTCCTAGGCGGACACCACTAGGCGTTTTCTGCCAATTTTAACTGTCGCTCATCTCGACGAAAGTCGGGATCTAGCCCTCGCGAGACAGCAGCTCAAACTCGATAGCTGGATCCCGACTTTCATCGGGATGAGCGAAGATATTTAGGTTGACCCAATGATCCAAACCAACACCCAATGGACTCTCGGCGTGCTCGGCGGCTCTGGGCTTTACGCCATTGATGGGCTGAAGAACGAACAGTGGGTCAAGATCGATACGCCGTGGGGCGATCCGTCGGATGAGATTTTATTTGCCGATTATGGCGATGTTCGCTTGCGGTTTTTGCCGCGTCATGGCCGGGGTCACCATCTCACGCCAAGCGCCGTTAATTACCGTGCGAATATCGATGCGCTGAAACGCGCGGGCTGTACGGATGTGCTCTCGATCAGTGCGGTCGGCTCCCTCAAAGAACAGTATGCCCCCGGCCATTTCGTCGCTGTCGATCAATTTATTGATCGGACGTTCGCGCGCGAGAAGAGCTTCTTTGGGCCCGGCTGCGTCGCGCATGTCAGTGTCGCCGACCCCATCTGTCCTCGCCTCTCAACTCTCGCCGCTGAAGCGGCCCGCAGTGCGGGCGCGACCGTGCATAAAGGCGGCACCTATCTGGCGATGGAAGGGCCGCAGTTTTCGACCAAGGCCGAGAGCGCGCTCTATCGCCAATGGGGCTGTGACGTCATCGGCATGACCAATATGCCGGAAGCCAAGCTCGCCCGCGAAGCGGAGCTGCCTTACGCCACACTCGCTATGGTGACGGATTTTGACTGCTGGCACCCAGATCACGGCAGCGTCGATGTCGCCAGTGTGATCGCGATTTTGCAACAGAATGCAGCGACGGCAGGCGAAGCCGTCCGGACTCTCTGTGAAACACTGACGGGGCAACCGCGTTTCCCCTGTGCCGCTGGGATTGAAACCAATCTCGACGTGGCAATTATTACGCCGCCCGAAGCCCGTGACCCGGAATTAGTCGCGAAGCTGGATGCGGTGGCGGGGCGCGTGCTGAACGCTTAATCTGTATCGGCGTCTATATATGCCGATTGACGTGACCCATCTTCCGACCCGCTCTGACCGTTTGTTTGCCATAAAGGTGAAGGCGGGTTTTCGGGTCGCGCGCCAGTGATTCCCACGCCGCAACATCATCGCCGATGAGGTTCGTCATTTGCACGGGCCACGCGGGCGTGGCGTCGCCAAGCGGCCAGCCCGCAACAGCCCGAATATGTTGTTCGAACTGGTCCGTGCAGCCCGCGTCTTGGGTCCAATGGCCGCTATTGTGAACGCGCGGCGCGATTTCATTGACGATCCAACCGGAGGGCGTGTCGAAGAACTCGACACCAATGACGCCGACATAATCAAGCGCATCGACGATGGTTCGCGCAATCTTGCCGGGTTCGCCGTCGTCACCAGAGGCTGGCGCGGTCGAGCTATGCAAGATGTGATCGCGGTGGACATTTTCCGTGAGGGGATAGGCCCGGACGTCACCGTCCATTCCGCGCGCGCAGACGACGCTGGCTTCACGCGTAAAGGTCACGAAGCCTTCGACAATGAGGTCAAACGCGCCCAGCGCGTCCCAGACGGCGGGAATATCGTCCTTCTGCGTCACGACGGCTTGGCCTTTGCCGTCATAGCCGCCGCGCCGCGTCTTCACAACGCAAGGCATCCCAATCGTGTCGATGGCGCGCTGCAAGTCTTGCAGACTGCCGCTCGCGGCGGCGAATGGCGCGACGTCGACACCGGGCAGGCTTGAGAGAAATTGTTTTTCGAGCAGGCGGTCCTGCGCTGTGCGCAAGGCCGTGAGGTTCGGCGCAACAAAACGGTCCGCCCCGGCAACTTCGACGGCGCGAACCGGAATGGACTCCCATTCATAGGTGATCGCGTCGCACGCTGCGCCGAACTGGGCGAGGGCGCCCTCGTCATCATAGGCAGCTTGCGTGTGCGTGTTGGACACTTGTCCCGCCGGGTCATCATCACACGGGCCGAATGTGTGCGTTTTCAATCCTAGTCGCGCGGCCGCTAAGGCCAGCATCCGGCCCAATTGTCCACCGCCCAGAATACCGATGGTTGAACCGGGCGCGAGTAGCGTTTTGGGGCGGGTCATGATCTAGCCGCGCGGGTCTGTGCCGACGCTCTTTGTTTGGCGCGCGCGCCAAACGTCTAAGCGTTCGGCGAGGGCGTCGTCCGAGGTCGCGAGAATGGCGGCCGCGAGCAGTCCCGCATTCTTTGCACCCGCTTTGCCAATGGCGAGGGTTCCGACTGGAATGCCGCCGGGCATTTGCGCAATCGACAGTAAGCTATCCATGCCGGAGAGAGCTTTGCTCTCGACGGGAACGCCGAGCACGGGCAGCCGGGTCATCGAGGCGCACATGCCGGGCAAATGGGCTGCGCCGCCTGCGCCGGCGATCACGACTTTAAAGCCGTTGTCGGCGGCGGCGATCGAGAAATCATAAAGACGTTGTGGTGTGCGGTGCGCAGAAATCACGGTCGCTTCATAAGAAACGCCGAGTTCGTCGAGCACGATGGCCGCATGTTCCATGGTCGGCCAATCGGATCTTGACCCCATTATAATGGCGACAGGGGGCGTGATGGCGATGGACGGGGTGGACATGGGGGGCACTCTCGCTTCCTGCGCTGGAAAGCGATGCAACATAGCGATTGGGACAGAGCGGTCAATTGCCAGAAACGATGTCACGAAGATAGAAATCTCTCCGTTTTCTTAGCGCATCATTAACGACGCCCGGGTCAAGAAGAGGAGTCTATTCAAAAAGGATTCGTTGAAGACTTGGTCGATCCATCCCGCATCACGACGCTGCTGCAAACTGCCGCTGATCCGATGTCGTCACAGATTGGTGTGACGGATGCGCATCTGGCTGCGCGAAATCGTGAGCTGAGCGATGAAGTGACGCGATTACGCTTACGGGTGTTAGAGCTCGAAGCGTCGGCGGATCTGGATCCACTTTTGCCAATTTACAACCGTCGGGCCTTTATGCGCGAAGTCAGTTGTGCACAGTCCGTCATGTCCCGCTATGGGATGACGTCATCCATTATCTTCTTTGATTTGGATGGGTTTAAATTGGTCAATGATCGTTTTGGTCATGGGATCGGCGATAAGATATTAGAGTTCGTCGCAGAGAGTCTCCTCACGGGTGTCCGTCAGTGCGATATGGTCGCGCGGCTTGGCGGGGATGAATTTGGTGTGCTCTTGTTCAAGTCAGATCAGATGATTGCCAAAGCGAAAGCGGGCGCGCTCGCCTGCCGGGTTGGCAATCTGTCTTTGCAACATCCGGAAGGACCTATTGGGATTACGGCCAGTTGGGGAACGGCCCCATGCGAAGCAGGTCAGACAGCGGCGCAAGTTTTGGAGCGTGCGGACCGCGCTATGTATCTGGATAAGCGGTCTAACGAATGAGTCTTTGGGCGGCGAAGACTAAGCGATAATGTCCGGCGTGATTTGATTTTCCAGATAGGCTATCTGGTCTTTGATCGACAGTTTGATTTTCTTCATCCGCTTAACCTTTAACATGTCAGCGACACCAGTTTCTGCCAGCGCATTAATCTCTTGATCGATCCGGCGATGTTCCAGCTTTAACCGTTCTAAGAGCTCAATGGCCTGCGCCTCTTCCTCCTCCGCCGTCAATTCGGGGTCGACGTTAGGCGTATCTGAGCTGTCTGAACTATCTGTCATGGGCGGGTTCTAGCGCTGTTGGCGAGAATGTGCTATTGTGCATTTCCACAAACCGTAAATGGAGGTCTTCATGGCGCTATCGGCTCATTTGGAACAACTACACACCCGTCACGGGAATATTGAACACCAAATCGACCGAGAGCTTCGAAGTCCGGCTCCAGATAATGTAAAAATTTCGCAGCTCAAACGACAGAAGTTGCAAATTAAAGATACGCTTGTGCAAATGGGAGCCAAGGCAGACGCCTAAGTCCGGCCCATTGCTCCATAACAGCGTCGTGCCTGTTAGGCGCGGCGCGACTAACCGTCTTTTGACCCGTCTATAAGGGGGCCGCGACGTCTCACGATACGCGGGCGGCACTTTCACTTGCGTGATATGGTTTTGCGCGCACGTTTTATCCCACTCCGTCAATGCCTTAAGGGCGCGGAACACTGTTCTGTGCAGAGGCTTCGTATGCGTGCAGATGGTTTAGCGACAATAATATGACATTTAATGTCACATTACTGTCATTTTTATATTGACTATTCTATGACGCTTGTGTCACATAATAGTCATAGAAGAACTGTGACATGTTTCGAAATTGATCGAACGTGTAGTTTCAAAAATAACAGTCGACCTGCTGTCGGAGCGCTGCCATGAAAATATTCTTACTCTCAGCCGGACTTGTTCTCGCCATGTCAGGGACGGCCTTGGCCAGCGAAACATTCCCGAGCACGTTGACCGCTACAGGGATAAGCGCGCTCCCATCACCGGCTCAGGCGTCATTGAATAATTGTCTCTCGATGGAGAGTTCATCGCGCGCCATTCGGTCTTGCACCAAGGCATTACGCGCCTCCGCCCCCAATGATGATGTGCGTTCGCAACTTTATGCGCGCCGCGCGCTGCACCAGATGGCCTTGGGGCGTCACGATAGTGCCGCAGAAGATTTTACTCGGGCGGGTGATTTGGCGAATGATCGCCAGTTGGAAACTCTCGGTCATGGCTTTGCGGCCATGATGGAAAATGACCTCACGACGGCGCGTCGGAAGTTTGAAGATTGTAATAATCAGGGCCGCCACGTACCGCTGGCTGAATATGGCTTGGGCCTGACCTACCAGATGGCGGGCGAGACCGAAGCCGCCCGCGACGCTTACGTGCGCGCGTTGACCTTGCGCCCTGGTTGGGCGGCGGTCAGTGAGCAAATGGCGACTCTCGAACTTAAATAAGCTCACGCAGACAGCGTCTCAAAAATACAGAAAATGGCTCGCCCGATAACGGCGGGCCTTTTTCGTTTGGAGTCAGTGACTTGGCTCAAAACAGTCTTTGAACGTCATTGAAGCTTCACGAGCCTTTCACCGAAGCGACACGGACCCGTTGCTCGCGCGTCACAATAAGGTGGTCTTGGCCCGCAGGAACGCGAGGGCAAATTTTGAGTCCCTCGTTAGCGATTTTTGTCCTTCGTGAGGCTTACACATGTTCAACTCGTCCCTAAAGCGCGTCCTTTTGGCCACTGCGGCTGGTTTTGCCTTATCTGCTTGCGGAGGCGGGACAACCTCTTCTCCCGGCCAAACCGGCGGTGTGGTCATTAATCCTCCAACGTCAGGCGGTGGTGGCGGTAGCGGCAATACTGAGATTAATCTTGTCGGCGCGGCCGGTTGCGACACAGGAACGACGCAAGAAACGATTGCAACAGGCAGCACAGACGTCATTGCCTGCACGATTACCGGCACGATTACGGAAAACCTGACTTTGTCAGCGGCCAATGGCTACGCGCTGGACGGGGCAGTATTTGTGGGTGAAGACGGTGGGCGCAACGCGACCTTAACGATCCCGGCAGGCACGCGAATTTTTGGCAAAGCAGGTCAAGACTATCTCGTTGTTTCGCGAGGCTCGCGTCTAAATGCCCGCGGCTCAGCGACAGAGCCGGTGATTATGACATCGATCCAAGACATTGCCGGCACGGTTGATCCGGCGAATGATCGGGGACAATGGGGTGGCCTCGTTATTAACGGCTCCGCACCGATTAATGATTGTATCGACGGGACCGCCGTCGGCGGCTCAGCCGACTGTGAGAAATCTGGCGAAGGGTCATCCGGTTTATTTGGCGGCGCGAACGCGGCGGATAACTCGGGCACCTTGCAATATTTGCAGGTCAAATATGCCGGTAACTTGATCAATGACGAAGACGAGTTGAACGGGATTGCGTTCCAGGGCGTCGGGTCCGGCACAACGTGTGACCATATTCAAGTTCACAATAATGCGGACGATGGCGTCGAGTTTTTCGGCGGCTCCGTCGTCTGTGACTATGTTGTGCTGACGGGGATTGGCGATGATAGCCTTGACTGGACGGATGGGTGGACCGGCGGCGCTCAATATGTGCTCGTCAAACAAAGCCCTGGCGCAGGCGACCGCGGGATTGAAGGTGATAACCGAGGCTCCAACAACACACTGACCCCAACGTCTAATCCGCTGATTTCCAACTTTACCTTCCTCGGCGGTGATTCCGGCGACACGGGCATTGTTGTTCGCGCCGGCACAGAAGGACGCATGATTAACGGCGTGATCGTCGGGTTCCAAGATGCCGGTATTGATGTCGATGATCAGTCCAGTCTGGATAATCTCGCCAGTGGTGATTTGTCGTTTGCCTCTCTATTCCTCGACAATAGCGACAATATCGAATCCGGTGACGACACTCCAGCCTTTGATACGCAAACCGCTGTCGCGAACAGCCCGAACGTCGTTCAGGGCAATAGCTCCCTGGCGGATGAGTTTTTCCCCGGTGCGGCGGAGCAAGCCGTGACATCAACAGACCCGATGCTCGCAGGTTTTGATAATGCTGGCTATATCGGCGCGTTTTCCGCGACCGAGACCGAGGATAGCAATTGGGCGCAGGGCTGGACCTTTGGGTTGTTTGAAAGCCCAACGGAATGTCCGGTGGGCACGCTGTCCACAGGTGACATTGTCGGCGGCAAGCAGATTTGTTCGCTGACAGGGTCGATCACGTCCAATGTCCGGTTGAACAATAATTTCGTCTATCAACTCGAAGGCGCGGTCTTTATCGGCGAAGATCTGGGCGGTGACACAGCCAACCCGATTGCTAATCGATCGAGCGCCATTCTTACCATTGATGCGGGAACGACTGTCTACGGCGCGGCGGGGGACGATTATCTCGTTGTCTCACGCGGCTCCCAAATCCGCTCTAACGGAACCCGCACAGCGCCCGTCATCATCACATCGCGCGATGAAGTGTTCGGAACGTCAGATAATGCGAATGATCGCGGTAAATGGGGTGGCTTGATCATCAATGGCCGCGCGCCGATCAATGATTGTATCGACGGCACGGCAACAGGCGGTGCGATTGGGTGTGAGAAATCCGGCGAAGGCTCTTCGGGCCTATTCGGGGGTGGGGCCTCTGACGATAATAGCGGCAATTTGTTTTTTACCCGGGTCTCTTTCGCAGGCAACCTCATCAATGATGAGGACGAGCTCAACGGCATTGCCTTCCAAGGGGTCGGCTCCGCGACGCAAGTCGATTACGTCCAAGTCCATAATAATGTTGATGACGGCGTCGAATTCTTCGGCGGTACCGTGAATGTCAAACACCTTGTCCTGACAGGGATTGGTGATGACAGCCTTGACTGGACCGATGGCTGGGTTGGCAAGGTGCAATATGTCATCATTGATCAAGCCGACAGCGCCGGCGACCGCGGGATCGAAGGCGACAACCGGGGCTCGAATAATACGCTGACCCCACGGTCTAATCCAACGATCTCGAACCTAACCTTTATTGGGGGCGCTGCGGGCGATACGGGCGTCTTGCTACGCGCCGGGACAAATGCGGACCTCTATAACGGGATCGTGACCGGCTTTCAGGATGCAGGTTTTGACATTGATGATGCCTCCACGGCGACAGAGGCGACAGCCGGAAATGTCTCGCTGAACAGCTTTCTCATCGCAGGCAATAGCGCCGATCTCGAAGCCGATAATACGGTTGAAGACGCGGCGCAGGCGGCGGTCATCGCGGCGGGGTCTAATATTATTATTGGTGGCGCGGTCACCGTGTCTGACGAAAGCTATGTCCCTGGCGCACCGGAGCAGGCGGTTACCGCGACCAACGTCAATGCTGTCGATCCGTTCTTTGATGCCGTCACCTACATCGGCGCCGTCGAAGACGCCGATGACACTTGGTATCAAGGTTGGACCCTTTTGGTCGACCAATAGATTTTCCGCGACCCGGGCCTTGTGTCCGGGTCGAACGGTTTGCGGCTCTGACTGTTGCCGACCAAAACTAACTGACCGATTTTGAAATGGATCGCATCGTGAAACCAACGACACACAGCTTCTTAGCCGCGCTTCTGATCGGGACGGCGCTGACTCAGCTTCCGAGCCGAGCCAATGCACAGGAGACACCCTCTCCGTCGCCTGAAATATCAGACGAAGTCATCTCGACGGGCGTTTTCATTCCGAATGAAAAGAAAATTACCTCGGAAATCACGACGGTTTTGGATGAAGACACTTTTGCCCAAATTGGGGCGAGCGATATTGCCTCGGCGTTGACCCGCGTCACGGGCCTGTCCCTGAGCCAAGGCAAATTCGTGATCGTGCGGGGTTTGAATGAACGTTACTCTTACGCGACGCTCAATGGCGCGCCCCTGCCATCACCGGAGCCTTTACGCCGGGTCGCCCCGCTCGATTTGTTCCCGACCTCAGTCTTGTCTGACGTCGTTGTGCAGAAAACCTATAGCCCGGAATTTTCGGGAGAATTTGGCGGTGGGGCGATTAATTTGCGCACGCGCGCGCTCCCGGATGAGGCATTCTTGGAGCTCTCGGTCAGCGGATCTTACAATACAACGACAACGAACCGAAAAGGCCTTGTCTATGGCGGGTCTGATACGGATTGGCTCGGCTTTGACGATGGTCTTCGGGACTTGCCCGCCTTGGACGCCAATGGTGTTCCGACGCGCAACTTTGAAAACTTCGATACGCTCGTGATCGATATTGATGAGAAACTTCCGTTTAATGGCGGCGGGCGCCTCTCTGCCGGGACTCGATTTGATCTCGATGGCGGTCAAAGCATCGGCGTTCTGGCAACGCTCGGCTATGATAATCGCTGGGAAACGCGGCGTGGTGAGGACAATACGGCCAATATCGGCGGCAATGGCGAGCTTGTCTTGTTGGACCAAGGGTTTCGAGAATCGACGGAAAACACCGTCTCTCTAAATGGTTTGCTCGGCGTTGGCGTTGAGCTTGATGAAAATAATTTAGTGCAGATTGTTGGGTTGGCGACGCGTCAATCCTCAGCCGAAGCGCGCATCATCACGGGCGAAGATCGCGAAGATCGGTTTTTCCGTCAGGACTTCACGGAATGGTTCGAACGTGAAGTCTATATGGGTCAGTTATTGGGCGAGCATTTCATTCCATCGCTGAATGATGCCGAGCTCACGTGGCGCGCGTCCTACGCCAAGGCGGCGCGCGATGCCCCTTATGAGCGTCGCATCAATTATGAGAATTTCGAAGATGGTTTGGGCTTTCGGTTCCAATTTAACCGACCCGGTACGAATAATGATATCCGGTTTTCAGAGCTTGATGACACGACCCTCGATTTGGGCCTCGATTTTGCGGTGCCCTTCGATCTGGGCGCGCGGGAGGTCGAGATTAAATTTGGTGGGGCCTATCTCGATAAAAGCCGGGATTCTTCGCAAGCTGACTTTCGCTATTTTGGCACGATCCCAGCGCCCTTACGGGAATCGCGCATTGATTTGATCTTGTCGGACGCGGTTGTTGATGCGGGCGTGTTGGAAATTCGTCGCGGCGGGACGACGGGCTTCCCGGACCTGTCCTTTGCGACGCTAGAAACCTTCGGCGGCTATGTCGCATTGGAAACCGAATTCTTTCCGGACCTGCGGGTCTCAGGTGGCTTACGGTATGAAACATCAAAGCAGGAAACCGCCATTGAGCAGTCGCTTGTCGCGGGGTCGTTCTTTCAATTCGAGACGCTCGACGAAAACTATCTCCTCCCCGCGGTAACAGCGACCTATACGTTCGCCGATAATTGGCAGTTGCGGTTGGCAGCGTCGAAAACGATCAACCGGCCGCAATTCCGCGAACTCACCCCGTCGATTTTCGTCAATACGGACACAGATGATCGTTTCGTCGGCAACCCGTTCCTGACCAATTCTGAGAGCATAAATCTCGATGCGCGTTTGGAGTATTATTTCGGGGCGACGCAGTTCATCACCGTGGGCGGCTTCTATAAGGATCTGACGAATCCGATCGAGGAGTTCATTTTTAACGGCTTGGGCGAAAGTAACGCGACGAGCTTTATCAACGCACCGCGTGCAGAACTTTATGGTTTGGAATTGGAGTTTGAGAAGAAATTCGCCATTTCCGACAAGTTCCCTGTCCTGAACAAATGGCTCGGCGGGCAGGATTTCGTGATTCGGTCGAATTACACCTATGTTGACAGTTCCGTGTCAGCTGATGGCACCGTCAGCATCACGCCGCCGACGGTTGATCCGTCACGGGGTGTGACGCCCGTGACGATTTCCGCAGCCGGGCTTTATACGGATGGGCGTAAACTGCAGGGGCAGAGTGACCATCTTGTCAATTTGCAGTTTGGAATCGAAAATTACGAAGCTGGTTGGGACATATTCCTGCTGCTGAACTACACGTCTGAGCGGATTCGCGCGGTCGAAGATTTGTCCAATGGCTTACCATCGATCAACGAACAGCTCCCGATCAGTCTTGATCTCGTGACCAATATCCCGTTCAAAATGCGGGGAAGCGAGTATGAGTTCGGGTTCAAAATCCAAAATATCTTGGATGACCGTTATGAGGCCAGCCAAACGTTGAACGGCACATCAATCATTCTTGATGACTATAATATCGGGACCACAGTTGCGGCGAGTCTGAAACGTCGGTTCTAAATCGCAGCGGCACATATAGAGCGCTCAATTACCGCCTTCCAAGCCCGGCGTTTGGGAGGCGTTCTTTTTGACATTAAATCCCTCTCACCGATCGTGGTTAAGACCATTTTCAGGTATCGGATACTAACCGTGTTACATGATGTCGCACCAGCGTAAAAATAGTTACCTCACGGTGCACAGCTTTATCAAGCAGTCCGCCTTCTTTCGGGTGTTGGCCGCTTTTTTGTGCGCTCTCTTCATCAGCACAATAACATCATGGAAAATCGCCCTCGCGATTTGCGTGACTTGCTTGATTGGATTGGGGATTGAGCTTTTAGCGTTCAAATTTTTGGCGGATAAGGTCGATAAACGCTCGGCGCGCGCCGGGATTTTGGTCTCAACACTTGTGCTCCAAGTTGCTTTCGCTCTGCCAATTCCTGTGGTCTTGATGAATACGAATTTAGCGTTGACCTTTCTCGTTGCGGTCTATGCCTGCGCGGGCGTGGTCAATCCCTTGATCGGTTATCGTTCCTTGCCTCAGCTCCTGATTGTCTCGGTGCTCCCGTACGTTCTGGCGACGGCAGCAGTAGCAGGTATTCTCGCCAATCATTTTTATATCAGTGGCGATACATCAATGGTCTATGTCAGCCTCGCCATTCTTCCGGCTTATCTCTGCGTTTTTGCGGCCTTGTTATCCGCGCTGCATCAAAGCGATGCGCGTTTTCTTGAGATGGTTGCTGTCGCGACAAGACAAAGACAGGAGGCTGAAAGCCACAAATTTCGCGCAGAAACCGCGCAGAAAAAAGCCGATGCCGCCAATATTGCGAAGTCGGACTTCTTGGCCGCGATGAGCCATGAAATCCGCACACCGATGAATGGTGTGATCGGAATGAGCGAGTTAATGCTCGGCACCAATCTATCGCCGACACAGGCACAATATACGCAGGTTATCTCGACTTCGGGTGAAAAACTCATGGTTATTATCGATGATATTCTTGACTATTCGAGACTCGAAGCAGGACAAATGGACTTACATCCGGAACCGTTCGAGCTGGCAACCTTGGTAGAAGATGTGGCCGTTCTCGCCGCGGAAAAAGCGTACGCGAAATCTGTCGATGTCATGGTCCGGCTCGACCCGAATTTGCCGCAACACGTCGTCGGTGATCCGGTTCGGATCCGTCAGGTGCTACAAAATCTAACTGGCAATGCAGTCAAATTCACCGAACAGGGATATGTCATCATTAGCGTCACAGGCACGCCACAGGATCGTGGGCACTATAACCTTGAATTCAGCGTGGCCGATAGCGGCATTGGTATAGACCCAGATAGAATTGATCATATGTTCGAGCGGTTTCGCCAAGGCAGCAGCGGCTCGGCCCGCGTCTATGAGGGAACCGGAATTGGTCTGTCGATTAGCCGTGAACTAACGGAGTTGATGCAGGGAACGCTGTCCGCCACAAGCAGACTTGGCGAAGGGTCCGTGTTTACGATGAAACTCTCTTTGCCCGCAGTAATCATCCGCGCGTGTCCAATCGCCGAACTCCCCCGTAATTTAACCATCGGTCTCTTTTCACCGATCGGTTTAGAAACGTCCATTTTCACGGAAACACTGACAGGAATGAATGCGAACACGCAGCAATTCGCCTGCACGAAAGCGGGTGTGTTGACGCTTATCTCGCAAATTCACAATCGGTGTGCGCCAGACATCATCTTGCTCGATACGCGGGTCGATCTCGGTCACGGGGTTGCTGCGATGGAGTTGTTCGCGCCAATTCCGCCGTCGATCCGACCGCCTATCGTTCTGATTTGCGGCCCGTCAGAGCTTGCCACCTATGCGACAACAGCGCTGGCCGTTACGCGCCCCGTCCGGGTGCGTGATCTTGCCCAAGCGATCTCGCTGGCTTTGGGGGGCTGCTTCGATAAAAGAGCTGTTGTGAATGCCAGTGACCGGACACAGGCGTTAGCGTCTTAATGACTTTATGGGGGCGAAGAATATCCGGCCTTTCGCTCTGGTTGAGATCGTTTAAAATACTTGGCTAGATGTGTTTGAAGGCAAAATGGCTTCTATTTTGATTTCATTGCCTGATAGGACGCAAGATGTTACGAATACCCTCCTGAATGGGTTAAGTGACTTTGGTGACCTTGCGATGTTACGGCTCACTGAAGACGTCACGATTTCTCTCCAAAACGATGTATCTAAATGAATACAAAATATTTAATTGATGCCCTCGGCAACAACTTCTCGTTCGACGTGGAAGGGAGTGATTTTCTGAAAGACATTCAGGTAACGCGGAAAACCTTGGAAAAAGGCCGATCACTTTATAATGCCGGAGATGTGGTTAAGCACCTCTACTGTGTCGTTGAAGGATGGCTGACATCGACGGCCGACCTTGAGGGCGGGGACAGGCAATTATTCGCATTTCATGTACCGATCGATATTGGGGGTCTGGAGTTCATCTCTGACGAGCGGGCAACGTCGACCTTGATCGCGTTTGAAAAAGCTGAATTATATCTCATCCCTGTCAACCAATTCGTCGACGCTATGGAGCGGTCTCCCATGGCCGCAATTGCAATTATGAAAACACTGGGGCGGCGCTACATCATGTTACAAGAACGCATGGCGGTCTTCACTCGCGGCAATGCTGAAGCAAAGATCGCGCATGCCCTATTGGGACTAAGATCCAAGCAACTCCGGAATGGCTTTAGCCATCCAGATCGATTGAGAGTTCCTTTGACGCAAGCTGATATTGCTGACGCATTAGGCCTAACATCTGTCACAGTCAGTCGAACATTTAAGGCCCTAAAGACGAAAGGGTTGGTCGACTTCACGCGCAATCATATTGATATTCTTGATCCTCAACAGTTGGAGATTTGCGTACAGTCTGTGCGCTTACAGAACCAACTGGTGGATGATTTTACCTGAGCCATATTACGCCTATCAGGCCGAAACCATTGATGACATCTGATCCCCATTAGGGCTCCTAGGACTTCGATGTTGGGGTTATGTTACGAATGACGCTCACAATAATTTGGGTGAGGATAAGCACAATTGTGACGGCCAAAGCCGAGACGAGAACTATTAAGCCATAGGCGAGGTTGTAAAGGGCACTATACCACCAGGACGGCACCTGATCATACTCTGAGACGGGCAAGGTGAATAAGAGCAACAATAAAATAGCGGATACGAGGCAGGTCGCACTCATCACGCCGATAAACACGACGGACTGATATACGCCGCGATCAAAATCTTTATCGATCTGTCGAACAAGACCAAGCATGGTCAGCATGAGAGCCAATGTTGTGGCCGAGCTCGTCGCGATTGCGCTGCCTAAATAGAGCCCACTCGATCTCAGAGCTTCATAAAGTTCGACTAAAACAGCATCGCGATAGATTGCACCGTTCAAACGCCATGCGGCAAAACCAATCGCACAAATGATAATAAAACCAACCCCGGCGGTTTTGTGCCGCATTAAAGTGTTGAGCATATCGAATGTCCTCTCATCAATAACGGCCAGTGTCGGGGTTGGGTTTTGGCGGCCATGTTAGCGTGTGTCTTTATTCAGACGGGTTGGAGTGATGTTGAATATGATACTCAATGGGCTTGTAGATGAAGTTGTTCGATTGACCCGCTGAGCACGCCGTTAACGCAACTTCTAAATCCATTTCAGCTCGCAAACGCATGACATCACCAGGCTTGCTGAGGGGCGGTAGAACAGCAATCTCTCCTGTTTCCGAGTTAACTGAAACATGCATAAAAATATTAAAGGCGATTGGAACATCATCAGACGTCAGGCCGAGAGGCTCGACCGCAGCCGCGAGGTTTCCGAGACATCCCCGGTGAGGGTCTTCGTCCGGGTAGAGCTTTTCAAACATCGCGCGCGAACACGGCGTGAGGGTAAAATCATGACGTCCGACGTCATCATGAATGATCGTCAACATCGGGTTTGACCGGTTCGAGTATAAAATGTCGCCCGTTGTTAGAAATAGTCTTGAAGCATAATCAATGGTCCGGCCCGATGAGAGATATTCTTTCAAGTCGCCCTGATTATAGGCGATCAAATCTGAGACTTGCTGACCCTCTGGGTCCCGCACTGTCAGCACATCGCCTTTTAATAACGTTACGGCAGCCCCAGAGCGGGGTGAAATTCGGTCAAAATTCGTCATGTTAAGGCTCATCTTTCTTGGCGCCAAAGTGCGCCGGACAGGCCCAGCTCTCTGAAACAGGACGGCCTGAATATTGCCGGGCTTCAGAGGCTTGACCAAAATCTGCGAGGTTCGGGTTTATCGATCCTTGAAGGGCTTCATCCCGCTGACGAATGACGGATTGCAATTTTTCATAACGGCCATCAGCTTTCAACCGATCAAATTGGACATTCGAGTTAAACACCAGCGTCGGATAAGGGGACCGTCTTGAAATCCGGCTTGCGCCCGCGTGCATGCCAACGATGAAAAAGGGATGTCCTGCGATGCTCATTGAAAAATGTGGATTGTCAGGATCAGACGATACGTTCGGATTCCACGGTATATCCAAATCCCTGTTCATTTTGTGCAACCCTTTAAGTCGGTCCCAGAGTGCTGTCTCAAATTCAGCTTCGCTCAAATCTTGAGGGGTTTTGAAAATGGCCACGAAGGATTGCACCCTCGCATCCTCTGGATTGAGTCGGGTGAGATATTCTTGAATGTCGAGATGAAGGGCCGTGTCGTTCGCATCACGGATCAAATTATCATAGACACGAAATTCGACGCCGTCTTGAACAAGCGCGCTTTTCGCCCCAACACACGGGAAGCTGTCACTTTGTATAAAGCGCAGCGTTTTGCTGATTTCCACCATATCAACGGCGGTCGGAGGACAGCCGCGTTGATCCGCTATTGAGGTGAGTAGTTTTCTAAGAACTTTACTCATAGCGCATACCGTGGACGCTCGAACGCCGAGCGCTTCGTCTCATGACAGTTGGGCGCGAAACACGTGCGCGACTCGTTTGAACGCACCAGGCCGCATCCTGAACAACAAACTATCTGTTCATGCTCATTGTCTAAGTCGTCGTCGGCCTCGACTGGATCGGGGGGCAGGATCGAAAGACCTAACCGGGGTTCGTCTGGAGAAAATATGCTGAGCGCGCAGCTCGGTTCCAAAACACCAAGGTCGACTTGACCCAAATTACAAATACCCTTCTCACGCATCATCTCCAAAAGGGCTTGTCGGCCGATACTGACCTTGTTCAAAGCGTCCATCTGGATGACACCGCGGCGCACTAATACGGTGGCATCGCCTTCAATTAAATCGCGCAGGCGATGGCTTTTTTGAGAGGCATTGATCAGCGCCTTGTTGAGCCCGACAATGAGTGTGACCACGACGAGGCAATGAAGAATTGGCACGTTTGGATAAAAGGCAACGTCACCAACGGCGGAGCCGAGCGCAACAATAACGATGACGTCCATAATAGACATGGACGCTTTTGTGCGACGACCAAAGACACGCAAGAGAACGAACGTATAGGCGTAAATGATCAATGTTCGAAGCAAGATCTCAATATAAAACAGAGAACTTTGATCTCCGAGGATCATGCGAGCAATATCAAGAGGAACTGTCGATTCAGACATTCAGATTTCCAATCTAGCGTAATCCGTAAAAATTTAGGTGAACCCAGCAAAGCGACCATTGAAAAAAATTGAGGCGCTCAGGCGAATAAGTGGGTTTGGGTCAGTATTATGACCACGTCCTCTCGACGCTCTCCATAAACTATGACAAGTTTTCGGTTTGCTTGCTGCAGTCTTCACACATTGGCGTCAAACATTTATATCGTTATGAGTTAAATTTATTCCTGACCGTCTACGTAGAGGTGCGTAACCGTGTCAGCCATTACGCCGCCCAACAGGGTTAGACGGTTCTTTGAAGCTCTGACAAAATCATCCGCTACGAGACCGGGATACATGAAATATTTTGGCGCGACATCCGCTCGTTGCGCGGCGAAAACAACGGTTTCAATTTCCGAAAAAGCGATTGCGCCGAGGCACATTTCGCAAGGTTGGAGCGAGGCGTAAAGCGTCGCTCCTTTTAGGCTCGGCTCTCCAAGGGTCGCGCAAGCATTTCCTATGGCAACGATCTCAGCGTGACGGGTCGGATCGCAATCGTCGAAGACTTTGTTGACGCCTGTCCCAATGACTTTTCCGTCTTTAACAATAAGCGCGGCGATGCCGTTTGTGGATTCTACTTCAGCGGCCTTCAACGCTAAGGACACGCATTCGGCCATGAATTTTTGGTCGTCACGTTTCATATGTATAGCCTTTTGATACCTCACAGCTTCGACCGACAAGGGAGTATATGACTACCGTTCGGATGCACTATCGTCATACGCCCAAGCGACGCGTCGCGTTCCCATAAGATGATTATCTGACGTGAGGTTTCAGCGATGACGGATACCGCGGACATGACCCATTCCGACACTGCAAAAGCACGAAATGGACTTAACCTATGATAGTGTGACGACGACGGGGGATTGCTAGCGTGGATCATTGCTGAGTCTGCCCCGTCTCAGCATGGGCGCGTTTGCTTATGGTGCCGCATCCGACCTGCTTGTCACGGCGTCTGCTTTGACAAGCAGGTCATCCCAATTATCAAGAAAGTCCATTGCGAGTCTTCCTGACGGCCAATTTATATCTGACAGTCAAAGGTTTTTGATCGCTCTGAGCGCTTGCAATCTGAACATGCGCAATCCGAGTGCCGCATGATGCGTATACAAAGCCTACCCGGTGGATATTGACGTGGATCGGTCGACCACCTGTTTGAAGCGCTAAATGTATTTCATCATACCAAGATTTAGGACCACACGCTGAATGCAATCCCTTCCCAAGACGTTGCGGTATAGTTCAGATAGTGAACCGGGTTTCACCACCATAATTCGCCTTGGCATACGACACTTCTCCGACGACGAGGGGCGGGATATAACGGACCCCAAGGTGTTGATTCGTCTGCAAGCCTTGGGCATCCCACCGGCTTACAAAGACGTTTGGATATGCCGCGATGATCACGGTCATTTACAAATGACAGGGTTGGACGACGCAGGTCGAAAACAATATCGGTATCATGCTGATTGGCGCGATTTTCAAGACGCTAAAAAATTTGACGCGTTGCAAGACTTTGGAAATGCGCTGCCAAGAATTCGACGTAAGATATATCGAGATTTGAGGCGTGAGGACGTGGACAAACGCTTTGTCATTGCGGCTCTCTTACGGCTTATTGATTGCGCAGCCATTCGGGTCGGCAATCAGCAGTATACCGAATCCAATGGGTCACATGGTGCGTCAACGTTGCGCGGAAAACATATCAAGCTCGGCGAGGATTTTGTGAAACTCGACTTTCGCGCCAAAGGGGGCAAACGAGTTCGAAAGATCGTTCGCGACAAAACGTTAAGCCGCGTCTTGGAAGATATTCACGATTTACCAGGTCGCGATGTTTTCCAATATGTCAGGACAGATGGGCGCATCCACTCCATCGATTCGAGTGACGTCAACGCTTATCTAAAAGACGACTTTACCGCTAAAACATTTAGAACGTGGCATGGTACGGTTGCGGCTTACAGAGTCGCTGAGGGTGCGGATGCAACACTGACGCTTAAAGCCATGACAGAAGCCGCCGCAGACAGATTACATAATACGCCTTCGATTTGCCGAACGAGTTATATCCATCCAAACGTGTTAGAATTAGCTGACATCGACGTTGAAAATCGGATTTCGAAAATTGGTGATATTAAGAAGTCCGCCAAACGTGTTTCGCGATTGAAAATGGTTGAGACACGGTGTTTAGCAATGATCTGCGATACCACTTTGTTAAAATAAGGACTAAGGTCGACGACGAACGATAGGTAAAGCGTCATAAAGACGAGCTCCATTGCTCAAAACATAATTGATAAAGGGTCATTTCATTCGTTGAAACTTAACGTAGGTTATGTCTGAGCGCTGCAACGTCTTTTAAGATTGAAAACGACCGTATTCTAATCTGTTTCGAGAATGGTGATGAGCCACAAAGAAACGCAGTGGCTGAGACATATGACAAATTCGGAACTTAAGATTCCACGACTATATCTATCAATGCGTAATCTAGAGGCCGATAAATTGCGCCTCGGCACGGAAATCGCACAGCTCGCGCTGGGCGAAGTGGATTATGTCGGCGATACAATAACGCTCGATACAAGAGCCGCCGATCTTTTTGATTTGCCAGCAAACGTCTCTGTGCCTCGAAAAGATTTGCACGATAGAATTCACCCTGATGATCGTGAGGGCGTAGAATGTCGCGTCAGTGATTTGCTATCTGAGCGCGGTGACGATGTTATTGATGTGACGCACCGGGTTGTTGCATCGAACGGAACCATCCGCTGGCTTAACGCCCGAAAAACGGTTGTCTATGAACAGCAAGGTGGCGCGGACGTTGCTGTCCAAGGGCTCGTAGTCATTAGAGATGTGACGGAATCGAAAAGCGCTGAGCAGCGCATCCAGAACCTCATGGGCGAAGTTGCGCACAGATCAAAAAATCTCCTCATGGTCGTGTCGGCCATTGCGAGAATGACAGCCCGCCACGCCAAACCAAACGAGTTTCTAGCAAGATTCACAGCCCGGTTGGAGGCGCTTGCGTCCAATCAGGCCGTTCTTGTCGATGATAAATGGTCCGAAATTCAATTGGGCCGCCTCGTAAAGCGACACATCGAACCGTTCGTTCCAAGTCAGCCCAGTCGGATTACTGTGTCAGGTCCGTCTATCAAAATTTCAGAAAGGGCGGCGCAAGCTATTGGGATGGCCTTGCATGAGCTGGCGACAAATGCTGTCAAATACGGCGCCTTGTCAAATACAACCGGAAAAGTTGATATTCATTGGACCTGCGGTTCTGCCTCTGAGGGCACGTTTGCAATGATGTGGATTGAGACCGACGGTCCGCGCGTTGTCGCGCCGACACATTCGGGGTTCGGCAGTACAGTCATCCAACAGATGGCCTCAAACACATTGATGGGAACAGTTGACTTAGACTATAATCCCGAGGGCCTTGCTTGGACGATTACTGCGCCGTTATCCTCTGTGCTGGCGTAAGTGAATCGCATTTGATCTTTGAATGAGGCCCACCGTAAGCCCACCGTTTTGACTAGCTTTTGAGCAGTTTCTCAATTTGCTTCATGCTGAAAGGTTTCTGGATGACGGGCGCATCGCGAAATTCAGAATTTGCAACGAGGTCAGGACGCCCCGTTATAAAAACATAAGGTGTGCCGTCTTCTTTCAGCCGTTTCGCAATTGGAAACGTCAGCCCGTCGAGGACATTGACGTCAAGCAAGGCAAAGTCAGGTTTTGCGGTTTGAATAATTTCTAGCGCAGCCCTCACTCCGGCCGTGGGTCCAAGAATTTCATGGCCAAGGTCTTCCAACAATGTTTGTAGGTCAGACGCTATAAATGGATCATCTTCGACGACGAGTATAACTTTCATCTTCTGGCTCCAAAATGTTGTATGTGATGAAGTTACGCAAAATGCAGCAATCGCGTTCCAATCAAATACGCGGTGCGACAATCTTGCGCAAATGACTGGCAGCTTCGCAAAGAATTCTGAGTAAGGTGTCTAAAGGACTCTAATGGTTTACTTATTTCAAATTGTGCTGACGGTCACTTATTTGACAGCCGCTGTCGCAGGGGCGGTTCATATGCAATGGCCTCGGGCCATAAGAGGCCTCTCCTTTGCATATTTTGGCTGGAGCCTGGTCGGACAAATTTGGGCCTTTTGGTTTATTTTAGCCGCCGGGGTCCTGCTGTTTTTCACGCTAACTGGTCCTGCGGCCGCGCCGTGGATGGCGATCCTCAATGTAGTATCCATTGGCTTATTTTTCCTGACGCTGAAACGCGCGTGGGACAGTAGCCAAGCTTTGGCGGCCGTCGGTCCGGACAGGCGTCGCGCGTCGTTTATTGATTTTGTGGTTGGGGCAGTCCTTCCGTTCAGACCATCAAATAGGGATGTGAAACGCACAAAAAACATTTCATATGGCCCATTCGGGCGCCGCAATCGGCTCGACATATATAAATCTAAGATTGACGCGGCGACGATGCTGCCCGTGCTCATTCACGTCCACGGCGGCGGTTGGGTTGTCGGTCGAAAACATCAACAGGCGCAACCCCTGATCCAATATATGGCGTCTCACGGCTGGCTTGTTGTGGACATCAACTACCGCCTTGGCCCGTGGAATAGAATGCCCGTCATGATCCAAGATGTTATGCGCGCCATCGCCTGGGTCAAAGCGAACATCGCTGACTATGGCGGGGATCCAAATTTTGTCGCTTTGACCGGCGGGTCTGCTGGTGGACACCTTGTCGCCCTCGCAGGGCTGGCCTCTGATGAGGCTCTTTTTAAACCTGGATTTGAAAACGAGGACTGCTCGGTTAATGCGTGCGTTCCTGTCTATGGGGTCTACGATTTTCTCAATCGACAATCGTCCATGACAACAGGGTTTAAGGAGATGGAGACATTTCTATCGAAACTTGTAATGCCCGGCCCTATTACGACCCATCGGGATCTTTGGGATAAATCGTCTCCGATGGCTCATATCAAGGCGGATGCGCCACCGATGCTCATCCTACATAGTCGACAAGATGCGCTTGCGGATTTTGATAGCGCGAAGGCCTTTGCCCATGCGATTGATCAAGTCTCAGATCATGCGGTGGTTTTTGCCGAGCTCCCAAACAGCCAGCACGCATATGACATATCCTATGCGCCGCCGACGCCGGAACATGTGCGCGTCGTTCATCACTTCTTGGAAGAGGTCAGAGCAAGAATGCCCTAGATATTACTCGGGCTTTTCTCCGGTCCATGTCACGTTTGGACCATAAAGAGGAACGCTCGCAATACTCATCTTGGCGGACCCTTCAACGACTTGCCGGGAATAGACAAGGTAGATCAGAGTATCATTATCGCGATCATAGATGCGACGAACCGTTAGCTTTTTGAAAATAGGCGATTGTCTTTGCTTAAAGACGGCTTCGCCATCTTTTCCGAGATCGATATCCCCGACATTGATAGGGCCCGTTTGCACGCAATTAATGGAGCCATTTGACGGGTTCTCAAACCAAGAACCTTTCTTGAGCCGATCATAAACGCCGCGGTCAAAATGGGCCATATGGCATGTGACGCCCGTGACCTTCTCGTCGGTAAAGGCATCGACCTTTATTTCATTGCCCGTCCAATCATTATTAATTTCTGCAACCTCTTGCGTATTGTTCGCCCCACACGCGGCAAGGACACTAGCAAAAATAATGGCTAAGGATTGTGTTTTCATAACGGCTTCTGTGGCGACAGACTTTCAAGAATAGGGTCGAAATTATATTAGTCAGGAACGCGGGTATTGTCGGTCGTGGATTGACCATTGAGAACTTTTCGCATGCCATAGGTAATGACGGATGCAAGAATAGTGCGGACGATGAATTTCATGAGGGTTCCTTTCGTGTTCATTCTTGCAATTCATATAAAGATCAATCGTTCCAAACTTATCCGAATTGACGCAGCGTCTATGCCCGAAGGTGAGGGCGTTTGACCGCGATACGGTGGAGAGCCAGCTCGAAGGGCGGCTCAAAGATCGACAGCCCCATTCTTCATTCGCACGGGTCGGTCTGGACGTGTGCGGAGACTATGGCGGTCAGACTAAGCGGCCAAGGCGTGACCGAAGAAGCGAGATCGCACAGGCTTAAGAAAAGCTCAATGTCAAGCAACACGCTCGACCTTCAGGACAGCCCGATTGGGTCCAACTTATTTAGAATGTTCGTAAGACAATCGACCCCGATAACGCTATCGGGAAAGCGATGGTGCACCTCTCGCGAGGGGAGCTGAACCAGTTATTCGACATTCTAGGAGAATGGGAGTCGATTCTACAAGCTGAAAATTTTTTGACGAACGATAACCCTGCGACTGACACTTCCTCACCCACCTCTAAACCGGAGGTGTCGTGATGTCAGAAAAAACTCGGAAAAATCTTGACCTATGGGCGTCAAACGCGCCGCGGGTATCCTCTGCTTTTAACGCGGAGGCCACAAAAGACAGGCTTCATCCTAACGCTGAATACGAAAATAGCCGTAGAAAGCGGAAAAGCGGCCCTTCGATGGGTGGTGGTCAGTATCGCCAAAAGAAAGCGGCGCGTCATTCGAAAGCCTCAACGCCCTTCTCAATCCGCCTGAATCCTGCCGAACGGGAGCGCTTGCGCGAGGATGCAGCGGGCGAGCCGCTGGGGGCGTATGTCAAGAAAGTCCTATTCGCGCCGACAACTAAGGCGGCGGCACGGCGGGCGATGATCGATCATCATAAAACGATGATTGCGCAAGTTCTCGCGATGGTTGGGAGTTCTGGGATTGCCGATGCGCTGACGACGATGGCGCTCGCCATTCACAGCGGCACGTTTGAAGATGAGGCGGAAATAAAGTCGGCCTTGAATGAGGCCACGTCCGAACTCTCTGACATGCGCGCGGCCTTGCTCAAGGCGCTTGGCGTTAGAAAAGGCTGATGCCGTGATTTTGTCGGCGTCACAGCGCGGCGGCGCTCGTCAGCTTGCCGCGCATCTTCTCTCGAACGAGAATGACCATGTCACCGTGCACGAAGTGCGCGGCTTTGCGTCTTCTGATCTAACAGATGCTTTCGTTGAAACGCATGCGATCTCCAAAGCGACCAAATGTCGTCAGTTTCTATTCTCACTCTCGCTCAGCCCGCCACCTGAGGCCAAGGTTACGACAGAGACATTTGAAGCCGCCGTGCGACAGATTGAAGAGAAACTTGATCTGAACGGACAGCCCCGCGCGATCGTCTTTCACGAAAAGAAAGGGCGACGTCACGCGCATGTCGTTTGGTCACGAATTGATGCCGACACAATGACGGCCAAGCAGATGTCGTTCTACAAGATGAAACTGCGTGAGGTCAGTAAATCCCTCTATCGCGAACACGGATGGACGATGCCCGCAGGTTTGGCAGACAGTCAAAAGCGCGATCCGCGTAACTTCACGCTTCAAGACTGGCTACAAGCGAAACGGTCTGAACAAGACCCCCGCGACATCAAAGAAGCGCTCCAAGATGCATGGCAGATTTCAGATGGCCGTGCGGCCTTTGAGAATGCTCTCAATGAGCGCGGCTATAAACTCGCCCGTGGGGATCGGCGGGGATATGTCGCCGTCGATTTTGAAGGCAACGTTTTTTCGATCCCGCGTTGGATCGGCCTAAAAACAAAAGAGGTCAGAGCAAGACTAGGACGCTCAGCTGATCTGCCCCCCATCACAGATCAGATGACTTCGTTTAAAAACGAGATTGCCCCCGTCATCGACGGCCATCTCCTAGAGGCTAAAGACATTCGTGATGAAGACTTAGGCGAGATTGAGACCAAGCGGGAGATGCTCGTCAAAGCGCAGAAACAGGAACGCGCCGCCCTTGAGGTGCGGCAGGAACTTCGCGCCAAAGAAGAACATGCCAAACGGCTGTCGCTCTATCGGAAAGGACTAAAAGGCCTCATCGACCGCTTCACGGGGCGGCATGCACGGCTCAAGATGGTCAATGAACATGATCTCTATCGCTGTCTCAACCGCGATCAGAACGAGCGGGACGACTTGATATTCACGCATATCGAAGCGCGGGGACGGCTAGAGCGCGAAAAGCAAGACACGCTGGCGAACTACGACATGGTGCGCCATGCGCTGCTCTGTGAGACAGTCCAATCGCAAGAGACGATTGAAAACGAGGCTGAAATTCAGAGGCACCTTAAACGGCATGACAGAGAGAACGACCTAGGCCGTTGACGTTTTAATGCGGAGCATCAGGAATGGAGAAGCTACACTCATGCTAAGGATAGGATACTTTTAATAGTGGGTCCTCAATGTCCCTGTGGTTCACTGTGACGCCCCGTAGGTTTCCTTGGAACGTCACGCGGTTGAAGCCTGTGCGTTTTGGGCTTCTTTCGTAATCGGATACGCTTACGCGCGCGGTGAGGCTTACGATGCGAAGGTCATCCTTAATTTGTCGAGTGATAAAATCTTCGGCTTGTGTTGGTGTCATCTCTAGAAAAAGCCCGGAAATAGGTCGGTCCAGTGCCACGATAAATTTTTCATATCGCCCCCTCTCAAACCAATTTTCGACGTTGCCGGGGAAGTTTAATGGTGAATTCCCAAAGCACCCTCCCATGAAAGGAAGCTGTATGCCGATTTGTCCGATGTTCGGGTCTCTTCCGCCGTCAAGAATGTGAAAGCCTCCTGCCTCGCCATCATATTTTGACAAGGAAAGCGTGGTGCCAAGCGGGACTTCAAATTCGACTGTCGCAAATTGCGGCAGAAATGTCTTTCCGTGATTGACAACCTTTTCAACTAAACGAGGCCAAGCGAATTCATTGTCTTCTGCGAGTTCTGCTGCAACAGGGTCGTTCAAGCAGACGAACACATGCTGAATTTCTCCGTCTTCTAAAAGCGCCGGTTCATCATGAAGGAGTTTGAGCGCAAGGCGGTCGCGTTCAGGCAAGAGGGCCAAATCCGCATCCGTTAGAAGGCACGGATTGTCGATGTCGCCCAAACGCTCATCGTAAGATTTGTGAACATAGGGCGGAAGGTCACCGCTGGAGTAGCCTTCATTTGTATAAGGCAGACGAAGACCGCATTCCCTCTTTGCAGCTTCCTTAACAACAGAGTCAGCAATTTCGCTTTGTTGTTCGACGTCTCGAATAGAGGGGGCCAATGGACCATCCGGGTCAACGGCCTTCATTGCGGATTCGCGCGTGACAACGGGTGCCGTTGTGTCCTCCGTGCTATCCGTGTTCCCACATCCGACAAGACACGCGGATGCGAGAGAATACACGGTCAAAAGTAAGAATGAGCGAGGCATACGGCGTCCAAAATGTAAAAAGCTCCCGCTATAAAACGGGAGCTTATGCTTTAAGAGATGTCTTACTTGTGATGGTGTCCGGTGGCGCGTGGATCACACCCACAGCGGCGATGATAGCCCGTCTCATCAAACGTCACGATGGTCGATTGAACCTCGATATTGTTTTTATCGATTTCAGCTTGCGTCATCGGGCGGACGACATGTGTGCGCTGATCAAGATCAGTCGTTTCCATCATGACTTCATCGTCACTTAGCTCAAAATGATTGTGGAGCAGAGCCACACCAAAACGCTTAAGGTTGCCGTACTTGGTCAGCACATGACGAATTTCCGTCAGGCACGCTTCGTCGGCATTGTTGATAGGTTCCACATCGTGAATGTGGTCAAGGGTGCTCCATTGAACGGCGGCAATCTGCATGTTGTTCTCCTCGTGCAGTCATAAACTTCTATTGAAAAGTTGATGATCCTAGCTAGTGCGGGGACACACAGGGAAAATGGCATAAATTTTCTTGAGCCGCCTTTCGAAAAGCCTTGACCGATAAAGGGTTTTCATAATACATCAACTTATCAATAAAAGTTGATGTATTTATTTTCGCTGTTATCCTAGTCGAATGGCAGTGAAAAAACGCAACCCAAATCACCCTAAGAAAGGCTCCTCCATCAAGGTTGAGCCAATCCGCCATCTGGAAGACATTCAGGCCATCAAGGCCCTATTGTCGGATAATCCGCGTGATCTGTGTATGTTCACTTTTGGCATCAATACCGCGTATCGCGCAGGTGAAATTCTTTCCCTTAAGGTCGGTCATGTTGCTCATTTGAACGTTGGCGACCGTCTCGACCTTAAGCAGTCAAAATCAGGTCGCTATCGCGCGATAACACTCAATAGAACCGTTGTTGAAAGTATGGAGCGTTGGCTCGCTGTTCATCCCCACGCAAGCCCTGACAGCCCGCTATTCCGCTCTCAAAGATCGGGAAGCGCCCTCACAGTCTCGGCTGCAAATCATAAAATGAAAAGCTGGTGCGCAGACATCGGCCTCAAAGGAAATTACGGGACGCACACCATGCGCAAAACATGGGGCTATCATCAACGCGTCCAAAACAACCGCCCCGTCGCCCTCCTCATGGCCGCCTTCGGCCATACGAGCGAGAAACAGACGCTAGAGTATTTATGTATTCAGGATGGAGAAATTCGGGATTTGTATGAAATGGAGTTGTAAATTATTAAGTATTAAGGTATTGTTATATTATAACAACTTGAGGAGTACCTAATGAAAAAAATATTTAATAAGAGATCAGCTTTATATTTGGGCGCAACCGTATCTGGTGCGGCGTGTATTTTAGCTATGCCGCTTGCTCCAACCCTATCAATTGTTGTTTTTGGAGGATTGTCGAGTTACTTACTAGCTCAAGGTTTCATGCATAAAAAGACAAAATCAAACAGAAAATCCGTACCAAACCCTGGCTAGCGTTTCTTTTTTCTTAGGCATCGCAATAGACAAGTCGTAAGTGAAACGCTTACGTTCCCATAACCCAGTGAGGCTAAAACAATTGCGACGCTTGCTGCCGTAGCCCCTCCGTCGAAAAAGGCTATTGGTAAAGACACAATAATAATGGCACTGGCGATATAAGGAAGATTGCTACCATATTTTTTGATGCAATCTGATACGCACTTTCTATAACTCTTTGGTTGCGGCATCACGACATCATCTCAACATCTTCATCGACGTCGTGTTCGTCATCCGATTGCGAGGCCATCAAGCAACCACCCAAAATGCTAAAAACAATCATGCCCGCTTGAATATAAACGCTATCCGTTTGACCAAAAATCCAAATCCAGCCGGTCAGCAAGACAGCAGAAACCAAAACACCAAAAACCTTATCCATTCTACCCTCCAGAATGGCTTATAGGTAATCATTAGCATCGCATCAATGAGAAATCAGAATGAGCGCATACAGCAAAGGGAAAAAGTACGAGGAATTTGTTCAAGGTATATATCAGGCGATACTATCCGAAGACGGATACACCAATGTGATAGTTGAAATGAACAAGACCGACATGATTGGATTGTCCGGCCTAAAACCCCAAATCGACATTTATTGGGAGTTCAATATCGGAGAAAACAGGTATCAAACCGCCATCGAATGCAAAAATTTTGCTTCACCCGTCCCAGTTGGCAAGGTCCGTGACTTCCATGGTGTTCTTGCAGATCTTCCAAAATTGAACGGTATTTTTGTTTCATCCAACGGTTTTCAGGAAGGCGCAATCCGCTATGCCGAGACACATGGGATTGCGCTGAAAGAAATAAGAGAGAGTAGAGACGAAGATTTTGAGGGGCGCATCAGAGAAATCCACTCAACACTACATGCCATTACGACGAACATCACTCATTTCGAGCCGATTCCTACAAAAAGTTTTATGGCCTCCATACCAAAGGGTGAGGATGTGGTTCTCCATTTCGACGGAACGAATTACGACCCCTTGTTCTTCAATCAGGATGGTAAGCCTCTCGCGTCTCATGTGGACATTCAGAACTTATTGCCGAGTAGCCGAATAGCAGAGACAGACAAAAAATGGCTGTGGCGACATCCCGATGCTCATTTTAAGGCTACAGATGGCTCGCTCATACCCATTGAGGCGGTCTACGTTGAGTATGATGTAAATGTGAGCAGCGATACATTCGTGTCCCGCGCTAAAGACTTTGTAAGAGGTATCGTCAAAGATATTGAAAGTGGAAGCTTGCGCTTCGTTACATCTTAGGGCCTTTCATGCCGAACTGAAGCCGACTGGCTGATATGACAGGCTCGGATCACGAAAGCGCGTTTAGACGCTATCTAATAAAACTAAGGTATGAGGGGCGTCTTGGAGCATACTACAATTTTCCTAGCCCCCCTTGTAAGTGCCACATACAAATCGCGAGCATTCATTGTGCTTGCGTCTAGGATGATAGAAACGTCTGCCTCAAGCCCTTTGAATAGAAGTGTGCTGCCTACAGCTTTTTTAGTAAGTCCACGTCCGGACACACGTATCTGGTCGCGAATTTGAGTTGCAATTTCAACGAGGTCTGCATCCTCTTGAGCCTCTGCCGCGTTTAGAGCCTTGAGTGTTGAGCGAAGTAAATGGCTACGAAACACTCTCACACCAGTTTGACGGTTTAGTTCCGAGAGAACTATCGCGGCTTTGCGATAAGTTGGTAGTTCAGCAAACTCCAAAAGCGATGCTTCAGCATCGCTTGGTGGATTTCGATTTGTGTTTGCTCTTAATGATTGAAAACGTTTGCTTAGCTTGGAGAGTTCAAGACCTGTCATCATCGTAGCCGCGAAGTTTACAAGCTTATTAAGAGCATCTTCTTCTGTCAGCGAAAAAGAGGCTGCGAACTTTACCAAGTCGCTTAACTCGGCATTTTCAATCTTCACCGCGCCCGGAATTCTCTTCGCATATTCAATTTGGTCTGATGGCCACTTCGCCATTATCAAGCTGCCGCCATCTGCAACTGGGGATTTCGTGTTTGCAGCGGCGAGTTGCTTTGGCCAATCATGACTTTTTGAACCTGTTATTTGCACCCATTCTACACAGTCGGGAGCTTCTCGAAGGTCAATTTTTTGACCACTTATGAGAGACTTCCGCAC
Organism: Litorimonas sp.; assembly: GCA_051251645.1. Classification (GTDB taxonomy): domain Bacteria; phylum Pseudomonadota; class Alphaproteobacteria; order Caulobacterales; family Maricaulaceae; genus Litorimonas. The sequence goes on along the minus strand of JBPOEY010000002.1, from coordinate 98,768 downwards.
GGAAAGAAGCCAATTTCCCAACTCTACATTTCCCACCAAATTCCAACGCCAAGGCGTAGTTAACTCACGGGCGCTGGGAAATGTTGCAAGAACATCAGAGGACCAGTCAACAGTCGTTTGTCCTCCAAAGTTGAAAATCGATTGTAGGGGGTCGCCAAGAACGCATGTAGGCAAATCCTGCGAAAGACTGATAACCATTTCATGCTGCTCGACTTGGCAATCTTGGTATTCGTCAACGATAAGCCTTGAGTAGGAGGATGCAACTATATCCCTAATATGCCCACCGTTCAAAATGTTCAAAACACCCTTTCGGATGGCGGGATAGTCTTCTTTTGGGTTGTTTAGTTCTGTATGCGTAGGGTCAATTTCTCCTCGCGCCGGAAAAGAGCGAAGGATTTTTAAAGACCAACCATCCAGCGTCGCAATTCTTGCTTTTTTTGCATTCGCTCCAAGCCTACTAATGCGGTTTCGTAGGGCGGCAACTCCTGCATTGGTATGTGTGAGAACGAGTAACGGTAGTTCATTCTCACCGTGTTGAGCGATGCTTTCGGCAACTAGGTGCGTTTTGCCACACCCTGCTGGTGCGGTTATCGTTCCACCGGATATTTCTGTAGGCAGCAATACGCTATTCATTGAGCATCCATGTGCCGACAGCGGTTACAACGCTGGAAAAATCGGCGTGCATATCTGCCAGTTGCGGCGCGATTATATCTCTAGCAAGGCTTTCCATGCTGCTTACTGATTTGAACCATGCGTTCTTAGTTGTACACGCGTTCGTCAGTATATTTCGATCATCCTGAGATATGAGCCCAAGAGGAGCAAGGTCTTGGAAGTTTTTCAAATTTGTCTTGCCAGACGATGTTGATTTAATATGTTCGTCTACTGTCTGCTCTCCAACCGAAGAAATGCCAGCGTTAATGATTTTCTCAATCATGTCTAACGGCGCAGCGTTTATAATAGCGTTTTCGATTTTATATCCCGCAGTCCATTTGAAGACGGTGCTGCCGTTTGCTATAAATTCAGCCTCCTGTTGAATATCGGGAAGGACATCATCATCTCTAAGAGACGCAATGCGATAGCCTAAGCTCTGTAGCGTTGGTGCGGCTTTGTATAATTTCGACACGCCGCTCGCGTCAACGAGCGTTGAACCACAGGCCCAAAAAGACTGTTTGTCTTGTGTTGAAAAATATTGGTCTAGCCCGCGAAGAAAGCCAACTTCGCTTGCGCCTTCGCAAAGCATGATAGACTTTGCAAGAAAGGCTTCTGGATAAAGTCGTAATGTTCCTTGTGATGTCGGGTCACAATTTGCCGAGTTTGCAGAATGGACATCTCCAGTTTTGCATAAACGAAAGAGTTGCGAAGCCGAGAGTTCGCGAAGTACAATTGGTGAGTGAGTTGTTACAAATGACTGCTTTCTTTCAGTTTCATCTTTCGCCCCAATCGCATCCAGAAACCTGATGATTCTGTGGGGTTCGAGACCATACTCTAGCTCATCCACTAGAATTAGGTTTGAGCCCTTTTTTGCTTTATCCAAAAGACCTGCAACGAGCAATCTGCTTGAGCCGAGCCCTAGTGAGCCGAGAGGTAAGCCGTTCTTATCGTGGACAGAGATTGTACCGCCGTTAAGCGAAATTGAATGAGCGTTGAGCAATGCCTGCAAGTCGCCTTCGATGGGAACACCGAGGTTTGCCGCTGTATCACTCACCGCTTTAAGAACGTCGTTAAGGTCAGGTTGAGCCTCTGCCCCAAACGCATCTCTCGCTGCTCGCTTTGCTTTCGCAATAGCCGAGGTCGTGTTGGGCGTCTCGTCGCCAATACGGTTCAGGACAGCTCCCTTCCGCCAAGATAGGTGATAATCTGATACTGCGCCTATTCGCGTTCCTGCCAGAAGCACGCGGTCGCCCCAAGACAGATTTTTCTCTCGTCCTTGAGTTTCTGCGCGCGCTGAATACAGCGACCATTGCGGGTCGAGGTCGTCTCCAATTTCAAGGCGCACTGTTAAAACTGTTTCGAGATTTTCTGCTGGTTCATCTTCGATAGCTTTTTTTGCGCTATCATAGCCGCGCAACCACATATCATATTTTTCAAGGTTCTTAAGCGGGTCGTCGAGGTCGCCAACTGTAATCTCAATCAAGATTGATTTATCGGTTTGCAATAAATGAAAATCTGCATCTGAAAATAGTTTCGTCTGACGTGGACCAAGTGCTAAATCTATCGCGTCTATGATCGTGGACTTTCCACTGTCACCCGATCCTATGAGGCAATTCAAACCAGAGTTAGGATGCCATTCAAAAGACTCGAAACAACGAAAATTCTCTATTTTTATAAAACGGATTTTAGCCATTTCGAAGTCTGGCACATACACAGGTGAAGCACAAATAAAAGTTGTTTTGGCGTAAGGTAGCTCTTTAAAGAAAGTCGTTATCTCCTGCTGCTTCCAGCGAGCAGTATATAGAAAGAAGTGAGCGCTAATGGCGAAAGTTATCGACCCTGAGACAAATCAGGAAGTCACATTGTGGCCAACTGATGCGCTAACGGGAGACATTCAGAAGCACTCAAACTCATTTTGCACTCATGAGAAAACATCTTTCGTTATGAGAACGGTCAGTGATGGCTCCAAGCAGTATGTCGAGCAATGCTTGAAATGTGGTCTTCAAAGAGGGTCTGCAAGGTCACAGAAAGACATAATTGTGGAACCAGAACCTTGGGACGAAAGTCTGGCTCCATCATATGACCGGGCGAAAAAGAAGCAACTGGATGAAATTTTCGCCAAGCATCTTACTATACAAAAACGTAAAACGGGTCGGTTTAGTGAGAAGTACGTTAAGCATCTCTCTTCAGAAAAATGGCTTAAAACGCGGGTAAAGATTTTCAGGCGAGCCAACAATCTTTGTGAAGGGTGTTTAGAGAACCCTGCGCGGGATATTCATCATCTGACCTATGAGAATCTTGGCGATGAGTTCATGTTTGAACTCATCGCTTTGTGCAGGCCGTGTCATGAGCGCGTTGAGCGGTCGAAGAAAGAATCGTCAGAGGAAGAGTTGGATAGCCATAGTGTTTCAGATGAAACAGCTTCTACTATTGCTGACGTGCCAGAGTTAACCGAGGGCGATTATGAGGGAGATTGGCTCCCCTGTCATGCGTGCTCTTTTCAGTCTGGCGATGAATACAGCAACGTTATTTGCAGTGTGTTCAACATTCCGTCTGAAATCGCTCTTGCCGATGAAAAGCTCTGCGGACCGAATGAAATTTCTTTCAGGCCGCTTGGGTAGGTATAGATCCTGAAGCAAAAATTGAGTGCGTTCACAAGGGACGTTACAGTACTTTAGTCGTCTCCTGTGACGAAACACTGGCGGCATCTAATCGGTGGGCGGTTGGTCGCGCTGAAAGCGTCTCAATGAAATTGTCGATGGGTGCAGGGAGAGCGACATCTTCTTGCGAGTGGTGAAACGGCGATACGTTTGCTGGCTCTGAAATGGGGTCAACGCCCTATCAGAGCCAATAGCCGGAGGGGATGCAACGGGGAACGCGCAGCGGGTTCCCCTTGCCAAGGTCGCGCAGCGTAATACGCGAAGTGTATTACGCTGCGCACACCTTGCAGAATATAATTCTGACGTAAATAACACGCAAACTAAGCCAAATATGATACACTTCACCCAACTATAAGGCCGTCAGCTAGGTGACGGCGTGTCTTAGATCAGGCCGCTTAACGACAATACGATGTGAGCGCATAATCCTAAATTGGAAAACGAAATTGAAAGAATTTTGTATAGAGAAAACCCGTAACAACGTGCTGAAAGCGATGTCGGGTATTTCTAAGCCCTCAGAAGAATCCAAGGTTCAGGGGCAGTCCTCTGGTTTTCGTGGCATCCCGCATAGTAACTATTATCTCATATTCTTGATGATGGTTGATCTACTCGAATACGACTATTTTGGACCTGCTGAAAAACTTGCTTACGGGATACCGTTTGATTTCAATGGTCTTCGCTGCTGCGTCACATATCAAAAATTCGGAATGCGCCTCTCGTGTAGCGAGGGCGCAGATGGTGAAGCCATTTACAAGGTTATCCAGAAAGGCATTAAGGCAGCTAAGCCCTATTTCCTCTGGCGTGCCGACCAAGCCTCCACTTCTTCCAATCTAAACCTAGAGTCCAAATGCCCTCAACTTTGGGAAAAATACCAATATCTGCGAGAGCAGAGTCGTCAGCTTCTCGATAAGTTTGAAACCGATAAGGACAGGGTTGTAGTCGAAGAAGGTGAAACCGATAAAGGCTGGAAATTCACATCTACAAGCTATCCTGCCTATGAGTTTCTTGAGCAAGGGAAATGGATGCATGAGAGTGCGGTTGATGCGTTTTTCGCATGGTGTGAACAAGCCTTGGTTCATATCGCCATCTTGAAAGGAGAACTCACCAACGGGAAAGAAATTGTGGATGTTCTGAAAGGAGATTTCGGTCAAAAATGTAAATTGGTTTTTGATTTGAAGTTGGTTGATGAGAAAGCGGCTTATGATGATATTTTGTCGCTTCGTAATGAACTCAGAAACTATATAGCGCACGGTTCTTTTGGTAAGGATGGTGCGGCTTTCAGTTTCCACACGGCTACGGGAGCCGTCCCACTAAGAGTTTTAGATAAAAAGTCTCGGTCTGAGTTCGCCTTTGAAAGCGCAGCCACAAGAGATTGGAAATCTGATTACCAAAGAATTGAAACTTTTCTGGATAGACTTTGGGAAAATGGGAGAGCTCCAGCGAAGCAATTTCTCGAAACTGGCTACCCAAGTATCCTAACATATGCCGTAGATGGGACTTACAAAAAGGCTATGGCAAGTGAGGACATGATGGAGAGTTTTCTAAATCACCTAGGCCGAATGATGGACAACTCTGCCAATATGGATTTTTAGCCCGTCACACCTATTTGGAAACTCGCTTTGTTACCGCTCAGACTTTTGTAATGTCTCTAGCATTTTCATTGAGATGAAATTAGCGGTTCTTCTCTCAACTCTTCCGACAGCGCCTTTCCGAGATGCCGGATACTTAACCAGTCATCCTCGTCACTTGTAACCTTTCCGCTGTCATCGAAGTCCGTATGCACCACCGCCGTCGAAAGCACTTCGAAATGACGGAAGCGTTTTTCAAAAATGTTGCGCTGATCCGCGCCGCTGTTTGCGCTCTCGTTCCACCCTAGCCTTCGATAGAATGCGCGTAGCTTATCAACGAGATCGACCATCGCCTCGGCATCCCCGTGATGACGTTCTGGTTCTGGTTCGGGGACGTGAGACGAGACGTAAACGAAAACCGGACATGATCGACAAACGCGCGGTTTTCGTCGCCCTGACGAAAACCGTTTCTGGCAGTCAATATTTCCATGGCAATGAAAGAGTGCATCTCGCGCGTCTTCCATCTGTTCGCGGTCTTGCGCGTTGGTCAGGGCAAGATTGGCATAGTCGCTTTGCAGCCATTTTTTGAAGCGCGGCTTAGAGAGGCGATCCCGCAGCGCCGCAAATGTATCTTTCACCGTATCTCGATGCACCTCGGCTCTCTCGGCAGCTTTGGTGATCGACGCGCCAGACGCAAAGCCCATAATCAGGCTGACCATTTGAATATAAGTGATCTTTGCACCGTGCCGATACACAGCGGCATTTTCGGTGAGAAACGAGGCGTTATCTTTAGATCGGGAATCGGTCATGATTTCAATACGCTAGAAATATCCAATTCCGATCTGCTCCAATTTAGGTGCTCGATGCTCTGATACCCTCTAGCGCCCCTCTTGCCATCGGCCTATCTCCAAAAAGCCTCCTCAAAAAGAACGAATTCGTTTTTTTCTAAGCAGGAGTCTATCATGAAAAACGTCATTAATGCCCAACGCGAAAAACTGTTGGCAAACCCAACTGTTCAAACGGTGCGGGACTATCAGCTCTACGGACAATCAAGTGGTCGGCTGTTTGTCGTCACCCTCGCACTCATCGTTCTTATCGCTAGCCTCTCAACCCAAGGGCTTGGCGGTTCAACCGTCGTGCAGTCTCTTGGCGCATTGATCGGCGGCGGGATCGGTGGCGGTCTCACCGCGCTGGTCTTTGTGTTCTTGCGCCTGCTGCTTCGTCAGGAGGGCTGGAAACTCGCCGCCGCCATCTTAGGGGTCGGCATTACTGCCGCCGTCTTTACAGGCTCGCAAACTCTCGGAATGGCGATGCCGCCCTTTGCGGCGCTCATAGGCTATCTCACGGGGCTTGGTCTCGTCCTGAATTATTTCGTGCGGGTTCAGCCGCCGACGCAACTGCCTGTTATTTTCGGGTCGGCCCGATGGGCCAACACGGACGATCTAACAGAGGCCAAGATGATTGCGCCTGCGCCAACGGGATACAATCTCGACGGCACGGGGGAGACGGGTCTGTTCCTCGGACAAGAAAGCAAAACAGGCGAAGCCATCATTTACAACGGCGATATGCACGCCATCACAATTGCCCCGACCCGAACAGGGAAAGACCAGACGGCGATCCTGCCGAACCTCGTGCGCAGCGCGGGATCAATGATCGTCGTTGATCCCAAAGGAGAAAGCGCACGACATACCGCCAAACGTCGCGCTGACATGGGTCATCAGGTGATGATCATCGATCCGTGGGACATCACACAAAGCGTTGATGGCGTGTCCTTGCTCAAGGCGCGGTTCAATCCGCTGGATCGTCTCAATGCAGACGATCCTGATCTTGCCAGTGATGCGCTGCTCTATGCAGACGCGCTCGTTCTGGAAGACGGACAAAGCCCACATTGGCCGAATGAAGCCAAGGCGCTGATTGCAGGCTTTCTCGCTTACATCGTCAGTGAGAAACGGGAGGCGCAACGCCGCAATCTTGGCCGCTTGCGGGACATCCTCTGCCTGCCGCTGATGCAGAGAGATGAAAACGGCAAAGCGACGGGAGAAGCCAAAGGCACACTCGATGAAGTGCTTGACCGCATGCTGAAAAGTAAAATCAGCTTCGTCAAAAACTCGGCCTATCGGTTCTTACAAAAGGACTGGCGCGAGCGGGCAAGCGTTGTCTCAACCGCCCACGCCAACACGCACTTCTTAGAAAGCGTGCGCATTCGTGAAAGCCTCTCAAAAAGCGATTTCTCGTTTGCCGATCTAAAAGGCCAAACCCCTGTCACAGTGTATTTGACCCTGCCGCTTGACCGGATGGATACGTTTTCGCGGTGGCTGCGTTTGCTGATCTCGACCGCTCTGATCGAACTGACACGGAAAGCGGAGAATGATCAGCCACATCCTGTGCGGTTCATCCTGAATGAGTTTGCGGCGCTTGGGCGGCTGAACACCGTTGAAACCGCCTTCGGGACAATGGCAGGCCTCGGCGTTCAACTCTGGGCGATCACGCAAGACCTCTCGCAGCTCAAAAGACTTTACGGCGCGGAAAGCTGGCAGACCTTCGTCGCGAATGCGGGCGTGTTTCAGTATTTCGGTTCGCGTGATTTCGAGACTGCAAAATATGCGGAGCATCTTTGCGGGCTGACGACGCTCAAAAAACGCTCGGTCTCGTTTGGCACAAGTCATAGCAGCGGCGCACAAGGCGGCTCTTCTGGCAGCTCTGAGACGGTGTCGATTGATGACGTTCAGCGCCCTCTTGTCTTCGCGGATGAGCTGATGCGTATGCCGCGCGACGAACAACTTCTGTTGGTCGAAAACCTGCCGCCGATAAAGGCTCAAAAATGGTGGTGGTATCGCAATCAACCCGATTTTGAGACAGGGGGCTAGAGGTCGATGAACGCGATAAAGATGCACCCGATTCGCTCAAAAATAGCGCGTCCCTCCGTAGCGGAGGGACGCGCGGTCGTCAATCAAAACGGCGGCGTGAATACCCCGTATTTTCTACGGTTTTTCAGAAATAGAAGGCTGCGAGACTTCGTATTCGACCTTAGTCGTTCACGTTATGTTCTTGTTAAAGTTGCATATTTTTGGTATCATAAAGAATGCACTAAAACTGCCCTAACCTTGTCACTGACCCCTACCTCGGTGAGCACGGTAAAAGCGAAAGGAGGGGACGATGACTAAAGAGACATTTGCAAAAAGCGCGTCTAAAAACCTGAAACCTGCTATCGAATTCGATCCGGCTGAATACGTCCAGTATTTGGACGGCATGGACTTGACCGACCAAGAGGCCAAAGAAATTCTTTCGGTGCTTTGGGTTATGATGGTACAGTTTGTCGATCTCGGTTTTGACGTAGACTTCCAACCGCGCAGGGCATCGCAAATCGCGATACCGTCTGCGTCCATCACGGATTCGAAGGCCGATAAAACACAACAGACACCAGACACGGGAGAAAATAGACCATGACCCAAAACGCAAAACGAGTCCCATCTCATCCTGCGCAGAACGCACCGCGAAAAGCGCTGATCTACTGCCGCGTGTCCTCAACGAAGCAAACAACCGAAGGGTCAGGCTTGCAAAGCCAAGAGCTTCGATGCCGCCGCTATGCGGAAGATAAAGGATATACGGTGACAGCCGTATTCCCCGATGATGTGTCAGGCGGTGGCGATTACATGAAGCGCCCCGGTATGGTTGCCCTTCTTGCCTTTCTTGATGCGCAACCGGATGAGCAATTTTTGGTGATCTTTGATGATCTAAAACGCTTTGCGCGTGACACGGTGTTTCATCTGCAACTCCGCAAAGCGTTGGAAGACCGTGGCGCAACTGTTGAGTGCCTAAACTTCAAGTTTGAGGACACGCCCGAAGGCAACTTCATCGAAACCATCCTTGCCGCGCAAGGTGAATTGGAACGCCAACAAAACCGTCGGCAAACTATCCAGAAGATGCGCGCCCGTGTTGATCAAGGCTATTGGCTGTTCAATCAGCCCGTCGGCTATAAATTTCAGAAGGCCTCTGACGGCGGCAAAATCATCACGCCTGACGAGCCGAACGCTTCCATCATTCGCGAGGCGTTGGAGGGCTACGCCAGTGGGCGTTTCGATACGGGCGCTGATGTAAGACGATTTCTAAGCGGTCATGCGTCAATCATGGGCAGCCGCAAAACACCCCTGTCCCATCAATACCCGTTCAATGTTTTGCGCCAGCCGCTCTACGCTGGACACATGACGATCAAAAAGTGGAACATTCACATGCTCCGTGGAAAGCATGAGCCGCTGATCAGTTTGGAGACGTGGCAAAAAATCCAAGATCGTCTCGACGGTAAATCGCCCAAACCCGCCCGCGCCCATGTTCATGAAGATTTCCCGATGCGCCATTTCGTATCGTGCTCATGCTGTGACACGCCGATGACGTCTGCATGGTCGAAGGGGCGTTACAAGAAGTATGGCTACTACACCTGTCAACAGAAGGGCTGTGACCGCTATGGCAAGTCCATTCGTAAAGAGCGGATTGAAGACGGCTTTGGTGAAATTGCAAAAAGCCTCACGCCGCGTCCACAGCTCCTTGCTGCGGCCAGCGCCATGTTCCGCAAGATTTGGGATGCACGCTTAGACAGCCTCAAAGCGCAGCAGAGTGTCAGTGTTGAAAGCGTCGCGGTGATAGATGGAAAAATCACAAAACTTATCGACCGTATCATGAACAGTACGAGTGATCGCGTGATTGCGGCCTATGAGAAAGAAGTCGATCTTCTCGAAACGCAAAAGCGTGATTTAGAGAATAGGGCTACACAGCCTCTCGAACCCCCACAACCCTTTGAAACGGCGTTTCAGGCTGCAATGCAATTCCTGACAATGCCTTGGAAACTCTGGGAAAGTGGCGAATTTGCCAAGCAAAGGCTCTTGCTCAAGCTCGCCCTACCTAAGGCTTTACCCTATTGCCCCGAAAAGGGGTTCTCGAACCACGATTTCTCGTTACCATTCAAGGTGTTAGGGAGCATGAACATGCAAAATGAAGTAATGGTGCGGCCGAGAAGACTCGAACTTCCACGGGTGTTACCCCACAGCGACCTCAACGCTGCGCGTCTACCAATTCCGCCACGGCCGCACGCCAAAGCAGAGCGCGCCTATAGCGATGGGGTGGGGCGTCTGACAAGCGGCTTTTGCGGACGAAATGCGGCTTTATGAGCCACAATCGTCCCAGAGGCTCGAATTTAACAAAAATGTCCCTATAAACAGTGGATTTATCGCTCGGTGGCTACTGTCAGATGCCGCTGTGATGGACCGCAACGCCCATCCAGTGTCGTTGCACCGATCCTTATGCTAGCCGCCACATTCGATAGACCGCTGCGGCGCACGGTCTCGGACTTGTCAGAACAGGGCGCGGGTCTTACTTGCTCTTTATGAAACATCTCCTTGCTCTCTCCCTTCTGCCCTTGCTTGTGGCGTGTAATGGCGGGTCCGATCCTGACGCAGACCTCTCAACCGCGACGACTGTGTCGGAAACGAACTTGCCTAACGTCGCGGATCAATTGATTGATGACGGCAACACGCTCGGCGAAATGCTCGCGCGCGTTGATAGTTCTGAGACGGCTGAGCAGGTCCGCCCCGCGATTGAAAAGATGGTCGAAGAATATCAGGCGTTGTTTGCGAAAATGGAGACGATGGAGAGCCCGAGCTTTTCAGACATGACAGCGATGGCGTCCCGGGCACCGAAACTGGTCGAGACCCAGCGGCGTGTTGCGACCGAAATCCAGCGAATTTACAACGATCACCCCGAAGCAGCAGATGTGTTGCGCACAGTCTTGGACGATCTTGGCCAACAACAATAAACTTGCGGCTAAGGCCGGGGCGGGGCTGGCAGCACTGCGAACGGATGATCCCGTGGAATGGATGCAGGCCCCTGCGCATGTGCCCTACAAGACGGCGCTGGCGCATATGGAAGCCCGCGCAGCCGCGATCGCGGCGGGTGAGGCGCGCGAGCAAATTTGGCTGTTAGAGCATCCACCGCTCTACACAGCCGGGACGAGCGCGGATCCGGCGGATCTGGTCGACCCAGACCGGTTTGATGTCTTTAACGCCGGGCGCGGCGGGCAATATACCTATCATGGCCCGGGCCAACGCGTGGGCTACCTGATGCTCGATCTACGCACACGGGGGCGCGATGTGCGCTGCTTTGTCTCCGGTGTTGAGCAGTTGGTCATTGATACGCTGGCAGACTTAGGGGTGAGCGGCGAACGTCGCACGGGCCGGATCGGTGTGTGGGTTGTAAAACCTGATGGCCAAGGGGGTGTTGTGGAGGCGAAGATCGCGGCCATTGGCATTCGTATCCGCCGCTGGGTCAGCTTCCACGGCCTGTCGATCAATGTCGCGCCGGACTTGTCACATTTTAGCGGGATCGTGCCGTGCGGGATTACGGAGCATGGCGTGACGTCGCTGGCCGATTTGGGCGTGGACGCCACGATGGCGGAGGTTGACGCCGCCTTGGCGCGCAATTTCACCCGATTGTTTGGCCCGCTGGCGTAATCCATAAAAAAGCCCGCCGGGTCGACGGGCTTTAAAATTGCGTTTGTCAGCTTTGACTAAGCGACCGGGATGGGTCCGTACTGATTGTCGCCCGCGTCTTGCTTGTTGAACATATTGATCAAAAAAGCGCTGATCAACGTGCCGACGAGACTTGAAATTGCAGAAGGAATCGCTGTCTCTTTGGCCAACTCTCCGGTCAATCGCATGACCTCACCAAGATCGCCGGTTTCGCCAGCCGCCGCAACGGCCGCTTCCATTTCGGGGGATGGACCCATGCCCAAAGCTTGCAGAATAAAGGTGATCGCAACGCTGACACCAATGACCAGCAGAAGGTGCGTCAACACCATCCATCCGGATTTACCGGCGTCATGGCTGCGCTTAATGCCTAGAAAGATAAACGGAACGATCAAGAGAAGAGACAAAATGCCCAATATCATGGCCAGCCCGGGGCTGAACAGTGGCACGATGCTAATAATGGCGCTGATGACCGCCAAAACAATCATGCCCTTCATATAGGCACTTGGCCCAATGCGGCCACTCGGCGAAAATAGTAAATTACCCATAGTCTCAGTCCCTCTGATTATTTATCCCTAAATTCTGCGAATTCTGCATGAATTGCAAGGAAATTCGAAGCCTTATGAAATACGTTAGCGGGGCGGCGAGCCATAGCGGTTATCGCCCTCATCGCCCGGTGTGAACCCAACCCATGCGGTGAAGGCGGCGAGAATTCCCCATAAAATCACGTTCATCAGCAGCAGCGGCGTCCCTGCTAAATCGTCTTGATAGGCGGCGTTGAGTTCGTCTTTCACCGCTTCATCGATCATCGCTTTGCGTTCATATTGAGAGAATTCGGTCAGATAATCGCCCGCCCCGTTCAAAATACCGAAGACAAAAATTACGATAATCCAGAGCGTTAAAACGCCGAAAATTGGCGTGATAGACCGCCCGAAATCCTTCAGCCGCTTCCCATAAACGGCAAACGTTCCGCAAAATAACATCGTCATCCAAATGAGAAAGCCCCAGAAATAGACGACGCCCGCCGTGTCATTCATAAAGAGACCCGCTTTGAACGCCACCACAAGAGCAGAAAAAGCGGCGAGGGTGATCCAAAAAGTTTTTCGGTCTGTCCGTCCGGACGGCACGAAAAGATGGTATAGGGCTGTCTTAAACATGGACGGCGTTCTAGCGGGGCAAAGCGCTCAACGCTACTGTTAGGCGCGGCAATTATCTGCGCCTTGACGCCGCGCTTGGCGCAGGTCACGACCGTTCCAACTCGGGAGAAACCTATGCGCCTTGTCATCAATATTTTAGCCATAATTGGCCTGTTGATCAGCGTGTCTTCGCTGATCGAGCTCTATATGTTGCGCATCAATGACGTCCCATCCGAAGGGTTTGCCAATGTTGCTTTGCCGTTTTGGGCGCTGATTGGCGCGGGCGCAGCCTGTGTGTTCGGCTTTATCGGGCGCATCATTGACCGTCGCAAGCCGATGCCCGCCTCGAAACTTTCGGATATGACTATTGCCGGCGGGCTCCTCTGCGGGGCTTTGCTCCTCGCGATTCCTTTTGTGTTCGGCTAACCGCCCCTATATTAAGGCTGACACCGCGCTTGGCGTCATAGAAGGACAATCATGGGTAAAGAGCTTCTCAATTGGGAAAATGGTCGCTGGATTGGCCAGACGCTGGAAGTCGAAAACGGCGTCTGTGCCGTGCCGGGCAAAGACTTGGACGGATATCCCAAGGACTTGCCTTATACGGACGAGGTCAAAGCCGCGACGGACCACCTCTACGCACAAGTGTCCAATTTTATTCCTGAGTTTGAATGGCCGGCCTATGCGCCGCTCGTCCATGCGATCAATCAACTGAAGGTCGAGAAGAACGCGGTTGTTCTCGCCCATAATTATATGACGCCCGATATTTTTGCGCTGGTAGGCGATTATGTGGGCGATAGCCTTGGTCTCGCGATTGAAGCGACGAAAACTGACGCCACCGTCATTATTCAGGGCGGCGTGCATTTCATGGCCGAGACGTCTAAAATTCTCTGTCCGGATAAACGCGTCTATATTCCGTCCATGCGCGCGGGCTGTTCGCTCGCCAGCTCGATCACGGGCGCGGATGTGCAATTAATCAAGCAACGCTATCCCGGCATTCCAATCGTGACCTATGTCAACACATCGGCGGACGTAAAAGCGGAGTCCGACATTTGCTGTACCAGCTCAAATGCGGTCGCCATTGTCGAACATATCGCCGCCGAATGGGGCGTCGATAAAGTCATCATGCTGCCGGATGAATTCCTCGCGAAAAACGTCGCGCGTCAGACCGATATTGAGATCATTGCGTGGCATGGCCGCTGTGAAGTGCATGCGCGTTTCTCGGCCCAAGATGTGCGCGACATGCGCGCGGCCAATCCGGGCGTGGTTGTGCTGGCCCACCCCGAATGCCCACCTGAAGTGGTCGAAGAATCTGACTTTACAGGCTCCACCAAAGCGATGAGTGATTATGTCGGGGATCACAGCCCGGGCAAAGTCATCCTGCTGACCGAATGTTCCATGTCTGACAATGTCGCCATGGCCAACCCAACCGTTGATTTCGTTCGCCCGTGTAATCTTTGCCCGCATATGAAACGGATCACGCTGGAAAACCTCTATGAGTGTTTGCGCGACGGGACCAATGAAGTGCTCGTGCCCGAACCCATGCGCGCCCAAGCCTATGACGCCGTCATGCGCATGATCAATGTGAAGTTTGATAAGGAAAAAGGACACTTCGATCCGGACAGCCCGATCAAAGACGTAAAAGTGATCTAGCAGCGTGAGGCTTGAACGTTAAATTCCGGCTATTTTATTTGCGCCCTCCGCCACACCTTACGTCTAGGCGGGCAAGGTAAACACTCCATCAAACCTCTCGTTGTCATCCCGGACGCCCCTTTGGCGATCCGGGACCTGTCAGTTGCGTGATCCAGCGAGCGAGGTTCACAGCTGTAAGGTCGCGATTCTGCGCTGCGCTAGGTCGGGATGACAAATAGAAAAATCCATTCCCGCTAACACCCCTCGCAAATCCCATCCCCCATCACATTTCCCACAACCCCATCCCCGCTTACCGAAACCGTGGTCTGTTAGCCTCACCCGCTTCGGACACGAGAGAGGCATTATTCTCAGGCTGGCGGGGGTTTGGTGGGCTGGACGATGGGCGAGGTAATGCGGCGCGCATGGTTCCATCCGGCGGAACGACTGATGACGATTAGCGGATGAGAACGAGCGGATTAACGGCGAGATTTACACCTCGTCGCCGTGCGCCTTCGCGACATCGGGCGGTTGGCGGGTGTGGGATCGAAAGTCCTGTGTCCCGTCTCATCGTCACCGGCGTGAGCTCATAGCGGGCCGTCGGGGCACAGCGTTTTTGATCGGGTGCGCCTACTAATCGCGCGGGTTCGACCCTGTGTAAATCGGTATCTCAATTCTCTATCCGTCACAGGGTAGCGCCCGCGCTCGTGTCACTTTGATCACGAAACGTTGTTTGCCGACCCCGCGATGGGCGGTAGGACATATCCCTATGTCTTGAGATTGGAGCCGTTCGCTGCGCTCTCGGTTCCTTGCCTTTTGATCCCCCGGATCAAAAGGCTGCGTCATTGCTTCACCATTCGTACGACATCGTCGTTCATCTTATCCGTTTCCGCTTGCAGCTTGCGTTGAATGGCTTCGTGCATTTCGACTTGCGCGCGATCGAAATCACGTTGGGCTTCACCTTTGAGGCAGTCGAGATAATAGGCCACTTTCAGCGTAAAATTCTGCATCTGCGCCTGTCGCGTCGGGTCGTTTTTTTGCGGATAGGGGCGGGACGGGCGCTGGCATTCGGTGCTTTTCCATTCGAACTTGGCGCTAGCATTTTCGCGCGTGACCTCGCCGCCAAAGGCGGGCACCGCTGATCCCAGCAGGATCGCAAACAGGAGAAGGGTGAAACGTTTCATAAAAAGCCTCGATTGCGTGTTGTTAGGTCATTTGCACTTATTGGCGGAATTGACAAATGCCCGTGACCTGAAACTTGCGAACTCGGGTCACGCGCGCCATAGCGGCGTCTGATCATCAAACAGGGATGTTCCGATCATGGATTTCGAACTTTTAACGCAGCGTGCGCAAGAGTGGCTGGACCAATTATGGGTCTGGTTACAAAGCCCGCCATTTTTGGCGCAGCTCGTTGCGGTTGCTGTAGCGATCGTTGTTGCGCCGATCCTGGCGCGTATTCTTCGTAAACAGATGCCGGTGCTCCGCGCCGCGCCTGCAGCGGACGCAAATGCGCTTAAGTTTCGTCAGATCATCTTCCGGGCGGGACAGTTTTTGCGCGCGATCCTGCTCGTCGCTTTATTGGCCTTGGCCGCGACGGCCCTGCGCGGCATGGCGGGGTTTGGCGAAGACTGGTTCGTTAAAATCGCACAGAGCCTTGCGACCGTCTTTGTCGTTTACCGGGCGATCACTGTCTTCCTTGACGACCCGCTCTATCGCAAAATTGCAACCTACATACTCGTCCCGCTCTCGCTCATTTTCGTGCTCGGATATTGGACCGAATTTACGACCTTTCTGGGCAATACTATTCTGATTCCGATGGGGTCAAACCCGATAACGGCGCTGACAATTGCCAAACTGGCCGTGTTCGGAACCTTATTTTTTTGGCTCGGCTCGCTCGGCAATAAACGTGGACAGACCGTCATTCGGGCGCAAGAAAGCCTCGATATTGGTGTGCGGGAAATCCTCGCCAAATTATTCCAAATCATCTTGTTCGTCTTTGTCGCGTTCTTGGTCATTAATACGGCGGGTATTGCGACGTCGGGTCTTATCGTGGTCTTCTCCGCGCTGTCGCTCGGGATTGGGCTGGGCTTACAGCCGATCGCGGCGAATTTCGTTTCAGGCTTAATCATTCTGCTCGACCGCTCGGTGAAGGTCGGCGACTTTGTCATGTTAGAAGGCGACGTTTTCGGCCGGATCAAATCGATCAATATGCGCTCAACAACAGTCTCAACCGCGGACGGCAAAGACATCATCGTGCCCAACACGGACTTCACAGAAAATAGCTATGAAAACTGGACGCACGATAGTCCCTTGCAACGTTATGAGGTTGATTTTGGGGTCTCTTACGACACGGACCTTGACGCGCTCGTACCCCTGATCCGTGACGCGGTGTTAGACCATAAAGACGTGCTGGCGGAGCCGGATGAACCGAGCGTCGAATTCCGCAGCTTTGGCGATAGTTCGATCAATATGTGTGTCGAGTTCTGGTGCGAAGGCGTCGATGACGGCCCGAATAAATTCGCCTCCGACGTCGGTTTCATCATCTGGCGCACGCTCAAAGCCAACAATATCGAAATCCCATTCCCGCAACGGGTTGTCCACGAGGCGCCGAAAGTGCGGGTGAGTGATGCGCCAAAGGCGACGCGGAAGACGGTGAAGGGGTAGGCTTACCAACCCCCGCCGCCTCCACCCCCGCCCCCGCCGCCAGAGAATCCGCCGCCTCCGGACCCGGAACTAAACCCGCTGCCACTGGATTGGCTCACGGGCGCGGCGGCGGCGACACCTGACGTCAGCGTTTTGTTGAGGGCGCGACTGAAATTAACGGGGCTACGGCCGGCTCGCAGCGCGTTACCGTGGGCGTAACTGGGGCGGTAGTCTTTGGCCTCAATCGGCATGGAGGTTTCAAACTGTTTGGTCCACGGTTTCTCAACGCCCAGCGCCATCGCATAGGGCAAGAAGCGCTCATAAAGGTCGACCGTCATGGCAGGCGGGCGGTCGCTGAGAGGGTCGGCGGTGTTGATCCGTTTTTCCTCTGCCGTTTCGAGGTAAAGCTTGAAGCCGTCGATTTCTGAACTGATTTGCGCGCCATAACGCGTCGGCGCGGGGAGCAGGAAGACAAAGAGGAGGTTCATCCCAATCAGCCCGAGGAAGAGGGCGAGGACGGGCAGACTATTTTTCGCGACAGGGGAGAAAATGACGAAAGATGCGAGCGCAAGACTGGCGAGAAAACCGATCGCCGCCCAGCCTAAATTATAGCGATAATAGTTCGGTCCGTATTTCTTTCCGATCGTCTTATGAAACTTTAAAATCGCCTCATGGAAGGCCGTGTCCGTGTCGCCGTCAAGAACCAGCGTGCCGTCGCGTCCGGCCATCAAGGATTTGACCAGCGCCTTCGCATCCTCGCCCTCTATCGAGGTTGAAAGACGGCGGAGGGTGGTGACTTTTTTGTCGGCTTGAATGTCGAGCGCGCCGTGCCCGCCGAGCTGCATCAGCATGGCCGAGAGCGCGTCCATGCTGCGAAAGCCTTTGTGATGGATATAGTGGACGGCGGCGGGACTATACTCTTGGCCGCTCTTGTCTTGCGGCGGGACGTAGCGAGCAAAAACGGGTGGTTTTTGCGGGTCGCGTCCAACCCGTGACCATTGTCGCCAATAGAAAAACAGCAGGCCAATCCCGCCGAGACTGAGCATAATGAGTGCGCCATAGCGGATCCAAAAAAGCTGTGTTTTGCGTTCTGCGCTCATCGGGGCGATGACACCGGGGGCAATCGCCGCAGAGACGTTTAGCCCGGCTTTGCGCGAGAGCGCTTGGTTCGTTGTGAAGGCGACGGTTGGACCAGAAATGGCGATATTGGCGTTGCTGGCTTTGCTCCCGAAACGGCCCGTATAGGCGTAAGTGTCGGTGACAATGGCCTCGTCTGGGAAGCGCACCGTCGCGCGCGCCGCGTCGATCGGAAACTCCCAATATGTGCCTGTTGCGTTCCAATAAAGCTCGTCGCGATCCTCATGTCGGTGAATGGCATTTTCGACACGGTAGCGAATGACATATTGATGCGGACCGGGATCGAGAAAGACGTCCGCTTGTCCAATACGCCAGACAAGGGCATTGCCACGCCGACTGGTCGATACAATGTCCTGGCGTCCATCACGCTCAAGGCTGAGGAGCTCATAGTCGCGGCTCTGCGACACACCCATGAAGGTATAGCGCACAGGCAGTTCGCGAAAAATACCACGTTTAATCGCATCGCCCGTGCTGATGACGTCGATGGTCTCTGTGATGACAATGTCACCAGATGTTTCGACCTGAATATCGACGTCGAAATTACTGATCCGCTCCTGAGCAAAGGACAAGCCGGTCCAGAACAGTGACAGGATGAGGCCGAGCAGAACTCTCATGTGTCGAACGTAATGGTTGGCGCAACGGCGTCTGCGTCGCTAATTTCAAAATAAGGCTTTTTCGTAAACCCAAAGGGTTTTGCGATCAGGTTAGACGGCACAGTCTCAACGGCGGTATTCAATTCTCGTACAGCGCCATTATAAAACCGCCGGGCCATTTCGATTGTGTCTTCCGTGTCGGACAGGTCATTTTGCAAATCGAGGAAGTTCGCGTTGGCTTTCAATTCAGGATAATTTTCCGCCAGCGCAAACAACCGTGATGTCCCGCGCGCGACCGCGCCTTCGGCGGAGCCTCGCGCCTCAATATCGTCGCCGGCGTTTAAGGCGGCGTTGCGCGCGCGAATGACATCATCGAAAACACTGCGCTCATGCGCGGCATAACCCTTCACGGTTTCAACCAGACGCGGGATCAAATCCGCCCGGCGCTTGAGCTGGACCTCAATATCTGACCAGCCATTATGGGCCATCTGTCTTAGGCCAACCAACTTGTTGAAAATCAGAACGCCCCAGACGAGGAGGGCGAGAGCAAGGATCAGCGGTATAAAGATCATGACCCCTTTTAGGGGGCGCGACGCGTGAAGGGAAGCCAGAGCGAAAAGAGCAGTCGGGCGGGACGCGCACTCTGATATTCTGACAGGCCGAGTGTTAGGTCACCCTGCGCGTCTGTGCGGTAAGTCCGGAACAGATGATCCCAAATCGACAGGTTGAAACCGTAATTACTATTGGTCTCGGGTCGGCGAACGGAATGATGGATGCGGTGCATGTCCGGCGTCACGAAAACGCGGCGCAGCGTCCGGTCGAGCCGTTTGGGTAACGCGATATTACTATGGGTGAAGATAGCGGTCGCGTTGAGCACAATTTCAAAGATGATGACGGCGAGAACCGAGGGGCCAAGCGCCAGAATAACCACAGCTTTCCACAATAGGCTGATGGCAATTTCAACGGGATGAAAACGGACACCGCTCGTGGCGTCTAAGTCCCGATCTGTGTGGTGGACTCGGTGCAAGCGCCACAGCCATGGGACATAGTGAAAGGCCACATGTTGCGCCCAAATCGTGAAGTCGAGAAAAATGATCGCCAGTACGCCTTCTACCCACGGATCAAGCGCGATAACATTAAACAGGCCCCAGCCATTCGCTGATGCAAGAACTGCGACACTGACCGCAAGAACAGGCGTCATCAGTATGCCAACGAGACTGCCCAGAGCGGATAAAGACAGATTGGTCCGCCAACGGGACAGGCGCGGTAAGACCCGCACACGGGCCGGAACGACACTTTCCAGCGCCATGAAGAAACACAGAGCGCCAATGAAAACGCCTAATCGAATGAGGGCAACCGAGTCCAAAATTACTGGCAGCCCTTTTGGCGACGGGCGAGAGCAATGGACCGACGGTCACGCTCTTCTTGGGCGTTTATCGGACGGTCGCCTGCGCGCTGACCGAATAGGGATGAGATATTGCGGCGATTCGTGCGTTCAAGCTCGCTCGGATCTTCCTCAAGCAGAAGGTCTTGCGGGCTGGCTCGATAGCTTTCTGAGAGCAGATTAAGTTGCTCGCAATCATAGCCCACATATTTTTCGGGCTGAGCATCCTCAAATTTGGGGGTGAGACACCCACTCAGCAGCATTGCAGCGCCGCTGACTAAACTCATCCGTCCGATTGATTGCCATTGCATAGTCAGCCGTCTAGCAGGTGGTCGGACGGCGGCAAACACACAAAGGGTTCATGTATGACGGTTGCAAGCAAGAGAACGATGCTCATCACGGGCGCGTCGGCTGGAATTGGCGCGGCCTTGGCACGGGAATATGCGGGACGCGGATGGAACCTGATTGTGACCGCGCGACGTACGGACCGTCTCGAAGCTTTGAAGGCTGAGATTGAAACAGTGTTTTCCGTCAATGTCGATTGCGTGACGGCTGACCTGATGGCGAATGGGGCGGTTGATATGATGTTGGCCGAAATTAAAGGCAAAGGCCTGACGGTTGACGGGCTGATCAATAATGCCGGGTACGGCCATCCGGGCGTGTTTCTCGACAGTTCGTGGGAGGAGCATGACAAGTTTAACACGCTGATGGTTGATGTGGTTGTCGAAGCGACCCGCAAACTGCTGCCGGGCATGGTGGACCGGGGCTTCGGCCGGGTGATGAATGTGGCGAGCTTGGCTGGACATTTGCCGGGTAGTAAGGGCCATACGCTCTACGCCGCCGTCAAAGCTTATCTGCTTAAGTTCAGCCAGAGCCTGAATGTGGAAATGGAAGAGACGGGCGTGCATGTGTCCGCGCTGTGTCCGGGATTCGTTATTACGGAGTTCCATGATGTGAACGGCACGCGCGACGGCATCAATCAGCTACCAAACTATATGACGATGAGTGCGGCGGAGTGCGCGCGCTTGGCGGCGGATGCTTTGGAGGCCAATAAGGACGTCTTTATTCCAGGGAAAGTCAACCGGACGATCGCGCGTCTTGGGCGCTTCTTGCCACAATCCCGCGTCAAAGCGATGTTGCGCAAGCGCTCGGAAAGCTACCGAAATACAGGCGAAAATTGATGATATCCGAGACCGATAATCTGACTGACGAACGCGTTTTTGTCGCGCTTGACCTTCCAAGTGTGGCCGAGGCGCGGACGCTGGTGGAGCGTTTGGGGGAGAGTGTCGCGAGTTACAAAATTGGCCTGCAACTCCTCCCCATTGGCGGCGTGGAATTGGGGCGTGACCTTCGGGCGATGGGTAAGAATGTCTTTCTCGATTTCAAATTCCACGACATTGACGCGACGGTTGAGAAAGCGACGCGGTCCATTGCCGGGCTCGATGCCCAGTTGCTGACCGTGCATGCGCGACCCGATGTGATGCGCGCAGCAGTCAAAGGGAAGGGCAGTTCGAGCCTTAAAATTCTCGGTGTGACGGTCTTGACCTCGCTCGATCAAAAGGCGCTCGAGGATATTGGTTATAATGATAATGCCGAAAATCTCGTGATGCGTCGGGTGCGGCAAGCGTTGGACGCGGGCGTCGACGGCGTTGTCGCGTCGCCGCTCGAAGCGGCGGCAATCCGCGCCGCTGTGCCAGAGAGTTTTCTTGTGGTGACGCCAGGCGTCCGGCCGCGCGGATCCGATGCAGGGGATCAGAAACGCATTGCAACGCCCGCGGCCGCCTTAGCGTCCGGAGCGTCGCATTTGGTGATCGGGCGACCGATCACGCAAGCTGAGGATCCTGTTGCCGCGGCTCGCGCCATTATGGCGGAGACCCGCAGCGTCGATTTTAGAACAGTCTAGCTGCCGTAACGCGAGCGTCCGTAATGTTGCGGCGCACAAGGGCCAGTCACACAGACCGGAACGGGATAGCGCACATAGATGATCGGGCGCACAACGCGGTAAAATACTTGTTGTGGCGCAGGCCGATGAACTTTTGGCGGCGTCCATTGTTTTACAACCTTGTAGCAGCCCGCAACTTTATGACGTTGAGGATTATGGACGGCGACCGGACATGTTGTCGGGTGAAGGCGCTCATTGTGCCCAAGGCCGCCGTAAGTTCCTGAAAACCCTTCATAGCGATATTGATGGCCCTGATAGGTGGATGTGACCACTGGCGCGTGGTGGGACGACGCATAACTGGTTGCGCGGGCCGTTGCCGTCGCATGTGCGCCGGAGGCGGCTGAAGCTGACGCTGACGCATAGGCAGAGGCCTGTGACGTGGTGCCGCCTGCGTGTGCAGATGCAGTCGCGAAACTGTTTGCGCTAGACGTACTGCCAGAGCTTGATGCGCCTGCATGAGCCGATGCGCCAGAATATGACGTCACTGTTGGGCGGTGGACCGGACGATAGACCGGTGTCGTTCCACACCGCGCTTGATGGTCGAAATAGGATGATAGCGGCGGCAGGGTGCTCGTGCCCGTTCGTGGCCCGTCGCATTTCACACACGGTGGCGGAGGTGTGACGACACAGGTCACACATGTGGTCTTGGTGACCACCGGACATCCGGCTTGAGCGGTCGCGCCGAGCGCAGTCGCTGCGACGAGTCCCAGAGTAATTTTGATGAGCTTGGACACGGGCGAGCCTCTTCCTTGCGCGTTGGTCCGAATTGAAATTCGAACAGAGGACCAACCGGGCCGCTCCGACAAGAGGTGCTGCAATGGCTGTGCCAAAGATACGGGCCATGAAAAAAGCCGCCGCCCTGAGAGGGCCGCGGCTTGATCTATTTTGAGGGGTTTTGTTCGGGCTTAGTAGCGGCTCGACTGTCCACCGTAATGCCGACCCGGGTGACGGGCTTGAGCGTTACACGTCACAGGCGGCATGGGTTGCGGAACTGGATAAGGTGTCGGAGTTGGATGCGGGAGGCGGCGTTTGCAAATGACTTGCGAGGCAACCGTATTGCCGAACTGAGTTGGGCCTGACACTTTTTCCCAATAGGTTCCATCAGCACCAACGGTTGAGCCGTAGCGACCATTCGACAGTTGGTAGGGCGCACCCGCCGCGCCGGGATGTCCCGTTGGAATGGAGGGGTGCATCATTGGCCTCTGACCCATCGGAGCCTGCATCATGGGAGCCTGAACCCTCGGCGCTTGCATCATGCGGGGCTGAATCGTGGGACGCATCATCACGGGAGGGCGCGGGGCCATCATCGCTGTCTCAGGCGCGGCCCAGTTATAGGGTCGGGGCGTCGGAAGCGGACCAATAGGCATGCCCGTCAATGCGGGGGTAATTCCGCCTGGACCTGAATCCAAGACGGCTTGCGCACGATAGGGGTTGCGGTCGACGATGGATGTCGGAAGATAGGCAATGCCCGGCGTGATTGTATACGGATCACCGTAAATGCGCGGCGTGAATTTTGTCTGATCAAAGCCGCCGCCAGTCGCGACGACCCGCGATGGCATTGTCACAGGGGCCGGGGCGTGCATGATAGGCGCGCGCACAACAGGGGCTTGAACAATCGGCGCTTGTCTCTGTGTCGGTGTCGCACTGACCGTTGTTGTGGCGTTGGCTTGATGGCCTGACCGACAATAGGTTGTGCTCTGCGGATGACAGCCTTGTGTGAAACCAACGGGGGAGTCGGCCAAGCCGACTGTGGGGTCTAGGCTGTGAACGCGCGTGATTGAGACATGAGGCGAGCGTTGAAAATGAACGCTATCGAGAAAATCATAGGGGGTGCGGTTCTCAATCGTTGTCGGTCCGGAATATCCCGTCGGAGATGGTAGATAGGCGACGCCTGTATCACAGCCGGGGTTGCTACCACAGTAAGACGGACCGCCCGCGAAGGCTGATCCACTTAAGAGACCGAATATTGCGACTGTGCCGCCGACGCTCAAAAGAGCCGTTTTGATGGCCATTTCGCCACTCCCACTAAGTTTGCGCCCGGACCTTTCCAGTGCGCCATCATTCACCACTTACGGCGAAGCATGGCCGGCGCGATGTGGGTTTAGAAATCGTAAGCGATACCGCCTCGTTCCCAGTCCCCAAACCGCGTCGGCTCTTCGCCGCTCGGACCGTTCCGCTCAGTCGGACGTGTGTGTTCAGCCGTCTTCCGTCTTCGCGCGGCGGCCTCTTTCAAGGCGCGCTGGGCGGCGGGGGACAAAGCCTTACCGGGGGCCGCATTTTCCAAATCTTCGGGAGCTGTCTCTGACATACCCGAACGGTAGGAGCGGCGACCCGCAACGTCAAACCGGAACAGTTCGCCCGATGTCCCTTTTCGCTACAGTGGAAGGCTGAAAATGACGTGAATCCCACGCTAGGACACTGTTTACCATAAACCGTCCCGCTAATTTGCCGCAGGGTAGCCGCGCGCCGGGATGGACCGTTCGTCGGGTCTGTCCTATGGGCGCGCCATGTCTGACACGCCCAAAAATTCCTCACGCCCCCTTCGCACATCTTCTGGCGGTGGTGGCGACCGACGTGGCCCGCCGAAATCTGGCGGAAAACCAGGGGCGAAGCCCGGCGCAAAAGGTCGTCCACCGAGTAAAGGTGGCGGCTACAAAGGGGGGCAAGGCGGCGGTTCAGGCGGCTATAAAGGAAAAAGCACGGGGTCTAATGATCGAAAAGGCGGCTCGGGTGATAAACCTCGCGCTTGGTCACGTCCCCCGCGCCAAGAGCTGACCAATGCCCAACGGGCGCGCAAAGCCGCCGCAATGGCTGTGGCGGATGTGATGGGCCGGGGGTTCCGGTTGGAAAGCTCGCTTGCGAAAAACCCTGCTCTCGAAGGTCTCGATCCGCGCGACCGGGCTTTTGCCCGCGCGATCGGCGCAACAACGCTGCGGCGAATGGGGCAAATTGACGCCGTCTTAGCCCCATTGGTCAAATCGCCGCCGCCCGGACGGGTGCAGGCCTACCTCCAAACGGCCGTCGCACAGATGGTGTTTATGGATGTTGCGCCGCATGCAGCGGTGGGCGACACGGTGACGTTGGTCAAAGCCGATGAGAAATCTGAACCCTTTAAGGGGTTGGTCAATGCAGTTCTGCGCAAGGTGTCAGAGATCGGCAAAGCCGAAGCGGCGAAAGTCCCTCCGATCAATAATATTCCCGGCTGGCTTCGTTCGGAATGGTCCCGGCTTTACGGTAAGGCGGCGGTCCGGCGCATGGCGCTGTTGCTGGCAACGTCCCCTCCGCTGGATCTGTCTGTGAAAAATGACCCTGAAGGGTGGGCCAAAAAATTGGGCGGAACAGTTATTGGCGGAAAAACTGTCCGTCTTGATGTGATTGGGAATGTGACCGCCTTGGAAGGCTTCCAAGAGGGCGAATGGTGGGCGCAAGATATTTCAGCGTCATTGCCAGCGCGCGTGTTGGAGCAAGCCTGCGGTGGATTTGAAGGGAAGCGCGTCGCAGATTTATGCGCCGCCCCCGGCGGGAAGACCATGCAATTATGCGCAATGGGCGGTGATGTGACCGCGTTTGATTTGTCCGAGGCGCGCACAGAGCGGCTCAAACGCAATTTGGACCGCACAAAACTCGACGCGACCATTATAATGGCTGATTTGACAGAATATATGCCGGAAACTTTGTTCGATGCGGTTTTACTCGATGCGCCATGTTCTTCGACGGGAACATTCCGGCGGCATCCGGACGTTATTCACAACCGTCGCGAGCGGGATATTACGCCTCTCACCCGACTCCAAGATACGCTGCTCAAGCATGCGGCGAAATGCGTATCGCCGGGCGGAACGCTGCTATATTCGGTGTGTTCGTTGCAGGAAAGAGAAGCTGCAGACCGGGTGCGGAAGTTTTTGAAGGCGATGCCTGATTTTGGCCTTGTTAAGCTGTCACCTATCCCGGGTTTGGACCTTCCAGAGGGGCGCATAGACGGCGGCATGATTAGACTTTTGCCGTCTGAAGCGCCCGATGGACGAGGAATGGACGGATTTTTCATCGCGGTTCTTAAAAGAGCCGACAACATAGACGCGAAAGAGGCATAGAGGCTTAAAAATACGACCTGAAAACAGGGTTTAAAGATCGTATTAACTCAGTTTGATTAGAAATCTTCCAAACTGGCACGAGTCTTGAAGCGAAACGTTCAGCGATGTGTCAATATGGGAGGCTCTTCATGAGCACGAAACAGATTATCCGCAGCGGCCTTATGGGGTCTGCCGCAATTGCGGCGCTCGGCCTTACCGCCTGCGCCAACAGTCATGCTAAAACTAATCAGTATGGTGCGAGTTCGCACTATGATTATGAAAGCGCTCAATCTTGCGGTTCAAGCTGTACGACTGGTGTTACAACACCAACTTTCCGCCCAGCGCCTGCGCCGCGGACACATTATGGCTATGAAGGTGTTCCATGCACAACGTCTTGCGGCGCTGTGACAAC
The DNA here is from genome assembly GCA_051251645.1 of Litorimonas sp. Classification (GTDB taxonomy): domain Bacteria; phylum Pseudomonadota; class Alphaproteobacteria; order Caulobacterales; family Maricaulaceae; genus Litorimonas. The sequence continues at coordinate 72,437 of JBPOEY010000002.1, read as the reverse complement.
GGGTTATCCGACGATCACGACAGGCTCGACACATGTTACGTCATCCTACCCGTCAACGCCGACCTACACACAAGAAACTGCACCTTGTCCGACAGGAACAACATCGCAGCCTGATGGGACGTGTTTGCAAGGTGGCTCACATGTCAGTAGCTACACAGGTTCATCTACCTATACAGGTGGCTCTTCTTACACGTCAGGGAGCTATTCTTCAGGCGGCTATGCGTCCTCCGGTGGTGTTGCTAATTGTCCAGCAGGCACATCAATGCAGCCTGATGGATCCTGTTTGCAAAGCGGTGGGTCGTCTTATTCGAGCCACACCAGCTCGACATACGCGGCGCCTGTAACTTCAACTTACAGCTCGACTTATGTGGCTCCTGAGCTGACAACTGCATGTTGCGGTCCTGTGTCCTCCTCGACAACTGTTTATTCCGGCGATGCAGTCACCGACACATATGGCGGTTACGCCACGTCGGGTTCAACTTATAGCTCAAGCGATTACCTGCCGATCCGCAAATAAGCGTTTCGCAGATCGATACATCGTGCCCGGTCCGGCTAACCCCGGATCGGGCTTTGTTGTGGGCGAAGCTCTTTTACCCGCTAACTCTATGCCTTTCCTTCCCATGCTCACTCTTCCTGTGAGTAATATCTGGATTGCGTCTGCGCGTTGCGAAGCGCTGGACACACTGCTAGGTTATCACTGAGCCGAGATTGTAGACCTTATTTCGATATTCTAACGCCATTGATTGAGGCTGCCTGTGAGCGACGTTCTCATTTCCCCGTCTATCTTATCTGCTGATTTTGCGGCGCTCGGTCAGGCTGTCGCCGATGTCGATGCGGCCGGGGCGGATATGATCCATATTGATGTCATGGACGGTCACTACGTGCCGAACATTACCATCGGTCCTGATGTGGTGCAGGCGTTACGCCCTCATTCGGCCAAGCCTTTTGACGTCCATCTGATGATCGCGCCGGCGGACCCGTTTCTAGATGCGTTCATTGATGCGGGCGCTGATTTTCTTTCCATTCATCCAGACGCGGGACCGCACCCGCATCGTAGCTTGCAAGCGATCCGAAACCGCGGGGCAAAGCCGGGTCTTGTTCTAAATCCGGGTACACCCGCGAGCGTGGTGGCCCCAATGATTGATTTGGTCGATATGATTCTGGTCATGAGTGTTAATCCCGGCTTTGGCGGTCAAAGCTTCATTGAGAGCCAACTCGCGAAGATCGAAATGTTACGCAAAATGATTGATCAAACGGGTCGTGAAATTGTCTTGGAAGTTGACGGTGGCGTGAATCCGCAAACGGCTCGACGATGTATTGCGGCGGGGGCTACGGCGTTGGTTGCAGGCAGCGCCGTATTCAAAGGTGCCGGGACGCTTTCTGAAAATATTCAAGCTCTCCGAGGCCCCTCTGCGCGGGCTGCGGCCTGATCGCCGCGAAGTGTCACGACGGGTCAACATAACTGACGCTCTGCGCGCCCGGCTCGGCCAGGTGGTCATGGACACGTCAGCCTCGCTGCGGCCTAAACCGAAAGCCGGGGGGCGATCGCCGAATTTCAAACCGATCACGGTCGCGCGGCCTTACGGCAATCGTCGTCACGGCACTGATTTGCTGGCAGGTCGGTGGATGTTTGGCGGCCACAGCATCGATGTTGGATCTCATGGTCACCCTTTTTCCGTGTCTCTTCCGTCTGAGCGGTTTGCAGACTGGATTCATAGTTTTGATTGGCTAGCGGACCTTCTGAGCGTTCCCGGCGGTGACGCCAAGGCCGGACAATTGGTGGCGCAATGGGCCGATGCTTTTGCGGGCAGCAATGCGTTTGTTTTTGCTCCTGATTTGCTTGCACGACGCACGCTTCACTGGGGTCTGATGCTATCGACCTTGACGGATGCGCAAGGTGTTTTGGCCGGGCGATATTCAGGTCAGATGCGTCTTTTACGCCGTGACGCGGCGCGACTATTGGACGGTCTCCCTCGATTGCGGGCACAAGCGTCCCTCGTCATTTATGGCGCGCGGCTTGCCGAAAAGGGTGAAACGATTCTAGCGCGGGCCTTGGATAGTCTGGACGAAGAAATTACTGTGCAGATATTAGCTGACGGCGGACATGTCAGCCGGTCGCCCATGGCAACGCTAGAGGCCCTAGAGGCTCTACTTGCGGCGGATTCAGTGTTGCAGGCAACAAGTCTGGAAGGTTCCCGCGCGCTTGATCGGGCCATTGACCGAATGCTGCCGATGATTGCGACCTTGCGGCATACTGACGGGGGCCTAGGGGTTTTCCATGGTGGCCATGAAGGCGACCCAGACCACATCGCGGCCTTATTGAAAGCCCGGTCAGGAGACCCGCAACCTTTCGCTTTTGGACCGCACACGGGGTACCATCGGCTCGATGCCGGCGATACAGTTGTGTTGATCGACCTAGCCGCTGTCCCCGCCCGACCGTTTGATCTTAATGCGCATCTCGCGCCTTTGGCGATGGAAATCTCAACCGCTGAGGGGCGTTTGCTCGTAAATTGCGGGTGGCATCCTCAAGCGGCTCCGTCTTGGCGTCGTCCTGTCCGGGCGAGTGCGGCGCATTCAACCCTAACATTGGCCGACCGATCCCCCGGTCAAATTCTTGATGCTGGTTTTCTTGCCGACGCGCTTGGTCCAGCGATTGCAAAGGAACCAGAGAATGTGCGGGCCCGCCGTAAAGAGCAAAGTAGCGGTATCTGGTTGGAAAGCTCGCATGATGGCTATAAAGCCGATCATGGTTTGTTGCATCGGCGCAGATTATTTGTCGGGGAGAGCGGTGACGATGTTCGGGGAGAAGACAGTTTATTTGTGCCCATGGGCGATGTGCCTGTTTCGCGCGATACTGTCCCATTCGCGTTGCGATTCCATTTTCATCCCGATGTCCGCGTGAGCCTAGCACAAGATATGTCTAGTGCCTTATTGGTGCAAAAGGGTCGCGCTGGTTGGCGGTTTCGGACCGATGGAGGGCCACTCGCCGTTGAACCCAGCGTTTATCTTGGCAGCGGCGCAAGGCCTCTGAAGTGTCAGCAACTCGTTATTGCAGGACACGCTCTGGGTGATGGAGACGGGCAGGGTCGCGAGAACCGGGTGCGCTGGTCGCTCCGTCGCCTAAAAGGCCGCAGCGCATGAGCCGGGGTATCGGGAAACATCACAATCAGCCCAGGCCGTTGCGTCAAGTCTTTAAAGGCATAACGCTTTTGCTCGTCGATAGCGTAATGGCATGGCTCTCCATGCTAATGGCAGTGCGTTTGCGCTATGATTCAATTAACCGCCCGATTCAGGCTGATATTGATCACCGATCCGCGATTATTGCCGGGTGCGTGGCGATCATTGTTTGGGCATTTATGCGCCAAGATAGGCTGATTTGGCGCTTTACGTCTCTGAATGATTTTCGTCGCCTTTTTCTGGGTGTCGTCAGTGTTATGGTCATTGTCCCGCTCATCTTGTTCTTCGGATTTGAACGCGGGCAGCATTTTCCGCGCTCTGCGCCGTTCATTGCGGGCACCATTTTTGCACTTGGTATTGTGTTGTCACGCTTGATTGCGATGGCGATCAGTAATGGCGATTTTCGCGCCCTCTATCGTTCCCCCTCGCGCTTTTCGCATGACGCTGTTTTGGTCGGGAAAGCCTCTAACCTTTATAATTATTTGCGCGATAGTTCGCGCCGAGACCGGGGCAAGGGTTTCAATCCAATCGGCTTAATAGAAACGTCGGGCCAATATGCTGGGCGATCGATCAGGTCTGTGCCTGTGCTCGGCAATACGTCTGATTTGGCGAGTCTTTATCCTAAATTAAATGCTCGCCGGGACCAGCCACTCCATATTCTCTCGCTCGACCCCAATCCAGATCGGGAACAGACTCAGCAGTTGATCAAGGTTGCCGCAGAACTCGGGGCGCCATTGTCACGGACCGGGACGGGTCCTAATCAGGGTCTAAGTCGATTTGAAGCCGCGGATTTGATTGGGCGAGATCCCCGCACCTTGGATATGACACCTGTCTCGGAGTTGATCTCTGGCAGACGCGTGCTGATCACAGGGGCTGGTGGGTCGATCGGATCTGAATTGACCATGCAGATTGCGCGACTTGCGCCAAGCCACCTTGCTTTGGTGGATATGAGCGAGCTGAACCTGTTTAATTTGGAGCGTAAGCTGGGTCCGTTACAACCTTTCGGGCAAGCGGCCCCGTGGCGAACTTATCTTGGAGATGTTTGTAGTCGCGGCCGCATGGCAGAAATTTTCGCAGCGGAGCGTCCGGATATTGTGTTGCACGCGGCGGCGTTGAAACATGTGCCGTCCGGCGAACGCAATCCGATTGAAACGTTACGCACCAATGTCTTAGGCACGCACGTCACGCTGGATCTGTGTGAAATATATGGGGTGTCGCATTTTGTGCTGATTTCAACGGATAAGGCTGTTGATCCGGTCAATGTAATGGGCGCGTCCAAGCGGGTCGTGGAACTCCTGACCTTAGCGCGGCAAACTCAAATCCCAACCATGCACGCGTCCGCTGTGCGCTTCGGCAATGTGCTGGCCTCGACGGGGTCAGTCGTCACTTTGTTCGAAGAGCAAATTGCGCTCGGGGGACCGGTGACGGTGACCCACGCCGACATGAACCGCTATTTCATGACAGTGCAAGAAGCGTCATCCCTTGTGCTGCAAGCGGCGGCGCTGAATGCGGCGCAGGAAACGGAGACAGCACATATTTACGTTCTGGAAATGGGCGATCCGGTTAATATTGCTCAACTGGCGCGTAACTTGATCCGTCTGCGCGGAAAAGTGCCGGATGAGGATATTGAAATTTCCTATACAGGATTGCGCCCCGGCGAAAAACTATCAGAGTGTTTAACGCATAAAGATGAACTTCTATCGCCAACCCCGGTGTCGGGTGTTGCCCGTTTCGATGCATGCATTATTGATCCGACGACCGTTTTGCGCGGTGTTGATGAACTTTTACGCGCCATTGATCGCCGGGATCGCCCTCAGATCAAAGCGGCGCTAACAGGGCTGCTTAAAGATTTCGTTCCGAAAGACACGCTTAATGGCCTACCTGCCATTCATGATCTGCCAGAACCTGCCGATATTCCGGGTCTCAAGCTGCCTCGACCGGACGGCTCTTAACAGGAAACAGATGTCACGTCTGGTCTGGCCCGCTACCGCGTGATAGCGCGCGCTCGTCCCAGTTTTAGATTCTTTGACGGACCGTCACATGCCGAACCCTAATCCCGACCTTAAGCCGTTTGACCCACACCGTTTGCGGCCTGTTAAGCGGGCGTTGCTCTCCGTGTCAGATAAGTCGCGCCTGATTGAACAGGCGAAAGCCTTATCAGCGCTAGGCGTTGAGTTGGTGAGCACAGGCGGGACGAAACGCGCTATTGCTGACGCAGGGATCGCGGTCGCTGACGTGGCCGATCTTACAGGGTTTCCAGAAATGATGGATGGCCGGGTCAAAACTCTGCACCCGATGGTGCATGGGGGATTGCTGGGCGAACGTGATCTGGCGTCCCATGTCGACGCCATGCGCGAATATGGTATTGCGCCGATCGATCTTCTGATCGTGAACCTTTACCCGTTTGAGCAGGCCGTGGCGTCTGGGGCCGATTACGAAACCTGCGTCGAAAATATTGATATTGGTGGTCCGGCCATGATCCGCGCCGGCGCAAAGAACCACGCCCATGTCGCGGTCTGCGTCGATGCGGATGATGTCGATGCGGTGATCACTGAGTTGCGTGCAAATTCCGGGCAGACATCGGGTACATTGCGCCAACGGCTCGCGCATAAGTCTTTTGCGCGCACCGCCCATTATGACGCCGCGATCAGCAATTATTTTGCGGGTGTGCGCGGCGATATAGCGCCGGATTATCGCGCTCAAGGCGGCGCGCTGAAGCAGACATTGCGTTACGGCGAAAATCCACATCAAACGGCGGCTTTCTACGCGGATGGCTCAACCCGTCCCGGCGTTTCCACTGCCACACAGCTTCAAGGCAAAGCCTTGTCTTACAATAATATCAATGACACGGACGCGGCGTATGAGCTCGTCGCAGAATTCGGTGATGCGAGAAACAGCGCAAAGCCTGCCGTCGCGATTATCAAACACGCCAACCCGTGCGGTGTCGCCACAGCTGATGATTTTATCACGGCGTATAATAATGCGCTCGCCTGCGACCCGGTGAGCGCCTTTGGCGGGATCGTTGCGCTGAACGGCATGCTGGATGAAACAACCGCCAAAGCCATCGTCAAAGTCTTCACCGAAGTCGTTATAGCACCGGCGGCGACGGACGCGGCGATTGCCGTGTTCCGTAAGAAAAAGAACCTGCGCCTGCTGATTGCAGGCGACCTCCCCAATCCACGCGATGCGTCACTGACTTACCGCAATGTCGCGGGCGGTATTCTCGTGCAAGACCGCGATAATGGTTCTGTTGCGGAGGTCGACTTTAAGGTTGTCACCGAACGCGCGCCGACGGACGCAGAAATGCGCGATCTGAAAATGGCGTGGAAAGTGGCCAAACACGTTAAATCCAACGCGATTGTCTATGTCAAAGACGGGGCTGCCGCTGGCATCGGCGCGGGCCAAATGAGCCGCATCGACGCCGCGCGGATTGCGGCGCGTAAAGCCGAAGACGCGGCTAAAACCGCAGGCTGGGACCAACCGAAGACTGTTGGCTCCGCAGTTAGCTCGGACGCCTTTTTCCCGTTTGCCGACGGCATGCTTGCCGCGGCCAAGGCGGGAGCCACCGCCGTCATTCAACCGGGCGGGTCTATCCGTGACGCCGAGGTAATTGCGGCGGCAGACGCAGCCGGGCTGGCGATGGTGTTCACGGGCATGCGCCATTTCCGGCACTAGCAAAACATATTCTGGCCATTGCCATTGCGGCGCGGTCCAATTTAAGATCCAGTCTGACCTGCCTGAGTTCACGACCTGCGATTGTTCGCTTTGCACCCTGCGCGGGGCGGTGATGGTGAAAGTGCCGGAAACGGCGCTTACAGTGCTCGCGGGGAAAGACCAGCTGAGCCTCTATCAATGGAACATGCAGATCGCACGGCACTATTTCTGTCGTAATTGCGGGGTCTATGTTTTTCACAATAAGCGTGCTGCGCCCAATTATATGGGTGTGAATGTGCATTGCCTTGAGAGTGTATTACTCACTGACGCGCCCCTGAGAGCGACCGAGGGTCAGGATATGACAGTTCGGGAGGGGACTGACCAACCGCACTGGCCAGGGCCTCGAACGACCCTATAAACTTCACGTGAGCGAGGGTGATCGTGCATCGCAATTTTAAGTTTGTCGTATTAGGGACATGCCCATGCGCGCCCTATTTATCACACTCCTTCTCTGGCTTACATCCGCTTCGAGCGCTTTTGCGACGACGTCATTGCCGATTGATACGGGCAAGGTTGAGGCGTCTCTCCTATCATCCCATTACAGCGTTGCGCCGGGGGAAACCTTCCAGATCGCCTTGAAGACGGAGCTGGACGACAAATGGCACACCTATTGGCGCAATCCGGGCGATAGCGGCGAACCTGTTCAGATAAGTTGGACGGTGCCGGGGGCGGTCACAGTTGGCGAGATCGTTTGGCCTCTGCCTGCGCCGATCCCGACGGGGCCGATCATCAATTACGGATTTGAAGGCGCGCCACTCTTTCCCGTTGATTTTACCGTGGCCGCAGATGCAGCCATCGGGTCCGTTATCGAGGCTGAAGCCGCCGTCTATTATCTCGTCTGTAAAGACATATGTATCCCCGAGAATGGCACCGTGCGGATTATCTTGCAGGTTGCGGAAGAGTCCGAACTCAATGACCGTAACGCTGCCGCCATTGCTGAAGCGATCAATATGGCCCCGCGTGAGCTGGCTATACCGGCTGCTATGCAAGCCAGTGGTGAGGCGTTGTCGCTGCAGTTTTCGGACCTGCCAAACGGTGATTTCTCCAAGGCTTATTTCTTCCCCTATGATAATACGCTGCTCGTCCACTCTGATCCGCAAAGGGTATCGATGGGCGACGGCGGAATCCAAATTGATACTACGGCCAGCTTTGGTTGGGGCGAAGGTTTTACGGAGCCGCAACAAGGGGTGTTGGCATTTGATGTGAATGGCGAGCGCACCGGACGCATCGTTACCGTGGCCTCAGGCCCAGCCCTATCCGTTGGGGTTGATAATATTTCCCCTGTAACGCCTGGCCCATCGATCACCTTATGGGGCGCCATCTTCGGCGCTTTTGTCGGCGGACTGATCCTGAACCTTATGCCCTGCGTGTTTCCGGTCATCTCGCTTAAAGCTCTCTCGCTGGCAAAGTCAGCGCATGGCGAACGTAAAACAGCCCGGCGCGAAGCGTGGGCCTATGCTGGCGGCGTGCTCGCGACCTTTGCTGTGCTCGTTGTCGCCTTATTGGTCGTCAAAGCGGGCGGCTCTGCGCTCGGCTGGGGCTTTCAATTGCAAAACCCGATCATCGTCGGGCTCTTAGCGTTACTTTTATTTGCGGTCGGGTTGAACTTGATTGGTATGTTCGAGGTTGCCGGTGGGTCCTACCAAGGCACGGGCGCGACACTGGCAGGAAAAGGTGGTCTGACAGGGTCATTCTTTACCGGGACATTGGCGGTTTTAGTCGCGACCCCGTGCACGGCCCCCTTTATGGCGAGTGCGATTGGTTATGCGCTGGCGCAGCCTACCTTTTTCACTTTGCTGGTCTTCGCGGCGCTCGCGGCGGGTTTTACCGCTCCGTTCGTCTTGCTGGCGTATGCGCCCGGTCTGTTGACCAAGCTACCTAAGCCAGGGCCATGGATGGTCCGTTTGCGCGAAGTGCTGGCATTCCCAATGTTTGCAGCCGCTATCTGGCTCGTCTGGGTCATTGGCAATCAAGCGGGCGTCGATGGCATGGCGTTGATCCTTCTGGCTATGTTGGCGTTGACGTTGGCTGTCTGGCTAATCCAGCGCAAAGGCCTGTGGCGCTGGATGGGTCTGGCGATGATTGTGCTGGCGATTGCGCTGCCATTCGCGGCGCGCACAGCCCCTGCGGCGGGATCTATTAACTTGGCTGTCGATGCGTGGAGCCCGGAAAGAGTCGTAGAGTTGCGCGCAGATGGACAAGCCGTTTTCGTAGATTTCACAGCTGATTGGTGCGTGACCTGTAAGGTCAATGAGCGGCTGGTTCTAAAGACTGATGCGGTGAAACAAGCGCTCGCTGACACGAATACCGCGTTTCTGATCGCGGACTGGACTAATAAAAATGACTTGATTGCGCGTGAGTTGGAAAGCTATGGCCGCGCGGGGGTACCGCTTTACCTCTATTTTCCAGCGGGTGACAATTTCGTGAGGGGCGAAGTTCTTCCTCAAGTTCTGACCGTAGATAGGGTAGTCAATACGCTCAAGGGGAGCTGACGCCACATTAGGAGACTTGATATGAAAATGATTGCCCTCGCCACTGCTGCTGCTCTGGCATTCTCAACGCCTGCCTTTGCGAAGATTGCAACAGGGTCTTCTGTCGCCGATATGACTGTCGTCGACAGTAATGGCGCCACGCACAATCTGTCCGACTTTGCGGGTCAGCGCGTCGTCCTTGAATGGACAAATGAAGGCTGTCCTTACGTTAAAAAACACTACAACTCTAACAATATGCAAGACCTGCAGCGTGCCGCCACGGCTGATGGCTCTGTCTGGCTCTCCGTGATCAGCTCCGCACCTGGTAAACAGGGACATAAAGACAATGTTGGCGTTGCGAACTGGAAAGCCGAGCACGCCGTCGCAGCGACCGCCGTAATCCTTGATGAAGAAGGCACAATGGGCCGGGCGTTCTCAGCGCGCACGACACCGCACATGTATATTATCGATGCGGATCAGACCTTGGTTTATCAAGGCGCGATTGACGATAATAGCTCTTCCAATCCAGCGACAATTCCAGGCGCGACAAACTATGTCCGCGAAGCGCTCGCTAACTTGGATGCCGGCCAAGCCGTCGCTGTGACAGATACGCAGCCTTATGGTTGCTCTGTGAAATATAACTAGGCGGTGAGCTTAATCACAAATAAGATAGCCCGCCATATTGGCGGGCTTTTTTATGTGATGGTTTCAACCGTCAGATTATTGTTGGTGAAGACGCAAATTTTATCAGCAATTGCCATCGCTTTGCGGGCCAACACTTCGGCATCATCCTCATATTCGTTCATCGCGAGCGCAGCGGAGTAGGCATAGTTGCCGCCCGATCCGATGGCGACAATACCTTCGTCAGGTTCAACAACATCGCCATTTCCGGTGAGCACGAAGGTCTGATCTTTATCGGCGACGATCAACATCGCTTCAAGATTGCGTAAATACTTATCGGTTCGCCAATCCTTGGTTAGCTCGACGCAAGCGCGAGCAAGTTGGGTCGGGTATTGCTCGAGTTTGGTTTCTAGTCGCTCTAGCAAAGCGAAGGCATCCGCTGTTGCGCCTGCGAAACCTGCGAGCACGTTGCCCCCGCCGACACGGCGCACCTTGCGCGTGTGCGCTTTCATGACGGTATTCCCTGCGCTGACTTGGCCGTCACCGACAACGACAACTTTGCCGTTCTTGCGAACGGAGAGGATGGTCGTGCTACGCCATTTTTCGTTTAGATAAGTATCGTTCATGAGAGCGAAGTGGGAGCGGGGCGGCGGGTCGTCAACCGCCCAGCTGAGACCAAATGACTTAGCGTCCCCAGCGCGCGGTTGTTCCGCGACCATCGACATGGACAAATGGACCATGGACCGCATTGGCACGGTACGCGCCGATGCCGCCTTTGGGCAAATCCTTGCGGTTTTTATAAAGCTTTTGTGCGTAGTCATAAAGCCAATTGGCGTCAGCCTTTGTGATTTTACCGTCACGGTTCAAGTCGTCCATATTTCCGTTTCGGGGCTTGTAATCGACATAAATGTCTGACGCATCGCCATACATGTGGCGAGAGAATTTCGCGGATCCAATGGCGGAATTATAGAAGGGTGTACGGAAGCCACTCATAACGAAGAACGTGTCCGCATCGGTTGTCTTATCATCGTTCAGAGAAGTTAGCAGCGCTTCTAATCGACGGATATTGTTTTGGCTAACCAGCACATATTTCGGCCAGTGACCTGGCTGTTGCTTGCAGAGAAATTGCCCGACTTTAAAATGCGGTGACAGGTCAATATTACGGTCTTTAGGGCCGTCGAGCCGAATAAATCCTTCAGGCGGGTTACGGGGGTAGGTGCCAATGCGGTAGCCATTGAGCCAGCCTTTAGCGTCGATGTTATAACGGGGCTCTAGCACGAAAATATTGATTTTCGCGACTGTATCGGTCCCAGACGTTAAGGTGGCAGATAGGGTTTGCGCTGTGCCGGGTGCGCGCCAAGATGGCGTCCACGGCATGCCATCAATTTTTAAACTATGACCGGCGGGTAAAGCGATACCAAGACCTTTGCCGGGCATAACGGTTTCATACCATTGATCAAAACGCGGCGCGTAAGTCGCAGTCGTCGCGGTTTTACTCACAGGTTTCGCTGCGGTCGCCGATTGGGCGACTGCAGAATGATCGACGCCCAGAGCGAGCAATAGAGCCGCTGCGAAGAGCGGTGTAACCGGCAATTTCATTATTGTTGCGCTTTCGTCCCTGTGATCGCGTTGTCCTCAAGATTAACAACACGCTTAGCCGCATCAATATCGTCCGGATAGGTCTCTTGCGCTAGGGTCGGTTTCTTAAATTCTTTGTAAATATCGGCCGGAAATTCGACGCGACCGTCTGGATTTACGACTGAGGGCAAATAAGTCAGGTGAACCTTGACGTGTTTGTCGAGGTAAAACCGTTCTCTTTCGCGGCTTTGAAGCGTCGTATTGAAGACCTCCGTTGAAATGTCGTCATCTCCATCGGTTAACCAGTTGGCCATCGCGACGGGATCGTCGAGCCGGATACAACCGGACGACAAAGCGCGGACATCACGTTTAAACAATTCATGGTTAGGCGTGTCATGTAGATAGATGGAATGCTTGTTCGGGAAGATGATTTTCAACTGGCCGAGCGCATTGTGCGGTCCAGGTGACTGGACCATTTGAATCTTCCGGGAGACACCCTTCTGTGTCCAATCAATGGAGTAGGGATCAACTTCTGCGCCTGAAGCGCGATCGTAAATTACAAATTTATTAGCGGCTGCGTAGCCCGGATCTTTCCGCAATTTACGCAGCTTTTGACGCTTGAACAGTCCAATTGGGAGGTACCATTTCGGATTGACGACAATATATTCGATGTCGTCAGAAAAAGCGGTCGATGGTGTGCGTTTTTTACCAACGATAGTTTTCATCGCGATGTCGCGACGGTCGCCAGTCCAAGCTTCGGCACGATAGGATGGAATATTGACCCAGATGTAGCGTTCACCCGGATTAGCATTTTTGCGCCAGTAGGTCATGGCGCGCTCGATCCGGCTAATTTTCGACTCGACGCTTTCATTGAGCGCAGCGAGTGTCGCAGGGCCAAGAACACCGTCTCGCATAAGGCCATGAGCCGCTTGGAATTCCTTGACTTGTTCAACAAGAATGTCGTCATAAACGGTTGGCGCGGCGCTGATGTCCATTTCAGAGGCGGAAAAAACCCAGCGAAATGGCAGCGAGTCAATATAGCCTTCAGCAGTAAGGCGCTTTCGCAATGCGGGAACGCGCGGGTCATTCATGCCGGGTTCCAGCATCTCTTTGCCAATACGAATACGCATCCAGCCGCCATTGTCCGCATATTGTTTGTATAGTTTAAGCGACCGTTTTAATTCGCCATATTGCGGCGCTTGCGACGCGTATTTTTCTAACGCGTCGATGGGATTATTCTGCGCGGCCTGTCGAAGGGCGACGACAAGGTCCGACCGGGTTGGGCGGGCATCTGTTGAGCGCACCATATTGCCTTCATCGGAAAGGCCCGCGCTCATTTTAGAGGCCAAAACCATCCAAATAGCGGTGAGCCGAATGTCAGCTGTCGCGCGTTGTTTATCGGTTCCGCTAAAGCGTGAATTGATCAGAGCGCGAATCTCTTCGTCTGTAATGCCCGTGTCAAAGCCATGTTCTTGGCTCATTGGGTTTGCCTGCATCAGCAATTCTGCTGAATTGCGGTTCCAAAGTGGGGCAAAGACGCCCTGCGCATAGGCTAATCTCGCCGCTTCACGCGCCCCTGGAGATACTTTTTTATCGAGCGCTTTTTTGATCTTGCCCTTCAGGATTTGGGCTTCGATCTCAACCGCAATGCCAGAGCCTTTGGGCTCGCCCAATAGGTCAGCCGCTGTAACAGAAGGCGCGTCAACATTTGTGATCGGCGTATGGACTTGCGCGGTTGCAGTCGGAACGCTGAGTAGGGCGGTCGTCATAGCGACGGCGCTAATAGCGATGAATTTCAGGCCTGATGAGCGGGCGGCCAAAAGATGCTCTGAGTTAGATGAGGTCATGCAAGCCAAACGCCTATACGCGCAAAATCGTTCCAGCGCGTAGCATCACGAGATTGTTAAAGCGCCCGCGCGCGTTCGACTAGAAGAATGGGAACCCCGTCACGGATTGGATAAGCGAGGCCCGCTTTCTTGCTAATCAATTCATTTGTTTCGCTATCATGGATCAGCGGGCCACGCGATTTCGGGCAGACGAGAACACGGAGCATTTTTGGATCAATCGGAATTATCGGTGTTTTGGTTTCGGTCATCATTAGATCCTCCCGATCGTATCTATTGGGTCGACTGAGATTGTGTGTCCCCCGCGTTGCCCGATGCATAAAGATGCATCAAACCGATGAGTAAGCGACGACGCTCATCGGACGTTTCCGCCTCCAACAGCGATTGTTTGTCAGGGGCTGAGAAGGGGCTGATCATGGCGGCCTGATTGACCAACACAGGCAGAGGAATTTCCGATAGGGCTTTCCAGTCCACATCGACTCCGACAGCTTTGGCCAAAGCCTTCATCGCCACTGTCAGCGCCGCACGGTCGCCTCGCCCTGATTCTGACAACGCTTCTGATGTCTGGCGCGCAGCATGCAGGTCCGGGTCTTCGCCAAAGCCGTCATAGATCACATCGGCTTGGCGGTATGGGGTTGAGACATTAGGGAGGTCCGTGATGCGAAACCGCCGCAGACCTTTAAGAACGATCAAATAGCGCCCATCATCGGTCTCGGAAAATTGGATAATCCGGCCGAGGCCTCCAACATCCGCAATCTCTCCATCAAGGGTTTGAACCATACCAATTAAGCGGTCGCCCTTCAGCGCATCATCAATCATGTTCAAATAGCGCGGCTCGAATATATTAAGCGGTAGATCGCATACGGGCAGTAAAACAGCGCCGCCCAAAGGGAAGATCGGGATGCGCGGCGGGGTCGTCCGTCGGGCCAAGGATTTATAATGCGCGCTCACAATCTTCTTACGTCGGGACTAGGCAAACAGGATTGATGACAGCCGACGACGACCGTCAATCGAGACATCGCTTTCCGGGCCTTCCGCTTCAAAAATTGTCAGCAGGAAGTGACGCGCCGCTTCGTCTGCATGCATCCGGTTGCGCCCGATCGAATAAATCAGGTGATCGACGGCTTCAGCCCGACGTCCGCGTGCGGCCAAAGCTTTGGCAAAGATTAAACGGGCATCGAGATTGGTTTCATCGGCGGCGACAGAGGCTTCGGCATCGCGTAACTCTGTGTCTTCTTCAACGGGCGCGTCCGGCTCAGGGGCGCTTTCGCCGAGCGATAGCTCAGAGCGGATTGAGGCGACTTCAGGATGATCTACCAAAGGTCCGGTCGCACTTTCGACCATTTCAACGGCCATATCGCGATTACCCATGTCAAGATAGACGCGGGCCAGTCCGGCGAGCGCTGATCCGTTTTCTGGATCCAGTTGCAGAGCTTGGGCAAAATCCTGCGCGGCCCCACCGGGATCGCCGGCCGTCAGACCATCGCGGGCTCGCGCGACTAAGATTTCGGCTTCCTCTTTGGGGTCACTTTCGCCGGATAGGCGGGCGATGAACTTCGTCAGCTCGGATTCAGGTTGTGCGCCCATGAAGCCATCGACGGGTTTGCCGTCCTTGAACGCAAACACCGCTGGAATAGACCGCACGCCAAGTTGCCCGGCGACACCGGGGTTTTCGTCAATATTGATCTTAACCAGTTTCACCTTGCCGCCGGCCGCTTTTACTTGCCGTTCAAGCGCAGGCATCAATGTTTTGCAGGGTCCGCACCACGGCGCCCAAAAATCAACAACGACGGGCGTGTCTTGAGAGGTCTCGATGACGTCTTTCATGAAAGCGTTATCGGAGGAATCTTTTACGAGTATATCTGTCATACTCGCTAAATGGGCGAGACTGGCGTCCGGTTCAAGGCAAGGCTCGAGCTAGTCGCAAGAAAGTGAGTTTGTGCGGGCCTGATTATGCTTCTGTTGGGGCGTAAAAGAACTCTTCGCGGATGACTTTGCCGCCTGTATTGACGGTATAGAGGCCGACTTCGGACATTTGCATACGCTGTCCGCTCTCTCGCTCCGTGACATCCATATCGAAGATAAGAGTAAACTTGTTCGGCGCATGGAAAAATGGCCCTTTTGTCGTCACCTTATGTTCTTCGAAGGCGCTTTCCCACCAATCATGTTTGCCGTTCACCGCGTTTAAGCCTTTGGATTCGCGACCATTGGGGCCGTCCAGCGCTTCAACACTGACGCAATCGGCATGATAAAGCGTATTTATCCCCTCACGTTCGGTTCCGGCGCGGCAATGGTCCGCGATGGCGGTGCCCGTCTTAACTAAAGAGCTCTCAAATTTTTCGTCGCCCATGATGTTAGTCTCCTGCTGCTAGTCCCGCGAGATCGAGGATAAGCGGATTATGCCCTGTTGCCCGAGCAAAAGCCAGCAGGTCAGCGGGTTTGATCCGTGTGCTCGCCGTATTGCGCATCGGATGGAACCAGAGGACGTCCTGCGTAAACAAGGCTTGGTCGAGAACCAGCCGAACCGCCGCATCAGCATCATTGAGAATAGAAAACACGGTGACAGAGCCGGGCCGAACGCCAAGATGAGTGAACAAGGCCTCCTCCTTGCCAAAGGATAGTCGCTTGGTGCCAATGTGCGCATGCAGACGATTCAGCTTGATCGGGGTCGATCCCAGTGCGCTGATCAAGACGAACTGTCCGGCTTTGTCTTTAAGGAAAAGATTTTTGGAATGCCCGCCTGGCAGGCGGGCTTTAATGTGCTGTCCTTCTTCGACTGTGAAAACGGGCTCATGCTCTTCCGTGTGATAAGCGATGCTCAAATCATCAAGTTGGGCGTAGAGGCGGGGCTCGTCTGGATGTTTATCACTCATCTGTATCGCCTAGCAGTGATATGCAGAAACTCAAATCTTGGTGCTTGCAAGCTGGATGAGGCCTAGATATAGGCCGCGCTTCAACGACTGCGATGCGGGCGTAGCTCAGTGGTAGAGCATCACCTTGCCAAGGTGAGGGTCGTGAGTTCGAATCTCATCGCCCGCTCCAGTTGTTTCCTTTATTACCTATAAACGACATGACGTTCCCTCCCGGGGACAGATTGTTTTTTTTTGGATAAAGCTGGAAGATTAGGTGCAGGCTTTCATTAGTGGAAACGCCAATCTTGTGATTGTTTCCCGACCGGCCCTACGACTTGGCCTTGATTTCTAACGGTTAAGCGCGTCTGTGTGGGCGTGTTCGTTTTCGGGATATACAAATCATGCCTATTCCCTTTTCTATTCTCGACCTTGCCCAAGTCATTGACGGCGGAAGCATATCTAAGAGTTTCTCCGATAGCGTTGAATTGGCGCAAAAAGCAGAGGCGCTAGGTTATAACCGTGTTTGGTATGCGGAACATCACAATATCAAAAGTGTCGCTAGCTCCGCGACTTCTGTCTTGATCGCTCATGTCGCGGCCCAAACAAAAACGATCCGTCTTGGGGCGGGCGGTATCATGCTGCCCAATCACGCGCCGCTCTTGATCGCTGAGCAGTTTGGCACACTCGCGACCTTGCACCCGGATCGAATTGATCTTGGTTTAGGTCGCGCGCCCGGCGGTGACATGGGTGTCATCCGCGCGATGCGAAAAGATTATGAGCGCGCGGCGCAAAGTTTCCCAACGGACGTAGAAGAGCTGATTGGTTATTTGTCAAATCCCGATGCGAGTGTGACCCCCAAAGTTCGGGCCATTCCGGGTGAGGGCACAAAGGTTCCGGTCTGGATACTCGGCTCCAGCCTATTCGGCGCGCAACTCGCCGCTCAACTGGGTTTACCTTATGCGTTTGCGTCCCATTTCGCGCCCGGCGACCTGTTTCAAGCGGCAGAGATTTACCGCCGCACATTCGTGCCCTCCCGGCATTTGGACAAACCTTACTTCATGATGGCCTGCAATGTGTTTGCCGCTGACACCGAAGAAGACGCCCACTATCATTTCTCGACCTTGGTGCAGGCCTTTGTCGGTATTATCACGAGTCAGCGCGGGCTAACTCCTCGCCCGGTTAGAGGCTATGAAGTGCCGCCGCACGTTAAGTCGCATGTTGACGCGATGTTGCAGGTGAGCGCTGTCGGAACCGTTGATACTGTCGCTGAGCATTTGTCTCTATTTTATGAGCGATTAAAGCCCGATGAAATTATCATCGCCAAGAACTTTCACGACCATAGCGCGCGTCTGCGCTCATTGGAATTGACGGCGGAGGTTCAAGACCGCGTCGGGAGCGGTAGAAGCGCAGCCTGAGCGCCTGCGTGTGGTGGGGTTCTCACCCGACCCCATCCTTAGGGCTGGGTCGCCCTATCAATATCTAACAATCTGACCCGCGTATCGCCAGCCTGTCTCGGCAACGTCCAATCTGGACGGGAGGCCGTTAACGCAGCCATATCACCGCCAAGGCCAAACCGCGTGACGGCGATCTGCCCCATTGGCTGATTGGCCGGCAGGGTGATGTCGATCTGTATATCACGAACACTGCGACCTGCAATCTGGAGCCCCCATGAGGTTGGTTCCACGGCCACATCATTCGCCGACAAGGAAGTCCACATTGCCTCGGAAGAGGCTGGCGCGAGGTGAAGGCGGTCAGCCGTTGGGGCGATGATACGTAAGCTCACGCGGCGCGTGTCACGTTCAACGATATCGCTGAGCACAGTGATGCTCGCATCTATGTCTGGTGCACTATTGATCGCGAGGGTCCAGCGGGGACGCGCATAAGCGGGAAGTTTTGCACCGGTGAGGGCCGCATAAGTGAAAGTGGTGCTTTCGGTTGGGTCACCGCTATCCATCATGGCTTGCGGAGGTTTTGCGTGGCCGGACAATTGCACAAATGACCCGGTGTCAGAGACGATATGCTGGATCGATAGTCCGCGCGGGGCATTGGCTGTGTGGGTGGGAACAAAGATAGCGGCCGCAATCAGGGCGACTGTGACAGTGCCTAGGCTAAACAGAGGGAGGCGCGACTGTTTTTGCGTTGGCAGAGCGATCGCGATAATCACCACTGGAATAGTCCACAGCATCGCAAAGGGGGCCGCCGTGCCGCCCAATCCAGCAAGAGCAAACCCCAACATCGGTAGATTAATAATAATGTATATGAAAGCCGCTAGTCCGCTCAAACCGACCATCCAGCTGTCACGTTTCAAGAGGGCGGCGATGGCTGCGAAACAGACGATAAAAAGCGCGCCGACAAAAAATGTCATGGTGCTTGGAAAGACAAATAAGCCGAGGATGGCGAGCCCAGAGACCCACAGCCAACTTTTTAGCAAGGCCCCGGTTTGGTTGCCACGCTGCCCCCGCAGAAAGATTGCGATGCTTGCCGCGACGAGAACGGCAATCGCAGAAACCGCGCCGCGCAAAGCCCAGGGATGAGCCGGGGAGTAGGCCGCGCCTGATTTAAGCGCGCCTAAAGCGGCGGAAAGCGCCACGGTTGCCAATCCAACGCTAATCAAAGCAACAGGGATGAGAACCCAGCCGCGCCATCCGCGCCACGTTCCTTTTCGAACGAGGGCGACGATAGAAAGGAGCCCGCTCAGCAAGATAATAGCGGAGCCAAATCCTGCAGGCACTGAGATGACACCGCGCGTCAACACATCAAAGTATAGTCGGTCTCCTTCCGGCGCGCTGTTGGTTGGCCGCGCCGCGAATTGTTCGACAGCGGCGAGGGCATTGATACCAGAATGGAACAAGGTTCCGGGGTTCAAATTGGCTAAATTATCGCCCGGTGTGTGATAGAAGCTATCGCCAAGAATGAAGGCGAAATTTGTTGCATCCACTTGGCGCGGGGCGTCGGCATCAAGAAACCGCGATATATCCGTGTCATTGGGCATGGCCTCATAAATGCTGGTCGTCAGCGTATTGGTGAGGGCGGTTCGGCCGGTCTTGGCAATGGCCGCAATGTCCCGAGCGTTGGGGTTTGACGTCTGGAACATGGAAATAGGACCGCGCACGCCGCGCGCCTCGACATTCACAACCGCGTCGATGCGCGCCGCTAAAGGGTCAGAATGGACAAAGCTCTCCGCGCCGAGCAGGCCGATTTCTTCTCCGTCTGTGATCAAGATGAGCACAGGGCGAAGGTCGCCTCTGTCCTTGAGAAGACGCGCGACTTCCAATCCAACTGCAACACCCGCCCCATCATCGCCCGCGCCCGGTCCGGCTGGAACCGAGTCGTAATGGCTCATGAGGGCGACGCCTTGCGTGGCGTCATCTATTGGCGGAACGGCCCAAAACATGACATTGCGAACACGCGCGCAGACGCCGCCAAAATGATCCGTGCAACGGAAATCATCGCGCACAATCGGATCAAAGCCGAGTGTTCTTATTTCTGTCAAAAGCCGCTCGCGCACGGCGTCATTGGCGTCAGTATCAACCGGGTGCGGGCGTTCATCGCCAAGAATTCGGGAGAGGCGCGCCATGGCAGCCCCTGTGTCGAATGCATGATCGGTATCAGGCGACGGTGGAGCGACGAACGATAAGCTAAATGTGAAGGCGAGCGTTAGGGCGATGAGCGCAAAGGTGAGGCAGATCGAATTGCGGCGAGTTTGGGTCATTTGAAGACCCTAAGCCTCATATCCTACTCCGTGCAAGGCAATAGGGGCCTCTTTATATTTATCGAAAAACGATAAATTTCTTGATTTCTAAAAAAGCTTTCCGCTAAAGGCCTGTGGGCTCATCATATCGAAAGGATCAGATTATGCTCACACATTCAGAGAAAGTCAGCACCGCGAGGATTGCAGGAATCGCCTTATTGGCCACCATCATCATCGGGATCATTAGTGCGATGACGGTGAGTGCGGGAATTGATATCAACCTTTCAGCAGACGTCGAAGCGACAGCCCGCGCGATGTTGGCTGCGGAGACGCAGTTGCACGCGAAGGCTTATGTCGCGCTGCTTCTCATCGGGCTGAACCTCGTCTTTTTATTCGGTATTTATCGGCTTTTGCGTGACGCGGGTCCGCTCCTTGCGGGGTGGAGTGTCGGTGTTGGACTTGTGTCTGTCGCCCTAGGCCTGTTTGGCGTGGTCGCGGCCATGAATGCGGCAGAGTTGGCTGGGACAGCGGCTTATAAAACGCTCGCAAATGGGGAGCAACGGCTACTGCTGGCCGGGCTGCAAGCGACAACGGATTATACATCCTTCCATCTGAGCTTAATTTTGTCGTCTGCCGCAAATGCCGCAATTTTTGTGCTGTTTTTGCGGTCTGGCGGCTTGCCGAAGATCATTGCTGGGTGGGGGCTGTTCGCCTCACTCTTTGTCGTGCTCGCGCTTGTGGCCCGTGATTTCATTCCGGTCATTGGTGACGATAGGGTGACGGTCGCCTTTATGGTCTCCAACATCGTTGCCCTAATTTCGACAGGCCTCTACCTCACAATTCGGGGTATCCGCGCTTAACTCTCGGGCGCGAAGGCGAATTGGCTCAGGCCCCGTGCGCGTTCATCATGGGCCATGGCCCGCCCGAGTGGCGGATGGGCGCGTTGCGGGCAGGCTGTACGGTCACAGAGGTAACAATTCGGACCGATGGGCATCGGATCGCCGGAGAGGTGATCCGAGTAGATCAAACGCGGAGCATGAGCGATGTCGCAGCCCAGCCCGATGACGAAACTTTGCGCCGGGGTCGCTGTCGTGCCCCCGGAACGCGTGACACGGCGTGCAAGCGTGAGGTAGGTTTTACCGTCTGGCATTGCGACCGATTGAACAAGTGCACGGTCCGGCGTGCCGAAGGCTTCATGGATCGCCCAGCGCGGGCAGACCCCCCCAAATCTGGGAAAGGTGAAGCGCCCTTGGCTGAACCGTTTGGAAATATTTCCGGCCATATCGATCCTGACAAAGAAGAGCGGCACGCCGCGCGCATCGGGGCGGGATAATGTTGTTAATCGGTGGGCGACTTGCTCTGCGCTCGTGCCAAAGCGATGGGCGAGGGCGTCAATATCGTAGCGGAGCTCTTCGGCGGCTTTCAGGAAGGCGCCATAAGGCATTAAAAGGGCAGCGCCAAAATAATTGGCTAATGTCGTTCGAAGCAATCGTTTTGAATCAACCGTGGGGAGGTCGGCTTTGGCAACAATTTCGTCGATTGTTTTTCGGTGTTCCAACATGCCGATCTGAAAGGCGATTTGAAATCGTCGTGAGCTGGCAGGCAGGAGTTCCGATAAGTTCAATCGTCCCGAATGACGATCATAATAACGGAGCATGTCGACCATGACATCGTTGGGAAGAATGCGAACAATCGTCTGATGTCTCTCTTTCATTCGAGCGATTAGGGCGGTCAGAGGTTCGGTTCGCCTCAGGTCTAATTCAGAATAGAGCGCCTCTGCCGCGCGGTCGAGCACATCAAAATAATTATTGGTGCGATAGATAATGTCGCGCACAAGATCCGTCGCAGGGGCGGCCTCTTGTAAAGCCGTTGCGGCTTCGTCCGCCCCTTCTTCGCGGACTAAGCGTCGCGACAATTCCGTGTAGCGGTGATGAAGATTGACCAGAGCACGGGCCGTGGCTGGACTCGCCCCGACAACGTCTTCGACTTCTGATTTGGGGACGCGATCTTTGCCAAGGGCCGGATCACGTAGCGCATCGAAAAGCTCACCGACGAGTTGACGGTCCGTGCCAGACGTCAGCTCGGATAGATCAATGTCATAAGTTTCTGAGAGTTTGAGCAGCACTTTGGCGCTCATCGCGCGTTGATTGCGCTCCATCAGATTGAGGTAGCTACCGGAGATGCCAAGTTCTTCAGCCATACGCGTTTGAGTCAGGCCGAGATTAGTTCGCAACCGGCGCAATCGTGGGCCGATCAATAATTTCTCGCCCCGCGAGTTTTCAGAACGAGTATTTACAGAGTTTGCCATATTACGAATATTTACTTTACAAACGTAACAAAGCAACCCGCATTTTACAGACACATACAAAATCTTGCGCTAGCTCAGGCTCACACCTTTGTTGGAGAGTGCCATGAATGCGCCTGTTAGCCCTGAGACCACTTCGATCCCGCGTCACCGTGTGCTGGCAAAGGTCGTTGGTTCAACTGTTCTAGACATGGACCGCGTCCTTACGCCAGATGCGCTGTTGTTCCTCGCAGATTTAGAGCGTCGCTTCGGCCCACAGCGCAAAATATTACTTTCTGACCGTCTGCTACAGCAAGATCGTTTTGATGATGGTGAGCTGCCGTCCGTGCCGTTGGAAACACAACATATTCGCAATGGCGCCTGGGAAGTTGATCCCGCGCCGAAAGCGCTAATCGACCGCCGTGTTGAAATCACCGGCCCTGTGAGCCGCAAAATGATGATCAATGCGTTCAACAGTGGCGCGACCCAATTCATGGCGGATTTCGAGGATGCCTCCTCACCAACCTTCGCCAATATGGTCGAAGGTCAGGCCAACATGATCGATTACACGAACGGTCAATTGACGCTAAAGACGGAGAAGAAGTCCTACGCGATTGGCGACAATCCTGCGACACTGCTTGTGCGTCCGCGCGGCTGGCATCTGGAAGAGAAGAACGTCACCGTCGACGGCAAGCCGATGAGTGCGTCCTTGTTCGATTTCGGACTGCACATGTTCCACAATGGCGTTGCCTTGGCGAAAGATGGCCGGGGGCCCTTCTTCTACCTGCCGAAGCTTGAGAGCTATCAAGAGGCGCGGTTGTGGAACGATGTCTTCAACTTCACCCAAGCTGTGCTGGGACTGGATAATGGCACAATCAAAGCCACTGTCTTGATCGAAACTTTGACGGCCGCATTCCAAATGGAAGAGATCCTCTACGTTCTTCGCCGCCACATTACGGGGCTGAACTGCGGTCGTTGGGATTACATCTTCAGCTACATCAAGACCTTACGCAATCATAAGCAGTTCATTCTGCCGGACCGTGCCCAAGTCGGCATGGACCGCGATTTTCTGCGGGCCTACTCGCTTCGCTTGATCAAGACGTGCCACCGTCGTGGCGCCCACGCGATGGGTGGAATGGCCGCGCAAATTCCGGTTAAGAATGACGATGCAGCCAATGACGCCGCATTTGCCAAAATCCGGGCTGACAAAGAACGCGAAGTGCGGGCCGGTCATGATGGCACTTGGGTGGCGCATCCAGCGATGGTCGCGGCAGCGAAGGAAACGTTCGACGCGCATATGTCTGGTAAGCACCAGATTACCAAGCAACGCCAATCTCCGCGCATCAGCGATGATGCGTTGCTGGCACCACATGACGGTACGATTACTGAGGCCGGCCTGCGCACCAATATCGAAGTCGGGATTCGTTATATTGCAGCATGGCTTTGTGGTCGTGGTGCTGTTCCGATCCATGGCTTGATGGAAGATGCGGCCACGGCAGAAATTAGTCGGGCTCAAATCTGGCAGTGGCTTCGTCACGGTGCAGAAGTGCAGCTTTCAGACGGCGCAACCGAGCGCATGAGCAGCACGCTCTACAACCGGATCTATGATGAGGTGTTTGGTGCGTTGCAGGCGGAGCTTGGCCGCGAAGCTTTCATCGAAGGTCGCTTCCCCGAGGCCGCGCGTTTGTTCACCCAGACGGCAACATCCGCCGACTTACCTGAATTCCTAACAATCCCTGCATACGAAATTTTGGAGGCTTAAATGACCTACACACAAACACTCAACGATATCAAATCCCGTTACCCGAACGGCGTTCCGGGCGGTATTAATATCGAAGATATTGCGCAGCTGAAAATCCAGAACACGTATGAGACGCATTTGGATATTGCCAAAGCGACCGCCAAAGTTATGCGCGCCGATATGGCCCGTTATGACGCTGACACATCACAGTTCACCCAGTCACTTGGCTGCTGGTCTGGCTTCCACGCGATGCAAATGATGCGCGCGATCAAACGTCAAAAAGGCACGCTCGATCGGGCCTATGTTTACCTCTCTGGTTGGATGGTCGCGGGCCTGCGCAATAGTTTTGGCCATCTGCCGGACCAAAGCATGCATGAAAAAACGGCTGTCACAGATTTGATCAATGAGATTTATACGTCTATTCGTCAGGCCGATGAGGTCGATTTGAACGATCTTTTTGCTGAACTTAAGGCCGCGGGTGATGACGTCACGCGTCAAGCCGTGATTGCAAAAATCGATGGTTTCGAAAGCTATGTTCGTCCGATCATCGCCGATATTGATGCCGGTTTTGGCAACGTTCACGCGACTTACTTGCTGGCTAAAGAGCTGATTAAAGCGGGTGCCTGTTGTATTCAGATTGAGAACCAAGTGTCTGACGCCAAACAATGTGGTCACCAAGACGGCAAAGTCACCGTGCCACGTGAAGACTTCATTGAAAAGCTGCGGGCTGTGCGCATGGCGTTTGAAGAACTCGGCGTGGATGACGGCGTGATCGTCGCGCGGACAGACAGCTTGGGCGCTGGCCTGACGCAGAAAATCCCGGTGAGCCGCGAAGCAGGCGACCATGCGGCCGAATATACTAAATGGCTCGATGTTACGCCTGTCAATGATCTGACAGATTTGGATAATGGTGAAGTTGCCATTCGTTTGGACGGCAAGCTCGTCAAGCCCACACGCTTGGCCAATGGTCTTTACAAGTTCAAACCGGATACCGGTGAAGAGCGCGTGATTGAAGACTGTATTGCGGCCCTCAATGATGGTGGGGCAGACTTGCTATGGATCGAAACAGCGACGCCCAATGTCGCGCAGATCGCGGGCATGGTAAACCGCATCCGTGAAGCTGCGCCGCATGCCAAGCTGACTTATAATAACTCGCCGTCGTTTAACTGGACGCTTAACCTGCGCAAACAAGTTCGCGCTGATTGGGTCGCTGAAGGTAAAATTCACGAGAGCAGCTACCCCGAAGCTGAACTCATGAGTGCGCGTTTTGACCAAGATCCCCTCGGGATCGAAGCGGACGCGCGCCTGCAGGCATTCCAGACGGATATTTCGCGCGAAGCGGGGGTCTTTCACAACCTTATCACCTTGCCGACTTTTCACATGGATGCACTCGGCATGGATCGCCTCTCAGAAGGTTACTATGGCGACGAGAAAATGCTGGCTTATGTCAAAAATGTCCAGCGCGCGGAAATCCGCGGCGGCGTGTCCGCTGTTCGCCACCAACACGAAGTCGGCTCCGACATTGGCGATAGTTTTAAGGAAATGACGGGCGGCGACCGGGCGCTGAAAGCTGGCGGTGAGCATAATACAATGAACCAGTTCGCGAATGTGGCGTAGCAATCCGGCAAAGCCGGAAAAATTGATTGATAATCAATTTTAGCGAAGCCACCGTGAGCTCAAGCG
This sequence comes from Litorimonas sp., assembly GCA_051251645.1. Taxonomy (GTDB): domain Bacteria; phylum Pseudomonadota; class Alphaproteobacteria; order Caulobacterales; family Maricaulaceae; genus Litorimonas. The sequence continues at coordinate 46,781 of JBPOEY010000002.1, read as the reverse complement.
AACGGCGCCAAAATTCAATAAGACTCTTAAAGCTTCGGTTGTTGGCCGGAGCTTTTTGTATTGAACTTCAGCTTTCTCCCCTCAGCTCAGCTTTAATTTCATCCCCATGCTGACCAAGCATCGGTGAGGGGGCGTGGCTAATCCCGTCTTGCCCCTCAAACCGCGCGGCGGCGCGGACAGATCGGACTTGGCCCAAATATGGGTGATCCACGATTGCGACCGTCTTCATTGTCGACAGTTGTGGATGATCAAAAGCTTGTAAGGGCGAGAGGCACTCGCAGCACGGCACATCATGCGCTTCCATATAGGCGAGCACCTCGGCGATAGGCATATCGACAGGGTCCGATGTCATCTCTGCAATCATGTCGCCAATGTTCATCAGCCGAGATGCGGGCGTTTTAAAACGCGGATCGGACATAAGGTGAGCTTTGCCGATCAGAGAAAACACGGCCGTCGCTTGAACATCACCAATCCCAGCAATTACGAAATGCCCATCACGCGCTTCCATTACGGCGTAGGTGGCTGTGAGCGGGTCAAGCTGCATTGCAGCGTCGTCCATGAGTGTGTGTTCCATCAATCCATCGGGGAAGAAGAAATGCATCCCAGCATCAATCATGGAGAGGTCGACTCGCGATCCGTGCCCGCTACGTTCGCTCGCAAAGAGCGCGCTGCTGACGGCTTGCGCCGCCATCAATCCTGTCGCCTTATCGCAAATGGCATGTTGAACATGAACAGGCCGTGTGCCTTGGGCGTTACCTTGGACGGTGGTCATACCGAGTTGCGCCTGCATGACATGGTCATAGGCGGGGAGAGCGGCTTGTGGTCCGTCTGTGCCGAAACCCGTGATGCGGCAGAAGACAATTTTGGGGTTTACAGCTTGTAAGGCCTCATAGGACAGACCAATCCGTGCCATAACACTGGGGCGATAATTACTGATCACGACATCGGCACGCTCACACAGGGCTCGCGCTGTGGCCAAGTCACTGTCGTCTTTCAAGTCTAACATAATGGAGCGTTTGCCGCGATTGCAATTGTGGAACAGTGCGGACAGGCCCGGCTTTTGTGAGCCAATAAAGCGCATCGGATCGCCCATGCCGGGCGGCTCAACCTTTATCACATCCGCGCCCTGTTCGCCTAAGATCATCGCCGCGAAGCTGGCCGTGATCATGGTGGACAATTCGACGACGCGAATACTGTCAAGCGGGAGGTGTGCCCTTGGTTGATTAGATAAGTCAGTCATCGACGGTCCCCTTTGGTCTTTGTCCCTTGGATAAAGGGGGAGAGGGGTTTGTCTATGGGGTCAATAAGATCATCATGATTGACTATGTCAGCGTTACGGGCGTCAGGCGCGGCGAGGGGTGGCGCCCAATTATAACGTGCAGAGGGCGCTTGCATCTGGGGTGTCCACTCGTGCTATCGGACCGTAACGCGGCGGGCGTAGCTCAGGGGTAGAGCGTCAGCTTCCCAAGCTGAATGTCGTGGGTTCGAATCCCATCGCCCGCTCCAATTTTTTGATAAAAAGCTTCCATTTGCAGTTTGGCTCGTGAGCTATCCGTTGGCCTATGCCCGCAATATTCCGGGCAGGTTCAAATTATTTTCCTTCGCGCACTCCTTAGCAATATCATACCCGGCATCGGCATGGCGCATGACCCCTGTGGCTGGATCATTCCAAAGAACGCGTTCCAATCGACGCGCCGCGTCGTCTGTCCCATCGGCCACGATGACCATGCCAGAATGTTGGGAATACCCCATGCCAACACCGCCACCATGATGCAGTGAGACCCATGTCGCGCCAGATGCTGTATTGAGCAAAGCGTTGAGCAGAGGCCAATCTGACACGGCGTCAGACCCGTCTTTCATCGCCTCAGTTTCGCGGTTGGGTGAGGCGACAGACCCGCTGTCAAGATGATCGCGTCCAATGACGACAGGGGCGCTCAGCTCACCTGTCCGGACCATTTCATTAAAGGCCAAGCCAAGCTTATGGCGCAGGCCGAGGCCGACCCAACAAATACGCGCGGGTAGACCTTGGAAGGAAATGCGTTCTCGCGCCATATCCAGCCAATGATGGAGATGTTTATCATCGGGGATGAGTTCTTTAACCTTAGCATCCGTCTTAAAAATATCTTCGGGATCGCCCGATAGGGCGACCCACCGAAAGGGACCAATACCGCGACAGAAGAGCGGACGAATATAGGCGGGCACAAACCCCGGGAATGCGAAGGCGTTTTCCAATCCTTCATCCTTCGCGACTTGGCGAATATTATTGCCGTAATCGAGCGTTGGGATACCGCGATCCCAAAATTCGACCATGGCTTCAACTTGGGTGCGCATTGATGCGCGGGCTGCTTTTTCAACAGATTTAGGGTCTTTCTCTTTGGCTGCGGCCCATTGTGACATCGTCCAACCTTGCGGCAAATATCCGTTCAGCGGGTCATGGGCCGAGGTTTGATCGGTGACGATGTCAGGCCGCACGCCGCGGCGCACAAGCTCTGGGAAAATGTCGGCGGCATTACCCAAAAGACCGACAGATTTAGCCTCACCTGCGGCGGTCCATTTTTCGATCATCGTGAGGGCTTCGTCTAAGGTATCCGCTTTTTCATCGACATATCCGGTGCGTAAACGGAAATCGATGCGGGTCGGGTCACACTCGACGGTTAGACAAGACGCGCCAGCCATCACAGCCGCCAGCGGTTGCGCGCCGCCCATGCCGCCTAAACCGCCGGTCAGAATCCACCTTCCGGTTAAGTCACCACCGTAATGCTGGCGCCCGGCCTCAACGAAGGTCTCATAAGTGCCTTGAACAATGCCTTGCGTGCCAATGTAGATCCATGACCCAGCGGTCATTTGGCCATACATCGCCAGCCCTTTCTTATCGAGCTCGTTAAAGTGATCCCAGTTGGCCCATTTTGGAACGAGGTTGGAATTGGCGATAAGGACGCGCGGCGCGTCCGAATGAGTCCGAAAAACGCCAACAGGTTTACCTGACTGCACGAGTAAAGTTTCGTCGTCTTCAAGCGAGGTCAAGCTTTCAACAATGCGGTCAAAATCATCCCAAGTCCGAGCCGCACGACCGATGCCGCCATAAACCACTAACTCGTGCGGATTTTCGGCCACGTCGGGATGAAGATTATTCATCAACATCCGCATCGGCGCTTCTGTGAGCCAAGATTTTGCGGTAATTTCAGATCCCGTCGCAGGGTAAATGTCGCGGCTATTTTTACGGGGGTCCGTCATGACGTCATCTCTGTGGCTAGCTGTTCAAGGGTCCGGAGAATATGTTTGAGATGTGGGCGAATGCGGTTGGCTTTGGCGGGGCGGTAGGCCCAAGGTGCCGTTTCATCCATGTAGCTCGATTGCGTCAGTTCCATCTGGATAGCGTGAATGCCATCCTGCGGTTGTCCGTAATGACGGGTCGTCCAGCCGCCTTTAAAGCGCCCATTGACGACGCTGCTGTAGCCATTCGCGCGATCACAAATATCAGCGACGGCCTGCTGCAGCCGAGGGTCGCAGGTTTTTCCGTTATTGGTGCCAATGTTAAAATCTGGCAGTTTGCCGTCGAATAAAAAAGGTTTTTGGCTTTGGATGGAATGGCAATCATATAAAATGGCGATCCCGTGCCGCGCTTTGACGCGCGCGATTTCAGCCTCTAGCGCCGCATGATAGGGCGCGTGAAACTTCAACCGTCGCTTCTCTATCGCTTCGGCTTTTGGTTCGCGCCCCGATTGATAGAGCGGTTTATCGTCAAAATCGATTATCGGACAAAGTCCCGTCGTGTTTTGCCCGGGATAGAGACTTCGGCCCGACGGATCCCGATTGGGATCGATCACATAGCGGTGGAATACCGCCCGCACTTGGGTCGCGTCCGGTAGAAGGTCCGCATAGAGCTTATTGATGTGCCAGTCTGTATCTTCGAGTGTTTGGCCCAAGGGATTAAGGCGTTCGAATATATCCCTCGGTACAAATGTACCAGTATGGGGCATGGCCAAGATAATCGGGCTGGTGCCTTTTATGGTCTCAACAGGGGTCAATTAAATCGCCAAAATCAAACCAGGCGCTGCGGCGGCGTCCACGATTGTTCTATCGGTGATCAACTCGGTCGCGGCCTTGATGTCTGGGGCGAGGTAACGGTCATCCCCAAGCGTCGCGACCTTGCGTCGAAGCCCGGCGAGAACAGATTGTAAAGGCTGACTTGTCGTGAGGGGGGCTCGAAACTCGACGCCCTGCGCCGCGCATAGCAATTCGACAGCGATAATGCCGGAGAGGTTCGTATTCATGCGTGTCAGCCGCCGAGCGGCATGCGCCGCCATAGACACATGGTCTTCTTGGTTCGCACTTGTCGGCGTGGAGTCAGTCGAGCAGGGGTTAGCAAGATGTTTGTTTTCGCTCATCAAAGCGGCTGTCGTCACTTCGGCAATCATATAGCCGGAATTTAACCCTGGCTTGGGGGTAAGGAATGGCGGGAGATCGTGGCTTAATGTCGGGTCGACCATTAGCGCGATCCGGCGTTGGGCGATTGAGCCGATCTCTGCGATGGCGAGCGCAATTTGGTCCGCCGCGAAGGCGACGGGTTCCGCATGAAAATTACCGCCCGACACGATCAACCCTGTCTCTCGCAAAACAAGCGGATTATCGGTCACGGCATTGGCTTCGATTTCAAGTGTCTTGGCGGCCATCCGTAATAGATCAATGCACGCGCCCGTCACTTGGGGTTGGCACCGGATACAATAGGGGTCTTGGACACGGGTATCGTCTTCGCGGTGGCTGTCCCGAATTTCTGACCCGTCTAAAATCGACCGCATCGCCGCCGCCACCTCGATCTGGCCTTGATGCCCGCGAAGGGCGTGAATTTCAGGCAGAAGCGGCGCGGTGGACCCCATGATCGCATCGGTCGATAGCGCCGCCGTGACAATCACGGCTTCCGCGTTCCGCCACGCTTCAAACAATCCGGCAAGGGCATAGGCGGTTGAGAATTGTGTGCCGTTGATGAGGGCGAGGCCTTCTTTGGAGTCTAACACAATTGGATTTAATCCGACCCGCTCTAATGCCTGTCGTGATGGCATGAAGGTGCCGTCTAATTCGGCTTCACCTTCCCCAATGAGGGTGGCCGCCATGTGGGCGAGAGGGGCGAGGTCGCCGGACGCGCCGACGGACCCTTGAGCGGGAATGACGGGCGTGATTCCGGCTTCGAGCAACCCTTCAATTAATTCGATAATATCCCACCGCACACCAGACGCCCCGCGACCCAGTGAGAGCAGCTTCAACGTCATCATCAGGCGTGTGACCGGTGTTTCAGTGGGCTCACCCACACCGCAACAATGCGACAGAATGAGGTTGCGTTGCAGCGTCGCTGTATCCTTGGCGGCAATCTGGACACTTGCGAGTTTCCCAAATCCTGTATTGACGCCATATACGGGCGCGCCGCCTTTGACAGCGGCTTGAATAAGCGCGGCTGCGTCTTCGACATGGGCTTTAGAGGCGCGGTCGAGCTTAACGGAACAGCCGGTGCGATAGATTGACTCCAGCGTTTTTAGCGTCGTGGTGCCGGGTGTGAGAATAATCATTATGCACCTCCAAATATGCGGTCGTGCAAGCGGTTTGTCCCGATGCGGTAACTGAGCTCCGCCGGGTCCGCCGTATTCCAAATCGCAAGGTCAGCCCGAAATCCGGCGGCAATTACGCCCGTATCTTTGAGCCCTAAAGCGGCCGACGCGTTACGCGTCGTCCCGGCAAGCGCTTCTTCTGGTGTCATAAAAAACAAAGTGCAGGCCATATTCATGGCCAGTAATAACGACGTCATGGGTGAAGAGCCCGGATTGCAATCTGTCGCGATGGCCATGGGTAAACCCGCGTCCCGAAAGCTCTGAATGGGCGGCGGCTGCGTGTCTCTCAGAAAATAATAGGCGCTCGGCAAGAGAACGGGGATCGTGCCAGCGCTGGCCATGGCCGCAACCCCTGCGGCGTCCAAATATTCAAGGTGGTCAGCGGAAAGAGCCTTGTATCGTGCCGCAAGAACCGCGCCACCGAGATTGGATAATTGTTCGGCATGAAGTTTTACCGGCAGACCTAAGGCTTTTGCCTTCTTAAAAACCCGTTCGATCTGTTCAGGTGCAAATCCAATAGATTCACAGAACCCATCGACAGCATCGACAAGACCTTCAGCATGCGCAGCGTCTAAGGCCGGAATGCAAACCTCATCGATATAGCCATCATTATTCCCTTTATAGGCCGCCGGCGTGGCATGCGCGCCCAAAAACGTGGTGCGAACGCGAATGGGAAGTTGCTTGCCAATGCGGCGTGCGACCCGCAACATTTTAAGCTCGGTATCAATGTCCAAGCCATACCCCGACTTAATCTCAAGGGTGCAAACGCCTTCTGCGATCAAAGCCTCTACACGCGGTGCGGCGCTGGTGAACAACTGATCTTCGGAGGCGGATCGTGTGGCCGTGACGGTTGAGACGATGCCGCCGCCTGCCCGGGCGATATCTTCATAGGTCGCGCCGTTCAGGCGCATTTCAAACTCTTTGGCGCGGTTGCCTGCATGTACGATATGGGTGTGGCAATCCACGAGGGCGGGGGTGACTAAGCGGTCCTGAAGATCACGTTGGTGCCATGCCTCAAATCGTTTGGGCAGGTCTGCCTGTGCGCCGCACCATGCAATTTTGTTGTCATCGATAGCGATCGCGCCCTGGTCAATGAGTCCATAGGGCAACGGTGAGGCGACCATGGTTGCGATCTGCGCATTGATCAAAACAGACTGTTGCAAGAGGTCTCCGTTCAGGATTGACGTCATTGAAACAAGTTTTTATGTCTGCACATAATAACTGTCAAGACAGGACGTCGATGATGAAGACTGTATGGGCTAAATATGCGCTCACCTCTGAGGGCTGGAAGTCTGGGGTACAGATCACTCTCGATGATAAGGGTTTCATCCAAGCCATCGAGGCGGGGGTTAAGTCCGCCGATGAGCGTTTTGGCGTGTTGCTTCCCGCACCGGCGAACATTCACAGCCATGCGTTTCAACGGGCCATGGCTGGGATGACGGAAAGGCGCGGCGCGGACCCCACAGATAATTTCTGGTCTTGGCGAAAACTCATGTACAAGTTTTTGGATCAGCTCACGCCGGATCACGTCGAAGCCATTGCGGCTTTTGTTCAGATGGAAATGCTGGAAGCAGGATACGGCGCGTCCGTTGAGTTTCATTATCTGCATCATCAAGCGGACGGGACGCCTTACGATAATCTTGCTGAGTTATCCGAGCGTATCGCCGCAGCGGCACAAATATCCGGTATGGGTCTGACCTTATTGCCTGTGCTTTATGAACAGGGCGGGTGCGATGGGAGAGCGTTGAGCCAAGGACAAATCCGGTTTGGCAATGATATCGACCAGTTTGCGAAACTCTTTGACGGGGCGAAGGCGGGGTTAAAGTCTCTGCCCAATGATAGTCGGATAGGCGTTGCGCCGCATTCTTTGCGGGCTGTGAGCCGTAAGAGCTTAACTTCTGCGACCACACTTCATCCGACGGGGCCGATCCATATACATCTCGCCGAGCAGGTCGGGGAGGTCGCAGAGGTCGTTGCAGCCTACGGACAACGCCCGGTCGAATGGCTGTTCGAGAACCATCCGGTGGATGCGCGTTGGTGCCTTATTCACTCTACCCAAATGGACGCACATGAAACCATAATGATGGCGAAATCTGGGGCGGTTGCAGGGCTTTGCCCGATTACAGAAGCCAATCTTGGAGACGGCATTTTTGATGGGGTGCGATATTTAGAACAGGGGGGACGCTTCGGGATTGGATCTGATTCCAACATTCGTATTTCGCTGTCGGAAGAATTGCGGGCTTTGGAATATTCGCAACGCTTGAAACATTTGGGTCGGGCTGTCTTAGCAACGGAAACCCGCTCCTCAGGCCGTGTTTTATTTGAAGGCGCAGCCTCCGGCGGAGCTTTTGCCTCTGGTAGAAACGCCGGAGAGCTGGCGCCGGGGACACTCGCCGATATGATGGCGCTTGATATCACTCACGTCGACCTGATGGGAAAATCGGGGGATATGATCTTGGATAGCTACATCTTCACCGGTGACGATTCTATGGTCACAGATGTGTGGTCTGCGGGTCGGCACTTGGTGACACAGGGTCGCCATAAAAAGCGCGATCAGATTGTGGCGCGATATCGCAAGGCTGCCTCTGCGCTCACAGAAGGTTTTTAGTCTGAAAAAGTCAGCGACATGGCAGAGCATCGAAGCGGAGGTGATGCGGCGGATTTCAGAGAGAATCTGGAGTCCGGGGGAGCTCATTCCGGGCGAGGTCGAGCTGGCTCAAGAGTTTGGCTGCGCGCGAGCGACCGTTAATCGTGCCTTGCGGCAACTGGCTGAAGCGGGATTGTTAGACCGTCGCCGCAAAGGCGGCACGCGCGTCGCCCGATACCCTGTGCGCAAAGCAACCCTCGATATTCCTGTCACGCGGCTCGAAATCGAAGGGCGGGGTGCCCAGTACCGTCATACGCTCTTAAGGCGAGAGATTTGCCAACCCCCAGATAATATCCGTGAGACAATGGATGTCTCACGAACGGCTCAGCTGCTGCATCTCCCGGCCCTACACTCTGCGGATGGAAAACCGTTTTTATACGAAAACCGCTGGATCAATATGGCTGCGGTCCCTGAAGTTGAGGCTGAAAATTTTGCGGAAACAAATGCCAATGAATGGCTTATTGCGCATGCCCTATTCTCACGGGGCGACATTCGATTTTCAGCGGCTAATGTGACGGCAGAAGAAGCTAAAATCCTACAATGCGATGCAGGGCAGGCTATATTTGTGATAGACCGAACGACTTGGAATAAGGATCAGTCCGTCACCTCAGTACGGTTGGCTTATGCGCCAGGTTTTCATATGCGCAGCCAGATCTAATGTGAAGGCGGTCGCCTCATTTAACCCTCAGACAATCTCAATGCCGTCAAATAGCGGATCGCTGTCCGCTCTTTCGACGCGGGATTCGATTGTCGATTCTGCGTCCTCTAAATCATCGACTCGGGCGACATGGAACAGCGCGTCACCTCGATTGACGATGGGCAAATTGGTGCGGCCAATAATGACGCCAGAATATTTGGCGATCACATCCTCTTCGACTTCGCCCAAAGGTCCGGCGACGCTGGCAATGACTGTGTCTTTTTCGACAACATCACCGAGACTATAAGCGGCCCGCATAAGGCCGGACATTGGCGCGCGCAGCCAATGGCTAGACGCAGGTTGTACGGGCTCAGGGGTCGATTTCCGAGGTTTCAGTTTTGGCAGCATTCCGACATGTCGAATAACACTCAACACGCCTTTGACGCCGATACGAATAGCGGTCTCATCGAACCGCAAGGCTTCACCCGCTTCATAGAGCAACATGCTGCAACCGATTGCCCGTGCGGCTTCGCGAAGCGACCCATCGCGTAAATTAGAGTTGAGCATGACAGAGGCCCCGAATGCTTTAGCCATATCTTTGACGATCGGGTCGTCTAAGTCGGCCCGAATCTGGGGCAGGTTTTCCCGGTGAATAGCGCCGGAATGCAGGTCGATGCCAAATTCAGATTTTTCCACGATCTCGGTCATGAACGTATGGGCGAGTTGCCCGGCCGGCGATCCACCTTTGCTCCCTGGGAAAACCCGGTTCAGATCGCGGCGGTCGGGTAAGTAGCGCGACATGCCCAAAAACCCGTAGCCATTAACAATGGGGATGAGGATCAACGTGCCCGCGACGCGTGATAGCACTTTCATGCGCGAAATACGCCGAATGATCTCCACACCGATAATTTCATCGCCGTGTATCGCGGCGCTGACAAACAGTGTGGGACCGGGCTTTTTACCGTGAATGACCTGCAAGCGCAGCATCATATCCGTGTGGTCGGCCAGACGACTTAAGGGGAGGTGGACCGTTTGGGATGTGCCGGGTTCAATCGAATGAACCCCGATAATGAAGGGGTCGCGCATCTTATCCCTTACCGCGTGTTGTTGTTTTACCGGGCTTTGCATTCTTCTCGATAAATTCGATAATTTTTCCCGCGACGTCGATACCTGTCGCGTTCTCAATACCTTCTAAACCGGGCGAAGAATTGACTTCCATGACAACGGGACCGCGTGATGAGCGAAGCAGATCAACACCACAGACGTTGAGTCCCATCGCTTTGGCGGAACCAACAGCCGCCGCGCGTTCTTCGGGTGTGATTTTGATTGATTTCGCTGAGCCGCCGCGATGAAGGTTGGAGCGGAACTCACCCTCTTTACCCTTACGAAGCATTGTCGCGATCACTTTGCCGTCGACAACCAAACATCGAACGTCCTCACCGCCTGCTTCCGCAATAAATTCTTGGACTAAGATATTGGTGTCAACGCCGCCAAAGGCCTCGACGATGCTCTCCGCGGCCCGGTCGGTTTCACTAAGCATAACACCGATACCTTGCGTGCCCTCAATCAATTTAATGACGACGGGTGCGCCGCCCGCCCGCGCAATCACTTCGCTTGGATCATTGGTTTTATGGGCGAAAATCGTCTGCGGCAGACCAATGCCGCGTTTGCTCAAGAGTTGGAGGCTCCGTAGCTTGTCGCGTGACCGTGTAATTGCAACGGACTCATTGACGGGGTAAACGCCCATCACTTCAAGCTGTCGTAACACAGCGGTGCCGTAAAACGTAACAGACGCTCCAATTCGCGGGATCACAGCGTCATAGAGGGGAAGGTCTTCAGACTTATAAACGAGCTTGGATTGCCCGGATGATATGTCGATCAAGCAACGAAGGTGATCGATGACATCCATCGTGTGGCCGCGGGCTTCGGCGGCTTCGACCAAACGTCTGTGGGAATAGAGTTTTGGGTTACGGCATAGCAAGGCAAGTTTCATCACAGTCTCCGGGGTGGAGTTCACTGCTAGCACGACTGAAAATTATAATGTCTCGATATTCTCAGCAGGGCGGACAGGTTCAGGGTTTGAACGTTTGGTAATGGCTCACGGTCTGGCACGTCTCAGCTTACTGTAATTCAAGGCGGTGTTATAAGATGGGCTGTCAGACGATGGGCTTCATAACAGAGGCAAGAGTTTCAGGATCAATGGCGCGTTTGAACTTTACGCCCGCATAATGCGGATTGGCCCAGCGAATATGACCTTGATGCCACGCATCGCCAATAGCGATTGTGATGTTTTCTTGGTCATTGATTTGGCCTGAGTGGCGAATTTTAAAGCCGTTCATCGAAATATCGACTAAGCGCATTTGCAGGCTGATACCGTCTAATTCGACGTCAATGAGGACATTTAAAGCCCGCCGAGCTTCACGCACCGTTTTCTGCCTGGCTTGCGACTGTGCGTAGAAGAACACGGCGATGAGCCCAATGATCAAAAGCATAATGAAAAAGGTCATGACATTGCCGGTGACAACCGCATCCCGGCCGGAAGTGGTTCCGTTCCTAGACCCTAATGTCTGTCGGTCGGGCGTAACGGGTGCTGAATCTGTTGGATTTGAGAGACGCTTGAAACTGTTTTCCGCGTCGCCCCCATCAGCTCCAGAAAACGCCTCCGTATCTATATCGCTATCCCGGTAACTCGGTTTTGCGTTCTCCTCTCCGCCGCAGTTCCAATGGCTTTCTAAGGACGTGAGCCCACCAAAGACGGCGGGCGTAATGATTGTTTCGAGTGTCTGGCGGGCATATATGTCGTGGCCGGAGGCTGCGCCGGAAACGGCTTCGCGTAATCCTGAGACATAACGAATTAAGGCGTCACGCTCTGTTGGTCGGGACGCGGCAGGGTCGGCTGGGATTATGTCAGGGAGAGAAATCTGAGCTGTAACAATACTGAGCCGCGCAATCTGGGCATTGTAAGCGGGTCCGCCGGGATCCGTTTGAATCTGGCGGACCAAGGATACGCTCTCAATCATATGGCTGAGCGTGCCACACGCCGTTTCGGCCCGTGCAATCTGGGCGCTGATAAGGCCTAAAAAACAGCCAAGAATGATGCGGCGGGCCGACATGATAAACCCACTATGATCAAAGGCCGTTAACTTAGGATTTAACTCTCTTACATCACGGCGGGGTGAGCTTATTTGTCCTCATAGGTCCGAACAAGCTCATCCATAAACCGGACGCCCCAGCCTGCATGGCCTTTTGGAGCCGTCGGGGTGGCGCTGTCCCGCCAATCAACACCCGCAATGTCCAGATGCACCCACGCTTGGTCCTCATCGATAAACGTCCCAACGACGGCTGCGCCGATTGATGCGCCCGGTGACCCTGCTGTGGATTTGATATCGGCGATATCGGATTTAATCTGGGCGAAATAGTTCGGGTGCAGCGGGAGCGGCCACACGTCTTCGCCAGAGCGTTCGCCAATCGCCATCATCTCTTCGGCCATATCCCAATCCCGCGTAATCATGGCACCATATTCATCTCCCATAGCCCGGGCAGCAGACCCCGTTAGGGTTGCAATATTGACGAGCAATTCAGGATCATATTTATCTTGCGTATAAGCGACGGCATCCGCGAGCAGGAGGCGGCCTTCTGCGTCTGTGCTCATCACCTCGATGGTCGTGCCATTATAAGTCTTGAGGACGTCACCGGGGCGGATTGCGCGGCTGCCGGGCATGTTCTCAGCCAATGGCATGACGCCGACAACATTTATATCTGCGCCGCGTTTGGCCGTCGCAATCAAGGTTCCAGCAACAGCGGCCGCGCCAGAGAGGTCAGATTTCATCAACCACTGACCCGTATTGGGTTTTATGCTGATGCCCCCAGTATCGAAGGTAATACCTTTACCCACAAGCGCGATTGGGGCGTCACCCGCATCGGCACCGCGATATTCAAGAATAAGCAAGCGGGGGTCATGAACCGAGCCAGCGCCAACGCCGATAATTCCGCCCATGCCTTCACGTTCCAGATCACGGAGTTCCAATACGGTGGCGCGTAAGCCCGGGATGCCGCGAGCCGCAGCGCGGACTCGTTTGACAAATTCTTCTGGATAGACGGCCATGCCCGGTTCATTGCCAAGATCACGGGTCAAGCTGACGCCGTCAGCTAAGGCGGTGAAGTCATTATCCATTTTCGCTTGATCGGCGGAGGGGTTGGCGACGATAAAGGTCACATCACGATCATCATTGGGCACATTGACGATCCCCTTTTGACCCGTCTCGCCTGTCTTATAAATATTAAACTGATAATCACCGAGTTTGTAGCCAAAGGCGAGTTCAGACGCTGGGGTCTTGATGACCGTGTCGAGATTATTCGCGACAACAAGGATGTCGCCATCGTTCGGTGCCGAAGCGGTATGGCCGCCAAGATCATGAAGTTGGCGACGGGTGAGGGATTGGTCGCCGGTTCCAATGATCGTGACGGTGTCGAAATCCCCAACGCCATAAAATGTCTTATGCGTGCCAAACTCCCCTTTAAACTTCGCCGCAGAAATTGCGCGGTTAAGCGCCGTGAGGTCGCTTGTGTCCATCAAAGACCTGACATTTGGAACCGTAACATCGTCATCAAGATAGAGGACGATGTTCGCGGCCTTCGCGTCCGACATTGTGCCAAACGCAATTGTGTCAGCGGCAAGGGCCGCCGGGGCCACGAAAAGCGAGAGTGTCAGGGCAAGCGATCCGGCCAAAGCGGTGAGTCGGGTCATGGGAAGCCTCCAATGCGATATGAAATACAACGCATAGACAATGCCGCGATCGAACGAAAAATCCAACCTATACCGATTATAGGTTTCATCTTGTTCGGACGAGTTGGTCCCTGGGCCTGTTAAATCTAAGTGGACGCGTCACTTAATAGATCACGCGCCGCTTGCGTCAGGACTTCGCCTACGGTCTGGAATTTGGCCGAGAGTGGGGATGTCGGTCGCCAAACTAAGGCGATATCCCGCTCAGCAATCGGCGCGTTTATCGGCCTGACAACAATGCCCGGATCCTCACGCGCTTCAGAGCGCATATAAAGGCTTGGCATAACGGCCACAGAACCGCCCATTGCCGCCATTTGCCGAACAGCATCAAGACTAGTGCCTTCATATTCGCTGCTAATTTGCGCCCCAGCAACTTCCGCCAACCGGGCGACCAAGACAGACAATTTATGGCCGTAGCCAAGGGTGAGGAGATCGCGCCCGGCCAACTCATCGACAGAGACGGGCCCTTCGTTGAAGGCCAATGGGTCATCCGGAGCGACACCAATATAGAGTTGCTCGTGAAACAAAGTCATGTGTCGCATCGCCGGGTGATCTTCCGGGGATGAGATAATAACGTCGAGACGCCCGTCTTCAAGATGGGCTTGAAGGTCGACCGTGCGTTCTTCACGCACAATAATACGGAGACCCGGATATAGTTTGTGGAGGCGGCGGACTGCGAGGGGCAGAAGGTAAGGTCCGATCGACGGCAAAGTTCCGAGCCGGATGCGGCCGATCAATGTTTGCCCGGCTTCTCGAGCCGTCGTTCGAAACGCATCCATATCGCGCAGGATGATGCGCGCCCGACCTGCAAGTTCTAGGCCGATCGGCGTTAGGGGCGCCCCACCCCTGCCGCGTTCAACGAGTGTTGCCCCGAGGACTTCTTCCATGTCTCGCAATTGGGTCGAAAGGCTGGGTTGCGACACATTTGACAGTTTCGCGGCCCCGGAAAATGTGCCGGCTTCATCAATCGCCACAAGATATTGCAGCTGTCGTAGCGTCGGTTTCATTTGGGAGCTTTCAAAGTAGATTATAGCTTTTTACTATAAAATATATTGAACACTTATCCTATCCCTAAACTGGAGATTAGCCTAGCTTAATCCCACAATTCAAAGGGAAGCTCTGATAATGCTCCGTTTAACGCAAGCAATGAACCAAAGCGAAATCGTCCGCTATTTAGCGTCGTTTTTTGTCTGGTCCGAACCTGTGATGGTGCGGATTCCGGTGTTGGTCGAAACGGCTGAACGGGCGGATCGTTTATCAGGTCTTCGTCTTTAAAAAATACGTCACAGCTCAGATATATGATGTCTGATCTGTTTGAAGAATTGATAAGGTGAGGAGAGTTTTATGGCTAAGCTAGGATCCGCCCTCTGGAAGGGCAAATCAGAACTGACCTTGATCGGCCTTGTCGTATTGATCGGCGTGGTGGCTTAAAGCCCTCGCGCAAAAATTTTCTAAAAGGACCGTGCATTTGCGCGCCTTCTTTTTCTAAACCTTTAACCGCACCGGACCCCCAACCGGGTGCGGTTTTTATGTGAGATGACTAGGCCACGTATTCGTAGCTGCAATCAAGGCATCCACACCTCAAACCTGAAACGGCCATAATCATTAAGGTAGACCATTCTCTCTCAGGAGAGATTAGGTTCGCCGAAATTATAAAGCGCTGAAAGAACAGAGAGTTCTATTATGCCTGACAGTCCGATTCTTCGGTCCCCGGCACGTACTATTCGTAAGCGCGTTATGGATTTCATCCACCTCGAAGCATCGGGTGGCTTAATCCTGATGTTTACGGCGTTGCTGGCGCTTGTTGCCAATAATTCTCTGCTCGCGTCTGGCTACACGGGTATTCTCGACACCACAGTGACGGTTCAGTTTGGCGCGTTCATTATATCAAAACCCTTTCTGCTCTGGATCAATGATGGCCTCATGGCGATCTTCTTCTTTCTGGTTGGCTTAGAGATCAAACGCGAAGTCCTCGACGGTGAGCTTTCATCGCTCGACAAGGCGGCCTTACCAATTTTTGCTGCTATTGGTGGGATTGTCGTCCCAGCAATGGTTTACCTATCATTTAACTACACGGACCCGACAACGGCCAGTGGCTGGGCGATCCCGGCTGCAACAGACATTGCATTCGCGCTCGGAATTTTGGCCTTATTGGGACCAAGAGTTCCTGCGTCTCTCAAGATTTTCCTTCTCGCTGTTGCGATTATTGACGATCTGGCTGCGATCATAATCATCGCGCTTTTCTATACGCAGGACCTAAGCCTTATCGCATTAGGTTGGGCTGGCGGCGGGACGATCATTCTCTTCCTGATGAACCGGTTCCGGGTGATGCGGATCTTGCCGTACGCCTTGGTGGGTATGTTCGTTTGGGCGGCCGTGCTGAAGTCGGGTGTTCACGCGACTTTGGCCGGTGTTGTCACGGCCTTAGCTATTCCTCTGGCGCGTCCAAATGCGGATACACCGTCACCACTACGTCGGGCCGAGCATGGTCTGCATATCTGGGTCGCGTTTTTGATATTGCCGTTGTTTGCGTTTGCCAATGCGGGCGTCTCGCTCAAAGGGCTCGCCGTGTCTGATTTTCTCTCACCCGTGCCGCTCGGTATCGCGCTGGGCTTGTTCGTCGGTAAGCAAGTTGGTGTGTTCAGCATGTGCTGGATCGCCGTTAAAGCGGGTTGGGCTAAGCTCCCTGAAGGCGCGAATTGGGTGCAAGTCTATGCGGTGGCCTGTTTGACCGGTGTGGGTTTCACCATGTCGCTCTTCATTGGTACACTAGCCTTCGATGATGACAGCTTATTGAATGGTGTAAAATTGGGCGTCCTTATGGGATCAATCGCCTCAGGCGTGTTGGGCTATACCTTGTTGCGTGTTTTCTCTAAGAAAGACGCCGCGTATGAGTCTGATGCAGATGACGACACTCGCCTTGCCGAATCGGCTTAGGCGATAAAAGCGGACACGCTGGAGCGAGTATGACCGAAACAGTAATGCCCGCAGCTGATCCTGGGGTCACTGACAGTAAAAAGTTGGCAAAAAATCTAACCCTGTTCGATGTCTATGCGATGTCGACTGGGGCGATGTTCTCGTCGGGCCTATTCCTGCTGCCCGGCATTGCCGCCATGTCAACGGGGAATTCTGTCTTCTTGGCCTATTTCTTCGCGGGGTTTTTGATCATGCCCGCCATGTATTGCATGGCGGAATTATCGACGGCGATGCCGAAAGCGGGCGGAACCTATTATTTTCTCGACCGGGCCATGGGTCCGCTCATGGGCACGATTGGCGGGCTTGGCTCATGGATCGCGGTCGTGTTTAAGTCGGCCTTTGCGCTGGTCGGAATGGGCGCGTATCTTGGAATTTATCTAGATATGCCGTTCGAGATTACCGCGATTGTGTTGACGGTAGCTTTTGGCGCGATCAATATCTTCGGGGCGAAGGAAACGACGACGCTGCAACGCGTACTGGTCACGACTCTCGTCGTCATTCTGGTTGGATTCACATTATTGGGTCTCAAGGCCGCGTTGGAAAAGAACGGGTCTTTGATTGTTTTTGATCCGGCTTACGGCGCGTTCTTTAAGGGTGGTCTGGTCGGATTTGTATCCACTATCGGTTTGGTTTTCGTATCTTACGCGGGTTTGACAAAGGTTGCTTCGGTGGCTGAAGAAGTGCAAAATCCGGACCGCAATATCCCATTGGGTATGACCCTGTCGCTTGGAACTGCGACGATCCTTTATACGCTCGGCACTGTGGTGCTGATAAAGCTCCTGCCGGGCGAAGCATTGTTTGGCAGCCTGACGCCTATCGCCGACGCGGCCCGTGTGTTTGCAAGCGACTGGCCGTTTGATATCGGTGTTATTTTGATTGTTGTCGCCGCCATTGCGGCCTTTGCCTCGACGGGGAATGCCGGAATTATGAGCGCGTCGCGCTACCCTTACGCGATGGCCAAAGACAAGTTAGTGCCAGAAAAGTTGGCGGAATTGGGCAAGTTCAAGACACCCACCATTTCCATCGTGCTGACGGTGCTCGTGATGATCGCAGTTATCATTATTTTTGATGTCGCCTCGGTCGCGAAGCTCGCCTCTGCCTTCCAACTGCTTTTATTTATGCTGGTCTGCGCCGCCGTGATGGTGATGCGGGAGTCCCGGATCCCAACATATAAGCCGGGCTTCAAGGTCCCGTTTTACCCCTGGATGCCGATTGCAGGCATCATTATTGGCTTCTGGCTCATCATTGAAATGGGCACGATGGCGATTGCCTTTACCGGCATGATGGTGATCGGCTGTATCGTTTGGTATAATCTCTATGCCAGCAAGCGGGTCAATCGGCGCGGCGCGATTTTCCATGTTCATGAGCGGCTCGGTCGCAATGCGTATGAAGGATTAGAGCATGAGTTGATGACGATTATTAATGATCGTACTCAAGCCGAAAACCTGTCTTACGAGGCTGTGATCGCCCGCTCGCTGGTGACCGACTTTCGTTATGGTCGTTATGATTTCGAGCAGCTTGTTGATCTGATGGCGATCGAAGGCGAGAACCGTTACAACATTGCCCCTGACGTCACACGCAAAATATTAGCGTCTGAAACACCGGTCTTTCGACCGATTAGCGATGGTGTCCGCCTCAGCCGCTATGTCGATGCGCGCGTGCAAGAGCCTGAATTATTTATCTTCCGCTTTGGTCCTAAATCCAGGCTAGAAATGAATTTGGATGAATCCGAAGGTGTGCACACCTTAATGGTGTTGCTGTCGCCCATGAAGCCCGCCGGGCTTGATATGCGGATCGCCGGACACTTAGCCGAAATTGTTCAGGGCGAGGGGTTTGAACCGCGTTGGTTGTCTGCGAGCAGTGAAGCTGAATTAAATGATGTGCTCGTGCGGGATGATCATTTCCTTCATGTCGCGGTTGAGACACTGCCGCGCCTGAGCGCACAAATTGGCAAACCGATTGGGGACTTGGTCGGTCTTGGCGATGTCATTGTTGCCTTGATAGAGCGGGGCGGGAAGACCATGATTGCGACCGCTGATAATGTCATTGAGCAAGGCGATATTATTGCGCTGGTCGGCGAACCTAGCGATCTCACTGCATTGCGGCTTGCTCCCGCAGCTGTGGAGGAAGAGGAATGAACGCGCTTTCGACTTTATTGTCGCCTGTCGTCCTGTTTTTTGCGTTGGGATTATTTGCGGCTTTGCTTCGTTCGCCTATGAGTGTGCCGCAAAGTTTCGCCAAGGGATTAGCCATCTATTTGATGATGGCGATCGGTCTCAAAGGCGGTGTGGAAATGTCCAAAACCGCCTTGGACGGCCAAGTCTTCGCCGTCTTCGGCGCGGCTACGCTGCTGTCCTTTGGGTTGCCTTTTATCGCTTATGCCGCGCTCCGCATCACAAGCGGCCTCTCTAAAGTCGACGCAGCGGCAACCGCCGGACATTACGGGTCGATCTCGATTGTTACCTTTGTGGCCGCGATTGAAGCGCTTCGCATGGCTGGTGTCCCGAGTTCAGGTTACCTCGTGGCTGTTGCCGCGATTATGGAAACGCCTGCAATCATCACAGCGCTCTGGCTCGCGATGCGCGGGAATAAGGCGCAGTCTGCTGAAGAGGTAAGCCGCGACCGCGGTGAGTTGGCGCGCGAAGTGCTGCTTAATGCGTCGATCGTTGTTTTGCTCGGCGCACTCTTGATCGGCGCGGTTGCGGGCGAAGAGGGTTATGTTCGCCTGTCGCCGTTCTTTACCGCCCCATTCCAAGGCGTGCTCTGCCTCTTTATGCTGGACATGGGCCTCAATGCGGGTCGTGGTCTGCGCCGCGGGTGGCGTAAACTGGGTGTCGCACCAATTGCCTTCGGCCTTTATATGCCGCTGATTGGGGCCGCGATTGGTGCGCTTTGCGGGGGATTGATCGGCCTTGCGCCGGGCGATCTTGCTTTGCTTATGGTCCTATCAGCGTCGGCGTCTTATATTGCTGTTCCTGCTGCGATGCGCCTGGCGCTTCCTGAAAGCGACCCGTCAGTTTATCTGACCCTGTCGTTAGGCGTAACCTTTCCGTTCAATATTGCGATCGGTATCCCGCTTTATATCGCCATTGCCACGATGATTTCAGGATAGGACGATGACAGAACACCATAAAAAACTCCGCCTTGAACTGATTATCGAAAGCCCGGCTTTGCGTCGCGCGGAAGACGTTTTGGTCGATTGCGGGGTGACAGGATGGACCGTTGTGCCAGCCATGTCGGGCTTCGGAGGGCAGACCCGGTGGTCGCGAGGAACAGATATCAGTGAGTCGACCGATATGGTTGTCTTGATTTGCATCGGTGATGCCGATGTACTGGAGCCCGCCCTAGAGCGCTTACATAAAATGTTCGCCCGCCGGATTGGCGTGCTCAATGTGTCCGACGTGCGCGTTCTTCGGCCCGGACTCTTTTAATGAAACCCAATAAAAAGCCCGCCTCGCGCATCGCGCGGGCGGGCTTTACAATGATTGGGTAAGACGGATTAGTCGTCGAGACGATCAAAGTGTCGTGCGGCTGAACAAACATCCTTATGGGCTTGTTTCAGCAATTGTGTGCCTTTAGCGTCGAGCTGACCATCTTCGATACAGTCTTCAATGCGGTGAGCGAGAAAACTCTCACCGTTCTCAACTGAATCGATGGCGCCTTTTTCATCGTCCCGGAAAACATTCGCAAAGTTCATCCAACCGCGATGGACCGCACCGCGCATTGTTCCGTGTGTTGATGGCTCACCACCCAATTCGCGGACATAACTCTGGATTGCCGAAATATGCTGTGACCGCACGGATGCGCGTCGGTCAAAGTCGGCCTTCAAGGCCCAGCTATCATCGGCTTCATCGGCGGCTTCTTTGTAGCCTTTAAAGCTATCAATCATAAGGCGCGTCACATCGTTCAGCTCCTCGATTGTGTCTTCCTTGGTCAGGGCGAGGGGGGTCGGTGTATTTGTAATATCCATTTGAAATGCCTTTCTATTTGCGTTGTGTCTAATCAACGGCACGGCGCGAAAGATGTTCCGAAAAGGTTCAGTTAGATATCATTACAATTCCTTAAACCAAGCGGTAAATGCCTCTCGTTCTGGCTCGCTTAGGTGCAAGCCCAGCTTCGTGCGGCGGTATAAAACATCATCTGCAGAGCGTGCCCATTCATGCGCGCGTAAATAGCGGACTTCGGCTTCGAATAGGTGCGCCCCGAAATAGCGTCCGAGATCAACATCGGGGCCCTGCCCCAAGACAAGCGTGATCCGTGTTCCATAGGCGCGACAGAGGTGTAACAGCACATCGCTCGGCACGTCGGGATAGCGCTCTGATTGAGCTTTCAAAAACCCCTTAAAATCGTCAGCGGGGAAATCTCCCCCCGGAAGCTGGGCCTCTGCGGTCCAGTCCTCTCCCGCTTCACCGTAATATTTTTCCAGCTTCTCTAGCGCATGTTCTGCGAGTTTTCGTGATGTCGTAATCTTGCCACCATAGATCGATAGCAACGGGCGCTCCGCCGATAGCTCATCAATATCGAGAACATAATCCCGTGTCACAGCGGACGCGTTTTCGCTCTTATCGTCATAAAGGGGACGGACCCCTGCATAGGACCAGACAACATCATCAGCCGTAATGTCGTGCACAAAATATTCTGAGGCCGCTGCGCAGAGATAGTCAATTTCCTCAGCGTTGATACTCATCGGCCCGGGTGCGGCATCCCACGCGACATCAGTTGTCCCGATAAGGGTGAAGTCGCGTTCATAGGGGATCGCAAAAATAATCCGGTTATCGGCGTTTTGGAACATATAGGCGTGGTCACCGGGAAACAGGCGTTTCGTGACGATATGACTCCCTTTAATCAGGCGCAGTCCGGCTTCGTTTTTGTCTTTTTTTATCTTGAAGAGAACTTCATCAACCCAGGGGCCCGCCGCATTGACGACGCCGCGAGTGATAATTGTCGAGCCATCATTGAGTGTGGCCTGATATCCAGCCGCGTGAGGTTCTAGGGCGATAACTTCCGCGCCAACCCGTATGTCGGCACCCCGGTTTTGCGCATCAAGAGCGTTGAGCACGACCAGTCGCGCATCTTCGACCCAACAATCGCTATACTCGAACCCAGTTTTAAGGCGTTTTTCCAGCACACTATTATGCGGGGCTTTGCGAAGGTCGACGGTCTTTGTTCCGGGTAAAAGCTCGCGCCCTCCGAGATTATCATACAGGAAGAGGCCGAGCCGCAACATCCATGCGGGGCGCTGCCCGACATCATAAGGGAGCACAAACCGCATCGGCCAAATAATATGGGGCGCAGATCGAAGCAGTACTTCGCGCTCGATCAAGGCTTCACGAACCAATCGAAATTCATAATATTCCAAATAGCGCAACCCGCCATGAATGAGTTTGGTCGACGCGGAGCTAGTATGGCGCGCGAGGTCATCCTTCTCGCATAAGACAACGGACAAACCCCGGCCCGATGCATCACGCGCAATCGCCGTGCCGTTAATTCCGCCGCCAATGATAAGCAGGTCACTAATATCCATGCGCCGCTAATAGCGAAGCCGACGCCACTGGCAAACGTGCAATGCGGTGTTAGAAGCGCGGGACGAGGAGAATTGCAAATGGTCAATCTGGGAACGGCGACGACGCAAGGCGCGACGCGGGTTATGCTATTGGGTAGCGGTGAACTCGGTAAGGAAGTCGCGATTGAGCTGCAGCGGCTCGGTGTCGAGGTTATTGCCGTGGACCGCTACGCAAACGCGCCTGCCATGCAGGTCGCGCACCGCAGCCACGTCATCGATATGCTGGACGTGCAGGCTTTACGCGACGTGATCGAACGCGAGCAGCCGCATCTCGTGGTTCCAGAGATCGAAGCGATTGCGACGGACGTGCTGGTGACGCTGGAGGCCGAAGGTTTGCAGGTCGTGCCAACGGCGCGGGCCGCGCAATTGACCATGGACCGCGAAGGTATTCGCCGGATAGCCGCAGAAGAGTTGGGCTTGCCGACATCCCCCTACCGTTTCGCTGATAGTGAGGCAGAGGCGCGCGCTGCAGCCGAGGCCATCGGCTACCCCGTGGTAATCAAACCCGTCATGAGCTCATCGGGTAAAGGGCAAAGCGTTGCTAAAACTCCAGCCGATATGACTGTGGTATGGCGATATAGCCAAGACGGGGGCCGTACCGGGGCATCACGCATCATTGTCGAAGGGTTTGTCGATTTTGATTATGAAATCACCCTGTTGACGGTTCGTCATTCCGACGGACAAGGCGGGACGCAGACGACAGTTTGCGCACCCATTGGCCACCGCCAAGTCGATGGTGATTACCGCGAAAGTTGGCAGCCACAGCCGATGGGTGACGCTGCCTTGCGCGCTGCAACCGATATGGCCGAACGTGCCTGCGCCGCTTTGGTCGGCGACCGCCAAGGTTGGGGCCTGTTCGGAGTCGAGATGTTCATCAAAGGCGACAGCGTCATTTTTTCCGAAGCGTCACCGCGACCTCATGATACGGGCCTCGTCACCCTTATCAGCCAAGACTTGTCAGAATTCGCGCTCCACGTTCGCGCCATTCTCGGTTTGCCTATTCCCGCGATCCGACAGTTCGGCCCCAGCGCGTCTCATGTGATTTTGGGCCATGGCAGATCTGAAAGTCCGGTTTTTGATGGCTTAGATAAAGCGTTATTGGACCCCGACACGAAAATCCGGCTGTTCGGCAAGCCGTCCTTGAATGGCACGCGGCGGTTAGGCGTGACGTTAGCACGGGGAGAAACGGTAGAGGCAGCGCGAGAGAGGGCAGAGCGGAGTGCTAAAGCCGTCTCAGTCAACCTCGATTAAATCGTTTTGATCTTCCCAAACAGCACCGCGGCAACTTTCCGGATTTGAATTTCTTCGCTGCCTTCGGTGATACGGTAGCGGCGATGGTGGCGGTAGATATGCTCGAACGGTTTGTGTCGGGAGTATCCCATGCCGCCGTGCACTTGCATGGCTCTGTCAGCGGCTTGGCAGACGAGGCGATTTGCGCGGTAATTGCACATACTCACCTTGTCGGTCAGGCGTTTTGCGACTTCGACTTTGCTCATGCCGTCCATTTCGTGCGCAGTTTTATAGATGAGTAAGCGCAGCATTTCGGCCTCGGTCTGGAGTTCCACCAGCGGGAACTGGATCGCTTGATTGAGCCAGAGAGGTTTGCCGAAGGGCGCACGTTGTTGAGCATATTTTACGCTCTCATCAATGCAATATTGCGCCGCGCCGAGGGAGCTTGCGGCTTGGCGGATGCGGTTTTCGTGCACGAAGTGCTGGGCGCATGCGAGACCGAAATCGAGGTCACCAAGAACCATATCATCGGGCACGAAGACGTCGTGAAAGCTGCACTTTGGATGATCTGTCGGCATGTTGAAGGTCCACATATATTCGCCGACCGCGAACCCCTGTGCCTTCGTGTCGACAACGAAACAGCCGATGCCGCGCGCACTTCCATCCTCGCCGGAATGTCGTGCAAAACACATGACATGGGTCGCAACGTGTAATCCGGTGGTCCACATTTTGTGGCCATTGATGCGCCAACCTTTGACGCCGTCTTGCGTGTGACGAACGGCGCGGGTCTCCATCCATGTGGCGTCAGATCCATGGTCTTCTTCCGTCAGGCCAAAGCTCCACACCATTTCACCCCGACACATGGGTTCGATAAATTGCTTTTGCGCCTCAGTGCCAAAGTCCCGCACCATCAGGGGTTGGACGAGGTTGCCCACAATGGAATGTTCATTCTGAAGATCGTTGTGCAGGCCCAGTCCCTTGGCAGCAAAATGCTCGCGAATTCGCGCCATGGCAAGATTGCCGCCATTCTGCCCACCAAATTCCTCCGGTAACTGAAAGCGAAAATGCCCGGCGGCATCAGCGCGCTTGCGCGCGACGGCCAAGAGCGCTTCCCAGTCTTCGCTGGGTAATCCGCCTTGGTCCCAATCGGTCCGGGCGTTCTCTCGTCTGTGATCAAAGAAGCGAATATTATCGTTTTGGTTTTCCAGCGGTTTGATCTGTTCCTCGATGAAAATATCGAGCGTGTTGAGGTAGTCTTCGATGACGGTAGGCGTTTGGAACAAGTTTTGCATAGAGGTAAGCCTATCATCCGTTGCGCATCGACGGAACTCAGGAGACGTCATCATCTGGTTTGTAATGGAACTAGTTCATTTTGAAGAAAGATAATTGTGCTAGGAAGGACGACTATTTATAAATGGTCGGTGGGGTGCACCGCCTCTAGTGCAAGGACGCAACCATGACATTCATCCGCACACTCATGGGGCTGTTAGCCCTGACCCTGATGGGCTTTGTCCTCAGCACGACCTTTGCCCAACCGGCTGGCGCAGAAGTTTCCGTGCAAAAACCCAACACGGAAATCGCTGTCATCCACTTCCGGGGTGGTCGTCTGGTGCAGAGCACAGAGCAATATGGCCGTTGGTTTGAAAAGCGAAATAACGGTGTCATCAATTACGAATTCTTTGAGACGGCATCCACGGCGCAGTCCATCGAACTGACGGGTCCCAATGGCGAAGTGAAATTATTCGTCGATTTGGCTAACAAAGTTATCAAAGGGCAATGGCCCGGCCAAGCGCCGAAAACGATCTACACGATCACGAAGATCGAAAGTATGGTTTTTATCCAGACGCCCGTCGTTCACCCCCCCGTCATTAACCCGCCGATTGTGCATCCGCCTGTCGTGACACCACCGGTTATCAATCCTCACGGTCCGCATCCGAAGGATTTGAAATCCGCGACTTATTCAGGCGGCCAATTCATGCAGGTCTCAGATTCTGTTTGGGAACACAGCACAGCGGCTGGCGAGGCGTTTCACTTCCAAGTCGTGGGCTATGATGAGCAAAGCCTCTATCTCTATGATGCCTCGCGCCACACGTTCGTGACACTGGAACCATTGGCAAAACGCTCACATATCGCAGTGGGTGGAGGTTATTTGCAACCCTTTCAGACGTTGACGGCTGTTTCGGGTGAGCCGCACACGCCAATTCCCCCTGTGCCCAATGGCGCGTTGAGCCCCACTGAAAAGCTTGCGTGTGTTCAAAGTGGTGGATTTGTGGAACGGGCGGGATTGCTCGGGGCTGAACGCTGCACCACACCCTATAGTGATGCGGGTCTTGTCTGCACAGACTCAGCGCAGTGTCAGGGGCAATGCCGCGCGGATTTATCGAGCGATATCGGCGCTCATGTCAGCGGTGTCTGTCAGGCGAATGATAATCCGTTCGGATGTTTCTCCGAAGTTGTGAATGGACAAGCGGGTCCGGGTCTCTGCGTCGATTGATAGGGCGTCTATCAATCTGCGCCTCGACTGAGGTCTCCATAATTTGACGTGCGGCGTGGTCCATTGACGGTCGCGCGCAATATGTTTCCCGCCAAAGGCCAAATGAGCCCCTAAAGGGCGATGTCCATTCTATCCTGCACCATCTTCCCCCGTTGTATTTCATCCGTTTGGGCCGCATATCACGCCCATGCAATTCCAACTCACCGAAGACCTGACGATGATTCAGGACATGGCGGCGCAGTTCGCCAAAACTGAACTCGCCCCCCATGCGGAACGCTGGGACCAAGAGAAGGCGCTCGACCGCGATGTTTTCACGAAGGCGGCGGACCTCGGCTTTCTCGGTATTTATATTCCAGAAGAAGACGGCGGGACTGGGCTGACCCGGCTCGCCTCGGCGATGGTCTTTGAGCAGCTGGCGGCGGGGGATGTCTCGCACACAGCCATGATGACAATCCATAATATGGCGACATGGATGATCTCGCGCTTTGGCGACGACACTCTCAAATCGCGTTATGTCCCCAAGCTTGTCGCGGGTGAGCTCATCGCGTCCTATTGTTTGACCGAGCCGGGCGCCGGATCAGACGCGGCGTCGCTCTCGACCAAAGCGGTGCGGGCCAAAAATGATCAAGGGGGCGATGACTATGTGCTGAACGGGACCAAGCAATTCATCTCCGGCGCAGGCTGGTCGGATGTCTATGTTGTGATGGCGCGCACGTCGGATGATGGCGCGAAAGGTGTGTCTTGTTTCGTCATCGACAAAGATGCTCCCGGCCTGTCCTTTGGCCCGAATGAACGTAAGATGGGCTGGCACGCTCAACCGACCGCACAGGTCATTTTTGAGGATTGCCGTATCCCCGCCGCCAACCGTGTTGGCGCGGAAGGCGATGGGTTCAAATTCGCCATGGCTGGCTTGGACGGCGGGCGGATCAATATCGGCGCCTGCTCGCTCGGTGGTGCCGCCGCTGCACTGCAACTTGCGACGGATTACGCGAAAGAGCGCAAGCAGTTCGGCAAAGCGATTGCGGACTTTCAGAACACGCAATTCCGCCTCGCCGATATGGCGACCGAGCTCGAAGCCTCTCGCTTGATGATTTACCGCGGCGCGGACGCGATCGATAATCAAGAACCCAACGCCGGCATGTATTGCGCGATGGGTAAGCGGTTCGCGACCGACCTTTGCTCCAAGATCGCCAATGACGCGTTGCAGGTCCATGGCGGCTATGGCTATCTCGCGGATTATCAAGTTGAACGGATCGTGCGCGATTTACGGGTGCATCAGATCCTCGAAGGTACGAATGACATCATGCGGGTGATTATCTCGCGCGGGATGTTGCGGCAGTAACGACGATCTATCTCTGCCGATGAACTGAAGACTTTGGAAAGATTATGACCAACACTATCATCGCCCGGATCGACGGCTCACTCGGCCGGATTACGCTGAATCGTCCCAAAGCGCTCAACGCGCTGACCGAAGATATGTGCGTTGCGATCACTGAGGCACTGCTGGCGTGGCGGGACGACGAGGCGGTCAAAGCCGTTCTTGTTGACGGCGCTGGCGATCGGGCGTTTTGCGCGGGCGGCGACGTCATCATGCTGCATGATAGTGGCAAGGCGAAAGATAGCCGGGCGGAAACGTTCTGGCGCGTTGAATATGCGCTCAATGAGCTGATCCATAGCTATCCGAAACCCTATATCGCGTTGATTGACGGGATCGTCATGGGCGGCGGTGTGGGCCTGTCCGTGCACGGACACTACCGCGTCGCGGGTGATACAACCCTATTCGCGATGCCCGAAACCGGGATCGGCTATTTCCCCGATGTCGGCGGAACTTACTTTCTGCCGCGACTGGGCATGGCGATCGGGAATTGGCTTGGCCTGACGGGCGCGCGACTAGGCCCAACCCAATCTGTGGGTCTCGGCGTCGCGACGCATTTCGTGCCGACCGAAAAACATAACCCGATGATCGCGGCTTTATCCGAGACGGACGATGTCGCTGCGGTTCTGACCGCGTTCAATGCAGCGTCTCCCGAATGTGATGACATTCCGGATGTCGTGAATGTATTTGATGCGAACCGCGTTACCGACATTCTCACAGATTTGGAGGCCGACGGTTCCGACTGGGCGGCGCAGCAAGTCAAGCTGATCCGCCGCAAAAGCCCGCTGGCGATGGCGACGACGTTGGAGGCGATGCGCCGGGGCGCGGACCTCGATTTTCGCGCCGCCATGACGCAAGAACTCGACCTCTCGCTCAACTTCCTCACCATCCAGGATTTCTACGAGGGCATCCGCGCGCAACTCATCGATAAAGACCGTAATCCCGGCTGGTCGCATGAGGACGTCGGCCGCGTGACGGCAGCCCAAGTTGAGCGCATGTTCCGACAGACCGCCGATCCACGATTGGAGTTTGTGACATGATTATCGCTTTTATCGGACTCGGCAATATGGGCGGCGGCATGGCCGCCAATTTGGCGAAAAATCACGCCGTTCGCGCGTTTGATTTATCTGACGCTGCGCTTGCCAAAGCGGTCGCAGCGGGATGCGCCAAGGCTGATACAATTGCGGCGGCAGTCATCGGTGCCGACGCCGTCATCACCATGCTTCCTGCCGGGCAGCATGTGCGGTCTGTCTATGCCGACGTGTTCACCCATGCGACGTCCGGTCTGTTGATGATTGATTGCTCGACCGTCGATGTGGATAGCGCCCGAACCGTGATCGCGCAGGCGACTGAGGCGGGTTTTGATATGATCGACGCGCCTGTGTCCGGCGGGGTCAAAGGCGCCGCCGACGGCACGCTGACCTTCATGTGTGGCGGCACGGACGCGGCGTTTGCGCGGGCCAAGCCGTTGCTCGAGATTATGGGCAAGAACGTCTTTCACGCGGGCGATGCGGGGAATGGGCAGGTCGCGAAGATCTGTAATAATATGCTGCTCGGTATTCATATGATCGGAACGTGCGAAGCGTTTAATCTCGCGGATAAGTTGGGACTGGACGCGCAGACGTTCTTCGATATCTCTAGCACGGCGTCCGGTCAAAACTGGTCGATGACAAGCTACTGTCCCGCCCCCGGTCCGGTCGAGAGCGCACCGAGCAATCGGGATTACCAGCCCGGTTTTGCGGCCGCGATGATGCTTAAGGATCTGCGCTTGGCCAAGGAAGCCGCGACGACCGCTCGCGCCGCGACACCGCTCGGCGCGCAGGCGGAAGCGATGTATGCGCTGATGGAAGCGGCGGGCGAGGGCGGTTTGGACTTTTCCGGCGTGATGAAATTGATCGACGGATCGCTATAAAAAAGGCCGCCCTGAAAGGCGGCCTTTTATTTGATTTAATTGAACCGCTTACGTGTTCATCGAGTCGAAGAAGTCACTATTGCTCTTCGTGTCTTTCAACTTGCCAAGCAAGAATTCAATTGCGTCCATTGTCCCCATCGGGTTGAGAATCCGGCGCAAGATGTAAGTCTTGGTCAACTCGGATGGTGGAACGAGGAGTTCTTCTTTCCGGGTGCCGGACTTGGTCACATCAATCGCAGGGAAGATGCGCTTATCGGCGACTTTCCGGTCGAGGATAATTTCTGAGTTACCCGTGCCTTTGAATTCCTCAAAGATTACTTCGTCCATTTTAGACCCCGTATCGATCAGCGCCGTGGCGATAATGGTCAGCGAGCCGCCATCTTCGATATTCCGCGCCGCACCAAAGAAACGTTTCGGGCGCTGCAGGGCGTTGGCGTCCACACCGCCGGTCAGCACTTTACCAGAACTTGGCACAACCGTGTTATAGGCACGGCCGAGACGGGTGATCGAGTCCAGCAGGATGACGACATCTTTGCCGCTCTCGGTCAAGCGCTTGGCTTTCTGGATCACCATTTCGGCGACTTGAACATGGCGTGTGGCGGGCTCATCGAAAGTTGAGGAGACAACCTCCCCCTTCACGGAGCGCTGCATGTCGGTCACTTCTTCCGGACGTTCGTCGATTAGCAGGACGAGAACGTAACATTCCGGATGGTTGCGCTCGATGGAGTGCGCGATATTCTGTAGCAGCACAGTCTTACCCGTGCGCGGCGGTGCAACGATCAAGGCGCGTTGACCTTTCCCGATGGGTGCAACAATGTCGATGACGCGGCCCGATGTATCTTTGAGCGTCGGATCTTCGATTTCCATCTTAAAGCGCTCATCAGGATAGAGCGGCGTGAGGTTATCGAAGTGCGCCTTCATCCGCGCCTGTTCCGGCGTCGAATAGTTGATCTCTTCCGCTTGATTGAGCGCGAAGTATCGTTCGTCACCTTTTGGCGCGTCTAGCAAGCCAGAGATTGTGTCGCCTGTGCGCAGGCCATGTTTTCGAATATCTGTGTGGCTGACGTAAATATCATCAGGTCCGGCGAGATAGTTAGCTTCAGGCGCGCGCAGAAAGCCGAAGCCGTCTTGCAACACTTCCAACACGCCGCGTCCGCGCACGAGCACGCCGCGCTCTGCGAGGTCTTTCAGCGTTTGGTAGAAAATGTCCTGCTTGCGCATGGAGCCTGGGTTTTCAATCCCGACAGTTTCGGCAAACTTATTCAGCTCGCCAGGTTTCATCGCTTTCAAATCATCAAGCGAAATCGTTTCAAGTTGGTCAATCGGTGTATCGACAGTCATGTTTTAATCTTTGGTAGAGCGCGCACGAGAGGACCCCGAGCGGCTGTCAGTCTAAATGGGAGAGGCGGGAGCCTTCGATCGTGAAAGCGCCATAAATTAGGCGGGCTCGCACAGTGCAGCCGGACGGCTGTTACTTGGTAGATAGGGGAGTAGCTGCACGCGGTCAAGCGTCTGTCTTACTCGTAGCCCGTTTCATTCGCGTTAATATGAACGACAGTCAATGCGAAGAGCAATTGACGCTGTGGTCTCGACCTTGGACAAGGTTGATATGAAAACACTCTTGCTTGCCTTTGCTCTATCCGCTGTTTCGGCCCCAGCCTTCGCATCCAACTCTGTGCATGGTCTTTGGCTCACCGAAGCCGGAACCGGGACGATCCGCATCGCCGATTGCGGCTCCGGCCCCATGCAGGGCACCCCGTGCGGCACCATCGCAACGGCTGAAATTCCAGACGGTGAACCGACTACGGATGTGAATAACTCTGATCCCGATATGCGCGACCAACCTATCATCGGATTGACCATGCTCGATGGATTTGAGAAGCGCGACGATAAATGGAAAAAAGGACGGATTTATAATCCCGAAGATGGCAAAAGCTACAAGTCGTCCATTCAACTTGACGATGATCCTAGCGTGCTGAAGGTCAAAGGCTGTATTGCATTTCTCTGCCAAACCCAGCGTTGGACGCGGGTGGAAGAGTAGGGATACAAAACCATTCTCGGCTTTTCGTCGTTGAACGCTTCCATAATGGCCGCTTTGCTATAAAAGCGGTTACCAAAGTCATTAATTACGGCTGAAACCTGATGAAACTCACTCTCGAACGCAGCGCACTCCTGACGGGGCTGTCCCATGTTCAATCCGTTGTTGAACGGCGCAACACGATCCCGATCTTGTCCAACGTTCTAATGGGCGCAGAGGGGGGGCGGTTAACTCTGGTCGCGACCGATCTCGATATTGAAGTGTCCGAATCCGTTGAAGCGGGCGTGGGCGCGCCGGGCCAAGTTACGGCGCCCGCGCATACGCTCTATGACATTGTCCGCAAACTACCAGATGGCGCGCAAGTGCAATTAACGATCAATGCGGATGACCGGCTCGATATTGATGCCGGCCCCGCACATTTCACCTTGCCGCTGCTGCCCTCTGGTGATTTCCCGAAAATGACAGCGGATGGGTTTACGCATGAGTTTACTTTACCCGCGTCTGAGCTCTCGCGTCTGATTGACAAAACACGCTTTGCGATTTCGACCGAGGAAACGCGTTATTATCTCAACGGAATTTACCTGCACTCCAAAGACGGGCTGCTGCGCGCCGTCGCCACAGATGGCCATCGTTTGGCTCTGGCGGAGCAGGCTTTGCCGAACGGCTCTGACGGGATGCCGGGCGTGATCATTCCTCGCAAAACAATTGCTGAACTTCGGAAGCTCATTGACGGCACAAATTCCGATGTGTCAGTGGCAGTCTCCGAATCTAAGATAAGGTTTACTACAGGAACTGTGGTGCTGACGTCCAAGCTGATCGACGGGACATTCCCAGATTATGAACGGGTGATCCCGCGCACTAACACCAAAGAGCTCGTACTGGATAATAAGGTTTTCGCGTCTGCCGTTGACCGTGTCCAAACCATCTCGGCGGAAAAATCTCGCTCGGTGAAACTCTCGTTGGCGGATAGTAATCTTGCGCTTTCGGTCAATAACCCAGAGAGCGGGCAGGCGCGTGAAGACCTGCCCGTCAATTATGATGATGAGGCGCTCGAAATTGGTTTTAACGCCAAATATCTTCTTGATGTCGCGGGTCAAATCGAAGGACAAGACGCCACTTTCATGCTTGAATCCGCGTCCTCGCCAGCTTTGGTGACAGATTCGGATGATGATCAGGCGCTATTCGTGTTGATGCCGCTTCGCGTTTAAAAGGCGCGCCGCGACCCATCAGTGGCCTCGCTCACCTCGCTCAGACTGATTGATTTCCGGTCTTACGACCGGCTTGATTTAGACTTATCACCCGGCCCGATTGTGCTGTTCGGCGCGAACGGGGCCGGTAAAACCAACCTTATGGAAGCTGTGTCGCTACTCTCGCCGGGGCGAGGGCTCCGCGGTGCCGGAATCGATGCGCTAGCGCGCGTGCATGACGGTCAGACCGCGCCTGCTTGGGGTGTGACCGGCGAATTAGATGATGAAACGCGCATTTCGGTTGGGCAGATGCCCGATAGTCCACGCCGCCGTGTAGTCCGCATCAACCGAACCAATGCAACCGCCGCGCAATTGGCGGAATTATTGACGGTGCAATGGTTGACCCCGGCTCAGGACCGCTTGTTTACGGGACCAGAGGGCGATCGTCGCAAGTTTCTGGACCGTCTCGCGCTCGCCTTCGATCCGTCGCATGGCGTGTCCAGCTTACGCTATGAAAAGGCGCGGGCGGAACGCAACCGGCTGCTCTCTGACGGAATTTCCGACGCCTCATGGTACGATGCGCTGGAAGCAGATATGGCCGCGTGCGGCGCAAAAATCGCCAAATCCCGTGTCGATACGATTGAGCGTTTGCGTGAAGCGATTGCGGAACGCGGTGCGTCCGCTTTTCCGCAAGCCGAGATTGCGATTGAGGGCACGGTTGAGGCGCTCCTCATTGATGGCGTCTTCTTGGATGATGCGGAAAGCGATTTTCGCGAACGCTTGGCTGAAGTGCGTCCGATTGATCGTCGTGCTGGGCGCTCGTTAACGGGACCGCACCGCTCTGAAATCAAAGTGTTTCATCAACGGAAGTCAATGCCGGCGGAGCTCTGCTCAACGGGCGAACAAAAGGCGTTACTGATCGGGCTTATCTTGGCGCATGCTCGGGCACAGGTGACGCGCTCACCGGTTTTACTGCTTGATGAAGTTGCGGCGCATTTGGATGCGGAGCGGCGTAAGGCGTTGGCGGATGAATTGATCGATTTGGGGTTGCAAGTCTTCATGACAGGAACAGACCGCGCACTTTTCACGGATTTTGGCGAGCGGGCGCAATGGCTGGAAGTTGGCAATAGCGGGGTGAAAATTTCGACGTGAAAAGCGCTCCGTCCCTGCCGAAGCAAGGACGGAGCATCGGAACCGAAACGGGGCGCATTGTCCGGGTCCGATATTTGGTAATGTATGCGCTGAAATTAAAGCGAGTCATTAGGCTCGCAAACATGAATGCTTGCTGAGGATGTTACGCGCCACCGACAAAGATGGTTGCGGCCTATTTTGTTAATTATCATGTCCGTTTTAATTTAACGCAGTAGCGCGGGTCTGTCGCCTATTTCCCCGGCGGCTTCCCGCCGAATGACGGCATGAAGTGAGGGCAGGTCATCAACGGCGGCGAAGGCGGCCCGGCGTGCATGGCCAAAAATGGCTAAGGGTCCGCGAGATGGCGCAGCCGACAAAGCCGTCGTGATTGTGCCTAAGCTTATTTCATCCGTCTGTCGCCAACGATCATAGCCGATTAACCCAGCTGTGCCGATGTCTTGGCCCGTCGCCACGGCGTCACCAATTGTTTGGGCTAAGGCCGCGATATCGCGAATGCCCAAGTTCAACCCCTGTCCTGCGAGAGGATGTATGATCCGCGCGGCATCGCCAATCAAGGCGATCCGACCGCGAGACAAGGCTTCGCTGCGTCGCGCGATGAGGGGGTAGCTTTGAACGGGCGCGTCTAAGCCGGTGACTCCTAAGGCATGCCAAAGCCGGTCATCAATAAGCGCGGTAAGCGCGTCCTCGGGGAGGGACCGTGCCGCCTCAATGGCCTCTATTCGGTCTGACCAAACGATTTGTGAGCGATGGCCCGATTTCGTCGTGGCAAGTGGGAGCGAGGCCACCGCGCCCACGGCTTGAAACCGTTGTAAGGCAATGCCGTCATGCGGTTCCGCATGAATAATTGTCGTTACCAAGGCGTGCTGCTTAAAGTCGTGAGTTGTCACGGATAGCCCCGCCATGCGACGCAAAGCACTGTTCCGCCCATCCGCAGCCACCACTAAGGCAGCCGTCAGTTGCGTACCATCACTCAGAGACAGCGTGGCCAAACTGTCCTGTTCCAGCGCGTCGACCCGAACCTCACTGCGTAGAGTCACGGTGCTGTCCTTGAGGCGATGCAGCAGAGCGGCGCGCAAGGCTTCGTTTTCGACATTATAGGCGAGCGGTTCGTCGCCGCGGTCCGGCAGCTCAAATTGCCACGGCGTGTCAGCCGGCCCTTCGCCAACGCGCATGCCCGTAACCGGTGTGGCGAACGGGGCGTCAATGCCGAGCCGCGCCAACATTCGCATGGCTGACGGTGTGAGAGCTGTGACGCGACCATCTTTTGGGACTCTGTCGATCTGGCCCGCATCAATCAGCGTAACATCGCATCCCGGTCCATGCGGCTGATCTGCAAAGGTCAGGGCTGCCAATAGGCCGGATAAGCCTGCACCGATGACGGCGATGTGTGTGTGTTCACTCATAGGGTCGCTCATAATCCTGCAGGGCACGCTTTGAAAGACGGTATTTCGTCCACAGCTGGGTATCACGTTTTAACCCCGCCTTTACGCCTCTGCGTCACACTTCATTAACCCGTTTCACTGCTTTCGGACCCCAAATGAGCCCGCCGCCAGCCGCCACCGCCCCTTATGAAGAATATTCGCCCGAAGCGATTCAGGCGATGATGGATGCGGTAACGCAGGAACAAGCGAGCGCTTGGAAGCGTGCCGCCAGCGCGATGGCAATGATCGGTCTCGGCGCAATGTTGCTACTGGCGCAAGTCAGTTACTCGCCGTTTGATGGCACGATGGATACGGCAGGGGTTGGAGGATTGGCCAATTGGCTTGGTCGTCCCGGCGCATGGATCGCCAATATTTCGATGCAGACATCGGGCCTCGGCGGTCTGCTGGCGAGCGCCTTGATCGTTTATTCCGGATTGCGACGCTTGATACGCCAAACAGGGCTTGTGCAAACCAAAGGTGATCGGGCGGGTCGCGCCTTGATCTTCACAGGCGCCGTCTTGCTAGGCGCCGCGACCTTATCGGCGTTTCCGATCCCACAAAATTGGCCGATGGCGTCGGGTTTGGGCGGCTGGTTTGGCGACCTCATGCATTTGGGGCTCAAGGATTGGCTGGATCATTTTAATATTCCACTGTCGGGCGGTATTGTCGCCTTGATCACATTCGTCGGATTTGGCGCGTGTTTGGCCCGCCATCTGGGGATCGTGCGCCGGGATGTCGTTGATATTGTCGACGCGGCGGGTCTCGTCTGGGCGTATATTCGTGTCGCCGTTGATACACTCGCGGCGGGGTTGGTTCGGATTTTTCGCCGTAATTATGCCGCTGAGATCGAAACAGGTGACGTCGGTATTCGCTCTATTCCTGACGCGCCGTCTTCTACAGCGCAGCCAGAGCCGCCCGTCGCTGCGGTAAAACCTAAAATAATCACACCCGCACCGAAGCCCGCGCCCAAGGTGAAACCTAAAACGGCGGCGCGCAAAGTCGCGAGCCCGAAACGCGGACAGCCTGAATTTGATTTCTCGGACGCTACCGGATTTGTTTTGCCCCCGCCAGATCTGCTGACCGCCCCGCCGCCGCGCAGCACGATTCGTGATGATGCCATGCTCGCCCGTCAGAGCGATCAGCTGCACCGTGTCATGGGCGATTACGGTGTCGAAGGGGAAATGGGCGATGTGCGCCCCGGTCCCGTTGTCACCATGTTTGAGTTTGAGCCTGCGCCCGGCGTAAAGTCGTCTCGCGTCATAAACTTGGCCTCTGACATTGCCCGTAATATGTCGGCGCAATCGGCGCGGATTGCCGTGGTCCCAGGGCGCAATTTGCTCGGCGTCGAAATGCCCAACCGCAAGCGCGAAACCGTCTGGCTGCGTGAAATGCTGGAGAGCGATGAGTTCCAAAATTCGGACGCGCGTTTGCCGCTGATTATGGGCGAAGATATTGGCGGCATTCCGTTCGTCACCGATTTGGCCGCGATGCCGCACATGCTTGTCGCGGGCACGACGGGGTCCGGTAAATCCGTTGCGGTTAACGCCATGATCCTGTCGCTGATGTCCAAGCTGACGCCGGATGAGTGCAAGTTCATCATGATCGATCCAAAAATGCTGGAGCTGTCGGTCTATGACGGCGCCCCGCATTTGCTTGCGCCTGTCGTGACAGAGCCCGGAAAAGCTGTGGTTGCGCTCAAATGGGCCGTGCGGGAAATGGAAGACCGCTACCGCAAAATGAGCCAGGTCAATGTGCGCGGCATGGAAGCGTTCAATCAAAAAGTGGCGGAGTCCAAAGCGTCGGGCGAAATGCTGTCCAAAACCGTTCAGACCGGATTTGACCATGAAACCGGCGAGCCTGTTTTTGAAACACAAGAATTTGAGTTCGAGGCCATGCCTTATATTGTTGTCATTATTGACGAGATGGCGGACCTGATGATGGTCGCCAAGAAAGACATTGAAGGTTCGATCCAGCGCCTCGCGCAAATGGCGCGGGCCGCGGGTATCCACCTCATTGTCGCGACGCAGCGTCCCTCGACGGACGTCATCACGGGCACAATCAAATCCAACTTCCCGACCAAAGTTTGCTTCCGCGTCGGCTCCAAAATCGATAGCCGGGTGATCCTCGGCGAAATGGGCGGCGAGCAATTGCTTGGCAAAGGCGATATGTTGTTCCTCTCGACCAGTGGCCCCAAGCGGTATCACGGCCCGTTCGTCTCTGATTCAGAAGTCGAGCGCATCGCTAATTTCGTCCGCGCGCAAGGCTCACCCGCTTACCTCGATGCCGTCACAGAAGACCGCGACGAAGAGGCCCCTAGCGATCCTAATATGGCAGGCGGCGGTTCTGATGGGGGCTCTTTATTTGACCAAGCGGTCGCCATCGTCGCCAATGACCGCAAAGCCTCAACCAGCTATATTCAGCGTCGCCTTTCGATCGGCTATAACCGCGCGGCCGACCTGATCGACCGGATGGAACAAGAAGGCATGATCAGCGAAGCCCGCAGTGGCGGCAAACGCGAGATATTCCTGCCTGAGAACGAAGCGTTTTGATCCTGACGCAGCTTTTTGATCCGGGGGATCAAAAAGCAAGGAACCGGAGCGCCGCGAACGGCTCATTCTCAAGACACACGCCCACGCTAACCGGACATCGAAGGTCGCGGCAAACAGCGTTTCGTGAAAGTGACACGAGCGCGGGCGCTACCCTGTGACGGGTAGAACAATAAGAAACCGATTTACACAGAGCAGAGCCCGCGCGCTCGGTGGACGCACCCAAACGAAACCCCGATAAATCCGGCAGACCTTCGTCACCTCCGGGACGGTGAGACAGGATGACGGACTTTCGGTCCGGTCCTATCAACCGATAGATCGGGTCCGCGTCCAACAAATCGGCTTTCACCGCTCCGTTTCACATAGCCCAATCCATCATCAATCGCTTCGCCGGGTGGAACCGCGTGCGCCGCATTACCTCGCCCGCCGTCCAGCCCACCAAACCCCCGCTAGCCGTAAGAGAAATGCCTCTCTCGTGTCCGAAGCGGGTGAGCGTAAACTGGCATGGGAATAGGTAGGGGTGGATGAGGTTATGTCGATTGTAGTGTGGGTTGGGTTTTTGGTGGGGGTTGAGGGTGGATGCGTCTATTTCAAACTGTGGCGTTAATTCTGGGAAGGTCTAACGAGAAGACTAGTGATCGATTTGCGTTGTCCGCTTAGGGGGTTTAGCGGACGTAGCTGTCCTCGAAGGTGCCTATCATCAAATGACACCACTTACGCTCCTGCAGTCGGAACCTTCTCCAAGCCGACCCGTTTGTCCTTCACATGTTTCACATACAAGGAGCTCTCTGATGGAAAGCGAACATATTAAAGGCGCCGCGAATAAAGTTGGCGGAAAAATTAAAGAAGAAACGGGTGACGCGCTCGATAACAAAAAAATGGAACTTGAGGGCAAAGCCCAACAGGTTAAAGGCGACGCGCAGAATGCGGTCGGCGACGCAAAAGACGCTGTAGAGTAAATTTCGAAAAGAAATATAAAAAACCCCGCTATAATCGGCGGGTTTTTTTATACCTTCAACAGAAGAGAAGCGCCCGTGGATAAGGAAAATAGAGCTCCAGCTATTTCAGAACAGAAAAAATCTGTAAAAGATTTGGTGTTTTCGAATTGGTCAATGGTCGGGATTTTTTGGTTCATGGCGCTTGCGGTCCTCACCATCGCACAGACCTTTTTCATCCCTGTTCTATCCGCTATATTACTTGCCTTAATCTTTAGCCCTATCCGACGTTTGCTTGGGAAACTTGGCATCAGACCTGGTGCCGCTGCCGCACTTATTCTGCTGAGTTTGATAATCACACTCGTTCTGAGCGCCTACTCGCTATCAGGCCCGGTGAAAAATAGATTGGGCAGCCTACCTAGTCTTTTGCCTGACGCGATTGAGAAAATTGAGTCTTTATCCGGCATGATGGACCCGGTGCTGGACGCGACCGAGCAGATCGATGATATCACGAAAAGCTCAGATATTGAGGGACCTGCAGAGGTTGTCATTCGAGAAGACGGTATTTTATCTTCTATTGCTGAGACGACGCCTCGCGTTCTTGGGCAAATAGGGTTCACCTTAGCATTGATGATGTTCCTGATCTCGTCAGGTGATTTGTTCTATGAAAAACTAGTGCAGGTCATGCCGACGATAAAAGATAAAAAGAGAGCCGTTTTGCTCGTGAAATCCATTGAAGAGGATGTGTCCTCTTATTTCATTACGATCACCCTCATTAACGCAGGACTCGGAGTGGCTATTGGTTTGGCTATGTGGGCGCTCGGAATGCCGGACCCCATCCTGTTCGGTCTTGCCGCATTTTTTCTAAACTACATCCCGTTTGTGGGAGCCATTGTTGGAGTCACTTTGACATTTTTGATCGCTGTTCTGGGTTCGAGCACAATTTTTGCCGCCTTCATTCCGGCTTTTGTCTATTTTGCGCTCACCGCTATAGAGGGTCAGGTCGTGACACCGCTTATGGTCGGGAAGCGATTGAGGTTGAATGCTGTGGTCGTCTTTCTTTCGGTCGCGATCGGGGCCTGGATGTGGTCTTTTATGGGTATGTTGCTTGCAATTCCCGTTCTAATTATTTTGAAAGCTCTCTCGCAGGAGATTGAAGCACTCTGGGGTATAGGTGAGTTTTTGGGTGAGCGAACGGATACCAGCAAAAAAGATCAGAGTATTCTTAACAAAGCGCTTTGAGCTTAGCCTAAATTCTCTTGACACGGGAGTCACTGCGAGAGCTTATATTGTCTCTTTTAGTCTTAACTTAGTTTACAAACCGACGCGCACGGGTAGGTAACAGGGGGTAGGCTAGAGCCTCTTTAATGCGGGATAAAACAGAGTGTGACCGAAATATTGACCTGGCTATACACCTCAGAATTTACATCCCCGAAGACCCCCGCCTATATCGACAAGCTTGTAGGAGGTTTCGCGAGTAAGAATGAAGAAATAGGCCTGACTGGGTTTATGATAACGAACGGGGTCGCAGTTATGCAATTACTGGAAGGTGAGCGTGAAAATATCACGGCTGTTAGGCGGAGCATAACGGAGGATAGTCGGCACACAAACATTCATCCTGAAGTCTCTGATGTTTCTCCGGTCCGCGCTTACCCAAATTGGGCGATGCGATCTATTGCACTCGACGATTATGAAGTTCTGTTCTCAGAGATAGAGCGGGCGAAAATTCATACAATCGCAATAAAAATTGCCTCAATGCTATTTGATGTCACATTTCAATCGAAAAGCTGACGTGATGAAAATTGTGGCGGAACGAGCTCACTAGAAACGAGGTTCTCACATTCATAACTTACCGTAGGCTAACGTCCGCTTTGGGGATGATCGAGACAATATAAATCGGTCTAGTTGTCTCTCTCCACCATTCCCAACCCACCCTAAACCCGCTACCTTCGTCCCCATGTCCTCCTCCCCCACACCGCCTCGCGCCTGGCAGCGTATGCTCTCCGGTCGCCGCCTCGATTTGCTCGACCCGAGCCCGCTCGATATTGAAATCGAGGATATCGCGCGCGGCCTCGCGCGGGTGGCGCGGTGGAATGGGCAAACGTCGGGGGATCATGCCTTTTCCGTGGCGGAACATAGTGTGGTGGTCGAAGATTTGTTCGCGCAGCTTTACCCGTCGGCAAGCGCGTCTGAGCGGATGACGGCGTTGCTGCATGATGCGGCAGAATATGTGATCGGTGATATGATCAGCCCGTTTAAAGCGGCGCTCGGTTATGATTATAAAGCGTTTGAACAGCGTCTAGACGAGGCGGTTAATCAACGCTTCGGCTTGCCCGCGAAAACGCCCCCCCGCCTGAAAAAGCGGATTAAACGCTGCGACGTGATTTGCGCGTGGTTTGAGGCGACGCAAATCGCAGGCTTCACCGTGGAGGAGGCGGATCAGCTGTTTATTCCGCCGCCGAAAGGCGTGCAGGTTACGATTGATCCTTATCCTGTCGTTGCAGCGGAAGCGGTCTTTCTCAAACGGTTCGAGGCATTGGAGGCGGCGCTTTAGGCTCGCCGCGTCCTTACGCTTTGCACGCTCTAGCGTCGTCTCGCCCGTGGATGGGCCGCCGCATGCACGGCGCGCAGCCGTTCGGCATCGACATCCGTATAACGCTGCGTGGTCGAGAGGCTGGCGTGGCCGAGCAGTTGTTGGATGGTCCGCAGATCGCCGCCACCGGCGAGGAGGTGCGTCGCGAAACTGTGGCGCAGCGCGTGCGGTGTTGCGGTTTCGGGTAGGCCCAGCGCTCCGCGTAATCTCTGCACTTCACCTTGCACAGTGCGCGGGCCGAGTGCGCCGCCGCGTGCGCCGCGAAACAGCGGTGTGTCAGGCTCAAGCGGATGCGGGCAGAGGGCGACATAATGCGCGACCGCGTCCCGCACGGCGGGCAGGAGCGGGACGAGCCTGGACTTGCCACCTTTGCCCACAATCATGATGGTGTCGCGAAGCGGCAGCGCGTCTGTCGTCAGGCTGAGCGCTTCGCTGATGCGAAGGCCTGCGCCGTAAGCGAGGCAGAGCACGGCACTATTGCGGGCCTGTATCCAATCATCCGTGTGTGCGCCCGCTTGGACAAGGTCCTTCGCCCCCTCAATCGACAACGCCTTGGGCACGGGTCGTTTTGCGCGCGGACCTTTGATCAAGGCGATGGCGCTATTCGCGACATCCCAGCGCCGTTCGAGATAGCGGTAAAAGGTTCTTAGCGCAGACAGCAGGCGTTGGACGGAGGCTGAGCCGAGTCCGCCGCCGCGCCGATGCGCCAGATAGGCACGGAAATCCGTTGGGGCGAGTGTGGCGAGGGCGCGAAGCCCGGCTGGCTCGCCGAGGTGGCGCGACAGGAAGCTCTGAAAGTCCCGTATATCGCGGCCATAGGCCTCGACCGTTTTGGGCGACAGGCGACGTTCGCCTGCCAAATGCCCCAAAAAAGTGGCGCGCACATCGTCAGCGGGAATGTTGGGGATGGAAGTCACGGGGTGACCGTGCGACAACAGGGTAAAGAAAGCGCAAAAGGACCCTCGCTCATGACACTTCGCCCCGCTTCATTTCGAAAAGCCCTCATCATTTCCTCTGCCTGCCTCACGGCCGCCTGCGCGACGGCTCCGGAGGTTTTGAATGTCTCAGACGTCCATGACCGGACGCTGATCGTTGATACGCATATCGATATTCCGCTGACTTACATGACCGAGATCGATCCGACGTCACAGACGGAGCTCCAAGTCGATCTACCCAAGCTCGCAGCCGGGAAACTCGATAGCGGTTTTTGGATTGTCTATACGCCCCAAGGTGAGATGACAGAGGCGGGCTACGCCGCCGCGCTTGATATTGCGCGCACGCGGGTGACAGCGATTGAAGCGTTGACAAAAATGCATTCTGATCATTTCGAGCTGGCGCTGACGGCTGATGATGTTCGCCGAATCGTCGCCGACGGGAAACATGCGGTCTTGATCGGTATGGAAAATGCGTTCCCGTTGGGGCCAGACCTATCGACGCTGGATCATTGGGCCGATCACGGCGTGCGTTATGTCGGCATCACTCATTTTGGGAACAACCAATTCGGCGATAGCTCCAATCCGCATCCAGAGCGGGACGGCGGCGTTGGTACATGGGGCGGTCTGTCTCCGCTGGGGGAGGA
Organism: Litorimonas sp.; assembly: GCA_051251645.1. Classification (GTDB taxonomy): domain Bacteria; phylum Pseudomonadota; class Alphaproteobacteria; order Caulobacterales; family Maricaulaceae; genus Litorimonas. Next base: position 4,113 of record JBPOEY010000002.1, on the reverse strand, counting down.
GCTTGTCGGTCGGCTCAATGATCTTGGGATCATGGTTGATGTCTCTCACACGGGGAAATTGACGATGATGCAGGCGGCGGACCTGTCCCGCACGCCGATCATTGCCTCGCATAGCGGCGTGAAAGCGGTCGCAGACACAGCGCGCAATCTGGATGATGAGCAGCTCCGCAAAATCCGTGACGTTAACGGCGTGGCGCAAATGGTCGCGCTCGGCGCGTATGTGAAGCTGCCAACGGCGGAGCAACAGGCGGCGCGTGACGAACTGGATGCCGAATTTGGCGACCGGAATGGTTGGGACCAAGCCACGCGCGATGCCTATATGAAGCGACGCGCGGTTATCACGGGCATGGCGCCCGAAGCGAATGTCTCTGATTTTGTTGATCACATTGATTATGCGGTGAAGATCGCCGGTATCGATCATGTCGGAATCGCCTCTGACTTTGACGGCGGTGGCGGTGTTGATGGCTGGCAAGATGCATCCGAGACCGAGGCTGTGACAGCAGAATTGGTCAAGCGCGGCTATAACGAAGCCGAGATCGGTAAAATCTGGGGTGGCAACCTATTGCGTGTGATGGAAGCGGTCGAAGCGGGCGCAAAACCTTAGATCGCCAGGCTGTCAATCGCTCTCATACCAAGACAGAGAGTCAGGGCGTGGCCGCATTCGCAGGTTGACGGGGCAAAAAGCCCTGCCTATATGCCCGCTTCGTCAGTGGGCGTGCTGTCTGCGGGTTCCCGTAGAAACCTCGACCGAGACAAAAAAGAACACAAATTGGCTGAGTGGTTAGCGCTGCGAGGTTGGTTTAATTTCAGCAGGCTCCGATTCTTCTAAAGTGGAAGGGTTGGTTGTCTGCACTTTGTGCAGGACCTTTACGGGCTTTTTCGCAAAGGAATGTGAGGCAGAGCGCCGCTTATCCGGCGCGGTATAAATATGAACGTGAGTCGCGGCTTTTCCCGCGCAGAGAAAACAAGGACGGCTTAATGCCAACAATTCAGCAGCTCATCCGCAAACCGCGGAAAGATAAGCGCAAGCGCAACAAGGTTCCGGCATTGGAAGCGTGTCCGCAAAAACGTGGCGTGTGTACGCGCGTCTATACAACAACGCCAAAGAAGCCCAACTCGGCTTTGCGGAAAGTGGCGAAAGTTCGCCTGACCAACGGGTTTGAGGTTTTGTCCTACATCCCGGGTGAAGGTCACAATTTGCAAGAACACTCCGTTGTTCTGATCCGCGGCGGTCGGGTAAAAGATTTGCCGGGTGTGCGTTATCACGTTCTGCGTGGTGTTCTGGATACACAAGGCGTGAAAGATCGCCGTCAGCGTCGTTCGAAATACGGCGCGAAGCGTCCGAAGTAGAGGGTAGAGAAACATGTCCCGTCGTCACAGAGCCGAAAAACGCGAAGTCCTGCCGGACGCCAAATATGGCGATATCGTGCTGACTAAGTTTATGAACGCCATCATGCTTGATGGTAAAAAATCCACTGCCGAAAACATTGTCTATGGGGCGATGGAAATCGTCGAAGACAAAGCGAAGACAGAGCCGATCCGTGTCTTCCACGATGCGCTGGAAAACATTAAACCCTCCGTCGAAGTGCGTTCGCGCCGCGTCGGTGGTGCCACCTATCAGGTTCCTGTTGAGGTTCGTGTTGAGCGTCGCCAGGCACTGGCCATTCGTTGGCTCGTGACCGCATCGCGGAACCGCAATGAGAACACCATGCGCGAACGTCTCGCGGGTGAATTGCTCGACGCGTCAAACAATCGCGGCACAGCCGTGAAAAAACGCGAAGATACGCACCGGATGGCGGAAGCTAACCGCGCGTTCTCACACTACCGCTGGTAACAGGCGACCTATTTTGGTGGGGTGGGTCATTCGATCCATCTCCCTCATTCATTTTGATTACTGGAGCCTGAGATGGCACGCGATTACGAACTGAAGGACTACCGTAACTTCGGTATCATGGCCCACATTGATGCGGGTAAAACAACCTGCACCGAGCGGATCCTGTACTATACGGGTAAGAACCACAAAATTGCCGAAGTTCATGATGGCGCGGCCACAATGGATTGGATGGAACAAGAGCAAGAGCGCGGGATTACGATTACGTCCGCTGCGACGACGTGTTTTTGGGACAATAAGCGTCTGAACATCATTGATACGCCTGGACACGTTGACTTCACCATTGAAGTTGAACGCTCCTTGCGCGTGCTCGACGGCGCGGTTGCGCTATTGGATGCCAACGCCGGTGTTGAACCGCAGACAGAAACTGTCTGGCGTCAGGCTGACAAGTACCAAGTCCCGCGTATGATCTTTATCAATAAGATGGATAAGATCGGCGCGAGCTTCTACGATTCCGTACAGTCTGTGAAAGACCGCTTGGGCGGCAATGCGCTGGAAATGCAGCTGCCGATTGGCTCTGAGGACCAGTTCAAAGGCGTGGTCGATCTCGTCAAAAACGTGGCCTACATCTGGGAAGCGGAAGCTGACCTCGGCGCGTCTTATGAAACAGTGCCTGTTCCAGAAGACATGGTCGAAAAGGTTGAAGAATACCGGACGGCGCTCATCGAAGCTGTGGCTGAGATGGATGATGCGGTCATGGAAAAATACTTCGAAGGCGAAATGCCCGACGTCGCGACCATTCAGCGTCTCGTCCGTGCGGCGACGATTGCCAACAAAGTGGTTCCCGTCTTCTGTGGGACAGCGTTTAAGAACAAAGGCGTTCAGCCCTTGCTCGACGGCGTCGTGTCTTACCTACCGAGCCCGCTCGACATTAAAGCGATCAAAGGCATTGATGCCAAAACCGGCGAAGAAGTTGCGCGCCCATCGTCTGATGATGAGCCGCTCTCCATGCTCGCGTTCAAGATCATGAACGACAAATTTGTCGGCACGCTGACGTTCTGCCGCATCTATTCAGGTAAGCTCGAAACGGGCACGACCCTGCTTAACTCCGTCAAAGAGCGTAAAGAGCGCGTCGGTCGGATGATGATGATGCACTCGAATGATCGTGAAGACATTCAAGAAGCGTTTGCGGGCGATATTATTGCGGTTGCGGGCCTCAAGGGCACCACAACAGGCGATACATTATGCGATCTGCAGCAGCCCGTCATTCTAGAGCGTATGGAATTCCCAGAGCCGGTGATTGAAATCGCTGTTGAGCCTAAGACGAAGACTGACCAAGAAAAGTTGGGCCTTGGCCTGCAACGCTTGGCCGCTGAAGATCCGTCTTTCCGCGTCTCGACCGACCACGAATCCGGTCAAACGATCATGGCGGGTATGGGCGAATTACACCTCGATATCTTGGTGGATCGTTTGCGTCGTGAGTTTGGCGTTGAAGCGAATATCGGTCAGCCACAAGTGGCCTACCGTGAAGCGCTCGCGCATGACGTTGACATTGATTACACGCACAAGAAACAGTCCGGTGGTTCAGGTCAGTTCGGTCGCGTGAAGATCAAGTTCCAACCTTTGGAGCCAGGTTCAGGCATCATCTTTGAGAACTCAATTGTCGGTGGTAATGTTCCTCGCGAATATATCCCGGGTGTTGAGAAGGGTATCCGCACGATGGCCGAAACCGGTCTTCTGGCGGGCTTCCCGGTCATCGATTTTAAAGCTGAGCTCTATGATGGGGCTTACCACGATGTTGACTCCTCTGTGATGGCGTTTGAAATTGCGGCACGTGCAGCGTTCCGTCAGATCAAAACCGAAGGCAAAGTCAAATTGCTGGAGCCGATCATGAAGGTCGAAGTCGTCACGCCCGATGAGTATATGGGCGACGTGATTGGCGATCTGAACTCTCGTCGTGGGATGATCGAAGGCACGGAAATGCGCGGTAATGCGAACGTCATCAATGCGATGGTGCCGCTGGCCAACATGTTCGGTTACGTCAACGATTTGCGGTCTAAGTCACAAGGTCGCGCGCAGTTCACGATGACCTTCGATCACTATGCAGCCACACCACAAGCTGTGATGGATGAAGTCATTTCTAAGCAGGGCGGCGCGTAACTCCGCCTCCGGTCATTTAAAGTTTTAGAGTAAGAGGAGCCTCTCATGGGCAAGGAAAAGTTCGAGCGTAATAAGCCACACGCTAACATCGGCACGATTGGTCACGTTGACCATGGTAAGAC
>JBPOEY010000019.1:0-8258 GCA_051251645.1 Litorimonas sp. | reverse complement strand
GGGGTCGAGTCCGGCTGAGTGCAGAATAGGGCGTTAAGCCCGGATTGGGCTTCTGTACTCGAGCTTAGGCCGCGTTTTCGGTGAGATATCGGTAGATGGTTGCCTTAGAGAGGCTGTATTCAGCCATGAGGTCTTTGATCAGCTTACCTTGAGCGCGTTTTTCGCGGAGCTCTGCGATCTGTTCATTGGTTAGCGCAGGCCGTTTGCCGAACTGAACGCCGCGATCTTTTGCCTTTTTGATTCCGTCCATTTGCCGCTCGGCCCGGATCTCAGTCTCGAATTGGCCAATAGCACCCAGCATGTTGAACAACAGACGACCAGTTGCATCGGATGTGTCGATGTTTTGGTCGAGGACAACAAGATCCACGCCTTTCTCGCGCAGCATCTCAGCGACCTGGCATAGATGCAATGTGGATCGGGCCAGTCGGTCGATGCGAGTTACAATCAGCTGGTCGCCTTCACGGACATAATTCAGACATTGCTTGAGCTGAGGGCGGGCATCGGTGGTGCCGCTGCGCTTTTCCTCGAACAGTTTGTCACAGTTGCTCAGTTTTTCACGCTGCACGTCCAGAGATTGTCCGACTGAGCTGACGCGGGCATATCCGACTTTGGCCATTGGGTCTCATATAAATTAAGGGTTCATGCGACAGCCATATTGAGACATTGAAAAAGACATGGCAAGCCTGATGTCTCAATATGTATACTTTCAAAGACCACACCTCCCAACGAAAGAACAATCTGATGGCACACCGAGCGGTTCTGACCGCGCGACAACGCGCTGCACTTTTTGATCTCCCTACAGACGAGATGGCGTTGCTGCGGCATTACACTCTGGATGATGAGGACATTGAACATATACGCACACGGCGGCGGCCAGAGAACCAGATCGGCTTTGCGCTGCAACTCTGCGCTTTCCGATATCCGGGACGCTTGCTGAAAGCTGGCGAAGTCATACCGGAACCTGTGTCCCGGTTCATAGCCGCTCAAATTGGACTGAAACCAGATGACCTGTTGCAATATGCCGCCCGTGAGAAGACACGACGAGAACATCTCGGCTCACTGCGTAAGATGTACGGTTACAAGATGTTTGCCGGTAAACATGCCAAGAAAATGCAGAGGTGGTTGGACCAGCAAGCCGAGGCGGCTCAATCGAGTGAGGGTTTGGTTCGCGGGTTTGTGGAGGAATGCCGCGGACGACAGATTGTCCTGCCCGGCCTGTCGGTCATAGAACGATACTGTGCGGATGCATTGGTTGCGGCCGAACAACGGATCGAGGCTCGCATTGCGGCACGTCTCGACCCCGAAATGAAAGCCAAACTTAGCGGTTTGCTCAGTGAAGACGCTGATAGCCGGATCAGCTGCTTTATTTGGTTGCGGCAGTTTGAAGTGGGCAAGAACTCTGCCGATATCAACCGCCAGCTCGACCGGCTGGAATTCCTGCAGGGGATCGCGTTGTCGCCAACAATCCTGGACGACATTCCCGCACATCGGGTCGCACGCCTTCGCCGCCAGGGCGAACGTTACTTCACAGATGGATTGCGCGACATCACCAGTGATCGACGACTGGCCATCCTTGCCGCCTGCGTCGTGGAATGGGCAGCCGCCATCGCAGATACCGTTGTCGAAACACATGACCGGATCGTTGGCTCAATCTGGCGGGAGGCAAAGAGGGTTTGCGATGCCCGTGTTACCGCGGCGCAATCGGAGATCGCGGCGACCCTGGCCGGGTTTGAGACTTTGGGCACGACATTATTGATCGCCAAGGGAGATGAGGTGGCTGTCGCCGGTGCCGTGGATGCTTCTTGTGGCTGGGATGCTCTGGAAAACCTCGTTGCAACAGCAGGGTCACTCAGTAAGACCGTCAAGGCGGATGCACTGGCCTATGTCGAGCAGGGGTATCATCGGTTCAAGCTCTATGCCCCCCGAATGCTGGCTACATTGGACATCACAGGGGCCAGTGTGGCTCAGCCTTTGCTTGCCGCGGCCGATGTGATCCGCGATAGGCAGGATATACCAAACCGCTCTGCGCCATTTCTTCAGCCCCGATCAAAATGGCAAGGGCATCTCCGCGACCCGGAAACAAACCGGGACCGTCTCTGGGTTGTCGCGGTGCTGTTCCATCTGCGTGAGGCCTTCAGATCCGGTGATGTCTGGCTTGCTCATTCTCGCCGCTACAGCGACCTGAAACAGGCTCTGGTTCCGGTCGAGGCCGCGCAGACTATGGGATTGTCGATGCCATTGGAGCCGGAAGTCTGGCTTGCAGATCGAAAACAACGGCTGGAAGACGGGCTGCACAGGCTTGCCAAGGCAGTCAGGAACGGCGCCCTCCCAAGCGGGATCATCGAGGATGAGCGATTGCGCGTCGAACGCCTTGAAGCTGACGTTCCCGCTGAAGCCGACAACCTCATACTCGATCTTTATCGCCGTCTGCCAGAAGCGCGGATCACAGACATTCTCATGGACGTAGCCAATCAGACAGGGTTCACCGACGCATTTGCACATCTGCGCACTGGAGCACCATGTAAAGACAGGCTTGGATTGTTGAACGTCATTCTGGCTGAAGGTCTGAATCTGGGTCTGAGCAAAATGGCCGGGGCAAGCAGTACCCATAATTTTACGCAATTGGCCCGGCTCTCAAACTGGCACGTGGAAAGTGAGGCCATCAATCGGGCACTGGCTATGGTGATCGAGGCGCAGGCGTGGTTGCCAATGGCAAAATACTGGGGTGCTGGTGAAACCGCTTCCAGTGACGGTCAGTTCTTTCGCACCACACGCCAGGGCGAGGCGATGAATCTGATCAATGCGAAGTACGGCCATGAGCCCGGCCTGAAAGCCTATACCCATGTATCAGATCAATATGGCCCCTTCGCCACACAGGTGATCCCAGCTACAGTGAACGAGGCACCGTACATTCTGGACGGTTTGCTGATGAACCCCAGCGGCAAACGGATCAAAGAACAGTACGCAGATACGGGCGGCTTCACAGACCTCGTCTTTGCAGCGACTTCGTTGCTCGGCTACCGGTTCATCCCGCGCATCAAGGACTTGCCTTCAAAGCGGCTGCATGTCTTTGATCGTCATGGGGTCCCGAACGAACTAAAAGGTCTGGTTGGTGACCGCGTTCGCGAAAGCACGATTATCGCCAACTGGCCGGATGTGTTGCGCTGCATCGCGACGATGCTCTCCGAGAGAATGCAACCTAGCCAGCTTCTGAAGAAACTGGCAGCACGGCCACGGCAACATGATCTGGCCATTGCCCTTCGCGAAATAGGACGTATCGAGCGGACGCTGTTTATCATTGATTGGCTACTCGATACCGATATGCAGCGCCGGGCACAGATTGGCCTCAACAAAGGGGAAGCACATCATGCCCTGAAGAACGCGCTGCGGATCGGTCGGCAAGGCGAAATCCGCGACCGTACAACTGAGGGCCAGCATTTCCGCATCGCAGGGCTGAACCTGCTCACCGCCATCATCATCTATTGGAACACCAAGCAACTCGGTTTTGCGGTCGCCGCGCGACAAAAGGCTGGGCTCGATACACCCGCATATCTTCTCTCACATATCTCGCCCCTCGGATGGGCACATATTGTCCTCACAGGTGAATATCGGTGGAGGCAGATGGCGGAAAACCCATGAAGCCTCACGCGCCGACAACACCGGTCATTCATCCAGCATGCGGCGAAATCTAACTGCGAGCCCAGAGTGCACCATCAATCTACAGAAAATGCTGCGCTATTTCTCCAAATCGGCTCGCCGAAATACAGGATGAACAGCAAGCTCAGGGATGCCACCTATTGCTGGTTCGCCGTCGCCGCGCCAGATTGCACAAACAACGGCAAGAACGTCCGCGCCTTCTAGTACTGCAAGCTGATGAGCATCTGCCACAGCGCCCCCGGTGGATATGACATCTTCAATGAATGTCACCTTCCTCCCTGCTATATCTTGCCCTTCGATTGCGCGGCAGGTTCCGTAGGTTTTCGCGGCCTTTCGGACGAACGCGGCTGGGAGTCCAGTTTCAAGCGAAATCGCTGTTACCAAAGGAACTCCTCCCAATTCTAGCCCCGCTAAAATCTCCGTGTCTGAGGGCAATAGAGAAGTCATTGCTTGCGCCAGCGGTTTCAATAGCAATGGATCGCCCTCAAACCGATATTTGTCAAAATAGAGGTTTGATATTTGCCCAGAGCGAAGCAAGAACTCACCCTCTAGCGTTGAGATGTCGGCGATGCGACGGGCAAGTTCAGACTTAGATAGTGCGTTTGGGGTGTTCATCTGCGTCCTCTAGGTTGAGACCTGTCTAGGGTTAGAGGAAGAGGTACTACTTGTCAGTACCAACTTAATACAATGGCAGCAAAGTCCGGCGCTTTGCCAGTTCGTGCGCCGCGCAGCGAAAGACGGCCTGTGCCAGACCAGCCATTCGTGGATCGCGCAGCGAAGGTCTCGAAAGAGCCCACTTTGATCAATGCTGCGATACCGACAAATGGCGGCTTCTCTATCGCGGCCTACGTTGATTCGATTGACCTTCGACAACGAATATCGCAAAGGTATCGAAGATGGTTTCCAGCCGCTGAACATGCGTCTGGGATGAAAAGGGAATACGGTAAGGAAGAGCTGTTAAGCGCCGAAACCGTAACTGCCCCCGCAACTGTGAGCGGTGAGTGACCCCGACGAACACCACTGAGCCTGTCGGGCTTGGGAAGGTTCGGGCGAACGCTGATCCGCGAGTCAGGAGACCTGCCATCAACGGCAACAAAAGGTGCCGTCAATGCAACTCAACCCAGACGGGGTGTCTGGTTAGGAGATCATGATGGCGACACGGAAATTCCCGTGCTTTAAAACATGTCTGCCCTGCGCCCCGCATATTCGCGGAGGGCGATATGACCACGCACCAAAACCACAAGATAACCGTCTGCACATCCTGCAGGCATAAAGGCACGGACTGCCGCCCAGGATTTGAGTTGATCGAAAAGCTAAGAGCCGCAATTGCAGCGGCAGGGGATACGATCTCCGAAGATTTCGAAATATCGGGTGTGGCCTGCATGGCGGGCTGCGATCGGCCTTGTACGGTCGCCTATCATGGCAGCCGCAAAGCAACCTATCTGTTCGGCGATGTCGACCCAACAGTGGACATCAACGATCTTGTCACCTTCGCACAGCAATATGCCTACTTACACGACGGTTGGTGTTCCTCGGTAGATCGTCCAGGCAAACTACGTAAATCCACGCTTGCACGTGTGCCCTCTTACATCATTGCCCTGCAAGCCAGTGATGTCCGTGCATCATGATGGCCGCTGATCTTGAGGTGAATGGTGTGAGTTGGGCACCGACCAAATCGGGCCAACCTGTGCTGCACCCCACAACTTTCAGCGTTGCTGCGGAAAGGGTTTTGGGTGTGGTGGGGCCGAATGGTGCGGGCAAATCTACCTTGCTGCGGCTTCTCTATCGGTTTCAACAACCCAAGACAGGGCACGTTCGCGTGGACGGACAAGACATTTGGTCGATGTCGGCTCGTGACGCCGCCAGGCGGATCGCAGCAGTCTTGCAGGAACAGGCTTCGGCATTCGGATTGACCGTTCGAGAGATCGTGCGGCTGGGCAGAACACCGCATCGGTCAGGCTTTGCCGCATCGGGGGCGGGCGACGAGAAAGTTGTTGAGCGCGTCTTGGATACCCTGAGCCTGCACCCCTTGGCGCACCGTGACTTTGGCACATTGTCGGGCGGTGAAAGGCAGCGTGTCATGGTGGCGCGGGCCTTGGCACAAGAACCGCAGGTGTTGATCCTTGATGAACCGACAAACCACCTTGATGTGCGCCACCAGCTTGAAGTCGTGTCGCTGATCCGCAGTCTTGGGCTAACCATTGTGGTGTCGCTGCACGACCTCAACATGGCGGCTGGCGTCTGTGATGATGTGCTGGTCCTCAAAGACGGGCACTCACAAGGCTTTGGTCCACCTCAGACGTTGCTGACAAACGCCCTCGTTTCCAACACGTTTCGCGTCGATGCACGGCGTGAACACCTTGCCCCCAGCGGGGCCTCCCATTTTTCCTTCACCCTTCCCAATTGAAAAGGAGACTTCACATGAAACTCAACCTTACCACTCTGGCTGCCCTTTTGATGGCCGGGTCCGCTATGGCCCAAACCACAGTGCAAAGCTGCGACCGTGAGGTCACCTTTGACGCCCCGCCACAAGCTGCCATATCCAATGATGTGAATTTGACCGAAATGATGTTGGTCCTGGGCCTTGCGGACCGCATGGTGGGCTACACAGGCATTTCAGGTTGGAACAAACTGGACGAAGGCATGACCGCTGGCGTGGCTGCACTGCCCGAACTGTCGTCGCAGTATCCATCCCGTGAAGTGCTGATCGGGGCTGATGCCGATTTCTTCTTTGCTGGCTGGAACTACGGTATGAAAGTTGGCGGGGAGGTGACGCCAGAAACCTTAGAACCGTTCGGTATCCAAGTTTACGAACTCACTGAAAGCTGCATCCACATCGGTGAAAAAGACGCAGCGTCTATGGGCGACATGTATAACGACCTGCGCAATCTGGGTACGATCTTTGATGTATCCGACCGTGCCACGGCTTTGATCGAAGGCTACCAAACTGAACTGGTGACATTCCTTGCGGACCAGCCCGCATTGGACACGGCCCCACGGGTGTTCGTCTATGACAGCGGCGAGGACGTGCCATTCACCGCAGGCCGCTACGCCATGCCCAATGCTCTGATCGAGGCCGCAGGCGGCACAAACATCATGAACGATTTTGACAAAAGCTGGGCGACTGTTGGCTGGGAAGCCGTGGTTGAACGCAACCCAGAGATCATCGTGATTGTGAACTATGGCGAGGTCACAGCCGCCCAGAAGCGCGAGTTCATGATGTCCAACCCCGCCTTTGCCGACATCGACGCGGTGCGCAATGATCGGTTCGTGGTGCTTGAATATGTCGAAGTAACCCCAGGGCCGCGTAACATCGAGGCAGTCAAAACCCTTGCCGCCGCCTTTCGGGGTGAGTGATCCCGTATGGCGATGAAACAGCATACGGCACAAACACACGGCAAGTCATCTCGCGGTCTTTGGATCACGGGCTTCCTTGGTGTCGTGGCCCTCTTGGGGTCTTTGTCGATTGCTGTGAGCGTCGGGGCCATCGCGGTCCCTCTGGAAACCGTCTGGGGCATTTTGGTCAACAAGATTGCCCCAAAGACCGTGACCATCGACTGGTCAGCAGGCCGCGAGGCCATTGTGTGGGATATCCGCCTTCCGAGGGCCATTCTCGCCTGTTTTGTCGGTGCAGGTTTGGCAGTGGTCGGGGCAAGCCTTCAGGCTGTGACACGCAATCCGCTTGCAGACCCTCACTTGCTTGGCATCTCGGCGGGCGGCGCATTCGGGGCCATACTGGCGCTCTTGCACACAGGATTGTTCATCGGGCTTTTGACCGTTCCGTTGTTAGCGTTCCTCGGCTCACTTGGGGCCACACTGATTGTTCTTGCTGTATCGCAATTCGCATCCGCAACCAGTGCGGACAGGTTGGTGCTGGCTGGCGTGGCCGTATCTTTCATCGTGATGTCGGCGGCAAACGTGCTGATCTTTCTTGGCGATCCAAGGGCCACGCACACGGTGGTCTTTTGGATGTTGGGCGGTCTTGGTTTGGCGCAGTGGAACCAACTCATTTATCCCGCCGTCACCCTGCTGGGGTGCGGGACCTATCTGTGGCTCAAGTCAGGAACCTTGAATGCCATGACGGTCGGGGACGAAACAGCCACCACGCTGGGCATTCCTGTCGCCCGCTTCAGATTGACGGTTTTTGTCATTGGTGCCTTGATCACGGGCGTCATGGTCGCATTCTCCGGTATCATCGGGTTCGTCGGCCTGATGATACCGCACATCGTCCGCCTGCTCGTCGGCGGGGACTACCACCGTCTCCTTCCAGTCTCTGCGCTTTTTGGTGCCGTATTTCTCGTTTGGGCAGATATCATCGCACGGACTATTATGGCCCCAGACGACATGCCCATTGGGATTGTCACGGGTCTGGTCGGCGGGGTGTTCTTTGTATGGTTGCTGCGGCGACGGATACGATAAGAACGTCGTGATACTTTGAATGGAGAACAACGATTGCAGACATTCGACCTCAAACACCCAAGGTCGGTTTTGTCCGCATCTTACCAGTTCATGCGTCGTGCAGCGAAGAGCCGCTATCCCGCTTTTCCGAGGGGAGAAAATTCCTTACCGCCCTATTCTGCACTCAGCCGGAGTCGACCCCT
>JBPOEY010000018.1:0-10691 GCA_051251645.1 Litorimonas sp. | reverse complement strand
CAACGGCATCAAACCAATAAACCAGCAGCTAACCGCCGCATGATGATCGCTTGGACACCAGATTTGACAATAACTCCAGTTCCAGAACATCGAGGTCAAGTTCAGCGGCGACGGCGCAACAGTCGGATCGCCATGGTTCATCGCAAAGGGCACACCTACGTTGAACGCGACGCCGGTATACTCCCCTGCCGCCACGGTGCCGCTGAGCGTGGTGTTGACTGGTGCAGTGCCATTGGCGCAGGCGGCGGTGCCGTCCTCGAAGTCCAGCAGCGCCACGCCATCATGCTGCCAGTCGCTTTCATCCAATGTCACCGGCGCGCGGCTGCCATCGGCGGCGATCAATTCGACCCCGCTGACATACAGGCGGAAATCCGCGGCGCGAACCTCCGCCCCGGTGACGCCCATCCCGGCATAGGTGGCATCGCAGGCAAAGGGCTGGCCTCCGATCTCGGCGGCAAAGTTGAGGGTGACGGGCTGATCGGCAAGGACCGGCTGTGCGGCAAGCACCGCGCAAAATACGAGTTTCTTCATGGGTATTCTCCAGATGTCTGTGTCCGGCGGTGGGCCGGGTATGTTTCGCGAAAAGGTCGGGAAACTCAGACGACAGGAGGCGCGCGGGCCGGGTGGGTCGCTGTGGCCGTCAGCGCATTCAGAACCGGCGGTGCCGCGGTCCAGTCTGCAGGATCGAGCGACAACTGCGCCAGGATCAGCGAAACCGCCGGTTCCGGCAAGGACATAGAAGCTTGCAGGCGACACGCCTCACAATCTGTCTGCGCGCCGTCCCCATCGACATCGCCACAGATATCGGATGCATCAAGGCCAAAGGTCGCCGCAAACGCCTGCGCGGACTGATCCGAAGGTGTCTGGACACGATGCGCAAACCCTGTCGTTGCCAGGGCAACGATCATCATCAGGGCGCAGGCCCGCAGAACCAAGGTGTGCATCAAGCCGTTCATCACCATGTTTCGATAGCAGCACCACGCGAAATCACAAGAGGCCTTACGCCGCGGCAGAATCGCATCTTCGGTCCATGGCTGCCCTTCACTCACTAAGCCGGTGCCGCGTCGCAGCATCCACAGACCGGTCGCAACCCGGCGGCTAAGGCCCAAGGCGCGAGCCTGCAGCCATGCTTTTCCGCTCCAAGTGCTGGACAATCAAAGACCGCCGTGCTCGGATCACAAACGGTTCGCTATTCCCATTCCATCTGCTGGTACACCGCCTGTGCGTTGCGCTTGGCGAGGGCTTCGAACTGATCCAGGTGACGGAATGTCGACTGGTCGACATCGACCGAGCCGATGATATCACCACCGGCGTCGATATGCGCCCGCATGCTCGCGCGTAGGGATGCGAGGTAGTCGCGGGTGTCGGCTTGTGCCTGCTCCAGCTTGGTCGCAGGGCCGTGGCCCGGGACAAGGCGCTCCGGCTCCAGTGCCTCGATCGCGGCGAAGCTTTCCAGCCAGGCGGCACTATCGGAAAACTCCATCACACCGAGGATGCGGCCGACATAGACGATGTCGCCGGTAAAGACGGTCCGCGCCTCGGGCAACCAGACAAAACTGTCGCCGGGAGTATGAGCCGCGCTCACATGGCGGATTTCGATCCGCCTGCCACCGAGGTCCAGCGTATGGACTTCCTCGAAGGTCACATCCGCATAGGAGGCTTCCGTTCCTGACAGACCCTCGCCAACCAGTTGCGACAGCATTGTCAGCTGCAGTGAGCCCCGCGCCGTCTGGTCTGCCACGGCATCGGCGGAGGCGATCACGGTCGCGCCCTGCGCCTGCCAATACCCATTGCCGAGCCAGCGGTGATCCTGACCTCCGGTATTGATCACATGGGTCACCGGCTGGTCGGTGAGGTCGCGAACGACATCGTGCAGCATCGCCGCCCCGGCCCAGGTGCCGCCGGGGTCGACGAGAACCGCACCCTCGGCTGTCTCGATCAGGCCGAAGGTGGCGTTGTTGCCAAGATTCTGCGCGTTGCGCTGATCGGCGGGACCTTCGATGGCCCAGATCCCTAGGCCCACCTGCTGGGTGTTCAGAACATCCGCCAGAACCGGCAGCGGCAGGAAAACGGCAGCAAGGCTTAGAGCCGCCAGAACGGGGCGCCCGGCACGTGTTTGGCTCGATGACATGGGCATGGGCGTCTCCTCATTCGCACTTGTTGTGACGCCGCCACATGTCCGGGCCGTGGCCTTCGGGCACATTGGTGCATGGATCTGCCGTACCATAGCCGCGCAGGTCGCTGTAGCGCGCGATCTGCGCGGTGGTCAACAAGGATGGCGTTTCCAGATGTCGCGAAAGATGGATGAAACGCAGTTCCGCGCGCGCGGCGGCAGCACTATCGATCAAGTCACGCAACGCTTCCGGCCCATACCGGCCTTTAGGTCATCAGTCGCGATGCTGCGACCGCAGCCCGCTTAGCTGACATTCATCGAGGTTGCCCCACCTAGAGGCGCTGTCGCAACTCCGGCCTGACGCGTTCTTTAACTTGTTGATAAATCTCGTTTACAGTTGGCATAGATATCGTGACAGCCAAAGCGAAAGTTATTGCCCCTGAAGCTTCTGATCCCGTATCGGGCATCCGTGATACTTCAAAATCAACAGTTTCATTCTCACCAACTACGGCGGCATTGTCGCCGGACCAACGCCGAGAAGCAACTGTTCCACGGTTCATTTGATTTTGATCTGGTTGGTCAGAACACCCCCCTAAAGCCAATGAACCAAGCCATGTTGGTTCAGTTATTTTAAGGCGCACCGTACGATATCCCTGACGACCCGCATTAACTGGTGTCATCCACGCCAGAGTTGCAGAAATTGAATGCTGCAGAGCCCTCCCGCCAAAAGCCGAGGGAATTGGCACTTGAACTGGCACAACTTGCTCGGGACCAACTTCGCCAATTGCCCAAAAAGTCGCCCTGTCAGATGCGCAGGAGACAGCGTCGTCCAAATCATAGGAACCGTAACCAAGGAAGCGTCGAATATTGTCTTTTTGTTTTACATGCTGCCGACCATCAGAAGGCCCGACAGTCTGCTTAATGAGCGCGGCGGATCGCTCATCCCAAGTTGCTGGGTGTACCAACAGAGCCTTCAACAGAGTTGCGCGCTGCAAGCTTGAAAGTGCTAGGAATTCCTGCCCGTATTCGTCTTCTAAAGCATCATGGATTCTATGCGCGGTTCGTGACGCAAGTGCGGCCGCAGCGCTCGTCCCATTGGTGTAGCCCAATGCAGCTTCTAAGCCACCTCTTGGCGGTGCAGCAACTTTTAGTCCTGATGCGCGTATTGCGCGGTGAGGAGGTTTAACTTGAAGTGCATCCGCACCAGAGCCAATTGCATTCAATAATTCGCGTGAGCCAGGATAAAGTAGCTCTGGCTTTACTGACTTTGCAAAGCCAGGACCCATTGCGCTGGAAGGATTTGCAAGAATCAACCCTGAATACGGCTCAATGTTGACAGTTGCGGCCCCTCTTTCTGTCACTGGCACCCAATCGAAATTCCGAGCTCCAACTGTGATCCCATTGACTGTCTCCCCGGGAGAAAGGAGCCGTCGCTCTGCCTTCAGAGCATCAATTGATTTGAGTATCGCTGAGGACCGCTGAAGCTCATCGGCATCCTCGAGGGCAGTTCTAGTGGTAAACCCCTCTACGGGAAAATCATCAGCAATATTTCCCGCACTCACCAAAAACAAGATACCTAGGCGGTAAGCGAGGCGGTCTAGCAAGCGTGCCCATGGTGAGAGTTGACCATGGAATTGCCGCCGCCTATTTCCCAGCGATATATTCACAATCGTGATGAAAGGTCCGGACGGCTCTGAACCCTCCCTCAATGCCAAGACTGCCCGATATATCAGATCAACAATCAATTGGTTTGGAGGAAATTGGTCGTTTCTTCCAAGGACAGGGACCGAAATAATTTTTCGACGGATAGGCCCTTCGTTGTTATTTTGATCCCCATGAACAATGAGTGAGGCCATTGCGGTGCCATGTGAACGGCCGTCCACTGGCGTGCCCGGTTCTAGCTCAAAAACATCATCAACAACTACATGTTTCCCTAGCAAAGGATGACGCTGCACAGGTACGCCGTCGAGCAAAGCCAAAATTGGCTCACCAAACTCACCTTCGACATTTGCTCCTGCGACTGCTTCTACGTCAGATACCCCAGCTTCAGTCGCGAGGCTTTGGGGGCGAATATGCTGAATAGGTTCAAGACCACCGATGCTATCTTGATCAAGTTCAATGATCGCGCGGATGGCCTGAACTGGCAATTCAACCAAAATTGCATGATAGGCGATGTCATCTATCCGTGCCCGGGAAATCACTCTACCTCCAACTCCAATAATTGACTGTGAAACTGAGGTTTCCGGCCAATCACCATTGCGTCGAAAAACGAGTTCGATCTCTATTGAAACTAGATCAGTGTCGGCACGGCCTTGAATTTCTTCACTAAGTATATCCCGCTCGGGCTCTGATATCCGATCTTGAGGCCCCCAAGCTCTGATATCTCTAAGAGTGTTGAAAACATCCCGCCAAGGCGTAAACCCCGTCTCCATGCTTCTACCGCTTAACCAAAGGCGCCACAGACTCATAACTTGTCTCAATGCGGCGTCGTTAGGAACAAGCAAGTAGGCAGCAGGGTTCTTGTCGTCGTCGTCCTCTGGAAAGGCCTCTTCGTCGATCAACTCCAAGCCCGGGACGTTACGAATAGCATTTGCAAAACTTGATATTGCCCCACGAACTTCGAAAACCAGAAGCCTTTCAGGTGCAAGTGCTGTAGGGTCTGCTCGAACCTCCAAGCCTCTGGAGGAAGCATCCATAAGTGACGCCAATTGCTCGAACTTAGGGCCTATCCGTTCAACTTGCCTACTTTGGTCAAATGATTCCGGTGGAGGCACAAACTGGGAATTACCGGGTTGTCTTCTTTGCGCGCGCCCTGCCTTTAGCCTCAGGAGCGGCATGTCCAAATTCGTCGGCATCAACTACCCCTGGTTTCACTCTACTACCCCAGAGTTCTAGCTCAACCTTAAGGGCAGTGTCGACAGAGACTTCACCCAAACCAAGTATTTGTCTTCGTCTTACATTTTGACAAAAATCAATTAGTTCTGAAAAGCTTGAGTCTTTGAGCTTTTTTGACAACGCAGCGGAGCTTGACTTGGGACGATCCGGCCATTGCTCTATGATTTTCTCAATGAAAGCTCTTGTTTGGCTCACGCTAGGCGCAGGAAACTCTGAGCGGATTTGAAACCGTCGCCAAACTGCTTTGTCCAATAATTCGGCATGATTTGTCGCCGCAATAGTCACGACATAACTAGGCAGCTGATCGAGCTGCATCAACAAGAACGAAACAACACGCTTTATTTCACCAGTTTCGTGGTTATCCCCACGTTCTTTGCCGATAGCGTCAAATTCGTCAAAGAATAGAACGCATGGTCGTGTGCGGACATAGTCGAATAATTTCCGCAGCCGTGCATTTGTCTCACCTAAGTAACTTCCAATCAAAGCATCATAGCGAACTACGAAGAACGGGAGTCCCAATGCTTCCGCAATGGATTCCGCAAAAGAGGTCTTCCCATTGCCCGGTGGTCCAGACAATAACACCCGGTGCCTTGGTTCAAACCCATGTGCGCGCAGCACATCAGCGCGCATATGCTCTTCTATCAGCTGACGGCCGTTTTCACGTACTGGCAACGGAAGCATCAGTTCATCAAGTTGAACCCTCGCTTCAACTTCCAAGATCGCCTCTTTTTCATCTCCTGCTGGCTTCTTGGAAGTCATCAAAGCCGGTGCGGTAACAGGAATGCTGGACAGCGTTCGCTCTATCCGGTCAGCGAGGATGTTGTGATTTTTTGCTCGTTCTTCGGCAATCAACGCTTCAGTAGCTGAGCGCAGCTTTTTTTGATCGCCCGACACTCCGGCGCTTACGAGAGATAAAAGAAGGTCGCTGCGGGCCATGATGACAACTTTGTTTTGACCTACTCTACACTTCGAGAGACAAAAACGGAAACACTTCATTTGCACAAGTTGAGCAAACCTTAGATTTGTGCATGAAGGCCAATTCTACAATAATAACAATTGCTTAACGTGTTCGTCCGTGGCCGACCTACGTCCCCTCGTGCTCACAAACTGATAGTCGTCGCTGAATATGTGTTTCACCTCCTCGCGACTTGGTGGCAGTTTGTCCGCCTGTGGAGAACTATTTCACGAAGGATCTCCGTAGGGCTTACCTGCAAGCGTTGAGGGTAGACAGCTATACAAACCAGAAGCCATGTCGATGTAATCAATTGAGGGGAAGTGATCCAGATAGACCTCTCCATCGAATGATAATACCTCTAAGTCAGATCGCATCGCATCGATGGCCATTTTGGCTCCATTGCTGATTATTGGCATTAAATTAAAGAACACACGTGACGGTTCGATACCCCGAGATTTGAAGTGGTCCACAGCCTGGCGAACTTGCAAATAATCCAAGATTTCAGCAGCCCGTTTCTTCGAAAGCCGGCTGTCTTTGTGTTCCAAAAACTCGATGATATCCGGTAGATAATGCGGCAGACTGCTTTGGATTTCCGGCTGGTAAGCTACGATCCAATAGCTTTGAGTGCTGCTGATTTGTCCCCTGAAAGCCATGGACACAAAACCACGAACCCGTGAACCAAGATTGTGATGTCGCGCGTTACGAATGCCGATCAGGGTTCTAGCGCCCGGTAGGTCCATCCAGTCGTATGTATCCCGCGATGCGTCAGCAAGACTGTGATAACAGGAAAGGACTTGATAGGTGGCACTATCTAGATTTCCAACTGCTTCATCAAGGTCGACCTTCGCTAAACTCGAAAAGTTTAAGATAGCCTCTGGCAATCGACGAAGCGCACGGCAATACTCATCGTACGCATAGTTGATTGATCTCATGTTTTCCACAGCCACTTTCTTCACCTACATTGCCTACTTGATCAAACGAAAGACCGATGACGCTATTCGTACCGTTCGCAAAGTAGAAAATTACCATTTTCTGTCTTGAACGTCCGCTCTCGTTAGCTTTCAGATGCGACCTCGCATCCGCAGCGAAGGTCTGTTTCCCGCCATCTCTCCGGATCACATTCGCTGTCGCCGCGGAAACCGAGCACGCGCAGCGAGAGGCAGGAAGCTCTGCACCTTACCGGTTTATGCACGAAGCAGCGAAAGGCCTGGTTTCCCAGACCAGCCGTTGGTGCGACGCTCGGCAAATTCGGGCTCCGCGCTCAACGGCCATCTTACACCTGTTGACATCCCGATGATTGCCGTAGCGAAAGAGGCGTTACAGCAGGCGATTGACGCGGGTGGGTCTGCTTATAAGGCAAGGTGCCTTGGCCTGACACCCTATCTGCGCGATGCGTAAAGATGGCCCTGAATATCCATGAAGGCTTGTTTGATCTGCGGGATGTTTCCAAGCGCTGCTTTGGCCCCGTTTGTGCCGCCATACCGGACCTTCAGGAAATCGCCGATTTTGCCAAGGGCCAATTCTTCAACCCCGTGAGTTTCGTAGGCAGAAAGCACGGAGTCCAAAAATGCGCGCATCTCTCCCTGTACTTCGAGCAGTCCAGTTTGACGTGCTAGCGCAGCACGTTCTGAACGAAGTTGTGGTTCCAGCGTGAATTTCACGTAGGCCAACACATCAAACACATCGCTGTTTGGAGCGTCGATCAAGCGCTTCATGTCTTCAAGCCGCCCCGAGTCATACCCCCTGTCTGCAAGCACCTTCAAAAACTGCACTCGCGTTTCTGGGTTGCTCCAAATCTGCCGCAACTCGTCTTCGTCTCGGATTAGGTCACCCAGATCGCCGAACAGCTGATCCATGAATTCTTGGCCGGAGATTAGCTTGCCGTCATGAGAGTAATAGCTGGTTGTCGCGATGTACTTGATCTTGCGCTCTTTCCCATCGGCCAGCTTGATTACAATCTTGGGTTCAGGGTCTGGACCCGGTTCCTTTGGACCTAAAGGCGCTGGGCGCTCCGGTGGTTTGCGCTTCTGTTTCGGGTCATCTGGGGGCAGTGGTGGGCCGTCCCATTCCGGGTCTTTGAAATGGTCATAGGCTTTCACGAAATCATAGACCGTGAAGAAGTCCTTGCCCTCAAAGGTCCGCGTGCCCCGCCCTACGATCTGCTTGAATTCAATCATCGACTTTACCGGGCGCATCAACACAATGTTGCGGATATTACGGGCATCCACGCCGGTGGAAAGCTTTTGCGATGTTGTCAGGATCGTTGGAATACTCCGCTCGTTGTCCTGAAACTCACGCAAGTGCTGTTCGCCCAGCGCGCCGTCATTGGCGGTCACACGCTCACAGTAGTGCGGGTCATCGATGTCTTTGATCTGATTGATGTAGTCGCGCACCGCCGCTGCATGGTTCTGCGTTGCACAGAACACCAGTGTTTTTTGGCGTGGGTCGATCTGGTCCATGAATTCGTGAATGCGGCTTTGCTCGCGTTCAGGGATCACAATCTTCGCGTTGATCTCATCTTCCGTGTAGACGTGGTCTGGGTCAATCTCGCCGCCGACCACTTCGTCATCCGGGTCATAGACGTAGGTATCAATCGTGCTGGCCATCTGGCGCACTTTGAACGGGGTCAGGAAGCCGTCGTCGATGCCGTCGCGCAGGGCGTAGGTGTAGACGGGTTCACCGAAATACTTGTACGTGTCGGCGTTCCCCTTGCGCTTGGGCGTGGCGGTCAAGCCAAGCTGCACGGCTGGTTCGAAGTACTCCAGAATTTTCCGCCATGTGCTTTCGTCTTTGGCTCCACCGCGATGGCATTCGTCGATGACGATGAAATCAAAAAAATCAGGCTCATATTCGCGAAAGCTGAATTCTTCTTCGCCGTTCTTTCCCTCGGTCATAAACGTCTGAAAGATCGTAAAGAACACCGACGCATTGCGGGGCATCTTGCCCTTTTTGCTGATCTCTTTGGGGTTGATGCGGCTCAACGCATTCGGCTCAAAAGCAGAGAACGAGTTATACGCCTGATCCGCCAGAATGTTGCGGTCGGCAAGGAACAGGATGCGGGGGCGGCGGGTTGGCTCGCCTGTAAGGCTCCAGCGGGATTGGAACAGCTTCCAAGCGATCTGGAATGCGATGGAGGTTTTGCCGGTGCCAGTTGCCAGTGTCAGCAGGATGCGGCGGTCACCGTTCGAGATTGCTTCAAGCACGGCGTTGACGGCGGCGGCTTGGTAGTAGCGCGGTTGCCATTTGCCGCCTGCGGTCTCGAACGGCACTTCCCCGAAACGGTCGCGCCATGCGTTGCCGGTGGGATAGCAGCGGTCCCATAACTCTTGGGGGGAGGGGACGGCGTCCACCTCTTGTTCGGCCCCGGTGTGGCGATCAATCTCGTAGGTGCGCAGACCGTTGGTGCAATAGGCAAAGCGCGCGTCGATGCGGGTGGCGTAGTCGAGCGCTTGCCCGCGTCCTTCGGTAAAGGCAAGCCCAGCGCGTTTGGCTTCCATCACAGCCATCACATGCCCATTCATGCGCAAGACATAATCAGCGGGTTTCGGGGCATTTTGGCCACCGCCAGATAGGATGCGACCGGGCCAGAGCATTTCTTCCCGACTGACCCGCGCGCCGTCTACCTTGGACGGGCCTTCCCAGCCTTGCGCGGCCAGATCAGGGTCGATCCGCATCGCGCGGGTGTCGGCCTCGGTCTCGTTGGGAAGCGGGGTTTGATCACTCATAGGTTGAGGTTAGCTCTAAGTTAATTCCCCCGCAAAGGCCTTTTGCAGGAGGGATTGGCGCAGGTCTTCGATGTCGGTGAGTTTGGCTAGGTTAACTTCGATAAGCGCCTCGCAATTTCGCTGAGCATCTTGCAGCATTGGGAGTATTCTCTCCTGCTCCTTCAAGTCGGGAAACGTAAAGCTGAGCTTGCGAAGATCACGAATGTTGATTTGCCGTAAAGCCGCCCCGTAAGTTTGCGCCTCAATTTGTTCTTGAATATGACGACTGCGAAATTGGTAATATCCAAAGTCTTGCAGCATTTTTCGGCTATCGAAGCGAATAGGCACAATGCCCCTAGTGACGTTGCCGCCCTCTAAATCTGGCAGGGCCTTCGCAACGACACCAGTAGTTCCTCTGACACAAAGGAGAATTTCGTCACCAACCAATCTGGTACGTGCGTAGCCGTCAGCTTTTTCTGGAGAGATTGTCTTCAAGCCAGTTCTAGAAATCAAAGGCTTTCCAAGGTCGGTTGGTCGCACTACGGGCAGCCCACCTTCAACATCTTCTCCCGGTTGAACAATGCCATAGGACAAAGTGCAGTTCTCAGTAACAGTGTCTTGAAGGTTAGCGGAAGACCAGTTTCCTGAATTTTTCAAAAACAGTTCTTCTAAAAACGCTCCAAACAACTCCCGCGCGTTTTGGAGGTTGGCTTCGGCGTGCTCGGTGGCGCGGGTCAGCCCCTCAAACGCCGCATCCAAAACCGCCACAATCCGCTTTTGCTCTTCGAGATCGGTCGCGGTGGAGACCAATTCCCCGTGGACGTGATTTCTGTTGAGTGTTGGAACGCCAGCCCCAGACGCGAATTGTGACAGGTCAAAAGCTTGTAACAGATACCAAACATATTTCTCGTTGTTGCCGTGAAAATCTTTCACGTACAACGCAGTATTTAGTCGACATTGAACAACGCGTTTCAGGCTGCTGCGCTTTGAGGTGAGTGGTGATTTTCGGTTATGATGACCACAG
>JBPOEY010000017.1:0-12170 GCA_051251645.1 Litorimonas sp. | reverse complement strand
TGTGTGACCTCGAAGAGAACTATGACCCCGGACGGATCAGTTGCTTTCCGCTTGACAGGGCCGCAATCAGAGAACGGGCCCGCGGCATGTATGAGGCCGCATCATGAGGCCGGACACATGTCAGCACCCGATGACGCGCCAAGATCAGCTTTGAAAATTCCTCTTGCGCAAGGTGCGGTTACACATGTTGCACAAAGCCCTTGGGGAGTGGGCAAAACTTGGTGGTCGACGTCGTAGGGTAAGGTTTCGGAACAAGGAGGGACCCACCATGCCCTGTTCGGCCCAGTTGAACACGACCGTTCGAAGTCGCTTGGGTCGCACAGCCGACAAGTTAGGCCAAGACGACGCAACCCAAGGAGACGCGCATACAATCACGCCGCCCTCCCGACTGACGTTTTCCTGGATGGTGCGCACATACGATGTCGGCCTGAATACCAGAAACGCCACCTGGATGTCGTGGTCGGCAAGGTTGAAAGCCCCAATATGAGCCAGCGGTTTGGCCTCGTGCAGCAAGCCGCCAGTGCTCCTGCAAAGCAGCTCCGACATGACCTGATCACGCAGGGCTGGAACGGTCAGAGCAAAGTGACCGTGATTTCATAAGACGAACCTGCAATGCCGAATTTGGTGAGGCGTGCCGTTCGAGGTCCAGTCACCCACATACTGGACTGGTGGCATATCTCGATGCGGGTCAAGCACATCGAAAATGCGGTGCGGGGACTTTTGCAATCGAAGGGCTTTTCAGGATTGCCGCACATCTTCGAGCGACCTGCCGATACACAGCGTTGGCACCTTTGGCACGGCAAAGTGATGACCGCCGCGACAATCCTCAAAGTTCTTTAGATCGATTGCGATCGTCTGCACGCCGAAATACGAAACTTACGAGAAGCGGCCAAGCGCGTCAAAGCCCGGTGCCAGGATCTCTATTCCTACCTTGCGAACAACTTCGACGCGCTCGTAGATTACGGCTATCGACACCGGAATGGCCTCGCAGTTTCGTCGTCCCGGGCAGAAAGCTGTGTTGATGATATCGGCAAGACCCGCATGGGCAAAGGGCGGCGCATGAGATGGCCGCCGCGGAGCGCCCACCGGGTTGCCGTCACTCTGGCCGCTGTCCTTGACGGAAGGCTAGGCCTCTCAAAGCGAGCCGCTTGACCACCAGGCTTTGTCCACTCCCATCTCAGCCACGCCGAATGGCTTGGCCTGTTGGTCGACCGCGAAGTCGCCAGCCGCGAAACCAAGCGCTTCGAGGCCCGGATGCGCTCTGCCAGGCTGCGCCACCTGGGTGCCTGCCCGGAAGATGTCGATTACCGCGCCCGGCGTGGCCTAGACAAGGCGCTGTTCCAAAACCTGCTCTCCGGCAAATGGACCACCGACAAGCGCAATCTGATTATCACCGGCCCCTGTGGGGTCGGGAAAATCTGGCTCGGATGTGCCCTGGCGCAGGCGGCCTGTCGTGACGGCGTCACCGTGGTCTACAAAAGGATGCCCGCCTCTTTGAGGAACTGGGACTGGCCCATGGCGACGGGCGCTTCCCCCGCCTGTTCCACAGCATCACAAAAGCACAGCTGCTGATCCTGAATGATTGGGCACCGGATCGCCTGACGGCTACGCAGCGCCGCGACCTGATGGAAATTGTCAAAGAACGGTATGGCCGCGGCTCAACCATGATCACCAGCCAGTTGCCCATCACAGTCTGGCACCACGTCATCGGCGAGCCGACATTCGCGGACGTCATTCTCGACCGCATCTTCCACATCGCCTATCGCATCGAGCTGGAGGGGGCGTCCAAGCGCAAGACCATCACCAGAATTAATGACGAAATGCCTCAAATCTGATACCTGAAACACGCTGCCTCACGGCAACGCGTCACTGGCGGCTGGATACCCCGGAACAGGTGGCCGGATGTGATCGGAATGGGTGGCCGCATGTTCCGGAATACGCACCGTGACCGCGTAAAACAAACTAATGTTTTGAATTATTATCCAAAAATAGATTGCCCGCGGTGGTTATTTGATCAAAGCGTAATGCACTGGGACCGATCCGGAGGCGACGCGGGAAATTCATGAACATCACCGAATATGTCGACCGTGGCGTCGCAGTGTTCGCGATCTCTGGAAGAATAGACGGAGCAACAGCGGCTGAAGCGGAAACAGCAATCTTGGCACGGCTTAGTAGCGTGCGAGCTCTGGTCATCGAGCTTCGACAAGTCGACTATGTCAGCTCAGCGGGTCTGCGAGTTATCCTGAAGGCTGCAAAAGCCGCTCGAGCAGATACCAAACGGTTGGTTCTAGCAGGATTGACGCCACAGGTTCAGGAAGTCTTCGACATTTCCGGATTCTCCTCATTTCTTGAAATCCATCCAAGTGGTCAGCAGGCTGTTGAGGCCGTGCTGCAGCCCGACGAAGCGTCGATTTGATGGCGACGAGGCTTTGAGTGTTCTTTCGTCATTGCTTTGGGGTCGTCTGTCTTCGGTCTTATCCACTCAGCCGGATAGTCCGAAGATAAAGCCTGACGGTCTTGTATACAGCACCAACGAACTCCCTCCACTTGGTGTTCTGGCGATCTCAGTGTCGCAGCATACTGCGCTGATCATGATTTTGATCTGCATTTACGCAGTCATCACTGCGCAGGCACTTGGCTTCGATGCACAGGATTCAATTCGTTACGCGAGCACCTGCATTTTCTGCTTCGGATTACAGGCTGTTTTGCAGGGACTGAGAAGCCGCTTCACACCCGGCCTGCTGATCATCAATCAGCCTGGGCCAGTCGCTTTGGCAACCTTGGTTGTCATCGTAACGACATGGGGACCAGGAGCAGCGATTGGCGCGATCCTTGTCACGAATGTCATCATTTTTTTGCTGGCCCCGTTCCTTCCTCGTATGCGTGGCTATTTCCCGCCGGAGATTGTTGGGGTTGCAGTATTTATGATAGGGGTCACAATAATTCCAGGTGCTGTGGAAAGAAGCCTTGCGCCGAGCCAAGATGGGAGCGCGTCTCTGTCCGCAATGGCCGTTTCGTTATTGACCCTTTTGGGCATCTTGGCTGCAACAGTTTGGGGCAACGAGCGGGTTCGACTAAGTGCGCTCTTCATCGGCGTGGCCTTAGGCACGCTAGCGGTTCTTGCTTTTGGAGCCTTCAACACAGACGGTTTGGCACTACTGCACAGCACACGCCTTTTTGCGTTGCCGCTTCCAAGTCCGGCCTTCGCGATGCCAGTTTTCGTTCCTGGAGCAATTCTTGCGTATTTGATTGTCGACCTCGTGCACACGATGGATCAAATCGCCTCCGCGATGACAATGGACAAGTTGACGGATAAAAAATGGGTAAGGGCAGATATCCACGCTGTCTCCCGGTCGGTCACAGCATTGGCCATTGGTAATTTCATCAATGGCGCCATGGGCGCTGTCAGTGGATCCTCATCGACAGCAAATATTGGTCTTGGGCATGCATCGGGTGTCCTTTCTCGATTTGTTGCAATAGGAACCGGATTTTTCATGATGGTTCTTGCCTTCGTGCCAGCGGTGCCGCTTCTGATCGTCATTATGCCGCTACCTGTGATCGGAGGTATCCTTATCTACACGGCCGCGTTCATGATCATTTCGGGAATGGAACTGATCTTGAGCCGGATGATGAATGCCAAGCGCAGCTTCACCGTGGGCTTTTCGGTGGTGGTCGGCATTACCATTTTGTTGCTGCCAGAATTGCCGCAAAACTTGCCGGAATGGAGCCAAGTCATCGCAGGGTCTGCTCTAAGCTTGGCACTTGTTACTGCAATCGCGCTCAATGCATTGTTTCGCATTGGGGTTGCGCGTGCGATCACGGTCGAGCTTGGTGCGCCGCAAGACCGGGCTCGTGACGCGTCAGAGATGCTGGAGCACTGGGGCGCAGAATGGGGCGCGAGACGGGATGTCGTGATACGGGCAGGCATAGCTGTAGGTGAGGCGTTAGAACTGCTTGAAAATTCAAAACTGATTGATGGACAACCCCAGCTGACCGTGCGCTTCGATGAAGTCAATTTGCACTGCACCCTTATCTATCAGGGGAGGCCACCACCGCTTGACGTCGTGACCATTGACATTGAGACTCTGCTCAACGCCGATGACACTCAGTTCGAAACCGGGTTGAACAATGTATCTGCAACACTGATCCTTCGGCTCGCAGATCGTGTAAGTGTTAGGCAGACAGCTGACACGGCGCGGCTACTCCTCGAATTCAATCATTAGCAGAGCATGTTCAATGCCTTCTGAGAAAAGCATGGATAATTCTGACGAACGTACTGACGCAGGCGTCAGCACAACGCTTAGTCTTGTTGCCGAGCAGGAACGGCTCGGCGAGGTCATGGCCTGGATTGAAGGTCAGGACATCATCGACATGTCGATTCAGATGCGCTTGCAACTGGTGACTGAAGAGCTCTTTCGCAACATTGCGATACATGGCTATCCAAATACGCCTGGCCCAGTCCGGCTGTACCTGACCCTGATCGCGCAAGGCATTGTCTTGACCATCGAAGACGAGGGGCTTCCGTTCGATCCCTTGAGCCAAAGCGCGCTACCCGATGTAGACGCAGAAATTGAAGATCGTGCCATTGGCGGCATGGGCGTGCATCTGGTGCGCAATATGACCGTCAAGCAGGAATATCAACGTGTTAACGGCTGTAATCGCATTACCTTGACTTTTGCAGCTTCGGACGCTGGTGGACCGCCACACGCAACAGAAGATGTCCACAGGCCCAAAGCGGATGGGGAGACGCCAGAACAACAACCCCGCTCACGCTTGATCCTGCCGCTTCTGCTAAGGGTGGTTCTTCCTATTGGTGTTGTGCTGGCTGCCAGTCTGATGTTGGCTGCTTTGCTCAACGTACTCAAGCTCGAATATGCCTTTCAGGACGCGGCAAAGATCCGGTACGACTCCGCGCTACGCGAATTGCGCGATACGATCGAACGAAGCTTTGGGACAGGGCTTTCGTTGCAATCCAACAATGCAATAAAGATCGCATTGGAGCGCACTGCCGGTCTGTATGACGACGAGATCACCCTATATGTCAGCGATAGCTCCGGAAGGATGGTCCACTGGTCCAGCAAAGGCAACCAGGAGCTGACACTTAGCGAGATAGAACGTGGCAATGGACTGCCTGAAGACAAGCTCGCACATGTTATGAAAGATGCATTGTTTCGAACATCCACTCCATTGATTGTCGAATACAAGCAGATTGGCACTTTGACATTGACGTTTCCTGCTGAGCAACTTTCATCCCATCGGAACAACCTGCGAAGCGATTTTGCATTATTGGCATCTATCCTCGCGCTTCTCACGCTTCCGTTAATTGCGTTCTTTACAATCCTTGAATTTCTTCCCGCGGAATTACGCTTCTTCCACATGTCACTAAATATGCGCGCACTTGCCAATGGGCATTCCGCATCGCTCTCCGGACGAAAAGAAGATCCTTTGATTGCGTCTGCGCGAGACCTTTCAGACCATTTGGACCTCTCAAACAAGGACGGTCGGGCATGCCACGCATTGTGACTTGGCTGTCGATCACGATGCTTGCAGGCATAGTTCTCATGCCTTTCCTCGTCTTTGGGATATATACAGATACGACGTACAAGCGCGCATTGCTGCCACAATACGAACAACGAGCAGAGGTCGTCGCGATTGGTATCGAACGGCGCGTGGAACTTGGACTTAAGCTTTTCGGTGATCTGTACGGATTGCGTGATATCTCTCAAATACTTGAAAACGCGAAAATAAACTCACCAGAAACATCCTTTATCGTCGTAACGGACAGTGATGGGGCGATAGTGGCCCAGGTGCCAAAAGACATTCCTGACCTTGAAGCGAAACTTGAACTGTCGCAATTGCAGCCAGAAACGATCTTTGACCGGGTCAATCAGATTGTAGCGGACAGTTTGTATCGCTTGAGTGGCAACATCGAATCCGAGTTTGAAAGCAAAAGCCGTCTACAGCAAGATTACTTGATCACTGGCCTTCCGCTCAGCGCAAGTGGCACCGACGGTGATGTGGCGGGCTATGTTTATCTCGGCACAAGCACGGAGCCCCTCGAGCTGCTTCGGCGCGAACTTTTCATCAACATGCTGATTGTTTTCGCCGCTGCCATGCTTCTGGGTTTCGAATGCCTGCTGCTGATCGCTGGTGTTAGACTTCTCACACCACTTAGCGCGTTACAGTTTCTGCGTGAAAGATTGCAGTCCGGAGATCTGACCCATACGGCGAGGGTCAGCGGGTATTTTGGTTCTTCTGAACTGATCCGCCAGACCAACCGTTTTGTAGAGCGTGCGGCATCACGCGCCCAAAGCATTGGCAAAACGACATGGGTTGTTGCACCTAAATCTGTTGATGCAACACGGGAATGGCACCCATCCACCGCTGGCCTGATCCGGCTTCCGTTAGTTTTATTTTTCCTGTCGGAGGCGATTTTACGCCCATCGCTGCCAATGTTTCTGGAAAGGCTCGACGATGGTGATGGGATTGGCATCGGCATCGCGATGTCGACATTCCTTCTTGCATCAGTCTTCGGACTTCTTGTTGGCCAGCAGCTGTGTAGCAGGGTGGCGGTAAAGAGCGCGATCCTTATAGGTATCATGATAAGTGCCATTGGGACGCTTGCGCATGTGCTTGGCAATACTTGGCAAGAGATCGCGCTATACCGAGCCGTGGCTGGTTTGGGCTATGGTGTCGTCTACGCTGCCGCGCAGGTATTTATTGTCGACCACAGCGATACCCACCGGGTGACAACCGGCTTTTCGCTTTTCTTTATCGCAGTCGTCGGCGCCGATATAGCCGGACCTGCAATTGGCGGAATAATTGCTGAGAGCCTGGGCCAGAGTCTCGTCTTCTTAGTCGCTACATCGGCACTGGCACTGTCATTCCTGACATGCAGTGCCGTTCTGCCTTCCGAGAAACCGAAAGCCAATCTTACCAGACCAACAGGGGAAAAATTTGGCGCTCTACGTAAAATGCTGTCGAGCTCTCGTTTTCTCGTTCTGAGTTTAGGCCTAGCATTTCCGTCGAAATTCTTGCTCAATGGTGGGCTTTTCCTTTGCCTGCCCCTAGCGGTGACGGAGTTTGGAAACGGCGCAGCTGTCGCTGGCCAGATGTTCATGATCTACGGGATTGTCGTTCTCTTGTGTTCGGGCTGGATAGCGCGAGCAACTGATCGCTGGAACCTTCTTGCCCCCATGGTGTGCGCGGGAACGACCCTGTCGGCGGGGTCACTTGCCCTACCGGCGCTCTTGGGTTCGCAATGGTCTTTGATGCTGTGCGTGGCAATCTTTGCAATGGGACAGGCCATGTCGGTACCTGCACAAATGTCTTTTCTTTTAAGGCTGACGCCGCATGAGCAGAAAATGTTTGGTCGCGCCACAATCATTGCGCAATACCGCATGATGGAGCGGGTTGGGTCGTTCTTCGGTCCTCTGATCGGTGCAGCGCTGATCGGCCTGAGCTCGCCAAAGGAAGCCTTAATTTACATGGGACTTACGACGATGATCCTGTCGGGACTTGCAGCCACTTTCTTTCTGATAGTTGGAGAACAAGATGAAGAAGATCAAATTGATGCACTACTGGTCAAAAGCTGATCGCAAAGGTTTCAAGAACTGCCTGTGCCACGTGACAATTTCACTTATGGCGGCATTGACGTTTGTCCCCACAAAGACAGTGGCCGCAGATTCTAAGAGCATCCTTATGGTACTGTGGCGGGGCGAAACCGAAGTCGAAATTGGCTTCCGCGCTTATATGGCCGAGCGTGATCTGCCAGTAAGGATCGACACGATTTCGGTGGCGCGCGATCTCGATCGCATTCCGAACGTACTCGCCCGGATCGCCGAAACCAACCCGGATCTCGTATATACCTGGGGAACGCCGCTGACGCTGGCAATCGCTGGGCGCGATCCAAACGCAGTGAACGCGAATGAATACCAACCCAAGGTGACCGACAGGCCTATTGTGTTTTCCATGGTCTCGCAGCCGGAAATATCGGGCATCGTGGACACAGACCTGCTGACCGGTCGCAACGTAACCGGCGTAAGCCATATTGTCCCAATGGAAACCCAGGTGCATGCAATGTTGGCTTACATGCCAGTTGATCGCATCGCGACGATCTTTACTGAAACCGAAGTCAACTCTGTTAATGCGGTTAACGAGCTCAAATCAGTGGGTGAACAGTTTAATCTGCGGGTCGACACTTATGCAGTTCCCCTGGACACATCAGGCCAACCCTTGCAGTCATCGCTGCCTGATTTGATAGCGCTTGCAGCTTCGTCGGGGCCGCAATTCCTTTATCTTGGTCCCGACAGCTTTCTCGGAGAATATGCTCAGGAAATCACCGATCTTACCAATGCGATCGGCTTGCCAACTTTTGCTTCCACTGAACGTTCGTTGAATTCCTCCGACGCGCTTTATGGATTGGTAGCCCCTTACAATGATGTTGGACGTCTGGCAGCCCAAAAGGTGGAACAGGTTCTGTTTGATAACCAAGATCCTGGCACGATCGCCATCGAAACACTTCCCAACTTTTCCTATCGTATTCGGCTGGATGTCGCCCGACAGTTGGGTGCATTTCCGGCAATGGAACTCTTGGACTACGCCGAAATCGATGACAGAAGCAACTGATGCTAATCAAAGCTGCGCTCGAAGAGTTGATACGGGCGCAGGCTTGCCCGGATGGCCACGCCCTACGGCTCGCCCAGTTCGAAGATTTCAAAACACTCGAGGCTATCAACGCCCAAGCTATGCACTTTGCAGGGCAGGATGTGTACGGTTTACAGAACAAAAGATTTTTTGAGGATGTAACTGAAAACGGTGCTGCGATCATGATGATACTGCGCGATGGGATAGCACAAGGGTATAGTATCACGGGCGCCGCAGCACGCATGGCGGTGATTTTCGCGAATGAACAGGATCGCGGGCTGATGTTCGGAACGGCTCTGACCGCCGACCTTCGTGGCGCGGGCTGGCAACGGCGTATGATCGCGCTTCGCAAGAAGGCGCTCTTCAATTGTGGTTTCAGCGCTGCAAAGGCATTTGTCTCTCCTCGAAATCTGCGATCATTGCGCAACCTTCTGGCAGAAGGTTGCAGGGTGATAAGCCATGACAGCACCTACTATGGCTGTGATCGCTTTATCGTCGAAGTCCAAGAGAACCCGGTCAATTTCAAGAGTTCACAGACCCGGCGCGTACATCTAGGTGCTGATAAGGATCTCTCTCCGCATATTGCTCTTCTGGCTAAGGGCTGGAACGGAGTATCGCTCGAGGACACCGGCGGCGACGTCTTCATGGTTTACCATCAGGTCGATTGATGTTTCAGAGGAATTCCCTTCGCGGGCGCATTGCCCTCACCACAACTTTCGCAATTCTGGCTGTCGCCGGGATCCTGCTGGTTTTTTCCGAGGGCCGTGCTTCGCTGCAAAAAAAACGCTTTACTTTGGATCAGCTTGCAAGTTCGAAGGAGCTTTTATCGACTGTAATCAGCCTAGATAGTGCGATCCTAAAGCGCGTTGCTAGCGAACTCGCCCGGATGCCAGATGTAGATGCAGCGTTGAACGGTGCCGATACCGGCGCAGTCACCCGCATTAAAGAACTTGTCGATGCGGCGGCGATTGCAACTTCTGCTAGCATCTCGATCGACATTATTACACCGGAAGGCCAGCTTCTTTCCCGTATCGGAGAGGACTGGACCAACGGTCTCGACGAAAGTGAAATCGTAATTGCGGGTATCGCCGCATCGGGCTTGAGAAGAACCTCTAGTGATCAAATCCGCCTCTTCGTTTCAGAACCAGTTCGCCGCGGAACGCAGGTGACCGGTCATGTCGTGGCCTCGCTCGATCTAGTGGAGCGGACCGGTCGACTTTTCAGAAGCGCTTGGGCCATTGGTATCAATCTTCCCGGTGCAGACCCGACGTTGACTCGCCCACTTGACGGGATTGCTACTCAACTGGCGGATCAATGTTGCGAAGGCGCCAGCCAATCCAGAACGATACGTGTCGATGGAATGACTATAAACTTGTTCGCGTTGGAGCTGTTGGATCCCAATGGCGAAAGGCTTGGTGACTTTGTCAGTTTGCGCGACATCACAGCGAGCGCGCAACAACGCCTCTTCATCGGACTGACTGCAGCTTCAGCTGTGATTGTTGCCATACTGTTGGGGCTTGGCACGTTGATGTGGGTTCTGCGCACGTCCTTCAGGCCTCTTGGAGCTGTGGTCAGGCTGTTGCAGCAGATGGCCGAAGGATCAACCAGCATGACCCTGAAGCCGTTGAACAGTACGAATGAAATCCAAGCACTGGTCGCAACGGTAGAACGTGCGCGCGCCGGGCAACAGGCCCGCGACCGTCTTCTTAAACTAGATAGCCAGCTTGCCGCGGCACGGAACGTCCAACAGGCTCTTGTGCCGTCAGACTTCGATCTGTCGCCCAAGCTTGAAATTTTCGGCGCGATGAAAGCAGCCGAGGAAGTCGGTGGCGACTTTTTTGATTTGTTCAATCTTGCTGATGGTCGCTTGTGCATGGTGATAGCAGACGTATCCGGAAAGGGGATTGGTCCGGCTCTGTTTGCGGCGCGGGCCAGCATGATGCTGCGGGCCAAGGCAAGTAACCAAAGTGATCTGGTTGAGATCATCACCGCCACGAATTATGAGCTTTGTAAGGGAAACAGAGAAGATCTTTTCATCACAGTCTTCATCGCAGCGATCGATGCCGAGACCGGCGAATGCGAATGCGTGAATTGCGGCCACTGTCAGCCTTTCATAATCGGCTGCGATGGCCCGGCACTGCATTTGACTGCGCCATCGAACATCGTGCTCGGTGCGTTCGACGGTTATCCGTTCCAGAAAGCGTCATTCACTTTGCACAACTGCCAAACACTTTTGGGCTATAGTGACGGCTTCGACGAGGCCCAGAACCCAATCGGAGCGCTATTGGGCAATCCAGAAGCCACGCGGATCGTAACAACGTATAGAGACTGTGCACCAGACATAATGGTGGACGCAATAATGAACGATATCATTGTCTTTAGTGATGGCGCTAATCAGGCGGATGACATTACGCTGGTCGCGTTGCGTCGACGTGGGGCGATTGTGAGAGAAGCATCGGTGGCTTGAGCGTCCCGGTTGCAGCCTAGTGTTCGCCACCTGACATAAGATTCCTAACGGTTTCGGGGTGTGTCATACTTCGGGCATGAGACGATCCGGAACTATCCTGAATTTTGTGCGCTGACGTGGTAACTGCTCTCAGAGGAGACCCAGGTATGAGCATCGACAAAGACTTGCTGGACCGGGTGATGGAAGGCCGCGCGCCTAACAACCTGTTTGACAAAACCGGCATCCTGGAGTGAGTGGGCAAAACTTGGGATTGTATGTGTATGCTGGTGGTTCATTAAGAGGGGAACTGCCATGGACGTGCGGATTATTGTCGAGACGAACTTTGAGAACGGAACCACAAAGAGGCGTCGTCTCGGTCGTTTGTCCCGCCCGTTTCGGCGTGCGCAGCCTGAGAGGTTCGGGTTGTTGCTCGAAGATGCCAAGACGATCCTGGGGTAATTGCAGAATGCGATCCTGCTCGACCAGATAGAGGAAATTTCCGAAGCCAGCAGGGTCTGTCCCGACTGCGGCAGGGTGCGAGCCATCCATGATTATCGGTCGAGGGTGCTCGACACGCTCTTTGGCAGGTTCCAGGTCAAGGCCTCACGCATTCGCCTCTCGCTCACTTTTTCCCGGATCGGTCGACCCCGGAACTGCGACGCCATGAGGCCGAACTTGGGGCGCGTCATTCCTTCCGGGAAGCGGCGCGTATCCTAGAAACTTTCCTGCCTTGTGCGAAGCAGGTGAATACTTCGGTGCGGAACCGTCTTGGCAAAGTCGCCCGTGACATTGGAGACAGTCCGCAGACTAAGCCGGTCGTCACGGCGGCCGCCGAAGATGCGCCTGAGTTGACGGTCTTCTTAGATGGCGCGCATATCCGATGCAGGCCGGAATACCAGAAGCGA
Source organism: Litorimonas sp. (assembly GCA_051251645.1). Taxonomy (GTDB): domain Bacteria; phylum Pseudomonadota; class Alphaproteobacteria; order Caulobacterales; family Maricaulaceae; genus Litorimonas. The sequence goes on along the minus strand of JBPOEY010000017.1, from coordinate 173 downwards.
CACCCCGATGTTGTGGTGGGAAAGATCAAGAGCCTCAATAACTGCCGCCGCTTCGGCCTTGTTCAGCAGGCCGTGCTGTCACCCGTTTGCCAGCTTTGAATCGCCCCGGTTTTACCGGAGACCTATAGCTTCATTTCACGCGACCATATCGAGCACGTCGCGCTGTGCATAGA
>JBPOEY010000016.1:0-21926 GCA_051251645.1 Litorimonas sp. | reverse complement strand
TCTATGCACAGCGCGACGTGCTCGATATGGTCGCGTGAAATGAAGCTATAGGTCTCCGGTAAAACCGGGGCGATTCAGTACAGTCAAACGCATGATCAAGACCGCTGCGAAAAAGGCGGGACTTGGGGCCGATGACATCGACGCGTTCAGCGGCCATTCGTTGCGGGTTGGTGCAGCGCAAGACTTACTCTGTGCGGGGTTTGATACCGCCGCCATCATGCGTGCTGGTGGGTGGAAATCGCTGAATGTCTTGTCGCGCTATCTTGAGATGGCCGAGCATAACGTATGGACTTAGCGAGTTTTTGTTAAGGTGGGGATGCCTGCCTCAACACCTCGGAAATCACTGCTGCCGTTTTTGCCATTTCCAAGTTGGTCAAAGTGGGATGCACAAGGAACATCAGGCTCGTTTCACCAAGTTCTCTAGCAACCGGAAGTCGTTCAATTGGACGCAGTCCTTTCTCATCAAACGCCTTTTCGAGGTAGACCTCGGAGCAGCTGCCCTGAAAGCACGGGACGCCGCGCGAAACGATTTCTGACACGATGCGGTCCCGAGACCAACCCAAGGCTAATTCGGCTGGCCGCACGTAAGCGTAAGCTTTGTAGTTGGCGTGATGGCAGCCGCTCGACATATCACATCCCGTGCACCCACGGCATCGAAACGCTGGCAAGCGAATTGGTCCATTCGGCTTTGCGAAGGGCGCCAGAGCGTTGGCGACCACAGCGGCATTATGCGCACGCGCCGCTGTCCAATCCGCCATCCTGCTCAGTTGGATCCGGCCAAGTACGGCCTGTATCTCGGTCATCCGCCAATTGGTGCCAATGCTCTCGTGCAGCCAGCGGAAACCGGGGGGGTGGGCGCGTTCATACACTGCCTCCCACGATTTGCCGTGGTCCTTGAAGGACCACATCCGCGACCACACGTCCGGGTCGCTTGTGGTGACCATACCGCCTTCGCCACCCGTGGTCATGATCTTGTCTTGGCAGAACGACCACGCGCCGATGTCGCCGATACCGCCAACAGGGCGGCCTTTGTAGCGCGCACCGTGAGCTTGGGCGCAATCCTCAATCACCTTGATGCCATGTTGTTGGGCAAGTGCCATGATCGGGTCCAAGTCGCAGGGCCACCCTGCCAAATGCACAGCAATAATCGCCTTGGTGTGCGGCGTCACAACCGCAGCGATCGTCTCGGCCGTCAGGTTGCCGCTATCGGCGTCGACATCCGCAAAAACGGGTCGCGCTCCGGCATTCACGACGCAGGAGGTGGAGGCAATGAACGTGCGCGGGGTGACGATCACCTCGTCCGTGGCGGCCCCGCCAAAGTGTGCTCCGATGCCCAACCCCATCAGCGCGAGGTCCAACGCGAGGGTCCCGTTCGCGACCGCAATGGCGTGGCTTGTGCCAGCGAAGGCCGCGAATTCTACTTCAAACTGGCGAGTTTCTTGACCTGTCCAATAGTTCACCTTGTTCGACATCAAGACGTCAGAGACGGCTTTCGCCTCTTCTTCGGTGAAGGAGGGCCAAGGGGAGAACGGTCCGTTCAGCATGAATCATAGTTCCTTTGCGGGCACACCAGCCATGCGGGCACCTTCTGGCACATCATCGATTACTGCAGCCCCGGCACCAATGACCGCATTGGCCCCAACCGAAACGCCCTCTCGTACGACTGCACCAATGCCGATCCACGCGCTGGTCCCTACTAAGACGCCGCCGGCCAATCTCGCGCCTGGTGAAATGTGCACGAAGTCCTCGACGACACAATCATGATCGATGGAGGCCGCCGTGTTTATGATCACGCCCCGTCCGATCGTTGTCGCGGCGTTGACGATGGCCCCGGCAACCAGAAGTGACCCGGCCCCGATCCGGGCAGAGGGCGACACAATGGCCTGAGAGTGGATCAACGAGGGACTCTGCCAAAGATCCAGTTCTTGAAAAAGCTGCGCGCGCGTCCCGTTGCTTCCTACGGCGCAAAAGGTCGAAAAGCCTTCAGGAGCATGTGCGCCTGCAATGGGCCATCCGTTGTGGCTTTTGCGTGCAGGCCAATCCGGGTCAAAGAACAGGATTTCTTCATATCCACAGGCCAACGCTGTGTCGGCCACGACTTTGCCGTGTCCCCCTGCTCCAATCAGGTGCAGGCGGGTCACTCTGAACCTCGAAATTTTGCGGCCGTAGCTTCACCAACCGCAGAGATACCGTCGCGTTTGACGATCCAATTTACCGTCATCGCTATGATCTTGAGGTCCAGCCAGAACGTGCGGTTTTCAACATACCAAACGTCGAACTCGAATTTCTCGTCCCAGGTGATCGCATTGCGACCATTGACCTGCGCCCATCCTGTCAGACCCGGGCGAACCTCGTGGCGCCGGGCTTGTCGCTGGGAATAGATCGGCAGATATTCCATGAGCAAAGGACGGGGGCCGACGAGGCTCATCTCGCCCTTTAGAACATTCCACAGCTCGGGAAGTTCGTCGATCGACGTGGCGCGCAGCTTTTTGCCGAAGGGTGTCATACGCTCGGCATCTGCGAGGGGTTTTCCATCCGCGTCGTAGGCATCCCGCATCGTGCGGAATTTCAGCATCTCGAAAGGTTGGCCATCACGTCCCGGTCGCATCTGACGGAATAGGACTGGTGTGCCGAGGTTGCGCCAAATCAGAACCGCCGTGATCAACAGGAGTGGTGAGAGAACCAACAATCCCAGCGCCGCGAGTATGGTATCAAATAGCCGTTTCATGGCTCTGCTCTCTTGAGTGGTCGTTTAGAACGAGTCGAACGCTAGCTGATGCCCATGACTTAGCGAAATGCTGTCGTCTTTTCCAGAGCGCCTTGTGTTACCCAACTGATGCAAGCATGTACCAGTTTTGCTCGAGAAAATTTCTGTTCCGCAAGTGTCAGTCGTCAGGGTTTTGGCACCAAAGCGGCTTAAACTAAGAGAGAGTTGGCGGATCTGGTTGGTTTGTGAACTGGCCCCCCTTTCGACCGGACACTCAGGCATAACCATGGAGGTTTAGGGATAGCCCTAAGCACGTGCTTATGCCTGAGTATGAAATCATCACCGATGGCGGCCGCAGGCGCCGCCGGTCGTCGTCCGAGAAGCTGCGCATCGTGGAGGAGACGCTGGACGAAGATGCGAGCATCTCGGTCGTGGCGCGCAGCAATGGCGTAGCGCCAAACCTGCTGTATCCTTGGCGGCGTCTGATGCTGGAAGGGGGAGCCGTGGCCGTGTCAGGAGACGATGACGTCACAAGCAATCGCGCCGTCCGGTAGATGGAAAATCGCATCCGCGTCGTAGCCGAGACCCTGAGCGCTTCCCGATCAAACTTGCACATTCGCAATACGGGAAGCGCAAAGTCGCGTCGGCGCTATCACAAAGCGCAAGACGTGGCGGTGGTGCCGTTGATCACCACGCTGGTGACGCCGCGGCGGAATTTGTAGTGAAACGTTGATCGGTCAAATCCGATGGCGCCACACGCCGTCCGGATCGAGACCGCCCAATCGCTGCACATCCCGCGAACCAGTTCGCGCATCAAACCAGGCTTCAGATCTTTCGCCGGATAACGTCCTGCAGCATCTCGCGGTCCAGCGTCAGGTCGGCCACGATCTTCTTCAACCGACTGTTCTCATCCTCAAGCTGCTTTATCCGTGCCGCACAATCTGCTGGCGGCCATCCTCCAGTTGCTCATCGGCAAAACTGGCGACAAAGGCATCAGCTTCGGCTTTCAATGCTTCCGCCAGCATCCGGCGCGCACCTTCACGTGCAAGCTCTGTCAGCGGATCCACGATCGTTTCCGATTGGCGAAAAGGCAGGATAGTTGCATCTTTGTTCATGGCGTATCGCTCCTCGTGAGGTTCTGGCTGGCTTGATCACCTGCCACGATACGCCGCCCTTAAAATCACGCCATCACCCAAATTCCCGCATAGCTCTTGCTTAATGGTGAACGCCTTCTGTACGTCGGAAAACTTCGATACTTTCCTGTGATTCCACTCCTCTTCCAGCCGGGGAACCATAGCGGAAAACTCCAGCTTCAAATGGTCCAGTTTTCGGAGGTTCAGATCACCAACCATCCGCTGGACACTGGTAAACTGACCCGCCTCAAGGTGAAGAGCTTCAATCAAGATGTGCCTCTTGAGCTGCTTCCTGACCATGAACTTATCGTAAACTGCAGAGATGGGACGGTTGTTCTTGAACAGCTTTGCTTTACTGGCATCGTGCCGTTCGTCTAAACCGGTCTGCTCGGTTCAGATAGCCCCATCGCCTTCATCATGACGGCGTTTACTTTATGGACGTCGTATTTCTCGACCGCGAGGCGACGGGCCTCAGCTCCCATTTGTATAACCAGGTCCGGATCATTGATAAAACGAGACATGGCCTCGATCAGGGTATTGGAGTCGCGCACTGGCACCAAAAACCCGTTGAGTCCGTTCTCAACGGTCTCACGGCAGCCGGGCGCGTCGGTGGTGATGATGGCGCGACCCATCGACATCGCCTCAAGAACGGTACGGGGGGTACCTTCGCGGTAGCTTGGCAAGACATAGACGTGGCTTTCCGCGATCGCCGAGCGCACATCGGCAAGCGCGCCGTGCCAATGCAAAATGCCAGCTTCGTGCCATTGGGTAAGCGTGTTTTCTGCAATTGCATCAGGGTTTGAATCCAGTGGCCCGACAAGATGAAATTCAGCATTGGCACCACTTTTCCGGAGGTGCCGTGCCGCCGTAGCGTATTCATGGATACCTTTGTCACCCAAAAGCCGAGCGATCAGCAGGAACCGTATCGGTTGGTCGGGAAAGGGCGCTGGACTGAATGCGTCAATGTCCACGCCTGATCCATTAACAACTTTGGTCGGGATATTGGCCTGCAGCAAATCCCACTGATTAAAGTCAGAGAGATCATCAGGGTTTTGAAAAAACACAAGAGTCATATGGCGCAGCGCAGTCGCATATAGCCGACGTGCAAGTTTCTGGATCAGCGCCCGCTTTCCCCTCGCCTCACCGGTGAAAGCGTACCCAAGCCCGGTAATCAGGGCAACTCGGCGTGGCACCCGCGCAAGCCATGCTGCAATCCCGCCATAGATCACGGGCTTGATCGTGTAACAGAGCGACACATCCGGACGCACGCGTCGCATCACGCGATACAGACTAACCAGTGACCGTAAATCGGCTGTCGGTCTGAGGCCGGTCCGTGACAGTGAAATATCGTGACACTGCACGCCCTGGGCTTGCAGCCAGCTACAAGTTGACGCGTCTGCCAAAAGCCCGGGCGCCGCCGCATGAACGACATGCCCACTTTTGGACAATTTCTTGATCAAGGCCCCGCGAAAATCATGAAGTGATGAGGCCAAAGAGCCAACAATCAGGATCGTATTCACCTTATCCTCCTACAACGGGCGCTGAACAGGTCAAAGGCGCAGATCGCTTTCAGCGACAGGCAGAAGGTACTTCAAATCGAAAAGCACATGTTCAGACTTACCGAGCGCTCGGATCGCGGCCGCGCCCAAGGTCCGAAATTGTTCATGGGCGACCGCCAGGATCAGCCCGTCGTAAGCACCCTGTTCCGGTGCCAAGACGGGTGAAAGACCATACTCTCGCTCAGCCTCCGACGCATCGACCCAAGGGTCGAACACATCGACGACGGCACCGTATTCTTGCAGTTCATTGATCACGTCAACGACGCGCGTGTTGCGCAGATCAGGGCAGTTTTCCTTGAACGTCAGCCCCATAATCAGGACGCGGGCGCCCTGAACATGAATGCGGCGTTTGAGCATCGTCTTGACCATTTGCTCTGCGACATAGGCCCCCATCCCGTCATTCAATCGTCTTCCGGCCAAGATAATCTGAGGGTGGTAGCCGATAGTCTCGGCCTTGTGGGTCAAGTAATAAGGGTCGACGCCGATACAGTGGCCACCGACCAGCCCGGGGCGAAACGGCAAGAAATTCCACTTGGTTCCGGCCGCCTTGAGCACCGCCTCGGTGTCAATACCCATCCGGTTGAAGATCATCGCAAGTTCGTTGATCAGCGCGATATTCAGGTCACGCTGCGTGTTTTCGATCACTTTCGCGGCCTCGGCCACGCGGATCGACGGGGCCTTGTGGCTGCCTGCAGTGATAATGGTGCCATAGAGCGCATCTACGAAATCCGCTGTTTCAGGCGTTGACCCCGCAGTTACTTTAGCAATCAGTGGCAGCCTGTGTTCCTTGTCGCCAGGATTGATGCGTTCTGGACTGTAGCCAGCAAAAAAATCTTGATTGAATTTCAGGCCGGAGGCGCGTTCAAGGATGGGAACGCAATCTTCTTCGGTTGCGCCAGGATAGACCGTGGATTCGTAGATCACCACGTCACCGGCCTTTAAGACCTTACCAATGGTTTCAGATGCCCTGAGCAGAGGCGATAGATCAGGGCGTTTGTGATCGTCAATCGGGGTCGGAACCGTCACGATATAGACGTTGCAATCGGCAATGTTCTGAACCGTGTCGGTAAAGCTCAGTTGGCGCGCTAACTTGAGCTCGGCTTCATCGACCTCAAGCGTCGCATCTCGCCCGGCATGCAGGTTCTCGATGCGGGCGGTATTGACATCAAAGCCCACCACAGATCGCGTTTTGCCGAATTCAACGGCCAAGGGAAGCCCGACATAGCCAAGCCCGACAACCGCCAGTTTCGTTGTTTCGAGTGTGCGTTTCATAATTGCGTTCTCAGACATTGTAATACTCGCGATACCATTCGACGAAATGCGCAATTCCGTCACGAAAATCTGTCTGCGGACTATAGCCGGTCAGGCTTTGCAGCAGGGATGCATCCGCCCAAGTCGCTGGTACATCGCCCATTTGCATCGGCATGTAGTTGCGGATCGCTTTCTTGCCCAACACGTCTTCGATCGCCTCGATGAAATCAAGCAGTCGGATCTTTTGCGAGTTTCCGATGTTGACAACCCGATAGGGTGCGACGGGTGACAGGCTATCCCCTTCGGGGACCGCGCCATCCTCTGGGCGCTTCGGCACAGCGTCGATCAGCAATCGAACACCCTTAACAAGATCGTCGACAAAGGTGAAATCGCGGTGCATCTCGCCGTGGTTGTAAATGTCGATCGGCCGATCCTCGAGCATCGCGGACACGAACTTATAGAGCGCCAAATCCGGCCGGCCCCAGGTGCCGTACACCGTAAAGAACCGGAACATCGTTGTCGGCAGGTCCCACAAATGGGCATAGGAATGCCCCATGCTTTCGGTAGCCTTTTTCGTGGCGGCATAGATTGTGAGCTGCGTGTCAGTCCTTTCAGTTTCGGTGAAAGGCATCTCAGTGTTGGCGCCGTAGACCGATGACGTCGAGGCCATCAGCAGATGCTTGACCTTCAACCGTCGTGCCGCTTCCATGACGTTAAAGGTGCCTATGATATTGGAATCCAGATAGGCCCGCGGATTTTCCAGGCTGTAGCGCACGCCAGCTTGCGCTGCGAGATGGATGATAACGTCCGGCTCGAAGTCATCAGACACGGAATCGAACTTTGCCTGATCTTCGAGCATCCCTTCCGTGGCGCTGAAATTCGGGTTTTGCAGCAACATGGCGTGGCGGCGTTGCTTGAGGGTGACGTCGTAGTAATCCGTCATCCCATCATAGCCGTGAGTCCGAAAACCCTCTGATAACATAAGCTTGGCAAGATGAAATCCGATAAATCCAGCGGTGCCGGTAATCAAGACTCGTTTCATGGCGTCCCTCAAGTGAAAAATTCATATCAAAGATGACAAGCTGAGCGTCCTACCGAAGGTATTTGTGCGTCTTGATGCCATATCTAGGCATTCGGAAAGATGACAAAGGCCGAGCTCAACAGGTTAATGGTTAGGTACTCTCGGCTAACGAGTTCAAGAATGCCCCATAAGCGTTCTTGCCAAAAAGACGTGTACGCTCTTGTAGCTTTTCAGCGTCGATCCAGCCTTGGGCAAAGGATATCTCGTCCGGGCTGCCCATTTGCAACCCCTGCCGAGTTTGCAACGTGCGCACGAAGTTTCCCGCATCGAGCAAACTTTCATGGGTTCCGGTATCCAACCATGCAAAGCCACGGCCCATTGTCTCCACCGTGAGCGAACCCTCCGCCAGATACATCTCAAGCAAGGTGGTGATTTCCAACTCACCGCGTGCGGAAGGCTTGACATCTGCCGCGCGCGCAGGGGCCGTACCATCAAGGCTGTAAAGGCCGGTAACCGCATAACTGGACGGCGGCACAGCGGGTTTTTCAATGATCTCTCGGACCGAACCATTGGGAGCGAACCCAACCACCCCATAGCGTTCAGGATCGGCCACGCGGTAGCCAAACACCGTTCCACCGGCCTCTTTGGCATCGGCGCGCGCCAGCATTTCTGGCAGGCTATGACCGAAGAAGATATTGTCACCCAAGACCATAAGCGATGGGGAGCCTGCGAGAAAGCTATCTGCCAGAAGGTAAGCTTGCGCCAACCCCGCCGGACTTTGCTGCACGATCCACTCGAAGTGCACACCCCATTGCTGACCATCGCCCATTAGGCGCTGAAACTGCGCTTGATCCTCGGGCGTGGTGATGATTGCGATGTCGCGAATCCCTGCCAGCATCAACACTGACAGTGGATAATAGATCATCGGCTTGTCATAGACTGGCAGAATCTGTTTCGACACACCCATCGTAATTGGATAAAGCCGCGTTCCTGACCCGCCAGCCAGAATGATACCTTTGCGTTTGGTCATAGGGCGCCTTTCAGTTGTTTGATCGTTTCATGCAATCCCGCGTGCAAATCAGGTCCTAAAAGGCCAAACACAGACAGGCCAGTGCAATCAAGCCGTGAATTAAGAGGACGGCGCGCTGGAGTGGGGTGCGATGAGGTCGGAATATCCTTAATCGCGCAGTCGAGCCCTGCCTCGGCTACAATTGCGCGGGTGAAATTCGCCCAGCTGGCATCTGGGCTGCCGCTGAAATGATAGGTGCCAGCCTTGCAAGGCGCGTCGCGCAATTGCTCAGCAATCGGCAGGCAGGCCGCCTCAATCGCGCGCGCGGCGTCGGTCCGCCGATCTGATCGGCCACCACGGTCAGGCTGTCGCGTTCAGCGGCAAGACGCAGCATTGTCTTGACGAAATTCGATCCACCGGCGGAAAACACCCAAGACGTGTGCAAGATAGCAAAAACCCCACCCGCGGTCGCAACGCCCACCTCTCCCACGCGTTTGGTGCGACCATAGGCGCCCAAGGGATCGATCGGGTGATCGCTCGGAAAGGGCGTAGCCGCAGATCCGTCAAAGACATAATTGGTCGAGATATGGACAAATGGTATGCCGAGCTCCGCAAAGGTCTGCGCCATTGCCGTCGGTGCGTCCCCGTTAATCGTATTGGCCAGCCCCTCTTCTTCCTCGGCGCGGTCAACGGCTGCGTAGGCAGCAGCGTTTATGGCAGCCGATGGCGTGTGGAAACGAAGTGCCGCCACGCAGGCGGCCGGGTCAGACAGATCTGCCTGATTGCGGCCAAGACAAACCGCATCTGGGGAAATGCGCGCCAATTCACGCGCCACTTGGCCAGTTTGACCGAATACAAGGATCACGGCCCAGTCCCCAGACGCTGCCCGACGCCGTCGCGCGATTCCAGAATACTCCACCAACCCTCGTTCGCCAGATACCAATCAACTGTGCGCGCCAGCCCTTCCTCAACAGATACAGAGGGACGCCAGCCTAGTTCATTGCGGATACGGACCGGATCAATGGCATAGCGCGCATCATGTCCCGGCCGATCGGTAACAAATTCGATCTGATCCGCATATGCGCCGTCGGCTTTAGGACGTTTTTCATCGAGGATTTGGCATAGAATCTGCACCAGTTCCAGGTTCGTCAGCTCGTTCTCGCCGCCGATGTTATAGCTGCGCCCAACTTCACCCTTGGCCAGTACCAAAAGCAACGCATCGGCGTGATCCTCGACATAAAGCCAATCGCGCACGTTTGACCCATCTCCGTAAATCGGCAACGGCCTCCCTGATAGCGCGTTCAGAATGACCACCGGGATCAGCTTTTCAGGAAAGTGGAAGGGGCCATAGTTGTTTGAGCAGTTGCTGAGCACTACGGGCAAGCCATAGGTGTGCCACCAGGCTTGCACCAGATGGTCGCTCGCGGCCTTCGACGCGGAATATGGCGACCGCGGATCATAGGATGTTTGCTCGGTGAACTTGCCCGTGGGGCCGAGGCTTCCAAAGACTTCATCGGTGGACACATGGTGAAAGCGGAAACCGTCGGGCCGATCCCGCGCTATCCAATACTGGCGCGCAGCCTCCAGCAGCGTGTAGGTGCCCGCGATATTCGTAGAAATAAAGTCCCCCGGCCCGTCAATAGACCGATCTACGTGGCTTTCGGCGGCAAGGTGCATGACCGCATCGGGCAGGTGCTCTGCGAATATTCGATCAAGCGCCGCACGGTCTCTGATGTCGGCTTGCTCGAATGCATAGAGCGGGTTGTTTGCTACGTTTGCCACATTGTCTAGGCAGGCCGCGTAGGTCAGCACGTCAAGATTGACCACCGCATGCCCCTGCGCGATGGCCTGTCGTACAACTGCGGATCCAATAAAGCCTGCTCCACCAGTTATCAAAATTTTCATCACATCTCACCTAACTTAAACAGGGATTGAAAATTGGCAAAATTTGCTGCTGACGCGTCTTTCGCCGACAATACGGTGGAAATTGAGAGCGGCCAATCGATACTGACTATATCCGAATGTACAGATTTTTCACTATCGAGTGCGTAGTAATCCGAGCATTTGTATTGAACCTCGCAATCCGAAGACAGCGTTAAGAAACCATTTAATAGGCTCATCGGGATGAACAGTTGCTGGCAGTTCTCTGCGGAAAGCTCTGCCATTATCGAGGCACCACAGGTCTCTGAGCAGACGCGAATAACCACGGCAACATCCATAATCGCACCGCGAGTACAGCGTACGAGTTTATCCTGTGCATGTGGCGGCGCCTGGAAATGCAACCCGCGTATCGTCACAGCGTGCTCGGTGAGCGAGTGATTATCCTACACAAAATCGATGTTGACCCCGGCCTTTGCCAAGACATTATCATTCCAAGTCTCGGAGAACCAGCCACGGGCATCACCAAAACGACGCCGTGTCAGCATAAAAACACCGTGGATGCGGATCGGCTCGAACAGCACTTCAGGTCATCTGCAAGGTAACAATCTTATTTTAATAAAGTCGCCCATTCATCGGCCGTTCCTCGCTCTCACAATGCCTTCCAAAAGGCCGGCGACGCGCGGCCCTTGCGCCTGGATTGAATAGGTCTCGACCACCCGTTTGCGCCCCGCTTCCCCCATCGTGCGGCGTAGGGTCGGATCTTGAACCAGTGCCGAAAGCGCGGAGCGCCATTCAGCTTCGGTACTGGCAAGAAACCCGGTTTCGCCGTGCGTGACGATCTCGCTATTAACACCCACTGGGGGTGCCACAACTGGCAAACCGCAGGCCATATACTGGATCAGTTTATATCCACATTTGCCCCGCTCCCACGGGCTGTCATCTAACGGCATGATGCCGATGTCCATATCTTGAATTGCCGCGACTTCACCCGCTTCTGTCCAAGGCACATAATCGAAAGACCCATCCAGTCCCGGCTCCACCCTTGCCCCGACCAATTGAAAGCGGACACCCAGGCTGCTGGCGATGTCCTGAAAAAACGCAGTGCGCGGCGATCCATACTTGGCCCAGGTCTGGGGCGTACCGATCCAGCCAATCCGGGGCCTTGTCTCCCCATGACGCGCGGATGCGGGCATATAGGCCTTGGCATCGACCACGGTCGGCACGATCTCGACTCGGGGTGCACCGGCTTGCCGCGCGCGGTTGGCCAGATACGGGTTTCCCGCAGTCACCAAAACCGACCGGGCCATCACCCGGTCAATCTTGCTGCCCAGCACGCGCCGGACCAAAGGCCTGCTATGCAGGTCATAATTGTGGAAAATAGCATCATCAAAATCGCTGACGATCGGAACCCCGCGTGGCAGCGCCAACCGCTCGATGCCCCAAGGGAGCCACGGCAACGCCTCTTTCTCCAGCCAGATAACATCCGCGTTACGCGCAGTGTGACACTGGCCGAACCGCGCCAACATACCACGCATCATTCCCAGCTTGTCACGCCGCCCGGAATAAAGCGCCTGTAAATACGCATCATCAAAGAGTGACGCCACGGTGACCTCGAACCCCGCCTGCTGCAGCGCAGGAAGATACTGCATCGTTCGCAACCGGCTGGAGGCCCCGAGACGGGAATACCGTGAGAGAATGGTAAGCTTCATGACCGGGGCGCGCCACCACGCAGCGCCCAGCCCCACAGCATCCGGTAGCCCCGCCCCAGATCACCAATTTCGCCAAACCGCCGTTTGCCAATCAACAGCGCCAGCCGTGACAGAGGCTCGACCGCCAGTGTGGCGAACCCGACCGCCACGGCTGCGGGCCGATTGAAATGCTTGAACGCATATTGAATGCGGCTGCGCAGCGAATAAAACAGGCGATGCGCTTTGACCTGCTCTGACACGCCCCCACCTTTGTGATATGCCTGTGCCTCGGTCAGATACATCGTGCCATACCCGGCAAGCGCGGCGCGGTGTGCGAAGTCAACTTCTTCGAAATAGACGAAAAACCGTTCATCAAAGCCTTGGAGCTTTGTTATCAAGGAACGACGAACGAAAAAGAAAGCGCCCATCACCTGATCGACCGCACGCGTTTCTGAGTGATCCCAAGTTGCCATGGACATACTGCACTGCGGAAAAATGGCACTAATTCCTAACGACTTGGCTAACTGGTTGCCAAGAGAGGGCGCGCGCGCGCAAGTCCGCTGTACGGTTCCGTCCTCGTTGACAAAAGGGATCCCGACGATGCCGATCTGTTCGCTCTCAGGTCGCGCGAAAAACGCCATCGGGACATCGAGTGATCCGGGCATCAAACACGCATCGGGGTTCAGAAACAGTACGAACGCACTATCGCCTCGCGCCGCGCCCAAGTTGCAGGCTCGCCCAAATCCCAGGTTCTCGCCCGTCAGCACAAGATCGACATCGCCTGCGCCCGCGAGAAAATCAGTAGACCCATCCGCGGAGCCATTATCCACCACTACGATCCTCCCAACATGCGAAGAACCATATTGGCGAATGCTGTCAATACACGCGCGCAATTGCTCACCGGAGTTCCAATTCACAATTACAATATCGATCATCGACTTCTCATTAAAAGAGATGCATTCACAATGCCTACTGGAAGAAATAATACCCATAGAAAATCAAACTTTCCGAGATAGGGGTTGGTTGCATTTGCAATTAAAAAACACGCTAACCCAGAAAGTGTTGGGAGTAGAAGTTGTGACATTCTTGAATTTTGTCTCATTACAAGTATACCACGTAAAAAAAGCCATGTGACACCACCAGAATACATCAATACCCCAAAGACACCCGTTTGAAATAGCAGAGCAACGTAACTCAATTCATAGGCCCAAGGCTGCGTATCTGAGCGCACAAGATATCGCGAGGATGCTCCAATCCCATGTCCAAAAAGTGGTCGCTCTAGCCAACTTTCGATCAAGGCAGAAAACTGCAGCGCGCGAAGACCCGGTGCGCTTGACGAATCAATTGACGATATGCGAAACCCCTGACTAAACATTTCAAATATTACTTCAATGTCTAAATTGAATACTGGAATAGCGACAACAAGGGTAAGTGTGGCGGAAACTGCACTCAACAAAGCAAACCTAAGCCCTGACAACTTTATATTGGACAATCTCGCCAATATAAACACGATCATAGGGGAAATAATGATTATGAGTAAGAGAGCTCGTCTACCTGAAAGCAATCCTGAAAGGATACAAAGGAGGAGGGCAAATAATATTGTGCTCTGCCTTGCAATATTATGATGACCAGAATTTCTTATTAGCAACATCGCTAAAAAAAATGGTATAGCGTAAATGATAGTTCCAATGTTTGGCAAGCTATATTCGATATAACCGTCGTAGAGACCCGTGATCGCACCTAACTCAGAAAAAAAAGGCCCGAAAAATGTAAGCCCTCCGAAAAATGCACTTACGACAAGCAATATACCTGTTGCCGCTGCAATTATTGAACCCATCACCACACATCGCAGGATAGTCTCGTAGAATTCAATGTTTCTGACAATGCCCATCAAAAATATATACAATAACGGCCACACGACAAATACGGTCAATACATTTACAACACCTGGTGCAGAAAGTATAATCCCGTTTAACGCCGAAAGTAGAGACGTAAACAGCATTGCATAGAACATGATAAATACTTCGCGCGAGATATAAATCTTTCGGATGTGGCTATATGCTACAAGATTCATTACGACTATAATTGCTAGAAGCAGTGCTCTCTGCCTTGTAGACGCCGTTGGCATTACGAGCATCAATACGAAAAAAAGTGATACCAAAGCCGTCATTATATCACTCGCGGCAGGCAAGCGACTTCTACCAGCATATCTTAAAACTACACTTTGCATCGGAAATCTCATAGTGCTGATTGTAGAATATAATATGGATTGAACAACATTTAATAATCGGATTTCTATCACAAAGTGAGAGAGCTTATAACACCTGATTGATTAGTTCAGGAGAAATGACATGAGAACTGCAACGCAGCAACGTCCCAACCTAGCGATTGTTCGATCGTCTCACGTGCTAATTTGACTCGACAGCTTCGTTCTTCGATGGACGACTCAAGTAAGTCACGCAGTGACTTCGCTATGCCAGAAGTGCTGCTATCAGCCGCCTGCCAAGAGTTCTCAGGTGTCCCTGGGTAGTACCCCGTATGAACCACGGGTGTCCCGCTGGCCATGGCTTCGATCAGCGGATAATGTGGAGCACCCCACTGGCCAAAGCACGATACAATGAGAACATCCACGGATCTATAAAACGCCGCGAGCTGCGCGTCTCCCTGCAAAGGTATAATTTCCAGATCATCTTCCGGGTTTACATTGCCATACGCTACGCGCAAGCGTAACCGCGAATCAGATTGTCGCAACAAACGATATGCAGAAATAGCAGTTGCTGTACCCTTATAGGGCTCCAATCGGCCAATCGTTCCGAAGGTAATTGTCGGTTTTCTGTCAAAATCTAGGTCCAATTCCTTCAGGGTGAATACAGAAAGGTCAATGCCTGGTGGTATGATAGCTACAGGACTTAATCCAGCTCCTTGATAGGTGCTAGAGTTGGTAATTTGTATGAGATCTAATCGATAGGAAGCTTTTGCAAGAAAGTGTTTTATAGGGCGTTTGCACACCGGAATATATTCAGGCTCATAAGCTTGAAGGTAGTAGATTTTCTTAGCTATCCCGCAATTTGATAAGTAAAGAGGCCAAGCAGCTAAGCTGTGATCTGCCAGTATAACATCATAATTTTTACCGACTTTCCGCAATCCCGCCCAGAGGCTCAAGATGCTGTCGATCCCACTGGGTTTGCGATTCGCGAAGGGGCTTGTCATGCGTCCGCTCCAATCGCTGCGTAGTATGCGCGCATTGGTTGAAAAATAGGGCTCCGAGGATGTTGCGGGCACAAGAAATGCACAATCATGCCCTTGACGTATCCAGGCATTTGCCAGCTCTGACAAGACACGGTATCCGCCAGTGGCGGAAAAACCGAGGCCTAAAATGAGAATCCGTTTAGTCATGTCAATCCTTTTCACGCGCAATCCCGAATAAGATCAGCGGCGCCATTTCGCGATTTCCCGCACGCGAGCCAGTATTCGCCCCAGTCGACCCGCCCGCCCAATATGCTCAGATAATGTGTTCGCCGCATATATGGTTGCCATCAGAGCAACAATCACCCCAACGATGGCGGCCCCGGTCGAGCTGTATCCGGCAATCCAGACGATGAACAGAGCGGCGAGCATCAGCGCGACGCCGTTGCGAAGCACGTCCCTGCTCCAGCAAAAACCGCTGCTGCGCCAGGCCAGCCAGCAAACAAACGGGAGATAGACCACATACATGGTCAGAAACCCGACGCCGGTGGCTGTCACGCCGATCAGTGGCAAGCCGACCCATGACACCAGAACGAAGGCGCCAATCCCGAGGCTTTCGGCCAGAATGAAGCTCTTGCCGGCCCCTCGGGCGAGCAGCAAAAAGCCCAGTGGCCAGCTCAATACCTTCAGGACGTCGCCCAGGATCTGCCACCGCAGGACTTCGACTGCCGGGTAGAATTCTGCTGCGTAGAGCAGGGTGATGATCCAAGGTGCCAACCCCAACATAAGCAGCAAGACCGGTGCGCATAGCAGCAGTGCCACTTCTGTCTGTTCATTCACCAAGCGAACGGTTGCCTCTCGATCCTGTATGCTAGCGGAAAGTCGCGGGTAATAATCTGTAGCCATCGCGCCCAGAACATAGCCGATATACATCATCCCGATTGCCCAAGCCGCCTGGAAATGACCCAGCCCTTCAGGACCGATTTCTTGCTGTACGAAACTGCGAACCGCTAGCTGTCCAAGGACTGTAACCAGCCCGCTGAGCATGAAGGGCACGCCCAATCGGACCATGCCGGGCCATTGTCGGGCGATTTCAGTAAAACCGTCGGACTGGCCAGGTGCAGGGCCCAGACGCAGCACGAAAATATGGCCGAAAACCAATGTTGCCAGCGGCGTGAGCACAACCATCGCAACGATGCCTTGCTCGCCCCAGAGCCAGATCGCAGCAACGCCGAACAGCGCGGTCGCAACCGCAGCGGCAATTGTAACCAGCGCCAGGTCGCCCACCTGACGCATCCCCGTCAGCAGCGCTGTATAAAAACCGCCCCCTACAGACAGCGTAACGCCAATCGCTAGCCAAAGGAAAGCCAGATCATCACTGGAGTCCAAGACAAAAATCCGGGCCAACCAGCCGCTTGACAGCCAGAATATCAGCCCGCCAGCTATCGCCAGAAGCAACGTCAGCCAAAACAAGGATCTGCGCGCACGACCCAAGGCGATGTCGCCACCCTCGGCTTTGGCCGCCGCAATCTGCCGCGTACCGACTGTGCCCAGCCCCAGCGCCGCGACCGCCGAAGCAGTCTGCATCAGGTTCATGAACAACCCGATGAACCCGACCCCGGCCGGTCCCAGCAAGATCGCCACCGCCTTCATTTTCAGGATGCCCGAAAATATATTGACGATCTGCGCCCCCCCGATGATCGAAGAGGACCGCAAAATCGTTCGGTATGAGTTTTGAGGGGTCAAGCGCCAGAACTCATAAGGACGGCGATCGTTTTTTGTACATCGACCGTATCAAGTTGCGGCCCAATCGGCAGGCTCAGGACTTCACCGGCAAGTTGCCGGGCGAGTGGCAGGGACTCGGGCGTCAGGCCAAGGTCTGCATAAGCCTGCTGCATATGCGGGGGAATCGGATAATGTATCAGCGTGCCCACACCGGCCGTGGCCAGCTTTGACTGCAAGACATCGCGTTCGGCTGTGCGCACGACATAGAGATGCCACGCCGGCTCCCCCCAGTCCGGGACGTGGGGCAGGACCAGACCCCGATCAGTCAATTGTTTACTATAGGCAGCCGCGATAACCTGGCGGCGCTCGGTCCAGGCCTGCAAATGCTGCAGCTTGACGCGCAAGACGGCGGCCTGAATCGGGTCAAGGCGAGAATTCACGCCCTGCACTTCGTTCACATATTTCACCCGGCTGCCGTAATTTCGCAGCACGTTGATACGATCGGCCAGATCGGCGCGGTTGGTTGTGATCGCCCCGCCGTCCCCCAACGCTCCAAGGTTCTTGCCCGGATAAAAGCTCCAGCAGACCACATCGCCATGCCCCCCGATGCGTTTGCCTTTGTAACGGGCACCATGGGCCTGCGCCGCATCCTCAACAATGGCGAGATTATGGGTTTTCGCCAGGGCAAGGATCGGGTCCAAATCAGCGGGCTGGCCATAAAGATGCACCGGCAAGATCACCTTGGTGCGGGGCGTAATCGCCCCCTCGATCCGGGCAGGGTCGAGATTATGGGTGGCAGGGTCCGGCTCCACAGGCACCGGGGTTGCGCCGACCGCAGAGACCGCAAGCCAGGTCGCAATGTAAGTGTTTGACGGCACGATCACTTCATCCCCTGGCCCAACATCAAGCGCCCGCAGCGCAAGGATCAGCGCATCGAGACCGTTGGCGAGGCCAACCGCATGGGTCGCGCCACAAAACGCGGCCCATTCCGCTTCGAATGCCTCCACTTCTGGCCCGAGAATATACCAGCCGCTGTCAAGAACCCGATGAACCGCAGCGTCGATATCAGCTTTCAACTCTCGATAGGCAGCTCCGAGGTCAAGGAATGGAATTGTCATGTTTTTGTCTTCCCCAGTTCGCCCAGAAATTCATCATAGGTCCGCAGATAGTCCGCAGCTTCATAGGTGCGCGAGGCGAATACCAACAATACAGCATCCGAGCTATAGAGATATTGCGTGCCCCAGATCATTTCGGGCATGTAAACTCCCATATCGGGACGGTCGAGGGTCACCTCGCAGCGCTGTTCGCCATTATCAAGCAGAACCCGGCATGAGCCATGCAGGCAGACAAGAAACTGCTGGCATTTTATATGCGCATGTTCGCCGCGCAACTCCATGGACGGCACATCGAAGACTACGAAATAGCGCGCAGGGGAAAAGGGAACCTCGGTTGGCACCTCGCCCACAGTCAGCGCTCCTCGTGCATCGGTGATCCGGCGCATCAGGTAAAGGGCGCTGTCACCCACGCCAAGAGGCACGCGCGCCGGTCGCTCCAGTTGCCCGAAAGCATTTATGTCAACACGCCGCGGGTCGGGGCGCAAGCCCGTCACAGTATCGTTGCAGTAGCCAACAACCTGTGCGGGATTCCCCTCGACGATCGCATTGGGGGGAACCGACCGCAGCACGACCGAACCTGCCCGCACCCACGCCCCCTGCCCAACCGTCACGCCCTCACCGATCACGCAGGCCGCATCAAGCCGAACGCTGTCTCGCAATTCGATGCCGTCACCCGCCAGGACGACCCGAGGACCGATCTTAACGTTCTCGGCGATGATCGCGCTGTCGGGAACGACAGCATCCGGCGGGAAACCATGTTTCATGTCGGGACTTCCTTTGTAAGAATACCAAGATAATGGGCGTGGTCGGATTGGTACTGAGTGCGGGAATAGGAGAAAAAAATATCAGTTTCGGTTTGGCGGGTCTCGGACATTCCAAGACGGCGATAAAAGGCCTCGGCATGACTATTTTTCTTACGGACGTCGATTCTGGCAAACTTGAGGTCAAGCATTTGAAAACCCACGCCAAAAGACAAAACGGCACTCTCCAAAGCAGCTTTGCGCGGCTTGGCTTGATCGAGTATCCAACTGCCCCAAGTGAAGTTCTCATCGCTGATTTCATAAAGTCGAACC
Organism: Litorimonas sp.; assembly: GCA_051251645.1. Taxonomy (GTDB): domain Bacteria; phylum Pseudomonadota; class Alphaproteobacteria; order Caulobacterales; family Maricaulaceae; genus Litorimonas. Next base: position 2,578 of record JBPOEY010000016.1, on the reverse strand, counting down.
GTGCCGCAGCGCGTTCCGTCATGGCGTTCGATAATGTAATACAACTCTTGCCGTTCCGCCTCGCGGAGCTTGTAGTCCTCGATCCAGCGGCGCTGATCTGCGACTAAGCCATCCACGCGAGAAAGATGCTCATTGTAAGCAGTATCGGTGCGCAGATCGAAGAGGTATTGCGCGTCTTCAGGCTGGACAAGTCGCAAGACCAAGGAGGGTCCCTCGATCCATTCAATATTATTGGTTTGCATTGAGACCTCTCAGGATTTTGTTCTGGTGGATTTCAGCGTATGGGTCAGTCGTGAATACATCATCCCGCGCTTTCCGTCTCGCGGTGCCATGCCAAGAACATCAGCACTGTCCAGAGTTGATGATGCCAGCGGTGTTTGACTGAACAATGCTCGGCCCACATCTTGCGCAGGGGTGCGCTTTCCAGCAACCCAGAGCGTTGCAAGGAGGCTTCGCTGAGCAAATCTTCCGCCCAGTCGCGCAATGGCCCCGACAGCCAGTGCTCGATGGGAACCCCAAAGCCCATTTTGGGACGGTCGAACATGGCCCGCGGCACATGGCAGCTCAAAATCTGTTGCAGCGCCCATTTCATCTGCCCTTGCTGCTGCGTCATCTCGAAGGGCATGGACCAGGCGAACTCGATCAGCCGGTGATCCAGCAGCGGCACCCGGGCTTCCAGGCTGACGGCCATGCTGGCGCGGTCCACTTTGGTCAGAATGTCACCCGGAAGATATGTCATCGTGTCCAAATACATCATGACTTCGCGGAACTCTGCAAGCTCTGGCCAGGTTTCGGGATGCGAAAGCACGGCCTTTGCCTCGGTCGCGCCCTGACTCAGGGCCTCGGGTGTCTGGAATTGTGAGACAAGCGTGCGATAGAGTGAGTGACCTTCGGCATGTGCAAGAACATCTCCCAATTTGCGCAGCCGATCGCCAAGCGCGGGATACCGCAGCCGGCGCGGCATATATTGCTTCCCCCGATCAATTGCATGGACCGGTGCCATGGACAGGGCGCGCGCCAAACCCTTTTGTACGGGCTGCGGCAAATGGCGTAATCGTTTGTGTAGCGCATAACCCTGCCCATAGCGATTGTAGCCGCAGAACAACTCATCGCCGCCGTCACCAGACAGGCTGACCGTGACGTGTTTCCGGGTCATCCGGCTCAGCAGCAATGCAGGAATTTGCGAGGAATCGGCAAAGGGTTCATTCCAAATGTGCGACAAGTCCGGCACAACCTTTATCGTGTCCTGTGGCGACAGATAAAGTTCGGTGTGCTCAGTCCCCAAATGCGCCGCGATGGATTTGGCGTGTTCGGCCTCATTGTAGCCCGGGACATCAAAGCCGATCGTGAAGGTCTTGATCGGGCGGCGACTAGGGCTTTGCATCAGAGCCACGACCACCGAAGAATCAATCCCTCCCGACAAGAACGCCCCAAGGTGGACATCGGCTTCCATCCGCAGGCCCACGGCATCACGCATCAGGCCTTCCATCTCGTCCAGCAGGACGCTTGAAGGGTCGTTCCGTCATCGGGAACTGCCCTTCGGCTGCGACTGCGCAAGCCACGTCAGTTTTTTGAGCGTGACTTGTCCGATGCCTCCTTGAGGATCTCGACCTCCAGCGTCTTGCGTCCAAGCTGGCGCTCCAATTCGCGGATGCTATCATCCATCTGAAGTCGTTGACCCAGAGCATGTCCGGCGCCGGGGCCCTGAAATGTCTGTTCACGCGGTCCAGCGGGCATGGGACGGCCTTGTCCGGTATCATGGTTCTGATCTTCTTGCCCCTGATCACGCCTTCGACCCCCAGCTCTTTCATCAGCCGGGCAACGGTGCAGCGGGCAACATCAAAGCCCTCCCGGCGCATCTGCCGCCAGACTTTGCGCACGCCGTAGACCCGGAAGTTGGCCTCGAACACGCGCGAGATCTCGGGCTTCAGCTCGACATCGCGCCTGGCACGGTCGGACAGGCCCACCGGATCGACCCGTTTCGCCAGATGATCGTGATACGTGGACGGGGCGATCGGCAGCACCTTGAAGATCGGCTCAGGACGAAAGGGCAGGCCGCACCTGCGCCTCAGGGACGCCCGCCGGGACGAGGCAAGCTGGCTCCGTACCGGGCTTCTTTTTGAAGAACTGATCGCGCAGGACCCTGACATCACACTCTTTGAGCTGCGGGATGCACTGGCCGATGCGGAGGGGGTTCAGGTTCATCACTCATCCATCGCCGATCTGCTGTCCCGGCTTGGATTCACGTACAAAAAAGTCGCTGGTTGCGTCAGAGCTCCGCCGCGCCAGGGTAAGGCATCAGCACGCCGATAGGTTTACCCATCGGCTGCCAGCGATTGGGAGGCGACAGGAACGCGTTGTGTTCATTGATGAAACGGCAGCGAAGACCAATCTTACCCGTCTGCGAGGCCGATCCTTGCGCGGCCAGCGACTGACTATGGATGCGCCCTTTGGCAGTTGGGGTACGCAAACGCTGATCGCTCCGTAGTCGACATTGAACCACGCGTTTCAGGCTGCTGCGCTTTGAGGTGAGTGGTGATTTTCGGTTATGATGACCACAGTTGCCGATAGGGCACTG
>JBPOEY010000015.1:0-26734 GCA_051251645.1 Litorimonas sp. | reverse complement strand
TGGAAAAGCCCGGTCGCTTTCGAACGAAAGGTGGCCTAAACGAGCACTTGGGGCGGCACAAAATAGCGACAGGTCCAAAGCACCGAAAATTTCGTACCGAGATGGTTTCGAGCTTCATGGAAAGCCTCCACTACAAAAGGTTTTTCCGCCTTTCCGGAGGAACGGCCGGGTAAATTTCTTTTCGCATTGCCCCACCGCTCCGCGTCGACCAGCGCAATGTTCCGCATCTCGCCCCCCATTTGCAACTACTGATCGCACCGTAAAGCTGTCTACGCGAAACGGTAAAGTCTCCGTACGTATGTGGTTCAAAGCTTCTCCGACAGATCGCATTCCTACTCAGACGATCGTTCAGTAGAGCAAATGATACCTATTGCTGCGACCTCGCCAAGCGCGCCTGAAACGCCATGCTGTCGCTCGTCGACTTCGAAAACAGACATCAATCATGAACCAGTAGGTGTCTACGGAACTCGGGGCTATTCACCATGTTGATATCAAACGAGTTGGGTGAAATAGTTCAAGTATGGACGAGCACAGCGCATTTAATCATCCGTCCGGCCAGACGACCGGTGCAGTCACGCAGCCGCTTAATGGCGCGGCCGCCGCGCAGGCTGGCTATGATTATCAGCTGGACGTCTCGGTCCTCGCCGCTTTGCGGCTGCTCCTGATCTCCAAAGCCTCAAGCCGGCTCGTCCTCGAGCCGGCAAATGACGAAGATCTCGAAGCCGACCTCGCACCTGACAGACCGGGCCGCGTCGAATCAAGCGCAACGATCGCGGGCGGATACAAACTCGTAATCCAAGTCAAGCTGCGCAGCGGCGAGCCTTGGTCAATCGAGGATTTCCGGGAGCTTCTCAAGCACGGCAAGGTCCGCCGCCCGGCGCTCCATCATCTCGACGATCCGAACACACGCTATCTTCTAGTGACAAGCGCAGACGCCAAGGGCGTGGCACGCGATCTGCTGGTGGGGAGCTTTGAAGAGCCGGCGGACAAGGATAGATTTCCACCCACACTGAATTCAATCCTCAAGCATAATCCTGCCGGGCGTGTCGCGATCTGGGGCGGCTTGACCGAAAGACAGCTCGCATCCGATTTGCGGATCATGATGGCCGACCTGCTCCACGTGCCGCAACCCCAGCAGCCCGAGCTTCTCGATGATCTTCGCGTCGAAGCGAAACGTCGGATGCGCGGTTCGACCTCGGGAGTCTGGACCCGCGAAGACTTACTCGCAACCGTCCGAAAACATGGCGGGTTTCTCGCCAGCTCGTCCAGCCTCGAAATGTTCGTCCGTCCTGCGAATTTTGACCAGATGATAAACCTCCTGAACGAGCGGGGCGCGATCGTCATTCGCGGGCCTTCAGGTACGGGTAAAACCCAAGCGGCGCTCAAGCTCTGCGATCTCGCTCGCGAGCGTATTGGGTCGCTGGAGATTGTGACTGTCGGACCGGATGATACACCGGCGGGCACGCGAAAGCTCATCAACACAGGACCGACCCTTTATTATATCGAGGATCCCTGGGGCCAATACAGCCTTCGAGGCGGTTCCGAGGCATGGACTGAACAGCTGCCCCGACTGCTGGAGAAGGCCGGCCCCGATCACCAATATGTCGTCACCACGCGCAGCGATATGCTGCGAAGCGCCGATGTCGGGGAGGGTCTCAACCGCTGGTCGATCGAGCTGGATCGCGATCAGTATAGCAATGGCCCGCTTAAAACGATCCACGACAACCGAATGGATCAGCTGCCTCCCGATCTACAGGCCAAGGCCTTCGCCTTCCGCAAAGAGGCATTAGAAGCGTTCGAGACACCACTCGAGATCGACCTGTATTTCACACAGATGCAGGATGGTCCCGAAGATGGCGAAGAAGACCACGCCTTCTTCCGGCGTTTGCGCTCAATATCACATCGCGGCGCGGTCCAGGACGTCGTAGGCAAATATCTGCGCAAGATTGATTCGTCTGGCATGGCGGTTATTATCTGGGCCTTGCTCGAGGCGCGCTCGCAATTTGATCGCGCGCAACTGACGGCTCTCCAGAGGGTGTTGCGCCGCTCCTCACCGAAGCTTGGCGAAGGGCTCGAAACGATGGTCGATCGCCTCGTCGCGACCCGCCATTTGCGTCAACCTGCGCGGACGGTATCCTTTGCCCATCCCAGCGTTCACGAAGCCTTCGAACTTTTCGTCAAGTCAGACTGGCCCCTCAGTGAAGCCGCGGTTGAGCGGCTGATCGCTGCGCTCGTGCAGCTGGGCGGCACGTATCGGGACTGGGGGCTGGAAACCGCCGCTCGGGCGTTCCAAGTCAGCAAGACTTTGAGCAAGCAGATCGAGGATCTCGATCCACCCTTCGATGTGGATCATACCAGCCAGGCTGCCATCGACGCATGGTTGGACGAGGGACTACTTGACCCTAAGTCTAATTTTCTGCCATTGCTCGAACTCGCATGCGCTGTCGGATCCGAGCGATCGATCCCAAGCGAGGTTGCGCGCTGGCTACTGCTCGGAACTCAGCGGGGCGCGTCGGTGTTTCTCAAGTATTGGGCGCCACCGACCTATTCAGACGAATGGTATGACCGGATTTCTGAGGACCCGCAGTCGGCGAAGATTGCTGCCCGGTTCGTCCGCGAGGCGCTCCCATGGGATCGAGGACACTATGGGAAATGTTTCCCCGCAAAGCTTGATCGCATCGCGCGCAACCTGACCGCTGCCTATATCGATGCAGCACGGACGATGATCGGGAATGGGTTCGAGGACAATGCTGATGCGGTTGCGACGGGCGCAGTTCGGGACATAGAAGCCTTCGAGCCAGTTTTGGCGGCCGCGCTCGATGATCTTGCCGATAACAGGCGGCGTTATACTCAGCATGGCGCCGAAGAGTGGCGCGCGATTAAAGACGGCGAGCGTGACCATGCCGTCGAGGATGCCCACCAGTCCCAACATGAAGGGGAAGGCTATACCTCCGGTGTGTTTGTCGACGCTTACGTAGCCAAGCAACGCCGGAACGCCAACTGGCAGGAGATTGCAAACCATCCCCGCGTCGGCGAGATGATCGAAACTTGGGGGCGTACTATAGCGACATCGCCTGGATCGCCCGTGGTCGCGGAACTCGACGAATTACTTCGGCTCGCTCATGGAAATCAAGGCGAGCAGCAGGCTTGGTGGGCCGCTCGAGAGAATTGGCGGCCAAGCCTGGAGCCCCAGCTTCGGTCACGGCTGCTCGACAACCCAAATGATCATCACCTGCGTGCCGAGCTCGCGGCCTGCGGTCTCCTCGTTGCTCCGAAGACCCTTGCCGACGCGATTATAGCGCTTTCCAATCGGCCGGCCGACCAGCTTGGGTTGATTGTCGATGTCTGGGCGGCACGATGGCGTGTTTCCACCAAAACGCGCTCGGCACTGTTGCGGCAGATCGCATCTGACTTCTCACCCGAACTCCGGGAGATCGCGGGCGCCCTCGCCTACAAGAACCGCCCGGCGAAACATGTCGGGCCTGACGCGCTCGCGCATCTTCAAGCGATTGTCAGATCCTTGTCGGTGGACACGCTGGAAGCGGTCGTTCCTATCATTCTCGCAAGTGGCGGCGACGCGACGGAAGCCATCCGCCGCTGGCTGTTGGAGACGAACGATAGCGACTCTGCACTCAAAGCTGCGGAAGCCGCCCGAGTGACCGGTGACCCTGAGCTACTGAAAATCGCACTGCGCCACGAGCGCGCCGAAGCGCGCCGCGTCGCACTTCTCACGCTCGCCCCGATGATAAGCGATCCGTTGCCGGTCGACGTCCTCGCCATGGCGAACGACCCGGGGAGCCGAGTGCGCCGGGCGCTTGTGTCTGTTCTCAAGCACCGCCTTCATCCCGAGCACCAAAAGGTGCTGCTCCGCCTGACAGCGGATACCTGGTCAAGCGCCGAGGTATATTACAACGAGCCCGAATCCTACCTGATCGCACAGGAAGCCGTTGCAGCGCTCGCAGAATACGAGTCGCTGACCGACGAAGCCGGTCTACAGCTCCTTGCTCTCGCGGATCGCACGCCGGATAGACAACTCAGCCAGTGCGCGCTCATCCTCGCCGCGCACTCGTGCAGCCCAGAAATTCGCGCCAGCATCTGGGCGCTGGTTCACATTCCTGCGGCGCGATGGATTCGCCTAGACGCGCTCGATGCGCTTGCAGATGCCGATCTGGTTGAACCCGCAATCGTGTCGCAGATCACTCTACAACTCCTCTTCACGCTACCGGCGGTACTTGCGGTGCCCGCGACGGTCTTGCTCGCCCACCATGCACCGGTTGTTGATGCTGTCCGAATTCTCGAGCGCGTCGCAAGTTCGAACAAGCTCAGGGCGCTATTGCTTGTCGGTGCGGAGGCCCTCGCCTCAAGAGACGATGAGGCAGCGCGCAGGGTGCTTGACCTGCTCGGGCCGCACCATCCAGCCCGCGCGCTATTGGACACGAAGCACCCGCTTCCCGCCTCGGTCCTCGACGATCTCGGCGAAGTACGGCTGCGTCGGGCCGTGCGCGAACGGCTTGGAGATCGCCTTCTCGATCCATCCGTCGCCGGCTCTGCCGTATAACAACGCAGATCGTTTTGCTCTCCCCGCTCGCCTTGTCCGCAACTGCTCTCAGTCCAGGCGATAGAGCCCAGCGCCACCGGCCCCGTCCCGCAACCTCTTTGTGTTGGGAATACGTTCCACTTCTATCACCGATAGTTGGGTTTTCAGCGTTTGGTTCAAAACTCTGGTTCCGTTTGGAACAAAACTTTGGTCCTCCGATATAGCGGACATTCTTCCACTAATGATTCCAGAAGGTTACAGACCCCGTTATTCAAAACTTTGGTCCTCTCACCAGCTGTTGTCCCGAGTCGCATAGGATGGCCAATTTAGGTCAATAAGCGGCTCAAACGACACTGAAACGAAAGAACCCGCCCATCGGAGACGATCGGCGGGTTTACCATATCTTCGGTTTCACGATGACGGCACTGGGACTGAACACTACCCGAAGGGCATTTCAAGACCACTGCTGCGTCCGGATCGTGGAGGCAAGAAGGGAAAATATTAAAACTTCAATCTGTGCGTGATTATAATTTGTCTATAAGGATCGCGGGAGGCGATTTCGCAAGTGCGATCTCAGACTTGACATTATATCTTTGAGTATATATTTATTGACGGAGCTGATAATGTATGAGGTGCAATTCCATTCTAAGTTCGTTTCTGAATGGAAGGAGTTAGAGATGGGATTGAAGGAGCTGGTTGGTGAAGTGCTGGATCACTTGGAAGATGATGGCCCGTTCTTAGGACGCCCGGAAGTGGACACACTGTCAGATTCTAAACACGCCAATATGAAGGAGATCAGGGTCAGGTTTAGAAAGCAGGTATGGCGTTTTGCTTTCGCTTTCGACCCCGCTCAAAGAGCTATCATTCTTTGCGGAGAGGATAAGCAAGGCATGAATGAGCAGCTCTTTTACAAAACTCTAATCAAAAAAGCTGACGCGCGTTTTGATGAATGGCTAAAGGAGAAGAAAAAATGAGCACTGAGTGGAAGGCACTACGCGCTGAACTTCCAGAAGATGTTCAAGCTCGACTCGACTTGAAACGTCAAGAGCGGCGTTTGGGTAAAGCGTTAGCTGAAGTACGCAAAGCGATGCAAGCAACACAACACGAGGTTGCTGCTGGGGCTGCCATGACCCAAAATACCGTATCGAAGATCGAGAACTCTGATGACGTCCTCATATCTTCAGTCGTCCGATATATGCATTCTATTGGTGGCGGTGTGGAGCTCGTCTTGAAAACCTCAGATGGGAAAGCAAAGCGTGTTGACTTCGACCCTGAGATTTATGTGAAGCAAACCGCATAGTTGTCGTTCCGACTCGCATAGGACGGCCAATTTAGGTCAATAAGCGGCTCAAACGGCCCTGAAACGAGAAAACCCGCCCATCGGAGACGATTGGGCGGGTTTTCTTTCACAGGTTTTCGTATCATCTCAAGTACCGTGAATTGTCTGGCAGGATTCAGGTTGTTGATTTTCACCGAGAACTGAACCGGTAAGGCCCGATTTTTTCACTGAGAACTGACCCATGTTTAAACCCACCCCTGCGTGATTTCAGCGGGGGACGACGGAGTGATAGACATGGCGTTGTTGAGCGTTATCAGACGTTGGCATTTTCGAGATCAGCTTTCGATCCGGGAGATCTCCCGGCGCACCGGATTGTCCCGGAACACAGTGCGCAAGTATCTGCGCACCGATACGGTTGAACCTGCGTTCCAGGTCCCCGAGAGGCCCAGCAAACTCGATGCCTTTGCCGACAAGCTGTCGGCCTGGCTGCGGGTAGAATCGACCAAGTCGCGCAAGCAGAAACGGACGATCAAGCAGTTGCACGCCGATCTGGTGAGCCTTGGCTATGATGGCTCCTATGGCCGGGTGGCCGCTTTTGCGCGTGATTGGAAAGCGGACCGGCAGCGCGAACAGCAAACAAGCGGTCGCGGAACCTTTGTACCGCTGACATTCGAGCCCGGTGAAGCCTTCCAGTTCGACTGGTCCGAAGACTGGGCGATCATCGGCGGCGAGCGGACCAAGTTGCAGGTAGCCCACTTCAAACTCAGTTATAGCCGGGCCTTCATCGTGCGTGCCTATCTCCTGCAAACTCACGAGATGCTGTTCGACGCCCACAACCATGCCTTCCGGGTTCTGGGCGGCGTGCCGCGGCGCGGGATCTATGACAACATGAAGACCGCAATCGACAAGGTCGGGCGCGGCAAGGAACGCCAGGTAAATGCCCGCTTCTCGGCCCTGGTCAGCCATTATCTCTTCGAAGCCGAGTTCTGCAATCCCGCCTCCGGATGGGAGAAGGGCCAGGTTGAGAAAAACGTCCGGGATGCACGGCACAGACTGTGGCAGCCCATGCCCCGTGTGGCCAGCCTCGCGGAGCTGAACGAGTGGCTGGAAAGCCGTTGCAAGACCCTCTGGCAGACCATTGCGCACGGAACGCAACGGGGAACGGTTGCGGATATCCGGGCCGAAGAACTCCCCAAACTCATGCAGGTCGGCCGTTTCTTCGACGGCTTTGTCGAATACGCCAAGCGAGTCTCGCCAACCTGCCTGGTTCACTTTGAACGCAACCGCTACAGCGTGCCGGCATCGTTTGCGAACCGTCCCGTCAGCTTGCGGGGTCTATCCGGACAAGATCGTCGTTGTCGCGGAAGGCTTGAGCGTCTGCGAACATCACAGGATCATCAACCGGTCCCATAACCGGCCCGGCAGGACGGTCTATGACTGGCGGCATTATCTGGCCGTTATCCAGCGCAAGCCCGGAGCCTTGCGTAACGGTGCGCCCTTCGCCGACCTGCCGGAAGCCTTCAGGAACTTGCAGCGGAATCTGCTCAAGAAGTCTGGCGGGGACAGGGAAATGGCCGAGATTCTGGCCCTCGTCCTTCATCATGACGAGCAGGCTGTTCTGACGGCGGTCGAGACCGCATTGGAGGCCGGCGTTCCCACAAAGACGCATGTCCTTAACCTGCTGCACCGGCTGACGGACAGAAAACCGGTGACCCCTCCTGCCATTCAGGCGCCACAGGCCCTGTCACTCAGCCAGGAGCCGAAGGCCAATGTCGAACGCTATGATGCCCTGCGCAAACTGAAGGAGGCCCGCCATGCGTCATGATCCAGCCAGCGCCGCCGTCGTCATCATGCTCAAGAGCCTCAAGATGCACGGAATGGCCCAAGCTGTCGGAGACCTCACCGAACAGGGCTCTCCCGCCTTCGAGGCCGCCATCCCAATCCTGTCCCAGTTGCTCAAGGCCGAGACGGCGGAGCGGGAAGTCAGATCCGTGGCCTATCAGCTGAAGGCGGCACGCTTTCCAGCCTACAGGGATCTGAACGGCTTCGACTTTGCCAGCAGCGAAGTCAACGAGGCGCTCGTGCGCCAGCTTCACCGCTGCGAGTTCATCGAGCAGGCGCACAATGCCGTCTTCCTCGGGGGCCCCGGAACCGGGAAGACGCATCTTGCAACGGCCCTCGGTATCCAGGCCATCGAACATCACCGCAAGCGTGTCCGCTTCTTCTCTACCGTTGAACTCGTCAATGCGCTGGAACAGGAGAAAGCCCAGGGCAAGGCGGGACAGATCGCCAATCGGCTCGTCCATTCCGATCTCGTCATCCTCGATGAGCTGGGCTACCTGCCGTTCAGTGCGTCCGGGGGCGCTCTGCTGTTCCATCTCCTGAGCAAGCTCTACGAGCGCACCAGCGTCATCATCACCACGAACCTCAGCTTCTCGGAATGGGCTGCCGTCTTCGGCGATGCAAAAATGACCACCGCGCTGCTCGACCGGCTCACACACCACTGCCATATCCTTGAAACCGGAAACGAAAGCTTCCGCTTCAAAAACAGCACCGCAAATCAGACCGACAACGAAGAGAGGAAACCAAAATCTTGACCACGGCGTAACCGCCGTTCAATAAACAAAAGGCGGGTCAATTCTCGGTGGAATTACCGGGTCAGTTCTCGGTGAAAATCAACACCTTCGTCGGGTCAAGGTGTTTGGCGTAGTAGCTTCTGAGCTGATCGGACAGCCGACTGCCACCTGCCGACGCAGTGGCGTCGTCTTCCTCCGCCGCCTGTTGTTCCTCACCGAAGCCCCTCTGCGCCGGTATGTCATGGACACGGATCAAACCGCCCAGCGGGTCACCATCGATTGGTCGAGAACCGCTTGGTAGAACCTGGGGACGCGCGAGAGATTTTGCAGGCGAGACAAGTTGACCCGGATCCAGCGAATAGGCCCGAACGGTGAAGTGCGTCGACAAGCGCTTGCTCAAGAAATCAACCAGGCTTTCGGGCCAGATCGTCAGCTTTTGCGGAGAAACAGGCGGATTATCGCCATGATTCTCTGCCTCAGCGGCCGCGACAGCTGCCGCCCTCATCGTCTCGGCATCGCCCACCGCACCCATGTACTCCTTATACAAGAGCGCGAGGTCCTTTGGCTCGTAGCGCAGCCGGACCCCGAGTCGCCCCCCCTCCCAATCCAAGGTCGGGATGAGGTCACGAACGTGATGCATTTCTCCCGCTTCGACGTTCAGCCACAAATCCAAAGTCGGTAGTGCACTAACCCAGGGTTCAACGATTAGGTCGACAATTTCCTCCGCATTCCGCGCAGCTATCCATGCCTCACCCAGGGAGATTATTGTGGGCCAGTGGCACAACGTGAAATCGTGCATCTCGAATGGACAGCGGCGAGGCGACAGGAAGCGCCGCAGAGCAAGCAACGCCGACGTCTTGCCGCTATTGTTCGCTCCAACGAAAAGTGTGGTCGTGATCGAAAGATCGATCCGCGTCGACAAAAGCTTCCTGAAATTGGCGATCTCTAAAAACTCTATATGCACGGCTAGCACCTCCCACCCCGGAATGCGTCAATACTAGACCATAGAGAAGCGCCACAACTACGGGTATCTAGAACGCACGCTTATGAGTGGTGGCAAACTTTGCCGAAACGTCCGTGATAAGAGCGCAACGCCGTCGTCGGTCCGAGAGCTGCTGGGAGTGTGCCACGGCGCAAAAGCCCCACTCAATCCAGATTGAAGTTACAAGAGCCCCGCCGGATTCGCATAACGTGCCTTGCGGAATTTTGAACTCGGACTTCGTTGCGGATATTCAGTCTGTGCTCAATCTGAGAATGACTGGACTGGGGCCGTGAGGGGACTGGCGGGTTCCGGATACCGGTCAGTTGAAGGGGACATTCACATAGAGCAAACGCTGTGTAGCTCACGGCCCAAGGACGAAGCCGCTCGCGCGGCAATGGCGCTTGTGGCGGGCGATTTGCGCTGATCGATACATTGTGATTTGGGGATAGGCGGTTCTGTCTGACGATTGGGGTGTTCTCAACCATCAGACAGGAGGTTCCCATGACGGAGGAGAGAACCACGCCGCTACGCGAGCGGATGATCGAAGACATGCGCATTCGCGGGATGGGCGACAAAGCCCAGAAGGCCCATATCCGGGCGATCAAGGATTTTGCAGCCTTTCTGAGGCGATCCCCGGACACGGCCTCGCCGGAGGATCTGCGCGCGTACCAGCTTCACATGACCAATGCGGGAGTTTCACCGACCACGTTCAACGCCCGTATCGTGGCGCTGCGGTTTTTCTTCGGCATGACCTGCGGGCGCGAGGGCATGAAGCGGTACATGCAGTTCCGCACCCAGCCGCGGAAGTTGCCCGTGGTGTTCAGCGTTGAGGAGGTGTCCGACCTCCTGATGGCGGCACCGGGGCCGGGCCTCAAATACCGCGCCGCCCTCAGCATTTCCTATGGCGCGGGTCTCAGGGCCGCGGAAGTGTGCAACCTCAAGGTCAGCGATATCGACAGCGACCGGATGCTGATCCATGTCGAGCAGGGCAAAGGGCGCAAGGACCGCAAAGTGATGCTGTCGCCTGGTCTGCTGGAGCTGCTGCGCGATTATTGGCGCGAGGCACGGCCGCAGGGCTGGCTGTTTGCGGGCAAACCGAAGATCAACCCGATCTCGCCGCGCCAGTTGAACCGGGCCTTCACCTCGGCCAAGACCATGGCGGGCATCGCCAAACCCGCGACGTTGCATACGCTCCGCCACAGCTTTGCCACCCACCTGCTGGAAGCGAATACCGATGTGCGGGTGATCCAGGTGCTGCTCGGCCATGCCAAGCTGACGACGACGGCCCAGTATACCCACGTCGCCACAAGGACGATCAGGGATACCGTCAGCCCTTTCGAGGCGCTCAAGAAGCTTCAGGACGCGCCGCTGCGACGGAGCCTGGAATAGCAGCACGCGGGGCTGGTGCCCCGTCCGAAGCTGGAGGTCGCTGATATCTTCCGGCGCTATGGTCCCGCGTGGCGGCGGGCCAATGCCGGCCATGTCAGCCTGATCCAGCTCAAGGTCATGTCGGCAATCGAGACCTGCCGCACACAGGCACTCGGCGGGCATGTGGCAGCCTGTGCCAAGTGCGGCCACCAGCACATCGCCTATAATTCCTGCAAGAACCGGCATTGCCCCAAATGCCAGGGACCGGCGGCCCGGGACTGGATGGCCGCACGCACCGGGGACCTGCTGCCGGTCGAATATTTCCACGTGGTCTTCACCCTGCCGGCTGAGATCGCCCGGATCGCGTATTGGAACAAGAAGGCGGTCTATGGGCTCCTGTTCAAGGCATCGGCCGAGACGGTGCTCACCATCGCAGCCGACCCCAAGCGCCTCGGCGCGCGGGTCGGCATGACCTGCGTGCTGCACACATGGGGATCGGCTCTGACCCACCATCCTCACATCCACATGATCGTTCCGGGCGGCGGCCTGTCGCCGGATGGCTCCCGCTGGATCGCCTGCAAGCCCGGGTTCTTTTTACATGTGCGGGTGCTGTCCCGGCTGTTCCGGCGCCTGTTCATCGAGGGATTGCTCACCCTGCATCGCGCCGGAGAACTGACCTTCTTCGGCGACCTGACCGGTTTGGCGGACGCAGCGGCCTTTGCTGCCTGGCTGGCGCCGTTGCGCAAGAGCGAATGGGTCGTCTATGCCAAGCCTCCCTTCGGTGGGCCCGAAGCTGTGCTCGCCTATCTCAGCCGCTACACACACCGGGTGGCGATCTCAAACAGCCGTCTAATCAGGGCCGACGCACAGACGGTCGCCTTTCGCTGGAAGGACTACCGCATCAGGACCGGCGATCGGCAGAAGGTTATGCACCTGGCAACGGGCGAGTTCATCCGCCGTTTCCTGATCCATGTCCTGCCAGACGGTTTCCACCGCATCCGCCACTATGGCTTATTGGCCAGCGCGAGCCGCCGGGCCAACATCGCAAGGGTCCGCACGCTACTCGGAGCGCAACCGCCCGAACCGGCGACGGAAACCGGGATCGATCCGTTCGCCCTGCGCGAGCCATGCCCCTGCTGTGGCGGTCCGATGCGCATCATCGAGATCTTTCGCTGTGGCCAGATACCCCGATCCCGCGCTCCGCCAAGGGAGCAGGCCGCATGACGAAACGCCCGTCACATCACCCGATCAGAACGCGAACGATGCCGCTCGTTCGTGAACCCCACTGCTTTGCCGCCGGACGCCCGGTCGCCGCAAAAGCTGCGGCACAGGCCGACACCGAACCCGCAAATGTACTCGTGTCCGCGATACAGTTTGTCATATCCGGGCATGGCTTATCGCTATCTCATCGCTCCATCCACACACCACCGGCGACCAGATCCAAGCTTTCCCCATAGGTCCAGCCCAGACCCCGCGGCTTCCTCCTTGGGAGGTTTTCCAACGCGGGCCATGCTCTCGCACAGACGAACTCCCTCGCCGCGGCCCGCATCGAAAAACCTTCACCAAAGCTGCCTTTTCTTCGGGTCGCGATAAGACAACCTTGGGCCGGGAAAAATGCTACTAAGCAATCTTTTAGGTTGAATCGCCTGACATCGCTGTGCAAATGACATGTATTGCAGGAGATTTTGATTGCTCGATCATTTGGGAAGCACGGTTACAGTAGGAGGAGCGGACTACGACATCTCCCACCTCGCGCCTTTCATCTATACCCTGAACGCGGCTGGTCCTGATGGCATGGACATCAGGGTACGCGTCAGCTTCTCTTGTCATGTCTTCAGTGAAAAGGCCGTGCCCAACGCTGCCTTCGATTTTTCAGATCATAACGGAAGCCATCGAATCTTCTGCGCGAACCGCTATGCCAAATGCCTTACTCTTCAACAAGGCGTGCGAAACCTGTTCGATCAGAACGGCATCACTTGGGAGATGAAGGACCACAATCAGATCGAAAACATGGCCGCATTGGCGCACAATCCGGCTGTGCGGATCGTCAGAGGCACACATGACGTGATCCTCTACTACTTCTATCCGAGTAACTCCGAACACTTCGAGATCGAGATGAACGTGCTGACCTGCCATGAGCGGGCGGTAAACACCACGGACAAGCACAAGTGGAATATGAAGCAAGCTGTGCGAGCCTGCTATTTTAGCAGGGAGCGAATGCCGATGACCGAGGATAAGCGCCGAGAGCTTGCCCAGATGAAGGCCGACGACGTGCGGGCTAAGAAGGCTGCCAAGCGCGAGAAACGGAAGGCATCGAAAGCGAACAAGTCCTAAATGACAAAAGGCTCCCGTATAGGAGCCTTTTGAGAATAATGAAGCGGGTGCGCCTTACCGTGGTTTACCGAACCTCAAGAGAGGTGCGCAGCTACAGCATCAAGGCTTCACCGAGAAGTCCCGCCACCTGAAGCTACCTCATACATATAAAAAACAGGCAGGGTTAGCAACAAAAAAGCGCATGAAAGTTTTCAAAAACATGTGAGAGCAGCTATGCTCAAGAGCCTGTTCGAAGTTAAGGCGCTGAATGTACGTAGTTTCTTGCGTCATGACAAGAGGAGATGTGCTCCACAGTGTCATTTCGCCCTCAGCCGGAGCCGACCGCAACAGTTAACTCGACTCCACGCGACTCCCCTGATACGGCTCCTTTCATGTTCAGATCGATACGAATAGAGCGCTGACCTTTGCCTCCGTCCTCATTTATGTCCCGAGTCGCATAGGATGGCCAATTTAGGCCAATAAACGGCTCAAACGGCCCAAAAACAAAGAACCCGCCCATCGGAGACGATCGGGCGGGTTTTCTTTGGTGGAGGATGCTGTCGGCTTTGCGCGGGCATGGCCGTTGGCCGGCGGCGCGCAAGCGGTTACTGATGCTGCAACGGGATGTCGGGCCAGTCGTCTGGCACCAATGCCGGCGGTTTGGACCAGGGCGGCTCGACAAGAGATCGTTGAAACCAGTCTTCGCGCAGGTTCGCGTGCTCAGTGACGATGAGCTGGAAGCCGGGAGCATGCTCCGAAACAAACTCCTGGAGCGTCTCGAAAAGTCTTCGAACCGCGCCCAGATCCGCATCTTCCTGACGCTCGGTTTCGTCGACGGAGCCTCCCGCGGCTTCATAGGAAGCATCGGATGGGAAATAGACCTGGCTAGGTTGATCGATAAGCAGGAAACGAGGAATCGGATGACCATAGGTCCCTGCGAAACGGTGAAGCGAAAGGAGAGCTGCCAAGTGGTAAGCGAGATGGTTCTCCCCGCCCCCAGTTCGGCTCATGTATATGGGCCGGCCGGGACGGTCGATCACCATGGTTAGGTGATGAAGATCGAGCCGAGCGGGGAATTCGGCAAATTCGCCACCAAGGGCAGAGATGTAACCCGACATATGCAGGCCGATATTGCTTAAGGTCGAAATCAGTCGGGTGTCGGAGTCATCCGCTCCTAACCGCTCTTCGAGATCGGCGACCCTGGCCCTGAGTCGACGCTCTTCGGTTTGCAGCCTGATCAGTTCCGTATTCGGGACGAGCCCTTCAAGAAAAAGGCTTATACGACCCACTACACGCGAAGCGGCCGTGTTCCTGTTGCCGAGCGTCGTCGCCATCTCGCTCGATGAGATCGCCGACGAAAGCTCCACTTCCTTGACCCGAATCTTGTCGGCGATCTCGGAAAGCTCCCTTTCCTGGCCCGAGAGATAAGCGGCAAGCGCTGGTCGCTCTCCAGTGACAGCCGTGAGCTCGTCATTCAAAGATTCCAATTCGCTCAATAGGGCCTTCGCAATCGGCATTTCCATGCCGAGATCGGCTCGTGCGAATGGCCATTGCCACTCGCCGGTCTCGCCGTTTATTGGCAAGGCACGAATAGATTTGAGACGGTCGCGCTGCTCGCTGGCCTCGACCTCGAAACCTTCAGACCGTTTGGAGAATTGCTGCGCACTCTCGATGCGGCGCTGCACTTCTCGCCGCTGCTCACGCAGGTCAAGCAAATCGCGTTCGATCACCGAAATCCTTGCGCCGTCATCCTCCGATACCGGCGTCGGTTGCCATTCCAATGCCTTCCTGAGTAAGTCGACGACGTTAGTCGCGCCGTCTCCCATTGGAATCTCCACCGCACGAGCCTCAGAAACCAGGCCAATCGCACGTTCTTCCGAGTTGTCGATCGCCTCTCTGGCCTGCTGCAAGAGTTTCGCATTCAGCCGCAGGTCTCGTTGGGCAATCCGCAATTGGGATTCGAGAGTGAACTTATCCCGGCCGGAAACGCCGAGAAGGATTGGAAGAGTGTCCTTTATGGTTTGGGGCTGATGCGGCTCGTTCTGACGATAGAAGAGTTGGTCCTTGTTGGTCACGAGACCTTGCTTCTGGAACAAGTAATAGAAGCTGTGCTTGATGTTCGCATCGAAGCTCAAACGGCTACTTTCAAGTGGGACGTCCGTCGTATTCTCTTGAATCCCGAGCAATTGGGTCAGTAGCGCGACTACGCCATCATCGCTGTCGTTAACCGCCATGTCGGCGAGGTCGGGTGCATCCACCTTCGCTCCCCGTCGTATCATGGCCGTGCTCAAGCTTTGCGCCCCCGCCGAAGGAGCAGGCTTGGCCACCAGCACTTCCTCCCCTATGAAACGATAGATCACGGCGAACCAGACGACTTTGTCACGGATGATCCCTTCCGGGACGTTGAACGTCGATCGTCCCATGCAGTATTCAATGATGTCGGAGAGAGCGGACTTGCCGGTGGACGACCGACCGGTGATAACATTGAGTCCGTCATGGAACTTCACGTCTCGCCGACGCCCGTCCAGGCCATATATATGGATCGACTTGATCTTCATGGTCGAATCCCCAGTGTTGTGTATATGGTGACCCGGTCACCTATCAGGGCGAACTGCTTGCCGAGATAGGTTGCTACGCGCTGGCAGGCCTTGGTTTCGTCGCTACCGTTCACAGCAGCAACTACCCTTGCCGGGCCAGGAAGAAGACGGCTATCGCCATTCACGGATAGTGCCCCATGGTGCATGAGAACGCCCAATCCTTCGAAGGTGAACCCAAGCGTATCCGTACATCGGCCGGCAAAGCCGACGAGGAGTTCGGGATGCTCGGCGATTACCTTGAGTAGGTAACTCCTATTGCCTGCCTTCAATATCTCGCGCGACGTTTGCGGTAGGCATAGGGGAAGGATCAACAGGGAAAGCGAAAACGGCATACCTTTCTCGTCCGTGTCCCTGAACCCCACTATCGCCCTGTGCATCAGCAGGCCGCAGAATGCGGGATTGAACAGGTTCCGGATTTCGATCGGACGTTGGTTCCAGGGCTTCATGCCGCCACTCCCAACGCTTTGGCCAGTTTCTCGAGGAAACGAGGGTGCCAATGGACTCGTGGCGCGGGTGTGCTGTTAGCCAAGATGTGAAATGTCCCTCGTACGACGTATTGCTCGGCCACCTTCTCGCGTATCCGAAGTTGCCCCGTCGATTGCTCTGCCCATCGGTAGAGTTCGCGCCCGGCGGTGATGCAAGCCTCGTCCTTGCTGTCCGCGGTAATATTCTCGCAGACGAGCGCCTTGTAGCGACCCCACTCTTCGACCAGCTTGTCCTCATAGCGCTCAATTTCGTCAGAGACCAAAAGGTTGGCCCTAGCCCAGCTCGAGCGCTGCTCGAAGGCACGGTAGTAGTCGATAATCGCATATCGAATCCGGTCGGTGGACAAGTCGAGCGCGCGCAGTTGTTCAACGAAGTGGCGCTTGTCCCCAGTCGCGTCGATGCTACCCTCAGGGAGCTTGTCGTTGAATTCGATGGGAAGGCTGTCGACCTTGTAGTCGTCGGCGAGCATTGCCAGCCGATCATGGATTTCCTGGACCTTAATCGGTTCCGAGCGCTGGCCGGTGAGGGTCTGAATAACCAGATCGATCCACCATCCTTCCAGACGTTGAAAAAGCGCCTGACGGAATTCTTTCCGTACCGTGATCAGACGGCGTCCGACTAGCCCGGGAATGTCGTCTATCCTTGGCGTGCGCGAGAAGATAGTGATCCTCGAATAGAAATCGGCGAGTTCATCGCTATCAAACTCCGCCAATTCGGCCGTGATCTTTCCGATTAGCTCCGACTTGCTGGTCGCCAACGCCGCATCCGCGTCGCGCGCCCTCCGTTCGCCGTCGGCAACGAAATCCTCGAACTGCACGAGGAATGACCCTGCCGAGACCTCCGCGGTCGTGAAGAGCTGATATCTTGCCTTCGATGCCGTCCGCCCGGTCACCTTGAAGTTCACAAGCCAGATCCTCACCGATTTCCAGAAATCGGTCGACAGGTCGGTGAGCCTGTCTCCCTCGGCCTTATGCTTGAGGGAGCCCAACGAGACCTTACCGTCCTGCTCGACGAACTCCACATCATCATTACGTTCGATAAAAACCAGGTCGTCCTCGGGGCATTCCAAGGCATGCAGCAGAGCCAACCTAGGTTGGAAAATGTATCCGAGCCCTTGTTCGGCAGCCGAGAACTTCGAATTTGAATCAGGCATGAACCACAGGATGCCGTAGTTTTGGCATCCCTCCGATGAAAATTGACCAGCTAAATATTGATGTCATCGGAGTATCTGAATCAACCGACAATTGTCGGCATCCACGAATTCCCCTCTGCAATAGCATATCGACAGTCTTGGCAGTCGCTTGGGATCAGTTGGGTCGCAAGAAACCCGCCATGCCTGAACTCGCTCTTGACCTATTCGGCGAAGAAAAGGTCGATCGTAATGGGTGCGTCCGATCGATCGTTGGCTGGAGAATATCTGTTTTCAATCGTCGGCCGACCTCAGCCGAATAGCAGCGAGGGAGCAAAGCCGTCCTCGACCCGAGTGCTTCACTGAAGGGGCACAGCGATATAGCTCCACTCAATCCGGATTGAGATTAAAAGCGGCCTCATCCACAGTTTCCCATGACGTGCCATATGGAATGCTGTCAAAAGGCGGGGCGACAGGCCCTCCGGAACGCGGTCCGATCGTTTCTTCAGCAACCCTACAAAAACGTTAAGTTGGTGAAGAAACGAAGCCGGATACAAGTCTTTTGATCTTGCTGAGAATCCCAAAGTACATCCCTCCTCGTATTTGCATAACGGGCGTTGCGGAACTTTCAAATTCGGACCAGGGCGGGCAGCGACCGTTCGATGTACAATGTTACGCCCTTTCTGGCGCGGACCGGATACTGCGGAAGCGCCCGCATTGCGTCCGGGTCTCGATGACAAGTTCTCCCGAATCGACATAGGCACGTCGAATCGGCGCCTTGGTCAGGGCGATCCCAAGCGGCTTTCCATCTTCTGTAAAGACCCGAACCCCCTTGTTTTCGACCAGAAGAAGCATTCCGCCGCTGACAAGCAGGTCGCATTTGGCTGAACAATCCTCCAGCGCCACCAGGTGATCTCCGTCCAGTACATAAAGGCGCGTTGTAGTCATCACGTAGAGATAGGCCTCGGTCTCGATGATCCGGACCGGCATTGAACCGACGTCATAGATCGTCGTCGGTATACCTTCCCGGTCTACGCGCACGACCCGACCGGCATATGTCCCCAGGAGCGCAGTCTCCCCGGTCCCCGAGAAAGCAGCGGCATAGATCCAGTCCGCTTGGCCCGCCAGGCCTAGGCTGATCACGATCTCAAAACCACCTTGCCCACCTCCGCTTCCGTCGAGCTGTTCCGGATCTAGGCCGGTCAGGCGTTCGGAGGCGACGTTTAACGCTTTCATCCGTTCCTCGTTCCCGGGATTGAGGTCCGGGTGTAGCTCGCGCGCCAGCTGCCGGTATCGCTTGCGGACCTCGTCAGGTGTGACCGGCATCTCGAGTCCCAAAACCTCAAGCGCTTCATCGATTTCGGCCGCTGTCCCGAAAGCCTCGCCTACTCGGATGCGAGTGGGCTCACTGGCCGGCATCCGAAGTCCCCAGAGGCGCTTCCCGTCCCGACCGATACACCAGGCCTCATCGATGTGCGTGAATAGATAGCGGTCGCGTTCCGGTGTCAGGGCGATGCAGCGTAGTGCGCGGTGCGCCTCGGTCTCCGCCAATCCCAGGCGATCCCGGTTCGCAGCAACTTCCGGTGCACTCTCCAGATCCGTCTCGAAATCGACCTTTAGATCGCCGCCATAGACCGTCAGCACATTGCTCCTTGAGAGTATCGCGAAGCCGTCACCTTCCGGATGGACCGAAATGCGGCGGGGAGCACGACGGAGGGGAACTGTCGTTCCGGGCTGCCCTTTCGCGTTGGTGAACATCACAGCCCCGGGCGCGCCCAAACTCGCATCCGACTTCGCAAGATCATCGAACGACAGCGTGCCACCCCGGGTACTATAGTGTCTACGGAAGGCTGGGTCGGGCCGGTCGTCTTTCGAAATTGGTTCGACGATGATTTCCTGCCAAGCGCTCTCAGGGTCCGCAAAGGCCTCCTTCGTGACCGGAAGATCGACCGATCGATCCCAGGCATTCGGAGACGGAGGGAGGGGTACGATGCTCACACGCTTGAGGTCCAGTTCACGGGGATGGGTTCCGCGTGTCTCTCGCCGATGCGACCCCGGATTGTCAGGCTCCGTGTAAATCGTCTCACCAGCAGCTTCGGGCAACTCGACGCCGGCCATGTAGAGCTCATGTGTGTTACCGCTCTTCGTGCGCTGAACCTCCCCGTTCTTTTCCAGGTAGGAAACCAGCCGACTGGCTCGACGACCATCTTCGATGTCCAACTCCGCTTTCATCCGGTTTTGTAGCACGCCCGGTTTGCTGCGAATGACTGCCCGCATCCGGTTGAAGAGTTCCAGATCAGAAAAGTGTTCCTCCGCCTCCTCCCGGTAATCTTTCAGGTGGTCGAAGTCCTGTACCAGCTTCCGGAGCTCGGCCAGTCCCTCGTTGTCCCCGGTAATGGCCATCATCGTCCCTCCCTGGGATAAGGCTGGTATCCGGATGTCGAGGCGCAGTCCGTCGCCGCGCGGGTCCTTCAGCCAGTTGCGCAGCAGCGGCAGGCTAGCGCGCGCCGCCGCGGCTGCGGCCGGATAGTCCTGGGCGGAGACCGAAGTTGTCAGTCGCTCGAGCTGGATAAAGTACTTCTGTTCGGGCAGGGAAAGGTCTGGGGCGCGGACAATCTCCGGGTCTGGCTCAGGTTCGGACCAGCCGCGCGGTTCCCCGCGCGCATCCTTCTCCACACGATCATTCCCTGCGGACGATCCGCCGAAAAGCCATTTAAAGATTCCAGCCATGATTTGCCCTCAAATGTCTTTTCTATTATGACCTGCCCCCTTGATTGACCGGGTTCATAAGTTAGCTCTGCTCAACTGGTGGATAGCCAATCTGCGTGCAAACCGTTTCCAAGGTTATCACAACATCCTCGCCCCGGTAGCTGAAGCGTGGATAAATTGCCGGCACATAACGCGAGAACGTGTCGATAACCGTCAAGACACGAATATTGCGCCCAGTGGCGAGTTGGTCATGAGGGAAGCCCATTGCCCAGACCTCATTCGGCCCAACGGCATCTTTCTGCTCTTCCCGAAGCTTTGCCTTCAACCGGCGCTTTGGATGCTTGTTCCTCAGTTGCAGGTCCAACTCGTTGTAGATCCGCCACGTTTCCTTCATTTTGCTGTCCCTGCCCTCCCGGCACAGCAATACATGCACACGCCGATATCCGTTCCAAAGCTTGAGACCTCCGAACAATATCGGAAATGGCCCCTGATTGCCGTGAAGAGCCGACCTGTCATCGATCAGTGCATAGCGCCCTCTCGCTTCATCATCCAATCTCGAGCACCCGCACCTCCTTGATGTGCGAGCCGACTTGATATTCTACTTCCTCCCCCACCTGTGCGTCGAGCAGGGCCTGTCCGAGCGGAGTGTGAACGCCAATCTTCCCCTGTTCAGGCGCATTCTCACCCTCGACAAGCGTGAAGGCGAGCTTTTTGCCGTCGGTGATGTTCTCTACCTTCACTTTCGAGCCAAGCGCCACGGTCGGCTCCGCCGCGACCCGGCTTGCCGCCGTGTAGAGGGCGCTGCTCGCGGGAACCTCGAACGGCAAGTTCGCCTGCTCGGGCTTCGGTGGTGCCGCCGCTGCGATCAGCGCAGCAGACGAAGGCCTTGGCTCGGGCCGGGTTTGCGTGGGCACCTCTTCTACGCCTGAGGTCTTTTCCTCAGCCAAGCGGGTCAGCAGTGCCATCGCATCGAGACGCTCGGAGTGCTTCACGCCCCGCGCCTTGGCATCGGCGAGCGCAGCGTCGATCACCTCCTTCAGGACCTCGATCTCGGCGCGCGGGTTGCGGAACCAATCGGTCGACCAGATCCGGTGCAGCCGCCAGCCGAGCCCCTCTAGCACCTCCTGGCGCAGCCGGTCGCGATCGCGGCTCGACTTCGAGCTGTGGTAGGCCGCACCGTCGCATTCGACACCCAGAATGTAGCCGTAGGGCCAGTCTGGGTGCCGGACGCCGAGGTCGATGCGGAAGCCTGCGACACCCACTTGAGGGACCACCTCGCAGCCGAGGCGCTCGATCTGCGCCGCGACATAGTCCTCGAATGGGCTCTCCGTGCCGCCCAGCGGGCCGGCCGCATCCGGGATGTGTCCGGTTTTCGAATATTCGAGCCAGGCCCGGAACATCCGCACGCCGAGCGCTTTGTTGCCGTCAACGAGGATGTCGGTCGGCTTCATCGAGGTAAAGGTAATGATCTTCCGCTTGGCGCGGGTGAAGAGGACGTTCAGTCGGCGGTGGCCATGGGCCGAGTTGATCGGTCCGAACCGTTGAAGCACCTTGGCCCCAGGAGATTCCGGTCCGTAGAGCGTAGAGATCATCATCACGTCCCGTTCGTCGCCCTGGATCGTCTCAATGTTCTTGACGAAGAATTCCTCGAGCGCGTCGTTCTCCTCTTCCCACTTTTCGACGAAAGCCTGGACCTGGGGGTTGCGGTCGCGCTCCCGCTCGAACTCCTCGAGAATCAGGTTCTTCTGGTCGGAGTTCATCGTGCAGATGCCGAGCGAGAGCTCGGGGCGATGGTTCATGTGGTGGACCGCAGCTACAACGATGGCGCGGGCCTCGATCTCGTTGCGACGCCCCTTGTAAATGCCAGGCACCTCGACGAGCTCGACGCCGAGATCTGGGTGGTCCTCCTGTGCCGAGGGGAAGATCGTCAGCTCTCCCTTGTACATCCACTGGTTGGAGAACTGGATCAGCGCTGAGTGCCGCGAGCGGTAGTGCCAACGGAGCTGGCGCACGGGCATGAAGGCAACGTTAGCCATGTCGAGGATGCTCTCGCTGTCCTCGCGCAGGTCTTCATCGGTGTCGCTGTCATCGAGCACTTTCTGGAAGAAGTTCGTCGGTGGCAGCTGCTTGGTGTCGCCGACAATCACCGACTGGTCGGCCCGGCTGATCGCGCCGATGGCGTTTTCGGGCGTCATCTGCGAAGCCTCGTCGATAACCACGAGATCGAATCGCATACCCTGGCGGAGGTATTGCGCGACCGCGAGCGGCGACATCATCCAGCAAGGCTTCAACTCGACGAGAGCGCGGCCGGCGCGGCTTGCTAATTCGCGGATGCTGATACGGCGCTTCTTCTTGTAGAGCTCGTTGTAGATCAAGCTCATATCGGTAAACGTCGACTTTCGGCCGACGTTGTTGCCGGTCGGCGGCCGGGCCGATTCCAGGAGCTCCTGCACCACCGCAGCGCGGGAGAGCTTGATCATCTCGCGATCCTTGGAGCGGATCTCGCCCCGGATTCGGTCGAAGTCCTGTCCGTCGTAGCCTTGCAGTGCTGGGCCCCACTCCTTGTAGGCGACGTCTGCCATCGAGCGCGCGATCAGGGCGCGGACAATCGATGCGAGGCGTACCGGATCGAAGGCTTCGTCCTCGGCCAACACCCAGTCGATCAGTTCACCAAGCCCCTGTCCGCGCAGGCTGTCCTCGGCGCGCTTCAACTGCGCCCGGTCGAGCAGCGATTGCGGATCGGCCGCCGCCTCCCGCAGGTCGGCCGTGCGCCGGGCCAGCGCCATCGGCGTCGAAAGATCCTGGGGAAGCCCGAGATCGGCAACAAAGCTGTCGACTTGGGTCTCGAGACTGGCGCGACGGGCGGCAAAGGTCTCAAATTCCTTCGCCATCTCGGCCGCCCGGCCTGATCGCATTGCCGCGAGCGCCATGTCCGCGTCATCGGTGGCGGCGATCGCCTCAGCCAGGTCGCACTGGATGCTGAGCAGGTCGGTCCGGGTAGTGAGGCCGGCGAAGCCCGAACCGAGCGCTTCGCGCGCCGGGCTCTCCTCGATCTTGCGAGCGAGGTCTGCCTCAGCCGTCTTAAGGGTCAGGATCTCCTCGATCTCCGAAAGAAGCAGGCTCGTTCTGTCGCGGAAGAGCTCTATGTGGCTATCCGCCTCGGTGATATAGCGTCGCTCCTTCTCGGCGGTCTCCTCGAGCTCGCGCAATTTCACCTCGGCCTCAGAGAGGGGCAATGGAGGCATGTCCTCCAACTCCGCGAAGGTGAGGACGGGATCGAGTTCCCCGGTTTCGAGGTAGGCTTTCAGATCCACACTGGCGCCGGCGATCTCCTTGCAAATCCCATGAAAGGTCACCACACGGCTGATCGCCGCCATCTCGGTGTTGAAGCCTCGGAAGTGTGCACCGAAGCGCTCTGCGTAGCGTGCGCTGTTATCGAACTCCCGGCGGCTGTCGAGCCAGTCCGCATATTCACGCAGCCTACGTGCCATCTCAGCTGGGCTGTCCTCGCGCCGCCCTCCGAGTATGTTCGTGTATGTATTGCGTGCAGCCTTGTAGGTAGACCCCATGCGCCCGAAGAAGCCAGCGCTGTCGATCGCGGCCGCCGCGTTCCTGAGTTCACCTGCGTCGTGGGCGCCGCCGGCGGAGGGCACCGCCTGCCGGATACGGCCGATCTCGGTGGAAAGGCGAGAGATCTGGGTATCGATCTCCATGGCCAGGGCATCGACGGAGGCCATCGGGTCGCCGCATCGTAGGGATAGGACACCAGGGGACTGCGCTGCGATGCGCTTCGCCCCATCACGGATCTCCGTCAGGGGCCGGCCGGACGATGTCCAGCTCCGTGGAAGCCGGGACGCGGCGCCGAGCACCACCCGAGCTTCGGCGATCGCACCTTCGATCTCGGCGAGCCTCGTGCGATGTTGCTCGGGATCGAGCCGTCCGCCCCGCGCCTTAGCGAACTCGGCGGCAGCCGCAAGGCGCTTGGACACGTTCCAGCCGTCGGCATCGTGCAGGCTGTGGCCGAGTTGGGCCATGAGTGTCTGTCTTTCGCTGACCTGGCCGCAGAGATCCCGGGCGGCGCGGCGGGCGGCGGGATCTGTAAGTGTGTCGAGCAGGTCTGGGGTTACCCGGCCCTCGTCACGAGCGGCGGTCGAAAGCAGATTGCCGATCTTCTTCATGTCGATCACGAAGGGGTTTGCAGTCATGAACATGGCTATCGACGAGCCCGCTATGTCCCTCTCGAAGACCTCGAGCTCCTCCGCGATGCTACGCGCCGCCTCGGCGTGGTCTTCGGCGACATCGTGCGATGTGATCGGCGCAGTCGAGGAGCGCCAAACGGTAGGCATACGCGCTATCCGTCTGAGCCGGGTGCTGAAAGCTTCCGCCTCTGAGACCAGGGCCTCGACCTCGATCGCGCCCATCTCCCAGGCGTTCGGAATCGGCAGACGGCGGATTTCTCGCGGCAAGACCTCACGGATCTCGGCCGTGGCGATAGCATGGCCGATGACCTGGTGCACCGTGAGTCCCGTCGAGCCGAGCATCGCGCCTAGCGCATCGAGGTAGCCCTGGAGGATGGCGCGGTCCCGTTCGAGGGCGCGCTGTCGCGAGTTGAAGCTGTGGCGTCCGGGGCCGGACGCCCGGCTCATCTCGAGGCGGGCCTCAATGCTCTCGTAGACGGTCTCGGCGGTGCCGCGTCCGGCCTGGAGCGGCAGGATGAAGTTGCCGAGACCAGCGGCATCAAGGCGGTTGCGCACGACGTCGAGCGCGGTCAGCTTTTCGGCCACGAAGAGCACCTTCTTGCCGTCAGCAAGCGCCGAGGCGATCAGGTTGACGATGGTCTGCGACTTGCCCGAGCCCGGCGGGCCTTCGATCGCGAGATTCTTCTGTTCGGCCACATCGACGAGGGCGGAATACTGCGATGCATCCGCATCCATCACCACGTAGGGGACTTTGCTGGAAATCTCGGGGTCGTCGGTGCCGTAGGTCTCGGCATAGGCGCCGTCGCCGACCCCGGTCGTGGCGAGAAGGCGCACCACTGTCTCTTCCTCCGCCAGCGGGCGTTTTTCCGGATCGAGGTCATGGTACATCGCGATCTTGGAGGACGGGAAAATTCCAATGCAGGCTTCGCGGCGCAATTTCCAGTGCCAGCCCGGAGGCGCTGCTTCCTCGACCGACTCGAAGTAATCCTCGACGCTTCCGCCCTCGTAGTCTGGCAAGGCGAGCTTCTTCTCGTTAAGGAGCTTTAGCGCCAGGTTTGTATTGACCATGACCTGGTCGATGCCGCTCAGGTAGAACTCGGCGCCATGCGTGGACTGCTTCCTCTCGATCCGGATCTCGAGCAATAGCAGCGGCGAAACGAAGCGATCGTTCTCGTCAGGGCTTTTCCACTCCAGGATGCCGAAGACAGCATGCAGCACGTTGACCCCAGTCTCGCGCTCGAAGGACCGTCCTTTCTCAAGAATGGACTTCGCCGAGCGTTGCAGCCGGTCCGGTAGCAGGAGGGTCTGGATATCGTCATCGACGTGCCTCCCGTCGTGGTGCTCGTTCTCAGGGAGCGGAAGAATGTAGCTTGGCTCGATGCCGTGAATCCGGGCATGTTCAGCGAGCGAGGGTGCGTCCTTGGTCTGGCGCGGAGACAGGCCAAGGTCTTCGCGCAGGCGATCCTTTAGGGATCGCTCGGCCTTCACCAGCTTTTCTTCCGCCTTCGCTTCGTCGGGTTCGACTTTGGCGATCTCGGCGAGATAGGGCTCGTCTTCCTGCCGGGCGATGAAGAGCGCATCCCTGAAATTGTCCGTCTGCTCGTCCGGGAGTTCGTCTTCGAGGGCAGGCAACGCCGCTAGCCGCATCTGGCGCCCCTGAGAGAGGTTGTGGCGCAAGATGTCGGGAAGTTCGTCTACAACGCGGATGAATGAGGTCGAAGCCGGGCTGAAGCGGATATTGATCAGCGGGTTCCGGCGGGTTGAATCGAGAAGCCGAAGCCGGAGTTCCTGAAGCTTAGCGGAGACAAGTTCGATGTTCTCGTCGGTCAATAAGCTACTCGACGCCTCGTGGTCTTCTTGCGAAGGGCTCATGGATCCTCCCAATTGGCTGCTGCTTGAATATCACACCGAGGCCGCGGCTGAGCCTAAGATATCGATTGGCAGGCGACAACAAAGGCAAAGCAAGGAAGAATTTGGAGTCAAGCGTGGTCGCGAGTAATCAAGAAGCCCTAAAATTAAAGTTTACTTCAATTCCCAGAAAGTCGCTGGATCGAACTACATGACCTTCATACCGCTGGGAAGCGTGATCCTCAACATTGGCTCAGATGCGCGCGACTTGGCTCGGATGACATGTAATCCGAATGAAGCGAGTTACCAAAGATTCTCAGATTCTAAAAGTCTGTGCGTTAAACACGGAGAGTATTTCATGGTTTTGAGATGGAGCTCGATCAGTTTCAGTCTACAGCCGAGTATAGGCATTCATTTAGCGAAATTTGATAATTGAGATCGTCCGGTGGACATTGTTCACTAAGTGACGTGTCACGACCAGGTGGCGTGACTGCTATGGGGGTAGAAGAAGTTTCCATGAGCATGAACCATCCGGCTTCCGCCCCCGGACTGAACGAAGACGCGTTCGCAGCAATTCAACCTGCCGCTCCGGACATTCGCGCCATAGACATCCTCTCGGGGATCGGAACCCTTTCCCGAGAGCAACTCTGCGGAATGATCGCGATGATCGAATCCGTCGACGGGTTGTCCCTGGCGGTCGGCGCCGTCGAT
>JBPOEY010000014.1:0-26966 GCA_051251645.1 Litorimonas sp. | reverse complement strand
GAAAAGCCCCGTCGCCTTCGAGCGGAAAGTAGCTTAAACGAGCACTTGGGGCGGCACAGAAGCGTGACAGGTCCATGGCGGCGATCGATTCGGCAATAGATACCCAGGGCGTGCTCGAACTCGAACATCGGACAAAGCGCCCGGACGGTACCCCAGGCTGGTCTTTTTGGCGGGCGATCCCACTCATGAACGAAGCTGGCGAGACCGTCGAATGGTTTGGAGCTGCCAGTGATGTAACTGCGCGCCACGTCGCCATGGACTCTTTGTTGCGCAGCCAAAGGCTTGAAGCGGTTGCCCGGCTGTCGGGAACTGTCGCGCATGATTTCAACAATTTGCTGCTGGCGGTCATGGCCAATATCGAAATGGCTGGGCTGCAGGCCTTATCGCTCGAGCAAAGGCGCTACCTGGATGCCGCCGCGCGCATGGTCGAAATGGGTGGTAAGCTGAGCAAGCGACTGATGGGTTGGGCAAGGCAGGATGAATCCACTGCTAAAGACTTGGACCTGAACGAGCTTGTTTCGGATATTGTTGATGTCCTCGGGCGAACCCTGGTGCGTGGATATCAGCTGCGCTTCGACGCGTCGGCCGAACCCGCAATCATTTACGCCGATCCCGTGGAGATTGATGCTGCGATGTTGAATCTATTGATGAACGCACGGGATGCGACGCCAGAGGGCGGCCGGATCGAGGTTCGCATTAACGTTTTGCCAATTTCCGGCAGATCGCATCGGTATGCCTGTCTGTCGGTATCCGACACGGGATCAGGAATGACGGAAGAGACCCGCTCCCGGGCGGCCGAACCCTTCTTTACCACACGACAGGAAGGAACAGGACTTGGGCTTTACTCTGTAAGCGAGACAGTACGGAAGTTCGGTGGATTTTTGGAAATTGAAAGCGAGGAAAAGAAAGGGGCAACCGTTCGATTGTTCTTTCCCTTGAATGATCACACCGCCGAATAGCCAACGAGCAATACTGAACAGATGGCGGCGCCCCTTCGGATAGGGGATCAAGACACTTTTCGGCCAGTGATGCGCCTGCGATTGGAAGTGCTTGGACCCCACACCACTGGATTATCTCGTGCTAATAGGGTGCTAAAACAGTCCCAAAAGAATCCGCAAAAACATAGTGCGATTCTGTCTTGCCGGTTCGCATGTTCCGCCTGCGCCTGCTTCTGTTGACCGTTATCAATGCTCTGTCGTCCCAACTCCTGTTCAACTGCGGGCACAAAGGAGGACCGACAATGGCAAAGACATCGAAAGCCGCCGATACCCGTGACGTTCTTGGGCGCATTGCCGAGATGGAAATGACATTCGTAGCGCCCATGGGTGCTTTTGGAACGGCTTACGCAGAAGCATGGTTGGACCTGTGCGAGGAATGGGCGGGTTTCGTTACAAGGCGTCTTAGACGGGATGTGCGCACTGCCAATGCCATGCTGCACTGTCAAAATCCTGCAGAACTCCCCAAGATCCAAGCGGACTTCTTTCAAAAGGCCATGGATGAATATCAGGAAGAGGCTGGTCGTGTGAACGCCGTTCTTCTGGATGCCAGCCGGAAATTCTCCGTAGGGGATGCCCAGGACAGCGCATGAAACCCGAAGCCGGTTTTGCGCCAGTCGCTCGGGGAGATATCATCGACCCAGTCCGTGAACTCGACCGCGCGCTGCATTCTTGGCAGGGCCAGTTCACGCTTGGCATCTCTCCCAATTCACTTGCCTTGGCATGGTTCGACTGGACGGTGCATCTCGCCACATCTCCGGGGCGTCAAGTCGAACTATGGGGCAAGGGCTATCGCAAGGCTCTGCGACTTCAGTCATTTCTGATGAGTTGTGCTTGGTCGGGTGAGACGAATTCTTGTATCGAGCCATTGCCACAAGACCGTCGTTTTTCAGGGGAAGGCTGGAAGTCATGGCCTTTCAATCTTTGGTCCCAAACCTTTCTTTTGTCGCAGCAATGGTGGCATGCGGCGACCGAGGGACAATCCGGTGTCTCGCCGGAGAACGAACGGCAAGTTCAATTTGTCGGCCGACAGATGCTGGATATGATCGCGCCCACGAATTTTGCCTGGAGCAACCCGGACGTCCTTGGTCAGACATACGCGGAAGGCGGCGCCAATCTGTTCAGAGGATGGGTGAATCTCGTCGAGGATATTGGTGTGGCGTTTTCTGGTGCGCTCCCGCCGGGTGCAGAGGCCTTCCGCCCCGGACACGAGGTTGCTGTGACACCGGGGGATGTCGTTTATCGCAACCATCTGATCGAACTTATTCACTATCATCCCAGCACCGAAACGGTCAGGCCCGAACCGGTGCTGATCGTTCCCGCCTGGATCATGAAGTACTACATTCTCGACCTCTCGCCCGAGAACTCACTCATCCGATGGCTGGTCGGCCAGGGGTTTTCCGTGTTCGTGATTTCCTGGAAAAACCCGAAAGAGAAGGACCGCGATCTGTCGCTTGACGACTATCGCAGCCAAGGGATCATGTCTGCGCTGGACGTGGTGCACGGATGGTCGGGACAAAAGGTCCACGCGACCGGTTACTGCTTGGGTGGAACGCTTCTTGCGATCGCAGCGGCTGCCATGGCTCGGGATGGTGACGACAGGCTGGCGACGCTGTCGCTGTTCGCTGCTCAGACTGACTTTACCGAAGCCGGTGAAATCCAGCTTTTTCTGTCAGAGGCTCAGGTAGCCTTTCTCGAAGATCTGATGGCCGAGCGTGGCTATCTCGAAGCCCGTCAGATGGCTGGCGCATTCCGAATGTTGCGGTCAAATGATCTGCTGTGGTCGAAACTGGTGACACACTATCTGCTTGGCCGAGACGATCCGATGACGGATCTGACCTCTTGGAATGCCGATGCGACAAGGCTGCCCGCACGCATGCATTCAGAGTATTTGCGAAAGCTTTTTCTGAACAACGATCTGTCCCTCGGGCGTTATCGCGTTGGCGGCGATCCGGTCGTTCTGTCCGATATTCGGGTTCCGATTTGCATTGTAGGCACAGAGACAGATCACGTTGCGCCATGGCGGTCAGTTTACAAGACCACATTGGCAACCGACAGCGAAACGACCTTCATCCTTACGAATGGTGGACACAATGCCGGCATTGTCTCCGAACCTGGCCACAAAGGGCGCCGATACCGGATTGCCACGAGTAAGAAAAAGGGTGTCTGGCGCGATCCCGACAGGTGGGTCCAGGAAACTCCGATCAATGAGGGGTCTTGGTGGGCAGCATGGTCGGCATGGCTGGCCAAGCGGTCGGGCGTGCAGGCCGCTCCGCGAGGCCACGCTGCGGACTTGCCAAGCATTTGTCGGGCCCCGGGTCGTTTTGTCCAAGACAGATAGGCTTTCGCGGAGTCGAAGGAAGCCATTGCAGCACAAGCAGGCGGCTAGGGGACTGAACCACGATAAAGACTGCAACTGGAGAATCCAAATGACCCGATTACTGCAATCTTTGGTTTCTGCTGGGTTAACAATCCTCGTGATTGCAGCTGGGCCTTCGGCAGCAAAAATGACTTTCACAACGCAAGAGGGTGTCATGACACCGTCACTTGCGCCCATCGTAGAAAATGTCGCGCCGGGGGTCGTCTCGATCATGGTGTCATCGCAGTATTCTGTCGATGATCCTAGCTTCACAAACCCGTTCTTAGGGCAATTCTATGATGTCTTTCCAGAAGGTATGCCTTTCGAACGTTTTTGGGAAACAATTGGTTCGGGTGTTATCGTGGACGCCGAGGAAGGGCTGATCCTGAGCAGTGCACACGTTCTTGAGAATGCCGACACAGTCACTGTGCGCTTGGCCGATGGGCGGGAATTTCCTGCGGAAATTCGCGGAATTGATCCAGATACCGATATCGCGGCGTTGGCGATTGAGGCCAAAGACCTCACGGCGTTGACAATCGGCTACTCGCACAGCCTTCGCGTCGGAGATTACGTCCTGGCCATAGGAAGCCCTTTCGGTCTCGAAAGCACCGTTACGCTTGGCATTGTCAGCGCTCTTGGGCGCAGCGGTCTGGGCGTCGAGGGGTACGAAAATTTTGTTCAGATTGATGCAGCGATCAATCCCGGGAATTCAGGGGGCGCTTTGACAAACTTGCGCGGTGAACTGATTGGGATCAATACAGCACTCGCGGGACCTACAGGCGGTAACGTTGGTATCGGTTTCGCGATTCCCATCGACATGGCGATGCAAGTTGTCGCGCAACTCGTTACGGAAGGCCGCGTGGACCGCGGTGAGATCGGGATTACCGTGCAGGATCTGACACCCGATCTGGCAAGAGCGTTCGGTTTTCAAGGTGAGGGCGGTGCTCTGATTGCGGAAGTGCTGCCGCGATCACCCGCGGAAGTTGCCGGTCTTGCTGCCGGCGACATCATTTTCTCAATCGATGGCGAGGGCGTGGCGGACAGCGCTGCTCTGCGTCTGGCGGCGGGATTTAAACGGTCGGGAATGGATATAACGCTGGGCTTCTTGCGCAACGGTCAGGCGAGAGAGGTTCGGGTCACACTCAGGAGCTCAGCTGCCGATGCGTCGATGGACAATCGGGATGTTGACGTGCACTATTCGGCGTCGCAGCTCGCAGGAGCTATGCTCAGCGCTGTTTCGAATGGCGCCGGTCGGGACGGTAGTCTGGGTGGTGTGCTGGTTAAAGCTCTCGACATGGCCAGCCCACTCAGTGCCGCGAGGCTCCTCCCTGGTGATATTATCACTCAGGCGAATGGGCATGACGTGCATACGCCTCAAGAGCTTGATGACATCGCGAGATATAGCACTGCCACGCTGGTCGTCCGGGCCTACCGAATGGGGCGTGCGTTCTTCGCGGTCGTTGGGGGTTAAGGAAGAAAGTACTCGATTATCCTAGACCTGTATCAGTGTTTCTGAGGCTTTTGTGGTTGCTTCAACTATTTCGGAACCGTCCCTCGGGATTTCGTTGACAGAAGTGCGAGCGATCGGCACGAAGTCTTCGGGTGTTATCGTCTCCTTTTCGCACAAAAGTTTGGCGCCTTTCAAAAGGTCGGAGCGGCCTTCTTTCAACACGTTCATTGCACGTTGAAAAGCATCGTTTATCGCTGCTCGGACATCAAGATCCAGTTCTCGAGCAGTCGCTTCAGAAAAATCCCGTGGTCCGGTCTCTGCCGTGGGCAACCACCGCATCAGCTTTTCCTCAAGTGTAACCGGACCAATGGTCTCTCCCATTCCAAATCTCATGACCATGGATCGCGCAATGTCGGTTGCCTTGGCAAGGTCGTCTTCTGCGCCGCTCGAGATATCGCCGAAAACGAGCTTTTCCGCGGCGCGACCTGCAAGCAGAACTGCCATACGATCCCGCAGTTCGGACTCAGTGATCAGGAATCTGTCTTCAGTCGGCCGCTGCATCGTATATCCAAGTGCGCCGATGCTGCGCGGGATAATCGAGACCTTGTGGACCGGATCTGCACCGGGCAGGACCGCCGCAGCCAAAGCATGACCCATCTCGTGCACGGCGACCCGGTGGCGCTCCTTCGTATTTAACAGTCGGGAGTGGCGTTCCGTCCCAGCGACGACGCGCTCGACCGCCTCGGTCATGTCTTCGAGGGTTACAGTTTCATGGCCATGACGCGTTGCCAGAATTGCGGCTTCGTTGACAAGATTGGCAAGGTCGGCACCTGTGAATCCCGGGGTCAACGCCGCGACGTCATCTAGATTGAGCGAAGGATCTACAACGCATTTTCGCGCATGCAGCTCCAGGATCTCTCGGCGGCCCTTCCGTTCGGGCCGGTCGACGATGATCTGGCGGTCAAAACGACCGGCGCGTGTCAAGGCGGGGTCGAGTATCTCAGGCCGGTTGGTCGCTGCGAGAAGGACAATGCCGACAGTAGGGTCGAACCCGTCCAGCTCGGAAAGAAGCTGGTTCAGCGTCTGCTCCTTTTCATCGGCTCCACCAAAGCCAGTCATCACGCCACGCGCACGTCCAAGGGCGTCAAGCTCGTCAATGAAGATAATGCAAGGGGCTGCCTTACGCGCCTGTTCGAAAAGATCCCGGACACGTGCCGCGCCTACTCCAACAAACATCTCCACAAACTCGGAACCCGAAATCGAGAAGAATGGCACGCCGGCTTCTCCGGCGATCGCTCGCGCGAGCAGCGTCTTGCCCGTGCCCGGCGGACCGGTCAGCAGGATGCCGCGCGGGACCCGGGCTCCAAGCCGCTCGGACTTTCCGCGATCAGTAAGAAACGAGACGACTTCCTGCAGCTCTGCTTTCGCTTCATCAACGCCCGCGACATCCGCGAACGATACCCCGGTATCCCGTTCGACCCAGACCTTGGCCTTGGATTTCCCGACATTGATCAAACCTGTCGTTCCCTGACGTTCGGCAAATCGTCGAAAGACGAACGCCCAGAAGAATACCAGTATTACCGCAGGTGCCACCCATGACAGCAAAGTGGTGAACCAGTTTGAATCGGACGCGCCAACAATTTCGACGCCATGGGCAGCAAGCCGGTCGGCAAAATCGGGATCGACGCGCGTGGTCACGAAGCGAAGTTTGCCTTCATATGCTTCTCGAAATTCGCCCTCGATCCTGGTTTCGGTCACCGTGACCCGCGCGATATGTCCCTCTTCGAGCAGAGTGACAAATCGCGAGTAATCCAGCAGCACTGTCTGGCTCGCTGCAATCCAAGCCTGAACGGCAAAAACGGCAAAAAGTGCGATCAGGATGTAGCCAATGTTCCAAGCGTGTTCGGATTTCATAACAAGCGATAGTCTCGCAACTCCCTCGAGGTTCTGAACCGACATTGGGCGGCTATCGCGCGTCAGGTCATTGACGGCCATCATCATACGCGAGCTGCATCTCTGATGAACGTGTTGATAGTCGTCAATGAAACTCCGGCTGATTGCATGGGATCGTGGCCTCGAACCACGCCTCATATGGAGTTCGCAATGAAAATTCTGTCGAAATGTTTGGCCGTGGCCTCGAGCCTTGTTGTCTTGTCAGGGTGTGAAAACCTTAACGCCGAGCAAAGAACTGTTGTCGGCGTGACAGCTGGCGCGGCAACGGGTTTGATCACTGCCGAGGCGCTCGATGCCGACGACGACTGGCGTCTGATCTCTGCCTTGGTTGGAGCCGCCGCCGGAACCTTGGTTGCGCAGAATAATGTGACCGGAACCTGTGCATATGCGCGGGGGGATGGAAAATTTTACCGAGCACCATGTCGCTGAATGACAAGACAGTTTCAAAACGGAAACGTGTTCCATGCAGATCGCACCAATCATAAGCTATCGCAATATTGACCCTTCGCCGGCGGTTTCAGAACTTGTGACTCGCAGGATCGGGGTACTTGAGCGGATCAGTAATCGCATCACGGGATGCGAGGTCACATTGGACGCGCCTCAAAAGCGCAAGATCCACGGTCGAGTGTTTCGCGCACGCCTCAACCTGCACACCCCCGGCCCGGATTTCTCCGTGTCCCGGGAGGTCGCGCAGGGCAGTGCTCGGGACGATCTGTTGCTTGCGGTGAACCGCGCGTTCTCGGCCGCCGAAAAACATCTGAAACGCCAGAAAAAGAAAATGGGAGGGGTCGAAGTTAAACATCACCCGCCGATCTTGCATGGCAAAATCACACTGATCGAGCCGGAATTGGGCTACGGATACTTGCGCGCGGATGACGGGCGCGAGGTTTATTTCCAGCGTGACTCCCTGACTTCGGATATCTGGAATGACCTCGAAAACGGTGAAAGGATGAAGTTTCGGGAACAGGACGGAGAGAAAGGCCCCTTTGCTGTCGGTGTCACACGGGCGGACTGAAAAACCGCGGTGATTACACCCCTAGCCAGCCGTCCAGCCGTCGCAAACCTGAGCTTAGCGGATGGTGCAGCAACGGAACCAAGCTTGCAATTCCCGCCACTGCCAACCCGGAGGTTCCAGGTGCCGGCAAATCGAGCACTACATTTGCCTGTGGGACCCAAAGCGCAAGAGAAATCAGCCCCAGGCACAGCACAAGAGCGCCCCAGACATAGGGATTGCGGAGCGTACCGTCAGCCAGCATGCCACCTTCGGCTTCGCTTGCATTAAAGACGTTCCAGAGCTGCGCCAACGACAAGGTCAGAAAAGCGACGGTTACCGCCTCTGCTTTCCCGAGATGAAGCCAGAACAAAGCGATTATGAATGCGCAAAGGGTTGCGACCGTGATCATCCCTCCCAGCCACACCACCCGAACCCATTGCATCCGGCCAAGGATCGGCTCGGCGGGATCGCGGGGTGGACGATTAAGGGTATCTGTCCGGCCTGGCCCCATTCCGAGTGCGAAGGCCGGAAAGACGTCTGTGACTAGGTTCAGAAACAGGATTTGAAGCGGTGTCAAAGGCACAGGAAGACCTGCACCGACGGCAAGGCCAACAACAAGAACTTCCGACAGGTTGCACGACATAAGGTAGATGGTAAAATTCCGCAGGTTGTCAAAAATCACCCGCCCTTCATGAATTGCGGCAACGATGGTGGAAAATGAGTTGTCCCGTAAAATCATTTCGGCGGCTTCCCGCGCGGCCTCGGTGCCTCTGAGGCCCATGGCGATGCCTATATCGGACTTCCTAAGTGCGGGAGCGTCATTGACACCGTCGCCGGTCATAGCAACGATATGACCATGCCTTTGAAAGAATGAAGCTAACGCGAGCTTGGTGGTCGGTGCGACGCGTGCAAACACACTTGCGGCCATCAATCGATCAGCGGTGGACGGATCCGCATCATCGAGATCGAGATGTGCAAGATCCCGATCAGTCAGTACAAGGTCGCCGACCTGCAGTATACCAGCGTCTTGTGCAATGCGCGTCGCGGTTTCGGCATGGTCACCAGTGAGCATCTTCACAGAGACGCCAGCTGTTTTGCAAGCCGCAATGGCGGCCGGGACATCGTCACGCAATGGGTCTGCGAATGCCGCAATCGCTGCCAGCGTCAGTCCGGAGTACGGGCTTTCTTGGGGATCAGTCCGACGTTTCATCGCCAGCGCGAGACACCGCATGCCGGAGGCTGCCGCGCGGTTGCTTCTGTCGGTCCAACGCTGCCGCTCGTCAACGCTCAGACATTTCTCGACAGCTTCCACTATAACATGCGTGCAGATGTTCAAAACCGATTCAGGCGCCCCTTTGATCGCAAACAGATATGCGTCGCCTAGAGAATAAACCTTCGCCATCATACGACGGTCGGGATCGAAGGCGTACTCCTCGACAAATACAGTTCGATCCGCCGAAAAACCTGCACGCCCCGATACATCAAGCAATGCAAGCTCCATCGGATCGCCTGAACCCTGGGAACCGCTCTCAGCTTGGGCGCTGTTACACATTGCTCCAATCCGAATGGCCCAATCAAGCGCCGAGCCCTCGGGCGGATCAATCGGGTCATCCGCACTGATTGGATGATCTCCGCCTGCCAGAAGAAAGTGGTTGAGCGTCATGCGGTTTTCCGTGATGGTTCCCGTCTTGTCGGTCAGTATGAGAGTGGTCGCCCCAAGGGTTTCGACCGAGGATATTCGGCGGATCAGGGCGTTGCGGTCTGCCATACGCCACATACCTCGTGCAAGGCACAGCGTGGCCACGACGGGAAGACCTTCGGGAATTGCGGCCACTGCCAGCGCAATACCCGTCTGAACGAGTTCCACAAACGGCTCTCCCCGAAGGTAGCCGGCCGAGACGGTCATCACGCATAGCAGCAACATCAATCCAACCAGTTTTTGACCCAGGATTTCCAGTTGCTCTTCCAATGGTGTCATTTCCGGCTTGGCGTCCAGGACAAGCGCGCTGATGCGGCCAATCTCGGTGTTCATTCCGGTGCTGACGACGATTCCTTCGGCCAGCCCGCGCGTCACTGCGCTGCCTTTGAAAAGCATATTGGAGCGTTCACTTAGTGCGGTGTCCTGCTCAACCGGATCCGGTGCCTTGGGAACGGGCGTGGATTCTCCAGTAAGTACCGATTCATCACATTCCAACCCACTTGCACTGATCAATCGCAAATCTGCTGAGATGACGTCACCTGCCTCGATGATCACGATGTCACCCGGTACCAGGTCGCGTGCGTCGACGATCACAACCTTTCCGTCTCGACGTATTCGCGTTTGGACTTGGGCGAAGTTTCGGAGCGCCTCCATGGATCGGGTCGCGCGAAGTTCCGTAAAAAAGCCAATCACACTGTTCAGGATCAACACAACGATGACCGCAGCAGCTTCAATCTTGTCACCGATTGAATAGGCGAATGTCGCAGCCCCTGTGAGCATCCAGACGATGAAGCCGCGAAGCTGTCGGATAAGAATAGATAAGTAACTGCGCCTTTTGATTTCTCGCAGGTGATTTGGACCGAAAGTCATGAGGCGTCTGCGTGCCTCTGCCGAGCTAAGCCCTTTGCGCCCGATGGTTCCCATCTTTTCGAAGACCTTCTCCACGGAAAGCGCGTGCGCGGTCTCGGTAGTAATTGGCTGCAAATCTGGTCTCCGCTCCAATGTTTCGAAACTAAATTAGATCGTGCACCGCGTGGAGTGATTGTCGCCCGTCAATGGCTTGGATCAGGAATGAAGAGCGGTCGATAGGAGTAGGAATACGCAACAACCTTTCGGTCTGACACCGCCCCTTGCCACATTGTCCGCTGTCAATGAGGGACGACCAGTATTCGGCAGACTGAGCGCACAAATCGAGATTCGTTTGTTACATCCAGGAGGACAAATCATGAAAGATACCGAACTCAGACAAGATGTCATCGATGAGTTGGAATTCGAGCCAAGCATCGACGCAGCTGACATTGGCGTGGCTGTGGAAGATGGTACCGTCACGCTGACGGGGCATGTGCGAACATATTCGCAGAAGCGGACGGCCGAAAACATCGTCAAGCGGGTCAAAGGTGTACGCGCAATTGCTCAGGAAATCGAGGTTCGCCCGCTTGGGTCGCACATTACGGCTGATGACGAGATTGCTATGCGTGCCGCGAATTCAATTCGCTGGAACAGTTCGGTTCCGAAAGATGCTGTGCAGGTCAAGGTGGAAAATGGCTTTGTTTCTCTCAGTGGTAAGGTCAAATGGTACTTTGAAAAACTTGCTGCGGAAAAGGCGGTTCGGGATCTCACGGGTGTCAAAGGCGTATCGAATCTGATTTCGCTTGAGCCAAGTGTGAGTCCAACCGACGTACGTCAGCGGATCGAGAGCGCCCTGCGACGGGACGCTGAGCTGGAGGCCAAACGTATCCAGGTCAAAGTTGATGACCGAAAGGTCACGCTTGATGGAAAAGTCCGCACATGGGCTGAACGAGACGCTGCGGAACGGGCTGCTTGGGCTGCACCGGGCGTGACGAGCGTGGTGGATCACATCTCAATCGGTGTTTGAACTTTAGTGCCGGGAAGCCGACCTTCCCGGCATGCCTGCCTCGTGAAAGGAGCGACTGACATGGCGGAAGATATTATGAAGACTGCCGACTTATCTGAAGCGGCTTCAGATGAACTAAGCGCTGATCTTCGAGAAGTGCGCGGCGCTGTTCAGGAACTTGGCAAGCTTCTGAAAAAATTAGGCAAAAAAAGACTTGATGTTGTTGGTGAGGAATTGGAAGAGCAATCCGAAAATTTGATGCGCCAAGGACGTCATGCTATGGATGTCTTGGAAAAACGTGTCGCACAACTTGAAAAAAACATCGAAAGCAGCGTTCGCGAACATCCAGGCGCGTGGGCCGGAGGGTTGCTGGGTGTTATCGGTTTTAGTCTGATCTTGGGCATGCTTGCGCGTCGAAACCACTGACGGTCAAGCTGAATGAACCTACGTAATGCCATTCGAGCGCCCGCGCGTAGGGCTATGGCCTTAGCCTCCATCGCGATCCTTTGCTTGTCTGCTTGGGTTTGCCTGATTGCCGGCAGCATTGCGATATTGGGTCGCGCTCTTGGGTTGGGCGGGGCCTTTCTGGCTATGGCGGCTATACTTTCTGGGCTCGCGTTTTTTTCTGTGTTGATCCAGAGATTGTCCGTTTTATCTTCACCTGAGCAGGCAGGTATCGAACGATCTGACGCACGGTTGATCGCAGCTATGACCAAAGTGGGTCTTTCCGGTCTCAGAAACAAAAAAGCACTGAAATTAATGCTTATAGCCACGAGTGTAATCGCGGCAGGTTTGGCATTGTTGTTGTCTGATCAAGACGCTCAAAAGAAGGACTGATCGTGGTATTCTTCCAAAGACTCAACGGAGGTCGGAACTTAGGTTTCAGCCCGGTTCATTCCAAATTATTCTCAATAGCTTGTGCATATGCTGTTGCAACATACGCAGCAAATACTGTCAAAAAAAATTGTACAAACTTTGAATATTAGAGAACGATCGGAGTTTCTTTGCCTGCACCGACGACAGACTTGGCCGCGGACCACAAAGCAGGGGAGATCGTAATAGTTGCCCGCCCGTTTTTTCCTGTCGTAACATTAAACACGAACAAGCTGCTGAGCGCAGGCATCATTCCGATGCGAGTGACCTGTTTGGTATACCTCTGAAGCGGTCACAAAAAGG
This sequence comes from Litorimonas sp., assembly GCA_051251645.1. Taxonomy (GTDB): domain Bacteria; phylum Pseudomonadota; class Alphaproteobacteria; order Caulobacterales; family Maricaulaceae; genus Litorimonas. The sequence goes on along the minus strand of JBPOEY010000014.1, from coordinate 14,485 downwards.
CCGCCCTTTAGCGCGATAGTAAAACCGGAAGTTCCGCCTTTTTGAGAAGCCGGCTGGTAACAGCACCGATCACGAAGTCATAAAACTGGGAATGCCCGAAGGCCCCTGCGACCAGGAGGTCCGCATCAAACTCTGCGGCTGCGCGGAGCAGTTCATCTCCTCGATGATCAACCGTCGCCATTCTATCTGTCGTTGTCACTTTATACCCACGCCTGTCGAATGCAGAGGCGAGGTCTTCCCGACTATCAGCCCCAGACGTTTCGTCACCTGCGTGCGCAAGCAGAGAAATCAGATTGATGTTTGCGCCGGGTTTTGCCAATTCGACGGCGTCGTGAGCAGCGCGTGTGGCTTCGCGTGTCTCACTCCAGCCCATTGCGAGGCGCTCAAACGGGGCAACGAACTCGGCCTTCGGTGACAGAATAAGCACCGGTCGTCCAAGGTTGCGTATCACCCGTTCTGCCAAGGCTTGATCATCCGGGGAGCGATTGCCCGAACCGTTAGTTCCCATGACAACCAAATCTGCCCCTCGGGCACCTGCAAGAAGGAAAGGTTCACTGCCGTAAATGGCGTCTTGTCGGCGAAACTCTGCACGCACGTCGTTCTTGCGCATCGTCTCGTCAAAAAGGTTCTGGATCTTGTCGGACTCTTTTTCTTCCCATTCTTGATGCGTTGCATAAAACATGGGATCGGCGGCCATTCCGTCGTAAAATACAATATGGGAAAAAGAGTGCAGACCCGTCACATGCGCATCAAGAGAGATTGCCAAAGGTGCACATTTCCTGATAAGCCATTCGGCTTCAGCTGAATCAAATATGATCAAGGCGATTGTCTTGATTGTCATTTCCGAAATTCCTCTTTTCAGGTTATTTTAATTAGAAGTGCCACCCCGTATTGGAGTGGCACTCTTTTCATTTCGGCTCGGCCTTTTGTTGGGAGGCCGGTTTTGCTGGTTTTGCAGTCGACGGAGCAGGTTTGCTGCTTGGCTTTGACGGCTTCGGCTTTGACTTGGGGTCTGCCATTCTTGTCTCCTTTCTTGATTGGGTCTTACCCGTCAACAAGATTCTACAAATTGTGAAGGCAGTCATCAATTATATCCCGTCTGTTAAAGACTAGATTGAAGCGGTTGAAGTCTTTTCATGTGCAACGCATCATTTTTTATGTATGATACGGTGGAAATGCAGAAAGGAGAGTTCGCGGCGGCCATAGACTCGCGGAGTTCAAAGGCATCATGTATCTGATCATCAGAGCAGCGCGCGAACTGTCGTAGTTTATTGATGTTGCGTAATTCGATGTCCTGTGGGCTCCTAAGGCGGATCATATCACGGTCAGACAATTGGTAAAGTCCACGACAGAGCGTTTCGACAGTCATATCCAGCAGCGATGCAAGGTCACGACGCGTGAGTGCGATTTGTATAATTGCACCAGCGCCGTCGTGAAGACCAGGCACTTGTTGAACTAGCCAGTATGCAATTCGTTGTACCGTATTCCTTCCCCGCATGGAGGCAGACCAGAGCCTGTTTTCTTCAAGTTGACGTGTGATAACTTCCAAGTAGGCTTTATACGCTTGGGGTTGCTCACGCATAACGACATCAAGCGTGGAACGCTGGATCCAGCACACATCTGTTTCGGTGGCAGCTTCCCATGAAAATGCATTCAGGTCTTTGCACGGGTCTCCAATGAGCTGGCCACGTTTCAGAATCTGAAGTACCTGATGGTCACCATCTTCATTAAGCAAAACAACCTTGACCAGACCCGATCTAATAATACCGACGCTGTTGGCTTTCCCTCCTTGAAGCAAGAGCTCGGCGTATTGTTTATAACTTGCTGGTTGACTTCGCTCTTGGAGGGTCGTGTTAAGACCAACCAGTAACTTGCAGAACCCATTGCAACGCACATCACAGGAAACACAACAACTCGATACATGTTTTACTGTATTCGTGGAATCGCTCATTGCGGTCACTCCCTGTGCTTTCCGGCGAGTGGAGACCCGCCAGTTCAGAATTGATTCACCCAAGTAAAGCTTAGGGTTCAAAGACCGGGACTTGGTGTCGAGAATTGTGTAGAATTGTGCGCGAGATGTCCTACGGAAGACGAAAGCTAGCCAAGACGACCATGACTGAAAGCGCAAAAACAAAGTGTTGGGTGTCCTCGGACAACATGAAAGACTGGGTCGCGACGTTCATTTCGGACGCGCCGGTGGCCGTGGCAATGTTCGATCTTGACATGCGATATGTGGCCTGGTCGCGCGCATGGGTGGACCGTCTCGGGACCGGCGACCGCGATCTCGTGGGTGTATGCTACAATGACGTTTTCCCCAATCTGCCCGCGCAAGTCATGGACGCGCATCGTCGCGCTCTGGCTGGTGAAGAAGTCACGTTAGACAAGGTTCGGCTTGAAATCGTCCAAGGCCAGCCAAGGTGGGAGCGATGGCACATCAAACCCGTGAACGACGCACAGGGCGACGTCGCAGGGATCGTGCTTTTTTCCGAAGACACCACCGGGCAGACAAGGGCAGAGGCAAAGATGAGCACAAACGAAGCGCGGTTGCAGCTCGTTATTGACGCGTTGGAGGCTGGGATCGTCGTGTGGAATCGCGAGGCGGGTGAAACCACCGCCAGTCCGTATTTCATGAAAATGCTCGGACTGGATGAAAGTGAGATACCGACTGACTTGGATAGCTGGATCGAGCTACTCAAACCAGTAGACGAGGATGCTTTTCGTCAGGCCTTGCATCGTGTGCGCGTTCCCGAAGGCAGTGGCGTGTTCAAGTGGGATCTCGAACCAATCGTCTCCGGGAAGTCGCGTAAAATGCAATTTTTCGGTCGCATCCTATTTGACAGCGAAGATGACGGTGAAAAACCGTCCGGCTTTGTTGGCATCCTGCTTGATCAAACAGAGCGGGATGAATTGAAGGCGTCCATTGCAAGGGTGCAAAACGTGGAATCGATCGGCCGCATCGCCGGCATTATCGCGCATGATTTCAACAATCTTTTGTCTGTAATCCTTGCCAATGTCGAGCTGGCAATGCGGCGTGTTTCAGACAAAGAAACAAACCAACTTTTGAAGAATTCCATCAGTGCGGCCGAATTGGGCGGATCGTTCAACAGAAAACTTCTGGCGCTTTCTGGGCAAAGGCAAACCACGCCGCAGTTGATCCGGCTTGACGAACATATAATAAAAATCTGGGAAATGCTCGAGCGTTTGTTGAACGAACACGTTACGTTGAAATTTGCGCCCGGCGCGAAGGATCTGTGCATCCGCGTGGACCCCGCAGAACTGGACGGCGCGCTTCTGAACCTGGTGATCAACGCGCGTGATGCCCAGCCCAAGGGCGGTGCTATCACAATCTCGACCAGTGAAGTTGAACTCGATGCCAAGACGGCAATGGAACTCGAAGATGGCCGACCCGGCGACTTTCTGGAAATCAGTGTGTCAGACACCGGGATCGGCATGACAAAATTGCAGCTTGAGCGCGCGCGAGAGCCTTTTTTCACGAGCAAAGCGCCTGAACTTGGTACTGGGCTCGGGCTGACCAGTGTCGCGAATGCCATCGCGCGTATTCACGGTTTCATGTCGATCCAATCCGCGCCGGGGCAGGGTACAAAAGTGTCGTTGTTCGTGCCTATTGCGAATGGCCACCCTGCGGATCGCGAGTACAGGGAAGCGATGCCGCTTGGAGACGGGGAGCTTGTGCTGGTTGTCGAGGATGACCATATGGTGCGCGAGGCGAATTTGAAACGCCTCGAAGCATTGGGATACGCTGTGATCGAGGCGTCCAATGGGGATGCCGCGCTCGATATTTTGAATCAAGGTGAGCCCGTCGATCTGGTATTTTCGGATATCGTGATGCCGGGTGCGGTTTCAGGATTTGATCTGGGCGAGCTGGTCGAGGCTCGATTTCCCGAGATGGCCATCCTGCTGACCACCGGTCACACCTCAAAGCAGCGTCGAGGTCGACCGAAGGGCGGGAAAAGCGTCGAATTGCTCAAGAAACCCTATTCTCTGGCGACTCTGGCACAGGCGGTAGCGCGGGCGCTGAAGTCTGCTAAGCAGAAGGAGTGACTTCGCCATTGAACACATAACCCACCCCCCGAACAGAACGGATCAATAGCGGTCCGTTACCCGGCGTCTCAATCTTCCGCCGTAGCCGTGCGACATGCCCATCGATGGTTCGGTCGTAAGGCGACCAATTGCGGCCATGCAAAGCATTCGATATTTCATCTCGACTGAGGACACGGTGCGGGTGACTTACGAAAAGTTCCAGTAGCTTCATTTCCATCTCGGTCAGGTCCAAAGGTGATCCATCCATATGCCGGGCGATTTTGTGTTTCAGATCCAGTTCACTGCGATCGAACAAGACCTTTGACGGCGGATGAATGCTCGACTGATACCGTTCTATCGTTTTCTTTATTCTGAGAATGACCTCTTGAAGGTGAAATGGCTTCACGATGTAATCATCAGCGCCAAGCTCGAGTCCGCGAACGCGATCGTATGGCTCGGTCCGGCCGGAAATCATGATGACGGGCACATTGAGCTGGCTGCGGACCTCACGTGCGAGTTCAAAGCCGTCTTCACCACCCAAGTTTAGGTCAAGTGTAATAATTGACACCTGGTGCTTCTGAACACAGTCAAGCAGTGACTCACGATCACATGCTTCAAAGACATTGTAGCCCTCAGACGTAAGACCGAGGTTCAACGCTTTTCGGACGTCTGCGTCGTCTTCGACGACAAGGATTGAGTATTTTTCCATACAGTTGTAACGCCTTCAGTCACGATCATGTTACCAAAAAAAAAAAGGCATCGTCGTGGCTTTTTCTTGTATTTTTTTTGCTGGAACACGCCACGTACTCTTTGCCGCGATAGGAGATCGCTGACTTGCTGGTCACTGACTTGCGGAAAATCGTTATAGGCACCACCAACGGAAGCCAAATGGTCGCTGCGGTGGAGGCAGACAAAGCGTACATCCATCACGTCCAGTCGGTCGAGAGCGCCCGATAACGCAACAGGAAGAGCCACAGTTATTGTCTTTGCTTTCTGATTTTTAACCGCCGCAACAGCGGCTTCCAGCGTTGTGCCTGTTGCGGCTCCATCATCGACAATCAAAATGTCCCGACCCCGCCACACCGCTGAAGCCTTTGGCTGTACCCATAAGCGCCGACGCGCTTCAACTTCCTGCACCGGTTGGATTGATAGCTTACGGACGTCCATATCAGACAGCCCGCAAAGTTTCTGCACAGGTCTGTTTATTGCGATCTCATCTTCGCCCGGACCTGTAATGGCCGCAACCGCGAGCTCTGGGTTCCCTGGTGCCCCTACCTTGCGTACGATCACCACGCCGAGTTCGGCTCCAAGATGCTGCGCTATCGCAGCCGCGATGGGCACACCTCCGCGCGGCAAACCCAGCACCAACCATGTGCCGTCAATGTCGGGCGGAAGCGCGGCAATCAATTGCTTCGCTGCGTCCGCCCTGTCTTGGAAAAAGGGCGCCTCCACCGCCTCAGGCGGCCTTGACCGCGATCGTTTTTTCCGAGGCCAGTGCTGCCTTCGATTTCGGTATGTGAATCGTGAGAACTCCTTTCGCAAACTGCGCGTCAATCTTGTCCTGCTCAACATTTTCCGGCATTCGAACAGTTCTCTGAAAACTTCCCCAACGTCGCTCGCTGAGGTGATAATTGGCGTCTTCTTCACTTTTCTCATCCGATTTTTCACCACTGATTGTCAGAGTGCCGTTGCTGATCTTCACGTGGATCGCATCAGGCTCCAATCCCGGCAGTTCGGCGGTAATCGCATACCCTTTGTCGCTCTCGATCAAGTCAATCGCAGGACAGAGTGGGAATGCGCGTTCACTTGTCACCGTTGGTCGATCAAACCAAAGACGCGGCTCGAAACTGTCAAACAGTCTTTCCATTTCATCGCGCAAGCTGCCAAACCCGGACCAAGGGGTCGGCAAACGTGTTGCAGAATGATTGTCTCGGGTGATGGGAACATTCGTAGACTTTCCAAGCATCTTGCTCTCCTTTGTTATAAAAAATGCCGTTGGCTGGGTGTTGGGGGGTTACCATGTCGCCAACGGCAGTTTCCGCGAATTCCTGGGACGAAAGGAATATCACACCCGAAGCACTCAAGCGTGTTCGCGAATGAGCAAACTCTTCATCCAAAATCGCTGAACAAGCATTGATGGCTATCAATGGTAAAAGCGAGAAGAAGTCAGGAAACGTTTATAGCCGTCAACAACCGGACACCTAGCGCGTCCATCTTCGAGAGTTGCCGCGCGACAAAATGAAATGTGACGCGATTTTGTGGCTCGGCTTCTAGTTTCGTCTCTTCGAATTGTGGTTCCATTCGATTCGAAGAGATCGGCGCAGAGATATCGAGAAAACGTCTTTGGAAGCCCTCCGCGCGGGCCATGCCTGGCATCCAAATGAGGTATACATCGGCCAATTGGTTCACGTTTGATGATCTTGAAAACCGAATGTGGCGATTGCGCTGAAAGGTTTCACTATTCCAGTCTGAGCAATGTCGAACAAGGCGCAATTCGGGAATGTCGAATTGCTCGAAGCTTATGTTGTTGGGAAGGAATCACGCGTCGGATGAAAATAACGTGGAGCATCCCAGTTTGGGGCGAGACCCTCGCATCCACCAGAGGCGACATGGTCCGCGCGCGGCAATTGATCAGAGCCTTGCGCGGGGCCGGTCACGAGGTCATCGTGGTTGAAAGCACACCGGAAGGTGACAGTTCCGGGTCTTCAGACATTCTGATGACAGGTTACCGTAAAGTCATCCAGAGACGTTTGCCCAGATCATTGGCGCTGCCGCTACGAGACGTTGGCCGATATGCCATGTCACAGCGCTTTGGTCGTCGCGTCGCTACGGTGGCTCGCAAACAAGGGGCGGACATCCTTGTCGAGACGCAGACGAACTGCGCCATTTCGGGCGCTGTGGCAGCGCGTCTGACCCGGCTGCCGCTGATCGTCGACGATTGCTCTCCTGCAGTCGAAGAACTCGCGATAGGATCCGGTTTGCCGGGTCTCGCGCGGAGGGCGCTCCTTGAGCAGGCGAGGGCGGCATCGGTCGTGATCGCAACATCACTTTCTGTTCGTGATCGCCTGATCGCCGAAGGTCTGCATGGCGACAAGATCAGAGTGGTGCGCAACGGGGTCAATCTGGCAACATTTCACGAAGCGAACGGTGCTTGCGCAAAGAACATGCTTGGCCTGAAAGACCGTTGCGTCTTTGGTTTTGTAGGTTCGTTTCTGGAGTGGCACCGCGTCGATCTGCTGATAGATGCTCTGGCCCGAGTGCCGGAACGGCTGAATGCGCATGTCCTGCTCGTTGGGACGGGACCGTTTCTCGGGGCGGTCCTGAAACAGGCTGAGGCGCTGAATCTGGCGCAGCGTGTAACCTCAGTGGGACCCGTCTCGCCACAAGACGTTCCCGGGCTAATGGCAGCCTTCGACGTGGGCGTTCTGCCTGATACGCTCGACTATGGGAACCCGATGAAGCTCACTGAATATGCTGCTGCATCGCTTCCAGCCATCGCACCGGACCGCCCGTCCGTTCGCGAAATTGTCAGTGACGGACGCACTGGCCTTTTGTTCAGGCCGGGCGATGCAGAGGCACTCAAAACTACGATGGAACGCCTTGCTGGCGACAAGAGCCTGCGCCGCAATCTGGGCGCGCAGGCCTACCACGATATCGCTACATCCGCCGAGTGGTCGGTGCTCGCGGTCCGGCTGCTGGAATCGCCGGGTGACCAGCCACGAACGAAATTCCCATTCACTGCGCGTTCTCAACCTCGGTCGATGCGCAGTCATCGGAGTGGCGCGTGATGACCCCGCTCGTTGCTGAAATGCCTTTGGCGCGAACGCTATTTCGTGTCGCCACCTCCGGACGTCTCAATCTCGCGCGACAAACTTTACTGGAGCGCCGGGCGTGGCCTGCCACACTCGATTCTCGTTTTGAAGGGCAGAATTTGGCGGTCGTTGAAAACATGGTGCATGGCGCGCTCGAATGGATTGCGCTGGCGCAAGCCGCGGCCGGCTGTGGGGGAATTCCGGCAAGCTACTGCGCCCGACGCGAAGCTTACGAATGGGCTTATCCCGAGACGACAGGTTATACGATCCCGACACTCCACGCAGCCACTGACGCGCTTAACTTCGAAGATGGTGACGAGATCGCTGCACAGGCCGCTGATTGGCTAAGATCGCGCCAGCAAGCCTCCGGTGCTGTCCGGTGTAACATCGAGCCGCCGCAGACAAGACAACAAGAGCCTTCGCAGATCATAATGTTCGACTGCGGAGCTATTCTGCAGGGCTTCACGGCGATGGTTCGGCGTGGAGCTCAGTTCGGCGACTCTGCCAGCACGCTCGCATCGTTCATCGCTGACACTCAAAGCAGCGATGGAACGTGGAAACGTCACCTGGCTTTCAACCATTTCGGCAGCCACAACGCATTGGTCGCATTCGCGCTGATCGACGCCGGTATCACGCTAAACGTGCCAAGGTTTACCTTGGCGGGCCATAAAGGTCTCGCGGCGATCCGAAAGCGGTTCAGAGCCAATGGCTACATCGAGGGGTGCGTCTTTCCCGGTGTACGTGACGATGTCGCGTTTCTTCACCCTTTTGTCTATACGATTGAGGGTTTTCTGAAGGCGGAACACTGCGCGCCTGGCCACGGCTATCTGGAAGCGGTCCTGCCGTCGCTTGATGCGCTCTTTAGAGCGGTTCGCCGGGATCAGCGAGTGCCTGGCGCTTTCGTCCGTGAAGATATGACAACGGCATTTCCATTCACGGCTTTGACTGCAATAGCTCAACTTGCCGACGTCGGGTTCAAGGCCGATCGCCTTACCGGCCAAGTACGATACGCCCACACTGCTCTTTCCTTGATGCAGTTTCTTCGTCGAGTGATGGCGCAGACACTCAAAGATCCGGGATGGTCTGGCGGCCTGCCCTCTGCATTCCCGATAGACGGTGAATACCTGCCATTCCGCGTCAATAACTGGGGTACGAAATACCTTGTTGATGCCGGCCTCGAAGAGCGTCGCACCTTGTTACGAACGGACGCGCCGCAGACCATTGATCTTCGGTGGCCCGAAGTTGCGGAACACCCGGCGTCTCAACCCCAAATGCCAGAAAAGGAGCGGGCGTCGTGAAAAAGGTCATGCTTGTTGTCGGGACGCGTCCAGAGGCCATCAAGATGGCGCCGATCTTTCTCGAAATCGCTTCGCGACCCGCCGAGTTTGATGCGAAACTATGCGCGACTGCGCAGCACCGCCAAATGCTCGACCAGGTTCTGCAGGTCTTCAACATCACGCCAGCCTTCGATCTCGACGCGATGCGTCCTGCGCAATCGCTTAACCAGCTATTGCCTGATTTGGTCCGGGGTCTTGGTGAGCTGCTCGAGCGCGAAAGACCCGACAGGGTGCTTGTCCAGGGCGATACGACCACGGCCTTTGCCGGGGCGATGTCGGCGTTCCAGCTACAGATACCGGTCGGCCATGTAGAGGCCGGGCTGCGTACGCATGACCTGAGTGCGCCCTTCCCGGAAGAAGGCAATCGTAAACTGATCTCGGCCATCGCCGATCTGCATTTCGCACCAACACAGCATGCCGCCGAAAACCTGCGACGCGAAGGGATCGCTGAGCCGAGTGTCGTGGTTACAGGAAACAGCGTCATCGACGCGTTGTTCTGGGTGCTTGCCAACCGCAAAATCGACCCAACGGCGATACTTCCCTCGGTCCCGGCAAAGGCGCCTTGGATCCTTGTGACCGGTCACCGACGCGAGAGTTTTGGTGCCGGCTTTCGGGCTCTTTGCACTGCGCTCACCGAACTGGCTGGCAGGTTCAAGAACCACCAGTTCGTCTATCCCGTCCACCTCAATCCGTTGGTCAGAGACACGGTGTTCAACATGCTGGATGGCCTGGACAACATACACCTTGTAGACCCGGTCGACTACGTGACCTTCGTGCACTTGATGCAGCGGGCCGAGTTCATCATCTCCGACTCAGGAGGGATTCAAGAAGAGGCGACGGCGCTCGGGAAACCCGTTCTGGTGACACGGGCCGTGACAGAGCGACCGGAGGCAATCGAAGCGGGCGTCTGCACGCTCGTGGGGACCGATCCTGAGCGCATCTTCGCAAAAGCCTCCGAACTTATCAAACGCAACAACGTCTTCGCTCAACCCGCAATCACACGACGTATTTACGGGGACGGTCGAGCGGCATCGCGGATTGCCGACGCCCTTCTGGAAACGGCGTCTGACACACCGTCTTTTGACCGAATGGAACACATGAACCAAGTTGTTCCTACCAAAGGATGAGAGTCAGTCCGAATGCTGGAATTGGTAGCTCAAACAAAAGCGCACACTCTCGGAAAGCGCAAACTCGCTACGAGGTGTCCCATGTCATTGTCAGCCCAACCGATCGCCCAGCCTTACATAACTCCAAGCATAGATTTGCTTGGAGTACGGGTCTCTGCGCTTGATCTTTCCCGCGCGGCGGATCGGATTCTCGCTGCAGTGCAGCAGGGCGAGCGTGGCTATGTCTGCGTCTGTGACGCGCACGGTATCGTGAATTGCCAGAGCGACCCGTCGTTGCGAGCGATCTATAACGATGCAATGCTGGTCACGCCTGACGGCATGCCATTGGTGTGGGAGTTGCGCCGCCAAGGCTATGGCAATGCCGGACGAGTTTATGGCCCTGATCTTATGCTTACGCTCTTCGGCCACGGCTTGAGGCATTTTCTGTATGGAGCCACTCCGGAAACGCTTGAGAAACTTGCAGCGCGCTTGCATCGGGATTTCCCAGCTGCGGAAATTGTTGGCAGCTTCGCACCGCCTTTCCGTGCATTGACCTCGACGGAAGAAGCACAGATCGTTCGCAACATCGACGCAACCAAACCTGACATCGTCTGGGTCGGCCTCGGTGCCCCGAAACAGGAGCGTTGGATGGCACGGATGCGCCCAAAGCTGGCGTCCCCAGTTTTGATCGGGGTCGGTGCCGCATTTGACTTTCACGCCGGTCGCGTGCGCCAAGCTCCGGCATGGATCCAATCCTCAGGCCTTGAGTGGGCATTCCGCCTTGCGAAGGAACCGCGCCGTCTCAGCCGCCGCTATCTCCGCGTTGTTCCCACCTATCTGGCACTGCTGGCAATGCAACGTGCCGGTCTGAGGCGGCCTTCGTCGCCCTGACTAAAGCATGTCGCAAGGTCATGGACGCACTGAGCCGAACAGTCGCCGTAATTCTTCCCACAGACCCTGATCGAGAAGCTCCGGCGGTTCCTTGCCGAACCGCCCGTTTGGGCAAAAAATCCATTCAAGTAATTGATATAATTCGGATTCTACTACTTGGATTGGCTTCTGTAGTCTTCCTGACCCTTTTGTCGGAACCGGGGCGCAGCGACTCCTCTGAAAACCCCATAACTTCCTGTTCAAAAACACTTTTTTGTCAGCTTTCCGTCGATGACGGGGAAGCCTTGGCAAAGGGCATCGGCGGTACGACGCCGATGCCCCCTTTTAGGGTATTGCCAACTCGTCTGCCGCCTCATCCATCGGGTGTAGAACCCTTGGGCATCCTTCGCCTTTTGGAGGATAAAATGCCCAAAGGAGGTAAGCACCCAATGGCAACTTATTACGTGGACGTGAACGGCAGCAATAGCGGCACGGGCAGTGAGTCGTCACCCTTCAGAACAATCCAGTTCGCGCTGGACCGAGGTCTGGACGCGGGCGATGTGATCATTGTTCGCCCCGGAACCTATCAAGAAGCTCTCTACATCAATGACGGTGGCAGTGCTGCCGGAAACGTAACTCTGATGGCCGAAGTGCCAGGAAGTGTTCTGTTATTGCCGCCTTCGGGTTCATGGAACGGTATCAGTGTGAATTCCAACTACGTGACGATCCAAGGCTTTGAAATCGCCAACGCAAACGGCGACGGGATCGAAGCGAACAACGTGCACCACATCCAAGTGCTCGACAATGTCGTTCATGGCAGCGGCGAGTCCGGCATCCAATTCAACTGGTCCGAATTTATCGCGATCGAACGCAACACGACGTACGAAAACGCCTCGGACGGCTGGTTCTCTGGCATCTCCGTCTACCAAAACCGCAACATTACTGGCGACACCACAACCCCGGGGTTCCGGACGATCATTCGCGACAATACCTCCTATGACAACATTACAAAGACCGGCAACCACACCGATGGCAATGGCATCATCATTGACGACTTCCAAAGCACGCAGACTGGAGGTTTCCCAAGCTATACCTTTCCGACACTTGTCGAGAACAACCTCGTTTATCAAAACGGTGGCAAAGGCATTCAGGTCGTCTGGAGTGACGGGGTAACCGTCCGCAACAACACGGCTTGGCACAACAACCAGGATCCTTTGAATAGCGGAACCTGGCGCGGGGAGATCAGCAATTCACAGTCAAGCAACAACATTTTCGTCAATAATATCGCCGTCGTCGATCCATCTGTGAACCCAAACAACCGGGCAATCGACAGCACATCATACGGCGGCTATCAAAACGAGAACGTGATCTGGGCGAACAACCTGACGTTCACTGGCACTGCTGGTCAAGCTTCGGTCCGGACCGACGGTGGCAATGCCGGTCCAAGCGCGTCAAACGGCAACCTGCTCGGTGTCGATCCGGGATTCATCGCTGCGCCCAGTGACTTCCGTCTTACCGAAACCTCGGCTGCTGTTGACGCAGGAACGTCAAACTTCGGTGGGGTTGCTGCCGATCTTGATGGAGCGGCCCGTGTCGTAGGTACCGTTGATCTGGGTGCCTATGAGACCGGGTCTGTGCGAACAGTAACACCACCTGCTCCGCTGCCCGAGCCGACCCCTGCTCCGGAACCGGACCTCGCACCAAAGCCGACACCCACACCCGAACCGACACCCTTGCCACACGACACGGGCGACGGTCCGTTCAGCATTTGGGACGAAACAGCTCAGCCAGCCATCGCGCAGGACTCCGATACCGAAGCGGTCACACTCGGGCTGCGTTTTACGGCCGATACTGACGCCAGCCTCTTGGCCTTGAACGTCTATGTCAGCGGCGCAAATGCCGGGGCGCAGTCCATAGCGATCTGGTCGGGCAACGGCATACTGATCGCCGAAGCAACGACGGAAAGCGTGGCAAGCGGCTGGCAGACAATTGCCTTTAATGCGCCAGTCGCGCTCGAGGCGGGTCAGGATTACGTTGTGTCCTATTATGTGCCGGACGGCCAATACGCAGCGAGCGGGAATTTCTTTCAATCTGCCTCTGATGCCGGACCCATAAGCCTTGATGCAAATGCGGGCGTTTATTCTTACGGACAGGGAAACAGTTTCCCCGATCTGTCTTACAATGCCAGCAATTACTGGGTCGACGTTGTGCTGGTGGCAGATGCGCCCGAAAGTACGGCTGCGAGCGATGCCGTCATCGGCGAGGCCGGTGTCGCAGTGGTGGATCAAACGATGCCTGACGTCTGGCACAAGGTCACTTTCGAGACGGCGCTCGACAACCCCAGCGTGGTGATGGGCGGCTTCACGGCGAATGGCAGTCAGCCCTATTCGGTGCAGGTCCGCAATGTAACAGACATGGGCTTCGAGTTCCAAATCGACGAATGGGATTATCTGGACGGTGTGCACACGACCGAGTCAATAAGCTGGATCGCGGTGGAATCCGGCACACATAAGCTCGGAGACGGCCGTGTGATCGAAGCTGGCCAGAACACAATTGGAGGAACCTTTTCCAGTGTAGGCTTCGCGACCGATCTTTTCATCGATGTCCCTGTTGTATTGGGACAGAGTGTGGGGGATGCCAACGCGATGACCGTGACTGATCGTCTTCGTGACATCACCGATTCTGGCTTCGAGGCGCGGCTTTTCCAACAAGAGGCGACTCTCGGCACGATCGCCGAAGATCGGTTCGATTGGATCGCGGTCGAGGTGGGTGGTAGCGCGACTGACGGCGCCGTCGCCGAAACGACAGGACGTGCGATAAACCATAAGGCGGCTGTAATCGACTTCGAGGGTGCGTTTGAAACCGACGCTTTCGCGTTGCTGACAGACATGCAGTCCACCTTCGGAGGGGACACTGCAACGGTGCGCACAGTCGCGAGCGATCTCGACACGTTGACTGTGATGATCCTTGAAGAAGCATCGTATGACAAAGAAATGCAGCATACGACGGAGGATGTTGGCCTTGTCGGGTTCGACACCGGCCTGATATTGGGGTCAACAGTGTACGACAACGGATGGTTGTGAGGTCGGTCGCTTAGTTAGCCTTCCCTGAATCAACTGATTGCAGAAAAAACAAGGCCTCGGCGCAAGAATACATGCGCCGGAGCGTTCCTGTATTTCCGGGACGTCTCACGTCGTTAACGAGCCTTTTTGCGGGTACAGTATGGACCTGTCGCGGTTTGGTGGAGTTATGGCTGAATCTGGTGTCTGGGCGGTTTGAATGACGGCGGTGCATCTGGTTGGTTTGTTGTTGCGACACA
>JBPOEY010000013.1:0-28214 GCA_051251645.1 Litorimonas sp. | reverse complement strand
AAACCGACGACGAAGAATATGAAATCCAAACCCGCAAACTCTCGTTATGAATGAGGGAGCCTCGGGGGGCAGGTCACTCTTGCTGATGGCACGTTCACCACGGGAGAACTGCTCCTGTGCCCCGACGAAGCCGCCGTGGTGAGGAGCATTTTCAACGCATACGATTGCGGACAATCCGCACACGCAATTGCAGTCGCACTCAACGCCGCAGGCATCCCTGCACCGCGGTCTGGCAAGGGCACCGGCACATGGTCGTTCTCAACCATCGCAGGCAACTGGAAGCGCGGCACCGGCATTCTCAACAACGAGCTGTACATCGGAGAAAGGGTTTGGAACCGCCAGCGCTATATCAAAGACCCCGCCACAGGCAAACGTCAGGCGCGGTTGAACCCAGAGCACGAATGGGTACGTAATGCCGTACCAGAGCTACGATTGATCGAAGACGCACTTTGGCACCGGGTCAAATTGCGCCAAGGGGCCATCCGGGAGACGCTTACCGATGCGCAACGCAGCAAGAACAGCAATCCCCTTGGCACCACACGGCGCGCAAAGCACCTGTTTTCAGGTCTTCTTAAATGCGGCTGTTGTGGCGGATCCTACACCCTGATGAACAAAACCAAATACGGCTGTGCTTCTGCCCGTAACAAGGGCACCTGCGATAACCGCAAACTGGTCAAACGCGACCATGTAGAAGAGCGCATTTTGAATGGCCTCAAGGGTAAGCTCGTGGATCCGGAGATGCTCAAAGAGTTCGTGGCGGAATATCAACGCGAATGGAACCGGCTTCACAGCGAGGGCACATCAGCGCGAACATCGCTTGAACGCGACCTAAAGCAGGTCGGCACTCAGATCGATAAAATCGTCGACGCCATCACCGCCGGCATGTTTCATGCGTCGATGAAGTCCAAGATGGACGACCTAGAGATCCGCAAAGCAGAGCTGGAGTCCAACCACGCAGCCCTGCCCGCACAGGCACCAATTGTACTGCATCCTGCACTCGCGTAGACCTATCGCAATAAGATTGCAGCTTTGTCTGACAGCCTGAATGATGAGGCATGCCGTCGGGAGGCCGCAGAGCAATTGAGGGGTCTGGTTTCAGAAGTACGTCTTCACGCGGACGCCGATGATGGTCATGTTATTGAACTTTATGGTGAATTGGCTTCGATCTTGGAGTTGTCGGCCCCCAGAAACAACAAAACCCGCCGTGTTACGGGCGGGGTGTCGGTGTTTTTGGTTGCGGGAGTAGGATTTGAACCTACGACCTTCAGGTTATGAGCTAAAGCTTAATGTTTTCAATAATTGTTTGAAATCAATATTTTAGCAGGCAAGCCTTTGAAAGCACAAACTTATCCGCCGCTTCTCACCGGATTTCACCGTTTTGGCACGGACCCGAGTGTAGCCCAAATAGCATTCACGGGTTGACCAGACGTTGACCAGCATTCTCCGATGATCACTAAGAAGAGCCATCAAAATAGGTCCAGTGCACCTACGACGTTGAACGAAGCAAGAATCATTAACCCCCAATACTGTCGGCAGCCACGTCCACGGTTTCGGCCCTTAGCAGCCGTTCGCGCCTGTTGCGGCGAAGGTCTGGAAAGATGAAGATTTTCTGATGCGGGCCAGGGTGCAATCTTTCGGCTTGGCTCGACTGTGGCCCGCGTTGGAAAATCTCTCAGGGAGGAAGCCGCGGGGGCTTGGCGGTGTCTATGGGGAAAGAGCGCTGTCTATCGGGCTTGTGACTGCTGCGGATACGTTTTTGGTCAGATTGAAGACGGCGGTTCGTACGTTTTGCCCGCTCGCTTGCCTAAGATTTGAGCTGGGTCGCTGCCGGTTTGCACCTTTAACGTGATTTGCTGGATCGCTGCGCACAAGTGATTTTGGCCGGTGTTGCAGAAACAACCGGATCGCATTGGGCGGGATAAACGGGCAATCAGTCATGCGGCCTGTTTCCTTGGTGGAGCGCGGGATCGGGGAACCTGGCCGCGCTTGAACGTTTCGATGATCAGCATTGTGCCGCCGCAACAGGGGCACGGTTCCCGCAATGTAAATGGTGTGGGATCATCCTCGGATGGTGGTTCTTGCTCTGGCGGGCTCGCCCCAATCAGGGCTCGGACCTTTGCAATGTTGGTTTTACGTTGCGCGGACGCCAGCAGGCCATAGTGCCGGATCCGGTGGAACCCGTCGGGGAGAACATGCATCAGGAAACGGCGGATGAACTCGTCCGTTGTCAGGCGCATCACCTTTTGCCGGTCACCACTCTTGATGCGATAGTCCTTCCATCGGAACGCGACGGTGTTTGCATCGGCGCTGAAGAGGCGCTGGTTCGAGATCGCGACACGGTGCGTGTAACGACTGAGGTAGGCTAGAACTGCCTCGGGTCCGCCGAACGGTGGTTTGGCATAGACCACCCATTCGATTTTACGGAACGGGGCCAACCAGTTTGCAAATGCACCGGTCTCAGCCAGCCCTTTTAGGTCACTATAAAACGCCAGATCACCCGAGCGATGCAACGCCATCAGTCCTTCGATGAACAGGCGGCGGAACAGCCGTGACAGCACCCGCACATGCAGGAAGAACCCCGGCTTGCACGCCACCCATTGGTTGCCGTCGCGCGACAAGCCACCGCCGGGGACGATCATGTGGATGTGTGGGTGATGGGTGAGCGCAGACCCCCATGTGTGCAACACGCTGGTCATGCCAACGCGAGCACCCATGCGCTTGGGATCAGCGGCGATGGTCGTCACGGTCTCGGCGGACGCCCGGAACAGCAGGCCGTAAATGGCGCGCTTGTTCCAGAGGGCGATCCTGGCAATCTCGGCTGGTAGCGTGAAGACGACATGGAAATACTCGACGGGCAGCAAGTCTTCGGCCCGTGCCGCCATCCAGTCGCGCGCAGCGGGTCCCTGACACTTTGGACAGTGCCGGTTTTTGCAACTGTTGTATGCGATGTGCTGATGGCTGCATTTGGTGCAAGCCGCCACATGCCCGCCGAGCGCCTCTGTTCGGCAGGCTTCTATCGCTGACATCACCTTAAGCTGGCTCAGGCTGATATGCCCGGCATTGGCCCGCCGCCACGCGGGACCATGTTTGCGGAATATGTCAGCAACCTCCAGTCTGGGGCGGGGCACTCCCCGCCCGTCACCCCGGTCGCGTCTTGCGTGTCTGTAGGTTCAACTGCTTGAGGGCCTCGAACGGGCTGGTCGTATCCCGGATCATCTTGGTGGCGACCTTAGTGTACTGCGCGGTGGTTGTCAGTTTGGCGTGACCAAGTAGCACTTGGATAACCCGTACATCCGTGCCCGCTTCCAGCAGATGGGTGGCAAAGCTGTGCCGCAGGGTGTGCAGCGTTGCGGGCCTGTTGATCCCGGCCATGCGTTTGGCCGATGTAAAGGCCCGGTTGAGTTGACGTGGCGAGATCGGATTGATCTTGGGTTTACCCGGGAACATCCACCCTTCAGGCCGTGCCTCGCACCAATAGTCACGCAACAGATCGAGCAATCCCGGCGACAGCATTACCTTACGATCCTTCCGCCCCTTGCCCTGCACGACGTGGATCAACATCCGGTCACTGTCGATGTCGCCGGTCGTCAGATTGCAAACCTCAGAGGCGCGCAGACCCGCACCATAAGAGATACTGAGCGCCGCGCGATACTTGAGCCCGGGACCAGGTGCTACGGCCAGAAGTTCTGAGACTTCCTCAACGCTGAGCACAGCGGGCAGCTTGCGCGGCTCGGTGCGGAATTGCATGTACTTCTTCATCTCATCACGCCCGCAGGTCATCGAGAAAAAGAAACGCAGAGCAGTGATCCGCGCGTTGTAAACCGAGGGCGTGACCTCGGTATCCGTCATATGAAGTTGATACGCGCGCAGCTCCTCACGCGTAGCCGTATCCGGTGAATGCCCCAGAAACGCAGCAAAATCCTTGACTGCCCGGATATGAGATCGCTGGGATTGGTGCCCCAGACCCCGAATGCGCATGTCTTCGATCATCCGCTCACGAAGCGGTGTTGTTCTCTCGCTGACCATGAAATCCTCCTGTCTGTCGATTGAGAAACCTCAATCGTCAAACAGATCAGCCAGATCGCAAAATCCGCCAACATGTGGGATGCTTCAATACGCTTGCCACAAGCGCCAGTGCCGCGCGAGCGGCTTCGTCCAAGAGCCCAGAGCGGAAGTGTCAAATCTTCGCTGCATGGGCTAGGAACTTAAGAAATGCCACATGAGCGAGCGTTTTGGTGCCACCGTGCAGCAGGAGAACCGGTCGTTCACGCACACAGCAGAAAGGATCAGACGTCGAATTCGCCGAGTCTGGGACTTTGCAGCCGTTTAAAGCGGCCTTTGTAATGCCTACTTCCAGTGCTTGCTGCCTTTGCTACCCAATTGAGCAGAGAGCCATACTTAGCTGTCGTAGCCTAAGGCGCGTCACCTGCCATGCGCCGCTAGACAGCCTGCAGCGGCGTCACCTGAATGTTGCCCGATGTGCCACGGCTGATGTCAGCTTTGATGCCATACATTGCTTGCAAGTTTTGCTGCGTGAGCACGTCGCCTGCCGTGCCTGAGGCAACAACTAGCCCGTCTTTGAGGCCAATCAGGCGGTCTGAAAACTGGGCCGCAAGCGTAAGATCATGTAGTGCGATCGCCACGCAGGCGCCACTGTCGCGCGCATAGCTGCGAACGCGCTCAAGCACCAGAAGTTGGTGGCGCAAATCGAGCGCAGCTGTGGGCTCATCAAGGAGCAAAACGTTTGGTGTGCGAAACAGCGCTTGCGCGAGGTAGACAAGTTGGCGTTGTCCGCCGCTGATCTCGCCCAAGGTTCGGTTTTGCAGGACGGTGAGGTTAAAGGCCTTGAGCGCATCTGTAGCCTCGTCAACCAAATCAGCGGGCAAGCGCATGCCCAGCCTTCCGAGGCGGCCAAGCAGCACAACTTCGAGCACCGTGAGCGAGGATGTCGCGTCACTGTCTTGCGGCATATATGCAATTTGCTGACGCCTCTCCGATGTCGTCAAGACCCGCTCTGCAAAGACAAGTTTCCCCTTCATCGGTGACAAACCCGCCATCGCCTTGAACAACGTCGATTTGCCCGCGCCGTTACAGCCGATCAATGCGGTGACTTGCCCAGCCTCAAATGGCTCGGAGAAGTCGCGGATGATCGGCATAGTGCCATATGATACGCTGAGGTGTTTGGTTTGCAGGCTCACCAGTGCCTCCTTTGGCCACGAAGTATCAGGAAAAACAAAAACGGCACGCCGATCAGCGCAGTGACGATACCAATGGGGACCACCCCGCCTGGCGACACCAGTTTGGACAGCACAGAAGCGCCTGTCATGGTGATCGCTCCGGTTAATGCAGACATGGGGAGCAAGATGCGCTGATCTTCCCCAACCAACATGCGGGCGATATGGGGCGCGACGAGGCCGACAAACCCGATGGTGCCAACGAAGGCAACGCCCGAGGCGGTGAGCAGCGCGACCACGGCAAACAGTTTGATGCGCAGGGATTTTACGTCAACGCCAATCGAGGCAGCGCGTGCATCGCCGAGTCTAAGAGCCGTGAGTTGCCAAAGATTGGGAAGCACCACGAGGCTCGCAAACAGGAAACACACGGCGACGATGGGCACGTTGTTCCAGCTCGCCTTCAGCAGCGAGCCAAATAGCCAGAACACGATAGATTGCAGCACCTCGGGCGAGGCAAGATATTGCACCATGGATTGCGCAGATTGGAACATGAACAGTGTGGCGATGCCTGCGAGCACCATGATTTCGGGACTCATCCCGCGGATGCTCGCAAAGGCAAAAACCAACGCGGCGGCTAGCGCGCACATCACGAAAGCTGCCAAAGGGACCGTCAGCCATGGTGCGAACGGCAGGGTTATTCCGGTGAGAATGGCGAGGGCCGCCCCAAAGCCAGCCGCCGCCGAAAATCCGAGCGTATAGGGGCTGGCCAGCGGGTTGCCTAGGATCGTTTGCATGTGCACACCCGCAGAGCCCAGCGACATGCCGACAAGTATGGCCATCAGCGTCATCGGTAGACGGATGTCATGCACGATGACCTGCACCATGCTACTGGCTTGGCTGGGGGTAAACAAAGCTTGCAACACGTCACCCACCGCCAAGAAGGCAGGACCGATCAGGATGTCAGCGACGGTGAGCACCGCGAGGGTTGCGCTGGCCGTGATCAGCCAAAAGATGCGCCGCGCCATGATCTGGCGATAGTCACGCAATGAAGGGGCCGCTTGCGCCGCCCCTTTTAGTGTTATGTCAGGCGCGCTCACGGCAGCTTGGTCATGTATGTGCCTTTGAACTCGACAGGCATGTATGTCGCGAAGAAATGCTCCAATGATGCCTGCGGATCAACATCAGCAAAGGCGTCAGGGTAAAGCCCTTTGGCGACGAATTGCAGGAACGCATAGTCATAGAGCGTGCGGTTGCCGCCGTGGTAGACACCGAAAACACTGCCGTTTTTGACCGCGTCCAAACCGTCCCAGCCGGGGCGGCCAAGGTAGGCTTTCATGCGCTCATGCGTCAGCGCACTGTCTACATTCGGCCCCATGATGACGGCCTCGTCGCGCCCTGCCCAGCCCGAACCCGCAAGTAAGATAGCCTGCGGGTTTCGTGCCAGCACATACTCAGGGCTCAACTTGCCCCAGTTGCTGATCTGGCCATCGGCAATGTTGATCGCGCCAACCTGGTTGATCACGCTGCCCCATTGGGTGCCCGAATAAGAGTTGTCGACGGTGTCTTTGCCCTTACGCGCCAACTCGACGTAAACTTTGGGCGCATCGGCTTTAGGCAGGGCCGCAAGGCGGGCCATAACGTCAGCGACCTGTGCTGCATATTCGTCAGCCAGCGTCTTGGCACGTTCTTCAGCCCCCATGATCTGGCCCAAAAGCAGCGTTGACTGAACGTGCTTTCCTACGGTCTGCGCGTTGTAATCAAGCACGACAACGGGGATGCCAGCCGCTTCGATCCGCTCAGCGACGTCGCCCAAAGCGTTATACTGCCATGCCGCAAGCACGGCGACGTCAGGCTTGGCAGCAACAACGGCTTCCAGCGAGAAGGTGCCAGCGTCAACCTCGCCAACATCGGCCAATTTTTCCAGACGCGGAATGGCGGCTGCGTAGGTCTGCCATTGCAGGTTGCGCCAACCGGCCCATGTGTCTTTTGAAATCGCGACAACGCGGTCGTAGGCGTCGGGCCCTGCCACGGCGAGGAAGTCTTCAAAATAGAAGCCAAGCAAGAGGCGTTGTGGATCAGCGGGAATCTCGACAGTGCGATCAAGCGTGTCAGTGACGGTGATGGTATCTGCCCATGCAGGCATAGCGAATGAGGCCATAAAGGCCACAGCGGCAGCGCCGCGCGAAAGTGTCTTGAACATAGGATTTCCTTTGGTTCACAAGTGTGTTCGGGCCGCCCACAGAGGGAAGCTCGTTATGTTTGTTAGAGTTTGTGAAAGCTCAAAGGGGTGGCGGTGCGCGGCTTTGAAAACCCGCAACAAGGCGCAGGGGGGCATGCATTGCCGGGCTGGCTGGTAGAAGCCGGGTATGGTCGCTCTCAAACGCAGTCCAAGCCACATCAGGGCGAGTTGCGGTGTCAATCGTGGTGCCAAAAGACTGACACCAATCGCACCCGCTGCCAACGACTTGTTCGGCGGGTTCGCCCGTTTCAAGATCAATGGATATCGTCTGGATGCCGTAAGGCGAACAGATTTCGATCTGCATCGCATTGGCCGACGTGCCAAGCATAAGTCCAGACATGCTGAACTGGATAAACAGCCATGCAAATGCCGGAAAAAGCATCCAACTCTTATGTTTAGGTGATCTCGTCAAAGTGACTCGCGAAGTTTATCCATCACGTACTTTTCAGCAGGTTACATTGCATAAGTCCAACGCAATTATTTGTTCCTTCCAGAGTTCGTTGAATTCATGCTCAATTTGGGCCGCTGTTAGACAGAATTTTGCAGGAATGAACATCAATTCACCAGGCAATGTTCACACCTGCAACGAAGGACATCTTCCCCCCATTGTTGAAGTCTGTGCGGCTTGCTGCATCGGTAGAAGCTGGATCGGCTAATCTCAGAATAGCGGTGGACTATAGCAACGAGGCCGATCTCTTCTGCGCCACGCGAGTAGCGGCGTAATTACAAAACCACAGTTATGGGGGCCGAGTTACTGGTCGCTCATTGACGGGTCGCCACAAGAATGGCGCTTATAGGCTCCAGGATAAATGTGCCCGCGTGAGCTAGTGATGCAAATGTAGTCTTCGTCTCACCTGGTATCACATTCATCAATGCGGCGAACTTAGTGTGAGTAGTGCCATTCAATTTATCCACTTTTGATATGTCGACCACCCGCACACCGTTTGCCGCCGCAAGAGACTGAACGCGAGGGTCGTTTGTATCCGTGGTTCCCACTCTGCGACGTGAACCAGCCAGCCTTTCCGAAAGTAGTAAAACGCGATCATCTGGAGAGACGAGCAGAGTCATCGGTGGGTTCAGCGGGCCAATAATGTGGAGCTGACGGCGAAAGACATCTATGTCGATATCCGGTGCAGCCAGCACCACATTTTCCAGACGGTCAATTACGTAGTCTTGACGGCTAAGCCTTAGTTGACGCAGTGCCTCGGCGACAAGCCAGCTGCCCATGCTGTGCCCAAACAGGGTGATGTTTCCGACGGCTGGGTCGGCAGTAACAATCTTCAGCAGTTCAACCAAATCGTCCCGTGAATAGGTTACAGCGTCTTTGTCGGCTATATAGCCAGTCAAGGATCCGGCAGACGGCCACGCAAAGAGGATAGGGGCTTCTTCTAGGTTTCCGTCCATAGAGATCTGTGCCAGCCGGAACAGTGATTCCGCAAAGTTATTGTTATAGCCATGTACAAAAATCAAGACATCGCGTTTGCCGATGGTGGTCGCGGTCTTTTCCTTCTTGGACAGCCCGGTGCTTAACGCAAATTTTGGCAAAACTTGCCGACTGGTCACAGCAAAAGTCGTTTGTGGATCCGGTTTTGATTGCGGCCATTCGATCTGTGTCACTTTATGAATTGGTGGGATGGAGACAGTGAACACTTCATAATTAAGCGCAGGAGCTCGAGCATCAGAGTAGCGGCCAGTGCTAGCATCGCGTGCGCGAGACGTGGCAACTGTGAGAGTAACCAATCGGGGCGATGTTTCGCCTTGAGGAACAATCAACAGCGCTTGACCTTCGGGCCGTGGTCCACAACCAGCTACCGCCATGAACACAAAAAAGATATGCACCCGGACCAATGTTATGAGATCAAATCGTTGAAAAATGGTCACTGTAGCCTCCGTTGAGCAATAGTTTATTTCAATACTCCGTCACAACTGGGGTTCCTTTACGATCATCACCCAGACAAGCTCATTGAGCGACGAAACAGCGCGAGGCTCGCAAGGAAGAACCCGCCGCCAAGTCCGGCCATCAACGACAATTCGAACCAGACTGCACTTGGACCGGCCCCCCTGAACACAACCGCCTTAGCGAATGCCAGAAAGTGCCGTGACGGCAAGACCATGGTCAGTCGTTGCACGATGTCTGGCTGGCTTTCGACCGCGCCCATGCCGCCCGACAGCATGATGATCGGGATCACGACCATAATCACCAAAAGTGCGAATTGCGCCATGCTGCGCGCCAATGTGCCCAGAAACATTCCGATTGCGGCAGCGGCGGCCAGATAAATCGCAGTTCCGGACAGAAGCAAAGGAATTGATCCCGCCACCGGCACCTGCAACACCTGCTGCACAACGAAGAACAGCGACAGGGTGAAGGCCGCCAGCACTACGACGACATTGGCCAGCACCTTCGATAACGCGATCTCGAAGGGCGTCAACGGCATCACCATTAGGTGCTCGATGGTGCCCTGCTCGCGTTCGCGCAGCATTGCGGCCCCGGTCAGCGCGATGGTCAATAGCGAGAGCTGGTTCAGGAGCGAGGACACCGCCTTGAACCAGACCGGGTTACCATTGGCGTTGAAGGCGCGACGCAGTTCCAGCTGCAATGCAGGCACTGGCGCGTCAGGGCTGCCCGAGAGAAAAGCGCGCGTTTCCGACAGGAGGATATTGGCGATGTAATCGGTTCCAAGCTGTGCCTGACTAACCGCAGTGGCATCAACCTCTAGCTGGACGGCAGGCATCAGACCCGCAATCACATCTGCCTCGAACCCTGGCGGGAAGCTAAGGACAAACATGATCTGCCCGGCGTCCATTTTCGACGCCACCTGATCAGGCGTTATCATCATGGTCGGTTGGAACCACGGCGGGCCGAGCGCGTCGGTCAGTTGCCGAGTCAGCGCAGAGCTGTCCTCGTCGAGAATGGCGATGGCGGCGTTATAAACCGTGTCTCCGGCGCCGCTGGCCTCGAGCATGACGGCAACGACGAAGGACCACATAATCAGGATCACCATCACCGGATCACCGAGCACACTTTTCAGCTCTTTCCCTGCAAGCCAGAAGATATTTGTCAGCCGCCGCATGATCATTTATCCTGTTTGCGCAGGGCCAGAATGGCCAGCAAGGTCAGAACTGGCCCAAAGGCGGCCAAACGCAGCAGGTGGCCCGACAGTTCGGGCAGGCCCAGCCCCTTGGTGAAAGCTCCGACGCTGATACCCATGTACCAAGTGGTCGGCCAGAACGTGCCCATGATCCGCGCCGCGCCTTCCAGCGACGAGACTGGCGTGATCATGCCAGAGAATTGGAGCGTTGGCATCACAGACAGGATTGCCGCCGCGAAGACGGCTGTCACCTGAGTGCTGGTCAGCATCGACACGACAAGGCCATAGCCCGTCGCCGCCACCGCATAAAGCAAAGCACCCAGCACCAACGCCGCAGGATCACCCTTGAGAGGCACGCCCAAAACGGTCACCACAAGCGCCGTCAAGATCACAAAATTGAGCAGCGTGATGCCGATATAGACCAGTTGCTTGCCGATCAGGAATTCGGCGCGGGTCGTCGGTGTCACATAGAAGTTGGTGATCGTGCCGATTTCTTTTTCGCGCGCTACGCTGACCGCCATCAGGATCGCCGGGAACAGCAGCAGCAACAGTGGCGGGATCGACGGGCCGGTCGCCGGCAGGCTCTCCATTGCCGGGTTGTATTGAAAGCGCGGGATCAGTTGTGCAGGTGAGGAGCCCGCTTGAGCTTGGGACATAGCCAGCACATTCAATGCCGGGGTTTCCTGCGCATCACTGGACAGGATAGTCGCATGCGCGCCATCGACATAGCTTTCCACGGTGCCAGCGCGATTGGTGTCAGAACCATCAATGAGGGCAGCAATTTCGGGCGACTCGCCACGCCGCACCATTCTGCCAAAATCCGGTGGAATTTGCAGCGCCAACGCCAGTTCGCCGCTCTCCATACGGCGGTTCAGCTCGTCGTTGTCTGAAATCGGCGGGCGTTCGGAAAACCAGACCGAGTCCTGAAATCCAGACAGGTAGGCGCGGCTTTCGGGGCTTCGGTCAAGATCAAAGACCGCAAAGGGAATGTTGCGCACCTCTTGCGAGATGCCGAAGGACATGATCAGCAACAAGAGTGCAGAGCCGACAAAGGAAAACACCAGTCGCACCGGATCACGCCGCACCTGCATCGCCTCGCGGGCGGTGAAAGCCAGCATACGCTGAATGCTGAAGCGCGATGCCGTTTTCGCATGCTTTTGATCATTGCTCACGGTTAGCAGGCCCTCATCTGCTGCGGCTTCAGCTGGTTGTGCGTCTAGCATGTAGGCGATGAAGGCATCCTCCAGCGTCTCAACGCTACGTCCCGCAATCAGCGCCTTGGGAGCATCCGACACCAGAACCTTGCCGGCATGCATAAGCGATATGCGATCGCAGCGCATGCCTTCATCCATGAAATGTGTCGAGATGAATATCGTCACCCCGTCGCGATGTGCCAGTTCCAGCAGCATGTCCCAGAACGCTTCGCGGGCCTGCGGATCGACACCGGACGTCGGTTCATCAAGGATCAGGATGTCAGGCGCGTGGATCACCGCAACCGCCAGTGACAGGCGCTGTCGCACACCCAACGGCAGCGATGCGGCACCCTGATCGAGATAAGGCTCAAGCCCGAAACGCGGGACAAGTTCATCCATCCGCTGGGTTGTCAGCTCGCTGCCGAGGTGAAACAGCCGCGCGTGCAGCAACAGGTTCTCGCGCACCGTCAACTCGCCATAAAGCGAGAAGGATTGCGACATGAAGCCGACCCGGCGGCGCGCATCGAGGTTCTGTGCATCAACCGGTTTGTCGAAAATCCACGCCTCACCTTCGGTGGCGGGCGTCAACCCGGTCAGCATCTTCATGGTCGTGGTCTTGCCGCAGCCGTTGGAGCCGAGAAAGCCGAAAATCTCACCCCGCGCGATCTCGAAACTGACCGAGTCGACGGCGGTGAAATCGCCAAAGCGTTTGGTCAGATTTTCGGCGCGAATGGCAGAAGGGCCCGTCTCGGTTGCGGTTGTAGAGGCAGGCTTGGTGGTTACTTCTGCTTCCCGGCTCTCGCCGCCAAGCAACGCCACATAGGCGGCCTCGACGGTTCCGGTTCCGGTGCGCTCCATGAGATCGGCAGGGCTGCCAGTTGCCAGGATATTCCCTGCATTCATCGCCACCAGATGACCAAAGCGTGCGGCCTCTTCCATATAGGCGGTGGACACCAGCACGCTCATGTCGGGACGGTCGGCGCGGATCGCATCGATCAAATCCCAGAACTGGCGGCGTGACAGTGGATCTACCCCGGTTGTCGGCTCGTCCAGCAACAGAAAATCCGGATCGTGGATCAACGAAGCACAAAGCCCCAGTTTTTGTTTCATCCCGCCCGAGAGCTTGCCAGCGGGCCGGTCCATGAACGGCGCAAGACCCGTGGCGCGGGTCAACCGCGAAATCTGTGCTGCGCGTTCGGCCTTTCCCAACCCAAACAACTTGCCGAAGAAATCCAAGTTCTCCTGAAGGCTGAGATCGTGATAAAGATTGCGCCCCAGCCCCTGCGGCATGAACGCGATGCGCCGCCCGACATCAGCCCGGTGGGCGGCACTGGCCATGTCGCCACCCAAAGTCTCAACGCGGCCGGCCTGTAACTTTTTGGCCCCGGCGATCAGCCCCATAAGGGTTGATTTGCCCACTCCATCCGGCCCGATCAGCCCGACCATTTGCCCCGCGGGGAGGTCCAGCGTCACATCGCGCAGCGCCTGCACCTTGCCGTAGAGGTGTTTCACCCCCGCCAGCCTTGCGGCTATCAGAATTGGGGCGTCAGCCGTAGTCATCGGTCAGTTCCCGCCAGCCGCGTCATCCTGCGGAGCTGGCAGGACTGTTGCGACCGGTGGCGTCAGCCCTTCGGGCCAATCGGGAACAGAGCCGTCGGGCCCTGCCAGCCGCACCCAAGCCACACCACGTACCCCGGTCTTGACCTGCGCGAGGCGCTCGGCCACCAGCTCTTGCGGAATGCGCACGCGGATGCGGAACATCAGGCTCTCGCGTTCTTCGATGGTTTCGACCTGCTTCGGGGTGAACTGCGCCTGCGGGGCGACGAAACTGACCAAAGCTGGTATTGCGACATCGGGCATGACGTCGACCACGATCCGCGCCTCATCCCCCAGCCGCACCCTCGGGGCGGCGCTGGCGGGCAGGAAAAACTCCATATAGACATCGCCAAGGCTGACCAGTGTCAGCACCTTGCCACCCCCGCCCAGAACTTCGCCCGGCTGCGCAAGACGATAGAGAACACGCCCCGCCTGAGACGCATAAAGCGTGCTGTCGGCAATGCGCGCCTCGATTTCACGCAGGGCAGCGGTTTCGGCGTCAACAGCTCGTTGCTTGGCCACGACGCCTGCCTGTGCGGCGGTGCGGCCTGCCTCGGCCAGTTGCGCCTCGGTGCGGCGGATATCCAACTCTTCGCCGCTGACCACGCCGCGTTCATTCAGCGTTTCGGCTCGGGTAAGCTCGCTTTGCGACAACGCTAGCCGTGCCTCGGCTTCGGTCACTCCGGCCTGCGCGACGGCCACAGCCGCCTCGGCGCTGGCAACTGCTGCTTCGGCCCGCATTTTTTGCGCCTCCAACTCAGTTGTATCCATTACTGCCAGCACATCGCCGGGCTGCACCAAATCACCCTCGCGCACGGTGATTTCCGAAACCCGCCCGGCCAGACGGGTGGAAATATCGACCAGATCGGCCTCGATCCGTCCATTGCCACGGGCAAACCCGTCGGGCGGCAGATCGCTGGGTTCCAACAAGACCTTCCAACCTGCGTAGCCCAGGAAAGCCGCCAGCACGGCGAACACGAGAATAATGGAAATCTTACGTGACATGACTTAGGCAACTCCTTCGGGGTCATTTTGCGGTGCGTCCGGCGGCTGGCCTTGATAGAAATCAAGTAACGCCGCTATCGCCTGATCTGCCGTTTCGACTAAGGTGAACAACTGGCGATCCTGCGGAGAAATCATGCCCTCGGCGACGAGGTAGTCGAAATCCACCGCCCGGTTCCAGAACTCCGGACCGAACAGAACGATTGGCAGCTTTGGCACCTTGCCAGTCTGCACAAGTGTCAGAACTTCGAACACCTCATCCATGGTGCCAAAGCCGCCCGGAAACGCCACAAGCGCCTTTGCCCGCATCAGGAAATGCATCTTGCGCAGGGCGAAATAGCGGAAGCGGAAAGTCAGATCAGGGGTGATGAATGGATTTGGCGTTTGTTCGTGTGGCAACGTGATATTCAGCCCAGCCGATCGCGCGCCCACGTCGTATGCACCAAGATTTGCAGCTTCCATGATCCCCGGGCCTCCGCCGGTCACGACAACAAAATCACGCCGATCTTCTTGTTGGAAACGCAACGATACCAATTCGGCAAAGCGCCGGGCCTCGACGTAGTAGCGCGACAGTCGCACCTGACGTTCTGCTTGGGCAACCTCCCGCTGGCCTTTCGGGCTCGCGGGGTCGCCTTGCGCCTGCGCATCCTTTAGCTGCCTTTGCGCCCTGTCCGGAGAGACGATGCGCGCGCTCCCCATTACGACAACCGTTGAGCGGACGCCATGGCGACGCAAAGCGCGCTCGGGTTTGATCAGTTCGAGCTGCAAGCGCATGGCCCGTAGGTCATCCTGTTCCATAAGGTCGGCGTCCTCGTAGGCGAGGCGATACGCCGGATTTTTCTGGATGGCTTCGGCCAATACCTTGCGTTCGTCTTCGCTGATCATTGTTGACCTCTGAGGAGGTCGACTTTCGATCCAAGCTCCGGCACCGATACTTTCCAGCCCTTGTCCGTACGCAGTTTCTCGGCGAATTCCTGTGCTGTATCGGCCTCACCATGCACCACAAATGTCTGTTTGGGAGGCGTCTTGAAACCATCTGCCCAAGCAAGCAATGCGGTGCGATCAGCATGGGCCGAAAACCCGTTCAGAGTGTGAATAGCGGCTCGCACTGGTACGTCTTTGCCAAACATGCGCACCTGTCTTGCACCGTCGACAAGACGTCGCCCCAATGTACCCTTTGCCTGAAAGCCCGTGATCAAGACCACGCTTTCGCGTCGGGGAAGGTTTTCGCGCAAATGGTGGCGGATGCGCCCGGCAGTGCACATGCCGCTTGCGGAAATAATGATAGCGCCAGAGCGAATTTGGTTGAGCGCTTTGGATTCCTCGACGCTGGCCGTGAACTTCAGATAGGGCAGGTTGGTTCCAACCCTATGCCAGCCAGCCAGTTTTGTTGCCTGCTCGTCGAACAATTCCAGATGCTGACGCGTGATCCGCGTGGCTTCTGTGGCCATGGGCGAGTCCACAAAAACCATCAGGTCATGCAATCGTCCCTCACAAGTCAGCCGGTGTAGATGGTAGAGAACCTCCTGAGTTCGACCAACTGCAAAGGCGGGCACGATGATGTTGCCGCCACCGGCATGGCGGGTGTGCTCAACGATGTCGATCAATTCCTCCACCGTCGACGTTTGATCCTTGTGATCGCGATTTCCGTAAGTGGATTCGATCAACAGAAAGTCGGCCTCCTCGATGATGGTCGGATCGCGCAGAATAGGCCGCCCTGGCTGGCCCAGGTCGCCGCTGAACACGATCTTGGTGGTCTTGCCGCTTTCTGTGATCCAGACCTCGATGATCGCGGAGCCCAGAATATGGCCGGCATCCCGGAAACGGCAGCGCACCGCAGGGTGCGGATCAAGCATTTCGTCATAGTCAACCGCCTGCACCTGACGCAGGCAATCTTCCGCATCCTTCATCGTATAGAGTGGCGTCGCTGCAGCAGCCTTTCCGCGACGTGACCTGCGCCTGTCCCTCTCGGCGTCAGCTTCCTGAATGTGAGCGCTGTCCGGCAACATGACCCCAAGCAAATCTGCGGTAGCCGGGGTCGTATAGATCGGGCCTTTAAAGCCCGCCCGGGTCAGTTTGGGAAGCAGGCCGCTATGGTCGATATGGGCATGGGTCAGAAGAACGAAATCAATCTTCTTCGGGTCGAAGTCGAACGGCTTGCGATTGCGCGCGGGGGCGTCTCGCCCACCCTGCACCATTCCGCAATCCACCAAGAATTGGAGGCCATTGGTTTCAATCAGATAGCAGGATCCGGTGACTTCCCGCGCAGCACCCATAAACTGAATATTCATAACGGCATTCTCCCTGATCTTTCTATGATTGCGTCTTAGCGATGCCTCGTTGATAAATGGCGAACACGCGCGGCGCATCGGCGCGCATCTTTTCCATATCGCCCGATATTAGCGACTGCATGACCAACCCCTGAATGGTGCCGATGAACAGCGTGGCAGCGGCCTGCTCGTCCAGATCGGCTGCCAGATCACCGCGTGTTTTGCCGACCTCGATGAGGCGCGTCAGACGGCCAGCGTATTGCTTCATCAGCTCGCGTGCGAGCCGTTTTGCGGGGGTCGCTTTTGCCCCCTGAAGCTCTCCAAACAACATGCGCGGTGCGCCAGGGTGTTCTGACACGAAGGAAACATGGGCGAGAAACATCGCCCGCAGCGCCTCCACCGGCGCGTCGACCCCCTCAGCCGCTTTGTCGATCCTTGCCATCAGGCGTTTAGCCACCCATTTCATCACCGCTTGCCAAATCGCCTCCTTGTTGGGGAAGTGGCGAAACACTGCGCCTTGGGTCAGACTCATGTGTTTGGCGATGGCCGCCGTGGTGATGTCGCTAGGGTTTGTTGAAGCTGCCAGATCGATAACCGCATCGACGGTGGCATTGCGACGCTCTTCGGCGGGCAGATTCTTTGGCCGGGTGTGCGTTGTCATTGCACCGCCTCCATCCGCCAGACTGCAAGTGCAAGCCAGCCCATTGCCAGAACCATGCAAACACCGCCAACAATGACAAAGAGTGGCGGTGCGCCGATTAGCACTTCTGCCAGTATCCCCACGGGCATAAGCATGCCTGCCAATGCCAACCAAGAAATCCATCGACCAGACCTCGCTGGCAACGGAAGACGCAACAGCACCAGACCGACGGCGATATTGAGAAGTGCAAAAAGGTTGCCATGCGCATGGGCCAAGCGCGATTCGAAGTGCGTTCCGACGCCGTAGTCAGCGATCCATTGTTCTTTGCCCGGTGCGAAGTCGCGCAGGAAGATCAACAAGAACCCATAAAGCATGAAGAGGGTGAGAAACAGAAATTCTGTGACAATGTTGGATTTTCCAGTGTGCATCACGACCCTCGAATTGTGAATGCGAGCCAATCCCCGCCGATTGGGACAGTATGGCTTGAAGTTAGTTAGTAATCAATTACTATCTTCTTGGCTCACCCGCTGTTCCGTCAAGGCGAGATCAAGAAATGCAAGGAATACTGATGTTCGCATGGCGGCTTCATCTAAACCACAGGAGAAACAGAAATTGCAAAACCCTGCTGTTCTGGCCCCACTGTTGGCCACAGTCTTGATTGCCTTGATCCCTCTGCCCGCCATGTCAGGCGCAGTCCTGACTCAGGAGCAAATTTCCCGCGAGATCGTTGGTAAGGAAATCACCGCCAAACGAAAGGGTGTGAACGTGCGCCTGAGATACCTGCCTGATGGAACCGTGACGATGAAAGCTTTGCTGATGTCGCAGTCTGGTACCTGGGAATTTGAAGGAGACGGCATCTGCATGACCATGGCCGCTGGCCCGCGCAAAGGCAGGAATTGCATTACGTTCACTCATCTGAGCGGAAACAAATTCCTCAATTCCGAAGGGATTACCCTGACCGTAGTAGAGTAACTGTTCACTGGTATGTAAATTCAACAATCTGTCGCAAAGCGTCAACTGTGTTGGCGTTCCGACACTAGGCAAGAGGAACGTGATCAATGGCTCGCAAACACACCCCTACCGAAACTATCGCCCCTGTCGTGATGCTGCACGATCATCAGAAAGATGCCCCGGCAACGGCAGAAAACGCCGCCACAATTGTCAAAAGCGCAGAAACGAACCCGGCATCTGATGCGGTAGCGCAAAAATTGCCCTTGGGGCACGCATCTGAACAGGCCACTTCGCTTCATGAAGCGTTGAACCACACAGCGCAAAGCGCCATTTCGCGCGTCACCCACGGGCTTTCGCCCGCCGCCCTGATGGGGGCCTGGTTCGATTGGGCTACACACATCACGGCTGCCCCCGGCAAGCAGCTGGAACTGATTGAGAAGGCCGCTGACAAAGCCCGCCGTCAAACTCGTTTCGCAATGCAATGCGCGAAAACAGCCAATAAATCCGAACCCTGCATAACACCTTTGCCGCAGGATAACCGTTTCAGCAATGACGCTTGGCAGATGAAACCATTCAACATGGTCTATCAAGGCTTTTTGCTGCAACAACAGTGGTGGCACAACGTCGTCACAGACGTGCCCGGCGTCACGGGCCAGCACGAGCGCGAGTTGCAATTCCTGACGCGTCAGGTGCTCGACATGTATTCGCCGTCCAACTTCCTGCCAACCAACCCCGAGGTTCTGCGCAAAACCCGTGAAGAGGCCGGTCAAAACCTGATCCGGGGCATGCAGAACCTCGTCGAGGACGCGCAGAGCGCCATGACTGGTGCATCCCCGTCGGGCACAGAGGGTTTTCAGCCGGGTCAGGATGTTGCTGTGACGCCCGGCAAAGTGATTTACCGCAACCGGTTGATCGAGCTTATACAGTATGCCCCGCTGACGGACACTGTGCACCCCGAGCCGGTTCTGATCGTTCCGGCCTGGATTATGAAATACTATATTCTCGACCTATCGCAGCAAAACTCGATGGTGCGGTATCTCGTCGAGCAAGGCTATACCGTCTTCATGATCTCGTGGAAGAACCCCGACGAAGATTACCGCGACCTCACGATGGAGGACTACCGCCAACTCGGCGTGATGACCGCGATCGAGGCCATTCAGGCAATTGTGCCGGATCAGAAAATCCACGCCACTGGCTATTGCTTGGGCGGCACTCTGCTTGCCATCGCGGCCGCAGCTATCGCGCGCGGCAAAGATGACCCCTTCGCCTCTTTGACACTGCTGGCCAGTCAGGTTGATTTCTCCGAACCCGGCGAGTTGCAGTTGTTCATCAACGAAAGCCAGCTTGCCTTCCTCGACAGCGTCATGTGGAAACAGGGCTATCTCGACACGACCCAGATGGGTGGCGCTTTCCAGATGCTGCGTTCGAATGATCTGATCTGGTCGCGTGCGGTTCGGAACTACCTGATGGGCGAGCGTCAGCCGATGAACGACCTTATGGCGTGGAACGCGGACGGCACGCGCATGCCCTATGCGATGCACTCGGAATATCTGCGCAAACTGTATCTGAACAATGATCTGTCAGAAGGGCGGTTTCAGGTCGAAGACCGTCCGGTCGCGCTGTCCGATATCCGCGCCCCGATCTTTGCGGTCGGAACGGTAAAGGATCACGTCGCGCCTTGGCACTCGGTCTTCAAGATACATGCGCTCACAGATACCGACGTGACCTTTGTGCTCACCAGTGGGGGGCACAACGCGGGCATCGTTTCGGAGCCGGGGCATGCACGCCGTAGCTACCAGATCGGCACTAAAGACGCGATGGATCGCTATGTCGATCCGGACGCATGGCAGGCCGAGACAGAGGCGCAGGACGGATCTTGGTGGGAGTCCTGGGTTGAATGGCTTGGCGCGCGCTCGGGCAAGCAAACAACGCCGCCGGATATGTGCAATGCAAAATCGGGCTATCCTGTCCTCACCGAGGCTCCGGGCACATATGTCCTTCAGAAGTAACCTACCGGGACAACACCCGTATTTGAACAAAGGATAGCAAAATGGCTTCAACTCGAACAACCAGCCTTATGGTAGCTGCCATAGTAGCGCTCGCATTTGGCGCGCTCACAGTGCTTTCTGGCGGTCGTGCCTTGTTTGGCAGCGCCGAGGCGCAGGCCGCAGTGGGCAATGCAGTGCCCTTTGTGTTGTGGTTCAACTTTCTGGCAGGGTTTGCCTATGTCCTTGCGGGCGTCGGGCTATTTCTGCGACACCCTCTTGCCGTCTGGATTTCGATCGGCATTTTCGCCAGCACAGCTCTGGTGGCTATGGCCTTCGCGGTGCACTTGATTCAGGGTGGCGCGTTCGAGATGCGCACGGTTGGAGCGATGATCCTGCGCACAGTTGTTTGGGCAGCTATATCAGTTGTCGCCTGGAGGCATATTAGAGAGGCAACAAGCGTTTGAGGTAGGCGTCGCTCAACCTCCTTGAGCCATGACCCAAACAATTGCGGTCTCGGCTGACAGGACTGTCGCCGGTTCAATCGTTTTCATCGCGCAATCTTTCAACGCGTCGGTTTATTCCGCCGATCATATGCCGGTAGAACCACATCCGTATTCCGTCGGGTCGATTCTTGTATTTCGCGCTTTCATAGTATGCGGACGGGTCATCCCACGTGCCGTGATCATCCGTCACGGCCGCCATCTGTTGAAAAGCTTCGTGATCAAGGTCGAAATCTGCGCTGGCCTCGCCGCCCTTCAGTGCGACCGAATAGCCAACCGACCAACCGCGGCGTTTCACCTTGGCTGTCGCAGCGATAAACAGCGGCAGGTCGTTGATGAATGTGTCGATACGCCGCCAGATGCCGTCAACTTCAACTTCGATCCAGGAATGAGAGATCTCCCTTGGCATGAGCCAATAAGCAATACCTGTGAAAAAACCTCTCTGAATGTCTTTGGAGATAAGCGAAAAGTGGATGCGAGCAGGAATGCCCACGGCCTTGCAGAGTGCTAACAGCAAAGTAGCCTTCGTATTGCACTGCCCATATCCCAACTGGATCGTTTCCGATGCCTTGACGAAGTCTCCATCGTCGGGAAATGCGAAACGAATATCATCCCGAACATAGTAGAATAGCCGTTCTAACTTGCTGCGAAGCGCTGTCTCATCTTGTGTCAGACGGGCGGCGGTGTCTTTGACAAGCGAATGATCATAATCTGAAAATATATCCATCTTCAAAGTCTACAGTGCTGGAGGTCCTTGGACGTTGACGCAAGTCAAACGACTCTCTTTCAATCGTATTTCAGGCGAAGCTCAATCATTCTGCGCAAGGCGCGGCAGATGAAACACCGCCTCGAACCCTTCCGTCCGTTCCAGTGCGGGGGAATGCAGTTCCAGCATTGCCGGCGCCCCCTCTGCAATTGCTTGCACAATAGACAGTCCCAGCCCACTACCGTGCGCTACAGATTGCCCACGTTCAAACCGGGCGGTTAGCCCAGCCAAGGTTTCAGCTGTAAGCGGCGGGCCATCGTTGGCCACCCTCAGAGCATCGCCCGATAGAGCGACCTGAACCGGCGTTCCACCACTGCCGTGACGCAGCGCGTTCTCGATCAGGTTTCGCACGACAATAGCGAAGGCGTCGGGATCAAGGTTTGACAGCACAGGGTCAGTCGCAAGGGTGCTTTGGATGCGCGCAGGTTCCGCTGCCTTCTCGAAGTCTGCCAGTACCATTTCCAGCACAGGCCGCAAGTCTGACACAGCATCACGTCGCAAGCGTCCACCTTCTGCGCGCGCCAGTTGCATCAGCTTCTCGGATAGGCGGGTTAGCCGCTTAAGAGCGACTTCGATCTCGGCTGCCCGTCCGGCCGCAATCGTATCAGAGGTCTCGGCCATAAGCCGTTGCGTTTGAGCAAGTGCTGCCGCCACCGGAGTGCGCAATTCATGTGCGGCGTTGGCCGTGAAGCTGCGCTCTGCCTCAAGGGTGCGTCCAAGTCGGCCCAGAACATCATTGACGGCCTCTGCCACAGGCTTGATTTCATCAGGCAATGTTCCGTCACCCACCGCAGACAAGTCGCGTGGGCCACGACTGGACAATGCAGTGCTAAATCGCCGCACGGGGCGCAGGCTAAGTCTGACTATCCAGAACACGACAAGCAAGCCAAGTGGAATGACGACAATCAGCGGTAAGGCGAGCCCGAGCAAGACGTCGCGCGCCACCTCGGCGCGATGACTAAGCGGTTCGGCGACTGCGATGGTGATCGTGCCTTGTAGTGCTGCGTCATAATAAAGCCTGTGTGTCGCAGTCTGACGGAATCCCATTCCGTCAAAGGCGGGAAAATCCGCATCCTCAGCAGCGTGCGACCGTATCAGGACACGCCCCTGATCATCACGGACGATGTAGGTAAAGAACTCTTCGTGTTCGCGCAGGGTGGCGATGCGTTGGCTGATGCCTTCTTCTTCACGGCTGATGATATCAAGGGCCACCAAAGGCAGAATGCGCTGTGCGGTTTCTTCAAGCGTTGAATCGAACACTTCGTTCATTTCATTGCGAAGCAAGGTGGCCGTGGCCCATGCGGTGGCCAACCAAAGCATTGTCAGCCCAACTCCAAGCGCCAGCGCCAAACGACCTTGCAGAGAGCCGGGCACCCTCATGACGCACCCAGCCGGTAGCCGAGGCCCCGCACTGTCTCGATCCGTTCGCGCCCCAACTTCTTACGCAACTTGCTGACATGCACTTCGATTGTGTTGCTCTCGACCTCGGTGTCGAAGGAATACAGCCGCTCTTCCAGCTGCGTCTTAGATAAAAGCTGCCCCGGTCGTTGCACGAAGGCCTCGAACAGCACCCATTCACGGGCGGTCAACGCAACCGATTTGCCGCCGCGAAACACAGACCGCGCAGCGAGATCGACCTCCAGATCTCCCAAGGTAACCAGTGGGTTCGGGTTGCCAGCATAGCGCCGTGCCACCGCACCGAGGCGCGCTGACAGCTCGGACAGATCGAAGGGTTTGACCATGTAATCATCGGCCCCAGCATTAAGCCCCTCGATCCGGTCGCTGATCTGGTCCATCGCGGTCAGGATAATCACGGGGGTTACATCGCCCCGCTTTCTGAGCGCGCGCAAGAACGGCTGGCCGCGTCCGTCGGGCAGCATCAGATCGAGAAGGATCAGGTCATAGGCCGCGACATCGAGATGCTCTCTTGCTGCATCCAGCCGTGTGGCCCAGTCGATAGAATGCCCGTCAGCGGCGATCTGGTCGCGCACTGCCCCGCCCAACACCGTGTCATCTTCGATCAGCAGCACACGCATATCTGTTTTCCCGTTCCGTTTGTCATTCTTCTATTACCTCCCAACCTGACGCCTACCTGAAGCACAATAGCTGCGAACTTCAGGTAGGCGTCAGGTCGCTGGGTGATAAAGCCCCATCAACATTAGCTTCAGGAGATGGAACAATGAAAAACTATCTGATGGCAACGACCCTTTTGATTGGCCTCGGTGCGGCAGGTGTCGCCCTTGCTGATGATGACGATTGTCGGGTGCCGATGGCTGACTGGCAACCGCGCGAAGCCGTGCAGGCAATGGCAGAAGCGCAGGGCTGGACTGTGCGCCGGATCAAGACCGACGATGGCTGCTATGAAATCAAGGGCCGCGATGCGACCGGCCGCGAGATTGAGGTCAAGGTTGATCCTGCCACGCTGGCAGTGGTCGATCTTGAATATGAGGATGACGACGACGATGACTATCGTGGTCGAAAAAATGCGGTACCGGGCCAACCTGTAACGCCCCCTGCGAACGGGCTTTTCACACCTGGAACCGCACCCGTTGTTGAGCAGTGATTCGCATTCGTGTGTTCCGTTGCACCATTTTTGCGGTGATGCCGGAACCACCTGAAACCACCGGTCCCACAGGGTGGTGCTTTGCAGGCCTTTCGTCCCCTCGGTCTGCAAGCTGGCCCCGCTGCCAATTCAAGTGCGGCGGGGCTTTTTCTTACTTCCTGACGCCAAGCTGAAGCAAATTCCTTCACTTTGTCAGGGTGACATCAGCTTGTTGCGGCAAAAGAAACCGAAACAACCAATATGGAGATTTCCGATGAAAACCCTTCTGTCCGCCTTGGCGCTGACGACAGCTCTTACAGGCCCCGCACTTGCCC
This sequence comes from Litorimonas sp., assembly GCA_051251645.1. Taxonomy (GTDB): domain Bacteria; phylum Pseudomonadota; class Alphaproteobacteria; order Caulobacterales; family Maricaulaceae; genus Litorimonas. The sequence continues at coordinate 3,929 of JBPOEY010000013.1, read as the reverse complement.
GCCCCGTTACCCTGACCGCCAACATGAACCAATATGGCGGCGATGGCGCTTACCTTGCGCTTTATGTCACTGATGCAAATGGCACCTATATGGGCAGCCTGTGGATGGCGGGTGGCAAGTCGAAATACTACGAACATCTTAGCGACTGGTATCGTGCGACAGGCGGTAACACAGCAGAGATCAACGGCATCACCGGTGCCAGTGTTGGCGCGGGGCGGCAGTTGAAGATCACGCTTGATCTGGCGGATGCGCTGTTTGATGCAGGCTATGAGCTACACATCGACGCCTCCGTCGAGGACATGCGTGACAGTCCCTCCGAAGTGGTTGTGCCGCTGACCACGGCGGGCGCGGGTCAGCCTGCAACGGGTCGGCGCTACATCCGCGATTTCACCTATGACATGTAGTCCACCCTCAGAAGGAGCCTCGCCATGTTGCGCGCCCTGCACAAATTTCCCGGCCTGATCGCGGCTCTGCTGATTGTCGTCATGACGCTAAGCGGCGCGGTGCTGAGCATTCTTCCCGCACTGGAGGGTGTGCAGGCCCCCGCACAACCAGACCGGAGCCTGACGGTAGCCACTCTGGCGGATCGCATTACCATCACTTACCCCGGCGTAGAACAGATCCGCCGCGCACCATCGGGGCGGATAACGGCGTTCTATTTTGACGCAGGACGACCCGGTGCAGTGATTATCGACCCCGCGACAGGTGTTGGTGTTGCGGATTACGAACCATCTGCCTTTCAACGCTGGATGACCAACCTGCACCGTTCGCTGTTTCTGGACGATGCAGGGCGGCTGACCGCAGCGGCGGGGGCGGCATCGCTTCTCGTTCTGTCGATCTCGGGCCTGATGCTGACGGCACGGCGGACAGGGGGCTGGCGGCGTTTCTTCTCACGCCTGCGTGGCCCGCTGATGGGACGGTTGCATGTCGAAGTGGCACGGGTGACTGTTGCGGGGCTTCTCCTATCCTCTGCCACCGCGCTGTTTATGACCGCCAGTACCTTTGATTTATTCCCACAGGGTAGCGCCCCTGCGTTTCCCACCGAAGTCAGCGGCCAGACCGGTGCCACCCCGGGCACGATGGCTCTGCTGCGTGACACATCGGTAGACGCCTTGCGCGAGCTGACCTTTCCCTATCCGGACGATCCCACCGATGTGTTCATGCTGAAAACAAGCACGGGCGAAGGATATCTCGATCAGGGAACAGGGGAGATGTTAATCTGGGCTGATGCAGGCACATGGCAACGCTTTAATGAGACGATCTACATGCTGCACACCGGACAGGGCATGGCGTGGTTAGGGGTCATCCTCGGGCTGATGGCACTTGGTGCGCCGTTCATGGCTGTGACTGGCGTGATCCTCTGGGTGCAAGCCCGCCGCGCGCGGCCACGGATCAAAGGCAATGTCGCGGCGGGACAGGCCGACACAATCCTTCTGATCGGTAGCGAAGGGGGCAGCACATGGGGCTTTGCCGCGACCCTGCATGATGCACTGACGCGAGCGAACCATAAAGTTCACGCCGCACCGATGTCGCAATTCGCGCCGCACCGATATAACTGCGCCGAACGGGTGATCGTGCTGGCTGCCACTTACGGTGAAGGCGCTGCGCCTGCTTCGGCCAAAGGGTTCCTTGACCGGCTGGCAGCTTTACCGCACGCGCCCGACATGCCGCTAGCCGTGCTGGGCTTCGGTGACACGAAGTTTCCCGAGTTCTGCGCCTATGCTGCCGATGTATCACGCATGGCCGAGGAAAAAGGTTGGAAGCAGATGTTGCCGATGGCGACGGTTGACCGGCAGTCGCCACAGGAATTCGCCCGCTGGGGGCGTGGTCTGGGCCACGCACTTGGTCAGCCATTGGAGCTATCGCACAGCCCGGCGATCCCGCGCAGCCATGCGCTGACCCTGATTTCGCGCCGTGACTATGGCGGTGAGATGAAAACCCCCGCCGCGATCCTGCGCTTTGCCGTCCCAAAGGTTGGGTTCTGGGCACGACTGGCGGGGCGTAGCTTGGGGCGGTTCTCATCTGGTGACCTGCTGGGCATTGTTCCCGTGGGCTCACACGTGCCAAGGTTCTATTCTCTGGCATCGGGCCGCCGCGATGGCTTTGTCGAGATTTGCGTCAGCCGCCATCCCGGTGGGCTGTGCTCGGGCCAACTTATAGATTTGGCCGTTGGAAACAGCGTGCAGGGATTCATCCGCCACAACCCTGACTTCCGGCCCGCACGCGGGCGCAAACCGGTCATTCTGATCGGCGCGGGAACCGGTATTGGCCCGCTGGCAGGGTTTGCACGCGCCAACCATTCGAGCCGTCCTATGCATCTCTATTTTGGTGCTAGGCATCCTGACAGCGACCTTTTCTATGAGCGCGAAATGGAGGATTGGCAGAAAACCGGACAACTTGCCTCGGTCACCAACGCCTTTTCGCGCACCAGCGCCTGCAGCTATGTTCAGGATGCTCTGCGCAGTGATGCTCAACGGATTGCCAGGTTGATCAGTGAGGGCGCGCAGGTTCTGGTTTGTGGCGGGCGTGACATGGCCGCTGGCGTAACAGATGCGCTGACCGATATTCTGGCACCCGCCGGATTGACGCCTGCCACTTTGAAAGCTGGGGGGCGTTATGTCGAAGATACCTACTGATCTTATGCGCCATGCGCTGAGTGGCCCGACAATGGGCACCCGCTGGTCGGCGCTACTTTATGCCTCCGCAGAGGTTGACCCAGAGCCGATCCGCGCAGCACTGGCTGAAAGCGTGGATGCCGTGGATCGCCAGATGTCCACATGGAAACCAGACAGCGATCTGATGCGCCTCAATCGCGCAGCGGTCGGAACGTGGGTGTCCGTTCCTGTGGAATTGATGGAAGTGCTGACAAAGGGGCTGGAAATCGGAAGGTTCTCGGATGGCGCTTTCGACATCGGAATGGGGGATGTCGTGACCGCCTGGGGGTTCGGCCCTCAAGAGGCGGACACACAAGCGATACGCGCCACACTCGGCAAGGGACGCTCCCCGGCGCACGAGGTTCTCGATCTTAATCCCCATGCGCTTCAAGCCCGTAAATTGGCTCCGCTGACGCTGGATCTGTCAGGCATCGCCAAAGGCTATGCTGTTGACCGAATGATGGCAGTGCTGAGCCGTTTCGAAATCACCGATGCGCTTGTGGGCCTCGACGGTGAAATGCGCGCTTGTGGCGAACAGCCGGATGGTCGGGCTTGGGCCGTTGCCATTGAGCGTCCCGATTATGAAACAAGGGCACCGCTGTCGATGATCGAGCTGAGAGATGCCGCAGTGGCCACATCAGGGGACTATCGCCATTGGGTGCAAGCTGGTGGGAGACGGCTCGCCCATACGATGGACCCGGCCTACAGCGGCCCCTTGAAGGAAACGCCTGCATCGGTGAGCGTCCTTGCCAAAACCTGCATGGAAGCAGATGCTTGGGCGACGGCCTTCATGGTTTCCGGCGCGAAGAAAGGCTCGATCTGGTCCAAAGAAATTGGAGTTGCTGCCGTGTTTGTCTACCGCGATGGTGATGGCTTTCGTCAAACGCATAGCGGGTGGCCATATTAAGGCTGCCCGGCACACATTGTTGAGCACTTTGTAAAGGCAGAGTTCTTCGTGGCGCTGCAATTCTGACGGTAGCTTAAACTCTTGGCGGTCACTTACATTCTGCTAGGAGCCGCCATTTCGGATGGGCTCGATTAGATCGATTTCCACAAGAGCCACCATTGGCGCACTTGCGGCGATGATACGGTACAGGTGCAGCCTCTGAAACCAGTCGTCAATGACCGATTCCACGACTTAATCTGCGTCGCAAAGAAATGGCTGTTGCGCATGCGAGAGTGAAAACCCAAAGTCGGGTTTGTCTAAGGTTTGTGGCTGCTGTCAGCGTGAGCTGCAGCGGCGATAAATCCGACAAGGAGGAAAGCGCGGGCTGT
>JBPOEY010000012.1:0-30991 GCA_051251645.1 Litorimonas sp. | reverse complement strand
CGCGGGATGGAGCAGTCCGGTAGCTCGTCAGGCTCATAACCTGAAGGTCGCAGGTTCAAATCCTGCTCCCGCAACCAACTTAACTTGCTGATCACCAGTTAAAGCGCTCCTGTTAGCTTCACCAGCTGCCAGGAGCGCTTTTTGTTTGGCGATCTCCGTCTCGTCGAACTTCAGCTGAGACGGGTGGTCTGCTGAGATCGCCAGGATCCCAGCCAGGTCACCGTGAAGATCAACAACCAGACGGTCTTCGCGTTCGTCGGGTGTTAAAACGATCTTCTCGATGAGTGATCTGATCAGTTCTGCAGCCTCTGGGCGGCTGTCTTCTGCATTGAGGGCTTCCAGAAGGTTATTGACTTGTGTGTGGTAACGCTCAGCCATGGATGGGTGCAGGAGCGGTGGGGCTTCGACAACTTGCTGGAGCATGGCTTCCAGTTCAATGCGCCTTGCTTCGAGCGCATGCATCTTGTCCTTGATCGGTGCGACTGGTGCGCCTTCAGAAATTGCATCGACCATCTGATCGAGCTTTTTCTTTGTTTGCTGCAGTTCCTGCCTGTGTCCTTCAACGGAGACATTGTGGGCCCGGCGCAGTTCATTCAGGTGCGCCGTATATTCTTTGCAGAACAGTTCACACAAATCCGGGTCCATCAGATGGGCGCGGAGCGCTTTAAGGACATCCTGATCCAGTGTATCGCGTTTGAATCCCTTACGGTTGTCGCAGGTGCCCTTGTTGCGGGCGTTGGAACAACCAAGGTGCGTCTGGGAAATCATGGAATAGCCGCCACCGCAGCATCCGCACTTGATCAGACCGGAAAACAGGTTTTTGGGGCGCTGTTTGGCCCAGAACGGTTTTTGGTGTGCGTTGAGTTTGCCCTGCCGGTCGCGCACGGCCTGCCACAGGTCCTCGTCCACAATCCTAAGTTCAGGAACGTCCTGAATGATCCAGTCGCTTTCCTCGTTGAGTTTTGAAACCCTCTTGCCGGTCGTTGGGTCCTTGACGTAGCGCAGCCGATTCCAGACCAGTCTCCCGATATAGAGTTCATTATTGAGAATACCGGTGCCGCGATTGCGGTTGCCGTTGATGGTGCTTGGTCCCCAGCCTTTGCCGGTCGGCCCTGAAACACCTTCCTTGTTCAGCTGATGGGCAATCGCTTTAGGCGATTTACCGTCCGCATAGTCCTGGCAAATCCGCCTGACGATGGCAGCTTCTATCTCGTTGATGGTTCTGCCGCCCTTTTCTTCTCCAGGAATGACGTCATAGCCATAACATTTGCCCCCGCCTGACTTACCCTGCTCAACGCGGCCTCTCAGGCCACGGCGGGTCTTGTCGGCAAGGTCTTTGAGAAAGAGCGCGTTCATCGTGCCCTTCAGGCCGATATGCAGCTGAGAAATATCCCCTTCCGACAACGTACAGATAGACACATCTGAAAATGATAGCCGTTTGAAGATTGCAGCTATGTCTTCCTGATCGCGCGACATGCGATCAAGGGCTTCTGCGTAAACAGCAATAAACTTGCCGCTTGCTGCATCCTGCATCATCATCTGAATGCCTGGGCGCATCATCGATGCTCCAGAGATGGCATGGTCTGAATAGCAGTTCACGACCTCGTAGCCGTCCTTCTCTGCCCGCTCCTTGCACATGCGGATTTGATCCTCGATCGAGGCATCGCTTTGCATATCGGTTGAATAGCGGGCGTAGATGACGGCGTGGGTCATGGCTTAAAGGTCCTTCTCAAAATCATTTGGGTCGGACCCACCTGTGGCAGCAACTTCTTCAGCAAAGTCTGCTTCGGCCGCGCGTCTTGCCAGGAACCGCACCAAACTCTCAAGCTTGGTTTGCTTTTCTGGCCCTTCAATTATACCGGCTGCGCGCAGCCAGATCTGGTCCGATAATCTAACCCTCATAATATACGTCTTTCGACTTGAAATAAACAAATAAGAAAAAACTAAATAAAATACTCACATAACCTATAGTAGCATTATGTAAATACCGAATACAAACTTTGGTATTGTGCATATACGTTTGTATATATAGCAAAAAGCCCATAACGATCCTCCTGAAGCACTCAAGAGAGCTTAGAGGAAACTCAACTATAAGGCGGGCTATCAAGAGCTGGTGTTTGGGCTCAGGAGTGCCAACATCTGTCCCTTAACCGGCTCGTTTACGGAAGTGCTCAGCGCAAAAACGATCAATTCCAGGAGAGCGCTCGGAAACTTGTGGCGGTCGTTCAGGAAACGATATGATTGCACACAATTTGTGCAGATTCATTTTATGATTCTTGCTCAATAACTTAGACTAATTGGACAAGAAAACGAATCAATGAGGTGAATCAGTCTCTTGCAAATCGATTCAAGGCTTGCAAGATTCGCCTTCGGGCGGCGGAATATAATCAACAGAAAGTTGGTGGGGTACCCTGAGCTCCCGCGTGTGGTGTCAAGCGGAGTTTACAATATGACCTACTTAAAAGGCGACGATCGCATCATCGTGTGTTCAAACTATCAGTTCGTGGATACCGAATTTTATCAGGAGAACGTTTGGAATATCGCGCGATTGACGCATGAATTGATGCCCAGCCGTGCGGCTTGGCTTACCGGAATGACGATCATCTATGATTATGCGCACCATCTCTACTTTCGGGACGGAAGCAAATATTGGCCGTCAGATATTGGTAAAATTTTCCCAGACCCTCAAAATAGGTGGTTCTCTGACTTTCTCAAAGCTGATGAAACAGGTGAAGCCCCGCTAAGTTACACCAAATACTATGAGCGGCTCCGCATGATCGAACTTTATTGCCGCCTTCGGCATATTAAGGAGCTGCCAGCATCGGAGCATTGGGAAGGGGCTGCTTAAACGTTTACCGAACCAGCATGTCCAGGCCGCAAGTCTACTTGGCCCGGACATGCGAGATAACGAACATGTATGGACTCGGTATGTTGCCAACTATGATGATGAGCCTCACTAGGTCTAACCCGGCACCGACCACTTGAACATTTTCCAAACGACTAAACTAGCTCCTGCCCATACTTCCGGTCCAGGCAAGTTCAGCCAGTAGGGCAGGGAAAACACTCCAACCCAGATGATCGCGTCTAGCAGGTATTCCAGGGTGCTTTTGCCTTCAATTGATTGGGGTTGAATCCTTTGTCCTCGTGCTAGCTGAGCCCCATGACCCAGTTGCTGTATTTGGGCTAGGGCTGCCATCTTCCGCCAGAACCGGACTCTCGAAAGAGCATAGCTTGCCGATACCAGAAGCAGCGGTGGACCCGCCGTCATGATCACCATGATCAAGGCATTGTGGAAGAGCGGCAGAGGAAGGCCGTAGTGCCAGGCGATGACGACGATCGAGCCATAGGCCAGAACGCCAACTATCACCGTCATGAACGTCATTGCGAACATATCAACCGACCTCGAGGTGGTCTGCCAGCAGGCTTCCAAGATCCAGTCCAGGGGCTGTGAAATCGACAGAAGGCAGGATGGGCCTGTCAGCGTGATGGGGATGGATGTCGTAAAGCGGGCGGTCATACGCATCCCTGTACCGCCGGTCCAGGTAGTAGACCGGGCGGTAGCCTATGAAGGGACGACTGGCCGCGAACTTGATGAACTGGATGCTTGGATGGAGGCTCATCAGTTCATCTGGGGTGATGAGCTGGCGGCCGGTCAGGCCATCGTTCATGGACCGGTAGGCGTCAACACCAAAGAGTTTTGTGCGTTCCGATGCGGAATTGTAGGACGCCCGCTCGACAGTTCCTGTTCCGCACAGTTGGGACAGGTAGTGGGCAGTGAAATAGTCATTCGTCCCAAAACACTGGACGCTGGCCGAGTTGGCAATGAAAGTCTGCCAGCGGTCCTTATAGAGATCTCTCAGCTGCGTAAAATCCTGCACCACGCCGACAATCAAAATACCGTACCCGGCCATGAGGCCATAACTGCTCTCAATAATCTGAAGGCGTTCGAGCGCTGCCATCTCTTCAATGAGGAAGAGAACGGGGAGGGCAGGTTTTTGATCAAGTGCGGTGACGGCATTGATCAAGGTAGACAGCAGCACGCGCAGCCAGCGCTTTGCCGTGCGGATGCGCCGTCCGGGCAGAACGATATAGATCGTTGTGTTCTCACCAATCGACTTCAAATCAAAATCGGAGACAGACAGACTGCTTGCCAGGCTTTTGCCTTCCAGGAAGTGGGTGTTGCGCTGCGCTGTTGAGATTACGCCTGAAAGTTCCCGATCCGATTTGCTTGTAATCCGGCCAGCTGCGTCCCGGACAAGGTCGTAGGGGCTCTCTGCCATGTCCTCAATCAGCTCGGCGAACTGGTCTGCGTTGCGATTGAGGTTCTGCCTGACACCTGCAAGCGTTCCGCCGAATTGAGCTTGTTCAAGCATGAGGCCGGCAATCAAGGCTGCCGCTTCCCCACTCCAATGGCTCTCTCCGCTGCCCTCGGGAATAACGCAGGCATCGGCCAGCAGAAGGGCGTCGTCAAACGGCTCGTCACCCTCCAGGTCGATGATCTGCATGGGATCAAGTTTGGCGGCGTCCATGCCAAGTTCAGATGCAACGCAGTCAAAGGGATCAATCAGGAAAACGTTCTGGCCGAGGACATCGCGCCGATACCGCGCAGTGATGAGGGCCAGTTCGCCGTCTTTGACATCCAGAACGACCGCCCCGCCTGGGTGATCCAGGAGCCGGGGAATTGCCCCGGAGACACCTTTGCCGCCACGTGTGGGTGCGGCAATCAGTTCATGGCGTGCGCCGCCATAGGTGACCGGCATTGCACCGGTCTCGATATATTCCGAAGGGTGATAGCCCAGCAGATGGAACCCGCCTGGGCCGTATCCCCTGGAGACAAGATGGGCGGCATCCGCCCATCTTGCTGAGCCATGCTGGAATGGATCGGAAATCCATTCCTGAGAATTGCTTCTGTCTGCCATGCTTATGGCTTTGCTGCTTGCGCCGGACATTCCCGTAGCTTCAAAACCGTCTGCTTGCGATAGGCTTCGCTCACCACGTCAAAATACTGGCCAAGCTGGTCAGAGACATCGCCCGCATGCTGCAGGTAGTTGTCCGCAATCCCCTTCAGCCATTTGTCTTCCCGGTCCCCGAGGAAATACACGAAGGTCGGTGCGCCGCCTTTGTCAGTGAGCACCTTCGTTCCCATGGTCTTGTTGTCCGTCACAGCCCCATCGGTCAGGACAATCACCGCCTTCTGATGTGTTTTACGAGATGGGTGATTGAGCCATTGATAGCTTTGGCTGAGCGCTGGAAACAGATTGGTGCTGCCGCCAACTTGCATCTTCGCCAAGTTGAAATGCTGTGGTTGGCAAAAGTTGGTTCCAAGGCCTTCTTTTGGGTCAAAGCTGACGGTTTTGGCAAAGGCCCCAACGGAGCAGATAGCCGTAGTCGGCAGACTGTCGATGAAGGCAAGCGCAGATCGTCGGACATCGTCCATGACTTCGCTCATGGAGCCGGAGCGGTCCATTAGGATGACAAAGGACATAGGCAAGGTCTGTGGCTCGGCTTCTATGCTTGCGCGTTCAAAACAAAGCGCCTTGCCCGCAGTTGTATAGGCTGCAAGCCGGTCAACTGGAGGCACAACAATCTTGCCTGTGTGATCCTTGAAGAGCCCGGCAACAACAAGACCGGAAGGTGTTTGCTGCACCTTGGAGATCTCGGTGCTGCCGCCTGACCAGCCAATAACGAGGTCATGCTGCGCATCAATGGCATATCCCCGCTCAATTTTGATCCCGGCACCATCGCGGATGTCGAGGGATTTGACCAATTCGAGAACGCGTTTTGGCGGCACAAGCCTTGGATCGGTTCGAACGCTCAACGTGACTGACTTTGAGAATTCGATCATCCGCTTCAGTTCCAGTTGAACATCCGGTGTGCCGCTGACCTGAGGGACAATGATGATCTTGGCTGTTGCCACTTGAAGGCTGCCAACGAAAAACGTGATGGCAAAAGCCATCACGCGAAGGAATTGAGCACTCTTCCTCATGTTACCGTCCCTCCAGGATTTTGCCGTTTGCTGCGCGCGTGCGCGCAGCATCCATCAGGTCGAAGTCCATCTCTCCCTTTTGGGCGCGGGTGATGACACCGGCCTTTTGCAGGTAGGTGAGGTAAACCTCGTCCTGATCGGCATGGACGTTCAGGAGTTTGACCTGGGTGGCGTCAGCGGCCAGTTTGGCAAGCTTCAGCTTTTGCGGGGCCGGTTGCGGCAGCTTGATGGTGGTGTCACCCTTGTCGCATGGGAAGCTGGCATTGATCATCGGCCCGATTGCAATCAGGCGGATCTCATCCGGCATTGTGATCCGTTTGGTCAGATCCGCCTGATCCCAGGCAAGCACCAGATCTGAGCATGTGTCCTTGAACTTGATGAGTTCAAGGATGCTGTGCCCTTGTTCAAACAATTGCTGCGGTGTGCCGGACCAGGTGACTTCGGTCGGGTTGGCAGACAGGATGATATGGATCAGGCCATGTTTGGTCGCTTTGCGGCGGCGCAATTTGACCAGCTCGCCGAGCAGATAGTTGATCGATGTCTTTGCCGTCTCCCGGTCTGTAACAACACCGCCATTCTCGATTACAACAAAGATGGCGAGGCTCTTCTTTGGTGCCGCGCTTAATGCTGCCGGAGCAGCACCCAGCATCAGTGCAACAAGGCCAATCTTGAGAAACTTGCGGATCATCACACGCCCCCCAATTTGGCTTTGAGGGTATGGGCTGCGCGTACGGCCAGCAGTCCAAGCACAGTGTTGACGACCGCAACCGTTCCCGCCACGAAAATCCCGAGCCCCTGGTTGTTTGCCAAAAACGCCATCAGTGGATTGGTGTCGTGGGTCTTGAATGGACCTTCAGAGGCTTCCTGAGCGATCAGGGTATAAAGGTTGACTGTCTCCAGGGTGAACACCAACGCATAAAGGCCGAGCGCGATGATTGCGTAGATCTTGTTGGTCGGGTTGGAGAGCCAGGTCTTTGGATCGACGTAGATCTGGCGACTGATAACTTCAGACCAGATCGCCATCGGCACGGCAATTGAAAACACCGCCAGCAAAAACGCCAGAAGGTGAGACACCGTCATCTCGTCGTCGATCATGCAGAAGATCCCGCCGGCACCCGGCAGGTCGCACAGATAGACGTCCGACATCATGCCCATCGTCTCCGAATACGTTCCGAACAACAGGAACAGCATCAGAAGCTCAATCGTAAGTGCAGCAATCAGTCCAATTGCTGCGGGGATCGGAGAACCGCCACTTGGCAGAGAATACTGCGGCCCCGGCTTGCGTACAGATGGCATCGCCACCTCCCTCGGCTACGCCCGCTTCGGGATGAAGCGGGTGAGGGGAAGGTGGAGCAGAAGCGAAAAAGCCTCTCACCAAATGCAGAGGTTCATGGACAGGAAAACAGGAAGAAAGAAGGAAAGAGGTGGCGTCCGGGTTGCGCCCTCATTTCTGACTTACATCGGTTCACGACTTCGTCCTGAAAGCCGCCGTTCATCCCGAACCCAACGAATGTACAGGGTGGGCGGGAAGTAGGAATTCGCCGCAGGTGCGAGCCAACCATGTCGCAATGTTTGAAGCCGACATTCAAATGACCTCAGAACCTGGCGTCTCTATGCGGTGCCGCAAGTCAGCTCCGAGCCAACTTGCTCATTAGTCAGATCGCCGCAAACGTCAGGTCTGAACCGCCCCGGGTTTGTCGGAAGCTCTTTAGCCCATGCGTGCAACCTGATTGGGAGAAGCGACCAACCCTCGAGGCGCTGAAAGAGCTCAGTCTGCAAATGATGCTGACACAGAGCCCTAGTTCTTACGGCTGCTTTCAATTCCACCTGTGCCATTTGGCACATTGTGTGTGGAATAACCGCTCCACCTGATCGACCTTTTGGGCCTGCCCAGCATACCGCATGTCACAAGGTAGATGCCAATCAGGCAGTAAAAGAGGTAATGAGCACTTCCCAAAACCCGTGCGAGCAAGGGCGCGCGTGGGTCGTAAAGCCCATGGAAGATTGCCAATCTTGCAAACATCAGGCTCTTAGCCTCTGGAAAGTCAGCCAGCAGGACAGAGTTCTCAAAGAGTGTTCGGATCACACGCGCAGGGATTTCTATCCCGGGGCCGCCGACAACATGCTCGCACATGGTGCCGTCGAGCACCTTCACCGCCTGATCTTCTGCCGCTTTCGTCTCCGCGAAGGCAGATAATACAATAAATCCGTCTTCGCCGCGGTAACGCAGAGGTATGCCTTCGGCGATCAAGCTATACCGCACGAGCATCGCGCATCCGTGGGGCCAGACAAGCGTGCCCTCAGGGCGCGCAAGTCTTTTGAACTGCAAGAATGCACGAGCGATACATCCTTCATAGGCGACTGGTACTTTCTTGGCACCAACGACCTGCAAGGCGTTGTTCCCCGATGTGGCAGCAATCATAGCAGCGAGCGTCCCGTCACCCAAGACGACATCGTCATCGACCCAACCGACAATCTCGGGCGGACGGACCTCGTCGAACAGCGAGAAGACGGCGTTTAGTGCTGCGGTCTTTCCGTATCCGATGATCGGGCACATCAAAACTCGACGGCTCTCATCGCCCAGTGTGCCCGCCACCTCGTCTAGATGGGAATATAGGCGATTTGTGTCTTCGCCTTGAAGCGCGAAAACCAATCCTGCCTCTGGATTGTCTTTGAGCTGGAACAACAGGTTTCTAAGGACTTTCGAGTGGGTTTGGGGGTCGCAGCGCAGACAGGTTGAGGGGAGCACGATCACAGATTTGCGCTCACCAATCTTCCATCGGCACGCATCTGGACCGCGCGCGAATGCATCGGCCAGCACACTTGGTTTTGGGGATGTGTAGGAATACCCCGTTTTCACGCCATACCGGAGTAGTTTCAATAAGAGTCGCAAGGAACGGGGGAACGCAGGGGTGTGCATCATCACACTCCGGGGAAATCACAAGCCGCGCATAGGTTGCGCCGACGCCTATCGAGCAGTTCTGCGCGCTTTAACCGGTAGTCCTCAACCTTCCAGATATCCGCCAAGGTCATGTAGTTGGCATTACCCATTTCCTCTTCGAGCTTCCAGTCCTGACAGCAAAGAACGACGCGACCGTCAAAGGCGACGTAAAGTTGTTCAAACGGACGGACGCAGAATGTGCTCAGCGGTTGTGTCAATGTGCCAGCCCCCGGAAGGTTGCCCGCCCGGTTGGACAGACCGCGCGGATTTGAGCGACCGATACCAATGATGCCATAGCGTTTCATCACCGGGGCAAGGCGGCGAAGCTCTTTCCCGCCCGAATAATCATTGACCTGAATGTGCGCCACTTCTGACAAGTCACCGGCCAGTTCTTCGGTCAAGAGCACGCCGTTAGTCTGAATCACTATACGCGCGCGCGTCTCAGATCGCGCCTTGCGGGCAAAGCGCACCATGCGTTTGTCCAGAAGGGGTTCATTTCGAAGATATAGACCAATCGTTCCGTCGAATTCGCTGAGTTGTCCGATCAGGCGGTCGAACAGCGCATCCGTCATGCGCCCCTTGGGCATCTTGATCTGGTTGGTTGGGCAAAAGCTGCAGCTGAGATTGCAATATCCCAACGTCTCGATTTGGATTACACGGAAGGGGGCGACTTGGCCGGCGCGGGCGTGCCGGTGGCGGGCGATTTCGGTCAGAAAACGAGATACCGTGGGCAGATTGAACCGACGCGCGACGGAGCTGGCGGAATCCAACATACCTTTGCGGCGCACCCGTTCGCGCAGATATGACAACACCGAAAGGGTCGACGCCTGGCTCGCCCTGATCAGGGAATGCGCTTTCTTCATTGGCTGCGGGTCCACTGACTTTCAGACGTGCCTGCGATTATGGAAGGAGCACTAGCATGCTGGTTGATTATTTTAGGTTTCCTGTGCACAATCAACCCAAATAATCAAACCATATAGGAGATTTTTACTATGCATCCCGCGCACTCCACTGAAGATCTGCTAAAACGTTATCCTGACCTTCCGAAAGAACACGCTGTGTTCATGGTTGGACTTTATAACGATATCCAGGCAAGGATCTCTGAGTTCCGCGTGTCACAGATGGATAAGGTTACAACAGACGGAGAAGCGTGGCGTGCGGACATTGCCTTGGCGCATGCGGCCTCTGGACTTCAGGAGTACATCGGAGAAATCATGGACCGGAGATACAAACCCTGATCGGATCTGACACATCGGAGGTGTCTCAAGAGCTGCTTGAAACGGACGGTTTTGTCATTCTTAGAAATGTTGTTAAGCGAGACGCTTTACGGTGTCTCGGTCATAAGATATTGCGATACTTCGACCGATATGAAGACCTCCCGGATTTTTTCAGGAAGGAACTGAGCCCGACCGCAGGTGGCGCAGTTGAGCTTAATCGGATCGACAAGCTTGTACCTGGTTTTTACGACGAAGTGCTCTTGCAAATGATTGAGGAGCGTTGCGCCGCCGTGCTGAGACAGGATGTCTCGTTCACCTTTGCCAATGCCATTTTGAAACCCAAGCAGCACGGTGCGCCGATCCGCCCTCATCAGGATGCTGCATATGATGGTCAGGAGGCGGCAGAACAGGGATATACAGTTTGGCTGCCTTTTACTGACGCGCATATCGAAACTGGAACGCTGTTTTACATGCCTGGCAGCCATAAACGAGGGCCGAAGACTCATGAAACGTCAGCCGGTGTTCGGCATGTCACCCTTCCGGATGATGCTGAACTCGCGCCAGCGGAAATTCCGCTTGGAGGAATTTCGTTGCATTCGGCACTCACCATTCATGGCAGTTTTCCCAATCTCTCGGATGAGCCCCGCTTGGCCCTGAGCCTGCGTTTGCAGCCGCGCACATAGACTATAGTTCGCTGTCAGAATGCCGGTCTCATTCCGGGATTGAACAGGTCATCCGGATCGTTGCGGCGTTTTAGTTCGCGGCTTTTTGAAATGGCATTGGGATAGAAGCGCTGCATTTCAGCCTCTTCCATTTCGTGCCATCCGGGGAGGTATGGGCGTCCGTTGAGATCTCCACACAAAGCCAAGGATCGCGCCAGAACACGCCGCGCTGCGGCAATCTCTTCGACCCCGGTGCGCGGTAGCACAAAGTAAACGCCCACGCCCGCCAAAAGGGAGTACGCGCCCTTATGTGGGGCAAAAGAGGCAGTCGCTGGAGGCGCTCGACAAGGATCGACAAACAAAATTCGAAACCTTGGAAAGGCACCCTGCTGCATCTTTTCCTCCGCCAAATCTGAGAACAGGCGGGACAGGAAATGCCCGAGGTAGGAGGCAGGCAGCACATAATCGGCCCACGGGTTCACGACCTCCTGCTCAAACTGCCGCTGCAGTAAGCCCTCCCGCCAAGACTCGTGGTCAAGCTCCCACTGGCAAGGGGGAATACCCTGCAAGGCGAGGTCGTGCCCTTCGCCCGTAGCCATGGTAATCTCAAAACCCTCCCAACGACCCTGCGCAACGAGGTGTGTTGTATCTGAGGGTTTCTGAGAAATTACCTCTGTGATCGCGTCGCACCAGCACTCTAAGCTGTCAAATCCGTAGCGCGACCAGTGCCATGAGGTGGGGCAGGCACGGGTCGCAATCTCGGCTTCCGCAACAAATCCATGAATGCCCTGAGCGCTGAGCATGAGGGGAAAGCGCGCGTCGTCCTTGCCGATCCAGACTGCCGAGCCATTAGGCAAAACAACGTGTATTCGTTCGACCCAATCGACTTGCGATCCGAAGTTCAAACTGGCGCTGCCGAATCCGCCGGCGGCAAGAGTGCCGCCGATCGTGACATCCGGCCAATTGGTCAAAACCGGCGCGGCACGCCCATCGTTGTTCAGCGCCCGCTCTAACTCTATCCACCGCATGCTGGACGAAACGCAATAGCAGCTGTCATCCAAACGGGTCATGCGCGAGGGAAGCGAGTTAAGCATAAGATGGCCTGAGCCAATGTTGCGATCTCCGCTGCCATGTCCGGCACCGCGCAGGTTGACGCTTTCTTTGGCCGCGCGGCACGTTCCAATGATGTTCGAGGCCTGTGAAATGCTTCTCAAGCGCGTTACTTTTCGTGGCGATTTTCTCTCTAGCCCGCAGAAATTGGTGGTCAGATCATCCATGGCGCGGGCCAAGGGTTGAAATCTGGGCGCCTTCTTCGATCACCACCACCGTGTGTTCGACAAAGGCTGTATCTGCGCCGTTGGCGGCGGAAACCTCCCACCCCGTGACATCCCACGTCAGCCGTCCGGGCCGCGCCAAGAGCACAGGCTCGATCGCCAAGACATCACCCACGAGAAAACGCGCGTCGCCCGGTTCCTCCGTACCCGCACAGGGATCGACGTGTAAGGACGCACCGATGCCATGCAGGAAGGGCATCGGGGCAAGCACGGCGTCCTTCCCTTCCAGGAAAGCGCTGATCGCGTCCAAGACATCTCGGGGGCCGCGCCCGGGCTGGACCGCCGCAACGCCTGCGAGAGTAGCCTCCTCTGCCAAAGTGCCAAGATCCCCCGAGCGTTGAGACCCAGCGCGACAGGTGACAGACGCATCAACAATGTATCCAGACGCGTCGCGCGCCGCCACATCGATGGTGAGCAAATCCTCGTCGGCGATCTGGACCTCGAGATTCTGAATACCACCAATGATTGCATTCAACCCAAAAGATGCCGCATGGCGAAATCCCAAAACCTGAGGGTTCTCAGGCACCAGGTCTGCGTCTGCAAGCCACGTGCGAACAGCGTTCTCGATCGCCTGCAACGTGGTGCCGGGCCGCGCCATTTCACGCGCCGCTTGTAAAACTTGCGCAAGTTTTGAGCCTGTGTTCATAATATTTCGAGATTGAAATGAGTGCATTGAATTGGGCTCGTCTAAACAATGGTGTTGATATGCTTGCAGCTGTATCGGAGGCTCGATTTTCAGAAGAGTGGACACGTAGTCAAGATGTAATTCAATCGGAAACGCGGCAGATCCTAAGAGATCATGGCGCGTCGGAAAATCTTTTGAACTACGTGCTGGAGATGAAGGGCTATCCGCGGGTGCCTTATTTCTCGTCAGCTTGGATCGGCAATGAAAAGGAGCGGGCGCATCATGGGATCTGCTATTGCTTACATGCGGTTGGCGTGAAGCTGTTGGATGATGTGATCGATGAGGATCAGGATGTGCCAAATGCTGATTTGGCCTTAGGACATGTGTTGATACAGCACGCCTTGGCTCGCCTTCCGATGGATGATGGCGCGGGGCAGTTTGCGTTGCAGGCTTGGCAGAAGATCTGGTCTTACGTCGTGCAAGAACCCCGTATCACGATTGATGGGACGGAGGATTGGTTTCGAGGTGCGGAAACCAAAGCGGGTGGCATGATGGAATTTTATGCCCGTCTCGGCGCGCGCACGGCGCGGTCGCTCCAAGCACCCGAAGAGCAAGCGGCGCGCGCGATGAATTTGGTGGGGGTCATTTACATGGTCGGCGACGACATCCGCGATTGGCATGCGCTTGGTGAACGCGACAGCAATCTTTTTGCGATGATTGAGGACGATCAGGCCGAACGCAAAGCGGTGCGTGAACGGCTCGGTCGCATTCGTGAAGAACTACAGCAGATCCTGATACATTACCCACCTGCGTTTGATATTTCACCGGAAGTGAATCGTATCGCACGCAAGTGGCAAGATGTGCTTTGAGCTTAACCACCGAGGCCCTGAATAGCGAGCCATCCCGCTCCGATCACGCGCTGGTACCTACGGCCGAGAAACTACAATGCTATGTGCCGTCGAACCCTTCGGCCCTCGTCGATCTCATGCGTCACCTTGTGGAAGGAAGGACACGGGCGTGTTTACGTGGTGGGGGGTGTTCAACCCATGGGCGCAGCATAGCGGAACCGGTGCAAATTCAGTTGACAGATTTTAACGAGCTGCGTGTCGAGGCAGGGTATCTGATCGCCGGCGGCGGCACGCGCCTCAAGGATGTTGCCGCGTGCTTGCGACAGGCTAAAGCATGGCTGCCGGTCTTGCCCAGCAGCCCCAAGGCGACACTGGGAGGCGCTCTGGCTGCGGGTGGATTTGGACCTGCCTCTCTTCGCCGCGGAGGGCTGTTTGCGGCGTTGGAGGAAGTGGCAATTGCCACGCCAACCAAAGGTGTCCTGCGCGCGGCTCGCGATGACGACCCTCACGGCGTGTTTGCGATGATGCCCGGAAGCTTAGGCGCATTGGGACCCATCATCGAAGCGAAATTTCTACTAGATCCGACAGTGCCGGAATTTGTCAAGTTAGAGGACCAAGACACCCGCCCGCTTCAGCAAATTGCGCAGGATTTAATAGACGGGCCATCGGGCGCAGTGCTTCTGGTCAGCACCGACCTTAAGAAATGGCGTGTTCAAAGCTTCCAGGCCAAGGTAGAGAGATCGGACTTACCGATTGATCTGCACTCAGAGATGCACGCGAGGGAAACGGCCTATCAGGACACTGAGGCGCGTTGGCTGATGTCTAAGGGCCTGCGCCTCGAAGATGTAACGCGCCTCTGGGTTGATTTCATGGTCCCACTCGAGCGCTTAGATGAATTGCAGGCAGAGTTTTCCGACCGAGCGCATGTTGCGGGTGCGTTTCAAGTCTTCAACGCGATGGTGTTTGACGCAGAAGCGACAGCTAGTGCTTCGCAGTTTCCGCTTCTGCCACTTGCAGGGGAATGGACCTCGGCATCGCTCGGCACCTACATCACGCTGGAACGGTCCCAATCTGAACAAGTGTCGTCTTCCCTTGATGCCTTGCGGGCCAAGGCACTAGAAGTTGGTGGCAGGCAATATCTTCACGGCCCGCATCCGACCTGCCCGACTTTCTTTGAAAAGCAGTTTGGGCGTAGCGCACTGACCAAGCTCGACAAATTGCGACGTACACTCGGGGTGGATATGATTCTGGATGGGTTCTGATATGAATTCCCTGTTGATCTTGTACGCCGAAAGCTGGGGCCTTCTGGGCAACGCAAACGCCGCCCTTGGTCTGGCGAGACGTCTGCGAGAAGCCTGGCCAGAGATCGAGATCGATCTGTGCTCGGGAGAGGAGGTCTGGCCGGAATTTGCTGATTGGGGCCGCCGCATTTCTGAACTGAGTGCATCGCTCGATGCCGCGAGTGTCGCCCGCGATTACCATTCCCTCACGCGGGACATCACAGCAAGGGTGGGCTTATGGCCCGACCAACAGGCTTTGCACGAACCCGCAAAGCGTTTGACCGACAGACTGGCCAACGCTGACAGCAAGGTCATCGCTACCAAAGGGCTCCTTGCGCGGCTGGCCATGGCCACAGGGCGTGCTCAAGTGACTAACTGGATCACCAATCCCGGGCTTTTGGGTCTTCCATTCCACCGCTGCCTCGATGCTCATGCCACCTGCGTCCCGCTGGAGGGAACTGCCGAGCGCTTGACGCAGCTGGGCGTGGCACCTGAGACGATTTCAGTGACTGGGCCCAGCATTGAAATGCCGTTCAACCGTGCTCAGATGATCGTCACGCAATCTGGTGCGTCTGCTGATACCCCGATCCTTTTGATCTATTCGCCGTCGGCCGTGCCGGATTCTGTTTCGACCCTTATCCAGAGCCTGCCCACTGAGCGCGCGATTGAGATCGTTCTCATCACCCATGCGGGCGACAAGAGGGATTGGAATGCTGCGCTGCCCGAGGCGCGTTTCCCGCCGATGCATGTGACGGTCTATCCGGGCCTGTCGCATCACGCGTTTTTGGCGCTCTTGGATCGGATGCGCGCAGCCAAAGACCGGGTTCTAGTCACGAAGAGCGGACCAAACACCGTCTTTGAAGTCATCGAACTAGGCATCCCTTTGGTCGTTTACCGCTCTGGCTTGCCGATGGAAGAATGGATTCCGAGTTTCGTGATTCGGGAAGGCATTGGCGCTGTTGCGGGAGACTGGAATCACCTTGGTCTAAGGATTTCCGAGGTTCTAGGAAAGCCTCAGGCGCAAAGCGACATGGTCGCTGCCCAAGCCAGACTGCGGTCGCGCGTTTTTGGTGACCGTTCCGCCATCATACGTGGGTTGCAAAAAGCGGTCGCCGCGGGGTCGGTCTAGTGCGTCACTTGAACTATCATCACCCGCTGCGAGCAGCAACGTGGACGCCCTTGATCCCGGTTTTGGATCCCTTTCGACTGCAGAGGACGCAAATCCTGATCCGGGCAAAATTCTTACGCGGTTTGGGCTTCGAGCAGATCGTATTAGCGAGCACGGATGATGAACGCTATAACCGTGTCATGCCAGCCCTTGTCACAGCGCTCAAGCAGCAAACGGGCCTGCGGATCGTTGAGCATTTTCGCCCCACTCGCCGAACGGGTTTCCGGGCCCAGCAGGAAACCTCGTGGGTTATCATGAGCCGCGTCATTTCCTCCAAAGATCCGCATTTTCGCACATGTCGCCGGATCAACAGAGAACCAGCAGATCGCGTGGGACGCGGAATATCTTCTGTCGCCCTACCAGTGGGAATAGATTTGACATCAATGCTTTATGTCGCCGCGAAAGAGACTGCAGAAGACGAGATTTCCAGCGTTCTCCATGACCCTTGGACGATCCAATTCACAGATGTTTTTTATCTGTTCTGCCGTGAATCGCGGCTGAAGGTAGAAACGGTCAGTAGCGTGCGTGCTTTGATTGGAGATCGTCCCTTTCTTGTAGCAAGCGGGAATGTCCGCTCGGGTCTTGATGTGAAAAACCTGATGTACGCCGGTGCCAGTGGCGTCGCCGTTGGATCTGTTTTTGAGGCCACCGATTGGCGAAAAAGGATAGCGGAAATCATGCAGCGATGAAGAAATCTTCGGTTGCGGATACTTTACGTCGCAGGTTTGCAGCGAATGGTTTGCAAGTTCGCTGAATAGTAAAAATTCACGACTGGTCAGGAACTTCAAAGCGGACCTTGACCCAAGGTCCGCTTCGTCCGGAGGCTGTGTGAAAACACTGGTTCTGAGCAGATGATTTAAATTTCCGGATGGATTTGGGGGTTTTGCCCCCGGGGTTGGCAAAAACCGGATCTGAGGCGGTTTACGGCTTGAGGGAATGATTTTGGAGTTTTTGGCCCGATCTTCTGTCGAATGAGTGCACGACTGGGAGGCACTACGCCGCGATGGCCCTGATCATCGCTGGAATGCCGATGATATTGATGACCCGCTTGAAGTTATACGCTAGTACATGCAGTGCCGTCTCGGTGGCGACGTGTTTGAGCGTCTTCATTTTGTAGTGGGTTGCGCCCATCCATGATTTGATGGACCCGAAGGGGTGCTCCACGGTCATGGAGCGGATCGCCAGCCGATCCGGGCTATCATCGATGCGCTTCTGCATGCGCTCCAGAACGGCCTCATGTTCCCAACGGCGAATGCGACGCTCCTTTGATGGCGTGCATCTGTCTTTGATGACACAATCGCAACAGAAGCTGGACCAGTATGAGTGGAGGGTTTTGCCCGTTTCCTGGTTGGTAAAGCGGTAGGTCAGGTCCTGGCCAGCAGGGCAGACGTAGACGTTCCTTTCGCCATCATAGACAAAGTCGGCCCGATCGAACCGACCCTTGGCGGTCGCGCCGGAGGTCATGGGTTTGGCGACTGTGGCGGTGATCCCTTCGGCTTCGCAGGCGACGATCTCCTCGCCCTTGTAGTAGCCCTTATCGGCAATGACTTCGATCTAATCGACCGCCATTGCATCACGCGCTGACACGGCCATCATCGACAGGGCGTCACGGTCATAGCCGTGATTGGTGACTTCGTGAGCGACGATGATGTGGTGCTTGGCTTCAACGGCGCTCTGCACATTGTAGCCCACGACTCGCGGCATGCGGGCGGTGGTTGCCATGGCTCTGGCATCCGGGTCGCTGAGCGAGACCTGCGTATCGCCGGTCGCATCCATGTGCTGCTCCACGGCCCTCAAACGGTCGGCTTCTTTTTTCAGATGGGCCAGCTTGCGAACGGTACGGGTCAGGCGTGACGTGGGAACGGTCCAGCCAGTCTTGTCCAGCGCCTCACTGGCCCGCTCAACCTCGGCCAGGTACCGCTCGATGGCCGCATCGATCTCGCCCAGCTTGCGTCGCAGCTTCTCGCGCGTGAAGCTCTTCGCCTTGGCGTTCACCGCCTTGAACCGGCTGCCGCCAATCGCCACCAGAGGACTGTCCAGTAGATCAAGGCCACGGCACAGAGCGACAAACTGCTGGCAGACCTTGCGGATTGCCGAGCCGTTATCTTTCCTGAAGTCGGCAATCGTCTTGAAGTCCGGCTTTAATCGACCCGTCAGCCAGATCAGTTCAAGATTGCGACCGCATTCACGCTCCAACCGCCGTGATGACTGGATCTGGTTCACATAGCCGTAGATGTAAATGCGCAGCATCACGTCCGGATGGTAACCGGGGCGACCCGTCACTTCAGGAACGGTATCGAACCCGAGCGCTGCCAAATCCAACATCTCGACGAAGGCATCAATGGCCCGCGCCGGATTATCCCCATCGACGTAATCGTCCAGACATTCAGGCAACAACGTCACCTGCGATCGATCCGCACCTTCGATAAACCGCGTCATCCAAAATCCCCGATTCAATCTCAGGGAATTATACCACCAACAGCTAAATCATGGGGTTTTCACACAGCCTCTCCGCATTGCAGCCGTTGCCACCTTCGAAATGACGCAAGATCGACGAATGGCTGGTCTAGGGAAGCTGCATGCAGCATTCGACGAGGTGACGGAGGTCCGCAATGGGCCGAAAGCCACATTGAGCTTGGTCTAGATGAATTTCCGCTTCGATGAAATAGCATTCAGAAGCCGTCAGTCCCCTCCCGGCCCCATTCCAGTCATTTGGATTCACTGCTAATAACGAAGGCAAGATGTGGTTTGTAGTACAAACCAATCTTGGCAAAGGGGGCGCGGCGCCCCCCCGTTTGCATTCCCCCAGCCATTGGCTCTTTCTGGGCATTGAACCCATTTCAGAGCCAGCAGAACGTATCGCCGTTCCATCACTCGCAGCCTTTTGGCCGCTGCACCACCACTTGGGAAGTAGCCTCCAAGCTCCCCCAAGACCCCCATGGCAATTTCATTGAGACCAACCCTGCGCGGATTGAATGCCGCCACCGACTTGCCGGTGGATCACGCGCAGGAGATGTCGCTCTCCCTGCACCCATCGATCAGGAGGCTATCGTGCCGCCCTGAACCCACTCGCAGGACTTGGAGACAATGCCTCTCCACCCGCACCGAACCATGCACAATCGCCTGGCCGATTGATCCCCAATAGGGTTTCTACCATCGAGACAATGAATCGTCCGACCTCTACTTGGCGACCGCCATCTACAATCTGCGATAGAATCAATTATAGTAGGCATATCGAGAGGTAAGAGATGACGGGTACGCAAGATCAAGGCGAAAGCATTCGCATCGCGCATCTCACCATGTTGCAGGGAGTGATTTCGCGCATGGGGGCAAATTCTTTTTCGCTCAAAGCCTTATCAGCAACATTTGGCAGTGCCGCCGTTGCGGTTACGGCAAGCAGTGCAAATCCATCAGTTTATTATGCGATTGCGGCGATAGTCCCTATCCTTATTTTCTGGCTGATGGATGCGCAATATCTCAGATATGAGCGAGCCTATCGCAATCTTTATGACCATGTGCGAAAGGGCGAAAAAATCGATGCCTACAGCTTGAACGCCGCTCCATTCATGAAGGATATAGGGCCAGTTTTTTATATCGCTCTTTCTTGGTCGGTTAGCCTCTTTTATGTGGCAATTCTGGTTTCATTCGGCCTTGTCGTTTATCTGATTTTAAAGGGCGCATAGATGCAATTGGCCTCGTCGCTTCTTGGATTGCAGCCGCAAAAACGGCGCGTGTTTTTCTCTTTCCATTATCAAAACGACATATGGCCCGTAAATCAGGTGAGGAATTCCTGGCGCCGCCAACATGAAAACCAGCGTGAAGCAGAGGGGTTCTTTGACGGGAGTATCTGGGAAAGTTCAAAGCGCACGAGCGACGATTCATTAAAGAATTTGATCCGCGAGGGCATCAAGAACACGTCCGTTACCTGCATCCTTGCTGGAACCCAAACTTTTGCCCGGCGCTGGGTTCGCTATGAAATCGCCCGTAGTATTATTAAAGGAAATGGCCTTCTCGTTGTCCGGATAAATGCAATGAAAAACCAACAAGGTTATGTTTCTGCTGCCGGACCCAATCCTTTGGCATTTATGGGAACGTATAAATTGGCTGACGGACGGGTCCTTCTCGCCGAAAAGAACAATGGGAAATGGGTGCGCTACATGGACTATACGCAAGCCGTAACGCTTCCAAACTATTGGGTGCCTCCGACGTCGCTCTCAGTTGTACCGCTCAGCGACTATGCTAGCGATTATTGTTACGTCGCAAATAATGGCGGTGCTAACTTTTCATCCTGGGTTCGGCAGGCTGCCGAGAATGCGGGAAAATGACCATGCACTGCCTTCAAGACGGAAAATTCCTATTGGCTTCTTAGTTTTTGCGGGATTGGAATATATCGGGTTTTTGCGCTTCCTATTCCACGCTTGCGAGCCCCGAATCTTGCCGGATGTTCCCGCCGGAACTCGAACAAAAACGGCGCGCCGGAGCGAAAATCATTAGACCATCCCGTGAGTTTCACCAGATTTTCCGGATGCAGAAATGCTTTTGCTTCTGCAATGGTTTCCCATAATTTGTCGGCTTCATCGACGGCGGCCCGTGCCAGTTTATCCGCTTGGAAGAGATGATCGTCGTTAGATAGCGTGTCACAGATAAAAGTGAGCGCCTCATCTTCATTGAGCGCGCGCACCAGCATAAGCGCTTGCGCGGTGTGAGGCCCATAGGCGTGGAAGGGTAGTTTGTGTTTCTTCCAATTTACTCAGGCATGTTGAGCTTTTTCATAGATTTTCAAACTTGAATATGGTTTGAAAATATTGTATTATACTCAGTATGGCTGAGCATAGTTCCTCATTACTAAACCGACTTGAAAAAGACCTGCCTGAAGGGTTGGTCGTTGATGCCGCTTGGCTGGAAGAGCGCGGCATAGCCAGCAATCTGCGCGCTTACTACGTCAAAAGCGGATGGCTGGAACAACCCGTTCGCAGCGTCTATAGGCGACCACGCGGTAGTCTAAGTTGGCAACAAGTCGTTATATCTCTCCAGACCTTGCTACTGAGAACGCCGCTCATCGTGGGTGGGCGCACAGCGCTGGAACTACAGGGATTTGCACACTACCTCTCGCACGAGACTAAGACTGTTCATCTCTACGGGCCGAAGAAGCCACCCGCCTGGCTAAAAAAGCTGAACCTTCCCCAGCGCTTTGTCTATCACAACAGCACAACGCTATTCCGGAATGATCCCATCACATTCGGGCTGGGAAGTCTTGCCTGGAATATAGCGGATGGAAACGGACGTGATCAGAGCCGCTTTCAGGGCGGTAGTCTGTCCATGATCACGTGGGGACAGTGGGATTGGCCCCTGACGCTCTCACAGCCAGAGCGCGCCTATCTGGAAATGCTCGATGAATTGCCGAAGCATGAGAGTTTCCATCAAGCCGATATGATAATGCAGAGCGCAGTAAATTTCAGCCCAAGACGATTGCAAAAGCTGCTTGTCGATTGCGATAGCGTGAAGGTGAAGCGCTTGTTCTTTTTCTTTGCGGATCGCCATCGTCATGCGTGGCTCAAGCGACTGGACAAAGACACAATCGATCTCGGGAAGGGCAAACGCATGCTTGTTCCCGGAGGGAAGCTTGACCCGGTCTACTTGATAACTGTTCCGGAGGACCTCGATGCCGTTTCATAATCAATACCAAAGTCAGGTTCGGCTCCTCATGCGTCTTCTGCCCATCGTGGCAAAAGAAAGCTGCTTCGCGCTCAAAGGCGGCACAGCCATCAATCTCTTCGTTCGGAACCTGCCACGTCTTTCGGTGGATATAGACCTCATGTATCTGCCAATGCATGACAGACCAAAAGCCCTGGCTGAAATTGACGCAGCCATGAAACGGATCAAAGCGGCAGCGTTAGAGGAATTGCCCGGCGCACGGGTTACAGAGAATGTCAGCGAGCGAACAATCCTGCGCCTTCTAGTCATTGCAGATGGGACACAGGTGAAAATTGAAGTCTCGCCGGTACTGCGCGGCGTCGTCCATGAGCCATCCACGATCGCGGTCACCGAAGCAGTAGAGGAAGCATTTGGTTACGCGGAAACAAACGTTGTGTCTTTCGCAGACCTTTATGCCGGCAAGCTGGTTGCAGCATTAGATCGTCAGCATCCGCGCGATCTTTTTGACGTTCGAGACCTCCTTGCCAATGAGGGACTGACCGACGAGCTACGCGAAGCCTTCCTTGTCTATCTGCTCAGCCACAACCGCCCCATGGGCGAGGTGCTTTCCGGTCGCGTTAAAGACCTGGCCAACGAATACCGCAATGGCTTCGAAGGGATGACGGAAGAGGATGTGCCAATCGAAGAGCTGATCGAAACCCAAAATGAAATGATTGAGAAGTTGATCGGCGAAATGCCGGATCGCCACCGTGAATTTTTAATCGGCTTTGAGCGCGGCGAACCGAATTGGGAACTATTGAAGATCGCACACGTATCTGATCTTCCAGCAGTACGTTGGCGGCAACGCAATCTCGATAAGCTGAGCCCGGATCAACGCTCCGCGTTGGTCGATCTGCTGATAGCCTCACTCCAAGGTCATACACACACAAATGCATAAGAGCATGACCGTTAATTGGCCGGTCGTACGTTCAATTATTCTGCAATAAAAACAGTCTCCTAATCTCAATTTTTAGGAAGTTTTGGCCGCTTTGATGGCCGGTTCTTTCTTGCCGTCCGAGCGGGCTGTCGTGAACCGAGCCTGTCGTCTCGGCCCTTTGGCTTCCATCCCTGACGCATGAGTTTTGAGCTGCCTAGCAGCACTTCCCTTTATCGGGAAAGCCAAGAGGCTTTGCCTCTTTCTCCCCGCAAGGAAAATAGACACTGGCCGTGGCTCGGCTTTGCCTGCGCCCGCACCACCCAGCATCGATTTTCCTTGTCCCCTCCCATCTCCATCCTCGACCGGAAGCAGGGTTGCATGAACAACCCACTTTTGATTTGGATGATTTATCTCTTTGCTCAGCCTTACGATATCTCGGCACAAGGCTTCTATTTTTCTGATTTTGAAGACTATCAAACCAAGGCAGCCAAGGCCGTTAACAGCTACAGGCACCCCGTCGAAGAATTCGAGATTCAATTCATCGATGGCGATGACATCGA
This sequence comes from Litorimonas sp., assembly GCA_051251645.1. GTDB lineage: Bacteria > Pseudomonadota > Alphaproteobacteria > Caulobacterales > Maricaulaceae > Litorimonas. The sequence goes on along the minus strand of JBPOEY010000012.1, from coordinate 7,799 downwards.
TTGCGAACTCGCCAAGGCCTACGGGATCAATCAAGCCAATCTGGAAAGCTATTTCAGTGCTGTTGATGAACTGGACGAAGACGAAAAGAAAACGGTGATTTTGGCCGTTGGTGAATGCGGCTACGACATCGAAAGCGTTCTTGGTGATATCGGCGGCGTGGATATGGACATCTACTATGTGTCCAGCATGCGCGAATTGGCCGAGCAGTTTGTCGAAGAAGGTCTGTTCGGTGAGACCCCCGAGCGCCTGCAATACTATCTTGATTTTGATGCCATCGCCCGTGACCTGTCGGTGGATTACACCGAGACGGTGATCGCTGGTGAAACCCTCATCTATCGCTGCGCGTAGGGGAGGGGATCATGATACAGACAGAAACCTTGGAAGCAGAATTGAAATGCCGCGGATATTCCGCCGGACATCCTTGGTATTATTTGCTCGGCGGCAAGCGCCCGACCTTGAAGCAAATCAACGCCTATGCAGAGCGTTTTGAGCGGCGTGGTTACAGGGTGGAAGAAATCGATGCTGCGCACAGATTGCCCGAGCCCAAACGCACGGCAGCGCTTTCGAAAGTCCGCAGCGATATCATGGAAGATCTGGGCAGGGACATGAGCGGTTATCGCGAAGCCGTAAGGAACCTGTCGGCGTACAGGGAAAACCACCAACCCGAAGCCAGCCCACGAAGCTGCGATGATGTGCACGTCGCCATAAGCCTGAAATTCTCCCATCTGCTGAATGACTTCATCCATCTGCAGAAGCTAGATTCAATGCCCGCGCAGCTTGATCTGTTTCAATAAATTAGGCCCGGCAATTTTTCGCCGGGCCTAATTGCGTTGACTTCCTTCTATATCGTCATCGCTGCTGTCGTTGTCAGGTATGGTACCGCTTTCATTCCGCTCATTGTGAAATACAGAATTGAAATTACAGTTTCTCGAACGAAGTGTTTCCAATTTTGATGTCCGTAAGCTTCAATTGCAGCATCCATGTATGCGAGTGCGACTGCGCCAGTCAAAATGGCTAGCTCCATAATGGGCCTCCATGTGGATGGGAATGCATGTTTTCGAAAGGATTGGGATATGAGCCTTAGAGGCGTCTCCAATGCCGTTTTCTATCGAGTAATCCGCTTGGTCACTCATGGCGGTGATTCCTTCTGCGTAGTTGATGACTAATCGTCCAAAGGCTTCCGAAAAATCAGAAGCGGTTCCAATCAGATTGCGTGTACTCATGATTTTCTCCATTTTTCCGAGGGTGCTGGTGTTGGCGTCATTGCGTATACCAGTGTATACACGGTCTCATAACCTTACGTGAACGTAAATGGCCAAGATGTGAGAAAAGGAGAAGAATTGTGAACACTGATCAGTTGATTCCGACAGGCTTGTATTCACCGCTGTCTGGAGCAAACAAGCAACATGTTAAATTAATTTCCGAAAAAATAAATAACTTCAAAAAGCTAAGTAACTTAAGTTGGCCCAAGATATTGGATGAACTTGAGCAGTTTCGAGATAATCAGACGCCGCAACGGCCTGATGATTCTGTGATGAATTACGATTATTTTAGGAGGTTTGTTTCCAAACCAAATTCAGTTGCTCCGAATGATGAACAACTCAACCTAATTTATAACTACCTTGATTCTCACAACGCATGGAACGAGCGAACAGCCAACCGAGCATTCGTCTCGGGCATTGAAGACCCAATTTTTTTCTCGATGCTTGAATTCCTAGACGTACCGGAATTGACAACAGCAAATCTTCTAAATGACCTGCCTGGAATTTTTCGTGTTTACCGACCGACGCTGACGCATCCAGGAAAATACATTTGCGGAGCGATACGGATTTGGGGCGATCATAAAACAGGAAAAATCATCTATGAGGAAGTGAACGCCATCAAAAAGCAGGAAGGAAGAGAAGCAAAATCCATCAGATTTCAAGGGTTCGCTTTTCGAAAAAAGGAATTCATTTTCCTCTTGAGTGCGGAAAGCTCTAAATCAGCTATTCATCTCACGATGCTAAGCGACAATGAACGGCAAGGCGATCAATATCACGCAATGTCAGGCGGCTTTATCGATACGATGGGAAAACAGATTTATACCGGCAAAATCTTCATTGAACGGGTACCTGAATTGGATAACACCCATGAGGTTTTGGAAAGCGTGCTTGCTGATCTGGATTGTTTCGATAAATCTCGGCTACCCAAATCCATTCAAATGTTTTTTGAAGATGACAAGCTAGTCGGCGGCGTTCGTATATACTGAAAAACGCTGAATGAATTGAATCGCTTTCTTCGTTTCATCCGGTTCAGTTTTCTTGCGCGTTTCTGCAGATCGTCGAACTTCACACCATAGAAATTATCAACATTACCCGCGCGGTCGATGATGAAGCCGTCAGAGTGCACAATACTAAAAATCGCCTGAACTATTGATTTAGTGGCGTCAAATCAAACATGATTACTTTCTTTGTCGAAAACTTATTTCATATGTTATGTATTATATAAATAAACTATCTTCATTTAATAAGTAAATATTCCTACATTATTTAGACTTTTATATTTTCCCATTCAATCTGCCTTAGTATTCGAAGGGCAAGTTTATTGCCCTTCTGCCCCATGGCGAATGTGGGGGCGCGGGAAAGCGAATGAGCGCAGGGGGATGGTGCGGGCGCAAGGCTCCGCCTGAGCCTCGGATCCCCTTGTCCCGTAGCGGGGGCAAAGACCCTTGGAATTTTGAGCCGATTTTGTCCGTTTGATCGGCCAAAATCGGCTCACCCTTCCCCGCTAAGGCGCAGGAGACGGGGCATGGCAGCGCCACCCCAACTCGGCCTCAATTGCGGCCAGCGTCGCGCGAATTGCTGGCAAGTCTACAGCCTCAGTATTGGGGTAGGTTAGTGCCCGATAAAGCAGCTTTTGCAATCCAAATAACTCATGATCCCGTAGCCTCTTCAGTTCATCTCTTCCAATCCATCCGTTCATAACAACCTCCGTTTTGCTTCTGACCCGAACCATCCGGGTCGTCTTGGCTTGGAAGTGCGCATGTGCTGAACGGAGAGACACCCATTTGGGGCGCAACAATCTTCGTGGAGCAGGAAGGCTTTGCCTTTCCTTGTCATCAAGCCGGGCAGTCCATGCCAGATCTCAGCAAGCCTTAGACCCGATTGGACAGGTGCAGAGAAACGGAACGGTGTTTGGATGGATTGGTTTTCGAGTGAATTAAGAGGCCAGAGATCTTCTGTTGGATCGGTGGAGCTCGTCTTTAACGCTGTCTTCCTGACCGAACGTGGACTGCCGTCAAGTGCCTGCCCGCGCCGGTTCGCCCAAAAACTCACCCGTGTTGGACATGACCGCAGCCCTTCTCCGCCCGGTCTTTAGGGAAGGCGTAGACAAGCCAAACCGAACCAAAAGGAGAAAATCATGGCACACACAAACGAAAACCAACCCACTCACGCAACCAACGCACCAGACTATCTCGCCTGGCACGTGATCGACAAAGGCGAAAAGTCATACTGGAACAAGGTGGGAGCTGCCTGGAAGCACAAGGATGATAAAGGCTTCACCATCCAGCTCGAAGTCGTCCCCATCAATGGCCGCATCGTCATGCGCCAGCCGATGGACGACATGAAAGCCTAAAGAAAAATGGGAGCGTCGGGGCGCTCCCATTCAATCTCTGGACACTGCCTATACCCAGCTAATCAATGTTGTTCTGAACACCTGGCAGATGCTGATGCTGGAATAGCGCATCAGTCGTTTGCTCAAGGTGCACTCTGGAGCGCCGTATAGTGCGCTCCAGTTCTATCAAACGGGTCAAAGCGTCGATAAAATGATCAAGTTCTTCATCGGTTACGATGGTCTTGTTCATTTGGCCAACTCCATTCGTTTGAACGCGCGGTCGAGCGTTACAGGATTGACCCCATATTGCGCAGCAATCTTCTCACGTGCTTCGCCCTGCTGATGGATTGCCACATGGGCCGTCGCGATTTGTTGCGGAAGAAGGCTATAGGGACGCCCAATATGTTTGCCTCGTCTTCTCGCCGCCTCCATTCCTGCCAAGGTGTTCTCAATGATGATATCCCGCTGGAATTCTGCGAACGCGGAAAACAGATGATAGACCAGCTTACCGCCTGGAGTGCTGGTATTGATTGCCTCAGCAATAGAGCAGAAGTGAATTCCGTTTCGTTGAAAGCGGACCAAAAGGTCCGACAGGTGCAACACAGACCTCCCCAAGCGATCAAGCTTCAACACAACAACCGTGTCGCCAGCTTTAAGTATCTTCAGCATGTCGTTCAGGCCGGGGCGCGCGGACTTGGCACCTGACACGCCATGGTCTGTGTAAATCTTGTCGCAGGGGAGTGAGGTTAGGGCGTCCAGCTGTATCCGGAGTTTCTGATCAAACGTGGAAACGCGGGCATAACCGATCTTGCGACCGGTGCATTCTAAGTGTGGCCAATTGGTGTTCATATCGGCCTCCTGTCATGGACAAAAGGGAACCCTTTTGTGTGGTTGGCAGGAAGGGGTGTTTTGGGTGGTGGGTGAAAATCAAAACCGCATATCTGCGGTCTTTCTTGCTGCATTAATTCCATAATTCTAATTCAATATAAGTATAACAAAATCCTTCCCTTATGTTTGCTGTAAATCGCGCATTTCTTGCAAGCTTTATCGTAGTTTTCTGCGCATTCTGCATGCCCGGGTATGCAGAAGAGCGATTTACGTCAAAGGACTTTCTGGAATGGAAAGAAGAAGAACGATCTTCCTACATTCAGATATCCCTCATCACAGCAAACACGATTGCCAGCCGGAATGACCCAACCCAGTCAACCTGCATTGGCGACTGGTATGATCGTAACAAAGATGGCGCCAATGACTACATCTATGACGTCATGAAAAAGAATACCGACCATCACCCGGTCGCCATCATTCTGGCTATTGCGGAAAAGGAATGCGGATCGTTCCAGTATGGGCAAAACTAGAAGGTCAGATCGGTGGGATTTGCGGCGGGCGCGACTGATGAGCCAGTCTCTGACCGAGGGCCCGATGGTTGACTATCGAAGCTGCGATCTATGGCCGAAACCTCACTATCAAGCGCATCAATGGCTTCAGAGATCTTGTCTTGTTCGTCGTTTAACGACTGCAATTCACTTGCCGTCGGCGGGCTATCCTCGTCCTCGAGAGCATCCATAATCTCCCCAAGGCGAAAACTGTGTTTGTCGCCTTCTGTCTTGAGCTCCTCGAGCCTTGTGCGCCCTTCGGCCAGTTCAAGATATGTCTCGTAGGTCGGACGACCGTCCCAATTGAAGCCTTGCACAATTGCCCGGTCGACCAACTTGCCGTCAGTTGTAAGAACTGCGCCGTCGTCACGCATAAATGCCTTGCGGCCATCGGGCAGCGTTACCGCCTGATCGAGCGTTGCTTCGATCTGGCTTCCCAATTTGGCAGCGGCGCGCTCAATGCGATCCTGCAAGTCTGTCAATCGCGCTTGAGCCACGCGGTTGTTCTCAGCCACTTGCTGGTGAAGCTGGGCATAGGCCAGATCGTTGAGAAGCAGGAATTCCAGCGTTGAGAGCTTGCCATTTGTGTTCTTCTTGCCTGTTCTGGCAGAATGAATCTCGTCGAAGGCCTCAGCGCTTAGGAAACGATGTTGACGTCCAACTTCATTACCCTGAAGCTCGTTGTTGTAGTCTTCAAGATCCTGGGTCTTGGTCCTCTCTCTTTGCGCCTGCGCGATATGATTGAATTCCTTCGTATGCATGCCTTATTCTGAAATCTCAATAAAATATAATTACCTAGTCAATGCTTCCATTCTACCATATTGGCAGGAACGATTGCAAAAAGAGAGCATTGAGCCGAGAGTCATGGCTCAAGTTCCAGGTCATCGTCACCTCGGTAGAGCCCCCGAGCGCGCCGCAGTTTCTGCGGGGTGGATTGGCTCGGCGTATTGAAATCCTTACTCAGGCTCTGCTGCCGTTTTTGGCTAGGGTCCATTCTCGCAGCAATCTCGCGCTGAAGTTCAGCGCGTTCCAACTGATGGTGCTGCTTTAGTTTGCGGGCCGACCTTTGTAACCCCTGTCGTTCTTCAAGGTGTTTGGTGATCTGACCGTTTCTTTCTGCTTCATCCCGTTTGTGCGCTTCCCAGGCCTCATATTCGTTCTGTCGCCGGATCTTGCCGTATTTGCCAGTTAGGCGGCTCCAGACACCGCCAAGGCCATTTGGTAATCGTTCAACCCGCCGCTCATTCTCCTCATCCCAGCGGATTTGCTGCGCTTCCTGCAGGTCCTGTCGTTCTTTCTGTTGGCGCTTTTTGACTTGGTGGAGCTTGTCTTTGATCGGCTTACTTTGCCGATCTTGTTTAGCCTCCAGAACCTCGGACAGGTTTTGCAGTTTTTCTGTCCAACGGGCATTCACCAGTGCCTTGGACTCATCGACGCTTGGCAGTGTCGAGGGATTGCCTAACTTGCCAGTGAGTTCCTTGGTTTTTGCGCCCGTATATCTGGAGAGGGAAAAGACTTCGCCTTGGATGTCGACGGCGACAAAGCCCCGCCGGTCTCCTTTGGCCAGATGGTAACCGTAGCTCTGCAATGCACCTTCGAAGGCTTCCTTAGAGTCAGATCCCTGCCAGCATTCCCGCAGAACGGCCTTGATCAACCTGGGGTCTTGTTTGGTCCGTTGGGCCTGTTGCCATTCAGCCAAGTTGAAGTTCAACGGGTTCTTTGCAGATCGGTCGAGGATGCCAGATGGAATATCCCAGTCATGCTCCAGATAAAGGTCTCTGGAGATGTCCATCAGCCGGTTCTTGAAAAACGGCATGGGGACGGCCTTCATCTCCTGGCTATCAATCCGGCTCCAGACCGCATGACAATGCCGCCTTCCGTCCTTCTCATGAAACACAATTGCTCTTGGACAATCCTTGAGTGCGAGTTCAGCTTCTATGCGTTCAACCGCATCTTCGAATTCTTGGATGGAAACGGACACATCGGACGGTGGGTTCAGGCTGAGCGAGAACAGGTGCTTTGAGCAGCGCGTACCCTTGGCTACACATTCAGCCTCGATGAGTGCATCGGTCAGATCATCACTTGAGAAACCGCGCAGATCGTAAACTTCAGCGTGCTCGTTGTCGCTGACGTTCAGAAGGTGGGATGCGAGTTCCCGGGCGCTTCCTCTAACCGAGCCCTTGAGGATCATTCAGCACCTCCTGGACGCACACCAAGGGCCTTCAACAGTTCTTCGCGGATTTCTTCGACGGCCTCGCAGGCTTCCAAAAGTGATTGTTCAGTGTCTGGCGTAACGGGCAGGGAGCCGGTGTTCACGGCCCGTGCAAGCTGATTGAGATTGCTGGACAGTCGGGACTGCCCCAACGCACCCAGTACTCGGCCAAGGGCAACATGGTCTTTGACGGGATGTTTGCCGCGCGTTTTACGAGGCGTCGCATTCTCGCCGAAGACCTGTTTGCGGATATACGCCCCGAGCGGCATTCCGGCGGCCTCATGTTCGAGTTTGGCTCTCTCTTCAAATGTTAGACGTAGTGAAAATGGTACATTGATCAGCGTTTTTGCCATAGCGGGTCCTTTCCGGACCCGGTCTGGCGGCGAAAACAACTCTCCCAACACATTCAATGCGCTAAGAGACGTAACGCCATCCCGAGATATCTGTTGCTAGTAGGAGTAAGCTAAGAGGGTTGCGTGCCCCCGCAACCAACTTATCCTGCCGATTATTTTGACCACGTAGGTCAAGATGGTTGCGCACTCCCGCAACCAGATAAAACAGCCGCCCGCAAAGGGCGGCTTTTTTTTTGGGTAACGGATACAGATTTTAACCTGGC
>JBPOEY010000011.1:0-33742 GCA_051251645.1 Litorimonas sp. | reverse complement strand
CGGAATTGGTAGACGCGCAGCGTTGAGGTCGCTGTGGGGTAACACCCGTGGAAGTTCGAGTCTTCTCGACCGCACCAACTTTGTCCAAGTGAGTGGACAAAATCCCCAAAATATGGACAAAATAGCGCTTTTAGCCTTGTGGCTTGGCGTTTGTCCTTGATTTGTCGGGTGGTTTTGACAAATCATCCCCCATAATTCCCCCACGGTGGGGGCGGGGATGTTATGGCTAGTTTCTCTAAGTTACCAAGTGGCAAGTGGCGCGCGCAAGTGGAGCGTGAAGGAAAGCGACGTTCCGCCTCCTTTCCGACTAAGCGCGAGGCGACGGATTGGGCGAACCAGCAAGAGTATGCAATTCTAAATTCTGAGTTTATTGCTTCATCTCAGACATTGGCTGATGTGTTTAATCGCTATGCTTCTGAGGTGTCGCCGCTGCGCAAAGGTGAGCGATGGGAGATCGTTCGGCTTGCAAGGCTTGGTCGTGATCGTATCGGCGCCATAGCTATTGGTGAGGTTGCGCCTTCGGATTTTGCTGATTGGCGTGATCGCCGGTTGCAAGAGGTCCAGCCTGCCTCTGTCGCGCGCGAAATGAATTTGCTCAGTGCTGTTATGACTGTCGCACAAAAAGAGTGGGGGTTGTTGAAAAGCAATCCTGTTTCCGATGTGCGGAAGCCCAGAAAGCCTGTTCCGCGCGATCGTATCGTGACTGATAGTGAATTGACGGCTTTGGCGCTGTCCGCTGGTGCCGATTTAAATCGTGCGCGTGCGCGCGTTTTTCATGCATTTTTGTTTGCTATTGAGACTGCGATGCGTGCGGGGGAGATCGTTGGATTAACGTGGGAGCACATTGATCTGACGCGTCGCGTTGCACATTTGCCTGATACCAAAAACGGTCATCCGCGTGATGTGCCGCTCAGTAGTGAGGCAGTGCGGTTACTGGAAGTATTGCCGCGTGCTGATCCTGTGTTTGGACTGAAAAGCGCGCAGCTTGATGCGTTGTGGCGCAAGCTGAGGGATGGGGCGACAGTGTCTGGGCTCAGATTCCATGACAGCCGCAGGACGGCGACCACGCGGCTGGCGCGTAAGTTGGATGTTTTGGAGTTGGCAAAGATGACGGGCCACCGAGATTTGGCTATCCTGTTGAATACTTACTACAAGCAGGATGCTGCTGCTGTCGCTCAAAAGCTGGATTAGTTTGATTTATATTCACCGCACCATCCAGTCGGCTTAACTGTTGGATTTTTGTCTGATGTGAAAAACGACCATCCGTTAATGATAAACGGAGATCTTTGGGGCGGATATCTCAGACATCTTTGGGCTTGAAGGTATCGACATGTATTGCATGTGTCTTCTGCAGTCTTCTTGAAAATTTGATGTTCATCGGCCATTTCGATCTCCTTTCATGGATTAGCGCGCCTGACTCATTTCACTTAATAGGTCGCGCGGAATAGTGCGCGCGCCTGCGGCAATCTTACCTTGCGCTTTTAGCTTATCCATTCGCCGCTTTACTGTTCGTTCTGAGCAGCCAAGTTCTGCGGCGACTTGTGCGACGGTGTATTCCATCGGGCGCACGTCTGTGAGGAGTTGCCGCACAAGGTCCGTCAATGTTGCAACTTGGCCTTTTAGTTCTGTGATCCCAAGGGCGTCTGCGGCTGGATTTGGTGAGGTCATGCTGCGGTTTCCGTTTCAATCATGTGTTGGCAGTTTGCTTTAACGAGGGCTTCGGCCATGGCGGGCGCTACACTGTTTCCACAGCATGAGACTTGGACGTTTTTAGGGAAGCTCTTGAATGTCCAGTCGTCGCCCGTGTGCTTCCATACGCCTTCGATCACGTAGTCAGATGGAAACCCTTGGGCGTTAAACAGTTCGCGCGGCGTGAGCATGCGCAGGCCAATGTCAACGACGACGTAGCTGGTATCGTCGATGGTCACAGTGACGAATTCGCCGCCATCCCATGCGCCATGTTCCCGCAAAAATTCTGCGACTTCACGGGCACGATCTTGATGTTCGGCACTGAATGGGGGCGCGGCCATTTGGGCTTGTGTGTGTGCCATCCGGTCTTTGGTTGTGATGGTGTGCAATGGTTCATCGTGGCGCGCGCCGTCGCCGGTGCCGTAGTATTTGGCAAAGAACGCCGCGACGGGTGTTTGTTGAGAGCCTGCTGCGGTCACTGTTGAAAGAGGTGCGCGCGGATCTCGACCCGCGTTTGCGTCCATGTTCGGCCCGCCGTTTTGCTGGGCAAGGAATGCAGCTGCGGCAGCGTGCTTGATGCCACCTGCGACAATCGTGCCAAGAGGTGCGCCCATGTCTAGCGCGCGTGGGGCTTGCCCTTTGCGTTCGCCATAACCGGTTTGAATGAGGGTTGGTGCGATTAAAGAGTTCTGATCTTTGCTGTTTGCGCAGACCGTGTGATGTGGGGCGCGTATGTCGCGGTTTGCGCCGCCGTGCTGCGCATAGGTGAGAACGGGCGCGATAAGTGCGCTGTGTCCGCCGCCTGCTAAAACTGTCGGGTGTGGGGTGTCAATGGCGCAGGATCGGCGCGCAGTGCCTTTCATCGACATTAGGGATGGTGCAATGATCCCAAGTGGGGCCGCGCCACCTGGTCTTTTGATAAAGCTGTTTGCGGTGATTGTCGCCATTGGGTCGCGGAGGTCTTGACCTGTCGCGCCACCATTGAAACGCGTGATGCTTGGCGCGGTCATGCCAACAATAAACGGATTTTCTGCGTCCAAAACATAACGTTTCATCCCGCGTGCCACTCTGGCCATGGTGTTGTGGGCAAGTGGGCGGATCGCGCGCAGGCCGTGCTTGTCTTTGATCTGGGTTGATGTGTCAAAAATAGACGGGCAGGGCAAAGAAAAATCTATGCACTCTGCGGCTTGGCGGTAAGGCTTAATCGGCGTTGGTTGGTATTCGGGATCGTCGGGGTGGCCGTATCCATCGCGCAACAATTTTTCAGTCGGTGCGTGTGTCGGCTTTGGCCAGACAATTTTACGGGCATCGCAGCGGGCGATTAAATACAGGCGTTTTCGGATTGTGGGAACGCCATAGTCGCAAGCGCGTAACTCGCGGTGTTCTATTTTGTATCCAAGTGATCTTAGTTTGCGCTTCCATTTTAGGAAGGTTTCACCTTTGCGCTTCGGATCGGGTTGATGGTTGTCGGTCAGTGGCCCCCACGTCTGAAATTCTTCAACGTTTTCCAGCATGATCACATCTGGTTTGACCCGTTCCGCCCAATGCGGAACGACAAAGGCAAGGTCGCGAATGCCTTTTTCGACGGGCTTGCCGCCCTTGGCTTTAGAGAAGTGTTTGCAGTCCGGTGAAAACCAAACGAGGCCAACTTTTCGGCCTTTGCAGACTTCGTCAGGATCAACAGAGTAAATCGAATTGATGTAGTGCGTGGTTTCTGGATGGTTTGCTTCGTGAAGTGCGATCGCGGCTGGGTTGTGATTGATTGCAGCGTCTGGCGAGCGGCCAAGTGCCATTGCAATGCCCTCGGAAGCGCCTCCGCCGCCGGCAAAGCAATCTACAATCATGAGAGGGCCAGAGTGGCGCACGGGTTGTTCTATTTCGGGGAAAAGAAACGATCCGTCCATTATAACACCCTCAGCACGTTACGGTGAATCACTTCAAATTTGGTCACGTCAACCCACGGGTTTTTGTCCCATGCGTCGGTGCCGTTGATGCTGTTCCAGAGCTTTTGGTATGCTTCGATTGGCCCTTTGTGGGGCATCATTTCCATTGTGCTACCATTTGGGCATGGGGCGTGGTGTGTGTCTTCGGCATCAAAGAACGGGCGGCAACCTTCTGCAATCGCGCCAGTTACGTCGATGTCGTGCAGGCGCTCGATGTTGTATCCGGTCACGCGTAGGGTCATGCGGCTATCGCGTTTGTGCATGAAGCGGCCAAGTCTTTTGTACCAACCTGGGATGCCGTCAATCTTTGGATCTGATAGCTCTGCCCAATGTGGTTTTTCGAACTGTACGGGATTTGCGAACTCGCGCACAAAGCGCCGTTTGGACTTTCCTGTTTTCTTTGTCAGCTCGTCGGTTGTTTCCCAATGCCCGTAAGCGTAGTGCGCTTCTCTGACCCAAATGAGATCGCCGGTTTGGGTTCGGTGGCCAAAGTGCTGTTGATGGATGCGGCCAGTGCGATCTTGGCACCGCCAAAAACCATCTGCAAACCGGTTAAATTCACTGGCACCGTGAGGCGCATCTTTGAATATCCGACGCGTTTCGGTTTTGGTGCCAGCTAGCAGAGCTTCGATCATGGCGGCGCTGAAAAGCATGGGAATCTGTTTCATATCCCCGCCCTCACTCTGCAGCCGTGGCGTATGGCTCACGTGCTGGGCGCGCAATGATGTCCTTCAAGGTCTCAAGATCGAGAAACACGTCAGCCGCGCAGCGCAGTTCGTCGGCACACATACGCGGCTGGCTCTTGATCGTAGACACGACAGTCACGAGAACACCTTGGCGGTGTAGGCTTTTCACGACGGGCACAAAGTCGCCATCGCCTGAGAACAGCATAACGTGATCAACGTGTGGGCCGACTTCCATCATGTCGACGGCCATATCGACATCCATGTTGCCTTTGACCTTACGGCGGCCCATCGAATCGGTGTGTTCTTTGGCTGGCTTTGTGACCATGTTATAGCCGTTGTACCCAAGAAAATCGGTCAAGGGCTTGAGCGGGCTGTAATCGTCGTTCTCAATGATGGCCGTGTAGTAAGACGCGCGCTGCAAGGTGACCGTTGCCGCAAGGTGTTCGCGGAGTAGTTTGTAATCGATATCGAACCCAAGGGCTTTGGCTGCGGCGTAGACATTTGACCCGTCGATAAATACTGCGGTTTTCATGCGTAAATTCCTTTTGTGTTGAAGTGTTGATCCACGGGATGGGGCCGCGCTGTGTCGGCCCGCACCGATGGGTCAAGTTTGCTTTGGTTTGAACAGCCAGCGCATAGCGCAGACGATTGCGAACATTGCGAGTTCATCGAAAAACAGGGTGATGTTTGAGGGGAGTGCCCAATCAAGACCAACAACCGTTGCAGCTAAGCCGATCAGGCCGCGTGCAATCCAAACTCGCAAAGCTAGGGTCATTCCAGAGCGCCCAGCAATGCGTCGAACACATCTGGGCTGTCGCGCTCAATCGCTTCGGTGGTGCCGATGAATGACGGAACGACATAGCCATCGCCGCGATTTTTCCCGATCTTGATCTTGGTCGCCTTGTAGAGTGGCTTTGCTCCAAATTTCAGATCGTTGATGTCCTTGTCGTACAGTTCGCCAAGATCCCAGCCTTGATCAAGAAGTCGCGTGATGTCCGGTGAATTGGGCTTGCGAACCAAAAGTGCGGCGTGAACAAGTCCGCGGCCTGCCAAGGCGGTAGCGCGGCGCAAATCGGAGGTTTCCAAGCTCGCTTCGATCCAAGCGTTGCTTTTGCCGTGCTCTTTCTCAATCGCAACCATCGTGCGCCATGTAAGCTCGGAGCCAGACCCAATTTTGTCGACAAAGACCGTATGGCTCGCGTTAAGGTCCGAAAGCTCATTTGCCTTTTCCCCTGGTGCAAACATCAGCACTGCAACCTCGTCGCCATATTCGGCGATCACAGGCAGAAAGCATCCATCCTTGAATTCGCGGGTGTAGAGGGCGTCAATCTGAGCGATCCAAACCGAATTGGGGTTGCGGCAGGCTTGCAGGGTGATGTCGTCAGAACCGTCACGGTTTTCAACAACGGTATCAATGCCGCGCTGATTGAGGCGGGCTGCGATAGACACAGCTGCTGTGTCATAGCCACCACCTTTACCGCCGGCATAAATGGTGAGGGGTTCGGCTGTCGCGATCGATGCTGAAAGCAACAATCCTACAAGCCCCGCGCAGAGTAAATTTAGATATTTCATTTGGTTTCCTTCGGTTGTGTTGATGTGTTGATCCACGGGATGGGGCCGCGCTGTGTCGGCCCGCACCGATGGGTCACGCTTCGGGTTGGCCTTTGAACAGTGGCAAGTCGGTTTTGTCTTTGGCTTCTTGAATTGCTTCGTCGAAAGCGGCTTCAAACACTTTTTCTGGATTGTAGATTTTCAAGATGAACTTGATCATCCCGCCCAGCTTGCGGTAGCGGAAGCGCACAGCCATGCGGTAAGGCGCACCGCCGACAAACACAGGGATCGCGATTATGATCAGGTTTGGAATGTTGAGTGGTCGACCGTCTGGGCCTTTGTGTTCATCAAGGAACTGGATCTCACTTTCGCCTGTGTCGCGGTTTGTCGATACTTTGATGTCGCTTGTTTCAAAGACTTGGAACTGTTTGGACATGGCGAGTAGTTGTGTCAGCTGACCGTAGCGCCCTTCGATTTGTTGGGCTGTTCGGATTAGGCGGTTTTCCCAAGGCTCATTGCTGTCAGCCTCTTTGTTCGAGAGAATGGCAGGCGTTGGGTCCAGGATGTCTTTGGCTTGGGCTTCGATAAATTCACCCATGTCGTCTTTGTCGAGAAGTTCGCCGGAAATTTTCATCCAGTCTTTCCACTCGTTTGAAAGTGGAAAGTTATAGGTGGCGCGATGATTGCAATGACGGGCTGTTGCGTCGCCTGTTGGGGTTGTGTCGTCTTTTGGGCCTTCTGCGTGATAATCGGCAATGCTGACGAGTGATGGTTGTTCCATGTCGGGTTGTGCGAAGAGGGCAGAGGTGTCGCCCTTGAAACGGTTGGTCCAGTCGATCAGGCTTTGCAGATCTTCAAGGCGCGCGGTGCCTTGGCGGCGTAGTGGTTTTAAGTATTCTGCTGCTTTGCGGTAGTGGGGGGAAAGGTCTTCGATGTCTCGGTTGGTCGGCACGGAAACAAGGTGCGCATCCGTTGCGTCAAACACTTCTGGGGCCTTGATTTCTGCATGTGCGCCAAGTTCTTGCATCGCGTCGCGCATGGTTTGGGCAGGGTTTTCGAGAACAGTTTGATCTGACATTGGTTTTCTTTCGTTGTTTTGGTGATTTTGAGTTAGTCGATGTCGCGTATTTCGCCCGTTTCAGGATCGTGGTCTGATACGTCGCGGACGGGTTGGTGCATGCGGGTCATGAGTGGGCTGAAAAGCGTCAGTTCGCCGTTATTGTTGAGGTAGGCTGCGGCGCTGCTTGCTGGCTTTTGCGGTGATTTGAAGCTGACGGTTGCGCCCATGGATACGTCGCCGGATTTGCCAAGTGCGTAGTCGACCTTGATCGTCATTGAGCCTTGGCACTTTTTGGAGCCATGCAGGTCGTTATGATCCAGCAGGTCCATTTGCAGCTTTTTATGACCGTCCATGATTTCAGTTATAAAGTCACCGCCATCAAAGAGCGCTAAGATTTGTTCGAGTGAGCGCATCTTGTAAGGGTCGTGGCGTTCGACTGTTGTGGAATTGGTTGGTGGTTTTTTATTGGCCATCACTTGGGTGATCCTTTCAGTGGTTCGGTTAGGTACGTGCGCCATCTGCGCGTGGAGTGGGGGTGTCTGATCCAGTGCGTCGCGCTGATATATCGACGACCGACCCCTCTAGCTTTTCAATGCGCTCAATGTCGAACCAGTGCCCGTCTTTGTATTCGTTGCTTTTTTCTGCGCTTGGGAGGACGAAGATTTGATTGCAGCCGGTCAAATATTCAGCGCGTGCTGTGACGATGCCCGTGAAGCCTGTTAGGGTGTCTTTGACTTTGTCGCCGAGCGATACATTCTCGAATGCGTCATTTTGAGTGCTTTGATTGCGTTTGAAAATTTTAAACAATTGATGATCCTTTCAGTGGTTTGGGCTTGCGAGTTTTCCAGCCCATGCGTCAAAAGATGTGCGCAGGGCTTGGAGTTTGGTTTCGGCTGCGGTGTCTGTGTTCAGGTCGCGGCGTGAATTTATGTTGCAGGCGTCGCGCAGGTATTGGGCTGCGGCGCTGGCGCTGAATTTGGTGTCAGGAAGACCACTGCGGATCGCTGCGAATTTTTGAAACTGCGGATCGTTACACAGGATGCCAGCTTGCTTTGCGGGCTTCATTTCGTTGAAGCGCGTCATTGTGCTGCCCTTGCGACGGGGGTTGCTTGCAGGTTTGAAATGTCAGTCATTGGGTAAGTCTGGCGAAACTTGTCCATCGCAAGATCGGCGGTGGGTGCGGTCATTCTGTGGGTGCGAATGCCAATGCCGCTGACTTTTCCTGAGGCGTCAAATTTGTATTTTTTGGGGCGCTTTGGTGCGGTGGCCAGCTTTTGCTTTAGGCGATAGTTTTCGACTTTGAGTTTCAGTTCTTGCTTTTGTCGGTCACTGGCCTCGGGCGTCAGATATTTTGCCAATGTAGATGGTGGAATATCGATGGCGCGCGATGCGGCCTTGATCGATTTAAACGTGTATCCGTTAACTGTTATTTCAGTCGATTTCGGTGCTTGAACGTTTTTGAGATGACCAAACGTCTTCAGATGCCGTTTGATCGTGGTGTAACTGACGCCCAATGCTTGGGCTGCTGCGCCGTGTGAGTGATAGGTCTTGCCCATGTGCGTGATTGATTTTGCGTCCCACATATCACGCCTCCGCTACTGCGCGGCGGGCGAGGTGGCTTTGTGCTGCGCGCATCCAAAGGTTTTGAGCTTCAATATCAGTGCGGCCTGTCACGCGAATGCGGTGCAGATCAATGACGGTTTTGTCTTGCGCTGTATCGTAGGTGCCTGTGGTTTCCAGCGCCTCGTTTGCAAAGGTGTCGAACCGTTCAATGAAGTTCTGGGATGAAAATTCACCGAGGGCTGTTACGCGATCATGTAGGTTTTGAATGGCTGCGATGTTCATGCGGCACCGCCGATCTGGATGCCAAAGGCGTCGCGGATGATATCGGGTGAGACTGTTTCGCCGCGAGCTTGTTTCACTGTGCGAAAGGCAAGGGCGCGGCGCGCAGGGGTGAAGTCTTCGGGGTGCGCGATGATGTGTTTGGCGTCTGTGATTTTGAGTGGGTCAAAGCCGAACACGAGGCCGGAATAGGCGTAGGGTGCTGGCTTGATTGCGTGGGTTTGTACGGTTGGCATGTGCTTCTCCATCATGAAATTCCGCGATCTGCCTGAGGTATCTTTGGCGGCTGATGGGTTTTGTTCGCACATGGAGAACATCCAGTCAATGAAAAATATTCTCCAATAGAGAACTATATTTTAATTTTTCCTAGTGTTCATGCTATACAGGCAAAAGAAAACCCCGCACTGGGCGGGGTGATTTGGAGGGTGTTTGTGATGGATTTAACCTTAGCTCAAGCCAGTGCTTTATCTGCGGCTTTCTGCGCAGCGGCGGCAGTTTTCATTGCTGTAGGCGCGTATATTCTAATGCGGTGTGTCTTGCGAATTGGTCGTATTGTTGATGATCTTCGGCGCAGTCTTGCCGAAATTGAAACTTTTACCTGCGATAATGCCGCGCCAAAAGTTGATCTTATGTGGTCTATTATGCCATCGGGTGAATTGAAGGTAGACGTTCAAAGGGCTTCATCACAATGATTTGTGATGAAGCTTCAGAACCTATTGTTCACGCGCCTTCTTGATTAGTTCCATGCCGGATGTGAGGTTTTGAGTTAACGTTGGCGCGAAATTGTTTTGCAGGTTTGCAGACAAAAATGTTTCAGGATTTAGCTTAAAATCGCTGCTTTCATTTAGCTCCAAAAGCATACCTGTCAACATGGCAAGGTTGCCAATCGCGACTTGCGTATCCTCTTTCAGTGCTAAGACCTCTTTTTCAAGATTTTCAATTCTATCATCGCTCATTGTTGTTCCTTTATACCTTAATGATCAAATCACGGCCTAAGTGCATTTTGATTGGTGCGGCCCATTTGATGGTGACGTCGTACATGGGTGGGGTGTCGGCGTGGAAGGATATCAGGTCAAACAGTCCTTCTGGTTGGCCGTCGCGGCGTCGCAGCAGTTTGGCCCAGACCATCCCGTCTGTTGTTTCAACGACGCATCTGCGTCCTATAGCTTCGGAAGGGATGCCAAGCGTGTCACGTGAGTAAAATAGGACATCGCCGTCTTCATAAGCGGGTTCCATAGAATTTCCGCAGACTTCAACAGCGACAATCCCATGTGATCCTATTTGTGGTGGGCAGGCTATTTTATACAGGCCTTCGCCTTTGGGGTGGGGATCTGATAACTCTACGCGCGCACCTGCACCAACCTTACCTGCCACTGCGACTGTATGGCGTGAGGGGATTAGTTCACTGATATCTGCATCTAAAGCATTGAGGATCAGTTCTAAGGTTTCAATTGACGGATGCTTTATGCCATTGGCAATTTCCGAAATATACCCTTTGCTGACCTCGATCGCATCAGCAAGGGATTGTTGGGACATTTTGCGCTTTTTGAGCGTGGACTTAAGTTCAATTTTCATGAGTGAATAGTGCCATATTGGGGTGTCTATTTCGATCATCCACAAGCGAACAATTCTCTGTGGGTGAACTTACCCCTTGACCTGCTTTAGTTCTCTATGCGAGAACTTGGGCATGTTTGCAGAATACATATCAACTTCAGGAAAAAATCGATCCGCTTGGGCTGAGGCTCTCGGTATCAGTCGTTCGTATCTTTCAGAAATTTTGAATGGAAATCGCCGACCAAGTTTGGAGCTGGCGGTGTCGATCGAGCGTAAAACCTGCGGCGCAGTGTCAGCTGTTTCGTGGATTGAAGGCCCTGCTGAGGCTGAATGCGAGGTGCGGTCATGATGTTTGTCCTTTCTTGTTCAACCTATCTCACGGGCGGCGCGGGCTGTCTTGTGAATCCCAATGGGAGTTTTTCACATGCGTGCAACTAGAGCGGGTTCCATTCAGGCGGTTGTTCAGCGTGCCTATGATGCCAATGGCGGCATTGAAAATTCAGCGGTTGATATGCAGGTGTCGCCAGCAACAGCGTCTTATGGGCTGTCGCTTGATGAGGCGCGCCCTGGGGGATTGGGTCTTAGGCATGTTGAACATTTGGTGCGGGCGCGGCCTGAGTGCGCGGTGCCATTTGCAGAACATTACGCGATCCATGCGGGCGGCGTGTTTATGCCGTTGGTGGGTGACGGGCCAACAGCAGCGGATTTGGCCACGGTGATGCGCGAGTTTTCTAACGTGTTGGCGTTGGATGCGCAGGCGCATTCAGAGGAATCGGACGATCCGCATGATTACACGCCCAAAGAAGCGTTAGGTGCTTTGAAAAAGACCGATGAATTGTTGGGCGCGCTTACACAGTTTCGCGCCGTGTTGCTTGCAAAATCCGAGGCGCGGTCATGAGTTTCCCCGCCATCAATCCACACCGCACTGTTCTGCGGGCCTCAGTTGATGGCGCACCTGGTCGAGGGCTTCACGCTCTCGGCCTCTTTTATTCACTTGTTTTGAATTTCGGTCATCATCTCCTCCCGATGGTCGAAATGGGGCGCGCGCTGTGGGCGCGATGCGCGCGCCTTTCATTTTGCAAGATCGGCGGTTTGGTGTGAGCAGTTATCGCGAGGTCACGATTGGAAACGCCACGCTGATCCATGGGGATTGTCGTGATGTTCTGCCTGATCTGCGCGGTGTCGCGGATATGCTGTTTTGCGATGTGGCCTATAAGCTGACATCGGGCGGCAATGCGCATCAGTCGATGGGTGGTCTGTTTGCGACAGAGAATTACCAAAATGATGGCCTGTTGATGGATGTGCCGCCTTGGCATGATTTGGGCGGGCCGTTTTTTCGCGCCTGCAAGGACAATGCCGACGCCTACATCATGAGCAACGATAAGAACCTGTTTCAAGCGGGGGCTGCCTTTGAGGGCGCAGGCTGGAAGTTTCACAATTTGCTGGTGTGGGACAAGATCCGCGCCACGCGCAATCGCTGGTACATGAAGAACCTCGAGTTCACGACCTACTGGTGGAAGGGCAAAGCTGACCCGCTGGGCATCAATGATTGCGGTTCAAAGCAGAGCTTTCAGTTGAATGCCCCGAAAGAGACAGAACATCCAACGGAAAAACCTGTCGCGCTCGGAGCGCATTACATTCTGAATTCAACGCAGCAAGGTGACGTGGTTCTTGATCCAATGATGGGGTCAGGGTCGGCAATGGTTGCCGCTGTTCAAAATGGCAGGCACTGCATCGGCATTGAGAAAGATGCGCGGTGGTTTGAGGTCGCTTGCGATCGGGTTCGGAGGGCGCAGGCATGACAGCGGGTTTGGTGCATTCAAAAATCAATTGGACAGGACTTGTGTCGCGGTATGGCGGTGCGGGCGGTTTGATTGATTTGGACGCGTCGATTTTGGATGTGGCGAAGCGCCTTGAAGGGCGTCAGGTTTATATGTCTGTGCCGTTTTCCAAGCAAGTTGTTGAGCCGCGTTCTGGCCGGTTCGAGGTGTGGCGCGGCGATGCCGTGGCACAGGAGGCGGCGCGTTGGTCGGCCATGCTGGCTGTTAATCGCGTGAGTTGTGTTGCGCCTGTTGTTTTGTCGTCTGGGATGCTGGGTGCGGATATGGGGGGGGAGATTGATCCGCTCAACGGTGATTTTTGGCGCGGGTTCTGCGCGCCGATCTTGTCGG
This sequence comes from Litorimonas sp., assembly GCA_051251645.1. Taxonomy (GTDB): domain Bacteria; phylum Pseudomonadota; class Alphaproteobacteria; order Caulobacterales; family Maricaulaceae; genus Litorimonas. The sequence continues at coordinate 21,246 of JBPOEY010000011.1, read as the reverse complement.
CCAGTTCGGCTGTTGTTGTGCCGCCGATCACAGGCGCGATGGAAAGTGCTGGCGTGTTTTATGAGGCGGCTTACGCGTTGCGGCGCAATACCTGCGTGATGGTGATGCGGGGTGGCGTGTGATGGCTGTCGCTGTTTTGGATCGTCCTGTCGTGGGGCAGATCGAATATGGCCTTGAGTACATCACGCCTGAGGTTTGCGTGGCGATTTGGCGGGCCGTTTTAGAAGAGAATATCGATTGCTTTTTGGGCCATGGGTATCAGTTGAGCAAGAAAGACCGGCGTGCGGCACCGTCTTGGTTTTATTCAACTGATTTTGATGAGGTCTGCGAGATGGCGGGGTTTGACCCTGAGCGCGCGCGGGCGTCTGTTTTGGAATTGTCGGAAAAGGGCTTTTGCAGCCTTAAGGAGGCCAGTGATGCCGCATGATTTTCGGGCACGAATTTTACATCAAGAGGGTCGGGTTTGATGGAGTGGGTTTTACTTTGGGCTTTTGGCTTCTCTATCCAGCAAATTCACTTCGAGACAGAGCAACTTTGCGAAGACGCAAAATATGAGTTGTCGACTGAAAACGATGCGGATTCTACCAGCATGAATTGCGTGCGTGTTTCCGTGTCTTTGACAAAGGGGATCTCCAATGGGCCAAACATCTGATCTTTTGGCACGATGCGCGCGGGTTGCGGGGCGGGGGTATAACGTCTGTTTCGTGGTTCATGGGCGTAAATCTGTGCGTTATGCGCGTGATCTGTGTGCGCAAATAGCACGGCCCTATGCTGTGGGTAAGGGGCGTTTGCACTACGCGCATAATGGGCGTGTTGTGATCCTTTGTTCAAGTGAGGCGGATTGGCAGCTTAAGGCGTGGCGCGGGTTTGTTGTGTTGGATCACGATTTTGATCTGGGTGCGACATCTTCGGTGCATCCAGATGAGCGCCGTTTGATGCGAGATTTGCGTGATGCCGTGCACATGCAGCATCCCGAAGGCAAGTATGAGCGCTTGGCGCAGGTCGGGGAGGTGGCTGATGTTTAGCGGTCCTATTTCCGTCATTCTGTCAACTTGCGTGCGGGGCGAATTTGATCATTTCGCGCAAACGGGGCGTGGGTCTTTGTTCGTCGCAACCTCGGCAGATAGCGAGCCTGATCGCGGGCAGGTCATTGATTATTTTGGCGGGCAGCACAGACAAAACACGCGCTGCGGCTGCGGCGCGGTTTTGTCTGGCGATTGCCCTGTTTGTGGATTGGGCGGATTCGGTGCAGTCGTCGCAGATCGCGTGTTTACTGTGGCAAGTGAAGGCGGGGTGGTGTGATGGCTGCACCTGGTCAAACTGCCGTGTCTTTGGTTGGCGCAGATGAATTAGAGCACTATCCGATATCGTCTGAGGATCGTCTCGATTCACATTACTTTTATCAATGGAACTTGAAACGTTGGCGCGCAAGCGAATGGCGTAAAGAGGTTGATCCTGAGGCAGGATGGTATGGCATTCAATTGTTTTTCCTTTCTCAAGACGGGTGTCCAGTCGGCACCTTGCCGTGTGCGGATCACTTGTTGGCTTATGACTTAAACTTGCCACTTGAGCGCTGGCATGCGCTTTTGCGGCGCGATGTGTCGCCACTCAAGGGGTGGTATAAGGTCATATGTGATAACGGCGAGGTGCGGTTGGCGCATAAGGTCGTGACTGAGGTTGCCAGAGAGGCGCTAAAGTCCAAGAAGCGCAACAGTGCAGCGGCAGAGCAACGCAAGTTGAACAAGCGCTTGGCCGATCTGCGCGAAATGATTGGGCGCATCGGGGCGTCACAGTTGCTTAAGCAAGCAGGTTTTGTCGAACGGTTCAATGATTGGCTTGATGAACATCACGAAGGCATGCAGCGACGCGAGACAATGATCCGTCCAGCGCTGGACGCTTTCATGGCGGAGCTTAGCGCATGATCGGTTGTTTTCAATCTGTGCCAATCTGTGACGGTTACAGAATATTCCGTGATTGTCACAGAATATCACAGAATAATCACGGAATTTCACGGGTTTTGACCCTGATTTCACTCACTTTTCCCTTTTTTTGTCCAAATTCTGTGACCGCTGAAAGGAAAAGAAATGAGAATATAAAGAAAAGAAAAAAACAGATCGCACACCGAAACGTTGGGTGGCTGTGGATAAGTTTGGATATTGCAGAGAAAGGGTAAGTGATGAGTAATGAGCCATTGATGGGACGTGCCCGCGTTCGAGCTTTGTTTATCGACCCGCTTGAGGCTGGCGGCATGGTGCGGCCCGCGCGTGTGACGGTTGATGACCATAAGGCGTTTTTGACCAAGGTCGCGGATGAGTGCGCTTACATGAGCGATTTGGGGCTTAAAGGCTTGGGCAAGTACCTGATCCGGTTGGCGGGCGAAAAGCAGGTCTGGCCAAGGATCAACACGATCCGAAGCCAAGCGTGGGCGATGGAGCCTGCGCCTGCAAAACACAATGAGTACGCCATGAGTGTGTTGATGTCGCGTCTTGGTGAGGAGGCTTTGCGGGATGGCTGGCACGCCGAATTGTTGTTGGACATGCGCAAGATGAAGCCGGTGCCGCAAGGTGACTTTGTGAAGGGCCAGTTGGCGCAAAGAGCGAAAGATAATCAGCGGAACATGAAGGTGGTTGATGATCGTGCGGCGCGTGGCGTGGCGCGTGATGGCGATGCCGGATGGCGGGCGGCGTATACGCGTGGCCAAGATGAGGCAAGGCAGATCATTCAATCCGGTATCGATAAGAGGGCAGCGAAATGAAGCATGACAGACTCGATCGAATATTGGCGGGGCCACAATCGAAGGCGCAAAAGTCTGGTCGTGAGTTGACCGATGGTGAGCGCGTGGCCTTGGTGAAGGATGCGGGGAAGTTCCCTGAGGATTGTGGGCCAGCGCCGAAAGACGCGCCAGCACGGGGTGCATTGCGTGTTGAGGTGATGATGGCGTCTTATCCGAAGGGAGAGGGTGAGTTCGAGGCAAAGCGTTCAGGTTGGCGCGGGCGCAGGACAGCGCATATCGCGGACGTGTTTGATGTGATGGCAGCACGCGGAAAGCAAAGGTTCACGCCATCACAGCTATCAACGGCGCGAGCCTATAGGTTTATGGTCGAGCGTCATGCAGCGGGCGGGATGCGGTGTGCATCGTTGGAGGCCGCGCCATCGGGTGGTGGCGGTGCTGGTGGTGGTGAGTGGATCGACGCCTTTGTGGATGAAGGTGACGCGATCCGCGCGATGGAGCGCAGGATTGGTCAAGGTGTGGCGTTGGATCCTGAGCGCGCTGGAATGGGGCGTTCAGTGATAACGGATAGGGCGTTGGTCAAGGCGGTATGCTTGGAGGAATTGTCATTATCTGAAGTGTTGAGGCGACACGGTTGGAAGCTCGAAGGACGTGCGTTGAGTGCGGCTGTATTGATCTTGTCCAAGGGGTTGGGCGCTGCATTGGATCGCATGGGTAGGACGGCTGGAATGGGGCGCATAGTGGCGTTCCATGAGGACGGTTTCACGGAGGGCGTGAAAAAAAGTTTAGGAGACGCGCTGGACAAATAGCGGAAGCTGGCCTTATGACTTTGGTCATCATCAATAAATGCGCCCATCGGAAACGATTGGGCGTTTTTGTTTGTGGTGCTTTCTAACATTGGTGGAGGTGGCTGTGTTTACAATGAATGTAGATGCGTCTGATCTGTCACGCGGTATGAGCCGAGCACAAAAAGAGCATGTGCCAATGGCTGCGATGTGGGCATTGAATGATGCGGCGGCTGATGCGCTTGAACATATCCAAGACCGAATGAAGGTCGTGTTCGATGATCCAACGCCATGGGCGCTCAATGCGTTTATGGTTTGGCGGGCCACGAAATCTACAATGCTGGCAGAGGTCAAAGAGCGGCCTTCGGTTGGGAAACGTCACTTTTTGAAAGTCCAAGAAGCTGGCGGCGTGCGGCCTCAAACAGGGCTTGAGACCTTGATGTCTGCCAAGCTGGCGTATGACGGACAAATTCACGGCGTTATTCCGACCAAGGATGCCAAGCGGGTTTCATATGGCAAGTGGTCCGCAGGCGAGCGCAATCAAGTGCTCTCGGCGGTTCAATCGCAACGAGATGCGCGCAGCAACAGCACGGTGGCTTCAAAGGCGAAACGAAAGAGCCGCGTCGGGTATTTCGTGCCGAGGTCAGGATCAAACCTGTCGGCGGGTGTTTGGAAGCGTGACGCCAAGCGCAACCTGACCAAGATATTAAACTTTACGACTGCGATGCCGAAGTATGATCCTCGGCTTGGCTTTTACGATGGGGCCGAAGAGGTCTTTGAAAAACGGTTTCCTATTCACTTTGAGCGCACGTTTCACAAGGTTATGGCCCGCAGCTAAACGCGCGGGTCCTTCCATATAAAGCCGCGTACAGGGGTAATTCGCACCCCGATTTGTGCGCGTTTTTTTTCGGCGTGCCGCTTGGAGAATGGGTTGTTGTTGTGGTTGTCACTGTGAAAGGAACCTGAACGTGCCAGATGTCCCTGATCGTGGCCAGTCTGACAATGACGCTCCAAAAATGATGTCGATCGACCTTGATGCTGGCCTTGCTGTTTTGCTCGAAAAGCACCCTTTGCCGGAAGGTGTCAGCGATGCCGACATGAACCAGTCAGAGATGGCAGCGGCATTGAACACATCGGTCAACAGCATTTCAAAGTGGATCTCTTCTGAGAATATGCCTGTTGTTCAAGAGGGTAAAAACGGCAAAGCCTATGTGCTGCGGTTGTCTCATTGTTGGGCATGGAAATGTGCACGCGATCATGAAGAACATCAACGCCGCGCCCACAGCGCAGATCAAATCAATGCGCTGCAAGCGAGCTTTTTAGGTCTCGATGTTTCGGATCCGCGTGCGGCTCTTTCGGCAAAGGAACGCGCGGCCCTGGCGCAGGCGGATATTGCGCACAGCAAAGCCATGCATATGCGCCGGCAACTGGTGCAACTGGATGATGTTGTTGAGATGATCGAGTCCATATTTTCGATGGTCAGAGACAAGATCGAAGCGATGCCGGATGTGCTTGAGCGTGAATTGTCTTTGAAGCCTGCCGAGGTGGATAAAGTGCAACGGATTGGCGCAGATCTACTCTCGTCTTTGGGTGAAATAATTGAGGAAAAGGAACTGAGTGAACGCGACGTTGAAGATGTTGAGGTGCAACGGCAGTGGACCATTTGAAGGGGGCGGTGATCATGAATATGCGTCACGACTATGAGCCACTGCCACCCTATACGGATCCGAGATCAGCTCTTAAAATTGCGCTGCCATCGCTAAGACCTGCTGAGCAAATCAGCGTCACAGCTGCTGCCGAGCGTTATATGCGCGTGAATGTGTCTGGCCAGTGGCAACCGTTTCGTCGCGATGTGACGCCATATATGGTTGAGCCGACCGATATGATTGCCTCGCGCCGGTACCGCGGCCTTGCATTTTGCGGCCCGTCGCAATCGGGTAAAACGCAAATGCTGCAAGCTGCGATTGCCTATACGATTGCGAGTGATCCGGGGCGCGTGGCTTTGTTTCAGATGACGCGGGATGCGGCCGCTGAATTCGAACGCAATAAGTTGGCGCCGACAATTCGCAACAGTCCGGAGCTGAGACAGCGCCTCGCAACGGGGCGCGGTGCTGACAACATGTACCAAAAGCTGTTTTCGGGCGGCACACAACTCACGCTGGATTGGCCGACGATTACGAAACTGTCTTCGACATCGATCCGTTTGGTGTTGGGAACGGATTACGATCACTTCCCTGAAAGCATTGATGGCGAAGGGGATGCCTATACGTTGATGCGGGCGCGGGCGCGATCTTTCCTGTCGCGCGGCATGGTCGTTGTGGAAAGCAGTCCTGGCGCGCCGTTGACGGATGAGACGTGGCGACCTCAAACGCCACACGATTGTCCGCCGGTGAAATATGGCGTGCTGTCTTTGTATCCAGAAGGCACGCGGGGCCGTTGGTATTGGCCATGCCCATGCTGCGGTGTTTTGTTTGAGCCAACGTTTGATCTGCTTGTCTATCCAGACAGTCTTGATCCGGTGGAGCAGGGCGAAGCTGCGGTTATGCGGTGCCCACATTGCGCGAATGTGTTCGAACATGTGCTCAAACGCGAGCTCAATGAACATGGCAGCTGGTTGCATGAAACGGATGACGGGAAAACAGCGTCCTTGGCCAGTGGCAAAGTGCGCCGTGCGGATCTGCTGAGTTACTGGTTGGACGGGGCTGCGGCATCATTCTCAAGCTGGAAAGAGCTTGTGACGCAATATGAAAGCGCGGTGCGAAAGTTCAAACTTACGGGCGACGAAGAGAGCCTGAAAACGGCCATGAACACGGGGCAGGCGCGACCCTATCAACCGAGAGGTGCGACCTCTGACATGGAGGTCACGTTGCAAGGCCTCAAAGACAAAGCGCGCGGGAATAAAGTGCCAAAAGGGATTGCGCCGGCGTGGACCAAATACGTGACCGTCGAAGTCGATGTGCAAGGGACCTACTTTTCTGTCGGAGCAACGGCATGGGGCGAAATGGGCCGGCACCAGCCGATCGACAGATTTGAGCTGAATACACCGCCGGCAACTGCGCCTGGTGTTGGCGTTGCGGGAAAAGGGCGCACCCTAAAGCCGTTTGAAGTGGCCGAAGATTGGGATGTGCTGATTGCGCTGGGGGATATGTCTTGGCCGCTTGAGGACAGTGATTGGTCCTTAAAGGCAATCGCATTGAGCGTGGACCAACAAGGTGGCGGCGCGACAACTGACAATGCTTATTCCTTTTATCGAGGGCGCAAACGCGCAGGGCAACACGATCGTTGGTTTATCACGCGAGGTCGGTCCGGGGCCAATATGCAAGATCGCGTTTGGTTGAAAGCGCCTGAAAGTGCCAGCGGCAAGCGACGTGTGGCCAAAGATATTTTGACACTGAACATGGCAACAGACCGGATCAAAGATGCGGTGGCCACGTCTTTGCGTTTGACCGAGGCAGGGCAAAATCACTGCGCCATTGCGGAATGGATGAGTGAAGCTGAACTGCTGGAATTCACGGCGGAGCGGCGCACGACCAAAGGGTGGGAAAAGCGCCCTGGCATGGTGCGAAATGAAAGCCTTGATCACCTCGTTATGGCGCGCGCCAAACACATCTGGATCAAGGGTGAGCGGATCAACTGGAAGCATCCACCCAGTTGGGCTGTTCTTGCCGCGACCAATCCGGTGGCGGTTTGGACTGGCGCGCCTGAGCCGATTGAACCTGAGACTTTTGAAACGCCAACGCCAATGCACTCTGAAACGCATGGGGCCCGCAAATCACGCGGGTCATCTGATTGGATCAACCCAAGGAAAAACTGGTTTTGACACAGTACACACAAACACAGCTGGATGATCTGCGGGCAGCGGCAGCCAAGGGCGTCACCAAACTGCGCAATTCTGTTGGTGAAGAAATCACCTATCGATCACTGGAAGAAATGCACACACAAATCGCCGTCATGGAACGCGCATTGGCTTCAAAGCCACGTGCGCGCCAGCATTTCCCGACGTTTAGCAAGGGAACTTGAAGGTATGAACTTTCTAGATCGGGCAATCGCTGCGGTCGCGCCGCGCATCGGTGCAGATCGTGCGCGGGCAAGACTGTCGATCATGCACTATGATGCCGCAACGGTTGGCAGGCGTGGGGCTTCATGGCGCTCACGGGGCACCGATGCAGATGCTGCAGGATCCAAGCGCGAGCGCATGTCGTTCGTGTCGCGCGATATGGTGCGCAATAATCCGTTTGCCCTCAGTGGTCAGCAAGTCATCGTCAACAACACGGTTGGTGATGGGATTATCCCAAAGATAACGTGCCCCGAAGGGATGGTGGGCAGTGAGGATCTGCGCAAGCGCGGCCTTAAGCTCATCGAGGACTTTATCGATACGACCTGCATTGATGCGCTTGGGCGTCAAAATCTTTACGGGCTTCAACGCTTGGCCATGAACAGCATTGTTGATGCTGGCGAGGTGTTGATTATGCGCGAGTTTAAGAATGCACCGCGCGGGAAAAAGACGTTTAATCTGCGACTGCGCGTCATAGAGCCTGACTATCTTGATGACCTTCAGGACCGGGCTTTTGCTGATGGCGGCTATATCCGCAATGGCATCGAATACGACAAAACAGGCCAGCGGACCGCGTATCATTTGTATGATGAGCACCCAGGGGCTGAATGGTTCCGAGGCGTAGGGTGGAACAGTAAATCCCAACGCGTGCCGGCAACAGACGTATTGCACATTTTTCGCCAAGATCGCCCTGGGCAGCAACGGGGTGTGACGTGGTTTGCGCCGATCACACTCGCCTTGCAAGATCTTGGCGAATACCAAGATGCGCAGCAAATGCGCCAAAAGGTGGCTGCGTGTTTCTCAGCGTTTCACAGGCGCAGCACGGCACGCGGAGAGGGCGAAACTCAGCTTGAGGGTCTCGGAGGGACACTTAGTCCTGGGCTGATTCAAGAAATTGCGAGCGATGAGGAAATCACCTTTGCCAATCCGCCGGATGTCGGTGGCTATGACCAAGTGATGCGGCAGGGGCTTTTGTCGATCTCAGCAGGTTTGGGCATCACATATGAGGAATTTGTTGGGGATTTGCTAAATGTGAACTTTTCGTCTGGCCGGATGGGGCGAATGAAAATGGATCGAAATGTGTCGAGCTGGCAATGGCTGATGCTGATCCCGCAAATGATGAACCCCATTGGCACTTGGATCAAAGAAGAATGGGCGCTGTGTGATGCTGAACACATGCATCAAATCATGGCCTGTTCATTCAATTGGGTGCCTCCGCATCGGATGTTGGTCGATCCTGCTCGTGAAATCCCTGCGCTCAATGCCGCGGTGCGTGCCGGATTTGAAAGCCGACAAGGCGTGGTGCGCAAGCTCGGCCATGATCCGGAGCGGTTGCTAGAAGAGCAATCCGAAGATGCCAAAAACGCTGCGGCCGCTGGCCTGATGTTTGACAGCGATGCGGCTGCGGTTTCCAGCGCTGGTGTCGTTCAACCCAATACACCTGAGGATGAAGCAGAAACGAAGGACAGCAAAAATGGCGCATAAAATCTATCTCTATGGGACTGTCGGTCAGGCCTTTTTCGACGAAGAAGAGTTTTTCACCGCTCAAGATGTGCGTGCATCTCTGGCTGATTGTGAAGGGCCTTTAACAGTCCGTCTCAACTCTGGCGGCGGTGTCGCAAGTGAGGGGCAGGCGATCTATCAAATGCTGAGCGATTACCCTGATACGGTTGAAATCGTGGTTGATGGCGTGGCCGCCAGTGCTGCCAGTCTGATTGCAATGGCTGGAGATACAATCGTCATGCCTACGGGGGCGATTTTGATGATCCATGACCCTGCCAGCCCTTGGGTTGAGGGACGTGGCACAGAGCAAGATCACTTGAATGCCGCGAAAGGCCTGAGTGTTATCAGCACCGCCTATGCCAAAGTGTACGCCGCGCGCGCCAAGATTTCTGTCGAAGAGGCGCGCGATTATATGCGTGCGGAAACCTTCTTTGATGGCGATGCCGCCTTAGAGGCGGGCTTTGTCACGCACACTGATCTCGAAACACAAGCGGCGGCTGTCGCGCGGTTTGACTACCGCGTTTATGCCAATGCCCCACAAGAGCTGCGCGTTGCTGGCGGGGCATTTCCCGCACAGCAAAGCAGAGAGGCCGTCATGGCCATGATGGCCGGTTCCCCCGCGCCAAACCTCAAGGAGAGCACTATGTCTAAAGACAACGATCAAACGGATGATCAAACCGATGATCAAACAGATACACCTGAAGATGATGCTGTGGCGCTAAATGATGACGTCGAAGCATCTGCGGGCGATGATGCGGATGCGAATGATGAAGATCAAAGTGATGACAGCACGCCTGTTGCTGTCCAAATTCTTGATATTTGTGCCGCCACCAATCGCCCCGATGCCGAAGCGCGTGATTACATCAATCGCGGGCTGACGTTGGCACAAGCCGTTGCCGAAATCACCTCAAACCGCAGCAAGGAGAGCCCCGTGACCTCACGACGCAATGGCGGTCCAACCGCTCGTATTATCCGCGATGAACGCACAACCCGCCGCACCGGTATGATGCAAGCGATCACAGCGCAAATCACGGGAGCAGGGACTGTCGCCAGCATCGCACGTCCCTTTATGGATATGTCTTTGGTTGAAATGGCGGCGCAGTGCATCGATCATCGCGGCCCGATGCGCAACTCTGGTCAAAAGCTGCAAGTCTTTGCGGATGCCAGCCATTCCACATCTGACTTCCCTGGTATCTTTGAAAATGCTTTGAACAAAGTTTTGCTTGAACGGTACCAGCTGTCAGAGCCGACATTTAAGCAGATCTCGCGCAAGCGCAACTTTTCGGATTTCCGCGAACATCCTCAGGTGCGTGCCGGTGATTTTCCAAAGTTACAGCCGATCGGACAGAACGGTGAAATCAAATACGGTAGCTTTGGCGAGTCTCGCGAAACCGCTGTCTTGAACAGCTACGGTGTTGCGTTGCGCATCAGCCGCCAAATGATGATCAACGATGAGCTGGGGGCGATTGATGAGTTGTTGTCTGACTACGGCCAGTCCGTTGCAGATTTTGAGGAAGAAACATTCTATGCTTTTGCGCTGTCGGCCACGTTGTCAGATGGAAAAACTGTCTTCCATGCCGATCACAACAACATCGGCACAGCTGCAGCCATCACTGTGGCCAGCGTTGGGGCAGGCCGTGCGGCGATGCGTAAGCAAATGTCGATCGACAAAAAGAAATTGAACCTATCGCCTTCCATTATTCTTGTCGGCCCAGACAAAGAAACCGAAGCCGAGCAGTTGGTGGCGACCGTTCAGCCACAAGAGGCGGGGAATGTGAATCCTTTCACAGGCCGTTTGACGCCAATTGTGTCTGCACAGATCACAGGCAATGCATGGCACCTTTTGGCTGGTGCGGATCGCCCCGGTGGGTCTTGCTGGGTGCACGGGTATCTTGAAGGGGCCGAGGCTCCACGTGTGCGAACCGAAGAAGCGTTTGGCCAACAAGGCATGGCGATGTCTTTGGAGCATGACTTTGGTATGGGCGCTGTTGATTATCGCGGCGGCTATAAAAACCCCGGCGCATAAGATCAAAAATCACATGTCGATTTGACAAAAGGGCGGTCCTTCGGGCGCCCTTTTGTCGTTTTAACTCTCTCGAATAAAGAACGGAAAAGACTATGAAAAACTTCCTTCAACCGGGCAACACGGTTTCCATCGTTGCAGCAGCTGTGATCACAAGTGGCGCAGGCGTGCGCGTCGGTGTTTTGTTCGGTGTTGCCGCGCATGATGCTGCGATCGGAGATGAATTGGAAATCACGGTGACGGGCGTGTTCACACTTGCCAAGGCGACGGGATCTGCCTGGGCCGTTGGGGATGCGCTCTATTGGAATGGCACGGCGTGCACGACCACCTCAGGCACTGGCAATCTTTTCGTCGGTGTCGCGTTGAGTGATCAGTTGAGCGCGGATACGACTGGCAGCGTGCGGCTGAACGGGGCGTCGCCTGCGGCTCTCACGTCGACCTGATGACATCGGTTTTTGATGGCATGGCTGGCGTTATGAACGCGGCCTTTGGTGCGCCGGTGCTTTACCAGCCTGTTGAGGGGGAGCCTTCAACAGTGCAGGCCTCTTTGCGCGAAGGGCCAATTGAGGTGGCGGGCGGCGATGGTCATCCGATTTTGATCATGAACCCGACACTTCAGGTGCCTAAGACTGTTTTGCCAAACATAGCGCGTGGGGATCGTGTTTCTAGCGTGGCCAATCCAAGCGATGTTTATTGCGTAATCAACCGCTTGCCGAACGGCTCGCCTGCAAGTGATGCGATGATTGTCTGCGAGCTTGAGGCTTTTCGAGAATGACCCATTATCGCTCTGAATACCGTGCGGCGGCGCTTGCGGCTTTGGTTGGTCTGTCGGCCTTGGCTGAGTTCAAATCAATGTCGGCGTGGTCTCAAAACATCGATGCGGACACGCTGCCTGTTTTTGGCGTGGCCACACCGAGTGAATCTAAAGAACGCGAAAGCCATTCCAGCTCAATGCGCAGCACCAATCTCGTTGTTGTTCTCAAAACCCTCGGGGGAGATGACATTGAGGATGAATTGGATGTGCTGAGTGATGCCGTTGAAGTGGCGATTATCTCGGCGCTCGGAACCGCTTCTGTGGACTGCGATTTGCAAAACACGACCACGTCAGTTGATGGACAAGGGGGCAGCCGTATTGGCACGTTGTCCCTGCAGTTCACGGTCATCACATCACTTGAGGATCCGGTCGCGCAGTAGCGTGAGGCTGATCAATCTTTCAATCTTGAACACTTAAGGAGGCTGGTAACATGTCAGCAAGCAGCGGTGCGGTTCGGGGCTACGGCTCAACCGTCAAAATCAAAGTCGGGGAAACACCCGTGGTGACACAAATCGTCGGTATCGGAGAGTTTGAGTTTCCAGATCAAACGCGTGACAACCTCGATGCGACGTGCCTGACCTCTCCCGATGATACCGAAGAGGCGATTAAGGATATGAAAAAGGTCGCGGTTTGGGCCTTGTCGCATCACTACGTTCCCAAAAGCGCCATGGATGTTGCCTTGGCGGCGGTGGAAGCCAGTGGCGAAACCTTCATTCTCGAGATCACAGCCATCGGCGCGGATCCTGTGGAATATGTGGCCTACCTGAATGGCTATGTGCCAACGGGCGTTTCTCCAAAGGGGATTATGATGGCCAAGTCGACCTTTACCGTTCAAGCCAAAATCGTCGCTTAGGGGGTGGCCATGACTAAGACACTTAAAACCGGCGCCATCAACGTCACTGTCGATGGGGCCAATTGGACGCTGTTGTGTGATTTCAACGCGATGATCGATTTCCAAGAGGAGACGGGCCAAGACGCGACAGAGTTTCTGGAAAAGCTTGAGCAACGCGGCGCGGAAGATGCACCGAGTATGGCAACATTGATGCCTCTCATGCGTAAATTCATCTGGGCATGCCTGGTGCAAAGTCATCCAGACGCCACATTGCGTGACGCTGGGCGTATCATTTCTGTGGCCCCTAACGCGTTGATGAATGCAGTCGGCGCGGCTTTCCCAGATTCCGAGGACAATTCAAAGTCTGAAGGCGCAGATCAAGATGGGAGCACGGAAGATGCGCTGGGGGAAGGCGAAGCAGCGCAGGAATAGATATTCTTGCGCTGCACTCAGAATACATGACCGCAGGGTTTGACGCGGACAGCTTTTGGCGGCTCACGCCGCGTTTGTTTGTGCAGCGCATGATGGCTGCCAAAAAGCGTGAAGACATAAAGCAAGCCCGCGCAACCGAGGCCATTTGGGTGGCGCATAACTATGATGCGGATGAAGTGCGCAAATACATCATGGATTTGCGGGGGGACGCACCGATTGAGTTGCCACCTGAAGCTTTGGAGGGCGCGTTGCGCTCAGCCACATCCAAACACCCCACGATGACCAAGGCCGAATACCTCAAGAAATTCAAGAAAGGATGGTGATGCAATGTCGAGTGTAGTTGGCCGGCTCAAAGCGCAGCTTGGATTGGATGCGACAAAATTCAATCGGGGTATGGATAAATCACAAAGCCGGACGAAGAAGTTTGCTGTAGCTGTCGGGCGAAACATGGCTTTGGCAGCTGCGGCCATTACTGCGACAGCCGCTGCCAGTGTGGGCGTTATGACGCGCAACTCTTTGGCTTTTGTGGATGGGCAGGCGAAAATGGCGCGCTCAGTCGATGGTACAATTGACGGGCTGCGGTCTTTGCAAATGGCGGCAAGTGATGCCGGGGTGTCGACATCTGAAGTGAATAAATCTGCACAGATGATGAGCGCGCGACTTGCGGAGGCTGCTTTGAAAGGAGGGGCATCTGCGGATGCTTTGGAGCGCGTGGGGCTCAGTGCGCAGACCTTGTCCAAATTGGATGTCGATGAGCGTGTGGCGACGATTGCCGATCGCATGAAAACATTGGGGTTCACCTCTGCACAGACGTCTCAGTTTTTGATGGATATGGGCGTGCGCAGCAAAGACATGGCCTTGCTGATGTCCGGGGGTGGCGATGCCATTCGTGCGGCGCGCAAAGAGGTTGTGGATTTAGGGCTGTCGCTTTCGGAAGTTGATGCTGCAAAAGTCGAAGTTGCCAATGATGCAATGAGCCGCATGAAACTTGGCACCGAAGCACTGGGAAATCGTATTGCCGTGGCTTTCGCGCCAGCACTGCGCGATATGGCCTCGGGCTTCACTGAAGGGCTGAAATCTGGTGGCGCACTGTCCACGGTCATAGACTTCATCGGTACTAGAGTTGGGCATTATATTAGTATTTTCCAAGACTTCGGGGTCATTGTCGACGCGGTCTTTGAGGCGTTTAAGCGCGCCAAAGATGCGGATGGATGGGTTGCAGATCTATCGGTCACTATTGACAAGTTGGCCGCCCTGATTTTGCGCGTTGCCACTTGGATGGAGGGCATGATTAGCATCTTTGCAGATCTTATACGAGCAACGGGCAGCTTTGGCGGCGCGATGAATGTTTTGAAAGACGTGGCAGGCGAAGTTTGGGGCAACATGCAGTTGCAAGCCCATGCGTTCAAAGAGGACTTTCGAGGTACCGTTGGTGGCATCAAAGGTATTTGGGCCAGTGGTATCGCATATCTGGCAGATAAATGGTCTGACTTTATTGGCTTTGTTGGTCCAGCTATTAATAAAATTTCTGATATCGTCGGATCAGACATTACGATCGATGTACAAGGAACAAAGGCATGGTCAGCCTCCCTGAGTGATGTTGCAAATAGCGCCAAAGATGTGGCGCAATCCCATTATGATACCGCAGATGCTTTGCGCAATTTGGCAAGCTTGCCCTTGGCCTCTGTTCAGCGTTTGAAGGATGCTGTTGCTGACGTGGGGGATGAGGGCGAAACCTCTTTGCGAGATGCGACAGATGCCGCTTTAGATTTGGGCGAAACAATAGATACCGCGATCATTGGCAGCTCAGGGACTGGTGCGACGGATGCGACATCCAAGGTTGAAAAACTGACGGAGAAGATTGATGCCACGCGTGATGCTTGGCGGGGTGCCTTCTCGGAAGCGGTCTTTGGGGCCAAATCTTTTGGGGATGCAATCGGCGGGTTGCTGCAAAAAATGGCCAGCGCGAAGTTTGATGAGGCATTCAACTCATTGTGGAGTGTTGGCCAGTCCGCTCTGGGAAATTCCCAAAGTGGTTCTGGTGGGTTTGGAAAGTTTTTGGGGGGCCTTCTTTCGTTTGATGGGGGCGGTCTAACGCCATCTGGATCGCGCATGGGCGGTCTGGACGGCAAAGGTGGTTTCTTGGCGATGATGCACCCCAATGAGGGCGTTATTGATTTTACCAAAGGGCAATCCGTAGCCTCAAACAGCGGCACGCAAGAAGTCCGCGTGATTGGCAGCGATCTAACTTTGACGGATGGCGGGCAGATCATGGCGCGTGTTCAAGTTTTGGCTAGCCAGTCGGTCGATCAAGCCGTGTCTGTGGTGTCGTCAAAAATGCGCAGCACCAAATCGTTTGGTCAGCCAGCATGACGGATGTGATCGCATGGCCTCCATTTGGGATTACCAAGTGGGAACTGGCTGAACTTTACCCGCAATCGCGCTCTGTTGGTTTGATTGGTGGACGGGCGCGCACATCGTCAGCTTTGCGCTCGCGCCGCGTTGCCACAGCCAGTGTGCGCGGTATTGGTCCAGATATGGCCGGCGCGGGATATGTGCGGATGCTCAATCGCCTTTGGGGTGGAAGGCCTCGATTGGTGCGGGTCACGTGTTTGCCGACGTTGTGGTTTCGCGCGAGGGGCAATCTCGACCTGAGTAATACGGTTTTGGAGTGGTCGGCGGGCAATGATGATCTGCTTTGGAGCGTGGATTCTGACGATCTGGATTGGTTTTATGGCAGCTATCCTCTGCAGGGTGTGCCGATGGCAGACGGGATGTGGCATGGGCTCGAGGTCACAGGCTTGCCGCCAAACACTTTGGTTGCGCGGCCGTCTGATGTGATCAAGGTCGGCGTTGGCGATGCGGATCCTCAAAGTGCCTATTGCTTGTCTGTTGTGCGCTCTGATGCCGATGGCATGGCGCTGGTGCGCACAGATCGCGCAGAGGCGTTTACCGCATCTGGTGTTGTCAGCATTGGCGAGGCTGAGGTGATCACGTTTGAAACCATTGATGTGCCACGATCGGTGCAAGGTCTGAGCTCTGATTTTGAATATGCATGGGAGTTTCGCGAAGTGTTCGAGGATGAATATTCCGATGGGTTTACGGTGGTGGATCCATGGAGCTGAGGCGGGGCGCATCCCCTGACATGCTGGCCACGATGGCGGGACATTTTTGTCCGGTGTTGCTCATCGAGGCGGATTGGCCGGATGGCATGGTGCGTTTGCACACGGGCACGGGCGATTTGGTTTGGGATGGCGAGGTGTGGCTTGGATCGTCTTGGCTGGTGCAGTTTCAGGCACCGGAAGAAGCGGGTGGTTTGGCCACATCTGAGGCGTCGATCAAGGTCGCCGCCTCGATCGAAGATATCTTGGCAGAGCGTGGCAAGGTGATCCGCAATCGAATGGTCAAAGTGTGGTTCGCCACGACCACAACGCCAGGGGGGAATATCTTGCGAGATGATCCCGTGGATTTCTTCGCGGGTTATTTTGACAGCCGGACGGGATCTTTGGCGCGCGCCGATGAAAACCTGTCG
Organism: Litorimonas sp.; assembly: GCA_051251645.1. Taxonomy (GTDB): domain Bacteria; phylum Pseudomonadota; class Alphaproteobacteria; order Caulobacterales; family Maricaulaceae; genus Litorimonas. The sequence continues at coordinate 4,540 of JBPOEY010000011.1, read as the reverse complement.
CATGATATGGTTCTGGGGCTTGGCATTGGGCCAAGTGCGCGGGCCTCGGCCTCGATCACGCATGGCTATGAGGATCAAGTGTCCAAATATCCGAATGATACTGCAGGGCGTCACGTGCAAAATGCGATCAATCGCGTGTTCAACGCACAGCAGTGGCCTGAGTAATGAGGCCTGAGTAATATGGCGAGGGTGATCACGCCAGCGCGCGTGTTCGGGGTTGCACGATCGCATTTGTCCGAGCCGTTCGAGTGGCGGGCTGGGCGCGATTGCACTGCTGCCTGTGTGGTCTTTGAGGCATTGCACGGCGTGGATCCGTTGGCGCGTTTTGACCAGGCATACACATCTTCGGTTGAGGCCTGTCTGATCTTAAAGCGTGCCGGCGGATATCTGGCATGGTGCCGTTCTATTTTTGACATCGAGGAAACTGAGACGCCTCAAGCGGGTGATTTGGTTTTGATCCAAAGCTCTGGCCCGCTTGGGGCCGCGCTTTCAATTTGCATTCAATCTGGCGAGTACGCCGCAAAGACGGAGACAGGCATGATCATTGTGCGCTCTAAAGTTTTGGGGGCTTGGCGATGCCCTTCATAGTCGCGACCGTAAATGCCATTGGCGCATCGATCGTGAGTGGGGCATTGGCTTTGGGGATCGGCTACGGGGGCGCGTTGGCAGTCTCTAGCGCTGTTCTGAAAATCGCAGGATCTTACCTTTTGAACCTTGCGGCGAGTGCGCTGATGGGGCGTGCGCCATCGGCTCAAGATGTGGGGCGGGAATTGGCGCAAGCGACCACAAGCCCTGCGTATCGGTTTGTTTATGGCGAGTGCCGCGCAACAGGCACGCCTGCGGGCACGCCAATCAAAGGCAACTTCATTTACGGTGTTTGGATCTTAAACTCGCGTGTGTCGGATCTCTCTGATTTTGATCTCTACCTCGACAAGCGCCATGTGAAACTCACAGGCGATGCCTTTGATTTTGCTGGATCTGGGGCCACAGCGACAGAGTCCCCTTTTGAAAACCATGTGACCGCATGGGTGGGGCTCGGCGATCAAGTTGCGCCGCCTGCGGCTTTTACCGATGATGCTCCGTTTGTCTCTGAGACTGCTGAACATCTTTGGAAAACCACGGATGGGTGGCGTGGTCTGACGGTTATTTTTCTGCGGTTGAAAGCGGGGAGCAATGGGAGCCGCGCCGAGCGGTGGCCGTCAGTGCCGCCTTTGGTTGAGGTCGAGGGCAAGTGGTCAAAGGTTTATGACCCGCGCGATGCAGCTCAGTCTGAAGACGATGAAACAACTTGGGCGTGGTCTGAGACCCATCCGCTGTGCGTGCGCGATGCTTTGACGCAAAACCCGATCCGGCAATATCAGTCTGATCAGCTGCACAGCTCGTTTTTTGATGCGGATTCTGAGTGTGATGAAATCATATCGCTCAAGTCTGGAGGTCAAGAGGCGCGGTACACTTGCGCAGGAACAATTCTGTTCTCAGATGGTGAGATCGAAGATTTGCTTATTCCAATGATGGTCTCTGCGGCTGCGGACTTCATTCGTGTGGGTGGCAAATTGGGATATGCCTCGGGTGTCTACCGCGCGCCAACGGTGCGGTTGGACTACCTTTTGGGGGATGGTTTCCAGTTTCCAGACATGGTGCCGGGCGATCAGCTGGTGAACCAATTGCGGGTGTCCTATCTGTCGTCCTCGCGCGGGTATCAGACGGCAGATTTGCAACCTTGGGACATTCCTGGCGCACTTGAGGCGGATGGTGGTTTGGCTGCGGTCAAAACATTGGATCTGCCCTTTTGTGCCTCGGCCACTCAAGCCATGCGGGTGCGCAAAATCATAGGGTTGCGGTTGCGCCGGCAAGAAAAGATCATCGGTGGCACGCTGCCGCCTGAAGCCTTTGATTTGATCGGCGGGGCAACGGCTGAGATTGCTTTGCCGAGCCCTTATGATGCGCTGGATGGGGTTTATGAAATCGGCTCAATTCATCCGGGGCTCGATCCGATTGGGGAAAGCGGCGAGGTGGCGATGCGGCTGCCTGCATCTTTGACGAAACACTCAGCTGACATCTATGCGTGGACGCCGGCTACGGATGAAGAAGACATCTTTGATGAATTCTACGATGATACGCGCACGGGCATTTTGCCGCCCGGAGAGATCAGCATCACAACAGGCGAGGCGGTCAATCAAGACGTTGGCGGCACGATCATCCCGCGCATTTTGTTCGCGGTCGCTCCGTCATTGTCGACGGGCGTGTCCAGTTATGAATGGGAATATCGCCAAGATGGCGGCGATTACACCACGGGTGGCTACATCGACGGCGAAGTGCGTGACGGCTCGGATAATGTCTTTGGATATTTGACGGGTGTTTCTGGCCAGCTCTATGATTTGCGCGTGCGGGCTTTGGCGGCCGGCGCGCATTCTGATTGGGTCGATATCAGCGGCATCACACCGGTGGTGGCGCTCGATCTTGATCTGCCAATTGATGGCGCGGCGATTGGCGGCGCTGGTGAAATCACGGTCACATTCACCACGCCCAATGACGCTGACTTTAAAGCGATCGAGTTTTATGGCGCCGATACGGACAATGGCGCAGCTGCGAGCTTGCTTGGCTCGGCAATTTACACGTCGCCAAATACCCTCGTGAGCGTCACAGAAATCGACTTAGCTGCCTCAACCACGCGCTTTTATTTTGCCCGTTCACGCGGAGATTACGCCAGCGCATCAGCACTGACGGCAAGCGTCACAGCAACCACAGATCCTTAATCATTGGAGGCAGATATGCCAGCACCACAACTCTCCGTCACCGTGTCCGGTGGCGGGCCAAAAATCGCACGCCTTAAAGACTTGGAGGACGGTGTAAATGCCGGATTTAAGGCGTTGTTCTCGCAAGCGCTTGAACTGGCCTCAGCAGGCAATGCCTTTGGCTCTGTAGATTCAGGATTTGAGGCAACGCCAGACGGCGGTGTCTTTTCTGTGCCGTCTGAGAGTGAGGATGGGCTGTTTGATTTTTATAAAGTCGAAGATGGCGTAGCTGAGCTGTTTGGCACCAGCGCGGACCTGTCGAAGCTTGTGGCATCTGTTGGGGAGGCCGAAGGGTGGGCTGAGGCGTCCAAGACCGAGAGCGGGTTGTCGCAGGTCGCACGGGAAGGCGCTGAGGTGGCCCTCAGCGCAAGTGAAACGGCTCTTTCGGACGTACTTGCAGCGAAAGATGTGACGGTAAGTGCCTCTCGCTTTGACGATATTGTTGAGGACGCGACGGAACGTGATGCCCTTTCAGTTCTGTCTGGTGTCCGCGTCTACATGCGATCAGATAAGCACATCTACGCGTATGATGGGGCCGTTTGGGTTGATAAAGGGCTGGATCCAACAGCTGGTAAGGCCGAGAAATCCGAAGTGATGCAGGAGGAATATCGTGCATCAGGCGAAGAACAGCAACTTTTGCTTTTGGTCAGTCAGTTGCGTCAATCCCTTATCAATCATGGCGGCGACGTAACATTCGACATGCCGTCTGGTTTTGTTGAGCCGATCTATGGCTCGCAAGGTCAGCTTGCGGCGTTTGAATATGCATCCGTTGGACGGTTTATCCTAGATGGCGCGATTGTTGGAACCGAAGCGGCTCTATTGGCCTCAACAGGTCTTACGTCAGTTGGCGGCGCTCTCGCCACTGCGACGCCTTGGGTCGCGAGTGAGCGGTTTGCGGGGATTTCCAATCAACTTTTTGATGCTGATGTCTCTGACTGGGATACAGCAGCAACAGATGCCGTCATATCTTGGTCTGCTGACAACGGCGGGCAATTGGTCTTTGAGGCTGGCGGGACGTCACTCGAAAATGCCAAACAAAAAGTCATGCCAGATGACGGCACATATGCTGGTCTGTGTCTAGCGATCTCAGGGACTGCTATGCGCGGCACGACTGTGAACTCTATTACATTCTCAGGGACCACCTACGCCACGCACTTTAGCGGCAACAATGTCAACTCAACGAGTATTGCTTCAACCGATGCCACTGTTCCCGCTGATCCTGCTTATCTTTCAACGGCCAGTGGGAACCAAGCTTATGTGGGGGTTAAAAATACGTCTGCCAGCGGTTCTGGGACGCTCTTGGTCCCTGAGTTTGATGTACGTGAAGTGCGCCCCTTCGAAGCGTTTCCATCTGGTCAATGGGATGCCTATTTTGAGTTCACACTTCCAGAAACAGCTACTGAAGATGTTGTCATCTTCGACGGGTTCGCAAGCCCTACAGCCAAGCAGCATTCGCGTTTGACGATTTTGTGGCGCATCGCCGACGAACACCTTGTGGTGCAATTGCGCGTCAACAACACAGCTGCTACAGCACTTGATCTTGGCGAAGTCGCTCTTGGCGGATCACACCAATTGGCGCTGCGTATGAAAGATCAGGATTATGGCGCTTCTCTTGATGGTGCTGCTGCTGTGTTCTCAACTGGATTGAAAGCCGTTGGTATATCTTCTTTTGAAACATCCGCGACACTGACACGCCTCGCACTGTTTGAGAGCATGGGTGACAACAACTGGCTCGCAACCGTCAC
>JBPOEY010000010.1:0-35037 GCA_051251645.1 Litorimonas sp. | reverse complement strand
GATGTTGTCACCAGCAGACTTTGAAAGGCAACAACAACGGAAGCTGCAAGGCGTCTAAGAAACTAGGGGCTATTCAGTTCTTCTAATCTCTCGATGCCGCCACCACGACTGAGCTTCAGTGCGCAGTACGCGCAATATTTCTGTTTGCATGGGAGGTTCCTTGTCAGGACAGACAGGCCGGAAACCGACCCGGACCGATCAGGAACACCCCACAAGGGTTCCTTTAGACAGTCCCAAAACAAGAAGGAAACTTTCACTTTAGGGTCATGCTAGGTTGCATGTGTATTAGTGGACTGCAAAACAACTCAAAACACGAACGAGTTGTTTTGCAGGGAACTATTGTGAGAAGTATGACGCATTTTTCAACTAACGCATTGATAATTATATATTTTAATCGAAAAGCGCGTTTTGGTTACCATCTTAGAGTGTTGAATTAGGCTCAATGGCGATTGAGGTAGGCAATGAGCCTAAATGGTGCGTAATGTGTCGGCAACGCTTCGTAGTAAATTGTATATAGATCAGTGGGTGCTGTCCCATTTCTTCTGAGCGCAATAAAAGCTTTGCAGCTATCGAGCGTAAGACTTGGCACCTCATGTTACCTTTGAGTGGGCGGCCGTTCATCAAAGCCGAAGATGCGGCTTGGAAAATTGTCCGCGGACAATATTGAAATCAAACTGCATTTTTTTGCGCTGAAGCCAAACGCCGGATGAGTCTCTCTGGGCTAAAACCTTCACTCTTTGATCCTGTGGTTATCGACCTAAAATACGCACCAACCGCTTTGATTTTGTCATGGAACTGCATGATGGCCCAAACAGTTGCCGCTGCTCTTAACGCACCCAGTCGTTCATGAGCTGCCTCGTAGTTTTGAGGGCTGATCCCTATCATAGGCGCCAGCGTTCGTGCGTGAGCAACGACATCATGAACAGTCTCTATTCTTCTAAGCGTAAACTGGGCTGCTTCCGGGCAGGCCGATAGCAATTCTGGTATTGTGATTGGAGCATCTGAAGGCATAGGAGTGGTTTGTCTTTTTTGTGGGATGTTCTCTTTATCAATATGTTCTTTATTTGACTTATGATGGTGCCGGACATTTTGACCGTCACTGGCGGTCATTGTGGTCGTTATATTAGAAGTTTCATCATCAGCTGATTCTGCTTTAACTTCGTTGATTGGCAGGGCTGAGAGGATTTTCTCGCAGTCTTCAAGGGACAATTTTCGACGGAGGACACGAAAGACGTTCAGAGCCATCGCATCGTTTGGGTTGTCGATCAGGCTTGCATTGGCTGCCGCGCGGATTTTGGCACGCAGATAGTCAATTTGCTCTCGTTCCTTCATGACTTCAGCGGCCATAGAAGCAATCTCATGCAGACGATCGAAAAGTGGTGAGAGGTCAAAGCCAAAGCGAAGGGCTTGGCCGGCATGGCTGTTGTGTTTCGTGAACCGTTTCCGATTGGGGCTGTCACGACGAACGAGCAGGCCAATTTCTTGAAGCGTCGCTGCGTGGCGTCTGATTGTTCTGTCTGAGATGCCATTGCGCCGGAACGTGAGCGTTGAGTTTGATGCAAACACTGTGTGGTGGTTGCGCTTTGGGGCGAGGCACGAAAGCATCGCGTCCAATGTCGAAATAACCGATGAACTGAGACCGAGGCGCGGGGCCGCGTTTCGGATCGTTGCGACAACGATGTGGCGTTCTGGAATGGAATTGTCCGCGGACAATATTTCACTGGTCCGCAGCCCAGTGGGTGCAGTTGCTTGTATAAATGCCATGTTTTTTCACGACAACCTGATGTGAAAGGCTCCGATATCTCTGAAAATCAGAAAAAAGGCCGCAAATCTTCGTCAACCGAATCGGTTGTTGTTGACTGGCGCGGAGAAGCTGGTAAATCTGAAAGTGCAAAGAACAGATTGGGCTCTCCTAGGGAAACCTTGGGGGGCTCTTTCTTTTTTGGGTTGTTGGTCGCGCTCCTTTTTTAAGTATTACTGCTCGGTCGACAGCAGTCAGAGCTTTTGCTCTGACTGCCACGCCTCATAGAGGCGCGTAAGCTCTGCTTCTGCGTTTTTACGCATCCACTGGGCAAATTCTGGGGCATCAGACTTCGACAGCTTGAATGTCAAAGCACGGGCCGTTTCTTTTACTTCAGCCAAAGCCGTCCCATCACTAAGTTTGATGGAGAGGGTAGGGGGGGCGGCTGGTTTGTCTGGGGCTTTAGATTTCAGCGCCTGAGTAATGGCATCACTGACCAAGCCAAAGCGGTCGTCGGAGCTCTTGGCAGCATTAAACTGAAGCGTTGCGGTGACCTGTTCAAGATCGACGCTATCGCTGCGCGACTGGTCTGCCAACTCTTCCCAACGTCTGCGTCCAATGCCATGCGCGGAGCCGATCTTCTCGATGACTGACGTAGGAATAGACCGTGCAACTTTGGTCATGCGCGAAAGCATTGGCTTGTCCACAGCGAGGGCATCCAGAATGATTGCTTGCTCGTAGCCACTTGTAGCCAGCTCGGTGGCGAAAAGCGCCTTTTCAATGAAGCTGGGATCCAAGCGCTGAGTGTTCTCTTGTCCCTGGGCAAGAATAGCCTCTTCATCAGAAAGAGACCTGACAAGTGCTTTCGCGGGGATGCCGAGCGATCGTAAGGCCCGCAACCTGCGGCGACCATAGACGATCTTGTAGTGTCCGGGTTTGTCCGCGATAGGGCGCACCATAATTGGTACTTGTTGGCCGTGTGCCTTAATGCTCTCAGCTAGCGTCACAACATCAGCATCGGTGAAAGAGAGACGGTCCTTGGGGCCGTTCTCTTCAATGACATCAACGGAGATGTCTCTTACCGCGTTGCTCGCGACATCCTTCAAAGTGGATTTAACGCCGCTCATTGCGCCGGTATTCGGGAATCGTGCCTTTTGTTCTCCGGCTGGTGCCGCAGTGCTGGCCGCATCGGGTGGGGGAGGGGGCTGGAACAGGTTTCTACGGGCCATTAGTCATTATCCCTTCCCCAAGCTTGCTGGATCGTCTTTTCGAACTCATCCGCGACGCCATTAACAGACTCTAATATGCGTGTTAGTGTCTTCTTTACGACTTGCGAGGGATCCAGCTCATAGATGGTTTGCTGCGTCATTCCTGCGTCTGAGATCGCTGTGGATTTGAGCATCGGGGTGGTCAACACTTGATCCAAGAGAATAGACCTCAAGAATCCCGCCATTTGTGACTGTGGTACGTCGGTTGGTTCATATCGAGCGATCAAGAACTTAAGGAAATTCCAGTCGATGGGCCCCGCCGCCTCTTCGAGAGTTTGGACAGTTTCTCCAGCCATTTCAAGGAATTGCGCCATTGATGCAACATCCAACATGCTGGGAACAACCGTGATTAGAAGGCCGGTAGACGCCAACAAAGCTGTCATTGTTGTGAAGCCAAGTTGAGGCGGGCAATCGATGATGACGAGATCGTAGTCTGCTTCGACCTCGTCGAGAGCGATCGCAAGGCGTTGTGTGAATGGCGGGTCGATCTTGTGCTGAAGCGCATACGCTGTTTCGGTCTCGTACTCGGATAGCAAGAGACCTGCCGGAGCGAGGTCAAGGTTGTGAAAATATGTCTTTCGGATGACTTGGCTCAGCGGCACAGGGTCTTCGTATTTTAGCGCGTCATAAACGGTGCCGCTCTCAGCAAACTCGATCTCAGGACGGAACCCGAACATCGTGGTCAAGCTCGCCTGTGGGTCCATGTCGATCGCAAGTACTCGATAGCCTCGCAACGCATAACGTTGAGCCAAGTGAATGGCGCTGGTTGTCTTGCTGGATCCGCCTTTGAAGTTCACTATAGAAATAACCTGAAGGGCATCGTTCTCGCGCCGTCCGGGAAGGTATGTTTCGCCATTCCGACCGGTCTTTGCCATCACATGGCGGATTTGGTCAATCTCTTGGGCGGTATAGAGCCTGCGACCTCTGGAATCCGTCTCTACATCAGGGAAATCACCTTCCTGATGCCGCGTTCGAAGGTTCGACATACTGATGCCGGTGAGCTCTGATACTTCCGCGGGATGAAACTTACGTAGCGCTTTTCGGCTGCCGGGCTGGAAGCTATTGCGCATATGGTTGTTAAGCGCTTCCGACAGGCGGGCAGCGTTCGACGCAATAGATGCGGCGATAGAGCTGGTTTGCGCGATATTTGCGTTTGAATTCATGCTGCCCTCACGACCTCTTAGTGGGTCATCTGTGTTTCGTCGCTAAACTGCGTGATTTACGGCAGCTTGCGACAATTGAACTCATGACACGCAACTTATCCCCAGGCAACAATTTTTTGGCCCTTTCGGTAGCAAAGGGCCCTTCTATTCAGCCGTGATGACTGAAGAACCTTAGTTAACATGTTGAAAAAAAACATTTTGTCGAGATTTTGACAAATTATCGCAACATGTTGTAGCACTTGGGCAAATGGTCGCAATTGATAGCAAACATGTCTATAGCTCGAATCGGTTGGATCGTAGGAATTTCTGGAAGTTGTTGTCGCGGACACAAAATTGGCTTGGTGGCCTTGGGCTCTGTTGCAGATAGCGATGTCGCCTTGAATCGAGATTAAGATCCAACTTTCGCGCATGTAAGGTGCGCGAAAGTTGGATTTTTGATCCGCCACGTGAAGAACTCAATATACCACCGAGTATTTTTCTACTTAAAGCGTAAGTCTTATCTTGCGGTGTGTCGCTACATCTTTTGTCTTTGTGAGTGGGGCCGGGGGGGCGTCAGAGGTTCTGACCTGCTCCCCCGAGAGTCCTCGTTTATGAGTTAGCTCTGTTCAGTTGCTGGGTCCCATGCGGGATCAGAATAAAACTCGTCAAGATGCGCATCCAACTTTACGTGTGATTGCACGGCTTGAAAAACGTGTATACAAACGACACGCTTTACGTCTAAATGTACGGCTCTTAATGCGCGTAAAGTACCGGCAACTTCTTTAGGAAGGTGACCTTCTTATTATGGCTACCCCAAATGAAAAACTTGCAGCCTCGCTCGAGCTTCTCAAGGAGCGACAAGCGGAGCATGGTAACGTCCTTCGAAGCAGTGAGCTTAGCCGGACCCACCGAGAGAGGCTCAAGAAAAATGGTTTCCTAACAGATGTCATTTTGGGCTGGCTGATCGTGACTCGACCACAAGACAAGTCCCATGACTCGACCTTCTGGTACACATCATTCTGGGACTTCTGTCGTCGGTACTGCCACGAACGCTATGGCGTGGAGTGGTGCTTCTCGTCCGAGCAATCTTTACTTTTGCACGCCGAAAGCACCCACATTCCGAAGCAAGTGATCGTTTGGACTCCCAAGGGGTCTGGCAACAACACGGTGCTGCCGTTCGACACGTCTCTGTACGATCTCAAGAAGGACCTGCCTCCGAAGAGCGACATCGTCACAAAAGATGGGCTGTTCATTCTCTCTGTTGAAGCGGCACTCATCAACGTCCCTGAAGCATTCTACCGCTCCTACGCAATGGAGGCGCAAATTGTCTTGAGCGGTTTGAGGAATACAGGTCCCTTGCTTGTCAAATTGCTCGACGGCGGGCACGTTTTGGCCGCAGGGCGGATTGCGGGTGCCTTGCGTCGTGTTGGGCGCGACAGTGAGGCCGACATAATTCTCAAGAAGATGAAGGCCGCTGACTACGATGTCCGGGAAAGGAACCCGTTCGTGGATGGTGCCCACGTGATGCCCCTCGAAGTGGGCAGCTCGCCACTTGCGGCTCGGATCAATGCCGCGTGGGACACACATCGCGACGCCATTCTAGGCATATTTCCTGACGAACCAGGTATGCCTGCCGACAAAGATACCTATCTGGCGGTAATCGACGACATCTACGTCAACGATGCCTATCACTCACTGTCCATTGAAGGCTATTCCGTCACTACAGAGTTGATCGAGCAAGTGCGGCAGGGCTCCTTCGACCCTCTTGGAAATGTGGAACACAAGAAGGATGTCGATGCGCTTGCAGCCCGCGGTTACTGGCAAGCCTTTCAATCCGTTCGGGCGTCGATTGAAAGAATACTAACGGGGGTGTCGGCAGGGCAGGCGGCCAGACAAGATCATGATAGTTGGTATGAAGAGTTGTTCCGGCCGTCTGTGACGGCAGGTATCCTTAAGGCTGGCGCATTGGCTGGCTACCGAAATCATCCGGTGTATTTGCGGGGATCACGTCACACGCCGCCGCGCGTGGAGGCCATTGCCGACGGTATGGAGACCTTGTTCAAAAGACTCGAAAATGAAGATTCCGCAGCGGTTCGCGCTGTTCTTGGGCACTGGCTACTCGGTTACATCCACCCCTATCCCGACGGAAACGGGCGCATGGCACGTTTCTTGATGAACGCCATGTTTGCATCCGGGGGCTACCGGTGGACAGTTATCGATGTCGAGCATCGAGCAGCGTATATGTCTGCCTTGGAGTCGGCGAGTGTTGGGGGCGACATCGTTCCGTTCGCAAAACTGATGGAGGATCGAATGCAATGGTCAACTTCTCTTTCCCAGTGAGCTAATTGACCTGTTAGTTTGGGCACTTGGACAGATAAGTTGGAAATTTGCACTGCCTTCGGTACCCCATGTAAATCGGGTCATTGAGATGGTTATATCTCAAGCGCGGAAGTTCTTTTGAAGGAGAGCACCTAACCGAAGACATTTTCGAACGGTACTTGAAAATCGCTGAGATTTGCGCTTCTACTTTAGCGATAGTGATTGCATCGAAAACCTCACAAACTAAAGTAATTCGTAAGAGGGTTTTGTTAATGTCATCAATACTAAAGCTTTTTCGAGTTCTATTTTTTTACGCGCTCTATTTTTTTTTGTGCATGATTGCCGTAGTGACCGTGTTGCAAGGCTGGCCCGTTGGCGGTCAAATGCTCTTTGGCTTCGGGTTACCTATCGTTTTGGTCTGGTGGCAAGAAAAGAGACGATCCCGAAAAGTGGAAGCCAAAGTGCTTGCAGCGGAAAACACAAACACAAGAGTAACTCAATCCGAGCCAGTGGCCCGCGTAGGTGCCCACGAAAAACGCATCGAACGTGAGCGAGAGAGAACTCGCGAAGCGAATGCTATTCAATCATCGTCGACAGCGCCGCCCAAACCACCAAAACAGGACTACGCGGAAATCGTGCGTGCCGGCCAGTCTGCGGCACCAGCACTTTCGGCCATTGCGAAGTGGTATGAGAACCCGCGGCCAACAGCACACAAGCCGCAAACTAATTCGCGTAAAAATGGCTGGATACCAGCGGCAGAGACCGCGAGTGTTGCTGCGCGAGATATTGGCGGAATGGTCTATGTCGGCACGCCGCCATTGCTTAATCACCATGGCTATCGCGACAAATGCAGGGCCTACATCGACCCTTCTCTCTCCGTCGCGAGGACAGGGGACGATAGGGCAGGGGAGGGCATGTCATACTGGCCTGGGTATTCTGATATTTCAGCACGAAGCAGGGCGACCTATCTTGAATGGTTGGCAAGCGGCCGTTCTGACTCATCTTATGATCCGGGCTATATGTTCTTGTATTTTTACGGGTTGGAACGGAGATTTTTCGTCGATCAATCCAATGCTGATGCAAAGGATATCATCGCAGAAGTTCTGAGATTGATTTCCGTCTATCCCGAAAACCATTCGGTGAAGCGATACTTGGGGGAATTTCTTGATATCGCGACACTTGCCGAAACTGAGTTTGAGGCGCTGGAGCCGATCTTTGAACGCCGGGGTTGGGAGCTTCCCTTTTCGCTGAAGTATGCGATTGGCGCTCGTCTTGATAAGGGAGAAAACCTGAGCGCAGACTGGGTTCTGAGCTGGTTGATGTGCCATCCAGAAAGCCATTTGCGCACGCCAGCAACGCGGTGCCGTGATGAATTCCTGGCGTTATTTAGAATCCGATTTGAGGATCGTTTTCCCAACGGCTTAAAGGTCAGCAAGCCGCGCAAACACCTCAAAGCCACCTATCGCGCAGCCTCAAGCGAGTTTGAAGGAACTCTCAATCCGACAGCCGATGGCAAACCCGTTCCTGATATCTCCGGATTGCGAAAGCCGGTCGAGATTGCACAGGAAGTCGCAGATGAAGTCATAGACGATCTTGATAAGTTGAGCCGTTATCTTGGTCGAAACCCCGAGGGCAAGGGAAGCATCGAGGCGCACGCCCTTTTGCCACTAGATTTGTGGACCCTGTTCCCGTCGACAGAAATGGAAGCGCTGAAAGAGTGGGCGAGGGGGATCATGCAGAGCGGCGGACTTATTCCGCTGGCCGACGTGATCGAAAAGCTCGAAGGACAGCGCAGTACGAAAATTGGCAAGCGACAGCTAACAGGGGCGGCAGATGCTTTGGCGCGTCTTGGATTTGGGCTCGCACCTGATCCTCGCTTCGCACTGCGTTCACCGAAACCGGAAGAGCCTGTGGTTTTATTTGATCTTGGTGAGCAGATCTAAAAGCTGGAAGATGTTTCGGCAAGCTATCAGACCGCGTTGATGGAGTTGGCCCTTGCCTCGTTTGTTGCCCATGCTGACGGGCGTATCGCCGAAGCTGAACGCAAAGCGTTGGAGACCCAAGTTGCATCTGTTGAGGGGCTGAGTAAGCAGGAAAGGCACCGGCTTCAGGCAAACATGGTTTGGTTCCTTGCCGTGCCGCCTGACATGACGCTGCTGCGCAGCAAACTCAAAGATGTTGGTGTGGAAGACCAAACGGCGATGCGTGCGGCCTTGGTGGGTGCGGCACACGCCGATGGTGTCATCCAATCCGAAGAAGTCGCCAGCATCGAAAAGGTGTACAAGGCATTGGGCCTTGATCCGTCACTTGCGTATTCCGACCTTCACGCCGGAGAGATTGCAGACGCACCACGCACGGTTCGTGCGGCCCAGCCTGGCAATTCTGGAGAGGCCATTCCTGAACTACAAAAGGCAGCCGGGCCAGTGCTGGATGCATCTCGGATCGCGGCCATCAGATCAGATACGGCGCGGGTGTCCTCTGTCCTTGGGCAGATATTTGAGGCTGAGGAAGAAGCAGAAGAGGGCAGGGACTCCAAGAGTGCAACGCTGTTTACCGGGCTAGATGCAAAACATGGCGCTTTGCTGTTGGATTTAGTGGGTCAAGAGAACTGGACCGAGGACGCATTCGAGCAGCTTTGTGGAAAGCATGGATTGATGCCGTCAGGTGCATTGGAGGCCGTCAACGAGTGGGCCTTTGAGACACATGATGAAGCCTTGTTGGATGAATATGATGGTTACGACGTGTCTCCGGAAATTGCGGATGCGGTAAAATAAAAATTAGAAGGAGAGGGGCGTCATGTCTAAATTGAAGCCACGTGAACGCGATGCAATTGTTCAGGCTTTGCGGGCGGGGGTCGTGCCAAAACTGGGCCTGCGTCATATTCAGGTAGGACGCGTTCGCGAGATCGAAGAACTTGTGAAGGACATGGAACGCATCGCGGACGGCGGCTCCGCTATCCGCTTTGTTATCGGTGAATATGGATCCGGCAAAACCTTCTTTATGAACCTGATCCGGTTGGTGGCTTTGGAAAAAGGGCTGGTGGTGATGTTCGCTGATCTTGCACCCGACCGGCGTATTCACGCGACAGGTGGGCAAGCGCGCGGCCTCTACGCAGAGATGGCGCGCAACCTGTCAACGCGCACAAAGCCAGATGGTGGTGCTTTGGCCAGTGTGGTTGAGCGGTTTGTCAGCCAAGCGCACCGAGACGCCGAGGAAAAAGATGTGCCTACAGGCACCATCATTCGCGAGCGCTTGGGCCATTTTGAAGAACTCACTGGCGGTTTTGAATTTGCAGAGGTCATTCGCCGGTATTGGGAAGGTCATGAAAACGGGGATGACGAACTTAAGTCGGCAGCACTTCGTTGGCTGAGGGGAGAGTTCGCAACCCGCACGGATGCGCGCAAAGCACTTGGCGTGCGCACGATTGTCGACGATGCGAGCGTTTACGATCATCTCAAGCTGATGTCGGCATTTGTGTGCGAGGCGGGTTACAAAGGGCTACTTGTCGGCCTTGATGAAATGGTGAACCTGTTCAAGCTGACATCGTCCCAAGCGCGCAATGCGAACTACGAGCAGATTCTTCGGATTCTGAACGACGTACTTCAGGGCAGTGCCGAGAACCTTGGGTTTCTCATGGGAGGCACGCCAGAGTTCTTGATGAACACGCGCCGTGGGCTTTATAGCTATGAAGCCCAGCAATCGCGGTTGGCAGAAAACACCTTCGCCCGCGATGGGTTGGTTGATTTGTCGGGCCCTGTTGTGCGGCTGGCCAGCCTGACGCCGGAAGATCTGTTTGTGCTGTTGGCTAATGTCAGACGCGTGATGCAGGACGATGAAACGGCTTTGCCTGATACAGCGCTGGAAGCCTTTATGAACCATTGCTCTGACCGGATTGGAGAGGCTTATTTCAGAACCCCGCGCAACACGGTCACGGCTTTCGTGAACTTGCTGTCCGTGCTGGAGCAAAATCCAGGTGTTGAATGGAGTGACCTGATTGAAAAGATCGACGTCTCAGAAGACCGAGGCGAGGATATGAGCGAAGTAGAGGAAACTACTGGGGCTCAACCGAGTGGTGACGACGATCTGATCAGCTTCAAGCTCTGAGCCTCGAGGATGAGCAGCGCCTTTGACCAACTTGCCCGCCCCGTCCAGAAGTGGATCAGACAGCAGGGTTGGCGTGAGCTGCGCGACATTCAGGCGCGTGCGATTCGGACTATTTACGAAAGTGACAACGACCTCATCGTCGCGGCATCGACGGCCGGTGGTAAAACCGAGGCCGCATTTTTTCCGTTGATCTCTCAGGTGCTGGATGCACCGGTAGAGAGCGGCGGGTTCGACGTGCTCTACATCGGACCACTCAAGGCGCTGATCACCGATCAGGCGGGGCGGCTGGAAGGCATCTGCCAAGAGGTTGAGCTTCCAGTGGTTCCGTGGCACGGCGATGTGTCGCAATTGGTCAAAACGCGCGCGATGAAAAACCCCAAAGGAATTCTATTGATCACTCCAGAGTCTCTGGAGGCATTGTTCGTCCGTCGGGGCCTGGAAATCGCGCGCCTGTTCGGTGCAACCCGAGCTGTGGTGATCGATGAATTGCACACTGTGCTCGATAGTGAGCGCGGGGTGCAATTGCGATCATTGCTAACACGTCTTGAGTTGGCAATCAAAAGGCCCATACGCCGGATAGGACTATCTGCGACGCTTGGGGATATGGATCTCGCCCGCGCTTATCTGCGGCCTGACAAGGCGGAACACGTCACATTGATCGAATCGGAGGGCGGAGAAGCGGAACTGAAACTTCAGCTGCGTGGATATCTTTCCGGTGGAGAAGACGACAACACCCCATCTGCTACAGACGCTGTCGCAGCGCACTTATTCGAGCATCTCCGGGGAAGTGACAATCTTGTGTTTGCCGGTGCCCGTCAACGTGTTGAAATTTACGCTGACCGACTGCGCAATCTGTGCGAGCAAGAGCATCTTCCTCAAGAGTTTTATCCGCACCATGCCAGCCTTTCACGCGATCACCGCGATTTTGTCGAACGGCGCCTGAAAGATAACAGCAAACCAACCACTGCTGTCTGCACGTCCACACTGGAGCTTGGCATCGACATCGGCGATGTGACCTGTGTCGCCCAAATCGGCGCACCCTTCACTGTCGCAGCCCTGCGGCAGAGATTGGGACGTTCAGGACGTCGGGAGGGCCAGCCAGCCATCCTTCGACAATACGCGGTCGAAACGAGGCTCTCTTCGGATAGCAGCTTTGTGGATCGTCTGAGACTAGGCCTGATCCGTTCGATTGCGATGATTGATCTGTTGTTGGAGGGCTGGTGTGAACCACCCAAGCCGCAAACGCTGCATCTGTCGACACTTGTCCATCAAATCCTTTCAGTGATCGCACAACGGCGAGGGTCACCAGCTAGTATTCTATATAGCGTACTTTGCCGCGAAGGGCCGTTCCGGCAAGTCAATGCAGAGGTGTTCACGGATGTGTTGCGTGCACTTGGTCATCCTGAAACGGCGTTGATAGAGCAAACGGACGGCGGGTTGTTGCTCTTGGGCCAAACCGGAGAGCGGCTAGTCGAGCATTATAGCTTCTATGCGGTGTTCAAGACGCCCGAAGAATACAGGTTGGTTTCAAACGGGCGGGAACTTGGGACATTGCCGATCGACAACATCCTTTCACCCGGGATGATGCTGATCTTTTCAGGGCGCCGCTGGTTGGTTCAGGAAATTCATGATCGTGAGAAAGTTATCATGGTCAAACCCGCCAAAGCAGGTGTGCCGCCTGTGTTCGGTGGTGACCCGGGCGAGATCCATGACAATGTCATCGCGCGCATGTTCGATGTGTTGAAAGCTGATACCAAGCCCCTCTACATGGACGCGAATGCGCTCGGAATGCTTGAGGAGGCGCGATTGAATTATGCGCAGATGGGGTTTGCTACCGCGTCGCTTGTCAATTTGGGCGAAGAAACCACAATCATCGCAACACGAGTTGGGACAATGAAAACGACAACCTTGGCGCTTGCGCTGAGAGGGTTTGGGTTTTCTGTCGAACAATATGATGGCTTCCTTCAAGTGGAAGGGGGGGACGAAACCCCGCCTCTAACCGAAGTTCTCAAGAGGATTGGGGAAGGTGAAGACGTTGATCTATTTGCAGGCGCCGGAAATCTGCTGACTGAGAAGTTTCACCCGTATTTGACTCGCGAATTGTTGGAGCTGGATGCGATTTCATCCCGCCTGGAACCCCGAGTTCTAGCTGCACTGGTGAGAACCTTTGCTTCTCAATTCTAGGCAGTCGCGAAAAGGCCAGAACAGCTAGAGAGCGGAATTTCAGACTTGGCCTGACGTACAGCTACAGTTTTCGCGATTTCAGTTCGGGTGCCATGAAAATGGTTTGACCGAGCCATTTAACTGACCATCAAGAAGCTATTGCAGCGCGCCAAAAAGATCTGGAGTGTCCTCGTCGCGTCGCCTACTCAAGCCCTCACCGAGATGCAGGCAAGGGTGTTTAATGTGCGTCAGGCCTTTTCCGCCCTCGAAATGAACCCAGCCCCCTTTAGGCATGCCAACGCTTACGATCAGTGCACCGCATATAGGACAAGTTCGCCTGAGAGATGCGCCCTTCCCACTTCCACGATCGCCCAGAAGAGCCCAGCCGCCGCGGACAAAGACTGTTCGCCCCGTTGATAGTCGGCGGGTGTGGGCTTTCCGATAATACCACCGGTCCGTCATCCCAGACCTCTTCTTTCCTCGACCCGACTGCCGCTTAGGGTCGAACGTACGTAGAAGCCTTGTGGTATGGCCTCCTGCACTAGTCCGACATGCGAGATCAGACCCACGGCCCGACTGCCCTCTGTTAGCGCAGCAAGAACCTGGATCACTTGGTCCAGCGTGCCCGCCCCATTCTCGGTGTCGAGGCTACCGAAGCCTTCGTCGATGAAGATTGTATCCATCCGAATTTTGCCAGACAGTCTCTCGACCACATCGGCGAGCCCAAGCGCCAGGGCCAGTGCCGCGATGAATGTTTCACCACCGGAAAGGGTAGCCGTTGGACGCGCCTTGCCGGTGTTGATGTCAAAGACCTCGATTTCCAGCCCGCGCTTGCCGCGCCCACCCAATGCCTCGAGCCCGCGTGCAAACCGGTAGCGCCCGCGTGTCATAGGGTCGAGCCTCATGTTCGCCGCCTCGAGCACCTGGTCGAACATGGCGCCAATCGCGAAGGTCTCTAGCGTCATCTTGAAATCGTTCTTGCCATTGGCCAAATCGGCCAGCCCCCGAAGTGGACCGGTTTCGGATTCAAGCCGCTCGGTTTCGGCCAAGGCTTCGGCCAGCGACTTCTTGAAGTTGGTCAGGGACGATACATCTGTCCTGGACGAAGAGAGCCCATCGTTGGCGGCGTTCAACTCCTGGGTAGCGTTGTCGAGTGCCAGCTGAAGCGGGGCGAGGTCCGGGCGCTCGCGATCCACGCAAGCAGCCGTAGCGTTCTGCCATGTCGTGCGCGCTGCGATCAGGCCCTCACGATGATCGGACACCGTCTTTCGGTCGCTTTCGAGGGTCGGGAAATGCGCTTTGCAAGCCTCATATCCTGCTTTGTCCAGCCCGACATCGGCCAGCCGAGCGCCAAAATCCCCTAGCGCCTTTTCCACGCGCTGCGCCTGCACGTCGCGCGCCCGCTTTGCTGCTTCAAGTTGCTCTTGCGCACGGGTAAGCGCTTCGCTGGCCGCTCGGTCCTTCTGCGTTGCCAGTTCCAGCGCCTCGGAGAGTTGCTTTTGCTCGCTTTGCAAAGCATCCCGCCGTGCGACAACCGCCTCGGGCGTGCGCAGACCTTCCGGCAGGGCCTCGACCACTGTATCGCGCTTGGCGCGCGCGCCAGCAAGAGTGGTCTCAGCCTGTCCTGAAGTAGTGCGCGCCGTAGCCTCGGCAGCTTCGGCCTCGGTCACTTTCCGTTTGAGATCGGCCAAATGCTGCGACATCGCGTCAAGATCGACGGCTTCTCCAAGCGTGGCGATGGCACCTTCTAGCCGAGTGATTTCAGCTTCGAGTTCCGCCACCGTACGCTCGGGCCGTTCCTGTTCGTCGAGCGCCAGCTTCTTTTCATCAAGCCACGTTCGGCAATTGCCGAGTTCGGTTTCCGCTCGAACCCGGGCCTCGGCTGCAGTTCTCGCCTCAGCCTGCGCGTCGCGAAACGCTTCGGTCAAACCAGATTGTTCGGGCGCGCCATGGGCCGGCGCAGGATGATCGTGGGAACCACAGACAGGGCAGGGCGCTCCTTCGGTCAACTTTTCGGCCAGAATGATCGCCTGCGTGCGCGAAAGCCGTGCTTCTGCATCAGTCAGGGTCGCCTCGGCAGCCTGTGCCGCATCGGCCTTACTCACCAGCTCGCTCGATGCCGCTTCGACCTTTCGTTCCGCATCCGCGACAGCCCCCTGCGCCTTTGCATGCACCACTGCCTTGACCCTTTCGCGGTCGACCTCGGCCAGCTCACCGGTCAGCTTGCTCCGCGCCGCTTCAGTCTTTCGCGCTTGTTCAAGCGCCAGATCGGTCGCATCACGCTGAGTTTGGAGCTTTTCGCGGGCCTCTAAGGCGTCGGTCATCGCCCTCTTCGCTGAGACTTCTTCCTGCGCAGCCTTATCAAACGCTTTCTGTAGCTCCGCAGCCTGCCCGACCTGCTTCTCAATCGCCTCCAACTTTGTCAGGTCGGCCTGAACCTGCTTCCGTCGCTCCTCGTCAGACTGCACCTCGACCAATTTTTGCGCTGCTTCTTCCTTCGCCCCATTGGCGGTATTGAGCTCCGCTTCAGCGTTGGAAACAGCATCCACCGCAAGTCGTCCGTCGTGTTCCGCATTGTGCCAAGCCGTCTCAAGATCACGTGCTTGCAAGGCATTGCTGACTACCTCTACCCGCCTGGCCAGCGCATCAATCTCACCCGTTTTCGCTTCTAGGCTGTCAAATGCCTTCCGCGCCGTATCGACGGCAGCAAAAGCCTTTTCGATCTGTTCGCCTTCGGTCAGAGCCTTGCGCGCGGCTTCGTTCGCCGTCTCTGCGATCTGCTGAATTCCCTGCTTCTCTGCTACTTTAGCGTCCGCCGCAGAAATTCCTAGCTCCAGTGCCTCAGCGCTCTCGAAACCGCGTTCCTCAAGCCGGGCCACATAGAGTGCACGCTGGTCGCGCAACGCTCGTTCTGCCTCTGAGGCTTCTTCCTTCAGCCGGGCGGCGAGATCGCGATAGATCTTCACGTCGAAGAGATCTCGTAATATCTCGACCCGCGCATCAGTTTTTGCAGCAAGGAACGTCTCGAACTTGCCTTGCGGCAAGAGCACGATCTGTCGAAACTGATCTGCCCCGTAACCCAGCAGTGCCTCGACCTCTTTTCCAACTACCGAGACCTTCTTTTCAGCAATGACACGGCCTGGCTGGCTCGGGCCAAGCGTGTCCACCGGGATCCCGGTGACGTCGAAAAGCGAGGCTTCTGCGGCGTCATCTGTGGTCCCTTCGCCTCGCGCCTTCGGACGCTCTTGCGCCGGACGACGACGGATCAGGTAGGTCTTGGCACCCAGTTCAAAGACAAATTCAACTTCTGTAGGTAGATCAGGCGCAGAGTGATCCGAACGCAGCGAACGTGGCTCCTGATCGGTCTTGGTTGGTGCACCGAAAAGCGCAAAGGACATCGCCGAAAACAACGTCGACTTTCCAGCCCCTGTTTGGCCGTAGATTCCGAACAGCCCTGTCTCCAGCGCGGAGCGGAAATCCACCACCTCGGTTGTTGCGAACGGCCCGAAGGCTTGAAGCGATAGGCGAATGGGTCTCATGCCTGCTCCTCCCCGGAGGCTGTTGCGTGCAGCTTGTCCGCGACGATCGCTACTTCGGCGGTATTTGGCTCCCGGCCGCGAACAACCTTCATGAAATCACCGACCATATCTATCGGCGTGACCGCTGCTCGCCCACCGCTAAGCATTTTGGTCTCTGGGGCGCGACCCTGTCGGTCGTAGGCCAGGTGGCAGGCATTGGGGTAGGTCGCGCGCAACCGCTTCATCGGATCTATCAGAGGGTTTTCATCCGTCAGATTGGCCTGGATGAAGTCTTCAGACGGTGTTCCTGCCAAAAGATCCGAGAATGCTCCGGTCAGCGAGCGCACTTGCCGGATAGGACGGAACGCTACGGTACGGATCTCGACTCCTTCAGCTTTGAGATCGACGACAGTCATGGATTTTTCACTTCCCGCCTCGTCAAAACCGAACGCGAGCGGTGCGCCGGAATACCGAATATGGCTCGCGCCTACTTCCTGCGGCTTGTGCAAATGCCCCAGTGCCACATAATCCGCCCCGTCGAAGACATCAGAAGGCACAGTTTCGATCCCGCCGACCCGTGTCAGGGCGCGCTCGGTCTCACCGACCGCGCCGCCTGCAACGAAGGCATGAGCCACTACGACCCAACGCGCTCCTTCGGGCACCTGACCCCTTGCTGCGGAGATCTGGGCCGCGATGACATCTGCTGGCGTGCTGATACCCTCATCCCCGAACACTTCCCGCGCTGCGTATTCGTAGGAAAAGGGTAGCGCAGAAAAGGCGATCTCGCCATGCTCGTCACTCAGCAAAAGCGGAGTCTCGACCGCGTCGGCGATTCCGCGCACCAGCACCCTCGACGCGGTGGAGAAGACAGACATTGCCTCGATCCGGTCGCCAGAATCGTGGTTTCCAGAGATCATCACCACGGCGGCTTCGGTCTCCTCTGCCACGCGCTTGAGGAAGCGATTGAACTGCCGGATCGACGAATTGGGCGGCGAGGCACGGTCAAAAATGTCCCCGGCGATCACAAGAACATCGGCGCTCTCGACCACAAGCGTCTCAAGGAGTTGGTCGAGGATGACCTCGTGATCCTCCTCGAGGCTCAAGCCCATGAATTGCCGCCCTAAGTGCAGATCTGCCGTATGAAGTATTCTCATTTCGCACCGTCAATTATTACACATGCAAAAACTATATGGACAATAGCGGGGAGTCAAGATATCCTTCCCCCATGCCCTTCGAAGACCTCAAACATGCCCAACGTGCGCGCCTGGAATACCTCGACAGACTGTTTTTCTGGGACGGTGCAGCGACTCGTGCCTCCTTGATCAAGCGCTTTGGTATTTCAAATGCGCAGGCCGCTCTCGATTTTCGCGCTTACCTCGCCGAAGCGTCAAATGATGCACTGCACTATGATGCGTCGTCGCGCCAATACCTTGCCCATGACAGCTTTGAACGGCTCAGTGGCAAGGCGTCCTCGATGGAGCTGGAGCAACTCTTGGCCAGCGCGCCATCTCCCGCATTCGATAAATTGCCAGATTTGCAACGCACTCAGGACCTGCGTGTCCTACGGCCGCTCTACCGTGCCTTCAGGGCGAAGGAGGCAACGAGGATAGTTTATCAATCGATGCGAGATCCAGAACCTATGACTCGCTGGATTGCGCCTGTTCGGTTCGCTTCCGACGGGGTGAGACTACATGTGCGTGCCTGGTGCCTTGAGCGGAAGGCCTTTCGTGATTTCCACCCCGCGCGGATAGATCCAGAGCGTTCATTTGAAGCAACCAAACCGGTTGATTCAGTACCCCGTGATGATGATTGGTTCACTTGGGCCATTCTGAAACTCAAACCGCATTCTAGATTGACTGAGGCGCAACAACGCGTGGTCCGTATTGAATTCGGGTTCACCGCAGATGTGCTTGAGGCCAGAACCCGGAAAGCACTTGAGTTCTACACGGAACGCCGATGGGGTCTTGAGCAAAAGGAACCTCGTCTTGAACGGGTCTCTGTCGACTATGTTCCGATGAGCGAGGAGGAGGTCGATGCAAATTGATATGCGCCGTTTTGATCCCTCCCTTAATATGAACCGGTTCTATTCCGTGGAGCTGACCAAAGACCTCTTCGAACAACACGGCGTCCACCGGCAGTGGGGTCGTTTTGGGACTTGGGGGCGGCATCGCCACGATTGGTACGCGACAAAAACCGAGGCTGAATCTGCCCTTACCGATTTGATCAAACAGAAGCTGGCGCGCGGCTATCTGATCAAACTGCCCGTGTCTAAAGGGCAGGGGGTCTGATATGTCGTCGTTTGGAACGTGGTCTCTACAAGGTGTTCCCCAAAAAAGGCTGGGTTTGCATCGGATTTGAGGATCTCGATGAACCCGCAACCCAATGTCAAATGTGCGAAAGCCAGGACATCCGGGATGTTCGCCAACAACTCTTTAATGATTTTTCTCTCATCTGGCCGGGTCGGGCTCAAATGATAAATTGATCAATCTAAGGTTGAGGCTCTGATATTGTTTCACTTCCTATTTTCGGGCAGACGAATATAGTCAAAGGATATATTTTATTCTTTTCAGCTTTTAGGAATTAGCCTCGCGTGACGGAAGAAGAAATCGCCAAGATATCCCAATCTTGTTTTCATGGCTGCCCTACAATCGTCCTTGGCAGCGGAGCATCAATGCCTCATGGGCTTCCCAGCATGGGGGAGCTGAGCACGTACCTTAGCGAGAACATGAAGACAGAGGGCGACGCTGAAGATGATGCTTGGTTGCTAGTTAAGGTAGCGCTGGCCAACGGCGATCACCTCGAGGCGGCTTTGGAGGGAAAAACAGGGGGCTGTTCCGGCTGGGGGCGAAATCCTACGCTAAGGGTTTTTCCTGTGCCGTTTCACGATATCCCCGACGGTATTTTTGCTGATGGCCAGATCGCGCGCGATCCAGCGATAACTTCGGCCTTCGTTGATCATTTCTAGAACCTTGGGTGCTAGCCTGTCTGACTTTGGCCGCTGACCTTTTTGACGGCCGAGTTTTTTGCCCCGTGCTTTTGCTGCGGCTAGGCCGGACTTCACTCGTTCGCTCAATAGATCACTCAATAGATCACGTTCAAATTGGGCGATGCCCGCCAGCATAGTGGCCATCATACGTCCGTGTGGCGTGCTCAACTCAAAGGTCATACCGCTCATCGCGTTGATAGATACGTTCCAGCCGGCCAATTGTTCCAAGGTTTGCAAAAGGTCCTGGGTGGAACGCCCCCATCGGGAAAGTTCTGTCACGAGAACAGCATCAATTCTTCGGGCCTGTGCCAAATCCATGATTTGGTTGCGAGCGGCACGGTTGGACTTTGTACCGGATGCGGTTTCCTTGAACACCCCAACGATTTCAAAGTCGCCTCGTTCAGCAAAAACTGAACCGCACCGAGTTTGCCGGAGGCTCCAACTCATGAGTAGGATGGAGCATCATGAACAAGACAACAAACAAATATTCCCCCGAAGTGCGCGAACGAGCTGTTCGCATGGTTTTGGACAATCAAGGGCAGCATGAGAGCCGCTGGTCTGCGATCCTGTCGATTTCTGCGAAGATCGGGTGCGCGCCGCAAACACTGAACGAATGGGTCAAGAAGGTCGAGGTTGATACTGGCCAGCGCGGCGGCATCACAACCGAGATGGCGGAGAAGATGAAGGCATTGGAACGGGAAAACCGCGAGCTGAAGCAAGCCAATGAGATCCTTCGCAAAGCGTCCGCATATTTTGCACAGGCGGAGCTCGACCGCCCGTTCAAGAAATGATCCGCTTCATTGACGATCACCGTGCTGATCATGGGGTCGAGCCAATTTGCAGGGTTCTGCCGATTGCCCCAGCTACATTCTACGACAACAAGGCCAAGCTGGCCGATCCGTCGCGCCTGTCGGATCGCGCCAAACGTGATGAGCAACTCAAACCCGAGATCGAACGGGTCTTTGAGGAGAACCTAAAGGTCTATGGCGTGCGGAAGGTCTGGCACCAGATGCGCCGAGAAGGTTTTGACATCGCACGCTGCACCGTCGCACGTTTGATGAAGGACATTGGCATCGAAGGCGTCATTCGCGGCAAGAAACCAAGAACGACGATACCTGACAAGGCGCTACCCTGTCCGCTGGATCGTGTGAACCGGCAGTTCCATGCTCCCGCGCCGAACGTCCTCTGGGTTAGCGACTTCACATATGTCGCCACATGGCAGGGGTTTGTCTACGTCGCCTTCGTCATAGATGTTTTTGCGCGGCGCATCGTTGGCTGGCGCGCAAGCCGCACAGCCAATGCAGGCTTTGTTCTGGATGCTTTGGAACAGGCCATTCATCAACGCAGGCCAGCGCAAGATCAACTAGTGCATCACTCAGATCGTGGATCGCAATATCTGTCGATCAAATACACCGAACGACTGGCAGAGGCGAAGATTGCACCGTCAGTCGGCAGCGTCGGGGATTCCTATGACAATGCCTTGGCCGAGACGATCAACGGATTGTTCAAGGCTGAGGTCATCCACAGACGTGGCCCGTGGCGCAGCTTTGAGACCGTTGAATACGCCACACTGGAATGGGTCGATTGGTTCAACAATCGCCGCCTGCTGGAGCCTATCGGGAATATCCCGCCAGCTGAAGCAGAGGCAAACTTCTATGCAGCTCTGGAAAGATCAGACATGGCCGCGTAACTAAGATAAATCAGCCTTCGGCAAACTCGGTGCGGTTCAGTCGGCGAAGCGCCCTATATTCTTGATGGCCTGCTAATGAACGAAACTGGCAAACGCATCCGCGAGCAATATGCTGACACAGGCGGTTTCACCGATCATGTGTTCGCTGTCACTTCGATCTTGGGTTACCGGTTCATTCCTCGTATCCGTGATTTGCCCTCAAAGCGTCTTTACGTATTCGACCCTGCCAACAGTCCAACTGAACTGCGCGGATTGCTTGGAGGTAAAGTTCGAGCAGGCCTGATCACATCAAACTGGCCGGATATTCTGCGGATCGCTGCAACCATGACCGCAGGCACCATCGCCCCCAGCCACATATTACGTAAACTTGCGTCCTATCCCCGCCAGAATGACCTGGCCGCTGCCCTTCGCGAAATCGGCAGGGTAGAGCGCACCCTGTTCATGATCGACTGGGTTCTGGACGCCGACATGCAACGCCGCACCCAGATTGGCCTGAATAAAGGTGAATCCCACCATGCCTTGAAAAATGCTCTACGTATTGGCCGTCAGGGTGAAATCCGCGACCGAACAACCGAAGGCCAACATTACCGCATGGCAGGCCTCAATTTACTCGCCGCAATCGTCATATACTGGAACACCGCCAAACTCGGTGAGGCCGTGAAGCAAAGGAAAAAGGCTGGATTACCTATACCTCCAGAGCTTCTGGCGCACACATCCCCGCTCGGATGGGCGCATATCCTGCTCACAGGCGAATACAGATGGTCGAAAAAGCGCTAAATAATCCTTAGCGTAGGATTTCGCCCCCAGCCGGAACAGACCCCATAGATGCTGTCATGTTGAAACATCAGGCGCATGGCAGCAAAGAGCTGCCGCCCAGTGGCGTCAACAAATGGGAAGCGCTGCGCGAATTGTCCGCCGCGCGCGAGGTTTATTGCCTAACCGATCGTGACATGACCGTGCTTCAGGCGCTTGTCAGTTTTCATCAGGCGACGGTTTTGGGCGCAAATGACACCGCTCTGATCGTGCATCCGTCCAACAAATCCATCTGTGAGCGCCTCAACGGCATGCCCACGTCGACCATGCGGCGCCATTTGGGTCGGCTTGTGCATGCGGGGATGATCATCCGGCGTGATAGCCCCAATGGCAAACGCTACGCGCGCCACTATGGCGACGAGAAACTGGCGTTCGGGTTTGACCTTACGCCGCTTGTGACGCGCTTTGTCGAAATCTGTGAGGCGGCCGAGGCCGTGCGGGCCGAAGCCGAGCGCTACAAGCGTCTGCGCGAGACTGTGAGCCTGATGCGTCGCGATCTGGCCTCTTTGACCGAGTTTGGCGAAGACGTGCGCCCTGACCTTGCCATCTGGGGCCAGTTCAGTGATTTGGCGGTGCTGTCCGCCCGCGCCCTTCGCCGCAAGTTGACGCTGTCGGATTTGGAGGCGATGGAGGCCGAGCTTCGTGTCGCACTGGACCGCGCACGCGACACCCTTGAACCCCGTGATGCAGAAGATATGAGCACCAATGACGCCCGTAATGAGCAGCACTATCAGAATTCAATTAAAGACTCTTATGATCTTGAACTTCGCTTAGAAAATGCGAAAGGCGGATCCGTTGCGCCTAAACCGGTTGAGGACGGACAAGCTGATGGTGAGGACGCCGGTATACCCGCTGTCGAGGTGGAGGGTGATGTCGCCCTGCCCCCGGATCGCCCTTTACCCAACTTACCTCTCGCAATGGTGTTGCAAGCGTGCGGTGAATTGCAGACCTATTCAGACGGTCCGATTAGGCATTGGCACGAATTTGTCCGCGCCGCCGAGACCGTTCGGCCGATGATGGGCATTTCACCTTCGGCATGGAATAATGCCAAACGCGATATGGGTGCCGCTCAGGCCTCGATTGCTTTGGCTGCGATGCTTGAGCGCGTCACGGACATTCGATCGCCCGGTGGGTATTTGCGCAGCCTGAGTGCCAAAGCGGCGGTCGGGGAATTTTCCTGCGGTCCGATGATTATGGCCCTGATGCGAAAAGACGCGGCGTAGATGTTCACAGCTGTGAACTTTGACCTCACGGTTTCGCAAACCTTGTCTTTGATCAAGGCGCATCTGCATCCAAAACGTCAGACAGGCACAAAGACGATACCGAGGAGCGACCCATGGATGTGATGTCCCTTTATGCGATGATCTACGACAAAGGTGGCTATGCGATGGTTGCGATTGCGCTGCTGTCACTCGCAACCGCGACATTGATCATTTGGAAGCTGATGCACCTGTTTCGATTGGGTGCATGGACTATCCGCGCCTCTCGTCAGTCCGTTCTGACCCGGGTCGAACAGGCCGCACATGATGCCGTCAAACGGCTCCCGCGCCATGACGCCGAAGCGGAGGCAGAACTGGTGGCCACCGATTGCGTCGCGCAGGTCCGTCATGGATTGCGGGCCCTTGAGGTGATTGCCGCCATTGCGCCGCTTTTGGGTCTTTTGGGCACGGTTTTGGGCATGATCGCCGCGTTCCAAGCGTTGCAAACCTCCGGCAATCAGGCCGATCCAGGGGTTCTTGCGGGCGGGATCTGGGAAGCTTTGCTGACCACGGCGGCGGGTATGGCGGTGGCTATTCCTGCATCTTTGGCTTTGGCCGGATTTGACAGTACCGCCGAACGCATGACCCGCGAAATTGAAGCCCGCGCCACGCGCATCCTCATCGCCTCAAATCACGCCGAAGGGTAGGGTCGCGATGCATCTCACAGGATCATACCGAAAGGTGCGGTTGCGCCCGTCGCTTACACCGATGATTGATGTGGTGTTCCTGCTTTTGGTGTTTTTCATGCTTGCCGCGCAGTACTCGCGTGAGGCGACACTCACGGTTCGGGCGACACCTCAAAGTATCTCTAACACCCCGTACGTTGGGCCGCCGCGATTGGTGGACGTCACGCCAGAGGGGCTTTTGCTCAACGGGGTGAACATGCCGCGCGACGCGGTAACGGCGCAACTTTCCACGCTGATGGAGGCCCCGACCGACACGATTTTGGTCCGCGCAGCACAGGGCGTTTCGGTCCAGACGCTCGTGGATCTGCTCGACCACTTTACGGACGCGGGATTTCCGAATGCCGCCTTGGTGGAGGCGCGCGAGTGAAACTGAACCGACCAGAGCGTGATCGCATGGATATCGGTTTGGTGCCGATGATCAATGTCGTGTTTCTCTTGCTGATCTTCTTTTTGATGACGGCGCGTTTGGTGCCACCGCCCCCCATGGATATTTTAGCCCCAGAGGCCAACAGCGAGGCTGCGCGACGTGATGCCGACACGCTTTATCTGTCGCGCACGGGAACGTTGGCGTTCAACGCGGTGACGGGTGAGGCGGCGGTGATGGATGCGCTTGCGCAGTGGACACAGACCTGTGTCGCCTGTCCGCTTGACCTCATGGCCGACCAAGGCGCATCGGCCCGAGATCTGACCGCGCTTTTAAGCCAATTGGGCGCAATCGGGGTCGAAAACATCGCCCTTGTGACGGTGCAGAA
Organism: Litorimonas sp.; assembly: GCA_051251645.1. Lineage (GTDB taxonomy): Bacteria > Pseudomonadota > Alphaproteobacteria > Caulobacterales > Maricaulaceae > Litorimonas. The sequence continues at coordinate 10,596 of JBPOEY010000010.1, read as the reverse complement.
ATGAGTATTTGGCTCACATCGCGTCTTGACCTTTTGGTTGCGGGCCTGATGGCCGTGGGGCTGCACGGGGCGGCAATTGCACATATGATCCGCGCCGATACGGTGATTGTCGCGGCAGCACCCGCGATGGCGGGTGAGGTGACCGTTGCGCCAGATGGTTACACACAGATGATCGAGGCGTGGGAAACCCCGACGCTGGTCGCGCAATCCGCGCCGATACAGCGTCTACCGCAAAACGATGATGCGCTCGGCGTTGACCTGCCCGACGACACCCCTTCACCCAAGGCGCGCATCGAGGGTTCGCCGCCCGTGGTTCCCGATCCCATTGTGGCGCCCGCGCCCCCCATGTTGGACGAAACGGCGCCAGCGCCACAGATTGCCCTGCCGATGCAAACACCGCCGCCCGCGATAGCGCCCAAACCACGCCCTGAACGGCGCGCGTCTGCGCCAAAACCTGAGCCCGCGAAACCGAAACCTGTGGTACAGCCAACAGCGAAAGCAACACCCGCACCGATCAAGGCACCATCCGCGCCCGCGGCCAAAGCCACGGTTAAACCCGCAGCCCCAAGCGGGCAGGGGGGAACGGGCACCGTCGCGGTGTCCAAAGCGCAAACAGCGTCGTTGATGTCCAAATGGGGCGCGACGATCCGGCGTAATATCCAACGCGCCCAACGTTACCCGCGGGCCGCGAACGGCGCGACGGGGCAGGTGAAGCTCAAATTGTCGGTCGCCGCAAACGGCGGGCTTGCCGCCGTTTCCATCGCGCAAAGTTCGGGTCATCCGGTGTTGGATCAGGCTGCCGTGGCGGCAGCAAAATCGGCGCGACGCTTTGCTTCCGCGCCCAAAGGTCTGACAAATTCGAGTTACATTTTTTCTATCTCTTTGAATTTCCTACCAAATTAGTCACATTCAGTAATTCGATTGCGTTCATGAGAAAATATCCGCGCAAACATTCGAAAAACAACACCAATTATGTTTGACTTAAATCAAGGCTGAGGTGGGTTGAATGCCCGACAGGTGAGTCATGATACGTCTGACGCACAATTTTCTCATCTTGATTCTTGCTCTGGGCCTCGTGCTCGGTGCGGGTATTGGTGGGTATAAACGGACCGCACACGCCGTAGCGCGTGCGGGTATGACGCAGATTGTCATTTGTGCGACCGACGGTGCCGAGACGGTTCAACTGGATCGGGATGGCAATGCGGTCGCGCCCTCATCAACAACAGACTGTGCGCATTGCGCCGACTGTTCGCTTGTCCCTCTCGCCACATTGACCGCGCTTGCGGATGTGTCCGCCGATGCGGTGCGTGAGGCGACTGTTTTCGTGGCCCTGACATCGTTGCCGACCCGTGCCGTGCGCGTCGGGCACCCGTCCCGTGGCCCCCCGTCCAAAAGCAAGGTATAACAAATGCCCACTCGTTTTGTTCTTTCGCTCCTGACCCGTGTTCGGCATATCGCCTGTTTGCTTTTAGCGGCGGCGTTGATTGTCGTTTCCCTGACGGGAGGAGCCCGCGCCCAGACCGCCCAACCGGTCCTCGCGCAATTTCTCTCCAAAATCTCCCCCAATGATCTTGTTCCCGGTGCCGATGCGTTTGGCCCCATTCGCGAGGATGTCGCGGTCGCGCCCTTGCTGAAAGAGGGTGCGCAGATCGGGCATGTGTTCATCACCTCCGATTTCGTGGGCACGACGGGGTATTCGGGCAAACCCATTCACACGATGGTGGCCGTTGATGATGACGCGCGGATCCTTGGCATTGATCTGGTCAAACACTCCGAGCCGATTGTTCTGATCGGTATCCCCGATACCAAGATCAAAGCGATGATGGTGGATTACATCGGGTTGAGTCTGGTCGAGGAAGCGGCGGCGGGCGGCTCTGGTCATGATCTCAACATCATTTCCGGTGCGACCGTGACGATCATGGTGATCGACGACAGTGTTATTCGTTCAGGTTTGAAAGTGGCGCGTGCCCTTGGCCTTGGCGGGTTGCACGCCGAAGAGGATACCGGCCCGAAGTTCACCATCAACGCGGATGCGGCGATCCCCGATAGTTGGACCGAGATGGAAGGCGACGGTACTGTGCGTCGCTTGGCCTTGGACGTGGGTCAGGTCAATGCGTCGTTCGAGGAGATGGACGATCCGCGTGCCGCGAAACGGGCGCTGACCGAGGCACCAGAGACAACCTTTATCGACATGCAAGTGGCCTTGGTGTCCGTGCCTGCGATTGGCGAGGCGATCCTTGGCGATGCGGAATATGGCAACCTGACCGCGTGGTTGGACGAGGGCGATCACGCCATCGCGGTGGTCGGTCGCGGGCTATATTCGTTCAAGGGGTCGGGCTATGTGCGCGGCGGGATTTTCGACCGGATCGTGTTGATCCAGGACGATGTGTCGGTGCGTTTTCGCGATCGGGGTCATCAACGGATGGGCGATATTGCGGCCACTGGTGCGCCCGCGTTCGTCGAGAAAGACCTGTTTAAAATTCCGGCAGAGTCGGGGTTTGATCCGACCAAGCCGTTCCGGCTTCAGCTTTTGGTGCAGCGCGATGTGGCGGCGATCGAAAAGGTGTTTTTGACCTTTGATCTCGGCTACCAATTGCCGCCCGCCTATTTGACGCCCGTTGTCGCCCCTGCGCCGATCGAGGCGGAGGTCCATGCGAGCGAGATGGATGCGCAAAACGCGCTGTGGAAACGGATCTGGGACGACAAGACGGTTCAGATCGCGGCGCTTGGCGTGATGTTGTTCGTGCTCACCGCGGCGTTCTTTTTCCAAAGCTACGTCACACGTTCGGCGCGGTTTACCTACTGGTTCCGCATGTCGTTCCTGACGGTCACTTTGGTGTTCTTGGGCTTTTACGCCAATGCGCAGTTGTCGGTTGTGAACCTGATGGCGCTGTTCGGGGCGTTGACCTCCGGCTTTAGCTGGCAGGCGTTCTTGCTCGATCCGCTGACCTTTATCTTGTGGTTCTCGGTGGCGACGGCGTTGCTGTTCTGGGGGCGTGGCGCCTATTGCGGCTGGCTGTGCCCGTTTGGCGCGCTACAAGAGCTGACCAACCAGATCGCCCGCAAAATCGGCATCCCGCAGTGGACGCTGCCGTGGGGGCTTCACGAGCGGCTATGGCCAATCAAGTATATGATTTTCCTCGGACTTTTCGGTGTTTCGCTCTACTCGATCGAGCAGGCCGAACACCTTGCCGAGGTCGAACCGTTCAAAACCGCGATCATTCTCAAATTCGTGCGGGCGTGGCCATTTGTGGCCTATGCTGCGGCGCTTTTGATCGCGGGTCTGTTCGTCGAGCGGTTCTACTGTCGCTACCTGTGCCCGCTGGGTGCAGCGCTTGCGATCCCCGCACGTCTGCGCATGTTTGACTGGCTCAAACGCTACAAAGAATGCGGCAGCCCGTGCCAGACCTGCGCCAACGAGTGCATGGTTCAGGCCATCCACCCGACAGGGGAAATCAACCCCAACGAATGCCTTAACTGCATGCACTGTCAGGTGCTCTACCAATCCGAGGACAAGTGTCCTGTGGTGATCAAACAACTCAAACGCCGCGCAGCGGTCTCGGCTCCCATTCTTACGGGCGCAAAGGCTGCCGCGTTGGCAAACCATCCGAATATCAGCAAATAGGGAAGGGAAAACCCATGTCTGACATTGAGAACACTAAACCCAAGGGCGGCCTGAGCCGTCGCGGTTTCATGGGCGCAACCGTCACGGGCGCTGCGCTCGTTGGCGGCGCGTCCGGACGTCTCGGCCTTTTGGGCGGTGCGGCGGCAATCACAGCAGCATCTACGACCGCTGCTGTGGCGCAAGACGCCCACTCCGTCATTCCTGGCCCCGGCGAGCTTGACGAATACTACGGCTTCTGGTCCTCGGGCCAGTGTGGCGAAATGCGCATTTTGGGCATTCCGTCCATGCGTGAATTGATGCGCGTTCCCGTGTTCAACACCTGCTCCGCAACCGGTTGGGGCATCACCAACGAATCCAAGAAAATCCTGACCGAAGGCCTGTTGCCCAAGACCAAGGAATACCTTGCCGCGAACGGTCACGAGTTCCCGCCAAACGGCGACTTGCACCACCCGCACATGTCCTTCACCGAGGGCAAATATGACGGCCGTTTCTTGTTCATGAACGACAAAGCCAACACCCGTGTGGCCCGTGTTCGTGGCGACGTGATGAAATGTGACAAGATCATCGAGATCCCGAACGCAAAAGCCATCCACGGCCTGCGTCCGCAAAAATGGCCACGCACCAACTACGTATTCGCCAACGGCGAAGACGAAGTGCCAATGGTGAACGACGGTACGATCCTCGATGATCCATCGCAGTACGTGAACTTCTACACCGCGATCAACGCCGACGAAATGACCGTCGCGTGGCAGGTCATGGTGACGGGGAACCTCGACAACACCGATTGCGATTACGATGGCAAATACGCCTTCTCGACCTCCTATAACTCGGAAATGGGCACGACCCTTCCCGAGATGATGGAAGCAGAGATGGACCACGTTGTTGTCTTCAACATCAAAGAAATCGAAGCGGGCATCGAAGCCGGTGATTTCATCGAGTTGAATGGCGTGAAGGTTCTGGACGGACGTAAAGGGCAAAACAAAAAGTACACCCGCTACATCCCAGTTCCAAACAACCCGCACGGCTGTAACATGGCCCCTGACAAGATCCACCTGTGCATCGCGGGTAAATTGTCACCGACCGTATCGGTTATCGACGTTCGTAAACTCGACGCATTGTTCGAAAGCGACATCGACCCGCGCAGCGCTGTTGTGGCAGAGCCAGAATTGGGTCTTGGCCCACTTCACACCGCGTTTGACGGCAAAGGCCGCGCCTACACGACACTCTTCCTCGACAGTCAGGTCGTGGTTTGGGATCTCGAAAAAGCAGTCCAAGCCTATGGCGGCGCGGACGTTGATCCGATCATCACCAAATCAGATGTGCACTACCAGCCCGGTCACAACTCGACCGTAATGGGCGAAACTTTGGAAGCTTCGGCAGATTACTACCTGACGATGAACAAGTTCTCCAAAGACCGCTTCTTGAACGTTGGTCCGCTCAAGCCAGAGAACGAGCAGCTGTTTAAGATTGACGGTGACACGCTGACCCTGATCCACGATGGCCCGACATTTGCCGAGCCCCACGATGCGATCATGGTTCACCCGTCCAAGGTTAATCCGAAATCCGTCTGGGACCGGAATGACCCGATGTGGGCAGAAGCACGCAAACAAGCCGAAGCTGATGGTGTTGATCTTGATGACTACCAAGACACGATCATTCGCGATGGCAACAAAGTGCGCGTCTATATGTCGAGCCAAGCCCCGAACTTTGCGATTGAAAAGTTCACCGTTCAGCAAGGCAACGAGGTGACTGTTTATGTGACCAACCTTGATGACATCGATGATCTGACGCACGGCTTCACAATGGGCAACCACGGCGTTGCGATGGAAATCGCGCCACAAGCGACGGCCTCCGTGAGCTTCGTTGCGGCACAGGTTGGCGTGCACTGGTACTATTGCCAGTGGTTCTGTCACGCACTGCACATGGAAATGCGCGGCCGTATGTTCGTCGAGCCTAAAGCCTGATGATCCGTCTCGTTGCTCTTTTCATAGTGACCGTGTTCTGCGCATCCCCTGTGGTTGCGCAGCGCACGGTGGTGGACCCGAGTGACGGGGCGCTCGCGTCCGCTGTGGCAAATGCGACAGCGGGCGACGAGATCTTTCTTACAGCGGGGCGGTACGCCGGCCCGCTGACTATTACCGTGCCGCTTTCTCTGACGGGGGAGCCGGGGGCGGTGATCGATGCATCGGGGACAGGATCGGTGATCACCATCGAGGCCGCTGATGTGACGGTCACGGGGTTGACCCTGACCGGATCGGGACGGTCCCATGAAACCATTGATGCAGGGGTCAAGCTGACCAAAAAGGCCACCCGCGCGCGGGTGATCGACAACGATATTGTAGAGAACCTTGTGGGTGTGGATATCCACGGGGCGCACGATGCGCTTGTCAAAGGCAACCGGATCGAGGGTCTGCGTCTGGCGCGTATGAATGATCGCGGCAACGGGGTCTATGTCTGGAATTCGCCGGGATCGGTGGTTGAGGATAATGAGATCCGCTACGGGCGGGACGGCATTTTTTCGAACACGTCGCGCGATAACACCTACCGTGGCAACCTGATGCGCGATCTGCGGTTCGCCATCCATTATATGTATACCAACGACAGCCTGATTTCGGGGAATGTGTCGATCGGCAACCATTTGGGGTTTGCGATGATGTACTCGGACCGGATCGTGGCGCGGGATAATATTTCGGTGAATGACCGTGACCACGGGGTCATGCTCAACTTTACCAACAAGTCGGATATCTTTGCCAATCTGGTGACGGGCGGGACGGAGAAATGCGTCTTTGTTTATAATTCGCACCAGAACCTGTTGGCGGATAACACGTTTCAGGGCTGTGACATCGGCGTGCATTTCACCGCCGGATCCGAGCGCAATACCATTACCAAGAACGCCTTTGTCGGCAATCGCACGCAGGTCAAATACGTGGGCACGCGCGATGTGGAATGGTCGTTCGAGGGGACGGGTAACTATTGGTCCGATCACCCTGCCTTTGATCTTGATGGTGATGCGCGGGCCGATAGCATCTACCGCCCCAATGATTTAATGGACCATATTCTATGGTCGCAACCGGCCGCGAAACTGCTGCTTGGCGCGCCCGCTGTGCAGCTTGTGCGGTGGTCGCAAGAACAGTTTCCCGCCACGCAAACGGGCGGTGTCGTGGACAGCCATCCGCTGACCTCGGCGCCTGTGCGTGACGTGCCGCTTCCCTTTCAACTCTTGGCGCAAAGCACACCGCTTTGGGTAAACGGAGGTCGTGATGACGATTTTGACCCTCTCGCATCTCACTAAACGCTACGGGGCGCAGACCGCCTTGGACGATGTGTCCTTGTCGGTGTCGGCGGGCGAGCGCGTGGCGCTGTTGGGCCACAACGGGGCGGGTAAATCCACCTTGATGAAGCTTGTGCTTGGCCTGATCCCTGCGGACGGTGGCGAGATCGCCATTGCCGGACATGCGCCCGGATCGGCAGTGGCGCGGGCGTTGACGGCATACCTGCCCGAGAACGCAGCCTTCCATCCGGCCCTCACCGGACGCGAGCAAATCCGCCATTTCCTGCGCCTGCGCGGTGAACCCGTGTCCAAGGCCGAAGAGCTGTTGGAGCGCGTGGGTCTGGGCGATGCAGCGCGGCGCCGGATCGGCACCTATTCCAAGGGGATGCGGCAACGTGTGGGTCTGGCCCAAGCGCTGATCGGCGCGCCGCGGTTGATGATTCTCGACGAGCCCACATCGGGGCTTGATCCCGTGTCACGCCGCGAATTCTACGCGCTGCTCGACGAGTTGGCCGCGCACGGGACCGCGATTTTGCTGTCCTCGCACGCGCTCTCGGAAGTCGAGGCCCGCACGGACCGGATCGTGATCCTGTCCAAGGGGCGCAAAGTGACCGAAGGCACCTTGGGCGATTTGCGCACGGAGGCCGCTTTGCCGCTCACCGTTTCGTTGCGCCCACGCGCGGGGCAGGGGGCCGATATGGCCGTGCGTTTCCCCGAGGCCAAAGAACACAACGGCCAATGGGTGATGGATTTCGCCCAGGCCCAAAAACTCGACGTGCTCGGACGGATCACCGCCGCCGCCGACCAGATCGAGGACTTCGACATTCATCCGCCGTCACTTGACGATATTTACGCTCATATCAGCTCGAAGGCCGCATGATGCTCAACCGCTTTCTCTCCACCGCCCGTATCGAATTCGCCATTGCCCTGCGCAACCGTTGGGTGGCCGTTGCGGTCGCCATGATGGTGTTGTTCTCGCTTGTCCTGTCGGCGGCGGGATCGGCCCCGTCGGGCGATTTGGCCGTTGATCCGCTCTCTGTAACCGTGGCTTCGTTGACGTCTTTGTCGGTCTATCTGGTGCCGCTGATTGCCTTGCTCATTTCGTTCGACGCCATCGCGGGCGAGGTCGAGCGCGGCACCTTGCCGCTGCACCTGACCTACCCGTTGTCGCGCACCGAATTGCTCATCGGCAAACTGGCCGCACAACTGGCCGTTGTTACGGTGGCGGTTGTGGCGGGCTACGGTGTGGCCGCGCTGGCCGCGTTCTGGTCGGGGGGCAGCATGGCCATGAACGGCTTGCCTGCGCTGTGGCGCTTGATCTGGACTTCGGTCTTGTTGGGGGCGGTGTTCTTGTCGCTCGGCTATTTCATGTCCTGCCTTGCGCGGCGTCCTTCGGGGGCTGCGGCCATGGCCATCGGTCTATGGCTGATCGCGATCGTGCTTTATGATCTGGGCCTGTTGGCCGCCGTTGTTGCCGATGATGGCGGATCGTTCACCACGCAAGTGTTCCCATGGGCGCTTGTTCTCAATCCTGCCGATGCGTTCCGCATTTTCAACCTCGCGGCGTCGGACGCTGTGGGCGCGGTGTCCGGCCTGTCGGGGGCCGCCAATTCCATCGCAATCTGGAAGCCGCTTGCGTCGCTTTTGGTCTGGCCGCTCTTGGCGCTCGGGTTTGCGCGTCTCGCGTTTCAAAAGGTGCAACCATGATCGTTCGTCTGTCCCTTGCTTTATGTGCCGCCGCCTTGTTGTCTGCGTGCCAAGAAGAGAGCGCGGCCTTGCCAGATCCCGTTGATGTAACGGCGGAATCGGCGGGCTTTTATTGCCAGATGGCGCTGTTGGAACATGACGGGCCAAAGGGTCAAATCCACCTCGACGGCATGCCTGCGCCGCTGTTCTTTTCGCAGGTCAAAGACGCCGTGGCCTATCTGCATATGCCCGAGCAAAGTCACGCGGTTGTGGCCACCTATGTGCAGGATATGACATCGGGCACCTGGGACAAGCCGGGCGCATGGGTCCGTGCCGACGAGGCGGTTTACGTGATCGGATCGAACGTGATGGGCGGCATGGATGCCCCCGAGTTCGTCCCGTTTGCCAGTGACGCCGCCGCGCGGACATTTGCCGCCGAGCATGGCGGCGAAGTGCGCGGCTTTGATATGATTACGGCCGAGGATACGCTTGCGGCCCCCGAACCCCTCGCCGCCGAAATGGCGGACGAGACCGATGATATGGCCGCGCGGTTAAATGCGTTGGGCCAAAGTAAAGGGAACTGATCCATGACGCTTTCACGTCGCCGTTTTTTGACCATCGCCTCCGCCGCCTGTTTGACGGGCGCCGCGTTTGGCGCCTCTGCCGCGAGTTACCGGTGGCAGGGAATCGCCCTCGGGGCCAAGGCGCAGATTATTCTCGATCATCCGGATGCCGCGCAAATCTCGGCGCGCGCACAGGCGGAAATATCCCGTCTCGAAGGGGTGTTCAGCCTCTACCGTGCCGACAGTGATTTGATGCGGTTGAATGCGACGGGGCGTTTGGATGCGCCATCGTTCGAGATGCTTGATTGTCTGGCCGTGGCGCGCCGCGTGCATGACATTACCCAAGGGCGGTTTGATCCAACCGTGCAGCCGTTGTGGCAGGTTGTGGCGCAGGCCGCCGCCCGTGGCCAAGCGCCCGATGCGGCGGATTTGGCCGTGGCTACGGGGTCGATCGGGTTTGACCGCGTGCGCTTTGACAGTGCGGCGGTGCAACTGGATGCGGGTCAGGCGTTGACGCTCAACGGCATTGCGCAGGGCTATATCGCCGACCGCGTGGCGCATCTGTTGCGCGCCGAGGGAATCACCGATGTGTTGATCGACACGGGTGAAATCACAGCTCTTGGCGTGGCTGAAAACGGCGCAGGTTGGCCCGTGACGATCGCGGGCGAAACCGCGCCGCGTGTGTTGCGCGATCGGGCTTTGGCCACATCGGCACTGATGGGCACGGTCTTGGACGGAGCGGGCGGGCAGGGGCATATCCTTGATCCACGCGACGGGACGCTGCGCCCGCGTGGGGCCAAACAACTTTCCGTGTCTGCACATAGTGCCGCACTTGCGGATGGTTTATCCACGGGCCTAAGCATGGTAAAGAGTGCGCAAGAGGCGCGTGACCTCTTGAGTATAGTCAAGGATGCACGCCTTGAATCCTATATCACTTGATCCGACATAGACTTTTCGAAGGGACACACACATGAAAACTCTCGTACTTGCACTTTGCGCTCTGCCACTTTTGGCGTCCACTGCCCATGCGGGTGATGCGGCTGCTGGCGAAGCGGATTTCAAAAAATGCAAAGCTTGTCACTCGGTGACTGCGGCTGACGGTACGGTCCTCCAAAAGGGCGGCAAAACCGGTCCTGATCTGGGTGGCGTGATTGGCCGCGTTGTCGGTTCCGTTGAAGGTTTCCGCTACGGCGACAGCATTGTTGCCGCAGGCGAAGCGGGCGCGGTTTGGGACGAAGAAAGCTTTACCGCTTACATCGTTGACCCAAAAGCCTGGCTGATCGAAGCCACGGGTGATGACGGTGCGAAAACCAAAATGACCTACAAGCACAAAAAAGGCGCCGAAGATATGGCGGCTTATTTTGTCTCGCTGAGTGAATAGCCCCTAGATTTGTAGACGCCTTGCTTGGTAATTTTAGAAGCAAGGAGACAGCGATGTCAGGGATTAGATT
>JBPOEY010000001.1:0-1534633 GCA_051251645.1 Litorimonas sp. | reverse complement strand
AGAGAAGCTCCGCTTCGCCATCCGCGAAGGCGGCCGCACAGTCGGCGCTGGCGTCGTTTCGAAAATCATGGAGTAGGCCCAAGGCCAATAGTGTAGGGGTATAGCTCAGTTGGTAGAGCATCGGATTCCAAATCCGAGTGTCGAGGGTTCGAGTCCTTCTGCCCCTGCCACTTTCTAACACGATCCGGAGCCGCTAGGGGTCCGGACCCAGGTGTCGCGGAGGTCGATTCGGCCTTCGCGTTTCGCCGTTTAAATAAGGGAACGCCCTAATGGCGAAAGGCAAGACAGCCGCTCCGTCCAAGCAGGACGCCAAAGCACCGCCTAAGGTGTCACCGGCGACTTATTTGGCGCAAGTTCAGCAAGAGGGCCGCAAGGTTGTCTGGCCGAGCTGGAAAGAAACTCGCCAGACAACCATCCTCGTGATGATCATGGTTGTCATTATGGGCATCTTTTTCTTTGCGGTGGATTTCCTGATCGGCATTGTTGTGCCGTTTGTCTTGAATTTCGGGAGCGTCTCTTAATGGCTGCACAGTGGTATATCGTTCAGGCCTACTCGAACTTCGAGAAGCGCGTGAAAGAAACGCTCGAGCGCGACGCCGAGGAAAAAGGCCTGTCTCATTTGTTTGAGGAAGTCTTGGTTCCAACGGAAACCGTGATCGAAGTGCGTCGTGGCCGGAAGGTCGAGAGCGAACGCAAGTTCTTTCCCGGATATGTTCTGGTCAAAGTTGATCTAACGGATGAGGTTTATCACCTCATCGCGAATTCGCCGAAAGTGACAGGCTTTTTGGGGGCGTCCAGCACCTCTAAAAAGCCGCGCCCTGTTCCGGATAAGGAAGTTGCGCGCATTATCGGATCGCAGGAAGAGGGCGCTGTTGCGGCTCGTCCAACGATCAGTTTCGAAATTGGTGAAATGATTAAAGTTGTCGATGGTCCGTTCCAGAGTTTCTCTGGCTCGGTCGAAAGTGTCGACGAAGAGGCCGCGCGCCTCAAGGTTCTTATTAATATCTTCGGGCAAGGTACGCCTGTTGAACTCGATTATGCGCAGGTTGAAAAAGAGAGCTAGCGCTCACGATCTGCAAATATTGACTGTGGGAGGGGCGGCTAAGTCCAGTCGATCCCAGCACCACGGTCTCCACACGCGCGACGGCAATCCTGCTCAGCGCAACCGCCATAGGAGTGGAAAATGGCAAAGAAGATTAGCGGCTATATTAAGCTGACAATCCCCGCGGCATCCGCGAACCCATCTCCGCCGCTCGGCCCTGCATTGGGTCAACGCGGCGTCAACATCATGGAATTCGCCAAGGCGTTTAACGCTAAGACCGAAGACCTTGAAAAAGGCGTTCCGACGCCGACAATCATCACGGTGTACGGCGATAAGTCGTTCTCATTCGTGACGAAAACGGCACCTGCCAGTTATTATCTGAAAAAAGCAGCCGGCAAAAAGTCCGGCGGCAAGCTTCCGGGTAGTGAAATCGGCGGAACTGTGACGCGCGCTCAGTGTCGCGAAATCGCAGAAGCCAAGATGGTTGATCTGTCCGCAAACGATCTGGATCAAGCCACCAAGATCATCGAGGGTTCTGCCCGGTCGATGGGTTACGAGGTGACGGAGTAGATCATGACAAAATCAAGCAAACGTATGAAGGCGGCGATGTCCACCTTCGACCGCGAAACTGCCTACACCATCAAAGAGGCTGTCGAGTTGGTTAAAGGGAATGCCAAGGCGAAATTCGACGAGACGATTGAAGTCGCGTTGAACCTCGGTGTTGATCCCCGTCACGCTGACCAAATGGTTCGTGGTGTGGCTAACTTGCCAAATGGCACAGGCCGCACTGTGCGCGTCGCTGTGTTCGCTCGCGACGCGAAGGCTGATGAAGCCCGCGAAGCTGGGGCTGACATTGTAGGTGCAGAAGACTTGGCCGAACAGATTCAAAATGGCGACATGCCGTTTGATCGCGTTATTGCCACGCCAGATATGATGCCGCTTGTCGGTCGTCTGGGTAAAGTCCTCGGCCCGAAAGGCATGATGCCAAATCCGAAAGTCGGGACTGTCACGCCGGACGTTGCCAAAGCGGTTCGCGATTCCAAAGGCGGCGCAGTCGAGTATCGCGCCGAGAAAACTGGGATCGTCCATGCCGGCGTTGGTAAAGCCAGCTTTGATGCGGATAAGCTGGAAGAAAATGTCAATTTTCTTCTGTCGAAAATCCAACGCGAGCGTCCATCCGGTGCAAAAGGCACGTTTATTAAGCGTATCACACTGAGCTCAACCATGGGCCCGGGCGTTAAGATCAATGCGGCCGATATTGGCTAATTAAGAATTTTGGCGAGGTTCTCCTCGCCAAATAGACTGTCCGAGACCGCCGGTGGGCCCCTATGGGTCTATAATTCCAGCGCAGACAGAGCGACAAACTATTCTAAGCGGGGTTTCCCCGCGCCGAGTGGGTTCGAGCTTTGGGACAGAGAAGCGCGCATTGCTTCATCGCTCCCTGAGTGATGTTGCAATGGGCACCCCAGAGGGGTTCGGCAATGATGCCGAGCCTCGCAACAACGGAGACCGCAAATGGATCGCACTCAAAAAGCGGCAGCTGTCGAAGAGCTGAAAAGCATCTTCGCGGACGCCGGATCCGTGGTTATGGCTGAATTTTCAGGCATGACTGTTGCGGAAATGACGGACCTGCGTGCTAAGCTCAGAGAGCAAGGCGCAACGATCCGCGTTGTAAAGAACCGCCTGGCGACGATCGCCATGAAAGACCAGCCTTTTGAAGGCGCCGGTACAATGTTCAAAGGTCCTGTGGCAATTGCCTGGGCTGACGACATGATCAGCGCTCCGAAAGTGGCTGTCGCGTTTGCTAAAGACTCGAAAGCTTTCAAGATCATCGGCGGGTTCATGGGTGAAGAAATCTTCGATCCTTCGGGAATCGATGCTTTGTCCAAACTGCCGTCCCGCGAGGAGTTGATTTCGATGGCCGCACAGCGTCTGCTGAGCCAAGCTACGAACATCACTTCCGCCCTCATGTCACCCGGTCGGAGCCTGTCAGGCGCGATCGCGACAATCGAGGAAAAGGCAGCAGCGTAACTCTTTACGACAACATTCTCGCAAAACTCGAACCAACCCGCCCTTACAACACTTTTTGTCGGGGCAATAAACTCAAGGAACTACATCATGGCTGATGTTAAAAAACTTGCTAAAGAACTGGTCGAACTGACCATTCTCGAAGCTAAAGAGCTGAACGACATCCTTAAGGATGAGTACGGCATCGAGCCAGCAGCTGCGGCTGTTATGGCTGGCCCAGCAGGCGCTGCTGAAGCGGCTGAAGAAAAGACTGATTTCGATGTTGTTATGACATCGTTCGGTGGCAACAAGATTTCCGTGATTAAGGAAGTTCGCGCCATCACAGGTCTTGGCCTCAAAGAAGCGAAAGAGCTTGTTGAATCAGCTCCTAAAGCCGTCAAAGAAGGCGTGCCTGAAGCTGAAGCAAACGACATTAAAGAAAAGCTGGAAGCTGCCGGCGCCTCTGTCGAGCTTAAGTAGGTTTCGACCTATTCGTTCGCGGGCGCGTCTTGTTTAACAGGGCGCGCTCACGAACACCTCCGATGGTCTGGGGAGGAGAAACACCCGTCCACACTGGCGTCCGGTCGTCAGGATAATCGAAAACCGGACTAATTTTGACCGGCGTTTTGGGGCTGCAGCCCAAAATGTCTGGCCGCGACTGACGAAGGGTGTCTTTGATGTCACTGACCTTTACCGGCAAGAAACGTATCCGTAAGAGCTTTGGGCGTATTCCCGAAGCCGCTTCCATGCCTAATTTGATCGAGGTGCAGAAAAGCTCCTACGATCACTTCCTCCAGAAAGATATCGATGCGGGCGACCGTGCGAAGGATCAGGGGATCAACGGCGTTTTCAACTCTGTCTTCCCCGTGCGCGACTTTTCTGACCGCGCCGTTCTGGAATATGTCTCATTCGTCTTCGAACCGCCAAAGTTCGACGAAGAAGAATGCCAGCAACGCGACATCACTTTCGCGGCTCCGCTGAAAGTGAAAATGCGTCTCGTCGTGTTTGACATCGACGATGATACAGGCGCGCGTTCTGTCAAAGACATCAAAGAGCAAGATGTCTATATGGGCGATATCCCGCTCATGACTGACAAAGGGACGTTCATTGTGAACGGCACCGAGCGCGTGATCGTGTCGCAAATGCACCGTTCACCGGGCGTGTTCTTTGATCATGACAAGGGCAAGTCCCACAGCTCTGGTAAATTCCTCTTCTCCGCACGGATCATTCCGTATCGTGGGTCTTGGCTCGATTTTGAGTTCGATCACAAAGATATTCTGTTTGCGCGGATTGACCGTCGCCGGAAACTCCCTGCCACGACCGTGCTTTATGCGCTCGGCATGACGCGGGAAGAAATTCTCGAAGAATATTACGAAGCTGTCGAATTTAAACGCGAAGCGAAAAAAGGCGGCTGGACCCGCGCGTTTGATCCAGAAGAATATCGCGGAGCCAAGCTCCAGCGTGATCTGGTTGACGCGGCGACGGGCGAAGTTGTCGCCCCATTGGGTCGTAAACTGACAAAACGCGGCGCGAAGAAACTTGCCGATGATGGCGTGAAACACGTTCTAATTTCTGACTTTGAAATGTCAGAGCGTTTCGTTGCTGAAGACATCGTCAACATGGAAACGGGTCAAATCTATGCGGAAGCAGGCGACGAGCTCTCCGAAGACGCGATGGAGCAGATCAATGGAGCCGGCGTTGGTGAATTGTCTGTCCTGAACATCGATCACATCAATGTTGGTCCTTACATTCGTAACACATTGGCCGCGGATAAGAACGATAGCCGCGAAGGCGCGCTAGTTGATATCTACCGCGTCATGCGTCCGGGTGAGCCACCGACGGCAGAAGCCGCCGAAGATCTGTTTAACTCGCTCTTCTTCGATCAGGAACGTTATGACCTCTCGGCTGTTGGCCGGGTCAAGATGAACCTGCGGATGGAACTGGATGCGGAACCTGAAATGCGGGTTCTACGCAAAGAAGAC
This sequence comes from Litorimonas sp., assembly GCA_051251645.1. GTDB lineage: Bacteria > Pseudomonadota > Alphaproteobacteria > Caulobacterales > Maricaulaceae > Litorimonas. The sequence goes on along the minus strand of JBPOEY010000001.1, from coordinate 1,529,602 downwards.
ATCTTGGCTGTTGTCGATACGCTCGTGAAGCTCAAAGACGGCTTCGGCGCGATAGATGATATTGATAACCTTGGTAACCGCCGGGTTCGCTCAGTGGGTGAACTCATGCAGAACCAATACCGTATTGGTCTTCTGCGCATGGAACGTGCGATCAAAGAACGGATGCAGTCGGTCGATATTGAGACCGTCATGCCGCATGATTTGATCAATGCGAAACCGGCTGCCGCTGTCGTGCGTGAATTCTTCGGCTCCTCGCAGCTGTCGCAGTTTATGGACCAAACCAATCCGCTGTCAGAGATTACGCATAAGCGTCGTCTCTCAGCGCTTGGCCCTGGTGGTTTGACCCGTGAACGCGCAGGCTTCGAAGTCCGCGATGTCCACCCAACACACTATGGTCGGATTTGCCCGATTGAGACACCGGAAGGCCCGAACATCGGCCTGATCAACTCATTGGCAACCCATGCGCGTGTCAACGAATATGGCTTCATCGAAAGTCCTTACCGCAAGGTCAAGGACGGCAAATTGCAGGATAAGGTCCAGTATCTGTCCGCGATGGAAGAGGCTCGCTATATTGTGGCGCAGGCCAATGCCAAAATCTCCGAAGACGGTGAATTGATGGATGAGTTCACGACTTGCCGCGCGAATGGCGAAGTCATTCAAGCGTCGCGTGAAGAAATCGATTTCATCGACGTATCTCCGAAACAGCTCGTGTCTGTTGCGGCGGCTTTGATCCCGTTCTTGGAAAATGATGATGCGAACCGGGCCTTGATGGGTTCGAACATGATGCGTCAGGCTGTGCCACTCTTGAAGGCGGAAGCGCCTTTAGTCGGGACTGGCATGGAAGGCATTGTGGCTGTTGATTCAGGTGCGACTGTAACAGCCAAGCGCGACGGGATCGTCGAGCAGGTTGACGCGAAACGCATCGTGGTTCGGGCTGACAAAGAGAAAGATCTCTCCAAGTCTGGCGTCGATATCTACAACTTGCTGAAGTTCCAGCGGTCTAACCAATCCACCTGCATCAACCAACGTCCGTTGGTTAAAGTCGGCGATGAAGTTAAATCTGGCGATATTATTGCCGATGGTCCGTCGACAGAGTTGGGTGAATTGGCGCTCGGCAAAAACGTGCTTGTCGCGTTTATGCCGTGGAATGGCTATAACTTCGAAGACTCGATCTTGATCAGTGAGCGTATCGTGCGCGACGATGTTTATACATCGCTTCACATCGAAGAGTTCTCGGTCATGGCACGGGATACAAAGCTAGGCCCTGAAGACATTACCCGCGATATTCCAAACGTTGGCGAAGAGAGCCTGCGCAATTTGGATGAAGCCGGGATCGTCGCCGTTGGCGCGGAAGTCCATGCGGGCGATATCCTCGTCGGTAAGGTCACACCAAAAGGCGAAAGCCCGATGACACCAGAAGAAAAACTTCTGCGCGCCATCTTTGGTGAGAAAGCCTCTGATGTTCGCGATACATCGTTGAAACTCCCACCGGGTGCCTCTGGTACTGTCGTGGAAGTCCGTGTGTTTAACCGCCAAGGTGTTGAGAAAGACGAGCGCGCGATGCAAATCGAGCGTGAGGAAATCGAAAGCCTCGGGAAAGACCGTGATGATGAGCTGACCATTCTGGAACGCTCTGTGTACGATTCGGTTCGCACGGTTCTGATGGGTAAGAGCGCCGTCTCTGGTCCTCGCGGGTTCAAAAAAGGTCCGATCACGGATGAGACGCTGAATGATGTTCCGCGCTCTGATTGGTGGCGGATTGGCCTCGATGACGAAAAAGCCATTGGCGAATTGGAAGCCTTGAAGTCACAGTATGACACATCAAAAGCTCGCCTTGATGCGCGCTTTGATGACAAGGTCGACAAGCTGCAACGCGGTGATGATCTGCCTCCGGGTGTGATGAAGATGGTCAAAGTCTTCGTTGCGGTGAAGCGTAAGCTTCAGCCGGGTGATAAAATGGCCGGACGTCACGGGAACAAGGGTGTCATTTCTAAGATCAATCCGATCGAAGACATGCCGTTCCTGCCAAGTGGCCAAGCCGTTGATATCGTTTTGAACCCGCTCGGCGTTCCATCGCGAATGAACGTTGGTCAGATTCTGGAAACGCACCTCGGTTGGGCCTGTGCCGGTATTGGCGACATGATCAACGAAGCGCTCGAAGTGTATAAAGAAGACGGCAATCACGGCGCTCTGCGCGACGCTGTTCAGCACGCCTATGGCGATGACATCACCTTGCCACGCAAGAATGATGAAATTGTCGAGCTCGCGGGCAATGTCACACGCGGTGTTCCAATTGCGACGCCTGTCTTTGATGGCGCACGTGAGCCGGATATCGTCACCATGCTTGAAAAAGCGGGCCTGCATAGTTCTGGTCAGGTCACGTTGCACGATGGTCGGACGGGTGATCAATTCACGCGTCAGGTCACCGTGGGCTACAAGTATCTGCTCAAACTGCACCACTTGGTGGACGATAAAATCCACGCGCGAAGCATTGGGCCATACTCACTTGTCACGCAGCAGCCGCTGGGTGGTAAAGCTCAGTTCGGTGGTCAGCGCTTTGGTGAGATGGAAGTCTGGGCCTTGGAAGCTTACGGCGCCGCTTACACCTTGCAGGAAATGCTGACGGTGAAATCGGATGATGTCGCGGGTCGGACGAAAGTCTATGAGTCGATTGTTCGTGGTGATGACAGCTTCGAAGCCGGTATTCCGGAGAGCTTTAACGTTCTCGTCAAGGAAATCCGCTCTCTGGGTCTGAACATCGAGCTGACAAACGGCTAATTAGTATTGCAGCGCGCGGGGTCACACACCCTGCGCGCGCACTTTATTTCTAGTGGCTCGCCACTATCCCGGACGCGGGATGGCTAAGCCCAAAACAAAGGACGTCCCATGAACCAAGAGGTCATGAACATCTTCAATCCGGCGCAAGAAGGTCCATCCTTCGACCGGATCCGTATTTCCCTGGCATCGCCTGAGAAGATTCTCAGCTGGTCATTTGGTGAGATAAAGAAGCCAGAAACCATTAACTACCGGACTTTCAAACCAGAGAAAGACGGCCTGTTTTGTGCGCGTATCTTTGGTCCGGTCAAAGATTACGAATGTCTCTGCGGCAAATATAAGCGCATGAAGTATAAAGGCGTCGTTTGCGAAAAATGCGGCGTTGAAGTCACGGTCACGCGCGTTCGTCGTGAACGCATGGGTCACATCGAACTAGCAGCGCCTGTTGCGCACATTTGGTTCCTGAAATCCCTGCCATCGCGGATTTCGACCATGCTCAACATGACCCTGAAAGAAGTGGAGCGCGTGCTCTATTTTGAGAGCTATGTTGTCACTGAGCCTGGCCTGACCTCTTTGGATGAGCGTCAGATCCTGTCCGAGGAAGAATATCTCGACGCCCAAGCCGAATTTGGTGAAGATAGCTTCACGGCCGGTATCGGCGCGGAAGCCGTTCGCGAAATGCTGGGTGATCTTGATCTGGATGCCGAGATCGAACGCACGCGTTTCGATATGACGGAAACAGGTTCTGAGCTGAAACTCAAGAAACTGTCCAAGCGCCTCAAATTGTTGGAAAGTTTCAAGAAGTCTGGCAACCGTCCGGAGTGGATGGTTCTGACCATCGTTCCGGTTATCCCGCCAGAGCTTCGTCCGCTTGTGCCATTGGATGGCGGCCGGTTTGCGACGTCCGACCTGAATGATCTCTATCGTCGGGTGATCAACCGTAACAATCGCTTGAAACGCCTGATTGAGCTGCGCGCGCCGGACATTATCATCCGGAACGAAAAGCGGATGTTGCAAGAATCTGTCGATGCCTTGTTTGACAATGGCCGTCGTGGCCGGACCATCACGGGCGCGAATAAGCGTCCGCTGAAATCCATGTCCGATATGCTCAAGGGTAAGCAGGGTCGCTTCCGTCAAAACTTGCTCGGTAAGCGCGTTGACTATTCTGGCCGTTCCGTGATCGTGGTTGGTCCTGAGCTGAAGTTGCACGAATGTGGTCTACCGAAGAAGATGGCGCTCGAGCTGTTCAAGCCGTTCATCTATTCGCGTCTCGACGCCAAAGGCCTGTCTGGCACTGTCAAACAGTCCAAGAAATTGGTCGAGAAGGAACGTCCTGAAATTTGGGATATTCTTGACGAAGTCATTCGCGAGCACCCTGTTCTGTTGAACCGGGCGCCGACATTGCACCGTTTGGGCATCCAAGCGTTTGAGCCGAAACTGACGGAAGGCAAGGCGATCCGCCTGCACCCGCTCGTCTGTGCGGCGTTCAATGCTGACTTTGATGGCGACCAAATGGCCGTTCACGTTCCGCTGTCGATTGAAGCACAGCTGGAAGCCCGCGTGTTAATGATGTCCACCAACAACATCCTTTCGCCCGCCAATGGTAAGCCAATCATTGTGCCGTCGCAGGATATTGTTCTCGGTCTCTACTACATGTCCCTCATGCGGGACGGCGAAACCGGTGAAGGCATGATGTTTGCCAATGTCGCCGAAGTCGAAGCGGCCTTGGACAATAAGTTTGTGACTTTGCACGCCAAAGTGAAAGGCCGTTTCCCGGTCACGCACGAAGACGGCACGACGACCATGGAAGTGGCAGAAACCACACCGGGTCGTTTGAAGCTGGGCGAATTCCTACCGCGTCATCACAACATTCCGTTCTCCGTCATCAACAAAGAGTTGACGAAGAAGGAAATCGGCAAACTGATCGATATCGTCTACCGCCACGGCGGTCAGAAGGCGACGGTGATCTTTGCGGATAAGATGATGGGGCTTGGTTTTGCGGAAGCTGCCAAAGCGGGTATTTCGTTTGGTAAGGATGACATGATCATTCCTGAGACGAAATATACGCTCGTCGCGGAAACGCATGAATTGGTGCAAGATTTCGAACAGCAATATGCAGACGGTCTGATCACCAAAGGTGAGAAATACAACAAGGTCGTCGACGCTTGGTCCAAATGTACGGACAAAGTGGCGGATGCGATGATGGACGAGGCGGCGAAGCCTCGGAAGATCATCAACTCGATCTTTATGATGGCTGAGTCTGGTGCTCGGGGTTCGAAGAACCAGATGAAACAGCTTGCTGGGATGCGGGGCCTGATGGCCAAGCCGTCTGGCGAGATTATTGAAACGCCGATTACGGCCAACTTTAAAGAAGGCCTCACCGTGATGGACTACTTTAACTCCACCCACGGGGCCCGGAAGGGTCTTGCGGATACGGCGTTGAAGACAGCCAACTCGGGTTACCTGACCCGTCGTCTCGTCGATGTGGCGCAAGACTGTATCGTCACAGAGCAGGATTGCGGGACTGAAGCGGGCATCGAGATCAAACCTGTTGTTGATGGCGGTGACGTCGTTGTCTCGCTGGGTGAGCGTATCTTGGGCCGTGTTCTATCGGAAGACATGCACGATCCACGCACGGGCGATCTTATGTTCCCCGCCAACACCTATATCGATGAAGATAAGATGGTGATCGTTGACGAAGGCGGCGCTGCCGACATTCGCGTGCGTTCGCCACTCACTTGCGAAACCATCACGGGTATTTGTGCGACCTGTTACGGTCGTGATCTGGCCCGCGGGACGAAAGTGAACATGGGTGAAGCCGTCGGCGTTATCGCGGCGCAGTCCATTGGTGAGCCGGGCACGCAGCTGACGATGCGGACATTCCACATTGGCGGTACAGCCTCTGTTGCGGATAAATCCGTGATCGAAGCGGTCAATGAAGGTCGGATCAAATATGACGAAAAAGACGTCATTGAGACTGACAATGGCTTCATCGTCAACACGCGCAAACTTGAGTTCGAAGTCGTCAATACTGAAGGCAAAACACTCGAAATCCACAAGGTTGATTTCGGGTCGCGGATGCCGCTGGATAATGGCGCGATGGTCAATATCGGCACGAAACTCGCCGATTGGGACCCGTACACCATGCCAATCCTCTCTGAGGTCGCAGGGACTGTGCGCTTGCTCGATCTGGTCGAAGGGGTCTCTGCGAAGGAAGAAACCGACGAAGATACGGGTATTTCGTCCAAGGTCATTATCGATTGGCGTGCCAGTTCCAAATCAGGTGATATTCAGCCTGCTGCGGTCATCGAAGGTGAGAACGGCGAACCTGTTGAGCTCAGCGAAAACCGGATTGCGCGCTATATGCTCGCGGTCGGGGCGATCCTCTCGGTCAATGACGGCGATACAGTCAAGCCGGGCACAGTGCTTGCGCGTATTCCAAAAGGGTCTGCAACACAGCGCGATATTACCGGTGGTCTTCCACGGGTTGCCGAGTTGTTCGAAGCCCGTCGTCCTAAGGATGATGCGATTATTGCCCAGATGGACGGGAAGATTGAATTTACGCGCGACTATAAAAACAAGCGTAAAATCTCGATCCTGCCTGAGACTGAAGACGGCGAGTCAATCAGTTTCCTCGTGCCAAAGGGCAAACACATGCTCGTGGCTGATGGCGACATGGTGAAACGCGGTGATTACATCGTTGATGGTAATCCAGCCCCGCACGACATCCTGCAAGTTATGGGTGTCGAGGCGCTGGCGGAGTATCTCGTGGACGAAGTGCAAGGCGTTTACCGTCTGCAGGGCGTGCCGATTAACGACAAGCACATCGAAGTGATTGTCCGGCAAATGCTGCAGAAGGTCGAAGTCACGGATCCGGGCGACACGTCCATGATCCGCGCGGAACAGCTCGATAAGGTTGAATTTAACGAGCGCAATGCGGAGCTTCTGGCTGAGAATAAGAAGGCCCGCCCTGCGATTGGCGAACCTGTCCTTCTCGGGATCACCAAAGCGTCGCTGCAAACGCGTAGCTTCATCTCGGCAGCGTCCTTCCAAGAAACGACTCGCGTCCTCACGGAAGCCTCGGTTCAGGGTAAGGAAGACATGCTTGAAGGTCTGAAAGAGAACGTCATCGTGGGTCGTTTGATCCCAGCCGGTACGGGCAGCAATCTGCGTCGCTACCAGAAACTGGCGAACACACGCGATACAAAGTTGCTCGCAGAACGCGCCGCAGCGGCTCCAATGGAAGCATTTCCAGCGGAACTCGACGGCGACGCTGCCGAATAGGCTGTGCGACATTAGATTTAGAAAGGCCGCTCTTCGGAGCGGCCTTTTTTGTTTGGCCATTGGCGTTTGCGTGGACGGGGCGTCGCCTTATAACAGCGACATGAAACGTCTCATTATTGCTATCATTTTTGCACTGCTCATTGGCGGGGCCGTGGTCGTGGCCTATCTCGCAGATCCTTACCTAAAATCGGCCACAAGCTACAAAACTAAAGCCGTCTGTTCAGAAGTCTTTATCGCGGGCCGGGATGTCGACGATGTTCTCAACCGCGATTTCGCCCGCATCCACCCGATTGTCTCTCGCGCCAATATTCGCGTGGATCAGTCCGAGGGCGTGGTTCGCGGGAGCGTCTTTGGTGTCTTGGGACGGGTCAAAGCCGTGCACCGCACGGGCTATGGGTGCGCGCTCGCCATTGGCGGTCGTCCGGTCGGGGAAGCGTTGGTGCGTCCGGCCGTCACCCCATCATCTTGGCCCATTGCCATCGAAGATGACATTCAAACTCTTGTCGAAGCGGCCCGGTCTGATGCGGGCCGCGCCGTTCCCGCCGATATTCGCGCCATCATCGTTATTCAGGACGGAGTGATCTTGGCTGAAGACTACGCCGACGGTTTCGGTCCTGACGTGCCGATGCAAAGCTGGTCCATGGCCAAATCAGTGACACAGGCCATGACGGCGATAGCCGTAAATCAGGGTTTGCTCTCCCTGTCTGACAACGCGCTCATGCCAAATTGGACCGGCGACGATCCGCGTGCTGCCATCAGGGTCGCCGATCTGTTGCATATGGCAGACGGTTTAGACTTCGTGGAAGATTATGGGGATCCGACATCGGACGTCACGCGGATGTTGTTCGGCAGCCGCCATATGGGCCGCGCGGCGGCGAAAACGCCGCTCGCATATTCCCCCGGGACCCATTGGGCCTATTCCAGCGGGACGAGCAATATTCTCTCAGCCGTTCTTCGGCGCGCGATTGAAGCGTCAGGGCAGAACTACCATGAATGGACATACAAACATCTCTTCGGCCCGCTCGGAATGAGCACACCCGTGTTTGAAACTGATGCGGGGGGGACATTTATCGGCTCTAGCTACCTCTATGCCAGTCCGCGGGACTGGGCGCGTTTGGGCCAACTCTATCTAGACGATGGAGTGTGGAACGGGCGTCGTATCTTGCCAGACGGAACGGTCGTTTATGCGACAACGCCGTCTTTACCCGTCGAGGCGCCGTTTTACGGCGCGCATTGGTGGCTTAACAATCCCTTGCCGGATGGTCGACAGCGCCTTCCGGGGTTACCGAATGATGCCTATTTCATGGGCGGACACGACGTTCAGCGCGTTATTGTGATTCCGTCTAAGAACGCGGTCATTGTCCGACTTGGCATGACGCGACCGCCCATCGATGACGACCTTGACGTAATGCCGGGTCTCGCGGCCATTGTAGATACATTGTAAAAACGAATATCGGGAGCGCGTCTCTCGGCTCACAATTCCAAATCTAGCGCCAATTCCGAATTTTGTGCTAGGCATTCCGTTCACAAGGAAATCGCATGACCTATGATCTGAAAAATAAGACTGCTATCGTCACCGGCGGATCGCGCGGGATTGGTGCCGCGATTGCGACACGGCTCGCGGCTGATGGCGCGCATGTGGTGCTGACCTACAATAGTAGCGAAGGCCCCGCCCAAGAGGTGGTGGCCGCCATTAAGGCAAACGGGGGATCCGCTGTGGCGGTGAAGGCGGATGCGTCTGATCCATCGTCTGTCAAAGCCTATATCGATAAAGCGGTCGAAGCTGGCGGGATTGATATCCTTGTCCACAATGCCGGGATCGCGCGTATGGCACCGATTTCCGAGGCAGGCTTGGACACGTTTCGTGAGGTCTATAAAACGAATGTGGACGGCGTTTATGCAGGCACACATGCGGCGATCCCGCATTTAAATGATGGGGCGTCGATTATCGTGATTAGCAGCATCAATTCTCACACATTCCCGATGCCGGGAGTTGCCATTTACGGGTCATCCAAGGCGGCCGTGACGGGTCTTGTGAAGGGCTGGGCGCGGGATTTGGGGCATCGAAAGATACGGGTTAATGCGATTCAACCCGGTCCGATTGATACAGATATGAACCCGGCGGATGGTGATTTCGCGGACGGTATGCGGCGGATGACCGCTCTGAGACGGTACGGGAAAAGCACAGAAGTCGCGGCGCTTGCGGCCTTTTTGGCCTCTGACGAATCCAGTTATATCACGGGGACCGGGATCGATATTGACGGCGGTATGACCATATAGTCCCCGAATCCCTCCAAATGTTGAAGACATCAAACATGGCATCTATCGAAGTTCTCGACGTTACGGCCCGCGACGGCCTCCAAAATGAAGCGCGCTTGTTTTCAACCGAAGAGAAGCTCGCTTTAATTGATCGGGCCATTGCGGCGGGCGCAAAACGGATTGAAGTGGCGAGTTTTGCCCATCCAAAATACGTCCCGCAAATGGCCGATGCTGAGGCGGTCATTGCGGGTCTGCCTTTGGATACGGACGTGACCTATATTGGCCTTGTTATGAATGAGCGCGGTGTGGACCGCGCGCTGAAGACGACTGTGCATGAGCTGGGTCTCGTGGCTGCCGCGAGCGACATTTTCGCGACGAAAAACCAAAATCAGACGCGCGACAGCTCTGTCGAAATGGCGTGCGCGATGGCGGAGAAGACGCGGCAGGCGGGAAGGGCGGTCAACGTCACTATCGCCACAGCGTTTGGCTGTCCGTTCGAAGGCGAAATATCCGAAGATGATGTGCTCGGCATGGTTCACCGTTTCGCCGATGCCGGACTGACGGAGGTGGCTTTGGCCGACACCATTGGCGTCGCGAACCCGTGGCAGGTCAGCGCCATGTTTGAGCGTGTCGCGCGCGAGCTGCCGCAAATTTCCCTGCGCGCGCACTTTCATAATACGCGCAACACGGGGCTCGCCAATGTCCATGCGGCCATTCAAGCGGGTGTTAAAACCATTGATGTGTCCATCGGCGGGATCGGCGGCTGTCCATTCGCGCCGAAGGCGACGGGGAATGTGCCCGCAGAAGACGTGATTTATATGCTCGAACGCGCGGGCTTTCAGACGGGCTATGATCTAAACGCCGTTATCGAGACGGCGCATTGGCTGTCCGAGGTTATGGACAAACCGCTGCCCGGCATGGTCAGCCGTGCAGGCGGGTTCCCAGTTCCGAGTGCGGCCTAAACACCCAAACCTGTTCGGTAGACTCGCGCCCACCCAAAATTCGTTCTAGGATTGTCCCGTGCGTTTCGGCGAAGCCTTTCTTGAAGAGTTGAAAACCCGTGTCCGGCCTTCGGACGTGGTGGGCAAACATGTGAAATTGCGCCGTCAGGGGCGCGAGTTTGCGGGGCTGTCACCGTTCACCAATGAAAAAACCCCGTCCTTTTTCGTTAATGATCAGAAGGGCTTCTACCATTGCTTTTCCTCCGGCAAACACGGCGACTCGATTAGCTTTCTAATGGAAGTGACAGGCCTGAGCTTTCCAGAAGCCGTCGAGCAATTGGCACAGATGGCGGGAATGGAGCTACCGCGACAAGACCCCCACGCCGAAGAGCGCGCCAAGGAACGCAAAGCCGCGATCAGCTGGATGGAGCGCGCGCAGGATCACTATGAAAAGACGCTCTACCGCGCTCCGGGTGAGGCGGCGCGCGACTATTTGAAAGCGCGCGGGCTGAGCAAGACAGCTGCGCAATATTTCGGGATGGGGTTTGCGGAGGATAGTTTTTCGTCGCTTAAGGATAATTTGATCCGCGAAGGCGCGGACGAGCGACAGCTGATTGATGCGGGCCTGTTGGTTGATCCAGACGATAAGAGCCGGGGCAGCTGGGACCGGTTTCGCAACCGTATCATGTTCCCGATCCACGATAGTCGCGGGCGGCTGGTCGCGTTTGGTGGCCGGGCGATGGAAAAAGACGCGAAGGCGAAATATCTCAACTCACCGGAAACGCGGCTCTTCTCCAAGGGGCAGTTGCTTTACAATTACCACCGCGCCCGCGCGGCGTTGGCCGACCCGAAAAATGGGGCGCGGGGCCTCATTGTGGTTGAAGGCTACATGGATGTTATTGCCCTGTCGCGCGCGGGCTTCCGCCATGCCGTCGCACCGCTAGGCACCGCACTGACCGAAGAACAACTCGCGCTGCTGTGGCGAGCAGGGCCGGATGGGTTTCTCTGCTTTGATGGCGATAAGGCGGGGCTGCGCGCGGCTTACCGGTCGATTGAGCGGGCGCTGCCGCTGCTAAAGCCGGGGCAGAGCTTGCGGTTTGTAATTATGCCCGACGGGCTGGACCCGGATGACCTTATCCAAGCCAAAGGCGCGCCAGCCTTTACCGCGCTGCTGGAACGCAGTGTGCCGCTGGTGGATATGTTGTGGCGGCGCGAGGTCGAGAAAGAAACGCTCAATACGCCGGAAGCCAAAGCTGGTTTGAAATCTCGCCTGTATGACGCGCTCCGAGAAATCAAAGACCCAACCGTCCGTGAGCTCTATGAGGCCAGCCTGTTGGGCCGGTTCGATAAGCAATTTGGCCGGGTTTGGATACCGAATCGCTCGAAACCGCGTGAAAAGAAGGCGGATAAAAAGGTCGTTGCCGCTGGCGCCGCCAAACTCGCCAATAATATGCGGCAAGCGCAGACGTTGATTGGGGGGATAATTTTGTTTCCTGATCTGCTCGAGGACGTCGATGAGACGTTCTTTGGTCTCGAATTTGCCGATCCAGCACACGTCGCGGCACAAAGATCGATTCTGCGCTACTGGAGGCAGACGAAAGCTGTTGATATCACGGGGTTGCATGCCCATATGTCGCAAGATGGATTAGAGGAGGAGTTACGCGCTATCCTGTCCCGGCGGTCGTTAATCACGGCCGCTCTGGGTGGCGCAGATGCGGAAAACGGCGATCGCGCGGCTATCTGGATAGAAGAAGCCGGCACCTATATGGACCACGCCCGAACAGACGCAGGCTCCCCCGATGCGCGGTCGCGAATGGCCGAGACGATCCGCAAAGATAATGCTGAGGCGATGCATCGCCTCATGCGGGCTCAGACACGGGCTCGCGAGTAACCAGTTTAAGGCCCTGATGTCCGTCGTTTGGATATGAGGGCTCTTTCAGTTTGAGCGGGCCGGGCGGTAAATTGCCAGGCACCCAAAGGAGACGGACACACATGGCTGAGGCCGATTCCAAAACAGAGTTAAGCGTGCAGACGAAGAGCCGCCTTGATTTCAATAATATTGACGTCAAGCGGATGATTACCAAGGCCAAGAAATCAGGCCTGCTGACGACCGAGGAGCTTAATTCGCACCTCGATATCAATGGTATTTCTGCCGAAGAAATTGAAGTCGTGCTCGCGACCCTCTCTGAGATGGGCATTTCTGTCCACGAAGAGAAGGACGAGGAAACCCTCGGTCCTAAAACACTCGCGCGCAACCAGACCACGGCCGTCAAAGGTGGGAACTCCAAAGAAGAGCTCGACCGCACGGATGACCCGGTGCGCATGTATTTGCGCGAAATGGGCGTGGTCGAACTGCTTTCACGCGAAGGCGAAATTGCCATTGCCAAGCGGATCGAAGCGGGCCGCAACACGATGATCAAAGGGCTGTGCGAAAGCGCGCTAACCTTTGAGGCGATGATGATTTGGCGCGAAGAATTGGCTGAAGGCGCCATTTTGCTGCGTGATATCATTGATCTGGACGGCACGTATAATCGCTCCATCGGTAATGTGCAGGAAGATCGCTCTCACCTCGCTGTGCGCCGTGAGAAAATCGAAAAAGGCGAGTTGGAGAAGGAAGAAGGCGATTTGCCGAGCTTGGCCGAGGAGCGCAAGCTCAAGCTGCCAGAGCGGAACTATGCCCCGGGCGAAAAGCCAGTGGAAGATGACGAGGACGAGGAAGAGGATAAAACCAACCTCTCCATGGCCATGATGGAAGCGGCCCTGCGTGAACAGATCATGGAGAAGCTCGACCGGATTTCGGAAGACTTTGCGCGCTTCCAAAAACTGCAACAGATGATTATTACGGCGCGCCTGAAAGGCAAAAAGCTCCGCACGCCGCAGCGCGATGAGTATGAAGAAATCTCAGACCGGATCGTTGAAGAGATCAAAGGACTGCAGCTCAATAATGCCCGGATCGAAGCGTTGGTCGAACAGCTCTTCCACATCAATAAACGTTTCATCAGCCTTGAAGGCAAGTTGATGCGTTTGGCCGATGGGAATGGCGTGCCACGCCAAGAGTTCCTCGCCGCCTATCTCGGTTCAGAATTGAACCCGAACTGGCTCAATGACATGCGCGGGGCGTCGGTTGCATGGGACCGCTTCATCGACCGTGAAGCGATTACGATTGAAAAAATCCGTACCGAAATCGCGGAAATGGCGAAAGAAACAGGCGTTCCAGTCGACGAATTCCGCCGCATTGTTCAGACTGTCCAGAAAGGCCAGCGCGAAGCGCGTCAGGCCAAAAAGGAAATGGTTGAAGCCAACCTGCGTCTCGTGATTTCGATTGCCAAGAAATACACCAACCGCGGTCTGCAATTCCTCGACCTGATTCAAGAAGGCAATATCGGCCTAATGAAAGCGGTCGATAAGTTTGAATATCGTCGCGGTTATAAATTCTCGACCTATGCGACATGGTGGATCCGTCAGGCGATTACGCGCTCGATCGCGGATCAAGCCCGCACGATCCGTATTCCGGTTCATATGATCGAGACGATCAACAAAATCGTCCGTACGAGCCGTCAGATCCTGCATGAAATTGGCCGTGAACCGACGCCGGAAGAATTGGCGGCGAAGCTCTCCATGCCTTTGGACAAAGTCCGTAAGGTGATGAAGATCGCGAAAGAGCCGATTTCTTTGGAGACGCCAATCGGCGACGAAGAAGACAGCCAACTGGGCGATTTCATCGAGGATAGCAATGCGATCCTCCCGATCGACAGCGCGATCCAATCGAACCTGCGCGAAACGACCACCCGCGTGCTCGCCTCGCTCACCCCGCGCGAAGAACGTGTTCTGCGGATGCGTTTCGGGATCGGCATGAACACCGACCACACACTCGAAGAAGTCGGTCAACAGTTCAGTGTGACGCGCGAGCGTATTCGCCAAATTGAAGCCAAAGCGCTGCGGAAGCTCAAGCATCCGAGCCGAAGCCGTAAGCTGCGGAGCTTCTTGGATCAGTAGGTTTTAAAAGGCGATATGAATGCGACGAACAATTATCAAACGGGTTTTGTTCGTCGTAATTTTATTGTCTTTTTACGTTGTGGCCAAGTCTATTGGCTTGTGGGGACGGCAATTTTATGCAGGGTCCAACACGCATCGCGCGTTGGACTTTCAACAGATTGGCGACACGCTGACATTGGAAGTCGAACGATCCCGGCGCGGTATAACCCGATATGGAATTTCACCCGTCCAGGATGAGCCCTCCAAACGGGAAACAGCCGCCTTTGATTTACGTGTTGAGGAGAGAATTTGCGGTGGGGCAATTTTCGATAGTCATATAATATCATTCAAACAGGCGCCGAACTGGATAACTGTCAACAACAGTTTTGGGGGTCAAGTGGTCAAGCCGCCACTGGCCCAACGGCAGGATTCGGTTTGCTTGGATGTTACGCTTGAAAAACTACAAACAGGTTCGAACGACATTCCGGTCATAAATTTATGGGTTCGAAACACACGTCCATGTTGGCTTATTGAGTGTCTTCTAGACTAAACGCCTAATCTTATGGTTTTGTCGGGATGGCTCGCAGATGGATGCTGCGTAATTTCTGGAGTTGAAGGCGACGCCCTAGAAATGGTTGTCCCTCGTGGGCACTATACCTAAAACTCAAACCGCCCAATAATTGGCACATGGTCGCTCGGGCGCTCCCCCTCGCGGACGAACTTATCAATCGTCACATCCACCAGCCGGTCCATGGCTTGGCCGCTGCATAATAGATGATCGATGCGGATGCCGAGGTTATTTTGCCACGCGCCGCCCTGATAATCCCAAAATGAATATTGCCCGTCGCGGCCGTCGAGGGTCTCAAACGCATCATAGAGGCCGAGATTTTTGATGGCGCGGAAGGCGGCGGCCGTTTCAGGTCGGTAGAGGGCGTCGCCCTCCCAACCTTTCGGGTCATGGCAATCGCCCGGCCGCGGAATGACATTATAATCGCCCGCGAGGATCAGCGGTTCCTCGAATTTCAGCAGCGCTTCGGCATGGTCTTTGAGGCGTGCCATCCAATCCAGCTTATAGCGATATTTTTCGCTATCAGCGTTTTCCCCGACGGGGTTGCCATTCGGTAGGTAAATCCCGCCAACGCGCACGACACCGGATTTGGCGGGTAGGACGACCTCAATATAACGCGCCTGTTCATCGTTTTCATCGCCCGGCAGTCCAATGCGGACTTCTTCGGGCGTCACACGGCTTAGGATCGCCACGCCATTATAGCTTTTCTGTCCGTGGACGCTGCAATGGTAGCCGAGGGCTTCGATTTCCATGCGCGGGAAACCCTCATCGACGGTCTTGATCTCTTGCAAACACAACACATCCGGTTGTGCGCTTTTGAGCCATGCCGTGAGGTTCGGCATGCGCGCTTTGACTGAATTGATGTTCCAAGAGGCTATTTTCATAACCGTGCGAGTCGAGACTTTGGGGGCCTCTGTCAAGCGCTGACGGGCTTTGGGCGCTAAAGAGCGCAGGGACAGTTGAGCTTCTAAAACGCAAAAACCGCCGCACCCCAAGGGACACGGCGGTTCTATCTAATCCGGATATGTGCTGGCTTTAGAAGCGGACCTTAAAGCCTGCATTGATGGCGTGCGCTTGGGTCTGATCATTTGAGACCTGTTGCGGGGCGACGAAGGGGATGAAGCCTTTATTATAGACATATTCGACACCGACATCGAGGAAGTCACTCATTGGATATTCGACACTGAGAGCATGCTGCTGATTTTTCTCGAAGCTTGTCGGTTGGCCAAACAGGCCGACATTGCCCGTATCATCACTGATATTGCCCCATGACCCGGACGCCGCGATCGCCATTTGACGGCCATTGACGTAGGGTTTGAGCCGAACCTGCGCGACAAGGGTGGAGAGGTTTTCATCAAAGTTGATGTTATTGATATCTGTTGTCGAACCCGTCGGGTCGATCAGAAATTGGGGCAAGGGTGTGCCGTCGATCGATTGCGGAATGGCCGCGCCCCAGGGTTCTAATGTCGTTGTATATTCGACCATCGCATCGAGGAACGGGCTATTATATTCGGCAAAGCCATTTACGGCGCTGTTGCGATAGCTGATGAAGTTGGCCGGAGGCGTTCCGGTTTGGCGGTCTTGGAAGGTGTGTGCCGTAAAGTTATCGCGATAAATCGTATCATGGAGATAACCCCCGCCCAGGGTGACCGCGCTTTGATTGCCTAGCAGGAATTCCTTCTCAGCCGAGACCGCGTAATTAGCGATATTATTATCTTCATCGGCGAGCGCGACCCGCAGTTGGCGTCCGCCGGATAAGGCCGATGCCGTCACTTTGAAACCATTGCGATAGAAGCCCAATTCCGCAACAGGTTGATCCGAAACAGCCCAGAAGAAATGCTGTCCCTCATTTTGAGTGAAGGCGTTATAGCTGTCGAAATTACCAAAATCGATCGTCTTGCGACCGAAGGCAGCATAGAAGGGCGAGCGCTGTAAATTACCGAAGACAACAAAGGCTTTGCGCAATTGAAATTCGTCCTGATCGCCCGCAAATTCTGTCTCAGAATATTCGGGTTGTAGATGCAGTGTTGTCCAGTCGCCAAAGGTGCTGGTGAAGGTCAAGGCGGCATTATTAATGGCAAAGACGCCCGCTTCCTGATCCGTGCGGTTCGAAAAGAACGGGAAGCGCGATAGGAGTGGGAACTGACCCGGTGCATCGGTCTTCTGATACATGAAAGCCCCCTGCAAATGACCGCCGAGATAGAGCGAGTTGGGTTGCAACACGCCAGACGCACGGTTCGACAGGAGCGTCAGCGTCTTGCCTGTCGTATTTTCTTGAAAATCAAGCATATCGCGGCTGTTTTCGACCGAGGTGCGGACATTCACGCCGCCAAGACGCGCATTGCGGTCGCGTAAGAAGGCTTGCGCGGCAGCGGGGGAGTGATGGACGGCGTTCGGATTGCTGTAACCGCGCAGGCCGAAATTCACCGGTCGGGCCTGCGTATAAGACGGTTGGCCATAGCTGGGTTGATTATACGTCGGCTGAGCGTAGGCTGGTTGCGCATATTGAACATTTGACGCCACATATTGGCCGGAATGAGCACGCAGATATTGGCTCTGCAGGCGTTGATGCTGCCAACTTTGCGCTGGTAGATATTGCCCGTGACTATATCCTGAGGACTGAAACATACCACGCAAACCATGGCCCGGGCCGTGGTTAGCCAGAACGGGCAGGCTAACCGCGCCGATGGCTGCACATGCGAGCAGGCTGGTTTTCAATTTAGTCATCACATCCTCGCCAATTTATTGTGCTGGCGGCCAATCCTAGGCCGACCGGACCTGATCCACATCGAGCGCATGCTCGCGGACCTTCCGGTAGAGTGTGGAGCGCCCAATTCCGAGACGGCGGGCAACCTCCGACATGTGTCCATGATAGGTTTCTATTGCGAAAGCGATAAGATCGCGTTCAATATCTTCTAACGTTCTCAGATGACCTTCACGGTCAAGGAGCGAGACAGCCCCATTATCATCGCTTTCATTCGCCGGGACGAGGCTATCAATCGGATTGCGTTCCCCTCCCTCGTCAACGATTTGCGCCATCATTGGCATGAGGCCTGAAATTTGCGGGAAATCACTGGGGCGGAGCTGATTGCCATCCGACAGGATCATGGCACGGAAAATCATATTTTCCAGCTGCCGGACATTGCCTTTCCACTCATGCGTCGCGAGCATTTTGAGGGTCTCAGAAGTCGCACCCGACACGTTCATTTTTTCTTGCGCATTAAAGCGAGCGATAAAATGTTCCGTCAGAGCCGGGATGTCCTCAGTCCGGTGGCGCAAAGGCGGCACCGCGATCGGGAACACGTTGAGGCGGTAATAGAGGTCCTCGCGGAAAGTCCCATTGGCAACACATTCTGCCAAATCGAGATTGGTCGCGCTGACAATACGGACATCGACAGAGACGGGACGCTTTGACCCAATCGGATCAACTTCGCCTTCTTGGAGGACCCGCAGCAGTTTGACTTGCATATCAAGCGGCAGTTCGCCGACTTCGTCAAGGAAGAGCGTGCCCATATGGGCTTCTTGGAATTTACCCAAATGTTTCGCATTTGCGCCGGTGAAACTGCCCTTTTCATGGCCAAAAAGGATACTTTCGACGAGTGTTTCCGGGATTGCACCACAGTTGACCGAGATAAACGGTTTGTCGGCCCGGTCACTTGCGCCTTGAATGGCGCGGGCAATGACTTCCTTGCCGACACCGGACTCACCCGTGATCAGGATCGGGATGGTCGCTTTCGCGCCGCGTTCGCCCATGGCAACGACGGGACGCATGACGGCGCTACTGCCGATGAGGTCATCAAAGGTCAGCCCACCCGTTGATTGCTTTTTGAGCCGCGTCACTTCGCGCGACAAGGTTTTCATTTCCAGCGCATTGCGGATGGAGACAATAATGCGTTCCGGCGCAGCAGGTTTGACAACAAAGTCGCGTGCGCCCGTTTTCATGGCGGTAACGACGGCCTCAATGGACCCTTTGGCCGTCAAGACGATGATAGGCATTTCTGGGCGTTTCTTGGCAAATGCGCGCAGGACGTCCATTCCGTCTGTGCCGGGCATAATGAGATCAAGCAGGACGACGTCCACGCTCGCGCTATCGGCACCAAGGACCATATCAATGGCTGTATCCCCGTCACTGGCCTGCAAAACGGAAAAGCCGCTCTTCTCAACGACTGCCTGTAACAGGCGGCGCTGTGTTGGATCATCGTCGACAATAAGGACGGTCTTAGACATGGAATTCCCACTTCTTCACTTAGCTAGCGCGCGTCATTGAGGCGCTTGTGCGTTTCACCATGTGTGCCAAAAAGGGATGAAGGTGAGGTCAGTAAATAGGGTAAAGAGACGGTGAAGACCGAAATGCGCCGCGTTTCAATGATTGAACACGGGCGACAGCTTTGGTAGTCGGGCCGAAAGAACCGCTTCGGTTGCTTGGCAACAGGCCGCCCCATGATCAGAGGACATTGCCGACATGGCCAAAACAAATTACACGCGTGGCGAGATGGAAATCACGGACCACGAAGGCACATTTTCCGGATTCATGGGCGTCTCCATGTATGGGGCCGCCGCAATTATTATGTTGCTTCTCTTCCCCATTCTTATTTTTGGTGCCAACGTAGCTTGGCCGATGTCGCTTCTGATCACTGTCGTTCTGGGTCTCGTCATTGGCGCGGCGTTGAAGTTTAAGGCGCAATGGTTTGCGGGCCTGATTGGTTCGGCTATTTTCTTGGGCGTGGTGATCGCGCTGCTCTTATTGCTGTTTTAAAAATTTTACACGCGACTGATCCGACGCGCCCCCTGTTTGGGCAAGCATGTGCTTTGAATAATCGACCGCGCGGAATGATTTACCGTTGCGGTCGCTTTCAATTGCAGACAGCGCAAAGATTTGCTTTACCGTGAGCCTGAGTCGTCTGCTGACGTCGCGAGGGGAATATCTGTGCAAATAGCGGTCTTGAAAGATGCATCCGGCGCGGAAGCGCGGGTGGCGGCGACTCCGGATACAGTCAAAACCTATGTCGATGCGGGCCATGTGGTCACGGTCGTCAAAGAGGCAGGGCAGGGCGCAACATTCGCCGATGCGCTCTATGCGGATGCTGGGGCCAAACTGGCCGCATCCAACACAGCCGCTGTCAAAACCGCGGATATCGTTCTGTCCGTGACGGGCGGCCCCGTCAAACTGCTCGCGAGCATGAAACGCGGCGCGGCGATCACGGGCCTGCTGTCGCCGACCGATCACCCAAAATATGTTGAGGCCGCGGCCAAGGCGGGCGTCACGGCGTTCGCGCTGGAATGGATCCCGCGCATCAGTCGCGCGCAGAGCATGGATGTGCTGTCGAGCCAATCCAACCTGTCGGGCTACCGCTCTGTGGTGGAAGGAGCCGGGATTTACGGTCGCGCGCTGCCGATGATGATGACGGCGGCAGGCACGATTGCTCCGGCGAAGATTTTCATCATGGGTGTCGGGGTTGCGGGCTTACAAGCCATCGCGACGGCACGGCGTCTCGGGGCGGTCACCACGGCGACCGATGTGCGTCCGGCGACCAAGGAACAAGTTGCCTCGCTAGGCGCAAAGTTTATCGCGGTTGAAAACGAAGAATTTAAAGCCGCGGAAACGGCAGGCGGCTACGCCAAACAAATGAGCGCCGAGTATCAAGCGCTGCAAGCCGAACTGACGGCCAATCATATCGCCAAGCAGGATATTGTGATCACCACCGCGCTGATCCCGGGTCGGGACGCGCCGATCCTTGTGACCAAAGCGATGCTCGATACGATGCGACCGGGCTCGGTCCTTGTGGATCTCGCGGTCGAACGCGGCGGCAATGTCGAAGGCGCGAAGCCTGGCGAAATTGTGACCACGAAGAACGGCGTTCACATCGTCGGCTATCTTAACTGGCCGTCCCGCATGGCGTCAGACGCGTCCAACATGTTCGCGCGCAACATCAAAGCTTTCCTTCCGCTGGTCACAGCAGAGGACGGCAGCTTTTTGCCCAACTGGGACGATGAAGTCATTCAAGGCGCAGCGCTCACGCGCGACGGGGCCATTGTGAATGCCCGGTTGCAATCGTGACAGCAAACCGCCGCTTCCAGATTGCAGACCTTACGCTGCACATTGATAAAATTCTGATTTTTGGTGGCCTCGGCTATTTCGGTTTATCGACTATCTCAAGTTTCATCATGATCTTTGGGCCCTTCACCGATGGAAGCCTATCGGGTGCACGAAACATTCTTATGTTCTCTCAAGGCGTGTTGTGGACGCTACTCCATTGCCTTGCGATAATTGCTGTCGGTGGTCTCTTGCGCATGGGAGCCGTTTTCGTCCTAGCGATTAAAGATGATGAAGAGCTTTTGGCGGCTCTTGGCCCGTCCCTATCCGAGCGCGCTCGGAAACGTGTGGCGAAGCGTCATTCCCAAATCCGCAGTGCTAACGCTCAAATGCAACCCGATACTCAGGAGCCTTCATCATGATGCTCATTCTCGCCAGCGGCGTCGCCGTCAGCCCGCTCGTCTTTCAACTCGCCATTTTCGTGCTGGCGATTTTCGTCGGCTATTATGTTGTCTGGTCCGTGACCCCGGCGCTGCACACGCCGTTGATGGCCGTGACCAATGCGATTTCATCGGTCATCATCGTGGGCGCGCTCGTGGCGGTCGCCGCCGGGACACAAGGCGGATCGTCGATCTCCACATGGGCGGGCTTCGCCGCTGTCGCCCTTTGTGCCGTGAATATCTTCGGTGGCTTCCTCGTTACGCAGCGTATGCTGTCCATGTATAAAAAGCGGGAGCGTTGAGATGCCTCAACTCTCCGCAAACCTCGCCGCTGTCCTCTATACAGTCTCGGCCGTTCTCTTCATTCTCGCGCTTCGCGGGCTCAGCTCGCCAGAAACATCGCGCCGCGGGAATACCTACGGCATGATCGGGATTGCGATTGCGATTGTCACGACCATCCTGGTCGCCGGATTTGGCGGCACGGGCTTGCTGATGATCGGGGCTGGGATCGCGCTGGGCGGTGCTGTCGGCGCGTTTATCGCGAAGAAAATCCCGATGACAGATATGCCGCAGCTGATTGCGGCGTTTCACTCGCTAGTCGGTCTCGCGGCGGTACTCGTCGCGCTGGCGGCGTTTTTCTCGCCTGACAGCTTCGGTATCTTGAATGCGGACGGCTTGATGAAGGGCGGCTCACTGCTAGAGCTGTCTCTCGGCGCGGGCATTGGCGCGATTACCTTTTCTGGCTCGCTGATCGCGTTTGCCAAACTGAACGGCAATATGTCGGGCTCGCCGATCCTCTTGCCCGCCCGTCATGTGATCAACATTGTCTTGGGCATTGGGTTCTTCTTCCTTGTCGGCCTGCTGATGAGCACGGGCGGGACGGAACCGTGGATGATGTGGGCGGTGATCGCCGTCACGCTGATCCTCGGCTTCACGCTCATTATCCCGATCGGCGGCGCGGATATGCCCGTCGTTGTGTCGATGCTGAACAGCTATTCCGGTTGGGCGGCGGCCGCGCTGGGCTTCACGCTCGGCAATCTGGCGCTGATCATCACGGGCGCGCTGGTCGGCTCCTCCGGCGCGATCCTGTCCTACATCATGTGCAAAGCCATGAACCGGAGCTTTATCTCCGTCATTCTCGGTGGGTTTGGCGGCGATGCGGCCAGCGCAGCGGACGGCGATAAAGAACAACGCCCGGTCAAGCGCGGCTCCGCCGAAGACGCCGCCTTTATCATGAAGAACGCCTCCAAAGTCATCATCGTGCCGGGCTACGGCCTCGCCGTCGCGCAAGCGCAACATGCGATCCGTGAAATGGTCGATAAGCTAAAGGAAGAGGGCGTCGACGTGTCCTACGCTATCCACCCCGTCGCGGGCCGGATGCCGGGCCACATGAACGTGCTGCTCGCCGAGGCCAACGTGCCCTATGACGAGGTGTTCGAGCTTGAAGACATCAACTCTGAGTTTTCTAACACTGACGTGGCGTTTGTCATCGGCGCGAATGACGTGACCAACCCGGCCGCCAAAACTGACCCGACATCGCCTATCGCAGGCATGCCGATCTTGGACGTCGACAAAGCCGCCACCGTGCTCTTTGTCAAACGGTCGCTGTCACCAGGCTATGCGGGCATCGACAATGATCTGTTCTACCGCGACAATACGATGATGTTGCTGAGTGATGCCAAGAAGATGGTCGAGGAGATTATTAAGGCGCTTTAGCGATCCGGCAAAGACGCTAAAATCGATTGATAATCGATTTTAGCGAAAGCGCCGCGAGCGCTGCGAGCGGACTATACGTTAAATTTCTGGACGCTACACGGTGCTTCTGTTCGTCAGGATGGACACCGCCTGACGGATATCAATTTCCATATGGGCGACATTCCCAAAGGTTTTCAAGGTTTTTCCGCCGAGCCATTTAAACAATGAAATCGCCGCCCTGTTTTCAAGCAAGACGTCGAGTTCGACATGGGTAAAGCCATGGTTTTCGGCCTCGGAATACAAACATTGAATGATCGCACGGGCAATGCCTTGATCGTGATAGGCGTCTAGCACGGCGACTGAGAAGTCCCCTCGGGTCTCAGGCAAAGCGTCGGTCCGAATTATATGCGCTGCGGCGATCGCCGGTTTGTCATCCAGACTCGCATCGACCGCCCCCCAAGCGAGATGATTATTGTCATCAAAATTCGTCAGGAGATCCAAGAGGGGCTGAGGCGCTTGTTTAAAGCCAGAGAAGAACCGCAAATACCGAGATCGGTCCGATAAGGCGATGATTCCGGCTTCGATGAGGGGGGCGTCCTTAATATTTAGCGGACGCAAACATAGGGCGCGACCATCCTCCATCGTTGTGTGAACAGCGGTCACGCCTATGCGCCTGCCGGTTTCATTCCTTGCCGTTCCAGCGCGAGCAACACGCCCGCGTCTTGCTCCATCGCCTGCTGATGGATGTCTAAGTTTGGATAGTTTGTCAGTTGCAAGGGAGTCCGTTCGATCCAGCGCATAACGATATAGAGATAGGCATCAGCGTAGGTCCGGTCGCCGAGCAACCACGGGCCGTCGCTTTCTGCGATCCAATCGTTGAGTCGGAGAAAATGGGTGTTGAGCCGATCATAGGTGAGGTGGCGGACGGTTTTTTCGGATTGCGGGGTATTGGCAAAGGTGCCGGGCGCGAAGTGGCCTTTAAAGGCGGCGTGGACTTCGGAGGATAGATAGCTGAGCGCTTCGGCCTCCTTACGGCCTGCGCGCTTATCGCGCGCATAATCGGCATCACCGACATAGGCCTCGCGAATATACCCGAGGATGGCGGTCGCCTCTGTCAGCACATCGCCATCATCAAACACCAATGCGGGCACTTGGCCGCGCGGATTAATCGCGAGGTATTCTGCGCCTTTATGGGCGCCGCGTTCAAGATTGACGATCTTAATCGGCGCGTTGGCCCACGCAATAGCAATGTTCGGGGCCAGCGCACAGGTGCCGGGCATTGTATAAAGTTTCATGGCTGTGGGTCTCCGAAAAGGCGATCATAGAACGTAGATGCGGTGATGTCGGGCCGATCACGAATAGCTGTGATGACATGACCTGTTTTTACGCTAGGGGCGAGCATGATTTTACTCAGACAAACTGTTTTTCTGACAGGCTTGGCATTGCTGGCCTTTGCTGGGAACTCAGTGTTGGCGCGTTTGGCTCTTGTTGACGGGTCGATTGGCGTCGGATTGTTCACAACGCTGCGGATTTTGTCAGGCGCGGCGGCGCTGTTGGTTTTGGTGGGCGTCCGGAGCGCGACACAAGCGGGGAGCTGGTCTGGTGCGGTCTCACTGCTCGGATATGCGAGTTTATTTTCCATCGCTTATCTTAACCTTTCAACCGGAATGGGCGCGTTGATCCTGTTTGCCAGTGTGCAGATCACCATGATTGGCTGGGGTCTCGTGCGGGGGGAGCGATTGGGAATCGTGCCGGTGTGTGGTGTTTTCCTCGCGGGGGCTGGATTGGTATGGTTATTGTTGCCTGGTTTAGAGCGGCCCCATCCGGCGGCCGCGATAATGATGATGGGCTCTGGAATTGGCTGGGGCATTTATTCTCTCCTCGGTCGCGGGGCTGGCAATGCAACACACATTACAGCGGGTAATTTTCTGCGGGCTGCGGCCCTCGTAATCCCGGTTTTTGTCCTCTGGTTTTTCGTTACGCCGAGCGAGCCTGTCTCGGGCACAGGCGTCAGCTTAGCCATAGCGTCGGGGGCGCTGACCTCTGGCCTCGGCTACGCCATCTGGTATCGGGCTCTAAAAGGCATGTCTGCGACGCGCGCGGGTGTGGTTCAGCTCCTCGTGCCGCCGCTCGCTGCGCTTGGCGGCATTCTCTTGCTGAGCGAACCGCTGACAGCCCGTTTTTTAGGCGCGAGCGCGATCATCCTTATCGGGATCGCGCTCGCTATTTTTAAACGCAAGGCACCGGCTTAAGCGAACTCGAAATAGAGGAATTCAGCATCATCTCCGTCGCGAAACTCAAGCTGTCCGCTTTTGCGAATGGCCAGACCGTCACCTCGGCGCAGGGCTTCACCATTCACGGTGACAGTCCCGCGGGCGACTTGGATCCAGCCGCGTGTGCCGTCTCCCATCGCGTGATCAATGCTCTGATCACCGGTGAGCGTCGCCGCATAGATATCGGCGTCTGCGCGGATCGACATAGAGCCGTCCCGCCCGTCAGGGGATAAAAACAAGGCCAGCTTCCCGTCCTTGGCGTCAGGACGAATGTCCATCGTGTCATAACGGGGGGCCGCACCGGCCACATTCGGGAGCAGCCAGACTTGCAGAAGCTGCATCGGTTCTGTCTGTGACGGGTTGGCCTCGCTATGCCGCACGCCGGATCCGGCGCTCATATATTGCACGCCGCCTGCCATGACAGTCGAGCCATTGCCCATGCTGTCTTGGTGCCGCAGCCCGCCTTTCAGGATGTAAGAGAAAATCTCTGCGTCCTTATGCGGGTGTTCTGGGAATGCGCCGCCGCCCGCAATCCAGTCATCATTGATCACGCGCAGGCTTTCAAAAGCCATATGGTCGGGATCAAAATAACTGCCGAACGAGAAACTATGCGCCGCGCGGAGCCAGCCGTGATCGGCTTTGCCGCGCGCTTCCTCGGGCCTTAGGACGAGGTCCGACGCGAGGTTTTCTGTTCTGGTTTTCGTGTCTAAAGTCATCGTCATATCCTTTCTTAATCGGTTAAGCCGCGAGGGTGCGAATGCGTTGTTTCGTGTGGTGAACCTTGTCGGGTCCGCTCGCCATCAATTGGTCGGCGGCAATAATTTCGATATCCGAGATGCCAAGAAAGCCGAGAACATTGCGCAGATAGGGTGTGGCGAAATCAATATCGCTTCCAACCTGCGTGCCGCCAGACGCGGCTAAGATCACAGCCCGTTTGCCGTTTAATAAGCCAACAGGTCCGTTTTCCGTATAGTGGAACGTGCGTCCCGCCCGAGCAACTTGGTCGACCCAAAGCTTGAGCGACGCCGGGATGCCGAAATTATAAATCGGTGTGCTGATGACAATCAGCTCACTGCTCTCCAACTCTTCGACGAGCCGGTCGGACCCGGCCAAGACGGCGCGGTGATCCGCTGTGCGGTCGGGCTCAGGTGTAAAAGTCGCGGCGATCCAGCCTTGATTGATGACAGGAAGGCCGTCGCTGACGTCGCGTGTTTGCACACGAACGGCGCGCGTTTCGGCGACGAGATCGATATATAAATCGGCGAGATCACGGCTGACTGATCCGTCACGGCGGGCGGAAGAATCGATCCGAAGAATGTTGAGGGACTGTGACATGGGACGCTCCAGTGTTGTGTTGATCCTCATCTATGTGTTGCAGTGATCGTTAGTAAGTGGGCTTGTTCGCAAGTCACTGTTGCGATATTCGCAACATATGGACCGTTTTGCCGAAGCTGAGATTTTTGTTCACACGGTTGAGGCCGGAACCATTACGGCGGCGGCGAAAGCCTTGTCGCTAGATAAATCGGTCGTTTCGCGCCGGATTAAGGCGCTGGAACAGCGGTTGGGGGCGACCTTACTCAACCGTTCGACGCGGACTTTGTCGCTGACCGATGCAGGCCGGAGCTATTATCAGCGCGCCCAAGGCTTACTACGGAGCTGGCGGGAAATGGAGGATGAGGCGAGCGGGGCAGAATGTGCGCTGGCGGGCCCCATCCGAATTGCGGCGCCGTTATCTTTCGGCCTGTCGCAGCTCGGTCCCGCTCTCATCGATTTTCAGAAAGACCATCCCGATATCCAGCTGGACGTCGATTTTTCGGACCGCAAGATCGATTTGATTGCCGAGGGCTTCGATATGGCCGTACGGATCGGGCGGTTAGACGATAGCGCGATGATTGCGCGTAAACTGGGTGATGTGCGGATGGTGTGCGCCGCTTCGGCAGACTGGCTTGCGAAAAACGGACCGATTGAGACGATGGATGATCTGCGCGACGCGCCAGAGCTCCGCTATGGTTTACGGCCAGGGAAAGGCTGGGCCTATCAAGGATCAGCCGGCGAACGCGGGACACTGCAACTTGATCCGCGAATGCGGGCCAGTAATGGCGATTTTCTGCGCGATGCGGCGATTGCCGGGCTCGGCATCGTCATTGAGCCGGACTTTATCCTATGTGAGGCGGTTCGGGCTGGGCAACTTGTGCCGGTCTTGCCGGATTATGTGTTCGACGCACCGAGTGTTTATGCTGTCTGGCCGCCGACCCGCCATATGCCGCGACGGGTCAGAACTTTAGTGGAGACCTTGCGCGCCCGTTTCGGCGGCATAGCGCCTTGGTCGCTTGAGGGGTCTTTAGAGGCGCTTAAGAAAAATCCGGGACCAGCTTAGCTAAAATCTGGGGTTCGTTTTTCCAGAAAGGCGCGAAAGCCTTCGCCGAAATCGCGGCTGCTAAATCCGGCTAGGAATTGTGCGCGCGTTGTCTCTGACTCACCGCGCTGTCCGTTTTGATAGGCGGTGATCATCGATTTGGTCACACGCAGCGATTCTGGAGACAGGCGGATGAGGCCCTGGGCGTATTCGATCACCGCCTCATCTAAAGCGTCGACGCCAAATGTGCGGTGGACCAGTCCCATTTTGCGGGCGGGTTTTGCCTTGATGATGCGCGCGGAGAGCAGAATATCTTTGGCGTTGGCGACGCCGACCGCGTCGATCAATCGGGCAATATCGGCAAACGGATAGACCAACCCTAGCTTGGCTGGCGTGATGGCAAAGCGCGCGGTTGCGTCGGCCAAACGAATGTCGCAGCACAGAGCAAGGCCGCAGCCGCCCCCGACGCAGGCCCCTCGTATGGCCGCAATTGTCGGCATTGGAAAAGCGGCCAACGCGTCAAACGCGGTTTGGATGTCGGCGCTAATTTGGGCCGCGGTTTCGGGCGTGGAGTAGAGCGTTTCAAACTCGGAAATATCGGCCCCGGCGGCAAAGTGATCGCCGTCCCCCTGCACAATTAAAGCGGTCGGGTTTTCGGCTTCTAACGCCGTCAGAACGACGGGCAGAGCGGCCCACATTTCTGCGTTGAGCGCGTTGCGTCGCGCCGGCTGGGAGAGGGTCAGTCGGGCAATCCCGTCGTCCGAAATATCCGTTTTGATGTGCTGTGTCATTCTGTGGGTCAGGCTTCCGAGAAGGGCGGGTGGGTGAATGCAGGCGTCGTAATCTTTGCATAGAGGGTCTGTCGGAAAGAAGCGATGAAAACACTTCGGGGCCTAGCGCTCTCGTCTTGCGGCCGCGCCAAAATGATTGCTTTTAGTATTTATAAGGGGAGAAACCAATATCAATGAAACTTATATTCTATTATATGAAACTTATAACACCATATTTTTCAGTATATTGTGTAATCAAGTTCATGTAATCGTTTCATGAGTTTACAGGGCCCCCGATAAATCGTGCCTCTCCTCCAACGTGAGCTCATCCTAATATGGGGGCGTCCAAACACGCCGATTAGCCGTTAGTTTGAACGTTGAGAGACCCGAACCTCTCCTCAACTTTCTTTTGATTGATCGCATCGGCGGCGCGCTTTCCGACTGACATTGGCTGAGTGACAGGCTAGCGATGACCTTCAGAAATCAGGTCGCAAGATAACTGAGACTTTAAGAAAACTGTGATCTGGGGAGGATTAGGGGATGGTCGACAACTCCATTATTATCGCGACATTGGTCGCCTATAAAGTCGTGCTATTAAGCATCGGATTTTGGGCCAGCCGACGGGTTGATAGCGAAGGCGATTTTTTCCTTGCCGGACAAAGTTTGGGGCCTTGGACGGCGGGACTGTCCTATGCGGCGTCGACCTCGAGCGCTTGGGTCTTACTCGGCTTTACGGGCATGGTTTTCACGCAAGGCTTAGTCGCGCTTTGGCTCGTGCCGGGCATCTTCGGGGGCTACCTGATGACGTGGCTGATCATGGGTCCGCGCCTGAATGCGGAGACCCGGGAGCGCGGGCATATCACTGTAATCGACTTCCTTGTCGCGGACGCTGGGACATGGGCGCGGATGATCGGCGTGGTCGCGGCCGGATTGATCCTGTTCTGTTTTGTCTTTTATATTGCCGCGCAATTCCAAGCGGCGGGTAATGCGCTGACCGAAGTCTTCGGGATGAGTGCAACGGAAGCGATCTTACTCGGGGCGGCCGTGATTTTAGTTTACTGTCTGATGGGCGGGTTTCTCGCCGCCTCGATTACGGATGCGTTGCAAGCGGGCGTTATGGTCCTCGCCTGTATCATCGTGCCGATCGCCGCTGTGAATGCGGCAGGCGGAATGGGCAATGTTATCGACGCCCTGCATACGACCGTGCCGTCGTCCTATTTTAGTCTCACCGGACAAGCGGTCGGGATGGCCGGCGTTGGCGCGGCGATGGGGCTCTTGGGCACGGGGCTCGGCGCTTTGGGCCAACCGCAGCTGCTCAATCGGATCATGGCGGTGCGAAGCCAGAAAGAACGGGTGCGCGGCGCGGCGATAACGGTTGGCTGGGGCGTGTTGATTTATAGCGGGCTTGTCGTTCTGGCGCTGTCAGGTCGGGCGATGGCGCTGGATACGGGCGGAGAGAGCCTGTTTTTCGCCGCCGCCAGCGCTTATTTGCCCGCTGCCCTCGCGGGGATTGTCATCGCCGCGGTTCTGTCTGCCGTGATGAGCACGGTTGATAGCCTGCTGCTCGCCGCGGCCTCCGCTGTGTCGCATGATAGCGGGCTTAAATGGCGCGATCCAAAACAGGCGCTGCTTATGGGACGTTTGGCTATGATTGGCGTGGCCGTTATCGCGGTCGCAATCACGCTCTTCGCGCCGAAGGACATTTTCACGCGCGTTTTGTTCAGTTGGGTCGCGCTGGGGGCTGCTTTTGGTCCGGCGATCCTGACCCGTTGCCTCGGCTGGCGGGTTAAAGGCGGCGCGGTGCTGCTGGCCGTGATCGCGGGCTTCGGAATTGCAGTGACGGCTTATAATGTTCCCGGTCCCGGCGCGGAAATCATGGAAAAATGGGGGAGTTGGGTCGTGGGCTTCACAATCCTTGCGATCGGCCGAATGAAGGGTTGAGCGTTCATGTTGATGAAAAAACGATTAGATTTTTTCGCTGAGAGAGAAATTTTCATAAAGATGTAGCAGATTTATTGCAGTTTAAACCTTGGCGTAAAGGTCTTGAAGAGGTTCCGCCCTTATGAGGAGAGGCGCTCACGTTAAGAAAGTCGAAACCATGACGCTGAAATTGATCCGACATTGTCTGCTCGCTGCGACTGTTTTACTAAGCGCAGCCCCTGTGTTCGCGCAAAACGCACAGTCCTTCTCGGAAATTTCCCAGCGGGACATGCGTGAGTTTCGGCGCTTGTTGCCAGGGGTCTATACGAATGAAGAGCAGGTTAATTTTCAGGAGAGCTTAGGCGTCCCCGAAGAGGACCGCGTTATGCGCATGGAGTTGGTTCTCACACGCACAGGCGAGAGCTTTACGAGCGTGATAACGCGCTCGGACGGATTCATCCTGAACGCGCGACACGATCATAGTATTGTTGACGGGAAAATTCAGGCCAATGCGATCCGCAATGGGCGAATGGACTGCTCGCGCACGATCACGCGCACGTTCGATGTCTATACGGCTGTCGGGTGTGACGGACCTTTTATCCTGTCCCCCAAGGGGATTACCATGGTGAGTGGGGGTAATACTTACAAACTGCTCCGGTCTCGCCCGTTTAATTGTTGGGTCAGTCCGCGGAAAACAGATGGCAGTTATGCCTTTTACAATGATCTTGCGCTGCATGATCAGGGTGGGCGGATTTGGCTCGCCGCAACAGCGGATCACCCTCGCGTCGGTTTGAAGCTACGCAATGTGAATTGGCCGACGGGCGTGAATCGCGACTCAATGGTGCTTTATACGTATCAAGGTCAGGATGAGGAATACTCCCCGGGATATGTTTGGTCCGACCCAGAAGCAGAGCGCCTCGCGATCAATACACGCTGGATCCAAGCGTCTTGCACACAGGGTAAAGCGAAGATCACGCCAACAATGAGCCAGATTTCCGTCGTTCGTCCGAATTAGGCTCAGTCACACGCCCCAAAAAAAAGGGGGGGGCGCTATTGCGCGTCCATGCCAATATCGAAATTCGGCGCAGAATGGGTGAGCGCGCCGACGCTAATCACGTCCACGCCGGTTTCGGCAATCCCGCGAACCGTCGTAAGGTTGACGCCGCCCGACGCTTCAACCGTAATGCGCGCGTCACCGATGATCCGCTTCGCCTCACGTAGCGCCTCCGAGTCCATATTGTCGAGCAAGACGACATTGGGATGATAGGGCAAAACGCGCTTTAATTGCGCGAGCGTGTCCACTTCGACACTCACCATGGTCATATGATCGCGCTGTTCCATCACAGTGGTCAGGGCTTTATCGATGCCGCCCGCCAGCGCGATGTGATTGTCTTTGATCATGATCGCTGCGGCGAGGCTTTCGCGGTGAGCAAACCCGCCCCCCGCTAAGACAGCGCGCTTTTCGAGAGCCCGTAAGCCCGGCGTCGTTTTGCGCGTCGCGGCAATGCGTGCGCCGGTGCCCTCAACCGCTTTGACATAATGTGACGTCAGCGTCGCGACGCCGCTCATTCGGCCTAGAAAGTTGAGCGCGACGCGCTCAGCCGACAGAAGCGAGCGGCTGTTGCCTTCGATCCGCGCAATGATGGTGCCCGCCTTAACAAACCCGCCGTCACCAATTTCGACGGTAAATTTGACGGTCGGATCGACGAGGGCGTAGGTCAGCCTTGCGGCTTGCATTCCGGCGATCATCCCGTCTTCGCGCGCCCGCATGACGAGTGACCCTGTGGCCGCTTCCGGGACAAGAAGATTGGCCGAAAGATCACCGGATACGCCGAAGTCTTCTTCGAGCGCGCGCCGAACAATAGGCTCAATAAGAATATGAGGGAGGGGAGGAAGTGTGGCCATGGTCGCGCTCTAGCCGGACGGAAAGGATACGTCGAGGCCGCAGCCCGTAAGGACACCCCAGCCTTCAACCGCCGCCAGTAATTCTAATGCGCGGTCTGGCTCGGTTAAGCGCGCAGCCAACCAATCGTGAAAGTCGGTCGCGATTGTGTGGGCGATCTTTTGCGCTGTGGCGTCGCCCCGCATGGCCAGCGCGGTTAGCTCCAGCAAAACCGCAATGGAGGGGTTAAACGCGCCAGTCTTCATGACGCTTCCGATCATAGGCATCAATTGATGAGCCGGAAGCGGCGCGGCGGGAAGCATCGCGTCCATCGTCTCCTTATCCCGGCGGGCAACTTCATTGAGCGCCGCTTCCATGACGCCTGCTTTCGACCCGTAATGATAGACGAGCATCCGGTCAGACGTGCCCGCGGCTTTAGCCATCGGGCGCAAGCTTGACCCCGCGACGCCGTGGGCCAGCACATAATCGGCGAGCGGTCCGGTATATTTGGCCGCATTATGTTTGTTGGAATCTGTCACTTGACGCGCATTGTAGCAGTCGCTACACATGTAGCAACTGCTACACCACAGGAACGTCTCATGGATAAGCGCGGCACATTTCTCATCATTGGTATTGTCTTTTGGATGGTTGCGGCCGCCCTGATGCATTATCTCGGGCCGATCTTTCTAGATGGCGCTCTATGGCACATCCTCTTCTGGATCGCGAATTTCGCCTTTGCAGCGGCCGCTATTCTTCTGATCGCGAAACTTACGGGCCGAACTAAGCACGACATGTTAGTCCCGGTCACGATCATGGCGATGCCCGCAATGTTGATGGACGGGCTTGCTATTACAGCGGATGCGCAGGGCTTCACCCATATTTATGCGAATTCGCCCCTATTAGCGGCTTATTCGGGCGGGTTTTTGCTCTTTGCTTTTTGGAGCTTCTTCTTTTTCGCGCTGCTTTGGCACCGTTCAGCGTAGTATTGGTCCGCATTTATCGATGAATTGAGATCAATGCTCACAGCAATCTAGAGAGATTGATCCCCGCTTACCCAAACCATGGTCTGTTAGCCTCACCCGCTTCGGACACGAGAGAGGCATTATTCTCAGGCTGGCGGGGGTTTGGTGGGCTGGACGGCGGGCGAGGTAATGCGGCGTACGCGGTTCCATTCGACGGGACGATCGATGACGACGAGCGGATGAGTCACGAGCCGGGTTGAGGGTCTACGGATCGCTCAAACGGTGCGCCTTCGCTAGATCGGACGGCAGGCGGAGGCGGTCTCGAAAGGGCCGTCGCCCGTCTAACCGTCACTCGCGTGAGCTCATAGCGGGCCGCGAGGGCACGGCGTTTTAAGTCAGATCGGATGCGCACACCAAGCGCGCGGGCTTTGTCTGCTGTAAATGGTTCTTATTCTATTTCCCCATCAGTGGGGAGAGTCCGCGCTCGTGTCACTCACGACGTAACGATAGTTAGCCGACGCCTCGATGCGCGGTGAGCGTCATTCTATGCTGTTTCAGAGGGTGGTGTCTAAGGGTTGAAAAAACTCCCATAACGTCACATATGGCGACGAAACGCGCGCCCATATATTTGGCGCATCTCACACCGTAAAAATTATAGAGACGGAACACCTCTCATGGCTCGCCAATTCGCCTATCATATGCAGGGTCTGACGAAGAAATTCGGCAATAAGACTATTCTCGATAATGTGCACCTGTCTTTCTACCCAGACGCCAAAATTGGCCTCGTGGGGGTCAATGGGGCGGGTAAATCGACCTTGATGAAAATCATGGCGGGCGTCGATACAGATGTGACCGGCGAATATTGGGCGGCCGAAGGCGTCAAGGTGGGCTACTTGTCTCAAGAGCCAAAACTCGATCCAGACAAGGATGTTTGGGGCAATGTCATCGCGGAATGCGAAGATAAACGGATTTTCGATGCCTATAATGCCGTCGCCATGAAAATGGCCGAGGATTATACTGACGAGTTGATGGAAGAAATGACCGTCTTGCAAGAGCAGGTCGATGCCCGTGATGCATGGGATATTGATAGTAAAATCGAAATGGCGATGCAGGCGCTCCGTTGCCCGCCGAAGGACGCTGACGTTACGCCGCTATCGGGCGGGGAACGTCGACGAGTTGCGATTTGTAAGCTGCTGCTCGCGAAGCCTGATCTGTTGCTGATGGATGAACCGACCAACCACTTGGATGCGGAAACCGTCGCGTGGCTCGAGAATTATCTGGTCAATTACAAAGGTGCGATCATTCTGATTACCCACGATCGCTATTTCCTCGACCATATTACCAACTGGACGCTCGAAGTGGATCGCGGTCGGACCTTCCCGCATGAAGGCAATTACTCATCATGGCTGGCGTCGAAAGCGGACCGAATGGATCAGGAAGGGCGCGAATCTGATTCCAAGACCAAAGCGCTAAAACGCGAATTGGAATGGATCCGGTCCAACCCGAAAGCGCGTCAAACAAAGTCCAAAGCGCGGATCAGCGCTTATGAAAACTTGCGCGATGAAGCGGATAAGGAAGTCGTCAGCCACGCTGAAATCCGCATCCCGATGGGCGAACGCCTCGGCAATATTGTCGTTGAAGCCAATAATGTCTCCAAAGCCTTTGGCGATAAGCTGCTGATCAAAGACCTGTCCTTCAAACTACCGCGCGGTGGTATTGTTGGTGTGATCGGCCCTAACGGGGCGGGTAAAACCACGTTGTTCAAGATGATCACGGGCGAAGAGAAACCAGACGAGGGGAGCTTTAAAGTCGGTGAAACGGTTGAGCTTGGGTATGTTGACCAAAACCGCGACGCGCTGGATAATAGCAAAAACGTCTGGGAAGCGATTTCCGATGGCCTTGATATTCTACAACTTGGCAAACGCGAAGTGCCAAGCCGCGCCTATGTCGGCGCGTTTAACTTCAAAGGCACAGATCAATCGAAGAATGTTGGGCAGCTGTCTGGCGGTGAACGCAACCGCGTGAACCTCGCAAAAATGTTGACACGCCCGGCTAACCTCTTGCTGCTGGATGAACCGACCAATGATTTGGACCGCGAAACACTCGCCTCGCTCGAAATCGCGCTGGAGAAATTCCCCGGGTGTGCCGTGGTCATCTCGCACGATCGCTTCTTCCTCGACCGTGTCGCCACTCACATCCTCGCCTATGAAGGGGATAGCCATGTGGAATGGTTTGAAGGCAACTTTGCGGATTATATTGAGGACAAAAAGCGCCGCCTCGGCGACGATGCTGATATTCCAAAGAAGCTCAAATTCGTGAAGTTTGATCGCTGATACACGGCTCATCCGCAGAGACCTTTAAGTCTCGTAAAAGAGTTTTTGATAGGTGAGGTGCATTATGCGCTTCATCCTATCGATCATTGTCTATTTATTATTTGCCGTCTCGGCTCGCGCCACGGATCCGGCCCCCTTCATTGTGGTCGATCAATTCGGTTATGTGCCGAACCTTGAAAAACGCGCTGTCATTCGCGACCCGCAGGTTGGGTTTGATGCGGGCCGGTCTTTCCAACCGAGCGGATTATACGCCGTCATTGATGTGCGGACGGGTGAGCCCGTCTATCGCGGTCGCCCTGTGGCGTGGAAGCGGGGCGAAGTTGACGCGGTGTCCGGCGACCGGGTGTGGTGGTTTGATTTTTCTGCGCTGACGACGCCCGGAACCTATGTCGTTCGGGATTTAGAAAATCGCGTCGAGAGTGATTCGTTTGAGATTTCGAGGACTGTCTATCGTCCGGTTCTGCGCGATGCGTTCAAAGTGTTCTACTATCAACGCGCCGGGTTCGAAAAACGGGCGCCTTATGCCGCGCGAGGCTATACTGACGCGGCCTCACATCTTGGAAAGGGACAAGATAGCCAAGCGCAACGTTATGACTCCGAAGGAAAAACGGACACGGCCCGTGATCTTCGCGGCGGCTGGTTTGATGCGGGCGACTATAATCAATATACCAGCTGGACCGCCAATTATGTGTCGAGCCTGCTTGCCTCCTATCTCGAAAACCCGGTCGTTTGGACGGATGATATGGGCATTCCGGAGAGTGGTAACGGCATTCCCGATGTACTCGATGAAGTAAAATGGGGTGTGGACTGGTTAGCGCGCATGCAAAATGCGGACGGGTCCATGCTGTCAATATTGGGCCGTGCGGAAGGCTCTCCGCCGTCGCAAGCAACCGGACCATCGCTCTATGGATTGGAAAATACGTCGGCAACCGTGAGCGCGGCGGGCGCTTTTGCCATGGCGGCGGAGGTGTTTCGAACACAGCCGTCACTCGTCGAGATGGCGAACCGCTACCAGGAACGTTCGCTGCGCGCTTGGGAGTGGGCAGAAAACAATCCACACGAACGATTTTACAATAATAATGAGGACCAAGGGACGATGCACCTTGGCGCAGGACAGCAAGAAGTCGATGAAGATCGGCTGAAAAAGAAACGACTTATCGCAGCGTCGCAAATGTTTACGGCAACCGGAGAAGAGCGGTTTTGCAAGACAGTTGAGCGGCTTTACCGCCAGATTGGCGGGATAAAATCTGACACAGCGAATGGATTTGAGGGCGATCTTGGATTTATGATGCTACGGTTTGCAGCCGCTCAAGGCGTCCCAAAACGCCTCTCTCAGCGCATCCGACAAGACTATGTGCGCGCTATGTCGGAATGGAACGGGTGGGGCGCGGTGAATGATCAAGCCGATCCATATGGCGCTTATGTCGATGGCTATTGGTGGGGCAGTAACGGAACGAAAGCACGGCGTGGCGCTGTGTTTACACAAGCTGTCGTTGGCGGTGTTAATCCCGCCTCACACGGGCGAGCGGTCAATGCTGCGTCGCATTATCTCCATTACATCCACGGCGTGAATCCGATGGGGCTCGTCTATCTTTCGAACATGAAAGAGGCGGGGGCCGAACGGTCTGTATCCACACTCTATCATGCTTGGTTTAAGGATGGGTCGCGCGAATGGGACAGCACAAAAACGTCACGCTATGGACCCGCCCCAGGGTTTTTAGTCGGCGGACCAAACTCAGGCTACGACCGTGATGAATGTTGCGTCGAAGGGTGCGGTGGGTTTGGTGATAAGATCTGCCGCAGGCCGGATATTGTCCCGCCCGTGGGACAGCCACCGGCCAAATCTTATGGTGAGTTTAATGACGGCTGGCCGTTAAATAGCTGGTCTGTGACCGAAAATTCACTCGGCTATCAAGTTGATTACCTTCGATTGCTCAGCAAATTTGTGCAATAAGTCGCATATAAAGAAAATTTTATATGCCGGGCGCATTACTTGTGGTAGTTCGCGTGTGTGGAAACGATTGCCCGCATATTGAAGTTGCTCGGTCATCCGGACCGATTACGAATTTTGGCGCTGTTGCAGCATGAAGAGCTGACAGTCTCAGAACTTGTGTCCGTATTGAAATTGTCGCAGCCGCGCGTTACTCAATATATAAAATCACTCGAAGATGCCGGGGTTGTCGATCGATTGCGCGAAGGGTCTTGGGTGTTTTCGCGGCTTTGCATGAACAGTAGTCTCACGATGACGGTTGTCGCAGGCGTTCTCGAAAAATTGCCGATCAATGATCGCGTTTTGGCAGCAGATCGGCAGCGACTAAACCATGTCCGCGCCGTGAGAGCCGATCAAGCCAACCAATTCTTTACCGACGTGGCCAATAATTTGGGTCGTTTGTCACACGAATTTCTGCCGCAAGCCAAAGTCGAAGCTGCAATTCTTGCGCAACTCAATAAGCGTCGGTTCAACCTCATGGTTGATTTAGGCACAGGGTCCGGACGGATGCTCGCGCTCTTATCGGATTGGGTTAAAAGTGGGATCGGCATCGATCTATCGTCCGATATGCTCCGTGTAGCCCGCTATACTTTGTCGGATGAGCGCTTCGCCCACTTGTCTGTGCAGCAATCCGATTTAGCGCGAACACCGCTGGGTGACAGGGTGGCGGACCTGGTTACACTGCATCAGGTTTTGCATCATTTGGACCGCCCGAGTGACGCACTCACTGAGGCCTCTCGTTTGTTAGCGCCCAATGGCACGCTTCTTGTCGTTGATTTTGCCGAACATGAGCGCGAGGATTTCCGTGACCAATTCGCCCATCGTCGTTTAGGATTTGCCCCCGAAGAAATGTCAGACCTTCTCGGCGCCCATCAGTTTGGCGATATTCGTTACGACACGATTGCAAGCGCTGACGAAACATACCCTGATCTCTTGATTTGGCGCGCGACACGGGTGCCGATACCAACGTTGGAAATGCTCACATGACTCGGTTTGTCCCCCAACGCGATCCTAATGCCCCCGTCGGTGCCATCGCGCGCACCTCGTCTGATCGCTCTGTCGCGAAGAACTGCGCTGACGTCTGCGTGAGTTTTGAATTCTTTCCGCCAAAAACGACGAAAGCGGAAGCACGCCTTTGGTCTGCGATTGAAACGCTTGAGCCCTTGGGTCCCGATTTTGTGTCTGTAACCTATGGTGCGGGCGGATCGACGCGCGAACGCACACATCGCACTGTTGAGCGCATGGCCAAAGAAACTCGGATGAATCCGGCAGCCCATTTGACTTGTGTCGAAGCAACTCGCGACGAAATCGATATGATTGCGAAAGGATATTGGGCTGCAGGCGTGCGCCATATTGTGGCGTTGCGCGGCGACCCTACATCTGGAATCGACGAAAAATACAAGCCTCATCCGGGTGGCTACGCTCAGGCGTCAGATTTGGTGGAAGGATTGAAGCGGATTGCTGATTTCGAAGTCACGGTTTCAGCCTATCCCGAACTTCATCCTGAAAGTGGTGATTGGCGGACCGAGATCGATAATCTGAAACGCAAAATCGATGCTGGCGCGACGCGGGCGATTACGCAATTTTTCTTTTCTCCTGATATTTTTTGGCGTTTCCAAGACCGGGTGCTGGACGCAGGAATTGATATTCCGATTGTCCCGGGTTTGATGTTGCAACCCAATGTGAAGGGCTTGCAGCGCATGTCCGATATGTGCGGCGTTGCGGTTCCAGACTGGTATGTCGAATTATTTGAAGGGCTCGATAATGACCCGGCGACGCGCGACATGCTGACGGCGACATTGATTTCTGAGCTAACCGCTGAGCTGCATGATCGGGGGGTGCGCCACTATCATCTCTACACGCTCAATCGGGCGGAAATTGCGAATGCTGTCTCGCGTGTGTTAGGTATGCATAGACGTCAGAGTCTGACAGCTTAATCTCTACCTATGATTTGGACTCGCATCTTTACGGCGGCAGCGCAGCTTTTCGGTCCGCAGAGTCAGAATGACGGGCGCGGCACGTCGGGCACAGTCGAAGACGCCCCTGTTGTTGCAGCGCTGATTGCGCTTGGGGCCAAGATGGCTAAGGCGGACGGGGAAGTCCGGTCAGAGGATATTGCCGCCTTTGAACAGGTTTTTCGTCCGGAACCCGACTCGCGGGCAATGGTCGAACGTTTCTTCCGTCTCGCGCGGCAGACGACTTTGGGATTTGAGCGCTACGCCAAACTCATCGCTAAACATTTTCGAGCTCGTCCAGCCGCGCTCGAAGATGTGATTGACGGGCTGTTTCATATTGCGTTGGCCGACGGTATTTTGACGGCTGACGAAAATGCTTATCTGGCCCGGGTCGCTGATATTTTTGGCTTCTCAGAATCTGAGTTTTTACGGCTGAAAGCCAACCATGTCGGTCGCGGCGCCGATGACCCTTATTTGATCCTCGGTATTGATGAAACGGTCTCAGAGGAGGGTCTTCGCAAAGCTTATCGTCGGGCCGCCGCCGCCAATCATCCGGACCGAATTGTTGCGCGAGGCTTGCCGCCAGAGATGACAGCGTTGGCGACGCATAAGATGGCCATGATCAATCAGGCCTACGCGAAAATCCAAGCGCAACGGAAAAAGGAACGGGCGATTTTGCTGTGATCGGTATGATTCTCGGCCAATTTGACTGAGATGTGACGATATCGCAATGCGCGCGCCCTTGACCTGAGCGCCATTTCTCCCGATTTAGAAGGTGTAGGAGACAATTGATGACTGGAACTCAACATCTTCATGGTCCGGGGACGGGTCTATTTGGGCAGATCGGCCGTTGGCTTACGCTCGCAGCCGTGACGGTTGTCGCGGCGTTCATGCTTTTTTTCTCTGCCGCGTTTGCTCTGATTTTGATCAGCGCTATCGCTATTTTGGTTTTGATTGCGGTGAGCATCTTCTGGCTTCGGGCGAAACTGACAGGTCGCCCTTTTGGGCCTCGTGCGCAAATGGACGTCCGCATGGCGGACATTCGTCGTCAGATGGGCGCCGATATACACTCAGCGCCGCAGCAGGCAAAATCCGGTGGCCCCGTTATTGACGCCCACGAAACGCCAGAAGGCTGGACGGTCGAACGCTAAACCCTTACGCGCCCGCTATGACGGGGCGCGATTTCATAATTATGATGCTTTGCTGTCTCGGGTGGGGCGGCAATTTCGTGCTGAGTGCATGGATTGTGGGGGCTAATCCGGTACCCCCTTTTATGTTGGCCTTGTTTCGTGCTGCATTCGTGCTCCTCGTTATGGGCGTGTTTTTGTTTCGACCTTTCCCAAAAAAAATCGGTCGGCTCCTGTTAGTGAGCCTCTGTGTTGGTCCGCTCCATCTCGGGCTTCTCTATACCGGCCTCCAAACCGCGCCCGCATCGGCCAGTTCGATCATCAGCCAAGCTTTGATCCCGATATCGTCAATCTTGTCAGTTCTCTTTCTCAAAGAGAAGATTGGGTGGATCCGCTCAACCGCAATTGTCGTGTCATTGGTGGGCGTTATGATCATGGTCTATGAACCGGGCGCGCTGGCGATGGACCGAGGATTAGTGCTTTTGCTGCTCGCCTACGTCGCGCTGGCGATTGGGTCTGTTTTGATGCGTACCATTCCCGACGTGGATTGGCGGCAATATGTGGCGTGGACAGCAGTGTTGGTATTTGGCTTGTCGTTGTTTGTAACGACCGTGTTCGAGACAGGTCACGGCGTGGCTTGGGAGCA
Source organism: Litorimonas sp. (assembly GCA_051251645.1). Lineage (GTDB taxonomy): Bacteria > Pseudomonadota > Alphaproteobacteria > Caulobacterales > Maricaulaceae > Litorimonas. The sequence continues at coordinate 1,488,417 of JBPOEY010000001.1, read as the reverse complement.
AGCCGGGTGGAAACTCATGATTGTGGCGCTTTACGCTGCGCTCTTCGTTTCAATTTTCGCACATGGCCAGTTTTTCCGCCTGCTACAGACCTACGAAGTCAGCCAAGTCATTCCACTCACTTTGATCACGACGCTGTGGGCTTGCTTGCTTGGTGTGGTGGTCTTGAATGAAACACTCTACCCGCGCTACATCCTGGGCGCGGTGTTGATCCTACCTTGCGTCTGGATCATAGCGCGGCGAGGGGCCGTGCCGCCTGCGCAGGAGGATTAACATGGCGAATAAAACCGTTCCAACTGACTTAAAAGCAACCGACTATATTGCGGCCATAAAGGATCCGCAGCGCCGCGAAGACTGCCAATGGGTCTTAAACATGATGCGTGATGTAACAGGATGGCAGCCGAAACTCTGGGGCAACACACTCGGCAGTGCCATCGTCGGGTTTGGGGAGTACCACTATAAATATGACAGCGGACGTGAAGGCGATTTCATGCGCTTGGGTTTTGCGAACCGCGCGCAAAATATCTCGCTCTACATCATGCCGGGCTATGAGAGTATGGGCGACCAATTGGCGCGTCTCGGCAAGCATAAGATAGGCAAGTCGTGCCTCTATATTAAGCGCCTATCTGACGTGGATACGGATGTGCTTAAGGAAATCATCCGTAAGGATATTGAGATTATGGCGGAACGTTACCCCGAATGAGCCTGTCCCTTATCGAAACGCCTTCGCCAAACCGGAATGACCGTAAACTGCCGATTTCTATGCTCGTGTTGCACTATACGGGCATGGAGAGTGGGCAGGCCGCGCTAGACCGCATGTGTGACCCCGACGCGCAAGTCAGCGCTCACTATATGGTTGAAGAGGATGGTCGGGTCTTCCGATTGGTCCCTGAGATAGATCGAGCATGGCACGCGGGCTTATCAGAATGGAACGGGATCACCGACGTTAATTCCGCCAGTATCGGGATTGAAATTGTCAATGGCGGTCATGATTATGGATTGCCGGATTTCCCCGATGTGCAAATCAATGCGATAATCCCTCTGTGTAAACGTATCCTAACGGAGCATGATATTGCGCCGCAAAACATCGTCGGCCATTCCGATATCGCACCCAAGCGGAAAGAGGACCCGGGCGAAAAGTTTCCGTGGCAAGGATTGGCGGCGGCTGGAATTGGACTGTGGCCTGGCGACGCGAATGGTGACCGTCGCGTCTTGTTCGAATTTGGAGATCGAGATCGCGGCATTAGCCTAATCCAACGCGGATTAGCGGGACTGGGTTATGGTGTTGAACTGGATGGGGTGATGACCGACCAAACCGTCGCCGTTATCCGTGCCTTCCAGAGGCGTTTTCGTGCCGACAAAGTCGACGGCGTTGTCGATATGGAAACGCTAGACCTTGTTAGTCGGTTAGCGCGAATGCTCTGAGCGAACCCATGCGAGTGTCCAGACGCGGATATAACTTGCAAGGCCTTGCTCAGGCGCTTCAAGCAGTCGCTTATCGTCTAAGCGTCGGATCATGCCGGACATGGAGAGGGCTTCAATCTTAGCAGCCCGGTCAAGCTCAGCCCAGAACTCAGGTTCTAGCGCGACCGATGTCGCATGCCCATGGATGGAAACAGATCGCTTTTTCATGTGGCATTAACTGGAGAATGGGTCCGCTGGATAGGCGTGATATTCGGACGGGGAAAACCATCAAACTCCCCCTTTAATGGCTGACAAAGCAACATAATGGGGCGGTTTAACTCACGTGGCATCACGAATGGGCGTGACTGAAAACGCATTCTGGACGGACCTCAGAGCGGCTAACTTTTGTCCAGTATATGATTATCTAACGCTTTTGTCTGCCTATCACGGGTTGTTTTCGCGGCTATGCGCTGCGCCGAACTCAATCCATGGGCGATTCGATTGGCGTCTGCCTGCTTAGCCGCGTCCGCTTTGGCATTTCGTTTCCGCATCTGTTTGAGGTTATGGACGCTCACCGTGGAGAGATCATCAATTCTGGCCGGACAACACGGTCAAATTCGTCTTCTGTGACAAAGCCGAGTCCGACCGCTTCTTCGCGGAGAGTTGTGCCGTTTTTATGGGCCGTTTTGGCGACTGTGGTGGCATTATCATACCCAATAGTGGGGGCCAACGCGGTGACAAGCATGAGGGAGCGGCTCAACAAATCGGCAATCCGGTCTTCATTCGCGGTTATCCCGACAACGCAGCGGTCGGAAAAACTGCGGGACGCTTCGGCCAACAAGGTGATGGACTGCAACATGTTATAGGCCATCACGGGTTTATAGACGTTCAACTCGAAATGGCCTTGGCTGCCCGCGATTGTGATGGTCGTATTATTGCCCATGACTTGGGTGCAAACCATGGTGATGGCTTCGCATTGGGTTGGGTTGACTTTGCCCGGCATGATCGAGCTGCCCGGTTCATTCGCGGGCAAGCTGATTTCGCCGAGACCAGAGCGTGGCCCGGAGGCGAGAAAGCGAATGTCATTCGCAATCTTCAGGAGTGACGCCGCAACCGTGTTCAGTGCGCCGTGCGCAGAAACAAACGCATCATGCGCTGCCAGGGCTTCGAATTTATTATCGGCTGTTATAAACGGTAGGCCGGTGTAGCTGGCCACTTCGGCGGCAAAATCTTCCGCAAAACCGGGTTTGGCATTCAGGCCCGTGCCGACAGCTGTGCCGCCCTGCGCGAGGGGGTATAGCTCTTCTAGCCCACGTTTCACGCGGTGTATCCCGAGATCGATTTGCGCGACATAGCCTGAGAACTCTTGCCCGAGAGTCACGGGGGTTGCGTCCTGTGTATGGGTTCGACCGATTTTGATAATGTCTTTAAACGCTTCCGCCTTATCGTTGAGCGCGTTTCGAAGCACTTGCAATTCCGGCAGGAGTTTGTGCGCGATCTGCTCGGCCGCACTAATGTGCATGGCGGTTGGGAATGTATCGTTAGAAGATTGGCTGCGATTGACATGGTCATTGGGGTGAACGGGGGATTTTGACCCAATCTCGCCGCCCAATATTTCAATCGCCTTGTTCGACACGACTTCGTTAGAATTCATATTTGATTGTGTGCCAGAGCCAGTTTGCCAGACGGAAAGTGGGAAATTATCGTCGAGCTTGCCTTCTGCGACGTCAGAGGCCGCCTGAACGATGGCGTCCTTGAGGCGCGCCTCGAGATTATCCGCTTTATGGTTCGCGATTGCGGCAGAACGTTTGATGATGCCCAGCGCGCGGATCAGCGCAGGCGGCATGGTCTCAATACCAATCGGGAAATTGATCAAAGATCGCGCGGTTTGCGCCCCATAATATTTGTCAGCGGGAACGTTGAGTTCGCCAAAGGAGTCGGATTCGGTTCTATAATCAGTCATAGCGAGAGATTAACAGGCCAGAAGGGTCGTGGCTACTGGGGAGAGACGACCGTGCCATGTCGATAAACAAGTTTAGTCAGACTCCGCAATAATGCGAAGAAACCAATGATAAGAATGACAAGGAACTCGAATAACCCAACTTTATGCAAGACGAGCATAACGCCAGCGGCGACACACAGAACGATGTAGAGCAGAGCTGGGAAGAGAGTTAAAAACCAGCCATAGCCTGTTTTTGGCGTGGCATGATAGCCGAAGCCCCTTTCGTTAATTTCAAAATGCTGGCCACTCACTTCTTTCGGAAGCTGTCCAAACTCACGACTTTTGGCGCATCGCTTTCTGCGGCGGCGTCATCCGCATCCGTTTCATCAGCCGCACCGTCCTCAGCATTATCGCTCGACTTTTTACCAAATTTTGGCGCCGCTTTGGTAGTCGTGCTAGGACTTGAAAGTGTGGGTGCGGCCAGACCTGTTGTCGCGGGAGAACCCAGAGAGGTAACGGGCGAAATATCCAAGACGGGACCGCCTTCCATCTCTGCGGGGGTATCAAAGGCCAGAGAAAAGCCAACGCTGGGATCATGAAACCGCGTGATCGCGTGATAAGGCACGCGGAGATATTTAGGGATGCCACCGAATTTCAAGGTGACTTCGAAATCATCGGCATTCGCGGCGAGATCCCAATACTGATGCTCTAGAACGATCGTGATTTCTTCAGGATATCTCTCAGCCAAAGAATCATCGATTTCAGCTCCCGGATAGCGGGTTAGAAATGTGATGTAGAAATGGTGCGCACCGGGTAATCCGTCTTCACGGATCACACGACGAATCGCGTCTCGGACAATCCCGCGTAGCGCAAGGCTTCGCATCTGTTCATAGTTCATCAGGTCTTGACTCATTCGCCTATCTTAGAGCGGCGAAATAGCGGGTCAACCGCATACCTTCACGCATTGTCGAGCAGGATCAGAGTTTAACAGTATATCGTCAAAGGGTCGCAAGACAGGCGTGTCGTACAGGGCTAAGAAAAACAAGATGCCTCATCCGTCCCCCGACACATTGTTTCAACCCCCGCACGCCAAACCGCTGACGGGGAAAGAGGGCTTCATTGAAGCAACTTGGAAGTTCATTCGTAATCCGGTCGAAGGGTTTGGACCGCTCGCCTATCGCCAACCGATTGTGACAGCGAAAACACTGGGGCAAACACTCCATGTCATCTCTGATCCGGAAGGGATGAATGATGTGCTCGTCCGGCACGCTGACAAGTTCACCAAGACTGCGATTGATGCCCGGATCCTCGGTCCCGCAACCAAAGAAGGGCTGCTGTCGGTGCATGGCGAACAATGGAAACGGCAGCGCAAATCTGTCGCGCCAATCTTTGGCAAGCGACATATGGAAGATCTCGCCCCATTGATTGCCGATGTGATTGAAGATTTCAAAACGCGGATTAACCAGCGGCCGAATTTAGACTTGTCTACAGCGATGGCCGATTTGACATTTGATGTGTTGGCGAAAGCCTTACTGGGCGATCCGAAAGGGTTGGATCGGGATCGGTTGAAAACGGCCACGCGCGCTGTTGTTACGGGGGCCGGGACGTTGCGTCCTGATGACCTTCTGCCATGGCCACGTTGGGTGCCTCGTCCAATGACACCGCGCGGGTCTGCTGCGCTAAGACGATTGAAGCGTGCGGCCGATGATTTGATCCTCGAGCGCAAGGAACATCCCGCCGATGATCTGGTAGGTTTGTTAATCGGGGCAGATAATCTCAGCCAAAGAGAGCGGCGCGATAATCTGATTGGTTTTTTCATTGCCGGGCATGAAACGACGGCACTAACATTAACGTGGGCGTTATATTTGCTTGGACGCCACCGCCCCACATTAGAACGAGTCCGAGAGGAAGTTTTAGCGGTCTGTGAAGATAAGCCTATCGCCTATGCTCAACTTGATGATCTCATATTTACCCGGGCCGTCATTGATGAGACTATGCGGCTGTATCCACCGGCCCCATTGCTCAATCGGGAGCCGCAGGTTGACGTCGAAGTGCTCGGCCGGACGCTAAAGCCCGGTGATGCGGTGTTGTTGAATAATTATGTGATGCACAGGACGGAACGGTTGTGGGATTACCCGTTACTGTTTGATCCAGATCGTTTTTTGCGCGACCCGTCTTTGCGCGCCAAGGGAGCGCCATATATGCCGTTCGGGGCCGGTCCGCGTATCTGCGTCGGTGCCGCGTTCGCCGTGATGGAGGCAGTTATGGTTCTGGCTACACTGGCGCGGGATTATGACATCCTCGTTGCGGATGATGTCTACCCGCGACCTGTGATGACGGTCACGCTTCGGCCTGAGGGCGGCGTTCCAGCTAGGCTGGACCGTGTTGTCACCTAAAACTTATTGTCCAAAAGGGGCTCGAACGTTGCGCCCGCAAAAATCTTGACGCCTAAAGCTTCGATTTCTTTCAGCGGCAGACGATCTTCTTCGCCCATTCCTGGACCGGGCGTGCGGATGAAGACCCCCTTGATCCGACCAGGATGGCGCAAAACAGCATCGCGGTAAATAACCGGGTCATGCTGTCCGCTGTCGCCAATCAGGTAAAACGGAAGATCGGGGTTCGCGGCCAAAACGGTGTCGATTGCTTCGGCTTTATGCTCGCTCGGCTCATCTGTGATCATCTTAGTTGGGTCGATGCCAAAATCACGTAGGAATTTGGGTCCACGAACAACACCATTCGCCATGAAGACGGCGTCAAGGAAGCCATGCAAATTCCACGGCGATGAGCTGACATAAAAGACAGGGTTTTTCCGTCCTGACATGGATCCCGCCATCAATTTCAACAAGGTCGTCGCGTCAGGATATATATAACGGCTTCCGACAGATCCGGTCACGCTAGTCCATAGATTTTTGCGGGTCGACCATGCTTTGGTCTGCATGATGGTATCGTCAATATCAGAAATCACACCATATTTGGCGGTATCTGATGTGATCAGGACGGGGTGGTGAACGGTTTCACCTGTGCGTTCTGCTTTGACGACCGCTTCTGTCCAGCCGGGCAGGGGGGCTTTGCGCGTCAGTTCCAGACGGTAGTATCCTTCTTCGTCGGATATGGCTGTTGTTTCGCCGAGGCTGATTTTTTCGCCTTGGACTTCTTTGGTCATGAATAAAGCGGCCATCGCTGCGAGGTCATCGACCATTGAAGGCGTATCATTCGACGCTCGGCTCGTATCAGCTTCAAGTGCGCGACCCCGAATGATAATTTTATCGGGCGTAGAGTAGCCGAAATAGGGCAACAAACGGAGATTTTCGGGAGGAGATTTGTCTTGAAGTGTATCGAGAAAGTTTTCCGCTCTGACAGCGATTGAGTGCATAAATGGTTTCATTAGAAAACATACGCACGTTGCAATCGGATCGTTCCATGGAAAACTCAGAAAAAGGCATCTTTTTAGAGTGTCCGGCCATGCTTCAACACTGTCAAGCATGGCTGTGGGGCTCTGAAAAGCGGCTCTCCATAGGCCACGGAAGGTCGCGGCGCGTGATTGTAAAAGTAAAGGTAAGTGGTGGGTTTCTGTTGCCAGCTACCCACCGGAGCCCGCCTAGGGCGCTGAAGCCCTAGGAGTTTAAGTCGGAATCATCCGGACTGCTTACGCAGCCAAGGCGAAATCCTCAGCATAATTGTCATTAGCAATTACTGTTGTTGGACTTTTGACGGAGTCCACACGAACGAAAGCTAACGTCTTTAGGCGTTTGTCGATGCTATTTCGGCCCCATCAGAAACCCACCAAAAGATGGCGATGGGTTTGTGGTGGAGCCGCCGGGTACTGCCCCCGGGTCCAATCCGCTTATTACACGCGCGTTTATCGTCATATCTGGCAAGCCAGCCTAGACTATATAGCGTATCTGGGCACAAAGTTCCAGTCCCAAACGAAAAAGCCGCCCCGAGGGACGGCTTTTGGACAGTGAATTTGGCGCGCGCTTAGCCAGCCCATCCCATCCGTGTGGCGTTTTCGGCGCAACTCTCTGCGGATTTATATCCTTCTGTGCTGCGGCCAACCGGCTCGCCATTGGATGCAATCCTGCGCCATCGGTAATCGCCCGATTTATCGGCATAAAATTCCCACTTATCCGCTCCGCCGAGATTGTTGGGATTACCATTATAACCGTGCCGTTCGGCATTGGCGACGCAGCTCGCTTTGGCCGAGTAGCCTTCAGAGGCGGCGCCGACGATATTGCCGTTGGAGGCTGTACAGCGCCAGCGATGCTCGCCAGCCTTATCTTCGTAAAATTCCCATGTGTCGGCCATCGTGGTCTCTCCATCGTTGTTTTGGATAGGCTTGGTTAATAAGTGCAAGGCGGTTTTGGCAAGGGACAATCGCGCAAAGCTCCGTTTTGGGCGTTGAAACGGTGCGGGATGGCGGTCATAGCAAACCCATGAGTGAGGCTCTCAAACATCTTCGCAAACTTGTCGCGTTCGACACGCGCAATGGGAGCGGTAATGAAATCGCCTGCGTGGACTGGTTGGCCGACGCGTTAAGGACGCATGCGCCGGACCGGCTCATTGTAGAAACGGTCGCGCGGTCGCGCGGGAAAACCGATAGCGCGTTTGTCTTTGCTAGCTGGGGACAGCCGAAGACAGTCCTGAACGTTCATGTTGATACGGTGCCAAGCGGCGAGGGGTGGACGGCTGACCCGTTGACCTTGGTCGAGCGCGATGGTCGGGGTTATGGCCTTGGGACTGCAGATATAAAAGGCGCGGCTGCGGCGATCCTCGCGGGACTGGATGATGTCACGCCTCAGGATGTCGCAATCCTTTTCTCGGGCGACGAAGAGCATGGCTCCGAAGTTATGCCTGCCGTTATAGATCGCGGCTATCTGTCTGGCATTGAACGCGCAGTGGTGTGTGAACCGACCTCCTGTCGCGTCGGTCGGGCGCATCGCGGCATGTTGGCTTTGAGTGCAACCTTTCGCGGACCGGGCGGGCATTCTAGCCTGTCTGACACAATTGAAGCGCCTTTGTTGAAAGCCGCTCGCTTCGCCGCTGAGCTGGGTGATTATAAGGAAGCGAACAGAGCCTTTGGCGACAATCCGTTCACAGGGCTTTGCGTTAATATCGGCGAATTGAAATCCGATGGAGCCTATAATGTCATTCCGACGACTGCGAGCGCTTGGGTTTCTATGCGGCCTCCGCCAGGGGATAATGTGGACGCGCGGGAGAGAGATTTAGTCGCCATGGCACATGCGGCTTCGGCTGATGTAGAGACAGATACGATCGTGGCTTTCGCCCCCTTTGCCAGCCGGGATATCGCGGCCTTCATGCCTGTGTTCACGTCTGAAGACATCGTTGATCTACCCTATTGGACGGAAGCGTCGATGATGAGTGGGACTGGCCTCAACGCTATCGTTTATGGTCCAGGTAATCTGGACCAAGCACATCGTCCGGACGAGTATGTCGAGATTGACCAATTACATGCTGCTCAGATGCGCTATGCGGCTGTCTTAGCGGGAGGATTGTCATGAGCAGTGTGCGCCAGACAGTCTTGTCATCGCTCTCTGCCGTTGGCGCGACACAAGAAGCGAGCTTTTACGCCGAGTTGTTCGCCAAGGATGATCCAGAACGTTTTGCACTGATCCTGCTTGATCCGCGTGTGTTGAATAATCCCTTGCTCGAATCGCTCACGTCGAACCTGCAAATTCTGTCAAATTTAGGTCTGGCCCCAACGCTCTTGATTGGCGCGCTGGAAGATAACCGCACGGCCATCAAATTTCAGGGACAGCGTCTGGCTCGCGATTTGGATACGTCCGGGGTGAAATCAGCGAAACTCAATACGAGAACCTACGGTCTGATCGGTGAAATTCGTCGCCGCGCGCAGTCTGGGATCATTCCGATCTTGGAAATGACCGAACGGCGCGGGCCGGGCGGTATGACAAAACTCATCAATGATCTGCGCCCCAATAAAATTGTCTCCTTACAGCCATCGGGCGGGTTGAGTTTGAACGGTGTTCGTCGTCGTAATTTGCGCCTCGCAGAAATTGAGGGGTTTCTGGATCAAGCGACGGTCACGCCGGGACAGCAGACGTTTCTTCGGATGGTTCAAAGCATTGAACAGGATGCGAACGAAGGGCGTCGTAGCTATGTGCTGGCCTCTCCACTCAATCTGCTGAGCGAGTTGTTCACGACGAAAGGATCGGGCACGTTGATCCGTCGGGGCGCTGCGGTCGTGCGCCATGAAACGCTAGCCGAGGTCGATTTGCTCGGTCTCACGGGGGCCATTGATCGGGCGTTTGATAAGCCGCTTCGCTCTGAATTTCTGTCGGAGCCCATTAAGGCGGCTTTCTTAGAGCCTGATTTTAGAGCGGGGGCCATTTTCACTGAGCTGGCGGATCGCCCGTTTTTGTCCAAATTTTGGGTGGTTCCAGAGGTTCAAGGCGAGGGCCTCTCCCGCGATGTTTGGGAAAAAGTATGTGAGGATATTCCACAATTCTTCTGGCGCTCGCGCCGCCACAACCCGTTTAACGACTGGTATATCACGGCTTGCGATGGGATGCAGGTGAGTGGGGATTGGCGTGTGTTCTGGAAGGGGCTAGACGGCTCTTCTTTACCTGCCGCGATTCATGCCGCAACCACGGCCCCAGACGATTTCAGACCGGACTCTTTATGACAATTATGATCAATGACGCTTTTGACTCAGGTAATATTGAGGTCATTGACGCGTCTGACCCGCAGAACATTCGGCTCCGCATCAAGCAGGACCATCAAAGTGATTTCTATCAGTGGTTCCACTTCCGCGTCGCTGGCGCAAAAGGGGTGCCGTTGCGTCTTGTGATCGAAAACGCGGGTGCGTCAGCGTACCCCGCCGGGTGGACAGATTATAAAGCCTGTATGAGTGAGGATCGCGACGATTGGCTGCGCGTGCCGACGACTTTCGAGGGTGGTGAATTGGTTATCGAACACACGCCGGAGATAGATTCTGTCCATTACGCTTATTTTGCGCCCTATACGATGGAGCGCCATCGCGACTTGATTGCTGATGCGGTGTCCTATGAGGGGGTGTCGCTTAGGGTTTTGGGACAAACGCTCGACGGGCGGGACATGGATTGCTTGACCATCGGCAAGGGCGAAAAAACGGTCTGGGTCATTGCGCGACAGCATCCCGGCGAAAGCATGGCGCAATGGTGGATGGAAGGTTTCATCGCGCGATTGACGGACTCGGAAGACCCGGTTGTCATCGACATGCTCGCCAAAGCGACCTTCCATATCGTTCCGAACATGAATCCGGATGGGTCCTTCCGGGGGCATTTACGGACGAATGCCTGCGGCGCGAATTTGAATCGAGAATGGGACACGCCGACGATGGCCCGTAGCCCGGAAGTCAAACTTGTGCGTGATGCGATGGACGCGGATAAACCTGTTCTTTGCTTTGATGCGCACGGTGATGAGGCGTTGCCGTATAATTTCATTGCCGGAGCTGAAGGCAACGTGGGTTATACGCAAAAACAGGCCGATGATCTTGCGGCTTTCCTAACTGCTTATAAAGCGGCAAGTTCAGACTTTCAGACTGAAGTGGGATATCCGCTCACGGCACCCGGAAAAGCGAACATGACGGTCTGCACCAATGCCGTCGCGTCGCGGTATAACTGCCTCGCGATGACATTGGAAATGCCGTTTAAAGATAATGCAAACGCACCAGATGAGGCGCGCGGTTGGAATGGTGACCGCTCCGCTCAGCTTGGCAATGACACGCTTGATGCGATGGCGGCGGTGATTGATCAGCTCTAATATTACGCCCCGGCGTAAACGCCGGGGCGCCGATTTTGTTTAAAGCGTAACCCGATCAACAATTTTGACTTGATCAATCGCTTGAATGGTTGCGACCGTTTCGTCACTGACAATGCCATCGACGCTAATCAGGCAGACGGCTTCGCCGCCTTGGTCTTTGCGACCGAGTGAGAAGGTCGCGATGTTGACTTTCGCATCCCCGAGGATTTGTCCGATTTCGCCGATAAAGCCCGGCTTATCATCATTGCGAACATAGATCATATGCGGCGCAAAAGCGGCGTCCATAGGCACGCCGAAGAGGCGGACAATGCGCGGTTCGCCGCGATAGATTGTTCCGACAATGGCGAACTTACGTTTCGAAGTTTCGACGGTGAGGCGGATGAGGCTTTCGGCCCGCTCCGCTTCATCCATGTAGCTCTCAGTCAGTTCGATCCCGCGTTCTTTGGCGAGCACAGGCGCGCTGACCATATTCACGTCCGGCATTGCAGCCTTAAGCATTCCGGCGAGCGCGGCCGCGCTCAAGGGGTTGGTGTTTAGCTGCGTGATCCCGCCCTTATAGGTAATCTGGATGGTTTGGGCCGGTTCGTGCAAAAGCTGACCCATCATCGTGCCTAATTTGTCAGCAAGATCGACCCACGGTTTAAGGCGCGGAGCTTCTTCGGCTGTGATCGACGGGGTGTTGATGGCGTTGCTGATTGCACCCGTGAGTAGATAATCCGCCATTTGTTCGGCGACTTGCACGGCAACATTTTCCTGTGCTTCATTGGTGGATGCCCCAAGATGTGGCGTGGCGATAAAGCCCGGCGTGCCGAACAAAGCATGCTCTTTGGCGGGTTCAATGGCGAACACATCCAAAGCTGCCGCGCGCACATGGCCCGCTTCCAACGCGTCTTTTAACGCCTCTTCATCGACCAAACCACCGCGCGCGCAATTGACTAAAATGACGCCCTTGCGCGTCATGCCGAGTCGTTCGCGATTGACGATGTTTTTGGTGCTTTCAACGAGCGGTGTGTGCAGCGTGATGGCGTCCGCGCGTTGGAATAATGTGTCGAGTTCGACTTTCTCTACGCCGATTTTGCGGGCGCGGTCTTCTGTCAAATACGGGTCAAAGGCGATGACCTTCATTTTTAAACCGAGGGCGCGTTCCGCGACGAGCGCACCGATATTGCCGCAACCAATAACGCCGAGCGTTTTGTTAAACAGCTCTGTGCCTTCGTAATCTGACTTCGGCCATTCGCCATTCTGTGTGCGTTCTGACGCTTTTGGAATTTGACGCGCGGCAGCGAAGAGCATCGCAATGGCGTGTTCGGCCGTTGTGATGGCATTGCCAAACGGAGTGTTCATGACGACAACGCCGCGATCTGTAGCGGATTTAATGTCAATATTATCGACACCAATCCCGGCTCGACCGATGACTTTCAAATTCGTCGCTTGGCCGATGATTTCGGCATCCGGACGTGTAGAGGAACGAACCGCAAGGCCGTCATACTCGCCGATAATGTTCATCAACTCGTCTTTGGACAGACCTGTGATGACATCGACATCAACGCCGCGCGCTTTGAAAACTTCGACGGCGCGGTTGGACATTTTGTCCGCGATAAGTACTTTAGGCATCTTACAGCTCCGCGATCAGAGTTTCGAAGGCCCAATCGAGCCAAGGCAGAACGGCGACCACATCGCTGTGCTCACACAGACCGGACACCCATAGGCGGAAGCCAGGAGGGGCCGTGCGGTAGGCGCCGAAATCAAGCGCGACACCTTCATCGGATAGGAGTGTCACGATCGATTTGGCAAAAGCGGCTTGGTCTTCCAAGGGAAGGGCGGCCACGCGCGGATCGACGATTTTCAAGCAGACGCCCGTGTTTGAGCGTTTCTCATCATCTTCGCACAGGTTCGCAATCCAATCGCGGGTCTCGACCCAGTCCCAAATCGTTTGGGCATTGGCATCGGCACGGTCGTGCATGCCTTGCAAGCCACCATTCTCTTGAACCCATTTTAGGGCGTCAAGATGGTCTTCGGCGCAAAGCAGGGACGGCGTGTTAATCGTCTCGCCTTTGAAGATGCCTTCAATCAGCTTTCCGCCTTTCGTCATGCGAAAGATTTTCGGCAAGGGCCAAGACGGGTTGTAGTTCTCCAGCCGTTTGACAGCGTGGGGGCTTAGAATAATCATACCGTGCGCGGCTTCTCCGCCCATGATTTTCTGCCAAGAATAGGTGACAACATCCAGCTTCTCCCATGGGAGCTCTTGCGCATAAACGGCGGATGTCGCGTCGCAAATGGTCACGCCCTCGCGGTCATCGGGGATGAACCCGTAATCCGCAACTTTTACGCCAGACGTCGTGCCATTGGCGGTGAAGACGAGGTCTTGCGAGCCATCATAGGCGGAGAAATCGGGCAGATGACCATAGTCAGCTGTGAGCAAAGTGAGGTCGTCCAGGGGCAGTTGCTTGTCGGCATCGACGATCCACGCCTGACCAAAGTTTTCCCATGCCGCGACAATAACAGGCTTTGGCCCGAGCATCGTCCACATGGCCATTTCAACCGCGCCTGTGTCGGAGGCGGGAACAATACCAATGCGATAATCATCAGGAACTTGCAGGACTTCGCGTGTGAGGTCGATGACCTCTTTGAGCTTGGCTTTGCCAATCGCGGAGCGGTGGGAGCGGCCCAGAGCCGCATCAGAGAGCGCGTCTAAGGTCCAACCGGGACGTTTACGCGTGGGGCCCGCAGAAAAACGCGGGTCGACCGGACGGGCGTCCGGTTTCGGAAAAATACTCATCACAATGTCTCCAACGGTGCGTTTTTATACACCAGCGAAGTGCGCCTCAGTGGGGAGGCGTGGCCCACGCGCCGGATAATCGGATAGGAGAAAGAGTCAAGGCACAGATTGACGTTCGACCGGACATCAAGGGTCGCGGCAAACTGTCGTTACGTCGTGAGTGACACGAGCGCGGGGTCTACCCTGTGACGGATAGAGATATTTAGAACCGATTTACACAAGGCAGAGCCCGCGCGCTTAGTAGGCACACCCGATCAAGAACGCCGTGCCCCGACGGCCCGCTATGAGCTCACGCCGGTGACGATGAGACGGGACACAGGACTTTCGGTCCTATACCCGCCAACCGCCCGATGTCGCGAAGGCGCACGGCGACGAGGTGTAAATCTCGCCGTTAATCCGCTCGTTCTCATCCGCTAATCGTCATCAGTCGTTCCGCCGGATGGAACCATGCGCGCCGCATTACCTCGCCCATCGTCCAGCCCACCAAACCCCCGCCAGCCTGAGAATAATGCCTCTCTCGTGTCCGAAGCGGGTGAGGCTAACAGACCATGGTTTGGGTAAGCGGGGATGGGGTTGTGAGAAATGTGATGGGGGATGGGTTTGTGATTGAGATAAACGCGGGCCTATCGGATCATACTTCACTCTAACGGTTCTCTCGAATATCGCCGATGCAGATTCAACCGAAGTTGCATAGGCCGCCCAATCACGCTGGGTGCAGGTTTAGAAGTCGACGGCAAAATGTTCGGGACTGCATACGTTTAGAATCACGCGGAGTTCTCTCCTCATACCGCTCATCCCGACGAAAGTCGGGATCCAGCAGTCAGCCAGCTTCGAAGTTTGGATGTGCTTCTTACCACTGGATCCCGACTTTCGTCGGGATGAGCGGATTTTAAGGAACAGGAATAAGGCCGACCAGCCGTTCGACTTCGCCTCTCGGTTCCTTGAAAATTGATTCCTCGGGTCAATTTTCTGTGTCCCTAAAACTCTGTATATCCGCCACCCTCATCGTTCGCCAAATTGCCAAACTTTGTTAGTTCCGGCGTAAAGCTGAGCATCACAGAGCCAATGGGACCGTGGCGCTGTTTTTGGATCAAGACTTCGGCCTTGCCGACGGAATTATCCATCTTGGCTTGCCACTTCATCACCGCTTCGGGATCATCATCATCCGGTTGTTCGCGGGCGAGATAATATTCGTCGCGGTAGATAAACATGACGACGTCGGCATCCTGCTCGATAGAGCCGGATTCGCGTAAGTCCGACAACTGCGGGCGTTTATCATCGCGTTGTTCGACTTGGCGGGAGAGCTGCGCGAGGGCGAGGACAGGGACGTTAAGTTCTTTGGCTAGCGCTTTCAGACCCTGCGTAATCATGGTCACTTCCTGAACCCGGTTGGTCGAGGAGTTCATCGCCGCGCCGCCCGTAAGAAGCTGTAGGTAATCGACCACGATTAGGTCGAGGCCTTTCATACGTTTAAGCCGCCGCGCGCGCGCCGCCATGGCCCCAATCGACAAGCCGCCCGTATCGTCAATATGCAGCGGGATGCGGCTGATTTCGTCGGCCGCATCGCGGAGTTGCTCATATTGTTCGGGATTGATGTCACCGCGCCGAATGCGGTGCGATGGGACTGTGCTGTGTTCCGCGAGCAAGCGTGTTGCCAGCTGTTCACTGCTCATCTCAAGCGAATAAACGCCGACGATGCCGCCATTGATTGTTTTTTCGATCCCGTTTTCGTCTTTTTCGATTTTATGCGCTTTGGCGACATGGAAGGCGATGTTGAGGGCCAGCGATGATTTCCCCATCGACGGGCGTCCGGCGAGGATTAGAAGGTCAGATTTGTGTAAGCCGCCGAGTTGCGCGTCAAGATCATCCAATCCAGTTGCGATACCGGACAGTTGGCCCTTTCGCTGATAGGCGGCCGTCGCCATTTCGATGGAGTCGATGAGCGCGTCTTCGAACGACACAAAGCCTGTTTGCGTCCCGCCAATTTCGGCGAGATTATAAAGCTGCATTTCGGCTTGCTGGATCTGCTTGGACGCATCGTCTTCGCTGTTCTGATCCTTGGCAAGTTCCGTCATCGCATCGCCGAGACGGATCAGCTCGCGCCGCATCGCCATGTCGAAGATAAGCTTGGCATATTCTGGCGCGGTGGAGCCCGGCGGGGCTTGTTCGAGCAAGAGCGCGAGATATTCAACGCCGCCAATATCGGACAAGGCGTCGTCTTTCGCGAACCGGTTTTTGATGACGATGGCATCGGCCAGTTTGCCATGCTCAATCAGGCTCGCCATCGCGCGGTACATATTGACGTGCACGGGATTGTAGAAGTGCTTGGCTTCGACGATGGAGCTGACGCGGTGGTAGATCTCATTGTCATAGAGCAGCGCGCCGAGCAGCGCCTGTTCGGCTTCCATACTATGCGGCGTCGTGTCGAGTTCCGTCTCAAACCCGTCCATCATCGGATCGTCCATCGGGGCGTAGTCAGGCATGTCGGGCATATCATTCATAGCCCGCCTCTGTCACACCTCGGGGGAGGTGCAAACGAACGCGAGGAGCAAAATAAACTTATACATTTTCACAGCATTCGAACAGCGTGAATAATGGGGATAAGTAGGGCTAAACTAGTCTGTGACGCGGTCTGCAATCAAATCATCGAACATGGTTTCGACATCTGCCGCGAGGGCATCGACCGCCGCGATTTCTGCGCGGTCTTGCAATTTTCGGCGCTTGCTGCCGGTTTTGGTCGCGCTCGTCAGCCCGTCTTTTATCGCGAGTCCTGTGGCGGTGCCGTAAGGGTAACCATTGCGGACGTCGAGGAAGATGGCCGAGGCCGTGGCTTCGACTTCAATATTGCGAGACGGGATAATGAAAAGGCCAATGATGGATAAATCTGTCACCGACAGCGCGTTGCTGCGTTTATCCTCGTTCGTTTGCGCCACTTCATAGATCAACACGTAATCCACATGCTGGCGCGCGGCGCCGCGGCGAATATTATTGATGATATCGGCGCGGTTAATGTCGCGATTTGATTGAGCGACCATTTGCGTAATGAGCGGGCTTATCGGGACGATTTCGCCTAAATCGGGCTGCAGCTTTTCGACGAGGGGAGACCATGATTGCAAATGGTCGCTTGGCACGGCTTGTAGCTGACCGTTTTGAATGTAAGCGATCCCAATCCGGGCGGGGAAGCTTAAATTGGGCTCAATGGCGGCAATGTCAGCGATCTCTGCATCGATGGTGGAATTTGTGGCATAACTCGCGGACAGCGTGCGCGCATTATACGCCGCGCCCGACGTCATCTGGGTTGTTGCACAAGCGGTGAGGGCAAGCCCACTCAGAAGAACTGTCAGCCGTCTCATCGTATTTCACCCCGGGTCTTTCGATATTTGTATGTCGGCTGTCGGTTTCGATTGTGGCGACACCGCGGCAACTCTACGGTCATAGAATGACCAAGCCGCGCCGTATCATCGGGTTCGATCCTTCTATTGTCGCCTGCGGGTGGGGTGTGATTGATGTGGTGGGCAATAAGACGCGCCATGTCGCACACGGGGTCATTCGACCCCCGCGCAAAGAGCCCTTGGTGAGCCGTTTGTCGTTCCTTTTCGTTGAAGCCCAAGCGGCGATTGAGGCCTATCAACCCAGTGAGGCCGGCGTCGAAGAAGCCTTTATGAAGGATAATGCGATGAGCGCGCTAAAACTCGGTCAGGCGCGAGCAGCCTGTATCTTAGCGGCGACGCAGTCCGGGCTGATCGTGGGGGAATATGCTGCGAAGCTCGTCAAGAAATCTGTGGTGGGTACGGGGGCCGCCGATAAAGCGCAGGTCGCGCATATGATGAACCTGTTGCTGCCTGGGGCGAATGTGAAAGCGGGCGATGCGGCGGACGCGCTTGCCATTGCGATCACGCACGCCAATCATCCGCGCATTCGGTAGGCCTATTTTCGCATCGGCAGATAAACCGGGGGCGGCGCGGGCGATTCTGGATAACCCATCACAACGGGCGGTGGAGGCGGTGGAATATAAACCGGTGGCTCAACATAAACGGGAGCCGGCGGTTCCGGTTCGACGTAAACGGGCGGCTCGACCACAATCGGCGCTGGTGGCGGCGCATACATCACGGGTTGAGGCGCGTAGCAACAGGGGTTTTGAACGGGCATTGGCATAGGCGCACAGGCATAGGGATTACAGGGATCGCCCGTATAACGCATTGTGTCAGGCGAGGTTGAACAGGCGGACAAGGTCGACGCGCTCACGAGGCCAAGGATGACGACAGATATTGCTCTCATAGTCATTTTAGGTGCCAAATTTGTGTTTCCAGAGGCTAGATTAGCGGATGTAGCTTAAAAATTAGATAAACAGGAACTTGTCTCGAAAAGAGACAATCTTGTCATGAGCTTGCCCTTGTCGATCAATCCATGTGCTAGAAGTGCGCAACGAATCGCACAGGACGTGAAGACATGATCGGAATGATATCCGGAACATGCCTGATGGTGGGCACGGGCGAAGCCATCGTCGATTGCGGCGGTGTCGGCTATTTGCTGCGCTGTGGCGTTCGGGCGTTGCGTGACATGCGCGAAGGATCACCCGTTCGCTTGCATGTCGAAACGCATGTGCGGGAACAATCGATTACTCTGTTTGGGTTTGCGACTGAGGAAGAGCGCGCCTGGTTCGAACGTTTGCAAGCTGTGCAAGGCGTGGGGCCTAGAGCGGCGTTGTCGATTCTTGATATTCTTAGCCCCGGGGACGTAATGAGCGCCGCCGCTCTCGAAGACAAAACGGCTTTTTCACGCGCGTCTGGCGTGGGGCCAAAGCTCGCGACACGCATTGCGACAGAACTCTCTGGTAAGCCGCCTCCGGTCGGGCGCGGGTTTACCTCATCCTTTACGGCTCCCACTGATGACGCGGTCGATGGCGACACGCGGAATGAAGGTCTGTCAGACATGCGTCTTCGCAATGACGCGATCAGCGCGCTCGCGAATTTGGGGATCGGCCAAAGTGAGGCGCTGCGGGCTGTTGCGGACGCTTACGTCAAATTTGATGGCGATCCCGCGTTGGATGATCTCGTCAAAGCGGCTCTGAAGGCATTGGGGTCTTAAGGTGGACGACCTCGCAGCGCGCCTCACAGATGCCGATACGCAGGCCGGTGATGTCCGTGACCGGGCTTTGCGCCCGCTGAGCTTTGCTGATTTTCGGGGCCAACAAAAAGCCATCACTAATCTGAAAGTGTATGTTGAGGCGGCCCGTCGGCGGGGCGAACCGCTCGATCACTTGCTCCTGTCGGGACCGCCGGGGCTCGGCAAGACCACGCTCAGTCAGATTGTGGCGCGTGAGCTTGGCGTCAATTTCCGTTCCACGTCTGGTCCGATCATTTCTAAGGCGGGTGATCTGGCTGCGCTTTTGACCAATCTTGAACCCAACGATGTTTTGTTCATTGATGAGATTCACCGCCTTAATCCGGTCGTGGAAGAAGTGCTCTATCCGGCGATGGAAGATTACGAACTCGACCTGATTATTGGGGAAGGCCCTGCGGCCCGCTCGATCAAAATCGATCTGTCGCCCTTCACATTGATCGGCGCGACAACGCGGGCTGGCTTGCTGGCGACACCGTTGCGCGACCGGTTTGGCATTCCAGTGCGGTTGGAGTTTTATTCCAAAGAAGACCTGACAGAGATTGTTGTGCGCGCTGCGGGTAAGCTTGGTTTGGAGATGACTGCGGATGGGGCGGCAGAGATTGCGGGCCGCGCGCGCGGAACCCCGCGGGTTGCGGGGCGCTTGTTGCGCCGGGTTCGCGATTTGACGGAGCATGACGGCGTCACCGTTGTGGACGCTGTGGCCGCGAATGTGGCGCTGAACCGCTTGGGCGTTGATCATTTAGGGCTCGATTCCCAAGATATGCGCTACCTTCGCGCACTCTGCGATATGTTCGGCGGCGGGCCCGTGGGCGTCGATACGTTGGGGGCTGCGTTAGCCGAGGCGCGCGACGCGCTTGAAGATGTGGTTGAACCCTACCTCATTCAGCAAGGTTTTCTGATGCGAACCCCGCGCGGTCGCGTCGCAACCCCGCGCGCTTATGCTCACATTGGTCTGCCCGCGCCGACCCATGTGCCGAACAATGATTTTTTCGGTGATGACGCATTGGGCGGTGACTCGACGGATATCCGGGATGAGGCCGAAGATGTCTGAAGATCATGATCGTGACGATGACCGGCCTGTCGGCTTTCTGCGCCAGACGATCGCCCCGGCTGTTGCAATCGTTATTCTTTATGCGTCGATCCGGTCATTGCCATCATTGCTGATGAGCCAGACCCCACCAATTAACGGAGAACATCTTTTAGGGGTCTTCCTTCTGAGTGTGGTCGTGTTCTACCTTTTTGGTCTCTACAATAACCGCAGACGCAAGCGGAAAGGATCCGACGAGTGAAACCCGAAGACGCCGCTATTCCTGACCGTGACAGGCCCCCGCTCGGCTATTTCGATGGGCGTCAGCACCGTTTTCCGATTCGCGTGTTCTATGAGGACACGGACTTTTCTGGGGTCGTTTATTACGCCAATTATCTTCGTTTTTTGGAACGGGCGCGGTCGTCCTTTTTTCGCTTGGCTGGGATTGGTCATGCCGAACTGCTTGAACGTGATCCTGCGCTCGCCTTCGTGATCCGTAAAATAAATCTCGATTATCGTAGCAGCGCGAAGATCGACGATGTTCTAACTGTGGTCACGACTTATGACATCTTTAAAGGCGCGCGATTAATGGTCACCCAATGGATCGAGCGTAACGGCAAGATCATTCTCACGGCTGATAGCGAAGCGGCTTGTATCGATCTGAGTGGACGTCCAAAGCGGGCGCCAAAAGATATGATCGAAAAGCTTAAACCTTTTCTTCTCAACGACCCTTAGGAGGTGCCCCATGTTCGAAGGATTCGACTGGCAACCCATTCTCATCGCCGCAATTGCGGTCATGAGCCTTATTAACGGATTATCTGTTTTCCAAAATTTTCGGTCGGACCGCGCCGTCGTCAAGGTCGAACCTGTATATGAAAATGATTGGATGTATTGGACAGAATTGGTCGATGAGAAAAGCTCAGAGACCGTCCGGCGCTATATTATCATTGGTCATTTGGCGCGGACGAACTTCGGGCGACGACCGACGTCTATCGCCAAAACGAATTTGCGAATCCGTCTTCGTAATATGCGGACAGCGACGTCGGCTCTCTATGATATCGCCCCGCCGGAACTCGAAATCTCTCATGCGGGTTCGCAACGTCTTCCTGTGATGAAAGCGGGGCCGGATCCGTTCGATTTTCGCCCTATGATTCAACCCGGCCAGTCTGTCGCCGGAATTCATTGTTTTCTGTTTGGCATGTATGGCTCTGATTTGTGGATGCCGAAGACTGAAAACGGCTTGCTTGAAGGCACGATTGAGCTTGAAAGTGGATTTAGCAATAGGTTCAAATCAAAAGTGATATTCCGTCATGTCGAGTTTTCGGCGCTCGAAAAACTCTTCCCAGAGTTGGAAAGCTTCGTGATGAAAAACCTCGAAGCGGATGAGGCATGAGGCAAGACACGCTATTTCTTCTCCCTCCGGGGTTTGAAGCACGCGGAGAGCGTCAATTTTGTCCCGAATGCGCCGAAGTTTGGGGGCTGCTGGCCTATTATCCCGCGATCCGTGAAACTCTAGATGTTGTTTATCAGCCGGTCGCCCATCCTCGCCCAGACTTAGTGGCGCAATTAGGCGAAGGGCAGTGGAACTGCCCGACGCTGGTCCTGGGAGACGTGAGCGCAGACGGGCCGGGGGTGAAGACATCGAACGGTCGCCGTTATATTGATAATGCCCGGGACTTAGGACGCTATTGGGCCGCGCTTTATGGGACTGCTGTTCCGCGTTAGCGGACGTTGTTTTAGTCTGTCCCATGCTTCACTCCACAAGGATGGAGGTGAGCAGAGTCTCTCTTGGCCAAGGCTTAAACCTGTGCCATGGGCGCTGACGTCAGACAACTGATGACTTTCTCCCCGCCTTATGCATATGAATACAATCGCATCCATTGGACGCAAGATTGTAAAACTGTCGGGGTGCTATCAATGCAGAGCAGTTTGAGGTTTCTTTTAGCCTGGTTGGTTGTTGTTGCTCACTTAACCGAGGGAACACAATGGACGGCTCATATGGGTTTCTATGCGGTGTTCGGGTTCTATCTCCTGTCAGGTTTTCTCATCACACTAATTTTGAATGAGACCTATAAAGGCTCGTCAATCGCATTTTTCAAGAACAGGGTTCTGCGCCTTTATCCGATCTATTTTATCATAGCACTGTTCACGCTTTTTGTGATTTTTACCTTTAGCGACGCTGAGGCATTCAAAAACTCTTGGAGCGTGAGTAACAGGCTCGTGGATTATTTGGGAAACATCTTTATATTCCCATTTGAGTTTTATGACCGTCAATTCAGGCTTATACCCCCGGCTTGGTCGGTAGGGGTAGAACTCATCAACTATTTCTTGCTGTGGCTGATTATTGCACGCCACAAGTATGTCGCTATCTGTTGTGTCGTTTTGGCGGTTTTATATCACGTCGCTACCTATATTGAAAACCCGGCTTGGGACCTGCGATATTCGCCTTTTCAAGCTGCCATACTTCCGTTCTCCATCGGAGCATTGATATACTTTTTCAAAGGTAGTGCTGCGCATTTTTCTGAAAGCGCAATCAAGATTATTCTTACAACTACAGCCTCCCTTTGGGTCGGGAATCTCCTACTTTGCGGCTTTATGGGGGCGCAAGCATTCACCTTTTTCAATACGTCATTTTACGTAAATATGATTCTACTAGGCGTGATGGTTTGGGCGTTTAGCTACCCCTCATACTCAGGGCGCGCTAAGGGGCTCGCAAAGCTCCTTGGAGACCTGTCCTACCCGGTGTTTTTAATTCACTGGCAGGTTGGCTTCGTAATGTTCACGATTTTAGGCTTTCAAGATACGCGAGGATGGCTCCTACTTGCTGCCTCTGTAGTCCCAATATTGTTCTTGTCTTGGGTGTCGCTGATCACAACTGCGCCGCTAATAAATCCCATGCGAGACCGGATCAGGAGCGAGAGCGCGGTCTGAGGGAGGTTCCTTTCGTTCTGTCGGTTGATATTTACGTAAATGTTGGCCTACCCGCTACGGCGATAGCAAAATAGCAGCCAACTCGCGTTTCATATTGACCAGCGCTCATAGAAGGTAGGGGGCGCTAAAGGCTATAGATCTGCTTTAAGGGACACCCATCTCCAAGAGGCGTTAGCAATATCTAGTCGCGGAGAAGGTGGGGTAGGGGTTCATGGAGACCACGTCGGTAGGTGCCGAGCGATAGAGTCATCCTTCCCACGCGCAGCAAATTTCTAATTGTTCAGCAGAGCGGAGGAAGGCCGTGGCAGAGATAAATAGAGCTTCCGGTTGAAAAAACCTTCGCAGAACGATGCTCTGAAACTACTCCCCAGTCCTTTAGGATATCCGTTAATACACCGGTTTTGAACCGCTGTTTTCCATGTTAGTTTCACACCGTCTTCCGACAACACAGCTAAACTATTGAAAAGATGGTGGGCGATACTGGGATTGAACCAGTGACCCCTGCCGTGTGAAGGCAGTGCTCTCCCGCTGAGCTAATCGCCCGTAAGATTGATTGTCCTTACGAAGGCGCGGCTTTACCGAGGCGGGGGCGTAAATCAAGCACTCCAATGCATAAGTCTTGCGACTACGCCCTTGCTTTTTTGCAACAGTTTTCGATAAAGCGCGTCACGATCGTGTTACATATGGAAAGACGACGTGAAAAACGCACCCTTTAAGCTATGGTAACCGTAGCTTGGTGACTGGAGGGGGTAGGTGCCGATACGGGGGTTAACCCGTTTCACACTCCTTTCCAGTATTATCGCCGCTGGCAGAGCTATATGCTGTCGAAGAGAGAATAATATGACCGAGCCGACGCCTATTGCTCGCAACATCCCCCTTAGACACGGCGATTTCGCGACCCTTACGGATGCGTTGGATTATGCCGCGACGGGTGAAACTGGATTTAACTATTTTGACGGGAAAGGGCGCTTGCGGTCCAGCCTGAGCTATAAGGACCTGCGTGAGCGGGCCATCGATGTTGCCAAGCGGCTGGTTGATTTTGCCCCTAAAAACTCGCGCATTGGTTTGGCGGCGGTTTCGACTCCCGAATTCGCTATTTTGTTCTGCGCTTGTCAATATGCCGGACTGGTCCCGGCTCCATTGCCATTGCCTGTCACGCTGGGTGGGCGATCATCCTATGAGCGCCAGTTAGAGCGTATGGCGGATACAGGCGACTTCTTTGCCCTGTTCGCGCCCGCCTCGATGGAACCGATCATGAGCTCGGCGCTCAATGATACGGCGACACCTGTTCTGACGTTTGAAGCCGTCCAAGCCCTTCCCAAAGGCAGCAAGCTGCGCCCCTTCCGCCCAGAAGACCTCTGTTATATTCAATATTCTTCCGGCTCGACCTCATCCCCAAAAGGGATTTTGGGGACCCAAGCCTCCGTGTCTGCCAATTGCCACGCCATCACCAAACATGGCTTGCAGGTCAATGAGACGGACCGCGCCACGTCTTGGCTGCCCCTCTACCACGATATGGGCCTGATCGGCTGTATGCTGGCGCCGCTGGTGTCGCAAATGTCGGTTGATTTCATGGATCCAACTGATTTCACCCGTCGCCCAATGACGTGGCTGCAATTGATTTCGGATCACAAAGGCACGCTGTCTTACTCGCCGACCTTTGGGTATGAGCTGTGTGTGCGTCGCTGGCGGGCTGACCGAGAGCTTGATCTGTCGAGCTGGCGCGGGGCCGGCATTGGCGGCGATATGGTGCGCCCTGAACCGCTGACAGAATTTGCTGAATTATTTGGACCGATGGGCTTTAAAGAAAGCGCGTTCACGCCGTCTTACGGCATGGCGGAAACAACCTTGGCCGCGACCTTCGCGCCTCTGGGGCAGGGCTTGCTGAAACATTCCATTGATATGCGCCGTTATGAGACGACGTCAGATGCGGTGACTGCGACGGATTTGACTCCGGTCGCGGATCGTCGAACTTTCGTGGCCTGTGGCGTGAAATTGCCGGATCACGACGTTGAAATCCGTGATGAGAATAACGCCGTTCTTGGCGAGGATCATGTCGGTCGTATTTGCTTAAAAGGACCGTCGCTGTCGCCGGGGTATTTCCGTAACAGCCAAGCCACAGAGGCGGCTTTCTCGCGGGATGGCTGGCTCGATACGGGTGATTTGGGCTATTGGCATAATGGCCAGTTGATCGTGACCGGGCGGTATAAAGACCTAATCCTGTATCATGGGCGTAATATTTGGCCCCAGGACATTGAATGGGCGGCGCAAGCGGCGGCACCGCATCGTTGCGGCCGCGCCTGTGCTTTTTCAATGGGTGGCGCGGGCGATGAAAAAACGATCATGTTGTTGATCGAATGTCGCACCCGGGATCCGAAATTGCTGATCGAGATCGAAACCGCTGTATCTGCAGCGATCCGCCTCGAAGTGGGCGTGCCTGTTCAATTGATGCTGGTCCCTAAATCAACCATGGTTATTACCTCGTCGGGCAAACTGTCCCGGGCGCGGGTGAAGCAAAAATATCTCGATGGCGGCATTATCGATCTTCAGGTGCCGACGCAGCTTCGGGCTGTTGAGACAGCGGGTTAGACGCAATATTTACCAGCGCTCGATAGTGCGTGGGCGGCTAGACGCCCCGCTATCGGCTTGGTAACGCCGCGGCTTGAAACGACTGGCCACTCCTGAAAGGGCCCGCATGCCGACTGACGCGCAAATTTTCGATAAGATATGCGAGCTGCTCAAGCCGTATAATGTCAAAAACAAGCCAATCCTTCGCGCGTCGGGCATCATGTCCGACCTTGAAGTTGATTCGACGGCCGTCTTTGACCTGATCATGGAATTGGAAGATCACTACGATATTTCGATTCCGATGGAAGTCATTAGTGACGTGAAAACGGTCGGCGAATTGGTGAATGCTATTCAGGAATTATTGAACTCATGAGCGGACCCGTAAGCACTGCGGACGGCGAAAAAGTCGCCGCGTCCGGCCTGTCGATCTTCAGTAAATATGACACGCTCAAACAGCGCGTCGATGTCGTCAAAAAGCTCGGGATCGACCCGTTTGCAATGACCTTTGACGATATTATGGGCCCCACGCGCGGCCGGATCGGCAATCGCGAGATCATTTTAGCGGGGACGAATAATTACCTTGGTCTGACTTACGACCCCGCTGCACGCGCGGCTGCCAAAGACGCGATTGATCGCCACGGGACTGGCACGACAGGGTCGCGCATCGCCAATGGCACCTATGTTGAACATGAGCAGCTAGAGCGTGATCTCGCGGCCCATCTTGGCAAGCCGTCCTGCATTGTTTTTACGACGGGCTACGTCACGAATTTGGCCGCGATGGCGGGGCTGGCTGGACCGAATGACGTGATTTTTATCGACGCGGACGCACATGCTTGCATCATTGATGGAACGCGGCTGGCCGGAACAACGACTGTGCGCTTCCGTCACAATAATCCGGCCGATCTGGATAAACGTCTCGCGCGTCAGAAAATTCCCGAAGGCGGTCATGCGCTTGTCGTGATTGAAGGTCTCTATTCTATGTTTGGCGACATTGCGCCGATCAATGAATTTGTCGCGGTTGCGCACAAACATGGCGCCTATCTCTATGTCGATGAAGCCCATAGCTACGGCGTGTTTGGTCCAACGGGCGCTGGTATCGCTGAAGACCAAGGTGTTCTGGATCAAATCGATTTTTACTCCGGCACATTCTCGAAAAGCCTCGCGTCTGTCGGGGGTTTTTGCGCGTCGCGCCATCCAGAATTTGAGCTCCTACGCAAGGTCATGCGGCCCTATATGTTCACTGCGTCAGCGGCCCCGTCTAACATTTGCGCAGCACAAGCGGCGCTAGACGCGATCAAGACGCGCCCTGAGCTGCGACACAATATTACGGCTCGCGCATCACAACTTCACGCCGGACTGAACGATATGGGCTTTGATCTTTGTGCGCCAGCCAGCCCTGTGATCGCCGTGCGCCGTCCAAATGAAGTGCAAGCGGCGATGGAATGGAATTGGCTGTTGCAGGAAGGCGTTTACGTCAATTTAGCTGTGCCGCCCGGAACGCCCGAAAGCTCCAGCTTGCTGCGCATTTCCGTCTCCGCCGCGCATACGCAAGATGATGTCAAGGCAATCCTGAGCCGTTTCAAAGCGCTCAAGGACAATGGTGCTGAGATTTTAGCAGAGATGATGCGCCGGATGCAGGCAGCGGGTTAGTCACGCCCAACGATGTGTCAGCGCCAAGGCGATTGCAAAAGCTATTCCGATTAAAACGGCCGCGCATCGCGCGAAGAAATAGCCTTGTTTTACAAATTTTTCATTCCGACTGATCCAAATCACGATCAGAAATGGAAAAACACTGAATGCAAACCACGTTAACCCGGACGTCGCCAATGCTTTAAAAACAAAGGGAAGTTCTATCCGCCAATCACGCCACAATCCTTCTTTAAGCCCCCAAATAACCTGAGGTGTGAACGTGAAAAACAGTATTGTCGTCAGGTAAAACGATAGAACAACACAGCCCTGTTTCCAGCGTTGTTTCACCTAAACGCCCCGCGTCGCCAGAGCTTCCACCCGAGCACGGGCGACCAGAGAACCGGATGTCTGCGCTGCGAGTCCGTGACCTCGAGCGACACGCCAGAGTGCCGCTCGACTTTGCGCAGCACGTAATCAAGGCCGCCATCGAATGTGGCGGCGCTATTGATAACGCGGAGTGCGGCGGTGGGGCGGCCAATCAAGCGCCGCAGGAACCACCGCAGCTTTGAACCTCGTCCGGGATAGGATTGCACAGCATAATGGTCTTTCACGGGCGCCCCGAAGAGTGCTTCGCTGACTGTGTCGTAGCGATTCTGAAACCGAGCGACGATTTCCTTTGCCCGCCCATCATTGCTTTCCGGTCGAAGTTCGGTTCGGTAGCTCTCATAGAAGGCGCGCCCCCAGAATTCGGGAGCCGTTGCGGGGCCATCAAATAGCGGTGTAGTTTCGCGCGCGAGTTTCCGCACAGCATCAGCACGCGCTTGTAAAATCCGGCCCTCTATCGTCGCGTCGGACGCGTCCAATAAAGCACAAGGCTGACTAAACCGCCCCCAGACTTGGCTGAGAAAACTGTCAGAGCAACGGCGTTCGAACTCGTCCAACGTAATGATAGAATATTTGCAGGTCGACAAAATGCCGTCATTCTCTTGCTCAAGATAATAAACGGCGGGCGGAATCAGGCGGTTCGTCAGCGCCCTCCACCGCCCTGATAATGTGGGGCCATGTGTTTTCTTGTAGCTGTCGACCAGCACATAGAAGTCGAGCATCTTCTCTGCATCGTCCAAGTCCCGCAGGCTGGACCCGTAATAGACAAAACCGAGAACACGACCCGCGTGACGCGTCCGGATAGCATTCATCACGCTGTGAACGCGCGCGGGGGGGTCCATCTGTTCTGATCGGATCAAGTCCAGCAGCGGGTCCGCCCTTGCCTCCGAGCTTGCGGGGGTCATCGCCGGATCGTGACGGGGCGACTAGAGGATATCCGGAACGTGTCGCCGGGCAGATTGAGCGGTTCACCATCCATCATAACCGGACCTGAATATGCGAATTCCGCCGTATCTGTGTTCCAGCTATAAAAACCATCGGGACGACGGTCTTTATCTTTGAAGCCGACCCAGACTTCGGCGAGGTGACGATAGAGTTTCGAGCAACCGCCTTCGACATAGGTGAGGCGGAGATCTCCGTCCTCATCGCCCCAAAATGGGTCGAGACCCAATGCAACAGAGGGTAAAGTCGTCGCGACCGTGCCGAGATGGGGACCTGTCCGGACGACCCCATTGATAGTCAGCGTGCAGTCCGTGGCGGGCATGACGCTGTCGCGTTCCGCTGTGACGGCTTTAACGATCCCGCCAACGACAGCGGCTGATCCGCCAATACCACGTGAGTGTAGTTCGTTCTTTGCGAAGTCTGTCACCATCGGCAACGCCCCAGTGGAGAAGAGAAAGCCATATTGATCGGGAACACCGTCGCATGACAGGCGGATCATGCGAGTTTGGAGCGCTTTTGGGTCATTATGGATTGTCTTCAATCCAGACCGGCCGACGCGTTTCATGCCAATGATCTTGGCGATTTGGTTCGTCATGCCGCCAGAAGCGATGGCAAAGTCGGGAATATTTTCAGTGTCGCCGACTTGTCGCATGACTTCGCTCATGACGCATTGAACGGTGCCGTCACCGCCCTCAATGACGATAAGGTCAGACGTGCTGAGAGCTGCTTCAACTTGGGCGGGTAGAGCCTCGAATAAGGCAAGGTCAAAGACACGCGCACCGTGTTCATCGGCATGGGTGGCGAGGCGGGAGCCTTTTTTGCCCACGCGCTCTGAGTGCGGGTTGATGAACAAAGACGCGGTCATAGGACGACTATAGCGCCTCTGTTCGGGTCAGAAGAAATGCGGATAGCAGCCCAAACGCCAGTAATGGCATAGCGATCGCCGGTCCGACCGACAGGCCCCCTGATGCTGCAAATGTCGCCATGGCGCCGTCAATAATTAGAAACACAAAACCCAAGGTGATGCCAAGGATGAGGGTTTTGTCGCCTGTGTCCTCACGCCCTGTGCGCTGCATCATGGCCGCGCAAGCGATAAGGAGAATAAGCACGGCGAGGGGGCGGGTGAGGCGATGGGCATGCCAGAAAGCATAGGCGAAAGACGGTTTGGCCCCACTATTGCCAGGTTTCATGAAGTCCCGCATTTCTGAGAGCGATAAATCACGCGGTTCAGCGGCGAGGCGAGCAATTGACGTCGGGGTTTGAGAGGTTGTCCATGTCGCATTCCCATTGACTGGCACGGCTTCACGGGGTTCGCCGTTTGAGCCTTTCACGTCGAGCCGGCGAACGCCTTGGAGTGTCCATCCCTTCCCCGCGTAGGTGCCTTTATCCGCCCAAATGATCGCGTCGACCTCTCCGAGGTCGTTGCGCTCGAAAATCTGAATATTGCCGAGTGTCTCATAAGAGACACGTTGGGTCGCGCGAATAATAGCGCCACTGTCTTCGAGCCATAGCGGATTGTCGCGGGTGATATTTTTCACCTTATATTCGCCGATCCCCCAAGCCTGTAGAGCGCGAACCGCTGGAGCCATGGTGTAATCGATAAAGGTGATGGACAGAATTGAGGCGCCAAGCAGAACAGGGGTCATGAGGAGCACTTGCCGTGTCGCGCTGATCCCAAAGCCGAGCAGGGCGACCAACTCATGCTGCCGGATCAATTTCACATAGGTCAGCAGGATGGCGACGACGAGTGTGAAGACAAATATGCGGTCAAAGATCACAGGCGCGCGGAGCCCCATATATTTGAACGTGCCTTTAAAACCTTCACCACTGGCGACAATATCGGCGCCGTTCGCGAGGCTATCGAGCAAGCCAATGAGGACGAGAAACCCAAAGACAACTGTCAACCAGGTGAACAGAAAGGACTTCGACAGATAAATAGCGAACTTAAGCACGATGGACCTCGGTCTCGCCGCGCAATCGTCCGCGTAACTGTTTTACGATGGAGCGTACTCGCCCCTGCATGTGACTGACCCATTGCGCGAAGGACGTCAGGGGGGGCTGCCCCATTTTGAAGGCGCTTTTCCAGAAGATAAAGGCTGCAAACAGAGCGAGGAAACCCATCAGGCCCCAAATCCCGATCCATGGCGGCAGTTTACCTGATGCGCCAATCGATTGAGCGAACTCTAAGGCCTTTTGTAAAGACACGAGGAAGACGACGCCCACAAAAATGCCAGCTGACGACGGATTCCTCCCATAATTCAAGCCAAACGGCACCGCGATAAAGGGAATGATGAAGAGCAGCAGCGTTCGCGCTATTCGTAAATGAAGCGTCGCATTATTAGTGTTGCGATCAATCTCTGTTCGTTGATCGCCCCGGCGATTTTCAAAGAGCTCGGTTGAGGTCAATTCGCGCTCATCATTGCCCCGGATCCGGAACGGGGTCGGATTCGACGCTCCCGCAATCGACATTCCACCAAAGCCAATATTATCGGAAAGGCGCGAATTATTCGTGACTTGATAGCCGAGACCAGACCCGAGTTGCAGGACCGGCGCGCCGCTTTCTTCGCGCACAATCAATTCGCCTTCATTGGCCGTTGTGAGGCGAAATCCTGTCTCAACGCCATCTTCTATGATCGCGTCGTAAATGAAAATCGGTCCAATCCCGGCCTCAGGCTTAGCTGTGCCACCAAAATAGGTGCGCGACCCCACTGTCGTGAACATGCCTTCGCGAAGGGCGGCCGTGAAGGCGGTTTGCTTGACGGAATTCTCGACCGTCCGGTAGCGATAGCGCCCGAGTGGCTGTAACCAGCCTTCGATTAGGATCGAGCCGACAGCCAAAATAGCCGCAATGGCCATAAAGGGCTTTGTCATATGGGTCAGTGATACGCCTGCGCCTAAGGCTGCCGTCAGTTCAGAAGAGCGTGAAAAACGGTCAACCGTGATGATTGTGCCGAGCATCAAGGCCATCGGCACGGCAATACCGAGATAGTAAGGCAGGAGCGACACGATCATATTGGAGGCGTCAGACGCGGGCTTTGTTGAGGTTGTGACAACTTCAAAAATCCGCAGCAGGCGTTCCAATAGCAGCACGCAACAGGCAAAAACGATCAACCCACCAATCGCAGACGCTGCTCTTTTGAAAAGATATGTGTTTAGACGTCCCAAGGAATTCCTGCGATGCACACTTTCATAAGTCTAATTCCGTGCCATATTCGAAACTTATCCGACATGAAATGGTTCATGTCGTGCTCATCTAACCGGGCCTATTGAAAAGCCATGATCAACGCAAATCCCCCGCGCAGACTCAACCTGAAATTTATTCGCACGGCTTCAGCGCTGGCGGTTGGATGTTTCAGCATAGCTGCAACGTCAACCGCAACGGCTGAAGATGACCGCCCCCGATCCGCAATCGGTATTGAACGGGGTCTTGAGCTTTATGACACTGACGCCGCAGACCGTTGTATTCTGGGCTTTCACCAAGTTCGCTTGACGATCAACAATATTTCGCAAGAGGGCATTCTTAAACTTGAGCTCTTCGGTGAGAATGACTTTATGAAAAGCTCTGGCAAGCTGCGCCGCATTCGTGTGCCAGCCGAAGCGGGTCCGATGAAGGTTTGTATCCATGTGCCGAGCGCTGGTGAATATGCAATCGTCGGCTATCACGACATAGACGGTGACCGGAAGCTCGACAAAAAGTGGAACTTCAGACCGAAAGAGCCTTTTGGCCTCTCTAACAATCCCGTGATTGAATCGCTCCGTCTTCCAAGATGGGAAGAAACCCGTTTCACAGTTCCGCATGACGGCGTTGAGATTGCTATTAATTTGGTTGACCCGTAATAGGCTCTGCCGTCATGGCAGCCTCTTCATTGGACAACCAAAAGGTTCAACCGCATGGCGCGTGCCGCATTTGATATCAGCGGGTCGGATCAAGCCGATAGCGATTTTCTCTCGCTTCCCTACTGCCTCTATGCGGGTGAGCCGATGTGGCGTGCGCCTCTAAGATTTGAACGTAAAGCTCAACTCAGCGCAAAAAATCCGACCCGAACTGCGATCACAGCCCGTTTTTTCGTGGCCCGTCGTGCGGGACAAGCGGTCGGTCGCATCGCCGCCTTTATCAACGCCGCGCATGACCGGGTGCACGGCGGCACTGTTGCTTTCTTCGGTTACTTTGATTGTGAAGACGATCCGGCGCTCTCCGATGGCCTTCTTGAGGCAGCAAAAAACTGGGCGCGGTCGCAAGGTCGAACACATTTACGCGGTCCGGCGATGTGGAGTGTAAATGAGGAAATCGGCTTGTTGGTTGATGGGTTTGATCATCCACCCGCCGTGATGATGCCCTATGGCCACCCCTATCAGCTTGAGGCGATAGCCCGAAACGGGTTTGAAAAATCCGTCGATCTGTATGCCTATCTCGCGGATATCACCGACGGCGCGCCGAGTGGGCGGCTGGTCGAGGCTTTGCGCGCGAAGGCTGAAACGGATCCCGGTTTGACCTGGCGGTCAATGAATGCGCGCGATTTCATGGAGGATGTCCGCATGGCGCGCGGGATTTTCAATGATGCGTGGGCGGATAATTGGGGCTTCATCCCCTTCACTGAAGAGCAGTTCAGCCATATGGCCAAAGAGATGAAACCGATCATGTTTGGGTCCGGGTTTCAGATTGGCTTTGTCGACGGCGAACCGGCGACTTTCATTTGGATGGTTCCGGATTTGAACGAAGTCGTAAAGGGGTTAAATGGCCGTTTATTGCCCTTTGGCTGGGCGCAACTGCTTTGGCGCCTCAAAACTAAAAAAGTCACCAAGGGCCGCGTCCCGCTGATGGGGCTTAAGCGAAAATTTCATAAAGGCCGACGAGGAGTCGCTTTGACGACAAAGATTTGCTCTGACGCATTTGATGCCGGTCAGGCACAAGGGTTTACGCAGTGCGAGCTCTCTTGGGTCTTGGAAGGTAATCGCAGCATGACAAGTATTTGCGAATTGGTCGGTGCCGACCAGTATAAAACGTATCGAATGGTTGAGGCTGAGCTGTGAGTCTACGCGCGATTATTTTGGCTGGACAGCGGCCCGGTCCCGATGCCCTCTGCGATCATGCGGGCGTGGCTTACAAGGCCGACATTCCAATTCGTGGAATTGCTATGGTTGAGCGTGTCGCAACCGCGCTTCGGGACGCCGGGATCAGCGAGCCGTTTGCGTTATCTGGCTATGCAGAGACTAAAGCAGGATTTAAAATTGTCGAAGGTGGACGCGGTCCGGCTGATAGCGCCTTAATGGCGGCCAGCGAAGGACCGTATCCAATCTTATTAACGACCTGTGATCATGCTTTGCTAACGTCTGCCATGGTGGAACATTTTGTCACTCAATCGCAAGTCTCCGGTGCGGATTTCACCGTCGGACTGGCAACCGAAACAGTTATTCAGGCCGCTTATCCAACGACGAAGCGAACCTATTTGCGGTTTGCCGATCATGCCGTGAGCGGCTGTAATCTCTTTTACCTCGCCAATGATAATGCGCTCGAAGCGATCCGATTTTGGCGGGTTGCGCAGGATTTTCGCAAAGATCCGCTAAAACTGGCGCGGACCGTTGGATTGGGCCTTGGCGTGAAATATGCGTCCGGTCGGCTCACATTGCACGGTGCATTTGAAGCGGTCTCGAAAAAGCTCGATATGTCCGCCATGCCGATTCTTCTGCCGTTTGCCGAAGCGGCCATTGACGTTGATAAGCCGTCCGATCTGGTGTTGGTCGAAAAGATATTGGCGGCACGCGATTAATGGATCTATCGGTCGTATGTAAGGGCTCGGTCGGAAACCGAATTGTGTCTAATGCCGGGCTTCTCTTTGGAGCGAAGGCGCTAGGGGCGATTCTGGGCGTCATTACTCTGATTGTCACTGCGCAAGCGTTGGATAGTCAGGTCGAATTCGGCATCGTCATTTTCCTTCACGCCTATATGATTTTCTTTGCGGAAATGATGACCTTTCAACCGTGGCAATCCATCATTCGGTTTGGCTCTGATGATGCCGAGGCTGAGGATGGGCCGTCCTTCGCTAAATTAGTCAAATTCTCAGCTATCCTGGATGCTGTGGCCGTCTGCTTATCTTACGTTGCGGCCATCGCCTTATTTGGCGTATTTGTGGCGATTGTGAAAGCCTACCCGGATTTTTGGCCGGGGAATCAACAGATTGATCCGTCGAAATTGTTCGGGCTTGTTGTAGCGTATTGCTCGGTTGTTCTATTCCAACAAACAGGGATGAGCACGGGTGTCTTGCGACTTTTTGATAAGTTCAATGGCCTCGCGGCGGCTTGGCTTGTGATGCCGTCTGTCCGTTTGATCGGGGTCTTAATTGCCGCCCATCAAGGCTGGGGCATGATCGGTTTTATTGCGGTTTGGTATGCGGGCGCGCTGATACGGAACTTCGTCGTGATTGGTCTTGGGTTAACAGAACTCGCCAAGCGGGGAATCCTGAAGCCAGCGATCAAAGCCAAAGTCGATTTTTTGCGTCCCCGAAGCGGTCTGTGGGCCTTTTCGACCAAGGCCTATTTTGATAGCTCGCTTGCGGCGGGCTTTTCACATTTGCCAGTTTTGCTGGTTATGGTCGTGTTCGGCCCCATCTTTGTTACCGTTTATAAATTCGCCGAAGAAATCGCCAAGCTGTTATCTGAAGGCGTCAAATTGCTCGACCAAGTCATCTATCCTGAATTGGCTCGCATCGTCGCGGCCGGGAAGGGCGGTCAAATTTTACGCCTTGTGACCAAGGCGAGCGCTGTATCTTTAACGGCAGGCGTGTTCCTATCTGCGCTCGCATATATTTTAGCGCCGCCCCTTGTGGAGCGGTTCCTAGGTGAGGGGTATGAGATGATCCCGAGCCTTGCAGTTCTCCTTGTCTTTGGGGCCTCTATTTTCGCGGCCGTGGCCCCGCTCTATCCAGTTTTTTACGCGGTCGGGAAACCGGAACGCGCGATCTATTCCCGGGCTGCTGGGATCATCGCTTATATCTCAAGCTTTATTCTTCTGACGCGCTGGCTGGGTGAGATTGGGACCGGCTGGGCGTGGATCGTTGGTTATTCCGTCGCGCTGATCGCTGTGATCATTCTGGTCTTGAGAACCTTGTCGGCTTTCAAGGAGGATCAGGCGTGATGATTGCCGTCTTTGATCTTGATTATACGCTCACGCAACGCGGAACGTGGGGCCGTTTCATTTGGCGAAGCGTGCGGAATCGGCCTTGGTTTTGGGGGCCTTTGCTGTTTGAAACGATCCGTGATCAGATCGAATATAAGGCCGGTCGTCGGCCCCGCGGTGCGGTCAAGCGCTCTATGATGCGGTGGAGCCTGATGCGTCGATCGCGTCCGGAATTAGAACGGATGGCTGAAGACTTTGCCATTAAGGAAATTTGTTCAGGGCTTCGCCCCGGGGGTCTCGCGGCGCTGGCGTATCATCGTGACCGGGGGGATCATATTTTAATCGCGTCTGCGGCCGTCGATTTGATCGTTGGTCCCATCGCCAAACGCCTTAATGTGGACGGGGTTGTCTGCACGCAGATGGCCTGGAACGGGGATCGTCTCGAAGATCGTTTTGCGTCGGATAATTGCTACGGAGACGCGAAACGTGCGGCTGTGACGGCCTACTTGAACGCCAATAATCTCTCTGGGCCGACCATATTCTATACAGACAGCCGAGCGGATTTTGCCCTTCTTCCGATCATGGATCAAACTATTATCGTCGATCCAAAGGCCAAGACCTTGGCTGAGGCACAAGATCTAAATCTCCCAATCCAAAATTGGTCTGAAACCGAGGCCGGGTTCGCACCTGTCTGCAAGTGACGAAATTGTGACAGAAACGAAACGGTTTGTGACTATTAGCGGTCGCGCATCTGCGACAAGGGGTGAGCCTTATGCCCAAAAAAATCCATAAATTCGACGGTACGCGGCTTAAAGTTGCGTTTCTATACAATCATGAAGTCCCGCATCAAGTGGCTCATACGGCACCTGTGCTTCGCGAGATGTTGATCCGACATGCGGATATCGATGTGAGCGTTTTAACGTCGACCCCCGAACAAAAAGATATTGTCTTGTCAGGGCTAGGACCCGACCTCGCGGCTCGAACAGTTTTTATTGATTTGGATACGACGAAATCGGATCGAGGCTTACGAAAGGCCGCCAATTCTGTCGCCCCGGCGCGACGGGTCTCCGTGTTGCAGGAAAATTTAGACACACTGGCGAAGTTCGACGTTTTCGTGGTGCCGGAGAGCACATCATTGTTGATGAAAACGCAATTTGGTCTGGATCATGTGAAATTTATCCTGACGCATCATGGGGCAGGGGACCGTGCGGTGACAGAAAAACTCTCAATCAGAGATTTTGATTTTGTGTTAGTGCCGGGTGAAAAACTCGAAAAACGTCATAAGGAACACGGTCTTATCCGGGACGGCGATTATGCCGTCACGGGCTATCCCAAGTTTGATTTTGTCGCGCATACTGGCGCGCCTAAGCTCTTTGATAATGATAATCCGGTTGTTCTGTATAATCCGCATTTCGATCCACACCTGTCGAGCTGGTACACGATGGGCGAAGCGGTTTTGGATGCTTTTGCGGCGACCCCTGATCTGAACCTAATCTTCGCGCCACATATCATGATTTATCAGCGCAAGGTTCACACATCCGTCGAATATAAACGTATAAGGCGGCGCAAGGCGGTGCCTAAGCGATTTCTGGATTTGCCTAATATTCACATTGATCTTGGTAGTCCGCGGAGTGTCGATATGACCTACACGCGGGCTGCAGATATCTATCTTGGCGATGTCTCGTCGCAGCTTTATGAATTCTTGCATGAACGTCGCCCAACGATTTTTTTGGATAGTCACGATGCGGACTGGCAGGGCAATCCGCTCTATCTAAATTGGACGACTGGGCCTGTGTTGAATGATGTTGGCGATTTGATTGCGGCGGTCCGCGTGGCGTCGACAACACATGCTGACTATCTTCCGGCGCAGAATATTGCCTTTGAGGATACATTTGATCTGACTGAGGGGAAGTCTTCCGTGAAAGCGGCCGATGCGGTGGCAGATTGGTTGCGGCGTGAAGCGCTGAGCGAACCTGAATTGCTCGCCGCACAATAATTCCTGAAACAAATGTGATTTGTTGATATTTGTAGAGGCGATTATGTCGCACCTATGAAACTACTTGCAACTCTTATGCGCCGTTTCATTTCAGTTGGACGGCTTACGATCATTGACCATGTTGGCACCCGCCATGATTTCGGTCCGGGCGGAGTGCCCTCTGCGACGGTGCGTTTGACAGATCCGAGTCTTTACCGAAAACTTTTTTTCAATCCGGAACTTCATGCGGGCGAAGCCTATATGAACGGAACCCTGATCATTGAAGAGGGGGGAATTCGGGGCTTTCTTGAAGTTTTTGCGCATAATCGGGAGGGACTCCGCAAGGGTCCGGTCCGGCGCAGCATCAAAAATGTTCAAAAAACATTCCGAAAAACAATGCAGCGTAACTCTCGCGCAGCCTCGGTGAAGAATATTGAGGCGCATTACGACCTCTCCAACGAACTTTACCGCCTCTTTCTTGACCCCGATCTGCAATATAGTTGCGCTTATTGGCCGACCGATATCAAGCCATTGGCGGCGATCACGCTGGAAGAGGCGCAGCTGGCGAAGAAACGCCATATCGCGGCGAAGCTCCGGCTAGAGCCGGGACAGCGCGTGTTGGATATTGGCTGTGGTTGGGGCGGAATGGCAATCCAGCTGGCCAAAGACCATGGCGTCAATGTCGTCGGTGTCACGCTCTCTCATGATCAATATGCCTTAGCGCGACACCGCGTTGAAGCGGCGGGTTTGCAAGATATGATCGAAATCCGGTTGCAGGATTATCGCGATTGTAAAGGGCCCTACGACCGGGTTGTCTCGGTTGGTATGTTCGAACATGTGGGTGTGGGGAACTTCGAAGAATATTTTTCAAAAATCTATGATGTATTGACGGAGGATGGATTGGCCTTGGTGCATTCTATCGGTCGCAAAGGGGGCCCGGGGACGACCGGAAAATGGATTCGAAAATATATCTTCCCAGGCGGATATAGCCCGGCTTTGTCTGAGACCTTTGCGGCCATCGAAAAGGCGGGGCTTTGGGTTACGGACATGGAAATTCTACGCTTACACTACGCGTGGACCTTGGCAGAGTGGGAGAAACGCTTTCAGGTCAACCGGGACGCGGTTGTTGCGATGAAGGATGAGCGATTTGCTCGCATGTGGGAATTCTATCTGGTCATTTCCGAATTTAGCTTCCTTCACGGCAAGCATATGAATTTCCAGATTCAATTGGCGAAATCCGTTGATGCGCTGCCCGTGACGCGGAACTACATGATGGACGAGGCGGGTCTACTGTCATAAAGACCCGCGCCATGACCGATCCAGCCTCAATTGACCCCGCCGTAAAGCCAGAAAACCTCAAAAACCCACGTCGCGCCTTCATCAAGAAGACCGGTAAGACGCTCGTGCGTAAGATTGCGGGTTTCCAATCAGCTCAATCAAAAGTGCCGGACACGCCTAAACTTGATAATTCGCATTTTCCGTGGCTCTCTGAATTCACAGATAATTGGGAAGCGATCCGCGAAGAGGCGCAAGCCGTTCTCGCCTTTCGCGATGACATTCCCGCGTTTCATGAATTGTCGCCGGATCAGTATCGACTCTCCACGGCGAAAAATTGGAAGACCTACATCCTTTATGGCTTTGGCCAGCGTATGGAGACAAATACCACTCTGACGCCTGTAACCGCGGACATTCTTTCGCGGGTGCCGCATTTGCAGACAGCGATGTTTTCTATCTTGGCGCCCGGCTATCATATTCCGGCGCATAAAGGCGTGACGAAGGGGATCTTGCGGAGCCATTTAGGGCTGATCATTCCCAAAGATCGTGAGCAATGCCGTATCCGTGTCGATGACACCATTACGGCGTGGAAAGAGGGCGAAATCTTTGTCTTTGATGACACGTATGAGCATGAGGTTTGGAACGAGACTGACGAAGAACGCGTCATCCTCTTGTTTGATTTTGATCGTCCGATGAAACTGCCCGGACGCGTGCTCAACAAGACATTTCTGCAGGTGATGAAGCTGACGGCTTTCTATCAAGACCCAAAGAAAAATTTGGCATCTGCGGAAGAAAAAATGGAAGCCGCTATCCGTCAGGCCGACGCCAATATGGAAGCGATGAGCGACCCGGCTGGGTAGTTTTCTGGCTCAAAAAAAGCCGGACTGCATAGCAGCCCGGCTTAACTTTGCGGATGACTGTCGAGCTAGTTCAGGTCGACAATGTCGTAGCCGAGATCTTCCAACCGCGCCTTTTGGCTGGCCGCGTCCCCGACAATGACGATGCGCATCGCATCGGGACGCATATGCGCGTCTGATAGGGCTTTCGCGTCGGCCAATGTCATGGATTGCACCCGCGCCATTTCCTGCGCGCGAATGTCAGCGGGTAGGTCGTTGCGGCTGATGTCTTGGACCAGACCCAGCTTATCGCCGAGCGTTTCGGTCTTCAGCGCCTGACCTCGCATCAGCGACTCTTTCATTTCCGCCATTTCTGCGTCGGTCATGTTACGACCATGCTCCGCGACGATATCGCGGATCAGTTCAAGGCTTTCTTTGGTCGCATTGGTGCGGACCGAGGTTCGAACGAGGAACGACCCCATGTCTTTATCGGCACTGGCGCCTGAGCCGATGCCGTAAGTATATCCTTTGTTGACGCGAAGTTCCGTCATCAACTTTGATGTATATATGCCTCCGAGTGGGAAGTTGAGCGCGTCGAGACGGGCGTAATCGGGATCAACCGATGTCAGCGCCGGACGGCTCATGCGGATCACAGACTGTTTTGAATCCGGCACATCGTAGAAATAAATCGTCGTGCTATCCACGGGAGCCATAGCCGGACGGGATTTGTTGGCTAGGTCACCTTCGACGGGATCATTGATCGTGCCAAATACGGTTAAGACGTCGCTTTCCTTATAGTCGCCAACGATGTTCAATGTGGCCGTAGAGAGGTCCATATAATTGGTGTGGAAGGCTTTGAGGTCATCCAGCGTGATGGCTCGGACTTGGTCTTCCGTTCCGGCGCCTGCGACAGACAGGGCGCTACCAGCGGGGTAAGTCAG
The DNA here is from genome assembly GCA_051251645.1 of Litorimonas sp. Taxonomy (GTDB): domain Bacteria; phylum Pseudomonadota; class Alphaproteobacteria; order Caulobacterales; family Maricaulaceae; genus Litorimonas. Next base: position 1,447,769 of record JBPOEY010000001.1, on the reverse strand, counting down.
GCGGACGTCAGCTTGAGAGGCGAGGAAGTTCGGATTGGCTTGCTGTGCGACCGCGTTCTGGGCGTAGCTTTCACGCAAAGTCTCAAACTCGGTTGTGTCGAAGGTCGGCGCATTGATCATATCGTTGACCAGAGCCACCGTTGCGTCGAGGTTTCGGGCCAAAGTCTTGCCGCGGATTGTGGTAAAGCGATTGCCAGTTGAGACGTTCACTGATGAGCCGAGGTTGCCGAGAGCTTCTTCGAACCCAGCCGTATCGAGCTTGCCTGCGCCTTTCATCAGCAAGTCACCCATCATCGTCGCGACACCGGGCTTGGCGGCAGTTGCGCGGTTCTTGCCCGCGTCAAAGTCGATGGAAAACTCAATCAAAGGCACTTCGTCGGATTGAATGCCGACAATTTCTAGGCCGTTGCTGGCGTCAGCCGTCCAAATCGTCGGGACGGGCAGGGTATATGGCGCACCAAAGTCCGGCTCGACCGTGCGGTCAAAACTGGACAGTGTCGGCTCGAAAATGCGCAAGTCAGGATCATAAGGCACGTCCGCTTCCGCGCCTTGGACGACGACTTCTTCGACAACCGTGGCTGTTTCTGCGCCCTCTAAGCCAAGCTCAAGCTCGCCCTTGGGCACAAAGGATGTGGCGATGAACGGCTTGTCTTTGATGTAGCGGTTGTAAACGTCCATGACGTCAGCCGCTGTGACGGCACGGAGCGCCGCAATATCGTCGTCAAGATAGCCAGGATCGTCGCGGAACAAGTTGTATTCGGCCAGCGCAATGGCCTTGCCGAGCGCGCTTTGCACTTCGTCATAGACGCCCACTTCGGCTTCGGTCTTGATCCGTTCGAGCGCAACATCGGAAATGCCGTTCGCTTCGAACCGGGCAAAAGACGCGGTGATCGCCGGCAACAAATCATCAACATCTTCGCCCGCTTTTGGCGAAACGAACAGATAGACTTCGCCTGCCAGTTCTTTGAAATAGGTGAATGTGCCGACGCCCGTCGTCAGCTGCTCTTCGTCAATCATGACTTCGTTGAACGGCGCGCGTTTGCCGTCAGATAGATAGGTCATCAACACGTCGAGCGCGTAGCTATCCGGGTGATATTCCGCGACCGCTGGCCAGACCATGCTGAGCTGAGGCACTTTGGCGAAGCTGTCTTCGTGAACGAAAGTCTTGCTCTCGGTGAGCGTGACAGGCGCAACCGTGCGTTCCGGTTGGACATCGCCGGCGGGGATTTCACCAAAGTAACGCTCAACGAGTGTCTTAGCTTCAGCGGGATCGAAATCACCTGTAATCGTCACAGTGACGTTTTGCGGCGTGTACCATTTGGCAAAGAAATTTTTCGTATCTTGCAAGGTCGCATTATCGAGATCGTCCAGCGATCCGATTACTGTGTGATTATAGGGATGGCCGACCGGGTAGAGGGCTTTGCCGATAATGTAGAAGTTATGGCCGTAGGGTTGATTATCGACGCGTTGGCGTTTCTCGTTTTTGACGACTTGTTTCTCGCGGTCGATGACGTTTTGGTTGACCGTATTGATAAACCAACCGAGCTTGTCCGCTTCGGCCCAGATGACTTTCTCAAGCGCGTCTGCTGGAACGGCTTGGAAATATTGCGTCATATCATTGGTTGTAAAACCGTTCGTGCCTTCGCCGCCGATGCGCGTATTCATCACATCGAGACCACCGTAACCGAGATTTTCCGAATCGAGGAACAGCAGATGCTCGAACAAATGGGCAAAGCCTGTCTTGCCTGCTTCTTCACGGGCGGAACCGACATGAGCGGCGAGATTGATCGCAACGATGGGATCAGACTTGTCGACATGAAGAATAACGTCGAGGCCATTGTCGAGCGTGAACTTCTCAAACTCGATTTGCGGCAGGGAGGACGCTGCGTCTGCGGTCGTGTCTTCGGACTGTGTTGTTGTCGCGGGATCGCAGGCGGCTAAGGCCAGAACGGATGCAAAGAGGAGCGCGTGCTTTTTCATGATAGAGCCATGTTGTTTATCGATAAACCTGCCTTGCTATAGTCTCGCCCCGTTAGGAATGCTAGTCAGAACCGATGGATGATTTGCATATTCGCAATGGACTGTTTGTCCCCGCGCAGGCGCTGAGCGTCGATGCTGTTAAGGCGTCGGGGCCGGGCGGGCAGTCGGTCAATAAGACGAATTCCGCGGCACAGCTGCGCGCCTACATCGACGCGTTTGGCTGGTCAGAGGGGTTTGTCGCACGCGTGCTCGCGCATTCGGACAGCCGGATCAGTCAAAGCCAACGCGCGATCATTATTCAGTGTGATACGCACCGGAGTTTCCATCGCAATCAAGACGAAGCGCGCGATCGCCTCGCCGAGCTGCTACGGAAAGCGCTGCACCGAGATAAACCGCGCCGCGTAACCCGGCCCTCATACAGCTCAATCCGACGCTCAGAAAAAGCGCAAAAACGTCGGTCCGAGATTAAATCGCTACGCGGGCGGGTTAAAACGTGGCCGGGCAAGGACACATAGTTTGGCTGGCGGTAACACTTGCAGAGCGATGCGCGACTCGCTATGGGGCGCGCCGATCACGCGGCTTTTCTTTATCTTGAGATGAAGAACGAGACCGCAATTTACGTTATAACGATGGAGGCGACCATGGCGGTCCCTAAGAGTAAGATCAGTAATTCGCGACGCGGTATGCGCCGCTCGCACGATAAGCTCAACAAGCCGAGCTATGTTGAAGATAAAGATAGCGGCGAACTTCGCCGTCCGCACCACATTGATTTGAAATCCGGCATGTACCGTGGTCGTCAGGTTCTGGCGGCTAAAGACTAAACCAAACACCGCATAACCGCGGCGTTTTGGCGTCGGGACTTCGGTCTCACAGATTTTGAATAATGAACACCCGGCGGTCTCGCCGGGTTTTCTTGTTTGGGGTGATGACAGATTGATAGACGCGATCCTGTTGACTCCCGCGTCTATCGGACTAATCGGCTGCGCATGATCGAAATCGAGACCGTCTTTGCCCGCGAAATTCTAGACAGCCGGGGGAACCCAACGCTGGAAGTCGATGTGACCCTGTCAGACGGCGGCTTCGGCCGCGCGGCCGTGCCCAGCGGCGCCTCCACAGGCGCGCATGAAGCGGTCGAGCTTCGCGATGGCGACAAGGCGCGCTATCTCGGCAAAGGTGTCCTCCACGCCGTTCAAAATGTAAATGATGAAATCGCCGACACGATTTATGGTCTCGATGCTGAGAACCAGCGTGGGATTGATGAAATCCTCAAGACTTTAGACGGAACTGAGAACAAAGGCCGTCTCGGCGCCAATGCCATGCTCGGCGTGTCGCTCGCGCTCGCCAAGGCTGTCGCCGATAGCCAGTGCGTGCCGCTTTACCGTTATGTCGGCGGGGCCAACGCTCACGTCTTGCCTGTGCCGATGATGAATATCATCAATGGTGGCGAACATGCTGACAACCCGATTGATATTCAGGAATTCATGGTCATGCCAGTCGGCGCGGAGAGCTTCTCAGAAGCCCTTCGCTGCGGGGCTGAGATTTTCCATGCGCTGAAAGCAAAACTAAGTGCGGATGGCCATAATACCAATGTTGGCGATGAAGGCGGCTTCGCGCCGAACCTGTCCAGCACACGCGATGCGCTTGACTATATTCTCAAGGCGATTGACGCAGCGGGCTACAAAGCTGGCGAAGACGTCTTCCTCGCGCTTGATGTGGCCTCAACAGAATTTTATGAAGGTGATCGTTACGAGTTGAAGGGGGAGGGCAAAAGCCTGACTTCATCAGAATTCGTCGATTATCTCGCTCAATTGGCCGCTGATTACCCGATTATTTCAATTGAAGACGGCATGGCTGAGGATGATTGGGACGGTTGGGTCGAATTACAAAGCCGGATTGGCGACACAGTTCAACTCGTCGGCGACGATTTGTTTGTGACCAATCCGAAGCGCCTCAAAACTGGCATTGAGATGAAGGCCGCCAATTCTATTTTGGTCAAAGTCAACCAGATCGGGACATTATCCGAGACGTTAGACGCCGTCGATATGGCGCACCGCGCGGGCTTCACCGCTGTGATGAGCCACCGTTCGGGCGAAACATCGGACACAACGATTGCTGATTTGGCTGTTGCGACCAATTGCGGGCAGATCAAAACAGGTAGCTTGGCGCGCTCAGACCGGCTCGCAAAATATAATCAACTGCTTCGAATCGAAGAGCAATTGGGCGAAATGGCGGTCTATGCGGGTCGTTCCGTGCTTAAGGGGTAAGACTGCATTCTGCATGAAGGCTTAACCAGACGTAAACCGTGATCCGACTAATTAAATCGGATCATGTGGCGGTTCAAATTCACACTTCCAGACGTCAAGCGCCGCGCCCCGGCGGCGGCTTTGCTTGTCTTCTATCTCTACATTGGCTTTCACGCGTTCTCTGGCAGCCAAGGCCTCGTGCGGTGGATGGAACATGTGGACCGGGCCGATCATTTGCAGGATCGAGTCACGGCGCTCGAATCACGTCGTGCCGATTTGCAAGCGCAAGTCGATCTCCTCTCGGCGGATGCGCTTGACCTCGACACGCTCGATATTGAAGCCAGACAGCGGTTATACGTCGCGAAGCCCGGTGAAATCACAATATGGCTTGACCCCTAGGCTCGGCATGTAAAGAAGCGCATGAACGTCCGGCTATTTATGTCGGTAATTGACGCTGACAGCGCTGTCGGAGTGATTAATGGCTACGAAAACACCGAATAAGTCCCCTAAGAAATCGAGTGCCGCTTCCAAGAAAGCGGCGCCGCGCAAGACCGACAAAGACGAACTGCTCGGTTACTACCGTGACATGCTGTTGATCCGGCGGTTTGAAGAACGCGCGGGTCAGCTTTATGGCATGGGGCAGATTGCAGGGTTCTGTCACCTTTACATCGGGCAAGAAGCCGTCGTCACGGGCTGCAAAGCCTCAATGAAAGACGGCGATCAGATGATCACGGGTTACCGCGATCATGGACACATGCTCGCGCTTGATATGGATCCGAAAGGCGTCATGGCCGAACTGACCGGGCGCGCGACGGGCTATTCTAAGGGGAAGGGCGGGAGCATGCACATGTTCTCGACCGAGAAGAAATTCTACGGCGGCCACGGCATTGTCGGCGCGCAGGTTCCGATTGGCGCAGGCCTCGCCTTCGCCAACCAATATCTAGAGAATAAGGCTGTCAGCCTTGCTTTCTTCGGTGACGGTGCGTCCAACCAAGGCCAAGTTTATGAGGCCTTCAATATGGCCAAGCTGTGGGATTTGCCTGTCATCTTCGTGATCGAAAATAACCAGTATGCGATGGGCACATCTGTGCAGCGCGCCTCTGCTGAAACGGAACTCTTCAAACGCGGTATCAGCTTTGAAATCGAAGGGCGATTGGTCGACGGCATGGATGTCCTCGCCGTGCGTGATGCGGCGGCAGACGCCATTGAACATGCGCGGTCTGGCAAGGGGCCGATGATCCTTGAGATGAAGACATACCGCTACCGCGGTCACTCTATGTCAGATCCGGCGAAATATCGTTCGCGCGATGAAGTCACCAAAGCACGCGACGAAACGGATCCGATTGATGCCGTTAAAAAGCGGATCCTCGCTGAAGGGTGGGCAACGGAAGATGATCTCAAAGAGATCGACAAAGACATCAAAGCCACCGTCAAAGAATCGGCTGAATTCGCCATTGAAAGTCCCGAGCCTGATCCAAGCGAACTTTGGACGGACGTCTTGATTGAGGTGGATTAGGGTGCAGCTCGCCCAACTCAATATCGCGGACGCGCAGCATTCGGTCGACTCGGAAGCCATGGCTGGCTTTACAGGCCGGGTGGATGCGATCAATGCGCTCGCCGACCGCGCGCCAGGGTTTGTCTGGCGTATGACGGACGATGGCCCTGAAGACGGTGCGTTGAGCCTGCGCATGGAAGGGTTGGGCCCTGATACACTTGTCAATATGAGCGTATGGGAAAGTATCGAGACACTCTACCATTTCATCTACCAAACCGCCCACGCCAAGGTCATGCGCGGCAAGGATGATTGGTTTAACGCCATGCCGACGGCGCATATGGTGCTGTGGTGGGTGGAAGACGGCCACATCCCCGATTTGAACGAAGCGCGTGAAAAACTGGACCAGTTGCGCGCCAACGGGCCAACGCCAGAGGCGTTTTCATTCACGCTGCCGTTTGATATGACTGGATCGCCCGTTACCCCTAAAATGGGTCAGAAGGATTGCGCCTAATGCCAACCGAACTCCAATATCTTATCTCTGCCGTCGGCCTCTATCTGGTCATGATACTTATGCAGGCGATGGCGGGTATCTTGTCTAAAAAGGTGACTGTTGCCGACCTTGTCGGCGCGCGCGATGATTTCCCTGCGGATGGGCTGACCCCGTTTCATGGTCGCACAAAACGCGCTCAAGCCAATTTCAATGAATCCATGGTGATGTTCATTCCGCTTTGCCTGATCGCGGTCTATTCTAATCAAACGTCTGATCTGACGGCACTCGGTGCGGCGCTCTTCTTTTATGGACGTCTCGTTTTTGCGCCCAGTTATTATTTTGGTGTGCCGTGGCTGCGCACGCTGGCTTGGTTTGTGTCGATTATCGGAATTCTTCTGTTCTTCGTGGAGCTGCTTTTCTAATGGCAATCGATATTCAGATGCCCGCCCTCTCTCCGACGATGGAGGAGGGGACTCTCGCTAAATGGATGGTCAAGGAGGGCGACACTGTGCGCTCTGGCGACATCTTGGCCGAGATCGAAACCGATAAAGCAACGATGGAAGTCGAAGCCGTAGATGAAGGCACGATTGGCAAGCTGCTGGTCGCGGATGGGACCGAAGGTGTGAAAGTCGGTACCGTCATCGCGCAATTGCTAGAAGACGGCGAAAGCGCGGATGATATTGCGTCTCCTGCTGAGGCTGCGCCTGCGGCCTCAAGTGAAGATAAACCCGGAACGGCTGGTCCTGCCCATCCCGAGAGTAATGCTGACGACGGCATGATTGAGAAAGCGCCTGTTGGCAAAGCCGTTGCGAATGATCCTGACGTTCCGACCAACATTAAAATGGTGTCGACCACGGTGCGTGATGCGTTGCGCGATGCGATGGCCGAGGAAATGCGCCGCGATGCGACGGTTTTCGTTATGGGCGAAGAAGTCGCCGAATATCAGGGCGCTTACAAAGTCACGCGTGAGCTGTTGCAGGAATTTGGCGCAAAACGTGTCATCGACACGCCGATTACAGAACATGGCTTTGCCGGGATCGGCGTTGGCGCGGCGTTTGGCGGGCTGAAACCCATCGTTGAATTTATGACGTGGAATTTCGCCATGCAGGCGATTGACCATGTCATCAACTCCGCTGCAAAAACGCTCTATATGTCCGGCGGACAAATGCGCTGCCCAATTGTGTTCCGCGGCCCGAACGGGGCGGCGTCGCGCGTGGGCGCGCAGCACAGCCAAGATTATTCCAGCTGGTACGCCCATGTGCCGGGTCTAAAAGTCGTCGCACCGTATGATGCGGCCGACGCGAAAGGCCTCCTCAAAGCGGCGATCCGTGACCCGAACCCGGTTGTGTTCTTGGAACATGAGCTCATGTATGGTGAGAGTTTCGATGTGCCGGATATGGATGACTTCATCATTCCAATCGGCAAAGCGAAAATCCGCCGCGAAGGCTCTGACGTCACCATTACGGCCCAGTCCCGCATGGTGAAATTCGCGCTCGAAGCGGCTGAAATCCTCGCCGAAGAGGGCATTGACGCCGAAGTCATCGATATGCGCACGCTGCGTCCGCTCGACACGGATACAGTGATCAAATCGGTCAAGAAGACCAACCGTATCGTCTGCGCCGAAGAAGGCTGGGGTCAACACGGTATCGGCGCCGAAATCGCCGCTCGCGTGGTGTCTGAGGCCTTCGACTATCTCGACGCTCCGCCCATGCGCGTGCACCAAAAAGACGTGCCGCTGCCGTATGCGGCGAACTTAGAAGCGCTTAGTTTGCCGGGGACAGAGGATGTGGTGAAGGCGGCGCGGGCTGTTTGTTATCTTGACTGACGACATTGAAGAACTTGAAGTGCCTCCGGAGGTAGTAGACGCTGAGTGGGCCGTAGAAGTCCTTCGGTTTTGGATTGCGGATGGGGTGGACCATCTAAGTCTTAAAATAGATGCCATAAATCAAGGAGAGGGTGGGCATCACGGGGCGTCAGTATGGGGAAGTATTCTGGCAGATATCGCTAGACATGTTGTCAACGCTTGTTCTCAAGATGTGAACAATGAAGCGAACCGAGAACAACTCTTAGCCATGATCGAGCGCGGGTTTTATGAGCGTATAGAAGAGAAGTTTGATGCTTCTGTGGTTGGGAGTTTGAAAGGTAAAGCTAGTGCTCATTGACAATAACCTGACTGTGGACTCGCAGTATGTGGGATAGTCTATTTGCCCAAGCGAACTTTTCAGAGTCTAGAATGCTGCCTTCGAGCATTCTTTGGTCTTTGGATGAAATAAAAAGCAACCGGAATGAGTTATCAATTGTTTTTGTAGAACACGGAAAACATCGTCGTATCCGATTAGACGTCGAACCTAGTTATTTCAGCATGGCTGATGAATGGATCGAGGCTTATGGGGGAATGGAGGCGACCAAATCTGTTCAATTTTTAAAGTCCGGTCTCAATTTGCAAGAGCTTAAAGAGAATATCCATGATGTATCTCCGGGGTACAGTGAATGCTTCGAAAATTTAGAACTTTATTTGATTAGCGCTATGGAATGGACCATTCGTATAGCCAGTCTCGAACCGCCTAAGATTACGGAAATCGAACATGCCCATTGAAATCCTCATGCCCGCGCTCTCTCCGACGATGGAGGAGGGCACCCTCGCCCAGTGGCTCGTCAAAGAAGGCGACACGGTCGCGTCGGGTGATGTGCTGGCGGAAATTGAGACGGATAAGGCGACGATGGAAGTCGAAGCTGTGGATGAGGGCACAGTGGCAAAGCTGCTCGTGCCCGGCGGCACGGAAGGCGTGAAGGTCAATGCGCCGATTGCGATCTTGCTCGAAGAGGGTGAGGACGACAGCGCGTTGGAGGGGTATGAGGCTGGCGAGGCGAAGGAGTCCGACGTTGCGGTGAAGACTGAGTCCGCTGCGGATGTGGATAATAAACCTGCCGCTCATCCCGACGAAAGTCGGGACCCAGCTCGCGATGGAAAACTGGATCCCGACGTGCGTCGGGATGAGCGGAGTGAGGGAGAGCGGATTTTCGCCTCACCCCTCGCGAAACGTATTGCCAAGGATGCCGGACTTGATTTGGCATCGATCTCCGGCTCCGGCCCGAATGGTCGGATCGTGAAGGCGGATGTTGAGGCCGCTAAGTCTGCGCCCAAATCCGCGCCGAAATCCGCTGCTAAAGCTGAGACAAAAGCTGAAGCTGCCCCTTCAACCTCCACCGAAGTGGGCCTGCCGCGTGCGGGTGGGGCAGAGATGCTCACCAAAATGGGCATTCCGCCGGAAAGCTATCGCTTGGAGCCACTCGACGGTGTGCAAAAGGTTATCGCGCGCCGCCTCACCAGTTCCAACGTCAATGTGCCGGACTTCCCGCTAACGATTGATTGCGAAATCGACGCGCTGCTCGCCATGCGCAAAGAGCTTAACGGCCAAGCGCCCGAAGGTATCAAGATCAGCGTCAATGACATGTTGATCCGAGCCTGCGCGCTGTCGTTAAAAGCCCTACCCGAGACCAATGCGAGCTATACGGAAGACGGCATCGCTTATCACCATAATGCCGATGTCGCCGTGGCCGTGGCCAGCGAACGCGGGCTGATCACGCCGATTGTGAGGCAAGCCGAGAATAAGGGCCTGTCGATGATTTCCGACGAGATGAAAGATCTCGCGGGGCGGGCGCGAGACGGCAAGTTGAAGCCACAAGAATATCAGGGCGGCAGCTTCTCGATCTCGAACCTTGGCATGATGGGCATTCGCGAATTTGGCTCGATCATCAATGAACCGCACGGCATGATCTTGTCTGTTGGCTCGGGTGAACCGCGCCCTGTCGTCAAAGACGGCGCACTCGCCATTGCGACCGTGATGACGGTGACGCTGACCTGTGATCACCGCGTTGTTGACGGCGCGGCGGGGGCTCGCTGGCTGCAACACTTCAAAGGCCTGATCCAAAATCCTCTGACCATGATGTTGTAAAGGCGGGGATGCTTTAAGGGCAGGGAGACTGTAAGGGTTATTCCCCTCACGGTTGTGCCGGGTTGAGAGATTTCGCGCGCGGTCCTATTTTGGCACACGTGTTTCGTCGGAGCCCAGGATGGTGCTTAAATTTCTAACGGCTGGAGTGATCTCTGCCATCCTTGCGGGTGGTGCGATGTATCTTGCTATGGATGATGAGATGCTGGCGCAGTTGCGCGCTGAGGCTCAAGGCGTGCGGAGCGGGGACAGTGTTCCGGCGCTAAGACGCAATGCAGAGACACCCGTGGAAGGCGGAACGGTCGTGGACCGCTTGCTCGGTCGGGATGATATGGACCGCAACGATGACCCGTCAGCTGTCGAACCTACCTCAACCGCTGAAACCTTACCGACCGAAACGCCAAGCCGAGTCGGGCAAACGGTCGAAGATGCGCCGCCAAAACGCGGCTGGCTTGATGATTTCCTCCCGCGGCGCGACACGGTCGCGACACCAATTCCCGTCACGCGCGAACCGGACGTGCCGGGTCCGGTTGATCCGGCCGTGTTCGCCACCTTGATCGAACAGGCGGCTTTGGTTGAAATCGTGGATGCGCGGGATGATGCCTATTTCAATATTCTCAACTTTTCTCTGTCTGAGGGGCGGTATGATGTGGCCGCCGGTTTGGTCGAAAATTTGTCTTCACCAGAGCTGCGCGACACAGCCCGTCAACGCATCGGCATTCGCCACGCGCAAGCCGGACGGATGGATAAAGCCTTTGCCGTGCTAGATGATATTGAGATCAAAGAGCTGACCGATCCGATCCGCTTGGAAATCATCCGGTCCGTTACAATGAGCCGTCAACCCGGCTAGCTAATTCCCCTCGACTCTGCCAAAGTGTAACCGCTTTAATCCATCGTTTTCATGGGACTTTTTCATGGCAGATTTCGACGTCATCATCATCGGCTCCGGACCTGGCGGCTATGTCACCGCGATCCGCGCCAGCCAGCTTGGTTTGAAGGCTGCGATTGTTGAAAAAGCAGAGCTGGGTGGAGTCTGCCTTAACTGGGGCTGTATTCCGACGAAGGCGATGCTGCGTTCCGCCGAAGTCTATCATAATATGCAACATGCGTCCGCTTACGGCCTCTCGGCTGAGACGGGTTATGATTTGAAAGCCATCGTCAAACGCTCACGCGATATTGCCGGGCAGCTCTCGGCGGGCGTCAAACATTTGATGAAGAAGAATAAGATCACGGTGATTAGTGGCCATGCGTCCTTGAAAAAGGGCAAGTCCGCGCCGACTGTCGTTGTCGATGGGAAAGACTACACAGCCGCCCACGTCATTGTCGCATCGGGCGCAAGGGCGCGGGTCATTCCACCAGCGGGATTAGAACCCGACGGCAAGTTCATTTGGACAGCCCGTGAAGCCATGACGCCGGACACAATCCCGGAGCGTTTGCTGGTTATCGGATCGGGCGCCATCGGGATGGAATTTGCGAGCTTCTTCTCCGCCTTTGGGGCGAAAACAACCGTCGTCGAAATGATGGACCGTATTCTTCCTGCGGAAGATGCAGAGGTCTCGGCCTTCGCGCAAAAACAGTTTGAAAAGCGCGGGCTGGCGTTCAAGCTCACGACGCAAGCCTCGATTAAAACGGGGGCGAAATCCGTCACGGCGACCTTCACCAAAGACGGTAAAACGGAGACGGCGGAGTTTGACCGGGTGATTTTGGCGGTCGGCATTGTCGGCAATGTCGAAGACATGGGGCTGGAAGAGGTTGGCGTTAAAATCGATCGAACCCATATTGAGACGGATGAATTTTCGCGCACGGGCGTACCGGGTCTCTACGCCATTGGTGACGTTACGGGCGCGCCGTGGCTCGCGCATAAAGCCTCACATGAAGGCATTATCTGCATTGAGAAAATCGCCGGTGGATCGCCGCATCCGCTTGATCCCAACCGCATTCCTGGTTGCACCTATTGCCATCCGCAAGTCGCCAGCGTCGGTCATACCGAAGCGCAGGCGAAAGCGGCGGGCTTTGATGTCAAAGTCGGGAAATTTCCCTTTGTCGGGAATGGCAAAGCCATCGCGCTGGGCGAACCGGAAGGTTTTGTGAAAACCGTGTTTGATGCCAAAACTGGGGAGTTGCTTGGCGCGCATATGATCGGCACAGAAGTGACCGAACTGATCCAAGGTTATGCCATCGCGCAGACGTTAGAGACAACGGAACAAGAACTGATTGAGACCGTTTTCCCGCACCCGACCCTGTCAGAGATGATGCACGAAGCGACCCTGTCTGCCTATGGTCGCACCATTCATTTTTAGTCGAGGAGCATGGCGGTTTTGTCGAATTGAGGGTGACTGCGTCCAAAGCGCAACCAATCGCCAAATGCCTTCTTGTGGCGCAACATGGGCGCTTCGACAAAGGTCCAAGACAACCATGAGAGGCTGATAACGACAGGCAGGGCGATCAACAGCAAGCCGATAACGCTCGTGTTCGGCATTAGGTTGAAGATCACCTGCATAACAACCCAATGATAGATATAGATACCGTAGGACAGGTCTGTGACGCGCTGTAGTGGAGCGAGCTTGGGCAGTTTCACATAGGCCGCCCAGATGACGAAAGATGCCAAGAACAGATTTGTCATCACCTCGACCATAGGCGTGTCTCTCAGGACCCAAGCGAGTCCTGCGAAGGCAGGAATGGCGAACCAATGGAAATTGAGGCGCTCACGATAAGCGTATATGGTTGCGCCTAAGCCGTAGGCGATACCAAAACGGACCGCATTCTCCACCGTGGCCGGCAAGCTCTCAAACAGACCAAAGCTTTGCCCCATGATCCAGACAATGCTCGGAACCACGAACTGCGCCAAAACCATCCATTTGCGGCGCAAAAGACCCAGCGAGAAGGCGAGAAATGTTGCTACATATGCTAAGACTTCGTAGCGGAGCGTCCACAGTGTCGCCGACCCGAAGTTTTCACCATTAGTTTCAAACACACCCGGCAGAACCATCTCGGTTTGAAAGAAGCTTAGAACCCACACTGGCTGCGTCAAAACCTCTTTGTGAGTCAAATATTCCCAGAGCGGGAGCGATGTCATCAACGCACCGACAATCAAGGTCACAAAGAGGACGTGCGCGATTAAGGCCGGGAAAATACGCAGCGATCGCGCGGCTAAAAAGGCTGGAGCATCACCGCGATAGAGCATCGATTTCGTCACCAACAGTCCACTGGCAATAAAGAACATATTCACCGCCATATAGCTGAAGGTGTAATGTAAAAATATTTGAGGTTCGCTGTCACCCTTACCGGCATTGATGACAAATGCATGGCCAACCATGACAAGCAGGGCAAAGATCAGGCGTAAGGGCGTGAAAAAATTATCGTGCCCATCCCGAATTTTCACGGAATTCGAAAGTTTATGTGACGGCTGTGTCATTATTTTACGTCTTAGATAGGTTTCTTTAAAATATGCATAAACCACACCGTTATTCGCTTTATAGGCGAGCTAACTGAGCCTAGGGTTAAGGGGTTATGAATCCAAAACCCCTCTTCAAGTCTGTAAAATCTGGATGGACGCCGGACCGTGTTGGGGAGCAATCTGGAAAAACAATCCTGATTACGGGCGGAAACTCCGGGATTGGTTTAGAGGCCGCGAAAATTCTCGCAGGCAAAGGCGCGGATATTTTGTTGTGCGCGCGAACAGTATCTAAGGGCGAAGCTGCAGTGGCTGAGGTCAATGCTGTGGGCGGCGGTAAGGCACGGCTGATCCTGCTTGATCTTGCAGATATGGCCTCAATTCATGCATGTGCGCAGACGGTTGCGTCGATTACGGATCGTCTTGACGTCTTGATCAATAATGCTGGCGTTATGCAGACGCCGGAACTGACTACGAAAGACGGGTTTGAGTTGCAACTCGGGACCAACCATTTGGGTCACTTCCTCCTCAATGGACTTCTATTTCCGCTCGTTGAAAAGGCCAAGGGCCGCATCGTGACGGTCTCCTCCATTGCCCATAAATTCGGCCATCTCAGGCTCAAAGACTTGATGTATAAAAAGACGAAGTATAATCCGTCCGTTGCCTATGGGCAGAGCAAGCTCGCCAATATTGTGTATGCCTTTGAGCTACAACGGCGTTTGGATGCGGCGAGCAGCGACGTCACGAGTTACGCCGTTCATCCCGGTTATTCGGACACGGCATTGCAAAGTTCAGGTCCAAGCGGATTTCTCAAGCTCTTATACAAACCGATGAATGCCATTCTGGCTCAGCCTGCGAAATATGGCGCTTATCCGACTGTGTTAGCTGCGACAGAGCCCAATGCGCGGCCGGGTGGTTATTATGGACCAACGAAATTCCAAGATATGCGCGGTGCCGTCGGGGATAGTGCTGTGCATCCCCGGGCTCTGGATAAGGGTAAAGCTCGGACGCTCTGGGTGCTAAGCGAAGAGCTGGTCAATTTTGATTGGTCGAGCGTGCTTACGAACGCATAGTCGTAACCCGCATTCGCCTCTTGTGAATCAACGCCGCGCGCGCCAATTAACGCAGGTAATGGCTACTCTTATCGACATCAATAATCGGCCCGCAATCAAAGCGCGGCCGCGACATCCCGAAAAGGCCAATCGGCCTGAAACAGAGGTTCTGCGAAAACCCAAATGGATCCGGGTCAAAGCGCCGACATCTGAGGGTTACGCCAAGACTCGTAAAATTGTCAAAGACAAGGGTCTTGTGACAGTCTGCGAAGAAGCCGCCTGTCCAAATATTGGTGAGTGTTGGGAGAAGTCCCACGCGACCTTTATGATCCTTGGCGAAATTTGCACCCGCGCCTGCGCGTTCTGCAATGTTGCAACGGGGTTGCCACAGGCGGTCGATGCCTATGAGCCCGGAAAAATCGCGGAAGCGGTGTCGGAGATGAACTTACAGCATGTGGTCATCACCTCTGTTGATCGCGATGATCTGGCGGACGGCGGCGCGCAGCATTTTGTGGATGTCATCGATGCCATCCGCGCAAAATCGCCCAAAACGACGATTGAAATTCTGACACCTGACTTCCTGCGTAAAGGCAACGCGCCTGACATGGTGATTGATGCGAAGCCGGACGTGTTCAACCATAATTTGGAAACGGTGCCGCGCCTCTATCTCTCCATTCGCCCTGGCGCGCGCTATTTCCATTCGCTGCGCCTCTTAGAAAAGGTCAAGGATCGCGATCCAAGTCAGTTCACGAAATCGGGCCTGATGGTTGGATTGGGCGAAACGAAACAAGAAGTCATGCAAGTCATGGATGATATGCGCTCCGCCGGAATTGATTTCCTGACGATTGGCCAATATCTGCAGCCGACGCGTCGGCACGCTAAGCTGGAACGCTACGTCACGCCCGAAGAATTCAAAGCTTATGAGACGATTGCGCGTGCCAAAGGGTTCCTGATGGTGTCGGCCAGCCCGCTGACCCGGTCATCCTACCATGCCGATAGTGACTTCGCGCAGCTGCGCGCGGCGCGCGATGCGCAGATGGGTCAAGCTTAATGCCAAGCACGCGGTTTCTGGAACGAGTCCCTCATTGTCCTGATTGCGTCATGAGTCTTGTGACGAATGTTGAGCGCTATCCGGACTTCATTCCGGCCATGACGGCGCTCCGCAAAACAAAGGATTTGCCCGACGGGTTCGAAGCGGAAGCGATGATCAATTTCAAAGGCGTGACAGAGACATTCGCCTCTCGCATCACGATTGATAAAGACGCGCGCACTGTGACGGTTCAAAAAGCCCAGCGTGGCGGTCCCGTTAAGGCGCTCCAGAATAACTGGCAATTCTACGAGTTATCAGATGGCTCAACCTTGATCGACTTCGAGGTTGAAGTGCGGTTGATGTTCCCGCTGGAATCACTGCTGCGTCAGAAATTTGACAAAGCGAGAGCCGTGATCCGAACCGTCTTCGTTCAGCAGGCGCTTGATAATTGCGAGATGCTATCGGATGAACCAGAGTTGGACATGGCGGCGGAAGTCACAAGGCTTGGCCTCGACTCGCGTCTTCTTTACGACCCGCCGATCGCATAAGCATTTTCATCGCGTGCATCACGGCATAGTCGCGCACGCGATTGCGTGAGAGGTCGGCAAAGAGCGCCGTCTCAGTCGTGACCCCACTCTTCGAGGCGAGCCCAAAACAAACGGTGCCGACAGGTTTTTCAGGCGATCCACCGCCCGGACCCGCGACCCCAGTAATTGAGATTGCCAGATCAACGCCGAGGCGCTCTCTTGCGCCCGCTGCCATCTCGCGAGCCGTCTCTTCACTGACAGCCCCATATGCGCGCAATGTGTCCGCGGAGACGCCGACAAGCTTTTGCTTGAGGGTGTTGGAGTAGGTTAGGAACCCGCCTTGAAAGACGCTCGAGCTGCCGGGCATAGCCGTAATGGCCGCGCCCAGAAGTCCACCCGTGCAACTCTCAACAACACCGATCGTGACGTCATTGGATTTGGCTGCTTCTAAGAGCTCTTTTGACAGGCGGAAGATGTCGGCAAGGATCGGATCAGTCATTAGGGACTTCCACGGTCGCGAGTGCGTGTGCGGCGATGCCTTCTTTGCGACCTGTAAAGCCGAGGGTCTCTGTCGTTGTCGCTTTGATTGACACGCGAGCGAGGGGCAGGCCAGTTATGTCGGCGACGCGCGCGCGCATGGCCTCGCGGTACGGCTTCACCTTTGGATACTCGCAAATAAGGGTCAGATCGACATGACGCAGCGTTCCGCCAGCCTCTTGGGCCAAGGTCACAGCATGGGCAAGAAAACGATCAGAGCTTGCCCCTTTCCACTGCGGGTCAGACGGAGGAAAGTGATCGCCAATGTCGCCCATCGCAACAGCGCCTAAAATAGCATCTGTGATCGCGTGCAACCCGACATCTGCGTCCGAATGACCGACGAGCCTGTAGCGGCTTTCAATCTCAATGCCGCAAAGCCAAAGCGGGTCAGGGCTTTCTTCCAGCTTGTGAACATCAAAGCCGGAGCCTGTAACAGTGAGGGTGGAGCCAGATAACATAGCTGCCGCCTTGGCGAAGTCTTCGGGCCACGTCACCTTGAAATTACGCTCAGATCCGGGGGTGAATCCGAGCGACAGGCCCGCGTCTTTGGCAATAGCGATATCGTCGTGCGCCGACGCTTCAGCAGGGAGCGCATCGAACGCGGCCTTGATCTTCGCGTATTTGAACGCTTGTGGCGTTTGAACACGGTGCAAGGCGTTGCGGTCTACCGCAGTAAAATCATCGGATTTCAACGCGTCAGCAAGGGGCAGAGCGGGCACCGCCCCGTCGTGGCTTTCAAGCGCGATCAAAAGCGGTTGGATCAGGGCCGCATCGAGAAAGGGCCGCGCCCCATCATGGATCATGACGATTCGGGGAGGATCATCCGCAAGCGCGTCTAATCCTGCGCGCACAGAGGCTGTGCGCGAAGCTCCGCCAACAACAACTGTAATCGCGTCGCTTAAGGTCGCGGCTTGCGTGTCACTTTGGGCAACAACGACGATGATGCGATCAAATAAACCCGTGCTTGCTGCATTATACAGCGTATGGGCTAGCAGGGGTTTCCCTGCTAGTTCTTTGTATTGCTTAGGTATATTTCCGCCAGCGCGTTCTCCGCGTCCCGCGGCGACCAAAATAAGTGCGCAGTCGGTCAATGTCACGTGTCTCCGGTGCTGAAATATTGTGCATATGCCGACGCTCGGCTAAACCTTCCCGTTCATGCCAAACCCCATCCATATCGGCAAGCTCGCCTTGCGCTCGCGCGTAATCGTTGCGCCCATGTCTGGCGTAACTGATCTCCCGTTCCGACGGATTTTGTCGCGGTTCGCGCCCGGTGCTGTTGTTTCTGAAATGGTTGCGGGTGAAGGACTGGCTAAGGATGATCCTGAAAATGTCGCGCGCGCTGCAGGGGGCGCCGACATAAAGCCAATGGCAGTGCAACTTGTTGGCCGGGACCCCTATTGGATGGCGGAAGGGGCCAAGAAACTGGAAGCGGCGGGCGCAGAGCTGATCGACATTAACTTTGGCTGCCCGGCACGAAAAGTCGTCACGGGGATGAGTGGCAGCGCGCTGATGCGCGAACCGGATCTGGCGAAAGAAATCGTCGCTGCCGTTGTCAAGGCCGTCTCTGCGCCTGTGACCGTGAAAATGCGGCTGGGCTGGGACGATGACAATCTCAATGCCCCCCGTATTGCAACAGATGCCGTCGCGGCGGGCGCTGTTGCGATTACAGTCCATGGCCGGACGCGGTGTCAATTTTACGAAGGGCAGGCGGATTGGGCCGCCGTGAAAGCGACAGCTGACGCGATGACTGTTCCGGTCTTCGTCAATGGCGATATCGCGGATGGTGACACGGCACTGGCCGCGATGAAACAATCCGGGGCGGACGGGGTGATGGTCGGTCGGTCGCTGATCGGGCGACCGTGGGCGCTGTCGCCGATTATGGCAGCGGTTGATGGGGTGTCGGCTAGAACCAGCTTAACGCCGGCCGAAAAAACGCAACACGCGCTCGATCATTATGCTGAGATGTTGGCGTTTTATCCGGAGCGTAAAGCGGTGCGCGTCGCCCGCAAACATTTGATTGGCTACGCCACTGAGGCCGGGCTGCGCGATGATGATCCGTTACGGCAACGTCTCGCCCGCTCTGATGCCGCAGACGAGGTGCGCGCCATCCTGTCCACCCTGTTTATCAGTGCAGACCGGAGTGCGGCATGAGCGCGTCCTTGATTGAAGATTGGCCATTTCCTCTGTTTCAAGTGGATGATGGGCGCATTGTTTTTGCCAATCAGGCCGCGCAGGAATGGACGGGCGATAGTGTCAACCGCATGCGGGGTCGGGTGTTATCTGACATTATTCAGACCGATCCAGGCCTGTCTGAACAGATACGAAAATCTAAAGATTTGAATGCGGCACTAACCAATCGGGCCTGTTCCGCCATTTTGCCATCGGGCGCGACCCTGACCTGTCACATCACGGTCTATCCGGTTGAAGGGGGGACACAGGGCGTGTCTTTCTGGCTCGCTGGCCCGCGCCCGCGCCAAGGGTCGATGGGCGGTCCGGTCGTGTCGGGCATGGGGCGCATGATCGCGCATGAACTCAAAAACCCGCTCGCGGGCATTAAAGGCGCAGCGCAGTTGTTGCGTGATGACGTGAAATCCGCCGAGGGACGCTCATTACTAGAGCTAATTGGCTCTGAAATAGATCGTATTCGCCGTTTGGCAGACCGCATGGAAACACTCGGCGATCAAGACCCGGACCATATGGATACGGTCAATATTCATACGGTCCTCAGGCAGGCCCGCAAAATCGTGCAGTCCGCAGAACCCCGGCTAGTCTTCTCTGAAAACTATGATCCGTCCTTGCCGCACGCACAGGGTGACCCTGATACATTGATGCAGGCTCTGCTGAACTTAATCCGAAATGCGCAGGACGCGCTTTGCGACACGGAGAAGCCGGAAATTGAACTGGTCACCGCCTTTCGAACGGGTGTGACGTCACGGGGGGACAATGGCCAAGACGCTCGCAACTTGCCGATCCAGATCAGTGTGACCGATAATGGCCCGGGTATTTCCGATGAGTTGCAAGATCATATCTTCCAGCCTTTTGTCTCGACCAAGCGCGACGGGCAGGGGCTTGGCCTCGCTCTCGTGTCAAAAGTTGCCAAGGCGCATGGCGGTCTCGTCGAAGTCCGCTCCCGACCCGGTCGAACGACCTTCTCCATCCTCCTCCCCGCTCCTTCAGGAGAGTTTCTGTGAAATATGATGTCTTACTGGCTGATGACGATGACAGCATCCGACTGGTGCTCAGTAAAGCGCTGACCCGCGCCGGACATACGGTGCGCGCGACAGATAACCCGCATACGCTGTTAAAATGGGCCGAGGCGGGACATGGCGATATTGTCCTGACAGACGTGATGATGGACGGGCGTGAAGTATTTGAACATCTCCCTGATCTGACGCGAATGCGGCCTAAACTCCCGATTATTGTCATCTCGGCCAATAATACGGTGAATACGGCGATCAAATCCGGGCAGCATCGTGTGTTCGAATATGTGCCTAAACCGTTCGATTTAGACGAAATCACCAGTGCGGTTGCACGCGCTGGACAATCCGTGGGGTCGCGGCGGGCCAAAGCGTCCCCTTCACGCGGAGGGCTTCCGATGATTGGTCGCTCGGCCGCCATGCAGCCCGTATTCCGCGCGGTATCGCGCTTCGCGGCGGCGAACCTCCCTGTGCTCATTCACGGCGCCGTCGGAACAGGGAAGGATCTGGTCGCGAGGTTGTTGCATGATGGGGGCCCCCGTCGCGAACGGCCTTTTCTAAGGACGACCGATTTTGAGAATACGTCGCTGACTTTGCAAAAGGTCAATGGCGGTGACCTTTATATTGATGAGATTGCCGAACTCTCGATGATGCAACAAGAACGCTTGTTGGCGCTGCTTACAGAAAGCGAACAAATTCCGGCCTCTGACCGTCCGCGCGTCGTCTGCGCCACGCGCAAGGATTTGCGGCGTGAAGTCGAGGAAGGACGCTTCCGCGATGATCTCCTCTTCCGTATCAATGTTGCTGAAATTCGTATTCCGCCTCTTGCGGCGCGGGATCGTGATACGATCGAACTCGCCGAAGCCTTCTTGGGACAGGCAAGCCCCAATCAATCTCGCCGTTTTTCTACCGACGCGCTAGAAGTGCTGCACCGCCATGAATGGATCGGGAATGTGCGAGAGTTGGAAAACATCGTTCGCCGTCTGGCGGTTCTCTACTCTGATGATGTGATTTCGGCGGACATGGTTTTGCAGGAGTTTTCTAAAGATATCCGGTCGAGCGATACTGATACGGATGCGTCTGATAAATTTGAGCGGCAATTGGCATTGGCTTGTCGCGCTTTGCTGGATGAGGCCTCTCCAACGGAAGACGGCTCGCACTATCAAACAGCGATGGCTTGGATTGAGAAACCCCTGATCACCGAAGCGCTACGCGTCACAGGTGGGAACCGCGCTAAGGCCGCGGACCGCCTTGGTATTCACCGTAATACGCTCCGCACCCGATTAAAGTCTCTCGACCTCCAATAGATTTTTACACCTATAGTGTTGAAAGTAGGCCACACTGATGTAATCGTGCAACAGTGTTGTTCGACGCTGGGGCTCGGACGTTATCGCATGGAGCCGGATGGCTGACGCGCTGGTCATAACTGAAACGGCGCGCCCTCCCGCGGGCTCGATCACGCGACCTTTGGTGAAAATTCGCCCGAATGGTCCGCAAACATCAGGACGTTTGCCTCGTATTGCGCGGTCTGCTGCCTTTGGTGTGTTCTTTGTATCCGCTATTGCGCTGACAATTCTCGGCGCCTTACTGAGCTTTAGCTCCAATGATGCGCAGGTCAGCACGGCCTATACAATCCTTCAGGCGAATTTGGCCCTGATTACCGTCATTGCCTTTTATCTCGGTTACCGCGTGCGCAAGACTTTGTTTGTCCCTGCGGAACGTGATTCTACTCCGCTTTTGCATCGTCGATTTGTGGCGATTTTCAGTCTCGCCGCGCTGCTGCCCGCGATCATCATCGGGGCATTCTCGGCGTCCTTGATCAGCCAGAATATTACGGGCCTGTTTGGGTCTGACGTGCGAGAGAATATGGAGAGCGCGAAAGAAATTCTCAATGAATACGTCGATCAGGAACTCTCCGAATTGGCGTTTGATTTAGGCATTGTTCGGCAAGGGCTAGAAGTGCGCAATTTTGACGTGACGGACCGTATATCATTGACGGCTGAATTACAGATTATCTCTCGTGTACAGGATTTAGACGCGGTTATCCTCATGCGGGAAGACGGCCAAGTTCTCGCGCAAGCACAAGGGGCCCGCGCCCCTACGTTCGAGGTGCCACGCCCGGAAATGTTAAAGGAAATTCGTGCTGACAAGGCCGAATTTCTCCGAAATGATCAGAAAAACTATCTCATAGCGATAATCCGCTTGGTCGAAGATAGCGATACTTTGCTCTATACGGGGCGACGTCTTCGGTCCTCCTCTGAGGTGTTGTCGAATATTAACGGGATTGAGATCGCGTCCGCGCGGATTGATGCGTTTACGGCCAGTCAGTCCCGTATGAATCGAATATTCGCACTGACCTTTGTCGAGACGGCCTTGCTATTATTGATGGCGGCAACGTGGCTCGGGCTTGTGCTCGCTAACCGGATTATTGAACCGCTCTCGAGCTTGGTCACGGCGGCTGAACGCGTTCGAGCGGGGGATATGAGTGCACGGGTTAGTGTGTCTGGACAATGGGGTGAAATTTCCGATCTTGGCAGTGCCTTTAACCGCATGACGCAACAGCTCAACAGCCAGCGGGATGCGTTGGTACGCGAACATGACGTGTCTGAACAACGCCGACAATTTTCAGAGGCGGTGCTGTCGGGCGTTCGCGCTGGCGTTCTCGGTCTCACTGAAAGTGGTCGGATCACGCTCATCAATGCGTCGGCGGAGCGATTGCTGGGACTCTCAGCCGAAGCCGCGCTGGACCGTCCGATTGCTGAACTTTTACCTGAATTCGGCCCGGCTTTTGCGCGTGCGCGCGAAAGCGTCAGCAATCGCGCGGAAGACCAAATCGCTTATGAAACGCAAGCGGGCTCGATCAATCTAGATCTGCGCGTAGCCAGTTATCGTGGGGCGAGACGGGACACAGGGTGGGTTGTTACATTTGATGATATGACCCGGCTCGTGGCCGCACAGCGGCAATCGGCCTGGCGCGAAGTGGCGCGCCGGATCGCCCATGAAATCAAAAACCCCCTGACGCCGATCCAACTGTCTGCAGAACGCCTGTCGCGAAAATATGGTCCATTGCTGACTGAAGATCGCGATGTTTTCGATAATTGCACGCAAACCATCATTCGCCAGGTCGGATCATTAGAACGTATGGTTGATGCATTTTCAGCGTTCGCGCAGATGCCGCAACCGGAATTTGAACCCATCAACTTGATCGATTCTGTGGCAGATGTTTTGTTTGAACAAGGCGTGGCGTTTCCGGATATTCATTTCAAACGCATCGGGACTTGGCCTGAAACGCTCCCGGTTCGAGGGGATGAGCGTTTACTGACGCAAGCGATGACGAACATTTACAAAAACGCCGCCGAGGCTGTTTTGCGCGAGGCTGACCACCGGGATGACACATGGGTTGGCGAGATCGAGACACTTGTTCAAGATCAAGGCGAGAACTTTCAAATCATAATCCGCGATAATGGGCCGGGTTGGCCAATGGCGGATGTTGATCGTCTGCTCGAACCTTACGTTACGACGCGCGAGGGGGGAACCGGGCTTGGCCTGCCCATCGTCAAGCGCATTGTCGAAGACCATGCCGGGACAATTTCGCTGTCATCACGAACCGACGGCCAACGCGGTGCAGAAGTCTTGATCACGCTACAAGTCGACGCCACTCAGTTCATGCAAGAGGATGCCGCCCAATGACTTTGGATCGCCGAAATATTTCCGCGCAAGACATTTTAATCGTTGAGGATGAAACCGATATTCGCACCCTTGTTGCAGGGATCTTGCAGGATGAAGGTCATCAAACGCGGGAGGCGGCGACCTCTGAAGAAGCCTTAGCGGCTGTGCGCGCGCGGGAGCCCAATCTCGTTATTCTTGATGTCTGGCTAAAAGGAAGCTCGATGGATGGGATCGAGTTGCTCGACACACTCAAGCAAAGCGCTCCAGATCTTCCCATTATCATTATCAGCGGACACGGTACTGTCGAAACGGCGGTCTCGGCCATTCGCAAGGGGGCCTATGACTATATCGTCAAACCGTTCAAGGCCGACAAATTAATTGTCACCGCCACACGGGCGCTAGAAGCGGCACGGTTGCGCCAAGAAAATCGTGAGCTGAAAGGCAAGGCTCCCTCTGACACGACTTTGATTGGCGAAAGTCCCCAAATCGTTCAGCTTCGTCAGAAAATTATGCGGATTGCCACGACGAATTCGCGGGTGCTTATTTCGGGGGCCTCTGGCACGGGCAAAGAACTCATCGCGCGGCTCATACACCGTCAAAGTGGCCGGTCGGGCGGTCCTTTCCGAGCTGTAAATGCGGCGTCCATGGTGCCGGAGCGGGTCGAAGAAGAGCTTTTTGGGGTTGAAGGCGCGGACGGTGTTGAGAAATCAGGCCTGCTTGAACGCGCCCATAATGGGACTCTTTACATTGACGAAGTTGTCGATATGCCATTGGAAACGCAAGGGAAATTGCTACGTCTTTTGGTCGAGCAACGGTTTCAGCGCTTAGGCGGACGTGATGATGTACAGGTCGATGTGCGCGTGATTACCTCCAGTTCGCGCGACCTTGTCGAACAGGTAAAGCTTGGGCGGTTTCGCGAAGATCTCTATCACCGATTAAACGTTATGCCACTCGACGCTCCGCCCTTGTCGGATCGACGCGATGATATTCCGGAGCTTGTGAGCTTTTTCATTGAGCAATTAGCGGCGTCAACAGGGTTGCCGAAACGCGAGATCGGACCGGACGCTATGGCTGCGCTGCAAGCGCATGATTGGCCGGGGAATGTCCGTCAGTTGCGGAATAATGTCGAACGTCTGCTTATTCTCGCAACAGGGGACCCGACCCAGCCGATTACTTTGTCCACGCTACCGCCTGAGGTGTCGGTCGTGCGTGGCGGGCAGGGACCCGATGATAGCGAGCGCATGATTGCGCTAACGCTTCGCGATGCGCGCGAACATTTCGAGCGACAATATTTACAAGCGCAAATTGACCGGTTTGGTGGTAATATTTCTCGCACAGCGAACTTCGTCGGGATGGAGCGTTCCGCCTTGCATCGAAAACTCAAGTCGCTAGGCTTGACCGCGAATAATGGTGCTAATGCCGGGCAGGCAGATGCCGAGTAGGTGCATAGCCCTGGGCGGCAGGTTCGCCGGGTAAACGAGGCCGTTCCATGCGAGTAATTATCTGCGGTGCCGGACGTGTCGGCTATGGTCTCGCCACCCGTCTGGCGGTGGACAATAATACCGTCACAGTGGTGGATACGTCTGCCGACTTGATCCGAAAAATCACGACGAGCCTAGATGTTCGCGGTGTTGTTGGACACGGATCACATCCAGATGTGCTTGTTCGCGCGGGCGTTGAAAACGCCGACATGATCATTGCCGTGACCCATCATGATGAGGTCAATATGGTGGCCTGTCAGATCGCACATTCCCTGTTTGACGTTCCGACCAAAGTCGCGCGGGTTCGCGCGCAATCCTACCTTTCGGCGCAATATAACGATCTTTATTCGCGCGAAAATATGCCAATCGACATTATCATTTCACCAGAGATTGAGATCGGAAAGTCAATCTTGCGTCGCCTATCTACGCCGGGGGCATTCAATGTCGTGCCCTTTGCAGATGGGTTGGTGCAATTTCTCGGGGTTCGGATTGGGGAAGACTGTCCCATCATTGATACACCGATCCGGCAAATCCCTGATCTTTTTGAAGGCTTGCATGCGGCTATTGTCGGCATTCGCCGGGACGGTGTTTTGTTTGCGCCTAATCCGGATGATCCACTTGAAATTGGCGATGATGCCTATTTCGTGACCCGTGCAGAACATTCGCAACGCTTATTAGAAGTCGTCGGGACACGCGAAGCCCGCGCCCGACATGTCGTGATTATCGGCGGGGGAAGTATTGGCAGCTACGTCGCTAAGGCCCTCGAAAAACAACCGGGCGTTCGGGTCCGCATGATCGAGTCGAACAAGGCCCGCGCCGAGATTGCGGCGACAGCCTTGCCGAAAACGGTGATCTTGCATGGCGATGCCATGGATGCGGGCGTTCAGGCTGAAGCTGGCGCCGCCACAGCGGACGTCATGATCGCCCTAACAGACAATGATAAGACGAATATTTTAGCATCTGTTTTGGGCAAAAAATTGGGCGCGCGACATACGATTGCTTTACTCAATGAACAACCCATGCAGGACCTGCAGAAAGACCTCGGGATTGATATGGTGATCGACCCTCGCGCGTCGACAGTGTCGTCGATCCTGCGGCACGTCAGACGGGGCCGCATCCTGGATGTCTACATGTTGGATCACGGCTCAGCGGAAGTGTTGGAAGGCGAAGTCTTAGAGACGTCGATTTTTGCCGGAAAAACTTTAAGCGAAGCGGCTGTCGCTGACGGCGTCGCCGTGGGGGCGATTGTGCGCAACGGTAAAGTGATGATGCCAGAACCCAGTTTGATGCTCAAGGAAGGCGACCGTGTCGTCCTTATGGCCGAGCGGGCTGCCCTCAGGGATATTGAAGCCCTGTTCCGCGTTGGCGTTGAGCTGTATTGATCCCGTGACCTCATTTCTCCTGACACTGTCGCGTCAGCCAAACGGTCGTTTTGATGGGCTGACGCAGGCGTGAGGATCGTCAAAATATTCCTCTGGCTCGGCTATGCGTTGCTCAGCAGTGCCGCCTTGATGATGATCACCGCTCTGGTCGCGGTTATCATGCTGGAGATCCGCGAGGCGGGGCTCATGGCGATCCTCGCGATTGTCTCGGCTCTAGTCGGGGCTTTGATGATTACGGCCAGCTATAAAGCGTCGTCAAAGGAAAGCGCGTCGGAAGCGATTTTGTTTCTTATTTTATTTTGGGCCGTCGTTCCAATCATCTGCTCGTTTCCGTTTTTTGTTTTAGGCGCAACAGCGAGCCCGATTACCGCCGTGTTTGAGGGTGTTTCTGCGATGACGACGACCGGGGCGAGTTCGCTTGATCCTGAGGCTTTGCCCAAAACATTATTATTTTGGCGGTCTTTGCTACAATTCTTTGGGGGCGTCAGTGTCGCCATTTTTGCTGTTGTGATTTTGGCGGCGTTGAATTTGACCGGGACGGGCATTCACCGTTCGGCGCTCTTCACCTTCCGAACAGGGGAATTATTCGCGCGTATTCTTGGTGTTGGGCAGCTAGTCTCCGCGATCTATCTCTTTTTTGCCGCTATCGGATTTGTCCTGATGGTGATGGGCGGAACGGAAACCTTCACGGCGATCTGTTTGGCCCTGTCGGGTGTCAGCACGGGCGGTTTGCAGCCATTTGATGGGACGCTCGCCAACGTGCTGTCGCCATTTTCCGCCGTTGTCTTGGCGCTCCTTTGTCTGAGCGGAGCATTTAATGTGTCCGTCCTGTGGGATGTTTTGCGACTGCGCCGATGGGGGCCGTTCCTGCGACTGTTTTCTCATGTTGAACATCGGGGTCTGCTCGCGATCGCCGGATTGCTCATTATAGCCACAGTTATCTTTGCCAGCATTTATAATGTGGGGACCGCTATTTTGGATTCCGTATATTTTGTCAGTTCGGCGGGCTATCGTTACGATGTTATCAGTTTGGATATGGTTCCGGCTCCGATCCTGATTGCGACGGCCTTGATCGGCGGATCAGCGCTCTCTACGGCCGGCGGCATCAAAGTCATCCGGTTGTTACTCTTGTTTCGGCACTTGGGAACGGATGTAGCCCGTCTTTCCCATCCCTCGCGGGTTAAACCGATAGAATTTCGCGGACAGGTGATTGAAGACAACGAGTTCCTATCAATCTGGATGTATTTTTTCGGCTACTCCCTCGGGTTTGCCGTCGGGGCGTTAGCTTTGGCGGCCGCAGGGCTCGATTTACAGGATGCTTTAGCGACCTCTGCGGCGTCTTTGGCCAATATTGGGCCCTTGCTAGACATGACCCTTCCGGCCTCAGGATTGCGCTATCAAGACTTCACCCCGACTCAAATGACGATCTCAGCCTTGCTTATGTTAGTCGGTCGTGTTGAGGTTTTGGTCGTTTTGTCGCTGATAATTCCATCGACTTGGCGACAATAGAGGCAGATATGCGCTGTCACTGAAGCTTCTTTCTATACTGATTGCGTTTAGCAAAGGGGCCGTTAAAGTTGAGTTCAGATCAATGGCACTATTGGCAGCCCCAGCATTGCCCAATAAAAACAATAGGTGACCCGCTATGTCGGACCGCAAACAAAGTCTTCAGGATACGTTTCTCAATACTGTCCGAAAATCTAAAATGCCGTTGACGATTTTCCTCGTTAATGGCGTAAAATTGCAGGGTGTTGTCACTTGGTTCGATAGTTTTTGTGTGTTGCTACGCCGCGACGGAAGCTCTCAACTCGTTTATAAGCACGCGATTAGCACCATCATGCCGTCTGGCCCCGTGCTCTTGCACGACCCGTCAGACGACGAAGACATAGATTAGTCAGAACGGCCCCCCTCCTTGTACGAAAACGATGTAAAAACTCAACGCGCCCTCGTCGTGCATCCACGATTTGCGGGTGTCAGAGCCGCTGATGCGGATTATGATTTAGAAGAGGCGGTTGGCTTAGCGGAAGCGCTCGGCGTGACACCGATGGACAATCGGATTGTTCCGATTCGGGAAGTCAAGGTCAGCAATTATTTCGGCTCGGGTCAAATCGAAGATATGGCGGCGTCTATCCGGGCGTTGGCGCTCGATATTGTCATCGTCAATGGTGAGCTGACACCAATCCAACAGCGTAATTTGGAAAAATCACTTAACGTCAAAGTGATTGACCGGACCGGTTTGATCTTGGAAATTTTTGGCCTCAGAGCGGCGACCAAAGAAGGTCGTTTGCAAGTTGAACTCGCGCGCTTGAATTATGAAAAGTCTCGGCTTGTGCGGACCTGGACTCACTTGGAACGCCAACGCGGTGGCTCGGGCTTCCTTTCTGGGCCCGGCGAAACGCAGATCGAAAGCGATCGTCGTCAGCTCCATGACAAAATTGAAAAACTAAAGTCTCAGCTTGATGATGTGTCCCGTACCCGGGACCTTCAGCGCTCGAATCGAAAGCGCTCACAGAACCGGATTGTCGCGCTCGTTGGCTATACAAATGCGGGAAAATCGACCCTCTTTAACCGTCTGACAACTGGCGGCGTCTTGGCCAAGGATATGCTGTTCGCAACATTGGATACAACACACCGCGTGCTGCCACTGCCAAGCGGTCAAGAGGCAATTTTATCGGATACGGTTGGATTTATCTCTGATCTCCCGACGCAACTTATCACCTCATTTCGCGCGACATTGGAGGAAACATTGGAAGCCGATGTTTTGCTGCATGTGCGGGATATTTCCGATCCATTGACCGCGCGTCGTCGCGAAGAAGTCATGGATGTTTTGGACCAAATTGGCGCAGGGCCAGATCATGGGCAGGCGTTAATCGAAGTCTGGAATAAGGCCGATTTGCTGCCAGAAGATCAAATTGATGAAGTGTCCCAACTGGCAGATCGCGCCCGAACTGAGGCTTTCCTCACAGATTCCTTTATGGTCTCTTGCCTGTCTGGTGACGGGATTGACGCTTTGTTAGAGGGTGTCGAGGAAGCGTTGACGCGAAGCGACGAAATACTCGATGTCACGATTTCGCCCAAAGTCTTTTCAGCTCGCGCATGGTTGCACGAACACGGCCACGTCCTCGAAGAAACGACCGGGGATGCAGGGTCGGTGAAAATGATGGTGCGATTGACGGAAAGCGACGCGGGCAAATTCAGAGCGAAGCACGCCGAACTGATCGACGGTTAAGTCTCACCCTTAGGTTCAGCCGCCTTCACGGCTTGCCAATGGGCTTCCATCTGATCCAAATTCAACTCTTTAAGGGATCCACCAGCGCGGTCTTCAACCGCATCGAAACGACGGTTGAATTTCGCGTTAGCGTCTCGCAAGGCCGCTTCGGCATCGATCCCGAGTTTGCGTACCAAATTGACGGTTGAGAAGATTAAATCGCCAGCTTCTTCATGGCGTTGATCCGGGGATGCCTCTTTTAACTCTGCGGCTTCTTCGACAATTTTATCAAACGCGCCGTCATGATCCGGCCAATCAAATCCGACTTTAGCGGCGCGCTTTTGTAATTTCTGTGCGCGCATCAAAGCGGGCAAGGCGAGGGCGACGCCGTCAAGCGTGCGTCCCGTCCGTTCTTGTGCTTTCAACTCATCCCAATCGAATTTTTCCGCCCCGTCAAAGACATGCGGATGTCGCCGAACCATTTTATCAACCAGTGTATCGACGACATCATCAAGATCAAATGCGTCCGCTTCACTGGCGAGTTTGGAATGAAACAACACTTGGAACAAAAGATCACCAAGCTCGGATTTAAGCTCGTCCATATCCGCGCGATCAATGGCGTCTTTGACCTCATAGGCTTCTTCGATGGTGTAGGGCGCGATGGTCTCGAATGTTTGCTCACGGTCCCAGGGGCACTCTGCCCGCAGGCGGTTCATCAGCGCTTTGAGCCGCGCGTAGCGCTCGTCTGGTAAACCGCTCATGGTTTGGGTTGACGCAGCGCGCGGAGGATCAAGGCGCCCAAAACTAAGGCTGACGCGCCGTAGCTGCCCCAAATGAAAACGGCGAAAGGACCCATATCCATTAGAGTGCCTCCACACGGGCGCTCGCAGCAGGCGCAGGTTTACGCGCTGCACGCGCCTTTGCGATCTCTGCCAACATCCCGCGCATCGTTAGCCACCCCAGCAGCAAAGTATAACCAAGTGCCATCAGCGCAAGCGGCAGCAAGAGTTCTGGTGCAAGACCAGGGCTGTCAGGCATAGAAATCGTGGCGGGCTGGTGCAGTGTGTTCCACCATTCGACAGAAAACTTGATGATTGGAATGTTCACCCAACCGATCATGGCGGTGATCGCGGCCAAGCGAGATGCGCGCTTGCGGTCCTCAACGACCTGCCAGATCGCCATATAGCCAATGTAGATAAATAGCAGGATCAGGACGCTCGTCATGCGACCGTCCCATTGCCAATAGGTGCCCCAATCCGGTTTACCCCAGAGGCTTCCCGTAATGAGCGCCAGCACAGTAAAAGCGGCGCCCGGTAGCGCGAGCGAGCGCGCCGCGAGGTCCGCAATTGGATGGCGCCAAACAAAGCTGATCAGGCTGGCCACAGCGATGGCGCTATAAGCCGCCATCGCGCTCCACGCCGCAGGAACATGGACATACATAATACGAACAGTTTGCCCATGTTCGGCTTCGGCGGGGGAGACGAACAGCGCTTGCCAAAGGCCGAGTGTCATAACTAACAAAGCGCCCCAGCCAAAGATTGGCGTGAGCCAGCGGGCAAGGCCGACAAAGCGCTGCGGATTGGCAAAGCGAGTAATCATAACGGACCTCTATTGGCCGCGAGGGCGGCGACGCTGGTGGGAAGTCCTAGTGCCACGGCGATGAAGCTCAACCCTGCAAGCATGCGAAATTGCACCGCGCCGACGCCTTCTATTGCAAAGGCATTGGCCGCTTCCGTCCCGAAAATGAGCACGGGAATAAGCAAAGGCGCGGTGAGGATAACGGCCAAGACACCTCCGCTCCTCTGTCCGGCGAGCAAAGCGGCCGTCACTGAGGCGTAGGCAACCATCGCGGGCGCGCCAACAAGCAGGGATAAGACGGTCCCGGTGATCGCAGCCCCTGTCATCTCCATAAGAAGCGCAAGAAACGGCGATACAATGATGAGCGGGAGCAAGGTGGTGAGGGTAAAAGATAGGCATTTTGCGATGACGATGGACAAATCCGACGTCCCGGCCAAGTGCATTTGCGCGAGCGCACCCGTGTGCTGATCTGTCTGATAGAAGCGGTCTAAACCAAGAAGCGCGGATAGGGTTGCGGCGAGCCAGAGCAAGCCGGGCCCAAGCGCAGGATTGGATCCTCCGAGCGCTAATCCACAGAGCAAAATGAACAGGGCCATAAATGCGAGCGACAGGCCTGTGCCCGATGCGCCGCGCGCGGCGAGGCGTAAATCGCGGATGAGGATCGCGCGAATCATGTTTCAACGTCTGAAATGGTCGGCTCCAGCACCAGTTTCTTCGCGGTGACGCCCTGAATCGGAACTGGCTGATGCGATGCGATAATTGCTAGACCACCCCGGGCGAGATGCTGGCTTAATGTCTCAGTCACGCGGGCTCTGCCCTCAACATCCAATCCCGCTAAGGGCTCATCCATCAACCAAGCGGCTCGGTTTGATCCCATAAGCCGGGCGAGAGAGAGGCGTCGTTTCTGCCCCGCAGACAGGCCTGCGATCGGTGTGTCGTTGCGATCTTGCAGGCCGACCGACGCGAGCCGATCATCGAGTGACATGTCATCCTTGAGGAGTGTTTGCCAGAATGTCAGCTCTTCGCCCAAGGTCAGGCCGTTGCGTTCCGGTCCGCGGTGTGCGGCGTAAGCGAGCGCTTGGTTTGCCCCGATTTCTGTGTCCCCTGATAGCCATTGGACAGCCCCTTCATCAGCGGAAAGAAGCCCTGCGCAGGCCAGCAAGAGGGTCGTTTTACCGATACCGTTCGGTCCAGTTAGCCACAACGCTTGGCCCGGCTCGATACGCAAAGAGAGGCCTTGGATCAAAGTCCGGTCGCCGCGTGACAGGGACAGCTGATCAATCGACAATCTTATGTTATGGCGCGAGTCCATGGCGACCCTATGGCGCGACGCGGCGACAGAGTCACGATGTTGAAGCGTTGGGCTGTGACCTATATTAGAAGGCCCTATGAAACCGCCTAAGAGAAACCGCCGGTTGGCGTTAATTGCCCTCGTCGGAGGTGGCCTCGCCGTTGGCGTGGTGCTGATTCTGACCGCCTTGAACGAGAACACGCAGTTTTTCTATAATCCGTCTGATGTGGTCGCAGAGAACTTCGTGGCGAAGTCTGAGACGTTTCGCATTGGTGGATTAGTGGTCGCAGGTTCGGTTAAGCGGTCGGGGGTCACCACACAATTTGATGTGGTGGATTTTGAGCGCCCGATGCCTGCTCCGATCCGAGTCACATTTAAGGGTCAACTCCCAAACCTGTTCCGCGAAGGCCAAGGCGTTGTCGTGTCGGGGCGGATGATAAGCAATACAGAATTTTTAGCCGATGATGTTCTCGCCAAGCATGACGAAGAATATCAACCGAAAATTGAGTATCAAGATCAACTCGAAAGTTGAGGATTGTGGCGAGCAGCTCGGCAGATGTGGGGCAGCCTCACCGCTCGCCGTGCCTACCGAAGTAGACGAGCGCGCTATGACAGATTCAAGGCCCCTTGGGCAGTGGGTAGGTCAGAATCCACTGCTTTAAATCGCGGCGTGGTTTAAAAAGTCTTGATATCGCGGACGCATCATTCTTGGGGCTTAAGAGAATAGACGATCCCGTTTTTCATAACGAAATCAACATCCTCCAGGGTTGAAATATCCTCAAGCGGGTTACCATCGACCGCGATTATGTCGGCGAAGGCGCCCGGTGCAATGACACCGATTTTTCCCTCAAGACCAAAAATTTTGGCGTTTATGATGGTTGAGCTTTGGATCGCTTGCAGGGGTGTTTGCCCCCATTTCACCATAAAGGCGAATTGTTTGCCATTCAGGCCGTGCGGGTAAACGCCTGCATCGGAGCCAAAGGCGAGGGGGACTCCGGCGGTCACCGCCGCTTGAAAACGTTCGCGTTGGGCGCGTCCCACTTGACGTTCTTTGGCGAGGCTTTCTTCTGAAATTCCGGCCGCTGCCCCTTCGGTTAAAATATAGTCAGACACATAGATATCCATCGACAGGGTTGTGCCGTTTTGGAGGGCCAGGCGAAGACCTTCATCTGAAATAAGCGATGAATGTTCGACCGAATCAACGCCGGCCCTAATTGCCGTGTTGATCCCTTTTTCACCGTGCGCATGAACGGTGACTTTCATGCCGAGGGCATGGGCTTCGTCGACAATGGCCTCCATCTCTTCGGCCGTAAATTGTTGTGCGCCAATGCTTGTGCCCTTGGAGAGCACCCCGCCCGTGCCACAGAATTTGATGACCTGCGCGCCGTATTTCTTATTTTCGCGCACTTTAGCGCGCACCGCCCACGGTCCATCGGCGACTCCGCCTGCGATTTGCTGAAATTCATAAGGAAGTCGATTATAATCACAATGGCCGCCCGTAATGCCAATAGCGCGGCCCGCCGGAATGATTCGGGGCCCCGGCACATCGCCGTCGTTAATCGCGTTCATGAGCGCAACATCGCTGAAGCCGGGGGCGCCAAGATTACGAACTGTCGTGAAGCCCGCCGCTAACGTCTGCTCCGCGTTCATGACGCCGGTTATGGCGGCGCGGGGCGTCGAGCGTTCGAGTTGCCGTAAACCGTGGACGCGGGCGTCTGCTGTCAGGTGAACATGTGAATCTGATAAACCTGGAAGAACGGTCATGTCCGAGAGGTTGATAAAAGTGGCGTCGCGACCCTCTGTCGACGGAGGTTTGTCAGCCGATACATCTGTTATCACGCCGTCTTCAATCGTGATATATTGGTCCGACAGGGTTGTGCCCGCCTTCGTGTCAATCAGCGTGCCGGCATGAATAACTGTCGTGCCGGAATTGGCCCATGCCGAAGAAGACAGGGCGTGTCCGCAGAGTGCTGTCGCCAGCAGAAGAGAAAGCGCTGTTTTCATATCGGTCACCTGTAGTCCTTAGTTGTGGAGTAAGCTAAGCGTGGCCGCGATGGCTCTGCAAGCGGAAAGCCCAAAGATCGGCGCTCAAGCGCCCGACCTGCTTATTTCTGGCGCGGGATTATCGGGTCTTGTGGCGGCGTGGCGCTGTCTGAGTGTCAATCCCGCGCTGGTCATCGCGATTTATGAGACGTCCGAACGAATCGCAGGCGATCATACGTGGTCGTTTAATGGCTCGGATATCGCGCCTGGCCTACGGGATTGGTTTGCGCCGTTTGTCGCGCATCGTTGGCCCCGATATGATGTTCGGTTCCCAACTCATACGCGAACTTTGGAGATCGAATATTGTTCCGGTAATTCCGACACATTATTCGCCTGTGTCGAACCGTTTATTCAATCGGGGCGCTTGCAGGTCCACCTCCGGAGCCGCGCGCCAGAGCGAACAGACATCCCACATATTGATGCGACCGGATATCGACCGCGTGACGATGAGTTTCCCGGGTGGCAGAAATTTGTTGGTCACGTCATCCGCACGGACAAACCTCACGGCGTTGACCGTCCAGTCATTATGGACGCAACCGTTGAACAGCTCGATGGCTATCGCTTCATGTATTTATTGCCGTTTTCAGATCGGGAGATGCTGGTCGAAGACACGTATTTCTCAGACGCGCCGCATTTATCAGACAATGAAATCGGTGACCGCATTGAAGCCTATATTCAGGATAAAGGTTGGGGGGCTTACACAACGGTACGGCGCGAAAAAGGCGTTCTGCCAATGATGATGGCGACTGACCGGAATGATGACAGCGCGAAAATTGGCTTGGGCGGCGGGTTTGCTGTCGCGGCAACAGGCTTCACCGTTCCGCCTGCGGTCGAGGTTGCCGATGTTCTTGCGCAGGCGATCAAGCGCGATGGTCCACAGGCTGCCCCGAGCGCCGTGGTTGCCTTCCGCCGTCATCACATTGCGCGGGAACGCTACGCCCGTCTGCTTAACCGGATGTTTTTCCAAGCGGCGGAGCCTGCGAAACGCTACATTGTCTTGCAGCGGTTTTATGGCTTGGGGGATCGATTGATCCGGCGTTTCTACCGCAACGATTTGTCACTGCGCGATAAGGCACGAATTCTCATCGGAAAGCCGCCCGTACCCGTAAGCAAAGCGCTTGCAAACTTTAGTGAATCCGCCTTCATCCGGCGGCAGCGCGGCCAAGCCCGCGCAAAGGGACACGACACATGACTGTAACTCTTGATCCGGCCGAGATGGCTACTGCTAAACAGAGCCATGGAACGAAGCCGACAGCCATCGTGATTGGCGCCGGGTTTGGTGGAATTGCTTTGGCAATTCGTCTGCAAAGCATGGGGTTCGATACCACCATCATCGACAATCGGGACAAGCCCGGTGGCCGCGCCTACGTCTACGAAGAAGATGGTTTCAAATTTGATGGCGGTCCCACCGTTATTACCGATCCCAATTGCCTGCGCGAGCTATGGGACCTGACGGACCGAAATATGGATGACTATGTCACCTTGCTGCCTGTGGACCCGTTTTACCGACTGCAGTGGGAAGATGGCGACACACTCGATTATTGGGCCAGTCAGGAGAAGCTGGAAGCTGAGATTGAGGCCCGCAATGCAGAGGATGTGAAGGGCTACCGCCGCTTTCTTGCGTATAGTCAGGAACTCTATCGTGAGGGCTATGAAAAGCTCGGCACGACGGCCTTTCTAAAAATGCGGCAAATGTTCCAAGCCGCGCCGCAACTCATCCGTTTGCGCGCGGATAAGAGTGTCTACCAAATGGTCAGCAAGTTCGTGAAAAACGACCGCGTGCGGCAATTGCTGAGCTT
The DNA here is from genome assembly GCA_051251645.1 of Litorimonas sp. Lineage (GTDB taxonomy): Bacteria > Pseudomonadota > Alphaproteobacteria > Caulobacterales > Maricaulaceae > Litorimonas. Next base: position 1,411,420 of record JBPOEY010000001.1, on the reverse strand, counting down.
TCAGTCACTGCTCGTTGGCGGAAACCCGTTTAAGACCAGCTCCATCTATGCCCTTATCCATGCGCTGGAACGTAAAGGCGGCGTCTGGTTTGCGAAAGGTGGCACGGGCGCGCTGATCGACGGTATGATCAAGCTGTTCGAAGATATGGGCGGGACGCTCCGACTCTCAACTGAAATTACCGATATTCGGACTGATGGCGACCGCGTGACAGGGGTTGAGGCGGCTGACGGTTGGTCGATGGATGCGGATCTCGTCGCGTCTAACGCCGACGTGGTGCACACGTATAAGCAACTTTTACGCGGGCATGATCGCGGTAAAAGTTACGGCAAGAGCTTGGCCAAGAAGAGCCACTCTATGTCGCTTTTCGTGCTCTATTTTGGTTTGAAAACGACCCATCCAGAGATGAAACATCACATCATTTTGCTTGGGCAACGGTACCGGGAATTGATCGCAGAAATTTTCGGCAAAGGCCGCAAACTGCCGGACGACTTTTCGCTCTATTTACACGCGCCTTGCGTGACGGACCCGTCCATGGCGCCCGAGGGCTGTAGCTCTTATTATGTCCTGTCGCCTGTGCCGCATTTGGGTCATGCCGACGTTGATTGGGACATCGTTGGGCCGCAATATGCGGATAAGATTCTCGACTATCTGGAAGAGCATTCGATTCCGAACTTGCGCCGCGATCTCGTTGTTCAAAAGACGCTCACGCCGTTTGGCTTCCGCGACGAAATGAACACGCATCACGGCAGCGCTTTTTCGATTGAGCCGATCCTGACGCAATCCGCATGGTTCCGGCCGCACAACCGCGATGATGTGCTGAGTAACATGTATATTGTCGGCGCAGGCACACATCCGGGCGCCGGTGTTCCAGGTGTCGTTGGGGCGGCGAAAGCGACAGCCGGTGTTGTTGCCGATGATTTTAAGGCGGCTCTGATCGTGTAGGTGTCACGCTGTCGTGACCTGAAATCACCACAGAATGTCGCACTTTGTTTCGAAGCTCTGCTAAAGCGCTCCCAATTTGAACTAGGAGGCTCTTATGCCGAAACTTCGCTGGCCACTATTTTTGACGCGGCTGTCTATTTTTTACTTCCTGCTGCCGTGGCAATTGATGCGGTTTTTGAACCCAGAATCAGCCAGCGGAATTGCCAAAAAATATTACCACCTACCGGGCCTAAATGAGACGGTTGGTTACGCCATTGGGGCGTTCTGGATGGTCTTGCTGCTCGCGTTTCTGCTCGGGTTTAAGAAACGGATCAGCTATGGCCTCGTTTTTGTGCTCCATGCAGGCGCTATCCTCGTCGCCTTACCGTTTTACATCATGGGCACGGAGAGCTTTAACCAGCTCTTCCTCGCGGCCATTCCAGCTGCAGCGGCGATGGGTCTGCTCTATGTTCTACGAGATGAAGACACGTTGCTCGCTCTGAAATAAAGACAGACGTTTGCAGATAATCTGGTGCCCCGGCAGTCCGCTGCCGCGGGCGCTTTTCTATTTCCGTCCCAAGGAAAATAGCCGCCGCAGCAAAAACAGCCAAGTTCGGTCGGACATCAAAACGACGACCATAACGGCCACCCCCCAGATCGCGGGTTTTCCGGTCCACCAAATCCAGATCAGCGCGGCGAGGGCGAGAGGGTAGAGCAGCACCGCGACGGTGAGCCGCCAGATCGCCAGCAGCTTTTCATTCATGCCTCTAACTCACGGGGCAAAATGAAATCAATCAAGCGCCAGCTGTGCGGGGACAGCCAGTCGCTGTCATCTACGCGTTGAAACACAGAACAGGCTCCGGTCGGGAAGTCTATGTCTTGTCCGCTCATTATGCCGTGCAATTCTGACCAGCCTGGATTGTGACCAAGCCACATTAACCGTTCGACATCGGGCTCGCCGTGCATCTGGGCGACCGTGAACACATCGGAGGGCGACGCGTGATAAAACTCACTGAAGTAATCGATGCGCTGCGCGCCGGGGATCGCCCGGATCAGCCGCATGGCGGTTTCGCGCGTGCGCACGGCGTCGCTGCTCCAGATCGTCTCGGGTGTATATCCGCGCGCGGTCAACACGTGACCGACTTGCGTCGCGGCCCGTCGCCCGCGCGCATTGAGCGGGCGTTCATGATCGGATTGCGCGGCGCTGTTCCAGCTTGATTTGGCGTGACGCATAAGCAGCAGGTGAGTGAGCATAGCGGGAGCCTAGCGGCTTGTCCGGTCCGGCTCAATGCATGGCCCAGAAATGCTTGGATCAGTTGCGGACGCTTTACGCCGTCCATCCACAGCCTTATGGCGATCCCGACCTTTGAAGCCTAACCTTTTGATTGATGAAACACGCCCATGTTCGACCTAAAAGCCATACGCGAAAATCCCGACGCCTTTGATGCGGGCTGGTCAAGCCGTGGGCTCGACCCGCAAACAAAAATCATCCTCGAAAAGGATGTGTTGATCCGGAAGTGCAAGACCATGGTCCAAGAGGCCGAAGCCGCGCGCAATAAAGCGTCCAAGCAAATCGGCGCGGCCATGGGGCGGGGCGACAAGGACGAAGCCGAACGGTTGAAAACTGAAGTCGCAGGCGCGAAAAACGTCATTGCCGCGCTCGGGGTGCAACTGGATAGCGAAACCGCTGTTCTCAACGATCTCCTCGCCAGCCTGCCGAATATTCCCGCTGACGACGTCCCGCACGGCGACAGCGAAGATGATAATGTTGAAATCGCGAAATGGGGCGAACCCCGCGCCTTTGGTTTCACGCCCAAAGCGCATGATGATCTCGGCGAAGCGCTGGGGATGATGGATTTCGAAACCGCCGCCAAGATGAGCGGGAGCCGTTTTGTTGTGCTGCGCGGGGCGTTGTCCCGAATGGACCGGGCACTCGCTGCCATGATGCTGGATATGCAGGCGGGAGAGGGGTTTGAAGAAACAAGCCCGCCGTTGCTCGTCTGGGCGAATGCGCTGACAGGCACGGGGCAATTACCGAAGTTTGAGGAAGACCTCTACAAAACAACGGGTGACCACTACCTCATCCCCACCGCCGAAGTGTCGCTCACCAACACGGTCCGCGAAAGCATTCTCGACGCCGACACGCTGCCGCGCCGGATGACAGCGCATACGCCGTGTTTCCGCTCTGAAGCTGGCTCTGCTGGACGTGACACCAAAGGCATGATCCGTCAGCATCAGTTTAACAAAGTTGAGTTGGTGTCAATCGCGACGCCTGAGACGAGCGACGATGAGCATAAGAATATGCTGCGCTGTGCCGAAGCCGTGCTGCAAAAGCTGGAACTCCCTTACCGCGTGGTTGAACTGTGTACAGGTGATCTCGGTTTTGGCGCGCGCAAGAGCTATGACATTGATGTGTGGCTGCCGAGCCAAGAGACTTACCGCGAGATCAGTTCGATTTCGAATTGTGGAGACTTCCAAGCGCGGCGCATGAATGCGCGTTACCGGGCGGGCGAGAAGGATAACCGCTTCGTCCATACGCTCAATGGGAGTGGGCTGGCTGTGGGCCGGACGCTCGTCGCAGTGCTCGAAAATTACCAAAATGAAGACGGCAGCATCACCGTGCCAACGGCGCTCGTGCCCTATATGGGTGGGGTAGAGCGGATTGGGTGAAACCTAATTTAAGCCCTCTTAGGCCGACTTGATCGGCCTATCCATGGACTGGAATTCTCGTAAATCGAATTCAGGTTCAACATCGCGCCATGGACCCGCCGACCAAGTCGGCAGGAAGGGGTGTTTCTATGTTTGAAGTTCTGCTCTACCCATGATGGGTCTGAGCGGCGTAGCGTTAATCACCCCGCCGTAAACTGCAGCTCAGCCAGTCGCGCATAGAGCCCGCCTTGCGCACTGAGCGCTTCATGTGTGCCGGTTTCAACCACGCGCCCCCCCTCCAACACAATAATCCGGTCCGCTTTCAGCACGGTCGCAAGACGGTGTGCGATGACCAATGTTGTGCGGCCTTGCCGCAACGTTTCAAACGCGAGTTGCACGGCCCGTTCGCTCTCAGAATCTAGCGCAGACGTGGCTTCGTCCAGCAGGAGGATTGGGGCGTCTCGCAATATGGCGCGGGCAATGGCGATGCGCTGGCGCTGCCCGCCTGAGAGTGTCGCGCCGCGCTCGCCAATATCCGTGTCATAGCCCGATGGGAGCGCGTCGATGAACTCATGCGCAAAGGCAGCTTTGGCGGCGGCGATGACCTCATCGCGAGACGCGCCTTCGCGGCCATAGGCGATGTTCTCAAACGCAGTCCCTGAGAACAGCGGGGCGCCTTGTTGCACGACCGCGATTTGCGCGCGTAGAGCCTCTGGCTCCAATGTGCGGATATCAACGTTGCCCAGCCGAATTGATCCCGTTTGCACATCGTAGAAGCGTAGTAGCAGCTGGAATACGGTGGTTTTCCCTGCGCCGCTCGGCCCGACGAGCGCTACTGTTTCTCCGGAATTCACTGTGAAACTGACATCGCTTAGAGCGGATGCATCAGGTCGGGTTGGATAGATGAAAGTGACATCATCGAAGCTGATCGGATCGACGTGTTTGGGCATGTCTTCACCTGTGATCGTCGGAGTTTCATTCAAAATATCGACCAGCCGTTCCGACGCCCCAGCAGCGCGCAATAAGTTTGTCCACGTCTCGGTTAGCGAGGACAGGCTGGAGACGGCCAAGATTGAGAGCACGGTAAATGCGACAATGCTGCCGCCCGTCATGTTTCCCGCCATGACCTGCCGCGCACCATACCATAAAATTCCTGTGATACCGCCCATACCAACCGCAAAGAGGACAGCCGTGAGCCAACTTTGGATGACGATCCTTTTGGCGTGGACCGCATAGGTCCGCTCAATGGCGTCGCCGAATTGTTCGCGCTCTAACGCTTCTCGCGTATAAGCTTGGACCGTTTGAATGGACGAAATGGCTTCACTGGCACGGCCCGACGCTTCGGCTAATCGGTCCTGCCCGTCGCGTGACAGACGGCGAATGATCGGGGTCACGACAAACACGACCACAAAAATGACACCGCCAACGGCCATCACCAGCAAGGCGAGTTGCCAACTAAACCAGAACATCAGGATGATGGAGCCAATGATGGTCGCAATCGACCGGATCGCAAAGCTGATCGATCCGGTGACGACTGTTTCAATCAGTGTCGTATCCGTCGTCAGCCGGGACAAAACCTCGCCTGTGCGAATGCGTTCGAAATAAGCGGGCGACAAGGCTGTTAGTCGATCAAAGATAGCGCGACGCAAATCAGCAATGACGCGCTGTCCAAGCGTCGTGATGAAGTAGAAACGCAAGGCGCCGAAGCTCGAAAAGAGAATGGCGAAAAGAATGAAGAGCTGAAAATACCCATCAACACTGGTCGTCGCATCCACCGGGAAATTCGCACAATAGGCCGGTGTCTCGTCCGAGAACCCGCAGTCAATAATCGCTTTCAATGCCCCCGGTAGAGACAAGGTAAAAATGGTCGATAAAACGAGGAAAATTAGAAAGCCGACCATCCGTCCGGGGTAGCGCTTCACGAACGGCCAAAGCGCCGCCAGCGGCTTTAACGACCGGGAGCGGTCGCGGTGACCTTTGTCCTGTTCGATCTGTGCCGCGAAGGCGGCGCCTGTTGAACGAGCAAAGTCTTTGGAATCGGGAGAACGAGCCATGATCGGGTGCGGCTATGTCATAGCGAGGCGCGTGTGGAAAGCTGTGCTTTGCGCGAAATCTGGGGCTTGTCGCGATTGCCGAACCACCCCAGTGAGCGTTTCATGCCGCAACGCTTTTCCGATATGCACCAAGCGTTAAAAACCGTCTTCGGTCATGATGATTTTCGACCCGGTCAGGAAGAGGTGATCGATGCGATCATGGCAGGTCGCAATGTCTTGGCGGTGATGCCGACTGGGGCGGGTAAATCACTCTGCTACCAAGTGCCGTCTTTGATGCTGGACGGCACAACGATCATTATTAGCCCGCTCGTCGCGCTGATGGATAACCAAGTCGCGGCTCTGCGCGCGAACGGTGTCGCCGTGTCTTGTCTGCATTCCGGACAAGACCGCGCGCGCAATGTTGAAGAATGGAAGCGTGTCGCGCGCGGCGAAGTCAACTTGCTGTATATGTCGCCCGAACGCTTGATGACGGGGCGGATGCTCGCGGCGATGGAACAGATTAATCCGCCTTTGTTCGTTGTGGATGAAGCGCATTGTGTGTCGAAGTGGGGCCCGGCGTTTCGGCCAGAATATGGCATGTTGTCAGGCCTAAAAGAAAAATTCCCGAACGCTCGGGTCGCGGCGTTTACCGCCACGGCAGACGCGGGCACACGAACCGATATTGCGGCGCAATTGTTTGGCAGCAAGGGCGATGTGATTGTCCAAGGGTTTGACCGCCCGAACCTGTCGTTGACCGTGAAACCCAAAATCAATCGGTCGTCTCAATTGCTCGATTTCATGAAAGACCGGGCAGGCGAAAGCGGGATTGTCTATGCGCTATCGCGGAAGAGCACGGAAGAACACACACGGACGCTCGTCGCGGAAGGCTACACTGCGCTGGCCTATCATGCCGGGATGAGCGCGGAACAGCGGTTCGAAAACCAAGAACGTTTTATCGCCGAGGACGGGATTGTCATGGTTGCGACGATTGCGTTCGGCATGGGGATCGACAAGCCTGATATTCGGTTTGTTTTTCACGTTAATCTGCCCAGTTCGCCCGAAGCTTATTATCAGGAAATCGGTCGCGCGGGTCGTGATGGTCAACCGGCTGACACGGTCCTACTGTATGGGCTCGATGATATTCGCATGCGTCGTCAATTTATTACGCAGGAAGATTCTGACCAAGATCATCAGCTGCGCGAACATAAGCGGCTTGATGCGTTGCTCGGCTATTGTGAGGCCTCAACCTGTCGGCGTCAGGTGCTGATGGCCTATTTCGGTGAAGATCTGCCGCCGTGCGGACAGTGTGACGTGTGTGAAAACCCACCGGACCGGATTGATGCGACGGACGCGGCGATGGCCTTCATGCGGGCGGCGCAGGACACGGGTGAACGCTTTGGGGCCAACCATGTGATCGCGGTCGCGCGCGGCGCAGACACAGACAAAATTCGTCAATTCAGTCATGATCAACTGCCAAGTCATGGCACGGGCGAACGTTGGGGCGATGCGTTTTTCAAATCCCTCGTGCGGCAGGCTATCGCGACGGGCTATCTGAGCGTGGATATGGAACGTTATGGACGAATAGTCGTGACGGCCGCGGGACAAGCCTTGGTGGCGGGGAACGGCGTATTTTTAATGACCGAGCCCAAAGCGCCTATGAGCTCAAAGACTGCAAAGTCCCGCAAGCGCAAAGTTGCGCCGGAATTGATGGATCAAGCGGATCATGATTTGCTTGTGACATTGAAAAGCTTGCGCCGAGACATGGCGCGGGAGCTTGGCAAGCCAGCCTATATTATATTTTCGGACGCGACCTTGATCGACATGGCGCAGAAACGACCGAAAAATCGGGGTCAGATGCTGGGCGTGTCAGGGGTCGGTGAAACGAAGTTCGAACGCTTTGGGACCGTCTTTTTAGAGGCGATCAATTAGTGTAATGCGTTAAACGGATTGGCAAGGCAGAGCGGCAGGCACAAAAGAGATTTGGTCGAAGCTGATTTGGGGTGTCTCGGCGATGTCATAGGTCACAGTCACGAAGAGTGTCGCAATCGGGGCCTCCGGATTGGCTGGCGCGTCAATTGTCTTAACGACCCTCGGATGTGTACTCAGAAAGCTCGCGCACGCCGACGATATATCTGTCTCAAATTTGGCGTCTTCGATCATGATATTGACCTCGCTCGTGATCCCGCTGACGAGGATGTCGAACGGCACGGAATGCGTAATAAGAAATTGCGCCATGCCCGGTTCACTCGTCTCAAGTGTCTGTGTCACCAAGGGCGCGCTCTTCCCCGTGATCGAAAAGGCGACGCTGGCCGCGGCAGGCAGGCTGATCAATTCAATCGCGAGCCAAAGCCCGATCAAGATTTTATATCTCGGTTTCGCATTTTTGAGCCGACGCAACATGATCTCTCATATGCATGTCTCGGGCCAGAGGACTTGAGCCTGGCGTGTCTGCCGCTTAAGTGCGGCCCATGACGACCCGACCGACCAAAGCTGGCGTCCTGTTTTCAGGCGGCCAAGACAGCGCAACTGTGCTCGCGTGGGCGCTGACCCGTTTCGATCATGTCGAAACGATTGGGTTCTCCTATGGCCAACGCCATAATATTGAAATGACGGTTCGAAAAGCGGTGTTGGATCAAATTCGGACAGATTTTCCAAACTGGACCGAGCGGTTAGGCGAAGACCATGTGATCGATCTGGCGGGCTTTGGCGCGATTAGCGAAACGGCGCTCACACGTGAGCGGGAAATCGACACGCTGGAGTCTGGCATGCCCAATACATTCGTGCCGGGTCGCAATCTGATTTTCCTTACCTATGCGGCGGCCCTCGGGTGGCGACGTGGGTTCTCAGAGCTCGTCGCCGGAATGTGCGAAGCGGATTTTTCGGGTTATCCGGATTGCCGCAAAGAAACGTTGGACGCGCAAATGCACGCGATTTCGTTGGGGCTAGAGCGGGACTTTACACTGCACTCGCCCCTGATGACCCGGTCCAAAGCGCAAGCCTGGACTTTGGCCCATACGCTAGGCGGTGACGCGCTGGTTGAGATGATCCGGTCGGGCACACACACCTGCTACATGGGCGTGCGCGACACCTTGCACGCGTGGGGCTATGGCTGCGGCACATGCCCCGCCTGTGACTTGCGGGCCAAAGGATGGGCGGATTACGCCGGATCATGAGCTACGCCGTCAAAGAACTTTATCTCACCGTTCAGGGTGAAGGCGGCCAAGCGGGCCGAGTCGCCGTATTCCTGCGTTTTGCGGGCTGCAATCTCTGGAGCGGACGCGAACAAGACCGCGCGACGGCAGTGTGCAAATTCTGCGATACGGATTTTATCGGCACGGATGGTCCGGGCGGTGGTCGGTTTGATGCAGATGGCTTGGCTAAGGCTGTGTTGGCCGCTTGGCCAGACGGGCAGCAGGACCGCTGGGTCGTGTGTACGGGCGGGGAACCGTTGCTCCAATTGGACACGTCGCTAATTGCCGCGCTGAAAACACAGGGTTTCAAAATTGCGATTGAGACAAATGGCACAATCTTGGCCCCTGAAGGCATTGATTGGATTTGTGTCAGCCCCAAAGCGAACGCGCCCGTGGTGCAGACGTCCGGGCAGGAGTTAAAACTCGTTTATCCGCAAAAAGAGAACCAGCCCGATCAATTTGTTGCTCTGGATTTTGAGCATTTTTTCTTGCAGCCGCTCGATGATCCGGCGCGCCAGCTCAACACGGACGCCGCGTTTCAATATTGCCTCGCCCACCCGCAATGGCGGCTGAGCGTACAATCACATAAATATATCGGCGTGGCCTGAACTCAGTCGAACCCTCTATTAGGTTGATGACAGAGTTTTAGCTGTCTTACTCGAGAAGCGGGAAATGGCGCGTCGGGCATCTGACCAGACTCCAGAGGCTCCCTGAAAATCGAAACGGTCTAAGTCGCTATCAAACCAGCGATAAGATAAAGTCCCGAGTTGATTACCCGACCCATCCACCAGCTCAGCACTCATTTCTGCGCCGCCAGTGCCAAAGCTCTCAAAGCTGAGGCTCGTCTGACGCGAGAGCTGCTCGAAAGTCGGACGATTATTTTTAACATCTTCCAGTGTCACACGTAGAACAATGTCTGCGTCATCAGAGACGAGGATTCCCTTTCTAGCGAAATCTTCGTTGAGCTCTTCATAAACCTCTTCGATGAGCGAATTAAGGGCGCGGTCGCCATAAAGCCCATCACCCGCAAAACCAGCGTTACCCGAGCGCGGCGAAGCGCGACTGCTCAATTTTTTGGGTAAATTATTTGCGCGGTGAGCGAGATCGTCCGACAGAACAACTTCAATTTTAACCGGGGCTTGTACCGGAACGCTGATCGTCGTGTCAAAACCCCGCGATTTGGCTGCGGCGCTCATCGGCGCGAGTATCAGGGCGGTTGAGGCAAGAATGAGGGCCGTGCGTCGCATAGTTATTCTCCCAATTGATGCAATAATATAGCATTATTAGGGGTCGCGAGCAAATTTCAAAGCAGTAAGGGGAGCGTTATCAAAAACACGAATGCGTTACGTGTCATTAAGCGAAGGCATCAATGACAACGGAAAGCACATTTGAGGCGCGTTGAAATTTCATCAATTCTGAGTCTAATTGGCTCGCATGAAACTGGCGAGAGACCGTTAGAACTTTACCGGACAGATCAACGACTTGAGTGGTCATAATCAGAATTTTCGTCGACGTGTCCAAGGCTTGATCCGTGATTTTGACAGGGACAGACCCGACGTAATAAACACCTTTGCCAGTCGCTAAGGCCCCTTTGCCAACCATTTTCGATGTGCCGACGACGCCTTTTCCAACGGTCTTGCCCGTAAAATAAGTTGCTTTGAACGGCAAGGTCGCCGCTTTGCCCGTCGTTTTCGCGACGGTCATACAGCCCGACAGGCTGAGGGCCACTAATCCTACGATCAAAAACTGTCGCATTGAAATCCCCTTGAAGACGAAGCGTGTCTATCAGTTGAGCCTGAACAGGCGCTTAATTGACAGATTATTTCGCTTCGCGCCACCAACCCCACGCTAATGCGGCGAAAAAGGCGAGGAAGAAGGCAATCGGTGGGGCGAGTGGACGTCGTTTCGAGCGGGTCACAGTATAGGCATCATTATCCCTCACCCCGATCCAATTGCTGCCGACGAGCGCTCCGGTTTTGATACGACGGACCTCAGGCACATTATTCATCGTGAGGCCTATCATCCGTGTCGTGCCGCCCGTGGCGTCAGATAGCGGCGATAAAATTTCAAGCGACGGTAGAAGTTCAGCATATTCAATGGGATTGAGCATGCCGACGGCGGCAATCGTGGACAGATTACCGTGATTGAGCCGATAGGCTCCTAGTCCGCCCAGAGGGATCGCGCCGGTATAATAACCCGCCTCGACTTCGGTCATGGCAATCTCTGCGGATGTGCCATCAGGCAGGATGACTTGGGCCGTTCCGGGCGCGCTATCGAGCGTGCGGCGCTCGACGATCAATTGTTCGTTTTCAGCCCGCGCAGAGAGGGTTTCAGCATCAAGATCGGGCTCGCCTAAAAGCCAATGTGCCGTGCGGCGGAACATCTCCTGATAGGGACCGCCGCCTTCATAACCTTTGGCCCATAGCCAAGCCTGATCGCTCATCAGCATCGCGACACGCCCATCGCCGACCCGGTCGATAATGAAGAGTGGCGTACCGTCCGGCCCCTCCATCAGCACATCCCCAGCCAAAGGGTCATTTTCAATTGCGCGGAACCAGGGTCCCCATGTTTGGTCATCGCGCCCAGAAAATGACCGCGTGATTGGGTGCAAGCGGCCTTTATCATTCAGTTCGGCACGGAACGGCTCGGACGTGGTTTCGCCTGTGGGGCGCGTCGGTAGCACGCTGACCAAAGGGGACAGATAGAGGCTGTCTTGAGACGCAAACGCTGGGCCAGCCGCGACGAGCAATGCGCCGCCATCTTCGACATAGCGCGCAATATTAGAGAAATAGCGCAGCAGGATCGTCGGCTCTCTCATCCCATTGCTGCGGGGGATATCGCGACGTTGATATTGGTCGAAGATGATAAGGTCGAAATCGTCAAGCCGTTCTTCGAACAACTGTCGGCGTGGGAACTGAATGAGGGAGAGTTCAAGGTCGCCCGCATTGGTGTTCTTTACTCGGGGCTGCGTGAGAATGGTGAATTGTACCAAATCAATCGACGGATCAGATTTTAACAGGTTGCGCCAAGAGCGTCCGCCAATATGCGGCTCGCCGGTGATGAGCAGCACGCGCATGCGATCGCGAATGCCGGATATTTCGGCGATAAAGAGGTTGTTATTCAACGTCAGTTCGCCTGTCTCTGCGGGCACGACGCTCATTTCGACCGTATTGCGGCCGCGGCGTTCAATCTCGAGTGGGACAGAGAGGGTTTGCCCGATGGTGATCGGGAAGCGTGCTTTGCGCTCGCCGTTTAGGCGGACTTCGATTTGCGCGCGCTCGCCTTCATAGCCCGGATCATCAACGCGGAGTTCGAAATTGGCAAACTCACCAACTACGCCGAATTTTGGAGCTGTCACGGCGGAGATGCGGCGGTCGCGTGCCTCTGGATCGCCGATGATGAGGGCATGGAACGGAATATCATCGGGCATGAGGGACGCGGTGGCCTCTGTTACATCATGCGCTTGGCCATCGGAGAGCGCGATCACGCCGCCTAATCGGCCAGACGGAACGGAGGCCAACGCGTCCGTCAGCGCGAGTGCGACCCGCGTTCCATCCGCATCGGGTGGGATTGCTACGCTCACAATATCAATGGGACCATCCGCGGAGAGCCGTTCGCGCAAAGCGATCTCGGCCTCATTGGCGACGTCGGTTCGCGCGCCGAGTTGCATGGAATCAGAGGCGTCCTTCAGGATCAAGACCGTATCGGGCAAGGGGCGGCGATCTTCGCTCACGAGTTGCGGACCTGACAGAGCTAAACCGAGAAAGAGCGCGGCGAGCAAGCGTTGAAAATCGGACCGCAGCCGTGTCGTTGCTGCGAACAGAGCCGCTGCGACCGCGAGGCCGACCAATATGGCAACCCATAGCCACGGTAGGAGCGGATCAAAGGCGATACGAGAGAGCCAGTCGTCAAACATCACGGACGCTCCCGGCTTTGATTGCGTAAGTCTTGTAGCGAATCGAGGCCCGAGCCGTCACCTGCATCGGGGTCGCCCATGCGCCGGATTAGCTCTGCCGCGTGGACTTGGTCCGCTTTATAATTGCCGGACAGCGCGTACATGGCGACATTGACGCCAAAGCGGATCGCCATTTCGCGTTGACGCGGGATTTCATTGGCTAGATCGACTCGGGTTCCCGTCTCAGGATCAATCGCCCACGCCGCCGCCCAGTCGTTAGACCCAATGATGACTGAGGATACGCCGTCGCGCCCGCCTTTGGTCGCCCCTGCGCCTTCGACATAGACGGGGCCATTGGCCCAGCGACCCGGAAAGACACGCGTGAGGTAGAAGGATTTGGTTAGGACATGGTCGTCAGGAACACGGGCTAAGCGGCCAATATTCAGCCCATCAGTCACGCGTGTCAGACCCGGATGCGCGGTCCCTGCACGGAAGGACCGCTCCGCCTCATCCGCCGTGTCGAGCATGAGCGTGCCGCCGGCCGCGATGTAGGCATTGAGTGAAACTCGTTCGGACTCCGTCAAGTCAGCGGTATCATTGCGAACCGGCCAGTAGAGAAATGGATACATTTCAAGGCCTGCGCTGTCCGGCCTTACGGCGTGAACGCCGACAGGCTCGATCGTTGTTCGCCGCGTCAGTTGGCGCTGTAGGCTTTCCAGCGCCGTTAGGCTTAACCCATCAATGCGGGCGTCCCCGGTCTCTATATAAGCTAAATGAAGCCCCAGTGCGGCCTCGCGCACGCGTTCATTAACCTCAGTCTGAGCGTCTGCGCTGCTAGGCAGGATGGTGAGGCCGATGAGAAGCGCGCTGGCTGTCACAGCACCGAAGCGGCGTAATCGACCGGACAAGCTCGCTGATACGATCATATCCAGTGCGAGCATAAGAACCGCGATGCCGAGTAGGATGCCGGCTAGCGAGCGCGGCTCACGCCCGTCGATCCGCTCAATGCTCAAACCTTGCGTTGGAAGCATTGTGATGGCTTCAGGATTGGAAACGGATTGAACAGCGCGTTGTCGGGTTCCAGATCGATAATAACCGGGCGGAAGCGTATCGACATTCACAGACCAGTCTTTATCAGCAATCGTCACCGGCCGAGGCGGCGGTGGGCGGAGCTCTCCGAACGGGCCAAGGATGCGATCAAGCGTCCACGCGCCGCCTTCTGTTGAGGGCACCACGCGACGCGATTTTGCGAGCGGTAGAATGCGCTTCAACATATCAACGTAAAGCCCCGATATTGCGAGGTTAGACCATTCTGGCCCGGCGGTCACATGAAAGAGAATGATGCGGCCTTCGCCGCGTACGGAGGAGGTCACGATTGGAGATCCGTCTTGCAGCCGGGCCCAAGTGCGTGCGTCTGTTTCGGCGCCGGGGCGGGCCATGACTTGACGGGAGACGGTGATGTCTACGGGGACAGACAGCCCTGCGAAGGGCGACTCAGATGCAAAGGGGGCGAGCGCTTGTGGTGTTTCCCACGCGAGCGCGCCGCCAATCGAACGCCCGCCGCGCCGCAAAGGCACAGGCACCAGCGTATCGGCGCTTGCGGCCAATTGAGGCCCGGCAAACCGGATCAATACGCCACCACTTTCAACATAGTCGACAATCTCTGGCGCGTCAGAGCGCATCGAATCCGGCATCACGAGCACAGTTGGATTAAGCGGCAGAACCGTCTCGCGACTGCCGATGAACAAATCGGCAAAAGGCGTGAGGGCTTGTTCCGTGTAAAATTCTTCAGACAGGAGCGGACTGGATGACCCTGACGGCGGTGCGAGCACACCGACCAACGGACGTCCAAAGCTATCATCGAGAAGTTTCGTCGCGGCACTGGCGCGCATGCCTGCCACCCGCAAGCGCGTGACTTTCGCGCGCAGTTGCGGCGGGAGTGAAATCGACACGGTCGAGAGCGACGCGCCCGGCGCAAATAAGATCGGTTCGACCGCCAGCACATCACCGCTTTGCGACAAGGCTTCGACATTGGCGCTACGCGGACTAAGCGCGCTGAACCAATCAGCCTCAAACCCATCCGCTGTTTCGCGAACATCGCCGGGAACGATCACCGTGTCCAAAGCGTCGGGGAGAAGCGCGGTGGCGTTGAGGTCGCGAAGCGATGCCAGAAGGTTGGTATCATCGCCAAAACTGACCCCAGACGACAGGAAAACCGTATTATTACCGTTCGGAAGTGTCGGGATTTGGACGGTCCGGGTTTGGAAAGACGGGGCGGCCGACCGGAGCCTCAGCAGGGCTTCAGCCGCAGGAATGGGCGCGGGATCGGCATCGTCCCCCAAAATCAGGATGATATCTTGATTGGTGCGTTGGGCTTCGCGAACCCGGCGACGGGCATCATCAGTCAGATCATCCCAGATTGGTGCGGCGGCCGCGCTATCATCGAGGATGAGGGTGAGCGGACGCTCAAGGGGGGCGTCTTCGCTTTGCAGCAGCGGCAGGCTGAGCGCAAAAACCGCGAGTGCCACCATCAGCACTCGATAGAGCAGCACCCAAATCGGCGTAGCATTGGGCGTTTCTTCATCCGTTTCCACGCCTTGCAAAATCGCAAGCGGGGGGAACATTCGACGTTTAGGTAAGGGCGGGCTGATTTTGAGAATCCACCAAACCAAGGGTAAGGTGAGTAGGCCAAGCAGCGTTAGCGGGGCCAGGAGTGTCAAAGACCCCATCAGAGCGACCCTTCAAAGGCTTGGTAAAGCGCTGTAAGGGCCGGGCCGGGGGCTTGGTCGGTGCGATGACGAATGACGGTAAAACCGAGGTGCCGGGCACTGGTTTCGATCCATTCGCAATGCGCGGCAAAGCGGAGCCGATAATCGTCTTTCGCCCGTTCGGCTCGGCCCATCAAATAAGGTTTGAGCCAGCCGCCGGGGGTTTGAAATTCAACGCGTCCCTTGAAAGGAAAGCTCTCTTCTGCCGGGTCAATAATGTGCAAAATAACCCCGGATGCAGGACGCGCTGCCAAGGCGGCGAATCTGGCGGGCCAAACCGTCGGTTCTGTTAGAAAGTCGCTGGAGAGTAGAAGTTTTGCATGGGCCGGAATTTTGCCCGTCAGCTTCGCCATATCGCCGTCCGAGCGGACCAAACGTTCCGCCAAACGTTCATAGCCAACACGGCCAGATCGTGGCCGTTCGCTCTCGCCCATAACGGCGCAGCGTTCCCCGCCGCGCATCAAGAGTGAGGCAAGAGCGAGAGACAGGACACTGGCGCGGTCGCGTTTCGTGGGCAGCGCTTTCTTGGATCGCCAGTCCATGCCCGGACCGCCGTCTCGCCACAGATAGACGGAATTGGCCGCTTCCCATTCATTATCGCGCACAAATACCGCATCCCCACGACCCGACCGACGCCAATCAATACGATTGGCTGGATCAGACACATCATAAGGGCGGTATTGCCAGAAACTTTCGCCCTGTCCGGCCCGGCGACGGCCATGCACTCCCGCCGCTACCAAAGCAGCGACCCGGTCTGCTTCGGCCAGCAGAGCCGGATAGCCGGAGGCTAACCGGTCGGCGTCATGTCTCAGTGTGTGGGCGGCAGTCTGGACCGGCATTACTAGCGGATACGATCCACAAGGCGCGCGACAGTATTGTCAATCGTGGCGCCATCTGCACGCGCCGCAAAGCTCAGCGCCATCCGGTGCTGCAAAACAGGTCCGGCCAAATCAATCACGTCATCCACGGACGGGGCCATACGGCCATCAATCAGCGCTTTCGCCCGGGTAGCGAGCATCAACGCTTGTCCGGCGCGCGGACCAGGGCCCCAAGCGACAGTCTTGCGGATGACATCGTCCTCAGTCTGATCAGGGCGCGCACTCCGCACCAGTGTCAGGATTGCGTCGAGCACAGTTTCGCCGACGGGAAGCTGTCGCACCAATGCTTGCATGTCCATGAGGGCTTTTGCCGTCATCGCTTTCTTTGCAGCAGGCAGTGTCGACCCCGTTGTCGCGATGAGGATATCGCGTTCGGTTGCGAGTTCTGGAAAACCCACATCAATTTGAAACAGGAAGCGGTCGAGTTGCGCTTCGGGCAGCGGGTAGGTGCCTTCTTGTTCAATCGGGTTTTGGGTCGCGAGCACATGGAAGGGCTTGGGCAGCGCGTGCGGCTTGCCCGCGATTGTCACAGAGCGTTCTTGCATCGCTTGCAAAAGCGCAGATTGGGTGCGCGGGCTGGCGCGGTTGATTTCATCCGCCATGAGCAATTGTGTGAAGATCGGGCCTTTGATGAAGCGGAAATTACGCTTTCCGTCTTCCTCTTGTTCCAGCACTTCAGAGCCGAGGATATCGGCGGGCATGAGGTCTGGGGTAAATTGAATACGCGAGTCTTTGAGTCCCAGCACCGTGCTGAGTGTCTCGACAAGCAATGTTTTTGCCAATCCTGGGACGCCGACGAGGAGCGCATGCCCGCCTGATAGAATCGCCGCGAGAGCGAGATTAACGACTCGATCTTGCCCGTAAATCACGTCGCCAATATTCGTTCGCACGGTATTAAGCGTCTGCACGGCCTCTTGTGCCGCCTTTTCTGTTGCAGAATCGACTGTGGTGTTGAGGATTTGGCCCATTGTGCGTGTCCGTGCGTAACCTATCTGTTAGACCGCGTAACAATGCACTCGCCGACGGGAAAGGCCCATGACCATCGAAAACACGTTAAATGGCGGTAACGCGCCCTTTTCTCTCCAAGATTTGATGGATGCGCTGGCCGATACGTCGGACGGTGAACGTCCGGTCGAGCGTTGGAACCCAGATTATTGCGGCGAAATGGACTTGGTTATTCGCGCCGATGGTAGCTGGTGGCATGAAGGCTCGATGATCACACGTCGGGGCATGGTCGATTTATTCGCCTCTGTCCTGCGCAAGGACGTGGATGGACGGACTTATTTGGTCACACCGGTCGAGAAGCTGGGTGTTCAAGTTGAACGCGCGCATTTCCTCGCGGTTCGTGTGGACACGATGGGTGAGGGTGAGGAACAGCGGCTCTTTTTTAAAACAAACTTGGATGAAACTGTTGAAGCGGGTCCAGAGCATCTGATCCGTGTTGAGACGAATCCAAAGACGATGGAGCCAGACCCCTATGTCGGCGTGCGCGGGCGCCTCGAAGCGGCCATCACGCGGTCGGTTTTTTATGAGTTGGTTGATTTGGCAGTAGAGAAAGACGGCACGCTTGGCGTCTGGGCCAGTGGTTTGTTCTTCCCCTTGGGTCCGAAAGGGGCACACACCGCGTGAGCGACCGCATTGAAGAGAAGCTGCGCGGTGCGTTTCTGCCTGTTGGAATCACAGATGGGACGGACCGGATCACGCGTGACACACAACGTGTGGCCGCGGTGCTGCTGCCCTTCGTCAAGCGCCCGTCAGGCTGGCATTTGATTTATACGCAACGTCCCGAAACCATGCCTAATCATGCGGGGCAGATTAGTTTTCCAGGCGGAAAGGCGGAAAAAGGGGAAACCGTCCTCACCGCCGCCTTGCGCGAAACTGAAGAAGAAATCGGTCTGGTGCGCGACGCAATAGAGATTATCGGTCGCCTGCCGTCGTTTGATGCAACCGGACATTTTCGGATCACGCCCTTTGCCGCCATTATCGATCCAGATGCGGTGTTGATTATTGACGAACACGAAGTCGCGGAAGCGTTCGAAGTGCCACTCGATTTTCTGATGAATTCCGACAATCATATTGCCAAACCCGTCACGTTCGACGGGGAAACCTTCACGGTCTATTATATGCCCTACACAGGGGAGGACGCGGTGGAGCGTAATATTTGGGGCATGACGGCGGGGATGACGCGGCGGGTGTGGAACCGCGGCTTTGATTCACCTGACGCTGATTAGCCGCATTGTATCTTGTCGCGCTCGGTTGCTCGGCTATGAACCCTCTAATGTCAGAGCCGAGTCACACGTCCCCATTCCTGAACGATAAAGGCGCAACGGCCATATTGGCGGCGTTGCCCGACGGTTCGACCCGCTTTGTGGGCGGCTGTATTCGTAATGCACTGTGGGGGCTTCCTGTCGCCGATATTGATATGGCGACACAATTATCGCCCCAAGAGGTGCAGACCGCGCTGAAAGCAGCCAAGATAAAGACAGTTCCGACCGGGATTACGCACGGCACATTGACAGCTGTCGTGTCCGGAAAACCCTATGAAATCACGACGTTGCGCCGCGACGTTGAAACAGATGGTCGCCGCGCCGTAATCGCCTTTACCCAAGATTGGGCGGAGGATGCGAGGCGTCGCGACTTTACCGTCAATGCGCTTTACGCCGATGTGGACGGGGAAATTTACGATCCCACAGGCGAGGGGCTGACCGATATAGAGGCGCGCCGCTTCCGCTTTGTTGGGGATGCGGACTCGCGTGTGCGCGAAGACTACCTTCGTATTCTGAGGCTGTTCCGTTTTGTCGCTTGGTATGGCGAAGACGCGAAAATCACCAAAGAGGCGTTGACCGCCTGCCGGGAAAACCGACGCGGGTTGAAATCACTGTCGGCGGAGCGCGTCTGGTCTGAGACGAAAAAACTCCTGTCGGCGCGGGATCCCGTTCGGGCCGTGCGGATCATGTTGCAACAAGAAATACTCGACACGTTATTGCCTGAAGCTAGCAATGTGGACGGCTTAGTGGCCCTCGTTGCACTGGAAGCGCGCGAAGGGATTAAACCCGATCCATTGCTCCGTTTGATAGCGATGATGGGTCGCGACGCGCTGTCTACGGCGCTGCTGTCCAAGCGATTAAAACTCTCAAACAAAGAAGCCGCCAGGATCAAAGACTGGGCCTCTGATGCGGAAACCCTGGCGCATGATATGCCCGAGCGCGCCCGGTTGCAGGCGATTTATCGGTCAGGGAAACAAGTCATTTTGGATCGCGCTCGATTGCGGGCTGCGGGCGCTGAAGTCGCGATCGAATCGGCGCATTGGATGGTGCTAGCAGATCTAGCGATGGGCTGGACGCCGCCGACTTTTCCATTGCGCGGCTCGGACCTCCTCGCAGCCGGTGTGCCCAAAGGACCGTCACTGGGAAAAGCCCTGAGCGCGCTTGAAGCGCTTTGGGTTCGCTCTGGATTTTCAACAGAAAAGCCGCAACTGCTCGCGGCCCTCAAACTGCTAGGGTACTGATATGGCGCTGAAACTCTTCATCGGGAACTATAATTATTCCAGCTGGTCGCTCCGACCGTGGCTCATCCTGCGCAAAATGGAAGTCCCGTTTGTGACCGAGATGGTCGATCTGGATGTGCCAGGGTATAAAGAGCGATTGCTGGAGATCAGCCCGATGGGAACCGTCCCCGTGTTGGACGTGAAGGGTGAGCGTATCCCCGATAGCCTCGCCATCGTGGAATTCTGCGCGAAAATGGTTCCGAACCTCTGGCCCAAGGGTGAGGCAGACCGGGCGGAAGCGCGCCGCGTCACGCATTTGATGCATGAAGGGTACGATGCGCTACGTCGTGAAGCGCCGATGAACCTCAAACGCCGCACAGACGGGCCGATGCCGAAGTCTTGTTTGAAAGATGCGGCCATAATCGTCGAGATGTGGGATGATCTTCTGTCTAAACATGACGGGCCTTATCTGTTTAATGAATGGTCGATTGCAGATGCGTTCTACGCGCCTGTCGCGACGCGGTTTGAAAGCTATGGCTTGCCGCGCAGCCGCCGCTCTGACACTTATATTTCTGAACTGATGAGCGATGAGCATTTCCAAGAATGGGAAGCGCTCGCCTTTGCGGAAACGCACACTCTGCCAGACACGGATGCGGTCAATGCGTGATTTGAAAAGCGTTATTCGGACCGTCCCGAACTTTCCTAAGCCGGGCGTTCAATATCGGGACATTACGACGCTTCTGTCCGATCCGGACGCGCTCGCGGAATCGGTCAAACGTCTCGCCGCGCCTTATCGGGATTCGGGTCTCACAGCCGTGGCCGGAATCGATGCGCGTGGTTTCATTTTCGGCACCGCCGTTGCGATTGAATTGGGGGTTGGTTTTATTCCAGTCCGCAAAGCCGGAAAGCTGCCGTTCGAGACTTTAGAACAGGATTATGCGCTCGAATATGGACGCGATACGCTGCAAATTCACGCGGATGCAGCGGGCGAAGGCGACAAAGTTTTGCTCGTGGATGATTTGATCGCGACAGGCGGCACTGCCGCAGCCGCGCTCGCCCTGCTGCGACGGACGGGTTGCGACGTGATCGGGGCCGCGTTTTTGGTCGATTTGCCGGACTTAGGCGGCGCGGATGTTATTCGAGCGCTGGATGTCCCCGTGACGTCTTTGGTCGCGTTTAACGGCGATTGATCAGACGTTAAATTTAAACAGCATGATGTCGCCGTCTTTGACGATATAAGTTTTACCTTCTTGGCGAACCTTGCCGGCGTCTTTCGCGCCTTGTTCCCCGCCGTGGGCGATATAGTCATCATAGGCGGTGGTTTCGGCTTTAATGAACCCTTTTTCGAAATCACCATGGATGACGCCCGCACACATCGGCGCGGTCCAACCATCAATAAATGTCCAGGCGCGCGCTTCTTTGGGGCCGACGGTGAAGTAAGTCTGGAGGCCCAGCAGCGCATAGCCGGCGCGGATCAGGCGGTTAAGGCCGGGTTCTTCTAGACCGATGGCGTCTAAATATTCGGCCTGCTCTTCGTCTTCGAGGACCGCCATTTCCGATTCGATTTGCGCAGAAATTGCAACGGCTTGGGCGCCTTCGGACTTGGCGTGCGCCATGACTTTTTCGCTATACGCATTGCCCGTTGCCGCGCTTTCTTCGTCGACATTGGCGACATAGAGCACAGGCTTGGACGTCAGCAACTGGAGCATGCCCCACGCTTTTTTATCATCTTCGTCAATGTCGACCGTGCGGGCCGGTTTGCCGTCTTCAAGCACTCCGATCGCGACGTCGATCAGGCGCATCGTTTGGATCGCCTCTTTATCGTTTTGTTTGAGCTTCTTGTCCAAACCCGGCTTGCGCTTCTCAAGGCTTTCCAGATCAGCCAGCATCAGTTCCGTCTCAATGGTTTCGAAATCTGACATCGGATCAATGCGACCATCAACATGAGTGATGTCATCGTCTTCGAAACAGCGCAGGACATAGACAACGGCGTCGGTCTCGCGGATATTGGCGAGGAATTGGTTGCCCATACCTTCGCCTTTAGACGCCCCTTTGACGAGGCCCGCAATATCGACAAAATTCATACGGGCGGGTATTTTGGTTGCTGAGCCGCCAATGTCCGCGATGATATCAAGGCGCGGCTCTGGCACGGCAACATCGCCGACATTTGGCTCAATCGTGCAGAACGGGTAGTTCGCCGCCTGTGCATTGGCTGTTTTTGTCAACGCATTGAAAAGCGTCGATTTTCCGACGTTGGGCAAGCCAACGATACCGCATTTGAAACCCATAATGGTCTACCTTGCTATATATTCTGCGACGCGGTTCTGAAATAGATCCGTCGCGCCAGTCGCGAGTTTGTCTGCGTAACGACTGATGCCGTTGCACATATCATCGCGGAGATCGATTTCGTCTTTGGCAAAGCCAGAGAGGACGTAGCCGGACACGCGGTCTTTATGTCCCGGATGGCCAATGCCCAATCGGATACGTTGAAAATCGGGGCCACCGCACATTTGATTGATGGATTTGAGGCCATTATGACCCGCCAAACCGCCGCCCATTTTGACGCGCACTTTGCCCGGCGCAATGTCGAGCTCATCATGAAAGACGGTGACGGCAGATAAGGGGATTTTGTAGAAGGCCATCGCCTTTTGAACCGATAAGCCGGACTTATTCATAAACGTGGCCGGTTTTAAAATCAGGACTTTTTCAGTCCCAATCATTCCAGTTCGGATGAGACCCGAAAACTTAGCCTGTTCAGGGCCAAATTTATGGTCGTCCGCAATCGCGTCGACGACCATAAATCCAATATTGTGGCGGTCGAGCGCGTGTTTCGCGCCCGGATTGCCGAGGCCGACCCAGAGTTGCATGGTCTGGGCCTCCTGCGGGGGTCGCTCCGCTCTACGGCGCAGCCAACCAAACACTAGTCGTTATCAGTGTCGATTTGTGGGTTCTGCTCGATGGACGGCACATCAGCCGCATCGACATCCGCATCTTCGTCAGTTTCTTCAACTTCAACGCGTGACGCAATCATTGTCGCGATGGTGAAATCGCGGTCCGTGATTGTTGGTTTGACGCCTTTTGGCAGAGTAATGTCTGAAATGTGGATTGCATCACCAATATCCAATTTGGAAATGTCGGCTTCGATGCTGTCCGGGATGCTACCGGCCGGGCATTTCACTTCGATGCTGTAACGCACGACGTTCAATGTGCCGTTGGCTTTCATACCCGGTGATTCTTCTTCGCCGATAAAGTTTACTGTGACTTCAACGTCGATCAGGGTCTTGTTGGTCACGCGGTAAAAATCGACGTGAACAGGGAAGTCTGTGACTGGGTGGAACTGAACGTCTTTTGTGAAGACTTTCTGTTTTTTACCTTCGTGAGACAGCTCAATCATGGAGCCGAGGAAATCGCCCGTATTCAGCGCTTTCAACACTTCATTCATTTTAACGGCAACAGATACAGGGGTTTCGTCACCGCCGTAGATTACACCAGGGATTTTACCATTGCGGCGGGCTTCGCGCGCATTGCCGGTGCCCGTATTTTCACGGACTGTTACATCAAGAACAACACCCATCGGATCACTCCTACTCATTGTGTTCGGTTTTAAAAGGAAAGCCACCCCATGATCAGGGTGGCTCGTTCGGGCGGGCGTATAAGCCACGTCCAGAAGTGATGCAAGAGGGTTGCGTCAGCGGGGATGCGTTAAGCGAAACACGCTATATGCCTCTATCCTACCACGGCGCCAGATCCCATTGGATCAGAAACACAGCCAGCAAGACGGCGGCAAGCCCGATCAGCGGGAGGCCAATCAGTGTGCGCCAGCGCAAGGGACGCGAGGTCCGGCTGGTCAGGGCGAGGATAATCGTCACAAGCCCCAAAACGCCGCCCAGCAGGGTTAGCATGGATCCGAATCGGGCTGGCGGCGCAAAGCCGGCCAGCAGGCTGATTTCGGACATCTCCATCGCGGCACCGGCTCCAACCCCAATCAGGGTAACGCCCAGCAAGCAGATAAAGGTCGTGGCAAAGGCGAGAATGCGCGGTCGCGCCGGTCCGGGATTAGGTAGGTTCGCCCCGACATTGACGAAGCGCCTGGCGACGGCTCCGAACAGAATAGCGATAAGGCCAATCAGCAGCGTGGCAATCAGCGCGCCGCCATAGAGCGCAGGCGCGATCAGTGACTTTTCATCCTCAAGCGCCATTCCGGCAAATTTCAATGTCGCGCCAGTTTGCAGATAGGAAATGAATTCCGGTGGCTCCACGCCTGTTTCCAGACAGCTGGCATCCAATGTTGTCAGGTCTTGTGTCGGATCGTCGAAGAAGTCTGTCATTACCTGCGTGCCGCATTCGGACATGGACCGGGTCGGGCCGTGACCCGCATAAGGCACGATGATCAGGCGACCCTTCGTAAAGCCCGGCGCGATGCGTTCAGCCAAGGCGGGCGGCGTGATAGGGTCCCAGTCGCCATTGACGATCAGGGTCGGAATGTCGCTCTGGATTAGCTGGTAATCGGCCCGGTCGCGCGGCGGCAGGCCCGCTTCGACACAGGCATCGGCTGCGATAACGCTGCCCGCGACGGTGAAAACGCCGCCCGCAAAGCGCGGGTTCTCGGCCATGTCGTCTGCGGCAATATCGGCCTGCGCCTGTGTGTAGCCATCATTACAGCGGATGGCTGCGCCCATGGCTTCGGAATAATCCGGCAGACCGTCTTGTCCTGCGCCGGAAAGACCTTTCATGACGTCAGGGTCCTGGGTTTCAAGAAGATCGATCAAGGCCTGCATGACGGCGGGAATGGCCGGGTGCTCATCCTGCTCATACATCATCTGGAACGGGGCGAAGGCGACAATGGCGGCTGGAAGGGTCATGCTGCCGGACGGGTGGAGTTCTTCGTCCAGTGTCGGAATGGTCAGCGGTTTTTCCATCAAGCTGTTGAACACAGCCGACATGCGCGCTTCCAGATCGTCGCAGATGCGCGCACCTTGGCGTTCGCATTCGTCGAAAATCAGTTGAAAATCGCGGTCGATCCAGCGGTGCAGCCGCATCAGCTCGCCCAGATCATTCGGCACAATCGCGTCCAGTACCAGCGCGCGGATACCGTCGGGATCAATATTGACCAGCATTTGGCCCAGATGGCTGCCGTAGCTGATGCCCCAGACGTTCCAGCTGTCCAGCCCCAGCGCGAGACGCAGAGCGCGCACGTCGCGGGCATTCTCGACCGTATTGTAGCCGCGCAAGTCAATGCCGCGCGCTGTGGCGGCAGAAAAACAATCGACCATACGTCGAGCCGCTTCTCGTTCGCCCTGTTCCGTTGTGGTGGAAAGAACTAATTCTCGCCGTGTCTGGCTATAGAAGGGGCAAAGCTCCTCGGAGGCGCTGATGCCGCGCTGGTTGAGGATATAGATGTCGCGCGCATCCGTCATTTCGTGGTCAAGAAAGCGCTCGACATAGGGCGTGATGCCAACACCAGGTCCGCCCGTCAGATAGACGACCGGATCTTCGCGCACAACAATCTCTTCCTCATCATCGGCCCGTTTTTTATCGGCGTCGTCAACACGGCCGTTAGCGACGATCTGTGCAAACGCGATCCTGATCATCCGGCTGTCCGGGACTTCGCGGTTTTCCGGAACCGTGATGAAGCCGCATTTGACCCGGCCCGGTTCGTAATCGACCGAGTCTTTAAAAGGACAGACAGACGTGACGACCGCGCTCAGCGGGTCATTGAGGATGACCACCTCGGTCTCGAGGAGGTCCGTTTCGATCGTGATGGGGGCGGGGTCGGTCTCGACAGTCTGTGCGAGCGCGAAGGTCGGTAGGGCCAAGGCAAGCGCCAGAACACTCTTCGCTATCAGTCGATCGAACAAGCCCATGACATAATCCTCTCATACGGGCCTTCGGGCCCAATCGCTTTCATGTCGGGTCTAGGCTCGCATGATTGGCAAATTCACCCGAAACAAAACGGCCTACTCAAATAGTTTTGAGACAGATTCATCATTCGCGATGCGGCGAATGGCTTCCCCGAGCAATTTTGACGACGATAACTCGCGAATTTTGTCACATGCTTTGACGGCATCAGGTTGTGCAATCGTGTCAAGAATGACGACTTCTTTCAGCTCACTATTCGTAATGCGCTCTACAGCGGGCCCCGAAAGCACGCCGTGGGTGATGTAGGCGGAGACGGAACTGGCGCCATGATCCTTCAAAGCGGCCGCCGCATTGGCGATGGTGCCGCCAGAATCAATAATATCATCATAAATAATGCAATTCCGCCCGGCGACGTCGCCAATGATGTTCATGACTTCGCTTTCGCCCGCTTTGGGGCGACGTTTATCAACGATGGCAATGTCAGCGTTGAACATTTTGGCAATCGACCGTGTCCGCACCACGCCGCCCGTATCTGGAGAGACGAACATCAAGTCCTGGCGGGCTTTAGCCGTATATTGGTCTTTTATATCATTGATAAAGACGGGCTGGCCGAAGAGGTTATCCGTTGGAATATCAAAGAATCCTTGAATTTGTCCGGCGTGAAGATCGACCGTCAGGACGCGGTGAGCGCCCGCTTTACTGATCAGGTTGGCGACCAATTTGGCTGAAATCGGTGTGCGACCGCCCGTTTTGCGGTCCTGTCGGGCATAGCCGAAATAGGGGATGACGGCTGTAATTCGTTGGGCTGACGCGCGAACAAGCGCATCAATCAGGATGAGCAACTCCATCAAATGATCATTGGCGGGCGCGCTCGTCGGTTGGATCAGAAAAATATCCTCACCGCGCACATTCTCATTGATACGAGCGAAGATTTCTTGGTCCCTAAATCGTTCAATATCGATATCGGTTAAGGGGACATCGAGGACGTCGGCAATATCTCGCGCGAGCGCGACATTGGCTGTTCCGCTGATGAGCTTCATGTGCGGTCCCTTCCCAAGGACAGAGTATGCGCCCCCCTAACCAGCTTAGAGCGGGCTGTAAATCAATGTGACAAAACGATTGCGGATATATTTCGTCCATACCCATCCAAACCCTGATGGGTGTTGCGGCGATAGGAAAAGAAACGGGCTTCATCCGCATAGGTGCATTGCCCGGCCCAATGGCGATTCTCAACGCCGCAATCCTGTAGACGCGATAGGATGAAGGCGGGTAAATCAAAATGCGGGACGCCCGTCGGGCCTAGTGTGAAATAGGCCGCATAATCTGCGTTTACCTCGGTAAACTCCGCCATAAATGCTTCGCCGACTTCGTAATTGGGTTGGCTAATGCAGGGGCCAAGGACGGCCGTGATGTGATCTGGATGTGCGCCGATTTCGCACATGGCGGCAATCGTGCTCTCGACAATACCCGACAGCGCCCCGCGCCATCCGGCATGGCAGGCCCCGATGACCCCGGCGTTTGTATCCTCAAGCAAGAGAGGCCCACAGTCAGCAGAGAGCGCCGATATGGCGAGGCCGGGCGTCTTGGTTACCAAACCATCGGCCTGGAGCGGCTCGGGGGGCACTGATTCGATGATCTCGACGATATCGCTATGGATTTGGCGAAGGCTGATCAAATGATCGGCCCCTAAGGCCTCGCGCACAAGCGTCCGGTTTTGGCTCACAGCGTCTGGGTTATCCCCAGAGGCTTGACCGGCGTTCAAAGAGGCAAAAATCCCCGTCGAAACGCCGCCTTGGCGACCGGCAAACAGGTGCGATGTTTTTAGACTGTCGTGGGTGTTGAATAGGATCACGCGGTAAATCCAAGCGGTGTGGGGAGAGTGGGCGCAGAGAAACAGATCGCTTTGAATAAGAGGCCCATTTCCTCTTCGTCGAGCAGGCGGTGCAGCTGTCGCAGTAATTTAGGTCGCGCATCAGGGTGGCTGCGCAGGAGTGCCATAGCGCGCACTTCAATGCCGAGCCGTGAGAAGAACGTTCGCTGCGCCAAAGGGCCGTCCGTGTTCAATCCTGCCACGTCGGCGAGGGCTTTCAAGCCGTCGAAATCCACGCGCGCCGTCAAGTCTGTGTCGCCGGGCGCACTAAACACGTCGACCTTTTTGTGTCGTTTGAGCGCTTGTAATGTGTCTCCGAATTCCGTGGTCTCCGGTCCGTAATCGATAAAGAGCGCGCGGCCGGGCGTGGTCGCGAAGCGCGTTTGTAAATGGTCGACGAGCTGCGCGCTGGCGGGACAAATTTCGATCAAATCATCCTTACGAGGATTATTATGTGTGCCGGGGAAGGTTGATGTCAGGGACTGTGCCGCGGGTTGGCCGTCAGTTTCATATCGAAGCTGATCGTCTGCTATGCCGACGCGCCGCTCACTCCACCCTTTTTCGCCGGCAAACGGATCGGCGCAGACAAATTGTCGGATTGGCAGGCAATCCAGAAATTCATTGCCGATAATAAGGCAGGGCGCGTCGTCAACGGCGTCTAGTCGATCCGCCCAACTGACATGTGCGCCACTCTGCCCTAATGTTTTGGCCTGCACGGCTTGGAGGGCGGCAGAGGCTTCGACGAGAATGATTTGCGCGGCTTTGAGGCAATCGCGTTCGAGGGCGACGGCTTTCAGCATATCCGCCATCATCACGCCGCGACCGGGCCCCAACTCAATCAGGTTGAAACGCGTTGGACGCCCGAGATCAACCCAGCTTTGCACGATCCAAAGGCCCAAACATTCGCCGAACATTTGGCTAATTTCCGGGGCGGTGATGAAGTCGCCCTCTGATCCCAACGGATCGCGCGTCGGGTAGTATCCATCGACAGGATCAAGCAGGCAAAGCGTCATATATTCCGCGACGCTGATCGGGCCAGTGTCGCGGATACGGGCTTTGAGACGCTTGGAGAGCGCAGTCTCAGACATGAAATTAGTCCGCCTCGGGAAGATCGTCTGTTACGGACGCCCGCACCGCCACAGGCGCGGTGCCTGCATAAGTGGGCTCGACGGCGGCGCGGCGCGCGGCCCAAACCACAACAATCAGACCAATGATGACCATCGGAAGGCTATATGCCATCCCGCGTGTCAGCAGTCCAAACTGGGGGATGTCATCCGGTGTTCTGACAAATTCTACAGCGAAGCGGAAGACGCCATAACCCAGCACAAAGGCGCCTGTGACCAAGCCCGGCTTGCTCATCGCTTTGAACCGTGTCGTCAGGATACGGAGAATCAACCACAGGACGAAGCCTTCGAGAAAAGCTTCATAAAGTTGGCTCGGGTGACGCGGTAGGCTGTCGGGTGCTTTTTGGAAGATGACACCCCACGCCATCTCGGTTGGGCGGCCATAGAGTTCCTGATTAACGAAATTGGTCAAACGCACCAAGCCAAGCCCGATAGGCGCGCCAATCGCGGCGAAGTCGGCCATACGCATGTAAGACGTGTTCTTGCGCCACGCGGCATACCCGATCGCGGCGCAGACCCCAAGGAACCCACCATGAAAACTCATACCGCCGCCACGGATGCCGAGCACGATGTCTTGCGGCGCTGTCCAAAGCATGTCGGTTGAGTAGAGGATGACCCAGCCCAACCGTCCACCGACAAAGATGCCAATAAAGGCATAGAACATCAAATCCGAGAGATCGTCGCGCGTCGGGACAATCATTGGACCGCGTGTTGACCCGGCCGCGAGCCAGTATTTCTTTATCCCTGCGACCCGCGCGGCATAGAGATAAGCGCCAAAAAGCCCAACGACATAAGCGATCCCATACCATTTGACGGTGAGGGGGCCGATCGAAAACGCATCTTCGTTAATCCAAGCCGGAAAGACGATCGCACTAATCAGGTCGATAAAAGTTATCATGGGGCCTCCCTAGCGAAGGGCGACGCGGGATTAAAGCGGCAACTGGCAATCTCTCTGACGGTTTCCTAAATAGGGGAAGAACATAGTGGAGATCATCATGCAGTCGCGAAACAAACCTCTTGCCGATATTTCGAACCTCATGGCGAATGCCGTCGGGGCTGCCAAAGGAGTCGGCGACGAACTTAAAGCGGTCACGCGGTCGCAAGCCGAAAAGTTCATTGCCGATATGGATTTGGTGACGCGCGACGAATTTGATGTGTTGAAGGCCCGACTCGATGCGGCTCTTGGCGAAATCGAGGCCTTGAAGGCCAAGCACGACAAGGCTTAACCCCGACGAGCCAAAAATGTGTCGTAGATCACATTTTTGGCTCTCAGCTCGCGGCCAGCCATGTTTTCTGTTATATTGGACGCCTATCATCTCTAGGAGTCCATTATGACACGTCCCCTCACGCTGATTAGCTTGTCTCTCGCCGCCCTCACGGTCCTTAGTGCGTGTGCGACGGACGGTCGACAGACACGCAGTGACGCAATCGCTGAAACTTTAGCCGATGTACGCGTAGGTGAAGAGGTGGAAAAGATATGCTTTACCAGAGGAATCGACAGTTTTTCAGAAGAAAAACGCAATTCCGTCGTGTTGCGGCGTGGGGTGAATGATGAATATCTGGTCGTGACGCGAAGTTGCCCTTATCTCGACATGGCGCAAAGCCTGCGGCTGGATAGCACTCTGGGTTGTCTACGGCGTCAGGATAGTATTCGTGTCTATCAAAGTGCCTTCGGCCCTTCGGATGCTGACCGTTTTGCGTTTGATCGCTGCCAGATCGATGCAATTTATAAATGGGATGATGATGCGATTGCGGATGAGGCGAGTGACGAGTCGGCCGCCGATTGATCTCAGAAACCGTCTTATTCTAAAAAACTTTCGCGCAGAAAAAAACCAGCGCGAGCGAGCCGCGCTGGTCATATTTTCGCAGGCTGTGAGTGAGCCTAAGCTGTTTTGAGGTCCGGGATACGCAGGACTTGGCCGGGATAGATTTTATCCGGGTCGGACAACATCGGCTTATTGGCTTCAAAAATCTCTGGATAGAGTTTCCATGTGCCGTAATAGGTTTTTGAAATCGCTGACAATGTGTCACCGCTGACAACCGTGTGGAAGCGGGACGCACGGCCGACCATACGGGTCGATGCTTCGTCTTTCACGCCGCCAATGCCTTCGACATTGCCCACCGCGAGAATGATTTTTTCTTTCATTTCCTGAGAGACGGCTTCACCTTTGACTGTGACGACACCATCATCATCCACTTGAATATCAAGGCCATTTGTATCGAGGTCGTAGCTCTTAATCTCTTCTTTCAACTTATCGTCGGCATCTTTGCCTTTGAAAAGTTTACCCAAACCGCGGCCTGCGGCTTTCACAAATGGAATCAATCCAAACATCGTTTTCTCCTAAAAGGTAGCGCCCTGTTATGATGTGTAACGTGCTACGCCAAGAAAAGTTTCGTCGCGCCGCATATTAAATCAAATCAATCCTTCGTCTATACAAGCGCATTCAGCTATTGGCGAAGGGCGGGGCGTTCGCTATTGGCGCGCTGAGTATAGAGTTTCGTCCGCGTCAGGATTGCTATCTGAGCGGCTATTTGATTTTCAGAGGATGTTCCCATGGCCAACCTTATTCAAGCGGGCGTAAGCGTTTTCGGCCTTTTCACCATTGATCCGGCTTTGCTGGCGTTCATCATGATTTTTGGCGTTTTTGCCGTGTTAAATTACATCGACAAGAAGCGGATCGATTAGGACTTAAGTTACCGTGGCGTTGCTCGCCCCCATTCTGTTACTGATTTTTGGTCTCATCATCCTTGTGGTGGCGGGGGACGTGCTCGTGCGCGGGGCTGCGGCTTTGGCCCGCCATTGGGGTGTTCCAGCACTGATTGTCGGTCTGACGATTGTCGCCTTTGGCACGTCAGCGCCAGAACTCGTTGTGAGCGTCGGCGCGGTGCTCGACGGTGTCGGCAATATGGCCGCGGGTAATGTCGTCGGCTCGAATATTGCCAATGTGCTGTTAGCGCTTGGCTTGCCCGCGCTGATTATGGCGATCCCAACGAATTTAAGTGGTGTCGCTCGCAATACATTCGTGTGCGTCGTCGCAACCGTCTTATTTATTGTCCTCGCCTTTCTCGGTAATCCGTTGATTTGGTGGCAAGGGGGGATCCTGTTCGCGGGCATCGTGATCTACCTCATTTGGATGGCCATGTTGGCCCGTGCGGGCGTTGACGAGTCTATTTTAGAAGAAATGGCCGAAATCGAAGAAGGCAAAAGTGGCCTGCCAAAATCCGTCTTTTTGGATATTGTCTATGTGGTTGCCGGATTGATTGGCTTGTTTTTGGGCGGGGAATTGATCGTCAATAACGCGGTCGTTTTGGCCTCGGGCTTAGGCGTATCGGAAACGATTATCGGACTGACCATTGTCGCCATCGGCACATCGCTCCCCGAAATAACGACGGTCATTGTCGCCACATTGCGTGGCCACTCTGAAGTCGCCATTGGTAACGTCCTCGGCTCCAACGTTTTCAATATTTTCGCCGTCATGGGCGCTGCGGGATTGGCCGGACCTGTTTACTTCGAAGACAATCTTTTTAAATTCGATTTGTGGGTGATGTTAATCGCGACGATCGTTCTGATGATGTTTGTCATGACGCGTAAGCCGATCGGCCGCAAAACCGGAGCGATTTTTGTCTTGGCTTACATCCTTTACATGCTCGCCGTCGTTTTCGGCTTTAAGTGACACGGCCATGTTGTTCGAAATTGAAAAAGACTTTCAGTTCGAAGCGGCGCACTATTTCGGCCATGCCGATGCCAATGACCTTTTCAAAAAAGTCCACGGCCATAGTTTTTCGGGCCGGGTAACGTTGCGCGGTCACGCGCAGGCAGAAAAAGGCTGGGTCCGGGATCTTTGGAAGATCGAACAGATCATTAAAGAGGTGGTCGAGCCGTTGGATCACAGCCTACTCAATGAGGTCGAAGGATTAGAACAACCTGCGCTCGAACAGATTGCGGTGTGGATTTTCGAACGGCTTGCCCCGCGTCTTGACGGGTTACACTGCGTCGAAGTTGGCCGTCCATCGTGCGGCGAACGCGCCAGAGTCTGGGCCGAATGAGAGTTAGGACCGCATGAAAACCGTTTTAATCACGGGTGGCGCCGCGCGCATTGGCGCCCATATCGCGCGCGCCTTGGCGGCAGACGGCTGGAAAGTCTGTGTGCATTACCGCACCTCATCAGGCCCTGCAGAGACCCTAGCGGCGGAGATTAGCGGCGTTGCTGTCAAAGCGAATTTGATGGTTCCGGGCGATGTTGCTGGGCTCATCGACAAGGCGCGACATGCGCTGGGGAGCCCCATTCACGCCCTCATCAATAATGCGTCGACCTTCGATCCGGATCAGGCTGAAGACTTCACCAACGGCACATTTGATCATCACTTGGACGTTAATTTGCGCGCGCCATTGGCATTATCACGGGATTTCGCCGCGCAGGCACCGGGGCAGGGCTGTATTATCAATATGGTTGATCAACGCGTCCTGCGGCCTGAGCCTAATTTCTTTACCTATGGTGTGGCCAAGGCGGGGCTCTATTGGGCGACAAAGACAATGGCGCAGGCATTCGCGCCAGACGTGCGCGTGAATGCTGTTGGCCCCGGCCCAACCTTGCGCAACCACACCCAATCCGTTGATAACTTTGAGCGTGAAAAGCGCCTGACGCTGCTCGGCAATGGCTCGCCGCCCGAACAAATTATCAATGCTGTGCGCTATCTTTTAGACGCGACCTCGGTCACAGGGCAGATGATCGCTGTCGATGGCGGGCAGCATCTGATGTTCGAAGAGCCAATGACCGAATGGGGACCTGATCATGAATAGCCGTCCCATATTACGCCGCCTTGGCCGCAAGCCCGTTGCCTCAACCCGTATTTTCGTGCGCGGCCTGCTGATCCAAGCCAGTATCGGCGTTCACCCGCACGAGCATGAACAAACCCAGCCCGTTATTATCGATATTGAGCTTGATATGGGCGGCATGGACTTACCCAAAGATGATCGCCTCCATGAAACGCTCGATTATGGGCTCGTCGCGGAAAAGGCAGAAGAACTGGCCCTCGAAGCCCATGTGCAATTGGTTGAAACTTTGGCGGAGCGCATCGCTGACTGGGCGCTCTCGGCGGATGCCCGCGTGCAGCGCGTCGCCGTCTCTATTGCCAAACCTCAGGCGCTGTTGAAAGCCGATTTAGCCGGCGTGGAAGTAGTCAAAACACGGTGACGACCTCGCCCTCACTCAATGTCATCGATACGCCGTTACAGGCGTGTTCAACGGCACCGATGACAGGATATTTTCGCGATGGCTGTTGCGAGACAGGACCTTCTGATCGTGGGCGTCATATTGTCTGCGCGGTAATGACGGATGAATTTCTCCGCTATTCTAAGGCGCAAGGAAACGATCTGTCCACGCCGCGCCCTGAATTCCGGTTTCCCGGTTTAAAGGCGGGCGACCGCTGGTGTCTGTGTCTTGAGCGGTGGCGCGACGCGCATAAGGCGGGATGCGCGCCACAGGTCATTTTAGAGGCGACGCACCAGATTGCGTTGGAGCGCGTGACACTTTCTACACTGAGAGCGTTTGCAGTGGAGTCGTCGGACACTTAGCTAGGGTGTGTGAACCCGCACGAATCGACATCATCACCGAAAGCGCTGCCCGCCCGTCGGCGTGGCAAAGGTGAATTTGGGCCCGACCGGATCAAACATTACGTTAAACGTCTGCCGAATAAGCCGGGCGTCTACCGCATGACAGATGAGCACGGCACCGTGCTCTATGTCGGCAAAGCGAAGGATCTGAAGAAGCGGGTCTCTGCCTACACGAAATATGATCGTCATCCGACGCGGCTCCGTCGCATGATCCGCGCGACGACGAATATGGAATTTGTCGTGACTGAGAGCGAAGTCGAGGCGCTGTTACTCGAAGCGCAGCTCATCAAGAAACTCAAGCCGCGTTATAATATCCTGCTGCGCGACGATAAGAGCTTTCCCTATATCCTCGTGCGGAAAACCCATCCGGCCGCGCAGGTCGTCAAACATCGCGGCGCGCGCAAAATCAAAGGCGACTATTACGGCCCGTTCGCGAGTGCGGGCGCCGTCAACCGTACACTCGATACGCTGCAACGTGCCTTTAAGCTGCGAAATTGCTCTGACAGTATTTATGAATCGCGCTCCCGGCCGTGCCTCCAACATCAAATTAAACGCTGTTCTGCGCCCTGTACGGGCGTGATCGGGTTGGAGGATTACGGCAAGTTGGTCACCGATGCGGAGGATTTTCTCAAAGGGCGATCCGATAACCTGCGCCAACGGTTGCAGGCGGATATGGAAACGGCGTCCAAAGCGATGAATTTCGAAAAGGCGGCAGAACTGCGCGATCGCCTCCGTGCGTTGGCCAAAATCAACAATAGTAATCTCGGTAAGATCAACCCACAGACCTTTAGCGACGGCGATGTCATCGCGGTGCATACGGCAGGCGGGCAGAGTTGCGTGCAAGTGTTCTTTTTCCGCGCGGGGCAGAACTGGGGCAATAGTGCTCATTTTCCGCGTCATGACAAAGACCATGGTCCGCAAGACGTGCTCGATGCGTTCATCGCCCAATTTTATACAGATAAACCGATTCCGAAAGAGATCTTCATCTCTCACGATTTGCCGAGTCTCGATTTGATTGAACGGGCGCTGTCGGAACGGGCCGACCGCAAAATCCACATTTCAGTGCCGCAGCGGGGCGAAAAGAGAAAGCTGCTCGATACGGCACAGCGCAATGCCCAAGAGGCGCTCGGTCGGCGTCTCGCTGAGACGCAAAACCAAGCCAAACTCCTCGGCGAAGTCTGCGAAATCTTCGGTATGGAAGAACCGCCGAACCGCATCGAAGTTTACGATAACAGTCATAACCAAGGCACCAATGCGATTGGGGCGTTCATTGTGGCGGGACCCGAGGGCTTTCGCAAACGCGACTACCGCACCTTCAACATTCAAGACGCGACCATCACCAATGATGATTTTGGTATGATGCGCGAAGTGCTGCGCCGGCGCTTTTCCCGGCTGGTCAAAGACGACACGCTCGAATGGCCAGACTTGGTGCTCATTGATGGCGGGAAGGGGCAGCTCTCCGCGGTGACGGGGGTGCTGGACGAAATGGGCATACTCGGTCGGATCACCTTGGTTGCGATTGCGAAGGGTCCGGACCGGAATGCTGGGCGCGAGACGTTTTATATGAACGCCCGCGACCCGTTCACCTTGCCGCCGCGCAGCCCGGCGATGTATTATTTACAGCGCTTACGGGATGAGGCGCACCGCTTTGCCATTGGCACGCATCGCGCCCGCCGAAAGAAAGATATGAAATCTAACCCGTTGGATGGTATCCCCGGGGTAGGGCCTGGCCGAAAACGTGCGCTTCTCGCGCATTTCGGCTCGGCAAAAGCCGTGAAGAATGCGGCGTTGGAAGAACTATCCGGAGTGGAGGGTGTCAGCGGAAAACTGGCACAGCAAATACATGACTATTTCCATGAATGATAAAAACGATACACTTAAACCGGGCGGCGGAGGCGGGGCTTTCGCTGATGGACTGACGCTGGTCCGCTTTGCTGTGACCCCCGTCATTATGGCGTTAATTCTGTGGCAATGGCCGGATCCGCAAGTTGCGATTCTTGCTAGCGTTTTATTTATAGTCGCCGCCTTGACCGATATTTTCGATGATTACTTTGGCGGCGCTTCGCGCAGCGTGCTGCGCCGTTATGGCTACCTCGACGATATTGCGGATACGGTTTTGATTGTGGGAGCGCTGATCGCGCTGACGATTGTTCTCTACCGCAATGGCCTCATGCATTGGGCCTTTTATGGGCCCGTTTTCGTGTTGATCGGACGCGAAATGCTTGTCGGTTTACTCAAAGGGTTTGAGTTGTCGCGGTATGGCTGGCCGGATAATCCGATCTCGAATGCGAAGGTCGCCTTCGCGATGCTCGGCACAACGCTGCTCGTCGGGTCGCCGTGGCTGACGCAATTATTTGACCGGGTCCGGGCGGGTGAGGACCGGATGATGGACGTTTATAGCGCGGGCTCGCCGCTGATCTGGATCATCGGACAGGCTTGCTTATGGCTCGCCGCACTGTTCTCGCTGATCTCGGCCTATAAAATTCTGACGTTCAAACGCGATAGGGTGGCGACACATAATGACTGATCTGAGCCTTTCTTCCCGCCATCCGCTCTATTGGGTTCCCAACGCGCTGACCGTGTCGCGAATTCTTGTGATCCCGGTGTTTATCATCGGAATTCTGTCGCTCGAATTCGGTTGGGGCAGTCCTCTCGGGCAAATGATGGTGCTCGGGCCACTCTTTGCACTCGCGGCGTTCACAGATTGGCTCGACGGGTTCTTGGCGCGACGCTGGAGCGTGGTCAGCGGCTTTGGACGGATGATCGACCCCATCGCGGATAAGCTGCTCGTCGCGGGTTGCCTGATTGCCTTTATGATCGCGTCCAAAGGGCAATGGTTGTTCTTGGTGCCTGGTCTGGCGATTATTTTCCGTGATATTTTAGTCAGCGGCGCGCGCGAACATGCGGCGCTCACAGGCCGCGTTATGTCACCGACAAAACTGGCCAAATGGAAAACCGCGTGTGAGTTGCTCGGTATTGCTGTGCTGATCGTGTGGGTGCTGGCGCGGGCTTATCTACCGATCAATTCCTTGATCCCCGATATTGTGCATGTCTCTCGCTCCGCAGGGTTGGCCCTTATCTGGCTGGCGGCGGTTTTGTCAGTCTATACTGGGACGCTCTATTTGCGCGATGCCATCCGGGATTAAGATGGGTCCACGCTTACGTTCATGTTCAATTCAACATAATCGGCATTCCAAAGAGATTGATCCACCCCATCCCCAACCCATGCCAATTTACCCTCACCCGCTTCGGACACGAGAGAGGCATTATTCTCATGCTGGCGGGGGTTTGGTGGACTGGACGGCGGGCGAGGTAATGCGGCGCACGCGGTTCCATCCGGCAAAGCGACTGATGAGGGTTATGAGTGCGCCGTGAGCGGCTTGGGTGAAAGCCAAAGTCGTGCACCCCTGCATAACCCGAGGCAGGCGAACGCGGCGTCGAAAGCGCCGCGTGCGTCTAACTTCTCCCGACGTGTGCCCACGGGGCCGTTAGTAGACACAGCGTTTTGATCGGGTGCGCCCACTAAGCGCGCGGGCTTAGCCTTCGTGTAAATCGGTTCTATTTTGCTCTACCCGTCACGGGGTAGCGCCCGCGCTCGTGTCACTTTTGATCACGAAACGCTCGTTTGCCGACGCCTTGATGCGCGGTGGGACATGGGCGCCTGTCTTGAGAACAGAGCCGTTCTCTGTGCTCGCGCTTCCTTGCCAATTCCCCCCCAATCAGAATAGGGCCGCGCTATGAGAATTCTTCTGACCAATGATGACGGTGTTCGGGCAACGGGGTTGCAAGTGCTGCGGCGAATTGCGGCCGAGTTGTCGGATGATGTCTGGGTCTGTGCGCCGGAAAGCGAGCAGTCCGCGGCCTCTCGCGGGGTCAGCTTGCATAATCCGGTCCGGCTGCGTCGTCTTGATGACCGCATTTACTCTGTGACAGGCACGCCAACAGATTCCGTTATTGTGGCGATGCGGGACTT
The DNA here is from genome assembly GCA_051251645.1 of Litorimonas sp. GTDB lineage: Bacteria > Pseudomonadota > Alphaproteobacteria > Caulobacterales > Maricaulaceae > Litorimonas. The sequence goes on along the minus strand of JBPOEY010000001.1, from coordinate 1,373,157 downwards.
GCTAAACGATCATCCGCCAGACCTCATTCTATCAGGCGTTAATCGCGGACAAAACCTGGCCGAAGACGTGACTTTTTCCGGCACGGTCGCCGGGGCCTTGCAAGGCATGCAGATGGGTGTGCCATCAATCGCACTGAGCCTCGCGCGCGGTTTTCAAGGGGCGACCTCGCTGCCGTGGGAAACGGCAGAAGCGCATGGCGCGAGCGTCGTGCGCGATTTGTTGGGCAAAGGCTGGCCCACAGATGTCGTGCTGAACGTCAATTTCCCGGACACTGAACCTGATGATGTGCGCGGTGTGCAGTTTACGCACCAAGGCAAGCGCGATTTTGCCATGAGCCATATCGACAAGCGTGGCCACCCGCGCGGCGGTGACTATTATTGGCTGACCTATGGGGCGAAGAAATCGAACCCGGATCAAGGCACGGACTTGCGCGCGATCTATGACGGCTTCATTTCCGTAACCCCGCTGCACACGGATCTGACCCATGCCGACACGCTTGTAAAGCTGCGCGATAGCTCGAACTCAAAAAGATGAGTTTTGATCCTCGTCTCGTCGATATGGTCATGCGGCTCCGGTCGCGCGGGATCAGCGATGCGGCGACCTTGCGGGCGATGGAATTAGTCCCGCGTAAGCGCTTCATTGCCCCGGAATTATCGGAGCGCGCCTATGAAGAAATTGCCTTGCCGATTGCGTGTGGGCAGCAGGTGAGCGCCCCGATGACGACGGCGCTGCTGGTGCAAATGCTGGCGCTGACAGATCGATCAAAAGTGTTGGAAATCGGCAGTGGATCGGGCTGGATGTCAGGTGTGATGGCGCAGCGTGCGCGACGGGTTTACGCGGTTGAGCGTTATGTCGGTTTGGTCGAGGCGGCAGAAGAAAAATTACGAGACTTCGGCATTCACAATGTTGAAATTCGGCATGGGGATGGGCGTTACGGTTGGGCGGGACAAGCCCCATTTGATCGGATTGTTCTGGGCTGCGCCGTCCGCGCCGTGCCGCAACGCGTGCTGGATCAATTGGGTCCGAATGGCCGCTTGGTGGGTGTCGTTGATGGGACGTTGACCCTGATTGAACGGGCGCGAAAACATCTGACCGAGACCGAATTTATGCTGGTGGACTTACCGATGATCGAAGCGGGCAAGTCCAAAACGCTTTAAGTTACGAGGATTGCACCAATATTCAGAGCAATCATCATGACGAGCGACACAATCAGAAGGGCTTCAAACGGCAGGAAAAATCGCGTCATGGACTTGTCTTGATCTTGGTGCATTTCATCCTCAGTGCTGACAGTCTTGGTGAGGCGAAATTGAAGCCGAGCAATTTTTTCGGGTGCTGTAACGGACAGGAGGTTAAGCCCCAAGGTGAGAGCAATAGAGCCGATCAATGACCAGAAAAGAAATTGCTCCATGTGACGCTCCTTTTTCTTATTCTCCGTTTAGTCGACTTCGGGACGATGGTCCCGGGCCAGTAAATCCGCAATCGCGTCGTCGACGCTCAAACGGTCATCAAGAATATCGGCCAAGGCAAAACTGATCGGCATTTCAACACCCTTGTCCATAGCCAACGTCTGGAGGGCCGGGGCGGTTGCAACCCCTTCGGTCACAGACAGCCTATTTTCGAGAATATCGTTAATTTTCTCTCCACGCCCAAGGGCGAGTCCAAAGCTCATATTACGGCTCATTTCGGAGCTGCACGTTAGGACGAGGTCGCCAAGACCACAGAGGCCCGTCAGAGTTTCAGGGCGCGCGCCCAAGGCTTTACCGAGGCGGGTCATTTCCGCAAAACCGCGCGTCATGATGGCGGCGTGAGCGGAACGGCCTAGACCTTTGCCAAGAACAATGCCGCAAACGATGGCGAGGACATTTTTGACCGCACCGCCAATTTCGGCGCCAATAACGTCATCGGTGAGATAGGGGCGGAATGTCGGTGCCGCGCAGGCCGTGACTAAGTCTGCGCCGATCCGCGCGTCTGCACAGGCGAGGGTGACTGCCGTCGGTAAGCCGCGTGCGACATCGGCCGCAAAGGAGGGGCCCGAGAGAACAGCCGGCACAGCGTGGGGCAGCACATCACGCAAGACGTCAGCCATGAAAGCGCGGCTACTGATTTCAATGCCTTTGGAGCAAAGCATCACAGGCGTTCCGTCGGCTATATGGGGAAGGAAGGCTTTCAGCGTCCCGCGTGTGTGTTGGGCAGGCGCGACGGACAGGATGGCATCTGATCCGGCAAGGTCCGCCGGGTTGGATGTGGCTCGCAGGGATGGGTCGAGGGGGACAGCGTCGAGATAACGTTCATTCATGTGGCGCGTATTTATCGCGTCCGCCACGTCGGACTCGAAACTCCAGATCGTGACGTCGCGACCACTGTTGGATAAGGTCTGTGCGAGGGCCGTGCCCCACGCGCCAGCGCCAATGACGCCGATGGTCTGATAGCTCATGCTGGAGGCTCCGTCGCGATGACACTCGGTCGGGCTGTTTGCGCCTCATACCACGCGGCAAGCGCGTTATGACCCGCTCGCCAGTTCAAATTGGCATGGCGGAAATCAAGATAGCCGAGCGCGCATGTTAACGCGATGGCGCCAGGGGTGAAACGATTAGGCGCGCGTTTTTCGAGCACGGGAAGGGTTGCGTGAATTGCATCGGCCCAACGGGTCAGCGCGCCTGGCGAGCGTTCTGTCTCCGGGCGGCGTAATTCCAGCGTGATAGAGACGGCGCGGTCCGTTAGACCGTCCGCGAGTGCAACAAGAGTCCGGTCCGCCCAGTCATTGAAGGACGGCGCAGACTGAAACGATTGCAAATAGTCGCAAATGACGCGGCTATCAACGATGAGATCGCCCTCATCTGTCAGGAGAGACGGCATAAGGTTGAGCGGATTGGGTTGATCGGCGGCCAGGTCCATGACGAGGGTGGTCACGAAGTCGAGGCGGTTATCGATGCCGGATTCCAAAGCTGTGATCCGGCATTTGCGGACGAAGGGAGAAGTGAGCGAGCCGTAGAGTTTCATGATTTCGGTCCTTTTCGTCCTGATCCGGATGCAGGGTCGATGCGTGCGGCTTCACGGTCAAGCGGCCAGCGCGGGCGCGCCGGAGCGTCCAATGGATCAACGCGTCCGGCGTGTAGCCGTTCCAGTCCGGCTTGCGCGATCATGGCGGCATTGTCGCCGCAGAACTTTAAGGGCGGAAAGATCGGTGTGAACTTGTGCGTGGCCGCGGTTTCGATCAACTGCGCCCGCAAGGTTTGATTGGCGGCAACACCGCCTGCGACGACGAAACGGTGAGGGCCGTCATGGCGCGCCGTGAACAGGCGCATCGCGCGAGCCGTTCGGTCGGTCAGGCAATCGGCCACGGCGGCTTGGAAGGAGGCGGCGAGGTCGGCTTTCGCGGCATCGGTTTTATCGGACGCTTCAAACGCCCGAGCGACAGCGGTTTTGAGCCCGGCAAAGGAGAAGTCGCAACTCTCACGGTCGAGCAACGGGCGGGGCAGGCGCACGGCCCGGTCATTCCCGGTCTGCGCCCAGCGCTCGACATTGGGGCCGCCGGGAAAGCCGAGGCCCATCACTTTGGCGGTTTTGTCAAAGGCCTCTCCGGCTGCATCGTCGATCGTGGACCCAAGCCGTTCGTAGTCGCCAAGCCCATGGATGGCGAGTAATTGCGAATGACCGCCCGACACGAGCAGAAGTAAATATGGGAAAGGGCAGGGCTCGGTTAGACGCGGCGATAGCGCATGACCTTCCAGATGGTTGACCGCGATCAGCGGAATATCGAGGCTGGCTGACAGGCCTTTCGCGGCCATCAATCCCGTAATGACCCCGCCGATCAGGCCAGGGCCGGATGTGGCGGCGATTGCAGAGAGGTCGGCATAGTCGACGCCGGCTTCAGAGACGGCTTGATCGATGATCGCGTCAATTTTGCTCATGTGGGCGCGCGCCGCGATTTCCGGGACGACGCCGCCAAATGGACGATGCGCCTCATCCTGTGAGGCAACGATATTGGACAGTAAGCCACGCTCGGAACATAGCACTGCCGCCGCGGTTTCGTCGCAGCTGCTCTCGATTCCGAGAATAAGCCGCTGTTCGTTAACACGAGAGGGCGCAGCAATCGTTTGCGTCGAGCTATGGGTCGCGGTTAAAGGCACGACGCTCACCTAGGGAAGGCCTGCGTCACTTGCAACAGACCCGGCATATCGGAACGCGCGGCAGTCCGCTCGCGCTGTATCAGGCAAATTGGGTCAAAGACCTGCTTGAGACTTGCGATCCTGAAACAGATTGGCAGATCAAAGTCCTAAAAACGACGGGTGATCAGATTAAGGGCGAGCTCAAGGATTTTGGTGGCAAAGGCCTATTTACGCGCGAACTCGAAGACGCGCTGTTGGATGGTCGAATTGATCTGGCCGTGCATTCGATGAAAGATGTCCCGACTGTTGGGCATGACCGCTTGATCATTCCGGCTTTGCTGCCCCGCGAAGACCCGCGCGATGCGTTTATTTCGGTTAAACACGCCTCCATTGATGATTTGCCTCATGGTGCGTTGGTTGGGTCAGCGAGCCTGCGCAGGCGCGCGCAGCTGGCGGCGCTACGGCCCGATGTTCGCTTCTGCCTACTGCGCGGCAATGTGCAGACGCGATTGCGCAAGTTGGAAGAAGGCGTTTGCGACGCGACATTTCTCGCGGTGGCCGGACTGAACCGTTTGGGAAAAGGCGCGCGGATTACGCAAGCTGTGCCATCAGAACTAATGCTGCCCGCGCCAGCACAAGGCGTTGTTGGGATTGAAACACGGCGGGATGAAACGGCACTTCTGGAAACTCTCAAGGGTCTAAATGATTCGAATTCTGAGATGGCGATCACCGCAGAGCGTGCCTTTCTTCGGGCGTTGGATGGGTCTTGCAAAACCCCCATTGCCGCGCTTGCAGATCGGACCGGGACGATGTTGGGGTTTCGCGGCGAAGTGCTAGCGAAGGATGGGAGCCTCCGGTTCAGCTGTGCAGAAGGTCGTGATGTGACGACAATCGGCGGCGCCTATGATTTCGGTTATATGCTGGGCGAAGCGCTTAGAACCGAGATTGCCGGACGGATCACTTTTGACGACTAAAGTTTGGATCACACGGACCGAGCCCGCAGCCACGCGGAGTGCGGATGCGTGGGCTAAAGCGGGCTTTGGTCCTGTTGTTGCGCCCCTGCTGACCGTCGAAAGTATAGAGACGAAACCGATCATTCCAGACAAGGCGACTTTGATTTTCACGTCTGGCCACGGAGTTCTCCATTCCGGCCTCATAGGCGATGATCGACGGGTCTATTGTGTTGGCGACGCGACCGCTCGAATCGCTAAAGCGCGGGGTTTTACATCAGTCGTGTCCGCAGACGGCGATTGGAAGACGCTCACGCACATTATTGCTCAAACTGAGGATCCGATCATCCATGTTTCGGGGATGACTGTCAGAGGGCGAATTGTGCCAACACTGCGTGACCGTGGGTTCGACGCCCGCCAGCATATTGTCTATCGGTCCGAGGCGGTGACATCATGGCCAATTGATGTGAACCAGATTGAAGCTGTTGCGTTATACTCACCGAAGGCCGCAGAAACATTAATGACTTTACCGCCGCGACATCTTTTTCATGTGACGGCCTATTGCCTGTCTGAAAATGTTGCTGCGCCGTTGCATGGGATGGCAATTCGGATTGCGCAGACACCAAATGAACGGGCGTTGATCGCTTGCAGCGAGACGCCAGAGCCTTAGAATGTACCTATGACCGACTCTGACGAAATTCTGGTTCTGCCGTCTGACGCGACTGAGGGTGATGATGAGTATGTGGACGTGGCCTACGAAGATGTTGGCGAAGACCTTATGGAAGAGGTGGCCCCCAAATGGCGCTTGCTCTGGCCGCTCTTAGTCGGGGCCGGCGTGTTGATCGGTTTCGCTATCGCCTTTGCTGCAAGCTGGTTTCTGCGCCCTGCGCCTTATGATGCGAGCGCGCTTGAGGCAAAAATTGCTGATTTGCAGACGGAAGTCGTTGCGCTCAAAAACCGACCGGAAGCTGTGATTCCTACGGTCAATTTAGCCCCACTGACACGTCGTCTCGTGGCTTTGGAGGCTCGCCCCACGGTTGATCCTCTAAGTGAAGAAATCGTTGCACGTATGGAGGCCTTACAAGCGGAGGGGTTTGAAGTGCCGGCAATGCCGGATCTACCAGACTTTGAAGCCACCGAGGCAAGATTAAATACACTCGAGGAGAAATTGCAGGCTCAGGCGTCGACGATTGCGAACCTGCCGGTTGGCGGAAGCCTTGCGATTGCGGCCGAAACGGAACCCTTTGTTGATCCGAGCACACTGCCGCGCTTCCCTGCGCAAACGCTAAGAAACGGCGCTGCAGAGCTGGGCGGAACTGGCTTTGTTCGCCGGACATTTTCACGCCATGTTCGCGTGCGGGGGTCAAACGCTCCAGATGTTCTGATTAGTGGCATTGAAGCTGATTTGGCTGATGGTAAGCCCCGCGCCGCTTTAGCTAAGTTTGATCGTTTACCGCAGCAAATTCGTTCGCTCGCGCGGGCTTGGCGCGCCAATATGGAAGAGGCCCTTTAATGGCTAAATATATCATCACCTTCCTGCTGTTCGTTGCAATATTGGCCGGAGCGATGCTCTATATCGGCGATGATGCGATGCTGACGCTCAGTAGCTCAGGGACAACGTGGCCAATCGCCTTTCCTGATTTGGAAATGAGCTGGCAGGCTGTGATCTTCCTCGGTACCCTTTTGATGGTCGGAACAATTACCTTGTGGTCAGTATTGCTGTGGATATGGCGACTGCCGCGGCGGCTTAAATCTGGCGTTGGAATGCGTAGACGCAATCGTGCGATTGACGCCATGGAAGAAGCGCTCATCGCGGGCGCCGAGGGCGATATGGACCGCGCCCGCAAGGCCTCGGCGCGTGTGCGCGATTTGGCGGGGTCAACAGACCTTGGCCATATTATCAGTGCAACGGCGGCGGAGGCTTGCGGCGATCAAGACGAAGCCATTGTCCATTATTCGGCCATGCTTGACAGTCCAAAGACACGCCCAACCGCGCAGCGGGGCTTGGCGCAGGCGAAATTAGCGAAAGGCGATCTACCGGGTGCTGTCGAAGCGGCACGCGAAGCGTTTGACCAAAATGTTCAAGCGCGCTGGGCCTTTGATACGCTGTTTAAGGCATTGGTGGCGGATTACCGCTGGACCGAAGCGCGCGACGTTTTGGAAAAGGGTCGGGCCGCTAAACATTTGTCCGGGGACATTTTCAATCGTCGGCGGGCTGTTTTGTTAACGGCGGAAGCCGATTTCTGGTTAGATAATGGACAGCATGATAAGGCGCTGGAGCTATCCCAAGCAGCGTTGAAAGATGCCTCTGATTTTGCGCCCGCGGTTGCCATTGCGGCTTATGAGTTGGCACGAACAGGCGGACAAAAGAAAGCGGCGAGTCTCCTCGAGAAAGCGTGGAAAACAGCGCCGCATCCGGCGATTTCGATCGCCTATTTCGACCTGTATCCCGGCGAAAGCGATGCAACCCGGACGAAGCGATTGGAACGGTTTATTGCATCTGATCCTGATGATCGGGAAGCTAGATTGCTGATGATTTCGCATCATTTACGATCCGGTCGTCCGGTCGATGCCTTGTCGCTCTTGTCCCAAATTTTGGATGAGGAAGAGCCAACGGCGCGCCTCTGTCTGCTGGCCTCAGAGGCCGAACGCGCTTTGGGGAACCCGACCGATGCCGGTATGTGGACTGAGCGCGCCGCGACGGCCCCGCACGAGCGGGATTGGTCTGATCTTGATCCCGAAGGGCCGGGCTTTGCTTATGAGTCGCAGGATTGGCGGCGGTTGGTCTTTTCTTTCGGTGACACGGGTGAACTCGTGCATCCTCGCGCGGAACGCCAAGATGCAATCCGTCGTCCGATTCCTGAGGCGAAATCAGAACCCTTGCGTCTCGCCGCTCCTGAAGAGGGTGATGACGGGGAAGAGCCTAACAGTGACTTGGCCCGACGATTTGATGATCTCATGGATGGTCAACCCGAGGACAAAGACGCGACCTGATTTGGCTTGAGAGCCATGGCGCAATTGCTAAGACATGGCTCGCCGACTGCGTATCGGCAGCATTCGCTTAGCTGGTCGAGCACCATGTTCGTAACGCGGGGCAGCTGTTCATGTCACTCGTGCCGCACCAGCTTTACGGGTCTGCGTGTCTCATAAAAAAACTCTGTCCAAGACAGGGTTTTAAAAACGCCACTGAGCAAAGCAGGCTGGCGCATATATCATTCGGTCTTCAGGACTAACCCAGTAAGTTCCATAAGAACTGGCCGATTAGCCAAGCTTGGATCCACCAGATCGCGATCAATGCGAAGATATAGGACAAATCAATCTGCTGCATTTGCGGCATGATCTTCGCTTGGAGATCACGGAAGGGCTTGAGGATCGGCGCATTAAAGGCCCGAAGCGAATTATAAATTTGCGAGGCCATCCCGCCCGTGGGCTTCAATATTCCAAACATAAAGAGATAAGACATGATGATCTCAATGATCAGCAAAAAGCTGATCGCGCTGAGGACCATGGAGATGATTTGGAGGATAGATTGGGCAAAGCTCATGACCTCGCCCTAACTATCCAGCGCATTTTCGACAAGACCCCTAACACTGTCATATCAGCCCCGCTGGCTGACGCGGTAGATGGTCGGGACATTGGCCTCGATACATTCAATGATCGCACCGGCGACATCCTTCTTAGTGGCTTCTTCAATCCCTTGCAGGCCAGGTGAGGAGTTCACTTCGAGGATCTTCGGCCCCGAATCGGAACGCAGAATATCAACCCCAGAGACATCAAGCCGCAGGATTTTCGCCGCGCGAATAGCGGCGCGGCGTTCGTCTTTGGTGAGTTTCACCATTTTGACGCTTCCGCCTTGATGGACATTGGACCGAAAATCACCAGGCGCCGCCGTGCGCATCATTGACCCCACGACTTTGCCATTGACGACAAACGCACGAATATCGCTACCCGCGGCCTCTTTGACGAATTCTTGAACCAAAAAATGTGCGTTTAAACCCCGAAATGCGTCGATCAGTGCCGAGGCTGATTTGCGCGTTTCGGCCAGAACAACGCCGCGACCCTGAGTTGATTCGAGCAATTTCACCACGGCAGGACTGCCGCCAACAAGATCAAGAATATCCTTCGTATCGCGTCCACTCTTGGCGAAGGCTGTCGTTGGCATCCCTAGGCCGTGTCTGGCGAGCAGCTGGTGCGCCAAGAGCTTGTCGCGGGATTTCCCGATCGCGTCCGCCGTGTTGAGAACATAGACGCCCATCGCTTCGAACTGGCGAACAACGGCCATGCCATAAAATGTCAATGACGCCCCAATCCGGGGAATGATGGCATCGTAACGGTCGAGCGGCTTGCCCTTATAATGGACTTCCGGCTTATGACCGTTGATCGCCATGTAGCAGCGCGATGTGTAGATTGTTTCAATCGTGTGTCCGCGGGCTTCGGCGGCTTCGATCATCCGCTTGTTGGAGTAATTGTGCGGACTTTGCGTTAAAATGCCAATCCGGAGTGGACGGTGTTGAACCGCGGATTTGCGTCGTTTCTTATAGACTGAATAGGAAAGGGGGGCTTGCAAAAAGCTCTCTGTTGGGCGCACGCTCATATCGTCCGTAATCGCAGAGCGACCCAACAGCATCCGGTAGCCCATGGTTTCGCGGTTGGTGAGGCTGATTTCAATCGGCATCACTTTATCGCCAATCTGAGCCATCGATTCGATGACATAGCGGAGTTCCGTATGCCCATTAGACGATGTCACCATGCGCTTATCTTTCACGCGTGCTGAACAGACGACTTCAATTGATGGATCTTCTGGATCGGGATGCATGATAAAGCGCACTTGCGGCTTCGCTTCGGAGCCGAAAGGTTCGACACGAACAGCATGAAGGGCGGATGTTCTCGCGCCCGTATCGACCTTTGCCTTGATCGCAGGCAAGCTGAGATCGGGCAAAGCAATCCATTCTTCCCAACCAAGGGGGAACTTTGGCGGCTGGATGGGTTCGGAAGTCATGAAAGTCCTTTTAGGTGTGTCACAGCGTAGCTTGTCGAGCGGCCTTTTACGCAGTAGTCCGTGCAACGAAAAGCAAAACAAAAATTATGCGGAATGGTCATTTTCATGGATAGTAACGACTTAAGCGAGACAAACGATCCCATTGATCGCGAAAGCATGGAATATGATGTGGTTATCGTGGGCGCAGGCCCGGCAGGCCTCGCAGCGGCGATCCGATTAAAGCAGCTTAATCCAGAAACGTCCGTCGTTTTATTGGAAAAAGGGTCTGAAGTCGGCGCGCATATCTTGTCCGGTGCGGTGCTCGATATAGTCGGTTTGGAAAAAATATTCCCGAACTTCCGTGATGATCCCTCCTGCCCGGTGAAACAGGAAGTGACATCTGATCATTTGACGGTTTTGGGCAAGGCGGGCTCTATCCGCGTGCCGAACATTGTCATGCCGCCGTTGATGAGTAATCACGGAAAATATATTGTCTCGATGGGCGCCGTTGCGCGCTGGATGGGCGATCAGGCCGAAGCGCTCGGCGTTGAAATCTTTCCCGGCATGTCCTGCTCTGAGTTGATCTACCACGAAGATGGGAGCCTCAAAGGCGTGGTCGCGGGAGAGTTTGGCTATGAAAAGGACGGCTCTAAAGGCCCGAATTATGAACCCGGGATGGAGCTGCACGGCAAATATGTCTTTCTCGCTGAAGGCGCACGAGGATCGCTCTCTCAAATCGCGATGGCGACTTACGGATTGCGTGATGGCGTCGACCCACAGAAATTCGGTCTCGGCATGAAAGAAGTCTGGGAAGTGAAGCCCGAAAATCATGAAGTGGGTAAAGTCTATCACTCTGCAGGGTGGCCGCTTAGCATGAAACGCGGCGGGGGATCATTCCTTTACCATGCTGAAAATAATCAGGTCTATCTCGGCATGATCGTCGACCTGAATTATGAAAACCCGCATGTTTATCCGTATATGGAGTTCCAGCGCTGGAAGCATCATCCGGATATTGCGGCTGTTCTTGAAGGTGGGAAACGCATCTCTTACGGCGCGCGTGTGGTGACGAAAGGGGGATATCAGTCCCTTCCGCAGGCTGCGTTCCCCGGGGGAGCCTTACTGGGCTGTTCCGTTGGTCTTGTGAACCTGCCGCGGATCAAAGGGAACCATAACGCGATGCTATCCGGCGTTGCGGCGGCTGAGGCTGCTGACGCGGCGATTAAAGCGGGCCGGTCGGGTGATACGTTGGCCGATTATGACCGCGAGATTCATGAGGGCGAGATTGGTGCAGATTTGAAACCTGTGCGTAATGTCGCCGCGCTTAATGGTCGGTTTGGTCCATTCTTAGGCGGCATGGTTCTGGGTGGTATGGATATGTGGTGTCAGACCCTCTTTAAATTCAGCCCGTTTGGAACGCTGTCACATTGTAAAAACGATGCGAAATCGACAGGGACGGCGAAAGATCACAAGCCGATCGATTATCCAAAGCCGGATGGCATTCTGTCGTTTGACCGTTTGACGAGTGTTAGCTTCACCAACACTTACCACGGCGAAAACCAGCCGAGTCACCTTAAGCTAATCGACGCGAGCATCCCGATTGATGTCAATCTGCCAATCTTTGACGAGCCCGCACAGCGTTATTGTCCGGCTGGCGTTTACGAAGTTGTGGTCGAAGAAGGCAAAGATCCTAAATTCGTCATCAATGCGCAAAACTGCATTCACTGCAAAACCTGTGATATTAAAGATCCGTCCGAGAATATTCTCTGGACTGTCCCTGAAGGTGGCGGCGGCCCAAATTACGCGGGCATGTAGTTATTCTGGTCTATTTGTCTGACCGAAACGTAAAGTCACGCGCCCTGTTGGGCCGTGACTGATCCTGCTAGGGCCACTTTATGAACTTTCGCGCTCTTCTTCTCACTGCGGCTCTCCTCATTGTTCCGTTTGGCCAATCTATGGCCGCCGACACGGCGGTTGATGAGCAGCGAGCCCGTATGCTGGGCGACTATCTGTCTGGCAGCTACGCGCGCTATCTTAGTGATCCGAGAGCGCAGTCCAAGTTTTTTCAAGATGCGTTTTTACTGGCCCCTGACGACAAGCGGCTGGGTCGCTTGGCGCTTTATTCGGCCCTGTTCTCCGATGACCTGAAGCTTGCGAAGGATACGGCTGAGCGTCTTTATAATCAGGATAAAACAGAAAGTATGGCCCGCGCTGTCCTCGCTGTTGATGCTTTTTCCAAGGGCCGGACGGCGCGCGTCCGTAAATATGCGACGGATCCGACTGCTGACTTCACGATGGGTCTAGCGTTGAAAATTTTGCTTGGATGGACGCAAGTCGATGAAGGAAAATATGAAGCGGCGCGAAAGACTTTCATTTCTATGAATGATAGTGGCTATTTCAAAGCATTAGGCGAGCTTCAGATCGCGAAAATGGAAGCGCGGCGTGGCAATGTCGATGCTGCCAACGCCATGTTTGACACGGTTGAAGCGAGCGGTATTGCGCAATTGGAATATAGCCTCGCGCGGGCCCGGTTCGAAGCCTCGAATAAGATGAAAGAGGCGGCCATTGCCCGATTAGAGGAAATGGTTGATGAGAATGCGGCGGCTGAGATTGGTCCAGCTGGGGCGTATTTGGACCGCTTGCAAGCGGATAAGCGTCTACCAAAACTCTCGGAACGTGCCGAGGCTGCGCGAGGGCTAACGGATCCGTCATTTGCGTTTTTTGTCCGCAACCAATCTGTCGATGGGGCGGAAACGTTCCTGCGTTTTGCACGGTGGATTGACCCTGATTTTGACCGGGCCGCGATCTGGCTGGCAGGATTGTTAGAAGAAACACATCCTGAGATGGATTCAGTCACACGCAGTGAAATCATCGCGCTTTATGACTCGGTTGGCGATGGAAGCCCCTATTACGTCAATGCGCGCATGGGGCTGGCCAATCAGTTGTTTGATGAAGAGCGGGACGACACGGCGATCGCAATTCTCGAAGAACTTTCAGACACGCATCCATCTTACTTCACACGCGAAGCGCTTGGACGCGCGCGGTTTTTCCGAGAAAATTGGGATGAGGCATTGCCATTTTATACGGAATTAGTCGAGAGTCTGTCCGAAGCCGAACTGAGCGCTAATCCGGAGCCGTTGCGCCTCCGTGGTATTATTTATGAGCGGCTTGAGCGCTGGGATGAAGCCGAAGCCGACTTTCTACAGGTATTGGATTATAAACCGGACGATACAGATACGCTCAACTATCTCGGTTACACTTGGGTGGATCGGGGCGAAAACCTGACGCGAGCCTTCGAAATGATCGAAAAAGCTGTTGCTTTAGAACCAAATTCCGGGGCTATCGTTGATAGTTTGGGGTGGGCGCATTACAAACTGGGCCAATATGGTGAGGCCAAGAAACATCTCGAAAACGCCGTTGTCCTGACACCCTATTCAGCCACAATAATCGACCATTTGGGGGATGCTTATTGGCGCGTTGGCCGTAAGCGTGAAGCCACCTATCAGTGGAAACGAGCGCTGGAATTTGATCCGACCGAGGATGAAATTGCGGCCATTCAAGCTAAGCTTGATGCGGGACCTAACGCTGTTCCTGCGTCCTAAGGGACGTTGAGGATGCTTTGCAGGGCTAAGGTCAACCTTACGCTTCACGTCGGGGCTCCGATTACATCTGGACGGTGGTCGGACTATCATCCCGTCGAAAGTCTTGTCGTGTTCGCTGACATTGGAGACGAAATCACGGTCGAGCCTGCCACCGAAGACAAGCTTATAATAGGCGGGCCTTTCGGGTCAGGCTTGACGGCGGGTCCGGATAATTTGATCTTAAAAGCGCTGAGACAATGTGGTGCGCCGCCCCAATCTGTACATTTGACAAAGCGGCTTCCGGTTTCGTCGGGTCTGGGCGGTGGGTCCGCGAACGCGGCTGCTATTTTACGGATGTTTGACCCGTATGAGCGGGTTGACGATGCGACTTTGGGCGCTGATATTCCGGTCTGTCGATTGTCGCAAACATCAATGATGGAGGGGATAGGGGACCAAGTCAGCCCAGTGCCAAACCTTGGACTATTACCTGCCGTTCTGGTCAATCCGGGTGTTCCGGTCAGCACAAGCGATATTTTCCGCGCCTATGATAGCCGTCACCCCCCTGAGGTGCCTCGACTAACGGCGCGAGAGGGCGGTCTGTTAGAGCGCGCTTTGTCTGGGACGAATGATCTTGAAGCCCCGGCGATTGTCGAAGCCCCAGAAATTGGCGCCGTCCTGACGATGTTGCGGGCGCAGCCTGAGTGTGATCTGGCGCGCATGAGTGGGTCTGGCGCCACCTGTTTTGGTCTGTTTTCCAATGACGCCGCGGCTACACGCGCTGCCGATATCCTGTCCCAATACGGATGGTGGGCTGTTGCCACTCGGCTGGGAGATCCAATCTGATGCCGCTCGATAGTCTCATGGCCTTACAGGTCGCCGGGGTCGCCTTTTTTGTCTCACTCGCCGTCACGGGCTTCGCCACATGGGGCGGCCTCGGCGATATTCCCGATCATCGCTCCAGCCATGCGCGCGTGACACCGACAGGGGGCGGACTTGGGATCGTGGCGGGGATTGGCGCGGCGCTCTTATTGGCAGGGTTATTTTATCAGGATCATTTATTGTCCCAACCAGGAAGCGCGCAGAAGCTGGCAACGTTACTGTCGTTGACTTTTGCCGTTGGCTTTCTGGGCTTACTCGATGACCGCTATGTAGTCTCATCAAAGGTGAAGTTTGGATTGATCCTTCTGATTTCGATCTTTGGGGCGTTAGCAGTTGGACCGATTACGAGGCTGCCCTTTGCAATGGATCATCTCTATTTGGTCTGGGGGGTCGGATTGGCGGGCTCGGCGTTGTGGCTCTTTACTGTAACGAATGCTGCCAATTTCATCGATGGGATAAACGGATTGTTCGGGCTCTCTATGGCCATCGCTAGCGCGGCGCTTTGTGCCTTGGCGTTGAAAGTTGGCGCACCGGTGACAGCGCTGATCGCCATGTCACTAACGGCCAGTTTACTGGGCTTTTTGCCGTATAATTTACGCGTTAAAGCGGCCGTTTTTTCAGGCGATTGTGGATCGCTCAGTGCCGCGTTTCTCTACGGCGGGGCCGTTTTATTCCTCGTCTACGAACAGCCCGAACTGCGCTTGCTCTATGCAGGCCCGCTGCTGATTTTACCGCTGCTGACAGATGTGCTTTTGACGCTCATCCGCAAACCCCTCAAGGGAATCGCGCTGCTCGCGCCGCACAACACGCATATTTATCAACGCTGGGCGCGCTATCGCGGCAATCACGTCACGATCTCATTGATCTATGGCATTATGGCGGCGCTTATGGCCACCTTGGTTCATGAAGCCTTTGATCACGGAATACTCGGGTCGCTGTCGGCGTTTGGCCTAATTGTTGGAATATTCGTCTGTCTTTACCTTGTGCGCTCAACAACTCTACCGGATTAGCGCAGGGCCATTTTAGGACGCACGCGACACGACGTAGGCGGCGAGGTTTTGCAGACAGTCTCGGAGCGGCGACGCTTCAAAAACATCCATTGCTTCAATTGCTTCGACGGAAAAACGTCGTGCCATTTGAATGGTTTCTTCCAGCGCGTCAGTGCGTTTCAGAATCGAGATCGCGCGTTGTAAGTCCAGATCGTCTTGTTCGCGCTCAACAATGACTTTACGCCAGAAGGCGGTTTCGGCTTCGGTCGCTTTCCCGAGCGCGCGGATAACGGGTAGGGTCATTTTACCTTCACGGAAATCATCACCGAGGGATTTGCCAAGTGCACTTTGCTGTCCATCATAATCCAGCGCATCATCGATAAGCTGGAAGGCAAGGCCGAGTTTCATACCGTAATCGCGTAGGGCCGCGCGCTTATCTGCGTCTTGTTCGGCGATAACAGGAGAAACTTCGGTCGCAGCAGCGAATAAGGCGGCCGTTTTCGCTTCGATCACGCTCATATAGTCGGCTTCTGTCATGGCGATATTGCGTAAGCTCGCGAGCTGCTGCACTTCACCTTCGGCAATAACGGAGGCGGCATTGGAAAGAATGCCTAGGGCTTCCATCGATCCAGTTTCAACCATGAGGTTGAACGCGCGCGCGAAGAGGAAGTCTCCAACCAGAATCGAGGCGCTATTGCCCCAAATGAGGTTCGCGGGCTTCTTGCCGCGGCGTAAATCTGATTCGTCGACGACATCGTCGTGCAAAAGTGTCGCAGAGTGAATGAACTCGACCGCCGCAGCTAAGTTATGATGTGCTGTTCCCTCATATCCGCACAGCTGCGCCGTCGCGACCGTGAGCAGGGGGCGAAGTCGTTTTCCGCCAGCGCCGACTAAATGCTGCGCGAGATCGGGGATCATGCCAACAGGCGAATGCATCCGCTTGACGATCAGCGCGTCAACTGCGGCCATATCGTCTTTGCAGAGGCCCCAGAGGTGTTGGGCCGGGGAAAGCGCGTTGTCGCGTTGAATCTGTGCCGGAGCGGTCAAAGCGGGATCCTTTGTTCTGGGGCGTAAGTAGGAGGGCATCCGCTCTCGCACAAGTGAGAAAGGCGTGTCGAACGGCAGGCTTGTATTTTTGTCGCGGCAGGACAACATAAATCCCATGATCGCACTTATTATCACGACGAACTCCGCCACATTATCCTTTGCTGAGGCCGTTCTGCGCGATGCGGACATCGAATGTTTCGTGATGGACCAGAATATGAGTGTGCTGGAGCCCGGAATTATGATCCCAAAACGGCTGATGGTTCTGAGAGATGACGCCGAAGATGCCCGCGCGGCGTTGACGGATGCGGGGATTGAGAACGAACTGGAACGTTAAGCCGAAACCCACCGCGATACAGGCCATTATGGTTGAACTTCGCGCGTAAGCGGCTAAAGCCGCGACCATGACGAAGACTGTCGCTAAACCCGCGTCCTTTCAGGATTTCATCCTCGCCCTGCAGATCTATTGGTCGCAGCAAGGCTGCGCGATCTTGCAGCCCTTTGACACGGAAGTCGGGGCCGGTACGCTCCACCCGGCAACGGTGCTACGCTCACTCGGGCCAAAGCCGTGGAACGTCGCCTATGTGCAGCCGTCGCGCCGCCCGGCGGATGGCCGTTACGGTGAAAACCCGAACCGTTTGCAGCATTACTACCAATTCCAAGTCATCATGAAGCCGAACCCGGTCAATCTGCAGGACCTCTACCTCGGCAGTCTCGACGCCATCGGCATCGACCGCACCCTGCACGATATTCGTTTTGTCGAAGATGATTGGGAAAACCCGACCGTCGGCGCATGGGGACTCGGTTGGGAAGTCTGGTGCGACGGCATGGAAGTCAGCCAATATACGTATTTCCAACAAGTCGGCGGGCTCGACGTTGATCTGGTCTCAGGTGAGCTCACCTACGGTCTTGAACGCTTGGCAATGTATGTCTTCGGCGTCGACAATGTCTATGATCTGCCGTTCAACGCGCCCGGAACGCCGCATAGCCTGACATACGGCGATGTGTTTCATCAGAACGAAGTTGAGCAAAGCGCCTATAATTTTGAACATGCCGATACGACCAATGTGCTCGAGCGGTTCCGCATGGCCGAGGCCGAATGCAAAGCCTTGCTCGCGCTTGATACGCCCTTGCCGCTGCCCGCTTATGAACATGCGCTCAAAGCGTCACATAATTTCAATATTCTCGATGCGCGCGGTGTCGTGTCTCCGACGCAAAGACAGGAATATATCAAGCGGGTGAGAGACTTGGCTAAAGGGTGCGCGGAAAGTTGGGTCGACGGCGAAAAGTCACGTGCCGATGGAGCGACAGCATGAATATCAGAGCTTTACTGCCTGTAGCCGTCATTGCAGGGCTTACAGCCCTGTCAGCCTGTAGTCGTCCAACGTCCGCTGAAATGATAGGCACATTCGAGACCTTGTCTCTCGCCACGATTGAAAAACCTGGGTGCGTCTTTCGGACCGCTGAGAGTGCTGAGGGTGATGATAATGCGGTCGTCTTTGCGACTTACGAGGGCAACCTCGACTATATCGCCGTCACCCGTTTTAAGGGTGAAACGATCAAGCTGGTCCCAAAGGAAGTGCCAGACCTGTCTGACGACACATTCGATGTGACCTATGAAGTGATTGATTATCTGCGCTGGCAAGTGCGAGCGAGCGCAGACAATGGGATTGGTGAATTACGCCTGATCCAGAACGGCGAAGAAACCGATGTTGTGTCTGCGATGATCGGGAGCTGCGTCAACTAATGGCCGAACTCCTCTTTGAAATTTTCTCCGAAGAAATTCCGGCGCGGATGCAAGTCCGGGCAGGTACTGATCTCGTCAAAGCGATGGATACCGGGCTGAAAGCCGCGGGCCTGACGCCAACCGATAGCTATGCGCTGACAGGTCCGCGACGACTGACCTATGTAACGGATGTTGAACTGCGCTCGCCCGATGTGTCCGAAGAGCGCAAGGGTCCGCGTATCGGTTCTCCTGAACGCGCGCTTGAAGGTTTTATGCGCGGAGCTGGGATTACCGATATATCCCAAGCCGAAACACGCAGCGATAAAAAGGGCGAGTATTACGTCGCCGTCATCCAGAGCGAAGGTCGCGATACGGCAGCTGTGCTCGCCGATCTGATCCCGGCTGTCATGACCGACTTTTCGTGGCCGAAATCGATGAAGTCCGGCGATATGGATTTCCGTTGGGTCCGACCCTTGCGCGGGTTGACCGTGCTGCTGGATGGGCAGAGCTTGGACGGTATCACCGTCGGCGGGATCACATCTGACGCCATCGTTCACGGCCACCGCCAGATGGGGCCGGGACCGTTCGAGGTTGCGGGCCTTGCAGATTACCGCACCACATTAGAAAATGATGGCCATGTCATGATCGACCGCGCCGTAAGGCAAGCGAGCGTGTTGGACCAAGCCAAATCCGTCTGCGCGGACGCCGGGCTGGAACTGGTCGAAGATGCGGGTCTGCTTGACGAAGTGACCGGGCTGGTCGAATGGCCGGTCGCGCTGCTCGGCGATATGGACCCTGACTTTTTGGAACTGCCGGACGAAGTCATTCGCCTGACGCTTAAAAGCCATCAGAAGACGTTCACCGTTCGCGGGAAAGACGGTAAACTCGCGCCGAATTTCGTGATTATGGCGAACTTAGAAACGCCGGACGCGGGCGCGACGATCAAAGCCGGGAATGCCAAAGTTATCTCCGCGCGCTTGTCCGACGCCCGTTTCTTCCAACAGCAAGACCGTCAGAAAAACCTGATCGACTATTATGATCAGTTGGATGAGGTCGTGTTTCATAAGAAGCTCGGCTCCGTGCGGGACAAAGCGGACCGTGTGGCGGCGCTGGCCCGCGAAATCGCGCCGCATGTCGGCGCTGATCCAGATGTCGCCGAACGCGCAGCCAAGCTCGCGAAATGCGATCTTGTGACACAGACTGTGATCGAAGCGACGTCCCTCCAAGGCCAAGTCGGGCGTTGGATGTATGAGGCGGAAGGCGGCAATGCCGACATCGCCGTTGCGATTGAAGACCACTACAAACCCCAAGGCCCAAGCGACGCTGTGCCGACCAACCCGGTCGCGGTGTCTGTGGCTCTGGCCGATAAGATCGATACGTTGGTGGGTTTCTGGGCGATTGATGAGAAACCGACGGGAAGCAAAGACCCGTTTGCGTTGCGGCGCGCGGCGTTGGGGGTTGTCAGGCTAGTATTTGATGGATCGACCACTCTTGATCTAAACGGAATAGCCAATAAATTCATGTCCCAACTGATTTTCGGGATGAGGATAGAGGCAGAGAATCAAAAGTTTGCGGAACTGGCTTCTATAGCACTTGTTGCAAAAGACGAGGGCAAGGCAAATGTTGACGTTCAGATGGGTTCTGATCATTTCAAATTAGAGCAGCAGGCTAAACTGGCTTCGACTCACAAAGTAGAAAATTTAATTGCCTTCCTCCTCGACCGCCTCCGCGTCTACCTCCGTGACCAAGGCCAGCGCCACGACGTGATCGATGCAGTGATCGCGCAGGGCGGCGACGATCTGCTGGCGATTTCGCAACGGGTCGAAGCGCTCGGCGCGTTTCTCTCCAATCCTGACGGTGAGAACCTGGTCCAAGGCTATAAGCGTGCGGCGAATATTTTGCGGGCGGAGCAGAAGAAGAATTCCCCCAAACCTCCCGCTCATCCCGGCGAACAGGACCGCGCAAGCGCGTCCTTAGATCCAGCTGACGGTTCGCGTGACACTCAATCTGGACCCCAAATCAAGTTTGGGATGAGCGGAGTTGAGGTGTTTACGGCGCCTGAAGCCCAAACCCTCGCCAAAGCCCTGTCCAACACACGCCCGTCCATCAATACGGCTCTCCAATCCAGCGATTATCCGGCGGCTCTGTCCGCCCTCGCCGATCTCCGCGAACCGATTGACGCGTTCTTTGAAGACGTCGTCGTCAACTCCGATAACCCGGACGAACGCACGCGGCGGTTGGCTTTATTATCGGCTGTGGTCGACACATTCCACCGGATCGCCGATTTCTCACGTCTTGATGGGTAATTCACCGTGATGACAACAGTCACGGCCTGACAACGTTGTCAGGCTTGCAGTGATGCAGGTCATGCCTATTGGCAGAGTGTAATAACTCGGGGTCAAAACCGGGGCGCAAGGACGAAGGACTGAATAGATGAGCCAGTGGGTTTACAAATTTGGCGGCGGAACATCGGAGGGTGATACCTCGATGAAAAACTTGCTGGGAGGCAAAGGGGCTAACTTGGCCGAAATGGCGAGCCTTGGCCTGCCGGTTCCTCCGGGGTTCACGCTCACGACGGACGTCTGCACCTATTACTACGATCACGGCGAAAAATATCCTGATGATATGGACGCACAGATTGAAACCGGCCTGACGCATATTGAAGAATTGACGGGTAAAACGTTTGGCGATGCGGTCAATCCGCTCCTCGTCTCTGTGCGCTCCGGCGCGCGTGCCTCGATGCCGGGGATGATGGATACGGTCCTGAATTTGGGCCTAAATGACGAAACTGTTGATGGCCTTGCGAAACTCTCCGGGGATCGCCGCTTTGCGCTCGATAGCTACCGCCGCTTCATCACTATGTATTCTGACGTTGTGATGGGCGTGCACCACCATACGTTCGAGGATATTCTCGAAGATGCCAAGCTCGACGCGGGCTATAATCTCGACACGCAAATGACGGCGTCTGATTGGGAAGGCGTGATTGGCAAATATAAAGCCGCTGTGCGCGATGCGCTCGGTCGGGACTTCCCGCAAGATGCGCGCGAGCAGCTCAAAGGCGCTGTGGATGCCGTGTTTGGCAGTTGGATGAACGACCGCGCGGTCGTTTACCGCAATCTCAATGATATTCCTGCGGCTTGGGGCACGGCCGTCAATGTACAGGCCATGGTGTTCGGTAACATGGGCGATACATCGGCCACAGGGGTTGCCTTTACCCGTGACCCGAGCACGGGCGACAACCGCTATTACGGCGAATTTCTTATCAATGCGCAGGGCGAAGATGTCGTGGCGGGGATCCGCACGCCGCAAACACTGACGAAAGAGGCGCGCGTTGAGATGGGCGATAAAGCGCCGTCGATGGAAGAAGCGATGCCAGAGGTTTACGCCCAGCTCGCCGATGTCTTCGTGCGGCTCGAAGGCCATTACCGCGACATGCAGGATATCGAATTTACGGTCGAACGCGGCATGCTCTGGATGCTGCAAACCCGGACGGGCAAACGCACGGCGCGCGCAGCAATCAAGATCGCGGTCGATATGGCCGAAGATGGCTCGATCAAACAGGATGAAGCGTTGATGCGGATTGAACCGCTCGCGCTCGATCAATTGTTGCACCCGACGCTAGATCCGAATGCCGCTCGCGATTTGATCGCAAGCGGCCTTCCGGCATCACCGGGCGCAGCCATTGGAGAAGTTGTGTTTTCGTCTGACGAAGCCGAATTGATGGCAAAAGCAGGCCATAAGGTCATTTTGGTGCGCGTCGAAACTTCCCCTGAAGACATTCACGGCATGCATGCGGCGGAAGCGATCGTGACGGCGCGCGGCGGTATGACGTCACACGCCGCTGTGGTGGCGCGCGGTATGGGCACGCCCTGCGTCTCTGGCGCGGGCACGATCCGGATTGATTACGCCGCCGGGCAGTTCACCTGCGCAGGCCGCATTGTAAAGGCAGGCGACATCGTCACCGTCGACGGCGCAACAGGGCAAGTGTTTGCAGGCGAAGTCGCAATGATCCAGCCTGAAATGTCCGGTGATTTTGCGAAGGTGATGCAATGGGCCGATGAGGCTCGGACGATGGCTGTGCGTACGAATGCGGAAACACCATTGGATGTTCAAACCGCCCGCGATTTCGGCGCGGAAGGCATTGGCCTGTGCCGGACGGAGCATATGTTCTTCGAAGCTGACCGTCTCGCGCATTTCCGCGAGATGATTTTGGCAAATAATGAAGAGGCTCGTCGCGATGCGTTGGCGAAAATCCTACCGGTTCAACGCGAAGACTTCGCGGCCATCTTCCGGATCATGGAAGGTCGCCCATGCACCATTCGTTTGCTGGACCCACCTTTGCACGAATTCCTGCCGCATGCTGAAGCGGATATCGAGGCGTTGGCGGAAACCTTGAACTTGCCTGCCAGTGAGCTGATGGCGCGGGCGCGGGAATTGGCGGAAACCAATCCGATGCTCGGCCATCGCGGTTGTCGCCTCGGAATTTCCTACCCGGAAATCTATGAAATGCAGGCACGCGCGATTTTGGAAGCCCAAGCGTTGGTGCAGAAAGAGAATGGCATTAACCCGATTGCAGAAATCATGATCCCGCTGATCAGTAGCGAGAAGGAAGTCGAATTGCTCAAAGCGCATATCGACGCTGTCGCGGCTGATATTGGCGTTTCGGATTATACGGTCGGCACGATGATCGAATTGCCCCGGGCCGCACTACGGGCTGATCGGGTTGCAGAATTTGCGGCGTTTTTCAGCTTCGGCACGAATGATTTGACGCAAACGACCTATGGCCTTTCTCGCGATGACGCAGGTAAGTTCCTGCCGGATTATGTGCGGGCGGGGATTATGGACAAAGATCCGTTTGTGACTCTGGACCAAGACGGCGTCGGTGACTTGATCCGTATTGCGGCAGAACGCGGCCGGGCGACGAAACCGGGTTTGAAGCTGGGCATTTGCGGAGAACATGGCGGTGATCCCGCCTCAATCGATTTCTGCCAGCGAGTCGGTCTTAACTATGTATCCTGTTCGCCTTATCGGGTCCCAATTGCCCGACTGGCCGCCGCGCAAGCTGCGATTCGTGCCAAAAGCGCATAAAACAGGCGAAAAACGCCGTTTTAGTCATGACTTTCTAGTGATTTTGCCATCTCTTGTAAAAGGGGTGGCCTTGCGCTACGTAGTGCTCATCGAACAGTTATCGACCGCCAGTGATAGTTTGGCGGCCCTGCGGGATGCAGGCTATAAATTAACTTTAACCTTACATCAAAAATGCACCGTGGCGAACGCGCCACACTCGACGTTCATCTTCATGAATGCGCGCCGCCATTCAGGCGCAGCACTTGCAGAGACGACGGGATGAGAGAAAGGAGCAACGGTATGAGACCGAAGCGACAAATTTTTGCAGGATGGGTCACTGGCCTCGTGGCTGTTGCCGCGGGCGCTCTTGCTTTACCTGCGGCTGCCGATAAGGCATCCAATCAGCGTGTTGAGGTCGTTATGACCCAGACTGCGATGGACTTCCGAAATATGCCGGAACCCGACACAGACAGCGCATCTATTCGCCGTCTCGTCGACCTCTATGGCCCCGATTCATTAGGCGAAACGCCGCTTCAACGCGTCACTTATGACCTGAGTGCGGTTGATCAAGACACATCTGTTCTTCGTAAGCAGAGCCATGCGACGATGCGTGAAGCCAATTGCCTCGCCGAAGCGATTTACTATGAAGCGCGCTCCGAGAGCCGTTCCGGGCAAATCGCTGTTGCGCAGGTTATCCAAAACCGAGTCTTTTCGAAACACTTCCCAGATTCGATTTGTGGTGTTGTGTATCAAGGCTCTGAACGCACAACAGGGTGTCAGTTTAGCTTTACCTGTGACGGATCAATGGATCGGTCACCTAAAGGGAAGTCTTGGGATCGTTCTGAAAACGTTGCGCGGTATGTATTAACAGAATCACCGCGGGGCCTTGTCGGGCGTTCAACACATTATCACACGACCCAAATCGATCCGCATTGGTCTGGCTCTTTGAAAAAGACTGCTCAGGTCGGTAGTCATATCTTCTACCGCTTTCCGTTCCGCGAACGCCCAGCCGCGACTGCCTCGCTGCGCGTCGCGCCTCCGAGCTGATCATTTGAACATCTATTTGTAAAAAGGCGTGCCAATTGGCGCGCCTTTTTTATTGCGCTGATCTTGGATGCCATTTCCGCCTTTCTTCCTCAGCGTGATGATGCGTGGGTCTGTTTGACAGTCGGGAGGCGGCCCCCTAGCCCGTGAGTCAGACAGCCGCGGGCTGCAACGGGGAGACGGGCCTATGGGGCCGGAGCGCTTTGAGACGATCATTATTGGGACAGGCTTTGCGGGGCTTGGTCTCGGCGCGAAGTTGAGAGAGCGCGGGCAGGACGATTTTATCCTGCTAGAAAAGGCGGACGCTATTGGCGGAACGTGGCGTGAAAACACCTATCCCGGTGCGGAATGCGACGTGCCGAGTGCGCTCTATAGCTATTCCTTCGCGCCGAACCCGACGTGGGATTTCAAATGGGCTAAGCAAAAGCAGATTTTAGCCTATATCAATGGCTTTGCTGACGATCACGGATTGCGCTCGCATATTCGGCACGGGGCTCATGTTGTCAGCGCGAAGTTTAACGATGGCGAGTGGTTGGTCACGTTAGCGGACGGTGCGCAGATGCGGTGTCGCTATCTCGTCTCCGCCATTGGCCAGCTCCACCACCCGCGCACACCTGACTTTGATGGTCTGGATGAGTATGAAGGCCCGGCCTTTCATTCAGCAAAGTGGGACCATTCCGTTGAGCTTGAAGGCAAAGACATTGCCTGTGTTGGGAACGCGGCCTCTGCAATCCAGTTGATTCCAGAAGTGGCCAAAGTCGCAGGCAAACTCACCGTTTATCACCGCAGTGCGAATTGGATCATCGACAAAGGGGATCGCCCCTATAGTCGTCTCGAAAAATGGATCGGGAAGACGTTTCCACCCTTCTCAAAGCTCTACCGTGCGGCGATATGGGCACAGGGTGAATACGGGCTCTGGCCGGCTATTCAGGGTAAAAAGCTTCAAGGCGCCGTGTTGCGGATGCAGCATGAGAAAAAGCTCAAAACCCATTTCCCTGACGATCCTGAGATGCGCGATTTGTTGACGCCAGATTATCCCATCGGCGCGCGTCGAATACTCTTGTCTGATAAGTATATCGAGGCGTTGGCGCGCGATAATGTTGAGGTCGTTTTTGACCCGATTGAGCGATTCACAAAATCCGGCATTGTCGCGGGCGGTATTGAACGTGATCACGATGCTGTGGCCTTTGCCACGGGCTTCATCACCAACCCATTCTTGATGGAAATTGATGTGACGGGAGAGGCGGGAATGACCCTTAAAGAGCGTTGGTCCGATGGTGCTGAAGCTTATCTCGGGATTATGACGGCGGGCTTCCCCAACCTGTTCATCCTCTATGGTCCGAACACGAATACCGGGCACACCAGTATCGTTTATAAGCTTGAGCAGCAGTTTGAGATGGTGATGCAACTTATGGCGAAGGCCAAGGAAGGCGTCGTGACGGTGAAGTCAGACGTTGAAGCGACATATAATGCTGAGGTCCAAGGTCGGCTTCGCAATACGGCTTGGGATAAAGTTGAGGCGTCTTGGTATAAGGACGGGGACAAAATTACGAATAACTGGCCGGGGTCGAGCAAAGAGTTCAAACAGCGTTTGACTCACCCGATTTTCGAGCATTTTATTTTCTCTAAAGGATAATCGCACGATGGGCACGTCACTTGGCTATAAAGCGTTGCAAGGGTTCTTTCGGATCACGCGCTACCGTAATAATATGATCAAAGATGCCTCAAGTGGGAAACAGCGCAACGCGCTTCCCAAAGGTAAGCAAGCCGCACGCTGGGATCGATCAGAGTTTGACGGCCGGGCTGTTTGGACGTGTCACCCGAAAACAGGTGCGACGAACCGCGTCTATGTTCACCAACATGGCGGCGGTTATATTTATGGGATCGCAGCGATCCATTACATGTCCTTACAAGAACTCGCGGATCATGCGGGTATGACCGTGATCATGCCGGATTACCCGCTGCCACCGCAAGCGAGAGCGCCCGAAATTATTGATTGGGCAGACCGTCACTTCTCGTCTGTCGTCGCACAATATGGATTGGATAATGTCGCTTTAGGCGGCTGCAGCGCAGGCGGCAATATGACCCTCGCGCTCTTGCAGCGCAGAATTGCACGCGGCGAAGATAATCCTGAAATTATAACCCTCTGGTCGCCATGGGTCGATCTGACGCCTGCCGAGACGCCGCCGTCGAAAGCCAATGATACTGAAGCCTTGATCACGCCTTTTGGTTTAGAGCCCGCTGTTGGAGCTTATTTAGGCGAGAGCAGTTTGAATCGGACGGACCCCGAAATTAGTCCGCTCTTCGCGGACTTATCCGCCATGCCGACGTTGAATATTATCACGGGGCAGCAAGATATCCTCTATCCATCCATTTGTGAGTTTGCCGACAAAGCCAAAGTAGCAGGCAAGCTTGGCGTATTCATCGCTGAGCCGGATTACGGCCATTACTGGATGTTTTACCCGGCGCCGGATCGACACCGGACGTTGAAGCAAATTGCCGCTATGATGACATAAAAAAGGCCGCCTCGGGGGCGGCCTTAATATTGAAGAGTAAGGCGCTTACGCGGCTTTTTTGCCTGACTGCGCGCCGAGTATTTTTGTAATCGTGTCGGCTTTCAGATCATCAACGCTTGCCGCAATCCCCATACCATTGGCGATTTTGACAACGTCGGCTTCGAGCATGCGCTCAAGGGCGGACTTGCTGTAGGCTTTCGGTGCGCCACCGTAGAGAGTTTCGCCTTTTGCGGCCATGTCCCGGAACATCGTCGGGACATTGAACCGCTCGCCGTGGCGTTGGGCCAACATGTCAGCAGTCGCGACAAATGTATCGACGCCGATAGTGTCGATGTAGCTCATCGGGCCGCCGGTCCAAGCCGGGAAGCCCCAGCCAAAGATCGCGCCCAAGTCCGCGCTTTGCGGATCCGGCACCACGCCGTCGGAGAATGTGCGGGCCGTTGGGATCAATTGCGCATACATGAGGCGCTGTTGCACTTCGGCTTGTGAGGGTTGTTCGTCTGCGAGCGGGTAGTGTTCGGTTATCCCCTTCCACAGATCGAGACGTTTGCCGCTATCATCATAGTTATAGAGCCCTTTGCCAAAGCGGCGACCGGAACGGCCAAGTTTCATTACCATCAGGTCGTAAAACTCTTCCGTGCCGTTTGATTTATAGGCATCGCCCAGTTCCTTCTTGGTGGACTGGATAACGTCATAACCAAGTTTCAGCGTCGTTTCGTCCTGTACACCCAATGGACCAATCGGCAGACCCATGTTCAGGGCGCTGTTTTCGATCAAAGCCATGGATGTGCCTTCCATGATCATGCTGATCGCTTCGCCAATATAGGGTGGGAAGACTTGGTTGGTGAAGAAACCGCGCACGTCTTTGACGACAATCGGGGTCTTTCTGATCTTGCGGTTATAATCAAACGCGGCCGCCAGAGCCCGGTCACCCGTGCCAGCGTGCGGGATAATTTCCAGCAACGGCATCCGCTCAACGGGGGAGAAGAAGTGCAGACCGATGAAGTTCTCGGGGCGTTTGCTATGCTCAGCCAAGCCACCAATCGGCAGGGTAGAGGTATTGGACGCGAAAATCACGTCTTTACCAATCACGGCTTCTGTCTTCTTGATGACGTCTGCTTTGACGTCGGGACGTTCGAACACGGCCTCGATAATGAGATCGACATCTTTGAGCATATTATAGTCGCTGGTCGGGGTGATGCGGGCGAGGAATTCGTCAGCCTTTTCTTGCGTCATGCGGCCGCGTTTGACGCGCTTGTCGAGGATTTTCTTCGTGTAGGCGACAGATTTCTGCGCTTCCTCATCCGTGCGGTCGAGCGAGATAACCTGCATCCCCGCTTTGGCCGTCACGTGGGCAATCCCGGAGCCCATCAGGCCCGCGCCGAGAACGCCGACTTTTTTGATCTCGATGGTGTCGATACCTTTCGGACGACCCGCGCCTTTTTCCGCCGCTTGCTTGTTCACAAACAAGGTCCGGATCATGTTTTGCGCGACCGGATCAGCGAAGAGTGAGAGGAAGTATTTCGTCTCAACCTCGATCGCCTTGCTCATTGGCAACATGGTGCCTTCATAAAGGCAAGACATGATCGCTTTGATGGCCGGATAATTGTCCTTCGATTTGGCCAACGCCATCGCGTTGGCGACCGAGAAGAATTGGACTGCTTTTGGGTTCATCGCGCCGGCACCGCCAGGAACGCGGAAGCCTTTGACGTCCCAAGGCTGCAAGGTGCCGCCGAGGTTGTCTTTCACCCAGGCCCTGGCCGCCTCGATGGTTGTGCCGGGCTCGACCACATCGTGGATCAGGCCTTGGGCTTTCGCTTTACCGGCATCCATAGAGGCACCAGATGTGATCATCTGCGCGGCATTTTGCAAACCGATCAGGCGGGGAACGCGCTGTGTGCCGCCACCGCCGGGCAAAAGACCGACGAGAACTTCGGGCAAGCCGAGTTGGACCTTCTTGCTGTCCGCTGCGACGCGGTAGTGACCCGCGAGCGCCAATTCGAGGCCACCGCCAAGGGCGAGGCCTTCGAGCGCGACAGCCACGGGTTTGGCTTTCTTGCCTTCGCGCGCGATTTGGCGATCCGTAAAGCCGCCCGTTTCCAATTTGCGAAGCGCGCCGTTCAGCACCATGGCGTCATTGAAAGTCTCTTTAGAGAGCTCGCCCGTTTGCTTTTCCAGCATGCGCAAATCTGCGCCCGCCATAAAGCCATTGTCGCGACCTGAGGCGATGACGAGGCCTTTCATGGCGTCGTCTGTGACGAAAGCATCGACGAATTTTGGGAACTCCGCCATCAGGGCTTCGTCCCACACATTCATGCCTTGGTTCGGCACATTAATTTTCATAACGGCAATGCCGTCACTGTCCGTCTCGACGGAGAACGTTGTATATTTACTCATGATTTTGGTCCTGTCGTCTTGTTCTTAAACGCGCTCAATAATGGTTGCGATGCCCATGCCGCCGCCAATGCAGAGCGTGATAAGAGCGGTTTCTTTATTTGCGCGTTCCAGCTCATCAACCATCGTGCCGAGGATCATCGCGCCTGTGGCCCCAAGCGGGTGACCCATGGCAATCGCGCCGCCGTTCACATTCATGATCGAGTGGTCGACATTAAGCGCTTGCATAAAGCGTAGAACAACCGCCGCGAAGGCTTCGTTTAACTCAAAGAGGTCGATGTCGCCGACCGTCATGCCTGCCGTTTTGAGCGCTTTTTGCGCGGCCACTTCCGGCCCTGTCAGCATGATTGTCGGCTCAGAGCCGATCGACGCCATCGAAACGATGCGCGCACGGGGTTTGATGTCCAGACGTTCGCCAGCGGCCTTATTCCCGAACAGCAGCGCAGACGCGCCGTCAACGAGACCGGAACTATTGCCGGCGTGGTGGACATGGTTGATTTTTTCAACTTCAGGATAACGCATCGCAGCGACATCATTAAAACCAAAGTTCTGCCCCATCATGGCGAAGGACGGGTTCAGCGCGCCGAGCGCCTGCATGTCCGTCTTCGGGCGAATAGTCTCATCATGGTCGAGAACGCTCACGCCCATCACGTCTTTGACGGGCACAATAGATTTCTTAAAGCGGTTTTCGTCCCACGCCTTGCTTGCACGCTTGTGGCTCTCAACCGCGTAGGCATCGACGTCGTCACGGGAGAAACCGTATTTCGTTGCGATAAGATCAGCAGAGATGCCTTGGGGAACGAAGTAAGCTTGGAAGGACGCTTGTGGGTCCGTGACCATGGCACCGCCGTCGCTACCCATCGGGACGCGCGACATGCTCTCGACACCGCCGCCCATGGCGATTTGGCATTCGCCGGACATGACTTTCGCGGCTGCGATGTTGGAGGCTTCGAGGCCAGAACCACAGAAACGGTTCACTTGGATGCCCGCTGTGTGATTGGGGAAACCCGCTTCGAGAATGGCCGTTCGCGTAATGACCGCGCCTTGTTCGCCAACGGGGGACACGCAACCAAAAGCGACATCTTCGACTTCGCCTTTGTCAATGTTGAGGCGCTCTGGAATCGCCTTCATCACTTGGGCCGCCAGTTGCAACGGCGTGATTTCGTGAAGGCTACCGTCTGTCTTGCCTTTGCCACGCGGTGTGCGCACCGCGTCGTAGATGAATGCTTCGGCCATTGTCGAAACTCCCTTAATATTGTGTCAGGTCATTTAAGTTGCGCTGCGTGTAATACGGCGCAGGGGCGCAAGGGAAGGGTAGGTCACTGCGATTTCCGTGTTCATCAGTGATATGCTGACCGCCAAAAACGAATAGATGCGACTGCACAGCGATCGAACAAAAATTGACAAACAGCGATGAAACTTTGTTCTGTGACAAGAAAACAACAATCTCAAACAGAATTCTGTCGCTTTTGAAAGATTGCTTGCGACTTCCTACAGCCCCGACTATCCACGTTACAAAGCCGTATAAATGGCTTGTCACAATATACCGGGAACCTCATGATCAAGACACGCTCGCTCCTCGCGACATCGACAGCTGCATTAGCGTTGATGGCCGCCCCTGCTTTCGCTCAAGACACAATCGACGATGAAATCATTGTCACGGCGACAAAGCGTCAGACGACTTTGCAGGACACACCTGTTGCTGTGACCGTCACCCGCGCCGAAACGATTGAGCGCGCACAGATCAACGACCTCATCGATTTGCAAAGTGTCGTTCCTTCCCTTCGGGTGAGCCAGCTGCAAGCCTCGACACAGACCAACTTTGTCATTCGTGGCTTTGGTAACGGCGCGAATGATCCGGGCATTGAGCCTTCTGTCGGCGTCTTTGTTGATGGCGTCTACCGCTCTCGCTCTGCTGCTCAAATCGGCGACTTGCCGAAACTGGAGCGCGTTGAAGTTTTGGCGGGTCCACAATCGACATTGTTCGGTAAGAATGCATCTGCCGGTGTGATCAGCATCGTTACTCAGGCGCCTCAGTTTGAGACACAAGGTTACGCAGAAATTGGCGTTGGCAACTTTGATATGTATCAAGCCAAGGCCTATGTTACCGGGCCGTTGTCTGAGTCAGTCGCTTATTCATTAGGCGGAAGCTATCAAAAGCGTGATGGCTATACGGCTCGCACAGACGCGTCCTTGCCGCGCCTCAATGACCGGGACCGTTATAATCTTCGCGGCCAGCTTTTGTTTGAACCGTCAGATGACCTTTCGATCCGCTTGATTGCTGATTACTCTGCGATTGACGAGCTATGCTGTGGTATCTCCACTGTTCGCACATCAGTAACGAGCAATCTCGTTCAAGGCATTGGTTTTGCGACTGGAACACAGGTTTACAGTGACCCAACGAACCCATTCGCTCGCGTTTACTTTGGTGATAAAACGCCTGAAAACTCTCTCGATGACTGGGGCGTTTCTGGCCAAATCGAATATGATGTCAGCGATGATCTGACCGTCACATCGATCACAGCGTATCGTGAAAACGATAGTTTCTCCGACATTGATGCCGATTTCAATGGGTTGAACTTCTTGGACAGCAACATCCGCAATGCTAACCTCGAGACATTCACGCAAGAACTTCGTCTGACATCAAATTATGATGGTCGGTTCAACTTCCAAGTCGGTGGGTTCTATTTCGACGAATCTGTCACTAACCGTGAAACGATCGCTTATGGCTCAGGCTTACGGGCGTATATCGATGGTCTGACAGGCGTCTTGGGTATACCCGGCGTTCTTCCGACAATCGAAGCGTTTGACCCGGCCGTTGCGCCCGGTGAGTTGTTTGGCGATCAGGTTTTCATCACTGAAAACTTCACTCAAGATGATGAGACTTATAGTCTCTTCGGAACAGTTGATTTTGAGCTGAGTGACAACTTCACTGTCACAGGCGGTATGAACTACACAAATGTTAGCAAGAGCGTGACAGGTTCAACCGACAACAATGATACATTTAGTAATCTTGATCTCGTCAACAATCCGGGCCTTAGGGCTTACGCGACGGGTGCTGTGACGGCGCAGATTCCTGGGTTTGCAACCTTCCCTGCTGCGACACAGGCTGCGCTTCTGGCCCAATTGGCTCCGACAATCGCGGCGACTCAAAACCAGATCGCTGCGGGCCTATTCGCCTTGCAGTTCCAGCCGCAATTCCTTGCCTTTCCTAACTCGGTTGAAAGCGGCAAAGTGGATGATAACAAGTTAACGTGGTCACTCCGTGGCAATCTTGAATTATCCGATTCATTGAGCGTTTATGCGGCTTACGCGACGGGCTTTAAGTCATCATCCTTCAACTTGGCGCGTGATTCACGTCCCTTGATTGCTGATGGTCCTGCTCTGCAAGCCGCAGGTCTTCTGCCGAACAACTATACGCTGGCGACGGGCCGCAACTTCGGGACACGCTTCGCGGCCCCTGAAAGCTCTCGCGTGGCTGAAGTGGGTGCGAAAGCGAGATTGAACATTGGATCCGTCTTTACGACGATGAATTTGGCATTGTTCCGTCAAAATCTGACAGATTTCCAATCGAACGCCTTTGTTGGGACACGTTTCGTGCTTAGCAATGCGGGCGAAACGGAAGTTAATGGCGTGGAAGTCAACGGGCGCATCAATCTCTTTGATGGCTTCTCTGTCGACTATGCAGCGACCTATCTGGACGCTGAGTATCTCGATTATACAGGGGCTCCTGGTCCAGATGGCCCAATTGATCTAACGGGAACAGTTCCGTCCAATATTAATGAGTTTTCCTCATCTATTGGCGGCACGTATGAGTACGACTTTAGCAACGGCATGTCCGCCTATCTTCGTGCTGATTACCAGTATGAATCAAATGTGGAGATATCCAATACACTCAATCCAGAGGGTCAGGCGATCCTTGCGGCGGGTAACCCACTCGCGACGGGCGTTTACGAATATCCCGGCTATTCAGATCGTAGCCAGAACATCGTCAATGTTGCGGCCGGACTTGAGCTTAATAACGGTGTCGCCGTCCAATTATGGGGCCGGAACATCTTTGAAGATGAGTTCTTTACGACCTTGTTCCCAGGCGTGGCACAGTTTGGTGTCGTGAACGGCTATCCAAGCCCGCCTGCGACTTACGGCGTCAATGTTCGCTGGAATTTCTAGAACCAACGGGGGGAGGCGGACCTGTAATCAGATTAAGCTGACGAGTCCGCACCGAGGGGAAAGGGCCATCCGAGGGGGATGGCCCTTTTTCTTTGCGCGGACGTCTTTTGCCCGCGGCTGTTCGAAGCTAACGATCTCTGCGCGGATATGATACCTAACGGGAATGCGTTGCCGTAACTCCCCGACCTCGCTACGCCTTTGCGTAAGGAGGGCCGATGCTGATTAATCCGTTCGATACCGAGGAACGCCGCGCTTTTCGCGACACACTTCGTAACTTCATGGACAAAGAAATTGTCCCACATGCCTTCGAATGGGACGAAGCGGGACATGTGCCTTGGGCTGTCCACGCGAAATTTGGCGCACTGGGTCTGTGGGGGTTTGGCATCGACGAAAAATACGGCGGCCATGGCTTTGATGACCCGTTCATGCGGCTCGATGCATCCATTGAAATTTCGCGCTGCGGCGTCGGCGGGATTGGCGCGGCAATTGGCGGGCGCGGCATTTCTCTTGATCCAATCCAACGCCTTGCGACCGAAGATATTCGCGCTAAAGTCCTACCCGAAATCATCGCAGGCCGTGTTGGCTCTTCTCTGGCTATTACAGAGCCAAGTGGTGGGTCCGATGTCGCCCGGATGAAAACATCCGCGAGGCATGACGGCGATCATTGGGTCCTAAACGGGTCGAAGACCTTCATCACAGGGGGGATGGAAAGCGACTATTTTGTCGTCGGCGCACGAACGGGCGGACAGGGCCTGACGGGCATTTCGCTTTTCTTTGTTGAGGCCGATACGCCAGGGTTTTCTCGCACCCCGCTAGGCAAAAAAATGGGCTGGTGGGCGTCCAATCAAGCGGCGCTCTATTTCGATGACATGCGTGTCCCTGCGTCTAATTTAATGGGGCAGCAGGATTACGGTTTTTTACAAATTGTGCAGAATTTCAATTATGAGCGTTTGACGCTGGCAGGTATTGCGCTGGGCATGATGGAAGCGGCGCTTGAGGACAGTATTGCGTGGGCACAACAGCGGGAAACATTCGGTAAGCCCCTGATAAAGCATCAAGTTATCCGGCATAAAATCGCCGATATGAGCTCTAAAATTGATGCTCTGCGGAGCCTTCTTTGGATATTGTGTGCGACGATTGAAGCGGGCACCATGCCTGTCGCAGAGCTTTGTAAGGCCAAAGTTTTTGCAACAAAATCACTGGAGTTCGTGGCGTCCGAAGCCATGCAAATCTTGGGTGGCGCAGGGTACCTTCGCGGCAACCGGGTCGAGTCGATATATAGAGACGTAAAAGTCATCGCCATTGGTGGTGGCTCAGAAGAAATAATGAGAGACCTAGCGGTCCGGCAAATGGGGTTATAAACATGACAAATTCTGGGCGACAAAAAGCACATAGCACGTCCGATCAGGTGATCGATTGGATCGAATATCATGCGTCTACCAAACCCGATTCACGGGCGATGGTCGACCTCGCGAGCAATCGCATTTTCACTTATGGCGAGATGAATGAACGCGTCGCCCGCGCCGCGGGGATGCTTAAAGCGCACGGGATTAAGCCGGGGGATCGTGTCGCCTTTCTCTGTCTGAACACAACCGATATTATGGAGTTGGTGTTCGGCTGCTGGCGTATTGGCGCAATTTGCCTCGCGCTGAATTTCCGGCTGACCCCACCAGAACTGGCTTTCATTCTTAACGATAGCGAAGCGTCGCTTATTCTTGTCGATGATCCGTTCAAGCAAGTGGCTGAGGCGACGAAGCCTCACTGTGAGACTGTCAAACACTGGATCGGCACAACAGGCGTTGGTAGTGAGAGCGATTATGAGCAAGGACTCGCATCCGCGACGCCTGTTTATGACTTCCACCCGCAAAGCTATGAAGACCAATGCTTGCTGATGTATTCGTCGGGTACGACTGGCAAGCCAAAGGGTGTTATTATCACCCACGGTATGGTTGAATTCACCAATGCGGGCGCGATGCGCGTCGGCGATGCGAGACCGGATCGAGTCAGCCTAAACAATATGCCGCTGTTCCACATTGGGGGCCTCGCTGTCACAGGGCTGCCAGCTTTATGGATCGGTGGCTGCTGCGTCATTATGCGTTTGTTCGATGTCGATACGACAATGAACGCGATTGATAACCCTGACTTGAACATCGCCGTCCTGTTCATGGTCCCAGCCGCTTATAACGCGATGCGAATGCACCCGAGGATAGACGAGATTGATTTTTCACGGATCGAAATCGCGCTCGGCGGCGGTGAAACTGTGCCCGAACCGCTCACGCACTTTTGGCTAGAAAAGGGTCTCGTAATACAAGAGGGTTACGGCATGACAGAAACCTGCGCGGCGGGAACGACGCTGCGTAAAGAAGATATTCCACACATGATCGGAAGCGCGGGTCGGCCGTTGTCCCATTCACGTGTGAAAGTCGTCGACGAGGACGGCGCGGAAGTTGCGCGCGGCGAAGCCGGAGAAATTTTGTTCAAAGGCGCGTCGGTCACGCCCGGTTATTGGCGTAATCCCGAGGCCAACGCGCAGAGCTTTACGGAGGATGGTTGGTTTCGCTCTGGCGACATTGGGCGGATGAATGCAGAAGGCTACATTTATATAGAAGACCGGGTGAAAGACATGTACATTTCGGGGGGAGAAAATGTCTATCCTGCTGAGATTGAAGGAATTCTCTACGAAATGCCGCAGTTCTCAGAACTTTCCGTCATTGGTGTTCCGCATGAAAAATGGGGGGAGATTGGATGTGTTGTGGCCGTTTTTAAAGAGGCTCATGCATGTGAATTGGACGATATTCTCGTCCATTTGAAAGACCGTTTAGCGCGCTATAAAATGCCCGCGCATCTGCATGTTATAAAAGAATTACCCCGGGGTGGTTCGGGCAAGGTGCTAAAATATCAACTCCGCAAGAGTGTTCCTGCGGAGCTTGGATAAGTCATATAACGCGATGTCGTCGGAAGCCGCTGCCGATGTATAACTTAACCTTCGGAGGTCATCCCGTTCGGGTTGATCTCCATATCGCAGATATCCGTGATTTCTGTGCCTTCGCTATTGACGAAGACAGTCCGGGCTTCTTCGATCACGCGGGTCATGGTTTGCTTGTTTTGAATGGGCTCATAAGGCGGGTTTTCAATCTCAGTTATCGCGTAATAGGTCTCAGTTTTTGCTGGGATCGTCACCCGGGTTAGCGCGCTGATGGGCGTGCAAGTCTGCATAGGCGAGATGTTAACAACGACTGGCGCTGCAACAGGATCAGGGAGAGTATTACAAGCCGCTAGGGTTAGCAGGCCGAGGGCTGTTAGGGGCAATATACGCATGATGTCTCCAGGCGGAATTTCATAAATTGGTCGTGGCATTCCCAATAGACAAGATTATGACATAATCACGGCGCTAGAGGGTTTTGTTTAAAATTTGTCTCGGCTTGAGGATGATTAACGTTTTCTTTCTTAAACCGGGGTGAATGAGGCGTTATAATTGCGTAACAGCCGCCTTACCGGGCTTTAATTTGGCGTGGCGGGTCTTCCGCATCATGACGGCGATGCAAATCGGTATTTATAGACTAGCACAGGGAATGGACGATTGTGAGCCTAATTCAGCTAAGCATCACGCAAATCCAACCAATGGCGGTTGGGGATTATTCCTTCTGGTCGCTATTCATGCTCTCAGATTGGGTGATCAAAGGGGTCATGTTGATCCTTGTCTTATCGTCGATCTGGAGCTGGGTCGTGGCCATCGATAAGTTCATCATGGTGCGTATGTTACGCCGTCGCGCGACCGATTTCGAAGATACATTTTGGTCGGGTCGGACGTTGGATGAACTTAATGTCGCGCTGGGTAGCGATATGCGGGACCCAATGGCGCGGGTTTTTGCGGCCGCGATGCGCGAGTATAATGAAAGCGCGAATGCGCCGCGAGTTGGGGCGCAAACGTCAACCCACGACCGGATCGACTCGGTTATGAACCTCGTCATCAACCGTGAAATGGCGAAGGCAGAGAAGGGGTTGCCTGTCCTAGGCACTGTCGCATCAATTTCGGTCTTCATCGGTCTTTTCGGGACTGTTTGGGGGATCATGAACTCTTTCCGTGCGATTGCAGCGTCTGAGAATACGAACTTAGCCGTTGTGGCACCGGGTATTGCAGAGGCACTATTTGCAACAGCTTTGGGACTGATCGCGGCGATTCCGGCCAAGGTTTTCTACGATATGTATATTACAGACCTTGATAAATATGGCGGCCGCTTAGAAGGCTATGCAGACGAACTCTCAGCAATCCTTGGGCGCAAGCTAAGTAAGGGCGGCTAAGATGGGTATGACGGCACAGCGCGGCGTTGGGCGTAATGGCGGTCGTCGACGCCATAGGCGATCCCGCGTTAATTCAGAAATCAATGTGACGCCGCTTGTTGATGTTATGCTCGTGTTGTTGATCGTTTTTATGGTTGCGGCACCGCTGCTATCCGTTGGCGTGCCGATTGATCTGCCCAAGACGGACGCAAAGGCGCTGCCGTCACAACAAGAACCGCTCACTATTACGGTTGATTCAGAAGGCAAAGTTTTCATTCAGGACGAAGAAGTCTTGATGGAAAACCTCATCGCCAAATTGGTTGCGGTTTCGGACACGGGATATGATGAGCGTATATTTTTGCGCGGCGATGAAAATTCTGATTACGGTGCTGTGATGAAAGTCATGGCACGAATTAACGCCGCCGGATTTTCTAATCTTAATCTGGTCACGGATCCGATTAATCAGTGATGCGTGCGGGCTTGCCCATATCGCTCTTCCTTCATGCGGGCGTTCTGTTCGGTGCGACGGTCGTCTTTTCGACAGTTGAGCCGTTAGAAAAAGGCCGGGTTATTCCTGTTGAGATGATTACGGTTGCGGAATTCACCGATATTCGCGCGTCCTTGGAGCGTCGCGATCCCGTGGCGCAGACGGAACCGGACCTCCCTATGCAGGTTGAAACCGCCGTTGAAAATGCACCCGATGTTGGCGATGTGATCAATGTTGCACCGGATGAGGAAGTCACAGCAGACCCGGTCACGCCGCCGGAAATCGTCCCGGAAAAAAGCGATGAAAAAGAGCCAGAACCTGAAAAGGTCGCTGAGG
This sequence comes from Litorimonas sp., assembly GCA_051251645.1. Classification (GTDB taxonomy): domain Bacteria; phylum Pseudomonadota; class Alphaproteobacteria; order Caulobacterales; family Maricaulaceae; genus Litorimonas. The sequence continues at coordinate 1,334,608 of JBPOEY010000001.1, read as the reverse complement.
CGAAGCCGAGCTTTGATTTGAACCGTATCTCGTCACTCATTGATAAATCGAAAGACACATCGACGATCGCAGATAGTCAAATTGCCGAAGAGGGTCCGGAGGACCGGCTTGTCTATGCCGACCAAGCGCGCGTTGGGGTCGGCAGCGGCACGCAGATGACACTCTCAGAACTCGATGCCTTGAATAGTGCTATGTATCGCTGTTGGCGCAAACCTGTTGATGCGAAAGATCTCGAAAAACTCATCGTGCGTTTGCAGGTCGACATGTTGCCCGGCGGCTTCATAAAGGATGTAAGGGTGATCGACCGGGCGGCGTCTCGGCGGGCATCGCCGGGAAACCCGTTTTGGGATGTCGCGGAAATGCGCGCGGTCCAAGCTGTGACGAAATGTGCGCCTTATGACTTCCTGCCACAGGAAAAGTTCGACCAATGGCAGTCATTAATCTTGAACTTCCGCCCGAAATTGTGACTCTAAAGCTTATGATGGCGACTATGACCCGATATTTCATTCTTCTTCTAACCCTTATTGGGTTTGCAGTTCCGGTCGCAAGTTTTGCGCAGATCGAAGTCGATATTACTGAAGGGAATGTCGATCCGGTCCCGATCGCTGTGCCGAATTTTCTCGGGCAAGATTCAGAAACGCGGGCGCTCGGTGAACAGATCGCAGAAGTCATTCGCGCCGATCTTGAAAGCAGTGCGCTATTTCGCGCGCTTGACCCAGCCAGTTTTCTCGAAACGCAGACGGACATTGATTATGAGCCGACCTTTGCAGATTGGCGTGTGATCAAAGCTGATGCCTTGGCGTCAGGTCGGATTGTGCGGGATGCACCGGGCCGGGTCCGAGTTGAGTTTCGTCTCTGGGACGTGTTTGCGGGCACCCAGTTGCAGGGTATTCGGTTCTCGACGACCACATCTAACTGGCGACGGACGGCTCACAAAGCTTCTGACGCTATCTATAAGGCGCTGACGGGCGAGGAGGGCTATTTCGACTCTCGGATCGTTTTTGTCGATCAACGCGGCCCCAAGACGAACCGTCAGAAACGCCTCGCCATTATGGATCAAGACGGATTTAACCCGCAATATCTGCTAGGCGGGTCTGACCTTGTGATCAGTCCGCAATTTGATCCGAGCAGCCAAACTATCACCTTCATGAGTTACGAAACGCTCCCGCCGCAAGTTTATCTGCTCAATATTGAAACTGGTCGCCGCGAATTGCTCGGCAGCTTCCCGGGAATGACGTTTGCCCCGCGCTTTTCGCCCGACGGGAAAAACTTGGTCATGTCGATGGAGCTTCGCGGCAATATTGATATTTACACGATGGATTTGATGACCCGGTCAACGGAACGCCTGACGACCGATGCAGGGATCGACGTGTCTGCGAGTTTTGCACCGGATGGTCGCCGGCTTGTTTTCCAAAGTGATCGAGGTGGCACTCCGCAACTTTACACAATGAATGCGGATGGCTCGTCACCGAAACGGATTAGCTTTGGTGACGGCCGCTACAATCAACCTGTCTGGAGCCCGCGCGGAGACAAGATCGCCTTTGTTAGGCAAAATCGGGGTAAGTTCTCCATTGGTATTATGGATGCCGATGGTCGCAATGAGCGGATCCTAACCGATGATTACCTCGTTGATATGCCGAGTTGGTCGCCGAATGGCCGCGTGATTGTGTTTACCAAGGAAACGCGGGGGCGTGATTCTCGCGCTGAGCTTTGGTCGGTAGACCTGACAGGGCGCAATTTAAAACGGGTGGAAACACCGGGCCAAGCAACAGATCCGGCTTGGTCCCCTATTCTGGATTGATATTTAGGCGATTTGACTAAAAATTACGGCAACGGCCTTAATTTGGCCGTACCCTTTGCAAAGTTTCACTAAACGGGCTTTGACCTGAAGCTCAAGACGATGTTCAAAGCATAAAACGACTGAAGGGACGGATCATGATAAACTCACCTCGCACACTCACCCTCGTTACAATGACGGCATTGATGCTGTCGGCCTGTGCCACAAAACCAGATCCTATTCCGGAACCTGAACCGGAGGTGGTGGAAACGCCTGCGCCAATCATGCAGCCTGAATCGCGGCCCGAAGTGCTCGCGCCGGTTCAACCGCCTTCAACGATGCTGTCGCCTAATCAGCCGTTCCCAGGCTCGCTTGAAGATTTTGCCTATTCAACGGGTGGCGATGCGCGGATATATTTCTCCTACGATCAATTCACCCTCTCACCGGACGCGCGGCAGACGTTGCGCCAACAAGCGGATTGGCTGAACCGCTATAATGGCTACACGGCGGTAGTCGAAGGCCATGCCGACGAACGGGGCACGCGCCAATATAATATCGCGCTGGGCGCACGTCGGGCCAATAGCGTCAAAGCGTTTTTGGTTAGCCAAGGTGTTGAACCGTCGCGACTGACGACCGTCTCTTACGGCAAAGAACGTCCCATTGATGCGCGCAGCAACGAAGAAGGTTGGGCGCGCAATCGCAACGGTTACACGAACCTCCGTCCTGTTGGACAAAGTTAGGACGCCTTCGACTTATGCCATTTATCGTTCGAACATTCCTATCCCTGACGTTGATAATGTCAGTTGGCACCCCCGTGTTCGCCCAGAGTCGGGCGGAGTTGGCGGCCCAGAACGAAGCGTTGCGGATTCGGATAGATCGACTCGAATCGCGTATGCTGACCGGGGATCCGGCGGCAGAGCGCTTAATGGGCCGTGTTGATACATTGGAAACAACAATCCGAACCTTACGCGGGGAGATCGAACGCCTGTCTTATGAGCGGGAACTCGCCGACGCCGAAATGGATTCACTTGAATCTGATATTCGGATTTTGCAGACGCTCTCAACACGGATGCAAATCCATCTCGATGCTGTTGATCTGGTCGCCGCACAAAATGCGCCGAGAGTTGATGAAACCTATGTCGGTGGACCTGCCACACTGAGCCAAATTCAAGGCCCGCCAACACGGCGAAGTGAAAACTTCGTCTTGCCGCCGGCGTCTGAGAATGAAGCCAATGACGACACGCTGCTCCTAGAGATGGGAAAATCACTTTTGGCCGAAGGCGACTATTCCGGAGCCGAAACAGCCTTGAGCCAATATTTACAATTGAATGCAGATGCGACTGACCGTGGTGAGGCCAACTTCTGGCTCGGCGAAAGTCTGTTTGTACAGGGGCAATATAATGCGGCTGCCGAGTCTTATATCGCATCGATGCGGGCGTCTGGGGACGGGCCAAAGGCGCCGGATGCACTCGTCAAGCTGGGCGCGTCCTTACGAGAGATGGGGCAGGCGGGTGAAGCTTGCACAGCGCTCAACAGCTTTAACGATCAATTCCCAAATGCGACACAGTCTGCTCGGGATAAGGCTGCGCGGGAAGCGTCCCGAACAGGTTGTTGAGTCTGGGTACGCAAGATTTAATTATGGTCAGTGACACAATCACGGCCAACCTTCCTGCTAACGGCATACCGTTCGCGCTGGCTTTCTCGGGCGGCGGCGACAGTTTGGCCCTGCTGCAAGAGCTCCGAAGTCACGCTGGCCTGAAGGCCGTCTTACATGTCGATCATGGTCTGCGGGAAGGCTCTGACAGTGAGGCCCAAAGGGCCGCTGAGCTTGCAAAATCGCTCGGGCACGATCTTATTATACTGACGTGGGAACCCGAAGGTTCGACGTCTGGCTTGCAAGAAAAAGCGCGTCAGGCACGCTATGGCCTGATGGGGGATTATTGCCGGACCCATGATATTCCGGCGCTTTTGACGGCGCATCATGCGGATGATCAAGCAGAAACCGTGTTAATGCGGGTGAAGCGCGGGTCTGGGTGGCGCGGCGCAGCTGGTATCTGGCCAATGCGTTATGCGCCGGTCTGGCCGGAGCTTGCAGGTGTGACACTGTACCGTCCGGCGATAGGCGTCTCTCGGGCGGCGCTCCGGGCAAATCTCGCCGCCTTGGATCCAATTAATGATGTCTCCAATATTGACCGAAACTTTGCCCGAGTTAGGGCGAGGCAGGAGTTAGCCGACCATCCCTCATTGACCCAAGAGATGCTCGATTTATCAGATGCGATGAGGGTGGGCGTCCGTGACGGTATCGCGCGCATTAAGGAGGAATTGAAAGGCTATCATCTTACGCATGAAGGCCAACTCAGTGTGCCACGATTGATCAGTGCGCCTGCCTTGGCGCTCATCGCGCCGATCATTGGAGGACAGAACGGTCCCGCACATCGGTTGCGGATTGCAGATAAGCTCGAGCCACTCGCTTCCGGTGAGGCGGTCTCGATTGGTGATGGATGTGTGGGGCAGTGGGATAATGAAATCCTGACACTATCGCGTGACCCGGTTGCGATAAGCGGTCGTCGGGATCGACGCCTTATGCCGACGGCTGTACCTATTCATATTACACCCCAACCAACCGTATGGGACGGGCGTTTCCTTGTTAGCGGTTCGGCAGGGCAATTGCATCCTGAACGCCGGGGAGCGCATGTCGGGTTTCGCGTTCTCTATGGGCGAGGTGTTCGTGTGCGGAACCTTGTTCAAGAACGGTTAGACGCGGCCCTGACAGGAATGTGAGCGCATTTAGGGCGCTGAACCGTAAAAACATCACGGGCGTGTCACACCGTCCGCTTTTATTGTGTGACGGATACCCTATGTAGGGGGTGATCCGTCTCTAACTTGGAAGTTTCATGGCCGAGAAGAAAACACCGACCCCGAATAACCAGCGACAGTTCGCTGTTTGGGGAATCATCATCATGCTGCTTTTGATCGTGTTCGCGGTCTCGCAGAGTAATACAGGCGCGGCGACGGCAGGCGAAGAGCTGACGTTTTCCGACTTCCAACAGCGCGTTGAATCGGGCGACGTTCTATCCGCGGAAATCAATACAGCCTCAGGCGAGGTGACAGGATCCTTGACAGGGGGCGACGAATTCACAGTCAATGTTCCTCCATTCACAGATCCCGCTGGCGAAGTTCTGAAAAATTCAGGTATTCCGTATCAATATGCTGAAAAGACTGAGCAGTCTGTTTTCGTTGGCATTGTGCTCTCTATTCTGCCTTTGTTGATCATCATTGGGCTGTTCTTCCTCGTCTTCCGGAATATGCAAGGTGGCGGTCGGGGCGGCGCAATGAGCTTTGGGAAATCTAAAGCGAAGTTGCTGACAGAAAATACGAAACGCGTGACCTTTGAAGATGTCGCGGGTGTCGAAAGCGCCAAAGAAGATTTGAAAGAAGTTGTCGAGTTCCTCCAAGACCCGAGCAAATTTACACGCCTTGGTGCGCGTATTCCAACGGGCGCCTTGCTTGTTGGCCCTCCCGGGACCGGTAAGACCTTGCTGGCGCGCGCCGTTGCGGGCGAAGCGGGTGTTCCGTTCTTTACTATTTCCGGCTCTGACTTTGTTGAAATGTTCGTCGGTGTGGGTGCATCGCGTGTTCGCGAGATGTTTGCTGAGGCGCGAAAGCATGCGCCGTGTATCATCTTTATCGATGAAATTGACGCGGTTGGTCGCCACCGGGGTGTCGGCACGTCAGGCGGTCATGAAGAACGCGAACAAACACTTAATCAGCTTTTGGTCGAAATGGATGGATTCGAAGGTCAGGAAGGCGTGATTATTATCGCAGCGACAAACCGTCCGGACGTGCTGGATAAGGCTTTGCTCCGTCCTGGTCGTTTTGACCGTCAGATCGAAGTGCCCTATCCGGATATTCAAGGTCGCGAGAAAATCCTTGAAGTCCACATGCGCGGCAAGCCCATTTCTGCTGACGTTGATGTCAAATATATCGCGCGCGGCACACCGGGTTTCTCTGGAGCTGACCTTGCTAACCTCGTCAATGAAGCCGCTTTGCTGTCGGCCCGTCGCAATAAGCTCAAGATCACGATCCGTGAATTTGAAGATGCGCGGGACAAGGTGATGATGGGGGCGGAACGTCGCACGCTGGCGATGTCTGACGAAGAAAAGGCGATGACGGCCTATCATGAAGCCGGACACGCGGTTGTTGGCTTGAACATGGAAGGCAGCTTGCCGATCCATAAAGCGACGATCATTCCGCGCGGTCGTGCACTGGGTATGGTTCAATATATGCCGGAGCGGGATCAGATCAGCCAGTCACGGCAGGAAATGATCGCGCGTATGGCGATGGCGATGGGCGGTCGTGCGGCGGAAGAACTGCACTTTGGCTATGATAAGGTTACGTCCGGTGCCAGTTCAGATATTGAACAGGTGACGCGGATTGCGACCGCCATGGTAACCGAATGGGGTCTGTCAGACAAGGTCGGTCCGATCGCCTATAAGGATACGGATCAACAAAGTTTCACGTCTGGTATTGGTCGGGGCTCATCTATTTCGCCAGAAACAGCGAAAGTCATCGAAGGTGAAATCAAACGTTTCATCATTGAAGCCCACGATAAAGCGCGCGAAATCCTGACGGACAAGAAAGACGATTGGGTCACACTGGCCGAAGCTCTGTTGGAATATGAAACATTGTCGGGTGATGAAATCACGGCGCTGTTGAAAGATGGCACAACCCCGAAACGCCCTGATCCGGGTGCAGGAAAACGCCCCGCTGTCAGCGCTGTGCCAACAACAAAGAAACCGAAACCTCGCCCCATCGGCGGTGCAACGGAAGCGTAGCTTTAACAAAGCGTGCGATTATTCAGGCGGAGCCTTTAATAGCCAATTGGGGATAGTCTCTGGTTCGGCTCCGCCGGGTTGCCATGTGTTGCGTCGCAACATTGGCATATCTTTCTGAGACTTTGCGAGCGGCTCACAGTCGCGGTTGATGGTGGCCTCGCCATCTGGAGCCAACCCCCATTTTATTTTACATGTCTTGTTCACGCCGTAGAATTGGTCTGTCCAACTACTGTCGATAATAGCCAGATTGATGATGGGAATTGACCATCCGTTTTCTCCGGCTGTTGGTATCGAAAGCTCCGAGCGTATTTGAGCTTCGCTCATACCCCGAAAGCGCGCATCGGATAAACCGGAGTGGGCGTAAGTCGGCATCCAGACTTTGTCGGTTTCACTCAGTTGTTGCTCTGCAAAAATTTGCTTTCGTTGTGCCGCGCAATCAATCTTAAATCCTCTAGAGCAATCAAGCGTTGCGGCCAGACCCGCGACGACGGGCGAGATTGTGCTGGTCGATGCTGGTTCAGTCAGTTGCCAACGATCATTAAATGTAACCCTTGAAGGAGGCGCTTTTAGAACGTGATCATCGGCTTTAGTCCGTCGTGTTCCGTCACCCATACCTGAACCGTCTTTATATAGAACGGGTTCAGCTATTGGGTCAGTTTGGTTTTTCAACCTGTGTCTAAGTGTCGGCTTGAGCTCTGTTATAGGAGAGCTTTGTGGCGCGGGTTCTGTGATGTCTGGGAGGGGCGACACCGCGTGCGGCACGGGCGTTTCCGGACTATCAAACACCACGAGTTGAACAGGAATAGATCTGTCATTATTCGGTTTAGGTTTTGGGACATGGCGTGAAGCAAGACTGATGACAAGGATATGGAGCGACAGTGCGGTCAAAACGGCCACCCATAAACGACGCTTATCACTTGTTCGCTGCACGAAGCTGTTCTCAGTTTATGCGGCCTTGAATGCAACTTACAGCCATGTAGTGAAATGGACAGGTTGGCGTATCGTATAGGGCACGCTACGCGTGAGTCATGTTTCGACGACCCAAAATCATGGGCATTTTGAATGTCACGCCGGATAGTTTCTCGGATGGCGGACAATTTAGCGATCTCGATGCTGCGGTGCGCCACGCGCGCCGATTGATCGACCAAGGCGCAGATATTCTCGATATTGGCGGAGAAAGCACACGACCGGGCGCGCTCACCGTCCCGTGGGCAGAAGAACGGGACCGCGTCGTCCCGGTGATCAGAGCTATCCGCACCGCCACGCAAGACGATGATCCCGGTCCGCTTATCAGCATTGATACACGCAAGCCCGAAGTCGCTGAAGCCGCGATTTTGGCCGGAGCGGACATTTGGAATGATGTCTCGGCCCTGACCTATTCAAACGAGAGCGTTGCGCTCGCCGCGGACCTCGACTGTCCGGTCATCCTCATGCACGCGCAAGGGACGCCGGAGATGATGCAGGACAGGCCGAACTATGATGATCCGGTGGATGAGGTGCTGGCCTTTCTGAGCGCGCGGATCGCCGTGTGTGAGGCCGCCGGGATCGAGCGGGATCAGATCACGATTGATCCGGGCATAGGCTTTGGCAAGCGGCTGGCGGATAATCTGACGATTCTCCGTCACACGGCCAAGTTCGCCGCCCTCGCACCGACCCTGATCGGCACGTCGCGCAAGAGCTTCATTCAGAAGATCGACGGTAGCCCGGTTGAGCAGCGACTAGGCGGGTCGCTTGCGAGTGCTTTGTTCGCAGCGAAAGAGGGCGCGGAAATTTTGCGTTTGCATGATGTGGCAGAGACGCGGCAGGCGCTTAGGGTTTGGGAGGGGATATGTCAGAAGTGAAAGAAAATACACCAACATTGTCTATAACTGAGAAAAGATCGGAAAATTTCTCCGAGCTTGCCGATCACTATCGTGAGCTATCCGTTGATGTTGAGAAAAAATGTCTCTCAATATTGCTTGCCGTAACTTCAGGTGGGTTAGTGCTTTCAGCAAATGCCGTAATTGATAGCTCAACTACGCTTGAAATCAGAGAACTTTTAATCTGGTCCACACTCCTATTTTCAGCCGGATTTATACTCTTTATTGTTGGCACTATATTTTTAGCGGTAAGTTTGTCTCAAGAAGAGGGATATTATCGGGATAAGTCAAACGCTCAACATTTTCGACATTTGGTTGAGGATGCTAGAGCTTCCGCCATAAAGAATGGAGGTAGATTTGATGAACAATCTCAAGTTCTTTTAAACTCACAGAACGATGCTGCAGTGAATCATGAAAAAAGCGCATTTCTTAATCGAAAAAAGTCTTCAAGCTTACGGAAATTGCTACTTGCTAGTTTTATTCTTGGTATCATTTCCTTATTGAGCGCGATATTTTTCCCTCTATTGGGCATGTTTACTAATGACTACTTCTAACCCTACAACAGGCCGTGTCCTTATTATTGCTGGCTCTGACTCCTCGGGTGGCGCGGGTATCCAAGCCGACATCAAAGCCTGTGCGGCATTTGGTGCTTATTCGATGACGGCCATCACGGCGATCACAGCGCAGAATACGGTCGGCGTGCACCGGGTCGAGCTGGTCTCGCCTGATATGGTGACGGCGCAGATTGCCGCTTGTGTCGAGGATATTGGGGTCGATGTTATCAAAATCGGCATGTTGGGATCAGACGCCATCATTCGTGCTGTTCACGCGGCGATTGAGCCGCTCGACGTGCTGGTCGTGTTGGACCCTGTCATGGTCGCGACGAGCGGAGATCGACTGCTGGACGAAGGCGCCGTATCTTTGATGAAAGAGCTGATGGTGCCGATTTCTGATTTGGTTACGCCGAATGTGCCGGAAGCGGAAATCCTGACCGGGATGACGATTACTGACACAGACGAGATGTCTCGCGCTGGGAAAGCACTACTTGAAATGGGAGGATATGCGGCGCTCATGAAAGGCGGGCATTTGGATATGAAATCCATCGTCGATGTCTTGATCTCGGATGACGGCGCATCGGTCATGACCGGACCTCGAATTTACTCCCGCCATACGCACGGCACGGGTTGCACCTTGGCGAGCGCGGCCGCAGCCGCCTTAGCGCTCGGCGCGACAATGGAAGAGGCTGTCTCGTCTGCGCGAGATTACGTCTATGAAGCGATCCGCACCGCACCGAAATTAGGGCAGGGCCACGGCCCGCTTAATCATGGTCTGGCCTTACCGCCGGAATCGGAGGGCGAGGACGCCCCCGATCCGGGATCGGCGAACCCCTTCGCCGCGCTGAAGGGCTTGAAATCCGACTGACCATCACGCCGATAATGATCACGATAAACGCGACAATCAGCTTCCACGTGAAGGGCTCGGAGAGGAACCAAACGCCGAAGATGACGCTGAGCACGGGCGGGAAGTAGTTTAAGCGCGCCATCGCGCTTGGCCCCACGCGATCGATGAATATAAGATAAAGGATGGTGCCGACACTCGTTGATCCCAAACCCAAAAGTAAGATCATAGTCAGCGCCGTTGCATTCGGCACATGGCCGCCCGGATCAGCGATCAAAGCGGCCGTCACGCCTGCGATACTGGCGGCGATCATCATGATGGCAGATCCGATAGGTGCGGACGTTTCGGGCGCGCGCTTGGCGGCAACGGTCGTGCCCGCATAGCAAACGGCCGCACATAAAATGATCAATTGCGCTTTCCAATCGCCTGTTAAGCCCAGCCCAAATTGATCCGGCATAAACAGGACGGCGACGCCCAAGAAACCGATAAAGAAGCCAAAAACTTTAAACGGGGTCAGCTTTTCGTCGGTAAAGAAATGCGCCAAAACAATAGTGATGAGGGGCATCGCGCCGACGATCACGGCGGTCAGACCGCTATCGACCGTCAATTGCCCCTTCGCCATGAGTAGAAACGGGATGACCGCCCCTGTCATTCCTAAGACAGAATACCAGATCCACCGCTTATCGCGAAAGTGCGGAAACCGATGTCCTGTCATACGGGCATAAAGAGAGAGCACCGTCGCGCCGACAACCAGCCGCCACGACGTCAGCCAGAAGGGGCTAATATGATCGACCGCCACGCCGACGAAGTTAAACGCACTCCCCCAAATCAGAATCAATGCAGCACAGAGAGCGATCAGGGCCGGGCGAGTTAAGGGCGGTTTTTCCACCTCATGCCGTTGGCAGCGTGACGCGGTTGGGTCAACGGCTGGAATTACTTTACTGTTATGTATCAGCAGAATGATTTCACGCGCCAATTTAAAGCTGTAAACTAGGATATGTTTAAAACTTTCTCATCGAGTCTCGTCTTATCTCTTGTACTTGCGTCGGGGGTCGCAGCGTCACCGCCCGGGCCGATTAGTCCGCTCGCGCCAAATGCGATGTTGTCTTACACAAACGGATCAGATGTGGTTCCGGGACCGGCGTTTGTCCAAGCTGATTTGATCGCGGCTCTGAACAGCGTTGCAGCCCACGGATTAAATCCGGCGGATTATCACCTCTCGACGTTGATAGATCATGGATCCGAAGGCGAAATGGCGCTTTACGCTGTTGATGCGTGGATGAGCGCTGCGTCCCATATTGCCTTTGGCAAGTTGTCCCCGAAATCCGTCGAACCCGACTGGACGGCCAAGGGACGTGAAGCAGACTTGATCGGGCATCTTCGCGAGGCGTTGGCGAATGGCAAATTGGCGAGCAGTTTGGATCGTCTGGCGCCGCAACATGCGGCTTATCAATCGTTACGGACCGAGCTGGCGAAGCGTTTGGCAGAACCGCCTCGCAATGACATTGAAATTCTAGCAGGGGAAACACTGCGTCCGGGTATGACGACAGACCGCGTTGAGGCTGCGCAGACGCGTCTTGGGATCGCGACGACGGGGATTTTTGATGCTGAAATGGAGGCCGCCGTGCTCCTGTTTCAACGGGACAATAATCTTGAAGAAGACGGCTTGATCGGCCCGGCGACCTTGCGGGCGCTCAATCGCGGCGGCTCACGCGCGGTTGATCAGCTTCGTGTGAATTTGGAGCGTTGGCGCTGGTTACCAGATGATCTGGGCCCGAAACATGTTCGCGTTAATATTGCCGATTTTTCCGTTCAGGCATGGCGGAACGGAAAAATTGATCGTGTGCACGGGGCGATTGTCGGCAAGACCTTCCGTAAAACACCCGTGTTTTCCGACGTCATTGAATATGTCGTTATAAACCCGTGGTGGGAAACGCCTGTGAGCCTCGCGAGCCGCGATAAGCTCCCCCTTTTCAAGCGCGATCCGTCCGCTGTTCAGCGCTTAGGTTTTCAGGTTCTGAGCAAAGATGGCAAGCCTGTTGATGCAAAAACCATCGATTGGAACGCCATTCCGGCAGGGACGATGCCTTACCGGATTCGGCAATCGCCCGGAAATTTGAACGCGCTTGGACAAGTCAAAATTATGTTCCCCAATGTCCACAATGTTTATCTACACGATACGCCAGACCGAGGTCTGTTTGCGCGACGACAACGCGCATTCTCATCGGGCTGTATTCGAACACAAGACCCGCTCGATCTGACGGCATGGTTGCTCGACGATAAAGACGGCTGGGATCGGGCGCGAGTCGACACGGCGGTTGACAGCAAACGCGAAACGCGGGTGGATCTATCGACCAAAGTTCCGGTGCATGTTCTCTATATGACCGCCGTGAGTGACGATGCGGGGGTTCGGTTTGTCGATGATATCTATGAACGAGACGCGGCTGTTCTGGCCGGAATAAACCGGAAAGCCAATACGCGATGAAGTCCGTCAGCGCGGGGATATTGCTGATTGGTGATGAATTACTGTCAGGTCGAACGCAGGACACAAATCTCGCGGCAATTGCGACATTCCTTGGGCCACTAGGGGTCTCCGTCGGGGAAGCTCGGATACTCCCAGATGATGCAGACGTCATTACGCGGACTGTGCGCGCGTTTAGCGCGCGGTTCGATTATGTTTTCACAACGGGCGGCATCGGGCCGACCCATGATGATATTACGGCGGATTGTATCGCGGCGGCGTTTGATCTCGGAATTTCAGAACGTGCTGATGCGCTTGACAGTTTGCGCGAACGCTATGCCGAGGATGAGCTGAACACGGCCCGTCGTCGAATGGCCCGTATTCCAGATGGCGCTAGCTTGATCGCTAACCCCGTCAGTCAAGCCCCGGGATTTCAAACGAAAAATGTCTTTACGCTCGCGGGTGTTCCGCAAATCATGCGTGGGATGCTCGCTGATATTGGTCATCGGATCGAAGGTGGGGCTAAGACGTATCAGATCACGGTGACATGCGAAGGGATCGGTGAAGGGGATGCAGCCGCGCCCCTCGCGACGATTGAGGCGAGCCACCCTGGTGTATCGATCGGCAGTTACCCATTTTTCAACGATGAATTGCGCGGCGTGTCCTTCGTTGCGCGCGGTCCAAATGAGACGCAGTTGGATCGTGTAAAAACGGACCTAAATACCCTTGTCGTGAGCCTTACTCAAGGTTAGAGACGCCTCGTCTGCGGGCGTGGCGAAATGGTAGACGCGACAGACTTAAAATCTGTTTTCCGCAAGGAAGTGCCGGTTCGATCCCGGCCGCCCGTACCAATCCTCGGAGATGATGCCATGAAATCCGAACGTTTTACATTTCCCGGGGCTTTGGGACATGATTTGGCCGGACGGCTCGACCTTCCCGATGATGACAAGATCATCGACTTTGCCGTTTTCGCCCATGGTTTTTCTATTGGTAAGAACTTCAAGCCGCTTCATACGATTGCGAAGGCACTTGTTGATGAAGGTTACGCGATGCTGCGGTTCGACTTCACGGGCCTTGGTGGATCGGGAGGTGATTTCTCAGATACAAATTTTTCGACAAATGTTCAGGAAATAAAAGCTGCCGCCGCCTATCTCGAAGAGAACTACCGGGCGCCGGGTCTACTCATTGGGCATAGTTTTGGCGGAACGGCGGCGCTGCAAGCGGCGCAGGACTTACCGTCAGTCTCCGCCGTCGCAACGATAGGGAGTCCGTGCAGCACGACCCATATTGTGCATAATTTTGGCGATAAACTCGAAGAAATAATTGAAAGCGGGCAGGCGGAAGTCATGTTGGGCGGTCGCCCGTTTGTCATTAAGAACCAGTTTCTCGACGATATTAAAAAACATGATGTCGCGCAGGGACTTGAAGACCTCGACCGCGCGCTATTGATTTTCCACAGTCCACAAGACCGCGTCGTCAATATCGATAATGCTGGTCATATCTTTCGTTTTGCCCGGCATCCAAAAAGCTTCGTCAGCTTAGACGGAGCGGATCATCTGTTGCTCAAAAATGATTGCGACGCGGATTATATTGGCCGCGTTCTCACGGCTTGGGCGCAACGTTATGTGCGCGGGAGTTCCGACAAAGCGTCGACCAGCGCCTGATAATCGGCTGGCGGCGGTGTCTCAAAAGACATGACCTCTTTCGTGATTGGATGGATAAAGCCCAGCAGACGGGCGTGGAGGGCTTGCCGTTTGAAATTGGCCACTGACTCGCGCACGCGCAGTTCGACGTCTGATTTATCTGACAAGAAAGCTTTCTGATTGCCGTAAAGTGGATCGCCGAGCAGGGGCGCATTCAAATGTGCCATGTGAACACGGATCTGGTGCGTTCGCCCGGTTTCCAAACGACATTCGACCTCTGCCACCATGGGGGTTCCGACGCTACTGTTCTTCTTTTGCCCAAAGCCTCGCAGGGTTTGGTAATGCGTTACGGCGTGACGACCGTGTTCAGACGCGTGAGGCTTATTGTTCGTCCCGCGCACGACAGCCATTTTTTTGCGGTCATGTGGCGCGCGCGCGAGCCGGGTTTCAACCCGACCGCTGCGCGGATTGGGTCGTCCCCGAACGAGGCAAATATAGGCGCGTTCCATGGAGTGTTTGGCGAATTGTTCGGCCAAGCCGCGGTGCGCTTTGTCGCACTTAGCGACGACCATGACGCCGGATGTGTCTTTGTCGAGGCGGTGAACAATACCCGGGCGCATCACCCCGCCAATGCCCGACAGGCTATCTGCGCAATGAAAAAGTAAAGCGTTGACGAGTGTGCCAGACCGCGATCCAGGCGCGGGATGAACCGTCAGATTAGACTGTTTATCTAGCACAATAAGATATTCGTCCTCGTAAAGAATTGAGAGCGGGATGTCTTCGGGCGTCGGTGTGTCATCGACAGGGGGGGGAACATAGACCGCATATTCTCGGCCTGGAACAATTTTCCCTGTAACCTTGCCAATAATGTTGCCGTCGACACGGACTTGGCCGGCCTCGATTAAGCTCTTGATCCGAGCGCGGGACAGCTCAGTCCAGCTTGACAGCCAGCGATCAACGCGCAGGCCTGCGTCGCTCTGCTCAGCGGAGCGGGCTTCCCAATGTCCGCTCGGTTTAGCGGTGGGGTCATCTGACTCGGACATGATGTTTGTTTCGGTTAAGACGCGGATAATGCGGCGGCGCATAACAGGTAGGCGCGACCATTGGCACTGGCGAGTTCAGCCCGCAGATGCGAAGAATCAGTGATGTCTCTGAGGTAGCCATGATAACTGCGTCGGAACCCTTCGGCGCGGAGGCGGAATTCAAGGTCAGCGGAGAGCACGCCGCGCAAGTGAATGACAGGCGCGCTGAGACGGGCAAAAACGGCCTCGGATTGCGCGGCCTCGCCGCCTTTTTGGCGAGCCGCTTCGGCATCAGAAATCGTTCCATCGTCAACCACAGCACTGGGCGCGAGTTTAACTTCGCACAGTCGAGCCACGACGTCTGAGCCCTCGGGTTGCGGTGCCCGTACGGACGGTGCGCGCAAGGGCACGCCGGGACCGGGCCGATCAACCGCGGTAGCGGCGGGCTTTGGTGGCGGCGCGCTGGAGGGACCAGGGTCCCGCTCAGTGATGGGGTCGATCGACCCCAGCATATCGCGCCAGCGCCAGTTCTTATCGGACTTTTCGGGTTTCCCGCGACCAAAAATCCGGCTTGCAGAGTCAGCGTCGCCGGGACGGCGGATGACATCGCCTTGAGGGACAGTGGGTTCGGCGATTAACGCTGTATCGAAAGGTTCATCGATGATGGCCTCAATGAGATCGAGTGTATCGTCGTCATCGCCTTCGGGAATGATCAATTCATTCTCATCAAGTGACGGGAAATCTGTATCTAACGGTTTAAGATGGACGCGTTTTGAGGATGTTGCTTTGTTTGGTGACGGCTCTAACGCTAAGTTTGCAGATTTTGCACCGTCCATGCGCGATTGCAACGCGCGCAATTCGCTTTCCATGATCGATATTTCACGTCGGGTCTGCGCGACACTGTCGCTAACCCGGTCGGCAATATCCGCGGTAAAGGCGCGAGACCGTTGGTCGGCATCCGAAAGCGTGCTATCGATATCAGATAGTCGCGCCGTCAATTGCGCTTGCACCTGTCCAGCATGATCTAGCAGATCGGTCAAACGGGACTCGGTAATTTCAAGTTGAGCATCGACGGCGCCGAGCTTCTCAGTCTGACTGTAGAGCGCCGTTTCCGCTAATCCTTTGTCATTTGTGAGACGTTCGGATAGGTCTGAGAGCTGTTTTGTCCGGCGTTCATAAAAATCATCAAGTTCTTCAGCTTGGGCTTTGATGCGTTCAGAGAGTGAGCTTAGGCGCACTTCGGCTTCCGTGATGGAGATATTGGCCGTTGATGCCGCCGTGGCAATTGCATCGCCATGGTCAGCGGTGAGTTTCGTGGCATGATCGAGCGCGTCGCTTGCTTCGCTCACGCGTTTCGCGGCCGCACGACCCGACTCGTCTAAGGCGTCCCGTTGTGTCTCAATGCTTTGCGTCAAGGCAGCCATCCGCGCGTCAAAATCTGTCGCTAAACCTGCGAAGGCATGGCGTTGATCTGTGACGGTCTTGGCGATTGTCTCAGACCTATCCGTGAGACGTTGCGTCATACCGTTCATCTCGGTCGATTGACGCGTGATTAGAGCGACTAGCGTGTCAACCTCGTCGCGGGATTGGGCGAGGCGACTATCGACTTGAGCAAGCTCACGCTTGATCGCACTGGACATGCGCACGACGTCAGACGTTACCGCTTCATCCACGCGGGTAAGTCGATCGGCCACTTCAGCCAGCCGAATGGATTCTTCACGGTTCGCGGCTAAGGCGCGTAAAGTTGCCCAAAGGGCAATGACGGCCACCATCGGTACAATAATCGCCATGACAAGCCCGGCAAGGCCGATTGATGAAATCGAGTCGGCTTCGGTCATGTAGGCGTAGACGAGGGTGCCAATTGCGAGACCTGTAAGCCCTGTCAGAACAGGTCCGACCCATCCTAAGCGGGCCGAGGCGGGCGCTTGCGGAGCCATATAGGCAGGATGAAGCGGGGCGACGTGTGATGCCTCAATCAGAGGAGCCGGCGGCAGTTTTAAGGATGATTCTGAGAGGGGTTTGATAATAGCTTCAATCCGTTCAGTGGGTATAGAAGAAGAGTCTTCTACATTAACCTCAGGGTTTAATACTTTGTTTTCTAATGCATCTGTTTCGTCGTCCGTGTCATTGAGAGCCGGGCCCGCCACATGCTCAGGTGTCTCGTCCTCTTCGATCGTTTCGACCAGCTCGAAAATTGGCCGGTTTAAGGGGGCCGGAATGTCAACGATTGTGCGTAGGAGCGGTGGTTCATCGCTGCCCGACGCGTCCGAACTTATAGTGTCAGGGGCTTCTGGGACGAGCGCAATGGGGTCTTCATCTGGCTCAGGTTCGATGGAAAAAATCTTCTTGCTGATATCGGACACGGTCCCCCTTTCGCCCCGGATGACGGGATTCGTTCAATTTTGCTATCACAGGACGACGGATGACGAAAGTCGGTTCGGAAGCGATCCCATTTTTACACGAGGATCGTCTTGGCTCGCGGTTTGCGAGTAATGTAAAGCAGGGCGAGAACAATGCTCAGGATGATGATGACCGTGATCGCATCGCCTGTGGGTTCGGCTTTCACTTGCCAGACTGAGGGTGTCGGCAAAACTGAGTTTTCATAATTCACAAAAATCGCGGCGAATGTGTTGTTGCCGGCATGAACGCCAATCGCGGATTCTAAGCCATCATCGATCAACACCATGAGGCACATGGCAAAGCCAAAGAAGAAATAGCCGCTCATGATGATCGGTAAGTTTCCGGCCTCAGCGGCTGCCTTTGCTTCGGGGTTGGCAAGATGCAAGGCCATAAACAGACCGCTAGTTAAAGTGAAGACGACCCATTTGTTGCCAAACCAATGGATCAGCCCCTTATTCATATAACCGCGCACCACGATCTCTTCGGTCGCGCTTTGGATCGGCAGCAATAGCAGCGAGAGGATGGCATAAGGCAGGAACCGCGCGGCATCGAAGACGAATTCCGGCGGATTGTCACTAAAGCGGCTCATAATAAAGCCGTATGTTCCAAGCACGACCCACATGATGAGGAAGGCCTGTATGGCGCGTTTCCACCTGAACTTTGAGAAAGCAGTATGTAGCGCGGTTAGGGGACGCTTGTGGACCAGTTTCCAGCCGAGATAGAGCCCAACGAGTGCCGCAGGGAACGTCAGAAGCATGAGCATATAGGCCACGGGCGAGAGGCCGATGACGGAGAGTATAAGAGAATTGGCCTCTCCCATGCCACTTGTTCCAGCGATGAACAAGCCACCGCCGACAAAGCTGAGCAAGGCCCCAATTAACCCTGTGATTTGCGAAGGCTTACCTTGAGTGCCAAGATAGTGAACGCCGTAAGCGATCGTCGCCATAGGGATGCCGAACAGTAAAACTATAGAGCCAAACCCAAGATAGGCCAGACTTTGCGGGTCCATACCGCTCGCCATTAGATCGTTCAGTTGCGCCCCAGCTTTAGGATCAAGATTTGTCAGCATATCGCTAAAAGGCGAGGTGAATGCGAGCTGGCCAATGATCCAAACGACGATTGTCAGCCAAAAGACGGCGATCCAGTCATACCAGCGAACATCGCCATTTTGAGAGCGGTCATAATAATTCATTGTTGCTTTAAGTCCATTCAGAACAGCGTTAGAGGTATGCCTAACCGCATCTTCGCAATTCGCAAGAGACAGGCGCGATATGACTGAACCGCAAATTGATTTCGATCATCTGAATAAATATGTCGGCGGCGACATTGCTCTGACACGGGAAATTTTTGGGCTTTTTGTCCATCAGACAGAAATGTGGGGCCGCGGCCTTGATCCGGCGTCGGATGATGAGGTTTGGGGATCAGTCACGCATTCGTTGAAAGGGTCCGCCAAAGCTATTGGCGCTGTCAATTTAGCGGCGCTATGTGAAGCGGCAGAAGCTTTGGTTGGGGACGAACGACGGATGGGCGCGCGGGACGTCGCGGTCCAGAATATCGAATTCGCCATTGAGCAAGTCCACACTGAAATCCAACGGTGGGAACACGCACAAAGTCTCAGAGACCTTCGCGGCGAATAAAAAACACCGTCGTCCCGGGAAGGACGACGGCGTAACAGAGAGATTGCGTGAACTCTGTGTGCTGTACAGCCCGGGGACGGGGCTGTTCCGAAAGCCTGAGCCTTCGGAGTTGAGCCTCTGATAACCCGTAAATCTTACGGCTTGAATGACAAACAGGGTCAAGGGAGCGTTAAGAGCGCCTTTTTAGCTTGCGTCACTTAAAACGATCAAGATTGCGCCGCAAATCTGACAAACTTGCTTGCGACCCCCTTGAAGCGCATAATCTCTTTGCGAGTTTGGGGAGGCGAGTCGATATGAGTACACAAAAAGGCTGGATTTTGGGGCTGTTACTGGTCTCAATATTAGGTGCGTCAGGCGCATTGGGGTATTTTCTCGGTTTGGATCGCTCAGACCTAACGGAGCGATCCCTGCAAACTTTGACGCAGGTTAAGGTTGATCGCCCCGCGCGTATAGATTCGGATATTTCCGAAAGAGATGTGGGCCCCGCCTTTGATAATAGTCAGGACTCAAGCATTCTGAGCTATCTCGGTCTGACGGCGACAACAGAAGACGGGTCGCCCAAAGTCTGCCTGCGCTTTTCATCACAGCTCGATGCAAACAGTGTGATTGACGATAAAGCCTTCGTCCGCGTTGAACCCGAAACCCCCATTTCCCTGCAAGTCGACGGTCGTTCACTATGCCTCTTGGGCCTCGATGAGGCGACCGAACAGACGGTGACAATTCTTCCTGGATTGAGCGCGGCGAACGGAGCTGAACTGTCCCAACAAATTGTTGAGACCGTCACATTCGACCCAAAACCGGCGATGGTCGGTTTCGTTGGCGATGGCATCATTTTGCCCCGTACGGATAATGCAGTTTTGGGTCTGAAAGCGATGAATGCCGATGCCGTTGATCTGACGCTCTACCGAGTTAATCACCGCGCCTTGTTCGACCAAACCCCGGATGTGGGCGAGACGACGGTTGAAGGCGATTGGTCATGGAATAGCGCGGCGTGGAATACGCGCGTTGAAATCCATTCCGATCAAATCGACATGTCAGGCGCGGTCAATGCGCTTGTCGAAGTCGGTTACCCGCTTGATCCTATTGTCTCCGCGCATGGCGCGGGCGCTTACGTGGTCGAGATCAAACGGGCGACCGAGGCCAATCGTGCCGCGACGTCGTGGCGGTGGCTTTATGTCACGGATTTGGCCTTGGCGTCTTACCGCACATCGGACGCGCTTGACGTGACTGTCCGTTCGATTGCAACGGCGCGTACAGTGGAGGACGTGAAACTCACCGTCATTGCACGCAATAACGATGTGTTGGCTGAAGCCCAGTCGGACGCGAACGGTCGTGCTCGTTTTCCGGGTGCCGCGCTTCGTGGGACGGGGAATATGGCGCCCAAAATGGTGCTCGCTTACGCAGGCGATGACGACTTTGCCGCGCTTGATTTGGCGCGAAGCCCACTCGATCTGACGGCCTATGACGTGACAGGTCGAGAGGCGTCCGGACCCGTTGACGCGTTTCTGTTCACAGAGCGCGGTGTCTACCGGCCCGGAGAAGCTGTCCATTTGACGGCGCTAATTCGCGATGCGCAGGCCAAGGCGGCATTTGACCGCGATGGAACGCTGATCATTCGCCGTCCTGACGGCACCGAGTTTTCTGAAGCGCGGGTCAGTCCGCGTGATGAGGCTGGCGCGCTGATCCGGCAGATATTATTACCGAAAGCGGCGGCTCGTGGACGCTGGACGGCGGAGCTCTCCCTCGATGGTCTCGACACAGTCGGGAGCGTCCGATTCTCGGTTGAGGACTTTATTCCAGAACAATTGCGCCTCGATTTACGCGCGGATGAAACGCCTATTCGCTTGGGCACGCCCCGGCCTCTGACGGTCGCCGTAGATTTTCTCTATGGGGCAAAGGGGCGGGGGCTTGATGCCGAAGCTGAGGCGCGTGTTTCAGTGGACCCTAACCCGTTCGCACAATGGAGCGACTATCGTTTTGACGATGCGGTTGAAACTTACCGCGAACAATTTCTCTTCATTGGACAAGGGGCAACATCTGAGGATGGATTGTTCCAAACATCCATCGATCTGGCGGGCGACGAATTCCGGTCTAGCTCGCCTTTGCGCCTGTTCGTCACCGCAGGCGTCGCGGAACCGAGCGGACGGTATGTTCGTGATAGCGTGTTCCTGCCGCTTCGGTCAGAGCCCGTTTATGTCGGTTTCGACCCTCAATTTGATGGGGGTTACGCCAAGCGTAATACGCCCGCCAACATCGCACTTGTTGCAGTTGATGCAATGGGCGAACGGATTTCGGCGACCGGCACAATCTCGCTGATCCGCGAGGATTATGACTATCACTGGTACCGCGAAAATGGGCGCTGGCGCTATCTTCGCGACCGTCGCGACATCGTTGTCGAAGAGGCGTCATTGTCTCTCTCTGCGGATGAACCGTATCAGTTCTCTAAAGCCCTGCCATACGGTGAATATCGCCTGCAATTTGTGACGGATGCAGGCACACGGTTCTCTTATCAATTCGGGTCTGGTTGGCGCCGCGCGGGCGGGGATGCCGATACGCCGGATCGACTGGAAATCGGGTTAAGCCAAGCCAATGTGTCGCCCGGGGAGACAGTTGTTATGACCGTGAACTCGCCGTTCTCTGGCGTCGGAGAGCTCGTCATCGCGGACCGGTCTGTGAAAACGGTGCAAACCATCCGGATTGATGAGGGTGAGTCCGAAATTCGCCTGCCCATTGCCAAGGGGTGGACAACCGACCTCTATGCGATGCTGACGGTTTACACGCCGGGTGCAGAGGCACAGCCGCGTCGCGCCGTGGGTCTTGTTCACATTCCGATGGACCGCAGCCAGCAGACATTGACCGTTTCACTGGATATGCCAGAGCGGATTCTACCGCGCACGCAACAAGATGTTGTCGTCAAGGTGGCCGGATTGGATGGGGAGCAAGCGTTCCTGACGTTGGCCGCAGTTGATACGGGTATTTTGCAAATCACCGATTACAGCCCGCCCGAGCCGGACGCGCATTATTTTGGGAAACTGGCGTTCCCAATTGACGTGTTTGACGATTACGCGCGCATGCTAGCGCCATTCTCCTCGCGAGACCGCGTTGGCGGTGACGCGCTTGGTGGGGCCGGACTGTCCGTTGTTCCGACAACGGTTGTCAGCCTCTTCCAAGGCCCGGTGAGCATTCGCAACGGAGAAGCGACGGTCTCACTCGATATTCCGGATTTCCAAGGCGAATTGACGGTCATGGCGGTTGCGTGGTCCGAGACGAAACTCGGCAGTGCTTCCGCACGCCTAATCGTGCGCGATCCGGTGACGGTGCAACTGTCCCTTCCACGTTTTCTTGCGCCGGGCGACCGGGCGGTCGCGACTGTCGCGATGGATAATGTTGATGGCTTGGACGGTGACTATATCGCCCTTGTGAGCCGGGACGGCTTAGAGATTGACGAAGTTCAGCAGACCTTGGCGCAGGGTCAGCGTAGCGAAGACGGGGTTGAACTTGTTGCTGAGGGGACGGGTGTTTCGACCTATACACTCGCGGCACGGGGTCCGGACTTCACGGTGTCTCGAGATTATCAAATCGAAACGCGTTCTCCTAATTTGCCGGAAACACGGACGCGCTTTGTGAAGCTTGATCCTGGCACGGAGATGACGCTTGATTTCATAGAAGATCGGAATGGCCTCGTCGCGCAAACGATGGAAACGCTTGTCTCTGCAAGCTTCTCGCCAGGGCTAGATCCACGTCCGTTGGTCGCCTCGTTGCAACATTATCCCTATGGCTGCACAGAACAAACCGTTAGTGTCGCAATGCCGCTTTTGCTCTCTGAAAGTCTCGGTAACATACCCGGATTTGGCGATGATCAGCGTCGTCGGTCTGTGCAGGCCGCTGTCGACACGTTGTTGAGCCGACAAGGCCAAGACGGAGCGTTCGGGCTTTGGCGTCGCGATGACGGCCATGCCAGCCCTTATCTGCAACTCTATGCCAGTGACTTTATCCTGCAAGCTGAAGCCGATGGCTTGACCGTACCAGCCGGGGCAAAGCGCCGAACAATTGATGCTGTGCGCGCGATTTCAAGCCTTGGTGAAAACTCAAGCCTGTCACTCGATTACAATTTCGGCCTCGACAATGATGCGCCGGATTATGAATTGCGCGCGGCAGAACGCGCGGCTTTAGCATCTGCACTTTTAGCCCGGCATGATCGGGTGAAAAAGTCAGACTTGCTTTATCTCGACCGCCGTTTTGGTGAGCGGATGACAAGTTCGATCGCGCAGTCGCACTTAGGCTTTGCTTTGGCTGCGATCGGCGAGACGGACCGCGCTCAAGCCGCTTTTGCGCGCGCCGCCAGCCGGATCGGGGATGAGGGGGCGACCTATTATGACAGTGACGTTCGGAACGCGGCGGCGCTTTTGGCTCTGTCTGACACGCTACCCGAGGCCGCGCTGACGTCGGCGATGTTGAGCTTGCAGGTTGATCAACCTGAAAACCTCAACACGCATGAAAAGTCTTGGGTTCTTCGGGCGTTGGTAGGGCGGCGTAGTACCGGTGTTCCGTTTAGTCGCAACGCAGATTGGATAGTGGCCGGGTCCGCAGCAAGTCGTACCGTTTCGGATCAGACAGGGTCGCTGAGCGTGTCCAATTCTGAAAGTGCTCCAGTTTGGGTCCAAGTGTCTGTGACCGGACGTCCGTCCGGAGCAACACCGGACCGCGCTCAAGGCGCTACGTTGGCCAAGACGCTGTTTGATCTGAACGGCAATCCGTTGCGGGCAGACGCTGTCGCGCGGGGTGAGCGGCTTGTGGTCTTAATCGACGCCGAAGCCCGCAGTCGTGACTCCGCCATGTGGGTTGTTGCCGACTTGTTCCCAGCTGGGTTTGAGATTGAAACGATCCTAACGCCAGAGGATGCCGGTGAGACAGGTCCGTTCGCATGGCTGGGTAATTTATCGACCGTGGATATGGCTGAAGCGCGGGATGATCGGTTCATCGCGTCTTGGCGCACCGCGTCGCGCTATGGAGATGGCACACGCCGTATCGCTTATGTTGTCCGCGCTGTGACGCAAGGGGACTTCACCCTGCCGGGCGCGCATTTGGAAGATATGTATCGTCCAAGCCGCATGGCCTCGACGGCCAGCGGTCGCATTTCTGTCACGCCGCAACCAACACTTTGAGAAAAAGACGTCTCATACTCACGGGCGCAGTCGCGCTTGCCGTCGGCTGGTTTTGCTTACCTGTTCTGCCAGGTGACGCCGATACGGTGTCGTCCGTGTTGCGCGACAGGGCGGGCGAAGTTCTGCATATCGGCAGCGTGGAGGACGGTCGTATTCGGCTTCAAGCCGATTTAGAGCGGATTGATCCCGCCTATATTGAGGCGCTGATCGCGATCGAAGATCAGCGGTTCTACAGCCATATTGGCGTCGATCCGCTCGCGATTGGTCGGGCCATCAAAAGTAATCTCAGCTCAGGTGAGGTTGTGTCCGGTGCGTCCACTCTGACGCAACAATTGGGGCGACAATATAAGCCGCGCCCTCGGACCTTGCCGACAAAAATGATCGAAGCGGTTGAGGCCATCCGACTTGATCTGCGGATGAGTAAGTCTGAGCAATTGGAACGTTATCTGAGCCGGATTTCATACGGTTCAAACATCGAAGGGATTGAAGCGGCCTCGCGGATTTGGCTCGGGAAATCGCCGCGCTACTTGAGCCCGGACGAAATCGCGCTTCTGCTCGCTTTGCCGCAGTCGCCGGAAGCCCGCCGCCCGGACCGAAACCCTGTCGCAGCGAAAGCCGGGCGCGACCGCGTGCTCGACCGTATGGTGGACGACGGTTTGCTCGACGCTAAAACTGCGGTGGCAGCCAAGACGCAGCCCGTTCCGACGAGTAAGCGGTCTTTGCCGAACCGAGATATTCTCGCGCATCAAACTTTTGGTGGTGGCATAAGCACGATAGATGCGGCTGAACAAGCGCGGGTTGCCCGGCACTTGTCCAATTGGACGAATAAGCAACCCGTACCCGTCAATGCCGCCGCAATGATTGTTCATGTGCCGACCCGCGAAGTGCGTGTGCTTGTCGGAACGGGCGCGCGCGATCATGCAGGTGGTTGGATTGACATGACGGACCGGGTGCGATCCCCGGGATCAACGCTCAAACCCTTTATCTACGCGATGGCGCGCGATGATGGGGCCTTGGATATGGATAGCGATTTACGGGACGCCCCGACGCGATTTGGTTCCTACCGCCCCGAGAATTTCACGCGTCGCTATCACGGCACAGTCACCGTGCGCGAGGCACTGCAACATTCGCTTAATGTCCCGGCTGTCACGGCGTTGCACGCCGTCGGTGCAGAGCGGTTTCGCGCGGCTTTATCGGCAGCAGGACCGAAAGCGCGGGGACGAATTGGGGATACGAAAGGCGAAGGCTTGGCGCTGGCCTTAGGTGGCACCGGCTTATCAGCGCGTGACTTAGCCGTACTTTATACCGCGCTCGGCAATGGCGGCGAAGCGGGGCCGTTGCGGTTTAAACCTGACGCCCCTGACGGCGAAGTTTACCGCCTAGTGACAGAGGACACAGCGACAGCTGTCATAGAAGCTCTTCGTGGGGCACCTGTGCCCAGAGGCTTCGCGAATATGTCGGGTGTCGGGCGTATCGCCTATAAAACCGGGACGTCTTATGGCTTTCGCGATAGCTGGGCGGCGGGGCTTGCCGGGGATTATGCTGTGATTGTTTGGACCGGACGCCCGGACGGTGCGCCGCGACCGGGCGCGACAGGCCGTGGATCCTCTGCGCCCCTCTTATTCGATATTGCCGCGCCGTTTGCTCATGTAGCGCGTGATGGGCCCGAGACTAACGCGCCGTCTGCGTTGAAGACGGTGGCGGCACAGACCGATAACGGTCCGATTATTCTGTTCCCCTCTAGCGGCACAGAGGTTCTGCACAGCGAACGCGGCTTATCGATCTCAGTCGATAGCGAGTTGCCGGTGCGATTGTTCGTATCGGGGGAGCCTGTGTCGCGTGACGGCGGCTTGGCAGTCTGGAAACCGGACGCGCCGGGTTTTTACCGCGTCAGCGTCATCGACACAAAAGGGCGTTCAACGAATGCCGATATTCGTATCGTCGCGCGTGATCAGCTCTCCGACGCGCCGCCGCAATTCCGTTAATTCTGTCGCGAACCAATCGTGCTTTTTGATCCAGCCATTATTGCGCCATGAGGGATGCGGCAGGGGCATAATTGTTGGCCCGTAAGCCTGCCAATTGCGCACGGTCTCTGTCAGGTTACGCTCGGCCTTTGGTCCCAACACATGCTTCACCGCATACATGCCCACAAGCAAGGTGAGTTCCACATGCTGCATCTGTTGATCTAATTGCGGTTGCCAAAGCGGCGCACATTCACGACGAGGCGGCAAGTCACCGCCCTTGGCATCCTGCCCCGGAAAGCAAAATCCCATCGGCGTGATCGCAAAATTATTGGCATTGTAAAAGGTGGACGGATTCACTCCGAGCCAATCCCGGAGACGCCGACCGGACGGATCGTTGAAAGGCAGGGTACTCGCATGAGCGAGCGTGCCAGGCGCTTGGCTGATAATGCGAATTTTTGAATATTGCGTGGCGCGAAGGATCGGATTGGGCTGTACGGGAAGCGGCGGTATCGCATATTGGCAGACATCACAGGCGCGGATCGTCTTTATTAGGGCATTCAACGACGACATGTGGCAAACCTTTCCAATAAGTGTCAAAGATAATGCGTGAACTGTCGCCGTGTTTCATTATTTAGGACCTATGTCACAAACCTTCTTCGATCACATCGCCACAGAACTCAAACAGATTGAGGCTGACGGGCTTTATAAGCGTGAGCGGATCATCACGAGCGCGCAAGATGCAGAAATCCAAATCAATGATGGGGCTAGCAAAGATGTCCTCAACTTTTGCGCCAACAACTATCTCGGTTTGGCTGACGCGCCTGAATTGATCGCCGCGAGTAAACAAGCGCTTGATGATCACGGGTTTGGTATGGCGAGCGTGCGTTTTATTTGTGGCACGCAGGCACAGCACCGCGATCTTGAGCGCGCGATTGCCGATTGGCTCGGCTATGAGGATACGATCCTCTATGCGGCCTGTTTTGATGCGAATGGTGGCCTGTTTGAACCCTTGCTTGGTCCCGAAGATGCGATTGTCTCCGACAGCCTCAATCACGCCTCGATCATTGATGGCATCCGCCTCTGTAAAGCCAAACGCTATCGCTACAAAAATAACGATATGGTCGATCTTGAAGCCCAGCTGCAACAAGCTCGAGAGGATGGCGCGCGGCATATCCTCATCGCGACGGACGGTGTGTTTTCAATGGACGGCACGATTTGCAATCTCGCGGGCGTGGTCGCGCTCAAGAAAAAATATGACGCGCTGTTGATGGTCGATGACTGTCACTCGACAGGATTCATGGGCGAGCAAGGTCGCGGCACGGCGAGCCAGTGCGGCGTTCAGGGTGGTGTTGATATTCTCACCGGAACACTCGGTAAGGCGCTCGGTGGCGCGATGGGCGGTTTCACCTGTGCGCGCCAAGAAGTGATCGACATTTTGCGCCAGCGGTCGCGACCCTATCTTTTTTCTAACAGTCTTGCGCCTAATTTGGTCGGGGCATCGCTCAAAGCCATAGAGATGGCAAAAGAAGGTGACGATTTGCGAGCACGCTTGTTTGAGAATTCAAAACGCTTCCGCGACGGGATGACAAAAGCTGGCTTTGATCTCCTTCCCGGAGAGCACCCGATTATCCCCGTTATGCTGCACGATGCGAAGCTCGCGCAGGAGATGAGCACGCGTTTGCTTGATAAAGGTATCTACGTCATCGGCTTTTTCTTCCCGGTGGTTCCCAAAGGTCTGGCGCGCATTCGCACGCAGATGAGCGCGGCGCATACGCCTGATCAAATTGACCGGGCGATCGCGGCGTTCACCAAGGTTGGGCGTGATCTCGGGATTGTGTCATGACTGAAACTATGAAAGCGCTGGTCAAAGCGAAGTCCGAAAAAGGCCTCTGGATGCAGGATGTGCCTGTGCCTGACATCGCGCCGAACGAGGTGCTGATCCGGATTGAAAAGACCGCCATTTGCGGCACGGATATGCACATCTATAAATGGGATGAATGGGCGCAGAAGAACGTGCCTGTGCCGATGGTCGTCGGCCATGAATATGGTGGCACAGTTGCGGCGGTCGGCAGCACCGTCACACGGGTTAAGGTCGGCGAACGTGTCAGCGGAGAGGGCCATGTCGTAGGAACACGGTCAAGAAATGCCCGAGCCGGAAAGTTCCATCTTGATCCCGATACAAAAGGCATCGGCGTCAATTTGCCGGGGGCATTCGCGGAATATCTGGCCTTGCCTGAATTCAACGTCATTCCACTCGGCGATGATTTTGACCTTGAAATCGCGGCCATCCTCGACCCCCTCGGCAATGCGGTGCACACCGCGCTGGCCTATGATCTGGTCGGCGAAGATGTGTTGATTACAGGCGCGGGACCCATTGGTATTATGGCGGCGCGCGTGTGTGAACGGGCGGGCGCGCGACGGGTTGTCCTCACCGACATCAATGATTGGCGGCTTAACTTCGCCAAATCGATCACGTCCCGCACGACCATGGTCAATGCGATGAACGAGGACTTGAAAACGGTGATGGCCGAGATTGGCATGACCGAAGGGTTCGATGTCGGTTTGGAAATGAGCGGCGCGAAGCCTGCGTTCGATCAAATGCTCGATACGATGCTGATGGGCGGCAACATGGCGATGCTAGGCATTCCTGCAACGCCTTACCCGGTTGATCTGGGCAAAATCGTTGGCAAAGCGCTGACGCTTAATGGGATCTACGGGCGGCAAATGTATGAGACGTGGTTCAAAATGCTCGCCATGATCGACAGCGGTTTGGATATGAAAGCCATGATTACGCATCGTTTTGCGGCCCGCGATTTTCAGCAGGCGTTCGATTTGATGGAAACGGGCAAAACCGGGAAAGTGATCCTCGATTGGACACAACTATGAGCGCGGACACCGTTCCGCTCACCGGTTATGTGCGTCTGAGTGAGGCTGAGATGACGGCTCGTTTGGACGATTTTCGCGATCACATGTCCAAGCGGCGAACGATCCGCGATTTCGCTGACACGCCCGTTCCGAAGTCTTTGATTGAAACCGCCATACAGGTTGCAGGGTCCGCGCCAAGCGGCGCAAATTTACAGCCTTGGCATTTCGTTGCGATTTCTGATCCTGAAACGAAACACGCGATCCGCGAAGCTGCAGAGGAAGAAGAGCGCGCGTTTTACAAGGGCCGTGCGTCCGACGAATGGCTGGATGCGCTCGCGCCGCTCGGTACTGATGATCAAAAACCGTTCCTTGAAACCGCGCCGTGGCTGATTGCTGTGTTTGCCCAAAAACGCGGCGATCATGGGAAAAATTATTATGTCACGGAATCCGTCGGGCTGGCGACGGGAATGTTGATCACGGCGCTCCATTCGGTGGGACTTGGCACGCTCACGCATACGCCTGCGCCGATGACATTTTTGCGCGAAATTTGCGGGCGTCCTGAGACGGAAAAACCGTTCGTGCTGCTGGTCGTGGGTTATCCCGCAGAGGGCTGCACTGTGCCAGCCCATGCGTTGGAGAAGAAATCGTTGGGCGAGATTGCGACGTTTAAGACTTAACTCGCCATCGCCCGGTCCATAACCGCCGGATCGACATTTCCGCCTGACAGAATCACAGCAACGCGCGTATATGATTTCGGCAGGCGCCCTGTGACAACGGCGGCCATCGCCGCGGCACCGCCCGGTTCCAATGTCACATCCAGATGTAATTTGGCGAGTTTCATGGCGTAGAGACAATCCGCGTCCGAGACGTCGAAGACACCTTTGAGATATTGGGAATTGATCGGCCAGGTGAGGCCCCCCGGCATCGGCGTCATGATGGCGTCGCAAAGGGTCTCAGGTGGATTATCAGCGATACGACAACGCTCGCCCGCGCGCAGGCTTATCTGGTGGTCATTATACCCGGCAGGTTCTGCGCCGAATATATGCGTATCCGGGCTTTCCGCCGCCATGGCGAGGCTAATGCCCGCGCAGAGCCCGCCGCCGCCGAGACAGGTCACCAGCGCATCAAAGCTGAGACCTGACCGCGCAATTTCGAGCCCTGTCGTGCCTTGGCCAGCAATAATATACGGGTCGTCATAGGACGGTACGACCGTGCGCCCATCGCGCGCTGCGATCTGAGATGCGATGTCTTCGCGGCTCTCGGTCATCCGGTCATAGCTGACGATGGACGCCCCGTCCCGAAGAACGCCAGCAACTTTTACGGCGGGTGCATCCGTCGGCATGACGATGATCGCATCAATGCCGAGTTCTTTGGCGGCGCGCGCAACCCCTTGCGCGTGATTACCCGAAGAAAACGCAACGACGCCGCCGGCACGTTCTGCCGCACTCATCGCGGCTAAACGATTGCGCGCGCCGCGATATTTGAACGCGCCAACATGTTGCAGGCATTCCGCTTTGAAATGAATTTCTGCGCCCGCGATGGCATCAATCACATCCGAATGCAGCAGCGGCGTTTTCACCGCATGGCTATCCAGCCGCGCCGCAGCCGCAAGAACGTCTTCATAAGTGGGTGTGCCCATTTGGCGCTCCATATTGACCGCCTCCCTCTTGTCTGAAAAGGACGGTCACAATCAAGATAAACCGTAAACGGGGAAAATATACATGCTGGGACTTATGATGAGCCGCGAGCTCATGATTTCAGATTTGATCGAACACGCCGCGACTGTGCATTCGAAACGCGAAATCATGTCAGTCAATGCCGATATGACAGAACACAGATATGGCTGGGCGGATTGTGCCGTTCGCGTGCGGAAGTTGGCCAATGCTTTATTGGATGCGGGTGTGAAAACAGGCGACCGTGTCGCGACAATCGCGTGGAATAATTATCGTCATATTGAAATCTATTATGCCGTCAGTTCTATCGGGGCCGTCGTCCACACCATCAATCCTCGCCTGAAACCAGCCCAAATTGCGTGGATGGTCAACCATGCCGAAGATAAATTCGTCATGTTTGATTCGACCTTTGGCCCCATCATTGAGGGCGTGCACAGTGCTTGCCCAACAGTTGAGCGCTGGATTTGCTTGACGGATAAAGCCGGCCTGCCAGACTACACAGCGCCCGTTGAAGATTATGAAAGCTTTATCGCGGACGCCTCTGAGACCATCGATTGGCCGCGCTTTGACGAAAACACGGCCTGTACGCTTTGCTATACGTCAGGCACGACGGGCGACCCTAAGGGCGTTCTCTATAGCCACCGTTCAACGATCCTCCACGCGATGGCGGGGTGCGCCACCGACGTTATTGGCGGCGGCGGCGGCGATACCATTCTTGGTGTTGTGCCCATGTTTCACGTTTCAGCCTGGGGGCTCGTTTATTCGGCCGCCATGGTCGGTGCGAAACTGGTCATGCCAGGCCCCGCGCTTGATGGTCCCAATCTGACAAAAGTGATCCTACAAGAAGGTGTGACCTTAATGGCGGGCGTACCGACGGTCTGGCTTGGGATTTACAATCATTGCAAGGCGGAAGGCATTAAACTGCCGAACGTTAAGAAGGCGCTGGTCGGTGGGTCGGCTTTGCCGGAAAGCCTCTTGCGCGCGTATGAACTCGATCTTGGTATTCCAATGCAACAGGGCTGGGGCATGACGGAAACGTCGCCGCTCGGATCAACCTATGCGCCGCACCCCGACACAGATTTGGACGATTACGAGGCGACTGTGCCGCACAAACTGCTGGCGGGGCGTCGTATCTACGGCGTCGAGATGCGCATCGTCGATGATGAAGGCAATGAATTGCCCGCTGACGGTGAAGCGACGGGTCACTTGCATGTGCGTGGGCCATGGGTTGCGTCCGGTTACTTCAAGGGTGCAGGCTCCGATGCCTTTACCGATGATGGCTGGTTCGCAACGGGAGATGTCTCTGCGCTTCACCCTGAAGGCTATATGGAAATCACCGACCGCTCGAAAGATGTGATCAAGTCTGGCGGTGAGTGGGTATCATCCATAGAAATTGAAAACGCCGCGTCGGATCACCCGGATGTCGCTATGGCCGCCTGCATCGGTGTACGTCATGAAAAATGGCAAGAACGGCCTATGCTCATCGTTCAGCCTGTGCCGGGTAAAACCCCGAACAAGGATGAGATCAAAGCCTGTATCGCCAATAAATGCGCGAAATGGTGGATGCCCGATGCCATCGTTTTCCAAGACGAGCTTCCGTTAGGCGCGACGGGCAAGATCCTAAAGCGCGAACTTAAGATCCAATATAAAGATTTTGATCTTGAGGGGGAGGCTTAGGTTTTCCCCGCACCCAACTCGAACAATTTTCCTCGCTCGGTGATCAATATGATGCCGAGCGAGGCTAAGCCGAGACAAACATAGCCGATCAAAAGCGGAATGACCGTGCCATTGAATTGCTGTGCAATGGCCAGGCCGAGGAGGCTCGCCCCGGTAGAGGTGAAGAAGCCATAGACAGCATTGGCCGTTCCGGCGATGTCGCCCATAGGTTCAAGCGCCAGTGACGCGAAATTCGCACCAATCATGCCGAAACAGGCAAAGCTGACGATGAACAAGCCGTAGAAGACCCAGAAGCTCTCCCCAATAAAATACATGTAAGCGAGGTTCAGCGCGCTGGACGCAATGAACAATAAGACCATGGTGTGGCTGATCCGGCGCATGCCAAGACGTTCAACGACGCGGCTGTTGAGATAATTCATCACAGCCAGCCCACCCGCTATGCCAGCAAAATAGGCCCAGAACATTTCACCGCGACCAAAGACTTCGTCGAAAACCTGCTCGCTGGCGGCAATGAAAGCAAAGAGTGAACCGAAGATCACACCCGATGCACACATGTAGCCAAAACTGATTCGATGGCCGAGAACGCGTTTAAAACCGTCCACAATCGATGCGACGCTGATCGGTCGCGCCTCTTGCATGGTCGGGGGCAAGCGAAAACCGGTCCAAATAAACACGATCGTCGCGAACACGCCGAGAACACCAAAGGTCCAAGACCACCCCAGTGTCGCAATCACAAGGGTGCCGATCCCCGGCGCTAAAATTGGGACTACCATAAAGACAGTAAAGACGAGACTCATGATCCGCGCCATGGCTCGACCCGAGGACACATCACGAATGATCGCGCCTGCGCTGACCCGCGTGCCAGAGCAGGCAATCCCTTGGCAGAGGCGGAAGAATAGAAGGCTTTCAAAGCTCGGCGCAAACATGCAGGCCATGGCAAAGATGGCATAGCCAATCAGTGAGATTTGCAGCAGAATTTTGCGACCATAACGGTCGGCGATCGGACCCCAGATAAGCTGTGGGAAACCAAAACCTAGAACGAAGCTAATGACAATCCACTGCTGACTGTTCGGATTTGAGACTTCGTAAAATGTCCCGATTTGCTCGAGCGCAGGCAACATGATGTCAATGCCAAGCGCTTGGAGTCCGAAAATCGCCGCCATCATGGTGACAAATTCGCGGTGACCAATGGAGAGCTTTAACCCGTCGGGGTTTGAATTTGAGACGGATGTGGACATTTATTGCGACTAAGCCCGCCAGACTGGACACGCAATACGAAACTCCGGTTATCACGAGGGTGTCAGGCCTGCAAAAATGACGGTCTTGAGCTTACAATTTTACGGCGTCTTTCGCAGAAGCTTGCAAGGTCTAAACGACCCGTTAATCCTTTTCGCTCAAACAAGACCTTAACCGCTTGTTGACCATACCGGGTGCGATTCGATGACAATAAATTTTAAAATGCCTGAAGCTACTGAACTCAAGCCACGGATCGTCGTTATCGGCGTTGGCGGGGCGGGGGGGAACGCGGTCAATAATATGATCGAGGCGGGATTGGACGGTGTCGAATTCGTCGTCGCTAATACTGACGCGCAAGCATTGTCTCTGTCACGCGCAGATCGACGGGTGCAAATGGGCTCAGGGATCACGCAAGGACTCGGGGCCGGCATGCGCCCAGAAATCGGTGAGCAATCGGCTGAAGAAAGCCTCGATGAAATTCTCCAACATATTGATGGCGCGCACATGCTTTTCGTGGCGGCTGGCATGGGCGGCGGAACGGGAACAGGCGCTGCGCCAGTTATTGCCCGTGCTGCGCGCGATCGCGGGATTCTAACGGTTGGTATTGTCACGAAGCCGTTCATGTTTGAGGGCTCACGTCGGATGAAATTGGCGGAGCAGGGGATCGAAAATCTCTACGCGTCTGTCGACACGATGATTACAATCCCGAACCAGAACTTGTTCCGGGTCGCGACAGAGCGCACCACGATGGCCGATGCATTTCAGTTGGCTGATGAAGTGCTTTATTCCGGTGTCCGTGGTGTGACAGACTTGATGGTTGTGCCCGGATTGATCAATCTCGACTTTAATGATGTCCGCACGGTTATGGACGAAATGGGTAAGGCGATGATGGGGACAGGCGAAGCGACCGGGGATTCCCGCGCTGTAGAAGCAGCCCAGAAAGCCATTAATAATCCGCTCCTTGACGATGTTTCATTGGCTGGTGCCAAGGGCGTATTGATCAATATTACGGGTGGGCACGATCTCACTTTATTCGAAGTCCATGAAGCCGCCGAGATGATCCGCGGTGAAGTGGATGAAGATGCCAATATCATTGTCGGCTCTGCGCTCGACCCAGCGCTTGACGGTGTTGTTCGTGTCTCTGTTGTCGCGACGGGCGTTGATGCCGTGTCGCGCACTGAGAAACCCGGACGTTTTGCGGAACCTGCTGTGACAGCGCCTGCGCCTCAAGCGGCGCCTGTGCTTGAACTCGGTGTTCACGAAAAAGCTGAGGCCGAAGCGCGCGCCGCCTATGCGGACTATGGATTTCAAGACGATGACGCTGTTGCCGCAGAGCCTATCGCGGTAAACGGACCGCCGCCCTTTGATCAGCGTGCTGAGACGGCCTATCCGCCTCGCGTTCAAGGCGGACGGGCTCAGCCTACGTCAGCTGTCGTCGCTGACATTGCTTTCGACGCCGCGCCAGTGGCCCCCGTGGCTCCGGCCCCTGTTCCAGAAACACCGGCGGCGACATCGACACGCCGCCCATTTGGGCTTTGGGGTCGTAAACCGCGTCGTCCCGTTGCGACACCAGAACCAACGACCGTAAAGCCTGTGACGGACTCGGGCGATTTGTTCGGGGGTGATGTAGATGATGAGTTGGAAATTCCAAGCTTTCTCCGTCTTCAGAATCGCTAATTTCTAGTGAGTCGCGAATGACGTTTGACGAACTCGCGCGGCACGAGAAAATCGCTTAAAATCAAGGCGGAAGCTTCGTAACATAGCGTCACGGACCGTTGCTTGTTGTAGCTTCTCATAGCTCCTAAAAAATAACTAGGGAGCGTAATTGTGAACGTTAGACGACAATCCACTCTAAGAGCACCTGCCGTCTGCGCAGGGATTTCTTTGCATGGCGGTCGTCAAACGCGTCTGGTGATGACTCCGGCTGCGCCAAACACGGGTCTAGTCTTTCGTCGGTCCGATATTACAGACCGCTATAACCTCATTCCTGTACAACCAGAATCTGTAACAGGCGTTCGTAATTGTACGACAATTTCTAATGCAGCAAACGTCACAGTTTCTACCATAGAACATTTGTTGGCAGCTCTGTGCGCCGCAGGCGTGGATAATCTTCTCATTGACTTGGATGGACCGGAACTACCGGCGCTTGACGGATCGGCAGAACCGTTTTTGAAACTTATTGAACAAATCGGTCTGCATCGTCAGGCCGCACCGCGCCGTTATATTCGTGTTCTCAAAACTGTCGAGATTTCAGCTGGAGATGCGACGGCTCAGATAGAGCCCTGCGATCGCTTTGAGCTCGATGTGACGATCGATTTTGACGACGCGGCAATTGGCCGTCAACGGCTGCAAATTGCACCAGACGTTCGGGCCTTCCGCGACCGTTTGGCGTCCGCTCGAACGTTTGCTCGCAAGCACGAAGTTGCGGCTTTGCAAGAGGCCGGACTATCTAAAGGCGGATCGTTCGATAATGCGATTCTTGTTGATGGTGACGCGGTCCTAAACCCTGGCGGTCTTCGTTTCGATGATGAATTCGTCAGACATAAGGCTTTGGATTTGATGGGCGATATGTATTTAGGTGGCCCTATTCTCGGTCGCGTAAAGACGATAAAGTCGGGTCATGGCCTCAATCATGACCTTTTAACTAAATTGTTCGCAACAAAAGACGCTTGGGAATTTTCTGTTCTTCCGGGCACTCAGGCGTTAATCGCAATGATTGGGGAGAAAAATCGACCAAATAGGACCGCTCGCCCTGCGATTGCCGTCTCAGCTTAAGATATTCTCACTTTCACGCGCTGGCTACGAGCGCTAAGACCCTCATAACACGATGAGTGCTGACGGGATTCCCATGACCTCGATTTTTGCCAGAAGCGTTTTTGCGCTATCGGCTATTTTTCTTCTTTCCGCATGCTCGACCTTGGGTATTGGTGGAGACCGCAAAGAAAAGCTCGCCTATATTGAGCGTCCGGCGGAGCTTATCTACAATGGTGCGATTGAGCGTCTCGAAAAGGGTCGTTGGGAGGAAGCGAAACTATTTTTCGAAGAAGTCGAGCGTCAGCACCCGTTCTCAGAATGGGCTCGTCGCGCCCTCCTCATGAGCGCTTATGCGTCCTACCGCTCTGCGGATTATGAGGACAGTATTGTCACTGCACAACGCTATATTGGTCTGCATCCGGGATCAGAATCTACGCCCTATGCTTACTATCTGATCGCGATCAATTATTACGACCAAATTTATGATGTTGGTCGAGACCAACAAACTACTGTTAATGCTGAATCGTCACTACAACAGGTCATCCGACGTTACCCTGAATCTGATTATGCGCGTGACTCACGTTTGAAATTGGAACTGACAGAGGATCACCTCGCCGGGAAAGAAATGTCAATCGGACGGTTCTATTTGAAGCAGAATCAGCCTTTGGCCGCTATCATCCGGTTTAAAAACGTGGTGCGCGAGTATGACACGACCTCACAAGTTGAAGAGGCAATGCACCGTATGGTCGAAGCCTATGTAACCCTCGGCGTTGTCGGGGAAGCCAAAAAAGTCGGTGCTGTTCTCGGCTATAACTACCCATCGAGCGAGTGGTACAAAAACTCTTATGATCTGCTCGCGGAATATGGTGTTAATCTTGACGATGAAATTGCCAAGCCGCGTAAGCGAGGCTACTTCGAAAGACTCAAAGAACGCCTTTTCTAGGCCATTATCTTTGGGGGAGCCGTTTCAATGCTAAGCGGACTATCAGTCCGGAATGTCGTCCTGATCGAATCTCTCGATCTTACATTTTCCTCTGGCCTCAGCGCGCTCACCGGTGAAACCGGAGCGGGGAAGTCCATCCTTCTCGACGCCCTCGGTATGGCAGCGGGCGCACGTTCTGATCGCGGTCTCGTCCGTGCTGGAACTGAGAAGGCCTCAACAACCGCTAGCTTTGCTCTCGCCGCCACGCATCCTGTTTGGGCTGTGCTTAAGGAACAGGATCTCGACGGGGATGCCTCTGAGGACCTGCGGCTTCGCCGGGTCGTCTCAGCGGATGGTCGGTCGCGGGCCTATGTGAATGACCAAGCCGTTGGCGTAAAAACACTCTCGGGCATTGGGGCGCTGCTACTAGAAGTCCACGGCCAGCATGATGGGCGCGGGTTGCTTGACCCCAATACGCATCTTGGCATGCTGGATAATTTTGGGATTTATGAGGCAGAGCTCTCCGCTGTTCGGGATGCTTATCTGGATCGGCGGGATACCCAGAAAGCCCTAGACACCCTCATGGCGCGGCAAGCAAAGGCGGGGGACGAACGCGAGTTCCTCGATCTTGCCATTGCTGAGTTGGACCGCTTAGACCCGCGTCCCGGCGAAGACGACGCTTTGGCCGAACAAAGGCGGTTCCTGCAAGGAGCCGAAGGCGCGCTGAGCGAGCTTACTTCGGCACAGGATACGCTGGGTGAGGGCGGTGAATTTGAGGAACGCCTGACCCGGGCATTGACCGGCATTGAGCGCGTCCGATCTAAGTTTGGCGAAGGCGAAAGCCGTGCGACGAAAGCTTTACAGATGGCGGCGGAGAGTTTGGAACGCGCTTTGCTGGAAACGAATGACGCGCGCGAAGCCGTCGGTCATGCAGCCGAAGCCTTTGATGTTGAACCGGGGAAGTTGGAGGAGGTCGAAGAGCGATTGTTCTCCCTGCGCGCCGCCGCTCGGAAATATGGCGTCGGGATCGACGCGCTTGTGATGAAACGGGCGGCGTTTGCAGAAGAGTTGAACGCGATCGAGACTGTCGAAGCCGATATCGCTGCGACGCTGAAACGTCGTGACGGGGCCAAAGCCCGCTACGACCGGGCTGCACAAGCGCTCACGAAAGCCCGAAACACAGCCGCAGCGGCCTTGGATAAAGCCGTGGCGTCAGAATTGCCGCCGCTCAAAATGGACCGCGCCCAATTTGTGACGGACATTACTGAGGCGCCCGAATCCTCTGTCGGGACTGATCTTGTCCGATTCACCGTGTCGACCAACCCCGGCACGCCCTTGGGCCCGCTCGATAAGATTGCGTCCGGTGGTGAAATGGCGCGGTTTGCGCTCGCAATCAAAGTGGCGCTCGCGGCCAAAACTCAAAGTGTCATGGTATTCGATGAAGTTGATCAAGGCGTTGGTGGCTCTGTGGCGACGGCCGTCGGTCGGCGCTTAGCGAAACTGTCACAGACAGCCCAAGTCTTTGTTGTCACCCATAGCCCACAAGTCGCCGCGTCCGCCGACCATCAGTTTCGTATTGAGAAAACTTCGACCGGCACGGCGACGAACACACATGTTCATGCGATCTCCCAATCAGAGCGCGAAGAAGAAATCGCTCGCATGTTAGCGGGCGACACGATTACCGACGCCGCTCGCGCTGCCGCGCGTCAGCTTATGGGCCGCTAATATGGCCGATAAGCAAGCGACATATGACGCTCTTGTCGCGCAGATCAGAGCGGCGGACCTGGCCTATTATCAGGACGACACGCCGGAGCTGACGGACGCGCAATATGATGCAATCCGGATGGAATTGCGGGCAATGGAAGATATTTATCCGGAACTCGTCCGCACGGATAGCCCGACCCAATCGGTTGGAGCCAAGGCATCAGGGCGTTTTGGCAAAATCCCACACCGCGTTCCGATGCTCAGCCTCGATAATGCCTTCTCGGATCAGGATGTTGAGGAATGGACAGCGCGCGCCCGTCGTTTTCTTGGGATAGATGAGAGTGAAGGCATGGCCTTTACGGCGGAGCCTAAGATTGATGGCCTCTCTGCGGCAGTGCGCTACGAAAACGGTGTTCTTATTGAGGGAGCGACGCGCGGGGACGGCGCCGTGGGCGAGGATGTCACGCGGAATTTGCGGACTTTAGACGATGTCCCGAAAACTCTGTCAGGATCGGATTGGCCTGCTGTTCTGGAAGTCCGCGGCGAAGTTTATATTGAGCATATTGCCTTTAATGTCATGAATGACGCTCAGGAAACGAAGGGCGATAAACGTTATATGAACCCCCGGAATGCTGCCGCTGGGAGCCTGCGCCAGATTGATCCGACAATTACCGCATCGCGCCCGCTGCGCTTCTTTGCTTATGCATGGGGCGATGTGAGTGCGCCGATATCGGAGACCCAATTTGAAGCGATTGAAAAACTATCGGCTTGGGGGTTTCAAACAAATGCGCTGACGGCGCGGTTTGATAGCGCCGCAGGGCTCATCGCGCATTACCGCCAAATCGAAGCTGGGCGGGCTGATCTTGGCTACGATATTGACGGCGTTGTTTACAAAGTTGATCGGCTCGATTGGCAGAGCCGCCTTGGGTTCGCAGGCCGCGCACCCCGCTGGGCAATTGCGCATAAATTCCCGGCGGAAAAAGCAATCACCAAACTGTTGAGCATTGACGTCAATGTCGGTCGGACTGGTGCTTTGGCGCCTCTGGCGCATTTGAAACCAATCAACGTCGGTGGCGTGCTCGTCTCAAAAGCGACTTTGCACAATGAAGACGAAATCGAACGGCTTGGCGTTAAGCCGGGGGATACGGTCCGGATACAACGAGCCGGAGACGTGATTCCGCAAATTCTTGAAGTCGTCGAAGATGGCGGGGGAGAGCCTTATACGCTGCCGACAACATGCCCATCCTGTGGGTCACCCGCGGTCCGCGCTGTGGATGAAAAGGGCAAGCGGGACGTCATACGGCGGTGCATTAATTCCGTGGCCTGTCCAGCGCAGGCCAAAGAGTATCTCATCTACTTCGCGTCGCGCCCGGCGTTTGACATTGACGGTCTTGGTGAAAAACAGATTGAACAATTTTATGACCGGGGGGATGTGACAGAACCCGCCGATATATTCACGCTCAAAGCGCGCAATGATACGCTGAAGCTTGAGAGCCGTGAAGGGTTTGGCGACAAAAGCACGCAAGCCCTGTTCACCGCCATCGAAACACGACGTCGCGTTGGTTTGGCGCGCTTTATCCGGTCCCTTGGGGTTCGCCATGTTGGGCAGGGCAATGCAAACCTTTTGGCGCGCCACTATGGGAGTTGGGCCACCCTAGACGACAGTGTTCGGGCTGGAACAGAGGACATGCTAACCATTGATGGGATCGGAGACGCCGCTGCCAATTCCTTGCATGACTTCCTGACGACAGACCAAACGCACTCAGCCCTCGAACGTCTACTTGCCCAAGTGACGGTTGAGGATGAAAAGGCCGTTGAAACAGACTCGCCGGTTGCCGGCAAGACCGTTGTGTTCACGGGCAAGCTCGAGCGATTCACACGCGA
Source organism: Litorimonas sp. (assembly GCA_051251645.1). Classification (GTDB taxonomy): domain Bacteria; phylum Pseudomonadota; class Alphaproteobacteria; order Caulobacterales; family Maricaulaceae; genus Litorimonas. The sequence goes on along the minus strand of JBPOEY010000001.1, from coordinate 1,293,732 downwards.
CGAAGCGAAGGTCCGTGCACAATCCTTAGCGGCTAAAGTTGCGGGGTCTGTTTCGGCCAAGACCGATTATCTCGTCGCGGGTCCAGGGGCAGGAAGTAAACTCAAAAAAGCCGAATCACTGGGCGTGACGGTGATGACCGAAGACGAATGGCTTAAGCTGATCGAGACTTAGTCTGGATTGACTTCGCCAAATTCGCCTTGGTCATTCATCATGAGCAAACGGGCGGAGATGATTGAGAAGTAAGCGCCTTGTAACTTCAACTCTCCGGCCGCGACAGCATCTCGGATAAAATCATAGCTCATTAGATTGCCGAGACTTTGGCGCACGCCTTCGAGCTCGAGTTCAGTCTGGGTATCACTATCGGATAGACCGCGTGCCAGAATTCGGTTGCGGGCGGAGGTCAAATGGCTAACCCAAGCACCGACATAGCCGTCCGTAATACCGTCGAGGCAGCCTCTGACACCCCCACAACTCTCATGGCCCATGACCACAATAACTTTCACTTTCAAAAAGTTGACGGCATATTCTAACGCGGCGGCAGTGCTCGGCGTCCCGGATTCGGATTCGCTGGGCGGAACAATATTAGCGACATTGCGCAGGACGAACATCTCGCCGGGATAGGCATGAAAAATATCGGTCGGATCAACGCGCGAATCCGCGCAAGAAATCAACATGACTCGCGGCGTCTGACCGCTTTTCCCGAGCCGTTCATACAGATCTTTCTGCACGGAGAAGTCGCCCAAGCGAAACTCGCGATAACCTTCGATTAGTTTTTCGGGCATGGTGTCGGCCTCATTGTCACGCTGACGTCTGTATAAACCATCTTATACGGAGCAAGCGATGGGGCTTCGTTGACTTGAATAGAGCAAAAGCGCAATCTGTCTTTATGGGTGCATCTGCAACATATCTTACGCGAAACGCAATTAAACCAATATCGCGCCGCTCTGACCTCTGGGGAACATGGCTGACGTTGCATGTCTGGGGCGTTGTATTCGCGGCGTGGGCGATTGCGATTGTCTGGACGAACCCGCTCACAATTTTACTGGCGATACTGCTCGTGGGTTCGCGCCAGCACGGGATGGCAATCCTGATGCATGATGCGGCCCATGGCGTTTTGTTCAAAACGAAAGCCATCAACGAATTTGCTGGCAAGTGGTTGCTCGGCGCGCCTTATGGTGGCGATATGATCGCCTATCGCCACTACCACCTCAAACATCACCGCTATACTCAATCTGAAAATGATCCAGATTTACCGCTTTCTGCGAAGTTTCCGGTCACAAAAGAAAGCCTGCGACGAAAATTTATCCGAGACCTCACGGGGCAAACCTTTCTTCGGTTACGAAAGGCGGGCTTAGCGGCGACGAACGAACCGGGCATGGAAGCCTTCCAAAAGACCTCACCGATTCCGACATTGGTCACAAATATTGTTTTGTTTGGGGCCTTAGCCGCTCTCGGTGAGTGGTGGGTGTATCCGGTGCTGTGGGTGTTGCCACTGATGACATGGTTTCTCGCGGTTTTACGCAATCGCAATATCGCGGAACATGCTCTCACGACAACGGATGGCAATGTGTTGACACAGGCGCGGACAACCCACGCCAATTGGATCGCACGGATTTTCCTCGCGCCCTATTGGGTCAATTATCATGTCGAGCATCATGCTTACATGTATGTTCCGTGTTGGCAGTTGCCACGCCTTCATCGCGCCATGGCGGATTATCACGTCGATATGGAAATGCAGCCGGGCTATGTCCACGTTTTGAAACTCGCCGCAGCAGCAGGGTAATTATATGCGATCTGTTCTCGCTCTTAGTGTCGCTATGGCGCTCAGTGTTCCGGTTTATGCCCAAGTTGGCCCACCCGGAGAGGTCGATACGCTCTACGAAATTGCTGTTGCGCCGAGCCCAGAGCGAATTCGCTCTGACATTCAAACACTCGTCGATTTTGGCACGCGGCATACGCTGTCAGACACAGAATCAGACACACAGGGTATCGGTGCCGCGCGGCGTTGGATTTTCGCGGAATTTGAGAAAATTAGCGCTGAATGTGGCGGCTGCCTCGAAGTCATTTATGTCTCGGATACAATCAGCGGTGAACGCCGTATTCCAGAGCCGACGGAGGTCGTGTCTGTCCTCGCTATCCAGCGCGGCACGACCGATCCCAACCGCTACGTGATGATGAGCGGCGATATTGATAGCCGGGTCACTGACCCACTGAATGGCACGAGCCTTTCGCCCGGCGCGAATGATAATGCGTCGGGCATGGCGGGCGCGATCGAAGCCGCGCGTGTGCTGTCCAAGCATAAGTTTGCCGGATCGATCATCTATACGGGACTGTCCGGGGAAGAGCAGGGGCTTTTCGGCGGTAAGATTGTCGCGGATTACGCGCTGGCGCAGGGCTGGGAGATCAAAGGTGTCCTGAATAACGATATGATCTCAAATATCTCCGGCATTGATGGCGTGACCGATAACACAACGGCGCGCGTGTTCTCAGAAGGCACGCGTTTTGTTGAAACGGAAGACGAAGCGCGCTCACGTCGCTTCACAGGCGGCGAAGTCGACAGCCCGTCACGAAACCTCGCCCGCTACGTCAAAGCGCAAGCCGATCAATATATGACCAATCTGAACGTCATGATGGTCTACCGCCTCGACCGCTTTGGCCGCGGCGGTCACCACCGCCCGTTCAATCAAGTTGGCATTCCCGGTGTCCGCATCATGGAAACGCATGAACACTATGATCGGCAGCATCAGGATTTACGGACGGAAGACGGGATTGTTTACGGCGATACGATGGACGGCGTCGATGAAGATTATGCGGCAAAGCTAACCGCTCTGAACGCGATTACATTGGCTGGCATGGCGGGCGCGCCGCCTTTCCCGGCCAATGTCGAGATTGAAGGCGCCGTGCAACCGTCTGCGAAAATGACGTGGGAAACGCCGGGCAATGCCGGAAACTTGGCGGGCTATCGCGTCCATTGGCGTCTGACGACGGAGCCAGAATGGACCCGCTCGCGTTTCATTGGAAACGTCAATGAATGGCGTTTCGATAACCTCGTGATCGACAATTATTTCTTTGGCGTTAGCGCCGTCGCTAAAGACGGCAGCGAAACGCCTGTCGTCTTTCCAGGGGCTGCGGGTCGGTTTTAGGGGAGGGCGCGCTGCGCGCGGCTGATATTGCGGGTCACAGGCCTATCCTGCTTTCTTGATTATACATCATAGATCCGCTCATCCCGACGAAAGTCGGGATCCAGTTTAGCGCCCGTGTTCATTTTCGAGCTGGGTCCCGACTTTCGTCGGGATGAGCGGAATTTTGAGGAGAGGCGTGCAAGGGGAGGCGTCGGCCTTAATCACCGAAATTTATGCTGACTATGTGATAGTTGCCGTGGAATTTCACAATCAATCCCCGACCCACGCCATAACCTAACCTCCCCAACCCCTTGAATACAAACCCTCACGACCTTTCCTGCAGCCGTTCCATCCCCACATCCGCCGCGCCCGATAACATCCCCCTATCCGCTGCCGGCATGAGGAGGTGTACGAACCCTTCGGACGTAGCGGATGAAAGCGAGGATTTGAGCTTGGTTGCGGGGAACGCGGTGGACCGGATCGACCGGCCATCACCCGTATGACTTCTGGTGCTGAACGTTCTGACCGTGGTGTCAAAGACCACCGACGGGGCGAATGGTAACAGACTCAGGCTCAGGTGACGGGCTGCCCGCGTCGTACCGCTGGCGGACCTCCCCGCGCGTCATGATGTTATGTTGCCGGTTCGCCTTTGGACCGCGAGAGCGCCACAGAGGTCCGGCCTAATGTGTTCCATTGGGGCGGAAAGAGGCCGCGGAAACCCGACAGGGTTTAATCCGGGGTGGATGGGCAGCATGACAGGGTGACGCGGCTGGCCGGACTTTCACCGCGCGGGTTCCCGCTCGTGAAAATGGTTATCTTAATCCCTAATCCCATCACGGGAGGGGACCCGCGCCTCGTGCCACTTATGGCATTTTGATGGTTTCGCCGCACCCGCGATGGGCGGCAGGACGTTGGCGATTGCCTAAATCGAAAAACTCGTCCCGCAGCCACAGTTGGCGGTTGCGTTCGGGTTGATAATTTTGAACGCGGCGCCGATGAGTTCGCGGGAGTAGTCGATTTCTGATCCGCTCAGGAATTCGAGGCTCATTTCGTCGATGACGACACGCGCGCCGTCGCGTTCGATCAGCAAATCATCATCATTCGCCGCATCGGCAAAGTCGAAGCGATAAGAAAAGCCGGAACACCCCCCGCCATCGACGGCGACGCGGAGTAAGCGTTCAACGCCTTGTTTTACCATGATCGCATTGATTTGCTGCGCCGCAGAGGCGCTGAGCGTGACAGGTGTGGTTTGGGTGGCGGTTGCAGTCATACAGTCTATATAGCGTGTAAATGTACAAGTGAAAGGCCGCCGTCATCACAGGCCGCCGAATGAGAGGTAGACTGTGACAGTCTTCAAGCCGACCCGCCAAACCCGCGCACCTTACGCGTCTGATCCTTATAATGCGCGGGGTCGGGCGATCCCGCAGCCGAGCAAGTCGGAACGCAGCCCGTTTCAGCGCGATAAAGACCGGATTATCCACTCGTCTGCCTTTCGCCGACTCAAAGGAAAAACGCAGGTTTTTGTCGCGCATGAAGGCGATTATTACCGCACGCGCCTGACCCATTCGATTGAAGTCAGCCAGATTGCGCGGTCCATCTCGCGGGTCTTGGGGCTGGATGAGGATCTCGCCGAGTGTTTAGCGCTTGCCCATGATTTGGGACATACACCGTTCGGTCATTCGGGCGAAGATGCGCTGTCTAAGGCAATGGCCCCCTATGGCGGGTTTGATCACAACGCCCAAACGCTGCGTATCGTGACCCATTTAGAAAGCCGCTATGCCGAATTTGATGGGTTGAACCTGACATGGGAGACGCTTGAAGGCATCGCCAAACATAATGGCCCCGTTGTTGTGCGCGAAGCCGATTACAAAACCTTGCCGTGGGCGTTACGGGCGATTCCGGATTATCAGGGCCTAGAGCTACACACTTATGCGGGGCCAGAGGCGCAGGTCGCTGCGATTTCCGACGACATTGCCTATATCAACCACGATATTGACGATGGACTTCGGGCTGGATTGTTCTCGGTTGAGGACATTATGGATGTCCCGTTTGTGGGGGAGGCTTTTGCCGACGTTCGCCGTCGCTATCCGGACATTTCGCGCGACCGTATGATCCACGAGGCTGTGCGCGATATGATTGGTTATATGGTGGCGGATGTGCTGGCGGAAACGCGCCGGCGTCTTGAAAAATATGATCCACAAAGCCCTGACGATATTCGTCATCTCCCTGAAGCGATTTGTGAGTTCAGCGCAGAGTTCCGTAAAAAGGAACGCCCGCTGCGCGAATTCTTGATGACGCGTATGTATCGTCACTATCTGGTCAATCGTATGATGGGTCAGGCGTCGCGGGTTGTTGAAGAGCTGTTCGGGCTCTTTATTTCCGATCCGTCGTTGTTGCCGACAGAGGTGCAATTGAACTGCGCGGGCTCGCATGCGCCGGAAACAGCGCGGGTTGTTTGCGATTATATTGCGTCTATGACGGATAATTTCGCGATTGCTGAGCATCGCAAACTCTTCACGGCGACAGGGTATTTGGGCGGGTAGGCTGCAATAAGTCTTTAACCTAGACCCGACATTCCCTTAGGTCGTCAACAAGACGCCGCATTTGGGTTGCGATATAGTTATTTGGAAGCATGAGCGATTCGCGAAGCGCGAGCGTTGATGAGGGGATAGATGGATGAGCGCTGACGGGCCTGAATTCAATCCGGTAATGCAACCGGATGAGCCGCTGACTCCGTTCGATGTGACTCGCACATCGGAACGCGCTGGCTTGCTTAAACTTATTATCGGCTTTGGTTTTTTGCTGGTGCTCGCGTTCATTGTCTTGAAACTTTACCAACCGGGTGTGCGCGATCGCGGTGATCCGCCTTTGATTACGGCTGAGAATACCCCGTTTAAAATCGTCCCAGAAGAGGCCGGTGGTATGCAAACACCGGATCAAGACAAGGAAGTGTTCGACGTCATGTCTGGGAATGATCCGAGCACAGATGTTATCACGCTCCCGCCACCAGAACAGCCGGTCGAGATGCCGCAGTCGTCACAAGATCAGCCCGCGCAGTCCAACCCGGCCCCCGTCCGCGCTACCCCTGATCCCGTGGTGCAACAACCCGTGACCCGTCCGCAGGTCACGCCAGAGCCCGCTCAACCGACGCTGGCACCGCCTGCGGCCGGAAATTCTGAATGGATTGTGCAAGTGGCGTCGCTGCGAAGTCAGGCGGAAGCCGAGACAACCTATGCGGCCATCCGGGCTAAGAATAGTGCTATCCTGTCGTCTTATCGCTCTGACATTGTTCGGGTCGATCTGGCGGAGAAGGGGATCTATTATCGGGCTCGCGTGGCCGGATTTAGGTCGCGGGCAGACGCTAGCGCAACCTGTGACCGTTTAAAGGCGGCAGGCCAGTCCTGTTTCGTGGCGCGGCGCTAGGATGAGCGAACTTGCCGCGATTCTCGGCCTGTCAGGGCCGCGGCTGACCGTTAGTGAAAAGACGTTCTTTCGGGATGCTAATCCTTGGGGTTTCATCCTGTTTTCGCGTAATGTTGATAATCCGGATCAAATTTATCGGCTCTGTAGTGAACTTCGCAATGCTGTTGGTCGTGACGCGCTCGTGTTTGTCGACCAAGAGGGCGGTCGGGTTCAGCGGTTAAAAGCGCCACACTGGCGGGCTTATCCGACCGGGGCGACTTATGCGTCGCTTTATAATGACGATGAAAAGGTTGGAAAACGGGCGACGTATTTGGGTCACCGTTTGATCGCGGATGATCTTCGGGCCGTCGGGGTAACAGCGGATTGTGCCCCGGTTCTGGATTTGCCGCAACCTGGCTCTGACCCGATTATCTCTGACCGGGCGCTAGGCGATCGCACAGACCAGATTATCGACCTTGCTCACGCGGCAATGTCGGGGCTGATGCAAGGCGGAGTCGCGCCTGTTATCAAACACATTCCCGGTCATGGCCGCGCGACGGTCGATAGTCATCTGTCGTTACCCCGTATCGACACAAGTCGGGCTTTGCTTGAACGCACGGATTTTGTGCCGTTTCGAAAGCTCGCAGACGCGCCCATGGCGATGACGGCACATGCGGTTTACACGGTTTTTGACGATGAGCCCGTCACAACATCGGCTACCGCGCTGAAAGAGTTGATCCGTGATCACATTGGTTTTGATGGCCTTTTGATGTCGGATGATCTCGATATGAAAGCGCTGACGGGCAATAGTTTAGTGTCCAAAACAGAGGCCGCTCTGTCAGCAGGTTGCGATATTGCATTGCAATGTTCCGGACAGCTACCGGACATGATCGATGTTGCTAAAGGGTGTAGGCTTTTGGTTGGTAAAGGGATGGAGCGCGCGAAAGTCGCTGAAAATTCAACGAACTATGCGGAAGAATTTGACCGTGCAGAGGCTGAGGCGGAGTTTGACGACATTCTGTCGCCATTCGTATGATCGCTGTAACGGAAAATTTCGAAGAGGATTTATTTTTCGACGCCTCCGATGCGGCGGAAGATAGTGACGATGCGCTTTTGCTTGATATTGATGGGTTTGAAGGCCCGCTTCACCTGCTGCTAGAATTGGCTCGAAAACAGAAAGTCGACCTCGCGCGCGTCTCGATTCTGGAACTGTCAGAGCAATATCTGCACTTCATCAAAACGGCGCAAGACCTTCGGATCGAACTTGCCGCAGATTATCTCGTTATGGCCGCGTGGTTGGCCTATTTGAAATCCCGCCTGATTTTGCCGAGCGAGAAAGCGGAGACTGAGACTCCCGAAGCCCAAGAAATGGCCGCGATGTTGGCGTTCCGTCTGGAGCGTTTGGACGCGATGCGCCGCGCCGTGAGCGGACTGATGCGTCTGCCTAAGACGGGGCAAGAAATCCTCGCACGCGGTGCTCCCGAAGGTCTTCGGTCCCGCACGACGCCGCTGTTCGAAGCAGAACTATTCGATCTGTTGAAAGCCTATGGGACGTCCCGAACTCGCTCAGCATTTCGACACCATACGTTGCCCAAGCCAAAAGTGCTGAGCATGGACGAGGCGCGGACCCGTTTAAAACGCGCCATGGCGAATGCAGGCATTGATTTATCTCAGTGGACCGAAATGGACAGCTTGATTGATCGGCGAAATTTATCGGAGGATGTGCCGCAAAGTTCCGTGAAGGCCTCTTCGCTTCTCGCGGGATTGGAACTTGCGAAAGAGGGTGATATTGAGTTGCGTCAAACCTCGGCCTTTCAACCCATCTATCTGCGGACGACCAATAAGGGCGGATCATGAACCGACCGACATCAGATCGGCTCGACAAAGCCACCGCTGGCATTGAGGACGATGTTGTTCGCCTCACGGAGCGGCTGAAACAGGCGGGTGAGGGTGCGCCTCTCGCCTGGGAATTACGTTTACTCGAAGCGCTGCTGTTTGCGGCGTCAGAACCGATTGATGTCGCAACCTTGCGCGACCGTTTGCCCAAAGACACGGATGTTGGCGTGTTACTGGCGCGTTTACAACGCGATTACGCGAGCCGTGGGATCAATCTCGTGTCGATTGCGGACCGCTGGCGCTTTCAAACGGCCCCGGATTTAGCGGAAAATCTTGTCGATGTCCGTGAGGCGCCACGAAAGCTCTCAAAGGCCGCCTTAGAAACGCTCGCGATTATTGCGTATCATCAGCCTGTGACCCGCGCCGAGATTGAAGATGTGCGCGGCGTGGCTGTGTCGAAAGGCACATTAGATGTGTTGATGGAATTAGGGTGGATTCGTTTGCGGGGACGTCGCCGTACGCCAGGACGTCCTGTTACTTATGGTTCAACAGAGGGCTTTCTGGCCCATTTCAACCTCGAACAAATCAATGACCTTCCAGGACGCGATGAGTTGAAAGCGGCGGGCTTGCTGGATCCGCGTTTGCCCAAAGACTTCGAAATGCCGGAGCCGTCCATGCTGGACGCGTTGCAAAATGACGAAGATCCGTTGGAAATGGACATGGAAGATCCGGAGTTTTTCGAAGACTTCTTGGCGGATGATGACAATTGAGTGATATTTCATCGACAATCCGCGTCCAACTGATTGGGCGCGATTGACCCACTGGCTTGCGCCTATTAGAGATAGAGCATGTTAACAGCACACCCCATCGGCATTATTGCTATTATCGTTATCGCCTTATTGGTGTTTGGCGGACGTGGAAAAATCAGCAATATCATGGGCGACCTCGGCAAGGGTATCACGTCTTTCAAGAAGGGGCTGAAAGACGAAGTCGGCGAGGCTAAGACCGCAGACGTTGATCCAGCTGACGATGCGCTCGACGTAACACCCCGTAAGAAAGACTAGGCTCAGCCCATGCTCCCGTCCTTCGGTTTCGGGGAAATGGTGGTCATTGTTCTGCTCGCCATTATTGTCGTTGGTCCGAAAGACCTGCCTAAAGTCATGCGTAAGTTAGGGAATTTCATGGCGCGCATTCGCGCGATGGGCCAAGAATTCAAAGATGCGTTCGATGATATGGACGCGGACGACGAGATCAAATCGCTCCGCGCTGAAATTGAACAAATGAAGAGCCTCGGCTATTTGGATGAAGACCTTCAAGACGATATACGCGATTTGAATACGGAATTGCGCGATGCGACTGACCTGTCCTCTGACAAGACATGACAGACACCGTCAAACTGGAAACGGATCAACCGGAAGCGGATGAGGTTGAATCCTCACGTGCACCCTTGCTTGAACATCTCAATGAGCTTCGGTCTCGCTTGATCAAATCAGTGTTGGGCGTTGTCGGCGGGATGATCCTGTGCGCACCATTTTTGAACTATATTGTCGATTGGCTACTGTGGCCGTTTGAGCAGGCGATTATCCGTTACAATGTGCGTATGGCGGAGCTTGGTAAGCCGGTCCTCGATATGGAAATCATCGCTACGCAGCCGCTGGAAACCTTCTTTGTAAAATTAAAGATCGCCATGTTTGGCGGGATCGTGATCGGTTTTCCGATCATCGCCTATCAAATCTATCGGTTTGTGGCACCGGGACTATATAAGAATGAGAAGGGGGCGTTTCTGCCCTATCTGATTATGAGTCCGGTTCTGTTTGTGGCGGGGGCGAGCCTTGTTTTCTTTTTTGTGTTTCCCTTTGTGATGGAATTTGCGCTGGGGCAGCAGGCGATCGGCGGGGGTCAAGAGATCAAACTTTTGCCACGCATTGCGGATTACCTAAAGCTTTCCACCACGCTTTTTCTAGCCTTCGGTATGTCGTTCCAACTGCCCGTCATTCTATCGCTCTTGGGACGCGCGGGGATCGTCAGCGCCGCGCAACTCCGCAGCTGGCGTAAATATGCGCTGCTCGGCATCGCGGTCTTTGCCGCGTTCGCGACACCCCCCGACCCCATTACTCAGTTCATTCTCGGTGGCGCGATCTATCTTTTGTATGAAATATCCATTCTGGCTGTGAAACTTGTTGAGCGCAAAGCAGAGCCTGAACCCGTCGTTTAGCGGTTCCTTAACGCTAATAATCCTATCCTGTCCGCAAACATTGGATTGGATACGCCATGCGCCAACTTCTCTTGGTAGCCCTCATTTCATCACTGGCCCCATCGGCTTTCGCACAGGTTCACGATTTGTCGTCGCCAGACGCACTGACTGTTCAGGCTCAATCTCCGACGTCTGTCGTGCCAGCACAGGCTGCAAAGACGGAACTGCAAAAAGAAGCGGAACGCGTTGCCGCGTATCGGGCAGTAATGGGCCTTGATAATCCGACGTCAACGCCTGTCGCAACACCAACCCCGCTGAGCCCTCAAATGGCTCAAGCACCCCTCGCGCCAAATGGTCTGCGGCCGATGAAGCTGTATGAATCGCCCGCAACAGGGGCGGTTCATACAGTGATCAAGAAAGATACGCTTTATAATATATCAAAACGTTATGGCGTGACAGTTCCTGATCTGCAGCAGGCTAATCAGCTCAATGGGTCGGCTATTCAATTGGGACAAGACCTTCTTATTCCAATCCAAAAGCAAGTTGTTGCGGCGACAACGCCAAACCTTCGCACCGTTACCCGCCCCGCTCAGATTGACCCAGTGGGCGAGGCGGAAACGAAACTCGCTGCGGACCCGGGGCAGCGTAAGCTCAAAGGTTACGCTGTCTTGTCAGGGGATACACTCACCGCGATTTCAAATCGAACCTGTGTTTCAACAGAGCAGCTTATTAAAGACAATGATTTGACGACGCCTGATGAACTCAATGCAGGCCTTATGCTGAGTCTTCCAGAGGATCATTGTCTGGCGCAATAGCGTTTAATACCCGTCAGCCTGATGCGATTGCTTGCGGATAGCAGGATCGCCCTTATATAGCCGCCAAACTAACAACATTGTCGCAGGGATGCTTTGCGACACGATTTGCAGGCGGAGCCCCCTATGTTTATGACACTGATCCAACAGGCCGCACCTGCAGGCGGAGCAGGAACTGCCGTAGGTGGCCAGTTCCTTATGCTCGCCGTTATTGGCCTGATTTTTTACTTCCTTCTGATCCGGCCCCAAAGCCAGCGCATGAAAAAGCATAAGGCGATGCTCAGTGAGATCGCCCGCGGTGACGAGATTGTCACAAATGGCGGATTGATCGGTAAGGTCAAGAAAGTCTCTGACGATGATTTGACGATCACCGTGGCCACAAATGTTGATGTGAAGGTTGCACGGTCCATGATTGCGGACGTGCGTAACCGCAAACCCGCAGCCAACGACTAGGCCGCGCGACAATGCTATTTTTCTCGCGTTGGAAGACATTCTTCATCATTGGACTGGTTGCGCTCGGTATAATATTCGCCGCACCCAACGCGATGAAGCCTGAGACACGGGCTTATCTTCCGAGCTTTATGCAAAAAACGATAAACCTCGGCCTCGATTTGCAGGGCGGGGCGCACATGCTTCTCGAAGTCGATCTTTCGAGCGTGTTGCAACAAGCACTGGTCAATGAACGCACAGGTATTCTGACAGAACTCCGTGATGCAGGCCTCCGTGCAGAAAATGTTCGAATTACGAATGGTGTTGTTGTGGGTAAAATGCGCCGGGCTGAAGATCAGGCGGCGGCACTGGATATTGTTCGCAGCTTGAGCGTACCCGTTGATCCCTCGCAGATTGGTTCCCCCCGCACGACGATCGTCACCTCTGTTGGTAATGACGGGTTCTCAGTTGAGATCACTCAGGCACAAATCGAATTCATCCGTAAACGGACGATTGATCAGTCGATTGAGGTCTTGCGTGACCGGATTGATCCGTCGGGCACCACGGAAATGACGCTTGTTCGCGAAGGCGACGATCGTATTCTTCTGCAAGTTCCCGGCGCGAAAAATATTGACGAAATCAAAGCGGCTATTAACAAAACGGCCAATCTGTCCTTTCATCTCGTTCACGGCGATAGCAATAATGAGCGGGCTCTACGTCAGGCGATTGAAACATTTGATGCTGAGACAGGCGAGGCGCGTCTGGCCAGTATCGGCACACGCTATTTCCCAAATGAAGACGGCGCAGGGGGTTTTATTGTCGAGGAAAGCACTCGAATTACGGGCGAATGTCTTGAAAATAGTTCTCCGGGTGTTGATCCCGATCGCGGCAATCCGATTGTCAATTTCAAGTTTAACTTCCGCTGCTCGCGCCTTTTCGGTGAGATGACAGCCCGAAATATTGGCCGTCCTTTTGCTGTTGTCTTAGATGGTCAGGTCATCACAGCACCGAATATCCGTTCTGCCATTACGGGCGGTCGCGGTTATATAGAAGGTAGCTTTACGCCTGACTCCGCATCTGAACTCTCGCGCTTGCTGAATGCGGGCGCGCTTCCGGCGAAGCTCTTGATTGTTGAAGAACGCACAGTTTCTGCGGAATTGGGTGAAGCCTCAATTCGCGCAGGGCAGGTGGCCTCGGTCATTGGCCTGTTGGGTGTGGCCCTATTTATGTGGCTCTCTTACGGTTTGCGCTTCGGGACGATTGCTGTGTTAGCCTTGGCGACGAACATTGCCTTGATTGCGGCCGCTCTCACGATTTTAGGCGCAACGTTGACCTTGCCTGGTATTGCCGGGATTATTCTGACGATCGGCATGGCGGTGGATGCGAACGTGTTGATCTTTGAGCGTATTCGCGAAGAGACCTTTAACGGACGTCCGCCCGTTAATGCGATTGAGACGGGCTACCGTCGTTCCCTCGCGCCGATCTTGGATGCCAACATCACGACATTGATCGCGGCGATTACACTTTACTTTGTCGGCTCTGGCCCCGTTCGCGGTTTTGCTGTGACGTTGGCCATTGGGATTGTCACCTCGGTGTTTACCGCCGTTGTCTTCGCCCGCTTGCTGACAGCGACATGGTTGCGCGGAACGCGGCCCAAAACGCTGCCGATCTAGGAACAGACCATGCGTGATATTTCACTCGTCAAAATCCTGCCGGTCCAGCCGCGCGTGCCCTTTGTGGCGATGCGGTATATTGCGGCGGTCCTATCGACCATAGCGGTTATTTTCTCGCTCTATCTGTTTTTCAGTAAGGGACTGAATTACGGCATCGATTTTTCTGGTGGTGTAGTAACCACGGTCGATTTCGGGGAAGCCCCACCTGACGATGTGCAGGCGTTCGTCCAAAATGCCTTCAAAGGCTCGACAGTTCAGAATATTTCACAGCCTGCGGGCTCTGCCATCACCTACGACTATTTGCGTATTAGTTTGCCGCTTCAAGAAGAAGAAGTCTCGGGCGACGCCGATGCCGCCAGACAAGCGCAAACGGACGCGCAACAAATCGCGCAAAAAGCGCTCATCGATACGCTCGAAGTTCAATATGAGGATGTTCGGATTGACGCGACCGAAACTGTATCGGGGAAAGTTTCCGGCGAACTTCGCCGTAAGGGACTACTCGCGGTTATTCTCGCGCTTGGTTTTGTTCTGGCCTATATTTGGTTCCGGTTTGAGTGGCAATTCGGTGCGGGTGCAGTTGTCGCGCTGTTGCATGATGTTATTTTGACGCTCGGTGTCTTCGAGTTGTTCCAGATCGAGTTTAACCTCGCGATTATTGCGGCTATTCTGACGATTGTGGGTTATTCGCTCAACGATACGGTGATCGTTTATGACCGGATTCGAGAAAACCTTCGCAAGTTTAAGAAGATGCCTTTGGTTGAGGTGATCAACGTGTCGATCAATGATACGCTCAGCCGGACGATTTTGACCTCTGTTACGACCTTGTTGGCGCTTACGGCGCTTTATATTCTTGGTGGACCGGGTCTACGGGGCTTCTCGTTTGCTATGATCTGGGGCGTGATTGTCGGGACCTATTCGTCGATTTTCGTCGCGAGCCCAATGCTCCTTGTGCTCAACTTGAAGCGCGGTTCTCGGATCGACGCGCCGAAAGACGTCGAATCTTAGACGGCGTAATTACGATAATGGCGACGCCAACCCGAGTCGCCGAATCATAAGGACCGAGATCAGACGCGGGCGTTGAATCTGGGTTATCTCCTGACAAATTCCCATTATTGTTGATCCGTTTGACGATAATGCCGTAGGTTGGATGATCGACCACAACAATGTCTCCCACGTTTGCACGTCGACGCCTCAACAGCAGAATATCACCGTTTGACAAAGTCGGGGCCATAGACGGGCCTGTAACACGGTAGAGCCGGAACATGCCTTGTGGTAACGGATCCGCCCTGTTCCCAAAAGCCTCGACAACCGTAAATGTGAGCGCCACACTCAAGAGATGAGACGCGCAACCTCCCATGACTTCGCCGATGATCGAGACCCGGTCGCCTAGCGTTCGCGCGGTCTTCTCGCCTTATATAAGTTTGGCGTCGCGAGCCTAATTGCCGCCGTCGTGACATTCATCGCTCATAATTGGACTTATTATGAGTCTTTACACGGCTTTCGGATTAATTTTTGGGACGGTATGGCTTCGACACAGGCTTCATCTTGGCAGCGTCGCCATATGTTTCATCGCAGCTATCTTGACGGGTTTGACTGCAACGTTCGATTTGGGTCAATTGGCCGATATGGACTGGACTTTGATCAATGTGGCCAGTGTCCTTTGTGGCGCAGTCGGAGGGGCGTGGCTTTGGACGAGCTATTGCCGAACTACGGGGCCAAGTTGGCTTGTCCTCACTGGGTTGATCCTCATCGCAGTGATCCTGCCTTTCGGCGCTGTACCGGCGGTGCTCTTGCTTATTCTCGCCTATGCGATTGGTTCTCGCGCCTTATTCCTGATTGGAGTGATCGTGATGGTGTGGTTCCTTTTCTCGGCCTACTTTGATCTCTCCCTGACTTTGATGGCGCTCTCGGGCGTGATGGCTGTGGTGGGCGCGGGATTGCTCGTGCTTTGGGCGTTTGCGAGTAAGCGGGTGGAGATCGCGTCATGATCCGGATTGCGCTTGTTATTTTCGGACTTCTGCTCTGCGGGTGGAGATTTA
Source organism: Litorimonas sp. (assembly GCA_051251645.1). Taxonomy (GTDB): domain Bacteria; phylum Pseudomonadota; class Alphaproteobacteria; order Caulobacterales; family Maricaulaceae; genus Litorimonas. The sequence continues at coordinate 1,278,224 of JBPOEY010000001.1, read as the reverse complement.
CGACGGGGTTTGTCGCGGCAGAGACAATCCGAGTTGATGGTGAAGAGGTTCTGTTCAAATTGGCCCCGGTCGATCCCAGAGAGTTGTTCCTCGGCGACTATATGGTTCTGAATTATGACCTGGGGTTAACGCTGAGGAATGTGGGAAGTGATACGATTGTTATTCCCGATAAGCGCATGGGTGTCGCCGTTATCCGGGTTCAAGACGGTGTTGGCACCATTATCCGATTTGATCTGATAGACGAGTTGGCCACGAATGAGCGCTTGATTGCTTACACGCGACCCACAGATTGGCGCCCCATACGGATTGGCGGCGACCGCTACTATTTTCAATCCGGCACGGGGGAGCGATACGCTGACGCAGAATACGCTATCTTCCGCGTTATGCCCGATGGTCGCGCGCTCTTATCCGGTTTAGCGGACGAAAAAAAACGCCCCATCCTGATTGCAGGAGAGGCGCCTTTAAAAGTCGTTGAAGACTAGAGTTTAGAAGACTGGGTCTTAGAGGACAGGTTCGACCACTTCGATGTTCGGCGCGTAAGGCGTTGTGACTTTTTGAGTCTTCACGCCTTTGGATGCCCAGAACATTTCTGCAAACTCATTGCAAAGCGCGACCAGCTTTTCGCCGTCTTCGCGGTGCAAGTCTTGCTTTACAGCGGAACCGGCGAGCATAATCGCATGGGCAACTTCATTGGCCTTAGCCATGTCTTCCATGTTTTTCGGCTTCATATAATCGCCCCAGATGATGCGGGTCTGGTGCTTACAGTTCTCAGCCATTTCTTCTTTCTTGGCTGTGTTCCGTGCGACCTGCATCGCAAAGGCTGTATGGCTTAGGCCCTTGTCAGCAAGACTGATCAGGATGTCCATCTGACGCAAGGCGGAGACGGCGTAATAGGTGACAATACGGGCGTCATAGATGCCACATGGGATGTCACAGTGAGCGTCTGCCGTTGGCAGATCGAATTTGGAGAGGAGTGTGTGCAACATGGGGCTTAGCCTTTCCGCTTTAAAACGATGACTGTGCCAGTCGCGAGGATAGCTAGGGCGATAAGACCCGCTGCCATACCGTGATTAGCCAAGAAGTGAGCCACGCCTTGGTCGCCGTGGTCTCCGACGTGAGCAAAGGCGGGTGTGGCGAGCAATGTCGCTCCCAGTCCGATAAATGTTGATGTCCGGCGCATAACCAGTCCTTTCAGTGAGTAAAACTTGCGTCAAAGTGATTGGATAGGCATTTGCCCAACGTTCCGCAAGACGCAGCAAGGACGCATGTGCCCATCAATATCAACAGTTCTGTTATTGCCCGCTTGGATGCGGTGGATCCTGACCGGATGCGCGCCGCACGCTTGGCGGATCCAGACGTTCGGGATCGTCTCTTCGCGCTTTATGCCTTTCATGCTGAGCTCGCTAAAATCCCGGAATTGGTCAGCGAGCCGCTGATGGGGCAGATTCGCTATCAATGGTGGCGCGATTGTTTGAACGAGATTTACGGGGCAGGTCAGGCGCGCGCGCATGAAGTGAGTACGCCGCTGGCCGAAATGGTGGCGCAATGCGGGATCAGCCGCTTTCTACTCGACCGGATTATTGATGGTCGGGAACGTGATCTCGACCCGACTCCCTTTAGCACGATTAAAGTCGCCATGGATTATGCGGACGCAACCTCGGGAGCTTTGGCGCAAGCGGCTGTGATGATTTGCGGCGGAGAGGGTTGGTTAATCGCGGGGCGAGCGTGGGGCCTGACGGGTCTGGCGCGTAGCTACCGTTATTATGCAGACGGGATGTTGAGCGAAGTGTCGTTTGATGATCTTTTGACGGCAACTTTAGAGGCCTATTCTGAAGCACGCTCCGAAGCACCCAAGACCGCGCTCCCGGCGCTGGCCTATGTGTCGCTTGTGCCTGGGTTTATCAAACGCATGAGCCGTCGTAATTATGACGCGAAGATTGATGTTCCGAACTACGCGCCATTTAAGAAACAGCTCAAATTACTGGGCACGGTCGTGCGGGGTCGAATTTAAGCCGACCAAGCCTTGATATCGTTCAACGCACGCTCGGCCATAACACGGCGTTTGAGGCGTGTCTTTTCTTTGCCCCGAATCCGAGTTCCATCCGGGCGGCGATAAGTCGGCGGGTCTATCGGCGGGAACAGGCCGAAATTGACGTTCATGGGCTGAAACTTAGCTTTTGGTCCGGACATAAAACCGCCCGTGACATGCTCAACCAGAGCGCCCAGCGCAGTCGTGACGGGCGGTGCGGACACCGTGTCGCCTTTCGCCTGTGCCGCCGCCATTCGTCCCGCAATAAGGCCGAGCGCCGCGCTTTCAACATAGCCTTCCACGCCCATAATTTGCCCCGCAAAGCGCAAGTCTGGCCGCGATTTTAATCGTAATTGACCATCCAGTAATTTCGGGCTGTTGATGAAAGTATTGCGGTGAATGCCGCCAAGTCGCGCGAACACAGCTTTCTCTAAGCCGGGGATCATGCGGATCACATCGGCTTGCGAGCCATATTTCATCTTCGTCTGAAATCCGACCATATTATAGAGCGTGCCGAGCCCATTGTCTTGGCGCAGTTGCGCGATACCGTAGGCTTTGACCGTCGGGTTATGGGGGTTGGTCAAACCGACGGGCTTCATTGGGCCATACCGCAATGTTTCCGGCCCGCGTGATGCCATCACTTCAATCGGCAGACAGCTCTCAAAATAGGGGGTATCTTTTTCAAAGTCCTTAAACTCAGTTTGCTCGGCCGCGATAAGGGCATCAATAAAGGCCAGATATTGTTCTTTATCGAGCGGACAGTTGATATAGTCCGCGCCGTCGCCGCCGGGACCTTTCTTGTCATAGCGCGATTGGAACCAGGCTTTATCAAAGTCGATGCTGTCCTTGTAGATGATCGGGGCAATCGCATCGAAAAAGGCAAGAGAATCAACATCTGTTTCGGCTAAAATAGCGTTCGCCAGCGCGTCAGACGTGAGCGGACCAGTGGCGATGATGGAATTACCCCATTCCGCGGGGGGCAGGCCTTGAACTTCGCCATATTCAATCGTGATGTTCGGATGCTGACTCAGCATGGTCGTGACGGCTTCAGAAAAAGCTTCACGGTCGACGGCTAAGGCGCCACCGGCAGGAAGCCGGAATAGGTGCCCCATGCCCATGATGACCGAGCCATTCCGGCGCATTTCCTCATGCAAAAGGCCAACCGCATTGCCAAGATGATCGTCAGAGCGAAAACTATTGGAGCAGACAAGTTCGGCGCAGCCACTCGTTTGATGCGCAGCGGTCATTCGGTGCGGCCGCATTTCATGCAAAATGACAGGCACACCAGCTTCAGCGACTTGCCAAGCGGCTTCAGATCCAGCGAGGCCAGCGCCGATGATATGGACGGGTTTATACATAAGCCGCGACCTATGCGGGCTTGAGCGTTTTCGCAACCGAACCCGACAGAAAGGCCTGCGTGTTGTCAGCGCAGTCAACTCGCGTTAGGGATGTATTGGGGGAGATCCATATGTTGCCATTAGAACCGACACCTTATTCGAAAGATTATGAAATTACGGACGCAATGTTCGGCGCGTTTCGAACCTCTGGTGGCATGCAGTTTTTTTGGAAGCTGTTTGGTTGGTCGACGCTTTTATTGACGATTATCGGGGCTTTGCTCATTCCGCCGACTTTGTCGGCCTATGTCGAGCTTATAAAAGCCTCGGTAATGGTCGAATCAAACCCAGATTCTGCCTTCGAGGCGTTGGTGATTATGGCTAAGTTCGTCGGCATGATAGGGCTCTATATGTTTGGGTATATCGTCGTCATTGCAATCATTCGGGCCGCTTTTTATCGGGGTTACTTCTTCGGTGAACTGGGCGGAACATTCCCGTTTCAATTTGGACGCGACGAGCTTCGGCAAGGTTTAGCTATTCTTGGATTTTATGTGCTGCTTATGGTTCTCTTGTTCGGGGTAACCATAGTGACAATGACCCCGATGACTTTTTTGATTATGGCACTCGGGGAGGATTCCGTCCTCTTCATGGTTTTGATTATGATACTTCTCTATCTCGGAATCATCGTCGTCTATATTTGGTTCGGTGTAAGGTTTTGCACAGCTGGGGCTTTGACGGCGCTTAGAGGAAAGACGCATTTACTTGCGGCGCGCCATATAAGCCGCAATCGGTTCTGGGCGCTTTTTGGTTCGATTTTAGTCGCTGGTCTTATTGGTTACGTTGTGAGCAATATTGCCTATACCACGGGTTTCCTCATGGCGTTCTCAGGCCTGAATATTAACGATCTTATCACTGTTATGTCGGGTTCAGATCCTGAGGTAATTTTGGCCGCTATCGAGCGCGCAACTGCAACCGCTTCGTTTCGGATTTCAACCTTCATAGCTATCGCCGTTGTGAGTGCAGGCTATGCTTTCTACAGCCTCATTCTCGCAGGGCCTCAGGCGTTTTTTACGCGGCAATGGGCAGACGCAGCCGCATTAAACCTTGAACCGACTTACAGCGAATAGGCGGGTCACCATGTCACCAGTTAAGACCTTTATAGCCTCTATTTTGCTTGCGATGCTTCCAACACTTACGCAGGCAAAAACGCCGCCGGAAGTGCTGAGATATTACGAAATTTATCAGGCCGCGTTAGATGCCAATGACAAGAGTAAAGCATTGCTCGCTGCGAAACGGGCATATGAGATATCAGAAAAACTGCTCGGAGAGACGGAAACAACAGGAATGCTGGCGCATAATTACGCCGATCTACTCCGAACGAATGAACCGGATGAAGCGATTTCCTTATTTAAACGTGCCATTGATTTGACATCTGGCGACGGTGAAGCCGAATTATCACTGAACGCTCAACGGCATATATTGATCGGTCAAACTTGGATTCGCCGGGAAGATTTTTCCCGAAGCGATGTGAACAAAATGAAGGCTGACTTTCGCGCCTCATCAAAATTTATGCGCAGTCATGGGTTGGTCAATACAACCTTTGGTGCCGAGGCCTTGGTTTTAGACGCTATTCGACTGAGCTTGGATGGGGATTACGATGTGGCTGTTGAAAATATTGATCAGGCCTTGGCCATATTTAACAGCCCCTCCCATACGTTTATCAGCACGTTGCGTCATGAAGCTTATGTTTTAAAAGGCGATATCCTCACCCGTGCGGAGCAGCCGATCGAAGCCGCTTTATCTTACCAGTTCGTGATGCAAAATCTCGAAGGAGACCTGCCGTCAGATCATCCATTTATTGAGAACGCGTTTCACAAATGGATGTATTCAAGAGGGATGATCACGCAAACCAAAATGGACGCTGAAGCCTTGAAGGCGGGCGTTTGCAAATGCTGGCCTTATGATGAAATGTCGGCAAATGCGCCGCTGCCGAAATTGCGGGTCCCCCCGATAATGCCACGCCGGGCCAGACGCTCCGGTTATGTTCAGATCTTGTTTGATATCAACAGGGACGGAGAACCCTACAATGTTCGGGCGACAACCGCGACAAACACAATGTTCATTGAACCCTCAATTCGTAGTGTAAAAAAGTGGGAATATGAGATCGGGGAAGACCTGAAAGATGAAGATCTCAAGGGAATTGTATCCAAGATATCTTTTCGGCTTACTGATGAAAGAGGGCGGGTATATTCGGAAGAAGCCCCGAAGATTATCAAGTCCGAATAATATTGTGGCACGGTGCTACGGCGCTCGATCCACATGCGTATGACGCCCTATTCAATCGGGGGCCGAAACTAGCTGACGGAGACCGCACGGATATCGTCACGATTATTTAGTTCTGCACGACCGATGGGCGCGGTAATCCGATTTAGTAAGTGTGATAAAAATCGCTGTTCTAATAGTGATCAAGGGAATGAGGATGATATGAAAGGGCCAATGCATTTTGTCGCGCAGATAAGTCTTGTTACTCTGTTCACCCTGACAGCCTTGGCGTCTTCGGCGTCCGCGCAAATGATACCTGCTGAACTCAAACCATATGCCGTCAGCTATCAAACTGCGGTTAAATCGAAGGACAGAATTGCTATTGCCGAGAGAGCGTATGATCTATGGCAGGCTTCCGAGGACACATATGGGGACAGCGCCCTGACAGGTGATTTGGCGCATTTATACGCAAAACGGTCGACGTTGCTGCCAATATCGGAGAAGAATTCCAGAAAGACGCGCAAGGCCTTCCGACGATCGGTCAGCCTCGCGGTACTGTCTCCGGAGCCCTTCGAAACCAATATCAGCCGGCGACTCGACATGATCGAGGGGTTATCCAGAGGCCATTTTTCAAAGCCCTCGTGGAAAGAGATCCGTCAGCTTCGCGACACGCTCAATGATTGGACAGACATTCCGACCATTTATCACGCTGACATCAACGCGATCGTGGCTCACTACACCGTATTTCAGAAAGGTGACACGGAAGATGCTTTGGCACCCGCCATAAAGGCCAAGACAATCTATGAAGGTCTTGGGCAAACGGGTTCGAAAAGAGCGCTTGATAATTATGAGATTTTGATCCGGGCTATGCATGCCACGGGGGCGGACCTTATCGCGCAATCATTGATGGTACAAGAATATGCGCAAGCGGCGGTCAACGGGTCGAAGTCTAAGCGCCAGAAGATTGAAGCCATTACGTTATACCGCAAGGCACACCGCTTAGTGGAAAATGAAGGCCAGATGGCGGCTGCAGAAGCGGCTGGATTTTGGAAACCTGATGTTGTGACCTTGATGGAGGCAGGCGAACTTGATCTGTTAAAGGTCCATCCGATAATGCCGCCACGCGCAACCGAGTCAGGATATGCTGACGTGCAATTCAGTGTTCGTCCTGACGGGAGCGTCACAGATGTTGAAGTTTTGAGCCAATCTGATGATATTTTCGGTGTCGCCGCCATGGAGTCCGTGAGCCAGTGGTGGTATCATCCTAACCGTGTCGACATTGACGGAAAACCGATTGTCGAACGGATTGAATTTGATCTCTACGGCACTTATGGAGAGCGCCGTTAGATTTTATCCTCACATTACTCCGCCGCTGAGCGCGCGGACGCTTTTTCCAACATTGGTTTGAGATAGCGTCCAGTCCAACTGCCCTCAATTGCGGCAATGTCTTCGGGTGTTCCAACGCCAACGACTTCGCCGCCACCATCGCCCCCTTCGGGGCCAATGTCGATCACCCAATCTGCGGTTTTTACGACGTCAAGATTATGTTCGATGATGATCATCGTATTGCCGGTGCCGACGAGTTCTTGCAGCACGGTCAGAAGCTTATTGACGTCTTCAAAGTGAAGGCCCGTGGTGGGCTCGTCCAAGATGTAAAGCGTCCGGCCCGTCGCGCGTTTTGACAGTTCCTTGGCCAGTTTGACTCGCTGGGCTTCGCCGCCGGATAGCGTCGTCGCTTGCTGTCCGACTTTGATATAACCGAGGCCAACACGTTGCAGCGTGACCATCTTATCACGGATGGACGGCACGGCTTTAAAGAAATCTGCAGCCTCATCAATATCCATGTCGAGCACGTCCGCAACGGACTTACCTTTAAATTTAATCTCGAGTGTTTCGCGGTTATAACGCGCGCCATTACAGACATCACACGTCACATAGACGTCTGGCAGAAAGTGCATCTCAATCTTGATGACGCCGCCGCCTTGGCAGGCTTCGCACCGTCCGCCTTTGACATTGAACGAGAACCGACCCGGTTTGTAACCACGTGTCTTGGATTCAGGTAATCCCGCGAACCAATCGCGGATGGGTGTGAAGGCGCCGGTATAGGTCGCCGGGTTGGAGCGCGGAGTCCGACCAATGGCGGACTGATTAATATCGATCACCTTATCAAGTTGCTCGAGGCCCAAGATGTCACGGTGCGGCATGGGCGGTTTGGTCGCTTTATTAAGCTTACGCGCCGCCGCTTTGTAGAGGGTTTCAATCGTGAGCGTCGACTTGCCGCCGCCTGATACGCCGGTGACGCAGGTCATGACGCCGAGCGGGAAGTCGACATCAATATTCTTAAGATTATTGCCTGACGCCCCTTCGACGCGGATGGTTTTTTTCGGGCGAATCTTGCGGCGTGTTGTCGGAATTTCGATTTCCTTCGCACCCGTCAAATATTGTCCAGTCAGCGATTTTTTAGACCGCATGATTTGGTTCGGTGTCCCGCTGGCCACGACTTCGCCGCCGTGAATGCCGGCTTTGGGGCCCATGTCGACGACATAGTCGGCTGACAGGATGGCTTCTTCATCATGCTCCACAACGAGGACCGTATTCCCAAGATCTCGGAGCTCCTGAAGCGTTTCGAGGAGTCGGGCATTATCGCGCTGGTGCAGACCAATAGACGGCTCATCGAGGACATAGAGCACGCCGGTCAGGCCCGACCCAATTTGTGAGGCGAGGCGAATCCGTTGGCTTTCCCCGCCGGAAAGCGTACCGGAACCCCGTCCAAGCGTCAGATAATCGAGCCCAACCGCATTGAGGAACTTCAAGCGGTCCGTGATTTCCTTGAGGATGCGTTCCGCGATTTCCATGTCTTTGGCAGACAGTTTCGTCTTCAGCCCTTCAAAAGTTTCTAGCGAATGGGCAATGCTCATATCGCCCGGTTGGGCAATATCCATCATATCGACTTTGACCGATAGAGCTTCAGGTTTCAGGCGTCGGCCCCCACACGTAAAACATTGCGCGTCCGACATATATTTGGATAATTCTTCACGCCGCCACGTGCTCTCTGTCTCGCGATACAGCCGCGATAGGTTGGGCACGACGCCTTCGAAGGATTTCTTGGTTTTATAAGTCCGTCGGCCATCCTTAAATTCAAACTGGATTTTTGTCCCACCAGTGCCACCAAGAACAACTTTTTTGGCTTGTGCGGAGAGGTCTTTAAAAGGGGCCGTGGTCGAAAACTTGTAGTGTTTCGCCAACGCTTGCAGTGTTTGAGCGTAAAGTCCCGACGGCGTTTTCGACCACGGTAAAATTGCGCCGCCCGCTAAACTTCGGCTCTCATCGGGAATGACAAGGGCTGGATCGAATTTCAGCTCTTTGCCCAGACCGTCACACGTCGGACAGGCCCCTTGTGGCGAGTTGAAGGAGAACAGGCGCGGTTCAATTTCTTCGAGCGTGAAGCCCGAAACAGGGCAAGCGAACTTGGCCGAGAACGTTAAGCGTGTGTCGGCATCATCCGCATTCTCGGCAATCGCTAGACCATCCGCGAGACGGAGCGCTTGTTCTAACGAGTCCGCTAGCCGCGTCTCAACACCGGGGCGCACAACAACGCGGTCCACAACAACATCAATGTCTTGCTTGAATTTTTTATCCAGCTCTGGCGCGTCTTCGAGCCGGACCAACGCGCCATTTATTTTCGCGCGCTGATAGCCCGCCTTCATCCATTCTGCGATTTCCTTGCGGAATTCGCCTTTGCGGTTCCGCACGACAGGGGCGAGCAGATACAGCTTTGTGCCCTCTGGCATAGCCATGATGAGATCGACCATCTGGCTGACGGTTTGGCTCTCAATCGGCAGGCCTGTCGCCGGAGAATAAGGCACACCAACGCGGGCCCAGAGTAGGCGCATGTAATCGTAAATTTCTGTGACCGTCCCGACGGTTGAGCGTGGGTTCTTCGACGTCGTCTTCTGTTCAATCGAAATGGCAGGGGATAGGCCATCAATGCTGTCGACATCGGGCTTGCCCTGCAGCTCTAGGAACTGGCGCGCGTAGGCCGACAGGCTCTCGACATAACGCCTCTGTCCTTCGGCATAGATGGTATCAAAGGCGAGCGAGGATTTCCCCGATCCAGAGAGTCCCGTAATCACCACCAACTTGTCGCGAGGCAGATCAATGTCCACGTCTTTTAGATTGTGCTCGCGGGCGCCGCGCACCTGAATATGTTTACTCATAGCCATGTCGTCATTCCCGGCGGTTGGACTTTTACGCGAATATAGATGTTTACGGCTGAAACCCGAAACCGTGCAAAGAACATTAAGTGAACATGAGTGCTAATCATATGTTGGATGATAGACAAGTCATCCTGTCAGATAACTGCCATCCTATGGGCGAAATAGGGATTGCCCACATGGTTTTGTAGGGCCGCGACTCGACTCTTTTCACTCGCCTTCGCAAAAGGCGCTGCCGGACGGTCTTGTAATGAGAACGAAACCGGAACATAAATATGTCCCACGTACGCCGGGCGAAGTGATCCGGCGAACCCGTAAGGTGAAGGAGCTTAAAATGTCAGGATCAGTCAATAAGGTCATTTTGGTCGGCAATGTCGGCAATGACCCGGAAATCAGAACATTCGGCAATGGTGGCAAGGTCGCCAACCTGTCGCTGGCCACTTCCGAGAGCTGGCGCGATAAGCAGTCCGGCGAGAAAAAAGAGAAGACGGAATGGCACCGTGTCGCTGTCTTCGGCGAAGGTCTCGTCGGTGTGATCGAGCGCTATGTCAAAAAGGGGTCCAAACTTTACATCGAAGGCAAGCTGCAGACGCGCAAATGGCAAGACCGCGACGGTAATGATAAATATACGACCGAGATAGTGTTGCAGGGTCCGGGCACGAACCTGACCATGCTTGATAGCCGCAATCAAAGTGGTGGCGGTGGCGACTATGGTGGCGGCAGCGGCGGGAATGTTGGCAGCGGTGGCGGTGGCTACAACCAAGACAGTGGTCGTGGCGGCTATGATCAAGGCGGCGGCTCGCGCTCAGCGTCTAAAATGGACGGGCCGAAACAGGACTTCGATCTAGATGATGAAATCCCATTCTAGAGATTTAAAACGTCACTGATTTTGTTTCATAGATATTGGGCGCTTCGGCGCCCTTTTTCTTTGCGGCATGATTTGTGCTACGATCACAAAAGGGAGAGAATATGACTTATATTGATGTTTTTATGGTCGCTGTACCACGTGATAGTAAAGCCGACTATATCGGCCATGCGGAGAAATTCGCCGAGATGTTTAAACGGCTCGGTGCGCTGGAATATTCCGAAGCGTGGGCCGATGATGTACCGGATGGCAAAGTGACCTCTATGCCGATGGCTGTTAAGAAAAAAGATGATGAAGATGTTGTCGTTGGTTGGACGATCTGGCCCAATAAACCCACCCGTGATAAAGCGTGGGTCGAGGTCGAAAGCGACCCCGTTATGACTGAATTAGGATCGTCCATGCCGTTTGATGGCAAGCGGATGATCTTTGGAGGGTTTACGCAGGTCGTAAAGGCCTAAGCGCCCGACACAGTCGTGAACAGAGTATCATTCTCGGCGACGAAGGCTTCTAACGTTTTGAAGAATTGGAGAATGTCGTCGTTTTCGTTGGTGGCATTGATGGTCACCAAACGCACGAAGGTATCCTCCCGGAATGACCCGTAGCCTACGAGCAGCTCTGAATGTTCATAGAGCGCGGTGCACAGCTCCGTCGCGGGGATGCCTTTATAATTGAAACAAACGGCCACTGTGTCGTCCACGCTGTAATCCGTGTAATCGGAATGGGCTCGGACATAGTTGCGGCCAGTGTCGGCTAGTTCGAACTGTTTGTTGACGATGCCGGCCAAGCCGTTTGTGCCGACACTCTTCCACAACACCCAGAACTTCAGCGCATCATTTCGACGGCCACATTGGATCGAGGTTTTGCCCGGATTAAAGCCATCATGATCCGTTTGGTACAAGTAGCTGGCATCGTTGGAAAACGAGGTGTGGAGGTTCTTTTTATCTTTCACGACAATCAATGAACAGCTGAGCGGCGTGCCGAGCATTTTGTGTGCGTTAATCGTAAAGGAGTCGACGCGCTCTACACCCTCCACCAGGTGCCTATATTTGTCACTGAAAAGAACGGACCCGCCATAGGCGCCGTCGACATGAAGCCAGATGTTGAAGTCTTTCGCGATGGCAGACGCTTCGACGAGATTATCAAAGGCCCCCAACACGGTGGTGCCAGCGGTGCAGTTGATCAGGATTGGGTGGCATCCATTCGCGACATCGTCTTCGATCGTTTTCCGCAAAATGGCATTGTCCATGCGCCCCTGATCGTCGGTCGCTATCAGTCTGACATTATCACGTCCAATGCCGGAAAAAGCCGCATTTTTAGGCGTACTATAATGACTTTCTATCGACGTATAGACCGTCATCTTTTGCTGAACGCCTTCAAACCGTGTCGTCTGATTAAAGCTATCGCGGGCCATCAACATGCCCATGAAGTTTGTCATAGAACCGCCGGGCGCCATGGCTCCGTCTGAGTCCGGCCCCCATCCGATAATGTCGCACACTTGGCGCAAAATAGTTTGTTCCACGGCAATTTGAGGACCCGCAGCTTTGTAAGTCGCCATGCTGTTATTAAGTATGACGGAGAGCAAATCACCGAGGATGGCCTTGTCTTGACGCCCCCCAAACAGCTGATTGAAAAACCCGTTGGTAGCGGTGCGCGGCGATGTAAAGATGAGGTCTTTGAGAGACGCCTCTAAGTCTGTCGCGCTAATCCCATTTTTTTGTAATTTGAGATCAAGACGGTCATAGACGATTGACGACGGAACGTGTTCCGCAACGGGATTTTGAGCCTCATCCGCTAAGAGCTCACGGACCAGTCGATCAAAAACGTCTAAAGTTTGTTCCATGGTCTCAAATTCCAAATTTTGTAAAACGTCGCAATAGGACAAAATGCGCTAAAAGGTCCGGTCTGAACCCTTGGATCATCTGCCAGAATAGTCGGAAATTTTAGAGGGGGTGGCAGGCCTGCTTTAGCCATGCGGCAACGTCGGCACCTAGCTCAGGACCAATTTCATTGAGCACGCGAGCATGGTAGGCATCGACATAATCCCGTTCAGCACGGGTCAGCATGTCTGTGTCGATTAAGTCGCGACAGAATGGAGCGAGAGTGAGTGTGTGAAAGCCGTGCATCGGGCGTTCGCCGCGAGAAATATCTTCAGATTTCGTCACATATTGTAGGTTTTCGATCCGAATGCCATATTCGCCGGCCTTGTAATAACCGGGCTCATTTGAGACGATCATGCCTGTTTCGAGCGCGACCGCGTTCGGTGATTTTGAAATCCGTTGCGGCCCTTCATGCACCCCCAAGAACGCACCGACGCCATGACCTGTGCCGTGATCATAGTCTAGTCCGGCTTGCCATAGAGGGTAGCGCGCGATGGCATCGAGGTTCGATCCGGTTGTGCCGGCTGGGAAACGAATAGTCGCGAGCGCGATGTGACCTTGCAGGACCAAAGTATATCGCTCGCACATTTCCTGTGACGCCTTCCCAATGGGAACAGTACGCGTGACATCGGTTGTGCCGTCGACATATTGGCCACCACTATCGACAAGATAGAGCGTGCCCGATGCGAGGGGCAGGGTGGTCGCCGTATTGACGCGGTAATGGCAATGCGCGCCATTGGAGCCAGCGCCAGAAATGGTCTCAAATGAGAGGTCCTTGAGCACGCCCGTGTCATGGCGTAGCGTTTCTAGCTTCACCGCGGCGTCGATCTCATCAAACTCTCCTGATTGAGCGTCTGTGTCAAGCCAGTGGAGGAAGCGGATCAAGGGCACAGCATCCCGACGGTGCGCCGTTTCTGTGCCACGCAATTCAGCCTCGGATTTAATGGCTTTGGGCAGCGCCACTGGGTCTTCTTGTGCGAGGACAGTGGCGCCCGCGTCTTTGAGGGATTGTGAGTGCCACGCAGAGCTTGTGGTCGGGTCGACAATAAGCGTTTTTCCTGACCAATTGGACAGGTCGGCGGCTAATGTGTCTTCTGGCGTGATGCTGACTTCATTACCAAGGTGAGTGCGCACGTCGCCAGACAGTTTGTCTGGGTCGACGTAGAGCGACACGTGGCCGTTTTTATCAATGATAGCATTGGCGAGCATCAGCGGTGTGCAACGCACATCAGAGCCGCGCAGGTTGAGTAGCCACGCAATAGACGCCGGGGCGGTCAGCATCGCGGCGTCCGCACCCGCATGCGCGATGGCGTCGCCGATTTCTGCGCGTTTCTGGGCGTGGTTTTTACCGGCGAGTGCATCGGGTTGGATGGCGACTGCGCCCTTGGGTGCGGCCGGGCGGTCCATCCACGCGGTATCGATTGGGTTTATGTCAAGTGACAGAAGTTCTGCGCCTACGGCTTTGGCAGCCTTGCGCAGCGCAGAGACGGATTTGGGTGGGTGTAGGCGCGGGTCGTAGCCGATTGTCTCACCTTTGCGCAGATTAGCGCGTAGCCAAGCGGCAATGCCCTCTTCCAAACGCGCAAACCCAAATAAATCACCGTCGACCTGTTGGCGGACTTGCAGTGTATAGCGACCATCTGTGAACATTGACGCGCGGTCGATCAGGACAATGGCGGCCCCAGCGGATCCTGTGAACCCTGTTGCCCACATCAAGCGCTCATTATGGTCGGGAAGATATTCGTTATTATACTCATCCTCATGCGGGATCAGTAGGCCATCGAGGCCAAGACGGGTCAGTTCGGCGCGCAGGAGTGGGACGTTGTCGCGCCCCATTTTTGGCCCTCCGACCACGTCAAAGTTTTGTATCATATCTATCGTTATATTACCCATGCATGACATCTAGGCGTTTTGAGCCGGGAGGGAAAGCGGCGCCCCCTTATATTTTGTGCTGATCTGTGTTAGTTTAACTTTATATAATCGCACGCTAGAGGCGAAAACTAGAACAGGGAGACGATATGGCCGTATGGCTGTTTGGACTGAAATTCTTTGCGTCAAAAGGCGTAGACGACACGGCATGGTTAGGCGATCGACCACCAAAATTTCTAACCGCCAAAGATTTGCTGCCGTTCAAATACCCCCCGGAATCCGCCTTCTGCCACAGCTCATCTCTCAGAACAAAACGTGTTACGTTAATACGCGACTAACAGACGTAAAAGTTCCCACCCGTTTTTGCATACCTCCTTTGGCGCACTGTTGGTTCAACCGAGTGGCCCTCACGCCTACATACATGTCACTTAAAGAAACACGGTGTCGGCAATTAGGCCTCACCGCAAAGACAGAAGAAAAACGACATGTCCTATCAATTCGATGCCAACACTCTGCGCCCGCAAAGCAAAGTTAAAGTCGGCGGCGAAATCGCTTCGGTTCGCCTCCTGACCCGTCGCACTGTGCGTCAAACCCGTCGGGCTCAACGCGCGATCTAAGGTTTTCCCACATTACGATTTAAGAGGCTCGGACCGTGTGTCCGGGCCTTTTTTATATCAAAAAGCTATCATCCATTCAATATCGCATGATATATGTCATAATCATGTGGGTATGAATGATAATGCAAGTCTGACATAGAAGTTTCAGTCAGACAGCGGAACATATTCGCGACTTAGAAAGAGAGACATGATGGCTTTTCAACCGGACACAAAGCGCCTCATCGAGGCAGCTTTGCCGATGAAATCGGCTGAACCCCTTACAAAACTTTTGTCACGTAGAGCGCAGCGACGGTCCCGCCGCGAAGTACGAGCAGTCTAGTTTCGTGATGCTAATAATGAAGTCCAGCCCTCAAGGCTGGGCTTCACTTCAACGGTGAGGCCTTCTGCGCGAAACGCCTCCGCCACCCACTCGGCTTGCTCATCAAGGATGCCGGATAGGATCGCGAACCCTTTTGTGTTCATCGCCTGCGCAATATCTGCGGCCAGACCCCGCAAAGGCCCCGCCAAAATATTCGCAATGATGAGATCGAAGAACTGACATTGAAGGGACGGGGTCTCGAACCCGTCGGCTGTCACGGAGCGAAACTGAACGGCGTTGATGGCCGCATTGGCGTCCGCGACTTGGGTCGCGACAGGGTCAATATCGGTTGCAAGAATATCTGCTGCAGGGAAGAGTTTCGCTGCGGCAATAGCGAGAATGCCCGCACCCGTCCCGAGGTCCAAAATTGTGTCGGGTCGCAGGCCCTGAGCCTCTAATTCATCTAACATCAACAGGCAGCCCGTCGTCGTGCCGTGATGGCCCGTGCCAAAGGCTTGGCCCGCATCGACAAGCACGGTAAAAACGGCGTCATCGGAGGGTGTGTCGTGGCTACCATGGACGAAAAACCGCCCCGCTTTGATCGGCGGAAGCCCGGATTGGCTTAAGCCCACCCAGTCTTCGTCTGGCAATTGCGCGATTGTGCACTCAAGGTGGGCGGGTATCTCGATCTGGGCCGCTTTAGCGGTGGCTTCGATCTCGTACAGGGCTTGAATACTGACCGCATTGTCGTTTTCATCAAAAATCGACACGGCGAGAGCTTCTTTCATTTCATCAAAACCCAGTTGTTCGGCGAGATCATAGCCCACGTCGCGCGGCGCACGGATGGTCAGAGCAAAAGGTGTCGTCATGGCGTAGAACTCCGGTTCACGTCGCAGGTCTCAAGTCGCGCGTCTGCCCCGTCTGCCCCACATAGAATTAAATCCATGATTTCGGGTTGGCGAACATGGCCGTTATGGGCAAAGGCGGGGTCGACGAAGCTGTTCACAAACGGGATGATCGGCTTGGCAAATTCAACCCGCATATCAATGGCATTAAAGCCAAGTCGATTGACCAATTCGTGCCGGTCAAGCGTACCCAAGTCTGGATCGGCTTTACCGAATGCCGGATCGATTTGGCTGTTTTTGTAGAGCTGTTCATAAAAGGGCACGAGCTCATAGGTCAGAAAATCATTGATCTCGGAAAAGGCGATCAAGGTTGGGTAATCTTCCGGCGCATAATCCGATGGTCGGAAGGACTTCTTATCGGAGAGGTCAGACAGGCTGAGCAGCGGGATTTGGTTGGCAAGCATGAATACTTGCGTCTGGCGGATCATAACATCATGCACGGTCTCGCGACCATCCGTCATCGCATCGCGAACAACATCTAGCGCGATTTTGGAACCAAGCGATTCCGCGACGAAGGCAAACGGATCACTATTCATTTGCATGCGTTCGGCTGCGGCGCAGATTTCCTGATAATCGACGTCATGCCCGATATTTTCAAAGGTTAGCCCATTGGCTTCGAGCGCCGCCGCGCACATAGCGCCCCGAATGGCATTGCGAATTTCTTGACCGGCTGGGCCGAGATACATGATGGCGTCAGAGAAGCCATAATTGACGAACTTGTCCTTCAAATTTCGATTTAGTGACCGTCGTGTGCCCGCAAATTCAAGCGAGTCCCCCTGGCTATCATCCTGTCCGACATGGGCATTTTGCAGGCTCTCCCACATCGCTTCGTCCCAGAAGATCCGGTAAATGACATAGTCGAGATCATCGCGCACCGGCAGAACTTGACGGTCCATACAGACAAGGCGGTCAAGCTGGAGCTGTCGGCCGGGGATCGCGGTGCGGTAACGTTTAATCTCAGGTGATTTGATATAGACGTGATTGCGACGCGAGAGGTCTTCGTCTTGTAAGTCGCGTCCACAGAGTGCGCTGACCGCCTTCTTTTCGACATTCAAGCCATAAGCATCCGCCACTCCGGTGATAAACGCATTCGCGAGAGGTTTTTCATTCGGGTTTTCAACCCATCCGATTCCGTGTAGGAAAATGATATTGACCCGTCGCTTATCCGCAGACGGAGTCCGGTCCGCCATGGCTTCCAACCCATCAAAGGCCGCAACACCCGGTGTTTCAGATGCCAAAGAATTGACCTGCAAGAGGGAGAAGTTGACACTCGCACAGGCTGATAATGCCCAAGCGAACGCCAAGATCAGCGTGCGTTTCACGGTCACACCTCGGACGCCCGTTGGACGAAGCCGTCCAGCACCATTTTTTCGCCGGCTTTTTCGAATTTAACCGTCAATTTGGTCCCGTCAGCCGCCATCACGGCACCATAGCCGAACTTATTGTGAAAGACCCGCTCACCGATGGCGTAATTGGACGTCTTGCCCTTGGCTGGACGGCGCACAGCGTGACCTTCGATATCTTTGGGTGCTCGACCAAAATTACTATCTTTATTGTTTTTGTAGCGCTGCCAACCGGGTGATGTCCGACCTGAATCCTGTGCGGCCGTGAAGCTGCGGCCAAAATTTTCCTGCACGCGGCTCGTGATCAAAGACGGATTATATTGATTGGCTTCGCTCTCGACATCGACATGCTGGATCGGTAGCTCGTCAATAAACCGCGAGGGCAGGCTGCTTTGCCAACTCCCGTAAAGTTGTCGGTTGGCAGCAAAGTAAATTTTCGCCATTTCGCGGGCGCGCGTAATGCCGACATAGGCGAGGCGGCGTTCTTCTTCGAGGCCCGCCATGCCGCTCTCATCAAGTGAACGTTGGCTCGGGAATGTGCCTTCTTCCCAACCGGGCAGGAAGACGAGCGGGAATTCGAGACCCTTGGCGCTGTGTAGCGTCATCAGGCTAATTTCGTCTTCTTGCGGTCCCGTTTCAACATCCATCACAAGGCTGACATGGTCCATATACGCGTCGAGCGTATCGAACTCGGCCATCGCATTGATCAGCTCTTTGAGGTTGTCGAGCCGTCCTTGCGACTTCGCATCCTTATTATCGCGCCACATTTGTGTGTAACCGGACTGGTCCAGAATCCGCTCAGCCATCTCTGTATGCTTCGCGTCCTGCGCCTCTTTGCGCCAGCGGTCGATATCGAGCAGGAATGCCCGCAGCGCGGAGCGGGCCTTACCGCGGATTTCATCGGTACGAACGATGGTTCGTGTCGCCGCTTCGATCGACACATTCATCGCGCGGGCCGCTTCTTGTAGTTTGCGAACAGAGGTCGCGCCAATGCCGCGCTTCGGCGTATTGACGATACGTTCAAATGCAAGGTCGTCCGTGTCAGACCGCAGCACGCGCAAATAGGCGTGGGCATCGCGGATCTCTAAGCGTTCGAAGAAGCGTGGACCGCCGATGACGCGGTAAGGTAGCCCGAGCTGGATAAACCGTTCCTCGAAATTACGCATTTGCCGCGAGGCGCGGACGAGGATCGCAACGTCATTGTAAGATCGGCCTTTGGATTTCCAATTTTCAATATCACCGCTGATGATGCGGGCCTCAGCCGGGCCGTCCCAGACGCCCGTGACCGCGACCTTGTTGCCACCCCTATCTTCGGTCCACAGGGTCTTGCCGAGCCGGTCTTTATTGGCCGCAATAAGTCCCGACGCTGCGCCGAGAATATGTTCTGTCGAGCGGTAATTACGTTCCAAACGGATGACTTTGGCACCTGGAAAGTCTTGATCAAAACGCAGGATGTTATCGACTTCCGCGCCGCGCCAACCGTAAATCGACTGGTCATCATCGCCGACACAGCAGACATTATTTGCGCCGGATCCGCCCGTGTTTTGCGCCAGTAGTCGCAGCCATAAATACTGCGCGACGTTTGTATCCTGATATTCGTCCACGAGGAGATAACGAAACTTATTGTGGAATTTCGTCAGAACGTCCGGGTATTTCTGAAAGATTGTAATATTGTGGAGCAGAAGGTCGCCGAAATCGGCGGCATTCAGAACCTTTAATCGGTTCTGATAGGTGGTGTAAATCTGAACCCCTTTACCTTCAGCGAAGGCAAAGCCGTCATCAGCGGTGAGCTTGTCAGGGGTCAGCCCTTTATTCTTCCAACCATCAATCAGGCTCGCCATGTAACGCGCGGTCCACCGCTTATCGTCAATGCCGGCCGCTTGGATGACTTGCTTGAGCAGACGGATTTGGTCGTCCGTATCTAAAATCGTGAAACTACTCTTCAGTCCGACCAACTCTGCGTGAATGCGCAGGATTTTCGCCGCGATGGAGTGGAACGTGCCAAGCCACGGCATCCCTTCGACCTGTTCGCCCATCAAGCTCGCGACGCGTTCGCGCATTTCCCGTGCGGCTTTATTCGTAAACGTTACGGACAGAATTTGGCTCGGATAGGCCAGGCGGTTACGGATAATATGCGCTAGCCGCGTGGTGAGCACGCGCGTTTTGCCTGTGCCCGCGCCCGCCAGCACCAAAAGGGGGCCTTCCGTCGTTAAGACAGCGTCGCGTTGTTCAGGGTTCAGACCTTCCAAATAATCAGCTTCGGGAGCCGCGGAGCGGATGGGCATCGCACGCGCGGAAATCGATCCGGCAGTGGAGGGCGGAGGCGGGGCAGGTTTGAACGAATCGGACGTGGGCATAACGCCCGGAACATAGGGACAACACCGGGTCGTGGCGAGGGGGGCAATACGGCGCAGTATGGCTTTACGCGGTTGCCGAAGCTTCCTAAGTCAGAGCTATGCTCGGCACACTCTATAGCTCCGATATCTTGACGCTGTCATCGACCCTGCAGAATGCGGCATTGGACGCGCCAGACGGAACATCGCGTAAGGTGAGCAAGCTATGCGGGTCATGGGTCGAAATCGATGTGAAAGTGGACGACGCGATCGTGCAAGATGTGGCGCTTCGGGTTCAGGCTTGTGCCTTGGGGCAAGCGAGTGCCGCGATCCTCAAAGAACAGATCGTTGGGGCGAGCTTGGACGATTTAGTTGCGGCCCGAGACGGTTTGCGAGCGATGTTAAAAGATGAGGCCAACCCGCCCGCCGGACGGTTCGCCCGCCTCGCCATGCTCGAAGGAGTCCGAGGGTATCCCGCGCGGCATCAAAGCACACTGCTGGCTTTTGAAGCGGCGGTAGAGGCGGTGGAAAAAGCTGTTTATGAGTAGAAAGTTGAAAATTGCGATTGGCCTAGTGGGGCTCGCGCTCGTCCCTCTGCTTATGTGGCTACAGTTGGCAGCGTCACAGCGAGCTAATCCATCTCACATCACGTTTGCTGACTATTGGACGCATGTTAATCGCTCGGTCGGAATTGATTTTGAAGGGCCAACGCTTTTCCGTGAAAGCAAAGAAGTTTTTAGCAATGCGCGGCTAGATTTAATCGCAAAGAAAGGTCGTGATAGAGTGGTTGTTCCAGGCTATTGGACGGGCAATGCTTTTGATGACCCGTCCCCTCTGCAAGTGGGGCGATATTGGAGAGCTCACTTTGCTCCGCCCGATGATGGCGTTTGGGTCGTTGATTTAAGGTTCTGCCAAGGTGAGAACGTGGCTTATCAATATGAAGCCAACATTAATCCGTCCGATTGCATGATCGAGACCATACGCGTTGGGACCCTCGATGATAAGGACGATTATTTTTTCACGGATCGCAATTCTTCACTGAAATCATGGAGCCTAACTCAAGAAGATAGCCGCTATCTCCTGCTTGGGGACAAGCCATTCCTCAAATCGGGCGCAGGCTCGCCTGAAAACATTCTCGCATATGCGGACTTTGACGGCACCTATGATGCGGGCGGGGCGGAATTTCCGGCACTCGGTGCGGATCAAATCCATAGTTTTGAACCGCATTTAAAAGATGCGCGCTCTGACGATCCAACGTGGGACGACGGCAAAGGTGCCGCGCTGCTCGGGCTTTTCAACTATTACGAACAGGTCGGCGTCAATTCGCAATATCTTGTCGGGATGAACATTCACGGTGACGGGTGGGATGTGTCGCCTTGGGTTTCCCATAACGACCCTTATGTCTTTGATGTGTCGAAACTGGCGCAGTGGCAGACTATTTTTGAGCATGCGAATAATCGCGGTGTGGCGATCCACTTCCTGTTCACTGAGACGGAGAATGAGAGTTTCTTCGAGGTCTATGACGGGCTGACTGTTGGCGAAGACTTCTCGCCGTCTCGAAAACTCTATTACCGTGAAATGATCGCACGGTTCGGCCATCTCCCGATGATCATTTGGAATTTGGGTGAAGAAAACGGCGTGGTCGGAAATACGGGCGAAGACCCGTATCGCCAGCCAACATCACCTGCGCAGCGCGCGGAGTTTGCGGATTACATCGACTCGCTCAATGCGCGTGGCCATCCCATCGTCAGCCATAATTGGCCCGATGCGGAAGAGGCGCTGTATGGTCCGTTACTCGGACGCCCCAGTTTCTCTGGCATTAGCCTGCAAGCGCATGATAATTATTTTGACAAGATCGTTGAATGGACCGGGAAGTCGGCTGCCGCCGGTCGACCCTGGATGGTGAGTGTGGATGAGCCGCTCGGGTGGGAGTTTGGTGCACGCCCTGATGCAGATGTGCAGCGTCGCGATGAAATACTGACAGTCCTTTGGCCAACCTTGTTGGCCGGAGGCGCAGGCGTGGAATGGTATTTCGGTTGGCAAAATAATGCGCCGACCTCCGACCTCTCAAATGAGGATCAACGTAGCCGAGACGCGCTCTGGAAAGTGAGCGCGAAGGTCAGAAGGTTCTTTGAAACGCTTCCACTGTTAGAGATGATGGCGAGGCGTGAGGGCGACGCGATGATTTTTGAGGGCGCAGGGCACCGTCTTGAAATGATGGGTGAGACGGTGACGTATACGGCACCCAATGAGCGCCCGCGAGCGCTTGATCCTTTCGATCCGATCTAACCCTTCCCGAAATTGCTATGATATGTTATAATGTCATACGTATTGAGGGGAGAGTAATATGAGACGTCGTTTCCATAGAGCCGATGATGAGGCTGGCGTCGACATGACGCCCATGCTGGATCTTATTTTTATCTTGCTAATTTTCTTTATCGTCTCTGCCGTCTTTCTCGATGAAAGGGGCATCGCCCTTGCGGAAACACCTGAAACTAATGCGCCGCCATCAATAATACCGACGATACTTGTCTTGTTGGATGCTTCGGACACAGCTTTCATTGAGGGCGACCGCGTCAGCCTTACGTCCATCCCGGCACGCGTTGAGACGTTAAGAGCTCAGGCACCCGATGCGACCGTGTCAGTGCAGGCACAATCCAAGACAAGCGTCGCGGCCGTCGTATTCGTAAAAGACCGCATGGATGCAGCCCAAATTCCGGTCACGATCAAGGTCGAGGAGTCGCCTTAAAGTCGCGGTAATCCTCCAAAACCTTTGGCCAGACCCGGTCAAAATAGGCGCGCCCTTCATCCCACGCCTCGCCAGAACCATAGCCTGTATGGAAGAGCCGAACGCGAGTCCGTGTTTCGTCAACGGGGCTGAATAGGATTTGGACTACCGTCAGATGAGGGCGGATCTCTGGCATATAGGGCGGCATGGCCCATGTGAAACTGAGCATTTCATCCGTTTGAATGGCTAAGATACGGCCGCTATCATTTCCGCATTCACCTTCCTCGGCGTTTAGTGCAAAGCAAAGTTTATACAGGCCCCCTGGCTTTGGATCAATTGTCGCTTGTGGTGCGAAGAAGTCTTGAATTCTGTCTGCTGTCGTCCAATCGGCAAAAGCTTCTGACGGCGTCGCGTCGACCGTGGTCTCTGCAAAGGTCATGGGACGGACTTGCGCGAAGGCTGTGGGCGTAAGAAGGCTGCAGAACAGCCCCGTGAGAGTAAATATACCGCGTTTCACGATCCGCCTCCAGTGAAATCGCCCCGATCATAGGCCAAATATACCCTGTCTTTCGCGCTCATGTAGAGGGTCGTCAAGAAACCTGCTCATTTTGAAAGAAAGTTTGGGAACGATTTCGTGTGTTTAGCCGTTTAATTTCCGAGAGCGATACTGCTCAATCATCAGGGAGAAACCAATGCTACGTTGGGCCATTATATTTTTCGTCATCGCAATTGTCGCCGCCGTGCTCGGTTTTGGCGGTATCGCCGGAGCCGCTTCAGGTATTGCAACACTTCTTTTCTACGTCTTTATCATCCTGTTCGTGATCGGCTTGATCATGCACTTGGTAAGAAAAGCCTAGTTAGACCTAGATAAAAGTTATGAAAGGGCCCGGACAATCGTCCGGGCTTTTTTATGCGTGAAGGACGAGTGGTTACTCGTCACCTTCTGCTTTTTTTTCCTGACCAGCGAGTGGCCCGATTTGAATCGAACTCGGCCCTGTCACCGTACCAAAATCGGCATCGTCAACGGTCTGAATGTCTTCAATCGTCACAGATCCAAACAAACCGCGCTCACGGATACGGCGGAACTTCTCGCCTTGTTCACGCAACGCCCGATCCAGAACGGATGGGGTGCCGCTGCCTAAGCGACCGAGGGTGTTTACCTGAGAATAATTTCCACGATTCGCTTCGCCCTTGGTCAGGTCGGCAATCGCGTCTTCATAGGCGGCGATTTTCATAGGGTTGTTGGTTTTATCGAGTTGCTCTCTGACAGCCTCGATCATCAGCGGGCTAAGATGTGCGCGTAGATCCGTGTCGAAATTTGCAAAGAAGTATGGCGCTGCATCCTCATAGTGGCGGGACAAACGCGCGGTTTTTCCGAAAGCCATGAACCCCCGCAGCGAATTGACGAATTCATCCGCTGAAAAGCGCAACGTGTCTTGTATGTTTTCGCCTGAATAAGCTTTGCGCTGTATGGATGGTGAACCGATATCACCATGGAAAAACCCGTAGATAACGAGCGGCGTATTCCAGTTTTGATAGACGATATCCTCGCGGATATTGCGTAGTGACAATTCGACGCCATTGATGTTGATGCGCGGCATGTCATGAAATTTTCGCCCATATTGATCAGTCAGATTTGACGGCTCACCGACTGGATACTCATCCGCAATGGCCTTGATGACGATGGCATTGTGTAAATTGAGCCAATAGGCGAGCTGCTCATTGCGGGGCAATGTCGTAATGTCGATATCATTCCCGATTTCGACAAGGTCGAAGATATAGTCGCCAATAATTGCCGCGAGTTCCGGCCCGATTTCTTCGAAGAAAACACGATTTCCTTCTAAACGGTAGGGCGATGTGTGCCCGTAAACTTGTCGCGAGCCTAGCCCCGGTGCTGGGCGCGACGCACGCTGTCTCAGGCTTGGGCCCGTATAAACAACCATCTCTCTGAGCATCTCGTCCCAGATTGTAAAATCCATCCGGATATTTGTAGATGGACGCGGAGAAAACCGGTCAAACGGGGAGGGTTGCGCATCAATCGCAACATTTAGAGCTGGTGTTGAGACAGTCTGTGCTTGCGCAAAAACGGGGGCACTAAACCCCATCGCTAACATAACAGAAAGAGTAAGGGGTGTGTGTCTCATAAGAACCCTAAAGCACAAATTGAGACAAAAAGCCAAATTAAATTATCGAAAAACGATAAAAATGCGATAGAGTTTAGGCGCTAGTTTAGCGCGCCGTCCATTTGGTTGATCCCGTCTTTGAAAAGACGTGCCCGATCTGTCGCACTCATCTCCGTACGAATTATCTGTTCAGCCATGTTTACGGCTAAGTCCGCAGCTCTGGATTTCACTTCGGCTAGTGCTTGTGTTTCGGCAGATGCGATCTTGGCCTCAGCTTGAGCGGCGCGACGCTGTAGCCGCTCTGTGAGATCAACACGCGCCTTTGCAGCCATTGTTTCAGCATCGCGACGGGCGCGTTCGACGATTTCTTCTGCAAGGGTTTCGGCTTCGGCTTGCTGACGCTGGTATGAGGCCAATAAAGTTTGCGCTTCTTCGCGCAAACGCCGGGCTTCATCAAGTTCATCGCGGATTGTATCCGCACGTTTATCGAGCGCGGAACCAGCAGCTTTGAACCCGCCCTTCCATGCAACAAGCGCAAGAAACAAGAGAACCGGGACGAGAACCCAGAACTCAGACGCGAGATACCAGGCTTTGCCGCCCGCAAAAATGAGGTTGGCCGTCATTGGATCAAGCCTTGTTCAGAGCAGCCGTCAATACGGCTTTGGTGACAGTCTTGCCCGCCAGTTCAGAGACGAGTGTCCCCGCAACATCTGAGGCAACGGCGTCAATATTCGATAATGCTGCCGTTTTGATTTCGCGAATACGCGCTTCTGCGATGTCTGCTTCACGCTCAGCGTCTGCATCAGCCGCGTCAAGTTCAGCCTGAATTTCAGCGTCGAGTGATTGACGCGTGCTTTCAGCGACATTCGACGCCTTAGCGCGCGCATCTCGCAAGGATTGTTCATAGGCTTTTTCGGCTTCTTCAGCCTCGACTTTCATGCGCGAGGCACTGTCGAGATCATCCGCAACCCGATCAGACCGGTTAGCGAGTGTATTGCGCAAATTCGGCAGAATAAAACGCGACAAAGCAAAATATAGGACCGCAAAGGTGAGGGCGAGCCAGAATATCTGGCTCGTCCACGTGGAGAGGTCGAGTTGCGGCAAGCCAACAGCAGAGGCTTCTGCTGCAGTTTCGCCGTCATTATAGATGGTTTCAGCCGCCATCGACTTAGTCTCCATTAAACTGACGCGAAGGTCAGTTGATCAAAAAGTCTAGACGAACAGGATGATCATGGCGAGAACGAAGCCGAATAGGCCCGTTGCTTCGCAAAGCGCAAAACCGAGCAGCAGGTTTGTCTGCTGGCTAGCGGCTGCGGAAGGATTGCGCAGAGCGCCTTCAAGATATTTCGAGAAGATCGAACCGATGCCGATACCGGCGCCGATGAGGGCTGTCCCGGCGAGGCCGGCACCAATGTAACGTGCTGCTTCTTCCATTTTATTTCTCCTTGGAAATCGCTGTGATGAACGTGAAAAAGTTAGTGATGACCGACGTGGTAGACGTCGTTCAGATAGACGCAGGTCAGGATTGCGAAAACGAAGGCTTGAAGCGCTGCGACGAGAAACTCAAGCGCGACGATACCTAATGTCCCAACAATCGGCAAGATGATGCCGACAGACGTAATGCCGCCCTTGGCCAGCAAGAAAGCGGTAAAAATTGCGAATAGCTTCAACAGGACGTGTCCGGCGACCATATTGGCAAACAAACGAACGGCGAGTGTCACCGGGCGAGAGATAAACGAGATGATCTCAATCGGCACGATGATAAGATACATCGGCAAGGGCAGACCAGACGGTGCGAAAATTTTGAACCAACCTAGGCCGTTTTTCCAAATCCCGGCGACCATGACCATCAGGATCGTGAAGATCGCGAGGGATGCCGTAACTGCGAGGTGGGATGTTGTTGTAAAGGCGTAAGGGTTCATTCCAATCAAGTTGGAGAACAGAATAAAGAAGAAGATCGCGAAGACGTATGGCATGAAGCGCATGGCTTCTGGCCCGACTGTGTTGCGGACCATATCCGCGATAAATTCGTAGGAGAGCTCGCCCATGGACTGCATCCGTCCGGGGATCAGTTTACCGCGCATCGTCAGGACGAAAAACCCAATGATCAAAACAACCGACACGACCATCCATAAGGACGAATTCGTCCAGGACACCGTTTGTCCGGCAATCTCAAATAGATCGGCTTCGCGCTCGATCTTAAACTGTTCCATGGGTCCGCTAGCCACGTCCCGCTCCTTCAGTCTTCATCATCCGATTTGAGAACTTTATCACCGACTGGCAAATGAGCTGTTTTCGCATTCATGGCATTCGCCGTGCGAAACACGCTCATAAACCCGGCGGCAATGCCGAACCCAAGCCCTAAAAAAAAGCCCCAGGGTTTCGTTCCGAGAAGTGTATCGATCCCAAGACCGAGGAACATTCCTACCAGAACGGACACCAGAAGCTCCGTGCTCAATCGCCATGCCATTCCAAGAAGGGAATTGTCGTCGCTCTTATCCGGTCCGATTTTAGCGTCTCGTCGTGCGTTAGCGGCGGCGAGCTTGCTCTCGAGCGTGTCGAGATCGGTCGGCGAGGAGGGGTCGGACTGTCCGTTCTTTTCCGGCATGAAAACCAAGTGTTACGCTCTCAAAAGAATGCTGGGACAGCACCCTTCGAAAGCGCGCTCTACCTAGACAAGGGGGTAAGGGAAGTCAACACAGGTAGGCGCGTCACTAAGTCTTTGATATTGCTAATGAATATCGTTTTCCGCAAAGGTTTTGACAGAGTTTTTCCAGAACAGTTCAAAGCCTGCGCGAGTCAGTCGCTGGGAGAAAATAATCTGAGACTAAACTTGTTCAATTATCAGTTCCGCCGGGAAAGATTGTTTATTTCCGTCGTGGGAGCCACTCACAAGAGCTTAAGCGAACATGTCCAACACATTATTCCGCCGCGACAAGCTCTTCGGCGCGGGCGAGTTCGACGGATAAGAGTTGTGACACACCTTGTTCGGCCATGGTCACGCCAAACAAGCGGTCCATACGGCTCATGGTGACAGGGTTATGTGTAATGGCGATGAATTTGGTGTTCGTCAGGCGCTTCATCTCGTCCAGCACGTCGCAGTACCGTCCAACATTATAGTCATCGAGCGGCGCATCGACTTCGTCGAGGACACAAACGGGGGCTGGGTTAGATAAGAAGACCGCGAATATTAGCGCCGTTGCAGTGAGGGCTTGTTCACCGCCGGACAGCAGGCTCATTGGTTTGAGCGTCTTCCCGGGGGGGCGAGCGAAGACTTCAAGCCCGGCTTCTAGGGGATCGTCGCTTTCGGTCAGGCTTAGCCACGCTTCGCCCCCACCAAATAAAGTCACGAAGAGTTTGGCAAAGTGCCCGTTCACAACGTCGAAGGCTTCGAGCAGGCGTTGACGGCCTTCGGTGTTCAACTCGTCAATGCCTTCGCGTAATCGCGCGATCGCTTTGATCAGGTCTTCGCGCTCTGCAATCATGGTGTTGAGCGTTTCTTCCTGCTCGGCCGCTTCTTCATCAGCGCGCAAATTGACGCTGCCGAGCTTTTCACGTTCTGAGGCAAGCCGTTCCAGCTTTCGCTCAATATCATTTTCAGACAGAGCCAAATCAGGGGAGAGTTCGCCAAGATGTTCACTCAGCTCTGATGGCTCGCATTGCAGCGTCTCGTTGATACGGGCTTTGGTCTCGCCAATCCGTTCTTTCGCCGCAATCAGACGCGCGTCGGCGCCTGCGCGGGCTTCACGGGCTTCCCCGGCAAGACGTTCCAGATCACGGGCGTTGATTTCGGCCTCGCGTAGGGCTGTTTCGGCCCCTGCGAGTGAATCTGCGGCGGCTTTACGGCGCGCTTCCGCGTCTTCCAGTTGCGTGAATAGGGCTTTGCGACGATCTTCGAATTTATCAGGTCCTTCCGTCGCTGCCTGATAGTTCATTTCAGTCGCATCGCGGCGGCCTTGCAAGGTGGCGACACGGTCGGTGGCTTGCGTCTGGCGGCGGTTCCAATCGGTGCGTTCGGACTCGACCGCTTGTAGCCGCGTTGTCCGGGCATCAATTGCGTTGCGTAACGACCGATAGGTCGTGTTCTTCTCATCAGCGTCAGCGCGCGCTGTGAAAAGCCGTTCGGCCAGAGCTTCGCGTTTCGGACCCAGTGTTTCGTCACGGTCCGCGCCCTCGACGGCAGAATTTGCCGTGTCACGTTGTTGTTTTAGCTCCGTAATTTCGGCTTGAAGGCGCTCGATACGTTCTTCCAAGGACCGCTTTTGCGCGGTTTCGCGGGCCACATCCGTTTCATATTGCGCAAAGGCGGCTTGGGCGGCGCGCTCTTTCCTTTCCAATTCAGGCAGAGCCGCGCGCGCGGTGGCGGCGCGGTCCTTCGCGGCGTTTCGACGTTCTCGCGCTTGTTCAAAAACGGTTTGCGCCTGTGCTACGGCTTGTTCGGCAGCATCGATTTCCGCGACCATGTCCTGCAAGCGGCCTTGTTGTTTTAACCGAACGGATGCGGCCGTTTCTGCGCCAGCTTCCATAACGAACCCGTCCCAGCGAATAACATGGCCGCCACGCGTGACCAGACGCTGACCGGGCTTGAGCTGGAACGCTAAGTCGGCGGCGCTATCGGTCACACCGATTTGGCCCAATCGGGCGACAAGCTCGGCGGGGCCGCTGACAAGCTGTGAGAGGGGCGTTGCCCCTGATGGCAAAGACTGGGTCGCCTCTGGGGCGCCGGTCCACCGTAATGTGGCTGTGCCGCCAACCCCGGCTTCCAAATCTTCGCCGAGGGCTGCGGCTAACGCGTGTTCATAGCCCTTCTGGACCGTGATTTGTGAGAGAGCCGTAGCGTGGTCGCGGGATCCACGATTGACAATCCGGTCGAGGGCCGAGCGCTCAGACGTCAATACGCCAAGCGCGGATTTGGCGTCTGACAAAGCTTCGCGTGCGACTTGGTCGGCGTCTTCGGCGTCATTACGGAGTGCCGCGGCCTCACGTTCTGAAGCTTTAGCCGTTTCGAGCGCCGTGAGGGCGTCCTTGGCCGATGCGGTAAACAAGTTCGCCGACGCGCCGCTATCGGATGACATCGACGCCAATTTAGACGCTGCGTCTTCAAGCTCGCGTAAGCGGCCGGACAGACGGCGTTCCGATTGGTCTAATTCTCGCGCCGCACTCTCCGCGCGGGCTGTTTGTCCCGCGATCAGCGTTGTGAGCTCGGACATATCGGCTTCGATCTGATTGCGTAGGCGCAGCGCGACCTCGGCTTCGTCTTGCGCGGCATCGAGCGCGGCAGATTGGTCCCCCACAGCGGCGAGATTGTCATACTCGACCTTCAACCGGGCCTCCGCAGCTTGCGCATCAACCAGAATACCGCTCTCGCGTTCAATATCGGCGCTGAGTTGTTCAATTTGCGCTTTGAGCTTGCGAACTTCCGAGGTTGCGGCCTGTTCATCCGCTTCTAACGTGTCCTTGGCGGCATTTAGTCGGGCGAGAACGGCGGCGGCGATCAACTGCTCTTCCTGCTTTGGCTTGAGCGTACCGGAGAGGTCCGCGGCGAGACGTTGAGCCTCAGTCGCTTTGAGGGCAGTATCCTGAACATTGGCCTCGCAGGCGCGTAGCGCATCGGTCGCACCGGACAGCGTATCCAAGGCCGCAACCCAGCGTTTACGCCACAACAGCGCCTTATATTCATGAATTTCGCCCGCGAGCCGCTTGTAGCGTGTCGCTTGCCGCGATTGCCGCCGTAGGCTCAGCAACTGGCTTTCGATTTGCGCGACGATGTCTTGCAATCGGTCGAGATTGTTCTCAGCCGCGCGCAGGCGCAGTTCAGCCTCGTGACGACGCGAGTGGAGACCGGATATCCCGGCGGCTTCTTCCAACACGCGGCGACGGTTGGCGGGTTTCGCGGAAATCAGTTCACTAATCTGGTTCTGCCGCACGAGGGCGGGAGAGTTTGCCCCGGTTGAGGCATCGGCGAAGAGCAGTTGGACATCTTTAGCGCGGACGGTCTTGCCGTTGACTTTATAGGTCGAACCCTTGCCCTTGGTAATGACCCGCATGACTTCTAGTTGTTCAGAGTCATTGAAGGCGGCGGGGGCTACTCGCGCGCTATTATCAATGGTGAGGGTGACATGGGCCTGATTGCGCCCTTGGCGTTGTCGCGTGCCCGAGAAGATGACATCTTCCATCTGCGACCCGCGCATGGCTTTCGCGCTATTCGCGCCCATAACCCACCGCAGGGCTTCGAGTAGGTTTGATTTGCCACAGCCATTGGGTCCGACGACACCCGTCAGACCCGGCTCAATAATAAAATCTGTGGGTTCGACGAAGCTCTTAAAGCCTGTCAGATTGATCTTGTCGAAGACCAGCGAGCCCATAATTTATTCAGCAGATTCGTCAGCGGGCGCGTCTTCAGTCACTTCAGCGGGAGTTTCTGCTGGCGTTTCGCCAAGAAGTTCCATGAGGACCTCGTCCATCGCCTCAATGGTGCCGATTTTGGCGGACTTCCCATTGATAAAGAACGCGGGGGTTCCAGTCACTCCTTCGTCAAAACCCTGTTCCATCTTACTGTTAATATGGTCGCGGTGCGCTTCATTGGCCATGCAAGTTGCAAATTCTTCTTCGCTCAGACCGGACGACTTGGCGAGATTAACATAGGCCGCGCGGGTGTTTCCAGCTCTCGCCATATCCGTAATTTGACCCAAGCGATCAAATTGAAGCTTGATGTTTTTGAAATAATCATCCGGATTGGCACATAGCGCGATCTTAAAACCAGCTTCGGCCAATTGCGGGTTGCCTGTAAGGAATTCACGAAAAACAAATCGGACTTTGCCGGTGTCGACATAGCGGGCCTTGAATTCAGGATAGACGGTTTGATGCCAATAGGCACAGCCCGGACAGGTCACCGACGCATACTCGACCACAACGAGCGGAGCATCGACACGGCCAATGGCGTGATCGTCGGGGCGTTCATAAGACGTTCGTTCGGCGGTGGACGCCGCGGCGGGTGTGCTTGTGGCTGCACCGTCCGTTGTCACGTCGGCATTACCGCAGGCGGTAAACAAAGCAGCGGTTCCGATGAGGAGTGATGTGCGAATCAGTGAGGCCATGGTTGAGCATCCCGAATTAGTGGTGGAGTTCAAGCCGTGCCTAAACGAATCAGGGTCACGGATCAGCGATAAAAGGCGGTGTTTGTGGATAGCCGCGATGGAAACACTAAGGACGTGCAGAGGATCGGCCTTCAACCCAAGCTTTGATCGCGGTGGCATCATGCGCACCGTTCATCAATTCCCCGTTGAAGATGAAGGATGGAATGTTGGAGATTCCGGCAGCTCCCGCGCGATCCGCTGAGGTTTGAAGCGTTTTCATATGGGCTTCTTCGCTGAGGCATGCGGCGATACTATCAGCATCGTCTAAGCCTGCAACTTTGGCAACGGCGTCATATTGAGATTTGATCATTGCGCCATCATTGGTCTCGGCCGCTTTCAAGATTGTGTTCTGACGGGCGAATTGATCTTCCATGACGGCCATGTAATCCCCCTCTGCCGCACACTCGGCCATCAAAAACCCGGTGAGGGAGAGTTGCAAAGGCTGACTCGGAAGCGGGCGGAAGATAACGCGAAGTTGTCCAGTCTCAATGAGGTCGGATTTAAGCACCGGCCAATCTTTGGCAAACCAGCTGCCGCAATGCGGGCAGACGTTGGAGG
Source organism: Litorimonas sp. (assembly GCA_051251645.1). Lineage (GTDB taxonomy): Bacteria > Pseudomonadota > Alphaproteobacteria > Caulobacterales > Maricaulaceae > Litorimonas. Next base: position 1,245,733 of record JBPOEY010000001.1, on the reverse strand, counting down.
CGTAAATAATCATGTTGTGGGCGGCCTCCGCACTACCGATGACAATATCGGTCGGGGCTTCGCTAAAAACATACGCCGGGGTTGGGTGTTCATGCCCATCCGTTGTGGGGTTGGCCAATACGGGTGTGGCCATCAGAAGGGAAAAAGCGAAAAGCGACGCGCGGATCATGACTGGTTCCTAATAACTTCGCGGCCAAGCCGCCCCAAAACATCCTTTAGCCGCTCATTACGGACTTGTGTAAGTCCTTCGCGCAGTGCGTGTTCTTCTGACGGAGTTAACCCGCGTTTGGGTTTTTCGAGGGGCGCCGTCTTGGCGTTTGGCGCCGATTGAACGACCTGAATCCGGGACACATGGCCCGTGCCAAGATGTGCATTGAGGCGTTGTAAAATCGGGCCTGATGCCGCGAGGATGAGGGCGGCGGCCGGGCCGGGCGCGCTTATGACAAGCGTGCGGTCTCCGTTGCTGGCGCGAAACCGAACTGGACTGCTGATCTTTGACCATCGTGGCCCCATGATCTCTGGCCAAATATCGGCCAAGGCGAGCGCGGAGCTACCCCGTTTCTGACCGCCCTTCTTTGCGAGGGGGCGCATCACCCTGTTCACGGCCATACTGGCGCTCGGTAACATGCGGGCTTGCGGTCGGGCGCGACGCTCTTCTAGGTAGCGCTCGACTTTGGCGCGCTCAGACGGGGTGAGGGGACGGTTTGTCACGGGTGACTTATCGGCCATTGCAAGCGGGAGGTAAAGCGAACAGGGCTGCGCCTCGGATTAAGAAATAGAAACACCATGTGGACTGATCAGCAAATTATTGAGATGCGCACAGCGTTGCTGCGGTGGTACGACCAACAAGGCCGGACCCTGCCGTGGCGCGTCCGGCCAGAGGATCGTGCGAACGGTGTGACCCCGAACCCCTACGCCGTGTGGCTGTCTGAAGTCATGTTGCAACAGACGACAATCCCGCACGGCACGCCCTATTGGTTTAAATTTCTCGCGCTGTATCCAACGGTGGAGGATCTGGCTGCCGCTCCGCTTGATGATGTGCTGACCCATTGGGCGGGGCTGGGCTATTACGCGCGCGCGCGAAACCTCCACAAATGTGCGATTATGGTGGCGACGGATTTCGGCGGCACATTTCCAGGCACAAAGGCTGAGCTGCTGACGCTCCCGGGGATTGGCGATTACACGGCCTCAACCATTGCTGCGATTTGTTTTGATCAGCCGACGAATATTGTCGACGGCAATGTGGAGCGGGTGATCTCTCGCTTACACCGGGTTCAAGAGCCGCTGCCGAAAGCGAAGACATTTATTAAGTCATTGGCGCAGGAGTTAGCGGATCCAACGAGACCCGGCGATTATGGCCAAGCCGTGATGGACCTTGGCGCGACGGTCTGCACGCCCCGGTCGCCGGCGTGTGACATCTGCCCGTGGACGAAATGGTGCGAGGCTTTTGCGGCAGATGATCAAACCGCTTTCCCGAAGAAAACTCCGAAGAAGAAGCAGCCCGTTCGGCTCGGCTCGGCCTATGTCATGATGCGGGGTGACGCGGTCTGGTTGCGGCGACGCCCCTTAGAGGGCTTGCTCGGCGGCATGATGGAAGTGCCAACCTCAAACTGGGCTGACACCATGCCGCCCGTCGAGCCACCCATGGAGGCTGAGTGGTCCCGGTCTCCCGCCCCCGTGAAACACGTCTTCACACATTTTGAATTGCGGTTGGATGTCTACTGCGTTCAAATCGACAGAGACCCAGACGGCGAAGGCCGCTGGGTCTCAATAGAGGCCTTATCGACAGTCGCGCTGCCGAGCCTATTTAAGAAAGTCTTGTGCGCGGTGGAGGTCTAGGCCTCCGCCATCTCCGCTCTTATAACACTCCGGTAGGCATCAATTGGGGTGAGACCTTTGGCGCCCATAAAGTGCCAGTAGGTCCAGCCATTGCAGGACGGGGCATCGGTGACATGTGCGCCAACTTTGTGGATTGACCCCTCAAAACCATCCTCTGTCGCGAGGCTGCCATCGGCGCGAACACGCGCAGAAATTTTGCCTTTGGCAGAAAACAGCTTGGTGCCGATGTCGATCATGCCGCGTTCGACGAGGTGCGCAAACGGCACGCGGGGTTCAGACCGTTTTGAGCGCGTGATTTTGATGGCTTCTGTGCCTGCGGGGCGAACTTTCGCAATGCGTTTGCGGGCGTGGGCGATATAATCATGCTCGCGCTCAAGACCAATGAAATTGCGTCCCAACTTCTTCGCCACGGCGCCTGTTGTGCCCGTCCCAAAGAACGGGTCGAGGATGACATCACCCGGATTAGTCGTCGAAAGAATAACGCGGTGCAGCAGGCTTTCCGGCTTTTGCGTTGGATGGGCTTTGCCGCCGCCTTCGGTTTTAAGCCGCTCGTGACCGGTGCAAATTGGCAGCGTCCAGTCGGAGCGCATTTGCACGCCGTCATTCATCATCTTCATCGCATCATAATGGAAGGTCGGGCGCGACGCCTCAGACTTGGTCGCCCAAATCAGTGTTTCATGCGCATTGGTAAAGCGTGTGCCGCGGAAGTTCGGCATTGGGTTAGTTTTGCGCCAAATAATATCGTTTTGGATCCAGAATTGTTGATCCTGCAAGATCGCACCAACTCTAAAAATGTTGTGGTAGCTGCCCATAACCCAGATGGAACCGTCATCTTTCAACACGCGCCGCGCAGCCTGCAGCCAGTCATGACTGAACAGGTCATACGCATCCATTGAATCATATTGATCCCAGTCATTCGTCACGCCATTGACCGTGGAGTTGTCCGGACGGGACAGATCGCCGCCCAGCTGTAGATTATAAGGCGGGTCCGCAAAGACCAGATCGACCGAGCCAGGGGGCAAGCTATTCATCAGATCAACGCAATCGCCTTGTAAAATCTGATTAAGGGGCAGCTCTGTGGTTCCGGGGACGTCTGGCGATGACGCCTGAGCGCGAGTCGGGGAGCTATTGTCGGATACAACGCGAAGGTGGCTCATGGGGGTCCTGACGAAAGTGAGTGTCTCAATTTCAATCAAAGTGGGCCGATGATAGTAAATGCGGTGTTAAACCCGATATATTTCAAAGGTTAACGGAAATTAGGGTAGGTAAATATCCACAGGCCAGACCGTTAACTTTTGGCGTTGCGCTTTGGCCCCTCAGAAGGCCATAAAGGGGGTCATGAAAGGAAATTTTATGAAGACCACACTCCTCGCGACCGCCCTATTTATGGCGGCGACTCCGGCTTTTGCCGCCGATATGAGCACGGAGCTGCGCGCCAATGTGCAGGCCGATTATGAGGCGAACCTCTCGCGCCTTTTTGTTCACCTTCATGAAAATCCCGAGTTATCCTTTCAAGAATTTGAAACATCAAAGCGTATCGCTTCCGAACTGACCGCGCTCGGATATGACGTCACGACCGGCGTGGGGCAAACGGGAGTCGTGGCTGTGCTGAAAAATGGCGACGGACCGACGGTCATGATTCGTGCCGATATGGACGGTCTTCCGGTCAAAGAAGACACGGGCCTGTCCTATGCTTCGACCGCGACGCAGGTTGGGATCGATGGGATTGAAAACCCAGTCATGCACGCCTGTGGTCACGATGTGCATATGACATCGCTCGTCGGAACGGCGCGCCAACTGATGCGGCTCAAAGATGACTGGTCCGGGACGCTGGTTCTCGTTGGGCAACCCGCCGAAGAAATCATCTCCGGCGCGCGGGCGATGATCAAAGACGGTCTATATGAGCGGTTCCCGAAACCGGATTACGCCATTGGCTTTCACGTCTGGTCGCCTGTGCCGGCGGGTAAGATCATGGTGCCGAACGGGCTGGCCTATTCGAGCTCCGATAGTGTTGACATCACCGTGCGCGGTGTCGGCGCCCACGGCGCGGCGCCGCATATGGGTGTTGATCCTGTGTTGGTTGCCAGCGCGATTGTCGTGAACCTACAAAGTATCGTCAGCCGTTCGATCAATCCGCTGGAGCCGGGCGTGATTACGGTCGGGTCGTTCCATGCGGGGACGAAGAACAATATCATTGGCGATAAGGCGGAGTTGAAACTGACGGTTCGGTCTGACGATCCAGACATTCGCGCGACCTTGCTCGACGCCATTGACCGGGTCGCGAAAGGCACGGCCATTGCTTACGGCGTGCCCGAAGACCTGCTGCCTGTCGTGACGCGCCTTGATCGAAATACGCCGCCGCTTAAAAACAACACGGAAACAGCAGAATTTCTCCGCGCCGAACTGGTCAAGCTGATGGGCGAGGATGCGATCATTGATGCTCAGCGCAGTGGCATGGGCGCAGAAGATTTTGCAGAATTCATCGCGCCGGAGCATAATATCCAAGGCGTCTATATGGCTGTCGGCGGTACGCTCGCCGATGAATTAGACGGTGTGTCTTCGCATCACTCACCGTTTTTCAAGATTGCGCCCGAACCCTCGATTACGGCGGGGACAGAAGCCATGACGCTGAGCGCGATGAGCCTGTTTAACCGGGAATAGGGCGGGACGCTTCGCGGGGTTTTTGGTTGGCCCCCTCCGACCCCGCTACGCGAGCCCACCTCCCCCATTGAGGGGGAGGAACTTCTTTCGTTACTCACAATCCTACTTTTTCCTCCCCCTTAATGGGGGAGGTGCCGAACGTAGTGAGGCGGAGGGGGCCAACATAACTCCACCTGCAAACCATCCCCCTCACGCATTGCGATAGCCCCGGAATCCGCTAGACCCCCACTATGCGCCAATATCTCGACCTTCTCGCTCACGTTATGGACACGGGCACCGACCGGATGGACCGGACGGGCACGGGCACGCGCGGAATTTTTGGCTATCAGATGCGCTTTGACCTCGCGGACGGTTTTCCGATGGTCACGACCAAGAAGCTGCACCGCAAATCGATCATCCATGAACTCCTCTGGTTCGTCGCGGGCGATACGAACATCACTTACTTGCAAGAGAATGGCGTCAAAATTTGGGATGCGTGGGCGGATGAAGACGGTGATCTCGGCCCGGTTTACGGTAAACAATGGCGCCGCTGGGAAGGCCCCGACGGCAAAGTCATAGATCAGCTCAAACAAGTCATTGAGAGCATTAGGACCAACCCGAATTCGCGGCGTCACATTGTCTCCGCGTGGAATCCCGCCGATGTTGAGGACATGGCCCTGCCGCCGTGTCACTGCCTGTTTCAATTCTTTGTGGCTGATGGGAAATTGTCCTGTCAGCTCTATCAACGCAGCGCTGACATTTTCCTTGGTGTCCCGTTCAACATCGCCAGCTACGCGCTACTCACTCACATGGTCGCGCAAGTCTGTGATTTAGAAGTCGGTGACTTCGTTCACACGTTCGGCGACGCGCATATCTATCATAATCACTTCGACCAAGTGCGCGAACAACTCACGCGCGAACCGATGGCGCTACCGACGTTGGAATTGAACCCCGATGTGACGGATATTGAGGGCTTCACCTATGCCGATGTGAAACTGGTGGGGTATAAAGCGCACCCGCATATTGCGGGGAAAGTGGCGGTTTAGTGTCATCTATGAATTTGGACTTTGGCGTAAAGGTTGCTCAGATCATCGTGACTGTTTGTTTCGGGATTGCAGCAATCATTGTATCTTTTCAGCAATTAAAAATTTCAAAGATAAAACAACGGCTTGAATTATACGACAGACGTCTTAAAATTCTGAGTGTCGTTCAAGAATACGTTTCCAAGTGTCTTAATTCGAATGATTTTTCGACGTTTGATGTAGTTGAATTTAGACAATTCACTGCGGAAGCGAAGTTTCTATTCGGTTCAGATTTAAACACGGAAATTGAACGGTTAATTTCCATTGGCTACGAAATAGATTTACAAATTATAACGATGAAAGAAATGATAGAGGCGCACGTGTTTGACAAGAGCCAAAACCCCGCACGTGAAAAGCTCAAGTTAACTCGATCAATGCGTTCGAGCTATGAAAGAATAATCGAAATCTTCGGGAAATATCTCAATCTTAATGAGTGATTTAAGGTGTGATACGGCATCAATTCTCACGTCATGCCTTCTTCACAAACTCAGTCTTCAGCTTCATCGCGCCAATCCCGTCGATCTTGCAGTCGATATCGTGATCCTCGTCAACCAAACGGTTGATCCGCACTTTCGTCCCCACCTTAACCGTTTTGCTCGTGCCTTTGACTTTGAGGTCTTTGATCAGTGTGACCATATCGCCGTCTTGTAGCTCATTGCCATTGGCATCGCGGTAGACTTTGGGCGCGCTGTCGGCGGCGGGCCATTCATGGGCGCATTCAGGACAGATCAGCAGCGGGCCGTCTTCATAGACATATTCACACGCGCATTCAGGGCAGGGTGGGATTTCGGACATGGCGGGTTCAGATCAGGGCTAGAGGAATATAGGTGACGCTGGCGATGATGATCGTCAGACGGGTGAGCATGCTGCGCGCGATGCCAAAGGGAAGGGCGGTTAATTTTGAGCCGAGCCAAAGGACGAGGGCGAAGACGGGGAACATCCAGAAGGGCAGAATAGCGAGCGACAGGACCGCTGCGACAAAGACGAGTGCGACGAGGCCCGCAACGGCTTTCGTGACTGATAATTCGCCCGCCGCAATCGGACGGTTCGGTTTTTCATCCCGTCGATCCTGATGAATATCGCGCAGATCATCAATCAAAGCGAGCGCAGCGACGGTCAGCATCCAGACGACTGTGGCCCAGACAGGGAGCCACAGGTTCGTTGCAACGCCTTTATAGTAAGCCGCGCAAACAAGGATGAGCAGCGGCAGCGGAAACCAGAGCCGCCATGGTCGCATCGCCTTAAGAAGGGTGCCGAGTTCTGATTTGCGCTCTTCCAAAATTGTGACAGCTTTGCCTGCGGCTGTGCGGGTCTGCTTTGTCCCGCGAGGCGGGCGCATGCCGTAAGCGCTGTGCGCGGCTTCCCAGACCTTGAAATCTTGCGTGCTGTTGCCGGCGTAATCGAACCCGTCGGGGAAGCGCTCGGAGAGGAAGGACGCCTTGTTCTTGGACGTCATATTATAGGTCGGCGACGTGCCGAAGCACTCAGTGATGAAATCAAGCCGCGCGCCCAAACGGTCCACCAGCGATTGTTCAGAGCCGGAGCAAAGGTGAACCTCGCGCCCGTCCGCGACGGCTTGCTCGGCGAGGGCGACGATTTTTGGCTCCAAGGGGGCGACATCCGTGTCGAGCCTGTCGCCGATGCGGGCGATCATCTCTTGCTTCATCTGCGGCTTATCGTGCGTGCCGACGCGCGCATAATGTAGCGCTTTGCCCGGATCGCGCATTACGGCGGCAAGGATCATTTCATGCGTTAGGTCGCTCTTAAGGAGGGTCCCGTCGACATCAAGAATAAGGGGGCGTGTCATTTTATATCACGTTCTATCGTTTTTCGGATCAACCACCATATCACCAGCGCGCCGATCATTTTACCGCCAATACTCATCAGAACATTAGGTAAAGTGAATTGATCATCGCGAATGGCTTCTGCGCCAATCAGGAAGATTGATGTGTCGACGGGCGCAGCAATGGCAGAGGAGAGCAAGACGCGGGTCGAGAGCTTTAGCTTGGTAAAGGTGTAAACCGTCCAATCAACCAACTCGGACACCGCAAAGGCGGCCCCGGACGCGAGTGCTAACTCGCCGCCAGAGGTGGCCCACGTCAGGCCGAGCGCGACAGCCATTGCAAGCAAAACCCAATGGCCGATTTCGCGTTGGGCAAAGTCGCGTACGACAAGGACAAGTCCCGTGACGATGGTGACAGGATTGAACATCCATCCCAAACCGGGCAGCTCCACCATCGGGGCCCACGTAAAGCTCCAATTGATAAACGGTATCAGCAATACATAGACGAGCGTAATGATGACCGCCCGCGTCGGGGTGGAGAAGGGTTCTTTTGCGGCGTAAGTCGACATATTTGCGCCTATACGCATCACGCGCGCCGCTGTAACCCTCATCGCTATGAATATCATGGACCTCCCAACTCTTGCCGCCATCGTTGCGCGCTCTACCAATCATGTGATTGGTCGCGATGGCGATTTGCCGTGGCGACTCCGCTCGGACTTGCAGCATTTCAAACGGGTGACCTTGGGAAAACCGTGTTTAATGGGGCGCAAGACCTGGGAGAGCTTGCCGTTTCCGCTGCCGGGTCGGCCTAACCTCGTGCTGACGCGTGATGCGGCTTACCAGGCCAAGGGAGCGGAGGTCTTCACGGACATGAATGATATGGTTGGGCGCGGCGCAGAGTTGGCAGGCTCGCTCGGCGTTGACGAAGTCATGATCATTGGTGGTGCACAGATATACAAATCGCTTATGCCGTGGATAGGGCGCATCTATGAGACGGAGGTGGACGCGGTGATAGAGGGGGACGCCTATTTCCCTGAATTGCCAGCTAAAATTTGGGTTTCTCGCGACGAGGTGCCGCATTCCGCGGGGAAAGGCGACGACCATGCGTTCATTACACGCATATTGGACCGCCGATTGACAGAGTCAGTATCTTGAAAGCCGTTCACGCCTACGCCACATAGAAGTGGATTCGATTGGAGACCATGAATGGCGGACAATAATTCACCCTGGGGGCCGAAAGGCGGCTCGGGCGACAAAGGTAACGGCAACTCGCCTTGGGGCAATGGCGGCAAGGGGGGCGGCGGTAAAAAACCGACCGGCTCTGGCGGCCCTGACCGCTCGGCTGATCTCGACAATGTTATTGAGGGCTTTAAGAGCCGTGTGAAGTCCGGCGGCCCGCGTCGTCCAGGCTCTGGCGGCAGTGGCGGTGGCGCACCGAGTTTCAAAGTGGGTCCGTTTGGTCCTCTTGGAATCGTCTTAGCCATCGGTGCTGTTCTTTTGATCTCGACCTCCGTTTACACGGTCGATCAGACGGAACGCGCGCTCGTTCTTCGCTTTGGTGATTATGTTCGGACAGAAGGCCCAGGCCTCAAATTCAAACTGCCAAGCCCAATTGAGACGACCTATAAGCAAGAAACCGAAATCATCCGGAAGGATGCGATTGGCGGAAACGATGCGTCTTCGCTGATGCTGACAGGTGACGAGAATATCGTCGACATTGATTTCACGGTTCTGTGGCGGATCAGCGATCTCGCTAATTATTATTTTGAAGTCGAAAATCCTGCTCAAGCCGTCGAAGCCGTCGCCGAAAGTGCGATGCGCGAAGTTATCGGCCAGAACGAGCTGGAAGGGATCATCACGACAGACCGTCTGGCGATTACGACCTCTGTTCGCGATTTGATGCAGAGTGTTTTGGACGAATATAAAACGGGCGTCCGGATCGTCGAAGTGCAGCTGCAAAAAGCCGATGCGCCGGATCAAGGGAACGTAGTCGATGCTTTCCGCGACGTGGTTGATGCCGCGCAGGAACGTGAAACAACAATCAACGAAGCGACGTCGGTGCAGAATGATGTCGTTCCCCGTGCGCGCGGTGACGCGGCTCAAATCCTGCAAGAAGCGGCGGGTTACCGCGACTCAGTGATTGCCGAAGCCAAGGGTGAAGCCGAACGCTTTAACCTAATCTATCAGGAATACCGCCTCGCGCCCGTCGTGACGCGCCAACGTATGTATCTCGAAACGATCGAGGATGTTTACGCGCCGGCTGAAAAAATCATTCTCGACAATGGTGCTGGATCGGGGGTCATCCCCTATCTGCCGCTCGACAAATTGGGCGCTAACCGCCCGCGTGGAGGTCAGTAATGAAAAACCCTCGTCTTATTATGCTCGCCGTTCTCGGCGGTGCGATAATCCTCGCCATTATGGCCTCTCTCTTCACGGTCGAAGAGCATGAACAAGCCATTGTCTTCCAGTTTGGTGAAGCCCAACGCATCGAAAACCCTTGGGGTGAAGAAGCCAATGCGGGTCTGAAAATGAAAACTCCGTTTATTGAAAACGTTGTCTATCTGTCCCGACGAAACCTCGAAGTTGATCTGCGTCCTGTCGAACTATTGGCCGCTGACCAAGAACGCCTGATCGTTGATGCCTTTGTGCGTTACCGCATTACGAACGCTATTCGTTTCTACGAAAAGCTCCGTGACGAACGTGGCGCGCAGGATCAGCTGCAAGCGATCTTCGATTCGACCCTTCGCGATGTTCTCGGTCGTGTGGACACGCCGGAGATTATTTCGGGTCGTCGGAGCGAATTGATGGCTGAAATTCAGTCTGTCGCAGACGGTGTTGCTGAAGCCGAAGATTTGGGCATTGATATTATCGATGTGCGGATCAAACGTGCCGATCTTCCGCGAGAAAACTATGATCGCGTGTTTAAGCGCATGGTCTCGCAGCGGAACCTCGAAGCGTCACTGCTCCGCGCCGAAGGCGAAGAGCAAGCGCAAGAGATCCGCGCGACAGCGCAAAAAGAAGCGCGGGTTATCCGCGCTGAAGCGCAACGCCAAGCCGAGATCATTCGCGGTGAAGGCGATAAACAGCGGAACGCAATCTATGCGGCGGCTTACACAAAGGACCCTGAGTTCTTTGCCTTCTATCGCTCGATGGAAGCCTATAAAAAGGGTCTCGGAAAAAACACGACTTATGTCTTGTCGCCAGACTCTGACTTCTTGGGTTATCTTGATGACCAACAAGGTGGGCGATAATCGGTCTGACGGAAACCTCGCACGATGAGTGTGGTCACTGTCCTCCTGCTAGTTTTCGGCGGCGCACTCGCCGTCGAAGGCATCGGCTGGGCTATCGCGCCCGACGCAATGCGCCGCGCTTATGCAGAAGCGATGGCGATGCTCGATTCGCAACGTCTCTCGCGCCTCGGCCTGCTCTGCACCGCCTTGGGTCTTTTGATGATCTGGGTCGGTGTCCGTTTTAATGGCTAGCCTGACGTAATCGTCATGCAAGGTGTCAGTCCGCCGCCTTGGCAAATCACTGAAACTACCGCACAAGGGCGCTATGTTTCGAACGATCTGCCTTGGCCTGACATTTTCTCTCGTTCCGCTTGCCACGGTTCACGCGAGACCCATTCCTGATAATTTTGTCGATCTGACAAAGCGCCTGTCTCCAGCCGTCGTGAATATCTCTACGGCACAGACCGTGGAATTCGCGGATGAAGATATCCCCGCCTTCGAAGAAGGCTCCCCGCTTGAACGGTTCAACGACTTTTTTGGTAACCGTCCGGGGCGGGATGGGCGCGTGTCCAAATCACTCGGCTCCGGCTTTGTTATCGACGACAGCGGTTACATCGTCACCAATAATCACGTCATTGAAGATGCTGACCTGATCGAAGTTACCTTTCCCAATGGCGACACGTTCGAGGCGGACCTGATCGGTCGTGACCCGGCAACAGATATCGCCGTTCTCAAAATTGAAAGTGGTGACGCGTTACCTTTCGTCTCTTTTGGCGACTCGGACGCCTCCGAAGTCGGAGAGTGGGTCATCGCGATCGGCAATCCGTTGGGCTATTCTGGCTCTGTCACAGCGGGCATCATCTCAGCACGAAATCGCGATATTTCGGCGGGTAATTATGACGACTTTATTCAAACCGATGTCGCGATCAATCAGGGGAACTCGGGCGGTCCTCTGTTCAATATGGACGGGGAAGTCATTGGTGTGAACACGGCGATCATTTCGCCGACAGGCTATTCCATTGGTCTGAGTTTTTCCGTGCCGAGTGATTTGGCCAATAGTGTTTCGGCGCAGCTGATTGAGTTCGGAGAAACGCGGCGCGGATATCTCGGCGTGCGGACGCAAAAGGTGAGTTCCGATATTGCGCAGTCCTATGGCCTGAACAGTGCGAGAGGCGCGCTTATTCGGTCACTTGTCGACGATGGTCCTGCCGCGAAAGCAGGGCTGCAACGCGGTGATTTGATCCTTCGCATTGGGGACCGCGAGATTGACGACACGCGCATTATGTTTCGCGCCGTCGCCGAAGCCCCTATCGATACGGATGTCGCCATTGAGTATATTCGCAAGCGTAAACGGCGCACGGCGACCGTGCGCATTGAACGTTTAGCCGAAAACCTTAGCGCTGAAGATAAGCTCCAATTGGAAGTCGATGCGGGAAATGCGCAACGGACTATTGGCGGGCTTTCTGTCGAAGCGTTGACGGATGATGTGCGCCGCGCCAATCGGATTAAACCGGACGTGACGGGTGTTCGTGTTGTCACCATAGCCAAGCGCTCTCGCGCTTCGGGCAAAATTCTAAAAGGTGACATCATCGAAGAAGTCGCGTTCGAGTCCGTCAAGACTCCGGCTGAATTTGAAACGGCATTGGCTGCGGCGCTAGAGACGGGTGAGCCCGTCACGCTCCTTATCAATCGGGGCGGTAATTATATTTTCTTCGCCCTAAATGGCTAAAAATCAACGATCTCACTGTCGGAGTAGCCTTGAAAATACAAGGCTGTGCGCAAGTCTGTGCAGGTAATGGCGCTGTGCGCCGCCGCCGCGACTGCGGGTTTGGCGTAATAGGCTAGGCCGAGACCCGCCGCTTCGATCATGGCTAAATCATTAGCGCCGTCGCCGATAGCAAGGGACCGCATTGGGTCGCCCTCGCAAATATCGACCAAAGCTTCCAACTTCGCTTCGCGCCCTAAAATCGGGTAACTGACGGATCCGGTAAGCTGTTCATCGGCTTGGATCAATTGGTTGGCTTGATGCCCTGCGAATCCGCACGCCTGTGCGACGCGTTCGGTGAAGAACGTGAAGCCACCGGACACGATCAAGGTTTTTGCCCCGTGCGCTGCCATGGTTTGCGCTAAGGTTCGGGCACCGGGATTCAGGCGAATACGCTCATCATAACATTGTTGTAGCGTCGTAATGGGCAAACCTTTCAACAGGCTAACCCGTTCTTCCAAGGCGCCTTCAAATCCAATGTCACCGCGCATGGCGCGTTCCGTGATTTCAGAGACGCGGTCTTTAACGCCTGCGAAATCAGCGAGTTCATCAATACATTCTTGCCCGATCAAGGTGCTGTCCATATCGCAAACCAGCACGGTTCTACGACGCCCTTCGATGGGTTGAACGCAGACATCGGCGGTGATTTTTGCGGCGGCCAGAATAGCGCGCGCATCGGCACTGTCTTTGGCAGTCGAGACCGCTTCGATGGCGCGGCCCGCAGATAAGGTTTTGATGTCACGAAAGCCAAGGGCCTGTGCCCCCGCCGCCAAGATGTCGCCGCTGTGCTCTGGCAGGACAAATGTGGTGATCTGTTCTAGGGGCGTCGTCATGACTGGGCTCGTATAAATTATGGGGCAAACGATGGGAAAAAGTCTCGGGGAGATGCCCCCAGTTATCTGTATCGCAGGCCCAACGGCCAGCGGCAAGTCAGCCTATGCCGTGCAGATCGCGAAAGCCGTGGACGGCGAGATCATCAATGCCGATGCTTTGCAGGTCTATGCTGACTTGCAGGAGCTTTCCGCGCGCCCAAGTGAGGCGGAGATGGGCGGCATTCCCCATCATTTGTTTGGTTTTGTGTCAGGCGAGACGCTTTATTCCACCGGAAATTGGGTGCGCGATGTCGTGCCTGTTATCTTGGAGATCATGGGCCGTAACCGGACTCCGGTCCTTGTGGGCGGAACGGGAATGTATTTTCGCGCTTTGCTCGAAGGGCTCGCGGATATCCCGCCCGTGCCGCGCGACATTGCCAGTGCCATTGATTTGATCCCAATGGCTGAGATGCGTCGACACGCTGACGCGCTCGATCCCGTCGCGGCGGCACGCGTGCTGGGCGATGATCCACAACGACTGGCGCGAATTATTGGTGTCCATGAGGCCACCGGGCGGACGCTATCGAGTTGGCAAGCGGCGACACGTCCGGTCATCCCGGCGCGGTTTACCCATCGGTCAGTCCTGCAGCCGGACCGCGCCATGCTTTACGGGCGAATTAATCGACGATTTGAGCATATGATCGAGAGAGGCGGGCTGGAGGAAGCTCGAACGATCCACACGCGGGGCTATCCGGCGCGCGCGCCGATGCTCAAGGCCATCGGCCTCTCCCATCTTCTGTCATATCTCGACGGCGAGTGTGACTTGGAAAATGCGATTGAGACGGCCAAACGGGATTCCCGCCGTCTTGCTAAGCGGCAAATGACGTGGTTTCGCAACCGCTGCGCCGATTGGACGGTGCTTAAAGATGAAGCGGGGAAGGAGATATACGCACAAAGTTTATGAAGGGTCCGCTATACGATATCTCTTTGCTTATTGGCCTAAGCCTATTCGCGGCGTTGCTCGTCTATCTCTTTCGCGAGCAGGCGAATGCGGCCATCAATCTAATGGGGACCTATTCAGGGACGCCAATGGCCGTTGGAGTTGCGGTCCTCGTTTTCCTAATCGGGTCTATTTTCTTCGTGCCGCAATGGGCGTTAATTGCCGCCGCTATCGCCGCTTTTGGACTTGTCGAAGGCTCAGCCATTGCTTGGTTCGCCACCATGGTGTCGGTGACCGCGCATGTTTTTGCGGCGCGCGCTCTGGAACACCGGTTTCAGGAGCGCCTCCATATTCAAAGGCTCGACTATCTCAGGACATTATTTAAACGAAACAGTGTTGAATCGGGGTTTCTTGTTCGATTGATCCCGACGGGACCCGCGATTTTGGTGAATGTCGCCGCCGGATTATTTGGCGTGAGTCGGGGTGGTTTTTTGCTCGGCACGGCCTTTGGAATCATTCCGAAAATTTTGCTGACAGGCATTGTCGCCTCTGAGCTGATTTCCTCGGCGCAGGGCAAACAGTTTAGTCTTTGGCTGGCATTCGGGGCGGTTGGGTTGATTGCCCTCTCTCTCGTGACACGTAGGGCGCGACCCCCTCGGCAAGAAATCCCCCCGAAATAGCAGTGATTTGCAAGGCTAAGGGGATAGAAGGCTTGCAATTACCGGCCTAGATTTACATTACCACATCACTACGCGGAATTTCGGACGGATTCTTGGCGGAGCAGCATTCATTCGCTGTTTATATGCTCGCCATAACAGTCCGACCAACGCATCTGGAACAAACCGGACGGAGCCCTCATGTTCTCCTCACTGATGGACGCATTTTCGTCCGACATTGCAATCGACCTCGGCACGGCGAACACGCTGGTCTATGCCAAAGGTAGAGGCGTCGTGCTTAACGAGCCGTCAGTTGTGGCGTTTTCGATTAAAAATGGCCGCAAAATTGTCCACGCGGTGGGGAATGACGCGCGCATGATGCTCGGCCGCACACCCGGAAATATCGAAGCGATCCGTCCGATGAAAGACGGCGTGATCGCGGATTTCGACGTGGCTGAAAAAATGATTAAACACTTCATTGAAAAGGTGAAGTCCGAAGGCGGCTATATGCGCCGGGCCAAACCCAAAGTCGTGATCTGCGTTCCCAGCGGGGCGACAGCCGTGGAAGAACGCGCGATTTATCAATCCGCTCAACAGGCTGGCGCGCGCAAAGTTTATCTTATCGAAGAACCCATGGCGGCCGCGCTAGGCGCGGGGCTTCCAATCCATGAGCCTGCCGGGTCTATGATTGTCGATATTGGCGGCGGGACAACAGAAGTCGCGGTGCTGTCGCTCGACGGTATCGTCTATTCTCGCTCAGTCCGTGTTGGCGGCGACAAGATGGACGACGCGATTATTCAGTATGTGCGCCGCACAACCAACCTTCTGATCGGTGAAATGACCGCCGAGCGCGTGAAAAAAGAAGTCGGATCGGCCACTATGCCTGCCGACAATGAAGGCATGAGCGTCCTGATCAAAGGTCGGGACCTGATGAATGGTGTCCCGCGCGAAATTCGGGTGTCAGAGGCCATGATCGCTGAGAGCCTCGCCGAACCCGTGGAACAGATCGTTGAAGCGGTGAAGACGGCGCTTGAAGCCACGCCACCGGAACTGGCGGCAGACATTGTCGATAAGGGCATCATGCTAACAGGTGGCGGAGCGCTCCTGCGTAATCTGGATATCGAGCTGCGTAACCGCACGGAACTGCCTGTCTTTATTGCGGATGATCCTTTGTCTTGCGTTGTGCGCGGCTCAGGGACAGTCGTTGAGAACCTTAAAAAGTGGAAAAGCGTGCTCAAGACGGACGTCTAATCACGCTAATCCGCAACTCGCGGGAAGGGCATTGCAAGCGTGGCCCGATCGGGATCGAATAATTCTGAAGGTCGGATTGGCCTGCTCTTGATGATCGTGCTGAGCGCGGTCTTGCTGTTTACACAGCGCGATGCCGCCGTAGAACGCCGCACCACCCCCTTACTCGCCAGCGATGTCCAAGCGCCTGTCGCCGCATGGCTGGGATCGCCCTTTCGACAGTTGGAGGGCGCCGTTGCAGATGTCGAAGGAGGCCGTCGCGCCTTACAAGAAAATAAAGCCTTGCGGGACGAGTTGGCAAGCCTCCGCGCGGATAATGCGCGTTTGCAAGCGCAACAGGCGCGCCTGCGTCGCCTCGAAAAATTACTAGCCGTAGACCGGACGGGTGATATTCCGGACCGTCGTATTTCCGCTCGTGCGGTGTCTGATCCCTCCAGCCCTTTTGTTCGCTCGCTGCTGATCGCTTCGGGGCGAGAGAGCGGCGTGCAGGATGGCTATGCAGTGCTGTCCGATGCGGGACTCGTCGGTCATGTTGTGAGCGCGGGGCGACGGTCCGCGCGGGTCTTGCGGCTCGATGATTTGAATAGCCGTGTGGCCGTGATCAGCGAACGATCGGGCGCGCGCGCCATATTGGCGGGGGCGAATAATGATCGACCGACATTGGCTTTCGTTGCTGACCAAGATGGCTGGCAAACCGGGGACCGCGTGTTGACGTCAGGTGATGATGGTCGCCTGCCACAAGGGCTTCCCATTGGCACGGTTCTGCCGGGGGATAGTCTCGCTGTCGAGCTCGACTTCCTCGTGACGCCTGTCGATTGGGTCTTTGTGCTGCCTTATACGCGACTGGCCGATCCAGACGATGTTGATATTGAGGTGACGCCAATGGACACTGAAACTGAATCCGCATCGGCTGAACTGACCGGGGAGGCGAACTAATGGCCTATCTTGGTGTCAGTCCGATCCTCCGCAATGAACGCCTCATTCCCGCGGTGGTCGCTTTGTTGATTGCGGGCCTGATTAGCGCGCTTGATATTCGTTTGTTCGGACAAAGCTGGCCATTGACGTGGATTCCTTTTGCCACAGTCGCGCTGTGGCCGCGCCGTGTCGGGTTATGGGCGACGGGGCTGCTATTGTTTGTCGGGGGGCTTTGGGTAGATTGGACGACGTGGGGCGCGCCAGGCCAATGGCCCCTCGTCTTCCTACTGACCTATGCCCTGATCCGCCCTGATATTCGGGAGGGCGCACGCGGACTTGCGGCGGGAATGACACGTTTCACACTGGCCTTATGCGTAGGCTTGCCTGTTTTCATCCTGTCAGGATGGGCGGTTTATGAGAGTTGGCCCGATTGGGGCTCACTCGGACGCGGTGTTGTTGTCGCCGTGCTGGTCGTGCCGTTCATGATTTATCTCCGAGATAAATTGGCCGGTCGTATGAGTGGGGATGACTAGTCATGGCCCGTAAACCGACACAGTCCACAAAGGCGGCGCAAGCCAAATCCGACGCGCAAATGACACGCCGCACGGCCGTATTGAGCGCAGGCGGACTCGGCATATTTGGGGTTTTGACGGGGCGGTTCTACCAGCTCCAAATCCAGCAAAGCGAAAACTACCTCGCCTTGTCTGAGAATAATCGGTTCAATTTTCAAACCATCGTGCCTAGCCGCGGTATTGTCCGCGACCGCTACGGCGAACCGCTTGCCACCAATACGCTCGATTATCAGGTCGAACTCATTGCAGAGCAGATTGATGATCTTGACCTGACGCTGTCAAAACTCGCTGACGTGATCCATTTATCGGAGGGCGAGGTGAGGCGCATTCGTCGGGACATTGACCGTCGCCCAGATTTCGTGCCGATTACTGTCAAAGACCATGTCGATTGGGATGACTTTGCGGCGCTCAATATGCGTGTCCATGCGCTGCCAGGCATTGTCCCGAAGGCGGGCGAGGGACGGTCCTATCCGGATGATGGCCTATTTTCTCACGTAATTGGCTATGTCGGCAAAGCGAATGATGCGGATGTGGCGCGCGATGATGATCCGCTTTTACTGCAACCGGCCTTTCGGATCGGGAAGACTGGTGTCGAGCAGGCCGCTGACGCGCGCCTCCGGGGGCAGTCTGGAAAGCTGAAAGTTGAAGTCAATGCGCGCGGTCGCGTTGTCCGTGAATGGCCGAACCCGAAAGATGACGCGAAGCAAGGGGATGATATTTATTTGACGTTGGATGCAGAGCTGCAGCGCTTCGCCGCGCAACAGTTTAAAGACGATAGTGGCGGAATTGCCGTCATCGATGTCATGACGGGCGAACTTAGAACCTTACTATCTATGCCGACATTTGACGCCAATCTGTTCGTCTCGGGGCTGACACAGGCTGATATGGATGGGCTCAATAATGACGAGAGACGCCCACAATATAATAAAGTTCTGTCGGGGGGGTATCCACCGGCTTCGACTTACAAAATGGTGGTCATGCTGGCCGCATTGAAAAGTGGTAAAATTGATCCTGACCGACGGATATTTTGTGGCGGCAAGGTTCGTTTGGGCAATCGTTTGTTTCATTGCTGGCGCCGCGAAGGTCACGGGCCCATTGATATGCGGAACTCGCTCAAGCAAAGTTGCGACACATATTATTATGAGATCTCGCAGATCATTGGCGTTGAAGCCATTGCAGATATGGGCCGCCGATTGGGTTTAGGACAACGTTACGGGATTGGCATTACGGGCGAAAAAAAAGGGATTGTGCCTGACCCGGACTGGAAACGGGATCACTTTGGTGCAGGTTGGCGCATGGGCGATACGCTTAATGCCTCAATTGGGCAGGGCTTTGTTCTGGCCTCGCCGATGCAATTGGCGGTTATGTCAGCGCGTTTGGCCAATGGCACACACGCCGTTTTACCGAGCTTGTTTGCGGGACAAGATGTCGATGCTTTTGCTGATCTAGGCATTGATCCGTCTCATATTGGTTTCATTCAAGATGCGATGCGGAGTGTCTGTGAAGAACCGGGCGGGACGGCATTCCGACCGAATGGGCTTGGGCTGACGGGCCTCGACATGGCCGGCAAAACCGGGACGGCGCAAGTTCGCGGGATATCGCGGGCCGAGCGGGCGTCAGGCGTTATATCAAATGCAAATTTGCCGTGGAAATATCGCGATCATTCGATCTTTGTCGGTTACGCGCCCTACGCAAAGCCGCGCTTTGCCGTGGGTTGTGTCGTTGAACATGCTGGATCGGGCGCGGGGCGCGCAGCGGCGATTACACGGGCTGTGTTAGGCGAGGCGCTACGTCGGGATGGGTTAGGTCCGAGAACGGATGCGGCGCAGAATCAGACGCGCTTATGACAGTCCGATTCGAGGAATTTGAAGGGGTTGCCAGCAAGCTCTATCAGCTCAATTGGCTGCTTCCCGTTTTGGCGGGTCTGCTCGGTTTGGTGGGCGTTATGGCGATCCTGTCGGCCAATAACGGTGTTTGGCAACATGGGGCCATGCAGCACAGTGTGCGGATCATATTTGCTTTTACGGTGATGATCGGCGTCGCGCTGACGAATATACGGGTCTGGTACAGCTTGGCCTACCCGGCCTATTTTGGGGCTTTACTATTACTCATCGGCGTTGAGTTTTTTGGGATTAATGTGAACGGCTCAGTTCGCTGGCTGCAATTGGGCCCCATGCGGATTCAGCCCTCAGAGATTATCAAGCCGGCCGTCGTCTTGGCCTTGGCTCGCTTTTATCATGATTTGCCGAGTTGGCGCGTGTCTGACCCGGTTGGCCTGATCGGGGTTTTGATGCTGATCGGAGCGCCGATGGCCTTGGTCTTGCGCCAACCAGATTTGGGGACGTCACTCTTGATTTGCGCAACTGGCGCGGCGATGATTTTCTTGGCGGGGGTCAGCTGGCGGGTGATCACGCTCGGTTCTGTGCTGGTCGCGATTAGTGTTCCGATCGTCTGGCAATTCGGCCTTAGGGACTATCAACGCGGCCGTATCTTGACGTTTTTGGACCCCAGTCGGGATCCGGCAGGGGCCTCTTACCATATTACCCAGTCCAAAATTGCGCTCGGATCAGGGGGAGTCTCTGGAAAAGGCTATATGCAAGGCTCGCAGCGCCAAGGCGGCTATGTGCCAGAGAACAGCACCGATTTCATTTCGACTGTGATCGGAGAGGAATTTGGCTTTATTGGCTCTCTGGCTTTGATGGGCCTTTATATTGCCGTCATCGCGGCCTGCATTCGTTTGTCGATACAGTGCAAGGCCGTCTTTTCTCGACTCCTCATCTTGGGTCTCACAACGACCTTCGCGCTCTATATTTTCATCAATCTCGGCATGGTGATGGGATTATTGCCCGTCGTGGGTGTGCCGCTGCCATTGGTCTCCTATGGGGGCACCGTGATTCTCGTGGTTATGGGGAGTTTCGGGTTGATGCTGTCTGCGCATCTACACACGGGGACGCCCTTGCCCCGGAGTGACTGAGGGCGTCCGCACGCCTTGCGAGACATCCAATAAGACAGTCTCAAGCGCGGGCAAACTATCACGCACGGCATAAAGGAGGTGGGCCATGCCCTCGATAATCTGATCCGTCGGGGATTCGCGCAATTCCTTGGCGAGATAAGGGGCCCGGTTCATGCCGACCGTTAACGACGCACTTCGCAGGGAATGGAGCGCGTTTAGAAACGCCTCGCGTGAGGATTTGTCCTGTTCAAGATAGCCGGGTAAGGCGCGCGAAAGCTCTTTAAGCGCCGCGGACAGGCCGGAGCGATAGCTTCGCCAAATTCGCTCTCTCGTCACGTCATCGGCCTGTCCTGGGCCATCGCGAATAATCGTTTCGTCCAAAAGGGGGCGCGCATTCGCGTCCTGAGCATTGGCGGCAACGCCAATGAGGGAGGGCCGCCCGGCACCCTTTTTGACCGTCAAGGCGGCCGACAAATCACCGGGACGTAAGGGTTTCGCGATAACGCCATCAAAGCCAGCCGCTTGGTAAAGGGCGATATCTTTCTCTGTGTCATAGGCAGATAAGGCAAAGATGTGTGCCGGTCTCGACATCATTTTTTGGAGGTATTGGACGGTCTGGAATCCATCCATGACAGGCATAACAATGTCGAGGAGCAAGACATCATAAGGCATGGACTGGGTTTTTACGATGGCTTCGGCCCCATTTGTAACCATCGTCACGTCATGGCTTTCTCGTTCGAGGATTAAGCGAGCGACAAGACTGTTTGACAGATTGTTTTCTGCTAGAAGAACACGCATAGGTCGTGCTCTAGGGGCGGCAACTTAAAATTCACTAAACAGCTTATACGTTTTGCCCGTCATGTTGTCTTGACGCAACGGCTCAAGCCCCTAATCAGAGCTTTGATTTCTTGGGGGAGTTTGAGTATGCCAGCAGCACCGGGGACGGCAGAGTGGTCGTCACGTTATGCCTTTATCATGGCCGCCGTCGGATCGTCGGTCGGATTAGGAAATCTCTGGCGCTTTTCTAGTGAAGCTGGGTCAAATGGAGGCGGCGCCTTCATTCTTATCTATCTGCTTGCGGTCGTGTTTGTTTGTATTCCTGTCCTGATGAGCGAATATCTTGTCGGTCGAGCCGGGAGTTCCGCCAACGCGATCGATAGCGTCGCGGAAGTCGCGATCCAGTCGAAGGTAACCAAAAACTGGACGATCCTCTCGTGGATCGGGATGATTGCCGGCTTTATGATTGTGACGTTTTATTGCGTCGTCGCGGCCTGGGTCGTGCGGTATATCTTTAAATTCTTGGGCAATGATTTTGCGGGTCTTGAACCTGACGCTGTCGCAGGCGTGTTTGTCAATTTTATCTCCACACCCATGCAAGTCCTGCCGTGGTTCTTCCTCTTTGCCGTCATCACCATCTGGTTGGTGTCACGCGGGGTTAATCGCGGAATCGAAATGGCGGCCAAAATATTAATGCCGGTATTCTTCGCTCTGCTGGTTGGGTTGGCGATCTATGCACTGGTTACAAATATGGGCAATGGCGGCACAGCGAAGGCGCTGAGCTTCCTCTACACGCCGGATTTCAGTAAAATAAATGGTGAGGTTGCCAGTGCAGCGCTCGGGCAGGCGTTCTTCTCGGTCGGTATTGGCTCTGCGATCATGATTACCTACGGCTCTTACTTGCCGCAGAATATCTCAATTCCAAAAGCCTCAGTTATCGTCGGTCTGACAGACACAGGCGTCGCCTTGATTGCGGGTTTAGCAATCTTCCCCATCGTTTTCGCTTTCGGTCTTGAAGCCAATGCCGGCGCGGGTTTGTTCTTTATCACCTTGCCAAACGCCTTTGCGTCGATGGGTGTTGCGGGTCCGATTATTGGGGCTGCATTCTTCTTCCTTGCGTTCTTCGCCGCCATTACCTCGTCGGTGAGTCTGTTAGAGCCGTCCGTGGCCTTTGTTTCAGAGCGTTTTAAAATGACCAAAGCGAAAGCGGCTTGGGTGATGGGCGCAATTATGATTGCTGTTGGTTTGATTAGCGTGTTCGGTGTCGCCCCAGGCGGCGATACATATGCGCTCGACGCCATCGATACATTTACGGGACAGGTCATGTTGCCTCTCGCGGGACTTCTGATCGTGCTCTTTGTTGGCTGGCGTGTTGATAAGGCGATTATCGCAACGGAGTTTGCGGATAGTATGGCCCTCGGTAATATTCTGTTGGTCCTGACGCGCTTTGTCGCGCCGATCTTCGTTGCTATTGTCTTTGTGTCATCTGTCTACGGGGCTTACTTCGCCTCTTAAGGGAAGCGGCTTGCGTATCTGAACCTGACGGTCTTTTAATTGTCTTATTCAGACAATGTTCAAATCGGTCTTGTAAGAAACGCGTGACGTTCAAATGAAACATAACGAAGCGGAATCGCTTCAGCTTGGGAATTGATAATGAGAGCCGGGTTTATCCTTGTGACGACGACAGCAATCCTTTGCACGGGCTGCGCGACTGTTGACTTGCAAAACATGGCTGGGTCATCGGACACACCGTCGGCCATGCAGTATGAAACCGAAAGTAATGTGGTGCAGCGCGCGGTCGAAAAGCTTCGCGATGCGTTTGCGTCTCGGGGGTTTGGGGCCAAGACTTCGAAACGCAAAATGCAAGCGGCCGCGGACATGCTTTTGAACGGCTTATCCGCGCGCACTGTTTCCTCGGATGATTATACGGCGACGGCAAGACCGATTGCTGCGGTGATCGAAGATATTCAACTGGCTCGCGGCCATGTGGAGCAAACCACACGCGCAGCAGAAGTTTATCTCGAAGTTGCGCCTCGCAGCCGTAACCTTGATGACGAATTGAAAAGCCTTGAAGCGGCCCTTTTGGCTTCTGAGCGGGCTACGCAATTCTTCCAATCTGCTTTACCCGACAACACATATGCTGATCTCGACGATCTGAGACTCTCTGTCGATGGGTTGCGCGCCATTACGGATGCGTTTGGAGAACGAGTGCGTATGTCAAACTCGGACAAGCTTGCCGTCGACGCCGCCTCTCGCGTCGGTTAATTCTGTCGACTGACGGCTTTGGGCTCTTGACCCAGTCGGGGGGCTGGCGCAATCCCGCTTCATGCTGAACACCCCGGCACTTTATGACGTTTCGCTTCAAGGCACGCGCTTGATTGTAAAGGCGCATGGGCATTGGACAATTGATACGGTCGCCGCCGTCTTTGAGCCTTTGGATGCTGAATACGATGCGTTGCATTACGAAACGGTCGAATTTCATCTGCAGGATATCGAAGCCCTTGATACGGCTGGGGCGTACCTCCTGACAAAATCTGTGCGTGTCGCAGATGTGTGTAAGTCTTGGCAGTTGATCGACGGGACGCCGAGTCAACAAACGCTTTTATCTGTCGCCGCCGACTGCCAAATGGGCGACCCACCACGGGCGAAGCAACAATGGATTGAAACGCTTGATCGCCTTGGCCGCGCCACAGTACGATTTGCTGACGAAACGTTCGCGACCCTGTCTTTCATTGGCCAGTTCTTTGTTATGTTCTTTGGCGTCTTGATCAGGCCGAATCGGATTCGGTTTAAATCGATCATCGCTTTGATGGAAGAAGTGGGGCTTGATGCGGCCCCGATTGTCGCCGTGTTGTCTTTCGCCATTGGGGCTGTGATTGCCTATATGGGGGCCAATTTGCTCGGGGCGCTCGGGTTCTCTGTTTTCATGGTCGATCTGGTTGGGATTTCCATGCTGCGGGAACTCGCGGGCGTTATCACCGCAATCTTGATCGCAGGTCGATCCGCGTCTGCTTTCACCGCGCAAATCGGGGCCATGAAAATGCGCCAAGAAATCGACGCGATGACTGTGATGGGTCTCGATACGTTCGAGACACTCGTGATACCGCGCGCGATTGCTTGCTTGCTGACCTTACCAATTTTGACATTCCTTGCGATGATTAGCGGTATTCTCGGCGGTCTGATTGTCGCTTGGGTCTCGGAAACTCAGATTTCACCGTTTCTCTTCCTCAGTCGTTTGCAGGAAATGGTGGGGATCCAACATTTTTGGGTGGGTATGGTCAAAGCGCCGTTCTTTGCGATCGTCATCGCCATTATTGGCTGCCGCCAAGGTCTGGCCGTGTCGGGGTCGGTCGATAGCCTCGGCGCGCGCGTGACGACCGCCGTTGTGCAAGCCATCTTTGCTGTCATCTTAATCGATGCTCTTTTTGCCATTCTTTTCTATCAGTTGGGTGTTTAGCCATGGAAGCACCCGCACAGATCAATGTTCCGCCGATTGCAGCGCGAGGAATCCTCACTCAATTCGGTCCGAATGTGATTCATGAAAATCTTGATTTCGAGATTAATCGGGGGGAAGTTGTTGGGCTCGTTGGCGGTTCTGGTTCGGGTAAAACTGTCCTGATGAACACGCTTCTCGGTCTGAAAAAACCCGAAGGTGGGGAGCTCCAATATTTCGGTAAGCGGCGATCGGATTTGAACGCTGATGAGGAAATGAGCCTAAAAAATGAAATGGGCGTTTTGTTCCAAGGCGGCGCGCTGTTCTCATCTCTAACTGTCCGTCAGAATATCATGGTTCCCTTGATTGAACATCATGACATGTCGCAGGATTTGATGCGCGAATTGGCCGATATGAAAATTCATATGGTCGGTTTGCCGCCAGAAAGCGCTGTGCTGTATCCGGCGGACCTGTCTGGTGGGATGAAGAAACGCGCCGGTTTGGCGCGATCACTGGCTTTAGATCCGCAAATTCTATTTTTGGATGAACCGACGGCAGGTCTGGACCCGATTGGGGCGCATGCCTTTGATACGTTGATCCTAAAATTACGTGAAGCGATGGATTTGACTGTTTTAATGGTCACGCATGATCTCGATAGTTTGTATGCAATTTGCGACCGTGTTGCAGTGCTGGTGGATAAGCGTATTGCAGTCTATGATAGCCTTGATGTGGTGGCGCAGTATGACCACCCATGGGTTCAGGAATATTTCGGTGGTCCGCGGTCTCGCGCAGCCATGGCCACACCGGGTCACAAAAAGACTAGGAAAGGGGCCGCGCCAAAACGCGCAGCCGCAGGGCTTTAGGGGATGGAAAACAAGGCTAATTACGCCCTGATCGGAGTGTTTGTCCTTGCTGCGCTTGCGGCGACACTGGGCTTTATTCTGTGGCTGACAGGGTCACAATTCGATCAACAATTCGATGAGTATCAAGTGGCGTTCCAAGGCCCTGTGCGGGGCCTGTCCCCAGGGTCGGAAGTCCGTTTCAATGGTATCGGAGTCGGTGAAGTCACTAATATTCGATTAGACCGTGAAGACCCCAACACGGTTCTAGCGGCCATTAGGATTGATGCGAATACGCCTGTCGATACTAAAAGTTATGCGCAACTCGAGCCCCTCGGCCTGACGGGATTGAATTACATACAAATTTTTGCGGGCGGCGAAAATTACACGTTGATCAAAGACTTGCCCGGCGGGAGTGACGTTCCTAGAATTGAAGGGCGCACAGATGCGCTATCTGAAATTATTGAAGGCGGGGGCTCGGCCGTCGAGCAGGCGCAGTTGGCCTTAAAACAGGTCAACAAGCTGTTTAGTGATGAAGCTGTCTCTGATGTTCACGGAATATTGTCCAACATCAACAGGATATCCGCGGAACTTGATGTGTCAGACTTTGATATGGAAAATGTGAACAGCTTGGTTGGCGAGTTTCGTATGACGGTCCGGGAAGTTGGAAACTTAGCGAAAGCGGCGCAAAACACTTTGGCGCTCGCCGACGGCGTGATCGAAAATGATGTTTCCGAGTTGATGGACCGTGCTAAACTGACGATGAACGAGGTTGATAGCTTGCTCAATGCGCTCGAAGCAACATCGGGCAATACCGATGAATTGATTGTCGATATGCGCGACGCTGTGAACCGTTTGTCTAATTCTGGTCTGACAGATCTAGAAGAAACGGTCGATGCCGTCCGCCGCTTGGTCTTGTCCCTCGGTCGTGTTGCCGATGCGTTGGAACAAAGCCCGCTAGAGTTTATTTCCGGAACCGAATCCGATGTCGTGGAGCTACCGCAATGATCCGTTCTTTCGCGCTCACTGTGGCGGCATTCTCGATAACGGGCTGCAGTATCATTCCGGATCCTGCACCGGCCAACATCGTTTACCGTCTTTCCCTGTCGGGGGAGAGTGTTCCGGCTAATGCGCAGGCCACGGTTATTCGTATAGACCGTCCGTCTGCGACGTCTGTCTTCAATACACGGGCGATCGTTGTTTCTCCTGACGGACGCCGCCTTGCTACAGCGGCGCAGGCGCAATGGCCGGAAGGCACCCCGACGATGCTACAAGAGGCCTTGGTTGATGCCTTTTCGCGCGAAGCCTCTATTGTGGGTGTGTTGCCAGAATCAGGGACGCGTACGGATACGCGGGTTCATTTTTCGATCAAGAATTTTGAAGCTCAGTTTGATCGGGGTCCAGACTCACCACCTTTGGCTGTCGTTCGCTATACAGCCACACTCGCCAATGCAACGGACCGCCGCTTGATCGATACGTTTGTTACCCGGTATGAAGTTCGGGCTAAGGCTGCCAGTGTCTCGGACATCGTCATGGCGTTGGAGAGTGCCAATGACTCGGCGATGAGCGATATTGTCAGTTGGGTTGTCGAAGCTAACCGCAAAGGCTTGATTGCTGAGGCGATGCCGGATCTGACATCTGGCTAAGTCGTCTTTTTATGGTGTTTGACGCGGCGCACGGCAAATGACAAAGCGGCGATCAGGGCGACGATCACACCAATCGAGATCATAATAAATTCGATTCGGTCGCCGAATACCTCGCTTAACCCGTAGCAAAGTGCGAAAATCACGATGCAATAAGGCAGGGCTGTGAAGAGGATAAAGAGACAGAACTTCGGGTAATTGACCTTAAAATACCCGCAAGCGACATAGACGGGCACGCGTGCCAGCGGGACAAAGCGGGCCGTCAGCAGTGTTACATACAGGTTGCGTCTCACCTTATCGCGAAATTCCATCACATGTTCGCGTTCCGCATAATTCCGCGCGCGAGATGAGGTATGCGCGGCATAGCCAATCCAATATTTCCAAATGTCAGAGACGAAAAGTCCGGCTAGGATCACAAAAAAGATAATCGGAAAGTGGGATGGATCCGCTGCGGAGAGCGATGCGGCAGCAATGACGGCCGCATCTTCTTGCACAAACGGGCCAAAGAAGATGCCGAGGTATAGTATCCAGCTCGGGTCCATCATGCCTCATTCTATGGGGAAAAGTGTTAAATCTGTCTTGGAAAAAAGCGAGTCTTGAATAAAAACTGAGACGAGTGTGATAATGAGCCAAAACCGCTGAATCATTTTGCTGAAATTTGCGCGCGCTTGATTGTTGAAACCCGGCGTGGCGCGTGGCATAGCGCGCCGAACCTCAATCCGAGCCCGGCAGATGACTGACCCGGTATCAACCGGGCGCACTCGCATTGCCCACAGACTAGTCAGAGACAAGAGCATGGACATCAAGGAACTCGAAGCCGACGGCTTGACCAAGAAATATCAGGTCACCGTCAAAAAAGAAGCGCTTCAAGACAAACTCGAAGCCAAGATAAAAGAGATGCAGCCGCAAGTTACCTTAAAGGGCTTCCGCCCCGGTAAAGTGCCGACATCGCATATCCGCAAAATGTTCGGTCAGAGCATTATGAAGGATGTGGTCGAGGAGGTTCTTAACGAATCAAGCCAGAAGGCGATCAACGATAATAAGCTTCGCCCTGCGGGCCAGCCGCAAATTGATCTGCGCGCGAACGGCGAAGAAGTCACTAAAGGCAATGCCGACCTCGAATATAATATGACGGTCGAAAGTATCCCTGAATTTGAAACTGTCGACGCGACTACTCTCAAATTCACGAAGCTTGTGACGGAATTGACCGACGATGCGGTTGATGAGCGTCTCGCTGAGCTCGCGAAAGGGCAGAAAACTTACAAGAAGAAAGCCAAAACGGCCAAAGCGAAAAAGGGCGACGCTGTCCTAATCGACTTTGTCGGCTCGATTGACGGCGAAGAGTTTGAAGGCGGCGCGATGGACGGCCACCAGTTGGTCATCGGCTCCGGCACCTTCATTCCAGGCTTTGAAGACGAATTGATCGGCGTCAAAGCGGGCGACGAAAAAGACGTCACCGTGACGTTCCCCGCTGATTACCAAGCCGCTGAGTTGGCCGGCAAAGAAGCCATCTTCAAAACGGTCGTTCACGAAGTTCAAGGCGAAAAAGACGCTGAGATCGACGATGCCTTCGCCAAAAACTTCGGTATGGATGATCTTGATGCGCTCAAGGCTGCCATCAAAGAGCAAATGGAAGCTGAAATTGACGGCCAGAGCCGTATGAAGCTGAAACGCGCGATCCTTGATGAGCTGGATGGCAAGCATGACTTCGAATTGCCAAAAGGCATGGTCGAGACTGAATTCACGAATATTTGGAATCAAGTCAAAGCCGAGAAAGAAGCCGGGCAGCTGGACGATGACGATGCGGCTAAGTCTGACGACGATCTCGAAGCGGATTACCGCAAGATCGCCGCGCGCCGTGTGCGTTTGGGCCTCGTTCTTGCCGAAATGGGCCAGAAAGAGAGCATCGACATCTCAAATGAAGAGCTTCAAGGCGCTCTGATTGCTGAAGCGCGCCGCTATCCGGGGCAAGAGCAGCAAGTCATCGAGTTCTATCAGAAGAACCCACAAGCTCTCGCTCAGCTCCGTGCGCCGATCTATGAAGAGAAGGTCGTTGACCTGATCACCGAGAAAGCGACCGTTAAAGAGAAGAAAGTCGATCGCGACACACTCTTTGAAGAAGATCCAATGATCTAAGGTTTCAAATTTTGAGCTATTTCTAGCCGTCCCATCTCGGGGCGGCTTTTTTTTGTGCTGTTCACACTTACGCGTTCACACGAAGGGAACCCTTGCGTGCTACGACTTGCATCGCAATATAGAGACTAAGACTCACCCCACATCCGAAAGCCTTCAATGTACGATCCGATTGAGAAACTAAATTCCGTTACAAATTACCTGATCCCAACTGTTGTCGAGCAATCCTCGCGCGGTGAACGCGCTTTTGATATTTACTCGCGCCTGCTGCGGGATCGCATCATCTTTCTGACAGGTCCGGTCGAAGATAATATGTCCGCGTCCATTTGCGCGCAATTGTTGTTCCTCGAGTCAGAGAACCCGAAGAAAGAAATTAGCATGTATATTAACTCGCCCGGCGGCGTGGTGACGGCTGGCATGGCGATTTATGATACGATGCAATATATCCGCTGCCCGGTCAGCACAGTCTGTATTGGCCAAGCGGCGTCTATGGGCTCGCTCCTATTATGCGCTGGCGCGCCGGATATGCGCGTCGCCCTGCCAAATGCCCGTATCATGGTGCACCAGCCGTCCGGCGGTTTCCGCGGGCAGGCGTCTGATATTCAGCGCCATGCGGACGACATTGTCGCCATGAAGAGGCGTTTGAACGAAATTTATGTCAAACATACGGGCAAGAAATATGCGGTTATCGAGAAGACACTCGACCGTGATCATTTCATGACCGCCGAAGAATCTAAAGACTTTGGTATCGTTGACCACGTTTATGCGTCGCGCGGTGAAGACACGTAATTCGGTCAAACCGATTGAATTCGTGCTATTTTGGCACGGATTTATGCACACATAGGCTTGCGCAGGCGCGCTTATCAGTGTGCATTACGGATTTGAAAGACGGTGTTTACGAAATAGCGTCATAAGAGTGATACGCTGATTCGTATATCGGCATTGAGATTGCAGGGGGTCTTGGCGGCGCAAGCTTTGTTGAGACTGGAAAGTGTATGAGCAAGACGACTGAGAGCAAAAATACGTTGTATTGCTCGTTCTGCGGCAAGAGCCAGCATGAAGTGCGCAAACTGATTGCGGGGCCAACGGTATTCATCTGCGATGAATGCGTCGAGCTCTGCATGGATATCATCAAGGAAGAGGGTAAATCCTCCTTGTCCAAAGGGACAGAGGGTGTGCCATCACCGCAGGAAATCTGCGCCACGCTTGATGATTATGTCATCGGACAGAGCTATGCCAAGCGTGTGCTCTCTGTTGCCGTGCACAATCACTATAAGCGTCTGAACCACGCGACGACCAACCCAGAAGTTGAATTGGCCAAATCCAACATCCTTCTCGTTGGCCCAACGGGTTGCGGTAAGACTTTGCTGGCGCAAACATTAGCGCGGATTTTGGATGTGCCGTTCACAATGGCGGACGCCACGACACTCACAGAGGCGGGTTATGTCGGCGAAGATGTCGAAAACATCATTCTGAAACTGTTGCAGTCGTCTGATTATAATGTCGAGCGCGCCCAGCGCGGTATCGTCTATATCGACGAAGTCGATAAAATCAGCCGCAAATCCGATAACCCGTCCATCACACGCGATGTGTCGGGTGAGGGCGTGCAGCAAGCTTTGCTCAAGATCATGGAAGGCACAGTTGCCTCTGTGCCGCCACAGGGTGGCCGTAAGCATCCGCAGCAGGAATTCTTGCAAGTCGATACGACCAATATCCTCTTTGTTGTTGGCGGCGCTTTCGCCGGATTACACAAAGTCATCGCCAATCGCGGCGACAAAGCCAGTATCGGTTTTGGCGGCCACGTGAAGGAAGAAGATTCGCGGACAGTCGGTGATATCCTCCAAGGCGTTCAGCCTGAAGACTTGCAGAAGTTCGGCTTAATTCCTGAATTCATTGGTCGTTTGCCTGTCATTGCAACGCTGACTGACCTTGATGAATCTGCTCTTGTAACAATCCTGACGCAGCCAAAGAACGCGCTCGTCAAACAGTACCAAACCTTGTTTGCCATGGAAGAGGTCAAACTCAACTTCACGGATGATGCGCTCGACGCCATCGCGAAACAGGCGCTGGCTCGCAAAACTGGGGCTCGCGGACTACGCTCCATCATGGAAGGCATACTGCTCGACTCCATGTATGATTTGCCGTCCTATGAAGGCGTTAGCGAAGTCGTCATCAACGCGGAAGTTGTTGAGGGAGACGGCGACGTCAAACCTCTATTGATCTACGCCGAAGCGCCCGCTGAAAAAACGGGTTAGTCGGTCCAGAAATTTTGATGAAGGAGCCGCCCAATGGGCGGCTTTTTTGTATCTGGAGGAAGCATCCGCGCTATCTTTATCCACAAACTCAACACCCACCCCATTCCTCACAACCTCATCCCCGCTTTTCCAAACCA
This sequence comes from Litorimonas sp., assembly GCA_051251645.1. Taxonomy (GTDB): domain Bacteria; phylum Pseudomonadota; class Alphaproteobacteria; order Caulobacterales; family Maricaulaceae; genus Litorimonas. Next base: position 1,214,081 of record JBPOEY010000001.1, on the reverse strand, counting down.
TGTTCTTTTAGTCTCACCCGCTTCGGACACGAGAGAGTGCATTGCTCTATGGCTGGCGGGGGTTTGGTGGGCTGGAAAGTGTGCGAGGTAATGCGGCGCACATGACCCCATCCGGCAAAGCGACTGATGAGGGTTATGAGTGCGCCGTGAGTGGCTTGGACTAACAACCGAGCCGTGCACCCCTGCATAACCCGAGGCAGGCGCACGCGGCGTCGAAAGCGCCGCGTGCGTCTAACTTCTCCCGACGTGTGCCCACGGGGCCGTTGGCAGACACAGCGTTTTGATCGGGTGCGCACACTAAGCGCGCGGACCTTGTCTGCTGTAAATGGTTTTTATCTCTCTTCCCCATCAGCGGGGAAGGTCCGCGCTCGTGTCATTTCCGACCACGAAACGCTGCTCTGCCGTGACCCCGACGTCCGGTTGAACCTATGCGATTGTGTTGAAATTAGAAGCGCATGACTAGGAACCGCCATTGGACTCATCACTGGGCTTGCATCCCGCCCTAACCCCGTTATGGCCCGCGCCATGTCCGATACGATCAAATATCTCCGCAACGTCGCCATTGTGGCCCACGTTGACCATGGCAAGACCACGCTTGTCGATAAGCTCCTGCGCCAAAGCGGGACGCTCGATGAACGCGGCACGCTCGATGAGCGCGTTATGGATAGTGGCGATATTGAACGCGAACGTGGTATCACCATTCTCGCGAAGAACACCGCTCTGCGCTGGACCGCGCCCGATGGGCAGGAATGGCGGATTAACATCGTCGATACGCCCGGACACGCGGATTTCGGCGGCGAAGTTGAGCGCGTTCTATCCATGGTTGATAGTGTCGTCTTGCTGGTCGACGCGGTCGAAGGCCCGATGCCTCAGACATCATTCGTGACCCGAAAAGCGCTAGAGCATGGCCTTAAGCCTATTGTCCTCGTCAATAAGGTTGACCGCGCGGGCGCACGTCCGGATTGGGTTGTCGATCAGACGTTTGATCTGTTTGACCGCCTTGGCGCAACAGATGAGCAGATGGATTTCCCAACAGTCTTCGCCTCCGCCATCAACGGCTGGGCGACACATAATGCTGGTGAAGTCGGCACGGACATGGTCCCGCTATTCGAAACAATCGTGAAAAACGTGCCCATCCCACCCGTCGATATGGATGGTCCCTTGCAGCTGCAGGTCAGTGCGCTGGATTATGATAGCTATAAAGGCGTGATCGGGATTGGCCGTATTCAGCGCGGGACACTCCGCAAAGGACAACAAGTTATCGTCGCCGCCGCTGATGGCCCGGACCGTAAAGCAAAAGTCGCACAGATTTTCGGCTTTATGGGCTTGGACCGCGTTGAAACAGACGCCGCTACGGCGGGCGATATCATCACATTCACAGGGATCGAGAAACTCGGCATCTCTGACACAATTTGCGATCCCGAACATGTTGAGCGCTTGCCCGCTTTGAGCGTGGATGAGCCAACAATTTCCATGACCTTCCAGGTCAATGACAGCCCCTTTGCGGGCCGTGAAGGCAAATATGTCACCTCGCGCAACATTAAAGACCGTCTTGACCGAGAACTGATCCACAATGTGGCACTGCGCGTCGAGCAGTTGGCCGAAGCAGATAAATTCCGGGTTTCCGGTCGGGGTGAGCTGCACTTGTCGATCCTGATCGAGAACATGCGCCGTGAAGGCTATGAAGTCGCGATTTCACGGCCACAGGTCATCAATAAGGAAATTGATGGCGTTGTCTGCGAACCGTGGGAAACGCTGATCGTTGACCTTGAAGAAGGTACAGAAGGCGCAGTGATCCAGCGTTTGAACGAACGGAAGGGCGACATGAAGAATATGCTGCCGGACGGTAAGGGGCGCGTGCGTTTGGATTATGAAATTCCAACGCGTGGCCTGATCGGTTTCCGCGGTGAATTTATGACACTGACGTCGGGTAACGGATTGCTCTATCACACATTTGACCGCTACGCGCCGCGTGCCGAAGCGGGCATTGGTCGTCGTCAAAAAGGTGCGTTGATCTCGAATTCAACAGGCAAAGCGCTCGCTTTCGCCCTGTGGAATTTGCAGGAGCGCGGTAAGATGTTCATCGGCCATGCAACAGACGTCTATGAAGGCATGATCATCGGCGTAAATGCGCGCGAAAATGATCTGACCGTTAACCCGCTCAAGGGTAAAAAGCTCACCAACGTGCGGGCGTCTGGAACTGACGATGCCGTCGTGTTGACAACGCCCGTCGATATGACCCTCGAAGTCGCGCTGGAATTCATCAATGATGATGAGCTTGTCGAAGTCACGCCGGAGAGTGTTCGTGTTCGCAAACGCTTCTTGTTGGAGCATGAGCGTAAGAAAGACAGCCGCGCCAAAGGCACGCTGTAGTCAGAGATTGTAGTCACGCGCAGATTATCTGCGGGTGATTTTGATCGGTGGGCGATGGAACCCGTAAAGGGACGCGGCTGATTTGATCAGGCGCGATTCTTCCGGGACATATTCATTGTCGGCGACACTGATTGTCACGAGCGCATCATAAATGGCTTCGCAGTGTTTTTGCTCCCGAAAGCGCGCGAGCGCCTTGAGAACGAGCGTATTGCCGCCTTTTTCCCACAGTTGATCTTCCAAGGTCTCCCTGTGATCATTGAACCACGTCATAAGGTCGGCGGGCGCCATTTCGGGCTTGCCAAAGAGATCGAGCAAGCCGTTCGAGAGTTCGATAAACACCGTTTGTTCGATCTTTCGGACCTTATGGTCAATGACGACGGCAATCGCCAACGGCATCAAAATGTCGTCGACAGTAAATTTCGGGCTGACATCAGTTTGGGTCATTTTAGATCATCCTCACGCGGATCGGAGCCAGCCCTTCAATTCCGCCCTCTAATTCATCCCCGGCAACACAGGGGCCGACACCCTCAGGGGTTCCCGTATAAATCAAATCTCCGGGGCCCAAGTCCATATCGTCCCCGATCTGACGAATTATATCCTCCACAGACCAAATCATGTCAGACAGTTTAGCATGTTGAACGATTTCCCCATTTTTACGGAGCACAATATGGGCGTTGTCGAGGGAGACGAGATTAAGCGGTGTAATGTCGGAGCAGGGGGCTGAGGCTGCGAAATCTTTCGCTCGTGACCACGGTGCGCCTTTTGATTTAGCGACGCTTTGTAAATCGCGACGAGTCAAATCGATCCCGACACCATAACCAAAGATGCCATCGGGACCGATGGCGGCGACAAGTTCGACTTCATAATGCATGTCGGTTGTGTTGGGTGGGTAGTGAATTTCTGTACCATTCTCGACAAGCGATTCTGCGGCTTTGGTGAAGATTACGGGTTCAGAGCGTTTTGGGTCGCCGCCCATTTCTTTGACGTGCGCAGCATAGTTTCGACCGACGCAGTAAATGCGACGCACGGGAAATCGCGCTGTGCTGCCGACAATTGGGAGGGAAGCGGGATCATGTGGCGGAAATGCGTAATCGGTCATTGTTGCTCCCAAAGGTTGAGCCTAGTCTATCAACTCATTTAGGAGGGGTCATGGAAAAACGACGCACACCCGATCAAAGATTTGACGCGTTACCCGATTATCCGTTTGCGCCGCACTATGCGGAGCTCCGTGAGGGTCTTCGATTACATTATGTCGATGAGGGTCCGCGCGACGCCCGGCCTGTCTTAATGATGCATGGGGAGCCGAGTTGGTCATATCTCTACCGTCATATGATTCCGCCCGTTTCGGACGCGGGTTTTCGGGCCATTGCCCCTGACCTGATCGGGTTCGGGAAATCTGATAAACCGATGCGCACGGAGGATTACAGTTATACAGCCCATGTCGATTGGATGTTGGACTGGTTCGACAGTCTGGACCTTTCCGGTGTCGTATTATTTTGTCAGGATTGGGGTGGTTTGATTGGACTTCGGCTTGTTGCCGCGCGACCCGACCGTTTTTCGGCAATTATTGCGGGGAACACAATGTTGCCGACGGGGGAACACACGCCGCCCGATGCGTTCTTAGCGTGGCAGCAGTTTTCACAAACTGTGCCTGAGTTTCCGACAGGAAAAATCCTGCAAGGGGCAACCGTAAGAGATTTGTCCGATGCTGAGGTTGCGGCTTATGACGCGCCCTATCCTGATGAAAGCTATAAAGCGGGTGCACGGATTTTTCCGGCTCTGGTACCGACATCCCCGGATCAAGACGGTGCTGCCGATAATCGCGAGGCGTGGAAAGTCTTAAGCGCGTGGGATAAACCGTTCGTCACCTGTTTTTCCGATCAAGATCCGGTGACCAAAGGCGGTGACGCGGTGTTTCAGAAACTTGTGCCCGGCACAAAGGGGCAGCCGCACCGGGTCATCAAAGAGGGCGGACATTTCCTGCAAGAGGATAAACCCGACGAACTCGCCGCGCTTATCCTTGAAGTTGCAGGCGCGCTTTAATCTAGGATCGCGTAGCTCATTGTCACCGTCGCGCTGATTTCTCGTTGTCCGGGTGCCAACGGCGGCGCGGAACTTAAGCCATCCGCGCGCTGCGCCGTTACGATAATTTCGTCATATCGCATTGGTCCAGCCGTATTGCCTTCCTTCAAAGACAATAAACGACCCAGACGGACACTGGCAGATTGCGCCATCATTCGGGCTTTGATTTTGGCTTTCTCAATAGCGGCTGTTCGGGCCTGAGCTTGCGCGGCTTCGGTTTCACTGACAGTAAAGTTGACGCCATTGATATTATTCACGCCGGCCTGAATCAAAGCGTCTATAAGTAGCCCTGTCCCATTCAAATCCCGGGTGACGACTGAGATCTGATTGCTCGCCCGATACCCCACGAGTAAGGGTTGCCCATTTGTTCGCTGTTCATAATCGTAGCGTGGGTTCAGGTTGAGGTTGGTTGTTGAAATATCTTTTTCGGCAATGCCATTGGCCGCGAGAGTCGCAAAGACGTTTCGCATCAGCTCAGAATTTCGAGCCATAGCCTCTTGCGCCGTTTTGCCATCGCTCTGGACACCTGCCGAGACAGAGGCGCGATCCGGAACAGCATCAACATTCGCCGTCGCGGTGACATGAATGACACCAGGCATATCGGATTGAGCGCCGTGTGCGAGCGCTGTTGCAGGGAGCGCTAGAGCAGCAGACACGAGAAGAGCAGGGAGAAGACGAGACATAATTGACCTTTCGTTACAGTTCACCTTGGCAGATCAACGCGCGACTGCCAAAGATGGATGCGTGGATTATACAGGCAAAACCGTTTTCATTACAGGCTCAGCGCGCGGGATTGGTCAGGGACTGGCCATCGCTTTGGCGAAAGCGGGGTGTGACATCATTGGCTGTGATTTACGGGCCGATACGCAATCAGACACAAAAGCCGCTGTGGAAGCTCAAGGGCAGGCGTATCATCTGCTCGAAGCGGACCTCTCCAATGTCGCAGACGCGGTCGCCGCGACCCAAGATGCGATCACGATTGGATTTGATATTCTGATTAATAATGCGGGGATCGCGACATCAGGGGCTTTTGATGATGTTCCGTTCGAGCGCTGGCGTAAAACCATAGATTTGAATGTAATGGGACTGATGGCGATCACCCATACGGCGCTACCGCACCTCAGAACGCGTGAGGCCGCTCATATTGTCAATATGAGCTCTATTGCAGGCGTTGTTGGGTCGCCGGGGACTGTCGCTTATACGGCGTCCAAACATGCGGTGAACGGATTTACGCGATCGCTCGATTATGAGCTTCTAGACACGACGATTGGCGTAACAAGCATTCATCCTTCTATGGTGAAAACACGTATGATTGACGGTGTGTCTCGACCAATGGCGACGCCAGAAATTACAGTGGATGACGTCGTTAGCGCGACTTTAAACGCTGTTCGGAAAGATAAGTCACAGGTTTTTGTGCCAAAGTCTGTTCGTTGGAGCCTTGATATTGGCTCTCGATTATTCCCAGGTCTGACCCGCCGGATGATGAAACGAAGCGATAATCAGGGATGGAAGACCGCTAACAAAGATATCCCTGATGCCTGATCACCCAAAGGATTGGTCTCCTGAACTTGACCAAAAAGCACAGCGCGAGGTGTTTGCCGAAGAGATGGGCGGGGCTAATAAAGTTGCGCGGCAAAAAGCGCGAGGGAAACTCACAGCACGCGACCGGATTGAGGGTGTTCTAGATGACGGGAGTTTCCGAGAAATCGGGAAGCTTGCGGGTTCTGGGACTTATGATGAAACTGGAAGACTCATTCATTCCGCCGCGTCTAATTTCATCTATGGGCAAGGCGCGATCGGGGGACGACCCGTCGTTGCGTCAGCGGATGATTTTACGGTGCGGGGTGGCGCGTCTGATGCTGCGATCTATCGCAAGTTCATCCACGCAGAAAAAATGGCGGCCGAGTTCGGAATTCCGCTGATCCGGATGATTGACGGGACGGGCGGGGGTGGGTCCGTTAAATCGCTAGAGTCGATGGGCTACACCTATGTGCCCGAAGTGCCAGGGTTCAAGGCGATTGTCGAAAACTTAAAAACGGTCCCCGTTGTCGCCTTGGCGCTGGGGCCGTGCGCAGGGCTGGGGGCGGCGCGTGTTGTGGCGTCGCATTATTCCGTTATGGTCAAAGGCTTGTCACAGGTATTCACAGCCGGCCCTGCGATTGTTGCTCCGCTTGGGGAAAGCCACGATAAAGAAGGCCTCGGCGGATCTGAAATCCATACGCGCAATGGCGTTGTTGATGATGAAGCGGTCAGCGAACTCGATGCATTCGAGCGCGCCCGTGCGTTCCTGTCCTTCCTGCCAAGCCGGATTGGCGATCCATTGCCTTACGTTACTCCCAGGGATGATCCGTCTCGGATAGATGATAGCCTGCTCTCCATCGTCCCGCGGGATAAGCATCAAGCCTATTCTATGCGCACCATTGTGCGATCTGTGATGGATGAAGGCAGCGTTTTCGAGATCGGACGAAAATGGGGGCGCGCGGCGATTGCAGCGTTGGCACGGCTTGATGGCTGGCCTGTTGCCGTCATTGCCTCCGACCCGAGCTTTCTGGGTGGATCGTGGACAGCGGACACAGCGCAAAAGGTCAAACGTCACGTCGAGCTGGCCGAGCAATTTGGTCTGCCCATTGTGCACCTCGTCGATAATCCGGGGTTTATGATTGGGCTAGATGCTGAAAAAGCGGCTACAATCCGGCGCGGTGTTGAAACGATGTCGGCGATTTATACCGCGTCTGTGCCGTGGGCGAGTGTTATCATTCGCAAGGCTTACGGGGTCGCGGGCGCGGCGATGAGTGATCACACGCGCTACCAATATCGTGCTGCATGGCCGAGCGGCGATTGGGGTAGCCTGCCCATCGATGGCGGCGTCGAGGTCGCATATCAATCGGAGCTGGCGGCGAGCGACGATCCGAAAGCCGAACTCGCGGTAATCAAAGCGCGCCTCGCCGAAGTGTCCTCGCCGTTTCGAACGGCGGAGCGTTACGGGGTCGAGGACGTTATCGACCCGCGCGAAACGCGTCCGTTCCTGACCAACTTCGTCAAGTTGGCCATGATGAGAGGCTAGTAAAGCGTCGTCAGCGACTTGGCGTCATAATCGCGCAACTCATCGTCGCGGCCTTCTAAGACTTTTGTGGCCCATTCTGGATCCTGCAAAATTGCACGGCCCACGGCGACAAGATCGAATTCGTCTTTTTCCAACCGTTCGATGAGATCGTCGAGTGAGCGCGCGGCGGAGTCTTCACCTTGGAATGCGCCGATAAAGTCAGATGAGAGCCCAACGCTCCCGACCGTGATGGTCGGCAGACCCGTCAACTTCTTTGCCCAACCCGCAAAATTCAGATCAGACCCATCAAATTCCGGTTCCCAGAAGCGCCGTTGTGAACAGTGCAGGCAATCCACGCCCGCATCTGCAAAGACGCTTAACCACTTGTCCATTTCTTGCGGTGTTTCAGCGAGACGGGCCGAGAAGTCCTGTTGCTTCCACTGCGAAATGCGAATGATGATCGGCATGTCGGAACCAACCGCCTTGCGACATTCCTTAATAATATCGGCTGCAAACGTGGCACGTTCCGCCAGTCCGCCACCGTAGCGGTCTTCGCGGGCGTTCATGACGTCCCAGAAGAATTGGTCGATAAGGTAGCCGTGCGCGCCATGAATTTCGATCGCATCAAAGCCAAGCTCTTTCGCATGCGCGGCCGAGCGAGCGTAACTATTGACCATGTCGGCCACATCTTCGTCGCTCGGAGCAGGCATCACGGCTTTGCCAGTATGAGTCATGCCAGACGGGCTATCAGACGGGGCATCAGGATAATGGCCTGTGCCGGGCTTGCGCATCATCCCGACGTGCCAGAGTTGCGGTGCGATAAATCCGCCTTCCGCTTTCACTCCTGCGATAACTTTCTTCCAGCCCTCGAGGCCGTCGTCGTAAAACTTCGGAACATTGGCGTCATTGCCAGCGGCTTGGCGATCCGTGACTGTGCCTTCCGTGACGATGAGGCCGACATGATTAGCGGCCCGCCGAGCGTAATAATCCGCAACATTCTGGCCGGGTACACCGTTGGGCGAAAAACTGCGTGTCATGGGGGCCATGACGATACGATTGGGCAGGTCCAAAGACCCGAGTGAATAAGGCTTAAAAAGAGGATTTGTCATGAGAGCCATGTGGGCAAAGCGGAGCCTCCGCGCAAGTCTATGCGAAGGCTTATCCGTCCAGCGATATGTCTTTTACAATCCGATAATATCTCGCATGGCGCTGAGGTAATTCAGCCAAGCCTTTCGGCCTGTCTCGGTCATATGGACGAGTGTCTGCGGACGTTTGCCCTTATAACCCTTTTCCAACTCAACATAGTTGGCCCCTTCAAGTTTTGTGAGATGTGTCGACAGATTACCATTGGTCGTCCCGGTCTTTTTTGTCAGCTCCGGAAAGCTCGCGGGACTGACCGCTGACAGATAGGCCATCACAGCAAGGCGGATACGTCCATGGATGACCTCGTCGACTTGGCGAATGTCAAAATCGGGTTCGCGTGACATCAGTGTGCTCTACGGTTTTCGATCAAGGACGGGATAACACCGGACACAATAAGAAGGGCGCCTGCGACAAAATACATTTCGGGTTGGCGAACCATAATTAAGGTTACGGTGGTGGCAACACCGCTCATGATCGCCCCAAATTTCAAATATCCGTAACCCGTCAATCTGGCGAGCAAGCCGTTAATGACAGCAGAAATTGCAAAGGCTGCCGGAACGATGAAGTTGAAATCAACGACTTCCGTCCGCCCCATGAAACTGGCGACGACCAACGAAATCGCAAACGTTGCAATCATGATGGCGCCTGAGACCCATGCCCCTTCAGCCGCGCGGTTTGCAAAGCTGTGACAGCCAGGCTTCGTCGATAGTCTCCGACTAAGAATGACGGTCAATATGGTTCCAAGGACCCCTTGGGTTACCCAGATCAATCCCGTCATAGATACGGGTATGTCAATCCAGCCCGCGAGAACGGCCCCGTGTGTTATTAGAGCGATTGTCGTGAGGCTGGCCCACATCAGACCGACCGGCCCTCCGAGCAATGGTGTCGTTTCTCCTTCACGTGCTATCCGGCTGGCATCGGCTAGGTCCTGCATAAGGGTGTCGTTCGTCATAGTCAGTCTTTCCAACAAGTTTGAATTACAAACTGCGGTTGACATACAAACGTGATTAAGTCAAGTTTGTTCTGCAAACCCAATTGCAAAGGAGACAAGAATGACGACGACATTACAAAAGACCCTTACGCTAGCCTTCGCGTCAGGACTTAGCCTGTTTTTGAACTCAGTGCCCGCATGGGCAAACGATGAAAGTCCAGTTGTACCTATGACGATCACTTTGACGGATGTTATGCAGAGCAATGTGCCGCTCTATATTTCCGTTCAGACTGAGGCCGAATATCGGTCGATGAAAGGTCAAGGCGCGATCCTTAAAGAAACAGCTGCTGGGACGATCACGGAGACAGTTCAGCTTCCGTCCGGGGGCGATTATGCCATCACAATATGGCATGACCTTGATAATGATGGACGGTTTTCGATGAATGAGCGTTACGAAATCGCGGATGGGTGGGGGACATCTGGAAAAGTCGTGACTAACAGTGCGCCTACGTTTCAATCCGCGAAGATCACGGTTCCGAATTTTGGGGCTGAGACAACGATCGCGATGATCTATCCAAAACCCTAGCCCCTAAAACGCAAACAGCGACCCGTCCGTGGAGACGTGTCGCTGTCTTTGTCTCAAAGGACTTGCGTCCCAAGAGAAAGAGCGACCTAATGTATCGGCACTCACCGAACAAGCGTTGTGCCCAGTTTCATTTTGAGCCGTATTGTTCCGCTTACTTAGCGGTGTGCGTCGCGTCTGATAATGACCGAACGAGTGCTAATGCCGCGTCTTTGCCGTCTTGATGCAAGGTTTGGACAATGGCCGTCCCGACAACCACACCATCGGCGTCGCGAGCAATTTCAGCCGCGCGTTTCGGGGTTTTGACACCAAACCCGACAACGACTGGAAGCTTTGACGCCGCCTTTACGCGGGAGACTTGATCGCGCACAGAGCCGCCGCTCGCAAGCGCACCGCCTGTGACACCGTTCATGCTGACATAATAGACAAATCCCGAGCTACCCGACACGACTTTCGGAAGCCGTTTGGCATCCGTTGTGGGCGTCGCCAGTCGGATCAGGGACATGTCTTTGGCGTCCATGGCCTCGCGTAAAGGTCTGTCTTCTTCTGGCGGTAGATCAACAATAATTGCGCCGTCGACGCCTGCGTTTGAGGCGAGTTCAGCGAACGCTTCATAGCCCATGTGATAGACCGGATTGGCGTATCCCATCAGGATGATGGGCGTGGATTGATCGGTCTCGCGGAAGGTTCGCGCCATGCCGATGACGGAGGCTAGCGTTGTTCCAGCTTTACGTGCGCGAATGCCTGCGTCCTCAATGACGGGTCCGTCCGCCATCGGATCGGTGAAGGGAAAGCCCAGTTCGATAATATCGACGCCCGCGCCGGGTAGGGCGTTCATGACGTCTTGCGCCGTGTCGAGGTCCGGATCACCGCCCATGATGTAGGCAACGAAGGCGGGGCGACCTTTGGCGAAGGTTTTTGAAATTCTATTCATCTTCAACTACTTCACGGGCTTTCGATTTTATAAGCTCAACCTCCAACCTCAAAATATTATCAAGAGGTTTTTGGACTTTAAGGCACCAATTTTTGAAGCCAAACCACATCATAGCATAACCAATAAAAAGCCCAACTATAGAGATAACGCCGAGTGTGAGCATCATAGGCAGTCTAGCTTTTTGATGGTCTACGACTGTCAAAACATCATTTAAGGTAATCGAAATTTCATGAAAAAAATTGATCTCCTCACCTGTTAATGTCCCACTGTTGAGTCTTTCTTCCATCAATTTTTTTAGCGACTCAATATGTCTCATCTTAGAATTGAAGTCGGGTTGGAGGCTAGTGATGGAACCGACCTCAATATAAAATAAGATTACTGGAACGATCACTAAGGCTAGGCCTGATAAGGCGATAAACTTATACAAGTTGTCAGTTGGGAGACTCCACGACGGTATGGGTGTCATCCGTCCGTCCCTGCCGCAATATCTTCGCCGAGGGCGTCGGCAATGGTAAAGACGTCTTTGTCGCCGCGGCCGCACATATTCATAATAATCAGGCCGTCAGAGCCGAGTTCTCTGGCAAGGTCGAGTGTTCTTGGAATCGCATGACTGGGTTCGAGCGCCGGGAGGATGCCCTCGAGTTTGGCACAGAGTTGGAAATGCTCCAGCGCTTCATCGTCCGTTGCGCTGACATACTCCGCACGGCCTGTGTCATGGAGCCAGGCATGCTCGGGGCCAATACCGGGATAGTCGAGACCGGCGCTAATCGAATGGGCGTCCGAAATTTGTCCATTCTCGTCTTGCAACAGATAGGTTCGGTTGCCGTGCAGAATGCCGGGGGTGCCGCCCGTCAGTGACGCCGCATGAAGTCCGCTTTTGACGCCGCGACCCGCCGCTTCGACGCCGATCAGACGCACTTCTGTATCTGGCACAAAGGCGTGGAACAGGCCCATCGCGTTTGATCCGCCGCCAATACAGGCAACCAGCGCGTCGGGCAGGCGGCCCTCGGCGTCCATGATTTGGGCTTTGGCTTCATGGCCAATGACGGCTTGAAAATCCCGGACCATAACGGGGTAGGGGTGTGGACCTGCAACGGTGCCGATGCAATAAAACGTCTCCGAAACATTGGTCACCCAATCGCGCAAGGCTTCGTTCATCGCGTCTTTCAGCGTCGCTGTGCCCGAATGAACGGCGCGCACTTCCGCCCCAAGAAGGCGCATCCGAAATACATTGGGTTTTTGCCGGACAATATCGGTCGCGCCCATATAGACGATACATTCCATACCGAGGCGCGCCGCTACCGTTGCTGTCGCAACGCCGTGCTGGCCCGCGCCGGTTTCAGCGATGATGCGTTTTTTCCCCATGCGTTTGGCGAGCAGTAATTGCCCCATGCAATTATTGATCTTGTGCGCGCCAGTGTGATTGAGCTCATCGCGTTTGAAGTAAATCTTCGCGCCTTGGCCTGTCTCTTTCGCTGCGTGCTCGGTCAGCCGTTCGGCAAAATAGAGCGGCGACGGACGACCGACATAATGCGTCATAAAATAGTCGAGTTCCGCTTGAAATGCGGGATCGACTTTGGCCTCTTCATAAGCGGCCTCAAGCTCTAAAATCGGCGGCATCAGTGTCTCGGCGACAAAGCGCCCACCATACTCACCAAAACGACCGCGCTCATCCGGCCATTGTGCGTTCTTTGCCGGCTTATCCACGCAGCTGCTCCATAAATGCGGTCATTAATTTCGCGTCCTTTATGCCGGGTGAAGCCTCGACGCCAGATGAGACATCCATAATTGACGCGCGGGTTAGGGTCGCAGCTTCGAGCACATTATCTGGCGTCAGTCCCCCTGCGAGGATGAAGTTTTTCGGCGTTGGCGCTGTGCGCAGGATGGACCAATCGAAACTGAGACCGTGCCCGCCACGTTGTATCTCGCCCTTAGGTGGTTTGGCGTCAAACAAAAGTAAGTCCGCCGCACCGCTATACTCTGTCGCGAGTTTCACATCATCGGCTGTGGCGACAGGCATCGCCTTAATCACGCACAGGCCGCGGCTGGCGATCTTGGCTGTTCGGGCGAGAGTTTCCGAGCCGTGGAGTTGGATATGCGTGAACCCTGCTGTCTTGATCCCATCAACAAGGGCGTCATCCGGATCAACCGTGACCGCCACTGTCTTGGCTCTGACCCCCACAATAAGCGTCGCTGCGTTCGCGAGGGTGAGTTTCCGGCGACTTGGCGCTTCGACGATGAAGCCAAGGAAGTCTGCACCCACTTTTTCAGCCGATGCAACGTCTTGTGCGCGCGTTAGTCCGCAAATTTTGACCCGTGTCTTCATCGTGAGCGCGCATAGCGACGCTCACGCATAAAGTCACCCGACGACGTCGAAGCCGTGCAGTTGGATGTCCGGCGAGAGATAGCCATCGCGGACCGGTTCAACCTTGGTCAAATCGGTCGAGAGGTATTTCTTTGAATCGTCACAGAAGACCGTCACCACATTGCCGCCCGGAAGGCCGGCTTTTACTGCCCCGATCAAGTTCGCGCCGGAGCTGATGCCGACGCCGAGACCAAGTTCCGCCGAGAGGCGCTGCGCCATAATAATCCCGTCGCCATCATTGACCGAGATGACCCGGTCGAGGCTTTGCAGACACAAGATGTCCGGAATGAAATCATCCGAAACACCCTGAATGCGGTGTTTTCCGACTTTGTAGCCTGTCGAGAGCGTCGGGCTCTCGGTGGGTTCCATCGGATGCACGCGGATTGACGGATCGGCGCGGCGCAGCGCTTTGCCGACGCCCATTACGGTGCCGCCCGTGCCGACACCCGCAACAAAAGCCGCAATTTTTGCACCCGCTTTGTCCATTTGCGCCAAAATTTCTGGTCCGGTTGTGCGGCAATGCGCGTTGCAATTATCCTCATTTTCAAACTGACGCGGAAGGAACACATCATTACGCGCCCGCGCCATCTCTTGCGTCTTGGCGATACTGCCTAAGAAACCGCCGTCTGCGTGGCTAACGAGGCGAACCTCCGCGCCGTAGCTCTTCATCAACTCGACCCGCTCCACACTCATCCAATCGGGCATGTAAATCACGACCGGATGACCGAGCGCGCGGCCCAAAGCTGAAACCGCAATCCCGGCATTCCCGCTCGTCGCCTCGACAATTGTATCGCCGGGACGGAGCGCGCCGCTGGCGTAGGCTTGGCGCAGCACTTCCAGCGCCATACGGTCTTTGATCGAGCCGGATAGATTGAAATATTCCAGCTTGGCAAACACCCGGCGCGCGTCTCCTTTGTAGGAGAGATCAATCGCGATCATCGGCGTATTGCCAATGAGCTTTTCGAGACATTTGAAGGGCTTTGGCTCACAATAAGCGTCAGGCACATCGCGGATCAGGGTCATATCGGTCATAAAAACCAGTATAGCGCCCCACGAATGTTAAAATCATCGCAGTCGATCCGCTTTCACTTCCTTTCAGTCAAAAAATATCCTATATATGGGGCATGTTGCCGAAACTTGATGCCACAGATCGCGCGATCCTGACGGCGCTCCAATCCGACGCGTCCCAGTCGCTCGATTCGATTGCGGAACGCTTGAATGTGTCTCTTAATACCGTCTGGCGACGGGTGCGCCGTTTGGAATCCGAAAGCGTGATCGAAAAGCGCGTGGCGCTGATCAATAATGAAAAAATCGGCCTGCCGCTGACAGCTTTTGTGCAAATTCGCACGGATAATCATTCCGAAGCGTGGGCGACGGATCTCGCGGCGGCGGTGGACGCCATTCCCGAAATCGTCGAGTTTTACCGCTTAGCCGGAGAGGTCGACTATATTCTGAAAATGATGATTGCGTCGGTCGCCGATTATGACCGGGTCTATCAGCAGCTCATTTCCCGCGTGCAGATCAATAATGTCTCGGCCAGCTTCGCGATGGAGAAGCTTAAATTTACGACGGAACTGCCGCTTTAGACGTCTTCAGGCGGACGGCGGGCCGGCTCCCAGTTCTGGCGCGAAAATCAACTGGTCCAGCTCCCCAGCTTGATACTCCATGCGCTCCAGCTCGATGAGCGGATCCATGCAGGGCAAATTGACATTACCGCAGGTCGGGCAGCTGTCGAAATAGGTCCGCCCCTTATCAATCAACCGCGTCAACTGCGCCCCAATATGATCGAGAAATGCGCCGTAGCTATCGGCGGTCGGTTTACGGCGGAGAGGCGTGACCCGCGGCGGGCTGGCGCGATCTCTGCGAAGCGCGCGCAGCTCGCTTTTCAGCGCCGCAATCTCGTCCGCTTGACGGATTTCGCGCGCGGTTGTGATGCGCCGTTGGCGGTTTTGATGATCGGGGATATAGCGGCGACGGGTCATAGGGGGCTCTCTGGTGACGGGAAAGGGGGCGGCACGCGCCCACGTCCTGTCGGGTATCGAGACCGCGACCAACGTCCGGGAGCGCTCACAATGACACGAGCGCGGACCGCGTTCCCTGATGGGAACACAAGGGAAATACCATTTTACAGCGAACGACGGTCCGCGCCCTGTGTCCTCGGCTCTCACCTATGGATCGTCGCCGGGCCCCGAGGGCACACCAGCCAACGGCTGAACCACCGGTCCAGCACAGGCGACAGCGGGCCGGACGGCTTTCGACCGCCGGGCCATGTGCGCCGGGACGAAAAGGGATGCACCGAACGGCTTCCTAACCGCGCGACTCATAGCGCACTCTTCGTCCTGATCCACCGGGTCCAAACCGGACACCCGCGTCGCACCGTAAGCTCGACGAGGGCGCCAGATAACGCGGCAAAACCGCATCAAACAGGATCCAGGCCCACCAAAACCAAGGTCTACGTAACCCCTCGTGTCTGGGGTGGGTCTAACCAATTTCGACGACAAATGGTGAGGGAGGATATGATTGTTAGGAAGCGAGTGAATTCAAGCGTGTGGCAACAGCGATAGGGCGAGCCGAGTGTGCCCACAGCATTTTAACCGCTTCGAGCGTGACGCAGTCCTTTGATCCGGAGGATCAAAGGACAAGGAACCGCGAGGCAAAGCCGAATGGCTGGAGACTTGCGTAGGCACGCCGAGCAGAGCGCCCGAAGGGGGCTTGCAATCACTTAAGTAACGAAACGCAGAATGTCTCTCCGCCCAACCAACACGTGTCCCGCTGACGTGATCAGCGGGTCCATGGACTTAAACTCTCACCCATCGCATTCAGAAGAAACAACGCACCATGGATAGGCCGATCAAGTCGGCCTAAGGCGAGTTTTGTTGGGGCTTGATATAGGCTCACCCATCGTTCAATTCTAAGCCATGCGTCAAAGCTATGCCTACATGATGGTGAATCATAAAAACGGCACAATTTATATTGGGTCCACAACCGACATTCGATCTCGTGTGCAGGAGCATAAAACCAAGGCCCATCCGAAAAGTTTTACGGCGCGATATGGCTGTGACCGTTTGGCCTATTTTGAAACCTTCGACTATATTGGCGAGGCCCGCAAGCGAGAACGCGCCCTCAAACGCTATAAGCGCCAATGGAAAATCGACCTCATCGAGACCGAGAACCCCAATTGGGACGACCTCCCGCTACGATGGGATGATTGAGGGAATACGCCGATCCCCACCCCACACGCCTCAGGCCGACTTGATCGGCCTGTCCATGGTACGGGGTAATTAGGATAGTAATTTTTGAAGTGTCTCCATATTATCTCTGGCACAAAAGGACAAAAACTATCAAACCGCACCTACATATTAGTTTCTAATAACTCAAACTTTCGGTCTGATAACACAACGCGTCTAATTTTTATTTTCAATGCTGACTTTTCAACTAATTCGTTGACATATCTCGCAGTTTCTTCCGTTGAGCAAACGCCTAAAGTAATGGCCGATATTGCGTTGTTTCCAACGTCGACCCAATCCCCAATTCTTGGAGGTTCACGATCAAACAGTGCTCTACCCATAAACCTCCATTCGCTTTCGTACTTCCATTGAGTGGCCTTGTTAAGGACTGAGTCAATTATTACATCGTCATTCAAGCCCCCCTTGCCTAATTGTTTGGAAAATCTAGATGCCAATATTGTAGGTCTTTTTTCAGTGTACCGAACTTCCATTAGTTGAGACCCGATAGGGAGCTCATCTGTTCTCCCAGATGTTTCTAGGGGGCTTGTCCGAAAGGTGACTCTTATGCCTTTATGTGAATCGGCATAATGAGCCCAAAGAAGAGGGTTGAGTCCATCCGAAGAAAAACTAGCAAATCCTTGTAAGTCGTAATGTGTACGAACTGATCTTTCCGACATTTCTCGCACGAATTTTTGGAATTCTTTATCGGCACGCCGAGCCCTACGATTAGGAAAGCGAGGTCTGAGGTTCTGTTGAAATCGTTCAAATTCTAGGGAAGTCGCAGGTCGATTTAAAACACTCGTAATGTCAGCAGCCGCCTTATTACCTACCAGATCTTGTATGTATACGGGGTTACAATCGAAGGGGTCGTTAACTTCACTTGGACCAGTGAGCCGTATTTTATTTTTAAGACACAACGTCTCTAAGTTTTGCCGAGCAAAGGTGCTTTCTAAAGGCTCAGGCCAATACTTGTATATTTCCGGAAGCGCACTTGATTTACACGCTATTTCAATACCATCTTCACTTTTTATCAAAACAACGTCTGTGTTTTTACGTTGAACCTTTTTTCTCTTAGACATCTTTGAAGAATATATAATTTATCTAAATTTGCAAAAACTGTTTTGAACGCAGAGGAGCATTATTTTGATCAGACTGCCCCCACGAAAAAACCCGCCGCGCCTTTTGGGCACAGCGGGTTTCAGCATCGCGCCAGCTCGAAAGCTGGGAGATCAGGGATGTCTAAAAGCGGTAACGTCCGCGGAGCATGACGGGGACGGTGAGGTTTGAGCTACCGTTATTGATGCCGGACAGGATGCTGACGCCGCCACCGGGGCCGAAATCTGTTGTGTCAGCGTCCAGAGAGCCGCGATACCGCAGGCCCGTCTCTAAGGCCAAAGTGGCGCGTTGGAACACGGGGGCTTCGACACCGATGAGGCCGGCGGCGGTTGGAATCCATCCGCCCTGATACATATTGGCCGTGCCGCCATTGACGACGCCAATATTGTCCCGGAGGTTTTCAATGGTGATATCTTCGATTTTTGCGGCGCCGAGGCGACCTTCGACATAGGGGCGGAGGCTGCGCACAAGCGGGGCGCTACGGGGACGGAAATATTGGCGGATGCCGGCTTCGAGGCCGAAGGCTTCGTAATCGCTGGCCGTGCCGCGCAGTGTGTTGGCCGGTGGCCCAGCGAGTGTGCCGAGCGCGACATCATTACCGGACGCTTTGGAATATGATGCCATCGCCGTGATTTTGCGGTTTGGGTTCGCCGCATAGGACGCGCCAAGTTCATAGCGTGTGGCGGCGTTATAGGCGTCTTTCATGGACACGGCGTTGGGCGTGAGTCCGGGGACCGCTGTCACATCTTCAGGTGTCGTGAAATCACCGCCGACCATGAATTCTTGTCCGATCGCGCCTTCCACGTTCCAGATACTGGAGCGTGTGCAGGCTGCGTTGCCATTCAGGCCGGCATAGGGATTACATTTGCTTTGGACCGGGGCCGGCGCGTGTCCGTAAGACGGGCCGTGGGAATATCCGCCGGAGCCGAAGCCCAACATGGAACAGCCGGAGAGGGCGATGGCGGCGGTGCTTGTTAAAAGAATGCGCATGGTAAGCCGTTTCGTTTGGACGTGTTGGGGGTCACTGTGCAAGCCGCGCGCCAAGCGGGGTGCGGCAGGTCTGGACGATCGGCATTATGTTTAATCAAGCGTTAACGGCGCGCGGCGTCTGAGGGGTTCGGCGGGGGTATTGAGGGGCGACCATAGAAAAAGGCCGCCCCATGAGGAGCGGCCTTTATTGTTTTTGCGTCGTGGTGTTTCACACGATGGATTGGAGCCGCTGCGGCGAGGCTAGAGCCTCGCCTTCGCAGTAGTTTGGCGAATTGGTCCCCCGGACCAATTCTCACAAACTACATCATGCCGCCCATTCCACCCATACCGCCCATGTCCGGCATGCCGCCACCGCCGCCGCCGTCTTTTTTCGGCGCTTCGACGATTGCGACTTCTGTGGTCAGAATGATCCCGGCGACAGAGGCCGCATCGAGGAGAGCTGTGCGGACAACTTTGACCGGATCAATGATGCCGGCTTTGATCATGTCGACATACTCATCATTCTGCGCATCA
The DNA here is from genome assembly GCA_051251645.1 of Litorimonas sp. GTDB lineage: Bacteria > Pseudomonadota > Alphaproteobacteria > Caulobacterales > Maricaulaceae > Litorimonas. The sequence continues at coordinate 1,194,781 of JBPOEY010000001.1, read as the reverse complement.
TAGCCATAGCTGGCTTTGTTCGCCGCGATGATGTTGCCGACGACAACCGCGCCTTCGACACCGGCATTATCCGCGATTTGACGCGCAGGATAAGCGAGGGCCGCTTTGACGATTTCGATGCCCGATTGCTCGTCATCATTGGCGCCTTTGACGTTGATGAAGCGTGACGCCCGGAGCAACGCTGTGCCGCCGCCGGGGACAATGCCTTCTTCGACGGCTGCGCGCGTGGCGTTCAGCGCGTCATCGACACGGTCTTTGCGTTCTTTGACTTCAACTTCGGTCGAGCCGCCGACTTTGATCACAGCTACACCGCCGGCGAGTTTCGCCAGACGTTCTTGCAGCTTTTCTCGGTCATAATCGGACGATGTGTCCTCAGATTGCTTGCGGATTTGCTCGACGCGGGCTTTGATTTCGCCCTTTTTGCCCGCGCCATCAACGATAACGGTGTCATCTTTGGTGATGTGGACGTGTTTGGCTGTGCCGAGATCTTTCAGAACAACGTTTTCGAGCTTGATGCCGAGGTCTTCTGAAATGACCGTGCCGCCTGTCAGGATGGCGATGTCTTGCAACATGGCTTTCCGGCGATCGCCGAAGCCAGGTGCTTTGACAGCCGCGATTTTCAGGCCGCCGCGGAGCTTGTTGACCACGAGAGTCGCGAGCGCCTCGCCTTCAATGTCTTCTGCAATGATGAGAAGTGGCTTGCCCGTTTGCACAACAGCTTCGAGGATCGGCAACATCGCTTGCAGTGAGGACAATTTGCCTTCGTTGAGCAGGATATACGGATCGTCGAGTTCGACGCGCATTTTTTCCGGATCCGTGATGAAGTAAGGCGACAGATAACCGCGGTCGAACTGCATGCCTTCAACGACGTCCAGCTCAGTTTCGGCCGTTTTGCCTTCTTCAACGGTGATAACGCCTTCATTGCCGACTTTGCCCATGGCTTCGGCAATCATTTGACCGATTGACGCTTCGCCGTTGGCAGAGATTGTGCCGACCTGAGCAATTTCCTCTGATTTGGAAATTTTCTTAGCTTTGGCGAGCAGATCGTCAGCGATTTCTTTCGCCGCTTTGTCGATGCCGCGTTTCAGGTCCATCGGGTTCATGCCCGCGGCAACGCGCTTCAGGCCTTCACGGACGATGGCTTGAGCCAGAACAGTCGCAGTCGTTGTGCCGTCGCCGGCTTTGTCGTTGGTCTTGCTGGCCACTTCACGGAGCATTTGTGCGCCGAGGTTCTGGTAGCGATCTTCGAGTTCGATTTCTTTAGCAACGGACACGCCGTCTTTGGTCGAACGCGGCGCGCCGAATGATTTTTCGATGACAACGTTACGCCCTTTAGGGCCGAGTGTTGTTTTTACGGCATTGGCGAGGATATCGACGCCTTCGAGCATACGGTCGCGAGCGTCCGAGCCGAATTTAACTTCTTTAGCAGCCATAATGGTTACTCCAGTAGAATTGAATTTTAGGTGAGGGTGGTCGCGGCTAGTTTAGCCCACGATCCCCATGATGTCGGATTCTTTCATGATCAGCAGCTCTTTGCCGTCGATCTTGACTTCCGTGCCGCCCCATTTGCCAAACAGGACGCGGTCGCCCTTTTTGACATCAAGTTTAGCAATTGTACCGTCTTCCTTGCGGATGCCGGGACCAACGGAAATGACCATACCTTCGGAAGGCTTTTCAGTCGCTGAATCAGGAATGATAATGCCGCCAGCGGTCTTTGTGTCTTCGGCGACACGTTCGACCAATACGCGGTCGTGGAGGGGACGAAACTTCATGCGTTGTCTCTCTCGTTAGAGGTGAGTGATATGACTTGGCACTCCCACAGTGAGAGTGCCAACACAGCGCATGTATGAAGACGAGGGGAAAGTCGCAAGAGGAGGCGTTAATAAAATCTTGGAAAGATTTCGTATTTCATCGCGCACGCCATATTGCGAAACCTCACGCAACAGTTAGGGTTATATAGAACGCTTTCAAGGACTGCTCATGACCCTCCGCACACTTCTCATCACATCCGCTGCTACGACGCTTCTTTTGGCCTGCGGAAACGCTGGACTCTCATCTGACACAACCAATACTGCCGCAACCCAAACATCCGCTTTCACGCTCGACTATGAATCCTTCACGCTCGACAATGGTCTCCAAGTCATCCTCCAACGGGATGCGTCGGATCCGATTGTCGCGGTTAGCACGGTTATTCATGCAGGCTCATCTCGTGAGAAGCCGGGGCGGACGGGGTTCGCGCATTTCTTTGAACATATGGCGTTTAACGATAGTGAGAATGTGCCGCGGGGTTGGAACCGGGGGCAAATCCCGAAATGGGGCGGACAACGTAACGGCGGGACATGGAACGACGGCACGATCTATTACGAAGTCGTGCCAAAAGATGCGTTTGATAAGATCCTTTGGATCGATAGCGATCGCCTGGGCTATATGATCAACACGGTGACGACGGACGCGCTGGAGCGCGAAAAGCAAGTTGTGAAAAATGAGAAACGTCAGAGGGTCGATAATGCGGCCTATGGCTACACCAATGAAGTCATTCGCGCGGCGCTCTACCCTGCGGATCATCCGTATAATTGGACGACCATCGGGTCTCTGCCCGATCTGCAAGCGGCTACTCTTGAAGACGTACGCGAATTCTATGATGATTGGTACGGGCCGAATAATGCGACACTCTCAATCGTCGGGGATATTGATATTGAAGAGACGAAGAAAAAAGTTGAACTTTGGTTCGGTGAAATTCCACGCGGGCGGGATATTCCGACGCCCATGCCGCAAGCCGTTACCTTAGAGACGTCCAAGAACCTCTTCTTCGAAGATAATTTCGCCAAGCTGCCTGAGCTTCGTCTAACTTTCCCAACAGTGGATAGCGCGGATGCGGACAAGCATGCACTCTCAGTCCTCGGGGAGCTCCTCGGCGGCAGCAAAACGTCACCGCTCTATGTCGAAGTCGTTGAGACGGCGAAACTCGCGCCGAATGTCTCATCGTGGAATAATGATGGCGAATTGGCGGGCACATTTACGATCTGGGTGCGCGGGAAACCGGGCGTGGATTTGGATGATGTCATGATCGCCGTGGACGCAGCATTGGCGCAGTTCGAAGCCAACGACATTGATGCGGACACGCTGTTGCGGATTAAGGCTGAGCAGGAAACTCAACTTTACTCTCAATTCTCGACGGCGTTGGGCAAGGCCAATGCCATGGCCCGCGCGAATGAGCTCTATGGTGACCCGGCTTACGCGATCCAGTCTGCCGCAGGTATTGATGCGGTCACGGCCGAGCAGGTTCGTGACGTCTATAATCGCTACGTGAAAGATAAGCCGCGCATTATCACCAGCTTTGTGCCGACAGGCCAAGCCGAGTTGGCCGTGGACGGCGCGGAACGCGCGACCGTCTGGATCGAAGAAGTCAAAGCCGGAGTGACGAGCGAAGAGGTCAGCGCGGGCGACATCGCAGACTTTGAAAAGACTGAGACCGCCCATGATCGGTCCGAGCCGCCCTTTAGCGCCCTGCCTCTCTTGGAAATGCCAGATATCTGGACGCGAGAGTTGGCCAATGGCGTGACCTTGCGCGGGATTGAGACCAATGAAATTCCGCTTGTTCAGTTCGAGATGGTGCTGCCCGGCGGACGTTGGACAGAAACGCCTGAACAGAATGGTCGGTTGGCCTTACTGTCAGACCTGATGAACCAAGGCACGGCGAACAAAACGCCGGGTGAATGGGAACAAGCGGTCGGCTTGCTCGGTTCGGGCATTTCGGTATCGGCGGGGTCTGACTCTTTGACGGTCCGGGCGACCAGCTTGGCGCGAAATTTTGAAAAGACGTTGGCACTGGTCGAAGAAGTCTTAACCGACCCGCGTTGGCAAGAGTCCGACTTTGAGCGAGTAAAGTCGGCACAATTGACATCCATTAAAGGGCGTGAAGGCAATGCACGCGCGATCGCAGCATTGGCCTATGACCGTTTGATCTATGGCGATACGCATCCGATGGGGCGTCCCGGCGGCGGAAATGCGGAGAGTGTCACCGCGCTTAGGATGGATGATTTGAAGCGCGCGCATGGGGATGTTCTCAGCGCGCCCGCGCGGTTCCATATTGCTGGCGATATTGATCCGGATACGGCGGAGGCGGCTGTTTCTGGTCTTGCGGCCGCGTTAAGCCCCTCGGCGAGCAAGCGTCCAGAGTATACAGTCCCGGCGCAGGATTATGCAGGCCGCGTGGTCTTCATTGATGTTCCGGGGGCGAAGCAGTCCGTTTTGCGGATTGGCGCGCTTGTGCCTGATTCGAGTCATCCGGATTTTAAGAAAATTCAATTTGCCAATGAGAAGCTTGGCGGCGGCATTGCGGGCGATCTCGCGCAGATTTTACGCATCGAAAAAGGCTACACTTACGGCGCGGGCTCTTTCGTGCCGCGCAATACGGTCGAACGGCCTTTCACCATCAGCACAAGTGTTCGGTCGAATGCAACACAAGGGTCTCTCGAAACGATCCGAGACATGGTGCGCAACTATCCAGACACGCTGGACGCGCCAGCGGTCGAGACGACACAGCAAAAGATCATCAAGGCCTCAGCGTTGGCGTTTGAAAGTCTCGGCGCAAAACTCGGCACCCTATCTGAAATTAGCCGTCTTGGATTGTCAGACCGCTATGTCGAAGAAGAACAAGCGCAGCTGGTCGAGATGACGGCGGATGAATTTCAACGCATCGCGCGGGACTATTTGAATGAAGACGCGTTTGTCTATGTCGTGGTTGGCGATAAGGACACGCAGTTTGGACCGACGCAAACTTTCGCGACGGAGACCGGGAAGGGTGACGTGATTGAGTTGGATATCTTCGGCGCGCCGATTGAGTAAGCTCGCGCGCGATGATCAGCTTCCGGTGACAAGTCGTGTAATCCAGACCCCACCTGCGGCGCAGGTGGCGGTCAGCCCGGTGCCCCAGACAATGTCCACGACGACCATCTTGACGGGCCAGCCTTCTAAAGTCGCGAGGTTTGTCAGGTCATAGGTCGCGTAGCAGAAAAAACCGAACATCGCGCCGTAAAGCGCGGCCTTGCCGATACTCCCGCCTGATAATCCGTGGTGGCTGGCGAAGATCAGGATGCCGACAATATAGAGCGCGTAAAAACATATCGCGACACCCCACCGAACATTTTCGGCCATTAAACTGCCGAGCTGTCCGGCGTAGAAGTCTTTCGCGACCAGACCGAGCCAGAGCAAATCGACGATAAGGAAAACGAAGAGCGTGGCGGCGTAACAGATCAGCCAAGTGGAAAGCGGGATGGTTTGGGTCATATTGTTCTTACGGGACTAGACCGCTTTCCGATGGAAACGGGAGCCAGCTTTGCATTTTTGATGCATAGTTGGGCCAGATTGTCGCGACTCTTAGCCTGTAATTCATGTAAGCAAAAGCATGTTTGAGAATCTTGATGCGATCCTTTTGGCGCGAATTCAGTTCGCTTTCACGATCGCGTTTCATTTTATCTTCCCGGCTTTCACAATTGGTCTCGCGAGCTATCTCGCCGTTCTGAATGCGCTCTATCTGCGAACGAAAAACGAGAAATATCTGACCCTGTTTAACTTTTGGGTGAAGATTTTCGCCATCACCTTCGCCATGGGCGTCGTGTCCGGTATCACCATGAGCTATCAGTTCGGGACCAATTGGTCGGTCTTTTCTGATCGGGCTGGACCCGTGATTGGGCCGCTGATGGCGTATGAAGTTCTGACAGCCTTCTTCTTAGAGGCGGGTTTCTTGGGTATCATGTTGTTTGGACGGTCGCGCGTGGGGCCGGGGCTGCATATGTTCGCGTGTGCCATGGTGGCCTTTGGCACGGCGCTGTCGGCGACATGGATCCTGTCGGTGAATAGCTGGATGCATACACCGCAAGGCTTCGCCATTGCCGCCAACGGACAGTTCGTGCCCGTCAATTGGCTTGAGATCATCTTCAACCCGAGCTTCCCTTACCGTCTCGCGCACACATTGACGGCGGCCTACCTCACCACCGCCTTTATCATTGGCGGGGTCGGTGCATGGCATTTGCTGAAACAACACGGCAATGATGCCAAGCATGAGGGCGTGAAGACCATGTTCTCAATGGCAATGTGGATGGCAGCGATTGTCGCGCCTATACAGATCGTGCTGGGTGATCTGCACGGCCTCAATACGCTAGAATATCAACCGCAGAAAGTGATGGCGATGGAAGGCCATTATGAGAGCCATCCTGACGGCGCGCCGCTTTATCTGTTCGGTCTTCCAAACGAGGAAGAACAGCGCCTCGATTATGCCATTGGTATTCCCAAAGCGAGTTCCCTGATCCTGAAACATGATCTGAACGCACCGATGGATGGATTAGACACGATCCCGATGGATGAGCGTCCGCCTGTCGCCATCGTTTTCTGGTCTTTTCGAATCATGGTTGGGCTCGGTTTCCTGATGTTGTTTGTCGGTCTATGGTCGCTCTGGGCGAGGTTTCGCGGAACGCTCTTCACCAATCGCTGGCTGCACCGTGCCGCACTCCTGATGGGGCCCAGTGGTCTCGTGGCTGTGCTGGCCGGCTGGATTACGACGGAAGTCGGGCGACAGCCCTACACGATTTGGGGGTTAATGCGCACGAGCGAAAGCGCCAGCCCGCTCGCGGCTCCCGCTGTCGGGGCCTCACTCCTCGCCTTTATCGTTGTCTATTTCTTCGTCTTCGGCGCGGGCGTTTTCTATCTGCTCCGCTTGATGAAAGCCGGACCAAAAGTAGGCGAGGAGGGCATGACCGAAACGGACGGTCCGATCCGCACGTCAGGCACAACGCCTGCGCAACAAACTAAAGCGCAGGAAGAGGGAGAGGACTAAATCATGGAAATCGTCCCGTGGCTCGCCTACAGCTGGGCTATCCTCCTCGCGCTCGCTGTTTTCATCTATGTGGTTTTAGATGGGTTCGATCTAGGGCTTAGTATTCTCTATCCTTTTTATCCTGAAAAGCGGGACCGCGACCTCCTAATGAACACGGTTGCGCCGGTGTGGGATGGGAATGAGACATGGCTGGTGCTGGGCGGCGGTGGATTATTCGCCGCCTTCCCGATGGCATACGCCATTATTATGCCCGCGCTGTATGTTCCGATTATCGCGATGCTGCTGGCGCTCGTCTTTCGGGGCGTTGCGTTTGAATATCGCTGGCGGACGACACGCTGGCTTAAATATTGGGATGCGGCCTTCATTGGCGGGTCAATCGTTGCCGCATTCTCGCAAGGCATTGCCTTAGGCGCGCTCGTGCAGGGCGTCGAAGTGTCAGGCCGCGCCTATGCGGGCGGGTGGTGGGACTGGCTCACGCCGTTCTCGCTACTTTGTGGCGCCGCCGTTGTGATTGGCTATGCGCTGCTCGGCGCGACATGGTTGATCATGAAAACCGAAGGGCCTGTACAAGACCAGGCGCGAAAACTGGCGTGGGGCTTTGGCCTTGGAACCATGGTCTGCATCGCGGCGGTGAGTCTCGCGACGCCTTTCCTCGACAGTGTTTATTACTACCGCTGGTTTGAAATGCCCGGGTTGTTGATTAGCGCACCGATTCCGATCGCGGTCCTCGTTATAACAATTTTGATGTTTCGCTCGCTTCGGACGCATCGCCATGAATATCGCCCTTTTATCCTATCGCTTGTCCTGTTTGCGCTCTGCTTTGTCGGGTTGGGCATTTCAATCTTCCCGGACTTGATTCCGCCGGACGTGACCATTCTGGACGCAGCAACGCCTTATAACTCACAGATATTCATGTTTGTTGGTGCGGTCGTCCTCCTCCCCTTGATTTTGGGCTATACGGCCTACGCTTATTATGTGTTCCGGGGGAAGACCGATCCGGATGAGGGCTATCACTAGTGTCTGAGAAGAATTGGCTAAAGCGCGGAGCGTGGTTTGTCGGCTTGTGGCTGGCGGGTGTCGCGGTCGTTGGAACGGTGGCCTATGCTATTCGTAGCATGATCCTCTAACAGCGGCTCTTGCCCCGCGCGGTGCGGCTGTTATGCGCGTTCGGGTCTGACATGAACTTCGCATCCGTCACATTCCTGTTTTTCTACCTGCCGATAGTCGTCGCGCTCTATTTCGTGCTGCGCGGACGTAATGCGCGCAATGTGCTGCTGTTGGCGGCGAGCCTGTTCTTCTATGCGTGGGGCGAGGGGATGGGGCTCGCGCTTCTGCTGATCTCCATCGTGATGAACCATGAGTTCTCTCACAAGATCGCGAAGAACCGCAAGCCGTGGCTGGCCATCGGGATTGCCGCCAATCTCGGCCTGCTGGTTGCCTTTAAATATATGGGCTTGATTACAGAGACCTTGGGCTTTGCGCGGATTGAGCCGCGCCTCCCGCTCGGCATTTCGTTTTTCACCTTTCAAGCGATGAGCCTGCTCGTCGATGTGGCGCGAGGCTCAAAGCCCGCCAGAAACCCCCTGCGCACAGGCCTTTATATTAGCATGTTCCCGCAATTGATCGCGGGGCCGATTGTTCGGTGGGACGAAATCCGAGATCAAATCGCGCAACGAAATGAGACGTGGGACCGCTTTTGCGACGGCACGCGACTATTTATGCTGGGACTAGCGCAGAAGGTTCTCATCGCGGATAGCGTGGCGCGAATTGCGGACGCCGCTTTTAGTGCGGACGCTGCGACCTTAGCGCCCGGGGCTGCGTGGCTCGGCCTGGCGGCCTTTACGCTGCAAATTTACTACGATTTTGCGGGCTACTCAAACATGGCGATTGGCCTCGGCCGTATCTTTGGCTTTGAATTGCCGCGTAACTTTGAACATCCTTATAGTGCGGCGTCTTTCCGCGAATTTTGGCGGCGGTGGCACATGACGCTGTCGCGCTGGTTCCGCGACTATCTCTTTATTCCGCTCGGAGGATCAAGAGCGGGTGAACTCAAAACCTACCGCAACCTCTTTATCGTCTTTGTTCTCTGCGGCTTGTGGCACGGCGCCGCGTGGACATTCTTATTATGGGGCCTGTGGCACGGCACGTTCTTGACGGGCGAACGTCTGGCCCAACGATTGGCCTTGCCGAAAATTCCGCGGATTGTCGGTGTGGCCTATACGGTTCTCTTTGTGGCGCTGGGGTGGGTGTTATTCAGAGCGGATAATCTGGCCCATGCCGTAGCCTATTGGCGGGCACTTTTGCCGGGAGGCGATGTGATGATTGAGGTTCCGTCTAGCGCAACCTTTGCGATGGGGTTCGGTATTCTTTTCGCATGGGATGGGTGGAAAAATGTCGGCGCGCGCATTCCGACGCCTGCACCCGTTAGGGCTACGATCCAGTGGAGCTTGATAGGCGTGCTCGCCACATTCTGTTTTGCAGCCGTCGCCTCGACAACCCACCAACCCTTCCTCTACTTCCGGTTCTGATATGACCCGTTGGATCAGAAATATCGCCGTCATTAGTTTACTTGTCGCCTTCCTTGTCCCCGCGCTGGGCTTTGCGGTGAACGCGGTGCGAGGGTCCGACGGGATCAGTACAACGGAGAAGCGCGTGCTAGCAGAAATGCCGTCCTTTCAAGGGGATGCAAGGAGTTTTACAACTGAATTTGACGCTTATCTCGAGGATAACTTTGGCTTTCGGATGGTTTTGATCCGAGTAGCCCGGAAAATTCGCGATAATCTCGGCGAAAATCCGCCGCAAGTTGCTATCGGTCAAGACGGCTGGCTCTTCTTAAACAGCGTCGCTTACCGAGATGAATTTGAAGGCAATGGGCGTTGGGATGAGTCCGATGTTCAAACGTGGGTCGACTCTTTGACTGAGGTTAAAGCGGCATTGGCGGCAAAGAGCATTTCATTCGCCGCATTTGTTGCCGTTGATAAGGTGAGGGTTTACCCGGAAAAAAAGCCTGTCGACTGGTCAGAAGGAGAGCGTCGGTTTAGAACGGTCCTCCATAATCATTCTAATGTTCAGCAGACGGGGCTAATTGACGCTGAACCTCTTGTTCAATCCGCGAAAGCGCGGGGAAAACAGACCTTTTTACTTGGTGATACGCATTGGACCTCAGACGGGACGTATGATTTGGCGATGGCGATAATGGATGCGCTTGATCCATCGATTACACGCCCGCGCTTTCTTCCCGGGCCACCTGTGGCTCAATCTCGTAACCGTGTTCGCGATTTGGAAGCCATGTTAGGCTTCGAAACGACCCGAGAACCCACTTATAAGGTGATGAATTTTCCGCTGACGCGTCGGGGTTTCTTTGAATTTATCACGCTCCAGGACGATGGAACGCCGGATCCGAGCCAATTCTCGACAATCCGTATTTTGGGCACGAAGGCCGCGCCACAAGGGACATTGGTAATTGTCGGCGATAGTTTTGCGGATATCATGACCGGACATTTCCGTCCGAGCTATTCTGAAATTATCAGAATTCATCATGGCGCCCATTTAAGAACGGTCACATTGGATGAGGTTCTGGCCTACAAACCAGACGCCGTATTATTTGCGACGGCGGAACGACAGGCTGTAACCAAAGACCGTCCGTTCGCTTCACTGCAACCCGAGACGACAACGCCCTAAACTCAATCTGCAATAGACAGCCATCCATTGTTGTCGGTGCACGCAAAATATTGCTAGAGACGCGCTTCGGCGCGGCACAAGGATGCGCCGAGATAAGACAGGACACCGCATCATGCAAAAATGGACCCCGTCCAGCTGGCGCACTAAGCCCGCTTTGCACATTCCGAATGATTACCCGGACGCCGACGCGCTCGCCGCGGTCGAAAAAACGTTGGGCGGCTATCCACCGCTCGTATTTGCAGGCGAAGCGCGCCGGTTGAAATCCCGCTTGGCGGATGTGGCGATGGGCAAGGCTTTTCTATTGCAGGGCGGCGACTGTGCGGAAAGCTTCAAAGAATTCCATCCCGATAATCTGCGCGATATGTTCCGTATCATGATGCAAATGGCCGTTGTGTTGACCTATGGTGGCGGTCAGCCCGTGGTGAAGGTCGGTCGGATTGCCGGGCAATTCGGCAAACCGCGCAGCTCGCCCATCGAAGTGCGCGACGGGATTACGCTTCCGAGCTACCGCGGCGACAATATTAACGGCATGGATTTCAATCCAGAATCGCGCATTCCAGACCCGGAGCGGCTGCTTAAAGCCTATGGTCAATCCGCGTCGACCCAGAACTTGCTGCGCGCCTTTTCCTCGGGTGGTTACGCCAATCTCCGCAATATCCATAAGTGGACCTTGGGCTTCGTGTCAGACACGGCTGTGAGCCAGCGTTACGAAGAGTTGTGTGATACAATCAGCGACGCCCTCGACTTTATGGAAGCCTGTGGTGTGACCCCGCAGTCGACGCCGCAAATGGCTGCGACAGATTATTATACCTCTCATGAAGGTTTATTACTCGGCTACGAAGAGGCGATGACCCGGATCGATAGTACGACGGGACGCTGGTATGACACGTCGGCGCATATGCTATGGATCGGGAACCGCACGCGGCAGCTGGATCATGCCCATGTCGAATTCTTCCGCGGTATTGAAAACCCGATCGCGATGAAAGTCGGCGAGGGGCTGGATCCCGACGAACTTATCCGCCTGACCGATGTGTTAAACCCCGACAATGAACCGGGACGGCTGACCCTCATTTGTCGTTACGGTCACGACAAGGTGGCCAAAGGTTTGCCAACCTTGGCACGCGCCATCAAATCTGCTGGCAAACATGTCGTGTGGTCTTGTGACCCGATGCACGGCAATACGGTCAAGACCGCGTCAGGCTATAAGACGCGCCCCGTCGATCATATCATGAGCGAAGTTCGCACCTTTATGCAGGTTTTGCATAGCGAAGGATGCTGGCCGGGTGGTGTGCATTTTGAGATGACCGGGCAGAACGTGACGGAATGTGTCGGTGGTTCGGCGCGAGTTGTACGCGAGGAAGATCTGTCATCGCGTTATCATACGCATTGCGATCCTCGCCTTAATGCGGACCAAGCGCTTGAGCTAGCCTTTTTGATTGCCGAAGAATTAAACAGCTATCGCAAGGCAGACGACGCAAAACTGGCCGTCTAATTACAGCAAGCCTGCTTTTGCAGCCTGATGGAAGGCAATGATAATTGCGACCATAAGCGCGATAATGGAAGCGAGCATCATCGCGACCAAAATGAGTGCAGAGAGGCCGATCGCTCGCCCGAATTTTGCCGCGCGTGACGTCATCTCAGCTGAAAATGCACCCCTATAAGCCGTGATGTAAACGAGGATAAGGGTGAGGCCTAGCCCCACCAGTGAGAGGCGTTCGGTGAGGGTCGATGGCAAAAGCGCCATGCTCAAAGAAAACACCGTCATGGTGAGCGTGGCAGGAATCATACAGGCGAAGACATAACGAATTCTGACCACGGCGTTGAGCGGTTCACCAAAGCTGCGGAACATGAACCCGACGACCATAAAGAGGGGGAGGGCGATGAAGGGAGTCAGAGGGAAATAGTAACGTAGCACATTCATCGCCATTTCCTTTTCTGTAATCTCTGGGCGTCGCCCTTGGTCAATTTCGATTTGGTCAAACATTTGGATGAATTGTTGTTCGTAAAGGGTGGTCATGACACCATTTTCCCCCGTAAAAGCGAAACGGAAAACCGCTGAAATTGCGATCAGTCCAAGGTAGATGCGAACACTGGGCGAAAATATCCCGCCCCAATCGGGCTGTTTCGCGGCTTCAAAATAGCGGCGCGGCGACATAAAGGTTGCTTGGATCGAGCGAAAGGTTCGCGCCCCGAATCCAAGGATATCCTCCATCAGGTCGGAAATACTAACATCCTGAATTTTCGGCTGCTCGCTCATTATATCTCCCGTCTTGAGGTCAAAAAAAAGCCGCCCCGATATCTCGGAGCGGCTAAACCGTGTTAAACTGACTTAGACCTAGAGGTCTTTCAGGCCGATGCTTGGCTTGAACTGAGCGGAGGTCTTCGCCTTGCTCATCATTTCTGCGCCTGTTTGCGGGTTGCGCATCTTGCGGGATGGGCGGTGCTTGGCGATGAACTTGCCAAAGCCAGGAAGATTAACTTCGTTGCCGGCTTTAAGTTCAGCTGTGATGATTTCTAGCGTGCCGTTGAGCATATCGCCCGCAGCAGATTGGCTCGTGTCGCAATGGTCGGCCAGTTTAGCGACGAGATCTTTTTTATTCATCGGGGAACTCCTTCGATGGATTACTCTGCGGCGACGTGCCCAGAGCTGTTATGCAGACTCTACTCAATTCGCGACCCGTGTCACGAAAATGCCAGCAAAAGCGGGGTTTTTCAGCTGTATAAGCTGATTTTAGCCCCTCAACCCCACCTTCAGCCCCGAATTTAGGGTCAGAATCACGTGAAATGCGCCGAATCGGTTCTCAATGGAAAACTGTTCTTGTTCTAAAACTCTCCCCCCGTAAGAGGTCCGCATGAGCGGATATTTGAAGGTTGGAGTCGTTGGTGCCGGGGTCTTTGCGGGTTACCACGCCGGGAAAGTCTTTGCCCATGATCGCGCTATATTGAGCGGTGTATTTGATCGAAATATAGAAACAGCGGAAGCCCTTGCAGGTAAATATGATGCGGCGGCTTTCAACAGCCTGTCCGCGTTGGCAGAAGTTTCAGACGCTTTGATTATCGCTGTTCCCGCGAGCTTTCATATGGACGCCGCGTTAGTGGGTTTGGATCATGGGTGCCATTTGTTGGTCGAAAAACCGTTGGCATCTTCTGTTGATCAAGCTGAGCAGATCGTGAGCGCCGCAGATAAAGCGGGACGCGTTCTTCAAGTCGGGCATCAGGAACGGATTGTGACACAGGCCATTGGTCTTCACGATATCAAAGCTCGTCCTCTTCAAATCAATATTGTCCGCCACACGCCGCGCGCGACCCGTAATCTCGACGCCAGTGTCGTGATGGATCTGATGGTGCATGATCTTGATCTGCTGTGCGCGCTCTATGGCACGCCGGACTGGATCAATACGGAAATGGCGAAACGTCTTTATTCGGATGAATTGGATGAGGTTCGCGCCGAAGCCGGATTTGGCGAGATGACGGCCTATCTCTCCGCATCGCGTGATGCTGACCTCGATCGGCGTTGGGTTCTGCGTTACCCGAATGGCACAATTGAGATTGATTTTGGGCAGAAAACGCTGCGTCATGACACGCCTTTTACGCTGGACGCTGACTTTGGATCGCGCCCACATGTGCAGGACAATCTCGCCGCCGCCTTTGATTGTTTTGTTCGCGCTTGCCTTGACGGGGAACGGCCACTGGCCACAGGAGAGGATGGGCTCGCCGCCGTCAGAGCGGCCGCTCAGATTGAGGGGACTTTATGAACCGTTTTTTGAAAATCATCCTGATCATTGTCGGGGCTGTTTTGCTTCTGGGGGTTGGGCTTTTCCTAACCAAGGGTGACGAGATCAAACGTCTGTCAGCCGTCAACACCATGTTCGATGCCGATAAGATCGTTGATAACTTCTCCAATATGGATCGAGGGTTCTTGGTCCATCCGCTCAATGTCCCGATTTCTGATGACTGGGCCGTCAACACGGTCGCCATTCCAGACACAGTCGATATTGCGGGAACAGAACGATCTCTCGCAGACGTTCTTGATGAGTTGGATACAACGTCTCTCGTCATTGTCCGTGACGGCACAATTATTCACGAAAGCTATTATCGAGGGACAGGCGTGGATGATCGCCGGATCAGCTGGTCTGTTGCAAAGTCCTTTATGTCGGGCCTCTACGGTAAGGCCTTAGAAGACGGCGATATCGCGAGCCTAGATGACGAGGTCACGACCTATGTCCCAGAACTTAAAGGCACAGCCTATGAAGGCGCGAGCCTCCGCAATATTCTGAATATGAGTAGCGGCATCCGCTATAATGAGGACTATCTGGACCAAAAGTCCGACATTAATAAAATGGGACGGACGATCGCGCTCGGCGGATCATTAGACAAATATACAATAACGCTGATGGAGCGTCAATTTGAGCCGGGAACAGATTGGCAGTATGTGTCCATGGACACCCATGTCGCGGCGTGGGCGCTGCGCAAGGCGACAGGCCGAACCTTACATGACCTGTGGGAGGACACTTACAGCCCGCTCGGCTTCCGCCAACAGCCTTATTACTTGGTCGATGGCAAAGACGTCGCCTTTGCGCTCGGCGGTCTCAACCTGACGGCGCGCGATTACGCCAAGTTTGGGCAGCTATTCTTACAAATGGGCGCGTGGAAGGGTGAGCAACTCATCCCCGCCGATTGGGTCGCGCAATCCACGGTGCATTCCGCGCCCGCCATGTCTGACAGGGGCGTGGGCTACGGCTATCAATGGTGGGTGCCGATGCCGGCCAATCAGGATTACTTCGCCGTCGGGATCTACGGCCAATATATCTACATCGACCCAAAGACGAACATCGTGATCGCCAAGAATGCGGCCGACCGTGAGTTCATGTTCGCCGATGAAGTGGGCACGCATTCGATGAATAAGAACATTGAGCTGATGCGCAGCTTGGCGGCACAGCTGGGAAAGTAATCTGGTCCGAGCTGGTGACGGCACAATATACTAAAAACATCGCTTGGATCTGTTCTGTTACATATGGCGCCGACAAAGACGCGGTTACAGTCGATATTTCTGGGGTCATCGCGGGAAATATCGGCAAGATCGGTTCCGCTGCACTAATTGATCGGATTGCGCATTCAGTTCTATCCGTCGAGCGTCAGAGCGATGAACGTGTCATTGTGACAATCAGAACGAACCTCTGGCGAGAGGGTCGTCGGTTTACAGTTTCAGAACCGCTGATAGTTGAGCGTGGCGTGCCTCAATATCGCTAATCAAAACCCTGCGCCGATATAGACGCGATGCCCGAGTCCACCTAGAACAGACCTATGACAACCCGCCTCCGTATAGCATCCTGCCAACTCAACCCTGTCGTCGGGGATATTTGGGGCAATGAGGCGATGATGGAGGCGGGCTATGCGCGCGCGAAAACGGACGGCGCGGATATTGCGATCTTCCCCGAATTGATGATTATTGGCTATCCGCCAGAGGACCTCGTTTTGCGTCCAACGGTGATTGAAGATTGCCGTAAAGCCTGTCTTCGATTGGCCGCTAAAACAGTTGGCGGGCCGACGATTTTGCTCACTTCTCCATGGCAAATGGAGGGCCAGCTTTATAACGCGGCCCTATGGTTAGAAGCGGGCGAAATCAAACATATACGGGCGAAACATCATCTCCCGAATTATGGTGTCTTTGATGAAGCGCGTGTGTTTTCACGCGGCCCTTTGCCTGAACCAATCCTGTTTAAAGGCGTGACGATCGGCTTGCCGATTTGTGAAGATTTGTGGCAGCCAGGTGTGGCGGATTACCTCGCGGATCAAGGCGCAGAGATTATGCTCTCGCCCAATGGGTCCCCGTGGCGCCGAACGGCCCATGCGGAGCGGACAGCAGCGCTGGGCGAGAAGGTGTTTAATGAGGGGCTGCCGCTCGTCTATGTCAATCAAATCGGCGGACAAGATGAGCTTGTTTTCGACGGATCAAGTTGGTCGATGGCGGCGGACGGCACGATCGTGCAATCACTCAAAAGTTTCGTTGAAGACTATGATGTTTCCGATTGGAAGAAAATTGACGGCACCTGGACCTGCGTCTCGGCCAAAATCGAGTCCCACCTCTCCGGGTTAGAAGCGGATTGGCGCGCCTGTTGTCTGGGTCTCGGCGATTATGTGAACAAGAATGGCTTCAAGCAAATTGTGCTCGGCCTGTCAGGCGGCGTTGATAGCGCCATTTGTGCGGCGATTGCCGCGGATGCGCTTGGCCCGGACCGCGTCTGGTGCGTGATGATGCCGAGTGAATACACCTCATCTGATAGTTTAGAAGATGCAAAGCTCTGCGCCGAACAGATCGGTGTCCGTTACGACATCATTGCGATTGCGCCAGCGCGTGACGCGTTTGCCGACATGCTCGCCCCGCTATTTGACGGGCTGGAGGAAGATACGACGGAAGAGAATATCCAGTCGCGCGTTCGCGGCCTGACGTTGATGGCATTGTCCAACAAATTTGGGCCGATGCTCGTCACGACGGGCAATAAAAGCGAAATGGCGGTCGGTTATGCGACCATCTATGGCGATATGTCCGGCGGCTATAATCCGATCAAAGACCTCTATAAAACCGAAGTGTTCGCCCTGTGTAATTGGCGCAATGAGAATAGGCCCGATGACTTATTGGGTGGTGATGCCCCAATCCCTGAGCGCATCATCACTAAACCCCCGTCCGCCGAATTACGGGACGACCAAAAGGATAGCGACAGCCTGCCGGACTATCCGGTGCTCGACGATATCTTGATGGGACTGATTGAACAGGAGCTCCCCGTCGAGGCTATTGTCGCGCGCGGTCACTCACGGGACGACGTCGTGCGCATCCAACGCTTGCTTTACATTGCTGAATATAAGAGACGGCAAGCCCCACCCGGCGTTAAAATCGGCTCGAAGAACTTTGGCCGTGACCGCCGCTATCCGATCACCAATCGCTACCGCGACCGTTTCGACGATTGATCCCTGTTATGACAACGCCAAACGCACAAACGCGCGTCCGCTTCGCGCCAAGCCCCACCGGTAAACTTCACGTCGGCAATGTCCGTACGGCGTTGATGAATGTTCTGCACGCCAAAAGCACTGGCGGCGTCTTTATCCTCCGGATCGACGACACGGATGTGGCCCGCGGGACACAAGAAAACGAAGATGCGATCCGGGACGATTTGACGTGGCTCGGCCTGCATTGGCAAGAGACGTTCAGCCAGTCGAAACGCTTTAACCTTTATGAAGACGCCGCGGAGAAACTTAAAGAAGCAGGCTTTCTTTACCCGGCCTATGACACGTCGGAAGAGCTAGACCGTCAGCGTAAGCTGCAAGGCGTTCAAGGCAAGCCGCCCATTTATGACCGTCGCGCGATTGATCTGACAGAGGATCAAAAAGCCGCTTATGAAGCCGAAGGTCGTAAGCCACACTGGCGGTTTAAACTGTCGGGTAAGACCGTCAGTTGGGTCGATATGGTGCGCGGCGAGCAATCGATTGAGACGAGCAGTATTTCGGACCCAGTCTTGATCCGGGGCGACGGCACGTTCCTCTACACGCTCCCGAGCGTGGTCGATGATATTGATGCTAAGATCAGCCACGTCATTCGTGGCGAAGACCATGTCACTAATTCCGGCGCGCAGATCGAAATATTCCATGCGCTCGGCGGAACAGAGCCAATTTTCGCGCATACGCCGCTGCTGGTGGACCGTGATGGCGGAAAGCTATCCAAGCGGTTTGAAGACTTGTCGCTTTCCATGAAGAAGCTCCGCGAAGAGGGCTATGAGCCGATGGCAATCCTCTCTCTCCTCGCTAAAATCGGGACGTCTGACCCCGTTGAAGAACGGTTTGCGATTAAAGAATTGGCCGACGAATTTTCGTTCGATAAGATCGGTCGGGCGCCTGCGCGGTTTGATGATATTGAGCTGCGGGCTCTCAACGCGAAGATTTTGCACGAAACGCCTTACGCTGTCGTCAAAGAGCGGCTTGATGCGCTCGGCGTGCATGGCGGCGAAGCCTTCTGGCTGGCG
Organism: Litorimonas sp.; assembly: GCA_051251645.1. Classification (GTDB taxonomy): domain Bacteria; phylum Pseudomonadota; class Alphaproteobacteria; order Caulobacterales; family Maricaulaceae; genus Litorimonas. The sequence goes on along the minus strand of JBPOEY010000001.1, from coordinate 1,176,250 downwards.
ATTCGTGACAATGTAGAAGTTGTCGATGATGCGGCCGGATGGAACGCGGCACTCTACGCGCCCATGGCGGGCGTGATTGACGCGGACGACAAAGCGTTCTGCGATACGGCGGCTGAGCTTTTAAGTGACGAGGCCGATTGGTCTGAGCTTATTCGCAAACTGAAAGATAATACGGATCGGAAGGGCAAAGGGCTGTTTATGCCATTGCGTAAGGCCCTAACGGGTCGAAACAATGGACCGCAAATGGGGCCGCTTTTGACCCTAATGGGGGCGGACACAGCACGGGCGCGTTTGCGCGGACAAACTGCCTAAATGACTGACGCGCTGGCGCAGCAAGGCCGCGCCTCGATCAAGGCGGGTAGTAAGAGTTTTGCGCTGGCCTCTAAGGTTCTACCGCCTCGTATTCGAGACGATGCCTCCATGCTTTATGCGTGGTGCCGCTATTGCGATGATGTAATTGACGGGCAGGAAATGGGGCATGGGCAGACCCTCGATTACCGTGACGGACAGGCGGAGCGCCTTAATGTTCTGCGCGCCCAAACGACCGAAGCGCTCGCGGGGGACGCGACAGATCCGATCTTTCAGGGTTTGGCGAAAGTCATGGCGCGAAATGCGATCCCACACGCCCATGCATTTGAACTTCTCAAAGGGTTCGAAATGGATGCGGAAGAGCGCGTCTACCGCACCGTCGATGATATTCTCGATTATTCCTATCATGTTGCGGGCGTTGTCGGCGTGATGATGGCGATGATCATGGGCGTGCGCGATGACCCGACGCTCGACCGGGCCTGCGATCTAGGCCTCGCCTTTCAGCTGACCAATATCGCGCGCGATGTGATTGATGACGCGAAAGCGGACCGCATATTCGTGCCGCAAGACCTCCTAATGTCGAATGGCGCTCCTATTGCTCCAGATTTGCTCATGCTGCCCCAAAACTGGCCCGCCGCGCATGATGCAGCCATGGGCCTCCTCGATGTGGCGGAAGGCTATTATGCCTCCGCTCGAACAGGCATTCGCCACCTGCCATTTCGTTGTGCCTGGGCGATTAGCGCGGCGCTAAAGGTCTACCGTGAAATCGGCGAAGTGTTGCGACGCAAGGGTCCACAGGCGTGGGACGGGCGTGTTGGCGCCAGTTCTGGTCGGAAGATGCGATTGGCCTTAGCTGCAGGCGGACCCGCCGTTATGCGGGCAACGGCAAAAGACGCACCTAGAGATGGATTTTACCAACGGCCACTTTAGGCATCACAGTCTCTAGTGTCTAATTCCGATCAAACCGGACGCTTTGCTCCGCCGCTTTGAAGAGAGCGGCGGCCTTATGCTTGGTCTCGGCCCACTCATATTCGGGCGTTGAGTCGAGAACAATCCCCGCGCCAGCCCGGACATGTAGCGTGTCGTCTTTCACAATTCCGGTCCGGAGCGCGATGGCTGTATCCATATCGCCATTGGCACTGATGTAGCCGACCGCGCCCGCATAAATGCCGCGCTTTTCATCTTCCAACTCGTCGATTATTTCCATGGCACGAACCTTTGGTGCGCCGGACACAGTCCCAGCCGGGAAGCCCGCCATCAAAGCGTCAATACAATCCAGCCCGTCTTGAATGTCACCTTCCACGTTGGAGACGATATGCATGACGTGGCTATAACGCTCGACGAGGGAGCGTTCTGTGACCCGCACGGTCCCGGGTTTTACAACGCGCCCAACATCGTTTCGGCCCAAGTCGAGTAACATCAAATGTTCGGCGCATTCTTTCGGGTCAGCCAAAAGGTCTTGTTCATTTTCAATGTCTTGAAGGGCTGTCTTCCCACGGGGTCGAGTCCCGGCAATGGGCCTTATGGTGACAACACCATCGCGGAGACGCACGAGGATTTCGGGGCTGCTGCCAACGATTTGGTGATCGTCAAAGTCGAGAAAATAGAGAAAAGGCGAGGGGTTCATGCGGCGCAGCGCGCGGTAGAGCGCAAAGGGGCTCGCAACCATAGGGGCGGAAAGACGCTGACCAATCACGACTTGAAACACGTCACCGGCAAGGATGTAGTCGCGCGCCGCTTCGACCCGTTTCGCAAAGGCCGGCAGCGCTGTCCCGAGGGTCGGCGTTATGTCTGGAATTTGGACGGTTGAGCTTGGAGACGCGGGCGTGGGGCCAACAAGGTCCGTAATCGTGGCTTTGATTCGCGCCACGGCGTCATCATATCCGCCGCCGGGCGGGACGAGCGCCGCCACGATGATCTCTTGTTTCACTTGGTCGAAAATACAGACGGTCCGGGGCCGAACCATGATCGCGTCCGGTGTGCCGATGGGGTCGGGATTGGGCATCGCGAGGACTTCGACATGGCGGATCATATCATAGCCCAAATAACCAAATAGCCCGGCCGTCATCGGCGGGAGGTCATCGGGCAGATCGAAAGCGCACTCTGCGATCAGAGCACGGAGCGCCTCCAGCGGCGGACCTGACATGGCGTTATATGACGAACCATCGCGTGACAGGGACGCTTCTTCGCCATTGCTGCGCCAGATCAAATCTGGGTCAAAGCCGAAGAATGAAAACCGGCCGCGTTGCTCGCCGCCTTGCACGGACTCGAACAAAAATGCGTAAGGCTTGCCGAGTGCGGCCTTGATGAAAGCCGACACGGGCGTGTCGATATCATTGATCACGCGCGCGAAAACAATTTGCGGGCTCTCAGAGGTGCGGAAGGCGTCTCGCGTTGGCTCAAGCGTCGGGGTCATGCTCTTGACCGTAGAAGATTAGTTCGCGGCGTCGAGATTGAGCGCGGCGCGCACTTGATCGTCAAAATACATTTGTGGTTTATCGGCCAGAATAGCGTCTTGATAGGCGCGGCTAATATCAATCGCGATTTGCTCTGAGACTTGCCCACGGATAATATCGAGCATCTGTCCGCCCAAACGTTCACCCGCATTAGAAATTGTGTCCAAGACTGCGATTTCGTAGCCATTCGGGGTTCGACTGACGCCGCGCGCAACATCGCCGATATCGCCGTCAAGCAAGCTGACCAAAACCGCTGGCGATACATTATTCGGAGGCGCGGCGCGCTGCAGAGCAATTTCTTCGATCTGAACGCCCAGTTCCGTCGCCAATGCCTCTAGGCTCTCGCCCTCACGTATGCGTTTGGCCAAGGCGACGCCCTTTTTCGTCATCGCATCAGACACTTGTTCCGCTTTCCAAAGCTGTGAAGCTTGCTCACGCACGTCAGCAAAAGCTTTTGGGGTGCTATCGATTGTGTCCGTCACGCGCAGAATAGCCAGACCACCATTCGATGTTGCGATAATGTCAGATTCAAACCCAATGTCGGCCGTGAAGACAGATTGCATCAGCATATCGTCGGACGCGATTCCTGGGATCAATGTGAAGCCAGAGAGGCGGACACCGTCCTGTGTCGTGCCGTTGCGGTCAATATAGGGATAGGAGGAGAGCGGGACGCTGAGGTCCTCTGCGATCTCTTCAATCGTGGCCCCTTCCAAGAGACGATCATCAATGACGCGTTCATAATCATTGATTGTGCGCAGCGCTTGGCCTTCGATTACGTCTGTTGTTAGCTCTTCGCGCAGAGATTCAAAGTCGGGCACGTCCGCGGCGTAAACAGTCCGCACATAGATGACTTCGAATGTGCCGAAACCGGTTGGTGCGACTTGGGCAGTGCCTTCGTCGGCTTCAAATGCGGCAGTTGAGCTGTCTGGATTGATAAGCGCGTCTTCTTTGATGCCATCAAATTGATCGGCTGCGGGTAATCCCAATTCAGCAATGAGTGCGTCGACATCTTCTCCGGTGGAAAGGCGCGCCGCGACGCTGTTGGCTTGATCTTCCGTGGCGACAGAAATGACGCTGACATCGCGAGTTTCGACGGCGCCGAGCTCACCCGCGCCGATAAGCGTGTCAAACCGCTCTCGTAATTGTTCGTCTGTGACTTCCATATCCTGACGGAAATCAAACGGTTCGATCCGGATCATCAAGAAACGTCGATATTCTGGCGCGGTAAAACGGGCTTGATTGGTGGCGATATAGGATTTGAGGTCTGCGTCCGTCGGCTCGGGCAGTGTCTCCAATACGGCGGAGTCGAACCGGATTAAGCGGGCCCGGCGGATTTCATTGACGAATGTGTTGTAACGCTGAGCGTAATCACTGGGCGCTTCAATACCGCCCATGATGGCAGGCAGTGTTTGTTGCTGTGTGAGCGCGGTGATGACGTCTTTCTCGAAATCCGCTTCGGTCATTCTGTTCGACGCTAAAATTTGCTGTAACGCTTGTCGGTCAAATTCCTGTGTGATTTCGTTGCGGAAGGCATCGATGCCTTCTGCGTAACGCATTACGTCGCGACTATTGACGCCAATGCCGAGGTCTGCCGCGTCCGCTTCAATAGCGAGCTGTTGCGTAAATTGGCCGATAAGCTGTTGCGGGATGCCGCGGTCATAGGCTTGTTGCGGGGTAATCCCTTCGCCATTTTCTTCCGCAAATTTTTGCATTTCATTATTGAAGCTATCCATAAACTCCGTTTGGCTGACTTCGGCCTCGCCCACTTTAACGACGGCATTCGTGTTATTGGGCGAGAAGACGTCCTCAATCCCCCAAACGGCGAAAGCGAGTACCAGCATCCCCACAAGGACACCGACCAAGATGGTCCGGATTTTAGCAAAAGGGCCCTTAGGGCGGTCATAAATATCGTCAGCCATAAGGGGCAGCCTGTAGCAGACAGAACACGGCCCGCAAGCGGTTGCGTTCAGTCGTTTAACTTGTCAAATTGGAGTCATGAAACAACTGATTGCCGCAAATTGGAAAATGAATGGTCACCCGGATTGGGCCAGTAAGGTGAGACAACTCGCCAAATTGGTGCCGTCGCCGTCTGCCGAAATGTTGATCTGTCCACCGCACCTGATTCTTGATGCGCTGACGGAGGCCGCTGATGAAGCCTCCGTCGCGATTGGTGCGCAAGATTGCTCAGAATTTGGCGCAGGCGCACACACGGGCGAAACTGACGCAGCTTTGTTGGCCGAAATGGGCGCGACTTATGTTATTCTCGGCCATTCTGAACGTCGCGCAGCCGGAGAAACGAACGCGCGTGTTAAAGCCAAAGCTGAGCGCGCCATCGGGCAAGGGCTTCGCCCAATTGTTTGCGTGGGGGAAAGCTTGGATCAACGGGACGCTGGGGACGCTGTTGCGGTCGTCACCGCGCAACTGGCGGCAAGCCTACCAGAGACGGGCGCGTTTGATATCGCGTATGAACCGATTTGGGCCATCGGCACGGGCAAAACGGCGACCGCAGATGATATTGCCGAGATGCATGCGGCGATTCGCGATGCAGTCGGTGCAGCCCCTCGTATTCTCTATGGCGGGTCGGTTAAACCCGCGAATGCAGAGGAAATCCTCGGCCTTGCGAATGTTGGCGGCGCCTTGGTTGGCGGTGCGAGCTTGGAGATGGAGAGTTTCGCGACAATCGTTCAGGCCGGACATTAGGGTTTTGCGGCCTCTGGGCCTGTCCTTTCGAAGAAGGTTAACGGCTCGCTAACTATAACGCGCCATTCTTGCGACAAACGACTCGCGAGATCCCCATGCGCCTAACTTTACTTTCCTGCACCGTCGCCTTGATCACAGCGCCTGCCTTCGCGGCTGACCTTGGGACATACCGACCGGGCACACCCTATCACTCCGTGATCGTGCCAACGGCCAATGTTTGCGAAAGCCAATGTGAAGGGGACGCGCAATGTCGAGGCTGGAATTATGTCAAAGCGGCACCCAGCGCGCCCGGTGTTTGTGAATTTCAATCCTCTATCAGCGCGCCGATCTCCAGCGCCATATCAATTAGTGGCGTTAGCAACTCGGCCATGCCGATTTCGTCACGCGTGATTGAAGGGAATACGAATACTATCCGGGTTGGGACCGCAGTTGTCCCAAAACCAGCGGCGACAACACAAACGGCGCAACGCGGACGTCAGATTGTCAGGCAGGCTGTACCCGGACAATATTTGCAGGCGCCGTTAACGCCGAAAATGGGTTTTCGTCCGGCGCTAGGCGGCTACACAGGACCACAGCCGCAAATGACTCATCCCACGCTGTCGCGTGGTCCGGCGCGTCAGTCGCCGCAAATGCGCACTGTGCGACCTGTCGTGACACAAAATGCCTATCAGCCTGCTTATGGGCAGCCACAATACACGCAACCTGATCAAGGCCGTCCGCCCATTGGCCAACCGATTGCCCCCGCCACGCCAACCCGTGTCCAAAGTCAATATGCGTCGGTCCCACAGATGATCCCAGCACAGCCGCGACCGCAGACCTATCGTCAGCCTCAACCCTACACGCAGGCCCCCGTTCAGCCGATGCCGACGCAGGTCATGCCGCGGTCATCTGCAAATAATCCAGTGAGTTGGGAGTCGATCCGGCAGCCGCAAAGCCCGCCACAACAGTCGAGCCTTTATGGTCGATTAAATGATGATGTGCGCCAATCCGCTACGATGCCGACGGTGCAGTCTTACCCGTCGCAAGCTGTGACGCAGTTGCCTCTTGCGGGCGCTCAGCCGCGTTAGCGAGCCCAAACAACGAGACGGCGGAGGCCAAACATTAAGGCCGCACCGCTGAGTCGGAACCACGCAAACACGACGAAGAAGACAAAGCAAACAGACACAGATGTTTGCAAACGTAGAGCGAGTTCCGGCGATTCCATCCCGGCTAACATCACGGTTTGTTCGCCGCCAGCGATCGCCGCGATCAGGCCGATGAAGATCCACAGGCCAACCCAATAGAAGTTTAACAAAGGCGTTTTTCGTTCATAGGTCGCGGGCAAAAAACATAATCCCACGACAACAACCGTAATCGTGAACATGATCAGCGGTGGTAGGTATGGTGTGAATGACATGGGGGACCCTTTATTAGCGTGCCCGCCATGCCCTGCAATTCTTTTGCCACTATAGGGTGAATGCCAATATTGTCCTAACGACGTTCCTTCGTCGTCAAAAAGCGGATGTTCGGGTTCTTCTCTTGCGCATATCCAATATCCCACGCTGATTTGGCCAAGAAAACAGGGTCGCCATCAATATCTTCGGCCATATTGATCGTGTTTTTATCGACGAAATATTTTAGCTTCGCGGCATCATCCGATGTGAGCCATCGGGCTGTTTGATACGGTGGCACTTCGAATTGAACGCCGAGACCATATTCGGTTTTGATCCGCTCACGCATCACATCAATCTGGAGTGAGCCAACGGCCCCAACGATCATGTCCGCCCCGAGCGCAGGTTTGAACAATTGTGTCACACCTTCTTCTGCCAGTGATTCCAAGGCTTTGCGTAAATGTTTGGCTTTCAAAGGGTCTTCTAGTCGCGCGCGACGGAGGATTTCCGGAGCGAAGTTTGGGATGCCCGCAAATTTGACTTTGCCACTTTCCGATAGGCTGTCGCCAACCCGCAATACACCGTGGTTGGGGATGCCAATGACGTCGCCCGCATAGGCTTCTTCGGCCAATTCCCGATCTTGCGCGAAGAACATAACGGGATTGTGGACGTTCAGGCTGCGGCCATCGAAGCTTTTGAGCTTCATGCCACGTTTAAATTCGCCCGAAACCATGCGGTAAAAGGCGACGCGGTCACGGTGGTTCAAATCCATATTGGCTTGAACTTTGAATACAAACCCCGTGACTTCTTTGTCCGTGGGATCAATTTGAATGTCTTTACCGGCCTTAATCGCAGGTTCGGGCTGCGGTGAAGGAACTAGCTCTGCGAGCGCGTCGATCAACTCCAGCACACCAAATTTACGTAACGCCGAGCCAAAATAGACGGGGGTCATATGGCCCTCGCGGAAAGACTGCACATTGAAATCAGGATATTCGCGCGCAAGTTCGGCCTCTTCGTGAAACTCTTCGAGCAAGGCTTCGTCGTTGAAGTGCGTCGTGATCGCGTCTCCTTCGATAGGTATTTTCGCATGTTCTTTGCCAGAATCAGGCTTTTCAAAGGCCAGAAAGCTTTGTGTGCGCAGATCAACAACGCCTTTGAACCGTCGTCCTGAAGCAGCGGGCCATTGCATTGGCACGACGTCGAGCGCGAGCTTGTCTTCGATCTCACTGATCAAATCGAATGGATCGACGCCTTCGCGGTCAAGTTTGTTGATAAAGGTCACAATTGGGATATCGCGCAAGCGACAGACTTCGAAGAGTTTTAAGGTCTGTGGCTCAATCCCTTTGGCGACGTCGAGCACCATGACAGCGCAGTCGGCGGCTGTGAGTGTGCGGTATGTATCTTCCGAGAAATCTTCATGACCCGGCGTGTCGAGCAAGTTGAAGGTTAAGCCGCGATGCTCAAACGTCATAACGGAGGAGCTGACCGAAATGCCGCGTTCTTGTTCAATCTTCATCCAATCTGATTGAGTCCGGCGGGCTTCGCCCCGCGCTGCGACTTTCCCAGCCTGATGGATTGCGCCAGACGCGAGCAACATGTTTTCGGTCAGCGTCGTCTTACCCGCATCGGGGTGCGAGATGATCGCGAATACGCGCCGGGTGAGGGGCTCTGTCAGGAGGGCTTTGGACATGACGAGCGCGGTAGCGGGGTGAGGGCGGGCGGTAAAGCGCGCGATGCCGTTTAATCTTGGGGTTTTGGCACTGATCTTTTTGACAGATGCGCCCGCTCCTGCGACGGGGCCATATGGAAAAACTGTCTGCGTCGCGTTACAAGAAAGCCGTTAAAGCGGGCAAACATTTAGATAAGGCGGCGGGATCGTTGCGGGTGCTGACATCCATCGCGTGGAATCCTGCGATGAAGTCGGCCTTTCTGACGAAAGGGACACTCCCGGATCCAACCTATGTCCCTGTCGCGACGGACAAAGCGCGCGAGCAGATTTCGGCGGCGAAGGCGTTAATTGATGGCGATCATGTGATTTCGGAATGGCTGGGTCGTCTGAGCGAGTCGTTGACGAGCACGGTCAGATTGATTGAGACGCGCGGAACGCCCGAGTTCTTCAATCATTCAACCGCGCTGTATGGCCGCCCGACGCAATTAATGCTCGATCAACAGACCAAGGTTTTGGACTTAGCTAAGCATATGGATGCATCGCTCGACGGGTTGGATTTTCAGCGCTTGGTCGTCAAAGGGACGGAGAAGTATTTGAGCGATGTTCAGTTTGCCAAGCAATTACGGGCTCGTTTGTCCCGTCACTTCGAAACTGATGCGCCGGCCGTGATTATTAGTCCCACGGTCACAGCAAAGGCTGCGGCCTCATCCAAGAGAATCCGTATCCGCCAAGGCGCAACCTTCACGGAGCGGGACGTTGATCAGCTCCTGCATCATGAAGCGCTTATTCACACGGCGACGGCCTTAAACGGCAAGTCTCAGAAAGACTTCCCAATTCTCGGGCGCGGCCATCCGGGCACAACAGAAATTCAAGAGGGGCTCGCTGTCTTTGCAGAGATCATTACCGGATCCATGGACCCCCGGCGGTTCAAACGCCTGTCCGGTCGTGTTTTAGCGATTCAAATGGCGGTCGAAGGGGCCGATTTCAAAGACGTCTATGAGTTCTTCCTCAATCGAAACGATGACCCGTCCCAATCTTATGAAAACGCGCGACGCGTGTTTCGGGGCGGCGTTATTTCGGGCGGCGCACCCTTTACCAAGGATATGGTCTATCTGAACGGCTTGTTACGCGTGCACAATTTCATGCGTACCGTCGTCCGGATGGGACGATCCGATCTGATCCGGGTTCTTTTTGTCGGGAAGATGGATATTGAAGACGTCCCCGCTGTCGCTCATTTGGCGGCGAATGGTCGGCTACAACCCCCGCGCTTTATGCCGCCATGGGTCAAGGATTTACGCTTCCTTGTGAGCTATATGGCTTATTCGGGTTTTCTAAATCGCGTCAAAATGCCGGGCTTTCAGAGCTATTATCAAGAAGAGCTCAAAGAGGTACCCGATGTTTGGTCGCTAATGGGGCACGACCGAGTAAACCAATCGAGCGAAGACATTATCGACGAATGATGTGTCGTCTGTAAGATCAAACCCTTCGGCGGTCTGTATCAGAAATCGACCGGGTGAATTTTTGTTCGACCGTGAAAAAATCAACGATGACCCCTTTGCAAACCCAGTTGAAACATGGGCCTCTAGGGCAAAAAGGTCGGCACCATCTGTAGTAGCCATGGCAATATATCGTGTTGGGTGTGTCTCAGTTGGCGTCTTAGTCCCAAGCGGCCATTCATAAACCGGAATATGACGGACAGTCATCGCGAGATATAGATTGGCCGGATCATGCCGCGCCGGCAATTCGCCAGAGAGAAGCCAAGTCGTATCAATATTCAGCGTCTCGGCTATTCGGCTAAGCGCATCGGGGCGCGGAATATGTCCGCCGCGTTCCCAGTTCGCAATGGTCGGTTGCGAAACCTCAACCAGTTTGGCGAGTTCCGACTGTGATAGGCCGTGTTTTTTCCGCGTTGTTTTAAGACGAAGCGCCAAGGACATAGGGTAACTTATATTTATTTCGAACCGAACCATTGCTCCCGTTAACGGATTGAGAGTAATTTCTTCGCTTGTTCAAGGTCTTGGTTTATGAACAGGCGCTGAACCATAAAAAACGTGATAAGTCTTACAAATATTACATAAGAAAGTTGAACTGCAGTTGTTGTGTTTTTAGCTGCGTTTCCTTAGATAGGTGGTTGGGAAATGCTAAACAATTTGCCTTGACGTGCTGGAGCACCGAGGCTGACAACAAAAATATAGGATACACACCATGAAAGGTGATTATTGCACGCGCGAAGGCGCTGAGCGTTTGAAGCAGCAAATTGAGGCCTATTGGGCTGAACGCGGCCACGACGTAAAAGTAAACCTCGTCCAAGGCGGCTTTTTGGCGTCTATGCGCTCGGCTCGTACCGATGTTCGCTCAAACCTCGTCAACGGCGTACCAGGCCGTGCCAAGCAAGACTTTGGCTAAAATCTGAGTTAAAGCAATTTGGTTAGCGCGTCAGCGCTGACCCATATCGATTTATAAGGGCCGGTGTGAGGGTGCGGAATGTCCGCAGTCTCGCATCGGCCCTTAGTCGTATTTGCGGACTGTGGCTGTAGCCATAGGTCATCAAGACGGCAAAAGCGCCCGCGCGTTTAGCCGCTCCCATATCAGGGAGGCTATCTCCGACCATGACAATTCGGGCGCTATCACGGTGCCCCGCAGCCATATAGACATGCCGCGGGTCAGGCTTTGCCCGTGGCGCTTCATCGCCGCCAACAATTGTATCAAACCAATGGGTCATCGCCAGAGCTTCCAAGAGCGGGCGGGCGAGCCAGCCGGGCTTGTTGGTGCAAACGCTCAGACTGGCGCCCAAGGACTTTAATTGATCCAGTGTCTCAATGACGCCTGCGTAGGGATTGGAGTGTCGGGCGATATCTTCCGCATAGCGTTTCAGAAAATCAGCCTGCATCTGATCGAGGCGGGCATTTTCAACACGATGGTCGGCGCGGGCTAGCGCATCACTGATCAATCGCCGAGACCCAAATCCGACGACAGAGCGTGCGAGTTTGTAGTTGGTTTCGGGCAGACCTTCCGTGGCAATCACCTCATTCGTCACGCGAACCAGATCGGGCGCCGTGTCGACAAGCGTGCCGTCGAGATCAAAACAAATCGACAAGCCTGAAAGCGATGTCGATGTCGGCGTTAATTTTTTCACTGAATCCACCCGTGTCATCCGTGTTTCTATCGTTTAAGTGCGCCATTATGACAATGACAGATAGACCTTCACGTCCACGTGCGGCGATTATTCTCGCAGCGGGTAAAAGCACGCGAATGAAATCGACTAAATCCAAGGTCTTGCATGATTTGGCGGGGCTAAAACTCATCGAATGGGTTCGGACTTGTGCCGTCGAAGCAGGTTGCGAGAGGATCATTTGCGTCGTCGGCGACGCCAATCAGGATGTGCGTGACGCGGCCGAAGCCCTCTCCATGGAGATTGCCGTTCAAGAACCTCAACAGGGCACGGGTCACGCTGTTGATTGTGCCAAACATGCCGTCGGTGATTATGACGGGGATGTCGCGGTTCTATTTGCCGATACGCCGCTGATTACAACACACACGCTCAATTCCGTCTTTGACGCATTGGCTGCCGCGGATGTCGCTGTGCTGGGCTTTGATGCCAAGGTGCCGGGCGCCTACGGGCGCTTGATTGAACGTAATGGTAAATTGGAAAAGATTGTTGAGGCTAGAGAGGCATCCGCCGAAGAACTGGCGGTTACCCTCTGTAATAGTGGTGTTCTTGCCTCACAATCGGGTCGGTTGTTTAAAGCGCTGGAGCAAGTGACAAATGAAAATACCAAAGGCGAATATTATCTCACGGATGTTATCGAAATTATGCGCAAGGGTGGCGGTCGCGCGATTGCTGTGCGCGGCGATGAAGGCGAAATGCTGGGCGTAAACTCTCGCGTTGATTTAGCCGCTGCGAACCAATCATTCCAAACCCACATGCGCCGCATGGCGCTCGAAGACGGCGTAACGTTGCGTGACCCAGATACGGTCTATTTTAGTTATGACACTGTGTTGGAACGCGATTCAGTCATAGGCGAAAACGTTGTTTTCGGCCCCGGTGTGACGGTAAAATCTGGCGCAATTATCCATCCGTTCTGCCACATTGAAGGCGCGACCATCGGTGAGGGGGCGTCTGTTGGGCCATTTGCACGACTACGGCCGGGCACCGATCTCGGGCCCGATAGTTTTATCGGAAATTTCGTCGAAGTGAAAAATACAAAAATGGGTCGCGGGTCCAAAGCCTCCCACCTGACCTACCTCGGTGATGCGGATATCGGGGCGGGCTCGAACATTGGCGCGGGCACTGTGACTTGCAATTATGACGGCTTCTTCAAGCACAAAACGACGATTGGCGATGGCGTTTTTATTGGTACACACACGTCGCTCGTTGCGCCCGTTACAATTGGCGATGGTGGATTTACCGCCACAGGCGCGGTCGTGACGAAAAACGTTCCGGCGGATGCCCTCGCCATCGCGCGCGTGGATCAAGTCAACAAGGTGGGGTGGGCCGCACGGTTTCGTGATGCCATGAGCAAACGGAAAGCTAAATCATGAGTGTCGCCAAGGAAAACGCCGCGCTGGCCGCGCTTGAATTCGTCAAAGATGGCATGGTGTTGGGTCTGGGATCCGGCAGCACGGCCGAAATTTTCCTCGATAAGCTCGGCGACAAGGTCGCGGGCGGGCTAAAAGTGTCTGGTGTTCCGACGTCGCAACGCACCGCTGATGTTGCCCGGGAAGCGGGCATCCCCTTGCTTGACCCGGACCGGGTCGAACGGATCGACCTAACCATCGACGGCGCAGACGAAGTCGACCAAGCCTTTCACTTGATTAAGGGTGGCGGAGCGTGCCTCCTGCGCGAGAAAATCATCGCTAATGCGTCGAAAAAGATGCTGGTCATTGTTGATGATCGCAAAATGGTTGAAACACTCGGTGCGTTTGAGCTCCCGGTCGAAGTGGATCCCTTCTGCCTCGGTGTTACGGCGCAACAGGTCTATGACGCGCTGTTGAAATCAGGCTGTGAAGACGGCGTCACGACGTTGCGGCAAACTAAAGACGGCACTGGGCCGCTTGTGACGGATGGTGGCCATTATATTCTCGATTGTCGTTGCCGCGCTATCCCTGATCCAATTGCGACCGCGCGCGCCTTAGCCATGATCCCCGGCGTGATGGAAACTGGTTTGTTCATCGATCTCGCTGACGTGATTATCATCGGCGAAGTCGATCATGCTAAAGTTCTTGAAATCAAACGAGACACACTATGAGTGATTACGACTACGACCTATTTGTTATTGGCGCGGGGTCCGGCGGAGTCCGTTCGGGACGCCTTGCCGCTCAACTCGGAAAGCGTGTTGGTGTCGCGGAAGAAAGCCTTCCTGGTGGCACCTGCGTTGTGCGCGGCTGTGTGCCAAAGAAGTTCCTCGTTTATGGCGCGGATTTTGGCGAAGCGATTGAAAAATCTAAAGGCTATGGTTGGTCGATGGATAATGTGTCTTTTGACTGGGGCCTGTTGCGCGACAATATCCAAACCGAAGTCAATCGGCTGTCCGGGATCTATTCGACCATCTTGGAAGAGAACGGGGCTGACCTTTATCGAGATCGCGCCGAATTTGTTGATGCGCACACTATTCGCCTCGTGAACAGCGGTGAAACAAAGACGGCAGAGACAATCCTGATCGCCGTTGGAGGCTCGCCCTGGTCTCCCAACATCAAGGGCATCGAACACGCCATTGTTTCTGATGATATTTTTCACCTTCCTGAACAACCCAAACGGATGTTGATCATTGGGGGCGGCTATATTGCCTGTGAATTTGCCGGCGTGTTTGCGGGACTCGGAACCGAGGTTATCCAAGCTTATCGCGGCGGACGTTTGCTGAATGGTTTTGATGCGGAAGTACGTGATGAGGTCGGCGATCTGCAAAAACGCAATGGGATCGAGACCCGTTTTAACATCAGTCCTACCGAAATTCGGCAGACCGATAACGGATATATCGTGTCGTTTAACGATGGATCAAAGATTGGCACAGACTGTGTTCTGATGGCGACAGGGCGACGACCCAAGACAGATACATTAGGTGTCAAAGCCGCCGGTGTCGAGGTGGAGCCGAGCGGCGCCGTGAAGGTCGATGAATTTTCACGCACAAGCCAGCCTAACATCTATGCGGTCGGCGATGTCACCAATCGGGTGAACTTAACGCCTGTCGCGATCCGCGAAGGGGCGGCATTTATTGAGACTGTCTATAAGGATAATCCAACGGCTTTTGATCACGATAATATCGCGTCGGCTGTTTTCACACGTCCGCCCGTTGGAACTTGTGGCATTTCTGAAAGTGAAGCGCGTAAGCAATATGGCGACGACGTCACTGTTTACACCACCAATTTCCGCCCGATGAAAAACATTCTGTCCGGCAGTGAGCATCGCTGTTTCATGAAAGTTATTACGAAGGGCAAGGAAGAAACTGTGATCGGCGTTCATCTTGTCGGGGACGATAGTGCTGAGATGATCCAAATGGTCGGAATCGCGATTAAGGCCAAGCTGACCAAGGCTGATTTTGATGCGACCTGTGCGGTTCACCCAACGATCGCTGAAGAAATTGTGACGCTAAAGCCCCGTGAGCTGAATAAGACGACGGTCGTTACTTAGGCTTTTCGTATAAAAAAAGCGCGGCTCTCTGGCCGCGCTTTTTCAGTGTCGGTATCGATTACTCAGCCAGTTCTTCTTGCTTCTGGAGTTCGGCACCTTTGCGGTCGTTGAATTCTTTCAGAGCCGCTTTTTCCTGCGCGTCCGACAATGTATCTTTGGCGTCGGGGAAGAACTCTTTTTCTTCTTCATCAACGTGGTGGATGACTTTGTCAGCGAGTTTACCAAACAGACTGTCCCAGACGTCCGCGCTTTGATCCATAGCGTCTAGCTTTTCGATCATTTCGTGCATTTGCTGGTGTTCTTCGACGGCGTGACGTGTGTCGTCCGTGCCTTCAGGTTCAGCCATCAGCTTAGAATAGAAGGCCTGTTCTTCAGCGGAGGCGTGGGCTTCAAGTTCAACTTTCAGGTCGACCCAAAGGTCAGAGCGGGCCTCAGAGCCAGGCTTTGATGACTTAATATCATCGATCAAATCGCGTTGTTTATCGTGGTCTTTTTCGAGGCGTTTATAAATATCCATGGTATCCTATCCGGAAGTCGTTGCGGTTAAATAGACAACGGCTTCCGGATCAGATTCGTTCCAATGGTGCGTCAGTCTGCCTCGATCAGTCCAACTTTGCCGGCGGCCTCGACCATGGCCTTCTGTATCTTCTCAAAGGCTCGCGCTTCAATTTGGCGAATGCGTTCACGCGACACGCCGTAGACCTTGGCAAGTTGCTCTAAGGTCAGGGGGGCCTCGGATAAGCGGCGCTTCATAAAGATATCGCGTTCGCGGTCATTCAGATCGCCCATGGCATCTTGCAGTAAGTCCATTCTGGCATCGTGTTCTTGCGTGTCCGCCAGTGTGGATTCTTGACTCTCTGTATCGTCTTCAAGCCAATCTTGCCATTGCGTCGATCCATCTTCTGCCCCGATTTGGACATTCAACGAGGCATCGCCACCGCCCAGCATCCGCCGGTTCATAGAAATGACTTCGCTTTCTTTGACGTTCAGTGTTGTCGCAATCTTCGATAAATGCTCAGGCCGGAGATCACCGTCCTCAATTGCTTTCATCTCGCCTTTCATGCGGCGGAGGTTGAAGAAGAGCTTCTTTTGCGCCGCCGTCGTCCCCATTTTCACAAGAGACCAAGACCGCAACACATATTCCTGAATGGCCGCACGGATCCACCACATTGCATAGGTCGATAGGCGAAACCCGCGATCGGGATCAAATTTCTTAACCGCCTGCATGAGCCCGACATTACCTTCGGAAATGACTTCGCCGATCGGTAAGCCATAGCCGCGGTAGCCCATGGCAATTTTGGCCACGAGCCGCAGGTGAGACGTCACCATTTGCTCGGCCGCGTCCGTATCTTCATGCTCAGCCCAGCGTTTAGCGAGCATGAACTCTTGTTGCTTCTCCAACATTGGAAACTTGCGGATTTCTTGCAGATAGCTGTTGAGGCCTTGCTCAGGCGACAAGGTTAAAGAAAGCCCGCCTGTATTGCCGGACTTCTTCTTCGCTTCCGTGCCGCGTTTCGCGGTCAATGTTTTGCTGTCAGCCATTGGGTGGTGTCCTCCTGACGGAGTTATGTAAGAATTCTATTCGTGATTTAAAGAGTGTCTAAAGGGAAGTGAGCTCGCTTGAAAGACGCGATATTGTGATCATCCTATCTTCTCTTTAACGTTCCGGTGGTGCGAGGTCATCTGTCACATGTTCGGACCCCGGCTCTGGCGGTGGACGAATGGTAGACTCCACGATAAAGCGCCGATCATGAGCCGATATGACAAACTAGATCAATTAGGGGCCGCCAGCGCCCTCCCTGCCTCGCCGGATGAGGCCGAGTTAGAGCGCGTCGCGAATCCGTGCAGCGAGCCTTATATGGTTCGGCTAGTCGCGCCCGAATTTACCTCGATCTGTCCCGTCACGGGTCAACCGGATTTCGCCCATTTAGTCGTCGACTATTGTCCGGATGAATGGATCGTCGAGAGCAAGGCATTCAAACTTTTCTTGGGCAGCTACCGCAATCATGGCGATTTCCACGAAGCCTGCACAACAGGTATTGCCCAACGGCTGGTGCGTGAAATTGCGCCTAAATGGCTCCGTATTGGCGGATATTGGTATCCTCGCGGGGGCATTCCAATTGATGTCTTCTATCAGTTTGGCACGCCGCCAGAGGGCCTGTGGATCCCAGATCAAGGTGTTCCGCCCTATCGCGGACGAGGGTGAACCAAAGGTAATTCGAGCATAAGTGAACAGTGATCTAACTAAATTGTGGGTTTCAATGGCGGATTTGAAGCGCTAGGCGACGGCATGGCTCAGGCAAACACCCCGCTCAATCTCGTATGCGACGAGGCAGATGATGTCTGCGTCTGGTCGGAAATGAAACGCGAAGCGTCCGAATATGCGCTCAAAGAAGTGGCACTATCGTCGCTTTTGCACGCGACAGTATTGGATCAGGATGACTTGGGCTCGGCTCTTGTCAATCATTTGGCGCAAAAACTCTCAAGCGATGACTTTTCGGCTCTGAAGATGCGAACCGTATTAGCGGAGGCCCTAGAAAGTGATCCGTCGCTTATCCCGTGCATTGCGCGTGACCTACAAGCGGTGAAACAGCGCGATCCGGCTTGTCATTCGCATCTGCAATGCTTCCTCTATTTCAAAGGTTTCCTCGCGATCCAGACCTATCGTTGTGCGAATGCGCTTTACAAATCGGGGCGCGATTTAGTGGCTTATCACTTACAGTCACGCAGTAGCGAACTGTTCGGTGTAGACATCAACCCCGCGGCCAAAGTTGGCTGTGGCATTATGCTGGATCACGCGACAGGTTTCGTGATGGGCGAAACGGCGCGCATTGGCGACGATTGCTCTATCCTTCAAGGCGTGACGCTAGGCGGGACTGGCAAGGCCGAAGAAGACCGCCATCCGAAAATTGGCGACCGGGTTTTGATCGGCGCGAATGCATCGGTTCTCGGCAATATCGTGATTGGCAATGGCGCGAAGATTGCGGCGGGGTCCGTTGTTTTGAAACCTGTCCCAGAAAATTGTACCGTGGCTGGCGTTCCCGCCAAGCCGGTCGGTGGTTCCTGCGGCGATCCCGCGGCGGCCATGGACCAAGGTCTATAAATTATATCAAGGATTATACGAATGACTCCCGAACAAATAAAATCAGTCCGCGACTATCTGTGTAAGCGTTTCAACACCGAAGCGATCCGGATTACCCCGCGCAAAGTCCAGGACAGCGTTGAGGTTTATCTCGACGATGAAATCTTAGGTCTTCTTTATATCGACGACGAAGACAAAGACGATATTTCCTACGATCTGAATATGTCGATCCTGCAGCAAGACCTCGACGCTTAATGGCTGTTTTTGCGCTCGATGAATTTACTCCAAAGCTACATGATAGCGTTTGGGTCGCGGAAACGGCGTCTGTGATCGGCAATATCGTGATGGCGGAGGATAGCTCCGTTTGGTTTGGGGCTGTCATGCGCGGCGATAATGAACCCATCCATGTAGGTTCCCGGTCCAATATTCAAGACAATGCCGTCCTACATTCCGACCCTGGTCAACCGCTATCCATCGGTGAAGACGTCATCGTCGGCCATCAGGTGATGCTGCATGGTTGCACGATTGAGAATGGCTGCTTGATCGGAATTGGCGCAACGATTTTGAATGGCGCTCAGATTGGGGAAGGGTCTATCATTGGCGCTCATGCACTGGTGACAGAGAATAAAGTGATTCCGCCTAACAGTCTGGTTGTGGGTTCCCCAGGACGGGTCATGAAGACACTAGGGGAAGCCGAAGCAAACTTCCTCAAGCTCAATGCTCAAGTCTATGTCTCGAACGCAAAACGTTTTCGGAATGGCTTACGCCGGATCGACGAACGCTAGTTTTGCTGAGCCGCGAAAATTTGCTTTAATTGGCCATCCACTTCGGACCCTAAATTATAGGCCGAAAACTCTGAATAGGTCGCATCGACCACAAACAATCGGTCGCTGACAGAAAGCGTTGGCCCTAAAACAGATTTCATCTGCTCAGGGTCAGAATTCGACTGCAATAACCATACGCTATCGCCAATGCGCTGGGCATCGCCAAGCGATTGTAAGGTCTGTAGAAACGCCATGGAGCGACCGGACCGAATTTCAGCCATGACAAGCATCAAAGACGTGTGTTTTGGCTGTGTCGGGGGCGCAGGGGCAAGTTGTGGGGCTGGTTCGACGACAGGCGCAAGAAACCAATGCGCGATTTCTAGCCAGTTCTTGGCGGGCTGATAGCCATGATCGGGACGCGTCGAGAGGTCTGAGAGTGCCGTGACTCGTCGTTCCTGAACATAAGTCCAGACGGTGCGATCATCAAACGGGCCGTAGACGGTGCCTGACACGCGAATGTACCACAGGCGCTCGGCCGCCCCATCTTTTCCGCCGCTCGTTTCCATCGTATGTCTATAGTCTTGGTTCATTGTACTGAATAGCTATGAAAGTGATCTATTGCGAATATTTCGCGGGTTAAGCGCCATGACAACGGCGAGGGCCATGGCCAATCCGGCGCACACGAGCGCGGCCAGTGCGACATCAAAATCCCCTGTCGCCAAAC
The DNA here is from genome assembly GCA_051251645.1 of Litorimonas sp. GTDB lineage: Bacteria > Pseudomonadota > Alphaproteobacteria > Caulobacterales > Maricaulaceae > Litorimonas. The sequence goes on along the minus strand of JBPOEY010000001.1, from coordinate 1,156,548 downwards.
GCATGCCGAAGATGATTTGGATCATCAAGGTCATAGCTGAGAGGGATGTTAGGATCGGACGGTCCGCGAGCCATGATTTATAGAGCATGAGCCCCGCCAAACCCGCTACAATCAAGCCAACAAGGCCGGCAAGGAGCAAGGACGGATCACCCACACCAATCCGTGACAACCGCATAGGGTCCGCAATGACGGTGCAAACGAGGCCAAATATGGCTTGGGTTAGCATGACATCAGCCAGGGAGAGACGACGCGCAAACCAACCCACGAGCGACACGAAGAGGACCATGCCTTGAATGGCAATCAGGATCATGACGCCAAGGTTTGGTAATGGCGTGGCGAAACGCCCGGCTTGTCCAGCGAAATCGCCCATGAGGAAGAGCTGAAACCCAATCGCGGCCAAAGCAAATACGACGCCTGATAAAATCATCGGCAATTCAGCCGCAACATAGCCGCGATTGACATACGCGCGCAACGCTAGGGCCGAGGCAATCGCAAAGACAGAGAGGATCGCGAGTGCTCCGGGGGTTGGAATTCCAAAGGCGGCCATAAGAGTCAGAGTCGCGCCCATTACCGCAACCAATGAAACGCCTGCAATGATGCGGGATCCGGCCATCACACTCCCGCAAAGGCCAATGGCAAATAGACCGAGGGTTGCAACCTGCGCATCAAGCCTCATTCGGGTAAGTCCATCTGAGTCAATCATCAATCCGAACAGCGCCAAAATCGCGAGGCTTAAACACGCCCGTGAGCGTGTCAGCGTGCCGACAATGGCGAAAATCATTGAAAACAAAAGCGGGCCTGCGCCACTTGGCCACAGGTTTAAGGCCGGAAGGAGGATTAAGAGAGCTAAACTGGCAAAGACGCCAACTGACAGGGCTAAAACGCCGCGCGCCACCGTCAGCCAGAGTGGTAAGCCGTAAAGAACAGCGGAGGCCGCCAGAGCGCTCAGGGCGCAAAGCAATCCCGTTTCACGCGCTGGGAGGCCAACGCGCAAGGAAAACAGGGTCAGCACCGTCGAAACAATAAAGAACACCAGAGCCGTCATTCGGCTTGTGCTCCAAATGACAGTTTCATCCACGGGAGCTTCAAACGAACTTAGGTTTTCATGTGGAAAGGGGGGCGGGGTTCGCGAGGGTGGATCGGCCGCAGACGGGAGGCCCGCTGCAAGAGCGAGGTTACGTCGCGATACGATATTGTCGTTCGCGAGGCCTTTTCGTATAAATCCATTCATAGGATGATACATATTGATCCGGGAGAGTGCTGTCGCGAACAGACACCCTCGGCGCGAGTCGCTATTGTTAATTTTCCCTTAACGTCCAGGCGATCTAACTTAGGGTTTTGAAGGCCGTCTATTCCTCTTCTCGTCCATCCACGGGAGAGGCAGCGCTTGGCATATCGCCCAGAATATCGATAACGGAGCGAATAAGTGGGATCTCGTGCTGCATAGCCCGGTAGCCGCGCTCAATCAGTTCGTCGGCGCGGGTAAACTCCAACATGCCGATATGACCAATGCGCGGGGCGACAAACACATCGGGTGGATCACCCGCCAGACGCGACCGCGAAATCCGGTCCATGACAATATTCAATGTCCCCATCATGACAGACCCAATGCGGGGGCTTTTCCCGGCCTTAGCTCCGCCAAGTAATGATTTCAAAAGGATACGGTCAGGTCTTAACTTATTCAGAGACTGTTGTGCCATGATCGCCATTTCTGCCAGATCAGGCTCGGGCTGATTTTCTTCGTCAAAATTGACTTCGTGGCTGGACCCGACAGGACCGAACGCATCGCCATTGAGGGAGACGGCGATCACAAGGTGCGCGCCCATTGCGCGACACGCTGAGACGGGAACAGGATTCACGAGCGCGCCATCAATCATATAGCGATTATCAATTTTCACAGGCTCAAACGCGCCGGGCAGCGCGTAGGATGCGCGGATCGCGGGAATAACGGGGCCCTGTTGCAGCCAAACTTCGTAGCCTGTGCGCAAATCACAGGCGACAGCGGCAAACCGTTTGTCGAAATCTTCAATATTCGTGTCTTTGAGATAGTGTTCGAGGACTTTAACAAGCCGTGCGCCCTTCATTAGGCCTGATCCGCCCCAGGACAGATCCATATAATGTATGACGCGCTTTTTATTGAGTGATCGCGCCCACTTTTCCAAGGAATCCAATCGTCCGGCGAGGTAAGCCGCTGCGACAACGGAGCCGATTGACGTGCCGGCGATAATGTCAGGTTCGATATCGGCTTCAATTAAGGCCCGTATAGCCCCGATATGCGCCCACCCGCGCGCGACCCCGCCGCCAAGCGCTAGTCCGATAGGCGGGCGTTTCCCGGTGCCGATAGTGGATGAGTCGAGGCGCATATATCCGCTAAACCACGGACGTCGGGATGCAGCAAGGGGAACCCCGGTTTATGAGCGTTAGCTGAACGGACTCCTCATGGCAGCGCTATGAAATTTCCGCTATGGATCATGTGAGACAAGGGAGAGTGTCATGAAAAAATCTATCGCCATTATCGCATTGGGATTGTGCTTAGGCGCAAGTGTAACAGGCTGTCAGACAATTTCAGAAGCGTCCTGTCTCTCGGGAAGTTGGGAAGACATTGGCTTTAAGGACGGTGAGGCGGGTCGGTCTCGCTCACGCTTAGCCGACATTTCTGAACGCTGCGCCAAGTTCAATGTGACGCCGGATCGCACCGCTTACATTCGGGGTTTGGAGTTAGGGCTGCAACGTTTTTGCGGACCCAATACAGGCTATGACCATGGTCGAAGCGGGCAATCCCCGAATGCTGAATGTCAGGCGGGTGATTTTGCGGGTTATCTGGATGGCTATGCTGACGGCAATGAAACCTATCAATTGGAAGCTGAACGAGATGACCTTGTCGCGCGCTGGTCTGACCAACGTGAGGCTTATCTGAATGTGACGGGCCGTTTGGAGACAGATGACTTATCGGCGAAGGAACGCCGTCGTCTTGAAAAGAAAGCGGCCCGGCTCGCCAATGATATGGATGATATACGGATCGATATTCGGGTCATGGAACAGTTGCACGGCCTACCACGCTGGAACCCGCCCTCGGACTAGAGCCGCGCGTTAGAGTTACGGATTATACGCTGGGTGGCTCACACTCAGCTATTTCGCCAGCGTGGACGCTGCGGGCTGTGAAACTACCGCCGCCGCCAAAGCCGGAGCGGAGGCCATAATGATAGTAGCAATTGCCTTTTTGAAACACATTGAAGCAGGCATCATGCGTGCCGCCGTCCCAGTTGGCATAGTGAAAACAAATCACATTCGCCATGACTTTCCAGGTGCCGACATCGATCTTATCGCCGTGAGTATGGCGCGTCGTGCCGTCGGATTTCGTTGTTTCAACAAAAGCAAAACTATCAATATTGGGGCGTTTGAAATTATAAGTGCCACGATGCGTCTTGTCAGAGAAGGTCGCAAGTAGCTGATCTTCGTTCAAGGGGAGTTCTTGCGACGGGTTTGGCAGAAAATCACCATTTAGGTTTGGCGTCATCGGCGCGTTTGACAGGGGCAAGTTAGGCGGCACATCCTGAGCCTGAGTGAGCGCGGGACAGGCGGTGATAGCCAATGTGATCAGGGCGCAACGGAGCTTAAGCAATGGATGGCTCGCAATCTGGGATGTCGCCATCTAGAACACTGATCGCGACGAGATCACTCGTGAATGCTGACATCGCGTAATAGCAGTTGCCGCGTTGATAGATGGAAAAACAACCCCCGTTCAAATCGTCATAAGTAAAACAGACGACATTATTACGCGTGCGCCATTGGCCCGCGGACACAATACCATCGCGTTCATGGATCGCGGACCCGTCTGCTTTCATTTCCTCGGTAAAGGCAGGGTCCACATTTTCCATATCGCCGACCTCGTAATAACCGCGATGGGTCCGATCCATAAACAGAGCCGTTAGAGCATCCCCGTCGAGGGGTAATTCTTGTGTGGGGTCTGGAGGTCCATAAGGATCAATTTCGGACGTTTGCGCCAGCGCGGAGCCTGCGACTGAACCTGCCGTGCAAAGACCGATAAGAAGGAAAGTCAGAAATCGCATATAACACCCTTACCATGACGTCTTCGGATCGCCATGTTAAGTCGCAGACATGAATGACCAAAACCCTAAACCCAAAAGCCGTTCAAGACACCGGGGAAGCCGCTATCAACGTGCGCAAGACCGCCGTATTGCGCAGAAGAAAGCGGATCAGCGTTTCTATAATTCGATTTTTGGCATAATCGGAGCCTGCGTCTTGGTTGTATTAGGTCTCGCCATGATTGCGAGTTCTGGCAATGCGCCACAGGTCGGTGGCGGTGAAACCCTTTCGCAAAATGTCTTTCTAGGGCTCACTGTTTTGGAAATTGGTGGGCTGGTTATTGTCGCGATTATCGCTTTTTTCATGTGGCGACGAATCACAAAGCGCTGAGAGTGAATGATCCCGGTTGAACCGGGACGACTGATCTTCTAAATGGCGCGACTTTTCAACGTTAGGACAACATCATGGCGACCAATTTCGCGATCGTCGGCGCAACCGGCAATGTCGGGACAGAAATGCTCGAAATTCTGGCTGAGTCAGATATTGAGGTGGGCGAGGTCTATGCCGTGGCGTCGCGAAACTCGCTCGGCCGCGAAGTCAGCTTCGGCGACAAAACGCTCAAATGTGTGGATCTGGAGACTTTTGATTTCAGCAAAGTGCATATTGCTTTGATGAGCGCAGGCGGAGAGATTTCCAAAAAATGGTCCCCAAAAATCGCCGCGACAGGTGCCGTTGTTATCGACAATAGTTCTGCTTGGCGGATGGATCCGGACGTACCCTTGATTGTACCCGAAGTGAATGCGGATGCGGTTGAAGGATTTCATAAGAAGAATATCATCGCCAATCCGAACTGTTCAACCATTCAAATGGTTGTGGCTCTGAAACCATTACAAGATCGGGCTGGGATCAAACGCGTTGTCGTATCGACCTATCAATCCGTGTCCGGTGCGGGCAAAAAAGCGATGGATGAGCTTTGGCTGCAAACCAAAGGGATTTACACAAACAGTGAACTGCCGGCGATCAATTTTCCAAAAAGGATCGCCTTTAACGTCATTCCTCAAATCGATGTCTTTATGGAAGATGGGTATACCAAAGAAGAGTGGAAAATGAAGGTCGAGACAATGAAGATTCTTGGATCTCATGTTAAAGTCGCTGCGACGTGTGTGCGGGTTCCCACCTTTGTTGGTCATGCTGAAGCGATCAATGTCGAATTGGAAAACGAACTCTCCGCTGATGATGCCCGTGCGTTGCTACGCGAAAGCCCGGGCTTGATGGTCATTGATCAGCCTGACGGCGAAGATGCCAACTATATCACGCCCATCGAATGTGTGGGCGAATTCGCGACCTTCGTCTCGCGTATCCGCGAAGACAGTACGCAGGACAATACGCTCGATATGTGGGTCGTCTCGGATAATTTGCGTAAAGGCGCCGCGTTGAACACGGTGCAGATCGCCGAATTGCTGGTTCATCGTAAGCTGTTGAAAAAATAGTCTCGCGGCAGTCTATCAACGAAATAAGGCCGCTCCTCGGAGCGGCCTTTTCTATATCAGAAGGTGGGAAACCTTATTCGACAGGGTTTCCGTCCGTGTCGACTTCGACAATCGGGAGACCGAGCGTTTCGAGTTTCTCCATTTGCGTGTCTTTGTCACCCACGATCACGACAAACATCTCATCCAAATGAAGATGTTTCGCGGCTAGCGCATCGGCTTCGCCTTCTGTGAACGCTTCGAGAATTGCTTTTTGCTCCTCAATATGCTCCGTGCCGACGTCGTATGTGGCCATGCGCGCAAGGATATTGAGCTTCTGGAACGGTGTTTCATAGCGCCGTGCTTCCGACTGACCAATCGCCGCTTTGGTAAAGACGATTTCGTCCTCCGTCGGGCCGCTTTCGTGGAAAGCCTTAATTTCCTTGAAGAACTCCTGCACCGATTCCGTCGTCACATCGGACCGAACGCCAGAGGAGGCGCGATACTGACCGCGATCTTCCTGCCCGATAAAGCTCCCGCGCGCACCATAGGTATAACCCTTATCTTCGCGAAGATTGAGGTTGATGCGAGAGTTAAACGCGCCGCCCAAGGAATAATTCATCAGCGTCGCCCGGTAGAACTCACCCGTTGGATTATAGGCGAGGGAGGGTTTGCCGATCCGAATTTCGGATTGGGCGGCTCCCGGCTTATCAACGAAGTAGAGGGTTCCCGGCACACCCGAGGGAGACACAGTCATAGAGGCTAAGGACGGCTGCCCGCCTTTCCATTCACTAATGGGAGAGAGCGCCTTTTTAATCTTACCTTCTGACATGTCAGAGACAACGAGAATGCTGGCAATAGACGGCGTGACATAGGTATCGTAAAATCCGCGCACGTCATCCAGAGTGATGGCCTCGACCGTCTCAGCTAAACCACTGTCAGGATAAGCATAAGCATTATCAGTGCCGTAGACCATTTTGTTAAACAGGTTGGTCGCCGTCGATGATGGGTTTTTCTTCGCGGATGCAATGCCTTGAAGCTGGTTCGACTTGACTCGATCAAAGTCGGTTTGATCAAATTTCGGGTTCAACATAGCGTCCATGGCAAGGGCGATCGTTTCATCGACATTCTCCGACAGACTCCGGATTGTCAGGGTCGCGTAAGTGTCGCCCGCGCCTCCATTGAAGGACGAACCGAGCTTATCGAGCGCATTGGCGCGATCTTCGACTGACATAGTCTCAGACGCTTCGGCTAGCATTTGCATGGTCATGGAGGCGAGGCCCAGCTTCTCGAGGCTTTCGTCTTTTTGACCGGCATTGACGCGAATTTGAATGGTTGTCGTCGGGGTTTCGGAATTAACGGCACCGAAGAGCGGAATGCCCTCGACTGAGCTCGTATAGACTTTTGGCGCCTTGATCGCGGGTGGCTCGCCCGGTGCGGGGACAGCTGAGCGATCAAAATTATCAACCGGGGCTGACCATGCAAGCGTTTCACCAGCAACTTTTGGCGGAATCGTCCGCTCATAACGCTGCCATGTATCGGCCCGAGCAATCATCTCTGGCTTACCTTCCGGCACGATGGACATGATAACCGCAGGTTTATCTTTGATATATTGGTCATAAACGCGCTGAACGTCGGCGGCCGTCACATTGCGGTAGCGTTCGATGTCAGAGGAAATGCCATTCGGCGTATCGCGGTAAGTCTCATAAGCGGCCAAGCGACTGACTTTGCCCGACACAGACTCAAGCCCAAAAATCATACCCGAGACGATGCCCGCTTTCGTGCGCTCCAGATCATCGTCAGTCACGCCGCGGCTCTCAAATTCTGCCAGAGTCTCTCGGACCAAAGGTTCTAATTCAGCGAGCGAGGCCACTTTTTCTGGGTTGGCCATCACTGTCAGAGAGAAGGAACAATCGATTTCGCGGCAAGAATGACCCGCATTGGCGTTTACGGCCAGACCTGGTTTTTCAAGATTTTTGTAGAGCAGGGACGAGGGGCCACCGCCGACAATATCCATTAAGACATCAAGTGGCGCTTCATCCGGGTGGTTCGCATAAACGGTCGGCCACGCCATACGGAGTAGGGGAAGCTGCACATTATCTTCCAGAGAAATGTAACGATCCGAGTCCAGTGAGACAGCAAGTTTTTCCGGTTTCTCGACTTCAGGCCCGCGGGGCACGGAACCGAAATATTTCTCAACCATGCGGAGCGTTTCTGCGCGATCAATGTCACCGCCAATTGTCAGCGTCGCATTATTTGGGCCATACCAGCGCAGGAAGAACCGTTTCAGATCGTCCAAATCGGCGCGGTCCAGATCTTCAAGATAGCCAATGGTTGACCAACTATAAGGATGACCTTCGGGATACATGGCTTCACCCATGCGCTCCCAAAGCAAACCGTAAGGGCGATTATCGACGCGCTGCCCGCGTTCGTTCTTGACCGTGTCGCGTTGAACTTCGAATTTCTTCTGTGTCACCGCGTCGAGGAAATAACCCATCCGGTCGGCCTCGAGCCACAACATCCGCTCCAGCTGATTGCTGGGGACGGTCTGGTAATAGTTGGTGCGGTCTGAATTGGTGGACCCGTTCAGCGTGCCGCCTGATTCTGTGATCAATTTGAAGTGCTGCTCATCGGCAACATTCTCAGATCCTTGGAACATCATATGTTCAAAGAAATGCGCAAATCCAGATTTTCCGACCTCTTCGCGGCCTGAGCCGACATGGTAGGTCACATCGACATGGACGATAGGATCGCTCTTATCTTCGTGCAAAACGACGGTCAGGCCATTGTCGAGAACATATTTCTCATACGGAATCGCCACATCTGCATCCTCGCCCGTGTAGCGCTCGACCAGTGTAAAACTCGCTGGAACTTTGAAGTCAGGCATCATCGCAGCTGGTGAAGATGCATCCATCGTATCAGCGGTGGTTTGACAAGCCGCAAAGGAAATTGTTGCAGTCCCAAGAAGCAAAAGGCGGGCGAAGGGCGTCATCATAGGAAGTCCTGTGGCTGAGTAAATATTTATCGTTAAACAGATAGTTTGCACGACAAGCGTCGTCTGTCTACTGATCTGGGATCAAATATAGGTGATTTTTGGGCATATATTTGCGCACACGGGCCGGTTCGTAGAATGCTTGCCGCATATCAGGCTTGCGGATCAATCAGAGTAGAGCCGTGACGCGTTTGGCAATGTCGGCGATGGCCTCGGTAAAGCGTTCTGGTGCAAAGTTTAGCAGCACACGGTCGCGCGAGAGCTGAGCCAGCTGTTGTTGCAATGCGGGAGTATCTAGGATCGTCATCATCTGAGAGGCGGCTTTCTCCATATCGCCAACTGCGACGACAGCGGCACTCCCCTCAAGCGTTCGTGGCATTTGTCCCGTGGCTGTTACGACACACGGTAGCCCGGCCGTCATCGCTTCGTGTGCCGCAATACACAGACCTTCATTGCGGCTAGGCTGTACATAGCCATGCGCCGTTGCCAGATAGCGCGGAATGTCCTCTGTATGGCCTTTAAGGAAAATGTGTGAGGACAGTCCGAGCTGTGCAATGCGGCGCTCCAACATCGGTCGCTCTGCGCCTTCGCCAGCAATCTCTAGAGACCAATCAGGCCGATCCTTATAGGGCGCGAGCGCCGCAATCAGAGCGGCGTAATTCTTATTCGGATGAAGCCGCCCTACGCTCACCCAACGGAACCTCTCAGACGCGGCGGGTCGGGCTTGAGGCGCATCGGAATTGGCAACAAAAAGCGGAAGAATCCGAAAGTCGTTCGGTGAAAGGCCGATTTCTGCGACAGCAAACTCGCGCACGGATTGGGAATCCGCAATCCAGAACTGCGATAATCCTCTCTGTCGCCGCAACAGCCAACGGTTGATGGGTTTTAGAAACGCATTGTGCTGCCAGCTAATGACCGGAATGTTCAAACGTTTCCCAACCCGTTGACCCAGCAAGGTCGCCTGCGTCAGCGATGTCCAGATCACATCCGGGGGATTACGCTCAAGTTCGTCATTTAACCAGCGGGCTGCTTTGAAGTGAGCCGTTTTCGGGACAGGCGCACAGACCCAATCGACTCGTGCTGCATCAAAGCGCTTTGTCGCCAGACCATCGCGCATAGATAGGGCATAAACTGTCGTTTCAATACCGTGCGCGCGGAGGCCCGCCACTATCCGAGGGACCGGATATTGCGCCCCGCCTGCTTCAAGCGAATTTATAACGTAGGCAAGACGGATAGACGGTTAGCCTCTGCGCCACGGGTTACGACTCGGCTTTGATGCCGGATTAGGCGCTGTGTCGGATGTGCGTCGCGCAGGACGGCTCGTCGTCCCGACACGACCGCCGCCATATTTGACGAGCGCGTCAATGCGTTTTTCGATTGGCGGGTGCGTTGTGAAAAGGCCAGCCAAACCCGTGCGCGGATTATAGATCGCCATTTCCCGCACTTCGTCGGGAACCGTCGTCAGTTCCGCATTGCCCGAGATTTTCTGTAGGGCACGGATCATCGCATCCGGGTTTTTCGTCAGCTCAACCGCTCCGGCGTCAGCCATATATTCGCGCTGTCGGCTCATCGTGAACCGGATCAGCAGAGCGATCACATAGGTCAATGCGACAATAGCAAACGCAACTAGAATTAGGACGCCGGCGCTGCCGCCACCTGAGCGTTGATGCTTGCTTGAGCGCCCCAAATTGACGCGAAACATGCTTCGAAAAAGGGTTTCGCCGACAAAAGCAAAAATGCCGACAAAGATAACGGCAATAATCAGCATTCGCACATCCTTATGACGAATATGGCTGAGCTCATGCGCAATGACGGCTTCAAGCTCTTCATCATCCAAGGCGTCCATTAGACCCCGTGTGAGCGTGACTTGATAATTGTTTTCGCGAATGCCGGACGCGAACGCGTTCATCGCCGTCGTGTCCATCACCATCAAACGCGGCGTTGTCATCCCGCGCGAGATCGAAAGATTTTCGAGCATCCGATAAGCGCGGGGTTCTTGACTAATCGTGACAGGCTTGGCCTTCGTGGCCGCATTGATCATCGCGTTATGGCCAAAGAAAGCGACCCCAAACCATGCGCCTGCACCGCCGAGCGCATAGGGTGCCGCTGAGGGTAACATCGCGGCGGCGTCACCGAACCCTCTCTCCAGCGTGGTGTCGCCACTGATGCCGAGATAGCCGATCAAAATTCCATAAAAGAGCACTAAGAGTAGGATAGGAAAAAACCCCAGCAGCAAGATGCTGCGGAGGTTATTGTTCCATATGTGGGTTCGAAGACCCGTCGCCCCAATTAGCATGGTCTAGTCAACATGGTCGGGGGACGCCGCTATGACGTGCCGAAATCAACGGACGGCGGCACTTGCAAAGCTTCACGGCCTTCAGGGGCTTCGAAGAATTCACGCTCGTTAAAGCCGAACGGACCGGCAATGAGCACAGCCGGGAATTGCTCGCGTGCCGTATTATATTCCTGCGCAGCATTGTTATAAAACCGACGCGACGCGGCGATTTTGTTCTCAATGTCCGCCAGCTGATCTTGCAATTGCAGGAAGTTGGTATTGGCCTTCAACTCTGGATAGGCTTCGGCGAGCGCGAAGAGTTTTCCTAGCGCCTGAGAGAGCATACCTTCGGCTGCCGCTTGCCCATTGACCGTGTCGGCGCCAACCGCGCGATTACGGGCTTCGATGACTTCGCGAAATGTATCTTTTTCGTGTGAAGCATAGCCCTTGACCGTATTGACGAGGCTCGGAACGAGGTCTTGGCGCTGCTTGAGCTGCACCTCAATGTCGGACCATGCTTGATTGGTTGTTTGTCGCAAAGCAACGAGACGGTTATAGAGGCCAATGATCAAAACGGCCAGAAGGGCGACAATGCCCAAGATCACAAGAAGAGTTGTCATAAGCATTAACTACTGGCGAGCGAGGTTTGGCGCAAGTCTAATCCAAGATTCCTGTCACGAGTCCCGGAAATATAATGAGCAGAGCAATCAAGGAAAGCTGAATCCCGATGAAAGGGATAACCCCTCGGTAGAGGTGCGCCGTCGTGACTTCCGGTGGAGACACACCGCGAAGATAGAACAGTGCAAAACCAAAAGGTGGGGTCAGAAAGCTGGTCTGTAGATTCAACGCCATAACGACGCCGAGCCAAACCGGATCAATCCCGGCCGCTAGCAGGGGTGGCGCGACAAGCGGGACGACAACAAAGGTAATCTCGATAAAGTCGAGGAAAAAACCGAGCACAAACATCACAATCATGACGAGGGTGAAGGCTCCCCACGTGCCGCCGGGGGCTGACGCCATAAGATGAGCGATCATTTCATCACCCCCCAAGCCTCGGAAGACGAGGCTAAAAATGGTGGCACCGATCAGGATCACGAAAACCATCCCTGTGATATGCATGGTTGAGCGGGACACTTCGGCGAGTTGCCCGTTTCGGAGGAGTCGCGCGATACCAACAAGCGTGCCAACAACACCAATCAGAACGAGTATGGCGGCTAAACCACCAGACAGCGCTTCTGTGCCCGTCCAGTCTGACTGTGAGATCCTGAGGTCAACCCCAGTTAAATCGAGGGCCACCACGGCTAGAAGCGCCAAAGCGGCCCAAAGGGGCCATTTTCTGCCCTCTGGAAATAAGCGTGTCGCCGCCAGTAACATTGCGCCCAAAGCGCCGAGCGCCGCGCCGCGTGTCGGCGTGGCATAACCCGATAAGATCGAGCCCAAGACAGCAATGATCAAGAAAATTGGTGGGATCATGGCTTTGGCCGACTTCCAAAGAAGCGCTTTGGCATCTGTATCGTCCGGCCAAGGCTGTGCGGGCGCTTTTTCAGGGGAGAGCACCGCTGTGATAAAAATGTAGAGTGCATAGGCGCCAACAAGGATTAGGCCGGGGATGAGGGCGCCTGCGAACAAATCACCGACAGACACGACCGCATCAGTTTTAAGCCCGTAGGAGCGCTGTGCTTCTTGAAACGCATTGCCGATCTGGTCTCCAAGAATAACGAGGACAATGGATGGTGGGATGATTTGTCCCAAGGTTCCTGAAGCTGCGATTGATGCAGAGGCGAGGGGAATGTCGTAGCCTCGCTTGAGCATCGTCGGCAGGCTTAACAGCCCCATGGTGACGACGGTCGCGCCTACAATCCCGGTTGATGCGGCGAGTAACGCTCCGACGAATATGACCGATATTCCGAGCCCACCGCGAAGCGGACCAAACAGATCGCCCATATTTTGTAATAACTCTTCGGCAATGCGGGATTTCTCCAACATTACGCCCATGAAGACAAAAAGCGGCACAGCCATCAAAATTTCCCGCGTGATGAGCGGGTAGATACGCGCGGGAAGAGAGAGGAAAAAACTCGGGTCAAACAAACCCATCGCACTCCCTATCCCAGCGAAAATAACGCTGACGCCTGCGAGAGTGAACGCGACGTTATAGCCCGCCATCAAGCCACCACAGGCCGCAATGAACATTAAAGTGGCAAGGATTTCCGCCGGACTCATAACGCGTCTTCCCGCGTTACCTGAAAGAAAGGCGCGACGCCCTTCGGCCGGGCTGGTCGGGTTTCGCCATTGAGCGCCATTGCCGCGCGTAAGGCGATTGCAAGGCCCTGCATGATAAGGGTGATGGCAAAAACCGGGATCATAGTTTTGAGAAGAAAAACCCCGCGAATACCGTTGCTTTCAGTCGATCCTTCAAGTGTCATCCAGGCGAAACCGACGAAAGTTTGGCTATTCCAAATAATCAGAAGGCAAACCGGAGCCAAAAGCAGATAGTACCCCACAAGATCGACACGGGCACGCGCTTCCGTGCCCATCCGCTCATGAAATATATCAACCCGCACATGTTGCCCCGCCAGCAAGGTTGCGGCTGCGCCTAATGTGATGATGATGGCCTGAAAATAGAACGCGCTTTCCAACCATTTGACGGTCGCCGTCCCAAAGATCGAAAGGGCAAAGACTGACGCTGCCACACTAATGACGAGTAACGGTAACGCCCATTTAACGACCTCGCCGAGCCCGAAAATGCTGCTATCTATCGCGCGGATCAGACCGCTAGTTAGATTGCGGAGCCAAGGTCTCGGGAACAGCAAATATAAGACGGGAATAATCAAAGCGGGCAAAAATGCCCAGCCTACCGCCTTGATGACATCGACCCACATGCGCGCCTAGCCTCGGCTCAGCGTTCGGGCGCGAATGAACGCGCCGTCACTGATTTCTGTCCAGCGGGCGCTTTGATTGCGAGAGGCGAGGTAGCTGTCGAAAATTTTGGTCACGAGAGGGTCGGATTGAGCAATGTCGCCAACAATCTGGTCCGAAACCCGCCCAACGGCTCGCAAGATATCATCCGGCATGAGTTGCGGCTCAATCCCGTAATTATCGCGAAGCGTTTCCAGTGCACGGGCATTCATGATGGTATATTCACCGAGCGACTGATCATTGGCGCTCTTGCAGGCATGGCGAATAATGGCTTGCTCAGACTTCGTCAGCCCGGCCCATCGGTCTAAATTGACACCGACAGCCAATGACGCGCCTGGTTCATGAAAACCCGGCGCATAATAATTTGGCGCTTCGCGGTAGAAGCCAAGCGCCAAATCATTCCAAGGGCCGACCCATTCGGTTGCATCAATAGACCCGCTTTGCAGGGCTTGATAAATCTCACCGCCAGGGAGCAAGACGGGTGTCGCGCCCAACTCTGACAGAACCCGTCCACCCAAGCCTGGCATCCGCATCCGAAGTCCACGGAGATCTTCCAGACCCGTCAATTTTTGTTTGAACCATCCCCCCGTCTGATGCCCCGTATTCCCGGCTTGAAAGGCGATGATATTGGAGCGCGCGGACAGCTCGCGCCACATTTCTTGGCCGCCGCCCCAATCAATCCAGCCCATCAGCTCGATGGCTGTCATGCCCATCGGCACGGCGGTGAAGAAGTTGAAACCCGGTGAGACGCCCTGCCAATAATATTCAGCCGCGTGATACATGTCCGCCGCGCCTGTGCTGGTCGCATTAAAGCATTCTAGCGCGCCGACTAATTCGCCCGCCGCGTAAACTTTGACTTCCAACGTACCATCGCTCATGTCGCGCACAGCGTCGGCAAACCGGTTTGGCATAACACCCAAGCCGGGGAAGTCTTTCGGCCAGCTCGTGGCCATACGGAATTGCTTGATTCCGCGGTTAATATTGGGCGCGCCGATTTCGGCGGAGGGAGTGACGGCTGCTTTCTGGCCGCGTGATCCGGTCAGCGCGCCGACGACGCCTGCGCCAGCGGCGAGGGCACCCGCCCCGAGAACGATGTCTCTTCGACGTGTCATGGGGTCACTTGTGTCATCGGCGTCCAACCTCGATGCCCTAGGATTTCAGCGGGTTGAAAGCGGCTTTTATAATGCATTTTCGGACTGCTGGGCACCCAATAGCCGAGATAGAGATAGGGCAAGCCTTCCATATGGCAGCGTTCAATTTGATCCAAAATCATAAAGTTGCCAAGAGACCGCGCTGAGGCATTTGGATCAAAGAAACTATAGACCAGCGAAAGCCCGTCATTCAGTCGATCAATCAACATGCAGGCGATTAGCGTGCCCTCCATATCGCGATATTCGACAATTTCAGTTTCCGACGCGCATTCCTCGACCATCATCTCGTAACGCGTAAAGTCCATATCAGACATGCCCCCGCCCGGATGACGAAAGTCGAGATAGCGTGACAGCAGATCAAATTGTTCTTGCCGCGCGATGGCAGGGGCGAGGGTAACAGAGAGATCGGCATTGCGTTTTAAGGTTCGACGAAATGTTCGGGTGGGAGAAAACTCTTCGGCCCGCACGCGTAAGGACCGGCATTCGCGACAGGTCTCGCAGGCAGGGCGATAAATGACGTTCTGGCTCCGACGAAATCCCGCATGGGTCAGATAATTATTGAGATGCGGCCCATCGAGAGGGTCGAGTTGTGTAAATATTTTCCGCTCCATCCGGCCCGGCAAGTAGGGGCAGGGCGAAGGGATCGTCAGGAAGAACTGCAATTGGTTCGGATCGAACGGATGGCTCATATGTGTCTACCTCTCCATCCTGATCGTCTCAGACCTAACATGTCCTAAAGACCAAACAAGTATGGAGCGAGCAAGACGTAACTGACCCATAAAAGCAGTATGAGAGGAATGCCGAAGCGGGCGAAATCCCCAAACCGGTAATGCCCGGGGCCCATGACGAGTAAATTCGTCTGGTAGGCGATGGGTGTCGCAAAGCTACAATTCGCGGCGAATATCACAGTCAGAACCATGACAATCGGGTCGATGTCTGCCTTTTCTGCAATCGATAGGGCGATGGGCGCAAATAAGAGCGCGGCGGCTGAATTGCTGATGATGTTGGTGAAGATCGCCACAAGTAAGAAGACAGCGGCAATTAGGGCTTGTGTCCCGAACGGCAAGACGGCGGACACAACACTATTGCCGATAAACTCAGCGCCACCCGTGCGTTCTAACGCGAGCCCCATGGCGAACGCGGCCCCAATCAGCAGGAAAATGCGCATATCCAACGCCCGTACAGCTTGGCGGACATTGAGGCAGCCGGCCGCAATCATTCCGATGGCTCCGCCGAGGGCGGCTATTTCGATCGGGACGAGAGACAGCGCGGCAAAAGCGATTGTCGCCACGAAAACGATTCTGGCCAGTTTGGCCTTGCGAATATCTTGCAGTTCAGCGGTGCTCCAATCCAAAAGGATTAGATCACGATTCTGCCGTAAGGCACTGATATCTTTCTCATAACCAAACAGCAGGAGGATATCTCCAGATTCTAATCGGATATCGAGCATTCGTTTGCGGATCATCCGCGATCGGCGCTGAATACCGAGGACGAGGCAGCTTGTTTGTCGTCGGAATCCAATCTGTTCAATGTTCCGTCCAATCATGCGTGAGCCCGGGGCAACCACGGCTTCGGACAACATGATTGAGCTGTCGGGCGATGTCTCTCTGTCCGAAAACCCGCCAATATCCAGCATCCCATGGAGATACTGAGGCCGTGTTTTAAGAAGGGCGGAGAGCTGCGGTCGTGTCGCGGCAATGATCAGGACGTCGCCGCTTTGTAAACTCTCTTCAAACGGCGGTAGAAAAGCGGTCTCGCCGCGTTGAACCATGCGGACGGTGACCTCACGAAGCTGTCGATAAAGGCCTGCGACGGGCTCAACCCCGTCAAGCGGATGATCCTTGGTGACACGAATTTGAGCAATATATTGCTGCCCGGTCGATTGTAGGGCGGGTTCTTCGGATTCACGATCCGGGATCAACCAAGGGCCTGCGATGACTATAAAGGTCGCGCCAATGGCCGCTAGGATCATGCCAGGCACAAATTGTGTGAAGAATGACAATGATAAATCCGTCGTTCGCACCAGAACATCATTGACCAGGAGGTTCGTCGAGCTGCCAATGAGGGTCGTCATCCCGGCGAGGATGCAGAGAAACGACAGAGGCATCATATAACGCGAGGCTGTTACGCCCATTTTCCCGCTCATCGCGGCCAGAACTGGGATAAACATGACCACGACAGGCGTGTTATTCATGAACATAGACACGGCAAAGGCGACGCCAAAGACGAGGGCGAGCGTGCGGCGGGGCCTGTGATCCAAGGCCTTGTTGATCGCCACCGTCATGTTCTCAAGCGCACCCGTTTGAAATAAGCCTTGTCCGACAACAAGAAGCGCCATGATGGTAATAAGAGCCGGAGCGGCAAACCCGGATAGCATCGACGCCGAGTCGAGGCCTTGATCAGATGGCGTAAAAAGATTGCCAAATATCATCAGTGAAAAAATTAAGCCGACACTTGTGGCTTCAATCGAAAACCGTTCAGTTACATAAAGATAGACGCCAATAGCAACAATGGCGAAGACAGCCCACATTTGAAAAAGTTCGGGCAAGGCCCACATAGTTTGATCTCAGCTTTGCTTGCGTTGTCAGGGAACTATGAGCGATAGCTCTGCGTAACTTCAAGTGAAAACCGAATTCGGTTCTAAGGACGTGATATGGCGAACTGTGCATTTCTTGGACTTGGCGTGATGGGTTTTCCCATGGCGGGACATCTTAGAGCCGACGGACATGATGTGCGCGTTTGGAATAGAACCGCGACGCGCGCGAAAGCTTGGGAAGAGCAGTACGGCACAGGCGCGTTTGCAAGCCTTGTTGAAACCGTGTCTGGCGTAGACTTTGTGATGCTTTGTGTCGGCGCGGACAAAGACGTATTTGATATTATCTATCAAATTACGCCATCGCTCAAACCGGGAACGATTGTCATTGACCATACGACGGCGTCGCCAGATTGCGCGCGCCACGTCGCGAAAATACTGATTGAGGCCGGGTGTCAGTTTCTAGATGCACCCATTTCAGGGGGGCAGTCGGGTGCGGAAGCTGGAACCTTATCCGTCATGTGTGGCGGCGATGTGGACACTTTCGCAGAGGCGCTGCCTGTGATGCAAAGCTATGGTCGCACGATCACCCATCTCGGCCCCTCTGGTGCCGGACAGACAGCCAAATGTGTCAATCAGATCTGCA
The DNA here is from genome assembly GCA_051251645.1 of Litorimonas sp. GTDB lineage: Bacteria > Pseudomonadota > Alphaproteobacteria > Caulobacterales > Maricaulaceae > Litorimonas. The sequence continues at coordinate 1,138,522 of JBPOEY010000001.1, read as the reverse complement.
TTGCGGGCACGTTGCAGGGTCTTTCTGAAGGCTTGCGCTTTGCCCAAGCCGCAAGCCTTGATGCGGAAACGCTGCTCGCAGCCATCGGTGGCGGGGCCGCGCAAAGTTGGCAGATGGACAACCGTCTTTTGACCATGGCGAAAGACGAATTCGATTTTGGCTTCGCGATCGACTGGATGCGCAAAGACCTCGCGATCGCCATGGACGAAGCCGCCCGCATGAGTGTTGTCCTGCCGATTACAGAGCAGGTCGATGCGGCCTATGAAAAGATACAAACTCAAGGTGGCGCGCGACAAGATACGTCCGCCCTGATTCGTAGTTTGCCAAAGGCCTCCGATTCGTAGTTTTCCAAAGGCCTCCGACTAATTCGCGAGCAATCTTGCTGCCCGAATAGCACCATAAGTGAGGATCGCATCGCATCCCGCACGCCGGAATGATGTCAGTGTTTCGATCAAAAGGCGGTCACTATCGCCCCAGCCGTTTTCGCTAGCGGATTGGATCATGGCGTATTCGCCGCTGACCTGAAAAGCGAAGGTCGGAACACCGAACTCAGATTTAATACGGTGGCAAATGTCGAGGTAAGCCATACCCGGCTTAACCATCACCATGTCTGCACCCTCTTGAAGGTCTAGCGCGACTTCGTGCAGCGCTTCTTCCGTATTGGCCGGATCCATCTGGTAGGTCCGTTTGTCACCGCGGAGCGCTGACGCAGTGCCAATGGCATCGCGGTAGGGGCCGTAAAAGGCCGAGGCGAACTTGGCTGCATAGGATAGGATTATCACGTCAGGATGTCCGGCATTATCCAGCGCATCCCGGATTAGGCCAACACGGCCGTCCATCATATCCGACGGCGCGACGATATCGGCCCCCGCCTCTGCTAGAATGACAGCTCCTTTAGCCAACACATCTAAGGTGGAATCATTGTCGATCCTATCGCCGACCATCAGCCCGTCATGACCATGATCGGTGAAGGGGTCGAGGGCGACATCGACGATCACGCCAATCTCGGGGACCTCTGCTTTAAGGTGCCGGATCGCCGCAGGAACAAATCCGTCGGCATTCAGCGCTTCGCTCGCGGTTGCATCTTTTCGTTCGGGATCAATATGCGGGAATAAGGCAATGGCCGGAATGCCGAGGGAGACGGCTTCTTTCGCCTGATCAATAAGCGCGTCAAGGCCAAGTCGGGCAACACCGGGAAGGCTCGAGACTGGGCCCTCAGCAGCTTTTGAGTCGGTGATTATAGTTGTCAAAACGAGATCATGAGCGGTTAGACGCGTTTCGCGAACTAAATTGCGCGACCATGGTGACAGTCTCTTGCGACGCATTCTTATCTGGGGGAACTGGCTCATTAAATCGCATTCTTTCAGTGTCTTAACAGATGTGTCTTGCGTCACAAAAGCGCAACTTTGTCAACGCGGTTCACTAGCCTTTAAGTGGTCTCTGGTCTATATCGTTCGGAGGATGAACGCAAATAGGTGCGACGTGACGAAAGTGACTAGATATCGGGATCAGTTCCAAGCGGCCGTTGATACGGTGCGTGATGAAGGCCGTTACCGCATCTTCCGTGATATTCGCCGTAAGAAGGGGGCTTTCCCTCGCGCGACTTGGTTCAAAGACAATCTCGAAGAGCAGAATATTACGGTCTGGTGTTCGAATGATTATCTCGGAATGGGCCAAAATGACTGCGTCGTCGAAGCCGTTAAATCCGCTGTTGATGCGGCAGGAACAGGATCTGGCGGAACCCGCAACATCTCTGGCACAACACGCTACCATGTTCAGCTCGAAGAAGAGCTCGCCGACTTGCACGGTAAGACAGCCTCGCTCGTCTTTACGTCTGGTTATGTCGCGAATGAGGCCGCGCTCTCGACGATGAGCAAAATCCTGCCGGGCTTGCACATTTTTTCAGATGAAATGAACCATGCGTCGATGATTTCCGGCATTCGCAACGCCCGGACACATAAGCATATTTTCAAACATAATGATCTGGCTGACCTCGAAGCGAAGCTCAAAGCAATTCCGGCTGACGCGCCAAAATTGATCGCGTTCGAATCTGTTTATTCTATGGATGCGGATATCGCGCCGATCAAAGAGATTTGCGATCTCGCCGATAAATACAATGCCCTGACCTATGTCGACGAAGTTCACGCCGTTGGCATGTATGGGCCGAAAGGTGGCGGGGTCTGTGAACAGCGCGGTCTCATGGACCGATTAGACATTATTCAAGGTACACTGGCCAAAGCTTACGGTATGATCGGCGGCTATATTGCTGCGGATCAAGTCATTGTTGATGCCATCCGTAGCCTTGCGTCGGGCTTTATTTTTACGACATCCATCCCGCCGTCTACGGCGGCTGGGGCGCTGCGTTCGGTTCGGATACTTAAAATTACCCCCGAAGTTCGCGTGCAGCATCAAGAGCGCGCCAATTCGCTTAAAGCGCGGTTCCGTGCGGCGGGCTATCCATTCATTGATGGCGACACGCATATTGTCCCGCTCATGGTCGGTGACCCGGTCAAATGTCAGGCAATTAGCGACAGATTGATCGAAGATCACGGTATCTACGCGCAGCCAATCAATTATCCGACCGTACCGCGCGGCACGGAGCGCCTGCGGTTCACGCCGAGCCCGTTCCATTCTGACGTGATGTTAGACGAACTCATGGATGCGCTTTCGCTCGTCTGGGCCGAGTTCGAATTGCCGCGGGAAAAGGTTGCCTAATTTCGTCCCGCTCGCGTTGTCGAGCGGTCGGGAAGGGGTTATAGGCGGGGCGTCCTTTCTCTGACGCAGGGTCTGCTATGTCCGCCGCCGAAAACCAGTCTTCTAACTATCTCAGTAAGTTTTTCTCGCAGAGTCTCGCTGAACGCGACCCCGCGCTATTCTCTTGCATGCGCGATGAATTACAACGTCAGCAGCAAGAAATCGAGCTTATCGCGTCAGAAAACATTGTGTCTCACGCCGTTATGGAGGCTCAAGGCTCTGTTTTAACGAATAAATATGCCGAAGGTTATCCAGGGCGCCGTTATTATGGCGGCTGCCAATATGTGGACGTCGCTGAACAGTTGGCGATTGACCGCGCGACGGAATTGTTCGGGTGTGGCTTTGCGAATGTGCAGCCCAATAGTGGATCACAAGCGAACCAAGGGGTGTTCCTTGCACTGCTGCAGCCCGGCGATACGATTCTCGGCATGGACCTCGCCTCTGGCGGGCATCTCACCCATGGCGCGCCGCCAAACATGTCTGGAAAATGGTTTAATGCTGTCTCTTACGGTGTCCGCGAAGATGATCATCTGATTGATTATGATCAGGTGGAAGCTCTGGCGCTTGAGCATCAACCCAAAATGATCATCTGCGGTGGCTCTGCCTATAGCCGCGTTATCGACTTTGCCCGTTTCCGCGAAATTGCGGATAAGGTTGGTGCTTACCTCCATGTTGATATGGCGCATTTCGCAGGACTGGTCGCCGGCGGCGCGCATCCAAGCCCATTCCCGCATGCTCATGTCGCGACGACGACGACGCATAAAACTTTACGGGGGCCCCGTGGCGGCATGATCCTGACAAATGACGAAAAGCTCGCCAAGAAGTTCAACTCCGCGATCTTCCCAGGTTTGCAAGGCGGTCCGCTCATGCATGTCATCGCGGGTAAAGCCGTCGCGTTTCGCGATTGTTTACAGCCAGAGTTCAAAGATTATGCAGCGCGTGTCATTGAGAATTGCAAAGCTATGGCGGGGGCACTGGTCGAAGGTGGTTACGCCGTCATCACGGGGGGGACGGACACGCATCTGGCCTTGATCGACCTGTCGCCAAAAGGCGTGAAGGGGAACGCCGCAGAAAAAGCACTCGGTCGCGCTTACATCACCTGCAATAAAAACGGCATTCCGTTTGATAAAGAGAAATTCACGATCACATCGGGTATTCGAGTCGGGTCGCCTGCGGGAACAACGCGGGGTTTCGGTCCGGCGGAGTTCAGGGAAGTGGGCCAGTTGATGTGTGAAGTGCTAGATGCGCTGGCCGAAAACCCAAAGGGTAGTCCCGATGTAGAAGCGACTGTTCGAGAGCGTGTGAAGGCGCTGACAGCGCGATTCCCGATATATCAGGATGTGTCGGCGTAGCCGCTTCGCCTTTATCTATTATTCAAGCCGGCGGAAACGCCGGCTTTTTTTATGCCCCTCTTTCAGTTTTTCATACTAATCAGTGGCTTAGGGGTATGTTTTATAGAGCCATGCAGAAATGCGGCGGTTTTTTCGTGTGACATATAAGTCTAACTTATAACCTGTGGGGAGCGCTTTATCGCGTGTTTGATATAGAGAACGCGGGCGGCGTAGCGCCTTTGCAACTTTTACAAACTTACCCTATGAACTGATTATGCGCTGCCCATTCTGCTCCAGCGAAGACACGCAAGTGAAAGACTCGCGTCAGGCCGAGGATGGTAATGCCGTCCGACGTCGGCGACTCTGCACAAAATGTGGTGGCCGCTTCACAACGTTTGAGCGCGTGCAGCTTCGCGATCTTCAAGTTGTCAAAAATTCCGGCAAACGCGTTCCGTTTGATCGTGACAAGCTGATGCGCTCCGTTCGAATTGCCTTGCAAAAACGTCCTATTGACGAAGATCGTGTTGAACAGATGGTGTCCGGTATCGTCCGCCAGCTCGAATCTTCCGGTCAGGCCGACGTGACATCGGATTATATCGGTGAACTGGTAATGGAGGGGCTCTCTGGGCTCGATAAAATCGCTTACGTTCGCTATGCGAGTGTCTACCGCGATTTCCGCGCGACAGAGGATTTCGGGCAGTTTATCGAATCCGAAAAATTGCGCGATGAAAGCTAGGCCGCATGTTTACGGGCATCATTACCGACGTCGGTCGGCTGCGCGATGTGACGCGTGTGACGGGCTCCGAATGGGGTGACACACGTATGGTCGTGGAAACCGCTTACGATACAGATATGATCATGATCGGCGCGTCCATCGCGCATTCCGGCGCCTGTATGACTGTCGTCGAAAAAGGCCGGGACAAAGATCAAAATTGGTATGCGTTCGATGTGTCGGATGAGAGTCTTGACAAAACGACCCTTGGGGACTGGAAAATCGGGCAAGCCATTAATCTGGAACGTGCTCTAACGGGTATGGATGAGCTGGGCGGCCATATGGTCACGGGTCATGTCGACACGACCGCGCGCTGTGTATCGCGTGATACGGTCGCCGGATCGACACGGTTTCGGATCGACGTGCCAGAAGATCTCGCCTTTGCAATTGCGCCTAAAGGGTCAATCACGGTCGACGGTGTCTCCTTAACGGTGAATGATGTGAGCGACGGGACTTTCATGATCAACATTATCCCGCATACATTAGATGTCACGACACTGAGCCGATTACAGCCCGGTGACGAGGTAAATCTGGAAATCGACGTGATCGCCCGCTATGTGGCGCGCTACCTGAGCCACATGAAAGCCTAAGATAGGCCCCAAGGATCAAGTAAGGAGAGGGTTTGACCCAAGTAAACGAAGCGACTTTCCAGGATGTTTATAACCTCGCGACTCCCGAGGAGATCATCGACGATGCGCGCAATGGGCGCATGTATATCCTCGTCGATGCAGAAGATCGGGAGAATGAGGGTGACCTCATCATTCCGGCACAATTTGCGACCCCTGATGCCATCAATTTCATGGCAAAATTTGGGCGGGGCTTGATCTGTTTGGCGCTAGAGAAACAACGCGCGGAAGAACTCGAGCTCCGAAATATGAGCACCGACAATGCGTCGCGCTTTGAAACCGCTTTCACCCAATCGATCGAAGCCCGTGAAGGCGTCACGACGGGTATTTCTGCGGGCGATCGCGCACGGACGACACAAGTCGCTATTGATCCAGATAGTCGCGCGGATGACATTGTCAGCCCCGGCCACATGTTTCCAATTATTGCCAAAGAAGGCGGCGTACTGGTCCGGACGGGTCATACGGAAGCTTCTGTCGATATTTCCCGTCTGGCAGGACTTAACCCATCGGCCGTCATCTGCGAGATTATGAATGATGATGGGACGATGGCACGGCTTGATGACCTCGTCGTCTTTGCACAGTTTCACGGTCTGAAGATCGGGACGATCGAAAGCCTCGTCGCGCATCGGTTGGAACGAGACCATTTCGTCAAACATATCGCGACATCGGACTTCACGTCCCAACGCGGCAATGATTTTCGCATTCACGTCTATCGCAACCTGCTCGACGGCAAAGAACATGTCGCTTTGTCGCGAGGCGACGCTAAAGCCGATACGCCAAGCCTCGTGCGCGTTCACAAAATCGACTTTGCAGGGGATATTCTGTCAGAAGATAGCCCGCGCGCTGGCCTGATTTGGGATGCGATGAAAACACTCGCCGAACATGATGGACACGGTGTGTTGGTCCTGATCCGCGAAGGATCAATCGACTCGCTGCTAGAGCGTCTGGGCGCCCATAAATCGACTGTTGATCGCAAAGAGCAAACTGTGCGCGAATATGGCGTCGGGGCACAAATTCTGACACATTTAGGCGTGACGAAAATGACGCTCCTGTCTAATTCCATGCCGCGATTAATCGGGCTTGATGCCTATGATCTCGAAATCGTCGGCCTGCACCCTCTCACACACACACGGACCTAAGCCCATGAAAGTGCTCGTCATTGAGGCGCGTTTCTACGAGCCCATCTCTGATATGCTGCTTGACGGAGCGCTTGATGCGCTCGGCGCAGCAGACGCCGACGTTTTTCAGGTAACAGTGCCCGGCGCACTGGAAATTCCACATGTCATCAGTTTCGCCGAAGCGGCGGGTGCCGGCTATGACGCCTATGTTGCCCTCGGCTGCGTCATCCGCGGCGAAACCACCCATTATGATTATGTCTGCCAAGAGAGCGCGCGCGCGATCATGGACCTGGCGGTGAACCAACAATTGGCGATTGGTAACGGGATCATCACGGTCGAAAATGAAGCACAAGCGATCGCGCGGGCCGATAAGACCCAGAAGGACAAAGGTGGTTTTGCCGCCCGCGCCGCGATGACGATGGTGGGAATTCGTCATGAACTGGCGGAAAGCGACGAGTCGTGAGCGGATCCACCCCAAAACTCAGACGCGAAGCGCGTCTGTCGGGCGTTCAAGCGCTTTACCAAATGGACGTCGCCAAAACCAAGTCCAAGCAAGTCATCCATGAGTTCTTAAACCACCGTTTCGGCTTTGAAGGTGAAGACGGCATGGTCACAGCCGATGAAAAATTCTTCGAAGAGCTGGTTGAAGGGGTCGTGCGCGAACAAGATCAAATTGATACGAAGTTACAGGCACAGCTGCCGGATAAATGGCCGCTGCGTCGGCTTGATATGACATTGCGCGCTCTTCTTCGGGCCGGTGTTTTCGAAATCACACAACGCCCCGATGTGCCTGCACTCGTTATAATCGATGAATATGTCGCAATCGCGTCTGACTTTTTCGATGGGAAAGAACCTGGCATGGTTAATGCTGTGATGGACAAAATTGCCCGTGCCGTGCGGTCGGCTGAATTTGGCCTCCCTTTGCCAGCCTCGATCTCGCCGGCTCCAGCCGAAGTCTCAGACCCAATTGAGACGCCGACCTTGGCCGACGAAGCGGACAGTTGAACGAACACGACTTTATCGCGCTCTTGCGGCCGCTCGCCGGATCGGCAGGTCTGAATCTGGATGATGACGCCGCAATTTTAACCCCGACGCCGGGACAGGATCTGATCTTGTCCAAGGATACAATGGTCGAGGGTGTGCATTTTCCATTGGGTCGAATAGGGGGCGGGTTTTCCGAGCGCCTATTGCGAACGGCGCTCTCAGATCTTGCGGCCAAAGGGGCTAGACCGATCGGGTATATGCTCTCTGTTGCATGGCCTATCGGACGTGATGCAAAATGGCCGAATGGATTTGTTCGCGGCCTACATGACGCGCAAGAGAGTTTTGATTGTCCTTTAATCGGAGGGGATACGACCTCTACAGACGGCCCCCTTGTCGCTAGCGCGACCGTTTTGGGTGTTGTCCCGACGGGTGAAATGGTGCGGCGGTCGGGCGCAAAACCGGGCGACGATGTCTGGTTCACAGGAACATTAGGTCTCGCTGAAATCGGATTGTCGGTTGTCACGGGGCGAGATGTTGATTTGAGCCCATCCTTAAGATTAGCCGCAGAAGACGCATATTTAAGACCGGAGCCGCGCTTTGAATTCCGTAAGGTTTTACGGCGTTATGCGACGGCGGCAGCCGATATTTCAGATGGGCTGCTGAGCGAAGCCGGGCACATCGCTGCGGCGAGCGGTGTTCAAATCGATTTGAACGCTGAAACCGTAAAAAACGCGACTTTTGGCGACGATTACGAGCTTTTGTTTACAGCGACAGTCGATAATCGTGAGGCTATCCTCAAAGGGGGCAAAGCGATTAGCTTGCCCCTTACGCGGTGCGGCCGTGTTTTAGAAGGCGTCGGTATATCGGTCGATGGACAAGCCGTCAAAACGCACGGCTATCGTCATAGATTCTAGCGAGGGCCGCCAGCGCCACCCGGTACATCTTGATTTCCGCCACCGATTCGGTCTGTGGGAATTCGTCCAATCGTACCAAAAACCTGCTCTAGAACTGATAATTCGCGACCCCGCGTGGGGGTTTCACGATTTTCATAATTGACAATGCGGCGGTCTTCGATGCCATATTCGGCCACTTTCGTGACCTGTCCATCGGCATTAAAGGAGATCGCGGTGATCGTTTGTTCCTGAACCTGCGGGCGGAGATAGGCGTAACGTTCGCGAACTTGATTGATATAATACCACGTGTCTTGCTCGACATCTTCGTCAAATGTGCCTTCGACAGAGGGACTCCCTAAGGAGGCCAGCACGCTAGCCTTTGTATCCGTGCTTGGATTAACTTCCTGCGGTTTGGCGTCCTGTGTCGGCACATAACCATGCGCCCGTAGGATCGGATTACAACCGGTCGCGACAAATGCGCCGATGATCATGAATGCTGCAACAGAATTGCGCATGAGCCGTCTCTCGATTAGGGCGCCAGAAATCTTATGTTGCCCTAGCCAAAGCGGTGGGGCTTCGCAAGTATGGCGCGCTGTATATGACGGAGGCTTAACATGGGCTTATTTGACCGATTAATGGGGCGTAATTTGCCTGAGCGTCGTGATGCGCGTCGAATTTATCTTCGGCTGATGGCGCAAGCCCGCACGCCTGAGCTGTTTGGTAGGGGACGAATCGCGGATGACTTTGACGGCCGGATCGACATGATTGCCCTCCATATAACGATTATGATGGAGCGCCTTCGGGACGAAGGTGAGGATGGAAAACTTCTCAATCAGGCGCTGTTCGACGAAATGAAAGATGATTTCGAAGTCGCCCTGCGTGAAGAGGGAATTTCGGACACAGGCGTAAAGCGCCGGATCAAACCGATGATCGGGCATTTCTATGATCGTTTGAAAACTTATACAGATGCGCTTAAAACTGAAAACCCACAAAAAAACTTGGCAAGTAGCTTGGTTGTTGATGTGGAGACTGAAAATCCGTCGTCATTTGCGCTTAAATTGGCTGATTATTCGCTCGACTGGTTGAAGGACCTGCGGAGTCTGTCCATGAAGCAAATAACGAGCGGTCGGTTCTTCTTTCCTGAGCTTTAGAGCTATCACACGCGCGAACGGGGGCATATAGCATCGAAATGCTTGATGGTCTGGTTATATCGATTGATGCCATGGGGGGCGATGAAGCCCCCGATATGGTTATCAAGGGACTGGAGTATTTCCTGACCCATGAAGGGAAGGGGCGCCGCGCTCGGTTTCTGCTGCATGGTGATCAAGCCAAGCTCACTCCCTTGCTCGCAAAAGCGCCGCGAACACGCGAACGCTCCGAGATCGTTCATACAGAAAAAACGGTTTCGATGGATGACAAGCCGTCACAAGCCCTGCGCCGAGGCAAGGATAGCTCTATGTGGAACGCTGTCGCCGCCGTGAAAGCCAAGCGCGCCGAAATCGCGCTGTCTGCCGGTAACACGGGCGCGCTTATGGCCATGAGTAAGTTGCAGCTCCGCATGAAGCAGGGCGTGCAACGCCCGGCATTGGCTGCGCTCTGGCCCAAAGAAAACGGCGTCTCCGTCGTGCTTGACGTAGGCGCAAATATTGATGTTGACGCGGCCCAACTCACCGAATTCGCTGTCATGGGCGAGGCCTATCATAAGGCCCTCTATAAAAGTGAGGCCCCGTCGATTGGCCTGCTCAATGTCGGGACCGAAGACCAGAAGGGCAATGCCGTCATCCGCGCCGCGCATGAGCGTTTATCAGAAAGCCAGTTGGGGCTTAATTATGCGGGCTATGTTGAAGGTAATGATATCTCGACGGGGAAAGTCGATGTTATCGTCACAGACGGATTTACTGGTAATATTGCGCTGAAAACCGCCGAAGGTATGGCGAAGTTAATCGGGACCTTCTTTAACGAAGCTCTGCAAGGTAATTTTTGGTCGAAGACGCTGACATTTCTCAATGCTTACGCCCTGTTCAAGTTAAAACGGAGGATTGATCCGCGCCGCGTCAATGGAGCCGTTTTCTTAGGCCTGAACGGCATTGTCATCAAAAGCCATGGTGGCACGGACCGGGTTGGCTTTGCCAACGCCGTTAATATTGCGATTGGATTGGCAGAGACCGACTTCATGCAAGTGATTGATAAGCGGTTGGATGAGTTACACGATGAAGACGATAATATCGGGTTTATCCCATGACCCGTAAAGCCGTTGTTCGAGGCATTGGCAGTTATTTGCCTGAACGCGTTATGGAAAACGCCGAGTTCGCGACGCGGCTGAATCTAGAAACCTCCGATGAATGGATTCGGGAACGAACGGGAATTAAGCGTCGACATATTGCTGCCGACGGTGAAACCACATCTGATTTGGGATTCGCTGCGGCGCAAAAGGCGCTCGCGAATGCTAATATGGGTGTTGATCAGATCGATCTTATTATGGTCGCGACATCGACGCCTGACCTAACATTTCCGTCGACAGCCACAATGATCCAACACCGCCTCGGCATGACCCATGGAGCCGCTTTTGATATTCAAGCGGTCTGTAGTGGATTTTTATACGGTATTCACACGGCCAATGCGCTGATCCAATCGGGCGCACATCAGCGTATTCTACTCATCGGAGCCGAAACTTTTTCGCGAATTCTTGACTGGGAAGACCGCGGGACTTGCGTTTTGTTTGGTGACGGAGCCGGGGCGATCATTCTTGAGGGACAAAACGAGACAGATGCAGGTATCATTCATTCGGTCATCCGGTCAAACGGCGCGCATAAGGACATGCTTTATGTCGATGGCGGTCCGTCATCGACGGGAACGGTTGGGAAATTGCGGATGCTTGGCAATGCCGTGTTCAAACACGCGGTCACGGATATTGCCGGAATCATTCGCACTTGTGCTGACGAAGCAAGTTATGATGTCCCAACAATTGATTGGTTTGTCCCGCATCAGGCGAATCAACGCATATTAACCGCGGTAGCCCGAAAACTGAAACTGCAACCTGAGCAGGTTATCTCTACAGTCAGTGAACATGCTAACACGTCTGCGGCCAGCGTACCGCTCGCTTGGGACGCCGCCGTTCGGGATGGGCGGATCAAACGCGGCGACACAATCATGCTTGAAGCCTTTGGCGGAGGCTTTACGTGGGGCGCATGCTTGCTTCGATACTGAAAAAGAAAAGCTTTTCCAATTAAGTGGCTATTTTTGTCTTGCGTTAGGCGGTCTCGATTTGCTTATATGACTCTATGGGAAGCAACACCGTGAATACGGGCACAGTGACGCGAGCGGATCTCGCAGAAGCGCTTTATACTGAGATCGGCCTTTCGCGGTCGGACTCGGCTGATTTGGTTGAATCCGTCATTGGCCATGTGTCTGACGCTCTCCTTAAAGGCGAAAATGTAAAGTTGGCCGGGTTCGGCACTTTTCTCCTCCGTGAGAAGAGCGAACGGATTGGCCGTAATCCCAAAACAGGTGTCGAAGTCGCGATTACACCGCGCCGTGTTCTTGTTTTTAAACCGAGCCAAGTTCTCCGTGAACGGGTCGATTCGGCACTTAGCCCTAAAAAGTGATAGAGTCTGATTCGCAACAGGGCTAATCCATGCGAATGAAGACCACACGCGCCTTCAGAACTATCAGTGAAGCCGGAGATGAACTCGGACTGCAACCGCATGTCTTGCGTTTCTGGGAATCAAAGTTTTCTGATATCACGCCGATCAAACGCGGGGGGGGACGTCGTTTCTATCGTCCTGAGGACATTGAGTTTCTGCGCGGCATCAAAACTCTTCTTCATGATGAGAAACATCCGATTAAGGACGTGCAAAAGCTAATCGCCAAAAGCGGAGCCAACCGCATCATTGAATTAGGGCGATCGGTGGAAGAGGCGTCTCGCGAACGAGACCTGACCGATATGACGTTCGTGCCAGATAGAATCGAAAAACCGGGCGTTGATGTCGCATCGCCTGTGACCTCTCCGCCCCCGTCCGCGCCAGCGCCAGTAATAAAACGCGCGCCCGTTCAGACGCCAACCCCAGAACCAGACCCTATTCCGGCTCCCAAACCGAAAGATTTGTCGGGTTTAGAAGATGCTTTGGGGCGGCTTCAAGCCCTTAAAGGGCAGTGGGATGCGTTCGATGCGTCCAATTAGACCGCGTTTCATCTCTTGCCGGAACATTCGTGTCTGCGTATAGCCGCGCCGACGAGTGAGACGGAGTATGGCGCAGTCCGGTAGCGCACACGCCTGGGGGGCGTGGGGTCGCAGGTTCGAATCCTGCTACTCCGACCACTTGTTAGCTTTAGCTGCCTATGTCGCAGCCCAAATTTTGCGAAACTGTCTATAAGAGACCCATGGCTATTTCCTTCGATAAGCGAGTCCCTAGTTGGGTGACGGCTTGGCTGGGTTTCATGGTGTTGCTTGTTGTCGCTATGATTGTGATTGGTGGTGCGACCCGCCTGACGAATTCTGGCCTGTCCATTACTGAGTGGTCGCCGATCCGCGGCGCCCTTCCACCAATGTCTGCAGAAGCTTGGATCGCAGAATTTGAGAAATACAAACAGATTCCTGAATTTGAAGCCGAACATCCCGGCATGGATATCAACGGGTTTCGTTTCATTTATTTTTGGGAGTGGGCCCACCGTCAATTAGGCCGGATTATCGGTCTCGCCTTTGCGGTTCCGTTTTTTATCTTGGCCATTCGTCGGCGTTTACCCACGGGACGTGGCCTTGCGATGTTCTCCGTCTTGATTTTGATCGGCCTACAAGGCGCAATCGGATGGTGGATGGTCTATTCCGGGCTGCAAGACGGGATGGTCTCTGTCAGTCAGTATCGCCTCGCCACACATTTAGGCATGGCATTCATTATTCTTGCCATTTTGCTCTGGCTGTTCTTGGATTCTCTGCGCGGATGGCGCCGAGATAAAGGACTGGGTCGAGGGCTTTTAGCTCCGCTCTTTCTCGGCCTTGTCTATCTGCAAATTATCGCCGGGGCCTTCGTTGCCGGAACCGGAAGTGGGAAAATCTATAATAGCTGGCCCTTGATGGAGGGGCGTTTTGTCCCCTCAGGATATTGGTTTGCTAGCCCTGCATGGCGAAACTTGTTTGAGAACAGCGCGGCGATCCAGTTCAATCATAGAACACTGGCTTACATTTTATTGGTCGTGTTTGCGGTGTTTGTGGTGACGTATCGGCGGAGTTCAAAACTACGGATACCCTTTGTCGTTCTGGGCGTGCTGCTTGTCTGGCAAGTGATGCTGGGGATTTGGACCTTATTGGCCGTTGCACCCCTTAACCTATCGCTTCTCCATCAATTTAGTTCGGTTCTTGTCTTTATCGCGGTTGTTTGGCTGACTTATCGCTGGAAAAGACACGGTAATGAAATACCGTTTTCTTAAGGCATTGTTTTATAACGATAAAATAGCCTGTCATTCTGATATTGAGTCTTGACCCTCCTACTGCTCCCCCGTAGTGGGCGCTCAACCTAATTCGTAGGTCCGCCCCTGTTGCGGGCCTTTCGTATTTTTCGAGGACAGACATGAAAACCACTAAGTTTCTCAAGACGGCCGAGGTCGAAAAGACCTGGATCGTCGTGGATGCAGAGGACGCCGTTGTTGGTCGCCTCGCGTCTTTCGTTGCCATGCGCCTGCGCGGCAAGCATCGCCCTGATTATACGCCTCACATCGATTGTGGTGACAATGTCGTCATCATTAACGCTGACAAGGTGAAGTTCACAGGCAAAAAGCTCACAGACAAAATCTATTATCGTCACACGGGTCACCCGGGTGGCTTGAAAGAAACAACGCCTGCCAAAATCTTGTCAGGTCGTTTCCCAGATCGTGTCATGCGTAAGGCCGTACAGCGTATGCTGCCGAAAGAGTCTCCACTGGCGCGTCAGCAACTCTCTAACTTACGTGTTTATGCTGGGTCTGAGCATCCGCATTCTGCACAAAACCCCGTCACGGTAGATTTCAAATCTGCTAACCGCAAAAACGTCAAGGGAGCATAGATCATGACTGACCAAGATACAGTCGTCGCGACGAGCCTCGAAGACCTTAAAGCCGCTATGGAAGACCAGGGCGCTGAAGCCGCCATGGATACGCCACTTCCCGATCCAAAGATTGACGACCTCGGTCGTTCATATGCGACTGGCAAACGGAAAAACTCCATTGCGCGCGTTTGGATTAAGCCCGGTTCTGGCAAGATCATCGTTAATGGCCGCGATCAGGAAGTTTACTTCGCGCGTCCCGTTCTGCGCCTCATCATTGCGCAGACGTTCCAAGTTGCTGACCGCGTTGACAGCTATGACGTCATGGCAACCGTCAAAGGCGGCGGCCTGTCCGGTCAAGCCGGTGCGATCCGTCACGGTATCACTAAAGCGTTGACCTATTATGAGCCGATCCTTCGCGCTCCACTGAAAGCAGCTGGCTTCATCACCCGTGACTCGCGTGTTGTTGAGCGTAAGAAATACGGTAAGGCGAAAGCCCGTAAGAGCTTCCAGTTCTCGAAACGCTAAACAAATACAAACCATTACGGTTTATTTTAGAGGCGCTTTGGGTAACCGAGGCGCCTTTTTTATTGGGCAGTTTTGTTAGGGTGTCGACATGAAGAACGCGGCGATTTTTGGGGCGAGCGGATACACGGGCGCAGAAGCGGTCCGCTTACTGCTGTCACACCCTAAAATTCGGATTAAAGCGCTATCCGCTAATCGTCGCGCGGATGAAGATTACGGCGATGTGTTCGCCAACTTCGTAGGCCAAGATTTACCGCAAACACAATTGATCGATACGATTGATCTGTCAGAAATCGACGTTGTTTTTTCCTGTTTGCCCCATTCAACCGGGCAGGTGGCGATCGCGAAGGCGCTCAATCATGTCGAAACGGTTATTGATGTGTCCGCTGATTTCCGTCTCTCGAATCCGGCGCAATTTGAGCAAGTTTACGGTGCCCCGCATAGCCAGCCGCAACTGCTTGATAATCGCGTCTATGGGCTTGCAGAATTTGCCCGCCACAGCCTCCGCGGTGCGCGCCTTGTTGCCTGTCCAGGCTGTTTCCCAACGTGCTCTCTGCTGGCTTTATTACCCGGTGTGGAAGTCGGCGCATTCACAAAAAATACGATTATCATCGACGCCAAGACGGGCGTGACGGGGGCCGGACGCAAAGCAACGCTCGGTCTTCATTTTTCAGAAGTGTCTGATGGGGCGCATGCTTATGCTGTTGGAAATCATCGCCATGCCCCTGAAATGGAACAAGAATTGTCCCGTTTCGGCCACGGATCACCGATCAGTTTCACCCCGCATCTTATGCCGATGAACCGCGGTATGATCGCGAGTTGTTATGTCGAATTATCAGACGGTATATCGGTTGATCAACTTCGGTCGGTTTACACGGACCGTTATACGGACGATCCATTCGTTCATGTTTTGGTAGCAGGAGAAATTCCACAAACGCGTCATGTCCGGGGGTCCAATCAAGCCCGAATCGCGGTCTGCGCGGACCGCGTGCCGGGTCGGGCGATTATTCTGTCTGTGATCGATAACCTCACCAAGGGCTCAAGTGGACAAGCCATTCAAAACTATAATCTCACCCAAGGGTGGGATGAGACGCTTGGTTTGGAATTGACGGCTCTCTTTCCCTAATCTCATCACAAGTTTGCCGCTACATCAGCAAAGTTTCATATGACGTAGCGCTCAAATGCGCTACGGATTGACTATGTTCACACGACACACAGCCCTTGCCATTCTTGCAGCATCGGTCCTATCGGCCTGCGCCTCAGTTGATTTGCCTGATATTGATTTCATGGGGCAGTCAGATTTCAATGACGAAATTTCGGCCCTTGATCCAGACTTTGCAAGCATGGACGAAGTGCCAGACATTCCTAATGATGTCCGAACTGCGGCCCAGTGGGACGAATCAGCGCGCGAAATGCAAGGCCTCTATGACGAAGTTGACGTGCCAGACCTCGAACCAGCCTTAAGCCCAGAGGAGTTTGACCGTCAGTTTGAGGCGGCACAGGAGGCGGCTGAAGCTTACAAAAAAGACGACCCGTCATGAATTGGCCCATTCCCGACAAGACCTTCAGAGACGAATTCTACCGCATACAGCGATTGCCACCTTATGTGTTTGCGGAGGTCAATAAATTAAAGGCGGAACTTCGCGCCGACGGTCAGGATATTATTGATTTCGGATTCGGTAATCCCGACCTTCCGACGCCCCAGCATGTCATCGATAAGCTGATTGAAACTGTCCAGAAACCGGGGGTTACGGGCTATTCAGCGTCTCGCGGGATAAAGGGGCTTCGGCAGGCCTGCGCGCGATATTATGATCGCCGCTTCGGCGTAGAGCTAGACTCGGACACGCAAGTCATTGCCACGATGGGGTCAAAAGAAGGGTTCGCTAATCTGGCGCAAGCGATCACAGCGCCAGGCGATGTGATTTATGCCCCTGACCCATCATACCCGCTGCATGCCTATGGCTTCGTTATCGCCGGTGCGACGATCAAGGGTATTCCAGCGATTACCGCGGATGAATATCTGGCTGGCGTGAAAAAGGCGTTGGCAGAAGACGAAAACCCTCCGCTCGCGATTGTCGTTTGTTTTCCGTCTAATCCAACAGGTATGACGTGCGATTTATCCTTCTATGAGGAAATTGTCGCGATTGCTAAAGCGAATGATATCATCATCTTATCTGACTTAGCTTATTCAGAAATCTATTTTGGCGAACCTCCGCAATCAATTTTTGAAGTGTCAGGCGCCCATGAAATTCTCGCCGTCGAAACGATATCCTTGTCCAAAACCTACTCAATGGCCGGGTGGCGAATGGGCTTCGTGGTTGGACATGAGAAACTGATTGTCGCTTTGACGCGGGTTAAATCCTATTTGGATTACGGTGCCTTTACGCCCATTCAAGTGGCTGCCTGCGCGGCGTTGGATGGGCCACAAGATTGCGTCGAACATGCGCGAGCGATTTATCGTGCCCGACGTGATGTCATGATCGATAGTTTTGCGCGCGCGGGTTGGGATAATATTCCTTCGCCTGACGCCTCTATGTTTGCGTGGGCTCCGCTACCGGACGCTTACAAGGAGATGGGCTCCCTCAAGTTTTCGAAATATTTGATGAAAAATGCCTCTGTCGCCGTATCGCCCGGCAATGGATTTGGCGACCATGGCGAAGGTTTTGTGCGGATTGCCCTAGTTGAAAACGAACAGCGTATCCGGCAAGCCGCGCGAAATATAAAACAGATGATGCTACGCGATAGTGCTATAGCGGCTGAGTGAAATGAACCGCGCGCGACCCCCTATAAATTCCAAGGAATAATAATGACGAAGCTACGATTCAATGCAAGCTTAGCCGTGCAAGCGGCTTTGGTCACAGAACAAGCCGCCATTGCTGCGTCTGAAATGGTCGGTCTAGGCCGTGAAAAAGCGGCGGATCAAAAAGCCGTCGATGCCATGCGGACGGGCCTTAATGCGCTCGACATTCGCGGCCGTATTGTCATCGGGGAGGGAGAACGTGACGAAGCGCCGATGCTCTATATTGGGGAAGAAGTCGGCACCGGGCAGGGACCTGAGATTGATATTGCGCTGGACCCACTCGAAGGCACAACACTGACCGCGAAAGCGATGGCTAATGCCTTGGCCGTGATGGCCTTTGCGCCGCGCGGTGGGCTGCTGTTCGCGCCAGATGTCTATATGGACAAGATTGCCGTTGGACCCGGTTATGACGCAGATATCATTGATTTGAACGACAGTGCCGCTGACAATGTCAAACGCTTGGCAGCGGCCAAAGGCGTTAAGCCATCTGACATCACCGTGTGTGTGCTGGATCGCTCGCGTCACGCCGATATCATCACGAGCTTGCGCGACATTAATGCGCGGGTCCGCCTGATCACAGATGGCGACGTGCAAGGCGTTATCGCCACCACTGACCCGGACACACAAACAGATATGTATATCGGTCAAGGCGGAGCGCCTGAGGGCGTTCTTGCCGCTGCTGCGTTACGGTGCATTGGCGGACAGATGCAAGGTCGTCTGCACTTCCGTAATGATGACGAAATTGGCCGCGCGCGTCGCGTCGGCATTGATGATTTGGATAAGACATACGATTTGGCAGGTCTTGCTTCAGGTCCGACAATCTTCTCGGCAACCGGGGTGACGCAAGGATCATTGCTTGACGGGGTGAAGGTCAAAGAAGGCCGCGTCCATACCCACACGCTCGTCATGAATTCTGTCGATAATGCTGTACAGCGCCTTCGGTCATCACGTCCTTACAAAGCCGGATGAGCGAAACCTCCGCCTTATTGGGTGTTGAACAGTCCCTGTTGGGTCGAAAATGGATCGCGCGGGCTGATGATACAGCGATAACCGCTGTTCAACAAACGTCAGGTCTCGAACGTGTCCGCTCTGCTTTGCTAGCGGGGCGCGGCGTGGCGGGTGAAGATGCGGCGCAATATCTGAATCCAACCCTGAAGACAGACCTGCCTGACCCATCCGTCTTGACGGACATGGACAAGGCTGCGCGGCTTATACTCGATGGGATTGAGGCCGGACGCAGGATAACGCTGTTCTCTGACTATGATGTTGATGGCGGGACGTCGGCGGCACAAATGATCCGTTGGGGTCGTGGCCTTGGCTATGATTTTGGCTTGCACGTCCCAGATAGAATTCGGGATGGTTACGGCCCATCCCGTGAAGCCTTTGAAAAACTTAAAGGTGAGGGCGTTGACCTCGTTGTAACACTGGATTGCGGGGCTGCCGCGCATGAAGCCTTAGAGGGCGCTGCAGCGTTAAACCTACCCGTGATTGTCATTGACCACCATTTGATGGACGGGCTTCCACCCGCCGAGGCGATCGTTAATCCGAACCGTCCGGATGATGACAGCGGACTGGGACATCTGGCCGCGGCCGGCGTGACCTTTATGCTCGTTGTCGCGCTTAACCGCGCGGCCAAACAGCGTGGGATGACACCAACCCTCGATATTCGCGAATTGCTCGGCCTGGCAGGGCTGGGGACCGTCTGTGACGTTGTCCCAATGATTGGTCTGAACCGGACCTTGGTGCGACAAGGGATGAAAGTCATGGATCGGCAGCGTCTTGCGGGGCTTAATGCCCTCGCAGCAGTCGCGAAAGCGACACCGCCCTTCACAACCTATCATTCCGGGTTTGTTTTAGGGCCAAGGATTAATGCTGGAGGCCGTATCGGGCGATCCGAAATGGGCGCTGAATTGCTCTCGACCGATGATCCCGCGATCGCGACGGCCCATGCGTATGAATTAGACCGTTTGAACCGCGAACGGCGCGCCATGCAGGATGATATGTTACGCGCCGCGACAGAGCAGGCCGAACGCCAAGATAATCGCGCGATTATTATCGCTGCGATGGACGGATGGCATGCTGGCGTAATTGGTATTGTCGCGGGCCGATTGAAGGATCGTTTCGAACGCCCCGCTATCGTCATTGGTATTGACGAAGCCGGCGTCGGTAAGGGCTCTGGGCGATCAATCCCGGGGGTTGATCTTGGCTCGGCCTTTAACAAAGCCAAGAAAGCGGGGTTGCTTGTGTCCGGCGGCGGTCATGCCATGGCGGGCGGCCTAACGGTTGATGGCGCGCGAGTGGGCGAATTGACAGATTGGCTAGAAGAAGAATTATCAGCAGACGTTGCCGCGTCACGGGCGGCCCCTGTGTCGAAAGTGGATCTCAGCCTCGCCCCGAGTGCTGTGGATTTAGCACTTTTGGACATCATTGATTCGGTCGGGCCTTACGGTCCGCAAAATCCAGGCCCTGTTTTCGCCATTTCCGACGTTCGGATCGCGTTTGCGAAAGCTCTGTCCGGCGGACATGTCCGCTTCAGTGCCGAAGGGAGGGGAGGAGACCGCGTGTCGGGTATCCTATTCAGAGGCGATGAAACCGATCTGGGGCAGGCGTTGCTAGATGCTGGTGAAAAACGGGTGCATTTGCTCGGGCATATCAAACGAAATCACTATCAGGGCCGCGAAAGTGCCGATTTTCATCTGCGAGATTTAGCGTGGGTTTGAGTGTAAAAGGTCCGCACTGTAATTTATGCTGCCATGACGCACCTTTTTTGCTTGAAAGCCCTGACCCGCTTTCATATAGGCCGCTTCGCAACTGCGTGGTCCCTTCGTCTATCGGTTAGGACGCCAGGTTTTCAACCTGGAAAGAGGGGTTCGATTCCCCTAGGGACTGCCAGTTGCTTTTCTTCCAGTGCGATTTCTACCTGACAGTCCCGACCCGCAGGGTTAGAGGTCATGTCATGAAACGTGCTCTTTTTTCTGCTCTCTTTATCGCTCTCTCGTCTCCGGCGCTGGCCCAGACGGCTCAAGACGATGTCGTCGATTTTGGCACGCCCGCTCCGCTGACGATTGTCGCTGAAAATGGCACACACGAGTTTTTGGTCGAAGAAGCGAAAACACTCGACCAACAAGCCCGCGGGATGATGTGGCGTGAGGAGATGGGGGAGAATGACGGCATGATTTTCGAATTTGCTGAGCCCAAGGTCGCGACGATTTGGATGAAGAATACCGCTATTCCGCTTGATATCCTGTTTGTTCGCTCAAACGGCGAAATTCTCAAAATCGAACATATGGCCCAACCCTATAAGCTTCGTTCAGCCAGTTCTGAGGCTGTGATTGCCTCAGTCGTCGAATTGAAGGGTGGACGAGCGCTAGAACTGGGCATCAAACCCGGTGATGTGATTCAACATCCATTTTTCGGCAGTTAAACGGTTGCGCATAGCGAGGATTGGGCTAAGAGCCGCCTCGTCTGGAACGGGGAGTAGCGCAGCCTGGTAGCGCATCTGTTTTGGGAACAGAGGGTCGCAGGTTCGAATCCTGTCTCCCCGACCAGACCTTAAGTCTGAGAAATTAATCTCTCAGCCCGCCTCAACTGTAAGTCCGTCTTAATCCCTCACGCTTAGCGTAGGTCCAAAGAGGACCTGCCTTATGAACGCCCAACAACACGGACTAAAGCAGGCCATGGCTCCCGGTGGGGCAAGCCGACGCCCGCTCACACAGATAGAAATTGGACGTATCCTGAACGTTGGCTCGGCTGAGGCCATCATTTCCATCAATAAGTCTGTTATCCGCGATAACAAACTTAGCCTGGCGCAAATTGGCACCATGCTAAAAATTCTGACACGTGATTCGATTGTTGTGGGGATGGTGTCATCGCTTAAAATTGGCGCAACCGACCCTGAGGGTATGGCCGATGGCTGTCACGCCACTCTGAATATTCTCGGTGAAATCAGCACCAACGCGACAACGCGCGAAACAAAGTTCAATCGCGGCGTTCGGACATTCCCCGTTTTGGGCGAAGCCGTTTACACCATGTCGGCAACAGACCTGCAGGTCATCTTCTCAAAGGAAACGTCGCCTTGTATTGAAATTGGTCGGTTGCAGCAGGATAATTCCATTGTTGCCAATGTCCGCATTGATGACATGCTATCCAAACATTTCGCCATCATCGGATCTACCGGGACGGGTAAGTCCTGTACCGTTGCGCTCGTTCTACAAGCCATCCTCGGCGCAAACCCCGCGGGACATGTTGTTCTCTTCGATCCTCATAATGAATATTCGAAAAGCTTTGGCGATCGTGCTGAAGTGATTACGGGCGAAACACTCGACCTCCCACTTTGGATGTTCGATTTTGTTGAGACGGTCGAATTGCTGACGTCTGACATTGAAGATCAGGCCCGCGAGGAAGAAGAAATTCTCAACGACGTCATCCTGATGGCCAAACGCCTGTTTGATCGGGCCATGAATCGAAGCGACACGAGTGCTCAGGTCAAACTTGATGATGTTGAAATGGAACTACAACGCGCCACCCATATTTCGCTCGATAGTCCCGTGCCTTACCGTATTCGCGATGTCGTCAAACTCATCGACCATGAAATGGGGAAGTTAGAGAACACATCTAACCTCCAGCCTTATAAACGGCTGAAGCGCCGTATTCAGTCTCTGATAGCGGACCCTCGTTACGCATTCATTTTCCGCAATCAGGCTAAACCCCGGCCTTTGGAAGAAACGATCGGCCGTATTTTCCGTTTGCCAGTGAACGGCAAACCGATTTCCATACTCGATTTTTCGTCTATTCCGTCTGAAACGCTTAATATCGTCGTGTCCGTTATTAGTCGCTTGGCCTTTGAGCTGGCAACATGGTCAGAGCGTCAAATTCCCATCTTGCTGGTCTGCGAAGAAGCGCATCGCTATATCCCGCGCGACGCAAGCCAAGGGTTTCACGCAACGCGCCGGATCATTTCGCGAATCGCTAAAGAAGGTCGAAAATACGGTGTATCGCTTGGGATTATCTCTCAACGTCCGTCAGAGTTGGAGCCGAGTACATTGTCACAATGTTCGACCATTTTCTCCATGCGTTTATCGAATGAAATCGATCAGAACTTTGTTCGCGCCGCCGTCCCGGATGGGGCCGCCGAACTTCTGACATTCTTGCCCTCGCTCGGCACGGCTGAAACCATGGTGTTTGGTGAAGCCGTCAACTTACCCATGCGCGTTCTCCTCAATAATCTGCCGGAAGAATACCGGCCGCATAGTTCAAGCGCCTCGTTCACCGAACTTTGGGCACGGGATAGATCCACGCCTGCAATGATGGAGAAAGTCTACTCGAGCTGGAAAACGCGCACGCATAGCAACCATTCCAGCCCTGTCGCAGAATCGGTTTATCAACCGTCTCCAAACCCGGTCGCGGCCGCCCCCGTAGAACAAACATTGGCGCAGCGTGTGGCTGCAGCGCCGTCGCTACAAACGTCGGCCTCTGGAGCGGGGCAGAGTAAGCTCAGCGCGATTCGTGCGCCGTCCAACAATCCCAATCGTAATGCGTCCCAAACTGGGCGAGAGGTCAAGAATTTGCTCAATGCGGCATTTCATCGGGACAAATAGTCTGTGGCGAAAAGTGAGACGCGACGATGCCGCGTCTTGCATCGCGTGCAGTGCGAGGCTAACGCCATCTTATGTATGCGAAAATCTACAGACCCCGTCCGTCGGCTATGAGTTCAGGTCGAGCCAAGACGCATAAATGGCTTTTGGAATTTGAGAGTGATGAGCCGCGCTCTATCGACCCTCTGACGGGGAATGCCGTTTCAATGGATACGCGCGAACAGATCAAGATGTCGTTCGATACATTGGAAGAGGCTGTATCTTACGCCAAGTCCAATGATATTCCGCACCGCGTTCATGGATCGCAAGACATGAAGCGTATTCCACGCTCCTATTCTGAAAACTTCGCGTTTGATCGCAAGTTGCCCTGGACACATTAGTCATTCACGTGCGCCTGTGTCGTAACGATCAACTGGGGTCCCGTAGCTCAACTGGATAGAGCACCTGATTTCTAATCAGGATGTTGGGGGTTCAAGTCCCTCCGGGATCGCCACTCTCTGGCATTCAATCACCATGTTAACGCGCCAGCACGCGCTTACAGGCGAAAGCGCACGGTGTCTAACCTGTCCGAAAGACGGACCAGCCCGTTAGCTCGATCAACCGTTCGAGCGCGATAGCCCCGAGCTGGGAATTGCCTTGCGAATTGAGGCCAGGGGACCACACGGCAATAGAGGCAATGCCCGGCGCGATCGCCAAAATACCGCCACCAACGCCCGACTTGCCGGGAAGTCCCACACGGTAAGCAAATTCACCTGATCCATCATAATGGCCACACATCATCATAAGGGCCAAAATACGCTTCGCGCGCTGCTGCGAAATGACGGTATCGGATGTGCCTGGCGCTCGCCGTCCACCGCCCATCAGATAACGCCCCGCCATCGCCAGTTGGTGGCAACTCATCGATAAGGAACAGAGATGGAAATAGACGCCTAACGTCTTCTCAACAGAATTCTCGATATTCCCATAGGCGCGCATATAATTTGCGAGCGCCCTGTTTCGAAACCCGGTCTCATTCTCACTTTTCGCGACAGCTTCATCAATCGTAATTGTATCATCGCCCGTGACCATATGCATGAAACGAATGAATTCACCCAAAATCTCGCGCGGCTCATAACCCGCCAACAGGATATCTGCGACGACAATAGCTCCGGCATTGATGAACGGGTTTCGGGGGATGCCTTGTTCCCATTCAAGCTGAACGATAGAGTTAAACGCACTGCCTGAGGGTTCACGCCCAACACGCGCCCACAGCCCATCGCCAACTAATCCCAACGCCATTGTCAGCGAAAAAACCTTGCTAATACTTTGAATCGAAAATGCGACGTCCGCATCGCCCGATGCATAACAGTTTCCATCATGATCAATGATCGTCATACCAAAATGGGCTGGCGAAACAGAGGCCAAAGACGGGATGTAATTGGCCACGTCTCCCCGCTCGCTTTGGTCGGCCATCTCGACAGAAATTTGGTTGACGATGATTTGGAGGTCAGCCTGTTTCACGGGATATTCGCATCTAAAAAGTCAAGGAACGCGGGCCAGTCTTCTTTGACAACGCCGTGGGTGCCGGGCCGCAACCAATAGGCCTTCGTGTCGCTCGGCCGAAAGTCTGACGGTTGGGTGGCTCCAAACGCGTCACCCCACGCCATTTTACCTTCTTTGTAAGCGCCCCAAGGGTCTGACCAGACATCACGCCGCGCATTGCCTAATAGCACGGGTTTGTCGCCTGTGAGAGCGAGCAGGTCGGCAGGGCGGACGGGCAAGCTGTTTGGCCGGTCGCTATAGCGCCTCACACCCAATCCAGGCCAATGCGGGTAGCCTTGCACCAAAGCCTCTAACGGTTCGCCGTCCTTATCATCTAAAGCGGACGCACCGAGCGTTCCACTTTGATGGGCGATGATTGCGTCAATATCGTCGGACCAAGCCCCGGCAAGCAGGGCCGTTTTTCCGAACCGAGAATGGCCGTAAGCGATCATAGGACGCGCTCCGAACTCCGCCTCTATGGTTCGCGCGGTAACGCCAAACAAATTGGACCAAACGGCCAAAGCACCGGGTCGATTAGGGTGATCGGGAAACAATGCGTTGAGCGCGGCTAAGCCAGTCTCGCTGCGATCCGGGACAAACTGGCTCGGATAAAGGGCGGCCAACCCATAGCCGCGATCAAGGATGTCTTGGAGAGGGGGTTGGACAATATAGCGTCCAAACACGTTGCTCATCAACATTCCGAGAATGCCGCCACCGGAACAACTAAACTCCGCACCATCTGGCGCGCGAACGCCGGTAAGGGGAATGACGTCGTTATTGGGGCAGAAATTCTGCGATAGAATAACGGGGGCGTGCGGGGTTTCAGTGGGCAGAATTAGGACGAGATCAACATCGCGCGAGGCCTTGCCATAGTTGATTCGCAATCGCCATTGGGCGAGGGTCGCCCGTGTGTCTAATTGATCCGATTGTCGCTGTTCAAACGAAATGACCTCAACGATGGGGTTAAGGTCCATCTCCCCATAGATTTCTGTTTCAAGCAAAGCGCGCGCGTTCATTTCGGGCAAGGCAGCCCGTGTCGGTATCTGCCACCCTTTTCGCAGATCAGTGGGCGCCTGCTTTAAGATTGTCCGTGCCGTTGTGCACGATCCCAGCACAATCATGCTGGCAATAGCGGCGAGCTTAAAAAGCGCCCAAATCGCCTCAAGAAACTTTCGCAAAAGCCTGTTCCATATCAGCTTTTAAATCGTCGACATGTTCAAGCCCGCAGGCAAAACGGATGACGGGTCCCGCAAAGGCCTTACCAAATCGACGTTTGAGTTGTGGGTCGCAATGAATAGCGAGGCTTTCAAAACCGCCATAGGAAAAGCCGATCCCGAACAATTGCAACGCATCAATGAAGCGGTTGATATCTTCCATGGGGCGCGGTGTCAGAACAACACTAAAGAGGCTACCACTACCGGAGAAGTCGCGCGCCCAGAGTGTATGATCAGGATGGGTCTCCAAAGCCGGGTGCAGTACATCCAAGACCTGCGCCTGCGTTTGTAGCCATCGGGCAAGCGTCTCTGCCGTACGTTCCTGCTGCGCAAACCGAGTCGCGACAGAACGAAATCCACGCAGCACTTGATAGGCATCATCTGGTGAGCTGGCGACACCCATTTGCTTGGCCGTTGCGGCGAGTTTGGCACCATGCTTTGCGTCCGCACAAATCGCGGCGCCAAAGAGAAGGTCGCCATGTCCCCCGAAATATTTCGTCGCTGAATGGGTCGATATGTTCGCGCCTAGCTTTAGCGGGTTACACGTCAGGCCCGCAGACCATGTATTGTCGACAATGGAGATGACGCCGCGTTTTCTGGCTGCGCCACAAATTGCCGGAATATCCTGAACTTCAAACGTGAGAGACCCCGGAGATTCGAGAAGAACCACAGCCGTATTGTCGCGAATAAGCTTGCCGATATCGGCACCGATGCGCGGATCATACAGTTCAGTCTCAACACCTATTTGCTTTAGAAACGTCTGGCAGAAATAACGGGTTGGACCATAAGCGCTGTCCGTCAACAGGACATGGTCGCCGGGTTTCACAAAGGGCAAAACGGGTTGCACGCAGGCCATAACGCCCGAGGGGTAAAGCTGACAAGTCGCGCCGCTTTCCAGTTCAATAAATAGGTCACACAAGGCATCGTGAACATTGGTGCCGTGTCGGCCATAGCCACGAACATCATTTCGGTAGAGATCTTCGGATTTCTCAAACAGAAGGGTAGACGCGCGCTCAATGCCTAGATTGACGGGTGTGCCGAGGCCCGGTTTAGGGCGGCCCATATGGGCAAATTTTGTGCGGCGGTCGGTCATGCGCCCGTCGCAATCGGTAGAGTCGCGTCTGAGCCCCATTCTGCCCATGAGCCCTGATAGACTTTGACGTTTTTTGCGCCGCAACGAGTCAGCGCAAAGGCAAGGCCAGAGGCGGTGATGCCAGAGCCACAGGTCGTAATAATCGGACTGTCCAGATCAATTTCTTGGTCATCGAACAAATCCCAAAGTGTTTCCTGATCATGGAACTTTCGTTCGGATTTAAGAGTCGGAAAGGGGATGTTGACGCTACCGGGGATATGCCCGGCGCGGCAGTCTGGGCGAGGTTCATCGGCGTCGCCCGCAAAGCGAGCCGCAGGTCGTGCATCGATAATTTGTGTTTGCGTACCAAGCACCGCAAGAACATCGTCTTTGGATGCGTTCATCGCCGCAGGGTTAGCACTAGATCCGAAAAAAGAGGCTGTAGGTTTCGGACTGTTCGATACCGTATCGCTCCAACCTTCTACCAATACGGCCTTGCATCCATGTGAGCGCAGCATCCACCAGACCCAAGGCGCAGAGAATAATCCGGCCCGATCATAGACCGCAACAGGCAGCTCTCCCCGCAATCCGCATTGACCGAAAACTTTAGCGGCGCCGCTCAGGCGTTTATCAATAGGGAACGCCTTGATGGCGTCTGTATCAATACGGTGGCTCGTGCCGAAGAGGTAGTTATCGAGCGGATCTGTGCGGCTAGGCATGACCCATGTTGCATCAGCTAAATCATAGCCATTTGGTATTGCTGTGGCGTCGAGAGAAATCATAGCCAACTCGGGACAGGAAGTCCTTTTTCCTTAAGAAATTCAGGATTATAAACTTTGGACTGATAGCGCTGCCCATAGTCACACAGGATCGTCACGATCGTGTGGCCCGGTCCCATTTCGCGCGCCATATGGATTGCGCCCGCGACATTGATACCGGAAGAACCGCCTAAGCAAATCCCTTCTAACTGGTTGAGTTCAAAGATGATCTGTAAGGCTTCCGTATCGCTAATGCGGTATGCGCGGTCGACGATCACGTCTTGTAAGTTGGCCGTAATTCGGCCCTGTCCGATGCCTTCTGTGATCGAATTGCCTTCAGACTCTAGTTCACCATGATCGTAATAGGCGAACATTTTGGAGCCATATGGGTCCGCAACGCCAATCTTGATCTCAGAGTTATGAGCTTTGAGTCCCATCGACATTCCGCCCAATGTTCCGCCCGACCCAACAGAACAAACAAAGCCATCAACCTTACCGTCCGTTTGAGTCCAAACTTCCTGCGCTGTGCTATCGATATGGGCTTGGCGATTGGCAACATTATCGAACTGATTGGCCCATATGGCGCCATTCGGTTCGGTCTCATTGAGCTCTGCGGCGAGCCGCTCAGACACATGCACATAATTGTCTGGATTGGCGTAAGGTACGGCATCGACTTCAATGAGTTCAGCGCCGAGCAATTTGACCGCGTCTTTCTTCTCTTGGCTTTGGGTGCGAGGCATGATGATTTTACAGCGATAGCCGAGCGCTGAACAGACCATGGCGAGGCCAATGCCTGTATTGCCCGCTGTTCCTTCGACAACCACGCCGCCGGGCCGGAGCGCGCCGCTCGCTTCAGCATCACGGATAATCCACAAGGCGGCACGGTCTTTGACTGACTGACCGGGGTTCAGAAATTCGGCTTTTCCGTAAATATTGCACCCCGTCATTTTTGAGGCGTCCTGCAATTTGAGCAGAGGGGTATTACCGATGAGGTCGATGACTGAATTAGCTAACATAAGAACATCTTTGCCAGCGTTAGGGTCGTTTTGCTACCGCTTATCACCATCAGGAATTTGTGATGTCGGTGGGCGGTCTGTCGCAGGAACAACTGGGCTGTCTTCAACCTCAATCAGATCGAAACCATCAAGGGCTTTCGTTCGTTTGGGCAGCGTGCCCGACGCAATCAGCGCTTCGACACGGGTCACGGCATTTTGTTTTAAATCTTCGTAGAACAGGTTTGACGGCAACGTTCGAAACTTGGCACCGATCTGTATGGGGCGGCGCAGAGAGCGAGACCTCGGCTTATCAACCAAGAGTATCCCGTCCTGACATTGCGCGCCGACTTGATTAGGGCGCGCTGCGGGCCGAATATCCGGTTCAAGGCCTTCAGCAGCCACCCCGCCCAAATGCAGACGTTCCGGGGCATAATCCTCAGCCCGGCTCCAGATTAGCGGGTTCATACAAAGAAGTCGCCGTCCATTTACGCTGCGATAGCCATTGCCATCGTGAACCAATAGCCGTTCCATAAAGCGCTCAGCGATGACATGTTCGCCGGGCATAAACGTGCCAAAGGCAGCGATGCAGCCCGTATCATTGGCTGTTTCGCAAGGTTTCAGTGCGCCAAAAGCGGTCTCAAATAAATCCAATGGAACGGGGTAATCGATTACATAAGCAACCGCCAATCGGTTTGTAAGCTGCGGATCATTGGCAAAATAATCTTGCAGCAGGCGGATTAAATGCGCCGCTCCTTGGTTATGTCCAACGAGGACGAGGGGGCGCTCTGGGGGGCTGTGTTTTAGAAAGACTTCAAACGCACGTTTTACGTCTTGATAGGCGAAATCTTGCGCTAGTCGCGCGTCCTCGCGCGTCGTCATGTAGCTGTAGAGCGATGCTTGGCGGTAAAACGGCGCAAAAAGACGTCCGGCATCCCCATAAGGCGTAACGTAATTGGGGCGAACGATCCGCTCCAATTTTGACTTCCGGCGTAGATCATCACTGGGGAGAACATAGTGTTCACCACCGCGATAAACGCTCGGCACGATGACAAACACGTCGCCTTTTTTACTCAGCGTGAACGGATCGATGGTCAAATCAGGTTGGCTAAGCCAGCTTTCAGCCAACGCATAATCAGGCGCTCCAGGCGGATCGTATGTCTGAAACGGTTGGCGCGGGTCCTGAATGGTCTGAAAAATGTCGTCCCGATAAAACCAAGCTAATGCGCCGGCTATGATGAGCGTTGCAATCACGCCACCCGTCACCATTTGCCACGCAGCAACACGGCGGCTGCTATTATCGCTCATTGCCATCAACGTTAACGACCTTCTCGCTATCATTCACCCGATCTTGTTGTCATAAGCACGGAAGGGGATAAGGCGGCAAGCAGGCAAGGGTATCTGAGCATGACAGACGCACATCAGAAAGTTAAAATCCATAAGGCTCCTCGCGTCCGAGTCATTCGCTGGCTACGGAACCGTTTAATCGCAGGCACACTCGTCGCGTTGCCAATTGTCGCTGTCGTTTGGATGGTCAGCAAACTCATAAGCGCGATCGATTCGGCCGTGTGGGGCATTGTTCCCGACGCGCTTGATCCATCGAACTATTTTGATTTCCCATTTTTCTGGTTGCTCGCGCTGATTCTAGCCGTGGTTGGGCTAACCTTTCTCGGCATAATTGTCTCTAATCGGGTCGGCACCAGTGCACTTAAGGCGGGTGAAGCCGTCCTCGCGCGGGTCCCCGTCATTTCGCCAGTTTATAATGGCATCAAGCAAATCCTGAACACGATAGCTCAACAGAAGGACCGTGCATTTCGCGATGTCTGCTTGATCGAATATCCGCGTAAAGGGATATGGGCGATTGGTTTTGTGACGGCTGATTTATCTGGCGCGCCAGAAGCCACATTGAAGGATACGGGTCAAGATTTCGTCTGTGTCTTCCTGCCGACGACACCAAACCCGACATCCGGCTTCCTCCTGTTTGTGCCAACAGACGAGATCAAATTACTGGACATGACGCCCGAAGAGGGTGCGAAAATGATTATCTCCGGCGGCATGGTGTCATCAAACAAAGCTTTGGAAGACTTCGTAACGAATGATCCTGCGCTTCCGTTGAATGATGAAACATTGTCGACTTAGTGTCGTTTGGCTTAGCCCGCTCGCATCATTGCAATACCGAAATCTTGTTCGAACAAATAGAGTAATACGCGGGCGGCCTGTCCACGGTCGCTCGTGAGTCCGGGATCTTTTTGAACGAGCAGCCGCGCATCTTGCGTCGCGGTTTCTAAAAGGTCGCGATGTTTGTCCAAATTGGCCAGACGGAAGCGCGGGACGCCGGATTGTGCGGCCCCTAAAAGGTCACCAGAGCCACGTAATTCCCAATCTTTTTCCGCAATTAAAAATCCATCTTCGCTTTCGCGCAAGATGTTCAATCGCTCTTTCCCATTATGGCTCAGCGGAGATTTATAAAGCAGGATACAGCTACTTTTCTTATCGCCGCGTCCCACACGGCCGCGGAGTTGGTGCAGCTGGGCGAGGCCGAAACGTTCGGCATGCTCAATAACCATGACAGTCGCGTCGGGCGCGTCGACCCCAACTTCGATCACCGTCGTCGCGACGAGGATATCGTAACCGCCCGCTTTAAAGGTTTTGCTGATGGTTTCTTTTTCTGTCGCTGACATGCGCCCGTGCAGCAAGCCAATCCGGTCGCCAAATATGGCCGTCAGTTGGCGATGGCGGTCCTCAGCGGACGAGAGGTCGCTGACTTCACTCTCTTCAACCAATGGACAGACCCAATAGACTTGATCCCCTTTCTTGACCGCACGACCGGCCGCATCGATCACATCATCGAGCCGCTGTAAGGGCAGGGCGACCGTCTCGATCGGTTGCCGCCCGGCCGGTTTTTCATCCAGAATCGAAATGTCCAGATCCCCATAGCTTGTCAGCGCTAGCGTGCGGGGGATGGGCGTAGCCGTCATAACGAGGAGATCGGGCGCATCGCCCTTTTCCGTCAGTCGCAAACGGTCCCGTACCCCAAAGCGGTGCTGCTCATCAATAATGACGAGCCCCAAGCGATCAAACTCCACTCCGTCTTGGAACAGCGCATGCGTGCCAACGACAACATCAATGTGGCCTTCTGAAAGACCGCTATTGATCGCTTTACGGGCCTGTCCTTTATCGCGCCCCGTCAGGGCTTCGACGACCAGTCCGGCGGGTTCCAGCATTGCGCCGAGCGTATCGGCGTGTTGACGGGCGAGAATTTCGGTCGGTGCCATAACTGCGACCTGTGCGCCCGCTTCGCACGCATAGGCGCTAGCAAGCGCCGCGACGAAGGTTTTGCCTGCCCCGACATCGCCTTGGAGCAATCGGGCCATACGTGACGTTGTGCTCATATCGGCTTTGATCTCTTCGAACGCCCGCGCTTGTGCCCCCGTCGGTGGGAAGGGTGAGCCGCGCAAAACATCCTCAACATATTCGCCCTTTGCCGTCAGCGCTTCGCCTTTGAGCGCACGGTTATGCTCACGCACCAAGGCCATTGCGACTTGTTTGGCGAGAAGTTCATCATAGGCGAGGCGTTTGAGCGGCGGTGCGCTGGGCGAAGCATCGACGATATGACTAGGCTGATGCAGCCGCAGGATGGCTTCATTGAAACTTGGCCAATCATTTTGTTTCAAGAAATGCGTGTCAATCCATTCCGGCAAGGCCTTACCCAAGCTAATAGTTTTCAACGCAGACCACACAGATTTCCGCGCGATCTTTGGCGATAACCCTGCCGTCAGTGGGTAGACGGGTTCGAAATTAGGCAACTCGTCTGCGTGTTCCGGGTCCAGCACATAATCCGGATGGCTCATTTGCGCTTGCGCGTTGTAGATCTCAACCCTACCGGAAATCAGCTTTTGATCGCCTTCCGGAAACTGACGTTCCAATGTCGATCCGTAAGCCTTGAAAAAGACCAGCGTCATCTCGCCCGTCTCATCATAGACCCGAATGCGGTAAGGTTGGGACCGTGTTTTTCCCGGCGAATGCCGCCCGACCGTAATCAGAAACGTCGCAACATCACCCTGCATAGCCCCGGCAATGCCCGGTCGATTAGATCGATCAATTAGGCTGCTAGGTGGCGTTAAAAGTAGATCGCGCAGTCTTGCCGGATTTCGTACTGAAAAGGCACGTTCCAAGTTCTCGCCGACTTTGTCGCCAACCCCATTCAGGGACCGAACATCGGTAAACCAAGGATTGAGGATAGCAGGTCTCACGCCCTTGATTTGGCGCGGCAAACTCGCCCATGCAAGTGTTCAAACAGGCAATAGGTCGTGACAGACCAAACGGGTTTCAGTAGGGGCACGCCCATGCCGGATATGAACGAGACAATCGATTGGGAAATCCGCCGAAAGCGGTTGATCCACCGCGCCCATTATCGGGGCTTCAAAGAGGCGGACCTGATTTTAAGTGGGTTCGCGCGCACGCATGGTCCTGACTTCACACACGAGGATATTGTGACGTTCGAAGACCTGCTGAGCGCAAAGGATCATGATATTTACGCGTGGATCACGCAGACCCTGCCAGTGCCTGCGAATTATGACACGCCATTACTCGCGCGATTGCGGGCGTTCAGACCCGCACTCTAACATGCAAATTCAACTGTCACGATATGTTGGGCCGGATCATCGGCTAACGGCGGCCGGTTTGCCAGAAGGCGCGGATGCGTTGGTCGTAACGCGCGCTGCGGTCAAGACATCAGGCCGGGTGTTGTTTGTCGCCCGAGACGATGCGCGAGCTGCGTCGTTCACCTCCGCATGTCGTTTCTTTGAGCCGAGCATTCCGGTGCTGAACCTGCCCGCGTGGGACGCGCTACCCTATGACCGTGTGTCACCCAGCCGAGTTCTCGCGGCCAAACGTGCGGGCGCGCTTTATAGCTTGCTTGCGGTTAAAACCACCAAGCCCCTGATTGTCGTCACGACGGTTTCCGCCATGATGCAACGCGTCCCACCGCGCAGCGTGATCAAAGCGGCGGGGTTCCGCGCGAAAGTTGGGGATGATGTCCGGCGTGAGGACTTAGAAGCCTATCTCTCGCGCAATGGCTATATTCGCGCCTCGACCGTGGTCGAACCGGGCGATTTCGCGGTTCGTGGCGGGTTGATCGATATTTTCCCTCCGACACGCAAACACCCGCTCCGCTTAGACTTCTTCGGGGATGAGCTGGAAAGCCTGCGCGAATTCGATGTTGAGACACAGCGCACGACCAATGCGCTGAAAAGCCTGACGTTGGCTCCGGTCAGCGAAGTTTTCATTGAAGAGGATACGATTAGCGAATTTCGGAAGGGCTATATCGCGGCGTTTGGCGGCGGCGTCAGTCGTGACCCTGTCTATGCGGCCGTGATTGACGGGATCCGCCCACAAGGGATCGAACATTACCTCCCGCTCTTCTATTCTTATACGGAGAGCCTCTTTGATTATGTCGGCGCAAAGGCCATCATTGCGTTTGATGGTCTCGCTAATGAAGCGATGGGCGAACGTGAAGCACTGGTCGAAGATTTCTATACGTCGCGCAAAGAGCACCAAGATGCGCGTGATACTGGCTCGGGTGACCCCGCCAAATCGGCAGGTCTTTATCGGCCGCTACCAATTGATTCGCTTTATATTCCGGCTGTTGAGCTCTCTGATATTACGGCCCCATTGCGGGTTCGTCAGCACACGGCCTTTGATGCCCCTGACAGAGGCGAGAAGGTCGATTTCGGCGCTCGCATCGGACGAACATTCCTCGCGGAGCGTCAGACTGAAGGGGTAAACGTCTTTGATGCGGTCGCGCGACATGTCGAAGCGCTACGCGCAACAAAAAATCGTGTTTGGTTGGCGGCTTGGTCGGAAGGATCACGCGAACGGCTGACCAGTGTATTAGGTGATCAAGGCTTGATCGTGCCCAAAGCGCGCGATGGTCGGACCGCCTTTGATGTTGAGCCCGGTGAGGTGAGAGCAGTCATCCTGCCGCTTGAGCAGGGCTTTGTTATGGGCGACCTGACGGTCATCTCTGAACAGGATATTCTCGGTGATCGCCTCGTTAATCGTGGTCGTAAACGTCGAGCCAAAAACTTCATCGCCGAAGCCAGCGCGCTCAATCCGTCTGATCTGATCGTCCATATTGATCACGGGGTAGGGCGTTACATTGGGTTGAAGACACTCGCTGTTGGTGGCGCACCGCATGATTGCCTTGAGCTTGAATATGCCGGCGACGCCAAGCTCTATCTCCCCGTTGAGAATATTGAGCTGTTGTCGCGTTATGGCAATGCTAATGAAAACGCGGTTCTTGACCGTTTGGGCGGCGTCGCGTGGCAATCGCGTAAAGCGAAAGCCAAAGGCAAGCTGCGCGAAATGGCGGCTGAGCTGATTATCATTGCAGCCAAACGCGCGATGCGGACCATCGAGCCGATTGAGATGGATGAGGGCGCTTACAATGAATTTGCGGCGCGCTTCCCCTATGCTGAAACAGATGACCAGTTGAATGCAATCAAGGATGTCTTTGATGATCTGACATCCGGTCGACCAATGGACCGTCTGATCTGCGGGGATGTCGGGTTTGGCAAGACCGAAGTCGCGCTACGCGCCGCCTTCGCGGTCGCCATTACCGGACGCCAAGTCGCCATTGTCGCTCCGACGACGCTATTATCGCGACAGCATTATAAAACCTTCAGCGAACGCTTCCGCGGCATGCCGATCAAAGTCCGACAACTCTCCCGGCTTGTGCCCACTTCGAAAGCCAAATTGACCCGCGAAGCGCTCGCGAAGGGCGAAGTTGATATCATTATCGGCACCCACGCTGTGCTGGCCAAAAGCGTGGCGTTTCAAAACCTCGGTTTGGTCGTTGTCGATGAAGAGCAACGCTTTGGTGTGCGGCATAAAGAGCGTCTGAAATCGCTTCGTGCGGACGTCCATATGCTCACTCTGACGGCGACGCCGATCCCTCGAACATTGCAAATGGCGCTGACGGGTATCCGCGATCTATCCCTTATCGCGACGCCGCCCGTCGACCGTCTGGCGGTCCGCACTTACGTTCTACCCTTTGACGAAGTCTCAATCCGTAAGGCTTTGTTGCGGGAGAAATATCGCGGCGGGCAGAGCTATTATGTCACGCCACGGATCGCCGATATTGGACGTATCGAAGAGTTCTTGCGAGAGCGGGTGCCCGAAGTGAAATATGTCATCGCGCATGGGCAGATGTCGCCTGCCGCTCTCGATGACATTATGAGCGCCTTCTACGACGGGCAGTATGATGTGCTGGTCTCGACTTCGATCATTGAGAGCGGGATCGACATTCCAACCGCCAATACGATGATCATTAACCGCGCCGATAAATTCGGTCTCGCGCAATTATACCAGATGCGCGGTCGTGTGGGTCGTTCCAAGACACGCGCTTATGCCTATCTCACCATGCCGGATGAACATGTAGCCTCAAAAGGCGCGATCCAACGGCTTAAAGTCCTCCAATCATTGGATACGCTTGGCGCGGGCTTTAGCCTCGCCAGTCACGACCTTGATATGCGCGGCGGGGGCAATCCCCTCGGTGAAGAGCAGTCTGGTCATGTCAAAGAACTCGGCGTCGAGTTATATCAGCATATGTTGGAAGAAGCGGTTGCGGAGTTGAAACAAGACGAGACCGTTTCCGATCAAAATTGGACGCCGCAGGTCAATCTCGGCATCGCTGTTCTCATTCCGGAAAACTATGTTGAAGACCTGAACCTCAGAATGTCACTCTATCGCCGCATCTCGGATCTTGAAAATGATGAAGATAGCGATGCGTTGACGGCGGAAATGATCGACCGGTTTGGCTCATTGCCAAACGAAGTCGATGCGCTGTTAAAGGTCATGAAAATCAAACGTCTGTGTCGTCAAGCGCATGTCGCCAAAGTAGATGTCGGACCCAAAGGTGTCGTGCTGTCGATGCGCCACGAAGACATTAAAGACCCGTCCGTTGTCATGAACGCGATTACGCAGAATAGTGGCTGGCGTCTGAGACCCGATCAAACGATTTTGGTGCGGGGTAATTTCGAGACGCCAAAAGCGCGCGTGCGGGGCGGAGAGAAAGCCGTCACGGCCTTAATTGGCACGTAACGCGCGTCAGGCGTTTATCATAAGTAGAACGCGAGTTTAGTGAACGAGTTCAAGATGCTCGCTGGGCTTTAACTCGGCGATCACGCCTAGGTCTTCGCTTTGTTCGACGATAGCGCTCTCAACTTTCATGCGCAGCAAATCTGGATTGCCGTCGCTATCCGGGAATGTCGCCGTTTCAATCATCTCATTGATCCGCGCGGCGACACGGGCGACGTCTGTGCGGCGCTCTTCTGGGAAGACAACGATCACTTTGTCTTTATCGATCCGGGCAACAATATCCTGCATCCGCACAATACCCGCGATCATATTGATCGATTGGGCATAGGCCGATTTTATCGCGTCACCGGTCAGAGCCGTGGTGAATTTTGGCGTCAGTTTGAGCGTCAGAATACTCAATGGCACTTTGCGTTTCCGACAGTCGCGCGACACGCGTTTGAGGTGAGCCTGTAAGAACCGCGCATTGAGAACGCCTGTTTCTGGATCTGAGCAATCTGGACCGCCCAAATTCGTGAATTCATCTTTGAGCTGTTGGTGCAGACGGCAATCATTAGCCAGTTCGAGAACCCGCCCGCTGAGTTCTTCCGGCGGCGCGTCAGCATCAATGAGGTCCTTGATCCCGTGGGCGTAGGCGGCATCTGCTTCACGGAAGTTTTCCTTATCGACCAAGAGCAGCGTGGGGACATGAAAGAGGCGCGGATTACGGCGCATGGTTTCAGCGATTGTCAGGGCCGGCTCACCGCCTTGCAAGGCGTTCATAACAACAGCGTCAAAGCTGCTGTCATGCAAATAATCAAACGCAGAAAATGAAGTGAAGGCCGCAACAACATTGACGTTCTTGTCCTGCAACGCATTGACCACCGCCATATAAGCGGGATCAGCCTTGCCGATGAATAAAACGCGGAAAGGTTGTCGCAGCGGAGCGTCGGGCAGGGCAATATCTTGTCCAAATGTCTCGCGCAGCGTTTCCATCCGACGAACAATTTCTGCCTCCATCTGACCCAAACGGATCAAGGAAGATACGCGGTGTGCGACCTGAACGGCATGAACAGGCTCATACAGTACAGAATCGTAAGGATGATCACCTTCTGTCTTTCGCATCAATCGACCCAAAATCGGGAAATCACGCGGCGCATAATGCTGGCGTAATTGCGCGACGATCTTTGGGCCATGCTCGACGAAGTCAGATAAAAAACAAAGAACCGCTGACGGAGACCGCTCAGGGAGCTCGATCGTTCCCGATCCATCATATCCGGTCAGGTTGACGTCGAGAGACAGGGCCTTCAAATGCTCGACCAGAGCGATTGACCCATCAACATCGTCGGTGACGATAAGGACTCGGCGATTCAGCCGGGTCTTTATGGGTGTGGGCGCGTGTCTAGCGAGATTCGACATGGAGCGAGGCTTAACGACTCGCTCCTTTCCGTTTCGTTAACCAAACTTATTCGGCGTCGCGGTTCCACCCACATGTCCGACCCGCATTCTGCGTTTCGAGATAAGTCATCAACGGCGCGTAATATTCTAGAATGGCGGAGCCATCCATGTCGCGAGTGCCAGTGAAAGCTTCAAGCGCATCAGGCCAAGGTTTACTTGATCCCATTTCCATCATCGCGTTGAACTTCTTACCGACCTCCTCATTGCCATAAACAGAACAACGATGCAGCGGACCTTCGAAGCCAGCCTGATCACAGGCCGCTTTGTGGAACTGGAACTGCAGGATGTGAGCGAGGAAATAGCGCATGTAGGGCGTGTTGCCGGGAATGTGGTATTTCGCCCCCGGATCAAACGCGTCGGCTGGACGCTCTGACGGCGGACGAATGCCTTGATATTGTGTGCGAAGCGCCCACCAACCGTCATTATATTCGTCCGGGCTTAGTGTGCCGTCGAAGACCTGCCAGCGCCATTTATCGACCAGAAGACCGAAGGGAAGAAACGCGACCTTATCCATCGCTGTATTCATCAGCAGCGCAATGTCAGCGTTTTCACCTGGCACGCCGTCTTCATCCAACAAGCCGATTTTGACCAAATATTCCGGCGTAATCGACAGACCAATCATATCGCCAATGGCTTCATGGAACCCGTCATTGGCGCCGTCTTTATAGAACACAGGCTGATCTTTGTAGGCGCGCTGATAGAAATTATGGCCAAGCTCGTGATGAACTGTCTGAAAGTCTTCGCCTGTCACTTCGGTGCACATCTTGATCCGAACGTCTTGCTGATCATCCAAATTCCACGCGGACGCATGGCACTGAACGTCACGATCCGCTGGTTTAGTAATCAACGATC
Source organism: Litorimonas sp. (assembly GCA_051251645.1). Classification (GTDB taxonomy): domain Bacteria; phylum Pseudomonadota; class Alphaproteobacteria; order Caulobacterales; family Maricaulaceae; genus Litorimonas. Next base: position 1,099,168 of record JBPOEY010000001.1, on the reverse strand, counting down.
GTTCCCAGAACGTGTCTGGTAATTCCTGAAATCCCATTGATGTAAAGAAGTCTTCGGCGGTTTGGACCATCTTCATGGCGTCATAACCATTCTCTTCGAGCAGGGCCGTCGTGTCGACACCCGGGGCTGCATCTGCAGGCTCCGCAAGCGCATAGACATTCCCCCACTGTTGCGCCCACATATTGCCGAGCAAGTCCGCGCGGATCGGTTGATCAAGCGGGACAACCGCATTGCCGTAAGTTTCATTCAATTCGCCACGCACGTAGCAATGCAACTGCTCATAAAGTGGGTTCACTTGACCCCAGAGGCGATCAACTTCTGTGGCGAAGTCATCTGCGTCCATATCGTATCCCGCGCGCCACAATGCGCCAGCGTTCGGATAACCCAACTCGTTTGCACCTTCATTGATGAGTTCAACCATGCGCGTATAGTCGTCCGTCATGGGCGGGCTAATCGTGCGCCAGCCTTCCCAGACTTGTTGCAGAAGCTCCGGGTCTCTTAGGTTCGCCATTAATCTTGTCGCCTGACCCAGATTTATCATATTGCCGTCGACTTCGCCGATAATCGAAGCAATCTTGGGGTCGTTCGTATTGATCTCGAATTCTCCGGTTGCGTAAGTTGCATCCAGACCGGCCATAATCTTGGCCAACTCATCCGCTGCGCCGTCGCGGTTCGGGGCCGGGAAGTTTGACCCGCGCTTCAACATGTCGACCTTACGGCGCATGTCGACGGGAAGGTCGACATCGTTAAATCGTTTCGCTTCGTTTGATTGTCGCGTGCTGAGCTTTGAGCTGACGGCCGACGCATCGGCCACCAAGCTGTTCGTGTCGAAGGTCACGAAGTTGGCGTTAATCCAAGCGGCGCGCGCGCCAACACGATTGACTTCCACAATATCGCGCTCTGCCTTTTCGAGGAATTCACGCGCTTCTTGAACTGTTGCGCGCGTTTCGACAGGCGTCATGGCGGCCGTTGTCAGCGCGTCGACTGTGCTCTCCACATTATCGGTTTGGGCGTCCGCACATGCCCCGAGCGCAAGGACAGCGAAACAGGACGAAGCAAGGAAAAAGCGTTTCATAGATCAGTCTCCGAAAATATTTACCAGCTTGCACGCACAACCTGTCGTCTGCATGGCTATGTCATTCGTAACTAGCAAAGAGCCGTGATTCAACGGCGCTTTTTATCGCTTTCACTAGAAAATGGAGCAATTTGTGCCTGTTGGTCTTCTTATGGTCAATCTTGGTAGCCCCGATGCGCCAACAGCCGAAGCAACGCGACGTTATCTCGGACAGTTTTTACACGATTACCGAGTCGTTGATACGAGTCGGTGGATCTGGTGTCCGATTTTACACGGTGTGATCCTGCGTATTCGTCCAGCCCGCTCAGCCAAGGCCTATGCCAGTATTTGGGGCGAAGACGGTGCAGAAGCGCCGCTTGTTCGGATCACACGGTCTCAAGTCGCGGGTGTGCAAGAGCGACTTGGTGATGAGGTCATGGTCGAAACGGCGATGCGCTATGGTAATCCCTCCATCGATGCGGGGCTTGAGACTCTCATGGCCGCAGGCTGCACGAAAATTGCGGTGCTCCCGCTTTATCCGCAATATGCGGGCGCGACGACGGCGTCCGTCTATGACGGCGTCGCCAAAGCCTTGATCGGAAAGTGGAATGTGCCGGAACTCCGCTTTTTGCGCGATTATTACCGCGAACCCGCTTTCATCGGGTCTCTGGCAAACAGCCTCTCGGATCATCTCGCGACGCTGGATTGGACACCGGACCGGATTATGTGTTCCTATCATGGCTTGCCACAAACCTATGTCGATGCGGGCGATCCCTATCAGGGGGAGTGTTTAGAAACGACAGAGCTGCTGCGCGCCCATACGGGCTATAGCGATACCGTCCTACAGTCGACGTTCCAGTCGCGTTTCGGGCCGAAAGCTTGGCTACAGCCCTATACCGACAAGACGTTAGAGGCGATGCCAGAACAGGGTATCAAGAAAGTCGCTGTCATGATGCCGGGCTTTTCCGCCGATTGTTTGGAAACGCTTGAAGAGATTGCGATTGAAGCGGAAGAGACCTTCCATGAGGTAGGCGGCACGCATTTCACCGCCGTACCGTGCTTGAACGATCGCACTGATCATATTGATATGCTTGCAGATATTGCGCGCAATCGTCTCTTAATGGGCTGGCTTGACGAGGTCGAATAGAGTGGCGGCATCCTCTGTCAGAATATCGACGGAGCTAATGGTGTGGTCAGCGAGCACCCTGTAATCATGTGCGCGCGACTCTAAGAGGTCAGGATAGCTGGCGAGGAGCGATTCTGTCTCGCTTAGACCGTCGCGTTTCCGATAATGCCCCTGCCACGCCAGCGGCTTAGGTTGTGCGAAATATTGGCTTTTGAGGCGGTCTAAATGTTCCGGCGCCGCGTCAATATAGACAGTAAACCACGCGTCACGGATTTGCTCTAATACATCTGGATCCGTGTAAATTACGGACCCGGTCGTATCGAGCAGCGGATTGCGGGCCGGTGTCGCCAGGCTTTGACGCGTCGCATCGCTTTCCATCATCATCGACTGGCGTTCTCGGTCGGCATAGCCTTCGCTATAGGGTTGTCCCTGCCACGCGGCGAAAGCGTCCATATCGGTTTCGCCGAGTGCGTCCCAAATTAGACGATCGACTTCGATCAAAGTGAAATCATAGTGCGTCGCCAACCGCATCGCGGAGTAACTTTTCCCGATGTTCGACATACCGATCAAGGCAAGCTTTAGATCGCCTGATGCGTAGCGTCGTTCAAATTCCGTGCGGTTCAGTTTCACCCCAACTCGCTCGCAATAAAGTCTGACAGAGCTTTGAGAGTCGGAGCCAAGCTCGTCACCCGCGGGTCGCGGGTCATAGCCGCCGCCAGCGACGGCGGCAGAGTAATATCCTCATGAGTGATCCCCTCAAGGCTATCGGCAAATTTCGCGGGATGGGCGGTGCCGACAGTCAGGAAAGTCGCGTCCACATCATGACGCTCCCGGAAGGTCAGCGTTGCCATATGTCCGACCGCCGTATGGGGACAGAGGAGGTAGCCTGTCTCTTGATAGACGCGGCGAATGTGACGCGCTGTCGTCTCATCATCAAAAGAGACTCCCCAACAGGCGCTTCGGATCGCCTCCAAATCTTCGTCGAAAAGGCTGAGAATACGTGGAAAATTGTTCGGGCGACCAATATCCATCGCATTAGACAAGGTCGGCGTCGATGGACGCGGGCGGTATTCACCCTCAACCAGATAATCCACGAACGGGTCATTAGCATTATTGGCAACAATGAACCGGTCAATCGGCGCGCCCATCGCCCGCGCCATCAAGCCACCCGTCAAATTACCAAGGTTCCCGGACGGAATGGAAATCACGAGCTTACGATGCGGGTAGGCGGCTTTGGCCTGGAGTGAGGCCCAGACATAGTAGAAACTCTGCGGCACAACACGGCCAACATTGATCGAATTAGCGCTCATCAAATCAAACCGTTTCGTCATGGCTTGATCGGCAAAGGCCGCTTTCACCAGGGCCTGACAATCATCAAACGTTCCGTCGACTGAGATTGCACGAACGTTTGAGTCCGCGTCGCCAATTGTGCAAAGCTGTCGCTCCTGAACCGTGGAGACGCCGCCTTTTGGGAAGAGAATGAAAACTTCGACACCGTCTTGACCCAAAAACGCATCACCAATCGCGCCGCCCGTATCGCCCGATGTGGCGACAAGAATGGTCCGGCGTTCACCTGACTTCTGCATCAAATGCGACGCGGCGCGGCCCATAAAACGCGCGGCAAAATCTTTGAATGCCAATGTCGGTCCGTGAAACAACTCCAGCACAAACGCGTCCGCTTGGGGTGGCATCGCCGGGTCAAGCCGCTGTCCATCAAACGTGACCATCGGCACGTCAAAATTATAGGCATCCTGACAGAGAGACTTGAGGGTCGCCGCATCAAACCGATCATCGGTAAAATAGCTCGCCAATTTCGCCGCACAGTCAGCGAAATCCATCGCGCCTATAACCGCCATTTCATCGGGTGTGAAATGAGGAATTATATCCGGCATCCATAAGCCGCCATCCGGCGCGAGACTGGCTAAAAGCGCGTCGCCAAATTCGGCAGTGACGCCATTATCGAGGTGGGAATGGTATTTCATGAGATTTTTGCCCTAACGCGACAGGCGACGATGGCAAGTCGCGATTGTCCTTCTCGGACAGTCATTAGCCAGGTCTGACACTATGCGCGAGGATGTTGACCATCGTCGCATGAGCCGGATGATCCGTTCGGTTATGGATACTATGCGGTCGATCCGCGTGATACCTGAGCGTTTCGCCTTCTTTTACAGTCCAACGCTCTCCTTCGACCCGCACCTCAAGCTCACCTGATAAGAGAGTCAGGTTTTCGACCGACCCGATGGGGTGAGGGGAACTGATTAGAACCCCACCTGATTGGGCTCGAAAGTCATAAACTTGCACAAATTGGACGGTTTCGATCGCGCCAATAATGCGTAAGTCACACAGCCCATCATCAGACGTAATATGTGGAATATCCTGCACACGCGCATGTTGGACAAGCGCGGTTTGCGTTGGCGAAGTCGCGAACATGGCCTCAACACTCGTTCCTAACGCTTGCGACAAGCGAGAGAGGGTCGCGACCGTTGGGTTTGATTCATTTTTTTCGATTTGGCTGATCATCGACTTCGCGACACCGGACATTTCCGATAATTCGCCGAGCGAGAGCTGATCCGTCTTACGAAGCCGCGCAATTGTTTCGCCTAATTTTTCAGACAGCGCTTCCGTTTCGGGGCAAGCAGGCCGTTTAGAGCGGGTTTTTCGGGTCATGACAGCTTCGTGAGGTTTTGGGACTGGAATTTTTCTAACTGTTCTATATATAGAACGGACTGAACTTTCAAGAGAACGAACCTAAGATGCGTTACCTTCCTATCCATATTGATCTGCGTGACAAGACTGTGATTATTGTTGGCGGCGGCCCAGCGGCTGAAGCAAAACTCCGGACCTTGATCAAAACTGAAGCCCGATTGGTTGTGCTTAGTGACACACCGAGCGACGAAATTCTTCGCTGGGCTGACGCGGAACGAGTTAAGATTGTCAATGAGGCCGCATTTGAAACGGCAACGTTAATTTATGCGGCGACAGAATCGCCTGATGAAAACCTCATAATCGCTGAAAGAGCCCGCGCGTTGGGTCTTCCGGTGAATGCCGCGGATCAACCGGCGGGGTGCGATTTCATCACGCCCGCTCTTGTTGACCGCTCTCCGGTGGCTGTTTCAATCGGCACAGAAGGCACGAGCCCTGGCTTGGCGCGCGCCTTGAAAAGTGATCTGGAATCCCGTCTGCCGTCGGATCTTGGCGAGACCGCGCGGACCATCAAAGAGCTGCGTGACCAACTCAAATTAGAAGAGCCTGACATTGCCAAGCGCCAAGCTTTGTGGGCGCAAGTGCTGGGGTCTGGTCTCGGCGACTACGCTAATTTGGACTCTGATGTTATCACCACACGTTATAACGCGGCGCGACAGATGTCTGAAAAGACACAAGATAGTGCGGGCTATGTTCATATCGTCGGAGCCGGGCCGGGCGATCCAGACCTTCTTACAATCGGCGCCTTACGCGTCATGCATAGCGCCGATGTCGTCATCTATGACCGCCTTGTGAGTGAAGAGGTTCTGTCGCTCTGCCGCCGCGAAGCGGACTATAACTATGTCGGTAAAATTCCGGGTGGCGTCTCAACTCGCCAAGAGGAAATCAACCGTATTATGGTTGAATTCGCGCAACGCGGCGCGACGGTCGTTCGCCTCAAAAGCGGTGATCCGCTTGTGTTCGGACGCGCCGAAGAAGAATTCGCGGCGCTCGATGCGGCCGGGATCGACTTCACCATCCACCCGGGCATTACGGCCGCGACAGCAGCAGCGGCATCTTTGCGTCATTCCTTGACGGTTCGCGGCGAAAACACCGCTGCGACGCTGGCAACAGGCCATGATGAAAATGGCTTTGCAGAACTCGACTGGACGGCTTTGGCCAAGCCTGATGCACGGGCGACGATCTATATGGGACTGCGCGCCGCGCGGTTTATTCAGGGTCGCTTACTGTTGCACGGGGCCGAAAGCGCAACGCCTGTCTCCGTTGTCGAAAACGCCTCACGCGCCAATGAAATCATTCTTAGCAGCACAATTGGCAGCCTGCCAGACGACCTCGCGGCAAACGGCATAAAAGGGCCGGCTGTCGTGATGATCGGCTATGACGTGCGCGGCGCACGCGCAAAAATGAAAGCCGTGTCATGAGCACGCTCAAACATAAGGGCAAAGGCCCGCAAGCCATGACCGCCAATGAGCTTGTTTCCGGGCTGAATGTCTGGATGACCCAAGATTATGGCTGGTCGCGCGATTACGCCGATGCGTGTCTTACCGAAGACGAAGACCAAATTACCAAAATGGACGCAACGGCCAAGGCCGATGAATTCGCCAACATGGTTGTCGGGGCTTATTTCATCGACACTGAAGACGGCAAACCCGCCCGCTATCGCGAGCGTTTCAGAACCCATGGTCCGTCCTATGACACAGCAGAGCTCGTCTAATGTATCGCTATGATGAATTTGACGCGGAATTTGTAAACTCCCGTGTCGCGCAGTTCCGAGGGCAGGTTGAACGCCGCCTAGATGGTCGTCTCAGCGAGGCGGAGTTTCGTCCACTACGGTTGATGAACGGCCTCTATCTGCAACTGCATGCCTATATGTTGCGGGTTGCCGTGCCTTACGGGACGCTGCGGTCCGATCAGTTGCGTATGCTTGCCCATCTCGGGGATAAATATGACAAAGGCTACGGCCACGTTACGACCCGTCAAAACATGCAATTCAACTGGCCCATTTTGAGCGATGTCCCGGATATGCTCGACGATTTGGCAAGCGTGGATATGCATGCGATCCAGACGAGCGGGAATTGCATCCGCAATGTTACTTGTGATCCTTACGCGGGCGCAGCCGCCGACGAAATCGAAGACCCCCGTCCCATGGCAGAGTTGATCCGCCAGTGGTCAATGTTGCACCCGGAATTCTCTTTCCTGCCGCGCAAATTTAAGATTGCCGTCACCGGCAGCGCGCAAGACCGCGCCATGATCAAAGGCCACGATATTGGCATTCAGATCGTGCGCAATGATGCGGGTGAGGTGGGCTATCACATTCTTGTCGGCGGGGGATTGGGCCGGACTCCGGTCATTGGGAAAACGCTACGGGCTTTCTGCGCCAAGGATGATCTGCTGCCCTACTTAGAATCGACGATGCGGGTGTATAACCGCTTTGGACGCCGCGATAATAAATACAAAGCGCGGATCAAAATCCTCGTCCGCGAAACGGGAATCGAAGAGTTCACGCGCCTCGTTGAAGACGAATTTGCCGCGCTGGAGCCCGATGATATCGCTGTGGGGGCCGCCGAGCGCGAACGGATTGCGAGCTATTTTGCGTCGCCCGCCTTTGAGACCGGGATCTCCCCGCTCGATATGACGAACCAACCTGAAGCCTTCCGGAAATGGGTTGAGACCAACGTCGTGACGCATGTTGCGCCCGGCTACGCCATCGTCAACATCTCGTTGAAAGATCCGGAACGCGCGCCGGGGGATGTCACCTCAGACCAAATACGGGCTGTCGCGGACCTCGCGGACGCGCATAGTTTTGGCGAAATCCGCTTCACCCATCAGCAAAATATGGTCCTGCCCCATATCCGCCAAGACGCGCTCCGCGCTGTGTGGGACGGATTAGTCGCGGCCGAGCTGGAAGACGCCAATATCAATCTCATCGGCGATATTATTTGCTGCCCCGGCATGGACTTCTGTGCTTTGGCGACGGCCCGCTCTATTCCTGTCGCGCAGGCCATTGCTGAGCGGTTTTCTGATCATGCACGCCAGCAAGCGATCGGCGAGATGCAGATCAAGATTTCTGGCTGCATTAATGCGTGTGGTCATCATCATGTCGGTCACATCGGCATTCTCGGCCTCGAAAAAGCGGGCGTCGAATTTTACCAAGTCACACTCGGTGGTGACGCCACGCAAACCGCCGCCATTGGCGACAAAATGGGTGCGGGTTTCAGTCAAGACGAATTGATTGATGGGATCGAGCGGATCGTTGATTTTTATATGGGTGAGCGGGCCGGGGACGAGCGTTTCCTCGACACCTACCGCCGCCTTGGCACCCCTGCCTTCAAGGAGGCTCTTTATGCCAGCGCTTGATCTTTCGATCGTCCGGGACACGGGCGTACACGCCAATGTGGTGGAGCCGTCCGATTTGGACGCGCTCACGCAGAATGAAGATATTGAGGCCCTCCGGCTTCTGCCCGATGCGGACCTGTCTGAAATTGTTGACGCCCTGCCGCGCATTCAGTCGATCTTCATTGAGTTTGCCGCGTTTACAGATGGTCGTGGCTTCAGCCTCGCGCGCGTATTGCGACAGCGGCATGGCTATGCCGGACTGCTCGTGGCTGACGGACAGTTGATCCCAGATCAATTTGCCTTTGCGCTGCAATGTGGGTTTGATGCGGTGCGGGTTTCAGATGCGGAGCTGAAACGCCATACGCCCGAGGCTTGGGATGCCGCGCTCGACGCTTTTGATCTGACCTATCAGCGCGGTTACGCGGTTAAATCCGGCCCTGCCACCTCCATCTTCGATGCTCGCCTGACCCGCATGGAGGACCAAAAGACCGACGACCCTTTTTTCGGTCTGGGAGCGGAAGCTGCCCTGCGCCGCGCTATTGCTCAGCATGAGGGTGATCTGTTCCTCGCCAGCTCACTCGGCGCGGATAGCGCTGTTCTCTTGCATATGGTCAGCCGCATTCGGCCCGATTTACCGATCTATTTTCTCGATACAGGCAAGCATTTTCGTCAAACGCTGGCCTATCGCGATCAGTTGATCCAGGACTTGGGCTTAAAAAACTTCATCAGTGTCGCGCCTGATCCATCCCAAGTTGCAGACCTAGACCCCACCGGGGATTTGCACATCGACAATCCTGATAGTTGCTGCGCCTTGCGCAAAGTGCGCCCGCTCAAACATGCTGTCGGTCATTTTGGCGCGCAAGTGACCGGTCGAAAACGCTACCAGACGCCGGAACGCGCTGCGATGCCGATTTATGAGCAGCTTGAAGGCATGGTGAAAATCAACCCACTGGCTTATTGGTCCGCGAAAGACGTCACCGCCTATATCCGCCGTCATAATCTCCCGCCGCACCCGATGTTCGCGCTCGGCTATCCATCTATCGGTTGCCAGCCGTGCACGACGCGTGTCGCAGACGGCGAAGATCCGCGCGCAGGCCGCTGGCGGAACCAAGGCAAAACCGAATGCGGTATTCATATGGTCGACGGGAAGTGGGAACCGCTCGAGAAGAAAGAGACGTTTGAGGCGTTTTAGATCTAGTTTTCTGAGTTTATCTGCTCTTACTTGTCGAACAGACTGAGCAGAGATTTGGCGTAAGCTATCGCTTCACGCTCTATTTTGCTCAAAGGGCCTATCCGGGTCTTGCTCGGGTCTTTTAGTAATGATTGGGCGAACTCAATTGCGTCTCGCTCAATTTTATTAATCAGAGGTTGTTTCTGTTGAACTGCTTCGTTCTTAGGCGTCATTATTTGCTCCTGCATTAACTCGCTAATGGATGTTTCAAACACAGCCGCCAGACATTTGAGCGATTCCAAACCCGCCTTTTGCCCGCCTTCAATACGCTGTATCGTCCGCGTGCTGAGGCCAGAATGATGGGCAAGTTCTTCCTGAGACCATGCTTTTTCAAGGCGGCGTTGTTTTATATTCATCGCTCATTTCTCTGCTTTTGTGTTGCCTCTTGATGGCAGCTGTAAAATGCAGCGTAAACGACACTGTCGCGACAGTGTCGTCATTAATTCGCCAAATTTGCGACTTTACAAAAGAAGTATCAAGCACACGCCAACGTCCAACCGCTCGCACGCGGCAGAAAATGCGGAGGCGTCCGCGGATCAAGGGCCGTTCGATCACGGCCAATGGCGTTGGCTATTGGCTAGCCTTGTGGGGGCGAAACAAACAATCGATCCGCGGCGACGTCCTGACAAGCGGCGTCCGAATGCTATCCTTAAGCCGCCCCGTGCGGCTTCATCCGGTTCCGTCTTAAGCGATCATCCAGGCTGCAAAACCCGTCAGGTCACCATGAACGCCGACCTTTCGTGGCAAAGAGCGACTAGCGCATCGCCGCCTCCGCTGCCCGAAAGGTACAGTCTTAAAAGATCACGGATTTGGTAAGCGGGGATGAGGTTTTGAATTTTGTGGACGTCACGGTGAGCTTTACTGGACTTGGCGAGGATTGAACTATCGAATACCCGCCAAACAACCGACGTTCCCCTTAGGCCGACTTGATCGGCCTACCCATGGTGCAGACATGGGCCTGAGTGCGGTTGCGAGGGTTTTTGGTTCATGGACCCGCCGATCAAGTCGGCGGGAGGTGCGTGGTGAGAGTGGTCGCATCTTCGAAAGGCAGGGCTTACTTGTGACGATCCTGAAGAACCGCAATCACGTCATCAAGCGGCACGTCTTTCGCGGCTAGGAGGACCAGCAAATGGTAGAGAAGGTCCGCCGCTTCCCCTTTAAATTCCACGTCGCCTTCCGCCACGGCGGCGAGGGCGGTTTCAACGCCTTCTTCGCCGACTTTCTGCGCTGCTTTGACGAGCGGGCCTTGGAGGAGTTTGGCCGTGTAGCTGCTGCTTGGGTCAGCTGTTTTCCGGTCGCGAATGAGTGTATCAAGATAGCCGAGAAACCCGACACCATTCGCGCCCTCATCGCCAAAACAAGAGACCGTGCCTTCATGGCATGTGGGTCCTGCCGGGCGGGCTTTCACCAAAATTGTATCCGCGTCGCAATCGGCCATAAGACTGACCAAGGAGAGCGTATGGCCACTGGTTTCGCCTTTGGTCCAGAGCGTGTCGCGGCTGCGCGAATGGAAAGTGACGAGACCTGTCTCCTTGGTTTTCGCCAAGGCCGCTTCGGTCATATAACCGAGCATGAGGACTTGCAGCGTGTCTGCGTCCTGCACAATCGCGGGAACGAGACCGCCGCCTTTGTTCCAGTCTAGTTTTTGGGCGAGTGTCATATCCGCATCTCCAGTCCAGCGGCGGCGAGATCGCGCTTCAAATCTGGAATTGCAATCACCTGCTTATGAAACACCGACGCGGCGAGGGCTCCGTCGACGGCTGCTTGACGGAAAACCGCTTCAAAATGCTCGGTTGCCCCCGCCCCACCCGACGCAATTAACGGCACATCGCACACAGCGCGCACAGCTTTGAGTTGATCGATATCATAGCCTTTGCGCACGCCGTCACGGTTCATACAATTCAAGACGATTTCGCCTGCGCCGCGTTGCTGCACTTCGCGCACCCAATCGAGTGTCTTCCGGCCCGTCTCCCGGGTCTTGTCGGGATCGCCTGTGTGGCTCTTGACCCGGTAAGTTTCACCTTCGGCAAATGTATCAATGCCGACAACAATACATTGTCGTCCAAAGGCGTCGTGCAGCTCATCAATCAATTCAGGACGGAGCAGTGCCGGGGAGTTGACCGAAATCTTGTCCGCGCCCGCGGCCAAACGTGCGCCTGCGACCTCCACGCTGTCAATTCCGCCCGCAACACAGAAGGGAATGTCGAGTTCGCGCGAGACTTTGGAAATCCAGTCTTGGCTGACCTGACGGTCATCGGTGGAGGCGGTTATGTCATAAAAAACAAGCTCGTCAGCGCCCTCGTCACGGTAGCGCGCCGCCAGCTCGACAATATCGCCGACATCTTCGTGATTGCGAAACTGCACGCCTTTGACGACGCGGCCATCGCGGACATCAAGGCAGGGGATGATCCGCCGGGCTAACATGAAACAAAGCTTAGCACTGGATTGCCTCGGCTAAGCCAAAATTACCCTCGTAAAGGGCTCGGCCAATAATGATTCCATAGGGGTCTAAAGCTTTGAGCTCTCGAACATGATCCAATGTCCCCACGCCGCCCGATGTAATCAGATCGAGCGTCGGGTAATTCTTGAGGATTGTCTGGTAGAGTTTTGTATTTCCACCGGTTTCAGCGCCATCTCGGCCAATATCTGTGACGAGAATTGTCCGGAGTCCGGTGCCAGAATACCCATCGAGCACTTCAAAAAACGGCGTTTCTGTTTCTTCCGTCCATCCTTTGATCGCCGGGTAAGCAACGCCGCGATCATCTAGATTAACATCAAAAGCTAGCACAATTGTTTTTGGTCCAAGTTCGTCAATCCAACGGCGGACCATAATGGGTTGTGTGACCGCAAGACTACCAATCACGACGCGTTCTACGCCCACATCGAGCAATCTGCGGATCGTGCCGATATCCCGTAATCCGCCTCCGGTTTGAACCCGCAATCCGCTTTGCTTGGCAATGTCACCGATCAAAGCGGCCTGAGACGACGCCCCTGTCTTCGCGCCATCTAAGTCGACGACATGCATCCATTCTGCGCCCGCGTCGGCGTAACCGCGCGCCACATCAATTGGGTCCGCGTCATATTCGGTTTTTGCGTCAAACCGCCCTTTAAGCAGGCGGACGCATTTACCGTTCATCAAATCGATGGCTGGAAAAATCATAGTGCGGCAAACGCCTTCAAAATAGCAGCGCCAGTTTCGGCACTCCGTTCCGGATGGAACTGACAGCCACGCACATTGCCGTGACGTAACATAGCCGTAAAGGGGTTTTGGTAGGTGGTTGTGGCTAAAGTCATGTCGGACACGGGGGCCGCAAAGGAATGCACGAAATAAGCGTGATCGCCCTCAGTCAAATTTTGCGTCAGAGGATCATCGATCAGGTTAGACAAACGGTTCCAGCCCATATGAGGTGAAGGGAGATCACCGGTCTCAAGGGCTGTCACGCGTCCCGGCACAAGGCCGAGGCCCGCCACCGATTGTCCGCCTTCTTCCAAGGTCTCGAATAAAAGCTGCATGCCGAGGCAAATCCCCAAAACGGGCTGCTGCAGCGATTTTAATGTCTCCAACAATCCTGCGCCTTCAATTTTGGCCATCGCATAGGGCGCAGAGCCGACACCAGGGATTAAAACACGGTCAGCCGCCATGATCTGCTTGGGATCATCACTGATCACCGTCGTGATACCTAGCCGATCAAAGGCAAAGCCAACGGACGCCAAATTGGCGCATTTCGTGTCAACGATGAGCACGCTCACGCTAGAGCACACCCTTGGTCGACGGCATATCCGTCCCATTCACGGCGAGTGCCGGGCGAAGCGCGCGTCCAACGCCCTTAAAGCAGGCTTCGATCATATGGTGGCTATTGCCGCCTTCGACCTCAATTTGAATCGCCGCACCTAAGGTCTGCGCAAGGCTTTCAAAGAAGTGCGGACACATCTCAACGGGGAACTCGCCGACATGATCGGACGGAAATTCGCCTTTAAACGTCGCGGCAGGGCGGCCGGACAGGTCGATCGCAACACGCGCCTGTGTCTCGTCCATCGGCATCACAAAACCATAACGTCCAATTCCCGCCTTGTCGCCGAGCGCTTGTTTGAGGGCAGAGCCAAGGGCGAGGGCGGTATCCTCCACCGTATGGTGCGCGTCGATTTCAAGGTCACCTTTGACAACACAGGTCAGTCCGATCCCGCCATGTTTGGCGATCTGCTCTAGCATATGGTCATAAAACCCAAGGCCCGTATCGATCTTCACAGCTGTTGCATCATCCAGATTAACCCGGATAGCGACATCAGTCTCTTTCGTCGTGCGGAAGGTTTCCCCAACGCGGTGCGGTGTCTCTTTGGACGCGATTACGCCGAGGGCTGTCAGCGCCAAATCATTCTCTTCCGGGGTTCCAATCGACAGACGGAAGTGGCCGGGAATTTTGCTACGGAAATCGCGAATGCGGATATTGGACGTTGTTAATTTTCCCAACATGGTCGTCTCATCCGTCGCCTCAAATAAGATGAAGTTAGCGTCAGAAGGATATGTTTTTGCAACGAACTTTGACTGCGATAGTAATGGCATTAAGCGATTACGCTCATACATTAAAATCTTACGGCGTTCTTCGACGATGGCCATCGCCGGCGCGGAGAGCGCGGGCAAAGCCGTATCGATCACAGGTTTTGCGATTGGGTAAGGTGGTATGACCTTCAGCATCAAATCAATCACCGCGGGGTCGGCAATGGCTGCGCCCAAACGAACGCCGGCCAAGCCATAAAGCTTGGAGAGTGTGCGCGTGACCACCAGATTGCGCGGGCGTTTCGACGACAGGCTCGGATGCTCTGAGAATTCGATATAGGCTTCATCCAACACGACTAAACCATGGCTCACCTCACAGACTCGCAGGACATCCGCCGCCGCGATGGACGCACCCGTCGGATTATTCGGAGAACAGAGAAAGGTAATCTTCGGCTGTTTGTCACGCACAGTCTGGACGATCAAATCCATGTCGGGCCGTAAGTCCGCATCGCTCAGCACATCAATGACGGCGCACCCTTGAAGGTCGGCGACTGTCTTAAAGAAGGAGAATGTAGGTGAAGAATAGAGAATGCTATCCTGACCGGGTTCACAAAATGTCCGGACCAATACGTCCAATGCCTCATCCGCACCGCGACCCATGGCAATGTTCTCAGCGTTGACACCAAACAGGTCGGCCAAGCGTTGACGCAATGTTTCGGGTTGCTGCGCCGGATAGCGATTGTAGCCGGATACGGCCGCTGTTCCGGGTGGAGGCGCCCAAGGACTTTCATTCGCGTCCAGATGTAAAGCCCCTGTTGAGGCTCCGCGTGCAGAATAGGCGGTCATGGCCACGATATTAGGCCGCGCGATCGCTTCGGCCCAGTTTAGCGTATCAGAACTCATTGCATCGACTCCAAACGGAGCGTCACCGCATTGCGGTGCGCGTCTAGCCCTTCCATCTCGGCTAACCGTTCAACCACCGGGCCCAGCCGTTTCAATCCCGCTTTAGTCAGTCGTTGCACCGACACAAATTTGAGAAAGCTTTCAATCGTAATGCCGCTATAGGCGCGCGCGGCGCCGTTTGTGGGCAGCGTATGGTTCGTCCCAGATGCGTAGTCACCAACGGATTCCGGCGTCCACGGACCGAGAAAGATCGAGCCGGCATTGCGAATGGCGGGGACGAGCAATTCGGGGTTGTTCATTTGCACGATCAAATGCTCCGGCGCGTAGCGATTGACGATATCGACAATATCGGTGCGGTCATCGGTGACGATCATCCGCGCATGGGAGAGAGCTTCAGTCGCAATATCGCGGCGGCTCAGCGTGGCGAGTTGCTTATCAAGCTCTATCATGACCGCATCCGACACATGCGGACAGCAAGATACGCAAATCACCTGCGCGACACGGTCATGTTCAGCTTGACTGAGCAGATCGGACGCGATGAAGGCCGGATCCGCCGTTTCGTCACAAATCACCATGGCTTCAGACGGGCCTGCGGGCATGTCGATGGCGGGACCGCCGGGTTCTTGCGCGACGAGCGATTTGGCGGCGGCCACATAAGCATTGCCAGGACCGAAAATCTTGTCGCAGCGGGGAACGGTGTCCGTACCATAGGCGAGAGCAGCAATGGCTTGTGCGCCGCCGACCGCAAATACATCCGTCACCTTACAGCGGTAGGCACAGGCCAAGATGACCGGATCAATGTTTCCGTCTTTACCCGGCGGCGTCACAACAACGCGGCGGCGAACGCCCGCGACTTTGGCAGGCGTCGCCAACATAATCAGCGTCGATACCAGTGGCGCCGTCCCGCCGGGTATATAAAGCCCGGCCGTATCAATGGCGCGAGTTTCGCGGCGGCAGATAACGCCCGGCTCTGTCTCAACTTCGATATCCGCAGGCATTTGCGCGGCGTGAAAGGTCTTCACATTGCGCCTTGCGCGCTCAATGACGGCTTGATCCGCCGCGTCAAGCGCGTTCCATGCGGCCTCTAACGCCTCATGCGGGACAGAGAGCTGCACCGGTGCGACCGTATCAAAACGCTGTGTGTAATCAGAGAGCGCCGCATCACCGCGCACCTTCACATCATCCAGAATGTCCCGAACGCGCGCCATTAAGGCGGCGTCCGCAATTTCCATAGGGCGGGCGAGGGCGCTCTCGCGTTCGTCCGCAGGTAAATCTGTCCAAACGAAGCGCCGCATCAGCTCATCATTTTTTCAATAGGCAGAACAAGAATGGCCCGCGCACCGAGCGCTTTTAGGTCTTCCAACGTCTCCCAAAAAACGGTCTCCGTGCACACTGCTTGTATCGCGACCAGATCCCCTGTCCCGGCCAGCGGAATAACTGTCGGCGAGTCGGAGCCAGGAAGCAAAGCCGTGATCGCCGCTAACTGTGCCTTGGGCGCATTGAGCATAATATATTTCGAATCAGATGATTTGATCACGCCCTCGACGCGGCGCATCAGCTTATCAAACAGGTCGGCTTTTTCCGGTGACATGTCGCGCGCGCTGCGAATCATCACAGCTTCAGACTCCATGATCGTTTCAAATGCCGCCAAACCATTTGCTTCGAGTGTCGCCCCAGACGAGACCAGATCGCAAATGCTTTCCGCCACACCGATGGAGGGCGCCAGTTCGACCGCGCCTTTCATTTCGACGAGTTTGGCTGAAATACCGCGCTCTTTTAAGAATCGCGCCGTCACACCGGGATAGGTCGTCGCAATACGCGTGCCTTCAAGGTTAGAGGCGCTCTGAACTGGCCCGCGTTCCGGGGAGGCGAGGCACAAGCGACAGCGCGAAAAGCCGAGTTTCATCGCCACTTGCGCATCCAGCTCACTGGTCAGCTGTTCCTCGACCAACACATTCTCACCGACAATGCCAATGTCCGCGGCGTCATTAGAGACGAAAGATGCAATGTCATCGTCACGGACGAGGAGGAGATCGATCGGCATATTCTTAACGCGTACAAGCAAACTACCGCCGCGCACAGAGAAACGCAGACCACAGGCTTTCAACAGGGCGAAACTATCCTCCGCCAACCGGCCCTTTTTTTGTAACGCAATTCTGAGCCGATCGCTCATGTCATAGTCTCCAATAGCAGACGGTATCCGCCGTGCGGCTCATCTTTGAGAAAACGGGACACGCGTCCGATGGTCGTCGTACTGACGCCCGTCTCTGCGCTGATCTCCCGATAGCTTTTCTCACCTTCCGCCAACATTTGCGCCACCCGCCATCGTTCTGACAAAGCCCGCAATTCAGCAGGCGTACAGAGATCAACGAGCACTGACCGCATGGCCTCAGCCTCATCAATACGCGACAGCGCGTCACAAAGTTCGTTTAAGGATGTATCCGTCAT
Source organism: Litorimonas sp. (assembly GCA_051251645.1). Lineage (GTDB taxonomy): Bacteria > Pseudomonadota > Alphaproteobacteria > Caulobacterales > Maricaulaceae > Litorimonas. The sequence goes on along the minus strand of JBPOEY010000001.1, from coordinate 1,081,872 downwards.
AAGGTCCGTGTGAATGTGTTATCGTGCTAATACAGTCATACTCTAGTCTGTCAAACAAATATGCAGACAGGATCTAACTGTGAGATGTAATTTTGCAACGCGTCATAACAAGCGTTCAAGACTGCTCTGAACAGTGCATTTTAGAGATATTATCGGAGTTGGTGCTGGCTTCTGAGCTAGCAGACCTAAGTGCCACGTCCAGCAAACGCAGCCTAGATTTTTTGCGAGCCAGATGTGAGAGACCTGTCCCAACGAGGAATGCGCTTCAACGTGATTACTGTCGTGTTGCAAAGGCTGTGCGACAGCGGTGAGGGGGAGGAACAACCGCCGACATATTTACGTTTCAGCAAGCCCCTCGGCTCGGCCAAGACCGATTACATAACCCTCTACGCGGTCAAATAGGCCTTGAGTGGCTGCCAATACATTTGCTCCCAACCTGCTTCCAAATGGGGTTCATGGTCTGACGGATGACCGTCTTGGGTCAGGGTCAATTTGGTTCCTGATCCATCTGGGGTGAGATCAATCCTCACGAGGGAGTAGCGGCCAGCCTCCCAGTTACCGGGCCGCCATGCCTTCACGATCCGCGCATCAGGCGTCAGTTCGATAAACCGACCGGATATTTTATCGCCAAAGCAACTAAACGCTCCGCCTGCGTTAGCATCTATGGTGGCGGGTTGGCCTGACATCGCCGCAAATTTGTCGCTGCTCGCAAGCGTTTTAAAGACGGTTTGAGGATCAGCGGGCAAACGAATTTCTTGGTGAATCGTCATAACATTTGCCTTTGGCTCTATAGAATATTGTGTATCATCATTAATCCATTTAGTTTAATGAGTCAATTATGATGACTTTGCACAGCTCAGATGGCGCGGCTCCAGAAGCGTTAAACCGAATTTATCAAGCGCTTGCCGATAGGACGCGGCGCGCCATGATTGCGCGGTTGGCCTCAGGTCCGACCAGCATCGGCGAACTGGCTGCGCCGTTCGACATGTCACTCGCCGCAGTTGGGAAACATGTAAAGGTGCTTGAGTCCGTTGGTCTGGTGACCCGTACGGTTGAGTGGCGCACCCATATTTTGAGCCTCGATGCGACGGCTTTGCAGCAGGCCGATCAATGGATGTCAGCCTACCGTCATTTCTGGGTGAGTAATCTCGACGGCCTCGCCAGCTATCTAGAAAGCCCTGACTCGCGCACTGCAGAGGACAATGATGCCTGATACTGACACGCTTATTATCGAACGTCGCGTAAGAGCCTCGATTGATCGTGTCTTCGAAGCTTGGACGACACCTCAACAGCTTATGGCCTGGTGGGGTCCGACCGACGTAGTCTGTGTTGGGGCATCAATCGATTTGCAGGTTGGGGGCCGCTACCGAATCGGGAACCGGCTTCCCGACGGCGCAGTTATCTGGATTGTTGGGACTTATGAGGAGGTGACCCGACCGACCCGACTGGTCTTCCTATGGTCTTTGGACCATCTTGATGCACCCACGGAGCGGGTTACCGTCGATATGACGTCCTGCGAGCGCGGCGCGGCGACCGATATCCTTGTTACCCATGAACGTATTGCCGATCCGGACACCTATGCTGGACATAGCACGGGGTGGATTGGGTGTCTGAGCGGGCTGGACGCATGGTTATGCGCGGAGCGTGAAGACTAAGGGAGCAGTGGCGGGCGGGGCGGGATTCGAACCCGCGAAGGAGTTGCCCCCTTGCCGGTTTTCAAGACCGGTGCATTCAACCACTCTGCCACCCGCCCGTTGCGGTTGAACCGTGGTCTGCGCGCCTTAGCGATGGATTGATGCGGCTTCAACCACCAAATCCATCAATCTTGGTAACTCGTCTTTAACCACAGGATTTGGCATCCTGTTAGGCCTCTTTTCAAACTTAGGTTTAGGACTGGTTGTCTAAATCTGTCCCCAATGACACGAAACGCGAGGCGCAAGCCCGGACTGTTTCGGAACTGAAAAGGTGAGGGCACCGCAAGGTGCCAGCGCACAACCGAATGGTGAGGATTAAATGTATAATAGGATATTTAAATGGGTGGCCGCGGCGACTTTTACAGGAACTTTGGCAACAGGTTGCGCGTCCACAAGCGTGACAAAGGCGGCATCTGCCGCCCCGATCACTTATAGGATCGGTCAAGGCGATGCGCAATATGCATCCTTGGATCGCTCACACCGGTCCAAGCGCCCGAACCTGCCAAAATCCTATGAGCCCGTTGGCGGGCAGGGCCGTGACTTTGATCCCAAAAAGATTGATCGCACGCTTTACAGCCACCAAAAAGTTGGCAAACGATACACGATCATGGGTCGGTCCTATACGCCCAAGCATAATCCAGACTATAATGAAACCGGTGCAGCCTCTTGGTATGGCCCTGGCTTTCATGGAAAACCTACTGCGAATGGCGAAACATTCAACAAAAACGCCATGACCGCTGCGCATAAAACATTACCGTTAAATTCAATGGTGCGTGTGACCAATCTTAACAATGGTCGCTCCGTGACTGTGCGCCTCAATGATCGCGGTCCGTTTATTGGGGACCGTATTATCGATATGTCGGAAGCAGGCGCAGTAGCGCTTGGCTTTAAACAGGACGGCGTAACAAATGTCCGCGTGCGTTACCTCGGCCCTGCGGATCCCTCGGCCGGAACCCGTGTCTTTCCAAAGACTGCTCCACGTGTTGCTGCGCTTCCGCGCGAAAACCTAACGCCTAGACCGCGCTATGCGGCACCAAAGCCCATAGCACCACGGTCTGCGCCGCCACGCCTCGCAGAGCTTCCGCCTCTAGACATAGCCCCAGCACCGCGCCCCGTCGCGCAACCGCTTCCAAGTCTTCCACAATATCAGGCACCAAACCCGGCCCCCATGGTGCCAACACCTGCGCCGCGCTACGCTGCGCCGTCCTTGCCGTCCCCAATGGCTCCAGGAAGTCCGCGACGGGCACCTGAAGCAGACCTGCCTAGTGGTGGCGACATTACGATGACGATCAAAGGTCCGATCCATATTGCTGGGTTTGATGAGGCCGATGCTGAGCCAGAATTCATCTTCGGACCCTTAAAAACGAAATAGGGCTCAGCCCCCGCCTTGCGGCGACCACAATAACAAGGCATTCGATGCGGGCACCATTTCGGTGCCCGTATTCGATTCCGTAATAAAGCATGTTTAGACCCTTATTCCTTACAGCCCTTTTCTTTCCTGTCGCAGCCTTCGGCGCACCGATCGAGACCGATGCCAAGCAGGCGGTCATTATCGATCACGCCACCGGGATCGTGCTCTTCGAAAAGGATGCCCGCGCGCCGATGCCGCCCGCATCCATGACAAAAATCATGACCGTGCAGATGGTTCTCGAAGCAGTTGAACGCGGCGACCTCACCTATGAGACCAAATTACGAGTTTCGGACGATGCTTGGCGGCGCGGCGGCGCGGCATCAGGCTCATCGACAATGTTTCTGAATCCCCGTTCCGAAGTCCGCGTTGAGGATTTACTCCGGGGACTCATTATTCAATCTGGCAATGATGCGGCCATTACGTTCGCAGAAGCTTTATCGGGCTCCGAGAGCGCATTTGCAGACGCGATGACCCGTCGAGCCCGCGAAATGGGCCTCGAGACCGCGACCTTTAAGAACGCCACGGGCTGGCCCAATGACGAACATGAAATCAGTGCCCTTGATTTGGCCAAGCTGACACAAAAACAAATTGAAGACTTCCCCATCGCTTACGCGATTTATGCGGAGCCTGACTTCACGTGGAACGGCACGAAACAGGGAAACCGTAATCCACTCCTAGGCACCTTTGAGGGAGCTGATGGCGTCAAGACTGGCGCAACATCTGTCGCGGGCTATGGCCTCGTGGCCTCAGCTATTCGTGATGATGAACGACGGATCGTCGTGTTCAATGGAACAGACGGAAAATCACAACGATCCCGTGTCGCTAAGGAATTGATGAGTGCGGCCTTCAATGAATTCGATGTGCTCTCACTATATCGGTCGGGCGATCGCCTGGAGGACATCCCGGTTTACATGGGGAAAGCCAAAACGGTTGGGCTTGTGCTGCGCGAAGACGTCAACATTGGCTACCAACGCTCAGACCGAAATAAGATCAAAGCGCGTATCGATTACACACCTGCGCCTGCGCCAATTGAAGCTGGTAGCAAGATCGCAGATCTGGTCGTGATCAAAGCTGACAACGAGGTGGCGCGCTATCCGCTGTACGCGGCAGACAGTGTTGCCCGTAAGGGCTTCTTTGGTCGTGTCGGCGCATCATTATTAAAGAAGATCAGAGGATAATCGGAACGATTATGGCGGGACAATTCATTACATTTGAAGGCGGCGAAGGCGCGGGAAAAACAACCCAAGCCAAGATGCTTGCTGATGCACTCGATAAAGTCGGCGTTGAAACCATCCTGACCCGAGAACCGGGCGGAACATTTGGTGCGGAATCGATCCGTAAGCTTGTGCTCGAAGGCACAGATGATCGTTGGTCCGGGATGACGGAGCTCCTGCTGATGTATGCGGCTCGTCTCGATCATGTCGAAAAATTGATTAAGCCAGCGCTACAACGGGGCGCATGGGTCATTAGCGACCGGTTCTCCGATTCAAGCCTCGCCTATCAGGGCTACGCTCGCGATCTTGGCGCAGATCGGGTGCGATCTGTGCACGATGTTGTCATGGAAGGCTTCAATCCCGACCTAACACTCGTGTTTGATATGGATGTGTATTTATCGCTGAAACGCGTTGAAACCCGGGCCGCACAAGATGATGAAGTCTTGTCGCGTTTCGACAAAGCCGGACAGGCCTTCCATACGACAATCCGCGAAGCCTATCTCGATATTGCGAACAACGAACCTGCGCGTGTCAAAGTGGTTGATGCGGATGGATCACGGCAAGCCGTACATTCTCGTATCCTGAATGCACTGTCAGCCAAATATCCGGAATTTGCCGGCAAACTTGGTGGCGCGTGATTTAGGCCTCATTCCGGAACCTGATCGTTCCGAGGGCTCGCCGCATCCTCGCGAGGTCTATGAGTTGCTTGGCCATGCCGCATCGGAAGAACGTTACCTCGAAGCGCTAAATTCAGGCCGTTTGCATCACGCTTGGCTGATTACAGGACCGCCTGGAATCGGCAAGGCGACATTAGCTTACCGGATCGCCCGGCACCGCCTCGGCGGGACGAGTTTGCTTGATCAAAGTCTCGACATTCCGCCCGCAGACCCCGTCGCCCAGCGGATCGAAAGTCAGGGCCACGGCAATTTGTCAGTGTTACGGCGACCCTATGATCCAAAATCCAAAAAGTTAAAGCGGGACATTCCAGTTGTTGAAGTCCGGGCGCTCTCCAAATTCTTCCAAAGCACGGCCGCAGAGAGCGGCGATTGGCGGGTCTGTATCGTCGATAAAGCGGATGATCTGAATACAAATTCAGAAAATGGTATTCTGAAACTACTCGAAGAACCTCCCGCTAGAACTCTGTTTTTATTACTTTCCGATCAACCCGGCAGATTACTTCCGACCATTCGGTCACGGTGCTTACATTTGCCGCTCCGGTCTGTGCCAGAGGCGCAGCTTTCACGGTGGTTGGGATCACGTACCGATGTTCGGCCTGAGTTCCAGCAGGCCGCGACAGCACTGTCGCGCGGGGCTCCGGGCAAAGCGCTCGCGCTCGTCGGACATGTCGAAACTGTGCTCAATCCATTAAAACGCCTCATGCAGACCTTGTCCGGAACTGGCGATGATATGAGCCTCGCCAAATCGCTTGCAGGCGCGAAGGAAGCCACATCTCGTGAGCTCTTCTGGGACGCTCTGATCGACACCTTACAAGCCCAGGCCGTGCATGCCGGGACCGGGGTTTGGACAGGTCCGTTCGAGCCCATCGCAGCGCGAAAATCGCCCGCGAGTTGGATCGCTCTATCCGAGAGAGCCCAATCTACGCGTGCCGCTGAGGCGGGCATCAACCTCGATAAAACAGCTTCTTTGTTTGACCTTTTCAGCCGGATCCGGGCCGCATGATCATTGATAGCCACGTCAATTTACACGGCGAAAGGTTTGCCGACGACTTAGACGACGTCATCGCGCGAGCCGGCGAGGCTGGCGTGAGCCATATGCTAAATATTTGTTGCAACATCAAAGACTTCGATGCGGTTGTGAAAGTCGCTGAGGACCATGATAATATCTGGGCGACCATTGGAACTCACCCTCATGACGCCAAGGAAAATCCGGACATTACGGCTGCGCAACTCATTGAATTCGCGGCCCACCCCAAGGTCGTTGGGATTGGCGAAACCGGGTTTGATTTCCATTATGGATATTCGTCACAAGATGAACAAGTCGCTAATTTCACGGCCCATATTGATGCGGCGCGCGAAACCCAATTACCGCTGGTGATCCACACACGCGAAGCAGATGCGCTGATGCTGTCGACACTCCAAGACAGCGGCGCAGGCCGCGACTATCCGGCTTTACTCCACTGCTACACATCCGGCCCGGAACTCGCAGAGTGGGCCGCAGACGCTGGATTATATTTCTCCGTCTCCGGCATTGCGAGTTTCAAGACTGCGCATGGCGTGCGGGACTGTATCAAGACAATGCCGGACGACCGCATCATGTTGGAAACCGACTGTCCCTATCTCGCGCCTGTGCCTTATCGGGGTCGTCGGAATGAACCGGCCTACTTGCCGCATGTCGCCGAAGCGCTTGCAGGTGTAAAAGGGTGGACACTTGAGGAGACGGCTGAACGGACCAATGCCGCCTTCTTCCGGCTCTTTTCTAAGGTAACGCCATGACGCTTCGCGCAACGATACTCGGCTGTGGTAGTTCCGGCGGTGTGCCGCGTGTCGGCGGTGATTGGGGGTTTTGTGATCCGACTGAGCCAAAGAACCGCCGGATGCGCAGCTCATTGTTGATTGAGAAAATAGGCGAGGGCGGCACAACATCGATCTTAATCGATACGTCGCCTGATCTGCGCGAGCAGCTGCTACGCGCCGAGATCAAACGGTTAGACGCTGTGCTTTATACCCATGATCACGCGGACCAGACCCACGGGATCGACGATCTCCGCGCCATTGCCTATCGTATGCGCGGTCAGATTCCGACTTATATGGACGCACATACAGAGACGCATGTTGTGGAGCGGTTTCGCTACTGCTTCGAGATGCCTGATGGTCGTGTTCATCCCCCAATTCTCGCTTTGCAGCCGCTTCTTGAAGATGGTCAAACGATCGAGATTGACGGGCCAGGCGGTGCGATTTCAACTCACGTCATCGCCGCGTCACATGGGCCAACGCCTGTGCTGGCCTTTATTTTCGACGGCGCTGTCGCCTACAGTCCTGATGTCTGGGACTTTACTGATAAGGGTCTCGATCGACTTTCCGGGATCGACATCTGGATCTGTGATGCGCTGCGATATAATGATCACCCAACCCATGCCCATGCGGATAAAAGCCTCGCGTGGTTTGCCCGCACGAGAACGCGCCGCGCGGTACTCACAAACTTACATATTGATATGGATTACAACGTTCTGGCAGAGGAACTTCCGGCTATTGCAACGCCTGCATATGATGGAATGGTCGTAGAGAGACCGTAAATCGCCATATACAATTTCTCATAATCATCATTATGCGCTAAAAACTATTGATATAGATACAAGGATACTTCACGCGATCAACGGCCATCTTAAGCGCACGCTTAACACACTGCCCGCCGATTGTTTCCAATGGTTGCTCTCGGAACCATGATAAGCCCGCGCGTTTCAGCTTGGCTAGACCATCTATTTGAGACGCTTTTCCGATAATATGAACACGAAGATGTTCAGTGTTCTAGATTTTGCATGTCACGATTATTGGTGCATCAAAGGATTGCAAACACATTCCCCTCACCGCCGCTCCCGTCTTAGTCTAATAACCCACATGCCAACTCATCCCTGAGTTTAAATTTATCGACGACCTTCGTTATACCGAGACGACGACGGTCTTTAAGATGTTTAGCGTCTATATCCTTTGAGATAACAATAATCGGCACATTGAAGGCTGCTTTTTGGAGCTGCGGGATCGACTCGGCAGAGGTCAAGCCGCGTGACAATCGATCATCCAAGAGGATGATATCGACACCTTCTGACCCAAGATAAGATTTCGCGTCGGGGATATTTTCAGCGTAACCTAATGTGAAATCGTCTTGATACCGGTCCTTCAACAAGAAATTTACAAACATAAACTCATGTTGATCGTCATCAACCAATAAAAAACGTCTCATCCATCCCACCTGACTAAATCAAACCCTATATGCTTGATTGTATTTTTATACCTTCGCCGCGAACCTATAATAAAGTGTTTTAATTTCAAATATGCGACACATTGGCTAAATCTGAAGAGGTCAGTCTACAGAGATCAGAAAATTTATGGCGCTCGCCCTCTATCCATACTTTCTTAACCGCGACTCTTGACCCGCGTTTAAACTCCACCCGCTAAACGCTGCTTCAGGGATAACTTATGTCTCAGGTCAGTATGACGGATACCCGGAATATTTAGTCTCACTGCCCTACGATAATGAGTTGGCACTTTCCCGTTAGTGACGTCTTTAGAAGACAGCTCACAGAGTGCTCGAAGTTTTTAGAAACGGATTGCCAGTATGGCGATCTCGGAGACCTGATCATCTATCAGTGTTTCCCCATGCCTCAATTTTGCAGATCGCGAGATCTGTCAACATTGCCGCTTGGCTAAACGCTTCCTCTCGGCCGCAAGAATTTGCGCCAAAACCTCCAAACTAAAGTCAATAACCGATGGTTTCGGCCATCTTCACCTTACGGTATCTCTGAAGGGAGCCAAAATGACCTTTAACTTCACTAAAAAGATTATCACTTGCGTTGCACTTTCAACTGTTTGCTTAACCTCGACGGCTCATGCCGCCGACGCTTTCAATAAGTTTGCGACGCAGCCTGCAGCCGTGACACAGAATGTAGCTAAAACCACGCCTTACACTGTCGTGACATATTCAAAAGTTCAGACGTTTAACAAAAAACGCACTGTGAAACGTGTTGTTGAGCCCGTCACAACGAACGCAACATTCTTCGTCAATAATGGCCCAACGACGTCGACGGATCGTTTCAATAAGATGGCCACCTACGACCAGTCGTTTTCCCGTGAAATGCCTGTGGTCAACAAACGCGCTGTGACTATTCGTTAGGTCCGACACATTTAAGCCCACGCGGCTTATTTGATCGTCTAATGCTTGCCTTCACGGCCTTTAACGATCATCGTTCGACAGAATAGTGATCGTTGCTGTTTTGACGGTAGCAATTTGCCAACTTTGGCTGTGGTCGCCGCCCGGCGGCCATGAGCCCTCCCCCTCACCGCGCTCTGATAGAGCTCAGTCTCGACTACTCGACGTCGGCGACCCAGCCTGAACTCTCGATGATTTGAGCCACCGTTTCGGGGGTCTCAGAAAAAACGGCTCGCATACGCGCAATATCGGCCGCCGCTTGGTCGGATTGCCCTAACACCAGCCGGGCGCGAATCAACTGTGCCCATTCGGCGGAGTTACTCGGGTCGTCTTCCAGTCGTTGCGCAAGACCCTCGACCATGCCTTGGATCATCGCTTGGCGGTCGGCTGCATTCATGGTTTGCGCGTCACGGACATCCTGTTCCGTCGGTCCACGTTTTGGCCGCACATCCAAAATCGAAGGTGTCGCCAGATTGCTATTTCTTTGGATAATATAGGCTTTCGCGCGGTCGCGCTCTTCGACCACATCAAGACGCCCTTGAGTCAGCAGAACGACGCGGTCATAGGCGTTTTGCGCATCATCAAAGCGACCAAGGCTCATTAGGCTCCTGGCATAAATCAACCACCCATTCGGATCATCAGCGCGTTCTTCTTCGAGCCGGCGTTCAAGTTGAGCGACAAGACTGGCCAGTTGGGCATTGCGAGCTCCCACTGTCGCCTGCGGCTCCACAACGGTCGGGCTTAAAATCGCAACGTCTCTCTCAAGGCCGACCATGTCAGGGCGGCCTTGAAGGAAATAAACGCCAGCACCCATGAGGCCGACTGCGAGAAGCAGCGTAAGGTTAAGGGCCGTAGAGGATTGGGTAGACTGCCCGTCTCGCCGATCTAGAATTTGGCGTTGTAGTCCGGCGATTGCGTCCTCGGCCTCGCCTCGATCGATTGTCTCATTGGCTTTGAGCGCATCAATTTGGGCAAAATAGCTTGTCAGTTCAGTATCCTCTTCTGGCGGAATGGCTGAAAAGAGAGGCTTGGCGAGGAACACTGCGGCGGCCAGCGCCATCGCGGCAAAGATCAACCAAATTAGGGTCATTGATCTAACTCCCGCAGGGCCGCGAGTTTTGCTTCTTCGCCCTCTGACAAAGCGGCGACATGCCCGCTTTCAGGGTTGCGGCGCACAGAGACAATCCACCAGAGCAACAAAAACCCGATCAAAAGGGCTGGCCCCGCCCACAAAATGATCGTGTTGCCCTGCACAGGCGGCATAAGCAGCACATAATCGCCGTATCGATCGCGCATCAAGGCAACCACGTCCGCTTCACTATCGCCCGCGACCAGTCGCTCCCGCACCATTTTGCGCATATCAGCGGCAAGAGGCGCATCGGATTCTTCAATGCTTTGATTTTGGCAGACGACACAGCGAAGCTGCTTTCCGACGTCCCGCGCGCGGGTTTCGATCTCATAGGGATATTCGGATTGCGATTGCGCGATCACAGGCGAAGCCAACATGAAGGCCATGATCAATGATAAGATTGATTTAAATATGATGGTCATTCCGCAGGCGCCAGACCCTCTGTCCCGGCCCCCTCATCTCTTCGAACCCCGGCAGGTTTTAAACTCAAATCTGTGTTCGGAATTCGCAAACGCTGATCGGCCATGCTGATGAAACCCGCGAAGGCCATCATCAATGCTCCAATCCAAATCCAAACGACGCCCGGTTGGTAATAGGCGCGAACAATGATGCCGTTCGAGAGATCTGCACCCGTGCCGCCATCTCCGACGACCGCAAAGAGCGTTGCCCCAAGGGACGGCCGGAAACCCGCCTCAGATGTCACCATTCCGCGAATAGGATAGAAGCGCTGCTCCGTGCTCAACACGGTCACAGGCTTGTCAGCCTTCGTGACGTAGACATTGGCGCCCATATATTCATAATTATCACGAAGGCCCTGTCCGAGTTCGCCGAGCGTAAACGTATAACTGGCCACGGACACACTCTCGCCCGGTTGAAGCCGGCCGATTTCCTCTTTCGCGCCAATGCTCATCGCTGTGACACCAAGAGTGAAAATCGCGACGCTGATATGACTAATAACGAAACCCCAAGTCCCGGCGGGCTGACGGCGAAGGCGCGCCCATTTCCCGTCTGTGCGGCGGTATAATGTGATCAATGTCCCGGCGATCAACCAAGCCGCAAAACCAATGGCAATCGCGCCAAGCACTGAGCGCCCAAACCAGTAGGACAGCGCCAGGGCGACAAGAACGAAGATGCCCGCTTTTAAAAAGAGTTTCTTGTAGCGAGAGAGATTATCTTGGCGCCATTTCAACATTGGCGCGACCGCCATAACGGCCAGAAGCGCAATCATCATGGGCGCAAAGACAAGGTCAAAATAAGGTGCACCAACACTGATTTTCTCACCCGTCATCGCATCAACAAGCAGCGGGTAAAAAGTCCCCAAAAACACAATCGCTGTAGCCGCAGTCAGGAACAGATTATTGATCACGAGACCGCTTTCTCGTGACACGAGATTAAGCTGAGTACGGCGAATAATTTTGCTCGACCGAAACGCATAGAGCGCCAACGCTGCGCCTGTGAAGAACAAGAGCAAAGCGAGTATAACGATTCCTCGCGCCGGATCGACAGCGAAGGAGTGGACACTCACCAAAATACCGGAGCGAACAACGAACGTTCCGATCATGGCCAAGGAGAAGGTCGAAATGGCCAGTAGAACCGTCCAGTGCGCAAAGCTATGGCGTTGCTGCAACGTCAGAATCGAATGGAGGAGTGCTGTCCCCGCAAGCCACGGCAAGAAGGACACGTTTTCTACTGGATCCCACATCCACCAGCCGCCCCAACCCAGCTCATAATAGGCCCAAATAGAGCCAATTGTGATACCAAGAGTGAGGAAAGACCACGAGAAGATAACCCATGGTCGGAGCCATCGCGCCCAGACCGCATCCACACGACCTTCGAGCAAAGCCGCCACGGCAAAGGAAAAGGCAATCGAGAAGCCGACATACCCGATATAAAGTAGCGGCGGATGGATTGCGAGACCGGGGTCTTGCAATAGAGGGTTCAGCCCCTGCCCGTCTGCGGGGATGGGAAAGAGCCGTTCAAACGGATTAGACGTAAAAATGACAAAGCCAAGAAACCCGGCGCAGAGCCAGCCCTGAACCGCCAGCGCCCGGGATCTTAAGGACAGAGGGAGTGAGCGCCCAAAAATGGGAATGGCCGCACCAAACAAAGTCAAAAGGAGAACCCACATCAGGATGGAGCCTTCATGATTGGCCCACACGCCCGTAATTTTATACACAAGCGGTTTGGCCGAATGGCTGTGCATCGCGGCGAGTTTGACGGAAAAATCTGACCGAACGAACACAGCGATCAGCGCTGTAAACGCATAAACCAGCAGGAGCGCCTGCAAAATCGCAGCGCGATCCGCAAACAACATCCAGCGCATCCGGTTCAAATGGCTACCGACAAGCGGTAAAGTGCCTTGCAAAATGGCAACCGCGAAAGCGAGCGCAAGAGCGATTTGACCGGTTTCAGCAAGCATGAATCACCCCTAGCTGAGGCCACACGTCTGAACAACTAAAAGCGGTATTCCGGATCTGCGGCATGACGGATCAGGGTGAGGTTTATTGCACTTCGGCCAGAGAATAGTTTCGCCAAGCCAAAGCCTATGCGGTCGCTGCAAATCGGTTGGGGTTACGTGATGATACCGGGGTATTTTTTTAAACAAATACGGAATGTAAAATCATCGGCCTATTAATCATCGGCCTATTACTGTCGCGAAAGATGATAGAGCCAGCATTGATATCACGACAAACCCTCTGACAATTTTGAACATCACACCGCCGCCCTGAAGTCTCTGTCTACAGAGATATACGGCATCTCAGCGGCCTTCATCAAGGTGAGGTTGTGAGGCGGGAGAGCCAAGCATCCTTGGGCCGCAGTTTCACGCTTGACGGCAAGACTGCGTCCTGCGAACAGATGTGGAACAAAATATGGTTCACGAGGGCCGAGAGGGTGGATAAGTCTGTGAATATGCTGTGGAAAAAGTTGTGAGTTCAGTCCGGGCCGTCGATCATATTCGCGCTGAGCAACGTCGTTTTCGCCGGGCGAAGTCAGGCAGTGCGTGGAAACCTCGCGCGCTACCGCAATTTTATTACTTAACGCATTTCAACAGTTTCCTGAAAAATGTTCATGCGAAACACTTTGATTTACTGGGCAAAACGGACTTAAAGTTCATCTCCGCATTTAACGCGCTGCCCCGTAATGCCATGGCGACCTATGTCCGTATGGCGAACCGTCGGGGATATGTCTTTGATCGCGACAAGTTCGCCTATGACGAAATCACGGATCAAACCAAACAGTGGATCACGTTGCACGATCATAATTTCGCAGAAACGATTGCGGCCCCCCTCTTCCGCGACTGGCTATCGAGCTTATCCAAACCTGACCTTATCGCGCTCATGGCTGAGAATGTTTGCGAGACCGTGTTCAAGAAGAGTTGGAAGAAAGCGCTGTTGGTCGATGTAGCCCTGTCTCACATCGACCCGTCCGAACCTGTCATTCCTGACCGTTATGTCGGACAAGGGCGGCGTGAGGCGCTGCAATATCTACTCTTTCTCTATTTCGGACGCATTGAGGATAATCTTCAAGTTTTGACACATAGGGACCTTGGTCTCGTTCGGCAGACTGAAGATGATCAGAGCGGCCCCCGCTTTGATACGCCTCAAGAGGCGAAAACTGCCTTCTTCTACGCCAAGGCGCTTCACGATTTCAGGAACGGTACAGATCATGATGCGACACGGCTCTGCGAAAATTTCGACTCCTGGCCTGCCCCGAGTTGTGATCTGTCGACCCGTCACCGTGATAAGCTGTTGCAGAAATTAGGCGGCTGGTCAGAGCGGCATGAAGATCACGTGCGCGCCCTACGCCTCTATACGCAAAGCGACGCACCGCTGTGTAATGAGCGGGTTATCCGTATTCGTTGGTCACGCGACGTCAAGGGTGATCGAGATTGGTGTAAAGCGCGGCTCGAAGCCCTGATCGAAAATCCGGGCTCCGACTCAGAAGCTAATTTTGCTGAAGATTTCTACGCTCGCAAATTTCATAAGAAACGCACCTCTGCGACAACCGACCTGCTGCGCACAGCGACTGTGCTGACACTGGACGATGCCTATCGTAATCAACCCGAACGCGCGGCGCTCAAACACTATAAAGCCAAAGGGATAGACGCTTACCGATCTGAAAATGTGCCGTGGCGCAATTTGTTTGGACTGCTGTTTTGGGACCTTCTCCATGAGGGTAACAAGGGTCGACGACGCCTACCCGAAATCCTGCGCGTCGGGGCGTTTTACTCAGAGCATCAGACCGAAATTGAAGCGCGCCTCGACCGCTTGGATAATCCGTCTTTGGCCCTTCTCGACCTGCTTCGGACGCTGTCTATGCATTATGGCGAAGATAGTGCGCTCGTGCATTGGGGGTCACGCTCACTCGACCGGATCAAAGCCCTCATCGTTCACGCCCCACGCGGCGGAGTCGCGCACCTCCTTCGCCTCATGGCGCAGGATTGGCGGGGTACGAAGGATGGCTTTCCAGACCTGATGTTGATTGATGACAGACGAGTGAGCTTTGTCGAAGTCAAAACGGCGGGTGATAGTCTTCGCCGCAATCAACTCACCCGTATGCGTCAACTGTCTGCGGCAGGATTTCCAATTAAAATCGCCAAAGTTCAGTGGGCCGTTGACCCCAACCAGCCCTATGTTGTTGTTGATGTCGAAACGACAGGCGGTCGCCCCGGCCTGCATCGATTGACAGAAATCGGCGCCGTTAAAATGATCGGCAATGAGGTCGTGGATGAATTCCAGACGCTGCTCAATCCGCAACGCTCGATCCCACCGAACATTACGCGTATCACCAACATTACCAATGAAATGGTCGCAAGCGCACCGCTCTTCCTTGACGTCGCCGAGTCGTTTCGAGCCTTCATGGGCGACTCGATATTCGCCGCACATAATGTCAATTTCGATTACGGGTTCATGTCAGCGGAATATGAAATGATTGACCAACGGTTCCGCTATCCCAAATTATGCACAGTCGCATCAATGCGCCGCCTCTATCCCGGCCATCGGTCCTATTCGCTTAAAAATCTTTGCCGCGATTTCAAGATTGATTTGAAAAGCCACCACCGGGCGCTTTGTGATGCAAAGGCGGCGGCTGAGCTACTGATCCTCATCAATGAAAAGCGGATGATGGGCTAGTCGTCCCATCACCCCTGTGCCAGAGGCCAATCATGACTGTGACGGCATTTGAACCCAACGAAGATACCCACGCACACATTGACGCGATGCGTGGGCGTATCGACGCATGTCTTGCGGCGCTTGTTCCAGCCGCTGACACATGGCCGCGTCAATTACACGAAGCCCAACGTCATGCCCTACTCTCGCCAGGAAAGCGCTTCAGGCCCCTGCTGACGGTCTTTCTCTCGCAGGCCTGCGGGATTAATGAAGCAAGATTAGACGCCGCAATGGAAGTCGGGTGTGCGATCGAAATGGTTCATGCAGCCTCGCTCATCCTTGATGATTTACCCTGCATGGACGATGCGGATTTACGCCGTAACCAACCGACGACGCATGTTGCCTTTGGGGAAAGCACGGCGATTTTATCGGCGACAGCATTGCTCAACCGCTCATTTGGCGTTGTCGCGCGCAACGGCGCGCTGGATGCCGAACAACGCGCCGAACTCTGTGATCTTCTGTCCTATGCTGTCGGTTCTAGCGGGTTGATCGCAGGTCAGATGGCTGATCTTGATAATACGGGCAGCGCCAGCGTGTCGGAGATTGAACGTGTCAATCGGTTGAAGACGGGGGCCTTATTTGACTTCTCCGCTGATGCCGCCGCCATAATGGCGAGTAGTCCCGCTGCACAACGCGCCGCGCTGAAAGACTTCTCACGCCAGATCGGTTTGGCTTTTCAGCTCCTGGATGACATAAAAGATGTTCTTCAGCCCCCTGAAGTAAGCGGAAAAACTTCAGGGCGAGATGAAGGCAAAACGACTTTGGTGGCGAAACATTCTATGTCAGAAACCAAAGCCATGTTGGAAACCTATCTCGCCAACGCCAAAACAGCCCTTACACGGGCAGACCTCAATAATATTGAGCCCCTATCCGCCCTGATTGACCGCCAGTTTTCTTTCCTACGCGACCTCTGAGTTAGACATATTGGCTCAGGGCAGATCGTCGCAAGCCAACTCCGCCTTGCGTGGTTTCAACCCTCGCAAATTTAGCCTATAATGGGTTGGAAATTTAACCTGTGAGGCCCATCATTTCTGCCGCTGCTCCTACATCCATTTCTAACAGAGGTCCGATTTATGCGGCTCTGCTAGCTGTCGCATGGATTGCAGCCCATTTTTATGCGGTCTTCTTTCATGCAATTGGTGACCCGTGGATCGTTACGGTTGCCCTGATTGCTGTCCAAGTTTGGCTCTACACGGGTCTCTTCATTGTCGCGCATGATACAATGCATGGCTCATTTGCGCCGGAGCGCCCTGCCCTGAACAAGTGGGTCGGGCGGATCATTCTGTTTTGGTATGCAGGGTTTTCATGGGACCGGATGCGCACGGCTCACCATCAACATCATGCGACACCCGGAACACCGGATGACCCGGATTTCTATGCTGATAATCCAAATGATTTCTGGCCTTGGTATGTGCAGTTTTTCATGCGCTATTTCGCTTGGACGCAACTCCTTGTGCTTGCAGGAATCGGGGCGGTCTACATGCTGTTCGGCGCGCCCTATTTGAACCTCGTGATTATGTGGGCGGTGCCAGCGATCGCCTCATCTGTGCAGCTCTTCTATTTCGGCACATATCTCACCCATCGCCACGGCGAAGCTTTTCCAGATGAGCATCTCGCCCGGACCAATCATTACTCTCGCTGGCTATCGCTGCTGACTTGTTTCCATTTTGGCTATCACCACGAACATCACCTCTATCCTCATGAGCCGTGGTGGCGTCTGCCGTCGCGCAAGCGGGAGAGAAGTTTGTGAGTGTTTGGGCGGCAATGCTAACCGTACTCATCTCCGTGATTGGCATGGAGATTTTTGCTTGGGCGATCCATAAATATGTGATGCATGGCCCCGGCTGGGGTTGGCATGAAAGCCACCATAGAGAGACTAATGGCCTGTTCGAAACCAATGACCTCTATGCCGGCGTGTTTTCGGTCATCGCGGCTGGGCTGTTTATTGCAGGCTCGCTGTGGTGGACGCCCCTGTGGTTTGTTGCCCTTGGCCTAACACTTTATGGGCTGCTCTACGGTTTTGTACATGATGGCTTGGTGCATCAACGTTGGCCATTTTTCGTCAAAACGCGCGGGCGCTATATGAAGCGGCTCGTTCAAGCGCATCGTATCCATCATGCGGTTCATACGCGTGACGGGGCTGTCTCATTTGGCTTTCTCTGGGCGGAAGATGTTCGCAAATTGAAGGCCAAACTCAAATCCTCTGCGGATCAGTGAGCGGTTTTGGGCCTGACGATCTGATTGATTGCTACCGCCGCGGTGTGTTCCCGATGGCGGACAGTCGTGACGCAGAGGGTCTTTATTTAATGGAGCCAGATGATCGGGCAATTTTTCCGCTCGATACGTTTACTCCGTCCCGATCCATGCAGAAGTTTGCGCGCAAAACGCCTTTGACTGTGACTGTTAATCAAGCCTTCGCGAACATAATCACTGCCTGTGCCGATTTGCGCGATGAAACATGGATCAGCTACGGCATCGAATGGTTATATGGCATCTTGCATCAGCGCGGTGAAGCCCACTCCGTTGAAGTATGGGACGGGGAGACATTGGTCGGTGGACTGTACGGCGTTACGCAGGGCGGGGCTTTCTTTGGCGAGAGCATGTTCTCAACCCAAACAAATGCGTCGAAACTGGCCTTGATGCACCTGATCGACCGCTTGCGCGCACGCGGGTTCATTCTACTCGACGCGCAGTTTATGACTGATCATTTGGCCACGCTCGGAGCGATTGAAATTACGAAGATACAATATCAAAAACGTCTCGAAACCGCGCTTTTGATCAACACATCGTTCGACTAGGACTTGCACCTTGAAAAGACCACGTTACGGTATTCTTATGATGACATTCCGTACCTGCCTCGCCCTTTCCGCCGCACTTCTTGTGGCCTGCACCGCCGCTGATGATGGGGAGGATGAAAAGGTCGCTTTCGAGCTACCGGCCGCGTTTCCCAGCACCTATACGCCGATGGCGTCTGAGACGACGCTCATCATTAATGCGGTTATTATCGACGGCACGGGGACGGCGACATCGGCCAACTCCCTCTTAATGGTAGACGGACGTATTTCAGCGATCGGGACAGATCTAAGCGCGGATGAGGCCACAGTGCTGAATGCCGGCGGACGTTTCGTGACGCCGGGCATCATCGACATTCACAGCCATCTCGGCAATTATCCTTCGCCCGGCGTGAATGCGCATAATGACGGCAACGAAGTCACCTCCCCGATTACATCGGAAGTCTCAGCCGAACATGGCGTTTGGCCGCAAGATCCGGGCTTCGATGAAGCGCTGCAAGGCGGCGTCACCACCCTACATATTCTCCCCGGTTCAGCGAACCTGTTTGGCGGTCGCGGCGTGACCCTTCGCAATGCACCGTCTCGCACGGTCCAAGGGATGAAATTTCCGGACGCGCCTTATACGCTCAAAATGGCCTGCGGAGAAAACCCCAAACGAGTCTATGGCAATAAAGGCGGCCCGGGGTCACGCATGGGCAATATCGCGGGTTACCGGAAGAATTGGATCAAAGCGGCCGAATATAAAAAGAAAATTGAAGATGGTGATGAACCGACACGCGATCTTCAGCTCGAAACCCTCGCAGGCGTCTTGAACGGCGACATTCTCATCCAAATGCATTGCTACCGCGCTGATGAAATGGCCCAGATCATCGATCTGTCCAAAGAGTTCGATTACAAGATCACGACCTTCCACCACGCGGTTGAAGCTTATAAAATTGGTGACCTGCTAGCAGAGAACGATACCTGCGCAGCAATGTGGGCGGACTGGTATGGCTTTAAGATGGAAAGCTATGACGGTATTTTGGAAAATATTCCTTTCGTCCATGCGGCAGGCGCTTGTGCCATGATCCATTCAGATGATGACAAGAACATCCAACGGCTCAATCAGGAAGTTGCCAAGGCTCGCGCCAATGGTAATCGCGCTGGGCTCGACATATCCAAAGAAGAAGCGTGGACGTGGCTCTCGACTAATCCCGCCAAAGCGCTGGGTATCCTCGATGAGACAGGCACACTCGAAGTTGGCAAACGCGGCGATGTCGTGATTTGGAGCGGAGACCCCTACTCGACCTTCTCGCGCCCGGATCAAGTCTATCTCGATGGAGCTTTGATGTTTGATCGTGAAACCGGATTGAAGCCACAATCCGACTTCCGCCTTGGTACGGAGATTGCCCGATGAAACACCTCCTTCTTGCTTCGGTCGCCTCCACACTTATGGCGACATCCGCGTTTGCACAGGACCTATTCCTCAATAACGCCACCATTCTTGCCTCGGACGGCACAGCGCAAACGGCCGACATTCAAATGAGTGACGGCGTGATTACCGCCATGGCGGCAGACTTATCAGCAACAGACAGCTCGACTACAATGAGTGACGTTTGGATCAGCCCGGGGCTTGTGGCCTCAGTGTCCACACTTGGCATCGTCGATATTGGTGGCGAGCGCGACACGAATGACACAACAGCAAACACGGACCTCGCTTCGGCGTCACTTCGGGCCGCTGACTCGTTCAATCCCCGTGAAGTCCACATTGCCAATGCCCGCCGACGAGGTGTTCTTTACGCCGCGATCGTACCGAACCCGACGGGTGATACGATCTTTGGCGGAACAGGATTAGTCGTCAGCCTCGACGGTACCGACTCGTCTATCATGAACGACACGGCGCTTATTCATATTGCGCTGGGTGAATCCGGCGCGCGCCGGGCGGGTGGCTCACGGGCAGCGGCGATGGCACAGCTTCGCGGCGCATTGGACGATGTTCGCCGGAGCTATCTCACACAAGACGAAGGTGATGTTTTGCGCCGGCGTGACGCCCGATCTCTTCGTGCCGCTGTCGCGGGTCGTGTTCCACTGATGATAAGTGCCAGCCGCGCCTCCGACCTCATGGCCATCATCGCTCTGAAAGCGGACTATCCCGCGCTCAACATTATTGTCGTCGGAGCAGAGGAAGCGCATCTCGTCGCGAATGATCTGGCCAACGCCGGCATCAAAGTGATCGTCGATCCGCATGAAAATCTGCCTGATAGCTTCGATTCTGTGAACGCGTCGCTCGGGAATGTGCTCGCAATTGACACTGCAGGCGTGGATTACGCCATTTTGGGACTCTCATCCTTCCGCACAATAAAAGCGGGTGGCTTGGCGCAACATGCAGGCAATGCCGTCGGCAATGGCTTGTCACGCGAAGCGGCTTTCAAAGCGATCACGGGCACGCCTGCGCGTTGGTTTGGCATTGATTTGGGCGATATGGACGTCGGCAGCCCAGCGTCTCTGATTGTCTGGGACGGTGATCCACTTGAAGCCACGTCTGCACCTGTCGCCATTTACCGCAACGGTGAGGCTCTTTCGCTTGAGTCCCGCATGACGGCGCTTCGTGACCGTTATAATCCGACATCTGAGGATGATCGGCCCTACAAATACAGATAGTTCGCTACGGGCCGTCACACTCTTACAGCTACGCTTGATTATGCCGCGCGCCTGTGTAGGGTGCGCGTGCCTGAGAGGTGCGTGCGAGAGTCGCATGCGATGCCGCCATCAAGACCGATGATGCCCGGCGCCTGGCCCGAAAGAACACCCACGTGAGCTCCACAGACTCCCCGACTGAAATATCACCTGACGCACCCGTCGACATCACCTTTGCAGAACTTGGTCTCGATGCCAAAATTCTCAAGGCGCTTGGCGAAATCGGTTATGAAAAACCGACACCTATTCAGGCCCAAGCCATTCCGTCTGCGATGCAAAATCGTGACGTCCTCGGCATCGCCCAAACGGGCACTGGTAAAACCGGGGCCTTCGTGCTTCCGACTATGCATAAGCTGGCCAAAGGCCGCGCCCGCGCCCGGATGCCACGTTGCTTGATCATCTGCCCAACCCGCGAACTCGCGGCGCAAGTGGCAGAAGATGTCAAAACCTATGGTAAATATCTTAAACTCGAAACCGCGCTCCTTATCGGCGGCGTGTCATTTGCGGAACAAGACCGCAAATTGACCAAGGGCGTTGATATTCTTATTGCCACGCCGGGACGGCTGCTCGATCAGTACGAACGCGGTAAAATTTTGATGACAGGTGTGCAAACGCTGGTCGTTGATGAAGCCGACCGGATGTTGGATATGGGCTTTATTCCCGATATTGAGCGCATTTTCCAAATGACGCCGTTCACACGCCAAGTGCTGTTTTTCTCAGCGACGATGCCGCCTGAAATCAAACGTTTGGTCGATCAATTCTTGCACCAGCCTGTCACGGTTCAGATTGCGCGCCGGAATTCGACCGCCAAGACTGTGCGGCAACGGATCGCACGCGTGCCCTCGTCTGATGGTAAGTTGAAGCGGACCGCTCTACGGAAAATCATCGAAGGAGAAACCGTCGATAGCGCAATTATTTTTTGCAATCGCAAAAAAGATGTCGATGTGGTCGCCAAGTCCTTCACCAAGCATGGCATTAGCGCGGAGCCCATTCATGGGGATCTCGCGCAAAGCCTGCGCACCAAGACGCTCGACCGGTTTAAGGCTGGCGAGATTAAGTTCCTTGTGGCCTCTGATGTCGCCGCACGCGGCCTTGATGTGTCGTCCGTCAGCCATGTTTTCAACTATGACGTCCCGTTCCATTCTGAGGACTATATTCACCGCATTGGCCGGACGGGTCGCGCCGGTCGTAAAGGCGACGCCATCATGCTCGTCGCCCCGCTCGATGACAAAAATTATGAGAGCATTCTGAATCTAATTGGCAAGGACTCGATTGAAGAGATCGATATTCCAGACGTGGAAAACATGCCGCGCGAAGGTCGTGGCGGAAATCGTGGCAATAGTCGCGGTGGCAACAAAGGTCGCTCTTCTGGTGGGTCTTCGCGGTCTTCATCTTCGCGCGGTGATTCCAGCCGTCGCTCTGCGCCGAAATCAGCCGCAAAATCAGATGGAGATCAGTCCGAAAAACCGGCTGTCGAAGCGAAAGTTGACACTCCGGCAAAGCCAAAACGTGAGCCCCGCGCCAAGACAACCCGGACACGCAAAGCGCCCGGCAGAAAGTCTGACGCCTCTTCAGACGATACGGCTACTCCCAAAGCAGAACAGCCTGCTACGAAGCCTCAGAACACTGCGCCTGAGACGAAAGCCTCTGAGTCCAAACCATCCAACCGTCGCCCAGCACGGTCACGGTCTAGCGATCAATCAAATGAGAAAAACCAATCTCGGTCCAGTTCCCAGTCGAATTCACGCAGCAAATCTGATTCTGAAAATAAGCCTGCGTCTAAACCGGCATCAAACAACCGCGGAAAATCTAAGTCCCGCGGCAGTTCGAGTAAAGAGGCTGGGTTTGGCGGCGATATGCCCGCCTTCTTCAATCGCTAGGGTTTAATCGCCAATAAGGGCGATTATTCCCATTCAATGGTTCCGGGCGGCTTTGACGTCACGTCATAGACGACCCGGTTTACGCCGCGCACTTCATTGATAATCCGCGTCGCGGTTTCACCGAGAAATTCGTGGCTATAGGGGTAATAATCCGCAGTCATCCCGTCTGTGGACGTGACAGCGCGTAATGCGAGCACGAAGTCATACGTCCGGCTATCGCCCATGACACCAACCGTTTGCACCGGAAGCAGCACAGCAAACGCCTGCCAAATATCATTATAAAGTCCGTGTTTACGGATTTGGTCGAGATAGACCGCATCCGCTTCGCGTAGAATTTCGAGTCGAGACTTGGTGATTTCCCCCGGACAGCGAATGGCGAGACCTGGACCGGGAAAGGGATGTCGGCTGACGAAGTCATCATGAAGACCGAGCTCGCGCCCAAGCGCCCTCACCTCATCTTTGAATAATTCCCGCAACGGTTCGACCAGTTTCAGATCCATCCGTTCTGGCAGTCCGCCGACATTATGGTGAGACTTAATCGTTACAGACGGCCCGCCGTCAAAAGACACGGATTCGATCACATCTGGATAGAGCGTGCCTTGCGCGAGGAATTTTGCACCGCCGACCGCCTTGGCTTCGCGCTCAAAAATATCGATGAACGTGCCGCCAATGATCTTCCGTTTCCGTTCGGGATCAGACACGCCTTCCAAGAGGCCGAGGAATTCGTCGCTCGCATCCACATGGATCAGGTTAATATCGTAATGATCCCGGAAGAGCGCCGTGACTTGCTCGCTCTCGCCCATCCGCATCATGCCTGTATCGACATAGACGCAGGTCAGTTGATCGCCGATCGCTTCATGGATCAGAACGGCCGCAACGGAACTATCAACACCGCCAGAGAGACCACAAATGACCTTGCCGTTGCCGACTTGGTCTTTGATGGCTTGGATCATTTCGCCCTTAAAGGCCGCCATGGTCCAATCGCCGTCAAAGCCCGCGATATTATGCGTGAAATTGCGAAGGATTGTCGCACCGTTCTCTGTATGAACGACTTCGGGATGAAACTGCACGCCATAGAAGCGCCGCAATTCATCCGCGATGGCGGCCAAAGGCGCGTTTGGACTTTTCGCAATAATTTCAAAACCTTCTGGCATTTCGCTAACGCGATCACCGTGGCTCATCCAGACCTGTTCTCGGTCAGTCAATCCGTCAAAGAGCGGAGATGACCCTGTCTTCTCAAGATAAGCCCGGCCAAATTCCTGTTCGTCAGATTTTTCGACCGCACCGCCCAATTGGGCGGCCATGGTCTGTTGTCCGTAACAAATACCGAGCACCGGCACGCCAAGGTCAAAAATACCTTCATCAGCCCGCGGGCTCCCCGCGTCAGCAACACTGGCAGGGCCACCCGACAGAATGACGGCCTTAGGCTTAAACGATGCCAGAAAAGCGGTGTCGACTTTATTGTAGGGATGAACTTCCGAGTAAACGCCACTTTCACGCACACGCCGGGCAATCAGTTTTGTGACCTGAGACCCGAAATCGACAATCAGCAAACGTTCATGTTGCTGAATAATGTCGTCGTGTTGTTCGCTCATTTTATCCGTTCCATGACTGCGAAAAAGAACCCGTCTGTGCCCGTCGAGGCCGGAGTCAGTGTCAGGGTCAACCCATCCTCTGACCATGGTTTCGGGCCATCGACCCCAAACCGTTCTTCGAAGACTTCGCCGGCACTGAGCAAAGAAAACGCCTTATTGCGTTCCAAAAAGGCATAAATCTGACCTTCATTTTCTTCAGCCAACATTGAACAGGTGACATAGAAGAGGAAGCCGCCAACTTTGACGAACTCAGAACCTTGATCCAGAACCGTAACTTGTTCCTTGCGACGACGTTCTAACGCATTTTCTGTCAGGCGCCATTTGGCATCGGGTTTCCGACGCCACGTTCCAATGCCCGTACACGGCGCATCAATCAAAACGCGGTCCATCGACCCTTTGAGCGCGGGCAGCGTCTCAGCTGGTGGTGCGATAACCTCAATAATTGACGCCCCGGCCCGCTCAGAGCGTTGCCATGTTGGCGCGAGACGACGCTTGTCGATGTCATAGGCGTAAATCTCGCCTTTATTGAGCATATCTGCGGCGAGCGCGAGCGCCTTGCCACCACCCCCTGCACAATAATCTAAGACCTTATCACCCTGCTGCGCTGCACAAAGAAGGCTGACCAATTGGCTGCCCTCGTCCTGCATTTCAATTTTACCACGCTGGTAATCCGAGGTGGATTGCACGTCAGGGTGACGCCCAAATCCGTCAATCGGCGGATGGCGCAAACCCACGGGAGACAAGGGAGTATGGATCGCCTCCGTCTCAATCTCTTCGCGTTTCGCTTTGATGGTATTGACCCGCATGTCCAGCGGCGGACGTTTCGCGAGCGCTTGGCCTTCTTTGATGGCCTCATCCGTAAAGTTATTCTCAAACGCTGGCCAAATCCATTCCGGTACATCGGCTTGAATCCAATCCGGCGCACTCGAAAGATCGATACGACCACTGACGTTCGCGCGTTCGTCTTCCGTCAGAGCCGATGGCGAGTGTTTGTCATCAGGATCAAAGTCCAATTGCTCCAAAGAAACACCACAGCCCCATACGGCACCAGCCAGAGCCAAAGACCGAGGGCTATCGTCATCCATCCGATAGGCAAAGCTGCTGCGATGACGCAGCGCATCATAGACAATATTCCCAATGGCGGCACGGTCTTTGGACCCCGCAAAACGGTGACCTTTCGCCCAATCGCGTAGGGCCATAGCCACTGGGGTCCGTTGCGATAAAATGTCCTGCAGAACTTCTTCTGCGGCGGCGATCCGCCCTCCGAGGCGCATTAACCCGGCATCGAATAGTTAGGGGCTTCACGGGCGATGTGAACATCGTGGACATGGCTTTCGCGAAGGCCTGCGCCTGTAATGCGAATGAATTCAGCATTGGCGTGGAAATCGTCGATCGTTTCCGACCCAGTATAGCCCATGGAGGCGCGCAGGCCGCCAAGCAATTGATGGAGAATGGGGCCGACCGGGCCTTTATAGGCGACACGGCCTTCAATGCCTTCGGGGACAAGTTTCATGGTATCTGAGACTTCTTTCTGGAAATAACGATCCGCGGATCCGCGCGCCATTGCGGCGACGGATCCCATACCGCGATAGGCTTTATATTGACGGCCTTGGTAGAGGAACACTTCGCCCGGGGCTTCTTCGGTCCCAGCCAGTAGCGAGCCGACCATCGCCGCTGTCGCCCCTGCGGCGAGCGCCTTCGCCATGTCGCCGGAGTATTTTATCCCGCCATCTGCAATCACAGGGATGCCTGCCGCCGTTGCCGCTTTGCAGACATCGAAGATCGCTGTCAGCTGCGGCACACCCACACCCGCGACGATGCGCGTTGTGCAGATTGAACCGGGACCAATTCCAACTTTCAGCGCGTCGGCACCCGCTTTGATAAGCGCGTGAGCGGCGGCTTCTGTCGCAATATTTCCGGCAATAATTTGTGTTTCAGGGTAAGCGGCTTTGATCCGTTCAACCTGCGCGCCTACAGCCGCGCTGTGACCATGCGCCGTATCGATGACAAGCGCATCAACGCCCGC
The DNA here is from genome assembly GCA_051251645.1 of Litorimonas sp. Lineage (GTDB taxonomy): Bacteria > Pseudomonadota > Alphaproteobacteria > Caulobacterales > Maricaulaceae > Litorimonas. Next base: position 1,055,403 of record JBPOEY010000001.1, on the reverse strand, counting down.
TTCGATCAGCGCGACGGCGCGCTCAAAGCCTGCATCGCCAACAGTTGAGGCGGCCGCCACCCGCAGGCTGCCAGAGGCGTCCTTACACGCATTAGGGAAGTTCTCGGCCTTCTCCATATCTTTGACGGTGATCAAGCCGACACAGCGGTAATTATCATCGACAACGATCAATTTTTCGATCCGGTGTTTATGCAAGAGCGTGCGTGCTTCGGCTTGCGTCACGCCGACTTTGGCTGTGACCAAATCAGTGGTCATCAAGTCGCTGACCTTCTGCGTCGGGTCATCGGCAAAACGAACGTCCCGGTTGGTGATAATCCCGACCAATTTACCATTCGCTTCCGTCACAGGGAGGCCTGAGAAATTATAGCGCTCTCCGAGAGCCGCTAATTCTGCGCGCGTCGCATCCGGTCTTATCGTGACCGGATTAACGACCATACCCGCTTCATAGCGTTTGACTTTGCGGACTTCTTCCGCTTGCTCTTCAATCGTCAGATTGCGGTGAATAACGCCAATGCCACCGATTTGCGCCATCGCAATTGCGAGCGGCGCTTCCGTGACTGTGTCCATGGCCGCACTAATGAGCGGCACATTCATTTTTATGCCGCGCGTAAGCTGCGTCTGCAGCTTCGCTTGCGCGGGTATTATGTCAGACGCCTTGGGTTGCAGTAGGACGTCATCGAAGGTCAAACCTTCTCGAATCTCCATGGGGAGTCTCCGTTCCATTTGCGAGCCGCACCTATCAGTCATCCTGCTCGCCCGCAAACCCTATTCAGCAGGACGGAAGCCTTTAGCCACAAGATAAATCTCGGGTGAGCCCTTACGGGAACTTTTTGGCTTGGCGTGACGCACAAACTCAAACCGTTCGCGCAGTCGTTTAAGCAGCTTCTCTTCGGCCCCACCTTGGAAGACTTTCGTGATGAAGTGCCCCCCGGGTGCGAGCACATCGAGAGCAAATTCAGCCGCCGCTTCGACCAAAGCGACCGTTTTTAAGTGATCGGTCTGCTTATGACCGGTCGTATTCGCGGCGAGATCAGACATGACAAAGTCAGGCGCGCGCTCCAAATGTGCTTTGAGCTCTTCGGTCGCCCCGTCGGCCATAAAGTCGAGATGCAGAATTTCTGCGTTCGGTACGGACTCAACTTGCAAAATATCAATACCGACGATTCGCCGCGCGCCACGCTTAAAGGCCGCCTGCATCCAACCGCCTGGTGCACAGCCTAAATCGACGATGAGCGAATTCGGCGTGATCAAATTATAACGGTCATCCAATTCTTCGAGCTTAAAGGCCGCGCGAGAGCGGTAGCCCAACTCTTTGGCCCGCTGCACGTAAGGGTCATTGATCTGCCGCTCGATCCAGAGCTTGGAGCTAATCTTCCGCCCCTTCGCCTTCCGAACCTTCTTATGCAGCATGCGAGTCGCATTATCGGCCCGAGGTTTGGTCTGCCGTGAGCGCTTTACGCCCGACGGTTTACCGCCAAACATCTTGCCCTCGGAGACTTTGCCGTCAGAGGCATCATTATTATTCGTATTATCATCGGTCATTCGGCGGCATCCTTCGCAGGCATCTGCGTGTCTTCGACACGCCCTGCCCCTATCAGACCGATTAGCATCCCTTCGCGTAATCCGCGGTCCGCGACCCGAATCATCTTGGACGGCCACATTTCACACACCACATCAATAATTGCGCAGCCCGCGACGAGCATGCGCGCGCGGTCTTCGCCGATACAGGGTTCCTTCGCCCGGTCTTCTGGCGAGCGTGAGGCCATATCACGCGCCACCGTAACTGCATCATGTGAGCGCAGCCAGAGACCATCGACCTTGTTACGCTGATAATAGGGCAGTTTCAGATGGATGCCCGCGAGCGATGTGATCGTCCCGCTGGTGCCGATCAAATGTCCACGCCCTTCTTCAAAGGCGCGCACGAACCGCGTATCCGCGCCTTGCTCTCGGATTGCTTCGCGGATGGTCTCTTTCATCTCCGCATACCATGTCTCACGATCCGCCGTTTCGGGCACTTTATCTGACAGGGTGACGACGCCGAGTGGAAGTGAGCACCAAGCGCTAATGGGCGGACGGTGAAGGCGGTGGCTGCCCCCATCCCGCAACTTTCGTACATCAACCCAAGATAATTCTGTCGACCCGCCGCCAATATCAATCACGAGCGCCACGTCTTTTGTTGGATCGACCAATTTGACGCAGCCCATAACAGCCAATCGGGCCTCGACCCGCGGTGAGATGACTTCAAGTGAAATACCCGATTCTTTTTTGACCCGCTCAAGAAAGTGATCACCATTACTGGCCCGACGACAGGCTTCTGTCGCCACGCAACGCCACCGTTTGACGTGTTTAGTTTTCATCTTTCGGGCGCAGATTTTTAACGCTTCGACAGCCGCGTCCATGCTGGCTTGGTCCAACGCCCCCGTATGTGCGAGATTGTGCCCCAAACGCACGACCTTCGAATAGCTATCGACGATACGGAATCCGTCAGAAGTCTCACGCGCGATGAGCAAGCGGCAGTTATTTGTGCCGAGATCAAGCGCCGCAAAGGTGCGAGGCCGATTCCCACTCGAACGGGATCCCGCCCGGTGCGAATTATTCTGTCGCCTTGCCCGTCCCCGTCCTTCTTCAGTCGCACGGCTCCCTTCGGGTGCAGGCTCTGGGACGGAGCCGGACGGTTCTTTGTCCGGCATGGCCGTGTCTTTCCTTGCGTCCGTCGGTTCGCGCAATCCGAAGTCGGTGCGCGGCCCCTGACGTCCTATAAGTCTTCTGTCCCTTCGTTGTTAGCGAGCCGACCGATCCGGCGCAAGTCTATGATTTTCGACGGCTTTGCCTGGCTCAGTGCCCGGCTCAGTGTATGTCGATGTGATCATCGAGGAAGGACCAGTCCGGGGCGGGGCGAAGTGTCTCCATCGCTTCATGCTGAGAGAGAAAAATCTGTCCTGTCAGGCGATCCAAGAAGGACGAGCGAAATAAACGCTCCCTCACCCGGCTTTGCATATCGGAAAAATGCAACGCGATATCAGCGGATTTCAAGCGATTATTGATCGTTTCCAGTGAGCTTAATGCCGACGCATCAATCCGGTTGACGGCAGTGCACATAAAAATCAAATCCGTCAGCTCCGAATTTTCTGAGACGATGGTGGCGACACGATCTTCCAATGTCCGCGCGTTGGCATAGTAAAGGCTTTCATCTATCCGCATGGTTTTGACTTGATCATTGGTTTCGACCACAAACCGTTGCGCATCACGATAATGCTCTGTGCCCGGAAAGCGCCCGACGAGCGGCATGTGCGGATTGACTGTCGTGCGGATATGCAAAGCCATGGCCAACACAACGCCGACCAAAACCCCATATTGCACCCCTAACAATAACACCGAAAGGAAGGTTGCGACCGCCGTGACACCGTCGATGCGCGAGTAGACCCATGTCTGCCAAATTGTCTTGAAATCGAGCAAGCTGAGGCAAGCAATGATAATTAGAGCCGCCAGAACGGACAATGGAAGCGGCGTGAGAAGCGGCGTCAAGAACATGGCCGTCAAGGCCATTAAGGCCGCGACGATAATCCCTGAAAGACGTGTTTCTCCGCCGGCGGCCGCATTGACGGCGGACCGCGACATAGAGCCGTTGACGGCATAGCCCGCTGACAGTCCAGCCGCGATATTTGCGGCCCCCAATCCCAACAATTCGCGGTTCGCATTGATTGAATCGCGTTGCCGTGCGGCCAACTCTTGCGCCGTGGAGGTGCTATCGACGAAGGCAACAATCGCAATTACAGCAGCAGGCACCATCAGCGATTGGATCAACGACGTTTCGATCATTGGAATACGAAACGGGGGCAATCCACCCGGAACAGTGCCGACAATCGCCAACCCTTTTTGATCGAGTCCCATCGCCCAACTCGCGACGATAAATAGGGCAATGATCAAGATCGGCGCCATACGAGACGCCATTTTGGCAAGATTACTCGAAACGCCCAACTTGACCAAGCGGTAGGCAAAACTGTGTCTCGCCAGATAAAAACTTATAAGGGCCGCCAGACTTACACCCACCGTAATCAGGTTAGTTTGGCTGATCTGATCGCTGAGGTTTCCAATCATCGATAAGGCCGTGCGACCCCCACCATCAACCCCAAATATATGCCGTAACTGACTGATAACAATAAGGAGTGCGGCCCCCGTAATATAGGCAGACACGACAGGACGGGAAACGAAATTCATCAAGAACCCGGCCTTCAGCAGACCCGCCCCGATCAACATCACCCCTACCATTAAGGCGATGGCCGCGGCGCCAACGATCCGCAATTCTTCTGGGAGTTCGTAAATTGTCGCCGCCGTCATCAAAGAGATCACCGCCGTCGGACCCACATTCAACTGCCGTGAACTGCCTAAGACGGCATAGGCTAGCAGAGGTGTGATCGAGGCGTAAATGCCAACTTTTGGTGGCAAACCCGCCAACAAAGCATAGGCCAGAGATTGGGGGACTAAAAGGATCGTCACGACAATGGCGGCGACTAAGTCGCTAGAGAATCGAGACCCCGAATAGTCTCCGAGCCAGCCCCATTGCGCCTTCACCGCAGACCCGAGCCAGCCATTCATAAGACTGGCTCACGGTAGACGAATGTTGCTCGCGTTGTCAGCTTTGCTCTCTTGCGGCGAAATCCATTAAAGGTTGGCGGATTTGACCCAACTGATAGCCAACGGCACTGACCGCATCCAACACGCCATCAACACCGAGTTTATCGACATGCGCGAACGCCCAAAGAGCGGCTGAACGCATGCCCGAGGCACAGAATGTGACGATCGGTCGAGGCGTGTTTTCATAGGCAGTGATCGACGCTTCGATCAGGCCTGGCGTCAAACCTCCGGCCATTGGGATATGAAAATAATCGATCGACGCCGCCATGGCGGCTTGCTCCATCTCCTCCGACATTGGTTGTAAAGGAGCTTCTTGGTCCGGGCGGTTATTGATGAAGCTCATCACGCCTTGTTCCGCCAAAGCTTGCAATTGAGCCGGCATCAACTGTCCCGTAACGAACACATCTCCCGGTAGTTCCTTCATGAAGCGAGCTGTGATTTTGCGGCGGCGACAACGGCGTCTGCCGTAATACCAAAATGCTCGAACAATGCCGCGCCCGGTGCGGAGGCACCGAAACCATCCATGCCGACAAATGCGCCTTCACGCCCAATTAATGCGTCCCAGCCTTGGCGGATACCCGCTTCAACCGCGACCTTCGGTAAATCTTTGCCCAACACAGAGCGGATGTAGTTTTCGTCCTGCTCCATGAAAACATCCATACACGGTATAGACACGACCCGCGCGGAGATCCCCTCACCCGCCAAACGCTCTGCCGCTTCGACGCAAAGATGGACTTCCGACCCCGTGCCGATCAGCACAATATCATCAGCGCCGTCGCCTTTTTTCAAGACATAACCCCCACGTTCGCACCAATTCGTTGAGGCATCATCGCGCACGGCGGGCAGACCTTGGCGGGTTAGCGCCATGACGCTCGGACTATCTTTGCGTTGTACGGCCAATTCCCAACACTCGGCTGTCTCCAGCGCGTCGGCGGGGCGATAAGTATAGACGTTCGGGATCGCGCGGAGGCTCGCCAGATGCTCGACAGGTTGGTGTGTCGGACCATCTTCACCGACACCGATGGAATCATGGGTTGCGACATAAATGGACTGCACACCCATTAAACCGGCCAAACGGACGGATGGACGGCAATAATCCATGAAAACCATGAACAAGCCAGAGTAAGGCAAGATACCACCATGTAAGGCCATACCGTTCATTGCCGCCGCCATACCGTGTTCACGAATGCCATAATTGACATATCGGCCACCATAATGTCCGGCTTGAATTTCGTTAGACGTAGCCGATGTCTTGGTCTTATTTGATCCTTCCAGATCAGCCGACCCGGAAATCATATCCGTTAAGAGTTCTGTCAACGGCACAAGGGCTTTGCCTGAGGCCGCGCGCGTTGCCATTGATGGCTTCTCTGCTGCGACTTTGTCTTTGTAAGTTTGGAAACTCTCCAGCCAACCGTCGTTTAAATCTCCCGCCATCGCGCGCTCGAAATCTGCTTTATGATCGGACGCTGAGAGCCGCTCGGCCCATTCGCGATGGTCTTTACGACCCCGACGCGCCGGACGTTTCCAGAGCTTGTAAACATCCTCGGGAATTTCGAACGGACCATGGTCCCAGCCTATCGCTGCGCGAACACCCGCAATCTCTTCATCGCCAAGCGGAGAGCCGTGAGCTTTGTTCAAACCAGCTTTGGTTGGTGCGCCTTTGCCGATGGTGGTTTTGCAAGCGATCATTGTGGGCTTGTCAGATTTCTTGGCCCGCCGCAGAGCGCTGGCGACCTGTTGCGGGTTATGACCATCAATCTCTATGACCTTCCACCCGCTGGCTTCGAACCGCTTCTTTTGGTTCGTCGAATCGGACAGCGACACAGGACCATCAATCGTGATGCTATTATCGTCCCAGAGAACCGTCAGCTTGTTCAGACCCAGATGGCCGGCCAAGCTAATGGCTTCCTGACTAATGCCTTCCATCAGGCAGCCATCGCCAGCGATGGTATAGGTGTGGTGATTAACCAGATCATCGCCGTAGCGCGCATTCATGTGGCGTTCGGCGAGAGCAAATCCGACTGCATTGGAAATCCCCTGCCCGAGCGGGCCTGTTGTCGTCTCGACGCCTGGCACATGGCCATATTCAGGGTGGCCCGCCGTGATTGATCCGAGTTGGCGAAAATTTTTGATCTGATCCATCGTCACAGCTTTGTAGCCCGTCAGGTGCAACAGGCTGTAAATCAGCATCGAGCCGTGCCCCGCGGAGAGAATGAACCGATCGCGATCCGCCCAGTTCGGATCGGACGGATCGAATTTCAAGAACTTTGAAAATAGAACGGTTGCCGCATCGGCCATCCCCATGGGCATACCCGGGTGACCACTATTGGCGCGCTGCACAGCATCCATAGAAAGAGCTGTAATCGCATTCGCCATGTCACGATGGTCATGCTGGCTTTGAGAGAGTTCGGTCATTCACGCCCTCTGCCACGAATCGCGTCAGAGGTTAACCCGCAAGATTGTAGAGTTGTGGACTAACCGAGCCCAAACGCGACGGCCGTGTGATAGGTCGCGGCAGCAGCCAAATATGCGAGAACGAACAAATAGCTAAACGCGAAGAGCGGCCATTTCCAACTGTTGGTCTCTTTGCGGATAATCGCAAAGGTCGACAGGCACTGTGGCGCAAAGACAAACCACGCAAGGAAAGCCAGCCCGGTCGCCATCGACCACTGACTCGCGATGATGGCTGACATTTGGCCCTCACCTCCATCGCCTTGCACGGCATAGATTGTCGCGAGGCTCGACACCGCGACTTCGCGCGCGGCCATCGCTGGGATCAAGGATATCGACATTTCGAGATTAAAGCCAATGGGTTGCAGCACGGGCAGGATGATATTGCCGATCATGCCCGCGAAAGTCTCGTTAATGCTCACCGCGTTGCGCGGGAACGTGGTGAGGAACCAGATCACCACAGACGCGGGCAAGATAATCCGTCCCGCGCGGTTCACGAAGATCATGCCGCGATCATACAGACCCCGTAGATAATCCCGGAAAACAGGCGTCTTGTAGCTGGGTAGCTCAATCAACAGACCGGAGCTTTCGCCCCGCGCCAATGTCCGTTTGAAGATCGCCGCCATAATGAAGGCGAAAACAATTCCAACGATAATCAGGCCGAAAGCAACAAGACCCTGTTGTGAAAACACGCCGACGCGACCGTCTGGGATAAACGCGCCAATAATCAAAAAATAGACAGGCCAACGCGCCGCACACGTCATCAGAGGCGCAATCATTATCGTGGTCAGCCGGTCACGTTCTTGCTCGATCGTCCTCGCCGCCATCACGCCGGGGATCGCGCAGGCGAACGATGATAAAAGCGGAATAAAGGCGCGACCATTCAAGCCAGCCTTCGCCATAATCGAATCAACGAGAAACGCGGCACGCGCCATATAGCCTGACGCTTCGAGTAAGAGGATGAAAGCAAATAGGATAATGATCTGTGGCAGAAATACGAGCACGGCTCCGACGCCCGCGATCATGCCGTCGACAATAAGCGACCGCAGAAGGCCCTCTGGAATCACTGCAGACACGATGACTTGCAGCCACCCGATACCCCCTTCGATCATGTCCATCGCTGGACCTGACCATGTATAGACCGCTTGGAACATCACGAATAAAATACTGAGCAGGATGAAGAGACCCAGAACCGGATGCAGAACGAACTTATCAATTCGGTGCGTGAACGTTTCAATTTGATGAACTCGCGACACCGCCATGCGAGTCGCTGAGCGGGCGCGTTGCTGTAAGTCACGCACATCGCCCGGCTCATTATCCGGAACGGCGGCGCTGCCATGCTCAACATCACCCGTCCAATCCGTGAGGAAATCCAACAACGGGGCGCGCCCAGAGGCGCGGACCGCAACGCAATTGATGACTGGAATTCCGAGTTCTTGCTCGAGCGCAGGAATATCGATGTTCAATCCGTCACGCGCGGCCATATCCATCATGTTGAGGACTAATATGACTGGGAGGCCATAGTTTTTGGCTTGAAGCACATTGTGCAAGTGGGTTTCGATATGCGCGGCGTCGAGCATAAATAACAACGCATCGGGCGCACGTTCTCCGCTTAATCGCCCATTCACCGCATCAATCGCGATCCGCTCATCCATCGATTTCCCCGTGTCACCATAAACACCTGGCAGATCGAGCAATTCAACTTTTTGGCCGTCAGGTAATGTGAACTCGCCCTTGCGATATTCAACTGTCACCCCCGGATAATTGGCCACTTTGGCCCGCCCGCCTGTCAACGCATTAAAAAGCGAGGTTTTTCCGCAATTTGGCGCGCCAAGAAGTGCGAGCCGGACCGGGCGCGTTAAAGTATCTGTATCAGACATAAGGGTCGGTCTAAGGTTTTACGGGTTCAACAAGAATAGCCTGCGCATCTTTGCGGCGTAGCGCAATGATGGCCCCATTCAGACGAACGCTCATCGGGTTTCGTCCGAACAGACCAAAATGAAGGGGCACAACACGGTCGCCTTCAGCAAACCCAATGTCTCGCAATCGTGTTTCCAGAGCCGGGTCTGTCGCTGAAAACCCAAGAATACGAGTCGGGTTCGACCGAGCAATATCAGTCAGACGGGTTGGCATGGAAGTCATAAGCCAGTCTATAGTGAGAACTAGTTGCAACTGCAAAGGAAAAGCTCATCACTTTTTTGAACTGGAACTAACGAATGTAGTTAGCGAAAAATTTGCGGCGTAACAGAGTGGACAGCAGACTTTTGGCTGACTATAGCGCGGCTCGGAAACGAGGCCCGAATAGCTCAGTTGGTAGAGCAACGGATTGAAAATCCGTGTGTCCCTGGTTCAAATCCAGGTTCGGGCACCATTCCCCTTCCCCCTTACATAGTCTAACTGTGCGTATGGCTCGGTTTGATCAAATTATCTCCCATCGTTTTCGTGGTTTTTCAAACCATGAGAGTACAATGGAGGGACTAATTTCCGCGCTGGATTTTGGCGTAAAGCAGATCGAATTCGATATTCGCCTGACCCGATGCGGCACACCTATCATCACTCACGACGAATCCGCGCGGGATAGCCGCGGAACTCTTCACAAAATTTGTAACGTGATGGCGAAAGATTTGCCAGTGCTGGGCGGTGATTTCGCGCGAATGCCATCGGCCCGAAACCTCTTCGCCGCGATTGCCAATCATGAGAATAGCGACTGCATTCTCCTCATCGATGTCAAAGATGCCGGGTTTGAAGACATGCTCTACGCGCTCTGCGCGGAACATAGGCTCAGAGGTCGATCAATATGGGTCTCTTGGTTGCCTGAGGTTCTCTACGCGATCCACGATCTTGATGCGAAGGCCCGAACCTGTCTCTCACACTGGTGCCAACCGCCTTCCTTTGCGACGCGCGCCGTGCATAAGGTTTACGCCGCCAATCTAGGCCATATTGAGCGCCCCGAGAGGCACTATGTCCATGGCGAACGCTCTGGCTGGTTCGTGGATGGACCCTTACGCGGCCACCTCCGGGAGATTGTCGATTGGGTCTGTGTTCCGGCCAGGCAGATCAGCGCCGCGCTGGTTGAGGATTATCATTCAGATGGAACAAAGGTCAGTGCGTTTTCCTATACCACTCTCGACGCGATGAATGTTGCCGAGCAGCGCTATGGGCATGACGCCTTTTTCAGCGATGCGAAGGAGCCGTTTATAATGGCACGCTAAGGGCTTCACTCATCATTAGCGGCAGGTGGCGGTATTTCACCTGACGGCACATGTTCATCGGTTGGAATGGCGTAACCGCCTTTTAGCCAACGCCCCAAATCCACATCTGCGCAGCGTTTCGAGCAAAAAGGACGAAACGTCTCAATAACGTCTTTCTTTTTACAAATTGTGCACGTTTTGCTCATCGATCAGCTTTCACATCCAGCTTATCGCCAAGTTCGACCGTAAAACGCGCACCGAGCCGTTCGGCCATCGGCGTACGCCAGTCAAAGGGTGGCGTTTCTAGCCATTCCCAAACCGTTTTATCGACGGTCAAAACCATCTGCGCGCCCGCAGACGCCTTGGCTTCACGGTCCAAACGACGCAGCGCATGAATGGCGCGAGACTCAACCGTTGGCTCCCCGAAACGATCATTCAGTTGCGCGTCTAGGGAGGGGCCGTCTTGTCCGCGTGTCATCTCAACCACGCCGAACCGGGAAAAAGGCGCGATACGAATCGATGCCGGGTCTGCTTCGGCCATCTCTTCCATCATGCGAATGACGGATGACCGATGTTTGGGCTGGCGCAAGTTGGGAAAATCGATCGCGATTAGCCCGCCCAAGCGCCGTTGGCGTAATTGGGCCATGATCAGTTTCGCACCATTAATGCTACAATCCATCACGGTCTTCGCACCGCCCTTATCCACGTCCACAGTAATCATAGCCTGCGTGCGCTCAATCGTGATCGAACCACCGCCCGGAATAGCGACATCCCGTTCGGTCGACGTGTCTAAACCCACAGAGGATTCTTCAAACGTAATCTCAGGGAAACGTTGTATGAGCCGTTCGCGCAAACTGAGCGCTTGCACAACGCCTGGGGACTCGCGCGAAGGTTCGGCGGCATAACGTACAACCGGGCCTTTCTCGGCCATCGCTTCTTTTGCAATCGTCACATTAATGCGTTCACCTTCCGTCAGGCGCGGCATGTCTTTTTGTCCCTTGAAGGAGAGCAGCGCATCCGGCCCTTTCCCCATTTGCAACCACAGTCCGCCGACAGAAGGGTCGACAGTTCCAACCCGCGCGGTCCAGAGTTCGCCAAAGCGCGGTTTGTTAAAATCGGACCAGCGGTCGAGATGAAGCTCGACAAGCTTACGGCCTTCATAAACGGCAGCGCGGGTTTCCCCGACCAACTCTTCGATTACGGCGCGACGTTTCATATCTTAATTCCAGCGGTGCGAAGCATAGCCGCGGTTTCGTAGGTGGGGAGTCCGACAACGCCTGTATAAGACCCTGAAAGAAATGGGATAAAAGCGCTCGCCTTGCCTTGAATTCCGTAGCCCCCTGCCTTGCCGTGCCACTCCTCACTATCAAGATAAGCGTTCAGCACTTGATCGGACAGACGCGTCATCTTCAATCGGGTCTCGCTCACTTTGGACCGTGACACGCCGTGCGCGTCAATCACACACACACCTGTGAAAACGCGGTGCGCCCGACCACTCATCAAGCGCAGGCAAAACTCCGCTTGCGCGCGATCCAAGGTTTTGGGCAATATGCGACGACCCACAGCAACGACCGTATCCGCTGCAAGGACGATTTTTCCGGGCAGCCTCGCGCTGACGACGGCGGCCTTTTCCTGCGCCAGACGCACAGCATGAGGCCGCGGCAATTCACCGGGAATCGGATCTTCATTAATATCAGCGGGATAGACAGAGTCCGGCTTCAGCCCAATTTGGGCAAGAAGTTGTAAACGCCTCGGGCTTGCGCTCGCCAGAATGAAACCGTCACCAGACATGACGGGTCACTCGACTATTTAAAGCGATAGGTAATCCGACCTTTGGTCAGATCATAGGGAGTCATTTCGACAGTCACGCGGTCACCCGCCAGAACCCTGATCCGGTTTTTCCGCATCCGGCCAGCTGTGTGGGCAATGATCTCGTGATCATTCACCAGTTTTACGCGGAAGGTTGCGTTCGGCAGAAGTTCAACAACTTCACCTTCAAATTCTAAAAGTTCTTCTTTGGCCAAAACTTGTCCTTGCTCATCGCCACGAAATGTAGCGGGGTCGTTCGCGGGCTATATAGGGGGTTTGCGCGCGACTAAAAGGGTAAATGCACTAGAATTGGCGATCAAGACGGTTTGAGATTACGCTTCGAATTGACCGATATGTATCCATAATCGCCCGAACGTCGTGACTTCCCATTGACGGCATGGGAATTGACCAAAGCTCAATGGGGGCTTCAGCTCCGAAAATAGCGGACGCAGATGACTGACTATCCTCGGAAAAAGTGATGATCCGCGCAAATGTCTGACCCGCCACATCTTGCAGAGAGCGCGGCTCGTGCTGGCTCATATCGACCCCGACTTCACGCATTACCGACAGCATTAACTCGTCCGCTTCCACGCCGGGCTCAATCCCGCAAGACACGGCATCCAGTCCTTTTTTTCGCGCAAGCCCCTCAGCCATCGGCGAACGGACCATATTCAGTTGGCAGACAAAGAGTATGCGGTCGCTCATGTTGGCCGCCGATGCAGAGAACAGATTAAAGTAAAAAGACTTCGGGATGTGTTAAAGCTAATCTCAGCTTGGTTTCGCAAACTATCGGACAACAGCCGCGAGCCTTCATTATGTAAGCCACGCCGTCCCATATCGATGGCTTCAATCTGCGCGGATGTCGCTGTCCGGATCGCATTATGATAGCTCTCACAGATCATAAAATAATCCTTCACGAGCCGCCGGAACGGAACCATTGAAACACTAAATTCGGCCCGCGGTACGCCTAACGTCGTACTGACATCAAATTGCAGCCTGCGTCCCTCGTCCAGGGCCAACCGAACCATATAGGGGCCGCTGGGCGACCCGATCGGTTTAAATTGGTTGTCTTCGATCAGATCGAATATCGCGACGCGCCGTTCATGCTGCATCTCGACTGATGTGACAGGGAGGCTGGCATCATCAATGTGGAATTCAGCAATATGATGATCGCCAGTCTCGAAATCAGGCTCTTCCGTCACGTGGCCGTATGGTCCGGTTTAGACCGCGTTACTCGGCCTTGGCCGACATCTGACAGCAGCAGATCCAGACCTTCAACGGTCAGCCGCAAAATGCCACCCCCCGCGAGTGTGATGTCGAGATATCCGGCCGGGGCATCCGTCGACTCGAACGTTAAGTCGAGGACGACCATAAATGCGTCTTGTTTCCCGCGCTCAATCCCCCGGCTTTGTAAGGCCAAAACCCCATCAATCCGGACACCGCATTCGACGCGTTCGGCTGTCTTCGCTTCATGGCGAAAGCGCGTCATGCGCAGCGACACAGATCGCGCCACAGGGTCATACCGGATATCACCCACGCGCAGGATCGCATCCTGCAGCGCACTGGCGATGACTTTCAGATCGTCAGCATCATTTGCGAGAAGTTTTAAACTCATGTCCAGCTACCTTCGGAGAATTTCAGTCATCCGGAACGCGTTTGATCCGCGCCCCGCATTGTCCGAGCTTTACTTCGATATGCTCGAACCCACGATCAAGATGGTAGACCCGAGAAATGTGAGTCTCGCCGCGTGCGGCCAAGCCAGCATTGATCAAGCTGGCCGAGGCCCGAAGGTCTGTCGCCATCACAGGTGCGCCGACATATTCCGGCACGCCGCGGACAATGGCTTCGCGCCCACGCACGGTAATATCGGCGCCCATACGCGACAATTCCGGACAATGCATAAAGCGGTTTTCAAAGATATTTTCGCGAATAATCGACACCCCGTCTGCAATACACATCATGGCCATAAATTGCGCCTGCAAATCGGTCGGAAAACCGGGATAGGCAGAGGTATCGATATCGACCGGACGCGGACGACCCGTTCCTCGTTCGATCAAAACGGAGCTATCCTCCATACTCACCCTTGCGCCGGCCTGTGCAATCAAGGGCCAAAGCGCGCCGAGATGGTCCGGACGGACATGGGTCAACCGCACAGATCCGCCTGCCGTGGCGGCCGCCAGCGCATAGGTCCCTGCTTCGATTCGGTCTGGCACAACCGAATGTTCGACACCACCGAGCGACTCGACGCCTTCTATCCTAACTTCGGACCGACCCGCGCCGACAATTTTCGCGCCCATGGCATTCAGGCATTCCGCCAAATCGACGATCTCTGGTTCTCGCGCCGCATTCATCAAGACCGTTTCGCCCTCCGCCAGCACAGCGGCGAGCATGGCATGTTCGGTCGCGCCAACAGAGACAAACGGAAAGCTAATCTCTGCGCCCTTCAGCCCTGACTTGGCTGAGGCGACAACATAGCCTTGCTCTAATTCAATCTTTGCACCGAGTGATTCGAGCGCCTTTAAGTGTAGATCAACGGGGCGTGCGCCAATCGCGCAGCCTCCGGGAAGGCTCACACGCGCATGTCCTTCGCGTGCTAAAAGCGGGCCTAGCACATTAAATGAGGCCCGCATTTTACGAACCAAAGCATAGGGCGCTTCCGTGCCTGATAATTTCGGCGCGTGTAACTTTAACGTATCACTGCCCTCTCGCTCAACAGACACGCCTAAATAGGACAACAACCCACCCATAGAGCGTGTATCGCGCAGGCGCGGCATATTGGTGAGTGTAACAGGGTCAGACGTCAGCAAGCTCACCGCCATCAGCTTAATGGCTGAATTCTTGGCTCCGCTGATACGGATGTCCCCACGCAGCGGGAATCCGCCTTCTATGACTATTTTATCCATGTGCGGCGCATGACCTGTGGGGAAGACGCAATCAAGGCTGTGGCGCGTCTTTTTTCAGGCCATCTGTTTGTGGGGCTTTCCTGCTCGCCACTTTTCGGCGACGAAGATTAGCCCGTAGCTGTTCCGCGAGGCGTTCTTCGCGAGTCTTCTTCTGATCCGGTTTTCGTTCTGACATGGGGCTGTTGTAAGCGTGCTTAAGGGCTTTTCAATAGCCAGTGTGGAAGCTATAGCGCGACGCCTTCGAGCGGATCATCCCGCTATCGGAACGCCGCGGTAGCTCAGTGGTAGAGCGCATCATTGGTAATGATGAGGTCGGGAGTTCAATTCTCCCTCGCGGCACCAGTCTTTTCAAGATTTTAGAGTGTATATTGGTTCTGTCTGTGGCGAACTTGTGCGCCGTTCGGATTATTGACGCTTAATTCTAAGCGATCTGTTAATGCTATCCACTCACACTCTGAAAAGGAATTTGTAGGCTAATTTCAACAAGAAGAGAAATCTTAACCCAGTCTTTGGATTTAGCTGCAACAGCTTTCATTCATTGAAATGACGAGGATATTAAAGTGTCGATAGGCTCAGACGACACACTGGCCGGCGAAAAAATAGATCGTCGCGTATCTGTTCGCCGCAAAGAAGATTTCTTTTGGCTCAAACGGCTTGCTGATTTGACAGGTGAAGCCTGCATCGTCGTGAACCGAAATCTTGGCATTGAATATGTCGATGAGAAAATCTTCGATCTTCTCAAAATGCAGCCGATCAGTCCGGATGAATTGACCCAGCTCGGGCAACTAACCAGCGTCATGGCTGAGCAGGGCTATTTTGGTCATGGCGACCCAAAGGTCTTCGAAGCCCTTATTTCCGATCTTCTTATCAATCAGAGACTAAAACAAACAACTGCGACTCAGATCATCAATGCGGTTACGCCCTCGGGACGGCATATTGATATTCGAGTAAGCCTCGGACGTGACGATAGTTACTTACTACTGATGCGGGATGTGACTCAAGAAGAGCTCAAGAGGCAGGCTTTAGATACGGCGCTTAAAGTTGGGCAAAGTGGCTATTGGTATTATAATTTCAATTCTAACGAATTTCGAGTTCGTGCGGATTCTCTGGAACAGCATTTTTCCGCAGAGAGCTTCGATAAGATCAGAAAAAAAGGTTTCAACCACGTCCTTCACCCCGAAGATCGCATTGTTTCCAAAAGCGCCATAGACAAAGCCGTTGAAACTTGTGTGGCACAAGTCACGATTGTTCGCATAATTTGTGATGATGGCGTCCAACACTGGCTCAAAGCCCATGTGATGCCCAATGTGGACGAAAGCGGTAAAGTCCAATCGGTTTGCTGCTTTTTCACAACAATAACTCAACAGGTCAAAATTGAACAAGATTTGCGGAAAGCCCAGTCAGAGACTGAATTTGCTTTAAAAGCCAAGAACGAGTTTCTCGGCCGCCTGTCCCATGAAGTTCGCACGCCATTAAATGCCGTGATCGGTATGGCCGATGCGCTTGTTCACAATTGCAAAGACGACAGTATCCGACCGCAGCTTCTCCTAATCCAGAATTCAGCCGAAAAAGTGATGGAGATGGTCGATGGCACACTCGAACATACCAAACTCGCTGACGACGCAGTCGAGCTTAATCTACGCGAATGCTCGCCTAGCGAACTCGTCACAACTGTTTGTCGGAAATGGGAAGACAAAGCCGCTCTAGAAAACACGAAACTATCTTTTGCTATCCACCCTGACGTGCCAGAAACAATGATGCTTGACGATTATCGTTACGAGCAATGCCTCAGCAATCTTCTCTCAAACGCCATCAAATTCACACCCGGAGGGTCTGTGAAAGTTATTCTTGCGCCAAGAGGAACAGGAAAAAACAAACAGCTTGTCCTTGCCGTACGTGACAACGGCATAGGAATAACAAAAGAGGCATTATCTCATATATTTCAACCGTTTAAACAGGCAAACAAGTCAATTTCCAGCCGTTTTGGTGGGACGGGCTTAGGGCTTTCGATCGTGAAAGACCTTGTCGACCTGATGGGCGGCCGCATCAATGTAACATCCGAATTTGGCAAAGGAACCTTGTTCGTCATTGCATTTCCAATCGCGTCCAAACAGGCCGCCCCAGTTCTGGCTGAACCGACAGTTAGTGCAATCCCAGCTGACCCTGTGCCGATATCTCCTCCTGCCGCCATAACAGAGACGAAGGTCGAGACCCGCGGAAACCCACCCACGGCTCCAAAAAGCACTAAAACGACGTCACTTGTTGACCAGCTTTTGGACAACGACACGAGCCCAGAGACCCCTTATAGTGATCTGCGTGTCCTGATCGTCGATGATAATGCCACCAACCATATCGTGGTCAGTTCCCTGCTCTCCCGCGTTGTGGGGGAAATCACCACAGCCTTGAACGGCCAAGAAGCGTTAGATCAACTTAAGCAGAAAACCTTCGACCTTGTTCTCATGGATATTCACATGCCGGTCATGGATGGTATCGAAACGACCCTGTCTATTCGTAATGAGCCGTCAAGCTATCAGAACATCCCGATTATTGCGCTTACCGCAGACCCACAATATCAACAGGCTCGCTTGTGTCGGAACATTGGTATGAATTCGTCTTTGGGAAAGCCGATCAAGTTGACAGGTTTACTTCAAGCCTTTGATGAGGTTTTATTTAGCGACGATAAAGATGTTGCGTCAGCGGCGTAATCTTCGTTTTATACCCCTGACAGCCGCCCGATCTCAAGCTAGGGTTGGTGCATGATAAAATCACTCCCCGCCCTCTCAGCCCTTCTTCTACTCTCCGCCTGCGGTCAGGCTATAGCGCCAGCGAGTCCAGAACTCGCTGCGGTTGACGGGTGGTGTTTTAGCGGCGGCACGATTCACACGGCGAATGATGCGCAACCAACCGCAGAAGCTGTAGCTGTTTCTGGCAATAAAATAACCTATGTTGGTGCTGCCGACGGCGATTGGTGTCCCGAAGGCGCCGTACCTTATAATTTGAACGGCTACGCACTTTACCCTGGACTGACGGATGCCCATGCGCACCTCATCGGGGTCGGCAAGCGCGAAATGGAACTCGATCTCACGTCTGCAAAGTCTATTCTTGAGCTCCAAGACCTTGTCCGCGATGTTGTTGGTGTCACGCCTGTTGGCGAAACTATTTTTGGCGATGGCTGGATTGAAACGCATTGGCCTGAAGGGCGTTTTCCAACGCGCCAAGACCTTGATGCGGTTTCCACGGACCACCCCATCGTCCTTCAACGCGCTGATGGTCACGCCGCTGTCGCGAACAGCTTGGCCTTATTAAAGTCAGATGTTGATGGATCAACAGAGCCCCCTTTCGGTGGTGCGATTAATCTGGACGCAGATGGCAATCCGACTGGAATGATGATCGATAACGCTCAGCGACTCGTTTATGGTTTAGTGCCGACGATGGACGCCGAAACACGGGCGCGTGCCTTCCAACTCGGATCTGACGTCTATGCGTCTCGCGGGTGGACCAATATTCATTCAATGAGCGTCGAACCAGACAATGTCGACATGATCAACCGCATGGCAAAAAATGGCGATATCGCCATACGCGTCTATAACTCGCTCGGCCTGCCAGAAAGCGGTTCGAGTGTGGAATTCGTAGGATTCATGGACGAATTGTCCGGCGACGCGCCCCATGTCACGACGCGAGCGATTAAGCTTTATGCCGACGGGGCACTCGGCTCACGCGGCGCCGCGTTGCTCGCCCCCTACTCCGATGATCTGGGCAATAGTGGCCTGATGACATTACAGCGGGACCGCGCAATCCCGATCTTTGAGGCGGCTCTGCGCAGTGGCATCCAAGTCAATACGCATGCCATTGGCGACAAAGGCAATCAAGAAACGCTAAATTGGTACGAAGAAGCGTTCAACAATGTGCCGAAGTCAGAATGGGCCATTCAAGAGCCGCGCTGGCGGATTGAACATAGCCAAATTCTAGACCCGACCGACATTGCCCGGTTCAAAAGTCTGGGTGTGATCCCGTCAATGCAGCCAAGCCACGCCATTGGTGATTTGCACTTTGCCGTAGATCGTCTCAGCACAGATCGCCTTGAAGGCGCTTATGCGTGGCGGGCACTGATCGATAGTGGTGTTATGATTGCAGGCGGTTCTGACGCCCCTGTTGAAGTCGGCGATCCGCGAATTGAACTTCATGCCGCGATCCATCGCACCGACTTGCAAGGTTATTCCAATGAAAATTGGGGGCTTGATCAACGGGTGACGCCGCAAGAAGCGTTAAAAATGTTTACGCTCTGGCCGGCCTATGCCGCGTTTCAGGAAAATGAGCTCGGTTCAATCGAAGTGGGTAAACACGCGGACTTCTCTGTCTTCGATGCGGACATGCTCGACCCGACTGTGGATCCTATGGATGCGAACGCGGTCATGACCATAGTTGATGGCGCCGTTATTTGGAGCCGCTAGACTTTAGAAGCTGAGTCGTTGAAAGTTCAGCTCACGACCAGCCCCTTTGACACGGATGCCCGCCAACTGAACGACGGCGGGCATAGCTCTATTTGACGAAACGCTCAGCACCTATCATTAGCTTAGTCGCGAAAGTTCTTAAACTGAACGGGTTGCTCCAACGCTAAATCCTTCACGAACTGGATCGCCGCTTGGAGATCATCCCGCTTCTTGCCCGTCACGCGTAGTTCTTCGCCTTGAATTGAGACTTGAACCTTCATTTTTGAGCCCTTGATATCTTTGACGATTTTGCGCGCCATATCGCGATCAATACCCTCTTTAACGACGATCATTTGACGCACGCTAGCTCCAGCCGCAGGATCGACTTTCTGATAATCCAACTGTCCCGGACCGATGCTGCGTCTTTGTAGGTGGCCGCGAATAAGTTCATGCATTTGATTGAGCTTCATATCGTCGTCGGCAAAGACCTTAATCCCGCCCTCAACGACTTCGACCGTGCTCTTGCTCCCCTTGAAATCATAGCGCGTGCCGACTTCACGCATAACGTTTTGCACGGCGTTTTCGACTTCAGACATGTCGACTTCGCTGACGATATCGAAAGATGGCATAGGAAGCTCCAAAGACGGTCTCAATGAGACTCTAAAATAGGGATCATCTGAGCGTCCTGCAATATCAGACTCTCAACGAAAAACGCCGCCCAAGGGGCGGCGTATAATCAGTTATGGAAAAAGCCGCTAAACCTTTTGGTTCGTGTAAGCACGCAGCTCCTTACGCGCGACTTGCATGCGGTGGACGGCATCTGGGCCATCGGCAAAACGTAGCGTGCGCATTTGGATGAACATGCTCGCCAGTGGCGTATCTTGGCTGATGCCAACACCGCCGTGCATTTGCATGGCTTCATCAATCACTTTCAACGCGACTTGCGGTGCAGCCACTTTGATCATAGAAATATACGGGGCCGCCGCACGGTGGTCACCTGTATCCATCAAGGAGGCTGCCTTCAGGCAAAGCAGACGCGCCTGCTCGATCCCGATCCGACAATCCGCAATGATATCGTAGTTCCCACCCAACTTAGCGAGAGGACGACCAAAAGCTTCACGAGACGTCGCACGTTTACACAGCAATTCCAGCGCGCGTTCTGCCTGCCCGATCGCACGCATACAGTGGTGAATACGGCCAGGGCCGAGGCGACCTTGACTCACTTCAAAACCACGACCTTCACCAATCAATAAGGCGTCAGCCGGAATACGAACATTCTCAAATTTCATGTGTAAGTGACCATGCGGTGCATCATCAACGCCAAAAATCGTCATGGCACGAAGTTTGGAAATCCCGGGAAGACCTGCAGGAACGACAAACATGGAATGCTGTTTATGACGGCGGGACATGTCGTCGCCCTTGGGCTCCGTGCGGGCCATCAAGATATAAACTTCGCAGCGCGGATCACCGGCCCCGGAGGACCAGTATTTCTCACCATTCAGAACCCACTCATCGCCGTCTTTGACCGCACTGAACTCTAGGTTCGTTGCATCGGATGAGGCCACGTCAGGTTCTGTCATCAGGTAAGCCGAGCGAAGTTTTCCTTCGAGCATTGGCTTCAGCCACTTTTCCTTATGCTCTTCCGTACCGTATTTTTCGAACACTTCCATGTTGCCTGTGTCCGGCGCGGAGCAGTTAAACACTTCCGGAGCCAGATGACACCAACCCATTTGCTCGGCAAGGTGAGCATATTCGACAGTCGTGAGGCCGAAGCCTTTGTCAGAGGCTGTCAGGCCCGTCTTCGTCAGCCAGAAATTCCACAAGTTCTTTTTTCGCGCTTTGGCTTTTAACGCTTCGAGTGTTTCCAACTGCCACGGCGTATGCGCCCAACGGTCAGCTGCATTTTCTGTCTCTTGATGCCACTTCCCTTCGATCGGCAAGACGTCATTTTGAACGATCTCTCGCACGTCTTCGAGGATTGGCTTCAAGCGCTCGGTTACTCCGAGGCACATATTATCACTCATAATACTCTCCTTAAAAATCAGGCCTTCAAAAAAACAACTAAAGGCTTCCAGTCTCAATTTTGTGGCGGGCCAGCGCGCCGAGCGCTTCAACGGATTTATCCATGACAGCAAAGCGCTCGTCTTGTGTTTGACCGCGGACATATCTTGCGTGGATTTGTTGGATAATCACAGCCAAACGCCAGATACCGTAGACAAAATGATAGTGAATATCGGACACATCATAGCCCGTCTTTTCACCATAACGGTCAGCAAATTCGCGTCGGCTTGGCATGCCTGCTGCGGCCGAGGGCTGACGGATCATCATGTGCATGGGGGCAGGGTCTGAGGATTCAATCCAGTAGGACAGCGTATTGCCCAGATCCATCAGCGGATCACCAATCGCACAGATTTCCCAATCGAGTAGCGCCGCAATCTTACGCGGATCATTCGCGTCGAGTATGGCGTTATCAACGCGGTAATCGCCGTGCAACACACCGACATTGCCTGACTCCGCCGGCATCTCGTCCTCGAGCCATTTTTGGACATCTTCAAACCGCGTAATACCGTCCGTCCAAGCCTTGTTCCAACGCCGGTTCCAGCCACCAATCTGTCGTTTGACGTAGCCATCCGGCTTGCCGAAATCCTCAAGCCCGAGTGATTTATAATCCAGTGTGTGTAGCTTCGCGAGCGCGTCGATAAAGTTCTCGCCGAGCATCGCCGTGTCGTCTTCGGACCAATTCCATTCCGGCGGAATGGTCTTGTGGATCAGCGGGCCATCGACCCTGTCCATGACATAGAATTCTTTGCCGATAATGCTCTCATCATCCGTGTAGAAGACCGTATTTGGGACCTGGTCGAACGCAGGCTTAAGGTCGCGCATGATCCGGTATTCCCGGAACATATTATGCCCTGCCTTCGGCAGCGGACCAAAGGGCGGACGACGCAGCACCATGCGGCGCTCCGGATAGTCGATGGCATAGGTCAGGTTCGAATTGCCCGACGGATATTGCGTCACTTTGGGTGTCCCAGACAGGCCTTCGACACTGGCCTTTAACGCCGCATCAACCGCATCGACATCAAGACCTTCGCCTTTGCGGACTTCAATCGTAGCGTTTTCACCAACCATCTTAGCACCCGCCATCTTAAAGGGTCGCCCCGCCATCAACGACGGTGCATTGGCCCGTGTAGAAACTGGCTTCATCCGACACCATAAACAGCACAGCGCCCACCATTTCTTCGGGTTGGGCAAACCGTTTGATGGCCATTGTCATATCAAGATATTGATCAATGCCCGGCGCATTTTTGAGCGCACTCGCCAGCTTTGTATCAACAGGTCCAGGAAGCAGTGCGTTAACCCGCACGCCCTCGCCTCTTTTATCGTCTGAATATTCTTTCGCCATGCCTTGCGTCATCGAGATCAGAGCCGATTTCGTCATTGCATAGATGACGCGGTTCGCCGCAGGCTGAAGGCCATCAATCGACGCGACATTGACGACAGAGCCGCCCCCGTCACGTTTGAGCAGCGGATAGGCTTTGCTGGTTAGGAAGTAGGGGCCCCGTGTGTTGACAGCAAAGGTCTTGTCATAGGCCTCTTCTGTCGCGCTATGCGCGGGCCCGAAGTGAGGGTTTGTCGCGCCATTATTGATCAATATATCAAGCCGACCATGCTCAGCCTCAATCTGAGCTAAAACTTTATCGTGATGGGAAAGATCACCGAGATGAAGCTCTGCGAAGCTCGCGCTTCCGCCTTTGGCTTTGATATCGTCCGCGACTTTAGCGCAGGCCTCAGGCTTACGCGATGTGCAGACAACATGTGCGCCCTGCTCTGCTAACCCGTGAGCAATGGCTTCGCCAATACCGCGTGAGGCTCCGGCCACGAGGGCAACTTTACCAGTCAAATCAAAACGTGCCATCTTTAGCTGTCCTTGAATATGTAGCTTTTGGTTTCTTTGAGCTTCGCCAGCATCTTGCGCATACCGGAAAGCCAAGCGTCAGGGTTCGCCGCGCGGTAGGCGTAATATTCGCCCGCGACCGGATGCGGTAGGACGAGGAATTTATCGTCCTCAATCGCTTTGCGCAGGGCTTCCGCGACATCTTCAGGTTCGAGTAGTTTCTCGCGTTGGCCTGAAAAATCGACGCCCGCTGTCATATTCGTCCGGACATATTGTGGACAGATACAATGGCTATGCACACCGTCATCACCATGCTCGATCTCTATGCTTTCCGCGAAAGAGACGGCCGCATGTTTGGTTGCGCTATAGCTGGCTGAGCCAACTTGGTTGAGCAAGCCCGCGGCAGAGGCCGTGATAACGAAGCGTCCATCGCCCCGCTTGACCCAACCCGGCATCAACCGACGCGCTGCATAAACGCTGCCCATCACATTGACTTGCCAGCTCTTCTCCCAACTCTCGTTGGACCCACCGGCGACATGCGGTCCATTTCCATCGCCAACGCCAGCGTTAGAGATATAGATGTCGATAGGTCCCAGATCAGCTTCGGCTTGATCAATGAAGGCGAAAACGGATGGCTCAGACGAGACATCGCAGACATAGGCTTTACCGCCCATCGCATCCGCATTCTCGGTTGGCGGCGACAAGTCTGACAGTGCCACTTTGGCACCGTGCTTTGCGAACATTTCCCCGATGGCTCGACCGATACCACCTGATGCGCCTGTCACAGCGACTGTTTTATTTTCAAACATGTGCGTTCTTAACGGCCTTAATCCGCTGTGCAACCCGAACCGCACGGCTTCACATAGTCGATCCTTGTGTCATAAGAGACCCTATGGGGAGCGAAGAACAAAGCCTTTTAAACGAAATGTCGGCGCGCGATACCAGCCTGCTTGATGCGGACAATGTTCCTAACGCGAACCAATCACTCTCCTGTTTTTCCTGCGAAGAGCCCATGACCGGCCTCTTTTGCTATGCGTGTGGGAATAAGAACGACAATTATCGACGGTCCATCTGGTCGCTTGGGTCTGAACTGTTCCAGAGCTTAACGGCTTTCGAGGGTCGTATTTGGGCAAGCCTGTTCAGCCTCATCTTTAAACCGGGGCAAATGGCCCGCGATTATGCGGATGGGGCGCGGCAAAGGTGGACGTCACCGATCCGTCTCTTCCTAGCAACATCACTACTTTTGTTTGGTTACATCGCCTTATCGAACACGCAAATTATCGCGCTCGGCGACATTGAATCGGGTGACACAAGATCAAAACAAGGTCTGAATTTTGAGGTTGATGACGAGACCTATAATCAACGCCTGTTATTTTTCGTCCGGGAATCAAAATTAAAAGCTCCGCCGGATGATCGGGTTGCGCTGATACGCGACGGGTTTAGTCTTGACATAGGTCAAAACCGTTCACCAGAATCACTACGCGAAGCTATTGATGACCTCACCATAGAAATTGAGGCGGCGGATTCCGACATTGCAAAAGCAGCCCTAACCGCGACACGAGACGGGCTGATGCAAAGTTTGGCAAAAATGGAAGCCCTAACCGCGACAGCACCAAATCCACCGACGCAAAATAACGATCAGGCCCCTCAGGCACCAGATACACCTGATACGAATGTGCCCGTCGAGGGTGAGACACTCCCTGATAGTGCAGGTCGAAGTCTGTCCTTCCCAGGTCCAAATGGAGATGTCGTCACCCTAGATGGGCAGGGCATGTCAGACCTTTACTCACAAATTCTTCGCAACCCAGCCGTCATCAACCGCCAACTGAACACCAAATTAAAGTGGGCGATGTTCTTTATGATGCCGTTTGCGATGTTCATGGGCGCAATTTTTATTCGCGGACGTGAAACGGCCATGCTCTATGACCATCTTGTCCACGCGGCCTATGTGCATTCCTTCTCATTTTTGTTGCTCTTCGTCTTCATTCTCTTGGCGCAATATACCTCAATCCGATTTCTTATTGTTTGGTATACGATTATTTTGCTGATCTACCTGCCTTGGTCTGTGAAGAGAACTTTCCGCCGCGGCTGGTTTAAGTCATTTTTAACAGCATATGGCGTTGGTTGGGTCTATACGTGGACCATCTTGCTCATCGCGATTGGCATCACAGCCTTTGCCTTACAATCCGTTGCAATCGACATTTCAGACCATAGCGCCGCCCCCTTCACCCCATAGACGGACGGATCTGGACCTTCGGCGCCCGGTCCCCAAACCACCATAAGGTCGCCGCAGTCGCTGCAAAAACAGCCGCCTCAATCACGCTGCCATCGCCCGTTTGGGCGAAGATGAAAGCTGTGATCAACCACAGCAAAAGCGTCAGAACAGGGCGGACCAAACGAAGCGTGTTCACCACCCATCGACTCGCTTCACCGATGGCGGCATCTGCTAAAATGGAGGCCTCGAGCCCTTTCCAGCTGCCAGACTGCGCAATAAGCGCAAGCTCAGCTTCTGTCTCCTGCGCATTGGCCTGCATCGTCAATTGATGCAATTTTAGCTCATGCGACCAGCGTGCCTGCTCTTGATTAAACGCCTGTTTACGCTCGAAGAAACCCGCGACACGGCCGAGAGCCGTGCCAACAAGACCGAATAAACCGCCTGCAGCGGCATCGAGTGATAGAGCGGCTAGTCCTGATGCCATTGCGTCCTCGCTTTGCGTGTGCCGAACCATTGCCGCGTTGGGCCCATGTCAGCGTGTATGAAGGTGGTGTAGAAGCCAAATCCCGTGAAGCCGGCGTCATGAAGCGCGGTGTGAAGCGCCCCAGGATTATGGCCTCGAAGAGCTATATCGACCGCGATCCGTAGATGTTGTGACCGAGGCGCGCCGCCAACCCTTGCATTATGTAAGCTGCAACGGTGAGCCGAAAGGATATGAAAAGGTCGCCCTATTTGATCGCGGGCCACCTGCAACGCATCCATAAACGCTGGCCAATGATATCCCTGCCCACAATGTCGGCAGGACATCTCGGCTGGACTGAAATCAGGCCAATACCACTGTGATAGATTTGTCATGCTTTCAACATGACATCGTCTTTCAAACCGAGGGTCAGTCTTTAATCAAACATAAAAAAACCCGCCAGAAGGCGAGTTTAATATAACTTATGAATGTGGTTTACGCGGATAGACTACTTGAAAATCTCCAGCTTCTTCACTTTTTTCGCTGCGAGATAATAGAAGGTCACACGCGATTTCATGCGTTGCCCCTTCATCTGCTCACAAACGGATTTAACCAAATCCATCTGACCATCTTCAACGCCGAGCTTCTTAGTCACAAAGCCTTTTGCAACCGTTTGCAATTCACTCTCGTCAGAACAAGCAACAAGGCTGCTATCGCGTGAACGGAGTGACACGCCGCAATATTTGACGATGTTTTCAACGACGGTCTTAGAGGCTCGGGCATCATATTTTTTGACGTTCTCATAATATTTGTCGAGCTTAGCGTCTGACTTGGTTGCCGGCTTCTTTTTAGCCGGCGCGGCCTTCGTCGTAGCCGCTTTGGTCTTCGTAGCAGGCTTCTTAGCGGCAGCAGGTTTTTTCGCTGCCGTTTTCTTTGCGGCGGGTTTCTTCGCAGCTTTCTTAGCTGGGGCCCCAGTCTTTACGATTGCTGCAGTTGCAACGGCAGCGGTGATAGCCTTATTCGACTTTACAGGAGTCTTCTTAGTGGCGCTCTTTTTAGTGGGCGCTTTCTTCGCAGGCGCTTTCGCTTTTTTCACGGGTATAGAGTCATCTGCCCCCCCCACATCAGCGAGGCGGCTATCGAGATATTTCACACGAGCGGCAAGATAGCGGTTTTGCCATTCTAATGCGTAAGTATCATCCGCTTCGGTTGTCTTAGTGGTCACGTCTTCGCTGACAGAAGCCGCCGGTGCAGCGGCAAGCTGTGTTTTCAAATCAGACACTTCGGAATCACGTCCAGCGACACGACTTTCAAGGTCCTGAACCCGCGCACGAAGACTATCCGCTTCAGCGCGGAGTGCGCCCTCACCCTCGACGCTCAGATCACCAGCGCGCTTGGTCGAGGGCTTCAAAAGCCACCCAAGAATAAACCCGATCATCCCAATGATCAGTGACGGTATGAGGTAATAAGCCCCCAAAAATCCAAAAAAATTGTCCATGGTTCTTCCTACTCGGCTCTGCTCAGGATGAATTCGATACGACGGTTTTGTTCCCGTCCTTCAGGGGTGGCATTGCTAGCAATGGGGTTATCAGACCCCAAGCCGCGCGCGGCAAGACGGGCCAATTCAATCCCACCTTGTTCACTTAGATAAAACAACACGGCATTTGCGCGATCTTCCGAGAGTTTTTGGTTCATCGCTGCTTCGCCATCACTGGATGTATATCCATTAATAGCAATACGAAATTTTGGGCACTGATTTGCGGCACTGGCCAACTCAGCAAGCAAATCGAAATTTCTATCGCCCCGAATAACGGCCTCACTCGGTGAAAAATTTATCTTTCGTCCGTCACGAAGGTCATCAAGAAGCCCTTGGCAGATTGTCTGCGATCCAGATTGCCCAAACACCTGAACGGGCACTTCTGGCACAGCGACATTCCCGACGAAATTATACCCCGCCGGCGTTGCGGTTCCCATTAAACCATAGAGTTCTTGCTGCACATCACGAGACGCCGACTTGCCTTGCAGGGACCCTTCAAAGTCTTCAACTAACAGTCGGCCTGTATCGAGTTTCGCGAGCTTCCGCATATAAAGCGTGATGACCTCTGTCCAACGGCCATCCGGCGCACCGCTGGCAAGAACCAGTCTGTCATCGCTCACATTATTATTACCAAAAATATCGACAGCATTGCGGAGAATAGTCCCACGAATGTCCTCTGATGGAACATACCCATTAAGAACAACAGTGCCGTTTTCGGTTTTGCGGGCTGAAAAACTATAAGGTGATTGGGTCGGCAGTGCCGCCATTTCGATAACATCCGTTGCGTCTTCAACCGTATGCCAGCGATGTTTATCTTTGCATGCCGAACAGTAAGCCTCAGACGCGACTTTGATTGCATTCTGTTGCTCTGCAAGACTCGGGGCTGTGCCCGACACACGTGCCTCATTACCGCTCATTTCGACATCGGCCCAACTATAGCCCGCCGTTATGAGATCAGCTTTAATGTTGCTTTGCATATCGGTCATTCGTGACTCTGCGGTCATGAGACCGTAAACAAGCCCAACGAACAACAGAATGATCGCGCCTAATATCCAGCGACCCATTATCATTCTCCCAGTTCCCCGCCCCAAAGCCCATACCGGACTCACACAGCAATGGTAAACGATAGATGACGCTATCGTAAACCCTTAATGATTTGATCGCGGATTAAGCGTGGGATGAAAGACGCACCAACGCCGATTGGAATTCCGCTTCCAGCGTGTTCACGACATCGGCGACCGACGTGGAGCTATCAATTGTGCCGACACCTTGCCCGGCGCCCCAGATATCTTTCCATGCTTTCTTGTCCGTGTTTCCACCAGACCCAAAATTCATAGACGTCTTATCAGCGGTTGGAAGATTGTCTGGATCCATTCCAGCTTTCTCAATCGATCCACGCAGATAGTTACCGTGAACACCGGTAAAAAGTGAGGAATAGACGATGTCAGCGCCTGCGCTTTCGACGATCTCTTGCTTATAGGCCGCATCCGCATTGGCCTCATCTGTCGCAATGAAGCGTGTGCCCATATAAGCCATGTCGGCACCAATCCCGATCGCCCCCGCCACAGAGCCGCCCGTGCTCATAGAGCCGCTACACAAAATTGGGCCGTCAAAGAATTTACGAATTTCAGGAATGAGCGCAAAGGGCGACATTGTCCCTGCATGGCCACCCGCCCCAGCGCAGACGGCAATGATGCCGTCTGCGCCCATGCTAAGCGCCTTTTTCGTATGACGGATATTGGTCACATCATGCAGAATGATCCCGCCATAAGAATGAGCGGCGTCATAGACTTTTTGGTTCGCCTGGAGCGATGTGATGATGATCGGCACTTCGTGCTTCACACAGACTTCCATATCATGTTCCAGTCGATTGTTCGACGGATGGCAAATCTGATTGACGGCGAAAGGGGCAACAATAGCGTCAGGGTTTTCACGCTGATAAGCTTCGAGCTCTAGCTTGATCCGAACGATCCATTTTTCCAGCATCTCCGCAGGCCGCGCATTGAGTGCAGGGAAACTGCCGATAACACCGGCTTTACATTGCGCAATCACGAGATCCGGGCCGGAAACAATAAATAAAGGCGCGGCAATAACCGGAAGTCGCGTCTGTTTAAGAATGTCGGGAAGAGCCATCGTTTAGTTGCCTGTATCTGAGCGGAAGTCTGTGTCAGCATTGGCTGCAAGCCACGCCATGAGAGCAAATGCGGCGACATTTTCGGCAATGTCGTCCGGATCAATTTTATCAAGCGTGTCGTCGGGCGTGTGGTGCAAATCGAAGTAATCAGTCCCGTCTTGTTGGAACCGCATTGTTGGCACGCCGAGCGCGGCAATCGGCCCAATATCAGGACCGCCATTCGTGCCGCGCTCTCCGATTGGAAGCCCCAGCGCTGACGCGACGGCTTTAATTACGTCTTCGCCTTCCGTCACGCCGACTAAGACTTCATAAGCGGGCTTTGATCCGAAATCTGATTCCGTCGCGAGGACATGATTTCCCAAATCATCGCGGTGCAAATCACGATAGGCGAACCCACCCAGCAAGCCGACTTCTTCGGCGCCGTAAGCCACAACCCGGATTGTTCGTTTAGGTATTAGCCCAGATTCGATCAGAACCTGCGCGGCACCCGCGCTAATTCCGATCCCCGCGCCATCATCAATGGCCCCGGTTCCGAGGTCCCAACTATCTAGGTGGCCACTAATAAGCACAATTTCTTCCGGACGTTCCGTCCCAATAATTTCGCCAATGACGTTGCCGGACGGCATATCCCCAGTCGCGCTTGGTTGAATATTCAACGCCATCGTGACGGTCTGTTCTCTGTCAAACATACGTTCCAGCTGGTCAGCGTCTGGCGCAGACAAAGCAGCAATCGGAATTTTCGGAAGACCCTCAGCATAGCGCATTTGTCCCGTATGCGGGAATCGATGTGAATCGGTCCCGACTGAGCGGATAACGACGGCGGCGGCGCCGCGCTTAGCGGCCTCAGACGCGCCAGAGCGTCTTTTTTGATTTGCGGGGCCATAACCTGCACCATCAGGCGCCTTCTCCATCAAACCTGAAATAAAGACGATCTTGCCGTCCAATCCACCTTCAGGCGCGCTTTCAAGGTCTTGAAATGTTGGGAAATAAGATATCTCTGCCGTCACGCCGCCAATAGGTGTTGCAACGGAACCGCCGAGAGCGGTTACCAGCATCTCTTGTGGATAGGGGCTAACAATCGTCGCCGTCTCTACACCACGTTCCCAGCCCGGAATAGTGAACGGTTCGACGCGCACATTTTGCAATCCAATTTCTTTGAACTTGGCCACAGTCCAATCGCGCGCCCGCGCTTCAGCTTCTGTTCCTGCCAAACGCTGACCGACTTCGGTGGTTAGACCTTCGACGATTTCATAGCCTTGAGACCCGGATCTGGCCGCGTCTAATATCTGTTGTTCTATGGAACCAATAGCGTCTGACTGTATCGCCGGTGTGGCGCAAGCCGCGACACCAATCACAAGTGCAAACACGGCGCTTCCCTGTTTCGTCCATTGACCGATCGACATATTGAACCTCTCCACTGAATTTGGAGGCTTGATAAACGGTCCAGCAGCGTTAGCAACTGCGTCAAACCGAATGGGAGTTTTCCAATGACGAAGACTATTCTTCTGGCGAGCGCTTGCGCCGCCTTTGTCCTCACCGCCTGTGCTGATACGGATGCTACGAAACCTGAAATCGTTTTCGATCCAGGCACAATGATTTCAGCGACTGATTTAGGCCGTCGCATTGAAACTTTGTCCGCAGACGACTTTATGGGCCGCGCACCGGGTACAGAGGGTGGACAAAAAACCCTCGACTATATTGCCGCTGAAATGAAAGCTGCTGGTTTAGTTCCAATGGGAGAGAACGGCACATACTTCCAAAAAGTTGAACTCGCCGAAGCGACGCTCGCCGCAGACAGCATAATGCAGATCACCCATGATGGTGACGTTATTGTCGCGGCTAATTCGTCTCAAACAGACGAAGCCGTCTTCTGGAGCAAAAAAACTGACGCGACTCTTTCCCTAACCGACAGTGAACTCGTGTTTGTTGGCTATGGTGTTGTCGCTCCGGAATTTGGTTGGAATGATTACGAAGGTCTCGACGTTGAAGGCAAGACCGTCGTCATGTTGGTCAATGATCCGGGTTATGCAACCAAGGACACTTCGCTCTT
Organism: Litorimonas sp.; assembly: GCA_051251645.1. Lineage (GTDB taxonomy): Bacteria > Pseudomonadota > Alphaproteobacteria > Caulobacterales > Maricaulaceae > Litorimonas. Next base: position 1,023,693 of record JBPOEY010000001.1, on the reverse strand, counting down.
TAATGGCGATGCTATGACCTACTACGGTCGTTGGACATATAAATATGAAGAAGCAGGCCGTCAGGGCGCTGCGGGCGCTATCGTGATTCACCAGACCGCCCCAGCTTCATATCCTTGGGAAGTTGTTTCTGGCAGCTGGACAGGTGCACAGCTTGACGTTGTGCGTTCAGACGGCGGCGCAGACCGCACGATATTGGAAGGTTGGGTTAGCGAGGACACGGCCAAATCTATGTTCATGTCTGCCGGACTAGATTTTGATACATTATCGGTCAGCGCCGCGACTGGGGACTTCGAAGCCATCGATATGGGCGGTCTCGAACTCGATGCGACGATCAAACAATCTGTCACGACGGTGGAGAGCGCGAATGCCGTCGGCGGTATACGCGGCACAGTTCATCCAGATGAGTATGTCCTCTACATGGCGCATTGGGACCATTTGGGAAATAACGGCACGGGCGAAGACCATATCTATAATGGGGCCGTTGATAATGCGACTGGGACGGCAGCCATCATCGAAATTGGCGAAGCCTTTGTCGAAGCGGGCGCGCCAGAGCGTTCTGCCCTCTTCGTTGCAGTCACAGCAGAAGAAAGCGGCCTACTCGGCTCCGCTTATTATGCCGCCAATCCGATTGTTTCGCTGAAACAGACGGTCGCCGGAATCAATATCGACGCTATTCAGCCGATCGGAGAGACAAATGATATCATCGTTGTCGGCTTTGGTAGCTCTGAGCTGGAAGATCGTTTGAATGATGTCCTCGCGCCTCGCGGCATGCGGATTGAACCCGATACAAACCGATCTGCCGGCTATTTCTACCGCTCAGATCATATCAGCCTCGCCAAACGCGGTGTGCCGATGCTCTACGCCGACGGCGGTGTTGATCACGTCACGAAGGGTAGCGCTTACGGCGAAGCCTTCCAGAAAGAATATACGGAAGTCCGTTATCACAAGCCGGCCGACGAATATGATAATAGCTGGGACCTGTCAGGGATCGATCAAGTTACAGAAATCTTGTTCGAACTAGGCTATAATCTCGCAGACAGCACAGATTGGCCAAATTGGTATGACGGTAATGAGTTCCGGGCGCTTCGCGATGAGCAACGCGTGGAAATGGACGACTAATTACCATCATGCAGACCGTTATCTGCATGAAGTGGGGCACACGTTATGGCCCTGAATTCGTCAATCGCATGTGGGCCGCTGTGCAAAGAAACACAGCGCGCCCAACGCGACTTGTCTGTCTGACGGATGACGTAACGGGCATTGATCCCGACGTTCAATGTCACTCAATTCCAGAGATCAATTTATCTGCGGACCTGATTAATACGCCTTGGCGAAAACTGACTTTGTGGCAAACGCCACTCGCGGATCTCTCGGGCGATGTTTTATTCCTTGATCTCGATCTCGTCATCACCGGATCGCTCGACGAAATGTTCGACTTTGAGCCAGGGCGATATTGCGTCATCGAAAACTGGACGCAGATGGGTCAAGGCAATGGCAATACCTCAGCCTTTCGTTTTCCTGTCGGAAAATATACTCATATTTTCAATGACTTCCAAGCTGATCCTGACAGTGTTTTGTCGCGTTACCGGATAGAACAGCTCTATATTTCACGCGAAATCGACGACATGGTGTTTTGGCCAGATCTGTGGTGCGCGTCTTTCAAACATACGCTCTTGCCCCGCTGGCCTATGAATTTTTTCAAAGTGCCAGAACTACCGACCGAGACACGGATCGTCGCGTTTACGGGCAAACCTGATCAAGACGAAGCCATGCGGGGTGAATGGCCGGTGAAATCCACGTGGAAGAAGCTCTATAAACACGTTCGACCGACGCCTTGGATTGCCGAGCACTGGTGATCGCCCTGTCTCACAACACAATGATCCGCATCAAATTTGTGTCCAAGACTCAACCGGACGAAATTGACGCGCTGTGGCGACCGCTTCTACCGACGGGCTCTGACACGATCGGTCATTGCGTCTTCACATTTGATGCAGACGCATCCGACTATGACGTCCTTGTCGCTTATGAGGATTTACCGCCCTTGGCGGGAAGCAAGACAATAGACCGCAAAGAATCGCTCTCGTGCGCGCCGATCAATACATTTTTGCTGACAACTGAGCCCGCATCGATCCGCATTGATGGACCGCATTACCTACGACAGTTTGGTCATGTCTGGACGGCTAAACATCCGAGCCTCGTGCGTCATCCCCGCCAGATACGTGAAACTCCGCCGCTACGGTTTTTTTATGGACGCAATATGGCGGGCGGTTCGCATTTAGATATTCCAGAGGGCCCTCCTGAAAAAGCAATGATTCTATCCGCCATGTCATCGACCAAGGCGATGGCACACACAGTTCATGCGCAACGTCTGTCCTTCATGCTGGCTCTGAAAGAACGACTTGGAGATGATCTTCAACTCTTTGGTCGCGGCCTACGTCCCGTTGATGATAAAGCTGAAGCGATGGCGTCTTATCGCTATCACGTTGCGGTCGAAAACCATGTTGAACCGGGTCATTTCACAGAGAAATTGACGGATTGTTTTGTCGCGGGGTGCCTACCATTCTACTTCGGAGACCCGGCGTATAGCACTGTATTCCCAATCGATTCTGTTATCCCGATCGATATATTTGACCTCGACGATGCCATTGAGATAATGCGCAGGGCAATTGAGTCCAACCAGTTTAAGAAGCGCCAAACGGCTTTGGCCGACGCCCGCCAGATCACGCTGGACCGCTTCAACACGTTACGCGCCGTCGCCGCCAAAGTTGAAACGCTTTATGATCCTAATGCCTTGCGCGGAGGGACGATAATGGGGCGGCATGCATTTCGAAAGATGCACCCAGTAAAAGCCCTCTCAGACGCAATTTTCAGAGAAAAATCGCGGAAAAGTCCACAGGCGGCCTCTATTCAGGCGTTGATTGCAGTTTAGAGCCTTCCCCCAACACGCGAACCCACTATGAAACATGGGAAATGAAATCTTAATGTGTCGACATGCGAATGTTCGGCCCGGAGTCTTTGATGTCCCACCTGACCTACGCCTTCAAGCTTGCAACCTTGACGGCGGGCGCCCTCGTTATGACTCTTGGCGTCACGTCTGACACCTTTGCCAATGATGGACCCGGTCGCGGCGTTGCGGGCAGCGACACTGATGCCGCCGCTAAGTTCCGGCAAATGGGAACAGAATTTCGTTCGCCAAATATTTACCGCTCTGCCTCCGGCGCGCCCGGCCCTGGCTATTGGCAACAGCGGGCGAATGTCGACATTGACGCCACGCTTGACGAAAGCCGTCAGCATATCACGGCCGAAATGGATATTGAATATGTCAACAACTCCCCAGACACGTTGACCTATATTTGGCTCGCGCTGGATCAAAACCGGTTCAAGGATGGTAGCTTGGCGCGCGACAGTGCGACAGCATCCGCATCGGGAACATCGCGTGGTCAAGGCGCTGGCGGATCTGACCGCTACAGTTTTGGCCAGCTGCGATATGAACAGGCGATGGAAGACCGCCAATACGGGTTTGAGTTCAGTCAAATTGCAGACATGAGCGGCGGCGAACTCTCTTATTTCATCAATGACTCCATGCTGCGGATTGATCTGCCAACACCGCTGGCACCTGGCGCAACGTTCAGCTTTCAAGTCGATTGGGAACATAATATCATCGACGAAGTCGCTGTCGGCGGGCGTGGTGGATTCGAATATTTCGAAGACGAAGATAACTACATTTTCGCGATGGCCCAATGGTTCCCACGTCTCGCTGCCTATACTGACTACACAGGTTGGCAGAACAAACAGTTCCTTGGGCGCGGCGAATTCACGCTCGAATTTGGCGATTACACGGTTGATCTCACGGTTCCGGCAGATCACATCGTCTCTGCTACTGGCGTTTTACAAAACCCCCGTGAGGTTCTGACCGCAGTGCAGCGCCGTCGCTTGGCGGATGCTGCACCCGACAAACCCACTTATATTGTGACGCCAGAAGAAGCAGAAAAGAATGAGTCAGCGGACTTAACCGGAACGAAAACATGGAAATTTCAGGCCGATAATGTCCGTGATTTCGCATGGTCCAGTTCGCCTAAATATATCTGGGACGCGATGATTTTTGAACAGGATGATGCGGATCATCCTGAAGTCTTCGCGATGAGTTTCTTCCCAAAAGAAGCCGATCCAATTTGGTCTCAATTCTCGACCCAGGCCGTCGTTCATACGATGGATGTCTATAATCGATTCTCATTCAACTACCCCTACCCGACGGCGCAAAGTGTGAATGCGTGGGAACGTGGCGGGATGGAATACCCGATGATTACGTTCAATGGGTACCGTCCTTACAAAGACAAAAAATCCGAAGATATTGTCTATTCACGCAATGTGAAATACGGCTTGGTCGGTGTGATTATCCACGAAGTTGGCCACATCTACTTTCCAATGACCGTCAACTCTGATGAACGCCGGTGGACCTGGATGGATGAAGGCATCAACACCTTCTTGGAATATATGGCGGAATATGAGTGGGAAGAGAATTTCCCCATCCGCCGTGACATGCAGAATCCGCTCGATGAAATCACGCGGTATATGACCAGCAGCAATCAAGTACCCATCATGACCCAGTCCGACTCGGTGCTTCAATTCGGACCGAACGCCTACGCCAAACCTGCGGCCGCCTTGATCGTCTTGCGCGAAACTGTGATGGGGCGTGAAGCCTTTGATTTCGCCTTCCGCGAATATGCGAACCGCTGGAAATTCAAACGCCCGACGCCGGAAGATTTCTTCCGCACAATGGAAGATGCGTCTGCGGTTGATCTCGACTGGTTCTGGCGCGGCTGGTTCTTTGGCACGGATTATGTCGACATGGCGATCACAGATGTTCGCGAATATCAAATCGGCACGCAGGACCCAGACGTCGAGAAAGACATTGCGCGCGATGAAGACATTGCGCGTTACCCGGAGAACATCGTCCAGCGCCGCAATCGTGAAGAAGGCCGCACAACACGTGTCGACCGCTTCGAAGATCTGAACGATTTTTATAATGAGAACGACAAATTCACGGTTACGAATGCCGATCGAAACACGTTCACATCATTTTTAAAGGACCTGAAAGACTGGGAACGCAAAGCTTATGATCGTGCAATGGACGATGGAAAATATCTCTACTTCGTCGATTTCGAAAATATCGGCGGATTGATTTCACCGCTCCCCCTGACGCTAAAGTTTGCGGATGGTAGTAGCGAAGATCTCATGGTCCCCGCCGAAATTTGGCGCCGTGATAGCCAACGCGTGAGCAAACTCATCGTTAGGGACAAGCGCATAGACAGTATCTTGCTCGACCCGGCGCACCAAACGGCTGATGCGGATTATGGGAATAACGGCTTTCCGCAATCCATCGTCTCTGATCGTCTGACGCTCGCGAAATCTAATGCGACCAACCGAAGCCTAATGGCCGATATGTTGCGCGAATTGAAAACCGAGGAAACGGATGAAGGGACGAGTTCTAATGAGAGCTCCGTTCCGATGCAACGCTCCGAGGGCGCAGACATTGAGGCAGTGACGCCGGATATTGAAACAACTCCAACTGACACAACAGACGAAACCACGCCCGAAGCCAACAAGGATGATGCAAAGCGGAAAAGCCTCCGTGAAACGCTGCGGAAGATGCTAGGTCGTGAAGACTAATCGTCCCACACGTCGGATTGTCATCAGCGGGATCGCCGCCCTTTCGGTTGCGCCCCCTGCCATGGCGCATCGCCTCGCGCGAACTGAAACTGAAATCCGCATCTTGGACGACGGCACGCTGAGCGTAATCCATGTGTATCATTTGCAAGATGCGCAGTCAGCTTTGTTCCAAGCCGGGCTGATTAATGAACCCGATCTCAGTTCCCTGCGCGCCCGAGCCAAACTCGCGCTATACACGCAAGAGCATTTCGCGATTTTCGCGAATGGTGTGACGGCACCACTCGAAATCATTGGCGCTGAGATTGAGGGGGACAGCGTTTATATCTATCAGGACGGCCAAATTGACGCCGGTGCGCTCACTATCGACGCTCGTATGTTGCGCGATTTGATCAAAAATCAAAGCAATAGTGTCAATATCGTCCGTGGTGGCCAAACGATCTCGCTCGATTTCTCCGGGGATGATGGCCCAAAACAGGTTGCGTGACGCACATCCCCTGCCTAGTCCGGTGTTATGCTAACCATACACCACCTCAACAATTCTCGCTCTCAGCGAATTCTCTGGCTCTTAGAAGAGTTAGGCATTGAGTATGACATTCACGCTTACGCCCGCGATAAAGAAACCAGTCGCGCGCCTGCAGAGCTAAAAGCCGTACACCCGCTTGGCAAAAGCCCTGTTATTGAACATGATGGATTGGTCGTCGCGGAAACGGGCGCAATTATTGTTTATCTGCTGAACACGTTTGGAACGGACGAAGACGGCAATCGTCGTTTCCGGCCAGAACAAGGCACACAAAATTACGTTGATTATGTCCATTTTCTGCATTTTGCGGAAGGATCGGCCATGCTGCCTCTTCTCCTCGCGCTTTATACAGGGTTTCTCGGAGAAGCCGCAAAACCAATCCAGCCGATGATCTTAGATGAAATCAAAAAAGTGTTGGATTACTGTGAATACTCACTTGTGCGGAACGTGTGGTTCGCAGGCGATGAATTGACCGGCGCTGATTTCAATATGATCTTCCCGCTCGAAGCCGCGCGTGCGCGCGGAATGCTCAAAGGTTATGATGCCTGTAACGACTACATTGATCGTGTCTGGGCACGGCCCGCCTATCTCCGCGCCCTGAAACGTGGCGGGAATTATGATTACGGCCCAAGATAATGCTTAGGTCTATTATTTACATTTTGAGTGCCCTAACAGTATTTCTGTTCATTGCGGGCCTCATCATTACCATTTTTCTTATGATCACGGGTGAAGAGCCTGTCTCACTGAGGGCTATCGGCCAATATTCTGATGACAAGGGCTTATCGCTACTGGTCGGCTTGATCGGTATGTATGTGACGAGGCGAAAATGATTCCTTTCCACCTTGCCGCCCCTATCCGGGACAAAGAAGAAACTCGCGCATTTTATACGGCCATGCTCGGTTGTACTGTGGGTCGGGAAGCCGACAATTGGATCGACTTCGACTTCTTTGGACATCAAGTCAGTTTTCACGTTTGCACTGAGGCAGAAAACCTTGCGACCAATGACGTCGATGGAAAATCGGTTCCGGTCCGCCATTTCGGCGCGATCCTGCCTTGGGCAGATTGGCACGGTCTTCGAGACCGATTAGTTGCCGCTGAAACAGATTTCGTCATTGACCCTTACATCCGGTTCAAAGGTGAAACCGGTGAGCAGGCGACAATGTTCTTTTATGACCCCAGTGGCAATGCGCTGGAATTTAAAAGCTTCAAAGACCCCAACCAACTTTACGCAAGCTAGAAGCTTTTGCCGACAAAGACGCAGACCTGATTATCGTCAGAGCTCGCCGTTAAACCGTATAAAGTGCCGATATATATATCAGCGCTGTCTCTAAGGTCGAACGAGACGAAAGAACCCGCTTCGGCTTCATTCCCATTGAGGACGCGAAGACCACTTGTGTCGCCAAAATCAACGAAACTATAAACGCCCAATCGAATACCGCTGGGGATCTTTACCGACAGGCCAAATCGACCGGACTTCATCGGCCCGGCCGTCGCCTCTGAGCCATCTTTCAAAGCGGACGTCCGCTCGATAGTCCTCGCCATCGGGCGTCACCTGCCAAACCGCTTCAATCCAGACAAACTCAAGATCCATCACCGAATCTGTGGTTTCGCACGTGGCCAAAATTCCGCGCAAGCGTAAACTTTCGCTCACCGTTTCCTGGTAATGAAGCCTCTGTCCACAATCGAATTCGTCACCGCCATGATCGTCAGCATAGACGACGGGAGCAAAGACTCCCGACATGTTTTGAGTGGCAGCGGCAGACGTCAAACCAAACATGACTAGGACTGATAGAAAAAAAACACGCATTAGAAAATCATGGTCGTCGGTATAGGAATAAATTCTTCTTGATCGCCGGGAACGATGGGAAACTTGCCCGCTCGCCAATCCTCAGCCGCTTGTTTGATACGCTCAGGCCGAGATGACACGAAATTCCACTTCATGTGGCGCTCGCCCAATGGCGCGCCGCCAACGACAACGAATTTCGTCCGGCCTTGAGCGGTCACAAGATGGGGTCCTTGAGCTAAAATCGAAAAAATAAAACGTTCCGCCGTCTGCCCATCAACATCCGCTTCGCCTTCAACGATATATAGTGCGGATTCTGGGGTATCAGGAAGCGTCACAGACGCGCCGTTAGGTAAGTCGACCTCGTAATAGAGTGTTTCTGAAAACGTTTCGACGGGCGAGGTTAAGCCGAACGCCTGCCCCATCATGACGCGAACCTTTGCACCTGTTGCCAAGGTGACTTCTGGAATGCTCTCAGCGGGATGATGATGAAAGCTCGGCTCTCGTTCTTCCTCAGACTCAGGCAAAGCATGCCAAAGCTGCAAACCGTGCAAACGATATCCGGTCTCGCGCAATTCATCCCGCGTACGCTCGCTATGAACAAGGCCTTTGCCGACAACCATCAAATTGATCGCGCCGGGATGTATTGGCGCAGAATTGCCTAGACTATCGCGATGCCAGATTTCACCTTCAAACAAGTAAGTCACGGTCGCGATGCCGATATGCGGGTGCGGACGGACATTCATGCCATCGCCCGGCGTGAACTCCACAGGACCAAAATGGTCAAAGAAAACCCAAGGCCCGACAGACCGGTGCGAGGGAAAGGGCAAGGCCCGCCGAACGGTAAAACCGCCCAAGTCTTTTACCTTGGTTTTCAAAGAAGCCTTGATTGGAGATGCAATGGGCGTCAACATAGCGTTTGATTTAAGGAAACATGCGCCAATGCTCAAGCTCTACGATTGCTCTACCGCTCCCTCGCCGCGCCGCGCCCGCATGTTTCTGGCAGAAAAAGGGATTGAATGGGAAACGATTGAGGTCGATCTGCGCACCGCCGCGCAAATGTCGCCAGAATTCCTCGCCATTAATCCTCGTGCCACCGTTCCGGCCCTCATCACAGAAGACGGTGACGTGATTGGCGAAAACATCGGTATTGCCGCCTATATCGAAGCCCTGCACCCAACACCGCCCTTGCTCGGAACGACAGCCCTAGAAAAAGCCCGCGTTTTGGAATGGGATTTTCGCTGCACAATGGAGGGGCTTTCCGCCATTGCCGAAGTTCTTCGGAATAGCTCGCCGCATATGAAAGGGCGCGCCCTGCCCGGTCCGCGCAATCTCGACCAGATCCCTGCTCTGGCTGAACGCGGGCTTAAACGTCTGGCGTGGTTTTTCGAGGATATGGAGGCGCACCTCGCTCAATCTGATTTTGTTGCGGGCAATCATTACTCGATGGCTGACATCACAATGACAGTCGTTTTCGACTTTTCTAAATGGGTGAAGGCCCAACCGGGCGCAGATCACACGGCGCTGCACGCCTATATGGACCGCATGCGCGCACGACCGTCATACAGTCTTTGAGGGTTGAGTAGGGATTTCATGCGTATATCAACGTTGTTATGACCCATACCCTATCGCCTGATGCCATAGAAATCCCGCGCCTGCGACGCCGATGGATCAAGGCCTTGCGACATTTCCGCAAACTGATCGCAGATAAGGAAGACACAACACATGTCTTTCACATCACCAATGCTCTCAATGGAAACGACCTTTATAAGCAGTTTAACCGCTTTATCGCGCACCCTGAGGGCCGCAAGCGCTTTGAAGAACGGACTTACCTGCCGCCGATCCTTGATGACCGCAAAACATTGCGCGCCATGCCCAAAGGCTCACTGGCCGATGCTTATTGCAACTTCATGGACCGTGAAGGCTTAACGGCTCAGGGATTAGTCGACGAATTTGATCGCTTCGCGAAAGATATAGACGACACCCGGCCACCAGAATTCAAATGGTATAACAACCGCTCACGTGACACGCACGATATGCTCCACGTGCTGACAGGCTACGGTCGTGATGCGCTCGGTGAGACCTCTGTTCTGTCTTACAGCTACCAGCAAACGTCCGGCTTAGGCATTCAGTTCATCGCCTATATGGGTGCGCTGGAAGTAAAGCGCTGGGCGCCAAAAGGGTCACCCACAGTCGGCGCGATTCGCGAAGCCGCACGGCGCGGTAAAGCGGCCAAAAACATCATGCTATATGATTTGCAGGATTTGCTACCACGTCCGTTGAAAGAAGTTCGCGAGATGCTGAACGTCACACCGATGGAGGTTTATCCCAAAGTTCATCAGATGATGCGCGATGCCGGGCTTGACCCCTATGCCGCTGTGGGCGGCCCTGTGATCGACGCCGGGCAGCAACTCAACGCGGCCTGAGCTAGGTCAAACGCGCGATTATTTCCGCAGCGTTTGGCCATGTCTCTAAAAGCGTTGCAGGCTCGGCCAAATCGAATCCTGCGAAATCAAATCCCGGGCTTACCGTACAGCCAACAAGGCAATAAGTGTCCGGTTCGACAAGCGCGGCTCCAAACCAGAGTCCCGCTCTGACGACGATCTGTGGGTTGTCTGAACTCAAAATTGCAACGTGAGCGGTTCCATTTGGCAGGAGCGAATGGATGGCGAGCGCACCGCCTGCATGAAAATGCCATATCTCATCGGCGTCAATTCTGTGAAACCGAGAGACGTCTTCACCGCTCAGAAGATAGAGAATCGCAGTTCCCGAGGAACGAGGGCCCGTCTTCGTCTCAACCTGAATATCCGAACGAAACGTCTCCCGATAGAAGCCGCCTTCGGGATGGGGTTGTAATTTGTGCCTCTCGATAAGGGCTTTGGCAGCGTCGACCATCCAATTCTCCAAAGAAAAAGCCGCCCTAAAGGACGGCTGTTTCATCAATAAATAATGTCGAAGCGGCCTAGTAGCGCTTCTTCTTCTTGCTTGGAATCAGACCTTCGATCTGTGCCCGCTTACGCGCAAGTTTACGAGCGCGACGAACGGCTTCAGCCTGCTCGCGAACACGTTTTTCAGATGGCTTTTCATAATGCTTGCGCGCCTTCATCTCGCGCAGAATGCCTTCATTCTGCAGCTTTTTCTTCAGCGCACGAAGGGCCTGATCAACATTGTTTTGGCGGACGTAAATTTCGACCATGTGTCGGTTCAACTCTCATTTTTATAAATAGCAAAAGGCCCCGGGTTGCCCGCGAGGCCGTCGTTCCATTGCGACTTAGTGGCGATTCCTCGCTACCGCAAGATATTTTTACGGTTGGCAGGCGACGGGAAAGCGCCATTATCACCCTATGAATTACAATGATCCGACATTTGTCACCGCCGATGGGTTCCAAATCGCGACCTACCCCCATGGACCCGATGATGGCACGCCCATTATCCTTATACACGGTTGGCCAGAACTGGCCTATAGTTGGGCAACAACCGTGCCCGCGCTTGTTGACGCAGGTTACCGCGCGATTCCCTATGACCTGCTCGGCTACGGAAAATCTGACGCCCCCCGCGATCTTAATCATTATCGGATTGAGAATGTCGTTAGCCATCTCGAAACCGTTCTTGATCACTACGGCATACAGAAAGCGATCCTTCTCGGCCATGATTGGGGTGGAATCATCCTGTGGCACGCCGTGCGCATGCTTAAGCACCGAACAACGGCGGCTATCAGCATCAGCACACCCCATGTCGGCCGCGCGCCCATTGATCCAATGAGCATTTATGAGAAACGGTTTGGCAAAGATCATTATTTCGTCGAATTTCGGGATCGGACGGACGCCGTTGAAACGCTGTATAACTCTGACCCGGACGCATTTTTTCGGATGATGTTCAGAACCTCCCCCGTGGGCCTTCAACTCACACCAGAACTAACCCATTTGCCGAAACGCTTCGAAGCTTATTTGAGGGCTGGCGCGCCAGACAATGGCACGATGGTTGTGACGCCTAAGCAAAGGGCCGTCTATTCAAAGGCATATGCACAAACCGGGTTTTTATCCGGCATGAACTACTACCGTAATACAACGGCGAATTGGGAACTGGCCAAAGGTCTCTCGACGACCATTGAAGTTCCGTCCCTGATGATTAGCCCTGCGGATGACTTCTTTCTCCCGCCCAGCACGACGGATAGCATGGTCCACACAGTGCCTGATCTGACCCGTGTCACCGTCCCAAATTGCGGCCACTGGGCCATGTGGGACCAGCCTGACGCTGTGAATAAAGAGATACTGGGGTGGCTGGACGCGCGGAAGTTTTGAACTTGGTGAAATTTTTTGACAGTCGGGTGTGGAAATGGACACGAAGATGTTTGGTCGGGTTAGGCCTACTCTTCATCATTAACGGCATAATTTTCGCTTACACTGCGATGACAGGCGATATTAAATATTCTTTCACTAGTCGCCAAACCATTAGCGGGCAGCTTTTTAAGGCCGGCATCGAAGATATGAGAGGCGACAGTATAAAATTTGGGAGTATTAAAACTCACCCTTTTTTCGGCGAATACACAATGATGTTTTGTGTCGACCTCAAAAGTTTTTCCATAAGAGAAAGCGCAAAACGCCATTGGAAGAATTACAATGATGAGGACATTCGAAAAGGGCTTGGCTCTTTTTTAGAGCTATATGATGTCACACATAAATGCTTTGGAGGGTCTACAAACATAGATAATTGGACGGCGACGGTTATCGACACACGGCAGCACCAAGACGGCCGGATTACGGGATATGATCTATTGATCCATGACCCAGCGACACAGCGATTAGCGTTTTACGGATTTGAATATTGAACGTGAGGGGTTTTAAAGGCATCGCAATGTTCATCTAAATGGCATCGCCGCTTTCGCGGCGAGCCGTTCGCTTTAGGTCATAAAGCATGGCTATTTTTGATCGACCGCTATCACTCCCACCAATAAGGCAAGCGCTTCGCCGTCCCCGTCTCAACCTCATTCATCGTCGCGCTGTCATAGAGACGCCCGCCGATCATAACGTGAGAGAGGCTCTCCGTATTGGCGATATCAGCAAGTGGGTCGTCATCCATGATGACAAGATCAGCCAGTTTCCCGACCTCAATGCTTCCCAAATCCTTCGAAAACCCAAGGTGACGCGCGGGCTCCGTCGTCGCGGTCATTAACGCTTGGAGCGGGCTCATACCGCCGCGCTGAAAGCTCTGCATTTCCCAATGGGCGGCCAGGCCTTCGCGTTGACCATGGGCGCCAATACTGACCGGAACGCCGGCTTCCATCAGCCGCTTGGACACGGCCCCTGACGCAGCATCCGAGTAATCCTCAATCGGCGCCATTTGGCGACGGACCGACCTTGCTTGCAAGATTGTTGGCGGCACGTGGAGCGATAGGATCGGATGCTTCCAAACATCGGTCGTCTGGTAATAATAATCCTCACCTCGAACACCGCCGTAAGTAACGGCCAATGTTGGTGTGTAAGCAACATTTGTCTGCGAATACATTTGGATCACGTCATCATAAATCGCGAGCGTCGGAAGGTTATGCTCAACAGACGTATTGCCGTCCTGCACCAACGCCATATCCATGTGATATTGCGACCCCCCTTCGGCGACAACAAGGATGTCCGCCTTGCGCGCGGCCTCAACGACTTGTTGTCGCTGGTCACGACGCGGCTGGTTATAGTTCTTCACTGCTAACGCACCTTGCTGAGCCAGACGGTCGACATGCTCGGAGGCATCATCAAAGCTTTCGATAGACGCATAGAAACCCGGTGCCTTCGCGCCGTAAATCACTTCGCCCGTTGAGTAGATACGCGGCGCAAGCAATTTGCCCGCCCGTTGCATTTCCGCTGCCGGAAAGATCAATTCCGCGCTTGAGCTTGGGTCGAAGATCGTCGTGACGCCCAGAGCGAGCGTCGCGACTGCTTCCCAGTTTTGCTGTGGGACCAAACCGGACACGCCTTGCGGACCATGCGCATGAGCATCAATAAATCCAGGTGTGATCGTCTTGCCAGTCAGATCAACAATTTTTACACCGTTTGGTATGCGCACGTTCGCGCCAACTTTCTCAATTCGATCGCCGTTTATCAAGATCGTTCCATTTTCAATCACGCCGCCATCATCGCCTTTCATCGTTACGATCCGGACGTTGGTGAGAGCAATACGACCCGTGGGTTTATCCGCTTTGGCCATCGTTGAAATATCGATCCCTTCTGTGACAGGCTCGAAATCATCAGATTTCATCTCCTCCATCGAAACGGAGAACAAGCTTGGGCCAAGCGTCCAATAGAGATCACCATCGGCCGTCCAGCTTGGATAGGTCGCCCCGCCTTCGCTGACTTTGGTCACAGGTAAAGCCTTGCTGGACCGACCCGTGCCGACCTTTTGCGGGCCCGGGAGAAGCGGTGTGACGTAGAGGTTATAGTTTTCACGAAACGCAACGTGGCGACCATCCGGACTGACAACGAATGTCTGCGCCATTTTATTGGTCGCGTGAATGCGTTCTTGATTACCGGACAGATCGATGCTGACGAGCTCGCTCGCCCCATCTTTGGAGCGTGTATAAAAGAGGCGATCATTATCACCGTCGAAATGCGCACTGCCTCCGGACTTCGCGACCCGGACAGCGTCACCTCCAAAGACAGGTTTGACATAAATCCCTGTATCCGCCGACCATTCCGGCGCGACGAGATTTCCGCCGCTGCGTTTTTGGTAAACCACATGTCGGCCATCGGGTGACAAGTGCGGGTCGCGATAATGGCCCGGCTCCGTCGTGATCGTCGCAACACCCCGGCTGGCCAATGAAATAGTGTGCACTGCGCCAAGCCTCTCATCATCCCAGCTAATGAAGGCAATCGTCTGGCCGTCACGCGACCAGCTTGGGTGCAACTCACGCACGGTCTCAGCCAAGCCCGTCAATCGGGTCACTTGGCCTGATGCAATGTCCCGCATGTAAAGCTTGCCGAGGCTTTCGTAGACAAGGGTTGTCCCGTCCGGTGAAATTTCCGCAAAGCGGGGCATGTTGACCTTGAAATTGTCTGGAGAAACAGCTGTGTCGGATCGCGGTGCATCTAAGACTTGGCGCGTATCTTTTACGCGAAACTCAATATGTTCAATATTATCCGTCGCCACGTCGTAGCGATGAATTTTGCCCTTGGCCCAGAAATAGATGCTTTCGCCATCCGGACTCCAATCCATATTCGGATAGACCCCCGTGATGGCCCAGGTTTCCTGCATATCCTGATCCAAATGATCAAAAATCATGCGTTCTTCACCGCTCGCAATATCCTTCAAGAACAGGCGCGATACCGCGCGAACGCGTTTTACATAGGCTAAGTATTTGCCATCAGGAGACGGCGTCGGACGCACAGCACCGCCTGCCCCGCCTGCGGCGACATCAGTTTCCCCCGTTTCCATGTCATAGCGTTTGATCTGGAACAGCTCTGTATTACTATCCTGCGCATATTCGAAAATCGGACCTGCCGTGATGTTCTGGCTATAGTAAAGCCCCTTGCCATCAGGCGTGAACATGGGTTCACCGAGTTCCTTTTGGTGCGCTTCTGACGGGCGCTTAACGAGCTGAACACCCGATCCGCCTTCAGTTGAATAGAGCCAAATTTCGCCAACACCGGCCGAGCGCGAGGTCGTGAAATGCTTACGGGCCGCGATAAAATCGCCAGACGGATGCCATGTGGGATTATTGAGGAGACGGAAAGACTCGTCGCTCACTTGCTCCATATCGGAACCATCAACATTCATCGTCCAGATATTATCACCGCCCCCACGATCCGAGGTAAAGGCAAGGCGCGATCCATCGGGTGAGAAGCGCGGCTGAAATTCCCATGCAAACCCAGAGGCAATATTCTTAGCGGTCCCACCTGTCGCCGGAACGGTGTAAATGTCACCGAGCATATCAAAGGCAATCGTCTGTCCATTAGGAGAGACATCAAGGCTCATCCACGTCCCTTCCGTCACATCGATTTTGATCGAACGTTTTTCACCCGGCGGGTTGGTCACATCCCATTTCGCGTCATCTGCCCCCTCCTCATCTTGTGCGAAAGCTCCGGTCGCGAGCGACAGAGCGGCAGTGCAAAGCAAGATTTGACGGAACATGTGGGTCCTCAGGCTGTGGGTGTGTGATTCTTGCTAACAGTCTCTCAAGGGCAAATCATCCCCTATCCTGTGGATGGGACATCACAGTTTTGATAGCTCTCAGAAAAAGACTCGCACGGTCGTCCGAGCCCATATTCACGCTTAATCATAAGACTAGAATCGCTTGGTGACTTCAACGCCGTAAATGGACGGTTCATTGACGAAGCCCGTGAAATTATTGAAATCAACGGCGCCCTCCAGCTCAGTCACGCCAAACGCGTTACGGACATAAGCGGCAATTTCCAGATCATCCGCATGAGCATACCCCACCCGAAGACCAACTTCGGTCAGCCCATCGCTACGGAATTCTGCGCTGTCATAGAGAAAGAAATTGACCGCACTTCGGTGCGCCACGTCACCAAAGAAGAAAAGTTCGCCCGTTTCAGAGATCGGAAGGCCAAAACGCGCAGAGGCATTTGCAATATATTTCGGCGCTTGTGGCAGGGAATTCCCATCAATTTGAGCATTGCCAGTGATGGGATTAACCGGGTCCAAAATAGTGCAAGGCGCACCGCACGCCCCCAGTTCAAGTGTCCCGTCATAAATTTCTGTGTCATTAATACTGAAACCTGCCGTCAATTCGATATTATCCGTTGGCGCGAGGCTCGCATCAATCTCGATGCCCTTTCCGCCAACCGCTTCCGCATTAAGGAGCTGATTGAAGTTCCCCGCCCCGCCAACAGCCGTCAGCTGTTGATCTCGGGTCTCGAAAATAAACGCCGTCGCATTAAACGTGCCGCGACCGTCAAAGAATCGCGATTTAAATCCAATATCGATTGAATCGATTGTTTCTGTATCAGCAACTGTGATGGCATCGCCAAATACAAGCCGGCCTTGGACATTCGGGGCGCGAAAGCCGCGCGAGTAACGCGCAAACAGGTTTACAGCCTCATTAAGTGTGTAATTAACGGACAGATCGCCGGTTAAAACTGTGTCTTCAAGATTGGCTTCGATCGGACCTAAAGTCCCTGAGCCAAACGGTCCGACTGTCCGCGACGCGATGAAATTTTTGTTTTCAATTGAGAGACGCACGCCGCCTGTCGTCGTAATACGGTCGGTGGCCTGCCACACGATAGAGGTGAATAGGGCAAAGGCATCTGTATCTTGGTCTTGAATTGCACGACCATTCACGCCGCCGCCAAATAAAGTGTCAAAAGACAGGCTTTCAATTTCAAGGTTTTCGATAAAAGCGAAGCCACCTAACGTCACGTTCACATCATCAGACGCATCAAAATTATACCGAAGTTCCTGCGTCCACTGGCTGTGACTCGTAATATTATCTTGGCTTTCAGCCGCGAACGGAATGAAGCCCGGGCCCGACGGCGGCGCGAAATCGGCTCCGAACCCACCATCAACATCACCGCGCGCATCAATCCGAATGCTTTCAAACGCCGTAATGGACGTCAGTGTTCCGGCTCCAATTGCGCTTTCGATTGTCACGGACGAGCCGAAATTCTCGACATTAAGCAACTGTGTTGCATCTTGAGCCGCGGTAAAACGGTCAAAGTCGGCGACGAGCCCGCCCGTCCCAGGCTGAATGGCATTCGCGCGGAAAGTTCTAGACCCGCCGTCTAATTTACGACCATGTACATTCAGCAAGAATGTCGTGTCACCCGCCGGTTCAAACAAGAATTGAATACGCCCTGCATACTCATTGAAATCTTCAAACGCCTCTTCCGCAGGATTGGGCGCAGTATTTTCGACATAGTCATCACGGCTTTGAAATAAGGCGGATACCCGGGCCGACACAGTGTCCGTCAGTGGTCCACTGACGGCGCCTTCCAGATCAATCGTGTCGAAACGCCCATAGGCACCACGAACATAACCTTCGACATCCCGGGTCGGTCGGACGCTTTCAAATTTGATCACACCTGCCGGCGTGTTGCGGCCAAAAAGCGTTCCCTGCGGACCACGAAGCACTTCAATACGCTCAAGGTCAAACACGGGAAACCCTTTGAGGACTGGGTTTTCTAAAACAACGCCGTCATACACGAGGCTGACAGGTTGGTTCGCATTGAGGTCGAAGTCTGTATTGCCGAGGCCGCGTATGTAAAATCGCGGAAACGTCCGGCCAAACGACCCTTCGGCGTAAAGACTGGGAACGCGCGCCGAGAGAAAGAGAATGTCTTCGCCACCTGTTCTGGCCGCATCCAATTCTTGGCCCCTGACCACATCCAGCGAGAGCGGAACATCCTGTAGGCTCTGCTCGCGCTTCTGCGCGGTAACGATGATTTCATCGCCCATCGCCGATTGTGCAAAAGCGGTGGACAAGCTTGTTCCAGTAAGAAGTGTCGCCGCAAGCGCGGCGTATGAGAATGTTCGAAGGGTCATAAGGGGTCCTGGCTAGACGTTTTGTCCAGCCCTTAAGATGGCCTCAGACCCGTCCCGTCAACGCGATTATGACGAATGCGTAACAACTTCTCGTGAGGTAGTGCGTGATCACTCATACGACGCTGGGCCTAAACCAGCCGCGATTGCTCGACCGCAGCACCAATGAACCCCTTGAACAACGGATGGGGGTTAAAGGGTCGGCTTTTTAGTTCGGGGTGGAACTGAACACCGACGAACCACGGGTGAATATGGGTCGGAATTTCAACGATTTCAGGCAGAACCCCATCGGGTGACAGACCAGAAAAATGAAGGTCAGTCGCTTCCAGACGCGCACGGTAATCAATGTTCACTTCATAGCGATGACGATGTCGTTCGCTAATTTCTGTTGTGCCGTAAGCCTCTGCGACGAGTGAGCCTTCGCTCAGAACGGCAGGATAGGCGCCAAGGCGCATAGTGCCGCCTAAGTCTGCGGTCTTCGTCCGTTCGACGCGCTCATTGCCCTTGGTCCATTCGGTCATCAGACCGACCACATTTTCGCCCTCATCGCCAAATTCTGAAGAGCTGGCAGCGTCCATTCCAGCCAAGTTACGTGCCGCTTCGATCACGGCCATCTGCATGCCAAGGCAAATACCGAAATAGGGAATTTTCTTCTCTCGCGCATACTGGACAGCTTTGATCTTGCCTTCTGTCCCGCGTTCGCCAAATCCGCCCGGCACTAAAATCCCGTTCGCGCCCTTGAGAACATCTTCGGGCTCTTTTGTTTCAAAGTCTTCGGCTTCGACCCAGAGAATTTTCACTTTGACTTGATTGGCAAACCCACCATGCACCAAGGCCTCCGTAATCGACTTATATGCATCCGGTAGGACAGTATATTTCCCGACGACCGCGATTTTCACTTCGCCGTCTGGATTGGACAAAGTCTGCTCAATCGCCTGCCATGTGCTGAGATCAGCTTTGGGCGGCGCAAGGATCCCAAAATGGTTGAGCACTTCACGGTCTAGACCTTCGTCATGATATGCCAACGGAACCGTATAGATAGATTTTGCGTCCAGACCCTGAATGACGGAGCTTTCGCGCACATTACAGAATCGCGCGATTTTGCGTCTTTCGCTTTCTGGAATTTCGCGTTCCGATCGACAGAGCAAAATATCAGGTTGAATTCCGATCGAGCGCAGCTCTTTGACCGAGTGCTGAGTCGGCTTCGTCTTCATTTCGCCCGCGACAGCAATATAGGGCAATAGCGTCACATGCAGGAAACAGCATTGGCCGCGTGGCAGTTCTTGACCCAATTGGCGTAACGCTTCGAAAAACGGCAAGCCCTCAATATCGCCAACAGTGCCGCCCACTTCACACAGTACGAAATCAACGTCACCCGCGTCTGACAAGACGAAATCTTTGATCTCATTCGTCACATGCGGAATGACCTGCACGGTCGCGCCAAGATAATCACCACGCCGTTCTTTGGCGATGATTTCTGAATATATTCGGCCTGTAGTAATATTGTCTGATTGTGCAGCTGAGACGCCCGTGAAGCGCTCATAATGGCCAAGGTCAAGGTCCGTTTCCGCCCCGTCATCGGTGACGTAGACTTCGCCATGCTGATAGGGACTCATCGTGCCTGGATCGACGTTTAGATAGGGATCAAGTTTTCGCAGACGGACTGTATAGCCCCGCGCTTGCAACAAAGCTCCCAGCGCCGCAGACGCAAGACCCTTGCCGAGTGAGGACACAACCCCACCGGTGATAAAAATGTAACGCGGCTGTTTGGCCATTAACGCGATATCCCGACACTCAGTGACGAGCGCAAGATCGCGCATCCGCCAAGGAAATTATTCGTCTGTGTCGGTGGGATCCGCGGGTACTTCAGGAGTCTCTTCCAACGGGGTTATCTCATCGGACGACTCGGCGGGTGACGTCAAGCCATCGACTTCGTTGTCCACATTATCCAACGCACCCGTGTTTTGATTTTCAAGCGCGAAAACAACGGACAGCAATAAGGATAGAATCAGGAAAATCGTTCCCAGGATCGCGGTCATGCGCGCAACAGATGTCGTGGCCGCGCGACCCGACATGAAACCATTGCCGCCACCGCCGCCACCACCGCCAATCCCGAGAGCACCGCCCTCAGAACGCTGAATCAAGATCAGACCCGTCATAATGACAGAGATGATAAGAAGGATAACAAGGAGTACGGTGGACATAGTGGGTCGCAGTCAACGAGAGGGCGTCAAATCTAAGGCGCGCCAATAGACCGGACGGAAGCCGACTTCCAGCCTCAATGTCTGC
The DNA here is from genome assembly GCA_051251645.1 of Litorimonas sp. GTDB lineage: Bacteria > Pseudomonadota > Alphaproteobacteria > Caulobacterales > Maricaulaceae > Litorimonas. The sequence continues at coordinate 1,002,948 of JBPOEY010000001.1, read as the reverse complement.
CGATTATTCCTCGAGTTTACAATCCATCTGTTGCGCCATGCCTTTTAAGTAAGCACGTCGGACGAGTCCGCGCTCATAGGCTTCACGCGCATCGCGCTCATTTGCGGCGGCCCCGGACAGGGCTCTGACCACGCCACGAAAAGGAATCAGGACACTACCGAGGGTGCTAGATGTTGCATTCAATGCGGTTTGTTCACGTTTTTCAGCGATTTCTTCGGGAACATCGACGTCGTCACCAAGCAATCCGTCAAGTTTCACAACTTCAGTACGAAGCGACTGACATGTCGATGGAACCTTCGCATACGGGTCTGTCATCGTCCCTAAGTAATCAGGGATTTCGATGTTATCGAAGCCAATATCATTAACGGGCGACATCATGGCAGATTCCATGTCGAGCGTATCATCCCCCCGGAACGTGCCATTGTCAGATGACGTCGCACAGGCTGAGAGCAGGATGGCAGCCGTGAAAGCCGCGATGTTTTTATGGTTCATGACGATCTTACGCTCGTGACTGGGATTGGTTTCATCCTAACATTGCTTAACCTGCTAAATAAGACCCGCTAAAGGCGAACTAGGATCCGCATATAATTTCTTGGGCATACGACCAGAAAGATATCCTTCGCGCCCAGCAATGACCGCATGTTTCATCGCAAGCGCCATCCGGACCGGATCCTTAGCGCCGGCGATGGCCGTATTGGCTATTACAGCATCGCAACCCAGTTCCATCGCAATCACCGCGTCACTTGGCGTACCGATGCCAGCATCAACGATGACTGGAACGGTCGTTTGTTCGACGATGAGACGAATATTGACGGGATTGAGAATGCCCAAGCCGGAGCCAATCGGTGCTGCGAGTGGCATAATAGAATCTGCACCCTGATCTTCTAGCTTGCGCGCGAAAACAGGATCATCCGTGCAGTAAACCATGACATCGAACCCGTCAGATTTCAGCAACGCGAGCGCGCGTAGCGTTTCTTCCATGTCGGGATAGAGGTGTTTCGGGTCGGACAGCACTTCGAGCTTCACGAGGTTCCATCCCCCTGCTTCCCTTGCCAACCGCAGCGTGCGCACAGCGTCTTCGCCGGTGAAGCAACCCGCCGTATTGGGCAGATAAGTCGTGGAATCTGGATCGATGAAGTCTGCCAACATTGCAGCCGAAGGATCGGACAAGTTTACGCGGCGCACAGCGACGGTGACAATGTCAGCACCACTGGCGATTAACGCATCAGCATTCTGCTGATAATCAGCGAACTTGCCCGTGCCAATGATCAGACGAGACTGAAAAGTCCGCCCCGCAATGATGAGAGGGTCCTGCATTTTAGCCGACACTTAGCCACCTCCGATAAAATGAATGATTTCGAGCGCATCGTGATTATTCAATACAACATCGCCAAATGTACTTTTCGGAATGACTTCCAAGTTGCGCTCAACGGCAATCTTGCGTTCCGGAAAGCCGAGATGCGCGATCAACCCTGCAACGGTCAGCCCGTCCGGCAGGTCGTCATGGTCTTTACCGTTTATAATAAGATGCATCGCTTAATCGCTGTCTGGCCAATCACTGACCGCTTGTTGAACTGCGGCTGAGCCGTTATCACGCTCCTCTCGCAGCATAAAGAGTCCAATGCGCAAAGCCATACACATCATCAACGGTCCGAACCTCAACCTTTTGGGGACGCGGGAACCTGAAATTTATGGATCGCAGACTTTAGCGGATATTGAAACGTTGTGCCGCGAGGCAGCGGGCGACATCCGTATTGTCTTCAAACAGTCCAACATTGAGGGCGAACTTGTTGATTTCATTCAAACTGCAGGGCGCGATGCACAGTGCATTGTCATCAATCCAGCAGCCTACACGCATACATCAGTGGCCCTTTATGACGCTATCAAAGCCGTCGGTATTCCGACGATTGAAGTCCACCTGTCCCAGCCCGCAGCGCGGGAAAGCTTTCGGCGCAGGTCCTATGTTTCAGAAGCCGCGACAGGTACGATTAGTGGCTTCGGTGCAAATTCTTACCTTTTAGGGCTGCAAGCCGCAATCAAACTCGTTAAGGCGAGCCCATAATTTAGGCACGGAGAACCCCTATGGCTGCTTCCAAGGGCAATGACGACCTCGCACTCATCAAGGAACTTGCAAAAGTCCTTGAAGGCAGCGACCTCACCGAAATCGAAATGAAGAAGGGTGATCTGAAAATTCGGGTCTCTAAGAATGGTGTGGCGTCCGCGCAAACCATGATGGCGGCTCCGATGAGCGCCGTCCCTGCAGCGTCCATACCGGCACCAACAGCCGCCACACCCATGCCGACCGCTGCACCAAAGGACGAACATCCGGACGCTGTGACATCACCAATGGTCGGGACTTGCTACCTTCGCCCTTCACCGGACGCAGATTTGTTCGCTGAAATCGGCGCACAGGTCAAAGAAGGCGAAACTATCATGTTAGTTGAAGCCATGAAGACCTTTAATCCGATTACTGCACCAAAATCCGGAACGTTGTCCGCCGTTTTCATCGAAGATGTCTCGCCTGTCGAATTCGGCGATTCACTCTTCCTCATCGACTAGGCCAGCACGATGGTCAGCAAGGTTCTCATTGCCAACCGCGGGGAAATTGCCCTGCGAATCCACCGGGCTTGTAAGGAAATGGGGCTGTCATCAGTCGCAATTCACTCGACGGCGGATAAAGACGCCATGCATGTGCGCCTCGCGGACGAATCAGTCTGTGTCGGACCCGCGTCCAGCACGGATAGCTATCTGAATATCCCGGCAATTATGGCGGCCTGTGAAATAACAGGCGCAGATGCCGTGCACCCTGGATATGGTTTTCTGTCAGAAAACGCTCGCTTTGCCGAGATCGTCGAAGCCCACGGCCTGACCTTTATTGGCCCCACGGCAGAGCATATCCGCATCATGGGCGACAAAATTACTGCCAAAGCGACTGTCGCAAAAGCTGGTATCCCGGTTGTCCCGGGCAGTCCGGGCGAAGTGCATGATTTTGAAGAAGCCAAAATCATCGCCAAAGACATTGGTTTCCCGGTTCTGATAAAAGCCGCCGCCGGCGGTGGGGGTCGTGGCATGCGATTGGCTGAAACCGAGGCCGACCTCGACGAAGCGCTGCGCTCCGCTCAAACTGAGGCGAAAGCGGCCTTCGGCAACGGAGCGGTCTATCTGGAGCGTTACCTTAAGGGTCCGCGCCACATTGAAATCCAAGTTCTCGCCGATACGCATGGTAATGTTGTGCATCTGGGCGAGCGCGATTGTTCCCTGCAGCGTCGCAATCAAAAAGTTCTCGAAGAAGCCCCCTCTCCCGCTCTAACGGCGAAAGAACGCGCTGACATTGGCGAAGTGACGGCCAGAGCGGTTCAAGCCATTGGTTATCGCGGCGCTGGAACGGTCGAATATCTTTATGAAAACGGCGAGTTTTTCTTCATCGAAATGAACACGCGAATTCAAGTGGAGCACCCGGTCACAGAGGAAATTACCGGTATCGATTTGGTCCGCGAACAAATCCGAATCGCCGCAGGTTTGCCACTTAATTATACGCAAGATGACGTGAAATTTACGGGCCATGCGATTGAATGCCGGATCAATGCCGAGCACCCGTTCACCTTTGCACCTTGTCCTGGCAAGGTCGAAGAATTCCACGCCCCCGGCGGCATGAATACCCGCTTGGATAGCGCCCTATACACGGGCTACAATGTCCCGCCCCATTACGATAGTTTGATCGGTAAGTTGATCGTTTGGGGTAACACGCGAGAAGGGGCGATTCTTCGCCTTCGTCGGGCCCTTGGCGAAATGGTCATTTCCGGAATCACGACCAATAAAGCGCTCCACGAAGCGCTGATTGAAGATCCTGAATTTCAATCTGGTGACTATAATATCCACTGGCTGGAGAGTTGGCTCAAAGAGCGCGATAACAGAGGATCTCCGAAGGATTCTGGCAGCTAATGCTGCTCGTTATCGATAATTACGACAGCTTTACCTTCAACCTCGTCCATTACGCTCAAGAGCTCGGCGCGGAGACGAAAGTCGTGCGAAATGATGAAATTAGTGTCGACCAAGCGCTGAATTGCGGCGCACGGGCGATACTGCTGTCACCCGGCCCCCGCACACCTGACGAAGCCGGTATTTGTCTTGATCTCATCAAACAGGCTCCAGACGATTTACCGATGCTCGGAATTTGTCTTGGACAACAAGCTATGGGCCAAGCCTTTGGTGGCCACGTCATCCAGGCAAAAGAAATAATGCATGGGAAAACCTCACCTGTTTTTCATGATGAAACAGGACTTTTCAAAGACTTAGATAGCCCTTTTAATGCAACGCGCTACCACAGCCTCGCCATTGAACGTGAAACGCTGCCCGGTGAATTGCTCGTCAATGGCTGGACAGATGACGGCGAAATCATGGGGCTACGCCATGCAACGCGTCCACTCCACGGTCTCCAATTCCATCCTGAAAGCATCGCCTCAGAGAATGGCCACGCCCTCATCGCGAACTTCCTAACTATCGCAGGATTACGGTGAGTTTCGACACAGCCATCCTACAGACCTTGTCAAAGTCTGTCCGTCCGAGTGCGGACGAATTGCGCCAAGCGTTGACGTCGATCCTCAAAGGCGACGCACAGTCAGAACAAATTAGCGCCCTGCTACTCGGCCTCGAAATCATTGGCCTAACCGCGCGTGAAGTGCGCGTTGGCACCGAAGTCATGCGGGCCAACATGATCCCCGTTGATGTGAAAGAGGATGTCATCGACATTGTTGGAACGGGGGGAACAGGCCTTCATACGTTGTCGATCTCAACCGCCACTGCGATCGTTTGCGCCGCTGCTGGCGCCAAGGTTGCGAAGCATGGTAATCGCGCCGCCTCCTCTTTGACGGGCACGGCAGACACATTATCAGAACTTGGCGTCAATCTGAGTGTCACGCCCGATCAAACCGCCGCCATGATCCGCGACATCGGCCTCGGTTTCTTATTTGCGCCCAATCATCATCCGGCTATGCGTCATGTTGGGCCTGCACGTCGGGCCTTGGGCGTTCGTACACTCTTCAACTTACTAGGGCCTATGAGCAACCCAGCTGGGGCGCGTCGTATGCTGCTCGGTGTCTGCGACGATCAATGGCGACGGCCCATGGCAGAGGCCCTGCGCGATATTGGCGTCGATCATGTTTGGGTCGTCCACGGCCACGACGGCTTGGACGAAATCACGACAACGGGACCGACCTCTATCACCGAAGTTAAAGGCACGGATATTCGTGACTTCACCCTATCACCGCAGACCTATGGGCTTGAGCTTGCCACCTTGGACAGCCTGCGCGGCGGTGAACCCGTCGAAAATGCAAAGGCGCTCACAGAATTACTCGACGGACAGGCGAGCGATTATCGCGACATCGTTTTACTTAATTCCGGAGTTGCTCTGATGATTGCTGGAATCGCTGATGACATCCCCGCAGGCATTGACCTCGCCGCCGACGCCATCGGTAGTTTTGCGGCGCGAACAACGCTGGCTAACTTAGTAACAGCGACAAACCGATGAGAGACGTTCCTGATATCCTCGCCAAAATCGCTGCATATAAGATTGATGAAGTTGCCGACATCGATACAAAATGGGTAGAAACCGCCCTTCTTAGCACTCCAACTCCGCGTGGATTTCTTCGAGCCCTCCAAACAGGATCGCAACCCGCTCTTATTTGCGAAGTTAAAAAAGCGTCCCCCAGCAAAGGCGTTATTCGCGAAGACTTCGACCCTGTTGCGATCGCAAAAGCTTACGCCGACGGAGGCGCGGCCTGTCTTTCGGTCCTGACAGATGGGCCAGGGTTTCAGGGTAGCAAAGACATTTTTGCCGCTGTCCGCGGCGCGACTAATCTTCCTCTGCTCCGTAAGGACTTCATGATCGACCCGCTTCAAGTGCGTGAAGCGCGGGCCATGGGCGCGGATGCGATCTTGATAATCCTTGCCATGACGAATGACGAAACGTCGCAAACCTTGATCGCTGAGGCCGAAGCCCTTGGCATGGATGTGCTCGTCGAAACGCATGATTCGGATGAACTACGACGTGCGATAGATATGGGGGCCAATCTCATCGGCATCAATAATCGTGACCTGCGAACGTTTGAGACAAGCCTAGAGACATTCGATTCGCTGGCGCCCTCCGTCCCATCGGACGCTTTGCTCGTTGCTGAGAGCGGCATTTTCACGCGGCAAGACATTAATCGCCTGAAACGCTCAGGCGCGCAGGCCTTTCTCATTGGCGAGAGCCTCATGCGGCAAGCGGACGTCGAAGCGGCAACGCGGGCGCTCCGGAGCGCTTTGTAAACTCTTCCTTGACAAAACTGGAACAATTATAGAACACCTATAGATGTTGCCGCTTTGTTCGAGGACACAGACATGCTGACTAAGAAACAAAAAGACCTATTACTATTGATCGATAATCGTATTCGCGCGGTTGGCGTCCCTCCGTCCTATGATGAGATGAAGGACGAGCTTGGTCTGGCGTCTAAATCTGGCATCCACAGATTAATCACGGCCCTTGAAGAACGCGGTTTTGTGCGACGCCTCCCGAACAAGGCCCGCGCGCTCGAAGTCATCAAAATGCCCGAAGGTTTACAAAAGGATGCGCCTCTCGCGCCCGTTGCCGCTAATGACGGCTACGAAATACCCTTTGTCGGCAAAATTGCGGCGGGACTGCCGATCTCTGCGATCGAAGATACCCATAATTTGATGGCCGTACCGCCGTCACTACTGGGCAGTGGCGATCATTACGCACTCGAAATTGAGGGCGAATCAATGACGGGCGCAGGCATTATGGATGGCGACGTTGTTGTTGTCAGAAAAGCCAACACTGCGAGAAACAATGACATTGTGGTGGCCTTGGTTGATCAAGATGAAGCCACACTCAAACGAATTTATAAACATGACGGGAAGATCGACCTGATCGCAGAAAACCCTGATTTCCCTACCAAAACCTACGGTCCAGACCGTGTCGAAGTCCAAGGTGTCCTTGTCGGTCTGGTTCGAAACTACAATTAGGTTCGACAACGCTTATCGGTGAAAAATGACTATCGCCCCCAAAGACGTCGCCCTCGCCTGTCACTCAAGATTGGCACAATCTTGAGTGGGGCTGATGTTTGAATATGGTAGCCACCACTCTTGCTCAGCACACGACGATCAAGCAGTGTAGCTTCACAAGCCCGCCGTGCCACGGGACCCGCCGACCGACTTGCGAGCACAACGATGTCGCTGTCTAGACACGCCTGAGGCACTTCCGATGGCGCCTCAATGACCGAGATAGTCACGGCATTAACAGTGAAGCGACAAGCTAACGCATCACATTTTGCAAAGTCATCTCGATAGTTAGACCATTCAATGTGGGGGCTTCCGCTCGCCCGTGAAAATTGGTTGCGGCCATAACGGTCGGCTCGCAGTGACGTCGTCACGGCTTTTTTATTTGAGATTAAGCTAACCCGACCTTCGTCTGTGATCCGTAGGTCGTAAATCGGCGAGACCGTCCAAAACAGGGTCGCGACGACCATTCCCGCCATACCGGTCATAACCGCCCAACGCCGAGAGAGGCAGACCAAGGCAAAACCTAGTCCATAAAGACCAATCACCCAAGATTGGCTAGCTTTGACCGTGGCGACGGCCCCCGGGAGACCACTGACCCACTCCGCAACAGACAGCATGAACTCAATCAACCACCCCATCACCATTAACGGCGCGGCTTCCAGTCCGAGGGGAATCAGCAAAAGCGAGATAATCCCTAAGGCCATCACGGCTGGGAACACCGTCATCGCGGCCATATTGGCGATCAATCCATAATTGGCGAGCCGTCCAAAATGGAGCAATGCGAACACGCCTGTGGCAAACCCCGCCACCAAACTCGTGCCAAAAAGCGAGCCATAAAAGGCACGGACACGATCCCTAAACCCTTGCGATTTCTGTCGTGGCCAACGATCTTGCCAAGCCCGAAAAATAACAACCATCGCCGCGACAGCGGCAAATGACATTTGAAACCCAACGCTCAATAAGGCTTCGGGTCTTATCATTAGGGTCAATAGTGCGGCGACGGCAACAGACCGTAGGCTGATCACGCGGCGATCTAAGAGAACTGCAAGAAAGGCGATACAGACCATAATATAGGCCCGTTGTGTCGCGACTGACGCCCCGGATAGCCCAAGATAGGCGGAGGCGGCGATAATTCCGATGATGGCGGCAAGTTTTCGAACGTCCCGGGCTCGCGCAAGACGTCCTATCGCTGCGAGTGAAAGCGATGCCACGACATAGACCCCGAAGGCGACCATACCCATGTGTAGGCCTGAGATGGCCAAAATATGCGCCAACCCGGAGGCACGAAGGCTCTCAGTTTGTTCTTCAGGAATATGATCCCGAATGCCCGTTAAGAGGGCAGCCTGAAGCCCTGCTGTCTTATTCGGGGCTGCGGCCATGACGCGCTGCGCAATTTTATGTCGCGCGGCCTCAATATTCGCAGAGACAGTGCTTTTAAGCGACAAATCGACAGCAACCTTTTTTCCGTCCGAAATTGCAAATCCAGTTCCAGCCAACCCATCAAAAAAGGCCCGGCGCCCGGGGTCATAGCCATTCGGTATAGCCGGCCCTGGCATAGGCCTGATCACCGAATCGACGATAATGCCGTCACCAATGTCAAAGTTGGGAAAATTTCGTCCGACGCGAATGCGCACACGCTTAGGCAAACCCGTCCGTGGCAGCGGCTCAGTCCCGACAACATGGATTTGTAACCGCCGCATCGATCCGCGTGTATCAATAGCTGAGACCCAGCCTGTGATTTCAAGTCTTTGCTCAACATTCACTGGATGAGGTGAGACCCCTCGCGCGTGCATCGCCGACCAAGAGAAACCCGCCAAGGTGATCGCTGCCGTCATCAATGTTCCGGACCATATTGATGGAAACCGCCAGATGAGCAGTAAGACGATGAGCGTGAGCGTCAGACTGATAAGCGGGTTGGGTTCCGTCGGCCAAAAGAAATATGTGGCGATCCCGACGGCGAACGCGATGATGCCCGCCTCGAACGTCAGGACATAGCGATCAAGCCTGATACGAGGCCCAGCTCGGCTCAGCACAGTTTGTCTATCGATTTGGCTTTCAAAGCCGACCATGATCTTGCATAGAGCGTGCCCCGATGAATGTCGCAAGCGACTTCCGTGAGATCCAACACATGACCCGTCCTGTCCGCACCCGTTTCGCGCCTTCGCCGACCGGGTTTCTTCATATTGGTGGGGCGCGAACCGCCCTATTTAATCGCTATTTTGCCGACCACATGGGCGGCGAAATGTGTCTTCGAATCGAAGATACTGACGTTAAACGGTCCACGCCTGAAGCCACACAAGCCATTATTGATGGTTTAGCTTGGCTCGGCGTTGATCACGATGGCGATATTGTCTTTCAAAGTCAGAACAAGGCGGCCCACGCCGCCGCGGCGCAAACACTTCTGGATCTCGGTACAGCGTTCAAATGCTATCTCAGCCCTGAAGAGCTGGACGTGGAGCGAGAAAAATCCCGTGATGCCGGCACAGCTTTCCGTTCGCCATTCCGCGACGGTGGCGGTAACGTAAAGGGTGACTATGTCGTTCGGTTCCGCGTCCCAGAGGGTAAAACTCGGATCAATGACGCCGTCCAAGGCGATATTGTTTGGGAAAACGAGAATTTTGACGACCTTGTACTTCTGCGCGCGGACGGAACGCCGACCTATATGCTCGCCGTCATCGTCGATGATCATGATATGGAGATCACCCACGTCATCCGCGGTGATGACCATTTGATCAATGCCGGACGACAACAGCAACTCTATCAGGCTTTAGGATGGGACGTTCCAGTTTGGGCGCATGTCCCGCTGATACACGGTCCCGATGGCAAGAAACTCTCCAAACGTCACGGCGCTCTTGGGGCTGAAGCTTACCGCGATATGGGATACCTGCCCTCTGGATTACGTAACTATCTTGTCAAGCTCGGTTGGGCCCACGGCGACCAAGAAGTTTTTCTTAATAACGCGGATGTCGCCGCCCTCTTCTCTCTAGATGGCATCAATGCAGCGCCGGCCCGACTTGATTTTGACAAAATGGACCATATCAACGCGCAACATATCGCAGAAATAGATGCGGATGTTTTGTTCAGCGCGGCAAAGTCATTTCTTACAGCCGAAGCTGGCGGACCTCTATCGGATACAATCTCAGCGCGAATAAAGGCGGCGCTTCCAACTTTGAGACCTCGATCCAAAACCTTGGTCGAACTTGCGACGAATGCGGCTTATCTATTTGATGCGCGACCGCTGGTTATTTCTGGGAAAACCGCTAAATCTTTACGTCGCGAAGGCACGGCAAACCTTGTCCGTGCTTTGACATCCCGGTTGGAATCCTTAGAAGATGCATCGTGGACGGCGGACGCCTTACAGTTGGTTCTTACCGACTTCGTCGCTGATCAAGAGATAGGCTTCGGCAAAATTGGGGCGCCCGTTCGGGCTGCCCTCACCGCCGGCGCTCCCTCACCCGATCTGCACGAAGTACTGGCCCTTTTGGGTCGGTCCGAGGTGCTCGCCCGTTTAGATGATGTAATCCCCCTAATGGGCTGAAAACGAAGAGAAACATGGAAAATAAAGTTAAACAGACCGGGACTTCAAAGATTTCAATTGATGGGGGCGAGGGCGTAGAATTCCCTGTCCTGTCAGGAACTATGGGGCAGCCTGCCATCGACGTGCGGGCCTTATCTAAGCACACAGGCCACTTCACCTTCGATCCCGGTTTCACATCGACCTGTTCGACAGAATCCCAAATCACCTTTATTGATGGCGCCAAAGGGCAGCTTCTTTATCGCGGATACCCAATCGAACAATTGGCTGAGCAGTCGACTTTCCTAGAAGTTGCCTATCTTCTCGTGAACGGTGAACTTCCTGACGACACACAATATTCGACATTTCAAAACACGATCACCAATCACACGATGTTGCATGATCAAATCGAGAGCTTCTTCCAAGGCTTCCGTCGCGACGCACACCCAATGGCGATGTTGACCGGCACAGTCGGCGCTCTGTCCGGTTTTTATCACGATGATCAGCATACGACAGAGGACGAGGCCCGTAACATTGCCATTCACCGCATTATTGCAAAAATACCGACCCTCGCCGCGCGCTGTTACAAATACCGCATCGGCCAGCCGCATGTATATCCAGACAATAGCTTATCATATGCCGGCAACTTCCTGCGGATGTGTTTCGCCGTTCCGGCCGAGCCCTATGTGGTGAACCCCGTCATCGAGAAGGCGATGGATAAAATTTTCATTCTCCACGCTGATCACGAACAAAACGCATCGACATCTACTGTCCGTTTAGCCGGGTCTTCTGGGGCAAACCCATACGCCTGTATGGCGGCAGGCATTGCCTGCCTTTGGGGCCCAAGCCACGGCGGGGCCAATGAAGCCGCGCTGAATATGCTACGTGAAATCGGGACTGTTGATCGTATTCCTGAGTTTATTGCTCGTGCCAAAGACAAGAATGATCCGTTCCGTCTAATGGGCTTCGGACACCGGGTTTATAAATCTATGGATCCACGCGCCACCGTGATGCGTAAGACGACGCATGAGGTTCTCGGTGAGTTGGGTATCACGAACCCTGTTCTTGAAGTCGCTATGGAATTGGAAAAAATCGCGACGAATGAAGAGTATTTCGTATCCCGCGGTCTTTATCCCAACGTCGATTTCTACTCCGGCATTGTCTTGTCCGCCTTGGGCTTCCCAACAGATATGTTCACCGTGTTGTTCTCGCTCGCGCGCACAACCGGATGGATCAGCCAGTGGAACGAAATGTTAGAAGATCCGAGCCAACGGATTGGGCGCCCACGGCAACTCTATACGGGCGCAACGGAACGCGATTACGTCCCAATCGGCAATCGGTAAGCGCGGGGCGCTAGTCAATCATTGACAAGATCGCGGCTGCGGCCCGATCCGACGCATTATCAGACCCGGCGCCCATGCGCCGGGTTTCTCGTATCAACTGCCCCTTTAAATAGGCTGCTGCTTCAGGATCATCCAATATCTGCGTAAGAGCATCGACCGGCGCATCCGTCATGATTTCTTCCTGTACGAACTCGGGCATGAGCGGATCATCCAAATCATCGTTGTTCGCATCAGCCGATATATTGACCAATGAAATAAAACGCGGTTTGAACATCCGCATCGCGACCCAATAAGTCAGCGATGAAAGACGATAGATGACCACTGTCGGCACACCCGCAGCGGCCAATTGAGTCGTTACCGTCCCAGAGCAAGCAAGTGCACCGTCCATCGTCGCAATTGCGCCCAAAAACTCTGATTGATCAACCCGGGTAAGTTCTCGGTCCCCCAACATAGAATCAACCGACACGCGCACGGGATCGGCGATCACGCAGACGGGTTGGTAATTTGGATGAATAAGTTTCAGTCGGTCCAATGCGTGCAAAATAGCGGGTCCAACGCGGTCAATTTCGGAGGGACGGCTGCCAAAGAAAAAACCGATAACAGGCCGATTTGGGTTGAGCGCGTGACGCCGTCGAAAATCTTCCGCATTTCCAGACCCGTAATCCTGATCAAGAACTGGGTTCCCAACAAAGGTTTGTGGAAGGCCCGCCTCACGAAAATATGGCTCGTCCATCGGCTGTGTTGACAAAAGATGGTCAATATAGCGCGCGAGGACTTTTGCGCGCCCGGAGCGCATCGCCCAGACTTGAGGCGCAACAAATTTGATGACCTGTCCCGTATACCCTGCCGCTTTCAACGCCTTTGCAACCCGCACCATGAAGCCCCAACTATCGATCAATACGACAGATTTAGGATTCGTCTTTAGGATGATCTCGGTCGCTTCGCGAACTTTTCTCAACACGAAAGGATAGGCCTTCAACCCTTCGACAAACCCCAAAATCGCAAGCCCATTAATGTCCATTTGGCTTTGTAAGCCCGCAGCACCCATGGCCGGACCGCCAATGGCGAGAAGTTTGATTGAAGGCATTTTCTTTTCAAGCGCGCGGGCAAGGTCAGCTCCCAAATGGTCTCCGGACGGTTCCGCCGCCAAGATGAAGACATCCGCTCGGTTTTCTACCTTTGGATGATCACCCACCTTTAGGAAGACCCACCAAAAAAAGGCCATGTTCGTCCGCCAAGCGGATTGTCTCAGCGCGATCAATCACAAACGCCTCACCCGCATCCGCAATAATCCCGGCCAATCCTGCAGCAGCGGCCAGCTCAACAGTTTTTGGACCAATCGTTGGTAGATCGACACGATTATCCTGCCCTGGCTTCAGCCGTTTCGCCAAAACACCCGCGCGCGATAAAGCGTCGCCTCTGATCGCTAACGGCAACTGTGCGACCCGTTCTAACATTACGTCGGTGCCTTCTTGCGCTTCGACCGCTAGGACAACGCCATTTGCGACAACAGCACCTTGGCCGATGTCTTTCTCGCCAATCAGCTGTGCGACCTCCATAGCGCGTTGCGCGTCGGCGCGCTGAGCGGCTGAAATTGAATGCAGGCCAATGGGACCCGCGTCCAGAAGCAGAGATTGGCACAGTGTCTGCGCTGAAATAATTTCAAAACCGCGTGTCTCAAAAATGCTCATTACATGCCGCATCAACGCATCATCCCCCTCTTTCGCGGCCTTTAATGTGCCGGGCAGATAGCGCATCGCACTAATATCGGGTTTAAAATTAGAAAAATCCGGACGGCCCACTTGCCCGGCCAAACAAACATGGGTCACGCCTGCTTTTTCCATCGTTTTCAGAAGTTTACCAAATTTGGCTAACGGAAACCTCTTTGCCTCCTCAAAGCGGCCAGCAGGGCAATCTGGATCAATTTCTATCACAGTCAGCCTGTCACCAGTCTCCGCAATAGATTTGGCAACATGTAAAGGCAAATCTAAGCCGCCGGCGATTAAGCCGATATGGCGCTGAGCGCTCATGATTAGCGCCGCATATCCGGCAGCGTCAGGTTCCGCCCCGTCCCCCGCGATTGAATAAATTCAATAATTTCCATAACCAAGACTTCGTCGGCATAAAGTCGTGTTGCATCCTCAATTCGTTCGGCGAGCGTCCCTTCATAGGCGAAAAGTTGACGGTAGGCCGCGCGGAGACGATGGATTTCCGCACGGTCGAAACCGCGCCGTTTGAGTCCGACAACGTTTAAACCTTGTAAGTGCGCCGCATTACCCATGACCAGGCCATAGGGAATGACGTCATTTGTCACTAAAGCCATCCCAGCGATAAAGGCATAATCACCGATACGTGTATGTTGGTGGACTGCGCTAACTCCGCCCAAGGTCACATAATTGCCGATGGAGACGTTCCCGCCCACTTGCGCATAATTTGACAGCGTCACATTATGTCCAACTTGGCATTCATGCGCGATGTGAGAGCCGACCATCAGGTAACAATCATCACCGAGACGGGTGATCGGTTTGCCGACATCTGTTCCGGGATGAACATTGACCATTTCCCGAAAGATGCAACGATCACCAATTTCGATGCCGATGTTGTCCCCGCCCTTATGTTTAAAATCTTGTGGCGGGAAACCCATCGAAACTTGTGGGTAGAGCTGGCAATCCGCGCCAATTTTGGTGTTCCCGTCCAATGTCACATGGCTGACAAGCCGCGTTCGGCTACCCAAAGACACATTCGGGCCAATAATGCAGAACGGACCCACGTGAACACCGTCACCCAATTGAGCAGCGGGATCGACAATAGCGGTCGGGTGAACTGTAATACTCATGAACTAGCCGTCAAATGTCAGAGGGCTGGCCAGAAATTCGACGGTTAAAGCGCGCGCGCCGTCACATACTGCCATGCCTTTAAATCGATAAATATTACGGCGAACGTCCAGCAATTCGGCGTGAAGATCAAGCGTATCTCCGGGAACAATCGGTCGACGAAAACGAGCTTTGTCGATTCCCGTGAAAGCGAGAAAGTCACCTTTCTCCACCATATCACCCAGCACACCGATTAAGGCACCTGTCTGAGCGACCATTTCGATCATTAAAACACCCGGTAAAATGGGGCGATCCGGGAAATGTCCCCGAAACACGTCCCAGTCTGGGGATACATCGACCTGCGCATGTGTGGCTTTACCGTCAAACGACAAAACGCGGTCCACTAATAAGGCAGGCGGCGCGTGTGGAAGCAACGCCGAAACCGCGTCTCGCTCAAGTGGAAACTGATAGTTCATTTCTTGATCGCTCGCTTCGCTTGGGCAACGATGCGCATATGATCGCGAATAGGCATGGCTGGAATCCCTGACCACGTTTCTCCGGCCGGCACATCATGCATAACACCCGCAAAGGCCGCCAATCGGGCGCCTGCTCCGACCGTAACATGATCGGCCAGACCGGCGCTGCCACCCATCATAACGCCTTCGCCGATGTGACATGACCCAGACAAACCAACGCGTCCCGCCAAAATACAGCCGCGTTCCAAAATACAATTATGCGCAATTTGGACAAGGTTATCGATTTGGCATTCATTCGATATTTTCGTGTCTCCCAATTGACCCCGATCAATACATACGTTGGAGCCAATACGGACCCGGTCGCCAATAATGACGCGTCCAACATGTGGCACGGGGAGAACAGCGCCAGCAGGACTTATTGCGACGCCAAACCCGCTCCCACCGATGACTGTGCAGGCCCCGATTGACGTGTTTTTGCCAATAACAGCGTTCATAATAACAGAATTTGGTCCAATTTTTACGCCGTCCGCGATTGTGACTCCCGGACCGATGTGAACGCTTGGATGAATATTAGCTGTTGGCGCAATATCGGTCGCAATATCTGACGGTTGGACAAGGAGATCCGTTGCGCACGACAGCTGATATTTGGGGGCTTTGCAAATGATTGGGATGATGTGACGCGCCGCGACTTGCTCCGCCAGTCTTTCGGAAACAAAACACGCCGTTGCGTTAGCGTCATCCAATGCCGCAATGTGACGCTTACTTTCCAAAAAACTAACGTCGCCAGGCTGTGACCCGGCTAATGGTGCGGGTTGGCGAATAAGCGATTCTGCGTAGCTACCGTCTGGCGCAGCCACGTCGAGACGCGCACAGAGCTCCCCCACAGAGATTCCGCCGTCACGCAAAGTATAGAAGCGGGGGTCAATCATACTAAATAGATAAGGGGCGGTCTCCCGCCCCTCAAAACACGTCCTATGTCATCAAGTAACGTAAGTTTGAAGTTAACCCGCTTGTCGCGGAAGCTTTTCACGCGTCACAGGCACAGTTTTCATCTGCGCGTTTAATCGTGTCAGCACATCCGTCGTAATATCGGCAGGCGCACCATAAATTACATTGGCACGATCAAGCACAATATCTGCGTTCCGCTCTTCAACGATCTTCTTGATAATTGAAGACACTTTCGCGTCGACAAGTTGAACTGCTTTCAGCTTAGCAATCTGGAGCTCTCGCTGTGCAATCGCGGCATCTTGCTGAAGCTTTTGTTCGTCTTTTTGTTGCTGTTGCAGTTGCGAGACCAAAGTTGCATTTCCTGCGATCTGCTCACGCGTCTTGCCATCCATTTGGGTCATTAAGCTCTTACCACGCGTTTGTAGTGGTGAGCCTTGTGCTTCCAGCTGCGATTTCGTCGTTGTTGCCATTGAAGAGATCTGGCGCTCAATATGTTGGCCGACTTGGCTTTCCGTATAGACCCGGCTCGTATCGACAACGAGCACAGTACTCTGTGCAAAAGCTGTGGCGCTGGCGAACAGAGCGATAGCTCCGCCGGCAACAGCTTTCAGCGCCGAGCGGCGCAAAGTTTGAAAAGTGGACATTCTAGAACCTCGTACGAGTAGTAAACTGGAACGACTGTCTGTCGTCGAAGGATTGTTTAACGAGCGGTTGAGCAAAATCGAAACGGATCGGACCAAAAGGACTTTCCCAGAAAATACTCGCCCCGGCTGTCACGCGCGGTGATAGCGAATCGACTGTCTTCTGACAAATAACACCCGTCGCGACAATGCCGTCACAATTTGCACCCGATTGAAGACCTGACGTGCCGGGGTCGATAATAATGTTATACTGGAAGTCTTCATCCAGCAGGCCGACTGTGCCAGCCTCAATAAAGAATGACCCAAGAAGCTGTGGAAGGCCAACAGGAAAACTCACCTCAGCCGCAGCAAGACCGAACAGATTACCACCGAGCGCTTGTCGACGTCCATCAACGCCGCCGGTCGCTGTCGGGATCAAGGTTGAGCCGGTTTCCGCGACAAAGTTCACAACGCGCGGGCCAATACCGGCATTGTCAAATCCGCGGAAATCTTGGTTCCCTTTGAAATAACGGTCATTAACTTGGATCGGATCACCGCCCCAGCCACGAATATACCCCCCGGATAGCGCCGCCGATGCGATAACGCCTGGGAACAAGCCTTTATAGTAATTACCCCGAACGTCAGTCCGCAGATAACGAACATCACCACCAACACCGGCAACGTCTTGGCTGAACCGGAAGTCGAAACCACCCGTCGGCGTGATGGGATCATTCCGGCGATCCCAGCCAAACGTATACCCAACGATGGAAGACAAACGTCCGCCAACCTGTTGGCACAGAGACAGAAGCTGCGTGTTCTGAGCTGATAGATTATTATTTAGAGAGCTCGTAAGTACAGCATCACACTCATTTTCTTGCGGGAACTCAATAGATTCGGATCGCAAGGAGTAGCGTGTGGAAAGGCTTGTATTTTGCGTCAATGGAAAGGCGAGGCCGACTTGACCACCCGTGCGTGTCGAGCGGAAGCCCGCCTCCTCTAGGAAATCGATAACGACATCGAACAGCTCAACACTGCCGGCGAGATTCCGGCCGAGGAAACGAGGCTCTGTAAAACGCGCATCGATTTCCCGACGGTTGGATGAAGCGCGGATCACAAAACGGAGCAACTGACCCCGTCCCCGCAAATTTCGTTGCGTAATGGACAGATCGACAAGGAAGGCATCCGCAGAAGAGAAACCCGCAGAGAATGAGAGCTCACCTGTCGGCTGCTCCTTTACGCGAACTTCAACCACAGCCCGATCAGGAGAAGACCCCTGCGTTTCAACAATTTCAACATCTTCGAAAAAACGGAGCCCTCTGACCCGGTTACGGGAACGATCTAGCAAAATGCGGTTAAATGCATCGCCTTCAACAAGTTCCAGCTCGCGACGGATGACATAGTCAAGCGTCGTCGTATTGCCGATGATATCGATCTTTTCGATATAAACGCGCGGCCCTTCAACAACATTGAAAACGAGATCAACTGTCTTAGTCTCCCGGTCCAATCGAAGATCTTGCTGAATGTCGACGAACGCATAACCGCTTGTTCCCGCAGCAAAGTTCAAATTGTCAATCGCCGTTTCGATCTGTGAAGAGTTAAAGACTTCACCTTCTTGAATGTTGACCAATCGTTCGAGGAAATTCTTATTGAGAGCTTCCAGTTCGGTTTCGACAGAAATATCGCCCCAAAGATATTCTCCGCCTTCATCAACGGTGAAAGTGACGTAAAAGTCTTCTTGATCTGGTGTCAGTTCAGCCACTGCCGATACGACGCGGAAGTCAGCGAAACCCCGGTTTGTATAGAATGTCCGTAACTGTTCGCGGTCAAACTCAAGACGACCCGGATCATAATTATCGTTCGAACTGAAGAACTTCCACCAGATTGATTCTGTCGTCGCAATTTCTTTGCGTAATTTACGGTCCGAGTACTCGGCATTACCGATAAAATTGATTCGTTTGATGCCCGTGACAGGCCCCTCGGAAATTTCAAAAATCAGATCGACGCGATTTTGCGGTTGCTCAACCACTTTCGGTTCGACCGTCGCACCGAAACGGCCCGATTGACGATAAAGCTCAATAATACGTTGGACATCTTCCTGCACTTGCGCCCGCGTGAAGAGAGAGCGCGGTTCTGCGCTAATTTCATCGTTTATTTTATCAGTTTTGAGCGATTTATTTCCCTCAAAGATAACCCGATTAATAATTGGGTTCTCGATGACTTGGATCAGGACGTTGCCATCGCGCGGATCGATAACGACATCCGCGAACAATCCCGTCGCATAAAGCGTCTTAAGCGATAGGTCGATCCGCTCTTCAGAATAGGGATCACCCGGAGCAAACAGTAAATAGGATGCGACCGTATTCGCTTCGACGCGCTGATTGCCAACGACTTGAATAGACCGAATACGAGACGGTGTCTGAACCCCGGCAGCCGCGGCGGCTGCATCAGGAATTGGTGTTTGCTGTGCAAAGCTTGTCGCTGGTAACAGCAAGCATGACAACGTCATCGCCAATGTAAGGCAAATTCCAGCCTGCGCATTCGACAGACGCTGTTCTATCCATATGTGGAGAGATCGCATTCTTGGCCATCCAGTTATGAGAGTAGGCTTCCGATATAGCCAATGTCATTGATTGTCAGGACGACGAATAACCCCAGAAGAATGGCCATTCCGAACCTGAACCCGATTTCCTGCTTCTTCTGGCTCAACGGTTTTCCCGCGAGTGCTTCATAGCCGTAGAACACCAGATGTCCACCGTCGAGCATGGGGATCGGCAGTAAATTAGCGAATCCTAATGCGACGGAAATACCAGCGCCCAGATTAAGCAGCACAAAAAGGAGATTTCGCAGCCTTTCTCGGGCCGGACGGTCAGCTTTGACGACATCGACAGTCACTTTTCCCGTCATCGCCCCGATCCGTAAGATCGAGCCAAGCTGCTTCCCATCTTCTTTCCCGGTAAAAATCCGCCCGATATAGCCCCCCGTTGCTGATAGCGTAGTGCCGACTTGTTTTGTGCCAAACATCAAGGCTGTCGCCGGATTATAACGACGCGTCTCGAACGCTGCGTCAGGCGATAGGCTTACTCCGAATTGGCCGCGTGTCATACGACCCCCGATGAAATCTTCAGCTTCGACCATACGCGGCGTCACCGTAAGTTCCACGGGCGTTCCGTTACGGTCGACCACTGTCTCAATTGGGGTATTACCTCTGAGTTGAATGTGCTGAGCCATTTCAAGCCAATCCCTGATCTCTCGACCATCCATCCCAATAATCTTATCGCCCGCCTGTATGCCCGCCGTGGCCGCAGGGCTTCCCGCCTCGACACTTCCGATCAAGGCCTCAGGATGACGCGTTCCAACCCAGAGAACGGCGATGCCAAAGAGTATAGCAGCAAGAATAAAATTGGCGATTGGCCCGGCCAGCACCACAAGGGCGCGTTGCCATACGGGACGGAAATGAAAAATATCAGAGACGTCACCCTGCTCAGAACGAATCTTATCCAACGCGTCAGCGTCAGGATTTGACGCGGCCCCCGCATCCCCTGCAAATTTAACGTAGCCCCCCAGTGGAATATTTGAAATCGCCCATGTCGTACCCGACTTGGCCGTTCGCTTCCAAATGGGACGACCAAAGCCAATTGAGAACCGATCAACCTTCATCCCAAATATCCGAGCAACACTGTAGTGACCGAGCTCATGAAAGAAGATCAGCCCGGAGATAACGGTGAAGAAAACAATGACCGCAAGAAAGATATAGAGAATGTCTATGAGCACTAGGACCTGCGAGTAACGGCCCGATTCCAGACCTAGGAAGCGATTGCCCCGATTGGAGAGCGCTTACAAGTTTACAATATGCCCATGAGCAGTGTCACGGGCACGCTGATCCGTATAAATAACGGCCTGCATATCAGTGGGGGCAGAGCCAAAGTTACTCTGGCTTGCAAGTGTATCGATCGCACGTTCGCACGTGCTAGCAATATCGAGAAAACTAATCCGTCCCTGTAAGAAAGCTTCAACAGCGACTTCATTGGCGGCGTTCAAGACACAGGATGCCTGACCGCCTGCTTCCAGCGCCTCACGCGCTAACCGTAAAGCTGGAAATCGCTCCATATCAGGATCGAAAAATGTTAATTGTCCGACCTCAGCAAAGTTAAGCTGCTCGACAGGAGTTTCCATCCGCTCAGGCCACGCCAGCGCATATCCAATTGGCGTGCGCATATCCGGCGATCCCATCTGCGCCAGAACCGATCCGTCAAGATATTCCACCATAGAATGAATGATCGATTGCGGATGCACCACGACATCGATTTCCGATGATGGGCGATCAAACAACCAAGCGGCCTCAATGAGTTCTAACCCTTTATTCATAAGCGTGGCTGAATCGATGCTAATTTTCGCGCCCATACTCCATACTGGATGAGCCAGCGCGTCTTCACGCGACACGGTTTGCAAGACAGACAAAGGGGTTTCCCGAAATGGACCGCCTGAAGCCGTCAAGATAAGACGCCGGACCCCTTCGGGACGGTCTTTATCAAGCACCTGAAATATGGCGTTATGCTCTGAGTCGACGGGCAGGAGCGTGGTTCTGTGGCGTGCGACTGCATCCATAAAGGTTTCCCCGGCACAGACGAGGCACTCCTTATTGGCCAATGCAATCGTATTTCCCTGCCCGACCGCCGCCAAAGTGGGTTCCAATCCGGCCGCGCCCACAATGGCCGCCATGGTGATGTCTGCGGTCCGCTGCGCCAGTTCCACAAGCCCGTCTGGGCCGGATAAAACATCAATGACATGCCCGGAGAGTTTTTCGCGCAACTCGGCTTCGCAGCTTGGATCTGCGATCGCAACGGCGTCCGTTTTGAACAGAATAGCTTGCTGCGCTAGTAAATCGACATTCCGGTTCGCTGACAAGCCGACAACCTTAAAAGCGCCCTCATCGGCACGTCCGATAAGGTCAAGCGTATTAACGCCGATCGAACCCGTCGAACCCAAAATCGTAACTGACCGGGTCATCCGATCGGCCACCGATCCCCGATAAGCATAAATAGAATTGCGCCTCCCACGACAGCCGCCAACAGACTATCTAATCGGTCCAATAAGCCGCCATGACCTGGTAACAACGTTCCCGTATCTTTTACGCCCAGACGCCGCTTAACCATGCTTTCCATCAGGTCGCCCAGAACGGAAAGCACCACCAAGGGCAAGGCCAGTAAAGCAGACATCCAAACAGGTAAGCCGATGAAAAGCCCCGTAACCACGGCGATTACGCTCGCAAAAATAAGGCCTGAAACAACCCCGGACCATGTTTTATTCGGCGAAAGTTTGGGCGCAAGCTTTGGCCCGCCGATCGTTGACCCACCAAAATAAGCCCCAACATCAGCGGCAATTACCACCAAAATTATAAAACTAAGTTGTGTAAACCCGCGGGTCCCAAATCCTACCTCAGCGCCTCGCAATAAGATGATCAGGACGGCAGGCACGATGATGTAAGGCAGCCCAATAGCCGTCCAGACAGCTCCGCCGCGTGAGGAACGTTCCCAAACAGCCGCCACTGTCGCAAGACTGAGCGCACCGATGGCCCAAATGGGCAAGCCCTGAACCGCGTACAGGAGAGCGATAAACAACCCAACCATCGCAAGCCCAAACGCGAACGGCGTCGCGTCGTGATCCGTCATTCGAACCCATTCATACATCATCCGAGCAGAAAATGCTGCGACAAGAGCCGTCCAGACATACCCGCCAAAATAGAAAGGAAGCATACAGACGAGAGAGACAAATATCCCTGTCAACAAACGAGGCTTCAATCCACTCAAGCGTGCTTTCTTATCAGTTCCAGACATTATGCGACCTCTGATGCTTCAGAGACACCGAAGCGTCGATTTCGGCCCGTATACTCTATCAAAGCGGCGATAAGTTCATCGCGGCCAAAATCAGGCCAGAGAACATCTGTGAATACAAATTCGGAATAGGCCGCTTGCCACAAGAGATAGTTAGAAATGCGCTTCTCCCCGCTCGTCCGTATCACAAGATCAGGATCTGGCAGATCGGCGGTATCAAGGTAGCTTGCGAAATCGGCCTCTGTCATGTCTTGTAGGTTCGCCCCATTAGAGGCGGCCCGCTGAACCGCACGCAATATTTCGTCTCTCCCGCCGTAGTTAAACGCAATGTTGAGATTGAATTGAGTGTTGTCGACCGTTTCTAAAACGGCCCTGTCGACCAATTGAAGGATATCTTTCGACAACCCCTTGCGCGTTCCAAGAATTCGAATTCGGACCCCCTCGCGTTTGAGCCGATCTAAATCCGCTTCAATATATTCGCGCATCAATGCCATGAGGGCGGCAACTTCCGTTCTGGGTCGCGACCAGTTTTCTGTCGAAAAACTATAAAGAGTCAGACATTTAATGCCGATTTTTGACGCGTCTTCAACGATACGTCGAACGCTTTCAACGCCTGCACGATGACCGAAACCACGCGGACGATGCCGCGCTTTGGCCCATCGCCCATTGCCATCCATAATGATGGCAACGTGCTGCGGAATAGCGCCGCAATATGTGGGCATATCGTATGTGTCAGGATCGGAAATCGTTAGACCTGCATAATCTCGTCAGTTTTTTGCGAGAGTGCATCGTCGATCTGTTTCACCAGTTCATCCGTCGCAGATTGAACATCTTTTTCATGCGACTTCTGTTCATCTTCACCCATATCACCGTCTTTTTCGAGACGTTTGAGCGTTGTCATCGCCTCCCGCCTCACGTTACGAACAGCAATTTTAGCATTCTCTGAATAAGTACCGGCAACCTTTGTGAGGTCACGGCGGCGCTCTTCGGTCAGCGGCGGCATTGGAATCCGCAAATTTTGACCATCCATAACCGGGTTCAGGCCCAGACTACTCTGGCGCAACGCTTTATCGACAGCGCCAACCATGCTTTTATCCCAAACTGAGACGGTGAGCATGCGCGCTTCCGGAACCGTGACAGACGCCACCTGATTGATCGGCATTTCCGAACCATAGGCTTTGACCACGACACCGTCGAGCAAGCCCGCGTTCGCACGACCCGTACGAAGCCCCCCGAAATCCTTGCGA
This sequence comes from Litorimonas sp., assembly GCA_051251645.1. Taxonomy (GTDB): domain Bacteria; phylum Pseudomonadota; class Alphaproteobacteria; order Caulobacterales; family Maricaulaceae; genus Litorimonas. Next base: position 979,100 of record JBPOEY010000001.1, on the reverse strand, counting down.
AGCGATTCAAGCGCACCGTCCATGCGTTTTCTATATTCTGAAACTTTAAAACTTGTCATTCACCTGTCCTCCACTGTCTTTGGCCGTTCATCAAGGCCGAATCATGCCTTTATGATGGTAGATGTACCGTGACCGGCCATAACCGCATCGAGTCCCCCCACCTCATGTAAAGAGAAAACGATAACTGGGATATTATTTTCACGCATCAAGGCAATAGCTGAAGCGTCCATCACTTTAAGGTCATCTGATAACACCTTGTGATAGCTCAATGTCTCATACCGCGTGGCGTCAGGGTTCGTCTTTGGGTCCGAATCATAGACACCATCTACCTGCGTTCCCTTAAGCAGAGCGTCACAATCCATTTCCGCGGCACGAAGAGCCGCAGCCGTGTCAGTTGTGAAATAGGGATTGCCTGTACCCGCTGCAAAAATGACCACCCGGCCCTTTTCCATATGCCGCACAGCGCGACGCCGAATATAACTTTCACAAACAGTCTGCATCGGAATTGCGGATTGTACCCGTGTCGGCACCCCAATTTGCTCCAGCGCGCTTTGCATCGCGAGCGCATTCATGACGGTAGCAAGCATACCCATATAATCCGCGGTCGACCGTTCAATTCCGGTCGCTTGAGCCGAGAGACCACGGAAGATATTGCCTGCGCCGATAACAAGTGCGATTTGTAGACCTTTTTCATGCGCCGCGGCAACTTCGCCTGCAATGCGTGTGACCGTTTCAGTATCAATTCCGTACTCGTGATCCCCCATCAGGGCTTCGCCGGAAATTTTTAGAAGAACGCGGTTATATTGATAGTCGGCCATATAATCCTCAAACCCATCTTCCGTCGCGTCAGCGTCGGTTTTTGCGGCTCTATCTTAGCACACGGCCATATCCAAGCCGTCGACACAAAAAAGCCTGCCCCGATTATCTCGGAGCAGGCTAAATGTTCAAATTTTTCGCGTTAGCCTTTAACAGCAGCTGCGACTTCTTCAGCGAAGTTTTCTTCTTTTTTCTCAATACCTTCACCAACGGCCATACGGACGAAACCGGTGAGTTTGATGTCAGCGCCTAGGGCTTTGCCTTCATCTTCGAGAACTTTTTCAATCGTGCGCTCGCCGTCCATGACAAAGATTTGCGTTGCAAGAACGCTCTCTTTGAAGAACTTTTGCATCCGACCTTCGACCATTTTGTCGACAATGGCTTCCGGCTTGCCGGAATCCAACGCTTCAGCCTTCAGCATTTCACGCTCTTTGGAAACGATGGCTTGATCAAGATCGGCCACTGTGTTGGCAAGAGGAGACGTGGCTGCGACATGCATCGCGATCTTTTTGGCCAGCCCTTCCAGTTTCGCTGTGTCACCCGATGATTCGAGCGCAATCAAAACGCCGATTTTGCCCATGTCAGTCGCGACAGCATTGTGGATGTAAGAGGCCACAACACCTTGACTGACTTCAAGTTTTTCCATCCGACGGAACGACATCTTCTCACCGATCTTACCAACCAATTCGGTTAGATATTCGGTGACAGACTTGCCGCCTTCGAATTCAGCGGACGCCAGTGACGCGCTATCAGTAACATCCAGACCGCGTGTAGCGATCTTGGCGACTGTGGCTTGAAAAATCTCGTTGCGAGCAACAAAGTCAGTCTCAGAGTTCACTTCGACAACGACACCCTTGGTGCCGGATGTCGCAGCGGCAACAAGACCTTCGGCCGCAATGCGTTCCGCTTTCTTGTCCGCTTTCGCGATACCTTTGGTACGGAGCCAATCAACGGCAGCGTCCATGTCGCCATTGGTTTCGTTAAGTGCTTTTTTGCAGTCCATCATGCCTGCGCTCGTGATGATGCGCAGTTCTTTGACCATTGCGGCAGTGATTGCCATGGGGTCTCTCCATCCTTAGAATTTTACGGGGTTCGCGCCGCAAGTAAGAGCGGCGCGAGGAGATTTAAAGGGGTTAACCCTCAGCAGGTTTAACTGTCTCGGCAGCAGCTTCTGACGTCACTTGCTCAGTCGCATCCAACTTTGGATTCACAGCAGCAAGGTCTTCAGCCACCTGTGTCTCGGTTGTCAAAGGCTCAGCAGCAGGTGCCGGAGCAGCTTCAGCGACGGGTGCAGCCGTCGTTGTTTCTTCAGGAGCCGCCATATCGAGCGCAAGCTCTTCTGGGTTTTCGGCAGCGCCGATATCCATACCAACAGAAGCCGCGGCTTCAGTCATGCCGTCCAAAACAGCATCAGCCATGAGCTCACAATAGAGTTGGATCGCACGCGCAGCATCATCATTCCCTGGGATCGGAATATCGGCTTCTGATGGATCGCAATTCGTGTCGAGGATCGCAACAACGGGAATGCCGAGACGACGCGCTTCTTTGATCGCGATGCTTTCCTTATTCGTGTCGATCACAAACATAAGGTCAGGCTTACCGCCCATATCTTTGATTCCGCCGAGCGTCCGGTCCAGACGCTCACGTTCGCGCGCCAAGTTCAAAAGCTCTTTCTTGGTCAGGCCAGCTTCGTTCGGGTCCATCGCATCGAGTTGCTTAAGACGTGCGATTGATTTGGATACGGTCTGCCAGTTCGTCAGCATGCCACCGAGCCAACGGTGATTGACGTAATACTGGGCGCAACGACCCGCGGCCTGTGCGACAGGTTCAGAGGCAGCACGCTTCGTGCCAACAAAGAGGACGCGTCCGCCTTTAGCGGCAACGTCGCGGACTTCTTTGAGAGCTTGGTGCAGCAACGGAACTGTCTGCGACAGATCCATAATATGAATATTGGAGCGAGCGCCGAAAATATACGGTGCCATCTTAGGGTTCCAGCGGTGTGTCTGGTGACCAAAGTGTACGCCTGCTTCGAGCAGTTGACGCATTGAAAATTCAGGAAGAGCCATGGGATATCTCCTTCTTCCGGTTAACCTAAGTGCGGGGTTGAGAGACTGATGTCTCACCGGAACTGACGTCTGCGCTATATGCACAGGGCCAAAACCCGCACGCGAATTGATGAGACGCGCTATACGGCTCGAGAGGCGGGATGCAAGAGGTTTGTGCGGTCGAACCGCAACAGCTATCAAAGCACAATTCATGGATCACGACTTAGTCAACATGTTGACGGACAGACCCAAAGCTCTTTTATCCTAGGCCGCAATCTCCTCAATCGTCTCAATCGCGCTATTTGCTTTCAACGCCTTTCGGATGTTAGGATCAATCGCCCAACTGCCGCGAAGTTGCCAACGGGCTTCTCGGGCGTCACACAAAGGACCGGAGAGTTCAATAATGCCAGAGACAAGATGTGGCGCATCACGAAGTTTACATAACATAGCGTCCAACTCATCCAAGGTGGAGGTCTCAACATCCCGCAAACGGATGCGCAGACCCTTTGGCGGAAGACGATCATCAGAGTGTGATGATGACCCTGAGATCAATTGAACCGATTGGGCAAAGTAACGCAAATCACCATCCTCGCCCTCGACCCGCACTTCGCAAATCACGGCGTTCCCGACAGTCATCACCTCACGTTTTGAAAACAATAGATTTTCAGGCACGAAAAGTTCGAATTCACCGCTGGGATCGGATAGGCCGAGATAGGCAAAGCGCTTCCCATGTTTAGAATTTCGTTCTTGACGATTCCGGACAATACCCGCGACCCGGAAGTTCCTCTTCCCCGATATCGCGAGACCTTCAATCTGTTCTGATGGGACAATTTTTATCGTGACAGTTTTGAGATGCTCTTCAAGAGGGTGACCACCGAGATAGAACCCCACAGCGCCAAATTCATGCTCCAAAGATTCGACAGTCTCCCAATCAGGACGCAGCAAGAGATCGGGATCAGGCGTCGCCTCTTCGATCCCGCCAAAGAGATTGACCTGCGCCGACTCGCGTTCCTGCGCCGCCAGTGTGCCAACCTTCTGTAGCATTCCCGCAGAGGCTAGCGCTGTCGCCCGCGATGTACCCAAACAATCAAACGCCCCGGCCCGCGCGAGGTTTTCCATCGCCCGTTTATTGACGATCCGCATATCCACACGTCGGGCAAAATCATAAATGTCCGAGAATTCACCATCTTGAGTACGAACCTCAACAACATGTTTCATTGCCTCAAGTCCAACATTTTTGAGCGCGCCCAAAGCATAGAGAACCTGCCCATCGACAACGTCAAAATCAGCCATAGAACGATTGACGCAAGGCGGAAGAATGTCGACATCAATTCGTTTGGCTTCTTGGAAGAAGAACGACAGTTTTTCGACAACACTGAGATCAAGACTCATCATCGCAGCAATAAAGTGGGCCGGGTAGAGTGCTTTCAAATAAGCTGTTTGAAAAGAAATCATGGCATAAGCGGCGGCGTGAGATTTGTTAAACCCGTAGCCCGCAAATTCATTCACCAGATCAAAAATACCCGCTGCCTGATGGCGCTCCACGCCACGTGCGACAGCCCCGTCGATGAACTTATCCTTTTGACGGTCCATTTCCGCCTGATCCTTCTTGCCCATCGCCCGGCGCAAAAGGTCAGCATCCCCCAAGGAAAATCCCGACAGGACTTTAGCAATTTCCATCACCTGTTCTTGATAGATAATAATACCGTAGGTCTCTTCGAGAAGATCGGTCAGCTTCGGGTGCGGATAGGTAATCTCTTGGCGCCCAAATTTCCGCTCAATGAAGTCCGGGATATTCCGCATCGGTCCCGGACGATAGAGCGAAATAATCGCGGTCAATTCTTCAATCGAATCTGGGGCGAGTTTGCGAAGCGCATCACGCATGCCCGAACTTTCTAACTGAAAGACTCCCGCCGTTAGGCCTTTAGCCAACGGTTCATACGCTTTCGGTTCGGTTGTTCCAACTGTGGCCAGATCAATGTCGATCCCGTCCTTGCGAAGTAGTTTCAGACATCGGTCAATCACCGTCAGTGTTTTCAGACCTAGAAAGTCAAACTTCACGAGGCCTGCTTTTTCTGCCCACTTCATCGTGAATTGGGTGGCTGGCACTTCTGAACGCGGGTCACGGTAGAGCGGAACAAGTTCAGTCAAAGGTCGGTCCCCGATCACCACACCAGCCGCGTGAGTTGACGCATTCCGGTAGAGCCCTTCGAGTGAAAGCGCCGTATCAAGCAATCGTTTGACTGTCGGGTCTGAGCGCCGGGCGTCTTGGAGTGAGGACTCCATATTGATCGCTTGCTGCAGCGTTACCGGATTCGCTGGATTGCTCGGCACCAGTTTGGCTAGTCGATCGACTTGTCCCAGCGGCATTTGCATGGCTCGCCCCACGTCGCGAACGACCGCGCGCGCTTGCAAAGTCCCGAACGTAATAATCTGTGCGACCTGTCCGTCACCATATTTTTGCCGGACGTAATCAATCACTTCACCGCGACGTTCCTGACAGAAATCAATATCGAAATCGGGCATGGAAACTCGTTCAGGATTAAGAAACCGTTCAAAGAGAAGACCATAATGAAGTGGATCCAAATCCGTAATTGTGAGCGCCCACGCGACAACAGAACCCGCACCAGACCCGCGCCCAGGGCCGACCGGAATATCATTGTCCTTGGCCCATTTAATAAAGTCAGCAACGATCAGGAAATAACCCGGAAACCCCATTTCGGTAATCACGTCGAGCTCATAATCTAAGCGATCGAAATAAGTTTCACGCGGCTCCGCCAGATCAATGAGCGCTAATCTCGCCTCTAAACCCTGCCGCGCTTGGTTCGCGAGAATATCCGCTTCTGAAAGCGACCCATCACCAAAGTTCGGTAAGATCGGATCGCGTTTATGGGATCGGTAGGCACAGCGCTGTGCGATAATCAGCGTGTTGGCAATCGCCTCGGGAATATCCTCGAAGAGGGGAATCATCTCTTCTGATGATTTGAGATAATGACGCGCAGTCAGCTTTCGACGGTCCTGTTCAAGAACATAAGAGCCCTCGTTCATCGCGAGCAACACATCGTGCGCATTATACATTTCGGGGCCGATGAAATAAGGCTCATTCGTGGCCACCAGTGGGAGTTCGAGCCGATAGGCCATCTCTATAAGGGCGGGCTCAGTCTTAGCTTGTTGCGGCAATCCATGACGCTGCAATTCAACGTAAAGACGATTGGGAAACATTCCACAAAGCTGTGTCAGCCAACGCTCGGCTTCTTCGGGGCGACCCTCAGCGATCAGTCGATCAAGCGCACCATCCAATCCGCCTGTCAGGGCAATCACACCGTCCGTACGCCCCTTCAATGCGCTCACTTTGACATGAGGCTCATCGACAGCGTCCACGTCCAAAAACGCCGCAGAAGAGAGTGCCATCAAATTATTATAACCCGTCTCATCTTGCGCAAGCAGAACAATCGTTCCGTCAAGTTCCGTTCGAAGTTGTCCGGGTTGGCGCTCCCCTTCCAAATCCAGGAATAAGGTCAGCCCAATAATAGGCTGAATGCCCGCCCCCGTCATGGCCTCGGAAAACTCCAAAGCCCCACAAAGATTATTTGTGTCGGTGATTGCAATGGCGGGTTGACGATAGGTCACTAGCCGAGAGGCCGTTTCCTTCATCTTCAGCGCCCCTTCCAACATGGAATAAGGCGAGCGCATACGCAGATGAACGAAGTCACGAACCATGGGCGAAACTATCCTCCAATTACCATCATCCAAACTGACATAACGGTTACGAATGCTGCCAGAACAATAGCGGCTCCGAGGTCCTGCGCGAACTGCTTCATCATGGTTATCCCCTTTTCTCTTCCTATGTTGCCACTTTGTTCTGTTCTATCTTTGTTCTTATGTCAACGGATTAGGAATTCTTTCCCTGATTCGGGGTCATCCCGTGTGGATAAGTGCGTGCTTGCCTTATGACGCCTTGGCCCACACGTTGAACATATGAGCGCCACCTTCCGCCCGCGCACGGCCATGGCCGTCATCATTGCCAATATGATCGGCACAGGCGTGTTCACTTCGCTCGGCTTTCAGCTTCTCGATATTACATCGCCTTTTGCGATCCTGATGCTCTGGATTATCGGGGGTGTAGCAGCCCTCTGCGGAGCGCTAAGCTACGCTGAGCTCGGGACCCGCCTCCCCCGATCTGGCGGCGAGTATAATTTCCTCGGTGAGATTTATCATCCTGCCGCCGGATTTGTGTCTGGATGGGTTTCTGCAACAATTGGGTTTGCGGCCCCGATTGCCGCCGTCGCGATCGCCTTTTCCAAATATATGGCCGCTGTATTTCCGTGGGACATGACCCCTAGGATGCAAACGGCGATTGCGGTCGCACTAGTCTTAACAATGGGCAATCTACACGGGCGATCGCGGCGCATGTCAGGAAACTCACAGACCGGATTGACGGCCATCAAAGTGGTTCTCATCATCGCATTCATCGCCGCAGGCCTGTTCCTTGTGCAGGACCCGCAACCGATCTCGTTCCTGCCACAATCCGAAGACGGGGCGATCCTACTCTCGCCCGCCTTCGCGGTATCCCTCATCTATGTGGCTTATGCTTACACAGGCTGGAATGCAGCGACCTATATTTCAGGGGAATTAGCCGAGCCGCAAAAATCGCTGCCTGGCATCTTGCTCAAAGGCACCCTCTTGGTCGCCATTCTCTATATTCTGCTTCACGTCGTTTTTCTCCGTGCAGCCCCGATAGAGTCTATGCGCGGGGAAGTCGAAATTGGTTATATTGCGGCGCGGGGTATTTTCGGAGATGGCGGCGGTCGAATCGCTGGCGGTATGCTTGCCCTTCTGCTGATTAGCACCGTCTCAGCCATGACGCTCGCGGGGCCGCGCGCATTGCAGGCCATCGGGGAAGACTTTCATCCGCTTCGCTGGTTAGCAAAAACTAATGCAGACGGGGTTCCGCGCAATGCGGTTTGGCTCCAAAGCGGAATCGCGACGTTCTTTGTCCTTACACAGACGTTCGAGACAATTATTGTGTTCGCGGGCAGCCTCTTAGCCTTCAACAGCTTATTAGCGGTGCTGGGACTGTTCATTCTACGCAGGAAAGAGCCGAAGGCGGAGATCCCGTTTAAGGTTCCGGCCTATCCCCTTATTCCGCTGATCTATTTAGCGATTACGGCCTTCACATTGATTTATGTCGTTACGACATCACCCAAGACAGCCGTCGCGGCGCTCTTTTTGATTGGCGTGGGCTTGGTGTTCTACGTGATCAGTAAGAAACAGGCGCCGGAATAAACGGCACAACCATGCCTTCGCGGACGGTCAACAAACGATCCATATAGCTCGCAAGTTGCATGTTGTGAGTCGCGACAAGGGCCGCAACGCCCTCCTGACGGGTGAGCTGGTAAAGCTGATCAAAAACGACGGCACTCGTCGCTGGATCAAGGTTACCTGTTGGCTCATCAGACAGCAGAACCTGCGGTCTATTGGCAAGGGCGCGCGCAATCGCAACACGCTGTTGTTCACCACCAGACATTTGACTGGGCCGGTGTGTCATACGTTCGCCCAGCCCCATTGCCATCAAAAGACGTTGGGATTCTGCCCGCGCCGTCCGCGAGGTCTTGCCGGCGATCATCTGCGGGATCATCACATTTTCTTCTGCGGTGAATTCCTTTTGCAAGTGATGGAATTGATAGACCATACCGATCCGTTCGCGCCGGATCGCGGTGCGTTCATCGTCCGGCAGCTTCAAACATTCGCGGCCATTGATAAAGACTTCACCCGCATTGGGTTTCTCAAGCAGGCCCGCCGCATGCAGCAAGGTCGACTTACCTGATCCTGACGGTCCAATTAGACCGACCATTTCACCCGGAAAAATGTCAATGTCAGCCCCGGCGAGAACCTTCAGCAAACCACCGCCGGACTTATAGGAACGATGTAGATTGCGAACAGAAAGAACGGGCCTAGTCATAACGTAAGGCCTCTACCGGATCGATCTTAGAGGCCTGCCAAGCGGGCCAGAACACCGCCATTGCGGAAATCATAAAGCCCCATAAGGCGACAGACGTGACCTCGGTCCAAACGATCTTAACGGGAATACGGTCTGTCAGTTGGTAAACGTCCTGCGGGAACAATTGTACGCCCATGATGCCTTCGATGAACAGTTGGATCGAGTATAAATTCAAACAGAATAATACGCCAACGATCAACCCCACTAACGTTCCAAGAATTCCGACTGTGGCGCCGCTCATCAAGAAAACCCGAAGAATACCGGCGCGTGTCATGCCGATGGTGCGCAAGATCGCAATATCGCGTGACTTGTTTTTCACCAGCATTATCATAGAGGCCAGCACAGGGAATGCGGCGATGATCACGACAATCATAAAGATCAAACGCATTGCCACTTGTTCGACCCGCAGTGCGCTCGCCGTCGATTGATTGCGGTCTTTCCACGTCATTTGCCGGATCGGCTGCCCCGCTTGATCAAATATCTCCGAGCGTAAGTCATCGATCTCGTCAGGATCTTCAAGCCTCAGTTGGATATCGCCCTGAACTTCACCAGCTTCAAACAACAGCGTTGCTTCGTCTAAATCCATATAAATATACGTTTGGTTGGTCACAAATAGACCAACATCAAAAATCGCACCAATCGTATAAGTTTTACGAACGGGAACCGCGCCTGAAATCGTCTGACGCGTGCGCGGTGAGTAGACCAGTAAACGGTCACCAACTTGAAGCCCAAGGCCAGTCGCCATGGCTGAGCCAATGGCAATCGCCTGATCAGAGCCCTCGCCTTCGCCTAACGAGCGAAGGTCCCCTTGAATGACGCCGTCCGCAATTAGCTCAAATGCCATCAAATCATCTTTGGCGATCCCGATGACTTGCGCCAATGCAAATTGGCCGTTGGCCTGAACACCCGTAAAATGCTGGGTGAACTGGAACGCATTTTCGACACCCGGAATAGCCTGCATTCGCTGCTCTAGCGCTTCAATTTCAGCGACAGTGATGTCCGGCTGCACAGACTGCACATAAATGTGACCTTCACTGCCGATAGTCAGGCGGATCATATCAGCCCGAAAGCCGTTCATGATCGACATAATAGTAATCATCGCGGCAATGGCGAGCATGATGCAAGTGAAGCTGATGACAGCAATAAAGCCAACGCCGCCATTTGTCTTCTTGGCACGCAAATAGCGCATCGAAATCTTGCGCTCGACAGACCCGAATGGGGCGTTTTGAGAAACCTCGGCCATGGTTTAGTTTATTAGCTTAGCCAGAGCCGCTTCGGGAGAAAGACTTTCTCGTTCACCCGACCGACGATGTTTCATTTCAACGACACCCTCTTTCAAACCACGCGGTCCGATCACAATTTGCCAAGGCAGTCCAATCAGGTCCATGCGCGAGAATTTGACTCCGCCCCGGTCTGATGTGTCATCATATAGGGGGTCGAGACCTGCCGCGACCATCTTGTCATAGAGGTCACCCGCAACGCGGTCGCACGCCTCATCTCCCGCCTTCAAATTGATGATACCGACATCGAATGGCGACACTTCATCGGGCCAAATGATCCCATTATCATCATGGCTCGCTTCGATAATACCGCCAACAAGACGCGACACACCAATGCCGTAGCTGCCCATTTCGACAGAAGTCGGCTTGCCGTCTTGGCCTTGAACTTTCGCATTGAAAGGCTCTGAATATTTCGTGCCAAAATAGAAAATATGACCGACTTCAATGCCGCGCGCTTCCATTTGTTTTTCTTCAGGGATTGCTGCGAATTCATCTGGATCATGCATCTCATCTGCAGCCGCATAAAGCGCCGTGCGTTGATCCACGATTGCCTGCAGATCACCGTCAAAATCAATATCGACTCCGGGCGCGTCCATTTCGACCAAATCACGGTGAGCATAAACGGCGCTTTCACCGCTATCGGCCAAGATCACAAATTCATGCGATAGATCACCGCCGATTGGGCCCGTATCCGCGCGGACCGGAATAGCCTTGAGGCCGAGTCGGTCGAACGTGTTTAAATAAGCGACGAACATCTTATTGTAGCTTCTGCGTGCGTCTTCAGGCGTGAGATCAAAACTATAAGCATCCTTCATAAGGAACTCACGTCCGCGCATCACACCAAAGCGTGGACGCCGTTCATCGCGGAATTTCCACTGCACATGGTACAGCATTTTGGGTAAATCTTTGTAGGATCGCACATCAGACGAAAACACATCTGTTATCATTTCTTCGTTGGTCGGCCCAAACAGCATGTCACGGTCATGACGATCCGTAATCCGCAACATTTCCGGACCATATGCGTCGTAACGCCCAGATTGTTTCCACAAATCTGCAGATTGTATCGTCGGCATCAGCATTTCGACTGCGCCTGCCCGGTTTTGTTCTTCCCGAACAATTTGTTCGATCTTCTTAAGAACTTTAAATCCGAGCGGAAGCCAGGTGTAGATACCGGCACTATTTTGCCGGACCATCCCCGCACGCAACATCAGCTGATGGCTGGCAATCGTCGCATCCGACGGGGTCTCTTTAAGAAGAGGAAGGAAATAGCGTGAGAGTCGCATTATGCGCGCTTAGCGGTGCACTCGCCAACGAGCAAGCGAGCGCTTGCAGGGAATTTCAAATGACACTGGCTAACTATCAGGACCCAGCCCGAATATCACACCCATCCGCTCCCATGTCAGCCATCCGGTCGATAATATCCAGTTGAGCAGCAGGAAGAACACAATAGCAAGCCCGGTCGCCCATAGCGCCTTGCGAACCATACGGGGACGCACGGGCGCGCCTGGCTCTGTTCCCGGCTCGACCGAATCGTCCTCGGCCTGCCCCCGAACGCCGAATGGAAGGACAATAAAGAGCGAAAGCCACCAAAGGATGAGAAACGACGCAAGACCCGTGAACCAATTCATGACCGTTGCCTAATGCTCAACCTCGGGAGTTTCCATGAGTTCGATTAGCACACCCCCACTATCTCCGGGATGGAGGAACACAACGAGCGTGCCATGCGCACCGATACGCGGTTCATTCAAAACGCGCATGCCGCGCGCTTCCATCGTCGATTTCGCGAGATGAATGTCGTCGACTTCGAAACAGACATGATGCTGCCCGCCTTTGGGATTACGGTCTAGAAACTTCAGGATCGGTGATTTTTCACCATAGGGTTCAATCAGCTCAATCTGTCCGCTTGGCAGTGTTACAAAAGCGTAGCTCACCCCTTGCGGCGGCAGCGGCTGTGGCTCCGTAATATCAGTGGCGCCAAGCACATCACGGTAAAATTCGATCGCCTTGCGAATATCCGGAACAGCGACCCCAACATGGTTGAGCGGACCGATCATTTATCCGGCTCCTTTGACCATATGTGCGTGGATTTCGACGATAGAGCGTTTGTCAGTCATGTTACGAACAACGCGTTTAACTCGACCGCGCAGCTTTTCTTCAATGGCATCCAAATCCTTGCGCGCGCGCGGGGCAAGTTCATTAAATGCCCGCTCGGCCATATCTGCAACGGCATCGAGCAACTCATCCATGACAACACCATTCTCACCTTCTGGAAAGCCACTGATGCGGGGCTCTGGCCCGCTGATTAGGCGACCTTTTTCATTGATTACGACACTGACAGCAACATGACCCGCATAGGCCATTTTACGGCGCAAACGCATGCCGTCATCTGTTGAGGACACGATCTTCCCGCCATCTTCATAAAGACGGCCCGTTGGGACAATATCAATGACTTTAGGGCCATTAGGGGCCAGCCGGATCATTTCGCCATTCCGGCCAGGAATAGACGTTGTTGCGCCGACAGTTTTCGCAAACCGGGCATGCTCTAACAGATGGCGCCGCTCGCCGTGAACCGGGATCGCGACCTCTGGCCGGACCCATTCATACATCGTCTTAAGCTCATCACGATTCGGGTGGCCGGACACATGGATCGGACGATCTTTTTCTGTAATAATCTTCACACCATCGTCGGCCAGAGCATTCTGTAAGGCAAAGATACCCAACTCATTACCAGGAATGATTTTGGAACTGAAGATCACAACGTCGCCAGATTTGAATTTAACAGTCCGGTGTGACCCTTCTGCAATCCGCGATAGCGCCGCGCGCGGTTCGCCTTGGCTTCCCGTGCAAAGATAGAGAACATGCCCCGCAGGCATAGCGGACGCTTCGTCCTCTGATAGAATATGTCCAACATCGGTGAGCATTCCAACGGCCTTGGCCGCCGCAGTCATACGTTTCATTGACCGACCAATCAGACAGACAGACCTTTTGTTCTCTTTGGCGGCATACATGATCGATTGCAGGCGCGCGACATTCGACGCGAAGGTCGCAACCGCCATGCCGCGGTCCTTATGCTCACCGATCACCTTGGTCAGCTCTTTGCGGACCCCCTCTTCAGATCCACTAAAGCCCGGCGAGAACACATTGGTACTATCGCAAATCATCGCAATAACACCTTCATCACCAATTGCTTTGAGCGCGTCTTCGTCAACGCCCTCACCGATCTGCGGGTTCGGATCAATCTTCCAATCGCCTGTATGCAACACCATGCCGAGCTCTGTGCGAATAGCGAGAGCGTTCGGTTCAGGAATAGAATGGGTCAGCGAAATTAGATCAAACTGGAAAGGTCCGAGGTCAAAGCTGCCCTTGAGCGGAATTTCAATCAGCTCGACTTCGTCGAGCAATCCGGCTTCCGCCAAGCGGTCCTTGACCAACCACATGGTAAAGGGTGTCGCATAGACGGGACAACGCAGACGCGGCCATAAACGCGCGAGAGCGCCCATATGATCTTCGTGCGCATGCGTTAGCACGATGCCGAGCAAATCATGCTTATGCTCTTCGATATAAGCCGTATCAGGCATGATAATATCAACGCCCGGTGTTTCCGCATTGCCAAACGTCACACCAATATCAACTATGACCCATTTGCGTTTGGACGGTCGGCCATACCCAAACAGGTTCAGGTTCATCCCAATTTCGCCGGACCCACCCAATGGCAGGAATACAAATTCGTCTTTTTGATTAGCCATTCGGTCGATTCAACTTCCAGATTTCCAGCAATCCCCGGACCGTTAAGTTCGGATCAAAATGCTGGATTGTTTTGCTCGCGCCTTCAAACAGGCTGGCAACGCCGCCTGTTCCAATGACGGTAAAGTCCCGCCCATCTTCTTCGCGAATGCGCCTTACTAGCCCGTCGATCAGGCCGATATAACCCCAGAACACACCGGATTGCATGGCGGATACGGTATCCTTGCCAATCACCCTCTCAGGCTTACGGATCTCGATCCGCGGTAATTGCGCTGCGGCTTCGTGCAACGCCCGCATAGAGAGATTGATGCCCGGGCAAATAATACCGCCTTCAAAATGGCGATCCCCTGAAACAATATCAAATGTTGTTGCCGTGCCGCTATCGACGATGATCAGCGGGCCGTCATAAGATTGCACCGCGCCCAAAACAGTCACAAGCCGATCTGCCCCAACGGAGGATGGATTATCTACGCGAATTCCAATGCCAAGCTCGACACCGGGTTCACCAACAACGAGTGGCTCGACCCCTAAGTGCCGTCGAACCAAATTACGTTGATTGAACAAGGATTGTGGCACGACCGTTGAAATCACGCAGCCTTGAATGTCTTCAAACGACAAGTCCGACATGGTTAGAAGCTGATATAACCAGACCGCGAATTCATCCGCTGTGCGCGCCGCATCCGTTGCGATGCGCCATTCCCCGACCCAGTCTTTGCCGTCATGAATAGCGAACAGCGTGTTAGTGTTCCCGGTATCAATGACAAGCAACATAGATTTATCCGAAGGCAACGTCGCCCGCATGGACGCGGCTCTCTGTGCCATCAGGCAGGATCAGACACAACGCACCATCCTGTGCAAGGTCTGTGAATACACCCGTGAGACCATTCACTGTCACTGATTTCCCAAGATGATGGGCGTGAACGAGCCAGTCTTTACGAATCGGATCAAATCCTTCCGTGCGCAGAGTTTCGACCCGTTGCAACACATGGCTAGACAAAAGAGCGAGGACTGATTCTGGCCCAGTAAAAAGAGGTTCAGCAGCGACTAAAGTTTCAGGCTTCATTTCCTGCAGTAAATGCGTCGCCGGGTAGAGCGTGTTGTTGGGGTGAGATATGAGGTTGATGCCGATCCCGATCAGAAGAGCTTCCGCTTCTCGCTCAATCAACAAACCACTGATCTTTGCCCCGCCAATCATGGCATCGTTTGGCCACTTCAGTGTGACAGGACGCTGCGGATCATAAGTCCTCAACGTATCCGCAATTGCAAGAGATGCGGCAAATCCGTGCAAAGCAGACTGTGATGGGTCTGTCGAATTTGGCAGCAATAGCGTGGCGAACAAATTTCCAGACACGCTAGACCACGTTCGGTCACGCCGTCCACGACCTTGCGTTTGAGTATCCGCCCGCACCCATAGCGGGCCGCGCTCACCCGATGTGTAAAGCGTGCGCGCCTCATCCTGTGTCGAGCCAACGCTATCCAGATGGATGAACTGCAAGAGCTAGAAGAGCGCCGCGGCTGCGCTATCGAGAAGATTTTGCGCAGGGATAGAGATGAAAGGCAGAGCAAACAACAAGAGCAAAGTCAGAGCAGAACCTGTCGTTATCCAACGCAAAGAGCGGGGCGCTTCGACAAAGTCCTGTGCTGGCTCATCAAACCACATCGTCTTGATAACACGAAGATAGTAAAATGCGCCAATGACGGACGCGACCAAGGCTGCGACGACCAACCACCACAGGCCGGCATCAACCGCAGGCCAGAAGGCAAACAACTTACCAAAAAATCCGAGCAGCGGCGGAATGCCCATCAGCGAGAAGAAGAAGACGGTCAGGACCAACGCCATGGGACGGTTGGTCTGCGATAAGCCTGACAAATCGGAAATCTGCTCAACCATACCGTTGCGGATCCGCATTTGTAGGATCGCGGCGAAGATACCGACCGAACTGATGACGTAAATTGTCATAAAAATCAGCATGCCTTTGAGGCCAAACACGGTTCCAGCCGCAAGCGGCACGAGCGCGTAGCCCATATTTGCGATAGAGGAATAAGCCATCAAACGTTTAATATTGGTCTGGCTAAGCGCGCCAATCGCGCCGACAAACATCGACACGAGCGCAAGCGACGCGACGATTTGCTGCCACTGATCAAACATGCCTTCAAGCGGACCGAACAAGAGGCGAGCGATCAAAGCCATAGCGGCAAACTTCGGTGCAGACGCAAAGAAACCTGTGATCGGTGTGGGTGATCCTTCGTAAACGTCGGGTGTCCACATATGGAACGGCGCCGCAGAGATTTTAAACGCCAAGCCGCACATCATGAAGACCATGCCGGCGACAAGACCACCATTCAGACCGCCCGTTTCAATTGCGGCGGCAATACCTGAGAAATCCAGATGGCCCGTAAAGCCATAGATCATCGACGTACCGTAAAGCAGGAGACCCGACGACAGAGCGCCGAGAACAAAATATTTAAGCCCCGCCTCAGACGAGCGCAAACTATCACGATTGAATGCGGCCATAATGTAAAGCGCAAGGGCTTGCAGTTCGAGACCAATATAAAGCGCGAGCAAATTATTGGCACTGACCATAATCGACATGCCGAGCACAGCATAGATCATCAGCACAGAAAATTCGAACCGGTCGAGCTTCTCGGCCTTGAAATAGGATTTGGTGAACACGAGCGCGAGCGCGGCTGTCAGACCGATGATGAGTTTGGCGTAATGACCAAAGTCGTCGACCTTCAGCAAGCCATAAAACGCCGTGCCTTGAGGGCGACCCAAAACAAAGCCAATAAGCGCGAATGCGACCAGCATAACAATCGCGATCCAGCGCATCACATCGGCTTGTTTTTCACCTTTAACGAACAGGCTCATCACGACAACGACAACGGTTTGAGCCGCAAGCAAAAGCTCCGGCGCCATGAGGGACACAGCTTCCATCTTAGTTCCCCTCAGCCAAAGCGGGCACGAATGTGTCCGCTTGGAAGTCTGAAATCAGTTGAGCGACACTCGCCTCAGTCACATCCGTCACCAAAGCCGGATAGACGCCGAGCAATATGGTGAAGAAAGCGAGCAAGCCTAGGATCAACCACTCGCGCGCCGTGACATCCGTAATGACGTCGAGCTTCTCATTGATCTGTTCGCCAAAGATCGTCTCGCGATAAAGATGGAGCGCATACATGGCCGATAGGATCATGCCGAGGGCAGCGCCTGCTGCGATCCAAGGGCTCACTTGATAAGCGCCAATCATGGTCAGGATTTCCCCGACGAAACCCGACGTGCCCGGCAAACCGACGTTCGCCATCG
Source organism: Litorimonas sp. (assembly GCA_051251645.1). Lineage (GTDB taxonomy): Bacteria > Pseudomonadota > Alphaproteobacteria > Caulobacterales > Maricaulaceae > Litorimonas. The sequence goes on along the minus strand of JBPOEY010000001.1, from coordinate 961,913 downwards.
TAAAGAGCAAGAAGAACGCCGCGAAGATCGGCATACGTTTCACGAGACCGCCATAAAAGGCGATATCACGCGTGTGCATCCGGTCGTAAATTACGCCAACGCAGAAGAAGAGTGCGCCAGAGACCAGACCGTGGCTGATCATCTGAAAAATACCGCCTTGGATACCCTGTAGGTTGAAGGTGAAAATTCCCATCGTCACAAAACCCATGTGAGCCACAGAGCTATAAGCAATCAGCTTTTTCATATCCGTCTGACGGTAAGCCACCAGCGACGTGTAGATAATCGCGATCACCGACAAGGTGAAGATCAGCGGCGCGAATTGAACCGAAGCCTCCGGAAAATAAGGCAGCGAGAAGCGCAAGAAGCCATAGCCACCAAGCTTCAGCAAAATACCCGCCAGAATAACTGAACCCGCAGTCGGCGCCTGAACGTGCGCGTCCGGCAACCATGTGTGAACGGGCCACATTGGCATCTTGACCGCGAATGAGGCAAAGAACGCAAGCCAGAGCCACGTCTGAACGCCACCCGGAATGTCTAGCTCCTTAAGCGCCCGCATGTCCGTAGTAGGGTCGCCAAACTGCGTTCCGCTCTGAGCGTAGAGCCACAGTATCGCCGCCAGCATCAAGACTGAGCCGAGCAGTGTGTAGAGGAAGAATTTATAAGACGCATAAACCCGGTTCGCCCCGCCCCAGACGCCGATGATGATAAACATCGGGATCAGCACCGCTTCGAAGAAGATGTAGAATAAGATCAGATCAAGTGAACAGAACACGCCAATCATGAGGCTTTCCAAGAGCAGGAACGCGATCATGTAATCGGCTTTGCGTGTCTTGATCGATGTTTCTGACGCCAAAATACAGAGCGGGGTCAGAAACGCCGTCAGAACGATGAAGAGAACGGAAATACCGTCGACACCCATACGAAAGTCGATGCCATTGCCGAGCCATGGCGCTTCATCGACAAATTGGAAGCCTGGGTTCGATGGATCAAAATCGATCACAAGAACTATAGACAAGAGTAAGACGATCAAGCTGACCAAAAGGGCCGTCCGCGGGGCGTTACGTTCAGTCTGCTCACGGCCATCGGCACGGGTCAAGCGAGACACAAGGGCGAGAAATAAAGCCCCGATCAACGGAATGACGACCAAGGCCGGCAGAATAGGAAGGTTCGAAAACACGGCCTTAACCCCCCAGCCCACGAACGCCAATCATCACAAGAACGGCAACGCCGATCAACATGACAAAGGCATAGTGAAATAGTTTACCTGATTGTAGTCGCGACAGACGGCGTGACGCCCCTGCCGTGAAGGATGCGACCCCATTGGGTCCAAAGCGGTCGACAATGCCGACGTCAATGACTTTCCAGAAGAAGTCACCCAGCTTCCGTGCGCCCCGAATAAGCGTCACTTCATAGAGTTCGTCTATATACCACTTGTTGAGCAAGAAGCGATAAAGCGGCGAACCGCCTGTATCTGCGGCGTGAGCAATCCGACGTTCTGTTCCGCCATTGCGGTACATAAAGAACGCCAAAACAAAGCCCAAGATGGACACAACAAGCGGCGAAAACAGAACCCAAAGCGGGAAATGATGACCGCCACCCTGCTCTTCGCCCGCACTCTCGTAGCCTTCAGCGGCGACAAAGAGGTTGGTCGGCGCCAGAGCCGCATGATCTCCACCCGCCAGAGGGAGAGCCCCGTGCCAGAAGCCACCATAGCCATACATAAAGCTTTTATAGAAAACGGCCCCAGCGAAGATCGCGCCAATCGACAGCACGATCAGTGGGATTCGCATGCTCCACGGACTTTCATGCGCGTGTTCCAGTGTATGGTGATCACTCCGGAAGCGACCGTGGAAAGTCATGAAGATGAGACGCCAGCTGTAGAAGCTCGTCATAAAGGCCGCGATGAGCCCCATCCAGAAGGCAAAGACCGCAGCATTATTCCCTCCGCCTGCCCCGACGGCATAAGCCGCTTCGATAATGGCATCTTTCGAGAAGAAGCCGGCAAAACCCCAACCGAGCAACGGCATGCCGATCCCCGTTAGGGCCAGCGTACCAATGATCATACCCGCATAGGTCCACGGAACTTTGCGCCAAATCCCGCCCATTTTGCGCATATCTTGTTCATGATGCAGTGCATGAATCACAGACCCGGCCCCGAGGAACAAGAGCGCCTTGAAAAACGCGTGGGTGAAGAGATGGAACATCGCCGCGTTGTACGCGCCAACACCCGCCGCGAAGAACATATAGCCCAGCTGCGAACAGGTCGAATAAGCGATAACGCGTTTGATATCATTCTGAACCAAGCCGACCGTCGCCGCGAAGAAGGCTGTGAAAGCGCCGAGCGCTGTAATGAAACCTGCTGTGATCGGAGCCGCGTCGTAAATCGGGAAAGCCCGGCAGACAAGGAACACACCCGCCGTCACCATCGTCGCCGCGTGGATCAGCGCTGACACAGGGGTCGGACCTTCCATCGCGTCAGGCAACCAAACATGGAGCAAGAACTGCGCGGATTTCCCCATTGCGCCGATGAAGAGCAACATGGCGATCAATTCCATCGCATTGAAATTAAAGCCGAGGAATTCGAGACGACGGTCACTATTCTCAGCAATCGCGGCGAAAACAACGTCAAATTCAACGGAACCAAAGACGAGAAAGATCGTCATGACACCCAACGCCAAACCGACGTCGCCGACCCGGTTGGTGACAAACGCTTTGATCGCCGCGGCATTGGCAGAGGGCTTTTTGTAGTAATAGCCAATCAACAGGTAACTGGCGAGGCCGACGCCTTCCCAGCCAAAGAACAGTTGGATGAAGTTGTCGCTGGTGACGAGCATCAGCATGAAGAAGGTGAACAGCGACAGGTAAGCAAAGAAGCGCGGCTTATATTTGTCGTCGCTCATATAGCCCCAGCTATAGAGGTGAACCAACGAGGACACCGTCGTCACGACGATCAACATCACCGCCGTTAGCGTGTCCATCTTGAGCGCCCAATTGGCTTTTAACCCGCCAATGTCCAACCAACGCATCAACGTAATTGTTGTGTCTGGCGCGTCGCCAAAGGCAATACCCATGAAAGCGAGCCAAGAAAGTATAGCCGACAGAAATAATAGTCCCGTCGTGACTATCATGCTGCCTTTTTCAGGCAGGCGTGATCCGCCAAAGCCCGTGCCCGCGACACCGGCAATGATAGCCCCGATCAGCGGGGCAAAAACGATCGTCTGATACAACAAGAGATCAGCCCTTCATCAGGTCAGCGTCTTCGACCTGAATGTTACCGCGGTTGCGGAAGTAAACGACAAGAATAGCGAGGCCGACAGCGGCTTCAGCGGCGGCAACGGTGAGAATGAATAAGGCGAATATCTGCCCATCAATCGGATTCACACCCGGCGCGGCCGGCATATGTGCCGAAAACGCCACGAAATTTATGTTCACAGCCAAAAGGATGAGCTCGACGCACATCAAGATGACAATGACATTTTTACGATTCACGAAAATGCCGAAGACACCAATGATAAACAGCATCGCAGCAACGATCAGGTAATGTGATAATCCGATGACCATGTTTTCCCTCCCAGCCGGACCCGGCTAACCGAGCCCCTGCCCAGGTTCGATATCAACGAGTTCAACCCCGTCCTCGCGTGTCCGCGCCATTTGCGCATTTGCATCCTGTCGGCGCACGCCATCGCGCTCCCGCAATGTCAATACAATCGCGCCGATCATAGCGACGAGCAGGATAAAGCCCGCCGCCTCGAAAGCGCCTGCATATTTCGTGTAAAGCACAGCACCAAAAGCTTCGAGATTGCTCATCGCACTATCCGTGACGACCAGCGGACGTCCACCATCAGAGAAATAGGCCGCGCCCAACGTAATCATTTCAATCAACAAGATGCCTGCAACAATGGCTCCGATTGGTGCGTAGGAGAGAAAGCCTTTTTTCAATTCTGCAAAATCCACGTCGAGCATCATCACAACAAAGAGGAAGAGAACGGCGACCGCTCCAACATAAACCATGACCAGAAGCAGCGCGAGGAACTCAGCCCCCATCAGGATGAAGAGCCCAGCCGCGCTGAAAAACGTCAGGATGAGAAACATCACTGAGTGCACAGGGTTTCGCGACGCGACCACCATAAAGGCGGAAGCGATAGCAACAGTTGCGAGGATGTAGAATGCGATGGCCGCGATCACGTCTGGCTCTCTTCTCTTTCGTCCGCGTCAGTCAACTAACAGCGGATTCGCGCCCCCTTAACGGTAGGGCGCGTCCATTTCTAGGTTCTTGGCGATTTCAGTTTCCCATCTGTCCCCATTCGCGAGCAGCTTTTCTTTGTCATAATAAAGCTCCTCTCGGGTTTCAGTGGCAAATTCGTAGTTTGGGCCTTCGACAATTGCGTCGACGGGGCACGCTTCCTGACACAGGCCGCAATAAATACATTTGACCATGTCGATATCATAACGCGTCGTACGGCGCGAGCCGTCCGGACGCGGTTCTGCTTCAATAACAATCGCTTGCGCAGGGCAAATCGCTTCACAAAGCTTACAGGCGATACAGCGCTCTTCGCCGCTGGCATAGCGACGCAGCGCATGTTCGCCGCGGAAGCGCGGGCTCAGAGGTCCTTTTTCAAATGGATAGTTCAGCGTCACTTTCGGGCGGAAGAAAAACCGCATCGCCAGGGCAAAAGCACTGACAAATTCGAGCAGTAAAGCCCCGCGAATAAGTTGTTTTAGACGAGACATCAGGCAGCTCCCGCAAAGACAACAACGCCAGACACGATCATGACGGCGACGATGGACGTTGGAAGGAACACTTTCCACCCCAGACGCATCAATTGGTCATAGCGGTAACGCGGCACAATCGCTTTCACCATCGCAAACATAAAGAAGATGAAAGCGGTTTTCAGGAAGAACCAAAATACGCCCGGCAGGAACTGAACACCAATATCGATCGGCGCATGCCAGCCACCCAAGAACAGGATCACCATCATGGCGGAGAGCAGCATGATGTTCACATATTCCGCGAAGAAAAACATGAGAAACGGCGTGGAGGAATACTCCACCTGATACCCGGCAACGAGTTCTGATTCCGCTTCCGGAAGATCAAAGGGCGGCCGATTTGTTTCAGCCAGCGCGCTGATGAAGAACATCACGCCCATATAAAACAGCACGGGCGTTAGGATGTAATTTGCGAGGCCAAATTCCGTCGACGGATTCAGCCGGAACATATTCCAGTTCCAGAACCCACCGGCTTGTGTATTCACGATTTCAGTGAGGTTCATGGATCCGGTGACAAAAATCACCGTCAGAATAATGAAACCAATCGACACTTCATAAGACACCATTTGCGCGGCAGAGCGTAGGGAACCCATGAATGAATATTTCGAGTTCGAGGCCCAACCCCCAATGATGATGCCGTAAACGCCGAGCGAGCTGATCGCGAGGACATAGAGAACGCCAACATTAATATCGGAAATTACCCACCCCTCTGCGACCGGAATCACAGCCCATGCGAGAAAAGCCATCACAAGGGCAATCAGCGGCGCGAGGATAAACAAAAACTTGTCTGAACCCGCTGGAACAACGATTTCCTTGAAAAAGAATTTTAACGCATCGGCCATGGTTTGCAGCAAGCCAAATGCTCCCACAACATTCGGACCTCGACGCATTTGCACAGCGGCCCAGATCTTACGGTCAGCGAGCACGAGTGCCGCGACGAGCAAGGCGAGTACAAGGACAAAACCCAGAACTTGTAGCATCTTCAGCGCGACCCAAAGACCCCATCCAGAGGCATCTCCAGCCGCAGCTTGAAAGATCGGCAGTTGAATGAGGTCAATCATTCTGCGGCCTCCGAATAAGTCGGCTCACCTGCCCCAGCGGAACATTCCGCCATGACATTAGAGGCCCGCGCAATCGGATTGGTCATATAGAAATCTGTCACCGGGCTCTTCAGCAGAGCATCTGAAAGCGTGCCATCTGTTCCGAGCTGAGATAAATCAAACTCTGCCGCCGCCATTGCCCCTGGCGCATAGCCAAGCGCACCGAACGTGGGGTGCTTCTCAATCATCTGATCACGGAGTGCCGACTGACTATCGAACGGCAGAACGCGGCCAATCGTGGCCGACAGCGCACGAATGATGGCCCAATCTTCTTTCGCCATGCCCTTAGGCGGCACAGCGCGCATACCCATCTGCACACGACCTTCGGTATTCACGTAAAGCCCGTCTTTTTCCGTATAGGCACAACCTGGAAGAATGATGTCCGCGACATGCGCGCCGGCATCACCATGATGACCCTGATAGATCACGAAAGCATTTTTCAAGCGCTCAGTATCGAATTCGTCAGCCCCGAGAAGGTAGACAGTCTCAATCTCGCCCGCCTCTGCACCCGCCAAAATCGCCTCCGTTGATTTGCCCTCTGCACCCGGTACAAAACCAAGGTCAAGTCCCCCAACGCGGGCCGCAGCCGTATGGAGAATGTTCAGCGCATTCCAACCTTCGCGAACGAATTTTGGGCCGGACATCAACTTCGCCAAAGCCGCAAGCAACGCTTGCCCTGCATCACCAACCAGAGCGCCTGCCCCAATAATAACCATTGGATTTTCAGCTTTTTTGAAGATCGGCGCGAAGCCCTTACGAGCCCGACTAAAGGTCGCGAGATCGGCCGCTGACGAGCCAACATGATGGTAATCATACGTCAGATCGACAGTATCGCCGATCATTCCGACTTCGAGATCACCTGTAATCCAACGCTTGCGAATACGCGCGTTGATGATCGGTGCTTCTAGACGCGGGTTTGTACCGATGAACAGAATAGCATCAGCTTCGTCGATCCCGGCGATAGACGCGTTGAACAGATAACCTTCCCGCGCGCCGGTTCCAATTAAGCTGCCGTCCTGTCGACAATCAATATTCTGAACACCCAGCGAGCCCATAAGCTCCTTAAGGGCAAACATAGATTCAGCATCGCAGAGGTCGCCCGCGATTGCCGCGGTCTTGCTCGGGTCGCCTTTGAGCTTTTTAGCCGCTAAGCCGAGCGCTTCGTCCCAGTCCGATTGACGGAGATTGCCATTCTCACGAATGAACGGGCGGTCAAGGCGCTGACGGGCGAGACCGTCCCACACAAAGCGTGTCTTATCACTAATCCATTCTTCATTCACATCATCATTGATCATCGGCAGGATACGCAAAACGGCATCACGGCGAGAATCAATCCGAATGTTTGAACCGACAGCGTCCATCACGTCGACGCTCTCAACTTTATCGAGCTCCCACGGACGTGCGTTAAAGGCGTAAGGCTTGGAGGTCAGCGCGCCGACAGGGCAAAGATCAATCACATTGCCGGACAGTTCTGACGTGAGAGACTTTTCTAAATAGGTTGTGATTTCAGCGTCTTCACCACGATTGACGAGGCCGATCTCGGGCACGCCCGCGACTTCAGTGATGAAGCGCACACAGCGCGTACATTGGATACAGCGCGTCATGATTGTATTGACGAGCGGACCCATATGCTTGTCATCAACGGCGCGTTTATTCTCTTCAAAACGAGAGAAATCGCGGCCGTATGCCATGGCTTGGTCTTGCAAATCACACTCGCCGCCTTGATCGCAAATTGGGCAATCCAACGGGTGGTTGATCAGCAGGAATTCCATCACCCCTTCGCGGGCCTTTTTCACTAGCGGAGAATTGGTTTTAATATGAGCCGGAGAGCCATCGCGATTCGGGCGCAGGTCTTTGACTTGCAACGCGCAGGACGCTTGCGGTTTTGGCGCGCCTTCCCATTCGACCAGACACATGCGGCAGTTCCCCGCCACAGACAGACGTTCATGGTAACAGAAGCGCGGAATTTCCGCGCCGCCATATTCTTCACACGCCTGCATCAGCGTATATTCTGCTGGCACTTCGTGCTCGACACCGTCGATTTTGACTTTGCGGAGGTCGGTCATATCTATTCAGCAGCCTGCACAAACACAGGACGGTTCGCGCGATAAAGATTAATCCGGTCTTCAATCTCGTGACGGAAATGGCGGATAAGACCTTGGATCGGCCAAGCCGCCGCGTCGCCGAGTGCACAAATCGTGTGACCTTCAACTTGTTTGGTCACATCGAGCAGCATATCGATTTCGCCAATTTCAGCTTCGCCGCGCACCATGCGTTCCATGACACGCCACATCCAGCCTGTGCCTTCGCGGCACGGCGTACACTGGCCACAGCTTTCATGTTTGTAGAAGTAGCTCAAACGCGCAATCGCTTTGACGATATCGGTGCTATTATCCATCACGATGACAGCAGCCGTTCCCAGCCCGGATTGATGTTCACGCAGAGCGTCAAAATCCATCAGCACTGTATCGCAAATTTCTTTGGGCAAGAGCGGGACAGATGAGCCGCCCGGAATGATCGCCTTGAGGTTATCCCACCCGCCCCGAACGCCACCCGCATGGGTTTCGATCAGAGTTTTCAGCGGGATGGAGAGCGCTTCTTCGACATTACACGGCGTATTGACGTGCCCGGAGATCGAAAAGACTTTCGTCCCTTTGTTGTTATCGCGCCCAAAACTGGAAAACCATTCTGCGCCTTTGCGCAAAATTGTTGGCACGACAGCAATCGATTCGACGTTATTCACGGTCGTCGGACAACCATAAAGGCCAGAGTTGGCAGGGAATGGCGGCTTAAGCCGCGGCTGTCCCTTTTTGCCTTCAAGGCTTTCGAGCAATGCGGTTTCTTCACCGCAAATATAGGCTCCCGCACCGTGATGGACATAGACATCAAAGTCCCAACCCGTTCCACAGGCATTTTTACCGATCAATCCAGCAGCGTAAGCCTGATCGACAGCCGCCTGAAGGCGGTGACGCTCGAACGTATATTCGCCGCGCAGATAAATATAGGCCGCATGGGCCTGCATGGCAAAACTTGCGACAAGGCAGCCTTCGATCAACAAATGCGGGTCGTGACGCATCATTTCACGGTCTTTACACGTGCCCGGCTCTGACTCATCGGCATTGACGACGAGATAATGCGGACGTTCGCCCACGTCTTTGGGCATAAAGGACCATTTCAAACCCGTCGGGAAACCCGCACCGCCGCGACCCCGAAGGCCGGAGGCTTTGACTTGATCAATAATCCAGTCCCGTCCCTGCTCCAACATCGCGCCCGTGCCCTCCCAGGCCCCGCGTTGCCGCGCGCCGTCCAGACCCCAGTCCTGCGTGCCATAGAGGTTTTTGAAGATACGATCTTCGTCTGTGAGAAGCTGAACCATTATAGCTCTCCCTCGTGTAATTTTGAGGGGGTCAATTCTGACGCCTTACGTTCACGCATATAAGCCACCCAGAAGAACGTCGCGCCCGCCGCAAATATCGCCGTCACAAAGATAGAGAGAAACGGAAAACCAGCTTCTTTTGGGGTCAGAATAAGCGACGCCATCCATGCTAGACAGGCAAAACTGTTCAAAAGTGCGGATATAAGATTTCGTTGCTTCATGACGCCGCCTTCGCCAAAGCTTTGGCTTGCGTCACCCATTCATCACGCGTGATACGGCCCGGGAACTTTTCCATAACCGCTTCGACCGCTTTTACGTCTTTGGACTTCCACGCTGCGATCTGACGATAATAAAAAACGCCCTTAGCGTTCAGATCACTCTCAAACTTCGGACCAATCCCTTTGATTTTCTTCAGATCATCGGGGGCGCCGTCCGTCGGGCCGTCTGTATAGAGCACTTTTGGTTGAGCCGTTTTTTTGCTGGCAGACATCGTTGCGCGCTTAGGTTTCGCGGCAAACGGTTTGCTTTCAGAGGCGCGTGGCGCCGCACCCTCTACCGTCGCCCGCTTTTCTTTCGGATCAGGATGAACATCACGGCCAGAATTTTTCGGCTTATTCAAAGCCTCGGCAATCGTCGCAATGACGCCTTTAGACTCATCGGCATGACGATGAAGTGTTGCCTTAACATTTTGATTGGGCAGCTTCGTCAGTTTGCGAGCTTTCTTATAGAGATCAGCAGAATTCAGTGTCTGAGGGCCACCTTCGGGCGCAGAGTTGATCCGGCCATTTTGCGGGCCACGGTCAGGCGTTTTACCCGCTGCGAAATCGTCTAAAATTGCCTCTAACGACTCAGCGGTTAGGTCTTCGTAATACGGGTCTTCATCGACGTCGGTTGAGACTTGCATCATCGGGGCATTGGCGCACGCGCCCAAACACTCGACCTCAAGCCAGCTAAAGTTACCGTCTTCGCTAACGGAGTTTTGTGGGCCAACACGGCGCGCCAAAACGTCCTTGAGCGCGTCGGAGCCCCGTAACCAGCACGGCGTTGTGCCGCACAATTGGATATGAAACTTCCCGACCGGGGCGAGATTATACATTGTGTAGAATGTCGCGACTTCAAAGACGCGAATATAGGCCATGCCGAGCATGTCGCCGACTTCGCGCAAAATCGCTTCGGGCAACCAGCCATTCGCGTCTTTTTGCGCAATCCACAAAGCAGGGATCAGAGCCGAGCGCTGACGCCCCTCAGGATATTTCTTGGTCCACTCAAGAATGCCGGATTTGGCCGCAGCCGACAGGCTGGCATTGACCGGCTGGGCGGAGGCGGGTGCGAGGCGACGGGCGCTCATCGATCAATCTCCCCGAACACGACATCGAGCGAGCCAATAATGGCGGAAACGTCAGCGAGCATGTGACCCTTATTGAGATAGTCCATAGCGGCCAAATGCGGGAAGCCCGGCGCGCGAATTTTACAACGGTAAGGCTGATTGGAGCCGTCGGACACGAGGTAAACCCCGAACTCACCCTTGGGGCACTCCACAGCGGCGTAGACTTCGCCTTCGGGCACTTTCAGCCCTTCCGTGTAATGTTTGAAGTGGTGGATCAACGCTTCCATCGATTGTTTCATCTCGGCGCGACGCGGCGGCACGAATTTGTTGTCCGTTGTCATAACGGGACCTTCGGGCATCATTTCCAGCGCTTGCTTCATAATTTTGACCGACTCATACATCTCATCAACGCGGCACAAATAGCGGTCGTAGCAATCGCCGTTTTTGCCGAGCGGGATTTTGAAATCGAGCTCATTATAAACTTCATAAGGCTGGTTACGGCGCAAATCCCACGCAATGCCGGAGCCACGCACCATCACGCCTGTAAAGCCAAGATCATAGCAATCCTGTTTCGACACCACGCCGATATCGACGTTGCGTTGTTTGAAAATCCGGTTTTCAGTCAGCAGCGTTTCGATTTCTTGGAGCTTCTCCGGGAACTGCTCACACCATGTCAGAAGGTCCGCGACCAATTGCGGCGGCAAATCCTGATGCACACCGCCAGGGCGGAAGTAATTCGCGTGCATACGGGAGCCGCACGCGCGCTCATAAAACACCATCAGCTTTTCGCGCTCTTCAAAGCCCCACAGCGGCGGCGTCAGTGCGCCGACATCCATCGCCTGTGTGGTGACGTTGAGTAGGTGCGAGAGAATACGCCCGATTTCGCAATAAATCACGCGAATGAAAGACGCCCGGCGCGGGACGTCGATGCCCGCTAAACGCTCAATGGCGATGCAAAATGCATGCTCTTGATTCATCGGCGCAACGTAGTCGAGACGATCAAAATAGGGCAGCGCTTGCAGGTATGTTTTATGCTCGATAAGCTTTTCCGTGCCTCGGTGCAGCAAGCCAATATGCGGATCAACCCGCTCCACAATCTCGCCTTCCAGCTCCAACACCAGCCGCAAAACGCCGTGCGCTGCCGGGTGTTGCGGTCCGAAGTTAATCGTAAAGCGACGATCCTGCTCGTCCGTGATGAGGGCTTCAGTCGTGGCCATTATCCTTCACCGCGCTTTTCCGCAGCCCTTACCACACCATCAAAATGCTGGCCGCAAACTTTTTCGAGACTTCGCATTAATAAAATAGTTGAATCGACATCGCCGGATTTCACAGCTTTATGGAGGGCGCCATCCGCAGAAAAACCTTCCTCTGGAAAGCGCAACTTTTGCAGTTTAGACCACCCCAAAAGCGTCGTGTTCAAAGTCATCATTTGTCGCGCAGACACGACACCTTTTTCAAAATATGGAAGCGCTGCTCTAACAGTGAGATTTCCATGGAGCGAACACTCCAACACTGTCTCGTTATCAATGCCGTCAGCGTTGACGGCAAACAAGTTAGCATATTTTTCAGCTTTTGCCGCTTCTGCCTGTTGCACAGCCGGGTCAGAGAAATCTTGGGCGGAGGTTGAATTTGAATAAAACAATGAAGCCGCAATCAACATCAAGGCCATTGTAGAAATGAATTTTGACAAAACCATTATTCCACCGCCTCGCTCTTTTCATCGCCCGGCAGAATATATTTCGCGCCTTCCCACGGGGATAAGAAGTCAAAATTGCGGTATTCCTGCTGCAAGGTCACAGGCTCATAGATCACTTCTTTGCGTTCTTCGTCGTAGCGAACTTCGACAAATCCCGTCAGCGGGAAATCTTTGCGCAGAGGGTGACCCTCAAAGCCATAATCCGTCAGAATTCGGCGCAAATCAGGATGCTGATCGAAGACGATCCCATACATGTCAAACGCTTCGCGCTCATACCAATCGGCATTCGGGAAGAGCGACACGATAGACATGACGGGCGTTTCTTCGTCCGTCGTGCATTTAACCCGGATGCGCGTGTTATGCGCCATGCTAAGCAAGTGATAAACAACGTCAAATCGGCGCGCACGTTCAGGGTAATCGACCCCGCACAGATCAATCATCTGATTGAATTTGCAGATCGGATCATCGCGCAGAAAGCCAATGATCGTGAGGATCGCGGCGCGCCGGACCGTAATCGTCAACTCACCATGCGAGACTGACATGTCGCGAATATCTTCGGCGTGATGCGCCTCGATATGGTCGCGAATATCGGCCCACATATCAGAAGAGGTCTCGCTCATCGGATAATGCTCCCCTCACGACGAATTTTCTTCTGCAGTTGCAAAATACCATAGATCAGTGCTTCCGCGGTTGGCGGACAGCCGGGAACATAAACATCAACCGGAACAATCCGATCACAGCCGCGCACGACCGAATAGCTATAGTGGTAATAGCCGCCACCATTGGCGCAGGAGCCCATGGAAATCACATAACGCGGGTTCGGCATTTGATCGTAAACTTTACGGAGCGCCGGCGCCATTTTATTCGTCAATGTGCCCGCCACGATCATCACGTCAGACTGTCGGGGGGACGCGCGCGGGGCAAAGCCGAACCGCTCCAGATCATAACGCGGCATCGACGCCTGCATCATCTCAACGGCGCAACAGGCGAGACCAAAGGTCATCCACATCAGCGAGCCCGTGCGCGCCCATGTGATCAAGTCGTCAGATGCTGCCGTGATAAAGCCTTTGTCGGCCAGTTGATCGGACAGGCCATCAAAACTCGCATCATGAATACTGGGATTATAGCTCGGCGAGCCAAGGTCGCGGGCTAACGTTCCGTTCGGTGAAAGAATATCAACCATCGTTCTATTCCCAATCCAACGCGCCGATCTTCCATGCATAAACAAGCCCCGCGAGGAGCTCGAGCAGGAAGAGCATCATAATGATCCAACCATACGTCCCAACAATGTCCAAGCTGACCGCGATGGGGAAGAGGAAGGCCACTTCGATATCGAAAATGATGAACAAGATCGCGACGAGATAAAAACGCACGTCAAACTTCATGCGCGAATCGTCAAACGCCTCAAACCCACACTCATAGGTCGAGACTTTCTCAGCATCCGGGTCAGACGGCGCAATGACCGCAGGAACGACGAGAAAGGCGAGAGACAGAACCAACGCAATGGAGAACATCATCACAACGGGGAGATATTCGATCAAGAGATCGGGCATTCGAACCTCAAAGGCTTACTAAGGTCGGCGCGCGTCGACATGACTCGCGTGGGCCTTGAAATCGAGCGGAACCTAGTTTGGGCGTTTGCTCATTGCAACGGCGTAATCAGTAGAATTCTGCGGTGAACACTGCGACGTTTCATCCGCTTATGGGTTGAAAAGACCCGCATTCTTTAAAACAATCCGCAACTGCAAATCGTTCTCACCTTTTGAGGGAAGATTAGTCATCCCAACCCGGCTCACCCGGCCAAACGGTAATACGAGACATAAGCTCATCTTCACTTAGCCCCACTTCGCTGACCGTGGCCCCCTGCACGCTCATACCAGCCGCATGAATCGTGTTCATAGAGCCACTCCGAAGGTGATGCCATTCCGGAAGGGTCTCACCTTCAGAGAGGAGGCGGTAGGAACAGGTACGCGGCATCCATTTCAACGCAGCCACATTTTCGGGCTTCAGAATCACGCAATCATGGACAATTGATTTGCGATTTTCATAGTTCGAGCAGCGACACGTGCCATTGTCGAACAGCTGGCAATGTGCGTCGGTCGTGTAGATTTCCTCAGTCTCATCGTCCTCTAATCGGATCAGGCAACATTTCCCGCAGCCATCGCACAGGCTTTCCCATTCTGGCGCTGACATTTCTGCCAGCGTCTTAGTTTGCCAGAAAGGCTTTGGGTGTATCGGGTCGGTCATGATGAATGCGGTTATCAAGCAGCGAAAAGCCGGGTAAGCGGCCCTATGGCGACCTATCGGGCTGATATCAATGTTGTGGAGACAAGCCATCGCAGGCGTCGCTCTGCCTGGGCGCTGGGGATTCTCGCATTTCTGACCGCAACAAGCGCGGCAACCTTCGTATTTGGTCGCGCCTATCTGCTAGATGGCTTACCGTCGCTGCCGGACAAGGAAACGATGTGGCAGCTCAATCTACAAGATACGGTCACCCTAATTGACCATAAAGGTCGCATGATTGGTCATCGCGGCCCTTGGATTGGTCAGCCGCTCAAATTAGATGATATGCCAGCGCATCTTCCGAATGCCGTGTTGGCGATCGAAGATGAACGGTTTTTCGAACATGAAGGCGTCGACAACCGCGCGATTTTGCGTGCGCTGGTGAGTAATGCGCGGTCCGGTGGACGCAGCCAAGGCGGCTCCACCCTCACTCAACAGCTCGTCAAACTTATGATTTTGACGCCAGAAAAAACCTACCGGAGGAAATTTCAGGAAGCCTTGCTCGCGCGCGACATGGAATCAGTGCTATCTAAGCCTGAAATTCTCGAACTTTACATCAACCGGGTCAGCCTTGGCCCACAGATTTTTGGCGCGGAAGCTGGGAGCCAGATTTACTTTGGCAAAAGCGCTCGCGACCTAACCCTCTCGGAAGCAGCTATGCTCGCCGGACTTGCGCAGGCGCCTAGCCGCTTTAACCCACGTCGACATTATGAGCGGGCCCTCACCCGATCACATCTGGTGTTACGTCGGATGCGCGCCAATCTTTATATCACCCAAGCTGAACATGATTCAGCCGTCGCCAATCCGCCTGAAATCGTTGAAGAACCCAATCTCGGTGTCGATGAAGATACATTGGGCTATGCATTTGACTATATTGCTGAACAAGCGCGCGACTATGCCGGTCTCAACAATCCCGATCTTGTCGTGACGACAACGCTCGACGCTGACTATATGCGCATAGCGAGCACGAGCCTCAACGACGTGCTCGACGCCAGCGGTAAGAGCCGGAAGGTCTCACAAGGCGCGGTCGTCACACTCGACAATGCCACAGGCGGCATTCGCGTCATGCTTGGCGGTCGTAACTATAGTGACAGCAAGTTCAACCGAACTATTCAGGCCCAACGCCAACCGGGGTCTAGCTTTAAAACCTTCGTCTATGCTGCCGCGCTCGAAGACGGCTTTACGCCGGGAACCGTCCGCGTGGACCAACCCACTAACATCAATGGCTGGCAACCCAAAAACTACACGCTGCGCTATCGGGGGCCAATGACCCTGCGCGAAGCCCTCAAACTCTCCATTAATACGATTGCGGCCAAAGTCGGATCGGAAGTTGGGGCTGACAGGATTGCCGAAACAGCGCGACGATTCGGCATTGAATCTGAACTCCGCCCAACCTTATCGCTCTCGCTCGGCGTTTCAGAAGTGAATCTGCTTGAGCTCACCAGCGCTTATTCCGTTTTCCCTAATGAAGGCGTGCGTCGCCGTCCTTACATTATTCAAAGGATCGAAAATACCAGCGGAGAGCTTGTCTATACAAAGCGGGATGATGAAGGCGCGCGGGTCTACCCCATTCCCTACGCCCAACAAATGACAGCGATGCTACAGGAAACTATTGAGAGCGGAACCGCGCACGGTGCACGCCTTCTGCCCCGGCTAGCCGGAGGAAAAACCGGGACATCGCAGGATTACCGGGACGCGTGGTTCCTCGGCTTTACAAACCAGATGACCACCGGCGTATGGATGGGCAATGACAATAATAGCGCAATGAACGAAGTTACGGGCGGACTACTGCCTGTTGATGTGTGGAAAGCGATCATGAGTAGCGCTCATGAAGATTTAGACGAGGAGTTGCTTCGCGTTCCTGAACTCAAAGTCGACGATACGAAAGTCGTTGAAACCATGGCCTTTTACGCGCGTTTGGCAGCAGACCTTCGGCAGGAACGCGATTTGGCGTCAGGCGCAGGTGGCGGCGGATCTGTGAGCGCCGGTCGGTGAGCAGTGTGGTTGTAAGACAACCCAACGGGGAAACTGCTTAAACTCATCGCAAATATTGCTGATATTTAACGGGTAATTCAACGATTTCCTAGGATTTAGCCTGCTTAGTGGCTTTTTGATCCACGGAGGGCCCAATATGTTCAGTTTCACAAAGTTGGGAAAATTTGCGGCGATAATTTTGCCTATGGTGGCCCTAACTATACTACCGGCATCCGCAAAAACCATCGCGTCCAAGATTACTTTCAAGACGGATGATGGGACTTATAAAGTTGTTCCGATTACCCTGCCCGGTGAATGCTCCACCCTTTGCAAAGCCGATCCGAACTGCCGCGGCGCTGTGACCTATCAACCTGATGTGACGAAACCCGAGGCCGTTTGTCGACTAAATAATGGCTTCGGCGCGAATCCCGTCTTTCCACAAGTGCCACCACAGCCGCTTGATATCCGTCAAGCCGTCGCTGACCTCAATAATTACCGCGCCCGCTACGGGCTGAACCCCGTCACAATCGAACCTCGTTTGATCGAAGCCTCGCGTATCCATGCCGATGACCTCGCCAAAGCAGGAATTATATCCCACAGCGGGACAGACGGCTCCTCCCACGGGGACCGCGCGCACCGCGTCGGTTATAATTTTACCATTGCAGGCGAAAACGTCGCCACAGGGCAAAAAAGCTGGGATCAAGTCTTTAAGGCTTGGCAAAAAAGCCCCGGTCATAATGAAAATCTACTCCGCCCGGACGTCTCAGAATTTGGCATTGCGCTGGTTTACGAACCCCGCACGACATATTCAACCTATTGGGCCATGCTCGTCGCTGAACCGATGGATATGGGCTTTCTCGAGTCTGGAAACATTTTTTAGATCTTAAATTGTTGCCATAACTGGGCCTTTCTTTTGCCATTGACTGACTGATGCGTATGTAGCGTCTTCCAAAGCGGAGACCTCAATGCGTCGCATCCTTATTCCTTGCCTTATTGTTCTGAGCGCGTGCTCAACCACGCCTGATCCTGCAGACGTCTGCACCGCCGCATGGATTGAACCGCGGGTTGACCGCGCGGTCGAACGGATCGAGACACGGCTAGATAAAACCTTACGCGCTTTTCGCACGGTCGGAGAAAGCTGGATGACCGGACGCACCCCCGGCCCTATTCAGATGTTTCGCCTTTCGAATGCCGCAAAAAGTCTCGAAAAAGAACTGGCCGAGGGTCGCGGCGTTCGTGATTTGCGATTGCTTGCAAGCACATGCAACGACCCCAATCTCATCCGCGAGCAAGTTTACACTTTGCTCGACCGCGAAGGCCTGCCTCAGCCTTTACTTGATTTTCTCGATGCCACAGGCATTCTTGAAGGCCTCATTGAAACCGCCGAAGGCCGCAATGGAGATGGTCGCAATGGTTGACCCCATTAGGTTGGCTGCCTAGCTCGCCATCATGCGTTACACTGTCGCCGCCCTCTATAAGTTCGTCAGCCTTCCGGATTACGCTGCGCTGCAACCTTGGTTGAAAGCCATGGGCGAACATCTTGGAATTCGCGGAACGATCCTGCTCGCGACCGAAGGGATCAACGGCACGGTCGCTGGCTCTGATGCGGCCGTTCACGCCCTGCTTGATTACCTTCGCGCTGATCCACGCTTGTCGGAGCTCGATGCCAAATTTAGCGATAGCGAAGAGCAACCTTTCTTACGTTTTAAAGTCCGACTAAAACGTGAAATCGTGACGCTCGGTGTCGAAGGAACGGATCCGAACAAGCAGGTCGGCACATATGTTGATCCGGACCAATGGAATAGCGTCATAAGCGACCCCAACACGGTCGTTATCGACACACGCAACAGCTACGAAATCGGCGTCGGCACGTTTGCGGGCGCGATCGACCCGGAGACGGACTCCTTCCGCGACTTTCCCACATGGGTGCAACAAAACCGCGACCAACTAGAAGGCAAACGTGTGGCGATGTTCTGCACCGGCGGTATTCGATGCGAGAAAGCCTCTTCTTACATGCTGTCTGAAGGATTTTCGGATGTGATGCACCTCAAGGGCGGTATTTTGAAATATCTCGAAACACAGGCGGAAGAGAGCAGCTTGTGGCGCGGTGATTGCTTCGTATTTGATCAAAGAGTCGCCGTAGGTCACGGTCTATCGGAAACAGATTGGACGCAGTGTTTTGCGTGCCGAACACCGCTGTCGCCAGGCGATTGCCAATCGCCCCATTATGTCAAAGGCGTCTCTTGTCCGCATTGCTTTACACCCAACACAGACGTTACGCGTTTCGAAGAACGTCAGCGTCAAATTGATCTCGCAAAACAGCGCAATGAACCCCATTTAGGACGCAAGGCGTGAGCCTACCAACCCTATATTCTTTTCGCCGATGTCCTTTCGCCATGCGCGCGCGCATGGCTTTAGATGTTGCTGGCATCACGGTTGACCATCGAGAAATTCTCTTGCGGGACAAGCCCGCCGCGATGTTGGCGGCATCACCCAAAGGGACCGTCCCCGTCTTGGTAACCGATACGGGCGTTCTTGATGAAAGCCTCGCCATTATGATTTGGGCGCTTTCGCAGAACGACCCTGAGGGTTGGCTGACGGACGGGCATCAAGACCGATTAAATGCAGAAAGTTTTTTGTCGGATTTCAAAGATAAACTTGACCGCTATAAATATGCCAGCCGCTATAATCCCTCCGTCCCACGCGGTGCCGTTGACACAAATTATCGTCGAGAGGCGATGGTCGCCCTGTCGGACCTCGCGCTACCGCTCGAAACCACAAAGTTTTTGCGCGGAGACCGTCCACGCCTGCTTGATATTGCGACCTTCCCTTTCGTGCGGCAGTTTGCGGCTGTGGAGCCTGACTGGTGGACTACATCATCCCCGTCAGGATTGATCCGATGGTTAGAGCACTGGGTGCAATCGGAGCGTTTTAAACGAATCATGACCAAACATCCCATCTGGAACGAAACGCTACCAACAGGTTAATGTTAACCGCTATATCTGGTTATCAACACGCGACTTAGGTCGAAAACTTGTCACGCCTACGAAATTGCTTAGCGCTTACGTTAAGAGATTCGTAGGATTTTAAATGGCTTTCGCCGACGACAGATGTATCCGGCCACTTCCAAGCCTCAAGGCTGTCTCAACCGTGCGCGCCAATCCGATCGAGACGTTCGTGCGCATCGCGACGGCTGAGAACTACGCCTATGAATGTATTGGTGAGAATGAAGTCCATGTCAGCCTCACAGGCTTATGGTGTGATCACGACCTCTCTCTCTCTTGGAATGCTGCAGAAGAGCAGCTCTCCTTGTTCATCCTCTTTGATGGAAAAGTCCCTGGCGGACGCACCGATTCAATTTGTCGTCTCCTGTCGCTCTTGAATGAGCAGCTCAGCGCAGGGCATTTCGATTTTTGGCAACGCAATAGCACCCTCGTCTATCGCCATGCTGTGTCCTTGCGCGGCGGGGCAAAGATCGGAATCGATCAAGCGCTCGACCTTATGAGCCAAGCCTTGGACGCTGCTGAACGCGGCTATCCGGCTGCCCAATATGTCATCTGGGCCGGAAAGACTCCTGAGGACGCACTTGCAGAAGCCCTTGTGGATATTGCGTCTCACGGCTAGCGAACTCTTATGGCGCAAACCCATCTCATCGTTGGCGCGGGCAATATGGGCGGAGCCCTGCTCTCTGGCTGGCTTCGAAGCTCACTCGTCAATGCGCGTAATCTAGCAATAATAGACCCTAATCCCGGTGTTGAAGCCGTCTATGCGATTGAGCGTGGAGCCAAGCACTTACCAGATTTCGGCTCCATACCTCGCAATACCCAGATAGTCCTTCTCGCCATCAAGCCGCAAATGTTCCCGCAAATGCGTCGCCAACTGAGTGATGCGCTTAGCGAGAATGTTACCATCATTTCTATTATGGCAGGCGTCTCAATCCGCGCCCTGAAAGACGCTTTTCCCGGAGCCGATATTGTTCGCGCTATGCCCAATACGCCTGCCGCGATTGGCAAAGGCGTGACCGCTTTTGTGGCCGATGCCGCGCTTGCTGCGGACAAAGTTGACGCGGTCGAAGCGCTGTTGGGCGCAAGCGGTAAAGTGATCCGAATAGACTCCGACGAACAAATCAACGCCGTGACAGCGGTCTCTGGTTCCGGTCCAGCCTACGTGTTTCATCTCTGTGAAGCCCTTGCCAAAGCCGCACAATCTATCGGTTTACCGCCGGATGTTGCCGCGCAACTGGCCCGCGAAACGATTATCGGCGCCAGCGCCTTGCTCGAAGCGTCCGATCGGTCACCGACGGAATTACGCGAAGCCGTTACCTCTCCCGGTGGGACGACCCAAGCCGCGCTCGACGTGCTTATGGCTGACGATGGACAAGGCCCATTAATGCGCCGGGCTGTCGAAGCGGCGGTCGCTCGGGCCCGCGAACTCTCCGAATAGATCCCGACAAGGCAGCCCCCGATCCTAACGCGGCAGTTGGATTGTTGCCCGCAGGCCGCCGGCTGGACTATCATCAAGCTTAAGCCGCCCGCCATGAATCTGTGCAATATCCCGGGCGACAGCCAGACCAAGCCCAACGCCTTCGATATTCTGCGTGCGGGCTTTATCCAGCCGCGCAAAGGGCCGAAGCACTTCTTCGCGCATATGTTCCGGGATACCATCGCCCGCATCATCAACATGTATCTGAACGTGGCTCTCCGTCATCTCCAGCACGACTTGGGGTTCACCGGCATATTTGCGCGCATTTTGGATCAAGTTCGTAACTGCCCGCCGCAATTGTTGAGGACGCGCTTCGATTTCGACGGGCTCCGCAACCGTTGCTTGAATGTCTTCGGCGTCAGCAATCCCGGCGAGGAAATCTCCCAAGTCTAAATCCTCCGGCGCGCCCTGCCCGGCGCCATGGGCGAAATCGAGATAGGCCGAGAGCATCGCCTCCATCTCGTCCAAATCCCGCTTCGCATCGCTGATATCTTCTTTTGTCTCCGCCATGGACAGTGCCAACTTCAACCGCGTCAGCGGTGTGCGTAGATCATGACTAACGCCCGCCAGCATCAAAGTCCGTTGGTCCAAATGACGACGGATACGTTGCCGCATCTTGAGGAAGGATTGACCCGCGCGCCGCACTTCAGCCGCCCCGTGCGGTTTATACGCACCAATATCTTGGCCCTTACCAAACGCATCCGCCGCATCTGCCAACTCGCGGATGGGAATACTTTGACGTCGAATATAGAGCACCGACACAAGCGTCATCATAATGGTCGCAGTGACGAGCCAGAAGATGAACACAAATCCGGTCGGCGCAAACACGCGGTCTCGCGCAGCGTAAAACTGCAATACGCCCTCATCAACCTGCACACGAATGTCGACATGGTTCGGGTATCGCGTCGTGTCAAACCAGAACGGAAGATCAATGGCATTCGATAACGCCCGCCCGATGGATTGATCAAGCACTGAAAAAACATTGCGACGCCGCGATATCGGCAGGGTTTCACCCGGCTTGAGGCGCACGGAGAGCTGCATATCCGGGCGGAGCAAAACATCTAACGCATCCGCATTCGCCGCAGTTGGGTCGCGGCTATAAAGCTGGGTTGCAACGGCGACATCGGCAGCCACTGACTCGGTTAGGTTCGCCGTCACAGTTGCCCAATGCGCATTGAAGAAAATATAGGCGACGATCATCTGCATCACGATGATCGGCAGAATGATAATCAGCACGCTCCGCCCAAAGATCGACTTGGGAGCGATCTGGCGTAGCTTTAGCGCCATATCAGTGCTCAGTCTCCGGTTCCGCGACAAGGCGGTAGCCCTTGCCCCGAACAGTCAGCAGATAGCGCGGCTCTGATGGATTTTCTTCTAGCTTGCGGCGAAGCCGGGTCATTTGCACGTCAACGGCGCGCTCGCTTTCCCCGTTGACGTTTTCCGACAACACGTAACGCGACACGGTCCCCCCGCCTTGGCGCGCCAAGAGGTCGAGCAGCGTCGTCTCACTCGTCGTCAGCCGAACGATTTGACCGCGACGGGTCAAAACGCTTTGCTTGAGATCATAGACAAGCTCTCCAAAGCTAATCTTATCGCTGACCATCTTGCGTCCTGTGCGCCGGAAAATAGCATCCATGCGAAGCAATAACTCTTCGGGCTCAAACGGTTTTGGCAAATAATCATCGGCCCCCGCCTTAAGCCCTCTGATCCGGTGCGCTGGATCACCGAGTGCCGTGAGCAAGATCACAGGGATATCGCTATGTTCTCGCAAGTCAGCGACGAGGCTGACACCGTCTTCGCCCGGCATCATGACATCGACGATCAGCAGGTCATATTCGATCCCCGCCATCTTCGCGCGCGCATCCGCCGCATCTTTCGCTGAGGAGACGCGATACCCAGCCCGCCCCAAATAGCGGGAGAGCAGATCGCGAATACGGTCGTCGTCATCGATCACGAGCACATGTGTATCGCTTCGATCGAGATATGTGGCTTGCTGTTCCAAAATAATATTCCTTCCAGGCCCTTATGACGGTTGACTTGGCGCGCTCCAAGTCAAGAATGCGACAGGTTAACGGAGAATCTTCGAATGTTGGAAAATCCCTATCACGATCGTGACGGCCATATCTGGGTCGATGGCGAATTCGTCGACTGGCGCGACGCGAAAGTGCACATCCTAACCCACTCGCTGCATTACGGCGCGGCTGTATTTGAAGGTAACCGCGCCTATGACGGTGAAATCTTTCGGCTGACAGACCATTCGACCCGATTGAAAAAATCGGCTGAATTGGTTGGCTATGAAATTCCCTACACGGTCGAGCAAATCGATCAGGCGTGTCGTGATACACTTGCGAAATCTGGGCTGTCCGACGCCTATGTTCGTCCTGTCGCGTGGCGCGGCTCGGAAATGATGGGCGTCGCCTCCAAAAACAATGTCATCCATTTGGCCGTCGCAACATGGCATTGGGGCAATTACTTTCCGGACAAAATGAAGGGCATTCGCTTGATGATTTCCGATTGGAAACGTCCAGCCCCTGACTCAGCGCCCTGTAAATCCAAGGCCGCTGGCCTGTATATGATTTGCACCTTGGCCAAGGACAAAGCCGTTGCCACAGGCTGGGATGATGCGCTTATGTATGATTATCGCGGCCGCGTCGCGGAATGCACGGGCGCGCATATCTTTTTTGTGCGCGATGGAGAATTGCACACGCCGACTAATGATATTCTGCTCGAAGGCATTACCTATGACACGGTGATCAAACTGGCCGAGAAGCGCGGCATTAAAGTCCATCGTCGCGATATCTACCCCAGCGAAATCCCTTATTTCCAAGGCTGTTTCGTGGTCGGCACCGCCGCCGAAGTCACGCCTGTGCGAGATATTGACGGCAATGACTTCACCGTCTGCGACACGATCAAAACACTCGCCGCCGATTATGATGAGCTGGTCCGAGGGAAGATTACGCTTTAGTCTCAAGGCAGGCGGCCACGTTCAACCGCGCATCGAGGCGTCGGCAAGTTCGCGTGAGTGTCGATAAGTGACACGAGCGCGGGCGCTACCCCGTGACGGGTAGAGCAAAATAGAACCGATTTACACAGAGCAGAGCCCGCGCGCTCGGTGGACGCACCCGGTCAAAACGCTGTGTCTGCCAACGGCCCCGTGGGCACACGTCGGGAGAAGTTAGACGCACGCGGCGCTTTCGACGCCGCGTGCGCCTGCCTCGGGTTATGCAGGGGTGCACGACTTTGGCTTTCACCCAAGCCACTCACGGCGCACTCATAACCCTCATCAGTCGCTTTGCCGGATGGAACCGCGCGCGCCGCATTACCTCGCCCGCCGTCCAGTCCACCAAACCCCCGCCAGCATGAGAATAATGCCTCTCTCGTGTCCGAAGCGGGTGAGACTAACAGACCACGGTTTGGGTGAGCGGGGATGGGGTTGTGTCGATTGCCGCTCTGACGGCGTTCCTGAGGAATTTAATAGAGAGTTGGTTGATGATCCGTTCTACCGATACGTCGGAGGGACAAATTGAAACGCCAGCAAAGACAACTGCATAATGATGGAGGAAATCACACGGTTCGCAATCGACTGTGGGAACTGTCTGAGTTTCACAGCGTTAAGTAAGCTCAAGATCACCTGCAGAGATTATTATGAAAATCGCCGCCACACTCATCGCCGTCGCCACCGTTTTTGCCGGATCATCCGTCGTCTACGCTGACCAAGCGGTCGAATCAGTCAGGAACCTCGCGACACCTAGCGTGACCGATCTGCCTGAGTATTTCGTGTCGAAACCGGTAACATCAGTGACAACAGGAATTACGGTCTATCATACGGACGGAAACCGCATCGGTGCTGTCAGAGCCGTGATCCATAAGGAAGGTGTCGTGAACACCGTTTATATCGGGACGGAAGAATATTCTGCAACGACAATTACGGTTGAAAATGGACGTGCCATCTACAAGGCCTAAGCCCCCTCACACTGCCGCATTATTACGCTTTTGCGACCTTTGGAGGTTCTTCAGCGACTGATCTCGACAGTAAGAGAACGCGCGACGACCAAACCACCCAGACTTTATCTTGTCAAAATCCCATAGTCTGTCAAAATCGATCATTCATGATAGCCTAACAAGGGGCTGCAGGATCGATGAGGACAATTGTGGAGTTCACGGCACGAGATCGATTAAGACTACTCGCCGGGGTCGCTGGCCTCACTATGAGTGGATGCGGTGGTGGCAGCAGTGTGTCCGTAACCCCAAAGTCCGGTGTGACGCCGCCTTTGGTGGCCGGGCCGACAACTCTGGTATACGTCCCTCCGATTGGTATCTTCCGTGACACTTATAGAAATAAGTTCGTCGTGGGGGCAGCGGTAGAACCATCACAACTTTCGGACGGTCTAACGGACTCCGATATTCTCAAAGATCAATTCAATGCAATCACGGCTGAAAATGTCATGAAGCCGCAGGCTCTCGCGCCAACAGAAAACACGTATACGTTTGAGGCCGCTGACAGTTTGCTCGCCTTCGCTGACGCCAATAATATGGCCCTCCGAGGCCACACGCTGCTGTGGCACCGCGCGACCCCTGACTATTTCTTCCAAGGCACACGCGCAGAAATCAGGGCCCGTTTAGAAAAATATGTCACAGATGTGGTCACCCATTTCAAAGGCCGCGTATTCGCCTGGGACGTCGTGAATGAAGTGATCAGCGATGATGACGGGCCCACAGCACCCTACCGCAATTCAAATTGGTATCAGGCGGCGGGCGGGCCGGAGTATATTGATTGGGTTTTTAAGGCCGCGCGCAAAGCGGACCCTGACGCGCGTCTATTTATCAATGACTACAACACGGAACTCGTGGGTAAGCGCGGGAGGTTATTACAAGTCGTCAAAGACCTGCAGGATCGCGGTATTCCGATTGATGGGGTCGGGCATCAGATGCACATTCAAGCGGCTACGCCCACGGCGGATGTTCTCGCAGCGATTGATGATGTCGATAACCAATTTATGGGATTACTCAACCATATCACTGAACTGGACATCTCAATTTATAGTGACCCGCGGTCCTGTTTCGAATCGCAGACAAATTGCGCTGCCGATTATGGCAATAACGTCCCGCAAGCCGTGATTGATGATCAAGCCCAAAAGTACCGCGATCTTTACGCCGGGTTCGCGTCGCGTCCGAGCGTTACGTCTGTCACAACGTGGGGTATTACAGACGCGCAGTCTTGGTTGAACAGTTTTCCCATAGATCGACGTAATATGCCCCTCTTATACGATCGGGACGGGTCTGCGAAGTCAGCGTTCAGAGCGATCGTCGATCCAGGCTTTGTAATTTAGGCGCTGCAGTTGATCAGCCCATTGCAGGCACAATCGTGACGCTTTCGCCGCAACCACACGCATCCGTTTGGTTCGGGTTCCGGAAGATGAACTTGCTGTGGAGCAGAGTCGTTTCATGATCGACGGTCGCGCCGAGAATGAACAAGACCGCTTTCGCATCGACAACGATTTTCACACCCTTATCCTCGACGACTTCGTCAAATTTGGCGGGCTCGGACACGTAATCCATCATATATTCCATGCCCGCGCAGCCGCCATTTTTGACGCCCACGCGCAGGAAGCCTTCGCCGCGTTCCGCCAAGATGTCGCGCACCTGATCGGCGGCGGCGTCCGTGAGGGTCACCAGCTTAGGTCGGGCGCGTCGGCTTTCAGAAATCATACGATCTTTCAGGCTCATAACATGTTCAAATCAAGGCGGGCTTCTTCGCTCATCCGATCCGGCGTCCACGGCGGATCAAACACCATCGAGACTTCGACGCGGCGGATACCGTCAACGCGTTGACAGGCTTCTTGCACCCACACGGGCATTTCGCCCGCGACAGGGCATCCCGGTGCCGTGAGGGTCATATCAACCAGCAGAGTGCGATCATCTTCCAATTCAACCTTATAAATAAGGCCCAATTCATAAATGTCCGTCGGAATTTCT
The DNA here is from genome assembly GCA_051251645.1 of Litorimonas sp. Classification (GTDB taxonomy): domain Bacteria; phylum Pseudomonadota; class Alphaproteobacteria; order Caulobacterales; family Maricaulaceae; genus Litorimonas. The sequence continues at coordinate 934,932 of JBPOEY010000001.1, read as the reverse complement.
GGATCGTAAACCGTTTTGATTTGCTCAACCACATCATGGGTGATGCGGGCGATTTCAGCGTCGGTTGGCGCCTCAATCGGTGCGCCGGACAGATCAATGACGTCCCGATCCGGTGTCACGGCCACGGGCGGGTTTTTGGAGGGGCTCTGAGTCTCCCGCGCAGGCTTATCCGCCCCCTTATTTTCTGGCACGTAGCCGGGGATTTGGGAATTGGCCATGGCTTCCGCTTGGCGCGCTCTGTCTGTTACATTGTCCATTACAAGATCCAATATAGGGTGTTTTGGTCAGCCAAGGAAGAGCGCCGCCTTTTTCACTGCAGCGACGAAGCGCTCGGCCTCATCCAACGTGTTGTAAATCCCAAAGCTCGCCCGCACCGTTGAGTGCACATCAAAGCGTTTCATCAACGGTTGGGTGCAATGTTGTCCGGCCCGCACGGCGACGCCGTATTTGTCGAGAATTTGCGCCATATCATGGGCGTGCGCGCCGTGGAGGTTAAACGCCAGCACGGGGCCTTTGTTCGTCGCTTCGCCGAAAACCTGCACGCTATTCATATCGCGCAACCCGTCACGGGCGAGATTATAACATGCCATTTCGTGCAGATGCACGTCGGCCATATCATATTGCGTAATCCAGTTAATCGCTGCGCCGAGGCCGATGGCCTCTAAAATTGGCGGTGTCCCGGCTTCAAATTTGGCGGGGGCGTCGGCATAGGTAATCCGGTCGAGATAGACATCTTCGATCATCTCACCGCCGCCGTTAAAGGGCTGCATCCGCTCGAGAATATCGGACGTGCCGTAAAGCGCGCCGATAGCGGTGGGACCGTAGAGCTTATGGCCTGTCATGGCATAGAGATCGACGCCGAGTGCTTGCACATCGACGTCCATATGCACCGCCGCTTGCGTCCCGTCAGAAATCATCACCGCGCCCGCCGCCTTGGCCCAGCGCGCGATCTCCGCAATGTCATTGACCGTGCCGAGCACGTTAGACATGTGAACGACGGACACGATTTTCGTTTTTATTCCAATGGTTTCGCGGAACACCTTCATGTTGAGTGTGCCATCTGACTGAACCGGAATGAACTTCAGCACCGCGCCATAGCGTTCGCGCAAGAAGTGCCACGGCACGATATTGGAATGATGTTCCATCTCGGTCAGGACGATCTCGTCACCCGGCTGGATGAGGTGCGCGAGGCCGTAAGCGCAAAGGTTTAAGGCCTCCGTCGCGCCGCGCGTAAAGACGATATTATCCGTCGATGGCGCGTTCAGGAACGTCGCGACCGTCGTCCGCGCCGCCTCAAAGCTTTCCGTCGTCTCATTGGCCATCGTGTGCAGCCCGCGGTGAACATTAGCGTAAGCCGAGCGCGTCTGCCCGACCATCGCATCCATTACCGCGTTTGGCTTCTGCGCCGAGGCAGCATTATCGAGATAGGCCAGCGGATAGCCGTTGATTTCCCGTGCGAGGATCGGGAATTGGGTTCGGATGGATTGGATGTCGAAATCAAGATTCATGAGATACCAATGAAATCATAGAAAAGAAAAATTAGGTTCATAGAAACAATGTAGATTACTAAACCAATATTGAAACTAAACAGAGGGCTTCGCCCGTTTTCTGTCATTGAATTTAACCACCGTGTCCCAAGAATTGCGGGAACGAATGGTACGGTCATAGCAACTATAAATGGAAGCCAAAAATCCATCATAACTGGACGTCAAATCCACTCATGGCATTAACCGTTGATAGAAATACGCCCCAACAAGCGTGATCACAATAACGATCAACCCCTTGATCAGCCAATCAAGCCATAGCCCATCGCCCGACATACGCCGCCGCACTTGCGAAGCGATCAGCAGCAGGACGGACCCGACAGCGGCGGCGAGAGCGAGGCTCATGCTTGGTCGTCCAACCAGTTGCGCACCAACGCGACCATGGCTTCATCCTCACCCAAACGCGCAACAACGAAGGCTTCGATCAGCAGCGCGCGCGCTTGCGCTTTCGGGATACCGCGTTGGCGCATGTAGAACATCGCTTGCTCATCCAATTGCCCAATGGTGTTGCCATGTTCGCAGAGCACGTCATCGGCGTAGATTTCGAGCTCTGGCTTGGCGTTGATCTTGGCTGTGTCTGAGAGCATCAGCGCGTCATGACGCATGACCGCATCGGTCTGCTGCGCCGGGCGGCGGACGTGGAACTTCCCTTGAAACACGCCGCGCGCTTTATCCGTCACGACGCCCGCGACAGAGTCGCGAACGGTGGAGCCCGGTGTCGCGAAGTCGATATAGTTGGTGATATCGGCGTGGCGTTTATCGGCGAGCAGATACGCGCCGGACATGTCAATCTCGACCTGGCCCATACAGGCGACCCGGGTTTCCAGACGCGTCAGCGCCGAACCAAAGGTCAGCTGCGTCTGTTTGAACGTCGCATTGGCCCAGAGCGTCACGGACGCGCGCACATGGCGAATGACGTCGGCCCCGTCCTGCGTCACGACAGAGCGGGTCAGCGAGCCGCCTTCGCGCACAATATAGCGAATATCGAGATTGACGAAGCCCGCGTCAGAGCTGTGATGTTCTTCGACATGCAGCGACGCGCCTTGGCTAATTTCGATTTGAATTTGCGCATTTCCACTGTCCAGATCACGGATTTCGAGCGGCTTTTCATAGATTTCGCCCTCCGGCACGACGATGGACGTAACGCCCTGCGCATAAGCGGCCGCGATCTGGCCCATGGGGTCAGGATTATCCGATATGTCGGGACCGACGAGACTGAGTCCGCGCTGATCCATCGCTTCAGGACCGAAGATTGCAACAGACATGGGGGCATCAAACCCGACGGGTTTTTGTGCAGTCACGGCATTCTTAATGTCGGACCATTTCCATTCTTCGAGGCCGCGATGGGGGAGCTGATCAAACATACGCGTCATAGCCCTCTTTCTCGAGCGTCTTGGCAAGGTTGGCGTCGCCGCTGGCCTTGATTTGACCGCCCGACAACACATGCACCGCGTCCGGCACGATATAATCGAGCAAGCGCTGATAGTGAGTGATGATCAACATCCCGCGATCCGGGGAACGCAGCGCGTTCACCCCGTCCGCGACAATGCGCAGCGCATCAACGTCGAGGCCGGAATCAGTTTCGTCCATGACCAGGAAGCTTGGCTCCAGCATCATCATTTGGAAAATCTCCATGCGCTTTTTCTCACCGCCGGAGAAGCCGACATTGAGCGGACGGCGGAGCATTTCCGGCGACATTTTTAGCTGTTTGCCGAGCGCGCGGGCTTTTTTCATAAAGTCCGGCGCGCTGATTGGCCCCTCACCGCGCGCTTTTAGCTGCGCGTTCATGGCCGTGCGCAGGAAGGTCAGCGTCGGGACGCCGGGAATTTCCAGCGGATATTGGAACGATAGGAACAGGCCTTTAGCGGCGCGCTCTTCCGGTTCCATCTCCAGCAGGTCTTCGCCGTTCAAGGTCACAGTCCCGTCCGTGACGTCATAGCCGTCCCGCCCGGTCAGCACATAAGACAAGGTCGATTTCCCCGCCCCGTTCGGCCCCATAATGGCATGCACTTCCCCCGCAGGGACAGCGAGCGACAGCCCGTTGAGAATGGTCTTCGCGCCGTCATCGACGGTGGCGGTGAGGTTGGTTATTTTAAGCATTATCTTTCCCAGACCAATTGATCTTCAGCGTATTTTACGATCACTTCGATCTTACCGATGATGGCGTTGTTAAAGGCCGGCAGATCTTCTGCCGGAACCCAGATTTCTTCGTGTTCTTTTGCGCCTACGATCTCAGGCTTATATTTGGAAGCTACATCCGCGTGGACAGCGAAACGCGTGACATAGCCCTCTTTGTCCGCGTTGATCCGTGAGTTCCAGTCCTTGGCGATTTGGCGCGCATACCCTTCGTTCAACACAGGGTAAAAGATCGGCTGACCCGGCAAGCGTGGCGGATAAGCGGTAAATCCGTTCTGCTCGATTAACGCCAACTCGTTTTTGCCGACGGGGCGATACATTGTGACGGTCTTTAGGCTCATGACTTAGCCCTTAAAGTTTTCCGTGACCTCACCTCACTCACGACTCCCGCCGCCTTGATCGGCGGGTCCATGACCCATGCTGTCCGTGAATCGCATTCAGGGTCAGCCATCGCACGATGGGCAGGCCGATCAAGTCGGCCTGAGACGGCAGAGAGTGATGTGTGAAATGGGACCATCACACCCAAGCCCCCACAGGCGCGTCATATTTTGCGTCAACGGCTGCATCACCGCTATTCTTCGTCCCGACAGGCTCAATCAGGAAAATCCAGCATTCCTCTGCGGCGCGGGGGCGGTGGCGGATGCCTTTAGGGACGGTGATACATTCGCCCTCCCCGACTTCCACACTGTCTTGGCCTTCGATGTCGAGCGTAAACGCGCCTTTCCAGCAGAAGAACATTTCGTCCTCCTCCGCATGGGCATGCCACGGATAGTCGCCTTTGATCTTGGCCAGCTGAAACGCTTGCCCGTTCAATTCCGTGACCGTTTTCGGGCGGAAATGCTCAGTAATCAGGTCGAACTTCTCGGATATGTTGATTTTCTGGATCATTGATTCTCTAGTTGCGTGTCACGCTGGACCTTCGTTTATTCCGACGCCCGCCGACTTGATCGGCGGGTCCATGGTGCAATCTGTCGTTATTCTGCCATGGACAGGCCGATCAAGTCGGCCTGAGGCGAGTTGGCTTTAGCCGCGAAACGCCGTCACTTCGATTTCGACCTTCATCCGCTCATCGACTAAATCCGCGATCACCATCGTCGCCGCCGGCAGGATATTGCCGAAATGCTGATTGATGATCGGCAAGACCGTGTTGATGTGGGCACGATCGGACAGCGTATATTGCACACGGACCGTGTGACCGAGCTCAAACCCACCCGCTTTTAGCGCGGCTTGGATGTTGGTGAAGGTGTTCATCGCCTGCTGCGCCGCGCTTTCGGGCATTTCGCCGTTGGAATAGTCATAGCCGACTGTACCGGACACGAAACACCAATCGCCCTGTACGACGGCACGGCTCATGGAATAGGTCTTTTCACCTTCGGAGAGCGCGATCAGTTTCCGTTTAGGTTCAGGTTTCTTTTTAGCCATTGTCATTTCCTTACGGACAGAGGTTCGTCGTCCATTGATGGGGAGCATCGCCGCGGCGACATTGAATACGAGAGCCGAAATCGACCAACACATCGCCATTAAACAGCGCAAACGTTTCCTCAGCCGCAACCGAATCGTCGGCCATGCCGCTGCGGCGGATGACAAACAGCGTCGCGCCGTCGATTATCTGCTCATTCGAGCTGACCTTCGCGCGGGCTTCCGGATTTTCGCTGATCGGCTCTGAATTATAATGCAGTAGCAACTCATCCTTGGCGAGATAACGGTCCATGCCCACCTCAATCGGGATGAAGCGCGCGAGATCGCGGGAATAATCTGACGGGTCTAGAGCCGGTGTCGCGGTTGGCATCACGGGCGTTCCCGGGGAGACAGGGGTGACCATCTCGCGCACGACAAGTTCTTCCGGATCGAGAGGCTCAGACGCCGCCGCAACAGCTGCCTCATCGATCAGCATGAACACGGTCGTCGCAAACCAAATTTTGACAATCAGCATTGCCGCAATCAAAGCCGCGCCGACCCCGCCGATAATCCAGACGAGACCCTTGCGTGTTTTGCTGTCCGTTGGAGACGCAGACATTAGCCGACGCTCCCTTCGAGCGAGATGGCGACGAGTTTTTGTGCTTCGACCGCAAATTCCATCGGCAGCTTTTGCAACACATCTCGGCAGAACCCATTGACCAGCAGCGCGACCGCGTCTTCTTCCGTCAGGCCCCGTTGGCGACAGTAAAACAGCTGCTCGTCCGACAGTTTCGATGTCGTGGCTTCATGTTCAAACTGTGCGGTGGGCGTGCTGCTCTCAATATAGGGCACGGTGTGCGCGCCGCATTGATCGCCGATCAGCAAGCTATCACATTGCGTGAAATTGCGCGCGCCTGTCGCTTTGCGGTGGGCGCTGACTAGGCCGCGATAGGTCGAATTGGACTTGCCCGCACTAATGCCTTTGGAAATCACCCGCGACTTGGTGTTCTTTCCCAGATGGATCATCTTTGTGCCGGTATCGGCTTGCTGATGCCCATTGGTGATGGCGATGGAGTAAAATTCGCCTTGGCTATTATCACCGCGCAGAATGCAGCTGGGGTATTTCCACGTGACGGCAGAGCCCGTTTCGACCTGCGTCCAGCTGACTTTAGCATTATCACCGCGGCAATCGGCGCGCTTGGTGACGAAATTATAGACCCCGCCCTTGCCTTCGCTGTCACCCGGCCACCAGTTTTGCACGGTGGAATATTTCACTTCAGCGTCTTTCATCACAACGATTTCGACAATCGCGGCGTGAAGCTGGTTTTCGTCGCGCATCGGCGCCGTGCAACCTTCGAGATAGGAGACGTAAGACCCCTCATCCGCGATGATCAGCGTGCGTTCAAACTGGCCTGTGCCTTGCGCATTCATGCGGAAATAAGTCGACAGCTCCATCGGGCAACGCACGCCCGGTGGGATGTAAACGAAGGATCCGTCCGAGAAGACGGCATTATTGAGCGTGGCGTAGTAATTATCCGTCAGCGGCACGACCGAGCCCATATATTTGCGGACAAGCTCTGGGTGCTCTTTCACGGCTTCTGAGAAGGAGCAAAAGATCACGCCATCTTTGGCGAGTTCTTTTTTGAACGTCGTGACGACAGAAACACTGTCGAACACAGCATCCACAGCAACTTTCGGCGCGCCTTTGACGCCCGCGAGGACTTCTTGTTCTTTCAGGGAAATGCCGAGCTTATTGTAGATTTCGAGGATGTCCGGATCGACATCTTCGAGCGAGTCCAGCTCTTTTTTCTTCACCGGCGAGGCATAGTAATACATGTCTTGAAAATCGATTTCAGGATAGTCGACCATCGCCCATTTCGGCTCGTCTAGGGTCAGCCAACGGCGATAGGCTTCGAGCCGCCAATCCAGCAGCCAGTCCGGCTCGTCTTTTTTGGCCGAGATAAAGCGGACGATATCCTCGTTCAGGCCTTTAGGCGCGAACTCTTGTTCAATGTCGGATTTAAAACCGTATTTATACTTATCCGCTTCAAGCGCGCGAACGCCCTCAACGGTGTCAGCATCAATGCCGTCCTTGACCCGGCTATCATTCACTGTGGCGTCTTCCATCATGCGGCCTTTCGAGCCTTGCGCAGGGTCGCCCATACTGTGGCGACCGCCTGCACATCATCCATCGTGTTGCCCGGACCAAAACTGATCCGGATCGCACCGTCCGGTGCATCTTTAATACGGCCCATCGCGCGAAGGGCTCTGCTTTCTCCGACTTTGCCGGAGGAACAGGCTGTACCCGTGCTGACGCTAATACCCGCGAGGTCAAAATTCATCATCGCCGTCATGGCGCGCAGGCCGGGCGCGGAGATAAACAGCGTGTTTGGCAGTCGGGCCTCGTGAGTGCCAAAGATCACCGTGTCCGGGTCAATCTCAAGCAGAGCGGCTTCCAGCGCATCGCGCAAAGCAGCTGTGCCGGAGAGACGAGCGTCCATATCCGTGGCGGCCGCGCCAAACCCGGCAATACCCGCCGTATTCAGTGTGCCTGCGCGACGCCGGCGTTCTTGCCCGCCGCCACGGAGCAGTGAGGTAAACGGCGCGTCGGGCGAGACATAGAGCGCGCCAACGCCTTGCGGCCCGCCGATTTTATGGGCGGAGACGGCAACGTAATCGGCGGGGTAATTCATCGGCAATTTGCCCATTGCCTGCACCGCATCGATGAGCGTGAGACCGCCCGCGTCTTGCATAAGATCAATCGCACGGTCCGTGTCTTGGATGACGCCCGTTTCGCTATTGGCGGCGACCATCGACAGGAACGGTCGGCCTTCGCCAGCGTCCCAATCGGTCAAAATAGCGGCCAGCGCGTCCATATCCGTTTGTCCGGACGCCGTCGCAGGCAGCAGCGTCACATGCGCGCCACTCGCTTCCGCCGCCATAATGGTGGCGGGATGATCGAGCGATGAGATCAGCAGATGTTTGCAGCCGCTCGCAACCGCCGAATGAATCGCCGTGTTCAGCGCTTCCGTGCCCGACCCCGTAAACAGGACATCCTGCGCACATTGACCCATCGCCATACCGACCGCTTCACGCGCCTCGGCGATGAGGCTCGCAGCGGCGCGGCCGTGAGCGTGTTGCGCGGACGCATTGCCGATCACGCCCATGGCGTGACTGACCGCGTCAATGACCGACTGCGGCGCGGGGCTGGTCGCGTTATGATCGAGATACACTTTTTCTGGAGTTTGGGGGCTCATCGCGGCAGCTCGCCATCGACAACCATTTGCACGGTCACGGCGCTAAGAAAGCCGCCAATATGGTCTTCTAGCGCCCCCCAGAGGCTATGTGTCAAGCATTTTGCCGTCCGCCCTGTGCACCCAAGCGCCATATCCGGGCGACAGCCGTGGGCGCGAACTTCTTCTTCCACGGCGGCAATAATATCAGACACAGCCATATCGCTCGCCGAACGGGTCAGGGCGTAGCCCCCCGTCGGCCCCCGTTTGCTATCAACCAGCCCGGCGCGGCGGAGATCGGCGAAGACTTGCTCAAGGAACGACTGACTCAGTCCCTGCCGCTCGGCGATTTCGTTCAAGCGCACACGCGAACCCGGACCGCAAAGCGCGGTTTGAGTGGCCAGATCAGCCACGGCGGTCACCGCCGTTCGTCCTTTTGCGCTAAGTTTCACTTAAATCCTGTCCAAATCGTGACGCGACTGCCATTTTTTTTGCAATATGGCCGCCTCCTTGTTAGGGGCTGCTGCAAGACCATATACATCTTGATTAAGACGGTAACGTAAGGTTTCCGACCAATTTAGTCAAGAATAACAGCGCAGAGCCGCCTAGGCATTTGTGCATAGTTTAATAGAGCGCCCCCCTTATGCCTGAAGTCATTTTTGCCGGTCCTGAAGGCCGTCTCGAAGGCCGTTATCACCCAGCTGATGATCCCGCTGCGCCGTGCGCCCTAATCCTATCGCCCCACCCCAAAGCGGGCGGCCATATGGATCACCGCATTCCTGTCGCCATGTATGAGCAGTATAAGCGTCGAGGTTTCTCCGTCTTGCGGTTTAACTTCCGCGGTATTGGTCGGTCTATGGGCACATATGACAATGGCCAAGGCGAATTGCAGGATGCGGCTTACGCGCTGGATTGGATGCAGAGCTTTAACCAGAACGCGCCGTTTTCTTGGGTCTCCGGCTATAGCTTTGGTGCCTGGATCGGCATGCAGCTCTTGATGCGTCGTCCCGAAGTTGCGGGCTTCATTTCGATGAGCCTGCCGACCAACACTTATGATTTTTCATTCCTCGCGCCCTGCCCGGCCTCTGGCCTCATCACTTACGGCGATGAAGACCCGATTGTGCCGCATGAAGATGTCGTGCGAATCGTTGAAAAAATTCGTGTCCAAAAAGGTCACATCATCACGCCGCACCTGATTGAAGGGGCCGACCATTTCTACACGCATCATCTCGAAGAGACGCTGGAAGTCATCGAAGACTATCTCGATGTGCATCTTGACCCACGCTATTCACCGCCGCGGGAACAGCGGTTGCTGGAAGGCTAAGCGCCTCATTCCAGATCTTAACTTTAAAAAGCCCCTGTTTAGGTCGGGGCTTTTTTATATGGGACAAGCAATTTTCCCCCCGACCATTGGCGTCGGCACGCCCGTTGTTGTCGGGTAGCTGTTTGGCAGACCGCGCATGACCCGCACCGCCAGATAGGCAAAGGCTTGCGCTTCAATTGCATCGCTATCCCACCCGACGGCTTCGGCCGGCATAACAGGACACGCTAGCTCCAACCGTAACATCGTCATGATCGTTGGGTTCCGGCGACCCCCACCGCATATGATCACCCGGTCCGGCGTCACGCCCATCTGACGAATTGTTCGCGCCGCAGACAAGGCCGTAAAAGCGCAGAGCGTCGCCGCGCCGTCGTGAGTCTTAACATTAACTAAGTCATCTAATACATTGAAATCATAGCGGTCTGCTGACTTCGGCCATGACCTTTGGAAGAAGGTGGAGGCCAACCACCGTTCGATCAGAACAAAGTCCGGCATGCCGACACGGGATATATCCCCGTCGCGGTCCATGCTGACACCTCGGCTTTCAAGAAAACTATCGAGTGGGCCATTGGCGGGTCCCGTGTCGCTGGCGAGCAAATCATTGCCCGTCACGAGCGTGACATTGCCGACGCCGCCAAGATTCAGCACAGCCGTAGTTCCCGGCAGCTTAGCAAAATCGACCAAGGCTTGATGGTAGATCGGCGCGAGCGGCGCGCCCTGCCCGCCGGAGGCCACGTCGGCAGAGCGAAAGTCGAACACAACGGAACACCCAAAAGTTTGAGCTAATCCCTGCCCGCGACCGAGTTGCAGCGTCTTGAGACGGTCCGGGCGGTGCAGAACCGTTTGCCCGTGATACCCGATCAGATCCACCGCCCCCGCCTCTAACGCCCGAATAGCGATCCGATGGGCCGTATCTAGCGCGTCTTCCGCTTCGGCAAAGATGTTCGGCGCGGGACCCTTAAAGTCCCACGCGAGCGCCGCTTGCGTCGCATCTATCAGAGTTTGTCGCTGTTCAGGCGTGTATGGCACCGTCAGGCTGGGTCCAAATTTTTGGATCTGCTCACCATCCGTTTCAATTACAGCCGCATCCACACCGTCGAGTGACGTGCCACTCATTAATCCTAGGGCTCTGTAGATTTTGCTCATCGACTTCCCATAACCCCTTTGACACAATCTGCGAGCCAATTAGAAGCCGCGCCCTATGACACAGTATAAATCAGACCTGATGACAACGCTAACGGAGCGCGGCTTTCTCTATCAGTGCACCAATGAGGCTGGGCTGGATGAAACCGCACAAGGCGGCGTGACGGGCTATATCGGCTTTGATTGCACCGCCCCGTCCTTGCATGTCGGCTCGCTCGTGCAGATCATGATGCTACGGATTTTGCAAAAATCTGGCGGCACACCGATTGTGCTGCTCGGGGGCGGCACGACGAAAATCGGGGACCCCTCTGGCAAAGATAAATCCCGCCAGATGCTGACCCAAGATCAAATCGACGCCAATAAAGATGGCATTCGACAAGTGTTCGCCAAATTTCTCGATTTCGACGGTCCAAATGCAGCCATCATGGTCGACAATGATGATTGGCTGAACGGGTTGGGCTATATTGATTTCCTCCGCACAGTCGGGACAGAGTTTACCATCAACCGCATGGTGACGATGGATACAGTCAAACGTCGGCTGGAAAACGAACAGCCGATGACGTTCCTCGAATTCAACTACCCGCTGCTGCAAAGCTATGATTTCGTCGAGCTGAACCGTCGCTACAATTGCCGCCTGCAACTCGGGGGGTCCGACCAGTGGGGCAATATCACGACGGGCGTCGATCTGACGCGTCGTCTCGAAGGCCAAGAAGTCTTTGGCTTTACGACGCCGCTAATCACCACCGCTTCGGGCGGGAAAATGGGCAAGACGGCGGACGGCGCGGTCTGGCTCAATGGCGATCCGGCCCTCGGCGAAGCCTTCACCCGCAGCCCATACGAATATTGGCAGTTTTGGCGCAATGCTGATGATGCTGACGTTGGAAAATTCATGCGGCTTTTCACCGATCTCTCGCTTGAAGAGGTTGCCACATATGAGACGATGGACGGGGCAGACATCAATGTCGCCAAGACCAAGCTTGCGGATGAAGCTACAGCGCTACTCCATGGTCAAAAAGCGGCAGAGCTTGCGAAGGCGACCGCGCTTGAGACCTTTGCCGGTGGCGCTGCAGCAGGCTTACCGACGACCGATGTTGCACAAGACGATTTGATTGGCATGGGCATTTTGAGCGCCGCAGTCACCGCAGGTTTAGCGACTTCAAATGGGGAAGCCCGCCGCCATATCAAAGCCGGGGCATTAAAGATCAATGACACGGCTGTCGCGTCCCATGAGGCGATCCTCAGCGCCGATGACATTCGCGACGGCGTTGTGAAACTGTCTGTCGGCAAGAAGCGCCACGCCTTAATTCGAAGTATTTGATACGTTTGATTACAAGAGGTTAAACCCTCATACTTAATCTCGCGATTCGACCTCGGGCGGGCGGACCGCCTCAATATCTTTGATCACACTTTCAGGTAACTCATCGCGACTTTCACGGAAAATTCCGCGAATGAATCCCGGGGTCAAAGCCGACAACGGATTGATTGAAATGAGCGCGCTGGAATAGGGGCCTTTGACGGCGTAGGTGACTGCGAACACGCCTTCGCCGTCCTTCCCAATCAGAAGATCACCGATAAGCGGAATGTCGCCCAACAGTGAATTCGCCGTATAAGCAGGCACTACTGTCCCGCTAAAATCAACCGTCTTATCGTCCAGACCAATATCACCTTCCCCTGTCATGCCGATCGCAGGGCCGCGCATTTTCGCGTCGCGAACCGATAATATTCTGTCTTGGAGGGCGAAATCAAAGACCAACTCATCAAAGCTCAACCCGCCGCCGGACAAAGTGTCGACAATGCCTGTCAATGAGGCGAGCGACAGAATTTGCGCGAGAAACGGTGCGTTCTGCACGGTGAGGTCAGTCGCAACAGCCTGACCGATAACAGCCCCGACGACACCCGTTTCTGGCAGTGACGCCTTGATGGTTAGTGCCCCACCCTGCGTCGCATTTAAGCCGAGAATTTTTGAGGCCGCCTCTGAAACATCTGGCACAATTAAAGTGGCTTCGCGGCTCCCCAATTCAATTTGTTCAAGCTGAACTCTTAGCGGACCGCTGTCGCGCGCGCCCTGAAGGGATAGCTGTTCAACCGCATCCCCATTGTGACGGTAGCTCATTGTGCCTTGTTCAAGCGCGTATCCGGGCGACAGAATGATCTCATCGAACGCCGCGTCAAACGATAGCGGAATATTGTTCGTCTCGCCTCCCGCACGGGCCAAGGCTTGCGCAACAAAGGCAGAAATATCGAGTCTGTCTCCGCTCGCATCTAAGGCCAGACGGTTCGCGATATCATCGCGCGACAGAACGAGCCGCCCATCAATTAGCCCATCAATTTTAGCCGTGTCGAGACGGGCTTCTTGCAATGCCATGCCGGCCCTGAGTTGGATCGAGCCCCCTAAGTCGAGACCCGGTGCTTGCATCGTTAGCTTCGGGATCGAAAATCCCTCATCGCCTCGCGCGAGAGTTGCTCTAATCCGGCCAATATCCCCCTTGGACTTAGACCAAATATCCCCAAATGTAATCTCGGCCTGATCCAAGCCGACATCGACGATCGCTTCGGCAATCTCTAGGCCTTTGCCCGACGCCTCGATATCAACATCAATGTCACCGCCGAAGAACTCACGGAACCCAACGCCGAAACCGTCCAAGGTCTTGCGGTTCATTAATCCTGAAACCTTGTAGCGTGTCGGCTCACCATTTTGGCCATAGCGCTCCGCCCATGACAGATTGGCGCGCCATGGACCGAGATTGACCGGGCCCTCGACAAACAAGCCCTCCTTGCCGGCGCGAACCGTGACGTCCGCGTCATAGACTTTAAATCCGCCGAGGCTGAACGGCGCACTGGCATCCGTAAATGTGCCGTCAACGCTATATTCAACGCGGTCCGGGTCGAAAAACTCCAGTAAAGGCCGCTTGACGTTGACAGTGACATTGGCCGTCCCGCCAAACCCGTCTGCCTCAACGCCGTAACGATCCAAATATCCAAATGGCGGTTGATTGATCAGCCTTAAAAGTGAGCTCGCTGGCCCCTTGGCCTCCGCTGAAATCAAAATATCGCCGCCTTTGGGCGTCAGTCTTGGAATATTAATATCGCCGCCAACGATATCAACATCATTGATCCGGCCTGAAGCTAAGACAAATCCAAAGCGGTTTCCATCAACACGCCCTGAGCCGTAAGTCTCCTCGATCGGATCCATCGTTGTAATGTAGCGCACGATCCCGTCTTGGACATCAAAGTCCAATTGCAACCGCTCTGACGTGAGCATGGGGTTAGCAAAAAAGCTCTCATCCAGGTCAACCCTATAACGGACATTATGCAGGGTTCCGCCCAGCACAGACCGATCAATCCATCGCCGGGCGCCGGATGCGGTGTTAACGGGCCACAAGGACAGCAAATCCGGAGCCGTCATGGACGTTTGTGTCCCGCCCGACAATTGCACACGTTTAAGGCCCTCAGATCCCGTCGCGACTTTGCCGCTGACGGCCAAGGCAAACCCCTCAAATTGGGCTGTCAACGCGTCTAATGTGAGGGTCCGCGCATCAAGATCTAACTCGCCAATCGCGTCAGCCTTTTCGACCGAAAGGGGGCGTTCAAAGATCGGGCGGAGGTCCAGCCAACTTTGGGTCAGAGCGAGGTCGAACTTCGGCGACGTTCCAACGTTTCCATCATTCCAGCGACCAATGTCGCGAATGACCCCTTGTCCAGTCAGGCGCAGACGATCCGCGTCCACAGATAAGGCTTCAACGCGCATCTCCTGATCACCCGACTTTAAAGCGCCGCGAAAACGTCCACTGTTCAAGACACTGTCCTGCCCAGCGAGCCTTATGATTCCCGCCCCGGCAACGAGATCGAGCGCGGCAGACCGGACCCCATCATCCCGTCCCCATTCGGCTTCAAATTCCATGTTCAGCGGCACATCGACGGCCCCGAAGACTGAAAGACGACCGTCAGAAGGCGCAATGCGTTTCGGAACGAGTTCATCCGTTTTTAAACTAAGAAAAAGGGTTTCAAAATTATCATCCGTTTGGAAAGCCAACGACAGCTCTCCGGCATTGCCGCGATCCTCAGAGCTCAAATGCCCCGCAATATTAAGATGAATCGATCCACCGTCCCGCGCCCCACTCAGCGAATCGACGTCTAGAATCACATCTAGACCATCGCTTTCGCGCACGATGTGCGCGCGACTATCGGTTAAAGTCACAGATTCGAAATCATTCAGCCAATCAAGGCGCGCCGCACGCGGAGCATCACCTTGGCCACGATAAACGGGGCCAAAACGCCCGACTGTCTCCGGTGTGCCCAACCCGGCAGTGATTGATCCATCATCGCGCTGTAACCAAGTCACGACCCCGCCAACGATTTCAATATCCGTCAAGGCGGCGCGTCGTCTTAGCACGCTGGATTTCGGCGCCGTCCCTTTGAGCTTTGGCAATGTCTGGATGATGGTGTCGTCCTGATCATAGACGATAATATCGGTTACCGTGAAGGAAATCGTATCATCTGACGGGTTCCACCGTAGCTCAAGATCGCCCAATTCCGCGCGCGCGCCATCAAATCCTTGTGAAAACCAGTGTTCGAAATTGGGACGCAAGGATGTCAAATCGGCCGATTGGCGGGACAATAACCCGCTGGCGAAAAAAAGAACGGCAATCCCAAGCGCCAATAAAACGGACACCGTCTCTCCACCGAGGCGGTAAAGACGATAGCCCAGCCGTCGACCCATCGCCCGCAAGGCGGTCGGGGTAAACCTGTCACGAAACGTCGCGGTCTTACGATCGACGTCGGTCTGCGGCTTGTCGGGTGTCGGCTTATCCGCCATAGACCCCGTCGCTAACGAAGGCCTGACACGGCGTCCAGAGACGGACGCAACCTCTCGCCTTAAATTTCAGTTGGAAAGGCCAATTATGTCAGACCTGAACGCCGGAGATATGGCACCCGATTTCACTCTGCCGGGCGATGGGGGCGGCAACATTACACTGTCCGATCATCGCGGGAAATATGTCGTGCTCTATTTCTACCCGCGGGACGACACACCGGGCTGCACCACAGAGGCCAAAGAATTCACCGCCGCAAAAGACGCATTCGCGGCACTGAACACAATCGTCATCGGCATGTCCAAAGACACAGTGGCAAAGCATGACAAATTCATCGCCAAACACGAGTTGGGGGTCCGCTTGGCGTCTGATGAAGAGGGTGGCGTGCTCGAAGCCTATGGTGTTTGGGTCGAGAAGAAGAATTACGGCAAAACCTATATGGGCATTGTCCGCTCAACATTTTTAATCGATCCGAACGGAAAAATCCTTCAAGTGTGGCCCAAAGTTCGGGTTAAAAACCACGTTGATACCGTGGTTCAAGCCGTGCGTGACCATGTCGGATAAAATCAGTGCGCTCTGCGTTCTGACGGAAGGTGACCCGTGGACAAAGGCGCAAAAGGCCCGTGAATTTCGCCGCGCTATCTTAGACGGCGCGGAGGTCGTGTGCGAAACACCGCCTGAGCGTCCTGCTCGCCCCATACGTCCGCCGCTGGTCTCCCCGCGAGAGTTACGCCGCCGTCGGCTCGGGTCCCCGGAAGGTCGGGCTGCGCTGCTCCATGCCATCGCGCATATTGAGCTCAATGCTATTGATCTCGCCGCGGATATGATCGCGCGATTTGCGGATATGCCCGATGTCGCGGATCAGCGAGACGCGTTTATTGCCGATTGGTCGTCCGTCTGCGATGACGAGGCCCGACACTTCGGCCTGATCTCTGATCGGTTAGGCGAGCTTGGCTTCGCTTATGGCGACTTCCCCGCGCATAATGGGCTCTGGGACGCAGCAATGAATACCAATTTTGATATCGCTGCCCGACTATCGATCGCCCCGCTTGTCTTAGAAGCCAGAGGGCTTGACGTGACTCCCGGGATGATCGTCAAATTAGACCAAGCAAACGACCGTCAGAGCGCCGCCGTTCTCGAAATCATCTATGAAGAAGAGGTTGGGCATGTCGCAATCGGCATGCAGTGGTTGCAGCATGTCGCATTGCACCGCGAAAAAGATTCGCAAACGCTCTTTCGTGGCATGGTACGTGAACACTTTAAAGGAGCTGTCAAACCGCCCTTCAATCATGCAGCGCGGGAAAAAGCAGGCTTGAGTTTGTCATATTACGAGGATTTAGCCACTTAATACCAGAATTTAACGCTTGTTAACCACACTTAGTGGCATAATCGCTTTACGTTCCCGTTGTGACTATGGTGTAAGAGATGAAAGCTTCAAAAGTCGGATGGGGAATCATGATTGCTGACGTTATCGGGGATGCGCGTATGCGCGTCCTTCAAACATTTCCGGAACGTCAAATTTACCTCCGCTCTGGCGGTGAGGTTACCTATTATAATTTGTCGACCCGCGTTCAGGCGAGTGTTGTCGCTCTCATCATCATCATGGCGGCGTGGTGCCTCCTAACCATCGTCAACCTTGCCTTTGGTGTGACTCCTTTTGCGACGACTGATGAGCGCATTGTCGAGATCGAAACAAACTATAAACGCCAATTGGCTGACAGTCAGGCCAAGATTGAAAATGTTGAGCTTCTACTATCCGAACAACGCCTCAATTTTGAAACGATGGCCGCGAATATTGAGACCAAGCACAACGCCCTTTCAGAAATTGTTGGCACCGACGCCGTTGCCATATTAGGCGACGAACCCGCTCTTAAATTCGCGGATGCAGAAATTCTCATGGCTCCAACACTCAGAGATAGTGTGGATCGGGTTGCCCGTCGGGCCTCTATCGCCACCCATGATATTGCGACAGGCTTACCCTTTGATCGCTCGCTCGCCTCATTGGATCAAACTCAAAACAATATCCTTCTGTCAGCCGAAGCCGAGCTTTTGGAAAAAATCGACTTTAATCGTGCCCTCATCGAGGCAACCGATATGGCGCTCGACACTGTGATGGATCAGGGCACACAAGGCCAAGGCGGACCCTATATCCCCCTCGACGGTCCTGACGCACCATTACTCGAAGGCGAGTTTCAGGCGCGCACAACCGCCATTCAGGCGCGGCTCTATGAAGCCGAAGCCCTCGCCGAGATTGTTGCAGCGCTTCCCCTCGGTCATCCTGTTTTAAACGAAACGGTCCTGACATCTAAATTCGGCGTTCGCCGCGATCCCTTCACAAAGCGTCCAACCCACCACAGTGGCCTTGACTTTATCGGGGGGCCGATGGCGCCTATCGTCGCGACTGCACCCGGCACTGTCAAATTTTCCGGTTGGGCCGGCGCTTATGGTAACATGGTCGAAATTGATCACGGAAACGGATTTATAACGCGGTATGCGCACATGAAGAAACTGAACGTCAAACGCGGGCAAACCGTCGAAGCGGGCGACCAAGTCGGGGGCATGGGGTCGACAGGACGCAGCACCGCAACACATCTTCACTACGAAGTTCACTTCGATGGTCGCGCGCGTGATCCGAAGAACTTTCTTAAGGCAGGACGTTATGTTCACTAAATCTTCCGGATCGTCCTCGTCAGCATCGGATCAAGCCTCGCAAAAGAAAAACTCTAATATCACGCCAACACAATCTCGTTCTGCCGCCGTCCCATCCTTACTCAGCAGTGACCTCATCATAACGGGCGACATTAAGACGGACGGCGAAGTTCAGATTGATGGTCGACTCGATGGCAATATCAGTGCTGGAAAAGTCACGATCGGTGAGCAAGGTGCCGTCAACGGCAAGATTGTTTGCACGATCATTCAGGTCCGCGGCAAGGTTACTGGTAAGATTGAGGCGATGAGCATTGACCTCACTGAAACTGCCAATGTTCAGGCTGACTTGATTCAGGATAAGCTCGTGATCGCGAATGGTGCCTTTTTTGATGGGAAATGCTCTCGAAAATCATCGGCCCCGACCCCAATCAAAGCGGCGACCCAAAAATCGGCCTAATCTCCACTCTCTCACCCTGATTAAAATCAGCGATTAAAGTGTGACTACTTCCACCAAAATCTAGGACGTCAGCGCCGCTTAGGCACTATCCTCCTGATCCCCAACGCGGGCAGAGAGGGCTGCGGCCATAAACTCGTCCAGCTTCCCATCGAGGACGCCTTGTGTGTCCGACGTCTCGACACCTGTCCGAAGGTCTTTAACCATCTGATAGGGTTGAAGAACATACGAGCGTATCTGGTGACCCCAGCCGATGTCTGACTTGCTATCGGCTTCGGCCTGCGCCGCTTCTTCGCGCTCTTGCAGCTCTTTTTCATAGAGTCGCGCCCGCAGCATATCCCACGCTTGTGAGCGGTTTTTGTGCTGACTGCGATCATTCTGACACTGAACCACAATACCCGTTGGCTCATGCGTGATCCGCACAGCAGAATCGGTCTTATTAATGTGCTGCCCACCGGCGCCAGACGCACGGTAAGTATCAACCCGGCAATCGCTCTCGTTGATCTCGATCTCAATCGTATCATCAATCTGCGGATAGACCCAAACGCTCGCAAAGCTGGTATGGCGACGCGCGCTTGAATCATACGGGCTGATACGAACCAGACGGTGAACACCCGATTCGGTCTTCATCCAACCAAAAGCATTCGCGCCTTTAAAGCGTAATGTGGCTGACTTGATGCCAGCTTCATCGCCATCGGAAGATTCGAGTATTTCGACTTTCATGCCACGCGAATTGGCCCAGCGTGAATACATGCGCATAATCATTTCGGCCCAGTCTTGAGCCTCCGTGCCCCCCGCACCGGGGTGAATTTCGACGAAACAATCATTGCCATCGGCTTCCCCAGACAGAAGCGCTTCGAGCTCTGCCGTGGCCGCCTTGGCCTGAACCTTGCGGAGCGCAGCCGCGGCCGCGTCTAACAGCTCAGAATCATCGTCCATTTCGGCCAACTCAGCCAATTCAACATTGTCTGATAAGTTTGTCGTGATGAAGTTAATCGCCTCAAAAGCCGATTCTAACTTGGCACGTTCCTGCATCAAGGTTTGGGCTTTCTGAGCATTATCCCAGAAGGTCGGACTCTCTGATAGCGCGTTTAATTCCGCCAAGCGACGTTCACTGGTTTCCCAGTCAAAGACGCCTCCTTAGCAGCTCTACAGACTGCTCAATTTCGGATTTCAACTGGTCGACGTCAGCGCGCATCGAGGGTTCCTTTTGACCTAGTAAAGACCATCATCCAGATCCTCTTCAGGCTCCAGAACAGGTGTTTTCTCGGGCGTGTCTGTCGGCGTTTCTAACGCTCCGTCCGGATCTGGGATCGGATCATCAGTCGGAAAAGGCGGTCCTTCGCCTAAGTTCGGCGGGATCGTCTCATCGAGACGATCTGAACCCGTGCCGAAGAAGCCCGATCCGAACGTGTCACTGCCAGACCCAATCCGGATCGTCGTATCGAGCGATCCGACCTTCGGTTCAGTGCCTGGACGGAACGCTTCGAGGATGACATTGGGCGCCCCGATAAAGCTTGGCGCACCCGTGTCACGATTAACCGGCGCAAGGGTCATTCCATCCGGGATGCGGAACGGCACGAACGGCTCATTTTCAAGCACTTCAGTCATGAAATCGAGCACAATTGGCACGGCAGATGACGACCCAGTCTCGTAGGCCATTTGCTGCGGCGTATCCTTGCCAACATAAACCCCGACGACGAGGTCCGGCGTGAATGCCATAAACCAATTATCCTTGGAATCATTGGTCGTGCCTGTCTTCCCGCCGACAGGCCGTCCGAGCGCTTGAAGCTTCGCGCCTGTTCCGTTTTCGACTGCGCCAATCATCATATAGGTCACTTGATAAGCCGTGATCGGGTCGATGACCTGCTCTCGCTCATCGGGTAGCAAAGGCGGCGCTTGGCCCGTATATTCGTCTTGCTGGCATTCTGGGCAGGTCACATCCCCATTGAGGAAAATTGTTTTCCCCTGCCCGTCTTGCACGCGGTCCAAAATGCTTGGCACGATCTGTTTGCCGCCATTGATCATCATGGAATAGGCTGTCGCTAAACGCAGCAAGTTGGTTTCACCTGCGCCCAAGGCCCACGCTAATTCTGGACGCGGATTATCATAAATACCAAAGCGCCGGGACGTGCGCATGATCGGGGCCATACCAATATCGTTGGCCAACCGCACCGTCATCGCATTGCGTGATTTCTCAATGCCGAGGCGCAGGGTTGAAAGACCATAATAGCGCCCAGCGTCATAATTTTCAGGCTTATAGAAACGTTCACATTGATCGCGCCGTGCGGGCTGTGTTGATCCCCCGTTACTGCGCCTTTCAGCGGTGTCGCGAAGTTCAAGCACGCCGAATTCATTGACCTCACAATCGGAATCTGACCGCTCGATAACGAACGGCGCATCTAATACTTGGGTCGCCGGCGTGAAACCTTCTAGCAAGGCAGAAGCATAGACGAAGGGCTTAAAACTCGATCCCGGCTGACGATAGGCTTGCGTGACGCGATTGAACTGGCTTCGATCAAAACTATAGCCGCCGATCAACGCTTTGACGCGTCCCGTATGCGGGTCCATCGCGATCATCGCGCCATTAACATCAGGCACCTGACGAAGGTTATACGCGCCGGCCTTAGAAAGATGCGCCTCAACCAAAATTACATCACCAACGGACAACACGCTATCAAGCGAGCGAGGCGGCGCACCACGCACACCATTGTTCAGCGCTTTACCCGCCCACGCCACATCTTCCAGATCAAGCTTACCTGTTTTGGTGATTGGCTTAGCATTCTCCTCACTTTGCGCAGGTGCGACGCCTTCGCTCTCAACCTCTTTGGGTTCAGCAATTAAGCCCAATCTGGCAGTTATGTTTGAGCGCTCCAGCACAACGGCCACGCGCCAGTCGTCGATATCTTTCGGCGCTTCAAAGGCCGCCAGTTGCGTGTCCCACCCATCCACTGTCTCGAACGTCGTAAGCGGTCCACGCCAGCCCA
Organism: Litorimonas sp.; assembly: GCA_051251645.1. Taxonomy (GTDB): domain Bacteria; phylum Pseudomonadota; class Alphaproteobacteria; order Caulobacterales; family Maricaulaceae; genus Litorimonas. The sequence continues at coordinate 913,256 of JBPOEY010000001.1, read as the reverse complement.
TGCGGCGATCCAGCATCTCTAGCCCACGCCGAAGCGCGCGACGCGCCGCAAGCTGCATATCCGTGTCAAGCGTAGTGCGGATCGACAGCCCACCCGAATAAAGCTCTTCCGACCCATACATGGCGAAAATCTGCTTGCGCGCTTCCTCAACGAAATATTCAGCGGCAAGATATTCAGCACCGCTCAATCTGTCTGTCCACTCGAGCGGCGCGGCAAAAGCCTCATCGGCTTCTTGCTGTGTGATATAGCCGTCTTCGGCCATGCGGTTGAGCACGTAGCGTTGGCGCGTGCGCGCAGACGCATATTCTTTAGGAACATCGAGTTCGTAATTGGCGGGTCCTTTGACCACGAGCGCGAGATAAGCCATTTCGCCAATCGTCAGATCATCCATTTCCTTGCCGAAATGGTTGAGTGAAGCCGCCGCCACACCATATGCGCCGCGACCGAAGTAGTTATCGTTCAGATAAAGCTCTAGAATCGTGCCCTTATCGAACGCTTTTTCCATCCGGCGCGCGATGAAAATTTCGCGCACTTTACGCTTCATCGAATAATCATCCCCGACGAGGAAGTTCTTCGCGACCTGCTGCGTGATGGTCGATGTGCCGCCAATCCGCTCCCCGCTCAGCTTCTTGCCTGGTGCGGTTAAAGCAGCGCGGGTCAGACCAATCGGGTCCCAACCATTATGTGTATAGAAGCGCTTGTCCTCTGAAGCGACGAACGCCTGTTGCAAGCGCGTGGGCACACTCTCGATGGGCACGAACACACGCGCCTCTGTCCGGAACTCGCTGATGAGCTTGCCATCGCCCGCGTGAACGCGGCTCATAACGGCGGGCGTATATTCAGACAAAGTTTGGACGCTTGGCAAATCCTTGGTCGCGCGAATGGTCCACACGGCCAAGGCAATGGCGACAATGACACCAACAACGAAGCCGACGATAATGACCCATTTGGCGATTTTAAAATAGAGCGCGCGGCGCGAGCGCTTTTGAGGCACGGGCGAAGACGGCTCAAGCGTTTCGGGCGTCTCGGTGATTTCTGATGCAGTATCTGACACGGCGCTACATCTATAGGGAAATGTGGCGAGGTCGAGGTCTAGCTGCGCTATTTTTGCACCAAATTTGAATGATCTCTGACGGTAGACGCCTCATTTATTAAAGCACCTCAGCCATGTTTACCGGGCCCGACGAAATACGCATCGACGGAACGACGGACAGCCTTCATCAGCTTTGTGCGATGCGCTTTCGTTTTCAGTAGTTTTTCATCCTGTGCATTCGATAAGAACCCAAGCTCTAATAAGACGGCAGGGACGTCCGGCGCGAGCAAAACATAGTATCCAGCTCGACGATGGGAATTGCCAACCAGCTTCGTCTTTCCTTCAAGATTTTCGAGCAAAATGTCGGCAAAGGCCTCTGATTGGGTCTCTGTGCTGCGTTGCGCCAGATCGACAAGAATATCGCCAACAGAATCGCTTTGTTCCGCCAAATCAACATCCATAATCCAGTTCTGGCCATTCACGATCCGCTTACTCCGCTTTCGAGCCCGATCCGCGAGCGTGTAAACAGAGGCCCCGCGCGTTGAAGAACTCCCCGTCGAATCAGCGTGGATTGAAATAAACAAATCGGCATGTTTTTCGCGCGCGATTCGAACGCGGTCATCATGCTCGACAAAGCTGTCTCCATTCCGTGTCAGAAAAACATCATACCGACCCGTTCTTTCCAAAAGCGCTTTCAGTTCTTTCGCTGCACTGGTGGTCACAGTTTTCTCTAACAGCCCCTTTTGCCCCACAGCTCCAGGGTCCCGGCCGCCATGTCCCGGATCAATGACAATAAGAGGTTTGGCGGCACTAGGGGCAGGCTTTAAACGCGGATACGGAACGGCATCCTTAAAGTAGCGTGGGCCTGATGCCAGCGCCGGCAAAGCGAAAAAGGCGAGCAAGATCGCAATAATGATGGCCCGAAACGACATGTGGCGGACCCTTTCGCAACAGGGTGAACAAACCCTTATAAAGACGTGTGTTCAATCATTACATTTTCATCACCGTGACAAACTGACAAATGCTTTGCACACACCTACAAATTAAGGCAGGACGCATCCAATCCAGTCGCGGCAGTGTTTCATATGAGACGCCCTGCATGGCGACGGATCTGAAGGGACAGCGCGAATAATTGCGCTGCATCCCCTATCTGAGAGAATTCATGCGTCGTGCGAGACTGACAAACCTGTTTGAACGATCAACAGTCGTTTTGCCTGCACGCGCCCCCTTCACATCCCTTACAACTGGCCCCTTTTTGCGAGGACGCCCCACGCTTTGCCGTGGTGAGGCGCCGCAATATCATCTCCGGGCCGCAGGAGACTCCCATGACGAAACGTATGTTAATCGATGCCGCCCACCCGGAAGAAACGCGGGTGGTAATTGTCGACGGAACCCGCGTCGAAGAACTTGATTTCGAAAGCCGCCACAAGCGTCAGCTTCGCGGCAATGTCTATCTCGCCAAAGTCACACGCGTAGAGCCGTCGCTGCAAGCGGCCTTTATCGACTATGGTGGCAATCGACACGGCTTCCTCGCCTTTTCCGAAATCCACCCCGACTATTACCAGATCCCCTATGAGGACAAACTTGCGCTGCAAAAGCAGGACGAGGAAGAACTCGCCGAGGCGTCAGAGAGTGACGATGACGTCGAAGAAGACGAAAACCTCGATCCTGATGCCGATGATACGTCGGATGAAAATGATGCCGAAGTTGCAGACGAACAGGTTAAAGTCGCCAGCCACCGCCGCAAACAAATGCGTCGTCGCCGTTACAAAATTCAAGAAGTCATCAAGCGCGGCCAGATCCTGTTGGTTCAAGCCGTCAAAGAAGAGCGCGGCAATAAAGGCGCGGCTATGACGACCTATATGTCGCTTGCCGGACGCTATTGCGTGCTTATGCCGAACACTCCGCGCGGTGGCGGTATTTCCCGCAAGATCGCCAATGGCTCTGACCGGAAACGTCTGAAAGCCGTGATGGATGAATTATCCGTGCCGCAAGGCATGGGCGTCATCGTTCGCACAGCGGGCGCAAAACGCACGAAGGCTGAGATCACGCGCGATTATAGCTATCTGTCGCGCCTTTGGGACGAAATCCGGGATACGACTTTGAATTCTGTCGCGCCCGCGCTCATCCACGAAGAGGGCAACCTCGTGAAGCGGTCGATCCGCGATCTTTACAACAAAGATATTGAGGAAGTTCTGGTCCAAGGAGAAGACGCGTATAAAAATGCGAAAGCCTTCATCAAAATGCTCATGCCGAGCCATTCAAAATTTGTGAAACGGTATGACGATCAAATCCCGCTCTATCTTCGCTATGACGTCGAACGTCAGATTGAAAATAGTCTCGATGCGACTGTGCAATTGAAATCCGGGGGCTACCTCGTGATTCATCCGACGGAGGCGCTTGTCTCTGTTGATGTGAACTCTGGTAAATCGACCAAAGAACGCAATGTCGAACGCACCGCGCTGAAAACCAATATCGAAGCCGCCGAAGAACTTGCACGCCAGATGCGTCTGCGTGACTTGGCTGGCCTGATCGTTGTCGACTTCATTGATATGGACGAAAGTCGCAACAATCGTACGGTCGAAAACAAGATGAAAAATATGCTGACGCAAGATCGCGCCCGCATTCAAACATCCCGCATCAGCCAGTTTGGCCTGATGGAAATCAGCCGTCAGCGCCGTCGTCGCTCCTTGCTCGAAGGTAGCACCGCAGGGTGTCAGCATTGTGGAGGCGTTGGCCGCAAACGGACCGTGGAATCCGCTGCCCTCGCCGCTATCCGTGCGGTTGAAGAATTCGCTATCCGGGGCAAAGCCAAGAAAATCCGGCTGAAATGTCCGCCGGACGTGGCGCTTTATCTGTTGAACGAAAAACGGGATCTGCTGACGAAAGTCGACGAAAATGCCGACGTCTTCACCGTTGTTGAACATGATGACAATTTAATCCGGCCATCCTTTACGATTGAAATTGTCGAGAAGCGTGATGATAACCGCAAAGATCCGCTTGTTCAGATCGAAAAAGACATTCGTGAAGAAACAAAACGCTCTGAGCAGGAGCGTCAACGCGCGGTCTCTAAGCCTGATGTAAGCGAAGAGGACGAGGAGGACGCAGACGCCGACACAACGTCCGAGGATCAGACATCTGAGGCCCGCGAGGATGATGATGAGAACAAACCTCGTCGTCGTCGCGGTCGACGCGGCGGTCGCAATCGCAAACGTCGCCCGACAGATTCAGACGGTTCTGATTCGGATGGCTCTGATGATAAAGCGGATAAATCTGATAATACCGAAGCGACAGACAGCACGCCGTCCGATGAAGACGCGAAACCGCGTCGCCGTCGCCGTCGCCGTGCGCCGTCTAAATCGACTGAGACCGAAACGTCTTCAGACGAAACCACGACGGCTGATGCCGAAGTCAAAGACGCCCCTGCGGACGAAACACCGTCTCCAAGCAAACGTCGCAGCCGGTCACGCCGCAAAGCGCCGTCTCGCGATGGGTCTAAAGACACGTCTGAGGCCCCCTCGGATCCGGTAGAAACCCCGGTTGAAGTCACGCAAGAGGACGCGCCTAAGTCAAGTCGTCGTCGTCGGGCTCCGTCACGCAACCCCTCTGAGTCCACTGACGCGCCAAAAGCGGCCGGTCGCCGTAAAGCGCCGACCACAGCGTCGGCAACATCTCAGGATGACACGCCTCAGTCAGACGAAACGCCTAAGCCAAAACGCCGCCGTGCCGCACCAAAACGCGACACCGCCGTTAAAGCCGAAGCCGTCGTTGACGCCAAAGAGACGCCAACGCGTCGTCGTCAGGCCCCCGCTAAAGCGAAGGCCGCTGACACGGCTGAGGCCAAGGTAAAGTCTAACACAGACGCGAAACCTGCGCGTCGTCGTAAGGCTCCGGCCAAAACGACTGCGAAGGCCCCTACTAAGACAGCGACTGCGAAAGCCAAAGCCCCCGCGAAAGCCAAACCGGCCACGGACGCGGCAAAAGCTGATGACGCCAAACCCGCGCGTCGTCGCAAGGCGCCTGTCAAAGCAACCGAGGCGTCCAAAGACGCACCTGCTGCGCCATCGAAACCGGCGACCCGTCGTAAGGCACCCGCAAAAACGTCTGCAAAGGCTCCGGCTAAGGCCCCTGCTAAGCCTAAGGCTCCGGCTAAGTCTGCTGACGCCGCGCCAAAGCCAGCCCGCAAACGGGCTGCGCCGAAGAAGGCGACAGAAACGACCTCGGCAGCGAAAGCGGCTCCGAAGCGTAAGGCCCCTGCGAAAAAGGCTCCGGCTAAAACCACGCCGGTTAAAGCGTCGCCCGACGCTACGCCGAAAGCGAACCCTAAACCCGCGGCGCGTCGCAAAGCTCCGGCCCGTCAGCCTGTGCCAACGCCAAAGGCTGATCCCAAACCGGTGCCTGTGGCTAAGCCAGCGCCTGTTGCGGAAAAACCCGCGCAGGAGCCTGCTGATGAGCGTCGCCGCAAAGCGCCCCCCCGGCGCAAACGCGGGCTCCTTGACCGTCTTATGGGCAAGGAATAGCTAAGCTGAACCGAAGATAAACCGCCAGGGGTCACACTGAAATGTGACCCCTGCGTAACTTGACCCGAGCCGTAGTGCAGTGAACAAGCACCTTATGAACGCGCCCCGCACATTAACGACTGTTTTTCTTCGCCTGATTGGCGGATTTGTCGTTGCCACTCTGCTCATTGCGCAGAGTCAAGCGCAAAGTCTTCTGCGCGACACCGAAATTGAAGCAACCTTACGGGAATTCTCGACGCCCCTGCTTCGCGCCGGTGGCCTCAATCCACGCTCCGTCGATATTTACATCGTCAACGATCCTGAGCTGAATGCGTTTGTCACGCGCGGACAGAATATCTTCCTCCATAGCGGCCTGATCATGCGGGCAGACACGCCCAATGAGCTTAAGGGCGTAATCGCGCACGAAGCGGGCCATATTGTCGGCGGGCATATTGTCCGATCAGACTATGGCAACCGCTCAGCCTACGGCGCTATGTTGCTCGCGGCGGGTGTCGGCTTAGCGGCGATCCTCGCGGGTGAAGGCGGTGCGGGAGCTGCTATCTTGGGCGGTGCCACACAGTTTGGCCAAGTTGAAGCTCTCGCCTATTCCCGCGTCAATGAATCATCGGCCGACCAATATGCGGCACAGTTTCTCGAAACCACCGGACAATCCGGCCAGGGCCTTATCGACTTTTTCGAAAATTTTCGCGCGCAAGAAGTTCTCTCACAAAGCCGCCGATATGAGTATTTCCGCTCGCACCCGCTCTCAGCTAACCGGATCGATCAACTTCGCGAACGCGTCGCTGAAAGCCCCTTTACCCACACACCGGACTCACCCGAAGATTTGCATCGTCACGAAATGATGAAAGCCAAATTGAGTGGGTTTCTAGATGCGCCGCAACTTGTTTTTAATCGGTTTCCCTTGGATGATATGTCAAAGCCCGCTCGCTATGCACGCACGGTCGCGCATTTCCGCTCAGGTGATATTCGCAGTGCCGTTCGCGTCCTCGAAACATTGATCGAGGACGAGCCGGAAAACCCCTATTTCCATGAATTGAAGGCCCAAGTCCTCTACGAATCTGGCAAACGTGAAGAAGCCCTGCCCTCTGCCGAACGGGCACTCGCGCTGAAACCCGACGCAATGTTGCTGAAAGTCGCCTTGGCACAATCACTGATCGAAACGCGCGACGATGCCAAAGTCGACCGCGCCATCGACCTATTGAAATCAGCCCTGCGCCAAGAAGACCGCTATTCCCATGGTTGGTATCTTCTCTCGCTCGCCTATGCGGAGAAAAACGAGGATGCGCTGGCGAAATATGCATCGGCCGAGCGGTTTTATGCGATTGGCGACCTCAATTCTGCGCGGTCGTTCGCTGGACGTGCACAGAAAGATCTTCCTCGCGACACTGCACAATGGCGACGGGCCTCAGACATTATCGTCGTCGCCGATACCCAGCTTGAAAAAAGCCGCCGCAATCAGCGGCGGGGGAAGCCGTTCACGATTTCTTCAACTGCGAACACCCAAAATGTATCGCGCTGGCGCGCCGGATCGACTATCCAACCTTAAGTCAATTACGCAGCTCTAGGGCTGCAGCGTCAAAAACTGTTTTGGACATTCCCATGAAACATTTCCTTAGAACCGCTGCAGCGGTTTCCATCCTTGGCCTTGCGGCCTGTGCTCAGGCCGGACCGGGCGACGTCTCAAAAGCCGAAGTCGAAGAAATTATTCGCGCCTACTTGCTCGAGAATCCAGAAATCATCCGCGAAGCGCTTGTCGAACTTGAAAAGAAAAGCGCACAGGAAGAAATCCAAGAATCAATTGATGCGATTGCCGACTTGTCGGATCAAATTTACCGTGATCCCCGCGACTATTCCATCGGTCCGAAAAACGCCAAAATCCAACTCGTCGAATTTTTCGACTATAATTGTGGCTTCTGCAAACGTTCGACCGAATGGATGGAAGAAACGATTGCGAAATATCCCGATGATATTCGTGTCGTGTTTAAAGAGCTTCCTGTTTTGACAGGCATCGAGGGGACCTCTCACACGGCGGCGCGGGCTGCGCTCGCGTCTGCACGTCAGGGCAAATATAAAAAGATGCATTTCGCTTTGATGGCTGAACGTTCCATCAACGAAGCGCGCATTCTAGAGATCGGGAAAAACTTAGGTATGAACGTCGCGCAACTCGAACGCGACATGGCAGACCCCGCAATTGCCCGTCAAATTCAGGATAATTTGTCGATCGGCAACCGTATTCCGGCGCTCTCAGGCACACCGTTCTTTATCGTGAACGATGAATTTGTTTCCGGCGCGAACCTTCCAAAGCTTGATTCGCTCTTAACCGCCGCGCTAGAAAGCTAGTCACCCGAGCGCGAGAGACCCGTCTTGCGCGTCCGAATACGCGTTAGACGGTCATAGCTCGTCATATAGAGCGTCTTGCGGTCCGCATCGCCAAAGGCGACATTCGAGACGGGTTTTCCCGTCCGAATAAGGCCCCGTTTCTCGCCGTCGGGTGAGATCACCCAAACACCGCCCGGTCCAGTCGCGAAAATCGTGCCGTCCGTTGCCACGGCCATCCCATCTGGATTGCCAAAGCCTTCGCTTTCGCGTTCAGCTGAGACATCCAAAAATAGCGACCCCGCCCCCACCGTGCCGTCCGCCGTGACCGGATAGATCATGAATTTGGAATCACTCGGGTCGGAATTCGCAACATAAAGCGAACCACCATCAGGCGAGAGCGCAATTCCGTTTGGTCGTGTCAGTGTGCGATCAATAACGGTCAGATCACCGTCCGGGGACAGAGCGAAAACGCCATTAAAGTCCAATTCCTTATTCGGATTATTATCCTGATCTCTCAATCCGTAAGGGGGATCTGTAAAGTAGATCATCCCAGACGCATGCACCACAACGTCATTCGGGGAGTTGAACCGCTGGCCCTTATAGGTATCGGCTAAGACCGTTTTTTCCTGTGTCTCAATATCCATGACATAAAGGGCGCGGTTGCCATGATCGGGGACAAGAATTTTACCCTCCCCATAGGGATAGAGCCCATTTGCCCCCGGAGACGATGTGTAGTCCGCTTTCGTTTTCGAGCCCGACGGCAACATCCAAAGCGCGAGCCCATCTGTCTCGCTAAATTTCCAAATCGAATTGCCGGGCACGTCCGTGAAAAGCAGATAACCGTCTTCAATCCAGACGGGGCCTTCGGACCAGCTAAACTCTCCGCCCAAATCTTCGATTTGCGCACCGCCTGGGAGAATGCCGCGTGCCATGTCGTCAACGGAGCCTATCGTCGGAAATGTCGGCTCTGGCGCTGTCACGCAAGCCGAGAGAAGAAGAAGCGGTAGCAATCGTTTCATAATCTATCCTCAACAGCTTATTCTAGAACCATCGCCGCTGCGCCGTAAAGCGCCACAAAGTGCGCTTGAATGAGACGGACAGGCACATCTTTGACAAACCATGACCCATATCCCCGCTCTTGAAACCGTGCCGTAAACTCTGATTCAGCGATGAACGGCGCAATATGTCGGGACACACCGCCGCCTAAGACAACACCACCAGCCGCGCCCAATGTCACGCAGGCGTTGCCAGCGAATGTACCTAGCATATCACAGAATGTCCTGACGCAAAGACGTGCGACCGAATTCGGATTAGCTTGCCCCGCGGCGACAATTTCGTCTTCCTTCGTGCAGATAGGCGCTTCTCCGCGGATCGCGCAGAGCGCCGTGTAGAGGCGGTATAATCCCGGACCTGAGATCAAGGCTTCAGCGGAGACGTAAGGGATACGGCCATTCCAATAACGCAGAACCTCAATTTCAAGCTCAGACTGAGGCGAGAAAGCCGTATGCCCGCCTTCAGTCGGGACAATCCGTGGCGGACGGCCTGGCAAGATACAAGATAAGCCTAGACCTGTTCCAGGCCCCAATACGGCGACAGGTTTGGCGTAATTGACCTTACCTTCAATGAGCGTCTGGAAGCCATCATCTGGAATAACGGTTGCGCCGTTTGCCATGGCCACAAAGTCATTCAGGACAACCGCTTCCAGAAAGCCAAACGTCGACATCAAATTATTTTCCGACACAATCCAATCGACATTGGTCATGCGGATTTCATCATCAAATTTTGGCCCGGCAAAGGCAAAGGCGGCACGTTTCGGCTTAACCTTTATACTGTCTAGATAGGCCCCAACTGCATCGTTAAAATGCGCGAAATCTTTGACCGCATAGCGATTGGAATGGTGCAGCTCGATCGTACCCTGCGCCGTCCGCTCGGCCAGAGCAAAACGCGCATTGGTTCCGCCAACATCGCCAACTAATGTGTGATCCACACTGTGTCCCTCGTTTTGGCCGATGGCCTAAATGGAAGCGGTTTATCCCCTTCCGTTTTATATTGTTGTCACGTCCAATTCGCCCAATGTCGAAGCGCCGCTTTCAGCATCTGTCGCAATGTCTCGTTGTGGTGCAAACATATTCATCCCGAGCGTCGAAAGATTAGTCCGTATTGGGCCTAAAGCTGGGGATCGGCTGTCCAAATCAACATTGAGCACCGACACAGCGCCTTGAGCTGGATCCACGCGAATCATATCGCCCGTTTCAACGCGCGATAAAGGGCCGCCCAACAAAGCTTCAGGATGAAAATGAATGGCGGCGGGCACTTTACCCGATGCGCCAGACATGCGCCCATCCGTCACCAGCGCGACTCGAAAACCTTTATCCTGTTGCAAGCCAAGGATCGGCGTCAATTTGTGGAGTTCCGGCATGCCATTGGCACGGGGGCCTTGGAATCGTAACACCGCGACAAAATCCCGTTCCAATTCTCCGGCCTGATGCATGGTGATGAGGTCGTTTTGATCATCAATGACGATAGCCGCAGCTTCGACAAGCCAGTTTTCCTGCTTAACGGCGGACACTTTCATCACGCCGCGACCCAGATTACCGGCCATCAAAGCCAGACCGCCATCGGCGCGGAACGGTGCGGACACTTGGGTCAGAACCTCATTGTCCAGGCTTTCCGTCGGGCCCGCACAGTAAAGAACTGTGTCAGCCTCGGCATGTTTATTGCGGATCGGCTCACGCGTATACTCGACAAGCCCCTCCCCGCCCGCGACAGTCTTAACATTTGTATGCAACAGCTCGGAGCCGATCAGCTCGCCAATGAGGTAAGCCATACCGCCCGCCGCGTGGAAATGGTTCACATCGGCCACACCGTTCGGATAAATGCGGCAAATAAGCGGGACGATGTGGGAAATATCGGCATAATCGTCCCAATTGATGATAATCCCAGCGCTGCGGGCAATCGCAGACAGATGGATCGTCAGATTGGTTGATCCGCCCGTCGCCATCAGGCCAACAAGACCGTTCACAATAGCGCGTTCGTCAATCACCTCACAGGCGGGCGTAAAGTCGCCGCCTTGGCCAACGGCCATATTTGTCAATTGCACGGCACGTCGCGTGGTTTGCGCCGTCATGGCATCGCGCAGGGGCGTGTTAGGATGAATGAACGAGCTGCCCGGTAATTGCAGCCCCATGATTTCCATCAACATCTGATTGGTATTGGCCGTGCCGTAAAAGGTGCAGGTTCCCGGGGCGTGATAGCTCGCGGCCTCAGCCTTTAAAAGCTCCTCACGACCAATCTCACCCGCTGCGAAGAGCTGTCGAATACGGGCTTTTTCAGGATTTGGAATCCCTGACGGCATGGGTCCCGCAGGGGCGAAAATATGGGGCAAATAGCCATAGCGGAGCGCCGCGATGAGCAATCCGGGGACAATTTTGTCACAAACACCCAAATGGATCACCGCATCAAAACAATCATGTGACAGCGCGATCGCTGTGCCGCGCGCAATGACGTCGCGCGAAAACAGCGACAACTCCATCCCGTCTTGGCCTTGTGTGACCCCGTCACACATGGCGGGAACGCCGCCCGCGACTTGTGCCGTCGCACCATTGCGGCGCGCCGCATGTTTGATGATTTCCGGGAAGCGATCAAAGGGCTGATGCGCAGACAGCATATCATTATAGGCAGTAACAATGCCGATGTTCGGCCACCTCGCTCCGAGCAATTCCGTCTTTTCGAGCACCGGGCAAGCCGCAGAGGCATGAGCAAGATTGCCTTCAGACAGACGACGGCGCCGCGGACCGGGACGCATATTTGCCCGACACGCCGCCATATAGGCGTCGCGCGTCGTGGCGGAGCGCTCTATAATCCGGTCAGTGACCGCCTGTAGCTCAGCTTTGACGCTCATTGAGTTCCCTCCAAGGCATAGACAGTCAGGCGATTTTTTAGCGCATGAAGCGCTTTTACAGGCGCCTCAAGTATATCTTGTTTTGCGGCCGCTTTGAACACGGAGAGCTTTTCCGCACTGGGCAAGAGTAAAATAATATTCCGGCAGGCAGAGACGGCGGACAGCGTGAGTGTAATGCGGTCAGTATGGTCGCCAGCGACGGCGCACCCTGTCGCGTCAATCGCTGCGAGCGTATCTGTGTTCTCCATATCGAGCGCCGCAACCAGGCCACCGCTGTAGGGGAACCAAGACGCGGTATGCCCATCCATGCCCATGCCGAGCACACACAAATCGAACGGTTGAGCGATTAATGCGAGGGCTTGCTCCGCGGCGGCCAGCCCCGCATCGGGAGAGGCGTCGCCGTTATAAAGCGGCACGAAAAAAGCGCTCTCCGCCGGAGTCCCTGAAAAGCAGTCCCGGATGAAGTCGGCATTCGAACCCGGCACGCCACTCGGCACCCAACGTTCATCGACAAGACTAATCCCGACCCCGTCCCACGCTAAAGGCCTGTTCGCGAGTGCCTCATAAATGGGTTTCGGACTGGATCCACCAGACAGCATAGCACTGGCGCGTCCGCGCGCCTCTAACGCGTCATCCAGCACGGTCGACAAGTGCGTCGTCGCCGCTTGAACGAGCGCAGCTTTATCTTTGAAAAGTTTGATATCCAGGCTGGGCATCAGAGTTCCGACCACCGATCGCCGCGTTGTTCCAGCATGAAAACGGCCGCATCGGGCCCGTCTGAGCCAGCGGGATAAAGGCTGATCCGTTGATCCGTTTCTTCCCACGCGTCGATAATACCATCGACCCAGCGCCAAGCCTCTTCGACCTCATCTCGACGCATAAAGAGCGAGAGATTACCGCGCACAACATCCATTAAGAGGCGCTCATAAGCGTCCGGATAACGGACGGTGAAATTATCGGCATAGGACAAGTTGAGCGGAAGCGTCTTGAGACGGAGCCCGCCCGCCCCGGGCTCTTTAATCTCCATCCACAGCTTTACCGCCTCATCAGGCTGCAACCGGATGACCAGCTTATTCGGCGTAATATTCGTCGTGTCCGGGAAGATAGAATGAGGCACGGGACGGAATTGAATAACGATTTCCGAGCGCTTACTCGCCATGCGTTTGCCGGTTCGAATATAGATTGGCACCCCGGCCCAGCGCCAGTTTTCGATTTCCGTATGGATCGCAACGAAGCTCTCCGTCTTGGATTCGTCGACTTCGGCATCGGATAAGTAATCCGCCACAGGTTCCCCATCGACTTGACCGCGAACATATTGCGCACGCACGGTCGTCGCTTTGACGTTTTCCGCCGTAACAGGCCGTAACGCCCTCAAAACTTTAATTTTTTCAGTCCGCAAATCATCCGCATCAATGGAGGCTGGCGGTTCCATTGTCGTAAGGCATAGCAACTGCAACAGGTGATTTTGAACCATATCGCGTAACGCACCAGAGCCATCATAATAGCTGCCACGCCCTTCGACCCCGAGGCTTTCCGCAACAGTGAGTTCAATATGTTCAATTGCCCGACTATTCCAAAGCGGCTCGAGCAAAATATTGCCAAAGCGCAGCACCATAAGGTTCTGGACTGTTTCTTTGCCGAGGTAATGATCAATCCGATAAATGCGGTTTTCGTCGAAAACCCGGCCAACGCCCTCATTAATCTCGTCCGCTGATGCAAAATCCTTACCCAGCGGTTTTTCGAGCACAACTCGGCTTTTATTATGGGCCAGGCCTGCAGCGTCGAGTCCTTGCGCGATCTTGACAAAGAGGCGGGGCGGCATGGCCAAATAGAAAATGCGTATCAGATCGGATTGTTTCCCGATCAACTTTGCCAAATCGTCCCAACCGTCATCATCATCTGTGACGTCGACGGCGACATAATCCAGCATTTCGGTGAAGCGCGTAAAGGAATCCGGTTTGAAATCCGGATGATCCTCGAATTCATAATAAGCATCCGTCACCATTTTGACGAACTCATCCCGGGTCAGCTCTGATCGCGACGCTCCGATGATACGAGAATTAGCGGGAATCTGTCCATCGCAATAACGGTGGTATAGTGACGGCAGCAACTTACGCCGTGCCAAATCACCTGTCGCGCCGAATACGACCAATTCAAAGGGATCAACGGGGACAAAGCCGGATTTCCCCGCAGGATCCGGCTGTTTCGTTACATCAGGATCACGCTCCGCCATGGTGCATCTCTATCCATAAACTCGGGATCGGCCGAAGTGACCGATATATGAATCCTGATATGCTGAACTGTGACAGCGCTGTCAATGAATTGGGACTTATACACACCACGGATTACTTTGGTGTCCCAGTTGATTCCCGCACAATAATTTCAAAGTCCAAGGTGTGAACAACAGGCACATCACTTACCGAACGGTCCAGCAGGACCTCCGCCGCTTTAAACCCCATTTGTCGAATAGGCTGAGCCACAGTTGTCAGTTTAGGCCAGATGATTTGCGCGATCGCCGTATTATCAAATCCACAGACCGAGAGCGCGTTCGGCACGTCAATTCCCAAACGCCCTGCGACGCTGAGCACGCCGGCGGCCATATCATCATTGGACGCAAAGATGGCTGTCGGTCTGTTCTGCGCGTCTCCCAAAAATGTCTCTGCGGCCTTAACCCCAGAGCGGAAGGTAAAGTCCCCTTGCACCATTCGATCATCATTTAAGGTCAAGCCTGCGGCCGCGAGAGCGGCAGCAAAACCGTCGCGACGCTTCCGGCTGGAGACATGATCCGGGTGGCCGATGATGAAGCCAATGTCACGATGGCCTTGGTCAATCAGATAGGTTGCCATTTCTGTCGCGGCCTTGACGTCATCCATACGCACCGATGGAAAATCACCCACTTCACCGGGCGCGACAACGACATAGCGAAGACCCAGTTTCTGCATTTCATGTCGAAGCGGCATACAGTCTGACAATGGCGGCGTTAGAATGACCCCGTCGACACCTAGACGAGCCAACAAATGGGCAACATCAGGACCAGACGCCTGTTCGCGCGTCATGGGTTCAAGCAAAAGGTGATAACCATGCTGGCGACACGCTTCGATCGCGCCGCGCTGTATTTGAATAATATAGTTCGGATTGGGGTTATCGTAGAGCAAAGCAATCAAATAAGACCGTGAACTCGCCAAGCCGCGCGCGGCTAAATTCGGCCGATATTGCAGGTCTGCCGCCGCTTCTAAAACCCGCTCCCGCGTAGTTTTCGCGACATTCGGTTCCTTGTTTAAAACGCGAGAGACGGTCTTCATCGACACGCCGGCCTGTTTGGCCACATCGGTAATGGTCGTTTTCATAACCTCTTTATGTCCTCCAAAGCGCAATATAGCGTG
This sequence comes from Litorimonas sp., assembly GCA_051251645.1. Taxonomy (GTDB): domain Bacteria; phylum Pseudomonadota; class Alphaproteobacteria; order Caulobacterales; family Maricaulaceae; genus Litorimonas. The sequence goes on along the minus strand of JBPOEY010000001.1, from coordinate 898,100 downwards.
GCGTAAATAACGGAGATAGACTCGTTCGGGGTCTGACCATATCTCACACGTTTGGCGGCATTGACAGCGGTGTCAAGTGACCCTAGCCCGCATCAGCGTTCCGATTGCTCTAAGTACGGCTTTTCACAATCGAGGTTTTTTATGGACATTCAACGTCTTCAACGATGCCAAGTCGTCCCGGTTGTCGCCCTTGACTCACCGGATGACGCGGTGCCCCTCGCCGATGCCCTCGTAGCAGGCGGCATTGATGTGATTGAGTTGACCTTGCGAACACCCAATGCCTTCAAGGTGATTGAAACCCTCAAAAATGCGAACCACGACATTCTGTTGGGTGTCGGGACTGTTATCGATACCGCACAAGTGGAGCGTCTAGCCAAAGTTGGGGTCGATTTCATCGTTACGCCCGGAACAACCCCGCGTCTCGCGGACGCGATAGCCACTAACAAAATTCCCTGCGTTCCCGGCATCAGCACGGTCGGCGAAGCCGTTGCGATGTTGGAACGGGGCTACGACACGGTGAAGTTTTTCCCCGCCGAAGCTGCGGGCGGAGTTTCTACGCTTAAGGCCATTGGCGGCCCCCTGCCCCAATTGAGCTTTATGCCAACGGGCGGGATTGGTCGCGATGATGTCCGTCGTTATCTTGATCTATCCAGCGTCATTTGCGTGGGCGGATCGTGGGTCGCGGACAAGGCTTCGCTCGCCTCTCGCGATTGGGACGCGATCACGCGTAATGCTAAAATCGCGACGCAACTCTAAGCGCGCCACCGCCCGCCCGCCTTGCATTCGCCCCAATGCGCCTCTACGCGCGCGGCGATGACCTTACCGCCCTATTCCACCCGTCCGACCCTGCGCGTAGATCTTGCACAGGTGAAGGCGAACTACGAAGCGCTTAAAGCGCTGACGCCCCGCGCCAAAGTCGCGTCCTCCGTCAAAGCCGACGCTTATGGGCTCGGGATTGAAGCCATTGGGCGCGCTCTTTACGGCACAGGCTGCCGTATCTTCTTCGTCGCAACGGCGGGCGAAGGCAAAATTTTGCGCGACGCGATTGGCCCGAACGGCGCCATCTATGTGCTGAACGGCCCGGCACCGCGCGACAAAGGCACCTTACTCGGCGCGAAACTCAAGCCTGTCATCAGTTCCATGGACCAAGCGCGCTATTGGGCGGAAGTCAGCCGTGAGGTCAATGATCCACCCTACACGGCCATCCACATCGATACGGGCATGAACCGCCTCGGATTATCAGAACTCGAAGTTAAAGCCCTCGCACATGAAAAGGACCTGTTTCGTGCGATCAAGCCCGATTGGGTCATGAGCCACCTCGCTTGTGCGTCGATCACGGATCATCCGATGAATGCCCAGCAATTGGTGACGTTCAAACGTCTGGCGGCAGGACTACCCGAGACACCGCTGAGCCTTGCCAATACGGCGGGTATCTATCTGGGGAAAAACTATCACCTCAATATGGTGCGTCCCGGCATTGGCCTTTACGGCGGCAAAGCCACGGACCGCCCTGACAAAGAAGTCGGCAAATCTGTCGTTAAGATGCTCGCCCCGATTTTGCAGATCCGCTATATCAAAGCCGGAGAAAACATCGGCTATGACGCCACCCATACGGCCGAGCGCGATATGCGTCTCGCGGTTGTTGGCGCGGGCTACGCGGACGGCGTTCCGGTTGCGCTCAGCAACACAGGCCACGGCGTTATTCACGACCAGCCCATTCCCGTCGTCGGGCGTGTTTCCATGGACCTGACGACCCTCGATACGAGCGATATTCATTTGCCCGTGCAAGTCGGCGGCGTGGTCGAATTCCTCGGGGAGCATATGGAAGAACGTGCCCGCGAAGCGGGTACGATCAATTATGAGCTTCTCGCCCGCCTCGGACAACGTGTGCGCCGCGATTATTGGAAGCCACGACAAGAGCCGATGAAGTCCGGGCCGCGGCCGTCCAATCGATCAACGCCTAGCAAGCAACCATCGTCGAACCGTTCACAATCTTCAAAGCGACCGCCGTCTCGACGATAGCTTACAGGGCAATCAACTAAGGGCGAGCGTCTCCGGGACGATAGTCCTCAGTCGCAACCGCCAACACATCATCCAGTGTCATGTGCAGCGTTTTATACTCGCCCTTTGAAAACATTTCGACCTGATCGGCATAGTGCGGCGAGGTTTCGTCAACCGTGGCTGATCCATATTGCAGGATGCTCTCGGCGCGAAGCGTGCCATTAGGCCCCCAATCGGCGACCATAATATGCGTGTCACCGGCAAAGGCGTTGAGGTAACCCTCATTGACAACGCCATCTTTGTCAGAATAGATCGCCCGCAACACATCGGGCGCGCCGTCCAATGGCCAGTTTTCATCACCGCGCGCAATCCGGTTCACCTTGCCCCATTCCGGATCGATTTGACCGAATTCGGCGTCGAGTTCATTTGCGACCGTCAAGAGAATTTCCAGCGAGGCCTCCGCCTCATCCGTATATTCATAGCCCAGCGTCCGAACGCCTGTGATGACCGCCAAGGCCGCCCCGCGAGAGGCTTGAACCGTATCACCGTCCCAATTACGAAGGACGTCTTGCGCCGCTTTTACAGCCGGATCATCACTTGGCATGCCGACTAATTCGACGACCAACTGCATCAGCAATGATTCGGGCGCGTAGACAGTATCTGCGCGGTAGCGCAGCAATTCTTCGCGGGTAATCGACGGATCGACTGTGAACAGGCTCACAGCCCGGCGCGACCGATTAGTGATCCGCTTTTCAATACCGAAAGTGTCGGAGTAATCCTCGCGGTTAAGATCACATTGTGGGTCCGTGACCATAAACGGCGTCGCATTGGCAGAGAACAACCAACCGCAATCCGGGTTCCAAATTTGCGGCAAATCGGAAACGGGGCGGAACCCATCCCAGATCAAGCGGCTATCATCACCGGGCAGAATATTCTCCCAATCCGGACCTTCGATCCGGTCTGGAATACGCCCATTGTATATCATACCGATATTCCCCGCACGGTCGCCATAGACGATATTAAACGACAGCACGCCGTTCACATTGAGCGCCTCGCGCCACTCGTCGAGGTTTTGTGCCTTCGCCATGCGGAACCACTGCTCAACAGCCGCCGTTTCGCCCATGCCGGCGAAACGCAGGGCAAAGTGACCATTAGGTGTTGAGACGACGGGACCATGTTCGGACCAGAGTGCATCACGTTTGACAGGAAGAGAGAACGGACCCCAGAGCTTCACTCGGAATTTTGACTCACCGCGATCAAACGCTGTCCACTCGCCGTCCAACATATAGGCTTGCGGGTCCTTTTCATCATCGACCACCAGCTTATAAATATCGACCAGATCGGGACGGTTGACCGTATGGGTCCAGGCCGTGTTGGGTGTGATCCCTTGCGGCACCACGGGCGTGCCGGGGAATGTCCCGCCCATAATGTTCAGGCCTTCTTCGCTGACGAGGTGAACTTCATACCAGGCGTAGCGGCCATTCATCGGTTGGTGCGAATTGACGACGAGGCGCGTATGGCCATCCTCGCTCCGGGATGGGGCGACGGCAAATCCGTTGGATCCGCGCACGACCTCTTCAAGATCAAGGCTCGATGTTTGGGCCCAGGGCGACACTTGCGGTGCGTCCGTTTCACTAAATAGCGGCTCAAGATAGCCATCCAAGCGATAGAAGAACGGCGTCAGCCACATCACGGCGGAATTAATATCATCTTCTGTGACCGGCAACAGGCCCGGCGTGACACGGTCCGGATGTTCCGCGCCGAATAAGTTCACACCCGCGGCATAGGCTTGCATAATCGCCCGCACATCATCGGGAATACTAAGATCATCGGCAGCCACAGCCTGTTCGACCCGGAAAAGATCATAGAGGAAATCGCCCGGCGCATCCGCCTGACCCCGATACTGGCTGGCGACCCCGCGTCCGGCCATGATTGTTTCTTCCATAACCTCCCAGGCATCTTCGGCGTGAGCGTAGGCGAAACCAAAGTGCGCGTCCGCGTCGGTTTTCCCGAAAACGTGCGCCACGCCATATTCATCACGCAGGATTCGCGCATCATATTGCGCGGCAGCGTCTCTGGCAGCTTCGGGATCAAACGCTCGACCCTCTGGGGTCCAAAGATAGATCGACGCGCCAATCAGCACGAGAACAATAAGGGCAACAAACGACAGGAGTATCTTCTTCATGGATACTGTTTTGCGCGAAACGTCATCAACGGCAAGGTTGCATTTGATACGAGACGACGAACAGCATATGCGTGATATAAGGAGTCGCTATGACGGACACGCCGAAACGCTCAAAGAATTCACCGCAGGACTTGCTCTCACAGCTCCTCGGAGGCGGGTTCAACCTCACCGGTCGATCCGGGGATTTGACCAAGCAGGCGCGTGAACTCGGTCAACGCGGCGAAAACTTCCTCATCGACAAGCTCGACTTGGATGACAGTGATGCCAGCCGAGACCAAATCCGGCAGCAGGCGAAATATGCGGGTATTGCAGGGGGCCTCGCCTTGTTACTAAGCTCACGCTCGACTCGTAAACTTGCCACGATTGGGGGTCTCGCCGCTCTCGGCGCGGTGGCGTATAAAGGTCACAAACGCGGTGCGATGCCAACGGATTTTAAAGACGCGATCAACCTGTTAACCGGAAACGCATCGGATCGCCGCGCCACCATGTTGCTGCGCGCGATGATCGCGGCTGCAAAAGCAGACGGCGTGATTGACGACGAAGAGCGCGCCCTGATTGAGGCTTATCCGGATGCAGATCTTGATCAATTGTCCCAATTCCTCGCGGAGCCAGATCATCCCGCAGACATTGCAGCGCTCGCGACATCCGACCAATGCGGCGCAGAAATCTACGCTGTGAGCTGCCGAATCGCAGATGGTACTAATATGGTGGAACGGGATTATCTCGACCGTCTCGCTATGGCGCTTCGCCTTGATCCCGAAGCCGCCGCCCTCATTGAAACTGAAGTAAGGACTGGATAATGCGTCTATTTTTGATTGGTTTTGCGGTGTTACTCGTGTCTTGCATGCAAGCGCCGCCCTATCATGATCACGGCCCGCACCAAGGTCATGACCAAGGCCCGGTCACTTATCCAACCCAACCGCCGGGGGATTACTCGCCCCTCCCTCAACCCCCTGTCACACAACCCGGCGACCGGACCTGTGGCGGCATGATGGGATCGACCTGCGGCGTTCAAGGCGAATTTTGTTATCGCACAGTCGAAGCGCAATGCGGGGCAGCCGACCAAACTGGCGTCTGTCGTCCGATCCCTCAATTCTGCACCGAACAATATGCGCCGGTGTGTGGATGTGACGGACGCACCTACAGCAATGAGTGTAAAGCGAATACGGTCGGTATTTCAGCCGCCTATAATGGCCCATGTCAGCCTTAAAGCGCGCGCTTATCGGCGTGCTCTCGTTCACGGTTGTCGCCTGTAACCCAGCGACAACAGAAATCTCGGACGGGGCCAATGCAGCCGGGGCTTCAGCGATTGTTGCTGAGGCCGATATCACAGCGGACGCTGCAGATTGGGGCCAGTTTTTGCCCTATTTCACGGATGATACTCATGTCTTGTCCCCGGTCTTAGTCGGCGTCGCGAAAATCGACGTCGGGCAGGAAATTCACCCGCCACACCGTCATGCCGACGAAGAATATCTCATGGTGATTAAAGGGCGCGGGATTTGGTCACTGAATGGGGTGCAAAGCCCCGCGACCGAAGGCGACATTTTATTTGCTCGCGCTTGGGATTATCACGGCATTCGCGCCGCCGATGATAGTCCGCTTGAATTCGTGGTATTCAAATATAGCGGACGCGATCATATTGCGCCGACCGATCCTGACCCATCCTTGCCTGAAGAGCGAGCCGATTAGTGTTCCACCATTTCTTTAGCGAACTCCGCCGCGCGTCCGTCCCGGTTTCGATCCGGGAGTATCTGACCCTGCTCGAAGGGCTGGATAAGGGTGTGCCGGAAGACAGTATGGATGGGTTCTATTACCTATCGCGCACGGCGCTAGTGAAAGATGAGCGCGACATTGATAAATTTGATCAAGTCTTCAGCCATGTGTTTCGCGGCGTCGAGTACCTAGGTGACATTTTCGGACAAGATGAACATTCGATCCCCGATGACTGGCTTAAAAAGATGGCTGAACTGCATCTGTCGCCCGAAGAAATGGCCGAAATTGGAGCCCTAGGTGATCTCGATAAGATTATGGAAGCGCTCAAAGAACGGCTCGAAAATCAAGACAAACGCCATGAGGGCGGCAATAAAAATATTGGCACCGCTGGCAAGTCGCCTTTTGGCGCCTATGGCTATAACCCCGAAGGCGTGCGGATCGGCCAAAAAGAAGGCCGTCACGGCAAAGCCGTCAAGGTCTGGGACAAACGCCAGTTCAAAAACCTCGACGGCGATCGTGAAATCGGCACGCGCAACATCAAAATCGCACTGCGCCGCCTCCGCAAATTCGCGCGTGAAGGCGCGGCCGAGGAGTTTGATCTTAACGGAACAATCGACGGTACTGCCAAACAAGGCTGGCTTGATATTAAGATGCGCCCAGAACGCCGCAACGCGGTTAAGGTGCTTGCCTTCTTCGATATTGGCGGGTCCATGGACGCGCATGTCAAACAGGCTGAAGACCTCTTCAGTGCCGCCAAGAGCGAGTTCAAACGGCTAGAATATTTCTACTTCCACAATTGCCTTTATGAGCAAGTTTGGAAAGATAACCGCCGCCGCATGTCAGAAGTGACGCCGACATGGGATATTCTGCATAAATTTCCGAGCGACCACCGGGTTGTGATTGTCGGCGATGCTGCCATGAGCCCCTATGAAGTCGCGATGCGCGGTGGTTCGGTTGAACATTGGAATGAAGAATCTGGCGCGGTCTGGTTGCAACGCATCGCCGATATTTATCCGCATCTCATTTGGATCAATCCAACCCAAGAAAAATACTGGGAATTCAGCCAATCGACGCAAATGATCCAACAGATTATTGGCGCGGAACGCATGTTCCCTATGACCCTTACGGGGCTCGAAAATGCTATGCGGGAACTTGCCCGGTAGCTATTCGTTAAACCTTCGACACAATTCAAATTTTGGAGACATTATGACACGTATTTTAGCTACTGCCTCACTCGCCGCCCTGCTGGCCGCGTGCACAGCTTCAACCGATGATATGGGCGAAGCGGGCGTCAACGACACAGTGGTCGGGACTGAAACTGTGATGAATGGCGAGACGTCGGCCAACGCAATGAACGGCGTGACAGTATGTCCGGACGCGATGGTCCTTGATTTGGATGATTATCCCGCCGAAACATTGCCTATGACCGAAGATTTTGCGGAATGGCATGTCCAAAATGCTCTGCGCGATGGCGTTCAGCAATCCGCCTCAGGCTTGCAATATAAAGTCATTCAAGCTGGCATTGAGAACGGCGTGACGGCTGCCCCTGGGGAGGGTGTGACTGTTCATTATCACGGCTATTTCCCCAATGGTGAGGTGTTCGACAGTAGCTACACAAGGGACACTCCGATGTCCCATACGTCAAACGGATTTATTACAGGTTGGAATCAGAGCTTGGCTGAGATGTCCGTTTGTGAAGCCCGAACGCTCTATATCCCTGCTGATCTCGCCTATGGCAATAGTGGTGCGGGCGGACGACCGACGGGCACACTCGTTTTCAATATGCAGCTCCTTAGCGTCAATCGCTAGGGCGACACCCTACGCACCGGCTGGCTTGGAAATCAGGAGCTGATCCGAATATTGACTAAGGTGTTCGCGATCTCTTCAAATGCTTTTCTAAGCTGGCCGGCGTTTTGTGCGTTAAAATAATTCTTTTCTAACGTCGCACAGCCTTTCAAGAGGTCCCGCGTCGATGCATCATTGACCTCGTATGCGATCGTATAAATTATGATCTTCTGATCCTTCACCGCACCGCAAAGATCGCGCGTCGTCTGATCCGCCTTATTATTTTGCCCGGCTTGATTATGCATGATCCCGTTTTTCGCCCGCGTATTTTGTCCATCGGTCATCAGGATCATGACTTTTTCAGTCTCATTGGCTGAGAAATGTGAGAATGGCGCATTATCGTCCAACGTGCGCCAACCCCAAACTATTCCTGACGGCATATAAGTCCAACCGGATGCAACAAGGCCGTTGATCGTTGACTTCACTGCGTTGAAATTCGTTGTGAGCGGCAGCAATTCAGTTCCGCAGTTGACCTGCCCCTTATATAAGGCCGGGATTTTGCGGCCATTATAGGCAACCCGCAAATTATCCGGCACGTTACGGGACCCGACACAGCCGAGCCATTTTAACTCAGCGACGGCAGGCTGGCCTGATCTGGCGGGCTGGTAAGTTCGGTCTGGCAAAACATTCGACCATGAGGCGTTCCGCTCGGAGACACCGACATTCACGTAGTCCGAGAATGGGACAACAGACATACGGACATTCGTGTCACTATATTCATCAATGATATCAACCATCTCTGTGGCAGCAGATTTGAGATTGGACATTTTTGAACCACTCATTGATCCCGTCGAGTCAAGCACAAGCGCAATATCCATCTTCTTGCGCGAAAACACGGCGGTCGAGGCAACAGACACATCGAGTTTCTCGCGCCCTAAGAATGACCCAAAAGTATTCTTCGAGACATCCGATAGCTTAACCGTGACCGCATCGCCGTCCCATGACAGGGATAAAATTTCGATCTGGTTGCCGGATGAGGCCGGGTAGTTATTATCTAGAAAGTCTTGCGCAATGGCCCGCATTTCTGCTTGGTTGTGTACGCGTGTTTTGGCGAGGACAATCGATAAGGCATCGGTCGCATCGGCCAATCGCGATTTCGTATTCACCCCCTTGGACACATCAAGTGACAGGGCCGTTGCCCCCACGATGACCATCAGGGCGACAGCCGTCATGATTGCGACATTGCCACGCTCATTCTGTCGAAAAGACTGACCCATATTGCTGACAAAACGGCTTATCATTGAGACCTCCTGCGGACGCCATGTTGATCACGCTGAGACACACTTTGTGCTCACCGTGACCGCCATTTTGTCACTCTCTTATGGCCGTTTTAGCGCATACAGGTTTAAACTTGGCTCAATAATTATGCTTACGGCGCGTTTAACACCCTATTCAAGACTCTCGATTTCGGCGTGATTTAGCCCATTATGCGCTGATCCGAAGTTGATATCGCTAAGAAGGCGACTCACAAGCGTCTCGCCCCTATTTTTCCGGCAGGACATGCACACGAATAGCCGCATCCGGATCAAAAACACCGGCAGCAACGACGGAAATATCGTCGACTGTCATGGTTTGATACGCCGCGCCGCGGCTCCGGTGTCGGTCGAGCGTTACCGCCCGACCTTGCGCTTCATCAATCACGCCGAGCCAATAATTATTGCTTTCCAAACTCGTTTCCAAATTTTCAAGCGTCGGCGTCATGGCACGAGCAAATGTATCGGGATCGACACCATGTGTCGCGACTTTGGCGGCAACATTTTCGATGACTCCCGTTAGACGGTCTAGCTCATCAGGCGACGCTTCAATACTGACGCCGACATAGCCCCAATTGGGGGTCGTATCGGGTAGCGAGGTAAAGGCTGACGGCGAATAGGTCGCCCCCTCCTCTTCCCGAAGAACTTCATTCAACTCCAACTTCAAAACCTGCGCGAGGACGCGCAAACGCCTGTCTGTCAGCGTGTCAGTATGATCCTCAACGGGCCAGTAGACGCGCAGAAGAGCCGTATCCGGTTCTCCCGCATGAGTGATGGGATACGGGCGCAAACGCCCATCGGGAAAGACATGATTAACCGCGCTGGACGGTAACTCCTTGGCCGCCCCATCAACATTCGAAAGGGTACCGAACGTGCGCGAGACAAGATCAATCACCCGGCTTTCGTCAAAATCCCCGACGACGCCGATTTCGAGCGGACCGCCCCGGACATGGGCATCATACCAGTCGGACAGCCCCGCAAGGTCGACCTGTAACGCCTGTGTTTCTGTCGGATGCGCATCCGACCAGTGGTTAGACGTGAGCAAAGACGGGACTTCCAAACCGGCTGCCCCTCCCGGTGTTGAATCTAGTTTTGACCAAAACGACCGAATTTGGCTCTCGTAGGACTGCAAGGTCTCGGGACGGTAGGCTGGATCAGTCAGATAGGCTGTCATCAGCTGCAGTTGCATCTCCAAATCTTCGGGAACTGTTGCGCCCGACAAGGTCATGCCGCGCTTCCCAAATCCGCGCCCGACACCGACCGTTTTACCTGCCGATAAAGTCGAAAGTTGATCGGCTGTGTGCGCGCCGACGGCAGAAGCCCCTAAGACAGCTCCAAGCTGCATCCCAAAGGCGGGTTCATCCTGCGGATAGAAGGCTGAACCAGACCCGGTCCGTACGCGGATACGGATGACATCTTCCTCATAAGGCGTTGTTTTCATGTTCAAACGCACGCCGTTTTCAAAACGAACAGTCGTAATCCCAATGTCATCAATCGATGATGTTTCAGCGACCTGTCCGGCTGGACCCCAGTCAGTATAGGCAAAGGTTCCGGCGTCATCTTGAATGTCAGCTGGCAGAGACACAGACCGCGCTTCAGTGAGGAGCGCTTGGAGCCACGCTTCGGGCTCTTCAATCACGCTGTCACCTTGTAGGTAAAGCTGCGGAGCGGTGTCCAAATTGTCCCAAGCCTCACGCATCGCTGCGTTTACATCCTCTAATGTCATCTCGGCCATAGTCGATTCAAAGCGCGCCAAGGAACTGGCGGCGGTCGTCATGACCTGCTCTCCAGCAAAGCGGTTCAAAATCTGGCGAGCCAGAGATGGCGTGCGGCGTGTCGGCGCTGTCTGAACGGCAACTTCCCAGCCTTTGCGAGCATTCGCGATCTGCTCATCAAGTTCTGATTGAGAAAAGCCATAGTCAATCGCTTGGCGCAAGATACGTTCAGCCTCGATAAATCCGTCGCGCACCTTATCCGGCTCTCCGGAGACACTCAGGCTAGCGATTTCAGCGGACTCAAAGAAATCGCTAACGCCAGCGCCTGCTCCCGTATAGTTGGCTTCGCCCGCCCGCGCTTTCTTAGCAAAGCGACGGTTTAGCATCGCGTTAGCAAAATAAATCGGTAGTCCCGCCGCTCGGTTGGCTTGGGTGTCGCGTCGTTCTGATTCTGGCGCAATGTCACTAATGGTTGAGAGCGAAATCGAGCTCAGTACTTCGGGATCAAAAAAGGCGCCAAAACGCGGTTCATCGAATCGGATAGGCGGAACTGTGGCATCGCCTACGGGTGGCGTATCATTGACCCAGTCGGCAAAAGCGGTTTCGATCAATTGCGCCAACTGCTCCTTCGGACGGTCCCCAACCAGAACGATGAACGTATCATCCGGGCGATATTGCGCGTCATAGAAGGTTCGAAATTGCATTGGCGTAACGGACCCGATAGTTTCGACCGTTCCGATTGGCAGATTTTCAACAAGCCCAGAGCCTTCGGTCTGAAATTTTAGCGCAGCAATCTGCGCGCGGAAGCCCGGACTATTACGGGCGCGTTTCTCCGCCAATATAATCCCGCGTTCGCGTTCAATCGCGTCCGGTGCAAGCGTTAGGTTTTGGGCTGTTTCCCGAAAAATCGACAGCGCTTCGGCCAGAAGTTCGTCAGTCACGTCCGGCAATTCTAGCTGATAACTTGTTTGATCAAACCCGGTTGAGGCATTCGTATCGGGCCCAAAAGCAAGACCTAACCGCTCCAAGCGCTTGATCATCTCACCTTCGGGGATCGCGTCTGATCCATTAAAGGCCATATGTTCGAGAAAATGAGCGAGGCCGCGCGTCGCGTCTGTTTCGTCCAACGATCCCGCATCGATGCGCATTAGCAAGGTCGCCGTTCGCGACGGCGTATCGTTACTCATCACGGCATACCGCAGACCATTCGGGAACCGCCCATAGAGAATGTCTTCATCCATCTGCAGGTCGCTGGCTTGATGAATAAAATCGACACTCTCGATCGCCGGAAACACGGTTTTGGTGTCGCTGTCAATCGGCTGTGAGGCGGGGGCGCATGACAGGATCACCGCGGTCGAAAGAAGGAGGGCTGCCGCTAAACCTGATCGTATCATATCACTACCTTAGAACGTCGACATGAAAGCTGTCGAAGCTAATGCCATGGCGCAACATATAACGGTCCGACAAGTGCGATTGTCAGGGTGTTTGATAGGACGGTTGAATAGATCGATCAGCGATTCTTTATGGCCCCATTTCCACAGCTCATATGGACGCGGCATCACTCGCAAGGCGACTGAATAACGACCCGATCCCTTCAGAGGGGAATACCCCAATCAATTTTGGATGAAAAAAACTCGCACACCGAAACAATATCAAACAAATCAAAACTTTACTTAGAATCAGGCCTGACAGTGACTGCAAAGGCGATAAAAATTGACGCATTCACATATTATAATCTATTTCGATCAACCTTTTGCAACGCATTTGGCTCTAACGCGTTCTAGTGTCTCGAGCACACCAAATTTTAGGATTGAAATACCCTCGTGAAACGCTCCTTAGGAGACCGTTTTCCATAAACTTCGCCTCACGACGGTCATTTCTTGAACTGAAGCTGAATGGTTTGCTATCATTGTATTAACGCCTAGCCATCTTTCTGAGGTTTGGTTATGCGTTAGTCTAACTGCGCCTTGGCAGAATATTTTACTGGAGACTTGGGGGTCTTATATATGAAACGCACTTTACTAATGGCAGCCAGCGTTGCTGTGCTTGCCGCACCCACTGTCGCGCAGGACTTGCCACCGGGCAATCCACTGCCTGGCGAATGCTTCGCTCGGGTCATCGTCCCCGCTCAATATGAGATCTCGACCGAACAGGTTGTGATCCGTGAAGAGTCGTTCGAAATCCGTACGATTCCACCCGTTATTGAAACGGTTACAGAACGCGTCCTTGTTCAGGAAGAAAGCTTCCAGATCGTCCCCGTCGGCGTTGCCGGCGCTGCCTCGGCTTCCCCCACCTTCCGCGATGTGACTGAAACTGTCGTTATCCAAGAGGCCTCCACTCAGCTTGTCACGATCCCCCCAGTTTATGAGACTCGCACTGAGACTATTTTGGTTCGCCCTGAAACCGTTGAATATGTGACCACTCCAGCCGTCTTTGAAGATTTTACAGACAATGTTATTGTTCAGGCCACATCAACCGAATTCGCGACCATTCCACCGGTCTTCGAAACTGTCACAGAAAATGTCGTCGTTCAGGACGCTGCAAACCGACTGATCATTACGCCAGCCGCTTATAATGATGTCACCGAAACCGTCGTCATTCAGCCTGCGACCGTAGAATATCAGACCGTTCCGGCTGTGTTTGAAGAGCGCACAACGACTATCACCGTTCAGGAAGCCTCTTCTGAGCTTCTCATCACCCCAGCGGTCTTCGAGACCGTGACCGAAAACGTTGTTGTTCAAGATCAAACTGTCGAGCTTGTTTCGACGGCTCCAGTTTTCGCAACTGTCAATGAAACATTGGTTGTCACACCAGCGTTTAATGAGTTGATCACAACACCACCCGTATTTGAAACTGTCACAGAAACTGTCGTCGTCCAACCTGCGACCGTTGAGTATGTATCTGTTGCGGCTGAATTCGAAGATGTCACACAAACGATCGTCTTGCAGGAAGCCTCCAGCGAGCTCGTCGTTATCCCGGCGGCTTTCGAAGCGATCACAGAAACGATTGTCGTCCAAGACGCCAGTGTTGAATTGGTTAGCGTTCCAGCTGTCTTTGAAGACGTCACCGAAACCATCGTCACGCGCGCTGCGGCCACCGAATTGGTTGCGACGGCGCCTGTTTTCGAAACAGTCACTGAAACGGTCGTCGTTCAACCGGCCACTGTCGAATATGCTGCCGTTCCGGCGCAGTTTGAAGATTACACTCAAACAGTCGTCATTCAGGAAGCTTCAAACGAACTCGTTGCAGTTCCAGCCGTCTTCGAAGCTGTCACTGAGACCGTTATCGTTCAGCCCGCCAGCGTCGAATATGATTCTGTTCCAGCGCAATTCGATACAGTCACTGAAACCATCGTTGTTCAAGAAGCCGCAACTGAATTGGTTACTGTTCCCGCCCAGTTCGAGACGGTTACTGAAACCGTTGTCGTTCAGCCTGCGACCGTCGAATATGTCGGCACAGCTGCTGTTTACGAAAACGAGCCTTTCACCGTTATCGTGCAAGAAGCGTCCAACGAATTGGTTGCGGTTGCGCCTGTTTTTGAGACCGTCAATGAGACTGTCGTTATTCAGCCCGCTAGCGTCACATTCCAGACGTCCCCGGCTCAATTCGAATCTGTGACACAAACCGTTGTTCTGCAAGAAGCGTCCGTTGAACTCGTTAGCGTTGACGCTGAATTTGAAACTGTGACGGAAACCGTCATCGTTCAGCCTGCGACCGTTGAGTATATTTCTGTCCCGGCATCTTTCGAAACAGTGCAAGAAACAGTGATCGTTCAAGACGCTTCGTCTGAACTCGTCACCGTTCCCCCTGTCTTTGAAACCGTCTCCGAAATTGTGGTTATCCAACCCGCCTCCACCGCGTTTGAAACCATTCCAGCCGCTTATGAAAATCAACAGTTCACAGTTGTGGTTCAGGAAGCCTCGGCTGAACTGATCACCACACCGGCTGTGTTCGAGACTGTTGCTGAAACTGTCATCGTCCAACCCGCCAGCGTGACTTATAATGTCGTCCCGGCTGTCTTTGAAGACGTCACTGAAACGATCGTTATCCAACAAGCCGCAACTGAACTTGTCAGTATTGCGCCTGTCTTTGAGACTGTGACTGAAACTGTCGTCATTCAGCCTGCTGGCGTCGAATACACGGCCGTCCCGGCTCAATTTGAAGCCTTCACGGACACGATCGTGGTCCAAGAAGCGTCAGTCGAATTTGTCTCTGTCCCGGCTCAATTCGAAACCGTGACAGAAACCGTCATCGTTCAGCCCGCAACTGTCGAATATGTCAGCGTCCCCGCTGTTTTCCAAACAGTGCAAGAAACGGTGATCGTTCAAGACGCCTCAGCCGAATTGGTTGTCGTTCCCCCTGTGTTTGACACAGTTCCAGAACTGATTGTCGTCCAACCCGCCTCTGTCGAATACACCGCTGTCCCAGCTGTTTATGAAACAGAGCAGTTCCCGGTTGTCGTGCAACAAGCCTCTGTTGCGTTCGAGACCATTCCGGCGGCATTTGAAACGGTCACTGAGACCGTTGTCATCCAGCCAGCCGGTGTCGAGTATATCACAACCCCAGCGGTCTTCGAGACTGTTCAGGAAACTGTGATTGTTCAAGACGCCTCTACTGAGCTTGTGGCTGTTGCCCCTGTGTTTGAAACCGTCACGGAGACTGTTGTTGTTCAGCCCGCCACGGTGAAATTCGACACATTCCCGGCGACTTTTGCTGCGCAAGACTATGCTGTCGTCGTTCAAGAAGCGTCGACCGAATTGGTCACGATCCCAGCCGCCTTTGAAACAGTGACGGAAACCGTTGTTGTTCAGCCTGCGTCTGTCGCATTCCAGACGGTTCCGGCTGAATTCGCCCCTGAAGAGTATCAGGTTGTCGTGCAAGATGCGTCATCCGAGCTGGTGGCTCAGCCTGCAACGTTCCGAGAAATCACCGAGACAGTTGTCGTTCAGGATGCGTCCAGCGAACTTGTTGTGACCCCGGCGCGTTTTGAGACCGTGACAGAAACAGTCGTGGTTCAAGACGCTTCCGTTGAGCTTGTCAGTGTGGACGCTGTGTTTGAGACCGTAACTGAAACAGTTGTCGTCCAACCCGCATCTGTTGAGTTCCAGTCAGTGCCAGCTCAGTTCGAGACATATCAAGAAACAGTTGTCGTCCAACCCGCTTCGACTGAACTGGTCGTCGTTCCGGCTGAATTTGATACTGTGACGGAAACTGTTGTGGTCCAAGATGCTTCGACAGAGTTTGTTTCAATCCCAGCTGAATTCGAAGCTGTGACGGAAACAATTGTTCTTAAGCCTGCGTCCACAGAGTTGGTCGCAACGCCTGCAACATTCCGCAACGTGACAGAAACTGTCGTTGTTCAAGACGCGAGTGTTGAATTTGTGAGCGTTCCGGCTGTCTTTGAAGACTTCTCCGAGACCATCGTTGTTCAAGACGCTACGTCAGAACTCATCGCTCAACCCGCGTCTTTCCGCGAAGTCACAGAGACTGTCGTTGTTCAAGACGCAACAACCGAATTGGTCGCTATTGCGGCTGAATTTGAAACGGTGACTGAAACTGTCGTCGTGCAACCAGCCACGGTCGAATATATTGCCGTTGCCGCTGAATATGAAACCATCAATGAGACTTACGTCTCCCGTGATGGCGCTTCTCTGCTCCGCGTTATCCCGGCGCAGTTCGAAACTATAACCGAACGCGTTCTTATGCAGGACGCAGCAACACGTATCGAAGTGATGCCTGCGACTTACCGCGCCGTGACAGAGACAATTATTGTCTCACCACAGCGTGTTGAGATCGAAGTCATCCCGGCTGTCTATGAAACGCGCACAGAGCAAGTTATCATCGAGCCGGCTCGCGAAGAATGGAAACCTGGCACACAGGCTTTGAATGCGGCTCAGTTGGGCGGTTCAGGTCGCGTCAACACGAACACACGCGGTCAATTCACCGTGTTTAATGGTGTGTCCGAGCAAGTCGTCGAGTCGACCCAAACAATCGTGACGCAGACAGGTGAAATCCTCTGCCGCGTTTTGGTGCCGGCCAAGTATAAGACTATTACGAAGACGATTTTGGTTCAGCCAGCTCGCGCTGTTGAGCGTGTTGTTCCGGCTGTTACGCGCGAAGTGACGAAACGTGTCGTCGATAGCATTGCGTCAACCCGCGAAATCACGATCCCCGCTGTCTATGAGGCCGTCGAAATGCGTCGTCTCGTAACGCCAGCGCGCGTTGTTGAAATTGACCCCGGCACAGGCGGCAATGGCGATTACACGCAACAGGTCAACACGGTTCAAATCCAACGCCTGATCGAGCAGTCTCGCATTGTTGAACGTGCCGTCCCGGCCGTCACTCGCGAAATCTCGACCAACATTGTTCGCACACCGGCGCGCATGGTCGAGCGTCCGATCCCGGCCATCACGCGCAATGTCACACGTCGTGTCATTGATGCGCCTGCCCGTGCCGTCGAACGTGGCATTCCAGCGGTCACGCGCGTCGAAACACGTCGCCGGATCGTTCAACCCGCTCGCACAGTGGAACGTGCGATCCCAGCCGTGACAAAAGAAATCACGCGCCGCGTGATTGATCGTCCAGCGTCTGTAGTTGAACGTGTCGTTCCTGCGGTCACCCGCCAAGAAACACGTCGCGTCGTCGCAACACCGGCCCGCACAGTTGAACGCGGTATCCCGGCGGTCACGCGGGAGGAGACACGCCGTGTCATCCGCACGCCAGCCCGCATCGTTGAACGCGCCATTCCTGCGGTCACCCGCCAAGAGGAGGTTCGTCGTGTTTCACGTCCAGCCGCCACTGTGGAACGGGCGATCCCAGCGATCACAAGAAATGTTGATCGTCGTGTTCTCGCAACACCTGCGCGCGTTGTTGAACGGGCAATCCCAGCCGTCACGAAGCAAATCCAACGTCGTGTTGTTGCGAATGCCGCAGCCGTGGCCGAGCGACCTATCCCAGCCGTCACACGTCAAGTTACGCGCCGTGTCGTCGATGCGCCTGCGGCTGTCGTCGAACGCGCCATCCCGGCCGTCACACGCGTCGAACAACGTCGTATCGTGCGGACCCCCGCTCGCACTGTCGAAGTTGCGGTTCCTGCTGTAACCAAACAGATCCAGCGCCGCATCTTGCGGACGCCGGCGGCTGTTACAGAACGCGGTATCCCAGCGGTCACCCGTCAGGAAACACGTCGCGTCATCACTCAACCGGCTCGTACAGTTGAAGTGGCTGTCCCAGCCGTGACCAAGCAAATCCAGCGTCGCATCTTGCGGACGCCGGCGGCTGTCACGGAGCGGACAATCCCAGCGGTTACGCGCACCGAAGAACGCCGTGTTGTGCGAACACCGGCTGCCATCGCAGAACGGGGTATCCCGGCTGTGACCAAGCAGCTTACCCGCCGCGTCTTGCGCACACCCGCCACTGCGGTTGAGCGCGCTATTCCTGCGGTCACCCGCATGGAAGAGCGTCGCGTTGAACGCACACCCGCTGGTATCACAGAAGTGACAATCCCGGCGATTACGAAACAAGTTCAGCGTCGCGTTGTGCGCACTCCGGCTCAAGTTACAGAACGGGCGATCCCGGCTGTGACCCGCGTCGAAGCGCGTCGTGTTGTGCAAACACCGTCGGCCATAACTGAACGGGTTATTCCGGCTGTGACGAAAGAGCTGAGCCGCCGTATCGTGCGCGCCCCAGCCGCCATAACAGAGCGGGCAATCCCAGCGGTCACGCGCACAGAAGAGCGTCGTCGGATTGTTCAACCTGCTCGCACTGTCGAACGGGCAATCCCTGCCGTCACAAAGCAAATCCAGCGCCGCGTTGTGCGAACACCGGCAGCTGTGACAGAACGCGCAATCCCAGCGGTCACCCGCCAGGAAACATACCGTGTTGTGGCTCAACCGGCTCGGACCGTCGAACTCGTTGTTCCCGCCGTGACCAAGCAGATCGAACGCCGCGTCGTGCGGACACCGGCTGCCGTCACTGAGCGCGCAATCCCAGCGGTCACCCGCCAGGAAACACGCCGTGTCTTGGCGCAACCAGCCCGCGTTGTTGAGCTTGCGATCCCCGCGATCACCAAGCCGATTGAACGTCGGGTCGTGCGTCAGCCTGCGGTTGTCACAGAACGGGCGATCCCAGCCGTTACTCGCGTTGAAGAACGCCGCGTTGTGCGGACACCGTCATCAACGACAGAACGGGTTATCCCGGCCGTGACGAAGGAACTGAGCCGTCGTATCGTTCGGACCCCGGCCCGTATCGTTGAGCGCGGCATCCCAGCCGTCACGCGTGAAGAAACGGTTCGTCGTCTCGTCCAGCCGGCTCGCACTGTTGAAGTCGCCGTCCCGGCGGTCACCAAGCAATTGCAACGTCGCATCGTAGCGACACCGGGTCTTGTAACTGAACGGGCGATCCCAGCGGTTACCCGTCAGGAAACACGCCGCGTCTTGCGGACACCTGCGACTACCGTTGAACGGGTTATCCCGGCTGTAACCAAACAATTGCAACGCCGCGTCGTGCGTCAGCCTGCGGCTGTCACAGAACGCGCCATCCCAGCGGTTACCCGTCAGGAAACACGCCGCGTTGTTACGCAACCGGCTGTGACTGTCGAACGGGTCGTTCCAGCCATCACCAAGCAAATCCAGCGCCGCGTCTTGCGGACACCGGCTGCCGTGACTGAGCGGACGATCCCAGCGGTCACCCGTCAGGAAACAATGCGTCGCATCGCGCAACCAGCAGGAACCGTCGAACGGACCATCCCGGCTGTGACCAAGCAGATCCAACGCCGCGTCGTGCGGACACCGGCTGCTGTCACAGAGCGGACGATCCCGGCTGTTGTTGAAGCTGTGACGCGCCGCGTCTTGGCGCAACCAGCCCGCATTGTTGAACGGGCGATCCCAGCGGTCACGCGTGAGGAAACACGTCGCGTGCTTCGCAATCCGGCTCAAGTCACAGAACGCGCAATTCCTGCGGTCACGCGGAACGAGACACGTCGTGTCATTCGGACCCCGGCCCGCACGGTTGAACGGACTGTTCCAGCGGTTACCAAAGCGATCACACGCCGTGTCATCGCGCAGCCTGCACAAGCGACGGAACGGACTATCCCAGCGGTGACCAAACAGGTTACCCGCCGCGTTGTCCGGACACCGGCTCAAGTGACAGAACGGGTCATCCCAGCTGTGACGAAGCAAGTGTCGCGTCAAATCCTGCGTCAGGAAGCGCGCGCGGTTGAACGGGCGATCCCAGCCATCACTCGCACGGAAACACGTCGTGTTGTAACGACACCGGCGCGGACTGTTGAGCGCACTGTTCCGGCTGTGACCAAGACGATCTCGCGTCGTGTTGTTGTCAGCCCAGCAAACGCTGTTGAACAGACGATCCCGGCTGTGACCGAAGCGGTCACTCGCCGCGTCGTTCGCACACCGGGTCGCGTTGAAGAGCGTCAGATCCCAGCGGTCACCCGCGCGGAAACACGTCGTCGCATTGTCAGCCCAGCGCGCAGTGAACAGCGGGTTATCCCGGCTGTGACTCGCACGGTTGAACGCCGCGTCGTCGCTCAACCGGCTCGCGTTGAGGAACAGGTGATCCCAGCGGTCACCCGCACCGTCACACGCCGCGTCGTTGATCAAGCTGCTCGCGTCGAGCAACAGGTCATTCCGGCGGTCTTCCAGACTGTCGAAGTGCAGCGTGTTGTGACCCCGGCCCGGACAGAACGCATCACGATTCCCGCTGTCTTTGACACGATCGAGAAACGCACTGTGACATCGGCTCAACGCTCTGAATGGCGTCAGGTTCTCTGCGAAGCGAATGCCAACTCTGTAGTGATCTCTGCCATCCAGCGTCGCCTGCAGGAACTGGGCTTCTACTCCAGCGCCATCAACGGTCGCTTGACACAAGAAACTTACGCCGCTGTTGAGGCGTTCCAGACGTCACGCAATCTTTCCACGGGCGGGCTGACGCTTCGCACAGTGGACGAGCTGCGGGTTGACTGGCGCTCAATGGTCAGTGGTGCGATCACCACAACGACCACAGGCTTTACAACCGGAGCATCGACACAGACGAGCACAACAGGTGTTCAAACCGGCACAGTGACCGAAACCACGACCCGCACACTGTCTTACACAGTGCGCGACGACGGGATGGTCATTGACGGCAACGGCACGGTTATTGGCCGCTACGAAGCCTCAACAGGCAATGTCATCAATAGTGCTGGCGTCATCGTTGTCCGGAACTTGCAAATTATTGCAGGGTCACGTCGTGAGACAACGGTTACAACACAAGGCCCAACGGTTATTACGGGTTCGCAAACGCAAACCACGACAACCCAGTTGCCAACAGTTGTGACCGGTGGATCAACGATCACAACAACGACCGGGGGTTCCCGTAGTCCCGTGTCTGTTCTTCCTCGCGCCCAAGTTGGATCACAAAGCTCCGGCAGTGTTCTGACCACGACAGGCCGCTCAGTTACAACAGGAAGCTCCTCCTCAAGCTTCACAGTTCGCTCTGACGGCTTTGTCGTCGACGGAACGGGCGCTGTGATCGGTCGCGTCAACGCGCAGGGCCAAATCCTGGATGCGCAAGGCAATGTGATTGGATCAGTCAACAACTAAGCCTCTCGACTTTCGAATATAGGCCCCGCCGATAAAATCGGCGGGGCCTTTTCATGTCTGGATTTCGGCAAGATGCTGACGGTCTAGCTTGACAGTTTAGTAAGGCAGGGCTAATTCGCCCGCTACTGCCGCCCGGTGAGTCTTTCACGCGCGCGGCTTTCGTGATTTTTGGGCTCCCAGGCATGTGCCGGCCCGACCAAACAGTAAGGACGGAACATCATGTTCGCAGTCATCAAGACAGGCGGCAAACAGTACAAAGTTGCCAAAGACGACATTATTATTGTTGAAAAGCTCGACACGGAAGAAGGCAAAATTGTCACTTTCGGCGACGTGCTAATGCATGGCGCAGACGGCGACGTAAAAGTCGGCGTTCCAATGGTCGACGGCGCGTCCGTCACTGGCGAAGTCATCGAACAACGTAAGGGCGAAAAAGTCCTCGTCTTTAAAAAGAAACGTCGTCAAAACTATCGCCGTAAACGCGGCCATCGTCAGCTGGAAACAGTTGTACGTATCACAGGTATTACGGGCTAGCGTTCGCGCGCCCTTCTCAAACTAGGAGACCGACATGGCACATAAAAAAGCAGGCGGCTCGTCCAACAACGGTCGCGACTCCGCAGGTCGCCGTCTTGGCGTGAAGAAATTTGGTGGCGAAGCCGTCATTCCTGGCAACATCATCATTCGCCAGCGTGGTACAAAATATTATCCCGGCACGAACGTCGGCATGGGCAAAGACCATACGCTTTATGCGATGGACCAAGGTCGCGTCACGTTCACGAAAAAACGTAACAACCGCACCTATGTTTCGATTATGCCCGTGGCAGAAGCTGCAGAGTAGCGATCGCTCTTTTTTCAGGGTCGCCCAATAGGACGACCTCGATGCGAATAGCAGGGAAACCGGGGTCACCCGGTTTCCCTTTTTTTATGCTATATCCCTGGTCAAATGCCGATGGAGGCACTGATGCACGAGGTTCTGACAACAGATAGGCTGACACTGCGCCCGTTGGAGACAACCGACGCAAAGGACTTTGCACGTCTTGTCAATAATCCCGACATTTGTCGCATGACAGGCACATTTCCCTACCCGTTTCCAGAATGCTCGGCCGAAGGCCGTGTTCAAATTTTCTGTTCTCAGGCGGCCACAGGCTACTCCTATCATTGGGCGATGATCTGGCAGGACCAGTTTGTTGGTGTCATTGGGCTATTCGGGAACCCTGAAACTCGTGAGATTGGCTACTGGTTGGGCGAACCCTTTTGGGGAAAAGGCCTGATGAGAGAAGCCATTGCGGGTCTGATGAACTATCTCATGGAGTTAAACCCAAATTTGCGCATGGTCGCAGGCGTCTTCACCGACAATCCGGCGAGCGCTCACCTTTTAAAACGCCTTGGGTTTGAACAAGAAACTGATCTTAGCGAAGGCTACAGCCTTGCTCGGGGTGAAAAACATGATCTCTGGAAATTCCAATTCGAAGCGACGTCCGGCGACCGGGACACATCCGTGATCCCCCTGCCTTATAGAGATGGAAAGAAACAAGCGAATGTCTGACGTTGCCGAAATCTACCCGGCGATACGCATTGCGTTGGATATGCCTGATCGCGCCACTTTCAAGCGCTTACGGTCGGACACAGACTGGGGCATGCCAGACGATGCGCTCATCGACGCCGCATTGAGCGCCAGCCTCTATGGAGCGATCGCCCTCACCCCTTCTGGAACCGTCGGTATGGTCCGTACGGTTGGAGACGGTGCCCTGAATGTCTATATTCAAGACCTCGTTGTCGCTCGCACTCATCGCGGTCAAGGGATCGGCCGCGCTCTTGTTCAAGCCATAATCAAGCAGCTACAACAGCATGTTCCGCTATCCGCGACGGTCGGACTCATGGCAGCAGACGGGCAGTCTGAGTTCTATAAGCAATTTGGCCTGATACCACGACCAGGGCCAGGTTTCGGCCCTGGAATGCAAAGCCAATTGTCAGACCTGACAGTCTAACTAAAACTCTCTATATATTGGCATAGGGTCTCCCCTAGCCGCAACAGGACAATCCTCCTAAGAGCCGCCTCATGAAGTTTCTCGATCAAGCCAAGATTTACCTCCGTTCTGGCAATGGCGGTGCGGGGAGTATTTCTTTCCGGCGCGAAAAATATATTGAATTTGGCGGCCCAAATGGCGGCGACGGCGGGCGTGGAGGGCATGTTTATATCGAAGCCACCTCGTCCCTCAATACGCTGATTGACTATCGCTTCCGTCAACATGTTCGGGGCGGCACGGGCGGTCACGGCATGGGCCGGGATCGTTACGGCGCAGCCGGAGACGATGTGACGATGATGGTCCCTGTCGGAACGCAAGTCATTGACGCGGAAACAGATGAGACACTGGTTGATCTCACTGAAGATGGCGAACGCGTGATGCTGGCCCGCGGCGGCAATGGCGGGTGGGGCAATGTGCGGTTTAAAACCGCCACGAACCGCTCCCCTCGCAATGCTAATCCGGGGGAACCCGGCGAAGAACGGTTTGTCTGGCTACGTTTGAAAGTGATCGCTGATGCTGGTCTCGTCGGACTTCCCAACGCTGGGAAATCAACGTTTTTAGCAGCGGTGTCTGCGGCTAATCCAAAACAAGCCGACTATCCATTTACAACCCTACACCCGCACCTCGGGGTCGTCGACCTTGGACCCGCAGAACGGTTTGTTCTCGCTGACCTTCCGGGGCTGATCGAAGGCGCCGCAGAAGGCGCAGGCCTCGGCCACCGCTTTCTCGGCCATGTTGAACGCTGCGCAGCCATTATCCATCTGGTCGATGCGACAAGCGATGATCCCGCTGAAAGCTACCGCGTTATTCACGGCGAACTAGACGCTTACGGTGAAGGGCTGACCGATAAACCGCAAATTATCGCCCTAACCAAATGCGAAACCTTGGATGATGAAAGTATTCGCGCCGCCACAGAAGAGCTCGAAGCGGCTTGTGGGCAAAAAGTTTTTCAAATCTCGTCCGTTGCGCGGCAAGGGCTCAAACCCTTGCTCTCTGAAGTCTATCAATATGTCGACAAGCGCCGGAAGGCAGAGCTGGCCCCTGAGGTTGTCGAACAAGGCTGGTCGCCTTTGTAATGAAGCTCTCAGCTTACAACCGGATCGTCATTAAAGTCGGCTCCGCCCTTCTTGTTGAGAACGGGACATTACGGCGGTCATGGCTGATCCGTCTCTGCGGGGATATCGCTGCGCTAAAAGCCAACGGCTTGGATGTAACCATTGTGTCGTCAGGCGCCGTGGCTTTGGGGTGCGACGCTCTTGGCATGGACCGGGCATCGCTTTCGCTGGCGCAGAAGCAAGCGTGCGCCGCTGTCGGGCAATCGGCCCTAACCCGCGCCTATGATGACGCGCTGGCGACCTTTAACCTTCAATCCGCTCAAGCCTTGTTGACCCTTGATGATACGGAAAACCGTCGCCGCTGGCTCAATGCCCGCGCCACGCTCGGCACATTGCTGAAGCTTGGCGTTGTTCCAATCGTCAATGAAAATGACACCGTCGCGACGGAAGAAATCCGCTACGGTGATAATGATCGGCTGGCCGCCCGAACCGCACAGATGATTGGCGCCGATCTATTGATCCTGCTGTCCGATGTGGACGGGCTTTACTCAGAGGACCCGCGCAAGTCCTCAACGGCGCGCCATATTCCCGAAGTTCGGCGCATTGATGATACGACCCTCTTGATGGGCGGTGACGCGAATTCTAACAGTGGCGTTGGCACAGGCGGCATGGCAACGAAGTTATTAGCCGCAAAAATTTGCCTTAATGCGGGCTGTGACATGATTATCTGTGATGGGCAGGCGGACGGCGCGCTAACGGACTTGCAGAGCGGAGCAAACCACACAATTTTCAAAGCTGGAAATGACCCCAAAAGCGCGCGATCACAATGGATCGCGAACAGCTTGGCCCCCTCAGGGTGGCTCATCATTGATGCAGGGGCCGAGGCCGCATTGCGGTTAGGAAAAAGCCTCTTGGCCGCCGGGCTAGCCTCTGTCTCCGGGCGTTTTGGCAAAGGCGACACAGTTTCGATCGTCGGCGACGCGGGTCATGAGATCGCGCGCGGGCTCTCCTCTTACGATAGTCATGACCTTGTCCCACTCTGCGGATTGCGGTCCGAACAAATTGATCATCCGAACGGATCCGTTGTCGTTCATCGCGACAATTTGGTGATGCTATGACAGGCCTGTCAGGCCTCGCCATTGGCCTGTTTGGTGGATCATTTAACCCAGCCCATGCGGGGCATCGTCACGTGGCCGAAGCTGGCTTGCGGGAATTACAGCTCGATCAAGTCTGGTGGCTTGTCAGTCCGCAAAACCCCCTAAAATCTACACAACCGAGCGCATCAGACCGCGCCAAAACCATTGACGCCTTAGACCTGCCTTACGCCATGCGGGTCAGCCATATCGAAACAACGCTACAAACCCGCTACACAATCGACCTATTGCGTCACCTTCGCACTCGATACCCGACAACGCGTTTCGTCTATATGATCGGATCAGACAATTTGGCCCAAATGCCGCGTTGGAAAGACTGGCGGAACTTATTTGATTTGGTTCCAGTTGCAGTGATCTCGCGCCCCGGTGCGCCCGTGAAAGCCCGGCTTGGTCAGGTTGCACGCCAAATGGCCAACTCACGTCTACCGGAGCAACAGGCGCACGCCCTAAAAGACAGCGCGGCACCCTGTTGGACCTATCTAACATTACCGCTCAATCCCGTCTCATCCTCTGCGATCCGGGCCAAACGCACTGCGAACTGACAATAGTCCTGACGAATTCCTTGTGATAGAGACAAATTTATTCACATTCGAACAGTCTCCAAGAAATATTATTTTGCCCAACATGACGCCCCATAAAACAATGTTTGACGCTGGCACGCCCGAAGCCGATGCACTGCTGACCGACTCCACAAAGCTTTCCGCTTATATCCGAGAGATTTTGGACGAAAACTCTGCACAAGATGTGCTGGAGATTGATATTCGTGAGAAATCATCCATCGCGGATTATATGCTTGTCGCGTCCGGTCGATCTAACCGCCACGTCGGCGCACTCGCGGATTATGTTTTGCGTGGCCTGAAACAAGCCGGATTCAAAGACATCGGCACTGAAGGCCAAGAAGGCAAAGACTGGGTTCTGGTCGATGCGGGCGACGTCATTTTGCACGTCTTCCGCCCTGAAGTTCGCGTGTTCTACAATCTTGAAAAAATCTGGTCCGTGCCTTTGCCCGACGGTTTACGCGCGGTTGCCGAAGAAGCCCCCGCAGATCCGAACGAATGAAGCTAATTTTGCGGGCCGGCGGGACCATGCGGTCTGGCCCGGAACGCGAGATGGTCGATGACTATCTCAAGCGCGCCCAATCCATGGCGCGCGGTCTTGGCTTTCTCGACGTTGAAGAACAGTCCGTCGAGCTTGGCAAATGCCGCGACCGATCCGAAGAAACGGAAAAACTGACCGGTAGCCTTCCAGACGGCGCGGTTTTTTTCGTTTTAGATGAACGCGGTAAGGCGATTACCTCACGCCAACTCTCCAAAACACTCTCCCGACTACGAGATGATGGTCATATGTCGGCGGTCTTCCTCATTGGGGGGGCTGACGGGTTTGAGCCGGCAGCCCTCCCGTCGTCAGTCCATAAGATCTCCTTCGGGACGCAAACATGGCCGCATAAACTCGTCCGCGTCATGCTGGCAGAACAGATTTACCGCGCCCTCACGATTTTGGCTGGAACCCCCTATCATCGCGACTAAGCGGTATAAAATTGTTGTCGGCGGAAATCATTAGACGCTGATCGGAGGGATTGACGGACACGTGCGCCCTGTCAAAGAGCGGGATATGCGCTTCGCACTTTTGCTCCTCGCCTGGCTGTTTTTAGCCTTAAATGTGCCCGCGACGGCGCAACAAGCCCCCGACCTTGAGCGTTTAGCAAAAGCAGAAGCAGAAGCGCGAAAAACCGAAGCCCGACTAAAAACTGAGCGGGAAAAGGTGGTCCAAGAAATTGCGGCCCTCAAAGCTGAGCTGGCGCGCGATACAGCGCAAACCCAAGCCTTTGAGAGCGAAAGCCAGCGGATCAGTGACAACCTATCGGACGCGACCTCGCGGCTGCAAACACTCGAAACTGAACTTACTGCCAACCGCAATAACACACTTGAATTATTCGCGTCGCTCCAGCGCTTACAACTCAGGCCAAACGCCGCCACCCTCGCCCATCCTGATGATGCGGTCAGGACGGCCCAAGCGGCGACAATGATTGATCTGCTGTCCGGGCAATTGCAAGATCGGGCAAAAGTGACGCAGCAACTTGCCGAAAATGTTGCGGTCGCCCGCGATGAGGCCATCACGCAGCAAGAGGCGCTAGATGCCAATGCGACCGAACTTCTGCGGCGGAAACAACGCACGCAGGCCCTCGTAGCGCAAAAAGAAAAGCTCCGTCAGTCCATCCAAACGGATGAAGAAAAGGCGCGCTCAGATGCCGCCCGCTTTGCGAGCGAAGCCGCGACATTACGCGAACTCGTCGATAAGGTCGCCGCGATCCCAGAAACGGTTGCGCCCCGGCTTAAACCCGGCCTCACCCCCGACGCGACACCCCTGACGCTTCCTCCGGTCAAGCTCCCCCCCGGAACAACCCGGTTTGCTGATGCCAAAGGCGGTATGGTCCGGCCTGTATCTGGCAAAATGACCGAAGGATTTGGCCGAAGCTCGAAAGGACAGACCTATTCCGCGCGCAGCGGCGGACAAGTCATCGCGCCCTATGCGGGACGAGTCGAATTTGTTGGCCCGTTTCGTACCTATGGACGGGTTGTGATTCTTAACATGGATGACGGCTATTATTTGCTGCTGACAGGGCTTAGCGAAACCTATGTGACGGCGAGCGAAACCGTACGGCGCGGTGAACCCGTTGGGTTGATGCCGGGCACAACAGGCCGAACACCCCTTTATATCGAACTACGACGGAATGGCCGATCTATTGACCCTGAACCGTGGATGGGCGGGCGCGGTTAAAGGTTTGCGCGTTAAACAGTGGTAAGTTGGCATGGCAATCGCAGCAATTTGACTGGAAACAGACCATTACCGTCTATAAGTAATAATCTAGCAAGGAGATGCTTGATGAAATATGTACTGCCAGTTGTGGGCACAGTCGCCGCCGTGGGACTGTTTGCCTTCTCGACCGCCAATCAGGCGGCGCTGGCTGTCGAAAAGCCGTCCTACTCCGACACGTTCGAACAACTTGACCTTTTCGCCGATGTCATGGCGCGCGTTCGCAGCGATTATGTCGTTGAAGTTGAAGATGGTGAACTGATTGAAGATGCGATTAACGGCATGTTGCAATCACTCGACCCGCATAGCTCCTACGTTAGTCCCGATGACTTTCAACGCCTCCAAGAACAAACGTCTGGACGCTATGTTGGCGTGGGCATGGAAGTCACACAGGAAGAGGGTTACGTCAAAGTCGTCTCACCCATTGATGGCTCCCCGGCCAAAGAAGCCGGTATAAAATCAGGCGATTACATCACGGAAATTGATGGCAAAACCGTGCTCGGCCTGTCCTTGACAGAAGCGGTCAATGTTATTCGCGGCAAAGCGGGCGAACCTGTCACACTGACAATCGCGCGCATTGATGAAGAACCGCAAGATATTACATTGGTTCGCCGCGAAGTTGACCGCGCCGTTGTCACGCACGAAATCAAAGACGGCGTGCCTTATATTCGCATCAGTCAGTTTAACGAAAAAGCAGCCCCAGGACTTGCTGAAGCGATCGCACAATTGCGCCGCGACATTGACGGTCAATTACCCGGCCTGGTCCTTGATTTACGAACAAATCCCGGAGGTTTGCTCGATCAATCCATCAAAATTTCTTCAGCCTTTTTAGATGGCGGCGAAGTCGTCTCAACGCGCGGACGCGAAGGCGCCGATCAGCAAAGTTACGACGCTGAGCCCGGTCAATTGCTCAAAGGTGTTCCCATTGTTGTCCTGATTGATGAGGCGTCAGCTTCTGCATCGGAAATCGTCGCAGGGGCTATCCAAGATCGCGGTCGCGGGGTCGTGATGGGCATGACAAGTTTCGGCAAAGGCTCCGTCCAATCGTTAATCCCACTTCGGGGTGGCCGTGACGGCGCACTCCGCCTCACAACTCAACGCTACTACACCCCTTTAGGCCGCTCTATTCAGGGCACAGGCATTGATCCGGATCTCTTTGTGTCATCCTATCCAAATGACGGCGAAGACCATACGCGCATGAGCGAATCTGACCTACCGAACTCAATCGTGAATGAAGAGGCCGATGCAATCCCAGAAGATGCCTCCGCTGAAGACACCACAGAGGACGACAAGATTATTGATTATCCGCCTGAAGGGTTTGACGTTCAGGATGATTATCAGCTGCAACAGGCCATCGCGCTGATCAAGTCTGGTAATTACGATCAACGCTTGGCTGAGCTGCAAAACTAGTGTCGCCGAAACACGGGCTAATTCTTGCGGGCGTCCTTACGGGAAGCCTTATTGCGGGCTGGTCATATGCTGCGCCGCCTAAGCCAGTTGACGCCCCCTCCTATGAGAAGATGCAAATCCTCGCTGACATTCTAACGATTGTCGAAGCAGAATATGTCGAACCTGTCGAAACGCAGGCTTTGATCGAAGGTGCCCTTAACGGTGCGCTCGCCAAACTCGACCCCCATTCTAGCTATGTTCCTCCAACGACCTTCACCGAGCAACGCAAAGCGGCACGCCGCGAATATGGCGGCCTCGGCATTGAGGTCATCATGGAAGGGGGACTGATTAAGATCAGCTATGCACTCGAAGAAGGCCCCGCCTATGGCGCCGGCATCCGGACCGGGGATTTCATTACAGCCGTTGAAGGCGAGCCTATTTTGGGGCTCGATCTTGACGAAGCCGTCGAAGGCATCCGTGGTCTTGCCGGCGATCCGGTCAACGTCACCGTCCTCACGCCCGACCAAGAGCCGCGTGAAATCACCGTTGTGCGAGAGCAGGTCCGCGGACGCGCCATTCGCCACCGGGTTGAACAAGGCCTCGGCTATGTGGTCATTGAGAGCTTCAACAATAGTAAACTCACGACCGACCTCGAGCGCGCGCTCGAGATATTAATCGAAGAATTGGGCGGCGAAATTCCCGGCTTAATTATCGATTTGCGCGGCAATCGCGGGGGCTTGTTGACCCAATCTGTCTCAGTCTCAGGGTTGTTCCTTGATGGTGGAGAAGTCCTCTCCGTCCGTGGCCGCAAAAACATTGATACCGAACGCTACCATGCAGAGGCCGGCGAGTTGCTGCCTAACATGCCCATTGTTGTTCTTGTCTCTCCTGGCTCCGCCAGCGCCGCTGAAATCCTCGCAGGATCGCTGCAAGACCGGGGTCGCGCGGTCGTCGTTGGCCGCCGAACCTTTGGCAAAGGCTCTGTGCAATCTGTCATTCCTCTGCCCGGCAATAAGGGCGCGCTGAGGATGACGACGCAGAAATATTACACCCCATCTGGCAAAAGCATTCAGGGTCGCGGTATCATGCCAGATCAGCTTGTGTCGGCCCTTGACGACAAAGGTGAGTTGCGGCGTCGTGTTCGCGAGGACAATCTGCCCAATGCGTTGAGAAATTCTGACACGTCCGATTATGAAGAGATTTACGACAACGTTATGTTCCCACCTGAAACATTCCCCATTGATGAGGACTTTCAGCTTCGCACAGCCGTCGATATTCTCAAGACGTCCCGTTACCAAGATTTGCTCGACGCGCAATCTGACCTCGACTAGCGCCCTCGGCTCGCCTTAAGAGCGACTTATGACATCGGAAGATCCCATCAGGCGAGTCGCCTCGCGCCGACGGCAGGCTTTATCTCTGCCCAAGCGGCGGCATCACCTTAGCTTAGCGCTCATTGCCCTCATCATATTGATTTCCACCCCAATGCTTATGGCCCGGTTTTTTGGTAGCGATTCCGATGCAAAGCCGAAGGGGTCCGTCTCTATCGCAAACTTGCCAGAAGGACAGACCCTCTCACCTCTGGATGAGCGAGGAGACACACTCACCGATCTTCTTGCCGACTTGGTTCCTGCGGGCGAGAACCCGACAGACGCTATTGCCGCGATCGACGCCCTCGGAAATCCGGTTGGCGCAAAACCTAGTCCAACGCCAAAGACAATTGTCTTACCGCCTCCGACCCCGAAAGCGCCGCCACTCGACCAATCTTTGATACGCCAGAGTCGTTTTGGCGCTATTCCAGGTCCGAACCGCGCCGGGAAGACCCCGCTGGACGCCTACGGCCTTCCGTCATACGCGCGCAACGGACGCACCCCCGTTTCGATCATTGTGGGCGGGCTCGGGATTAACGCAGCCCTGACACAACGGGCCATCGATGAACTTCCACCCGCTGTAACCTTATCATTCGCCGCACAAACACCCGGTCTACAGGGTTGGATTGACCAAGCGCGCGTACGTGGTCACGAAGTTCTCCTCGAAATTCCCATGGAAGGCGCAGAATTCGACGCAACGGCCCAAGGGACTGAGCGAACCTTACGCGTCAGTCTTAACGCTGCGGATAATCGCCAACATCTTTATTACCTGATGTCTCGCGCGCAAGGCTACGCAGGCGTGATCAATTATCAAGGCGACGTCTTGCTGCGACGTAGCGATGCACTGGGTCCTATTCTCAATGAGATAAAAGCCTCTGGCCTTGGCTTTTTTATCGATGGCTCCTTTGACGCGCCGACCGCGGGCGTGCTGGCGCAATCGATTTCCTTGCCGTTCAAAACCAGCTTCGGTCTAATTGATCCGGCCCCCAGCCAGAGTGTGATCGAGGCTCGGTTAGGCAACTTGGCTGCAGAGGCCAAACAATCGCCCGGCGTGCTTGGTGTCGGCTTTGTCTACCCGCAAACTATTGATGCGGTCAAAGGCTGGGCCGCGACCTTATCGAGCCAAGGGCTTATCCTCGTTCCCGCAACAGCGACCCTCAAATGACCCCTAATCCAGACCATTATCGACCTTGCGTTGGCGTTTGCCTGTTCAATAAGTCAGGTCGCGTCTGGCTCGGGCGGCGCTATGGCGAAACAGGAAAATTTTCTTGGCAGTTTCCGCAAGGCGGCTTGGATGATGGCGAAAGCCCTGAGTTTGGAGCGTTGCGAGAACTCTGGGAAGAAACAGGCATCACAATCGCCCACCTCACACCACTCGGTCATATTAAAGACTGGATCTATTATGACTACCCGCCCGGCATGGCGAAGAAAAAAGGCAGAATTTACAATGGACAACGCCAACTCTGGTTCGCCTACCGCTTCAATGGCAGCGAGAAACACGTCGATTTGACGTCGCATGGCACCCAAGAGTTTTCAGAATGGAAGTGGGCTAAATTTTCCAAAACCCCAAAAACAGTCGTGCCCTTCAAACGCGACGTCTATGAACAGCTAGTCACCGAGTTTGCGCCCTATGCGGAGCCAAGCGCCTAAGCTAATGCGCGCCATGGCGACGTCTTTTAGAGAAAAAAACGCACTCGTTTTTGTGCTGATTACCGTTGCGATCAATTCGATTGGCTTCGGCATCCTGATTCCAGTTCTGCCCGATTTGATCAAATCGCTGACCGGTTTGGAAAATAATCAAGCGGCCTTGCATTTGGGATGGATGACCTTCGTTTTTGCCGTCATGCAGTTTATCTGCATGCCGATTGCGGGCGGTCTGTCCGATGCCTTTGGTCGGCGTCCTGTCATGCTCTTCTCTGTCGGCGCATTAGCGCTTGATTACTTCCTGATGGCGATTGCGCCGACGGTTGCTATTCTCTATCTCGGCCGGGCAATTTCCGGCGCGTTCGGAGCGACTTTCTCAACAGCCAACGCCTATATTTCCGATGTCAGCCCCCCGGAAACACGGGCGCAGAATTTTGGCCTTGTTGGCGCTGTCTTTGGTGTCGGGTTTATTCTCGGCCCGGTCTTCGGCGGGTGGCTCGGCGAATTCGGCCCGCGTGTGCCTTTCTTTGCCGCCGGCGTGATCTGCGCGCTGAATTTTGTTTATGGCTTCATCGTGTTGCCGGAAACGCATAAGCCTGAGAAACGCCGCACGTTTGACATTAAGCGTTCAAACGCGGCTGGATCCTTAAAAAGCCTTAGCCGCATCTCTGGCGTCAAAGGCATGATTTTCGTCTATTTTCTGCTCGCAGTCGCGCACACAGTGTATCCCAGCACCTATACGCTCTCGACCCAAGAAGCACTCGACTGGACCCCCAAAGACGTTGGCAATTCGCTCGGCGCTTTCGGGCTCGCGAGCCTTTTCGTACAAGGCTATCTGATCCGCATCGCCATCCCAAAACTCGGCCTGTTTTGGTGTGGTTTGATCGGTATGGGCAGTTGCGTGCTGGCTTACGGCATTCTTGGTAATGCCTATGAAGGATGGATTGTTTATGCCGCCGGACCGTTCGCAGCCCTCGCAGGTCTCTATGGTCCCTCTCTGACGAATATGATGAGTGTCCGGGTTAATGAAACCGAACAAGGCGAGCTACAGGGCGCTCTCGGTGCAGCGCAGGGTCTGGCCATGATGATTGGGCCGCTTGTGCTGACAGGCGTCTTCTACGTCTTCGCTGATCCTGAAACCTCGCCGATCTACAAACCCGGTGCTCCATTTTTACTGGCAGCCCTCCTCGCGGCGATCTCATTCGTGGCCTTTATAATGGTGACAACGAAGGAAGACCGGACCGCGAAACTCAGCGATGTCCCTACGCCTATTGTGAAGCCCACACCCGAAACATATGAGACGTGAGACAACCGTTAAGCCGCTATGAGATGATTATGACCTATCGTGCTCCCTTTGCCCTTCTTATCTTGGCGCTCTCCCTACCAGCTTACGCCAAGGCAGAAACGCCGCAGTCTACGTGTCTCTCGTCTGACATCACGATTGAACACATGAAACGCGCCAAAGTAGAATCATTTGACGCGCTGGACACGCAGGCGAAAGCTGACATGGCCGCAGCATGGGTGAACTGCCTCGGTCATTCAGACCCACGCGTTCGCGATGGGATCGCCTATGAAGGTCTAACATCCTTATTGCGCTCTGGCACAATGCCGAAGGATGACATTCGCGCCGTACGGGAACAGCTGCTCTCTATGATCGGGACGAATGACCCGGACGGCTTCTCTGCACCTTTTGCAGCGCTCGTCCTGTCGGAAGTCGCGCGCACCGATCGTGTTGATCCTTATCTGACAGGGACCGAGCGAAACCAACTCGTTCAAGCCGCAGCAACTTACGTCGCGGGGATCAAGGATTATCGCGGCTTTTCCGACACAGACGGCTGGCGGCACGGTGTTGCGCATGGCGCTGACTGGATCATGCAACTAACGCTGAACCCGGCGCTTACAGAGGGTCAGGCCGACAGCTTGTTGCAGGCCGTTCGTGCACAAGTTCCATCGGGGAATGGACATGCTTATATTCATGGTGAATCCGGACGTCTGGCACGTCCCGTCCTTTTCATCGCGATGAATGGGGTTCGAACCGAACAAGATTGGGCCGAGTGGCTTGCGCCTTTGGTTGATCCCGCCCCGATGAGTGAATGGGGCGAGGCTTTTAAATCTGAAGACGGACTAGCACGCCTTCACAACGTGAAATCTTTTCTTCAGGCGCTTTACGTCTCGGCGTCGATTAGTTCGAGTGCAGAGGTGAATACCCTCATCGAGCCTGTCACAGAGGCGCTGCGGTCCTTGCCATAGCGGTCCCCAATCACTGACAAATGCAGGGTAATCGTCACGATCACTGGCGGCGCTCAAACCGGTTGGAGAGAATTCACACGTCAACCCCAACAGGGCAACGCAAGATACAAAAAAGGCGCGGATCATACCGCGCCTTTTGAAATGATTATAAGACTGAAACAGGGCCAGATCAGACCATATTAAAGATAGCTTCGAGCCCATCAATATGATGACGCGCGGCCATGGCCTTCTCATCTGACAGCATTTCGAGATCAGCCCGCGCTTTTTCAATTTTCAGCGTCAGATCATCACGATCAACCTCGGCCAGTGGTGTGGCCACTTCGGCCAGAACCGTCAGACCCGCGGGTGTCACGTCCGCAAAACCGCCTTCAACGAAGAACTTCTCTTCGCCGCCATTGGCATAAACCGTAATCGCGCCTGTGCGGATCGCTGCCATCAGCGGCGAATGGTTCGGCAAAATACCGAGATCACCCTCAGTGCCCGGCAGATCAACCTGATCCACTTGCCCTGAAAACAATTCGCGTTCCGGCGAAACGAGTGAAAATGTGAGTGTGTCAGTCATCTAATCTAACTTTTATTGCATTCGTCGAACGATAGCGACAAGATTATCCCGATTTGGGGCCCAAGTAACACGAAGATGAATAGTTACAGCCTGCAAACCATTATTCGGTTGGTAATTAAAGGTTATAGCATTTGAGCCTTGCCTTTGCTGTTGATCAATCATCGTTAGTGTTTCAGGCGGAAGGCTCTCTGTTACATCAAGTATGGGCCGTATGCTAAGTGGAGACACTGGCGTTTCAAATTGGGTCCAACAACTCATTCCATTCTCAGAAACGTCGATGATAGACGCGCCATCGGACGATATTTGAGGATTAAAGAGCTGAAGCCCCTCAGTTGTGTTATATCCCTCTAGCGGCTGCCATTCCAATATATCGCCTTTGAATCCACCCAAAGGCTCGCCAAGAACACGGGTCATACACAAACCAAGAAAAGCATCCGCATGCGCAACTGAACGAGAATAAACCTTCTCATATTCAGCGTTTCCGAGTGCATCACGATAACGTTCTTTCATAGGATCCCCAGCAAATGCCGAAGTGGCAAATGCTAAGACCAAAAAAACGATGATCGTAATATTTCTCAAATTTACGCCGCAGCTGCGGCCATTTTCGCCGCTTTCTCAATCACATCATCGATGCCACCGACCATATAGAAGGCTTGCTCTGGCAGGTGATCATATTCGCCGTTCACAACGCCTTTAAACGAACGGATTGTGTCTTCGAGAGGCACCTGAATACCCGGCGAACCCGTGAAAATTTCAGCCACATCGAAAGGCTGCGAGAGGAATTTCTCAATCTTACGCGCACGCGCGACGACGAGTTTATCTTCTTCGGACAGCTCATCCATGCCGAGAATGGCGATGATGTCTTGCAGAGACTTATAACGCTGCAATGTTTCCTGAACGCGGCGCGCCACATCATAGTGATCTTTACCGACAGTCCGGGGCTCCAAAATACGTGAGGTCGAGTCGAGCGGATCAACGGCTGGGTAAATACCTTTTTCTGAAATCGCCCGGTTCAGAACGGTTGTCGCGTCCAAGTGAGCAAAGGATGTGGCGGGCGCTGGATCGGTCAAATCATCGGCGGGCACATAGATGGCCTGCACGGAGGTGATTGAGCCTTTATGCGTCGATGTAATGCGTTCCTGCATCTGACCCATTTCAGTCGCCAATGTTGGCTGATAGCCCACCGCAGACGGGATACGACCCAAGAGCGCGGACACTTCGGAACCCGCCTGCGTGAAGCGGAAGATGTTATCGACGAAGAACAAAACGTCTTTGCCTTCTTCGTCACGGAAATACTCGGCCTGTGACAGACCTGTCAGAGCCACACGCGCGCGGGCTCCGGGAGGCTCGTTCATTTGGCCATAGACCAATGTCGCGCGGCTTTCGCCGTCGAGGTTGATCACTTTGGATTCGATCATTTCGTGGTAGAGATCGTTCCCTTCACGGGTCCGCTCACCAACACCCGCAAACACAGAGTAACCGCCGAAGAGTTTGGCAATATTATTGATCAATTCCATGATCAAAACTGTTTTACCCACGCCAGCACCGCCGAACAGGCCGATCTTGCCGCCTTTGGCGTAAGGGCAGAGCAGATCGATAACTTTGATACCGGTCGCAAGAACGGCGGTTTCTGTGGCTTGATCAACAAATGGCGGCGCAGACTTGTGGATCGGCGCTTTCATTTTTGAGTTAATCGGGCCGCGTTCGTCAATCGGCTCACCGATAACGTTCATGATCCGACCCAGCGTTTCAGGACCAACGGGAACAATGATGGGTGAGCCCATGTCTGTCACCGCTTGACCGCGCACGAGACCTTCAGTCGCGTCCATCGCAATGGTGCGAACCGTGTTCTGGCCAAGATGCTGCGCGACTTCGAGAACAAGGCGGTTGCCGCCATTATCCGTTTCGAGCGCGTTCTGGATTTCCGGCAAGTCGCCTTCAAAGACGACATCGACGACAGCGCCGATGACCTGGCTGATTTTGCCAGTCGCGACACGATTCGTGTTCGCAGCCTTTTTCGTTGCGCGCTTTGCCGGCGCTTTCTTCTTCGCAGCGGGTTTCTTCGCTGTTGTTTTCTTCGGAGCAGTCGCCATCGGGTCTTTCCTGTCAGCTATGCGGTTAAAGCGCTTCCGCGCCTGAAATGATTTCAATGAGTTCGGACGTAATTCTGGCCTGACGTGTCCGGTTAAAGGTCAACGTCAGCTTATCAATCATATCGCCCGCATTCCGCGTGGCGCTATCCATCGCGGCCATTTTGGAGCCCATCTCGCCCGCTTGGTTTTCCAGCAAGGCAGAGAAGATTTGTGTGTTGATCGAGCGGGGAAGCAGAACACGCAGGATGCCCGCTTCGTCCGGCTCATACGTATAAATTGCACCGTTCAAGTCCGGGCCACCGGCATCCACGTCAGCGACCTCTATAGAGGCGTTGGCCGGGATGATCGTTTGGGAAACAGGAACCTGTTCCATAACGTTTTTAAAGTTCGCAAAGATCAGCTTGGCAACATCAAAATCACCCGCGTCGAACATGGCCGTAATGTCTTCGCCGATATTTCGGGCAATACCCGCATGAAGCTTACGCTCCTCTTTGAGCGAGATATATTTGACCACATTATCGCTATAGAGACGGTTCAGTTGATCGTAGCCTTTTTTACCAATCAGGTAGAGCTTAACGGTCTTACCCGCACGCTCAAGTGCGACAATTTCTTCGCGCGCTTTACGCACGATATTGGTATTAAAACCACCGCACAGGCCGCGATCGGCCGTTGCGACGACAAGCAAGACCGTATCTTGTGAGCCTGTGCCGACGAGTAGTTTCGGCGCATCGCCGCCATCACCCATTGAGTTAGCCAAATTAGAAATCACGCCGCGAATACGCTCGGCGTAGGGCCGTGCGGACTCAGCCGCTTCCTGCGCTTTACGCAGTTTCGCCGCCGCGACCATTTGCATGGCCCGCGTGATCTTCTGCGTATTTTTGACGCTGGAGATCCGACTCTTGAGCTCTTTGAGAGAGGCCATGCTTGGTCCCTACCCTTTGGCCGATATATAGTTCGATGTGAACGCTTCGAGCACGTCCTTGATCTTACCTTCAATCTCGTCCGTCAGCTTCTTCTGTGTCGAAATATCGGACAGGAGCGCTTTTTGATCGGTGCGGATGTGAGACAGAAGCTTGGCTTCATAATCTTGCACATCATTGACAGCGATCTTGGCGAGATAACCCCGAGTGCCCGCATAAAGAACGACAACTTGCTCTTCGACTTGCAGCGGAGAGAATTGTGGCTGCTTAAGCAGTTCCGTGAGGCGGTCGCCACGCGCCAGAAGCGCTTGCGTCGACGCATCCAAATCAGAACCGAACTGCGCAAAGGCCGCCATTTCGCGGTATTGTGCCAGCTCACCTTTAATCGGGCCTGCAACCTGTTTCATCGCTTTGATCTGCGCCGCAGAACCCACACGGGACACGGACAGGCCGACGTTTAGCGCGGGACGGATACCTTGGAAGAACAAATCAGTTTCGAGGAAGATTTGGCCATCGGTAATCGAAATCACATTGGTCGGAATAAAGGCCGACACGTCGTTACCTTGGGTTTCAATGATCGGCAGCGCCGTTAGTGAACCGTTCCCATAATCATCACCCATTTTCGCCGCACGTTCAAGCAGACGGGAGTGGAGATAGAAGACATCGCCCGGATAGGCTTCGCGGCCCGGAGGGCGACGCAGCAGGAGTGACATTTGACGGTAAGCCACGGCTTGCTTCGACAGATCATCATAAACGATCAAAGCGTGCATGCCATTGTCGCGGAAATATTCGCCCATCGCACAACCAGAGAACGGTGCGAGATAAAGGAGCGGAGCTGGCTCTGACGCTGTCGCCGCCACAACGATGGAATAATCCATCGCGCCGTTTTCTTCGAGTGTCTTCACAAGCTGCGCGACGGTTGAACGTTTTTGACCAATCACGACATAGATACAGTAAAGCTGGTCCGCTTCACGGCCATCGTCGAACGCGGCTTTCTGGTTCAGGATCGCGTCAATCGCGACAGCTGTTTTACCTGTCTGACGGTCACCAATGATCAGTTCGCGTTGACCGCGACCAATCGGGATCAGCGCGTCAATCGCTTTGATTCCTGTTTGAACAGGTTCGTGAACGGATTTACGCGGGATAATACCGGGGGCTTTAACATCAACGCGGCGACGTTCTGTCGCCTCAATCGGGCCTTTGCCATCGATGGGGTTGCCGAGCGGATCAACAACACGCCCGAGCAGGCCTTTACCGACAGGCACATCAACGATTTCGCCAAGACGGCGCACTTGGTCACCTTCTTTGATAGATTTGTCATCACCGAAGATCACAACACCGACATTGTCGGTCTCGAGGTTCAGTGCCATCCCTTTGATGCCACCGGGAAATTCGACCATTTCGCCCGCGCGAACGCTGTCGAGGCCATAAACTCGGGCAATCCCGTCACCGACGGACAGGACCTGACCCACATCAGAAACTTTAGCATCTTTGCCAAAATCCTTGATTTGTTGTTTAAGGATTGTGGAGATTTCAGCGGCGCGAATGTCCATGGACGGTGTCCTCTTCAGATCTTTATCGTGTGCGCGTGACGCGTCTTAAATTCGGTGAGCGGTTTTTAAGCCGTTTTGAGGGCGAGGCGTAAATCCTCGAGTTTCGTTTTGAGCGAAGCATCATAGAGCCGAGACCCCAATTTGACGACAAAGCCGCCAAGCAAGTCCGGATCAACAGAGACATCCATGTCTACTGTCTTACCTGTCTCGGCTTTTAATTTTGATTTCAGTTGTGTCAGCTGTGCGGTCGTCAACTTAGAAGCGGATGTGACTTTTGCGACTTGGCTTCCGCGGCGCAAAGCAACCATCTCATTAAAGGCGGCGATAATCATAGGCAAATCTCCGGCCCGATGATTGGCCGTGACTGTACCAACAAATTGCTGCGTTAAAACGCTAACTTTTGCGGATTTTGCGATCGCCGTCATCGCTGCGACCTTATCTTCGGTCGCAAAAACAGGGCTGATCGCGAAGCGACGAAGTTCGTCGCTTTCCTTAAAGGCTGCAGCGATAGATTTGAGGTCTTTTTCAACCCGAACCAATGACTTGGCGTCATCCGCCAGATCCATCAGCGCTTTCGCATAGCGAGCCGGGGCTTCGCCCGTAATGACGTCTTCAGAAGTCACGTAAGTTATGTCCGTCAGCAAAAACCGGGAAGGTCCGGCGTGTATTAACAAGCGCAAAGGGGAATCCCTTTACGTCAATCGCGCGCCGCTTAGCAAAGGCGGTCACAAGGGGCAAGCGGTGGAAACGGTCTGCGACACATTAGAGTCGGAAGACATCCAAATTAGGCAAAGTCGTTCGCAATAATTGGAACTAAACAGGCGATATTTCCACGGGATATAATCCATTCGCACGCGTTTGGGCTCACCTATTTGGAGGTTGAGCCCTCTACTCCGACTAAATAATCAGCCGTTCATCATCAACGAATGTCAAAAGTTTACGTTCAGACATACCGTTCCTCGCAAATTCGTCTATTAAACGATTATGATCGCAAGCATTCCCCAAGACCCAAACTGGTGGCCGCATCGTTACGACCCAATTCGAGATGAAGTTCACTTCATTGAAGCCAACCGAGACGACCATCGCGCTGCTGTTTTTCTAACGGATGAGTATTTAAAAGGGGCAAAAGCACCGCAAGCTATTAAGCGAAAGCACGCCATGCTCGCGGCGAATACGGCGCCGCTACATTTCATTTTTCATTCTGGTTATTGCTGCTCCACGCTTCTCACGCGCGCTTTTGATATTCCAGGTGTCTCGATGGGCTTTAAAGAGCCTGTGATTTTAAATGATATTGTGGGTTGGAAAGCCAGAGGCTCTCAGAATCACAGTCTACAAGATGTCCTTACGGATGCTCTCGGTTTACTCGCCCGCCCTTTTGAAAAAGGGGAAACCCTTATTGCGAAACCTTCAAGCCTCATAAACGTTATTGCCCCCCAGGTTATGCAACTCCGGCCTGATACCAAAGCCTTAGTCCTATACGCCCCTTTAGAAGATTTTTTGGGGTCTATTGCTCGAAAGGGTATGTGGGGGCGCTTGTGGG
The DNA here is from genome assembly GCA_051251645.1 of Litorimonas sp. GTDB lineage: Bacteria > Pseudomonadota > Alphaproteobacteria > Caulobacterales > Maricaulaceae > Litorimonas. The sequence continues at coordinate 856,425 of JBPOEY010000001.1, read as the reverse complement.
TCCGCGATCTTATGAGCAAGCAATTGCGGGACGGGATGATAGATCTCGGCTTAGAAGGCGATGACTATATCCGCTTGACTGATTTGCAAACGGCCGCCGTGGTTTGGCTCGCGCAACAATCTCTCTTCATGTCTCTACATCAGACATTGGGCCGCGAGCGCGTCATAGCGGTTGATTCCACAACACTTATGAAGTCGCCAGAACGAATAATGATGCAGATATCTGACCATTTTTCTCTGAATATTGAGGCCCAAAAAATTAACGAGATCGTATCCGGGCCCGTTTTCACGCGTCATTCAAAAACTAATGCCGACTTTGATGGAACGTCGAGAGAAACCAATCGGACATCGGGTCAGACGCTTCATGCGGAAGAGATTGAGAAAGTTTTTACGTGGGCGAAGATCGTGGCGAGCAACGCCCGCATCCCTCTCATTCTCTCCTAACCGAACAAGAGACACTTACATCCTTCGGACCCATTGATTTGGTCCATAAAAAAAGGCGGGCCCGAGGGCCCGCCTTAATTGTTTCAGTCTCAGAGTGAGATCTAGAACTTAACTTTAGCCGCAATGTTAAAGCGACGACCCAGTGTGTCGTATGTCGATGGGTAAGTGTTGGCACTATTGAAGCCAGTCGCCCCGATGAATGAACCTGTCAAAGGTGCATCCTTATCGAACAGGTTAGCAACGCCGCCTGTCAGGGTTACATTGTCAAAGATGCGGTAACGAACAGTCAAATCAAACAGATTGTAAGAAGGTGTTGAGTTGAAGTCCTGCTCACCTAGGTTTCCGCCTTCTGGCACACCAACAAAAGCTGTGTCAGTATCTGCGAACTCATACTCGTTGCCGCTGATAAAGCGCCATAGAAGTGAAACATCGACTTTGTCGATGCTGACAGTGTTCCGCCAATTAAATGTCACTTCAGGCTGAATAGACGCACAGTTTGCACTGTATAATCCGACACAGTCACGATCAAGTGATACGCCAGTCAGAGCCTGGAATGTTGACTTGTTCGTCCAGTTACCACTGAGGTTCGACGCCCAGTTAAACTGACCAATGTCACGATTGTAAGAAACAACCATGTCAATGCCGTCCGTTGCAAGGTTACCTGAGTTGGACGTGAACAATGGCAGACCGGCTACAGTATCGTTGTCACCGCTAAGGCTACCGTCGATTGGCGAACGTCCGATGCCTACACAGGCTGCGCTTGTTGCATCAAGATTATCAAAACATGCCGCAATCGCATCACCTGGGGTCGGCTGGTTGATGGAATCATCGATTGTGATGTTGTAGTAATCAAGCGTCACAGACAGGTTTGGAATTGTCGATGGCTGGAAAACAAGACCGATTGTGAAGCTATCGGATGTTTCAGGGTCCAGATCTAGGTTACCACCACCTGTGTAGTTGGCTTGACCCGCAGCAGGCTGTGGAATGAAGCCAATTGTTCCTGCAGGAGCACCCTGAGCGATACAAACATCACGCAAAGCACCTGTTGGAACGTTACCATTATTGACACCTGCATCATCAACAGACGCACAAGGATCATCTGACAAGTTCGTCAAAAGAACGTTTTGTGGAGAGAACAATTCCGCAATATTCGGAGCACGAACTGCGCGGGCATAAGTTGCACGAACAGACAGATCTTCGATCGGCTTGTAATTCACACCTGCTTTGTAGGTTGTTGCCCCGTATGCGCCGTTAGTGGAATCATCAACATTGTAAACAGAATGACGCAAACCAGCTTCGGCAGTGATTTGATCCGTAACTGGGATCAACAATTCACCAACAGCTTCATAGACGTCGTAACCACCAAAGATGTTTGGAGCCGCACCGCCTGCGCCGCCGAGATCGCCGGACTGTGACAGGATATCAGATTCACGTGAACCTGTATATTTACGGTACTCACCGCCAACAGCGAAGTTGACGGAGTCGTTTGCCCAAGGAAGTGTGAAGTTGGTGTCCCCATTCAGGTAACCTTTGAACTGCAACATATCAAAGTTGATTGTGATAGCGCTTTCACCACCTTGCAAATACGCGACTTGATCATCAGCAATCGACCCAGTTGGACCGAAGAAGTCGACAAGAACACAGCCGTCAGTTGTTGTTGGACAACCGAGCAGTGAATTCCGGAAACGTGACTTCAGCCAGTAACCTTTTTGAGTCTGGATTTGTTTGCTTGAACCGTATGAACCACTGACATCGAAGCTGATGTCTTCAGTCACGTCACCACGGAAACCAAGAGAGTAGTTAAAGTAGTCAGCCGTGTAGTCACTGATACGTGGACCACCTTCAACATTCCGACGACGCAATTGTGTGTCAACTTCAAGGTAGTTCGGATCAGACGCATCTGTTGCAGTCGCAGCAGCATCACACTGAGCTTGCGTATAGCGCGGCGCATAAACACCAACAGTAGGATCTGTATCAAAGGCACAGAAAGCATTTCGCTGAGCGTCAGACAACAAACCATGGTTCAGAGCGACTGTGACTGAGTCACCGAATGAACCTGATGGCGCGATAACTGTATCAACCGAGTTCCGGGAGAACAGACCTTTTGTGTAGACTTCAACATCGTCAGTGATTTGATAATCAGCTTGAGCAAAGATGTTGTACCGCTCGAAAGGCGCTTGGACAGTGTTGAAAGGCGCGTAGTTGAACGGGGTAAAGTCCGCAGCAAACGTACGGTCATCCTGAACACCACCCAGAGTCAGGTTAGCGTTGTCCGCGCCTGTTGGGTTCACATTACCAAAGCGCGAGTTGAATGACCCAAGGCCAGAACCACCACGGTCGCCGTTGAAGTAGAAAAGAACAAACTCAGAAGCTTCTCTGTCACCTTGGAACACAGGCTCAGCTTCTTGATAACCAACGCTCAAGACAGCGTTACCTTTATCATCGTCGAAATTGCCGCCAACAGTCGCTTCGATACGTTTTGTATCGCCGTCACCGCGCTCAGTTGTGCCGTAAGAAGTATTGAGTTCAAAACCTTCAAAATCATCTTTAGTGATGAAGTTAACAACACCAGCAATCGCATCAGCACCGTAAGTTGTGCTGGCGCCGCCAGTCAGGACGTCAGTGCGCTCTAGCAGAGCAATTGGAATATTGTTCAGATCAAAGCGGCCGTTAAGCTCGGATGGCGCCATACGGTCACCGTCAACGAGGATCAGGTTGCGGTTTGAGCCCAAGCCACGAAGGTTGACGTAAGAGAAACCACCATTGCCGTTGTTCACTTGCGCACCAATGCTTGGCACAACACCAGGAATTTCACGCAGAACTTCTTCGATCAGGCTAGCGCCTTGAAATTCAATTTCGTCACCTGAGATAACTGCAACAGGAGCTGAGCGAGTGAGGTTTGGATTGCGGATCAACGAACCCGTAACAATTACTTCGTCATCAACAGCCGCGCCAGCGTCTTGCGCCATGGCCGTCATACCAGTTGAGGCTACAACCCCGCCAATGATGGTCGAAAGTAAAAACTTCGACTTTAGTGTTCTTCGCATTGAGAACTTCCCTTCAAAAAAAATGCGTTGCCTGTGGGCCCTAAGACTCACAATTACGTGATGCTCTATTACCATCCTTCCACGATGACCAAGCTGTAAGACAGATATGACGAAAAAATTTCATCTGTGTGTCAATTTTGCATCACCCGATAAATCGATGTGCTCAATGATCTCAATGGCCTTGAGAGCAGTTTAGATTGACAGCAATATCCCACGGCGAAATGATTTTGGACCTCGTTCACATTATCCGCGCACGGCACAACAAACCGCTCGCATCGAAACTCGCTTTACGCTTCGCGCAGGGCCAACTTTTTGAGCGCGCGACAGCGCCCTTATTGATCGTTCACCTATGTCTGTGGACCATAGTCATTATAATGGCGGCAATAGCCGCCATTATAATCGCCTCCGCCATCAAGGTTCATGGGACCATAATGATTGTTGCACTCATTCCTTTGGCGTTCTGTATAATATCGACCTTGTTGTCTTTGCGTCTCAAAGCGGGCCTCGATCGCATCCGGACCATTGCAGAAGGATATAGTGACTCACAGATAGATCGACTATTCACCCAACACATGGATGATAACCCTGATCTCAATCTAGAGTCCCCTGATGTGCCCTCGGATACGGCATCCGACATGCGGCACATACAATCATAGCCTAAGCAGAGACGCCCCCTAGCGGTTCGGCTTAACCACTGCTAAATGGTGCAGATGAACTACACTGATGCATCTGATGCGCCCGCTCTTCGTGATGGCGCCATAAAAATTCACGGCGCGTCAGGATTTGAAGGGATGCGCAAGGCCGGGCGACTGGCGGCGGAGTGCCTCGACCATCTAGCCCCTCTGGTACAGCCCGGCGTAACAACCGGCGCGTTGGATGACGCGGCGCGGACCTTTATTCTTGATCACGGCGCCCTACCAGCAACCCTCGGATATCGTGGGTATAAACATTCGCTTTGCACCTCGATCAACCATGTTGTTTGCCATGGCATTCCCGGCGATAAACCGCTCAAAGATGGCGATACGCTGAATATTGACGTCACGGTGATTGTCGATGGTTGGCACGGTGACACGTCACGCATGTATGCGGCGGGCGAACCAAACCGCCGGGCAGAACGTCTCATGGGCATTACGTATGATGCGCTCATGTTAGGCATTGCGGCTGTAAAGCCCGGCAATACGACGGGGGATATTGGTCACGCGATTCAAAAATTTGCTGAAGGCGAACGCTGCTCAGTTGTTGAGGATTTCTGCGGCCACGGTTTGGGGAAACTCTTCCACGATAGCCCCAACATCCTTCACTATGGTCGTCCCGGCCACGGTGAAGAACTCCGCGAAGGGATGTTTTTCACCATTGAGCCTATGATCAACCTAGGCCGCGCAGGCGTGAAAGTTCTATCAGATGGTTGGACTGCCGTAACGCGCGACCGAAAACTGACCGCGCAGTTCGAACATTCCATTGGTGTCACGAAAGATGGCTGCGAAATTTTCACAGCCTCTCCAACCGGTCTGCATAAACCCTATGCCGCCTAAAGACGGATCACGAACCGGAGAACGAGCCAGCGAAGGCTTTGAAGCGTTGTTTCGGCAGGCCACGGAAGGCCCTGCCCCAAGGCTTAGGCCAGCCTCAGACTCGCAAGATAGCTCCTTTAGTTCCGAAAAGCTGGAAGATGCGCAGCCTGATAGCCCTAAACCTACAGCCCCCGCGACCAAGAAGCCTAAGCCGCACTATCACGATCATCGCGACCGGTTACGCGACAAATTTGCGCGCCGCGGTGCCGACGCCTTTGACGATTATGAATTGCTTGAACTGATTTTGTTTCAGGCGTTGCCGCGGATCGACACCAAACCAATCGCAAAGGCTTTGCTCGCAAAATTCGAAACGCTGGCAGAAGTCGTCGCTGCACCCGTAGAAAAACTCACCACGGTCAAAGGGATCGGCCCAAGCGCAGCGCAACACCTCAAAATCGTGCAACAGGTCAGCATCCGAATCGGCAAAAGCTCGATCATCAATCGCCCTATTCTATCCAGTTGGAACGCTCTGCTAGATTATTGCCGCGCTGCGATGCAATTTGAAGGACGCGAGCAATTTCGCGTGCTCTTTCTCGACCGTAAAAACCGGCTACTCGCCGACGAAGTGGTGGGACACGGCACCGTCGACCGCGCGCCCGTCTATCCGCGTGAAATTGTCCGTCGCGCCCTGGTCCACGAAGCCACCGCCATTATTCTTGTCCATAATCACCCGTCGGGCGACCCGACCCCATCGCGCCAAGACATTACCTTGACCGAGTCCATTGTACAGACGGCCAAAGCGATTAATGTCGTCGTTCACGATCATTTGATTGTGGGCCGCGAAGATGTCGCCAGCTTTAAGATGTTAGGTTTGATGTAACGCTTGACCACTCCGGCAATCTCCCCCCATGTGCCCTCAAAAGGGGAACTCATGTCGAATCCTAATGTGAAGCCCGTTCTGCCGGGAGCAAAACCGCAGGGCCGTACACTCGTGCTAATACTTCTGACCTTGGTATATGTTTTCAATTTCGTTGATCGACAGATCATCGGCATCGTCTCTCCCTTTATCAAAGACGAAATGGGGCTGAGTGATAACCAATTAGGATGGCTCAAAGGGTTTGCTTTTGCCCTCCTCTATACCACCGTCGGCATTCCTATCGCATGGCTGGCAGACCGATATAATCGTGTGAAAATCGTCTCGATTTCACTCGCGCTCTGGAGTGTCTTCACGGCCCTGACAGGCATGGCGCAGACCTTCACGACTTTGCTTTTGGCCCGTATTGGGGTTGGCATTGGTGAAGCAGGCGGCAGCCCGCCCTCACATTCCATGATTTCTGATCTCTATGCCAAAGAAGAACGTTCTTCCGCCCTCGGTGTTTATTCCCTCGGCATTCCGTTCGGCATCATGTTTGCTTATTTCGCCTCAGGCGCGCTGATTGCCTCATTCGGGTGGCGCGGAACGCTTATTGCTTTGGGAGTTCCCGGCATTCTCCTCGCGGTGGTTGTCTTTTTCGTCGTTAAGGAACCCCAACGCGGGGGAATGGATGTTGATCAAGGTCATATCCCGACACCCAAATTCTCCACCATGCTACGCACCTTGCTGACGATCCCCTCTTGGTGGGCGATGTGCTTTGGTATCGCCTTCGTCTCCTTCGGGGGTTACGCCGTGTCCAATTGGGGCATTGATTATGTCGTCCGTTGGGACCCAAGCTTTAAAGAACCCGACAAGTTCCGCTGGTTAATGATGTGGCTCGGCCTGATGAACGGGATCGCTTATGGTCTCGGCACATTCGGCGGAGCTAAATTGGCAGATTATCTCGGCAAGAAAAGCGTCAGAGCCTACGGGTGGCTTCCAGGCGTTGTGCTCATCATCGGGGTTCCCGCCCTGATCGGCGCATTCTGGGTCGACAGCATCGTCTTGCACCTGTGCCTACTGACGGTTTATCTTGTTACAGCGGGCGTTTACCTCGGTCCCAGCTTTGCCATCGCACAAACGCTCGCCCCGATCCGCATGCGGGCCATGTCCACTGCTCTGTTTTTCCTCGTCCTCAACCTCATCGCTTTGGGCGGCGGACCGACAATTACAGGGATGATCAGTCAGGCCTATATTCCGGTCCACGGAGAAACCCATGCCTTGCGCCTCGCCTTGACATGGCTGCTCGTACCCTTTGCGATCTCAATCTTGGCGTTCTTTATCGCGTCACGAACCCTTCCAAAGGACTGGGCGGAAGCTGAGGCGCGCAATGCTGGCTAGATAAGTCGAAACAAAAGCATTCCGCCCCCTTCATTTTGGGCGGAACTTCGCTACAGAGCGGCCATGATCGAACGTTATTCACGCCCCGAAATGGCCGCTATCTGGTCCCAAGCGACGAAATATCGAATTTGGTTCGAAATCGAAGCGCATGGCTGCGATGCACTGGCTGATTTAGACGTTATCCCCCAAGCGGCCGCCAAGACAATCTGGGACAAAGGCGGCGCGGCGGAATTTGATGTAGCGCGGATTGATGAGATCGAGCGCGAAGTCAAACATGACGTCATCGCTTTCCTCACCCATTTGGCTGAATTTATCGGCGACGATGCCCGCTTTGTGCATCAAGGCTTCACCAGTTCCGATATTCTCGACACAACGCTTTCTGTCCAACTGGTGCGAGCAACGGATCTCTTGCTCATCGGTATGGACCGCGTTCTCGCGGCCCTGAAAACGCGCGCGGAAGAACATAAACACACGATTACGATTGGCCGTAGCCATGGCATTCATGCCGAGCCGACAACCATGGGCATCAAATTGGTACGATTTTATGCGGAATTTGCCCGCGGTCGAGAGCGCCTTGTTAAAGCGCGTGAGGAAATCGCCGTCTGCGCCATTTCCGGCGCTATCGGGACCTTCGCCAACATCGACCCCACAGTTGAAGCCCATGTTGCCGAAAAGATGGGCCTCGCCATTGAACCTGTGTCATCACAAATCATCCCGCGCGATCGTCACGCCGCCTATTTCGCGGCGCTGGGCGTCATTGCTTGCTCTATTGAGAACATCGCCGTTGAAATCCGGCATTTGCAGCGCACAGAAGTGCTGGAAGCTGAAGAGTTCTTCTCCAAGGGTCAAAAAGGCAGCTCCGCCATGCCGCATAAGCGCAATCCAATCCTCACAGAAAACCTCACCGGGCTCGCGCGCCTCGTCAGAATGGCCGTAATGCCGGCGATGGAAAATGTCGCGCTTTGGCATGAACGCGATATCAGCCATTCCTCCGTCGAACGGGGCATTGCGCCGGATACGACAATCCACCTCGATTTTGCGCTACATCGTCTCGCAGGAATGATCGAAAAACTCATGATCTATCCAGATAAAATGAAGGCCAATATGGACCGTCTTGGCGGCCTCCATAATAGCCAACGTGTGCTGCTCGCCCTCACCCAAGCCGGAGAGCAACGTGAAAGTGCTTACCGTCTCGTTCAGCGCAATGCGATGAAAGTGTGGGAGATGTTCCGCATGGACGGCAATGCAGGCGACGGCACGTTCCGAGAGCTGTTGCATCAGGATGCAGATGTGACAGCACTCCTCTCAACCGCTCAAATCGACGCCATGTTCGATGATGAGTATCATTTGAAACATGTTGATACGATTTTCGAACGCGTTTTTTCGTAACCTCGCCGCCATAGTCATTACTGCCGTCTTTACAGACGGTGGGGTGATGGTTTCTAGAGTGTTAAAATTTGCGTCATGAAGCGACGTGCGGTTGTTTTATATGCAATTCGTACCAATAATATTTACTCAATAATTTCAATACCTTATATTTATAATTAACCCATTCAGCAACCAATCTGAATCAGCTCTTACCAGCTGATTTCCGCTTTGTTCACTGTCCTGCGTCACATCTTAGATCAACAACGATCCATACGCGTCTTTCCGGCGCAAGACCTAAGGACAATCCTATGAAGCTCGCTTCTACAGCCGCTATCTCAGCCTTGCTGACCCTTCTCATCGCCGCGCCGGCTTTCGCCACGCCTGACGTCTATATCGTCAACTTCCGTCATGCGCAGGACAGCAAATCTCAACAGCTCGACAATCAACTCTCGACGGCGCTGAGAATGGCTCAAGTTAACGCCGAAGAAGTTGTAATCGACACAACAACGGCGGCTAAGTGGGAAAAAGCGGCCCATGATGCCTTTAACCGCGACATCATTCCGGTGTTTAATAAATGGGTCGGGCTGCCCGGTTTCGCCGCCATTGTTGACGCCGATAGCAAAACCATCATCGGCTGCATCGATGCCACGCGCACAGCGTCGGATATGGCGCGAGATATCACAACAATGACCCAATCGGCTAAAGGTCAGCCGCGTATAACCCAAGCGTCCTCATCGGCGGCTGGATCGCCCTGCCCAGCCACATTTAATCAGCCACCTCGCTAATATATTGGTTAATTTGAAGGCTTTGGGGAGAGTATCACCCTAACGGTTCACCGTTCGGGTGTCTTACATTGACGCTGGCGAAGATCAGCGCACATATGTGAATGGATATATCTCGATCAAGTATTTCGAGATCATATAAGGGATAAGACGATGAAGATCGCTTTCAAATCAATCATGGCGGCCGCCAGCTTAGGCTTTTTAACCAATGTTGGCGTCTCGGCCTCGACACAGGCTCAATCCTACCGCACGATAAATTCTGTGCCGGACGTCTATGTCGTTATGTTCCGTGCTGATTGGTGCGCGCCCTGCAAGGTTGTCGAGCCGCGATTGAGTGAAGCTCTACGATCACTGCATGATTCTCGGATCGAGTATGTCAATATCGACATATCTAACAACCAAGGCAGTTGGAATGCCAATGCCGTCTTTGATCGCGGTATCGTGGAACAGTATAACCGCTGGATGGGCATCACAGGTTTTGCGGCGGTCATTGATGGCGACACGAAGCAGACGCTCGGCTGTCTCAACATCAACTATGACGCCAACGCCATGGTCTCACATATCCGAAATCTACAAGGCCAAGCCCAGCGCAATCAGCAAAGCTTCGACATCACCTGCCCGGCGTCGAACCAGCCGGGTTACGGCTAGCTTGCGCTCGCAAGCTAGCCGTATAGTTTAGACCTCAGGCGTGTCACCGCCTTCGTCTGAGGCAGCAATAATATCATCCCCCTCCGCGTCCTCTTCTGTCTCAGCAATGCGCTCCACGCTGACGACATGTTCGTCTTCGCGTGTGCGGATCACCCAAACACCTTTGGAACTGCGTGACACGATCGAGATATTGTCGACGCCGGTGCGGAGCAATTGCCCGCCATCAGTGACGAGCATGATCTGATCACCGTCTTCGACGACGAAACTTCGCACCAGCGCCGCATCATCCACGTTTTTACCGCGATCGAGGTTTTGCGCGATGACGCCTTTCCCGCCTCGTCCCCGGACCGGGTAAGAGTAGGAACTGGCGCGCTTACCGTGGCCATCATCGGCGATCGTCAGCAGGAATTGCTCTGCCGCGCCCATTTCGCCGAGACGTTCGCCTGACAAGGCTGTCTCATTCTCAGCCGCATCATCCTCATCGTCCGCGCTATCCTCGACATCATCACCCAGCGCACGGCGCATGGCGTTCGCATGTTTCAGATAGGCAGTGCGTTCTTCGCTCGTGGCGTCAAAATGCCGAACAACAGCCATTGAGATCACCTCATCACCGAGCCCCAGACGGATACCGCGAACCCCGGTCGAAGTCCGCCCAACAAATCGGCGCGCATCTGTGACAGGGAAGCGGATGGCGCGTCCCAGCAAGGTCGTCAAAACAATGTCGTCTTGCTCGCTACACAGGCGCACATCAACAATACCGTCACCTTCGTCTGGTTTCATCGCAATCTTACCGTTGCGGTTGACGCGGGTGAAGTCGGCCAGGCTGTTGCGGCGAACACCACCAGACTTGGACGCGAACATAATATCGAGTCCGGCCCAATCTTCCTCATTCTCGGGAAGCGCCATAATCGATGTAATGAATTCGTCTTTTTCCAAGGACGGAATGAGCTGATTAAAGCTACGCCCGCGTGTGGCGGCCCCGCCCTGCGGCAGTTTCCAGACTTTGAGCTTGTAAGCCATGCCTGACGAGGAAAAGAGCAGGATCGGCGTGTGTGTCGTGGCGACAAAAACCGTTGTGACGAAATCTTCGTCTTTGGTCTGCATGCCGGACCGGCCTTTGCCACCCCGATGTTGCGCGCGGTAAGTGTCAAGCGGAGTGCGTTTGACATAGCCACCATTGGTAACCGTCACGACCATATCCGAGACCGCAATCAGATCTTCATCGTCAAAGTCGAACCCGCCATCCATAAAGATGGAGCGGCGCGGCGTCGCGAATTTCTCGCGCACTTCACTCAACTCATCGCGAATAATGTCGCGAACACGGTCGCGCGAGCGCAAAATCGCGAGTAAGTCGGCAATCTTGGTCGCCAGCTTTTCAGCTTCTTCCGTAATTTCTTCCATCCCCAGCGCAGTCAATTTTTGCAGACGGAGTTCGAGAATGGCGCGCGCTTGCTCATCTGTCAGCATAATCGTGCCATCGTCCTGAAGACGTGACCGAGGGTCGGCGATGAGATTGATCAACGCGCCCATAGATTGCGCCGGCCATTTACGAGACGTCAGCGCTTCGCGCGCCGCAGCGGGATTAGGAGAAGTCCGGATCAGACGAATGATTTCATCAATATTGGCCACAGCTGTCGCGAGACCAACCAAAATATGCGCGCGGTCGCGGGCTTTGCTAAGGTCGAACTTTGTGCGGCGCGCAATGACGTCTTTGCGGAACACCAAAAAGGCTTCGAGCATGTCGCGCACGTTCATTTGCTCAGGCTTGCCACCATTCAGAGCAAGCATGTTTGAGCTGAAGTTCTGCTGCAACGGTGTGAAGCGGTAGAGTTGATTGAGCACAACTTCGGCGACGGCGTCGCGCTTCAGCTCGACCACTACCCGCATACCGACGCGGTCTGACTCATCCCGAACGGCTGAAATCCCTTCAATCCGCTTTTCATTCACCAGCGCCGCGATCTTGCCGATCATCGACGCCTTATTCACTTGAAACGGGAGTTCCGTGACAATAATGGCGAAGCGGCCTTGGCGAATTTCCTCAACATTGGTCACAGCCCGCACAGTCACGGACCCGCGCCCGGTCATGACGCCTTGCTTGGCACCGCTACGGCCCATGATGAGGCCGCCCGTCGGAAAGTCTGGACCCGGAATAATCTCGAGTAACTCAGCGTCCGTCAGCGCCGCATTATCTAAGATCGCGATCGTCGCATCACAAACTTCGCCGAGGTTATGCGGCGCAATATTGGTCGCCATCCCGACGGCAATACCGCCTGCCCCATTGACGAGAATATTAGGAAAGCGTGCCGGGAGGACAATCGGCTCAGATTCAGAGGAGTCGTAATTATCTTGAAAATTGACCGTGTTCTTTTCGATGTCGGCCAAGAGCTGCGCCGCCGGATTATCCATGCGTACTTCGGTGTAACGCATCGCGGCGGGAGGATCGCCATCAACGGAGCCGAAATTGCCCTGCCCTTCAAGCAATGGCAAACGCATCGAGAAATGCTGTGCCATACGCACCAGCGCGTCATAAACCGCGCTATCGCCGTGCGGGTGATACTTACCGATCACATCGCCCACGACCCGCGCCGATTTTTTGTAAGGCTTGTCACGGGTAAATCCGTTTTCATGCATCGAATAAAGAATGCGGCGGTGAACGGGCTTTAACCCATCGCGCACATCGGGAATCGCCCGGCTGACGATCACGCTCATCGCATAGTCGAGATAGGAGCGTTTCATCTCCTCCTCGATAGTCACAGGGGAAACCCCCTGTTCCTTTTCGGGCGGTTGCGTAGACTGATCTTCGGTTTCGTCGCTCACATGAATTCCTCAAACCGATCGCCTTGAAAACATAAGAAAATAATGGCTTACGATTCGGCTATCTCAATGCTCAAACCCTACCATTTTGCAGGCGAAGTCACAAACGTAACCGGGCCTGGAACGCAGCCGAACTTGTCCGCGTATTTTCCCTGAAATCATGCTATGATGTTCAGAAGATGGAGATGATTGAGATGAAAAATTGGATTTTAGTGAGTGCCGCGATGGCCCTAACGGCTTGTGGCGGAGCAGAAGGGACGGCGGAGGGCGAGACTGCGCCAAACACGATGACAATGCCGAATACATCCTCACAAATGCAAGGTCTGATAACGCAGAGTTTTGCGATCATTAACACAGCCGGTGTTGAAATTGGTCAGGTCACAATCACCGATGAAGCGGCGGGCGGCGTGACGTTAGATCTAGATGTGACGGCTATTCCACAAGGCGAACATGCGATCCATTTCCATACCAATGGAACCTGTGATCTGCCGGACTTCACCAGCGCTGGGGGCCACTACAATCCTATGGATGTTAATCACGGCTTTGAGTCGACCGCGCCCAATCCTCATGCCGGCGATATGCGCAATTTCGACGCGCCTGCGTCCGGTGTCGTTAGAACTCAAATCAGCAATGAGCGTGTGAGCCTCTCTGATAGAAAAGGCCTCGCGCCACTCTTCGATGCGGATAATACTGCCTTGATCATTCATGCGAGCGCCGATGACTATGTCACACAGCCAACGGGGGCCGCAGGCGGGCGTATCGCATGCGCCGTGATTACGCCTTAACCGACGAGCCGGACGTGACGCTCTTTTTTGCCATCTGGCAGCATTGCGCCTAACATGTCTCGGAGTTCTTCGAGGCTGGTAGCGTCACCGGCGTAAGATTTACCGTCAGCGGATACGCGAACTTTAACGCCAGAAGACAATGTTTTGAAATTACCTTCTTGAGCAGTTGCCTTTTTCGCAAATTTATCCTCACGCTTTTTTCGCCCTCTAAATTCCTTAGATGTGACGGTGTCAACGCCATTAATGCATGAATCAATTGTGTTGCTTGCTATGCCGTCTTCACCAGAAAGATTGATTGCAATGATCGAGATATTTTGCTCACGGGCTTCTTCGCAGGCCATCGCGACGCGAATAGGTTGTTTGGGCTGGCATACTTCGACATAATCCTCGCGGAGCTCAATCCGCTTCGCCATCTCCATAATTTTTTTGGAACCATGATTGTGACCGGCGTGCTTAGAGCTTTTCAGCCCATTGACTTTTTTCGTTTCGTCTTCGTCCTCGTCGTCGTCATCATCATCATCGTCTCCGCCTAAATTTAGACCCACGCCTAAAATATTTAAGCTTAGGGGACTTTTATTACCCCCCTCCTCAACTAATTCAGGCTCTAGTTTTTTATCTAGTTCGAGCAACTTTTTAGCGAGCTGTTCACACTCCTTTGTTTCACGGCTCGCAAATAAATCTGATTTGGTCAGATACTGACCTGCAACATCGGATTTATCTTCGTCAACTTTTCCGTCAGTGACATAGACAATATAGCGATCTCGATTTTTCTTGGTTTCCATCTCATCGAGCTGATCAGCCACAGCTTGTTCCATCGCTGTGGTTGGGAGACTTCCGTTAGACAAAGAGAGATATGCCAAGGAATCCAAAATCGCATTTGTGCCAGGCTCCAAAGCAACCGTCTCGCCGTCTACCATGCCCCAATTAAACGGATAGACACCCGTACTGATACTTGTCGCTGAAGCAACTTCACTGCCAAACTCAGAATTTATTGAGTTCAACATGTCCGACATCGCCGCATTGACAGAGGCCAGCTTACTCCTATTGTCAAAGCGATCCGCCATTGATCCAGATAAATCCAAAACCAATGAAATCGACATGGAGTTCATAGAAACTGAGCTGGACGCTTCGGCCAAGGATGACGCAGACACGCGCCGATTATCGCTGCCAAGGACTCCCCCGAACAGCATTGGCACATCCGCAGTAAGGGCGACATAAACCTGCCCTTCGGCCTCATTCACATTAATTGTGGTCGAACTAATATTTAGACCGCCTACTTTTTCGACGTGACTGTAAATCGAGGCTTCCGCCAAGTCCTTGCGCTTTGACGCCGTGATCCCATCAGGGGTAGTCGCCATAAGCGCGGCCGCATCTGTGATGGATTGCAACCGCTGCTTGGTCGAAAACATCTGGCCGCCATCCAAAGAAGCGCCAACCGCAGTCATCAACAAGACTCCGACAACACCCGTGATGATTGAGAGGTTGCCACGTGTATCGCGCAAGAAACTTGCATTTCGATAGTGTGTCATACCCCCATCTAATATAAAGAGGATTTATTCCGATTTAGCAAAAATGGTAAACGCCGAGTGAAAAACCATTGAAGATGTGTCGGTCGCTATTCACTCCCACAATTTTGACCACCAGCGGTGTTTGGGCGGCGTCTCGCTTGCATTGAAGAAACCCGTATCGGCCTCAACTTTGCGGCGGATATCTTTACGGGTCCAGCCGGTCAGATTGGCCAGTGTTTTAATTTCAGTCTCTCGGCGTTCATTGACCTGTTTCTTATAGTCTGCCGCCGCTTCACACGTCATTTCGCCGTCATAGGCATGGCGCAACACATATCGACCTTGGAAATTGTCGCGATTGCCGGTGGTTTTGAATTTCAAATCCTCCGGGAAGCTCTCCGCATCATAGCGCACATGCAATCGCGTGACGAAGACGTCCTTGGATTGCGGCTGAGGCCGGATACGCAGTTGCGGCTGCGGTTGCTCGCCCCTGCCTTGCCCCAGCCAGAAGACCCCAAGCTCTTGTAGTTGTTCATCGGATAGCGGATCCGCTGCGCACGGGTCACACCAATTCATGTCCCACGCATATTCCATAAACACGCCATGCCCGCCGTCGCGCTCGGCCGCCGTGTGAAACATGGATTTATAGAAGTCGCCGAACTCATTCTTCACATAGGGCGGAATTTCCTGATCCGTCGGAATTTTCTGGGTGCGGTAATTGGTGGTTTCCACCTGCCCGCCGCGCGTCAGCATATAGACGAACATATCCTGATCATCGCGCGCATTGACCGTGCCGAGCCGGATCGGGAGCATGAATTTTGGGCTTTCAAAGGCGACCGCAATCGGTCGAAGATATTCATTGCCCGAGTCTGCGCGGGCTTCGAGATTCACCTTGGCGACGAAGAATTTCATATCCTGCTTAATATAGCTGCCAAGGATACGTTTCGCCTTGGCCGGAACTTTGTAGCCATTCTCTTCCAACCACGTCTGGAGCCCATCGCTCTCCTTGGCGGAGAGAATGAGGATGTCATATTCGCCGACGGTGAACTGTTCTTCAATGGTTACGCCAAGCGATTGGGCTGACGCGTCCATCGTCACGAGGGGCGGCGCCATTGAGACACTCTCCAACCGCTCATACATGCGGCGATCACATGGATTATCGTCAAAATATTCGACTAAGCGCGGCGCCGTGTAAGCATCCAAATGAGCCAGAAGCGCCGGGTCGCTAACATGGACTTGATCCTTGGTAATGATCGTCGGCACGGGAATGACCATGGCGAATTCTTCCGGCTCACCTTCGTAATCATTGGCCATAGTGATGACCGTCCGGTCGCCGTCGCGCATCATCGCGACTTTGGATGATTGGTTGAACAGGTCCGTGTCCGCCTTGGCGACATAGAAACCACAGAAGGCCGACGCGTTCGAGGCGACGGCCATGGTTCCAAGCGCGAGAAGAATTGCGGGGGCGCTACTCAGCAGGCGTAAGGTCATGAGTGACTCCTTTAGTCGGGGATGGTGTTTGGGACGGCAGAAATTGCGGCCAGGCATAGCGCTGGTCACGAAACAGATGATCAATCAGGGGCACGAACGGCGCGCAGACGATCAACGCGAGAATGATACCCGCGCTATTGTGCAGGCCGAACTGGATCGAAAAACCAACGGTAGCGACGAGCGCAGCAAACAACACACGTCCCGCCCGCGCATCCGGCGTCGTCTTGGGATCGGAAATCATAAAGAAGGCAAAGATCAGCAGCGCGCCGCTTTGGAGCTGATGGACCGGAATAGAGAGCGGATCGCCGAGCCAGAGCGCGCGTCCGAAGAGGAGCGCTGCGTAGCTGCCGAGCAGCGCGAGACTCACATCCCAGCGTTTCGCTTTGCCCGTCACAATACCGCCAAGGCCGAGCAGAAGCACCGCCATAACAGGCGCTGCCCCCCACTGCCCCGGTGAAATCCATGCCGCGCCGAATATCAAACTCACAATGACAAGACCAAAATTGGCCGGATTAAAGATATGCTTGCCACGCCAGCGCAGAATATATTTTGATCCCACAGCCAAGACGCCCGCCAAGATCGAGAGGCTGACGCTGCCGGTGCGCAACAGCAGGGTCAGCGAGAGCGCGGATATGAGCGGGCTGCGCGGATCAAATGGGCGCTTGGCAATAAACCGGTCGGCCAGCGCTTGGGTGACTAAGGTCGCGCCGACACAGCCGACAACATGCCACCACGGCAAACGAAAACTATAAGCGAATAGGCCGATGAGGATGAGCGAGGAGAGGACGCTTATTTGGTAATGACGCGGATCACGCAGCAGCGCACGCGTCCAACCCGTCTTTCCGATGTCAGTCCCCAGTCTCATATCATTACCACTAGGCCCCTCAAATGTGGCGAAGCAAGGGCGGGGCTGCCTTGATTGAATGAAACTATGGTCATGCGATTTCAGGACAATAGCGCGCAGGCTTCACCGTCCAACCGCCTTGCAGTCCGGCGGCGCGCAGGTCGTAGAGCCATGAAATGGCACGAGGCGCGGGCTTCACCGTCCGACGGCGAAACAATAAAAATACCGATTTTACGAACGAGCCAAGCCCGCGCAAGACCGCCTCAACCCATCGCTGCCACCAGACACAGCCACTCATCCGCCTGCGATTAAGCCTCTTTCGAGACTTCCGCGGCCTAACGAAAAGGACCGGAACACGGCCATCTTTCCGATGCTTGGCACTCACGCGGCCCGTACGGACCCATGACCGGGTTTAGTGGAGCCATCGAGGCAGAGCCCTGCGCTGTACGGTGCGCTGGCCTTCGCCGCCTTCGTCTTCGCAATCACCCACCGGGCAAATGACGCCGGTGTTCCGGCTCGAAGACACAAAACTTGATGCGTCCATCCGCTACGCTGAGAGGGCGTACGTCTCCTCGTGCCGTGCAGCGGATGAGCCGATTGAAACACGGCTCCCGCAGGCGGGGATCAATCTGGGCGCTCTTCTTGTAGAGGCTTGAAGAGGCTCTCGTTTTGAAACGGATAAACGCGGATCGTTTTTCTAAAGCCGCTTATCCGGTGCAAACAATCCCTGACGGGAGAACCCGCGCGGGGCCATGCGGCCCGCTTGCGCGCGTGATCCGACATGGTTTGGCCAATCAGGCACCTCTTTTCGGCGCCCGGCGCTGTCGACGAACGCGAGGCCCTCATCCGCCGTAAACGTCGTGATATCGCTCATCCCGCCGTCCTTATACCGTTGCAGGCGAACGCCTTTCCCACGGGACAATTCTGAGACTTCGTCGAGGGGGAAGACCAAGAGCTTGCGATTATCGCCAATGATCGCGACGCGGTCGCCTTTGGCTTCAATCACGCGAACGGCTTCGGCGTCGCCTTTGACATTCAGAATTTGTTTGCCGCTCCGGGTCGACGCGGTGATGTCAGCTTCATTGACGCGGAAGCCATAACCTTCGCTCGAAGCGACCAACAGGGTGCGCTCTGCATCGTGAACGAACAGACCGACCGGAATATGGTCATTCTCAAGATCGACCATTAAGCGGATCGGCTCGCCATTGCCGCGCCCGCCGGGCAATTTATCGCCGCCGAGCGTGTAGAATTTCCCGTTCGACGCAAACAAGATAATCTTATCCGTCGTTTCCGCGGGAATGACAAAAGCGGGCTTATCGCCGTCCTTGAATTTGAGCGTATCAAGATCATCCACCCGCCCTTTGAGCGCGCGAATCCAACCTTTTTCGGACAGCACGACGGTAATCGGTTCTTTCTGAATGAACGCCGTTGAGAGATCGATATCAAGATCGGGCGCGACTTCGAACGTCGTGCGACGACGTCCGTTTTCAGTCTTGGGTCCGTAAAGATCACGCAGATCGCGGATTTGGCCGGAAATCACATCCCATTGTTTTTCATCCGACGCGACCAAGCCGTCCAACTTGATCTGCTCTTCACGCAGCGCGTCGCTCTCAGATTTGATCTCGATTTCTTGCAGCTTGTTCAACGCGCGCAGGCGCATGTTCAGGATGGCTTCGGCTTGGCGTTCGGTCAAGTTGAACGCCGCGATCAATTCATCCTTGGGCTTGTCTTCATAGCGGACGATGCGGATCACTTCGTCCAAATTGAGGAAGGCGATGAGATAGCCTTCGAGCACTTCGAGCCTGAGCGCGATCTTCTCGAGGCGTTGATTGGTGCGGCGCAACAGCACGACGCGGCGGTGGTCGAGCCAACTTTGGATGACTTCGCGCAAATCCATCACGCGCGGCACGCCTTGGGCGTCCAGCACGTTCATATTCAGCGAAACGCGGCTTTCCAGCTCGCTCATCTTGAACAGGCTTTCCATCAGCACTCTGGGATCGATATTCTTGCTGCGGGGTTCGAGCACGATGCGGATATCCTCAGCGCTCTCGTCACGCACATCGGCGAGACCGGACGCCTTCTTGCTCTCGATCACGTCGGCGAGTTTTTCGATCAGGCGTGACTTCTGGACCTGATAGGGGATTTCTGTGACCACGATCTGATATTGACCGCGTCCTAAATCCTCAACCGACCAGCGCGCGCGCACGCGAAAGCCGCCTCGACCCGTCTTGTAAGCTTCCAAGATCGATTCTGGCGACTCGACCATGATGCCACCTGTCGGCAAGTCAGGCCCCAGAATATGGCTGACCAAGGTTTCGACACGGGCGTTTGGTGTTTTTATGAGGTGCAAAGCCGCTCCGCAGATTTCCGCGACATTATGCGGTGGAATACTCGTCGCCATACCGACCGCAATTCCCTGCGCGCCGTTCGCCAGCAGATTTGGAAACCCTGCGGGCAGGACAATCGGTTCTTCGTCTTCCTCATTATAGGTCGCTTTGAAATCAACCGCGTCTTCATCGAGCCCTTCGAGCAGCAGCATCCCGGCGGACGTCATTTTGGCTTCGGTATAGCGCATCGCAGCCGGGCTATCGCCGTCAATATTCCCGAAATTCCCCTGCCCTTCGACCAATGGGTAACGCGTTGCGAATTCTTGGGAGAGTTTGACCAGCGCATCATAGATCGACTGATCACCGTGCGGGTGAAACTGGCCCATTACGTCGCCGACGATCCGCGCGGATTTCTTATACGCGCCTTCGGGATTCAATTTCAGCTGACGCATGGCGTAGAGAATACGGCGGTGAACCGGTTTCATCCCATCGCGCACATCGGGCAGCGCCCGCTGCGTAATCGTCGATAGGGCGTAAGCCATGTAACGGCCCGACAGGGCGCGGTCGATATGCTCTTCAATCACCGGCTTGGGTGGAAGCGGCGGCGGGGTTTTGGGTGTGCGGGTCTTGGCCATACGAAACCTGTAAGGATTTCAGAGCCAAAGCCTAGCAGAACAAACCGTGAAAATCACAGGCGAAGATTATATCTCGCTGATCTGTCATCCCGGACAAGCCCGAAGCGCGCAGAGCCGGGATGACAAATTAGACGGCCAACCCGTCCGCCACTAACCGCTCGACCATCACCCGTCTGGCCTCTGGCAAGGTGCGATTCCGTTCCCATTGCACGCGGGTTTCGAGAAAATGTCCGGTCAGTGCCAAGCCGTCGGCGACATCCTGCGGGCTCGCAATCGGTTCGCCGCGCAAGAACGGCGGTAGCCGAAAGAGTTTATCGAGATAAGGTTCAGCGGCTTCGGCACAGACAGCGCGGCCCGACCGGGGCGAGACATGGGTCAAATTGTCTGTCGTTTCTGTCGCCGCGCATCGCGAAAGATCAAGGCCATAGCCGAGCCCTTCGAGCAGCATGGTTTCCCACCGAACATAGAGCGCGGGCCAAATCTCCGGATCATCCAGCCGTTCTAGGACGATTTTGGTCACGTCATAGAGCCCGGGAAGCGGCTGCTTCTCCGGTAGCATTTCGCGCAAGAGCGAGGCTAGACTATTGAGCGCGGAGAGGCTCAGCCGGTCCTCCATAAAGGTTCCGGCCAAGGCCTCGACGATTTCGACCGTGTAATAACCGAGATGTTCTTCGAGACGTCCGCGCCATTCCACTTCGACAATATTGCCCGGCTGTAAAATCGGGCGCATCCGACGCCCCGCTCCGCCGCGGACCAGTGCATTATGCCGCCCCTGCTCGCGGGTGAAGGTTTCCATAATGGCGGAACTCTCGCCATGTTTACGGGCTTGCAGAACTATGGCTTCGGAAACGAAGTCCATCAACTCATACCTAAACGTCGAATTCTAAGCCGGATTCGGTGTAGCGGGCTTTGTCGTCCATCCAGTTTTCGCGCACTTTCACAAACAGAAACAGATGCACCTTGCGGCCAAGCCACTCTTGCATCTCTTTGCGCGCCGACGCGCCAATATCCTTGATCGCGGCACCGCCCTTACCGAGCACGATGGCCTTTTGTGTGCCACGCCGGACGTAAATGATCTGATCAATCTTGACGGATCCGTCTTTGCGCTCCGTCCATTTTTCGGTCTCGACCATCGACGCGTAAGGCAATTCGTCATGGAGGCGTAGGAAGAGTTTTTCGCGCGTGATCTCCGCCGCCATGAGACGAACCGGAATATCAGCGGCCTGATCGACGGGATAGAGTAGCGGACCTTCCGGCATGGCGTCCGCCAAATAGGTGCCAAGCTCTGGCACGCCTTCGCCTTTTGTGGCGGACACAACAAAAATGCGGGCGTAATCGCCATGCTCATCAAAATGAGCGATGAGGGGCAGCATTTCTTCTTTTGGAACTGTGTCCATTTTATTCAAGACAAGGGCCGCTTTGCGCTCGCGCTTAGCCAGGCCCGCCATAACCATCTCAGTATCTTCCGATCCCAAGCGATCCTGTGCGTCGCCTTCGCCAATTTTATGACGATACCACGCGCCCGCATCCACAACATGTACGATGGCATTAGAATCATCCGCACCGCTCCAGGCCGCATGAACCATCGACTTAGCGAGACGATCTTGTTTGCGCGGCGCGAAAATTCCGGGCGTATCGACGAGAACAACCTGTGAGACAGCTTTGTCGGATGTTTTCAACATCGCAATCGCGCGAATTTGAAAGCGCGTCGTCTGAACCTTGTGCGTGACGATTGAGACCTTCTCCCCCACCAGACGGTTCGTCAGCGTTGATTTTCCCGCATTGGGGGCGCCGACGATGGCGGCAAAACCGCTGCGTCCGCCAGAGTCACTTTTAGGGGCGTCTGTTTTTGGTGTTATTTCCATATATTGATAAGCGACTGAGCGGCGAGACGTTCCGCATCGCGCTTGCTTTTCCCTGTTCCGGTGGCTGTCCCGACCCCTGTGACGGACACGTCGATAACGAAGACTGGATCATGATCGGGGCCTGATCGGTCTGTGACTTCATAGTGCGGCAATCCACGCCCATGCGCCATCGCCATTTCTTGTAGCGTGGTTTTCGCATCCTTCGCGGATTTAGAAACCACAATTTTTAGCTCCGGAATCCAATAGGTGTCGTAAAATGACTGAACGGTTTCCATGCCACCATCCAGATAGATCGCGGCAATGAGCGCTTCGCAAGCATCGCCAAGAATGGATATTTTTTCGCGGCCGCCTTGTTTTTCTTCCGACGCTGACATCAGCAAGCAATCATCAAGGCCAATCTTCCGAGCGACTTTGGCGCACATTTCCTTGCGAACCAGCGCGTTGAGACGCCGCGCTAAGGTGCCTTCTGGCTCGCTCGAATAGTCAAAAAGCGCGCGCGCCGTCAGTAAGCCCAGAACGCGATCACCAAGGAACTCAAGCCGCTCATTATTACCATCCGATTTTAGCCCATCACCATAAGAACTATGTCGTAGCGCGCGCATCGCCAGCATCCGGTCTTCGAACCGATATCCAAGCCGGGCCTCAAGTTTTTCAACCCGCTTATAGCGTTGCGCCTCGAGCGAGCTCACTCAATGCCCTTAAAGAAACGATCGCCCCGGAAGTTAGCCCATGTCCATGGCTTGTAAATCACGAAATCTTTATCGACCGAGGCGAGGACAAATTCGGCGCGACCGATGATATTTTCCGCGGGCACATTACCGGCGCCCTGCTGCGTCACGGGCACGCGGCTATCGCCAGAAAAATCACGATTATCGCCCATCATGAAATAGTGACCCGCAGGCACGGTGAACACAGACGTATTGTCAGCGCGGTTGTTTTTGATGCCGTCATAAATCAGGTGGGAGTCAGCTTCTCCCGGCAGCGTTTCTGCGTATAGTTCGGCATTATAATTGCCCAACACACGGCCTGCATTGCGGTGTATGTAAGTTTCCGTCCGGACCAGTTTCATATCAACGGGCGCATCATTGATGTGTAGAACACCTTCGATCATCTGAATACGTTCGCCCGGAAGACCTACCAAACGCTTGATATAATTCTGACGGATACCGTCGGGGCGGAAGACAATCACATCGCCGCGCTCTGGACCGCGAGCGAGAAAGCGACCTTTAACGTCAGGAAACGGCAGCGGCAGCGCCGCGTAGCGGCCATAGCCAACCGAATATTTCGACGTGATGACATAGTCCCCTTCCATCAACCCTGGATACATGGACCCGGTTGGAATGGTGAAGGGCTGAAAAATGAAGGTTCGCAAGATCAGCGCGATGCCGAGCGCCCAAGCGACGGTCGAGAATAACTCCCCGATACCGCCTTCGGATTTTTCAGCATTAGCTTTCGTTTTGGCAGTCTTTTTAAACATGGAGGCCGCTTATCAGCCGGGCCGCGCTTCGACTACCGCAAAGGCCACAGCAAAATCGACCTCATCAGAGAGGCTAACACGGATATGTGCGGTGTGGTCTTCGGGCAGAAGTGCGCGTAATCGCTCGGCCGCGCCGCCATGGAGCAGCACGCCGGGCCGGCCGGATTTATCGTTGTAAATCTCAACATTATGCCAAGATAGTGCGCCGCTGTGCTCTGTTGCCAAGGCTTTTGCAACAGCTTCCTTGGCGGCGAAACGCTTAGACAGACACGGCACAGGGTCCATACGAGAGAGGCATTTTTCACGCTCGGCTTCGGTCAGAACTTTTGCCGCGAACCTATTTGAGTGGCGGTCATAGATTTTCCGAATACGGCGAATATCGCAAATATCTGTGCCGATGCCCAAAATCATGTCGCGCGCGCATCACGAATAAGAGACGCCATACGTTCAATCGCAGGCCGCAAACCCAGAAACACGGCTTCGCCAATGATAAAATGGCCGATATTAAGTTCCTGAGCCTCTTCGATACGTGCGATAGGCCCGACATTATCAAAGGTAAGACCATGCCCGTAATGGACCTCTAAGCCTGCCGCATGGGCCAGCCGTCCGCCTTCGCATAGCTGCTCCAATATTGCATTGGCTTTCGGGTCATCGCCGTCATCCAACGCGTGGGCATAAGCTCCCGTATGAAATTCGACGACTTCTGCACGGGTCGAAGCGGCTGCTGTGATCTGGTGTGGTTTCGCTTCGATAAAAAGTGAGACGCGGCACCCGGCCTCTGCCAGTTGAGCAATAATCGGCACGAGACGATTATGCTGTCCCGCCACGTCCAATCCACCCTCGGTCGTGCGCTCCTCACGCCGTTCCGGAACAATACATGCGGCATGCGGTTTCAGACGCGTTGCAATCGACACCATTTCGTCCGTCCCCGCCAATTCCATGTTGAGCGGAATGTTCTGCTCCTCACAAAGCACGGCCAGGCGCTCCATATCATTATCTGTAATATGACGCCGATCCTCACGCAAATGCGCCGTGATACCGTCAGCCCCCGCCGCAATTGCGGCTTTTGCGGCCTCAACGGGGTCGGGATGCGTTCCACCACGCGCATTGCGCAGCGTTGCGACGTGATCAATATTAACTCCGAGTCGGAGAGACCCGCTCGTTCGCATTATGTCAGACCCCGGCTACCCGGCTTGATCGCGACTGTCCCGGAAAGTTCAGGGGGCAAGTCATTGGGATCGTAATCGGGGAACCGTTTTGACGCGAGGCTAATGAGCGGAACGCCAATATCAGCGTCACCGCCGGAGCGGTCAAAGATGCAGCAGCCTGCCACGACGTGTCCGCCCGCTTTTGTAATGGCCGCAATCGTTTCGCGGGACGACAGGCCTGTTGTGACAATATCTTCGACCATTAGCACGGTTTGGCCTTCCTCTAACGTGAAGCCTCGGCGCAACGTAAATTCACCCCCTTCACGCTCCATAAACATGGAATTCAGACCTAGCTGCCGGGCCATTTCATAGCCGGGGATCACGCCACCCATGGCAGGTGCGATAATTACGTCAGGCAGTGTTCCCAGCTGTTCCCGAACCTTATCGGCCAAAGCCGCACAAACCTTGGCGGTCAGAACGGGATTTTGAAAAATCAGAGCTTTTTGCATAAACAAGGCGCTGCGACGCCCGGATGACAGGATAAAGTGCCCTTCCAGCAAAGCCCCGGCTTCGCGGAAGATATCCAGCACATCCGCTGTTGTCATTTTACCCTGAGCTTGGGTCATTACTTTCGCCTTTTTCAACCTGCGACCGCGTTCGGTCTGCGGCGACCACATAGGTCGAAGTACGCATCGCGGCAATGATTGCGAGAAGGTGCCTGTTATCGCGGACCTCCAGATCTAACAGCATGTCAAAAAAGGCCGGGCTCCGTTGCAGCGTCTTGATGTTGATGAGGTTGCCGGAATTCTCGCCAATGATACGGGTAACGTCAGCCAAAGCACCCGGAACATGTTGAACGGTCGTTGTGACGCGGGCCGTCGAAGCCGCTTTTTCGGCTGCGCGACGCCAGCCAAGATCGATCCAATTTTGAGGAACAGCTTCATGTTTGGCCAATTCTTCGCAATCAATCGTGTGGATATCAATCCCACCCTGACGCGACTGTAACCCGATAATGCGGTCACCGGGTATCGGCGAACAACAAGATTCCAAATGCAAGGTCACTCCGGGCCGCAACTCCTCACCCTTAATATAAAGCCGAGCCGTCCTGTCGCTAATCAGATCACGATTGGCCATCTCTTCGTCAGCATCGCGGTCCTTCAAGGCCGGGAAAACGGTGATGATGAAGTCGTTCATGGAAAGGTCGCCGCGACCGAGAATTTCATAGACTTCATCGACTTGGCCTAAGCCCATCCGTTTGACGACATCATCGAGAGATTTCTTTGAAAAAGGCTGATTTTCACGATGAAATGCATGTTCGGCCAACATCGCGCCGATCCGTCGGAATTCTTCCGCTTCGCCTTCGCGCGTCAAGCGGCGCAGCGC
Organism: Litorimonas sp.; assembly: GCA_051251645.1. GTDB lineage: Bacteria > Pseudomonadota > Alphaproteobacteria > Caulobacterales > Maricaulaceae > Litorimonas. Next base: position 830,098 of record JBPOEY010000001.1, on the reverse strand, counting down.
AGACCGGGCTTTACCGGTCACGACCATATGCTCCCAGCCCTCTTGCGGTTCCGGTGTGCCCCCGCGAACGATCTTAACAACATCGCCGTTGCGCAGCCGGGTCCGCAAAGGAACCCGACTACTATTTACGATAGCCCCAATACAGGTGTCGCCGACTTTGGTATGAACGGCATAAGCAAAATCAAGCGGAGTCGCGCCACGCGGCAAAGAGATGAGATCGCCTTTGGGCGTAAATGCGAACACCTGATCGGTAAACATTTCGAGCTTGGCATGCTCTAGAAATTCCGCAGCATCGCCGGATTGTTCCATCATCTCGACGAGCGGTCGAATCCGACGTAGCGGATCACCGCCAGACGCCTGGGCGCGTACCGGATCATAAGCGTAGGATTGATCTTTATAGGTCCAATGCGCGGCCACGCCCCGTTCGGCCACATCTTCCATCCGTTCTGTCCGGATTTGGATTTCAACGCGGCGATTGTCTGGCGTACGAATCGTCGTGTGTAACGATTGATAACCATTGGGCTTTGGCACGCTGATGAAATCTCGAAACCGCGCGGGAACGGCTCGGTAGTGCCGATGCAGAACCCCCAAAACACGGTAACAGTCTTCTTCGCGTTCCGTCAGAATACGGAAAGCATAAAGATCAGCCACGTCTTCAAAACTAATGTTCTGGCGCTGTAACTTTCGCCAAATCGCGAAAGGGCGTTTCTCCCGCCCATAAATGCGAACCTTGAAATCATGCTGGTCGAATAAATTTCTTAGCGACGTCGAGACTTCACTGATCGCCTCACCTTGATTCTGTCGCCAATCTTCAAGCCGGCGCATGATACCTTCATAAGCCCCCTCATTGAGGTGTTGGAACGACAAGTTTTCAAGTTCAGAACATATCCGATCCACCCCAATGCGACGGGCCAATGGGGCATAAATTTCTAAGGTTTCAAGCGCGATCCTCTCACGGGACGATTGCCGCGGATGATATTCCAATGTGCGCATATTGTGCAGACGGTCACAGAGTTTGACCAGCAGGACACGGACATCCTTGCTCATCGCAAGAACGAATTTCTGGAAGTTTTCCGCCTGTGCACTCTCTTTGGTAGCGGATGGGCTGAGTTCTAACTGCGAAAGCTTCGTCACACCGTCTACGAGTGCCGCGATTTCAGGCGTAAACTCTTTCGCCAACTCCTCACGCGTCACATCCGTGTCTTCGAGAACGTCATGGAGCAGCGCCGTACAAATCGAGGCCACATCAAGATGTAAATTCGCCAGAATGCCGGCGACTTCGATAGGATGGGCAAAATAGGGGTCGCCCGAATGGCGCTTCTGCTCACCATGCGCTTTAATAGTGAAAATATAGGCTTTGTTGATCAGACCTTCATCCGCGGAGGGGTCATAGGCTTTGACCCGCTCGACCAGTTCAAACTGGCGCAGATAGCTTAGCTTTCCGCTTTTCGGGGCGGGCAGGATCGGCGTGTGATCGTTCACAGTGCTGATATAGACAGGCACATATGCAAAAGCCACCGGGGAAAACCGGTGGCTTTTAAATCGATTGCGATGTTCGAGGCGTTAGAAGCGGGTCGAACTATCATTGTCGCGGTCACCTTGAAGCGCGCGTAGGAGGTCCGCTTCGGACATTTCCTTCGGCTGCGTATCACCTTGTTCAATCGCGAGAACCGGCGCATCTTCTTTGGCTTCATCGGGCATATCATCATCCGTGATGACACGCTGTAGGTTAGAGATCAGGCTTTCGCGCAAATCATCCAACTCCAAATTACCTTCCGCGAGTTCACGCAGAGAGACAACAGGTGTTTTGTCATTGTCGCGATCAACGGTCAGGCTCGCGCCAGCCGAAATATTACGGGAGCGGTGCGAGGCAAGCAGAACGAGGTCGAACCGATTCGGGATCTTTTCGACGCAATCTTCAACGGTAACGCGGGCCATAGGGGACTCGTAAATGAAGGAAAATCAGTGGTCGCATTTACGCAAGCGGATATGAAAAGGCAAGCCGCGTAAACACAAGACGACTAGTTTTCAATGACGGCGAAAAGTTCCGGGTTTGCACCGTCTGGATTGGCTTCGCGCGGCAAATAAACGGATACATGCGTTCCCTGCCCCTCGACACTATCAAGTTCGACCCAACCACCGTGACGGTCAATAATACGTTGCACGAGGGTCAGGCCAAGACCGACACCGCCGCGTGAACTTTCGAAACTTTCAAACACAGCCGCCTGACGGTCGAGCGGAATACCAACGCCCGTGTCGCGCACCCAGAGTCGCACGCCACCTGCCGCTGAGCGTTCCGCGCCAAGTTCAATCAATCCGCCTGGTTTGGTAAAGCGCAAGGCATTGGCGAGTAGATTGTAGACAACTTGCTTAAGCCGCGTTTCATCAGCGCGAACCAAACCGATGTCTGGACAGCAGACTAAATCAAGTGTCACGCGCGTATCGTCAGCCTTAGTCGCAACATAATCGAGTGAATGGTCAAGCAACGCAAAAATGTCGACATCGCCGAGTTCAAGATCAAGCTTATCCGCATCAATCGCCGCAATATCGAGGATATCGTCAATGGCTTTGGCCAAGTCCTCAGACGCGCTTTGGATCGCAAAAACATATTCGCTTTGCTTGTCCGAGAGCTCACCCGCTCCACCATTCTGTAGAAAGTCAGAGTAACCCGCGATCGTTGTCAGAGGGGTGCGCAGTTGGTAGGACACGTGACCGACAAATTCGCTCTTCATCCGGTCCGCTTCTTCCAACGCTTCGGCGCGTTCTCGCAGCGCGCGTTCAGTGCGGCGTGACGCCGTAATATCGTCCCATGCAATCAGGGTTGCGCCATCCGGCAAGGGCCGCGACAACCAATGCATGACACGTTTATCGGAACAGGTAATTTCGTCTTCTTTTTGTCGTCTTACATCCGGGTTCGGGTCAGTCGCTCTGGCCTTAAGCTCGTTCCAAAATTCCAAGTCATGATAGAGCGGCAGGCACATGTCGATGATGTCAGAAAAGCGCGGATTGCCTTTCAAATCATCTTCAGCAAGATTCCAGAGCGTGGCAAAAGCGGAATTATGCAACCGCAACCGTCCATCCGTCCCGAACACAGCAATGCCTTCGGTGAGCTTATCAAGTGTCGCGCGCTGCACATTTATGAGGGTGCCGAGCTTGCTTTTCAGCGTCATTTTGTCAGTGATATCGGAGAACAGAATGCTGATCCCGCCTTCGGCATCACGCATCCGCACAACCCGGTAGAGGTTGCCATTGGGAAGCCCCCATGTTTCCTCCGGCACTTCAGTCGGCCAATCCGTATAGAGCGCCAATTCATTGGCTTTCCATTGTTTATAATCCGATTGATGCGGGAGCTGCTCTGTCTCGCGAAGACGATCGAGCAAAGCGGCGTGGTTTGGACCGCTGTGAAGCCAAGACGGATCAAGTTTAAACAGGTTGATAAAAGCGGGATTGAAGCTTCGTAGCGTTTTATCCGGCGAAAAGGAGATTACGGCCTCACCCGTTTTACCCAGCCACGCCTCATGGGCCGCTAAGTGACGGTCCAACATCCGCTTTAAAGTCTCGGCCTCTGACGAGTCCATCGCAATGCCGGCCACGCCGCCGCTGACCGGGAACAGATCAATCCGCATGGCCATCCGTTGACCGCTCCCCGTGATGATGGGTCGAACGGACCGAGTCGGATTGCCCGTTTCCAAAACGCTCATCGCTTCGGATTGCGCCATCGCATCAAGATGAAGCTGTCGTTCAACAACGTCTTCGAGGTTTTTGCCGCCGACAGCGCGAATATAAATTGGGTTTGCCCAATTGATCTTTCGGGTGCTGGACAGTCGCCAAACCGGATGCGGCGATCGGCTCATCATTTCGACAAAGGCAACAGGTTGGACTTCTGCGGTCAAGCGCGTGATTTCAAACCGCGAAATCGCCTCGCGCTCATCCGCACCGCGGATAGAGCCATCTTGCAGCCAAAGAACAATTTGCTGTCCGGCCACGCGGCCATCCGCTTCGATGATCTTGCCGCCCGGTAGGATTATCGATGTCGAGAATGCCTCCCCGCTCTTGCGCAGCGCTACCAAAAGGGTTCGCAGAGTTGGCGGGCGGGTTTGATCAGACACAGTATCTAAATCAGCGAGGCCGGACAAAATCCGCATCGCGAGATCTTTCGCGCGTCCGGGTTCTGAAAACCGCATCATAGACGCCAGCGCGGCGGGGCTCCCAAAGACACGCGGCAAACCAAATTCGGCCTCTGCGCCCAATATGATCCCGCCATCATCCCAAACCAATACAAGTCCAGGATAAGCGCCGAAAACCGCGTCATAATTGCCAACCTGCGCATCCAGATCTTTCGCGCGACTCTTCCACCGCATTTCAGCGCGACCCATACGCCGGAGCAACGCAAGCATGACGCCGCCCATAAGGACAGCGAGCAACACCGCGATGGCGGTTATTGAAAATTGGGTATCAATCATCAAAGCAGGCACGGTCTGAGAAAATCATCTCCAAAAAATTGGGCGCAATCGCCAAAACTGTCTTGCCCCACTGTGCGGGATAGACACCTAAGCCCAAAGAAGAAAGTCAGAACCGTGACTATTCGGCAGCCTGTTCAATTAAGGCGCAAAGTTCTTCGACTGCCCCCGAAACGAGCTGCGTGTCTTCCCCTTCCGCCATAACGCGGATTAGTGGTTCTGTTCCCGACGCGCGGACCAACACACGACCGCTCTGGCCAAGCCTTTTGTCTGCGTCTTGGATAGCCTGTTGAATACGCTCTTGCAGCAACGGTGAAGCGCCCGAAAAACGGACATTTTTCAATATTTGTGGGAAGGGCTCAAACACCCGGAGATAATCGGCACTAGATTGGCCCGATGCGAGCAAGCCTGCTAAAATCATCAACGCCGCCAAACTGCCGTCGCCCGTCACCCCATAATCCGTCATCAACAAATGCCCGGACGGTTCGCCGCCGAGATTAGAATCAAGCGCGATCATCCGCGCGGCCACATGACGATCCCCAACCGCCGTGCGCTCCAACCGCAAGCCTTTAGCCTCAAGATAACGCTCCAACCCAAGATTAGACATGACGGTCGAAACAACCGCATCCCCTCGCAATAGAGTTTGCGCCTGCCAATCCGTCGCTATGCGCGCAATCAGTTGATCGCCATCAACGACCGCGCCGTTATTATCGACCATAATCAGGCGGTCTGCATCACCGTCTAACGCCACACCGATATCGGCACCGGCATCACGCACGGCTTTCGCGAGCGCCTCAGGATGAGTCGACCCACAAGCGGCGTTGATATTCTGCCCATTCGGCGCGATTCCGATCAAGACGGGATCAGCCCCGAGCGCCCGTAAGACCGCAGGGAATGTTTTAAACGCGGCCCCGTTAGCACAATCCGCAACGACCCTTAGACCCGATAGACTTGATTGCCCCGTTGATCGAAAAGCTGTGCTGAGCGCCTCAACATAGACCTCGGATTTGTCCTGCTCTGTGCGCTCAACGCCCGGGCTCTTTGCCGCATCAAGACCGTCCGATATGGCTGTTGCGATTAAGCCTTCGATCGCGTCCTGCGCCACATCTGAAATCTTGCGCCCATCAGGACCGAATAATTTGACCCCATTATCATGATAGGGGTTATGCGACGCCGTGATCATTAAACCGAAATCTGCATCAAGATGTGGCACCATCGACGCTGTCGCAGGCGTGGGCGAAATGCCAACCGATGTTACATTGACGCCCTGACGGGTTAAACCTCGCGTCAAAGCGCGTTTAACCCAATCACCCGATTCACGCGTATCGCGTCCGATCACAGCCGTTGCACCAGCGCCAAAATGTGCGCCGATCGCGTGAGCCAATTTTTCGAGCGAGTCTTCGGATAATTTACCCTCACCCGCACGACCGCGAATGCCATCAGTTCCAAAATACTGTGCCATATTAAAGCTTGTCCGTGCGGTTTTCGGCTTTGAGCCGATTGACGATTACTTTGACGCCTTGCGATGCCTCTAGATTGACAACAAGAATGCAGCCGTCGCGCCCTTAGCCGCCCAAACTCACCGCGCCTAGTCGATAGCGAATGAGAACGCGACAATCCGACAAGCCGCCATTGGCTGGAGGCTGAAACCGCCATTCGCGTGCCGCACTTTCTGCTGATTTTTCGAATAGGCCAACAGGAAGTGCGCGTTGGGCCACTGCCTCAACCACCGATCCGTCAGCCCCAACATCAAGACGCAGGATAACCCACCCTTGTCGACCCGTGCGAAAGGCGCGGCTGGGATATTCAGGTAAATCAAGCGAAATTGCGGCGAGCGCTTCGCCGCCTATACAATCATCCGGACCGGCATAGCCTTTAACATAGGGGTCTGGCGGATATTGGCTTTGCGGATTAAAGACCTGCGTGGATCCGCAGCCACTTAGCATCGCCAACCCAGACAGAGCGGCAAAACCGGCGTTGACCGCTTTCATTCGCCTTCACCGAAGCGATTATCGACCAAATCGGTCAACGCGGCGATGACGGTGTTAGCCTGATCGCCTTGGGCCGTTACAGTGATTGTCTCACCACAGGCTGCGCCGAGCAAAAGCAACTCCATCACGCTATCGGCTTCGACGGTTTCAGCGCAAACATCATTATGGCTACGCACCCAAACGCGGGCATCAAACTGACCAACCAGTTCCATAATTTTATTGGAAGCCCGCGCGTGAAGACCCCGTTTATTTTGCAACTTTAATGTCGCCGTGGCGCAAGGTGCGCCCTTGGCATCAGGAATGCCGCAGCCGAGATCCACTATCCCTCACCCGCGAGAATACGTGACGCAATGGCGATATAGCGCTGACCCGCATCTTTCGCTTTTTGCGCAGCCTCAGAGAGCGTTGCGCTCCGGCGGGCCTCGGCTAATTTGATTAGCATGGGTAAATTGACCCCTGCCAGCACTTCAACCTTGTCTTCGCGCAGCATAGAAATGGCGAGATTGGACGGCGTGCCGCCAAACATATCGGTCAAAAGGATGACACCGCGCCCGCTCTCGACCGCGTCGACGGCTTTGCGAATATCATCGCGGCGCTGTTCGATATCATCATCAGGGCCGATACAGACCGTCTCGATCGCATCCTGTGGACCGACGACATGTTCTGTCGCACGCTTCAACTCGATGGCGAGTTCACCGTGAGTGACAATCACCAATCCAATCATGAGAGTGTCCGTTTTTCCATCTACTCGGTAAAACCGGATTTTAGCGCCGGGTAAAGCGGTTTTTTACCAAAGACTGTGCTTCGAGCGGTAAACAGCCTTCCATGTAGGCGGCCCCTTACTCCCGATTGCGGCGTGATGCCGCAGGTCCGCCGCCAGATGTTTGTCGCGGGACTTCGATAATAAACTGCGCACCACCGATCGCTTCGGCGTCATTCATCCAGTTTTCCGCCCAAATTCGTCCCTTATGCGCGGTCACAATTTGTCGACAAATCGCTAAGCCCAAGCCTGAGTGAGACCCAAACTTCGCCCCTTGGGGCCGCTGCGTATAAAAGCGGTCAAAGACTGTATCGAGATTGCCCGGGGGAATACCGGGGCCTTGATCTTTGACTGACAGCCTGACCCACGTCTCATCAGACGTCGCTGCGATTTCGACGATACCGTTTTCGGGCGAAAACGTGAGCGCATTATCGATCAGGTTCCGCAAAACTTGCGCAAACGGCGTTTCGAACGCGCGAATGAACGCGGGGTCAGACAGATCAGTGAGGTCAACAACATCAGGGCCCGGCCCAGATTTCGTTTGTTCATAAAACATTGCAATGTTGGCGACGATTTCTGAGACGTCCAATGTCTGTGCTGTCTCCCGGGCGAGATTGGCGTCAACCTTCGACGCGTTACTAATATCCGTAATCAATCGGTTCATCCGCGCCACATCTTGCGAGATAATATCAATCAGCTTTTCACGGTCTTCATCTGACCGCGCGACACGGAGCGTTTCAGACGCCGACCGGAGCGATGTCAGCGGGTTCTTGATTTCATGCGCCACATCGGCGGCGAAATTCGCGATGTCATCCACACGATTATATAAGCCGCGCGTCATGTCGCGAAGCACAACGGACAAGTCGCCAATCTCGTCACGACGATGCGACAAGTCCGGTATCGTCTCAAAATCGCGCGGGTTGCGGGCCACGCGTTCGGCGGCGCGCGCTAATTTGCGCATCGGCAGCGTAATAAAGAGAATTAATGCGAAAGATGACAGCAACGCCGCAATCAATGCCAAGCCAATAATGGGCGCTAACGCCCGTCGCTCCGCATTGACAATGCCGCTGACATCACGGCTTTCAACTGTCACCGCGCCGAGCACTTGTTGGACCCGCATTACGGGCTGCGTCGCCATGACGATGAGCGTGTCATCCGTATCATAGCGCGCGCCGCTCACCGGACCGCCAGATAAAGCCGTGCGAATATCCGCCTTGAGATCGCGGCGAAGACGGTCCCGACGCGCTTTGCGCCACGGTAGTTTTTGAGTCGCGCTTAGAACCTTAGCGCCGAGGGGCTCGCGCGTTTTCTCGGCTGGAATCGGCGCTTCTGTCTCTTCTGTACGGATCGGCTCGAGCGTACCCACTTCGATCCGATCGTCGAGCTGTTCTGTATCGACGACAACTTGCCCCGCTCGATCATGCAAACGCACCCGCCAACCTACCGGAACGTTTATACCGCGCAGAACCTGTTTAGCATTTTCAATATCAAGCTCGGACGCTTGTCCTGACCCTGTCGCACGGTCGCCCATGACGGTCGTGATGGTCGCCGCGAAGGAATTCAGATTATCAACCTTACCGTCGATCAACCCTTCTTCAAATCGGCTCATCGCGAGCGATCCGATGACCAAAATGCTGAGCCCAATGAGGTTGGCCGCTAAAATCAGCTGTGTCAGGCGTGATGACAACAGAAAGCGCCGGGGCACAAACCGCCGACGCTCATCCCGTCCACGCCGCATGCCGGCGGGTTTATCCGACATAGCGGCCGTATCAGCTTTCTTTATATTTATATCCGACGCCATAGAGGGTCTCGATACCGTCGAACGCCTTGTCCGTCTTGCGAAACTTTTTACGGAGGCGTTTAATATGGCTATCGATGGTTCGGTCATCGACATAAATTTGGTCATCATAGGCCGCGTCCATCAGCTGGTCGCGTGATTTGACGTAGCCCGGTCGTTTGGCGAGAGCTTCCAAAATGAGGAACTCTGTCACAGTCAAGCGCACCGCATCACCGTTCCACGAACACGCGTGGCGATTGGGATCTAGCAAGAGTTGGCCGCGTCGGATGACATTCTCGTCGCCTTCTTCAGGCACAGGATTAACGGTCGACGTCAGTTGCGCCCGACGTAAGATCGCTTTGATCCGCTCGCCGAGCAACCGCTGGCTGAACGGCTTCGTAATATAGTCATCCGCACCCATCGAAAAGCCGATGGCTTCGTCCAATTCGTCCCCTTTTGAGGTCAGGAAAATAACCGGAAGGTTTGATGTCTGGCGCAGGCGGCGGAGCAATTCGATCCCGTCCATGCGCGGCATTTTTATATCAAACACCGCAAGATCAGGCGGGCTAAGCTTGAGCGCCTCTAATGCGCTGACGCCATCATGGAATTTACGAACATCATAGCCTTCAGCTTCCAAATACATGGACACAGACGTTAAAATGTTCTCGTCATCATCGACGAGGAAAATAGTCGCCACGGACCGCCCTCCAACCTTACGGGATGTGTAGTTGCGGTCTCTGACTAGGCTCATCGTCTGCATGTGTAAAACCCTCAGCGTTTTAAGTGTGTGTCTTCAATAAGACACCCTTAAGACGGAGGTTTGTCGGGAGTGAGGCAGAAGCCTGCCTTGTTTTCGCAACAATGTGGCGCGAATGTGGCGACTGTTTATTCGCAGATTATTCGCGGGCGAGCCGATATCCTCCTGAAATCACGCCACTGATCGCGCCAGAATCGTCTCGCAAGAACCGCAAAGGTTCACCCTGAGATCCATCGCTCCGCTGCCGTTTAAAAAGATCGCCCTCAATATGCTCAAACGTCTCGATCTCGTCTTGAGGTTTATCGTCGTAAAGCGGAATAGAGAATAGACCGTCTGGCGTTAGGCCAACATATGTACTCCAATCATAGTTCGGGCGCGTATAGAGCCCTTCATAAGCGTCGTAGGACGCCGCGGATTTGTCTTCTTTTTTGCTGGCGCCTTGAGTGTCACCAGAGACAATTTTCACATCCTCTGCGACCATGGTGTAGATCGTTTGCGCCATCGCCCCGGCACTGACATCATTTGCCGTCGCCATGGCAATCACACCGATCTTATCCGGGTTACGCATGACAAACTCTGTCACAGTGCCAGGACAGTAACCGCCATGACCCCAGAGGGTCTTTCCATCCAAACGTCGCGTCCCATAGGCCAGCCCCCATGCTGGCTCATCGAAATCTTCTCCGGTCCAATGCACACGCTGCATGGTCTTTAGCGTTTTCGGCGCAAGTACTTCCGGCGCGTCAGCGGCCCGCAAGCGAAAATGCCAAGACATAAATTTGGATAAATCATTGAGGCTCGACGCCACGCCTGCAGCGGGGGCAAAGGCTTTAAAGCTGTGTGCTTCAACTGGATTGCGTTGTCCTTTTGCGTCGCGAACATAATAGCCGCGGGCAAATCCCTGCCCGACCTTATCGAACGGCATATCTGTTGTTGTCTGGGCCATCCCAAGCGGATCGAGAATTTGGGTTTGAACATAATCGTGGTAGGTCTGACCGCTGGCCGAGAAAATGACCTGTCCCAGAGCGGCCATGCCCAAATTGGAATATTGCCAATGATCGTAGGCGCCGTACCAATCATTTCGTGCGGCAAGGTCAGCGCGCAGAGTTAGGTCGTCTGGGAATGTGTTTTCATACCAGAAATCAGTGCGGCCTTCCCGAGGGAGGCCAGACACATGCGACAGGATATTGCGGACTGTCGCATCGCCGCCGCCGCCTGCCTCATCACCCAAATAACGTGACAATGGCGCATCAATATCAAGCAGCCCGGCCTCTTGCATATCCATCACGGCAATCCCCGTGAAAAGTTTTGAAACGGAGCAGATACTAAACGCGGTGTCATTCGTGACGGGTGTTTGCATCGTCAAATCCTCAACCCCGTAGTGATGGCTCCAGACGACATCTTGGTCAGATACAATTGCAAAGGCGGCACCCGGAACAGACTCTTTGGCCAAATTTGCATCGAGCACAGCCGTGATGGCTCTTAATTTGGATGCAAGAACAGCATCAGGCGACGCGGCTTGGGCGAGCCCTCCGCCAAGCATTACCGCTATACAACCAACGGATGTCAAAAGACGAAAGCGGGTCATAGTTGGCTCCAACACAAGCAAAAGGTACGATTATCGTGCCAGATGATTGGTCGGGGTCAAGACCCAAACGAAAACACCTCCGCGCAAGGCGGAGGTGTTGATAAACATCCGATAAATCGGACGGATAGAAAGGGGCTTATTCGCCGGCTGTCATAGACTCTTCGGCTTGAACAGCCTTAACCATCTTCGGCTGGACGCTTTTGCCCCATTTGATTTCGACGGTGTCGTCACGACGAACTTTACACTTCACAGTGTCTTTCTCGCCGTCAGCATCGATGCGAAAGCTGAGTGTTTGTGCGCGGGAGTTCCCTTTGACTTTTTTAAAGTCGAGCGAAGTTTCAGACGCCGTTTCGGCCATGCGTGTTTCGATTTCGGCTTTGCATGTTGAGATGTTTTCGACGGTCATGTTGCTGGCAAAAGCGGCCTGCGGCAGAACAAGAAGAGCGGCAGTACCAATAAGAGCGGATGCGATTTTCATTTTATGTCTCCAAAGGGTGGACGGTCATTCGTCCGGACATTGAGGGGTGCGACGGGGGGAATGCCGCAGACCATCATTTAGGACGGATTAGCGCCAATGTGTGACGTGTAAGGTCATGCATAAATGTATACAGTAAGGCATTGTGAGACGTTCATGTATGTTTTTTTGAGGATAAAAACCGTAGAACGACCATTTTTTCTATTTATTTCAATAGGTAAAGAGGTTTTTTCCAAAGCCAGTTTGACTTTGAACATCAATAAAACGAACGCAGAAATTACCGGTCGTCAAAAATGCAAGGCTGCCATCAAAATATGCAGGCCTTGAAATCAGACTATTAGAGCCGCCTCCGCCCAAATTCTGGTCTTTCAACTTTGTTTTCGACGATGTTGAGCGGCTTGGAAGAGGAGAACAGAAGCATCCAATTTAAAAGATGTTGCCTGATTCTGACAATCTTCAACCTTGCGAAGCGCTAGTAGATGCACTCCGTGTAGCAGCGCGAAATATCACCGCCCCATTCGCCATTATAGGCGGCAATCAAAACATCCGCATTTGACTGGCCTGTGCGAACCATCGCATCTAGGGCCTGCAAAAACACGGTTTCGTTTTCGCCATGGCCGTTCATGTAACCGCGGGCATTCAGCCCTTTTCGAGCGATAGAGAGCGTATCGGCTGCGATCTCGCGAACAGATCGTCCATGGATCATCGCATCAAACCCTTGCGCAGGAACATCTTCGCGCAGTTTTTGACGATCAGCCGCCGACCAGTCTTTGACCAGCTCGAGACAGGCATCCAGAGACGCATCATCGTATAAAAGCCCGACCCAATAGGCCGGTAGAGCGCAAAGTTCGTCCCACGGCCCTGTATCGGCACCGCGCATTTCGAGGAATTGCTTTAAGCGCACTTCCGGAAAAATGGTCGAGAGATGGTCTTCGAAATCTGACATCATCGGAATTTCACCAGGAAGAATATCGAGATTCCCCGTCATGAAATCACGGAAGCTCTTGCCGGATGCATCCAGATACGTGCCGTCGCGATGAACAAAATACATCGGAACTTCGAGCGCATAATCGACATATTGCTCAAAGCCGAAACCCGGCTCGAACACAAAGGGAAGCATGCCCGCACGATCATTATCCGTGTCGAGCCAAACGGCCGAGCGGTAAGACTTATAGCCGTTCGGCACGCCGTTTGTGAACGGCGAATTAGAAAACAGCGCCGTTGCGATGGGTTGCAAAGCTAAGCTAGCGCGGAACTTCCGCACCATATCAGTCTCGGATGAAAAATCGAGATTGGTTTGAACCGTACATGTTCGGAACATCATCTCGCGCCCCAAAGTGCCGACCTTTTGCATATAGTCACGCATGATTTTGTAGCGACCCTTGGGCATAATCGGCACATCTTCGAGCCGTGTATCCGGACGGAACCCCAGCGACAGGAACCCTGCGCCCATTTCATCCGCAACCTCCCTCACCTCACGCAAATGGCGGGTAACTTCCGCGCAGGTCTGGTGAACATGCTCCACCGGAGCGCCTGAAAGTTCGAACTGGCCGCCGGGCTCAAGACTGACGGACGCGCCGTCGCGTTTCAGTGCGATCAAATGCCCTTTTTCTTCGACAGGCTCCCAATCAAACCGTTGCAACCCTTCGAGCAGCGCACGGATTGATGTGGGGCCGTCATAAGGCAGCGGTAAGTTATCCGCCGTCGCAAAGGCGATCTTCTCATGCTCGGTGCCAATGCGCCAAGCCTCCTTCGGCTTGCAACCGAGAGCCAGATGCTCAATCAGCTGCGCCTTTGCTTCAATAGGCTGAGAATTGGGGGAAGATGGACCACTCATCCGGTGCGCCTAATCGCGCGGGGCCGTCCAGACAAGCGGGTAACGATCATGTGTAATCAGTCTGCTGTGAGCGCGAGCGCTTTTTTCATGACAAGTTTGCGGTAGCGCGTCGGAAAAAGTCGATTCCAAAACTGCATGAATTTCGCATCAGGTCCGACAATAATGCGTTGTTTGCGCTTCGCCGTGCCGTCAAGGATAATCTCAGCTGCGCGCTCCGGTGTCGTTGGCGTGTTTTGATCGAAATTATCGTCCATCATCTTTTTCGTCACGCCGGGCTTGTCAAGATGATCAACGACCGCATTGCGCGCGACATTCGTCTGCACGCCACCCGGATGAACGCAAGAGACGCTGACGCCGTGTTCCATCATTTCCATCGATAGCGATTCGCTAAATCCGCGCACGCCGAACTTTGACGCACAATAATGCGATTGGCCCGGCCAAGCGATGATGCCAAAGATTGAGCTAATATTGACCAGCCCGCCTTTAGTCTGGATCAACTGTTCCAAGAAGGCTTTAGACATCCGAACAACGCCGTAAAAATTGACGTCCATAACTTTTTCATAGCTGTCAGAGGACGTGTTGCGAAAATCACCAACCCGGGTCAGACCCGCAATGTTAAAAACATAATCTGCGGGCCCAAGCGCGGCCTCCACGGCGGGCGCATAATCCGCAATGCCGTCCGCATCGGCCATATCCAACACATCGACTTTGTGGCGGTTCGCCCCACCGATCATTTCGACAGTTTCAGCAAGCCCCTCTTGATTGATATCCGACAGGGCAAGCGTCGCGCCCGACGCGGCCAGCGACTTCGCGACCGCCCGACCAATGCCGGACGCAGCGCCAGTCACAACACAAACTTTACCTGAATATTGAGAGAAGGTTTTCATTCTGCAGCCTCGGCAATGGACGTATGAGCGTCGGCGCGCGAAAAATGCAGCACCTCATCATCAAGCGAGTCTTCAATCAAGATTTTCTGATCATGCTTGTAGTTCTGAACATTTAACCACGGCATACGATCCCCCTGACAGGGCATTTCGTGCAGAACACGCTTCATATAACCCGCTTGAAAATCAATAATTGGATGACGCTCCATCCCTTCAGGCGCAATAGGCACGACCCGCGTCAGTCCCTTTGCCTTCATATGTTTGATAAGACGAATAACATAACGGCTCATCAAGTCAGCGCGCAGCGTCCAACTGGCGTTGGTATAGCCAAAGACAGCGACAAAGTTTGGTATGCCGGACATCATCACGCCTTTATAGGTGAAGCTGTCATTCGGAGCCTGTGTCACCGCATCGATCATAATCGGATAGTTGGTCGCATAATTAAGCGCCAACCCTGTCGCAGTGACGATAACATCGGCATCAATTTGGATGCCATCTTTCATAAGAATACCATCCGCATTGAAGCGATCAATTTGACCCGTTACGATGGAGGCCTTCCCCATATTGATCGACGTAAACATGTCACCGTCAGGGATCATGCACAAACGTTGGTCCCACGGATTATAGGGCGGGTTGAAATGAATATCGACCGGATAGTCTTTTCCCAGCGCTTTAATAGTCGCCTTACGCAAATTGCGTCGCGCGCGCGCAGGATCCTCCTGCGCGCGTTTATAGAAATATTGCGACAGCTTGATATTTTTCCACCGGTTGAACCGAATGGACAGGCTTTCCGGCATAATCTTTGACGTCAACTTATTGATCGGGTCTTCGCCAGGAATTGCTGCGACATAAGACGGCGTCCGCTGAATTTGGGTGACGTGGGCCGCGGTTCTTGACAGCTCTGGAACCAATGTCACGGCCGTCGCGCCCGATCCAATCACGGCGATACGCTTATCCGCATAGTCAAACCCTTCAGGCCAGAATTGCGGATGGATGATCTCGCCCGGAAAATCTTCGCGACCCACGAATTCTGGATCATGCGCTTTGTCGTAATGGTAATAGCCCGCACAAGAGAGGATAAAACGTGACTTAATCTCACGCATCTTTCCGTCCGTTTCAACAGTGAGGGTCCAGACATCATCGGCGGTTGAAAAATTCGTCGCAATCACACGGCTATTAAATTGGACCTTCGAGTCGATACCATACTCGGTCGACGTTTCGCGGACGTAATCGCGAATAGCTGGCCCATCGGCCAGCGTTTTCGCGCCCTTCCAAGGCCGAAAATCATAGCCGAGCGTCAGCATATCTGAATCAGACCGTATACCAGGATAGCGGAACAAATCCCACGTGCCACCAATCGCGTCGCGCGACTCTAAAACTGTGAAGTTGCCATCCGGGAATTCAGTCACATACCGGCACGCGGCGCCGATCCCGGATAGGCCTGCGCCGATAATCACTAAATCAAGAACATCGCTCATGATTTATGTGTAACCACATTCGCAAATGAATAAAGCCCTGCAAATGAATGCATCGCCATTCAGATATGTTGCCAATCACCCAATTTTGCCTGCACAAGTGTCAGCAAGCTGATCGCCGCTGTGTCAGCGCGTAAAATACGCGGGCCGAGCGTAACCGGGTAAACATGGGCGCGCGTGCGGATCAAATCGCGCTCAGACTCCTGAAAACCGCCTTCCGGACCGATCAGAATGTCGAGCGGCAAGCTGAGACCCTCTAACGTCGGTAAAACCATCGGCACGTCGCCCGCCTCGTCCGCAAACAGCAGGCTGCGCCCGTCCCCAAGGGCGTTTTCCAGTGACACGGGCGCAAAGAGATCTGGTAAGTCTAAGCGTTCGGTTTGTTCCGCTGCTTCAATGATTTGCGCCTGCGCCCGTTCGAGATTGAATTTCGGATATTGCGTCCGGGCCGTAATAACAGGTTGGATCGTGCGAATGCCTAGCTCTGTCGCCTTTTCTAAGACGGTGGCCGTTCGGTGCTTTCGCAATGGCGCGAAAAGCAACCGAATATCTGGCACCGCACGCGACACCCGCAGCTGTTCGCCAACGGATAGTCGCATCGACTTCCGATCAACGGTGATAATCTCAGCCGCCCATTCCCCGTCACGACCATTAAACAGCCGCACCGGATCGCCGACGCGTTTACGCAAAACCGTGCCGAAGTAATGCGCCTGCTCTCGCGACAGGTTGATCTCGCCCGTTAACGGGTGATCCAAATATAGGCGGGGCAATGTATAATCGGCTCTCATAGACATCTTCTAGCTGACCCATCTGCGATGCTCCAGACTGATCGCACGGAAAATGAACACGAGTAGTCATTGCTAGCGCCAAAGCTCTAAACCTCATTTCATAGAAAATATTGACAAACATACCGACTGGTTGGTATGATAATTTATGAACAATGATTTGAGTTCCACAAGACGTGTTAATGCGAGAGAAAAGCTTCTCATCGCGGCGCGGGATATGATCCGTCAGAAAGGTTTTTCGGCCACAACGGTAGATAAACTTTGCCAAGACGCGGGGGTCACAAAGGGCGCATTTTTCCATCATTTTAAAACTAAAGAGGATCTCGGTGTCGCTGTTGCCAATTTTTGGTCAGACACGACGTCCGTGCTCTTCGCGGACGCCGCGTATCATTCAGCTGAAACGCCTTTGGCCCGCATTCTGGCTTATATCGACTTTCGAAAATCAATCATGTCGGGCGAAATCGCTGAATGGACTTGCTTGGTCGGCACATTGTCGCAAGAGATTTATGAGACGTCGCCAGCAATCCGGGCCGCCTGCGAAGCCAGTATCTTTGGTCATGCTGCCACACTCACAAAAGATTTTGAAGCCGCGTTAAACGATCTCTCCTCGCCCCCAGCTTTACCGGCAAAAAGCTATGCGTTGCACACGCAGGCCGTCCTTCAAGGCGCATTCATACTGGCCAAGGCCAGCGGAGATCAGAGCGTCGCGCATGACAGCATTGATCATCTTAAACGCTATATTCAACTCACCTTCGCGCAATCAGGAGAGAGCCCCTCATGACCCGCCGCTCGCATACATTGACGTTAGACCGCATCTTAGACGCGTCAGCCGATGCCCTCTATCAATGCTGGACAAGACCAATACTGCTGGAACAATGGTTTTGCCCGAAACCATGGCAGGCGACAGACGCGATAATTGACGCTAAAATTGGCGGGGAATTTTCTTGTGTCATGATGGGACCAGACAATGAGACCTTCCCGAACGCGGGGGTCTTCCTTGATATTATTCCCCAACGGCGTTTGGTTACGACGGATGCCTTTCGTCCCGGCTGGATTCCCGCTGACCGTGCATTTATGGTAAGCGAAATCTCCTTCGAGCCACTCGGCGATGGCCGCACCCGTTACGTTGCAAAAGCCCATCATTGGACCGAAGCCGCCAAATTAGAACATGAAGCCATGGGGTTTTTGACGGTTGGGGCAAAGCCACGGACCAATTGGAGGCGGTAGCTCAATCGCTCTAGACACAAATACTTTCAATTAGGAGACTGATATGACCGCATTACAATCAAAAGTTCGCACCTGTTGGTGGTTTCAGGGAAATGGGCTGGAAGCCGCGCGCTTTTACTGCACCCTGCTTCCCGATAGCCGAGTTGAAAGCGAGTTCTCACAGCGCGACGGTCAGGAACCTGTTGTTGTCGAATTTACGCTCGCGGGCGCGCCGATGATGATCCTCAATGGCGGAGACATGTTCTCACAAACGGGTGCAGCGTCGATCAGCGTGCTGACAGATGATCAAGCTGAAACAGATGAATTGTGGGAATCCCTGACCGCAGACGGTGGCGAAGAAAGCATGTGTGGTTGGCTAAAAGACAAATATGGCGTGTCTTGGCAAGTCACGCCGCACCGACTGGTCGAACTCACGAATAGTGAGGACCACGACGCAGGGAACGGGCAAGACAAGCCATGTTTACGATGAAAAAAATTGACATTGCCGCGTTGGAGAAGGCTTTTGAAGGCTAAGGAATTGCAGTGAGATTCGCAATCAACGCCGCTATGCTCTGCCCACTCACAGGATGCCGCCAGCCCGGCGCTGTAACCTCAGCCATCGGTTTCAACACAAACGCCCGTTGCGCCATTCTCGGGTGAGGCAAGGTACAATGCGGGTCAGTTGAGACCTGTTCGGCATAATCGATCAAGTCGAGATCAATCAAGCGCGGTGCATTTCGGACGGTCCGGACGCGACCCAGCTTCGTTTCAATCGCGAGCAATAGGTCCATCAGCATTTTGGGGCCACGACACGTCCGCACCGACAAGACCGCATTACGGTAGTCCGGCGCACGGCTCCCCGGTGGCCACGCTGGACTCCGCCACAAGTTAGAGACCGCATCAATCACAATGCCGGCCTCTCCCATCGCCGTAATCGCTTGCATCAGCGTCTCGCGCGGATTGGACAAGTTCGCCCCGAACGCGATATACGCCCGACTCATATTCTTATTTATTTTAGACACGGATTCTCTGCATGATTTTTCACCCCAATGAGAAGCTCGCAATCTTTGTCGATGGCGCGAATTTCTATTCGACGGCGAAGTCACTCGACTTCGACATCGATTACAAGAACCTATTGAATTATTTCGGCGCCAAAGGGCGGATGATCAAGGCTTATTACTTTACGGCCTTGAAAGAAAATGACGATTTTTCGCCGCTCCGCCCCCTCCTCGATTGGCTGGATTACAATGGCTTTCACATCATCACAAAGAAAGCCAAGACATTCACGGACCGTGATGGTCGCACCCGCATCAAAGGCGACATGGATGTCGAAATTGTTGTGCGCATGATGGAACTCGCGCCCCATGTTGATCACATATTGCTTTTCTCTGGCGATGGAGATTTCCGCGCGGCCGTTGAAGCGGTGCAGAAGCTCGGCGTGCGAGTGACGGTCGTCTCGTCTCTCGTCATCAAACCCGCGCTCTTGGCGGACGAGCTGCGGCGTCAGGCCGATAACTTCATCGAAATTGATGACCTCGAACGCGAAGTCGGGCGACCGAAACGAGATCGCCCCTCCTATAAGGATGAAGATGATTTCGAAGGCGGTGACGGTGACTATGATGACAATGGCCGCGATGACGACTTTGGCTATGATTGATCGCGGCTCAGGAGTGCGAGCCGCTATGAGCGTGGGATCAGAACCCGCGTATTTTTGCCAGAGATGCCCGCGAATCTTTAATTTTCTTGAAGACTGTCGCGACCGTCTACCCGGACATTTCAATGGACCCGTCCCAAGTTTTGGCGATCCGCAGGCTGAATTGCTCGTCGTCGGTCTCGCCCCCGGCATGAACGGTGCGAATAAGACCGGTCGACCGTTTACAGGCGACGCGGCCGGCGATTTGCTCTATCCGGCATTGGCAAAATTTGGCTTTTCAAACGACCGCTTTGATGCCCGGATTGATGATGGTTTAGCATTGCATAATGCGATGATCACAAATGCTGTGCGGTGCGTGCCGCCGCAGAACAAACCCGTCGGGGCAGAAGTGAATACATGCCGCAATTATTTGCGCGCCCAAATCGACATACTGCCGAAGCTCAAAACTCTGCTGTGCCTCGGCAAGGTCAGCCATGACAGCACAGTGCGGTGCCTCGGCGGAAAAGTTTCGCGTGAGAAATTTGCCCACGGAAGCGAGTATGAACTTGGCGATTATACAGTTCTATCGAGCTATCACTGCTCGCGCTACAATACGAACACAGGCCGCCTGACCGAAGCGATGTTCTTTGATGTGTTCGCGCGGGCCCAGACCCTATTAAATTAAAGCCCTGCTGGCTTAACCGCGATCCCGCAATATCCGCGCTTTTTGCTTTTGCCAATCGCGCTTCTTCTGCACATCGCGTTTGTCGCGTTGCTGTTTACCCTCGGCCACACCGATCAACAGTTTGATGCGACCCTCATTGTTAAAGTAGATTTTCAACGGCACGATGGTGCGGCCCTTCCGCTGGGTTTCACCGATCAGCGTATTAATTTCCTTGCGTTTCAAAAGTAGTTTTCGGCCCCGCGTTGGGCTATGATTAAACTGCGCAGCAGGTTCATAAATCGGGATATTGGCGTTGACCAAAAAGGCTTCCGAGCCATCCACATCGACATAGCTTTCGGCGATATTGGCTTTGCCCAACCGCAGGCTTTTGACCTCGGTCCCCAACAGGCTGATGCCCGCCTCGAACGTCTCTTCGATCGCATAGTCGAAGCGGGCGCGGCGGTTTTCAGCAATCAGCTTGCCATTTTCACCAATCGTCGGTTTCTTTTTAACCGCCATCCTAAATATCAATCCCGGCGCGGATCATGGCGGAACGAACTTTTGCTTTGGTCTCGTCCCGACACGGCGTCATCGGCAAGCGCACATGGTCCGTCATGCGACCCAGTAGCGTCAGCGCATATTTAACAGGCGCGGGACTCGGGTCGAGGAACACATCTTTGTGCAAGCGATCAAGCGTCGCATTCAACTCGCGGGCCCTCACGAAGTCTCCCGCGATCATTGCATTGTGAAAGTCGGCATATTGTTTCGGTGCAATGTTAGAGCCAACACTGATCGTCCCGCAGCCACCATGCACAAAATGCGCAAGCGCCGTGGGGTCATCGCCGGACAGCTGGACAAAGTCAGCGCCGCATCGGTCGATTATTCCCTGAACGCGTCCGATATCCCCGGTTGCGTCCTTGCAACCCACCACATGGGTCAATTGCGCTAGACGCCCCATTGTTTCATTAGTGATGTCGACCACGCTTCGGCTTGGGACATTGTACACGACAATCGGAATATCGACCGCGTCAGAGATCGCTTTGAAGTGCTGGAAAATACCTTCTTGGCTCGGCTTATTGTAATAAGGGGCAACGACCAGGGCTGCATCCGCACCACAGTCTTTCGCGACTTGGGCATATTCGACCGAAACACGGGTTTCATTCGACCCCGCCCCTGCAATGACAGGCACGCGCCCTGCGGCCGCTTCCACACAAAGACGAATGACACGCTTATGCTCTTCATGCGTCAGCGTCGCGCTTTCGCCCGTCGTTCCGCACGGCACCAGACCATGTGTGCCGGAGGCAATTTGCCACTCGACGTGATCTTGAAATGCCTGCTCATCGAGACCGTTCTTAGAGAACGGTGTGACCAAGGCTGTGATGGACCCTTTCACGATATTCGCCTTTCCTATAGCCGAGTTGAACGCAGGCTATTTGCCGCGCTTTGGCCGATTGTCATCTCTCTTGCAAGCATGGCAGTTACTCGGCAAGCATGGCAAAATCTGGGTCGTATTGGTGCAATTTCAAGGAGCTGTTTGGGTGAAGACATTTTTTTTATGTCTAGTGTTGGGATTCACGCCCGGCATAGCCGTCCCGGCGCTCGCTCAAAATAGCGGTCAGAATAGCTACCAAACGCGAATTGTGCCGCTGCCGCGACTCAAACCCGCCCCGCTAGCCCTGTCAGAATATATCAGCCCGCTAGACGCCATATATCTACGACGCGGCCTGTCCGCGGCCAGTGACGGCGATTGGCGTGAGCTTAAGAAATCTAAAGACATTATCAAAGACCCGACGGCAAAAGACCTGCTGCGCTGGGTTCGGGCCGCGCGCGACCCGAATGTCCCGACGGATTGGCTGACCTATGTCGTACATGACTTGTCCGACTGGCCCCGCATGGTGTCGATCCAAGCCAAGGCCGAAGCCCGCCTGTTCGATGACCCTCTACCTTCACGCCGCACCCTCGAATGGTTTAACGGCAAAGAGCCTGTCTCCGGTGAAGGCCGCGCCGCATTAGCGCGCGCGCTTTATCAAGCGGGTGACCGCGACCAAGCCGACCGATGGTTAAAAGCCGCATGGCGAGATGCCCGGCTCACGCGTGACGTACAGCGCGATTTGTTCCAACACTATAAGTCACGCTTAAGTCCACAGGACCATGCGGCGCGGGCGGATCACTTGATCTGGCTCGGATCACGACATTTCGGCAAAGCGCGGGCACTCCTCCCGCATATGAGCCGCGAAGACCGTGCCGTGATGGCGGCCCGCATGGAACTCGCCTCGAATGGGCGCGGCATCAATGCCGCCGTCAATGCTATCCCTGCAAGCCGCGCTAATGATGCGGCGTTCTTATTCGAACGCGCCCGCTGGCGGCGTAAACGCAAAAGCAAAGACTATGCCTTACCCGTTTATTTACAGATCGGCTCAGCCCCAACGACAGAGCACGGTCAAGGACGTATGTGGACGGAAAAACGTTTGATGGCCTACTGGCTGATCGGAGAAGAACGCTGGGCCGAAGCGTACCGTATGACGCAGTTCAGTGGAGCCACGAGCGGCGCACCCTTCTTCGAACCTGAATTTCTCGGCGGCTGGCTTGCGTTAACGAAGCTCGGGCAACCCGGCGTCGCATTAGAACGTTTCCAACGCCTTGAAACGGGTGTCACAACACCGATTAGCCTATCCCGCGCCCATTATTGGCAGGGCCGCGCGATGGAAGCGATGAATGATGAACGACGGAATCAAGCCTATGCGGCCGCGGCAAAATATCCGAATACCTATTATGGACAGCTCGCGACCAAGCGCTTGCAGGGAGACACAGCGCGTCTGACGCTTCCCCCCCAGATGATTTCGCCTCAAGCTCGACAACGGTTTGAAACGGACCCCCGCGTGAAAGCTTTGCGTCTGCTCGGCGAAGCCGGCGAAGAACGGTTCTTCTCAACCTTTGCCTATGCCCTTGATGATGATTTGGGATCGCTCGACGAGCTGGCGCTGCTTAGCCAAGTCAGCGCTGAGTATAGTTTCATGCGCCCGTCTATCCGTGCCGCGAAACAGGCCGGACGGTTCCAGTCCATGCTCACAGAGAATGGCTATCCCCTTGTTGATCCGATTGAAGCGCTGGGAACAGAGTTCGATGTCCCCTTTGTCTATGCGATTGCGCGACAAGAAAGCGAATTTGCGGCCAACGCCATCTCGTCCGCCAGTGCCTACGGCATGATGCAGATGATCAATGCGACGGCCAGCGCAACAGCGCGTCGACACCGCATTCCCTATGATCGCAACCGCCTCATCACGGACCGAAATTATGGGGCGCGCATGGGCGCGCTGCATTTGCACGATCTGCTAGAAGACTTTGATGGGTCCTATATCATGGCAGCAGTTGCGTATAATGCAGGGCCGCGCCGGGTCAGTCAGTGGATCGAACGCAATGGCGATCCGCGCACAGGGGAAATTGACCCAATCGATTGGGTTGAGAAAATTCCCTTCTCTGAGACCCGCAACTACGTCCAACGCGTGCTGGAAAACATGCAAGTCTATAAGGCCCGTCGAAACGGCAATGTCGCGCCTGTGACGATTGACCAAGATTTACGGTTCGGCTCGCAGCATCCGAGCGTTCGCTAAGGCCCACCCATAAAAAAACCCGGCGCAATGACCGGGCTTTTTCTTATCTAATATCGTGAAAACTTAGTCCTTCAGCGAAGGCTCCATTTCTTGACAATCGGCGATGATCTTCTCGACCGCGGCAACTGACTTCATGAACATGTCGCGCTCATCAGCTTTCAAGCGGATATTCATCACCTTCTCAACACCGCGCGCCCCAATCATGGCCGGCGCACCAACATAGAGGCCCCGGACGCCCGCAATCTGACCCGAGAGACGAACCGCACAGGGCAGGATACGTTTCTTATCGCGCAAGTAAGCGGTCGCCATTTCAATGGCGCTTTCAGCCGGCGCATAGAAGGCTGAGCCATTGCCCAGCAGGCCAACAATCTCGCCGCCGCCTTTACGAGTTCTGTCAACAATCGCGTCGATACGTTCCTGCGTCGTCCATTTCATCTTGATCAGATCTGGCAGAGGCACACCCGCAACCGTGGAGTAACGCACGAGCGGCACCATGGTGTCACCATGGCCACCAAGAACGGAAGCATGGACATCCTCCACCGAACATTTGAACTCGTCAGCAAGAAAGTAACGGAAGCGCGCGCTATCCAACACACCGGCCATGCCGACGACTTTGCGTGGCTGGAGGCCTGAGAATTTCTGTAACGCCCAAACCATCGCGTCGAGCGGATTGGTGATGCAGATCACAAAGGCTTTGGGCGCATATTCCGCAATGCCTTCCGCGACCTGTTTAATGACGCCGAGGTTTTTACCGATCAGCTCACTGCGGTCCATGCCCGGTTTACGCGGGAAACCCGCCGTGATGATGCAGACGTCTGCACCCGCAATATCGGCGTAATCGTTTGTGCCTTTGAGATTGCTATCCTTGCCGAACACAGGCGACGCTTCGGCCAAGTCGAGCGCTTTACCCTTCGCCGTGCCTTCGAAAATATCGAACAAGACCACATCACCCAGCTCTTCCCGAGCCGCAATGTGAGCCAGTGTTCCGCCGATCATGCCGGCTCCGATAAGAGCGATTTTGGCGCGTGCCATAGGGGGTCTCCGTTTAAACTGTTGTTGAGCGCCCTTATGCGAGGAGCGGCATGATTTCAACGCGAAGATGTTGTGTTAAAGTTTGTCGCGGTGAGCCCTCCGCATCAAGTGTTAATCACTTCTCACCGCGCGTAAAGGTTTAGCCCCCAAATTCACATAACCCGTCTTTTCCCCTTGCGCCGATCCGCTGGGTCCGCGAAACCCTGTGCGGGGAGCTTTCATCGGGGAATAGGATTGGCATGACGTCCGTTTTTGACAGTCTGGCGCAGGGGTTTCCGCTGCTTGTTTTCTACTTACTCGCGGTGGCTGCAATTTTTGTTGTTGCGCTCTACCTCTATATTAAGCTGACCCCGCACAATGAATTCGCGCTTGTGAGCGAAGGCAATATGGCGGCCGCGATCCATTTGTCATCGCTCATCATTGCGCTCTCCTTGCCGCTCGCGGCTTGCCTCATCTACAAAGTGTCGATTCTGGATGTGGTCATGTGGGGCACATTATCGGTGGCGTTACAGCTGTTCTTATTCCGAATGACGGATATGATTTTTCGCGGCATTCCGGATCTCATCGAGCGAGACATCGCGGCCCCCGCTTTGGTCTTGGCGGCCTTTAAGTTGGCCGGGTCCATAGTTCTGGCATTTGCCATCGCCGGCTGATCCGTGAAAAGCCCGATTCCCGATTGGATGATCTATCTCGGCATTGTTGTCGCGATGGTGGCCTATGCCAATCACGACAAACCCAACATCGCACCCGCGCCGCCGCTCCCGGAGCTCGGCCCGTTACTGCCGTCGGAAAGCCCGCGCGACGAACGCATTCTGGTACAAATAGATGCCCCCACATCCGGGATCGGTACCGCCTTTGCCAGCACAGAAGACGGGGAATGGGTCACAGCCCGCCATGTCGTTGATAGTTGTCAGAACATCGGAATTAAGGTCACAGCGCGACAGCTCCTTCGCATTGACCGCACAGAAATTTTTCAAGACATTGACCTCGCGCGGCTCACCTCCGGCTGGACACGCACGCCGCTGCCAACGGACCTCAACACCCCGCGTACGGTCGGGGAAACGGGCTATTTCTTTGGCTATCCGCAAGGACAGCCCGGTGAAGTCGTCGCGTCTTTGCTGTCGCGCGGGCGGATGCAAGTGCGTGGGCGGTACCGCACAGATGAAAGCGTGTTGATCTGGTCTGAACTGAGCCGGTCCCGGGGTCTCATGGGGTCTCTGGGCGGACTGTCAGGCGGACCGGTTCTAGACAAAGATGGCGAGCTCATCGGTGTTGTCGCAGCGGAAACACCGCGCCGGGGTCGCATCTATACCGTCTCACCCCGCAATTTGCGCCGCGTCGTGGCCCCCACCAATAGTGCGGCTGTGCCGCTCGACCTCAAAGGTTATGCGATACAGGCGGACCGACTTCGCCGGGACCGCCGTATTGCACAGGTTGTTTGCCTTAATGGATAAGACGCTCATCATTCGCCGGATCAAGATCGTCGCCGTCATTGTGGCCTTGCTTGGCACGGCGTGGACTCTCAACCGGATCGTGCCCAATGAGCACCTGCCCTGGCGCCCCCTCGATCCAGAACGCCCCATTGGCATGGCCACACGCGGACAAATCTTGCGTCTATCCGTCTCGCCAAGCGACGTCTGTATGACCCTCGCCCGCGATATCGAAACATTCCAGAGCATTCCGTCTAAACCGAAAGATGCCAAAGCCCCCTGTGGATGGAAAGTGGCGCGGCTGGTCTATGGCAAGGGTGACGCAATGCTCGCCCCCGGCGAGGCCAATATGCAATGCCCGCTATCGGTCGCGACCTACCTTTGGCTGCGCGAAGTGGACGCACTCGCGCAGGACCGCTTCGATCAACCGCTTACCAAAATCCATCATATGGGCAGCTATTCCTGCCGCAAGCAGCGCGGCAATGGCTCTGGGCGATGGAGCGAACATGCCTTTGCCAATGCGTGGGATATTTCTGGGTTCGAACTGGCCGACGGAAGACTGATTACGCTCTTATCCGGATGGGATTCCGACGATAAAAAGGAACGTAAATTCCTCCGCGAAGCCCAACAGCAAGCCTGCCGGGTCTTTAATACAACCTTGTCGCCTGACTATAATGCGGCCCATCGCGATCATTTCCATGTCGACATGGGACCCTATGCAACCTGTCGGTAGGACGCTAAACTTCTAATATGCATATTCTCGTTCTCATCCTTGGCACGGCCCTTGGCGTTATGTTCTGGCTCAGTCGCATGGGGCGCGGCGCGGGCGACGTCATCGACGCGGCGCAAACCTTGTCCAACATGCCGCGCCGCAACCGCCATCGCCGGGCTGTAAATCGGCGCGGTTTGGCTTTAATCGAAACGCCAATCGAAGCCGCGACTGTGTTGATGCTGTCCATTTCCCGCATGAGCGAAGACCGGCGTTTATCGTCCAAGGAACGCGCCCGGATTGAACGCCAACTCGTTTTACATATGCAGATGGAGGCAGAAGACGCCGACGGCATTACTCGCCAAATGGAAATGGTGCATGATACTGTCACCCTGCCCGAAGCCACGCTGTTCCCCATGGTCGACGTTTTATTGCCCACCATCGGTAAAGACGATGCACGCCGCTTAGCCGATATGATGAACGCCGTCGCCGAAGTTCACGGCAAAACGCAAGAGCAAGCTGAATTTGTCCGGCGCTACCGAGAGCGGATGGGGCTGGGCGGCTAGGATTGCGCTTTTTCTGTGTCTGCATCAGGTCGGCGCATCACATCCACGGTCGCGTGATCAATGTCGAACGCATCCTGTAGCCGCGCTTTAATTGCACGATTGATAGGACCGAGGCGGACGCCCGCGTCCACATAAGCTTCTAACGTCAGCATCGGTCGCTCCGGTGTAATGCACCACGCGTGGATATGATCAACGGCGTTAAGGCCCTCAATATTGGCGAGAAGATCGTCCGAGATGAGCCGCGTATCTACGCCGTCCGGCGCGCCTTCTAACAGGATATGCGCGCTATCTTTTATCAAGCTCCAGGCCGACTTTAAGATCAATAAAGCCACCAGAACGGAGAGGATTGGGTCGGCGGCAACCCACCCTGTTGTCATGATAATAACTGCTGCGAGTATGGCGGCCGCGCTACCGAGTAAGTCGCCCAGCACATGCAACATGGCCCCTCGGATATTCAGATTGTCCCGATCAGCGCCCATCAAGACCCAGAACACAAGCACATTGACCACCAAACCCGCGATCGCGACATAGAGCATTGGGCCCGCCAGCACCTCGCCCGGATCAGTCAGACGATGCGCGGCTTCCCAGACGATCCAAATCGCAACGGCAAATAGGGTCAACCCATTGACGAAAGCGACGAGGATAGAAAAGCGGTCGTAGCCGAATGTGTGTCGCCAATTAGCCGGGCGCTGCGCAATCACAAAACCGCCCCACGCCATCGCGAGTGCCGCGAAATCCGTGACCATGTGACCAGCATCGGCTAGCAAGGCGAGCGATCCAGACATCACTCCGCCGACGACTTCAACGATCACGAACAGACCCGTCAGTATCGCCGCAAGACCGACACGCCGTCGATTTTTCTGATTGACCTTTGGTGTGTGACTATGTCCGCTAGAATGGTCGTGACCGGGATGATGTTGTTCGCTCATAAAAGCTCTTTTGCGAGCTAATTAAGATAGGGCAAGCGAACATCTTGCTTCAATTAGTATTTATCGTTGAACCGTGCCGACTTTAAGACAGATTTAGCGCTTATTGCGTAAGAGGTCGCGGATGGTAGCCGCACTCGACATTGAAACAATTGATTTCAGCGACCTTCCGGCTGAGGACTGTGCGGCATGGACCGCGTTGCGAGATGCAAACTCAGCCCTCGAAAGCCCCTACCACCACCCCGATTATCATGGCTGTGTGGATCGCCATCAAGGCGGTGGACACGTAACATTGGCCCGGCAAGATGGCGCGCTCGTCGCGGTGCTCCCATGGCAAGGCGGTGCATTTGCTCGGCCTTCGGGTGCGCCTTTGTCCGATTATCAGACCATCATTGCCGCCCCTGAAACTGACATTAACATTGCGAACCTCTTGGCCGGACAGGCGGTCGGCGCCTTTCATTATTCTGCGATGCCCTGCCCAGACGGCGAAGAGACATGCCGCATGGAGCTCTCCACAGCTGATGATTGGCGCGCATCGCGCGACGGCAGCTATCGCCGGCATCTGAAATCAACTCGCCGCCGTGTCCGTAAGGCCGAAGACGACATCGGTCCGCGCCGGATCGTCACGCAAAGTCGGGATGTCGACGCTTATCAAGCTCTGATGGGCTGGAAGCGGGATAAATTCGGTGAAACCGGAAAGTTCGATGTGCTCGCCAATGACGGCACTGCGGGCATCCTCAGAGATTTGTGGGAACGCGGACCGAGCGCTCCACTCCGCGCAGACCTTCACGTGCTCTATTTTGGTGACCGAATTGCCGCCTGTGATTTGGGTCTGACGGATGGGCATGTCTTCCATAGTTGGATCGTCGGGTATGATCCCGACTTCCTCACATACGCTCCTGGCATTCAACTCCTCGAAGCGATGATCGATGCTGCGCCAAACCTTGGTTATGGCGTGATCGATTTAGGTCCTGGGACGGATGGCTATAAGCGCCAATATGCAACCCATTCACGCCGCATCGCCTCCGGCGTTGTCACTTTGCCCACAGCCGCCGGAGCTGTGGCGGCGGGATATGACCGCATGGAGTTAGCGCTTCGCGGAAAGACTGGCGACGCATTAGGCAAAATCCGTCGCCGCTACAGCCAAATTGCGGCCTGCGAACCCCGACTCACAAAGCGCTCTGCCGCTATGGCGAGCGCCTTCGGTCGCCGACTTAAGCGCGATCCCGCCTAAGTCGACCCCACGTCGGGACGCATTATTTTACTAAGACAGCGCTGTCAGTGTGACTGCAACGCAACGTTTCCTCTTCAAAACCACAGATTAGCAACAAACTATCGCGAGAGGGCGTGACAGCAGCCAAGGCTGCGCTATAAGTCAGTCGAGGGTGAATACACCCCACTCAAAAAATGTTGAGCGCAATTCGCTCGGGGAGAAACGTCACATGCAACCTATCAGCCGAATTGCGTCAGCACTTCTAGCAACGTCTATGCTGGTTAGCCCAGCCTTCGCCCAAGACAATAGCAATGAAGATCGTTTTGCCGATGATATCATCATTGTCACGGCGACCCGTCGTCAGGAAGATATTCAAGATGTGCCAATTGCGGTGACGGCTCTATCGCCAGAGGTTTTAGAGAAGCAAGGCGTTGTTAATATTCAAAACTTGGCAATCGTTGCCCCAAGCTTCGCGACGTCTCAGGCGCAAACCGCATCTGGCACAGTTGTGCTTCGCATTCGCGGTGTGGGTACAACGTCCAACAATATCGGCTTTGAATCAGCTGTCGGCGTATTTATTGATGGTGCGTATCAATCACGCCCAGGCATTGCGCTTGGTGAATTTGTCGATGTGGAACGTGTTGAAGTGCTTCGCGGGCCTCAAGGAACATTGTTCGGTCGCAATACATCCGCAGGCGCATTGAACATTACAAATGTTCGTCCTGACGTTTCCGAAGAGAGCGCCTTTATAAACGCCAGTTACGGCAATTACGATCTGATGAACGTTCAAGGCGCCGTCAATATTCCACTCGTTCAGGATAAAGTCGGTTTGCGACTGACAGGTGCGATACGCGAGCGCGATGGCTATATTGAGCTGCAAGACCGCAATGGCCAAAAATTTGGCGAGTCCAATGGCATCAGCCAAGAAATGATCCGGGCGCAAATCGGCTGGGAAGCCGATAATGGGATCACGGGCCGCTTGGTCGCGGATTACTCTAACAGCAACGCCCCCGTTGGCGCCGCGATTGAAGTGCAACAATCCCCCGTTGAGACTTTCGGTTTGTTCGGCGCAGTTGGCCTTGGCGCCCGCGGTGGTATGGTCGGACCTGACGTCGCTGTCGCGGCAACAGACACGGGCCTTGCGCAAGCGGCTGTCGACAACCTGATTGCGGGCGCATCCTTCCAACCAAACCCGTCCAGCACTCAATATGGATTGCTCGGAGAGATCGAAATCCCACTCAACGACGATGTGGATCTCATCTATATCGGCTCCTATCGCCAATATGATGCGACTGAAAATTATGACTCGGACTTCTCAGGCCTCGACGTGTTTAACGTGGCGCAAAGCCCAGTTGAAATCGACACGATGACCCACGAATTGCGCGTCCAAGGGTCTGCGATGGACGATAGATTGAGCTGGCTCGTCGGCGCTTACTATTCCGAAGAAGACATCTCTCAGAACGTAAACTTCGAACTGGGCGAGGATTATGGTGAGCTCGTCGGGGCTTTGTTCTTTGGCCCTACGAGCGGCGCTTTAGGGGCTAACCCGCTGACGGTGCTAACAGGCGGTGTTGATCCGGCTGGAACGTCGATCACTCAGAATTATGCGCAAGACAGCAAAAGCTTCTCTGTCTTCACACATAATACCTTTGATGTGACGGATGCCCTGTCATTGACGGTGGGCCTTCGTTATTCAGACGAAAGCAAAGATGGCAGCTTTTCGCAATCCAACATTAACAACCAAATCTGTCCCGCCACACTTGGCGCGATTGGCGCGGGTGCCGTACCGGGCGCGCTGGTCACCAATGTCTTTGGCTTGGGCTGTCTCGCATTTCTTGCACCGGCCGACCTTCCACAAGCGGCCGTGTTCCCGTTACCTCGGACGTTTAATGAAAAGTTCAAGGATGATGAGCTGATCTATACGGCGAAGATTGGCTATGAGTTGTCACAGAGCGTTTCAACTTACGCCAGTTTCACCCATGGCTATAAATCCGGTGGCTTTAACCTCGACTCCACAGCGGCCTCCGGCGGTGCAGACCCAAGCTTCTTGTCAGAAATCGTTGACGCGTTTGAGGTTGGACTGAAATCGCGCTTGCTTGACAATCGTCTGACCTTGAACGTCGCCGCCTTCCATCAGGAATTCGAAAACTTCCAAGTTCTCGAATTCACGGGCGCTCAGTTCACGACCTTCAATGTCCCGAAAGCGATCTCTAAAGGTGTTGAAATCGAAGCGGTTGCACGACCGACGGACAATCTGACGCTCAATGGCGGGCTGACATATATGGATGCGAGCTATCCAGATGATTGCGCTGGCAGCGCGCCGGTTCCCAACACGGCAACATTATGCGGAAATTCTCTAACCAACGCACCGGACTTTGTCGGTATCTTGGGGGCGAATTATGAGATGAGCCTGAACGCCACATATGATGGCTTCATCAGCGGTCAACTTCGTTATGAAAGCGAACGCCGGACATCGACACAAGCCACAACCGTTCCTAGCGCCGCAGCCATTGCCGCAGCGGGGAGCTTGGACGCCGCTATCGCAGCGTCTCCGGCGGTTCCATTTGATCTCCAAGATAGTAATTTAAAGATCAATACACGGATCGGCCTCGTCAATGATGATGCGGGTTTCGCGTTGGAACTCTGGGCGACCAATTTGACCAATGAAATCACGCGCGGCGTGACGTTCAATACGGTCTTCCGCTCCGGGTCCCGCTCGGCCTTCATTCAAGAACCGCGCACATATGGCGTAACAGTCCGCAAAAATTTCTAAATCAGCCGCATTCGATAGGATGCGACAAAAGTGAATAGGGGCCGCAAGCGCTTGTCGTTTGCGGCCCCTTTTCGTTTCCGCTACTGATCAACCAATCAATAAATAAAACCAAACATATTGGGGAGTGAGACATGGTCCGCATCAATCCTAAGAAGGCGAAAGCTAAAGCTAAGAGCGAGCTGTCAAAGACAGATTTGGACGCCGCGCTGGCGATCCAAAAAGCCGCCTTCAAGCGCGACCCTTATCCCGCTTGGTCAATCCGAAAAGCCCGTTTGGAAAAGCTGCGTGATGTGATCCGCGCCCATGAAGACGACATCAAAAACTCAATTAGCGAAGACTTCGGCAATCGGTCTCTGCTGGAAACTGATTTCGCCGATATCGTCTCAACCTATAATGAAATCGCCGATCAGTTAAAGCATGGCGAAAAATGGATGCGCCGCCGTAAGAAAAAAGTCGAGCTCGCGCAAATGGGCGCAAGCGCCGAAATTATTCCGCAGCCGCTCGGCGTTGTTGGTGTCATCGTCCCGTGGAACTATCCGCTCTTCCTTGCCGCCTCCCCGATGATCGGAGCTTTAGGCGCGGGTAATTCCGTCATGGTCAAGATGAGCGAATATACGCCGAAATTCTCGGCTCTGTTTAAAAAGATGATGGACGAAACCTTCTCACCTGAAGAGGTTTTTGTGGCGACTGGCGGCGTTGATGTGGCGCAGGCCTTCTCGGGACTCGCCTTCGATCACTTACTCTTCACCGGCTCGACCAGTGTGGCCAAGCATGTTGCAAAAGCGGCCGCTGAAAACCTCGTGCCTTGCACCTTAGAACTGGGCGGAAAGTCGCCCGTGATCGTGGCAGGTGATGCCGAGATCGCCGACATCATTCCACAAATTGCGCTCGGCAAGATGATGAACGCCGGACAAACCTGTATCGCGCCTGACTATGCGTTGATGCCAGAAGCGAAGATCAACGCCTTCTCTGACGCGATGATTAAACGTGCCGAAGAGATGTATCCGACCTTTGCCGGCAATGAGCAATATACCTCCGTTATCGCTGACGCCCATTACGCGCGTTTACAAGGCCTGCTTGAAGATGCTGAAAACAAAGGCGCGACCATTCGCGTCGCAGGCAGTGATGACAAGCAACAGCTGGCCAAAGAACGCCGCATTCCGCTCACGGTCGTCACAGGTGTGAACGAGGACATGAAGATTATGCAGGAAGAAATCTTTGGTCCCCTCTTGCCTGTTATGGCGGCGGAAACACTCGATGACCAAATCGGCTATGTTCAGGATCATGCCCGTCCGCTGGCGCTCTATCTGTTCACGAAAGATTCAGCGACAAAGGATCGTGTCTTACTCGAAACCCACGCAGGCGGGGTCTCCACCAATGACACGATGTGGCACATCTCCCAGAGCGAACTCCCCTTTGGCGGCGTCGGCCCGTCCGGCATGGGCGCGTATCAAGGCGAGAAAGGGTTTGAGACCTTCAGCCATATGAAAAGCGTCTTTCATCAGTCCACAGGCGGCATCCGTCACGCCATCAAAGGGAAGTTGATGGCCGGCATTCACGCGCCTTATGACGAAGGCTCTGAGAAAATGGTCAAGATGGCCAAGAAACAGGCAGGCATCAAATAGGTGCCTGATCAAAGACCTGAGTCCTATGACTATATTATTGTCGGCGCGGGTAGCGCCGGCGCGACCGTTGCCAACCGCCTGACGGAAGATCCGGCAGTCTCGGTTCTGCTACTCGAAGCGGGCGGAACCCATAAACATTGGTCGGTACGTATTCCCGGCGCGACGGTCGCCAATATCGTGCTCAAAGCCCGCAATTGGGGGTTTAAAACGGTTCCGCAAAAGAACCTCGACAACCGACAAGGTTACCAACCACGCGGCAAAATGCTGGGCGGGAGTTCCGGCGCGAACGCGATGATTTATATTCGCGGTAATCGCTATGACTATGATAATTGGGCCGCGATGGGCGCGGATGGCTGGAGCTATGATGAAGTTCTGCCCTATTTCAAAAAATCCGAGCACCGCGAAGCGGGCGCAGATGCGTATCACGGCCAAGGCGGTGAGTTAAACGTCGCCGCTGTCCGTAGTCCGGCGGAAATTAACGATATTTTGATCGAAGCGGCGCGGTCCCTGCAGCTGCCCATCAATGACGATTTCAATGGCGAGTCCCAAGAGGGCGTCGGCATGTACGAAGTCACACAGAAAGACGGCGAGCGCTGGAGCACCGCGCGCGCCTTTCTTGATCCGATTGGGGATCGCCCCAATCTAACAATTGTTCAGCACGCCCTCACAGAAAAAATTCTCGTCGAAGACGGTAAAGCCGTTGGCGTGCGCTACCGCGTGACGAAGGGTCAAAAAAAGACAGTTGAAGCTCACAGCCATCGCGAAGTTATTGTGTGTGGTGGCGCGTTTGGCAGCCCGCATCTCTTACTACTGTCGGGCATCGGCGCAGCGGATAAGCTCGCCCCGCACGGCATTGAGCAAGTGGCCAATGTGCCCGGCGTCGGTGAAAATCTGCATGACCACATCGACATCACGCTTTGTTATAAAGCTAAGATGAAAGACCTTTTGGGTATCTCAATTGCCGGAAGTTTTCGCATGCTGGGCGAGATGTGGAAATATCGCACGAAGCGCGAAGGTCTGTTTACCACGAATTACGCCGAAAGCGGTGGGTTTCTCTATACAGACCGAGCTGAACCCGCACCGGATGTCCAGCTCCATATGGTCCGCGCGATCGTTGATGACCATGGGCGCAAACTCCATATGGCGCACGGCTATAGCTGTCATGTCTGTGTGTTGCGCCCCAAAAGCCGTGGCACGGTCGAACTGGCCAGCGCCGACCCAACAGATGATCCGCTGATTGATCCGGCTTTTTTGGATGATGAGCGTGATGTTCAAACCTTGATGCGCGGCGCGAAGCTCTTGCAACGTATCTTACGCGCGCCTGCGTTTGATCGCGCCAAAGCCACAGCGCTTTACGCCGCCGAAAGCGACGACGACGCCGAACTCCTCGCCGACATTCGCGCGCGGGCCGATACAGTCTATCACCCCGTCGGAACCTGCAAAATGGGTGCTGCGGATGACGACAGCGCCGTTGTCGACCCGCGTTTACGGGTGCGGGGCGTAGCGGGCCTGCGCGTTGCTGATGCGTCCATCATTCCGCAAATTGTTTCCGGTAACACCAATGCCCCCGCAATTATGATCGGCGAAAAAGCCGCCGATATGATCAAAGAAGACTGGAGTTCTCAGACAAAGGATCATGCTCTTGACGCTGAATAAAGTTGTCCTGATTGCCGCGCTCTTGCTTGCCTCTCCGGCGGTCGGACAGGATATGAGTTCGTTTGCGATAGACAAACACGCCGCCGCGCAAGCCCAGCTCGACTTTAGTGATCGGCGTGATTTCGAACGGGCCCAGCGCGGCTACCTCGGCACTCTGGACACACTGCCCATTCCGGGATCCGACGGCTCTCCCCGCCCGTCTTTCGATCCCGAAAGCTTTGATTTTTTAAAAGCAGACCGCCCCAACACAGTTCATCCCGCACTCTGGCGACAGTCACAACTTAATGCGATGCACGGTTTGTTCGAAGTTACGGACGGCATTTATCAGGTTCGCGGTTATGACCTGTCCAACATCAGCTTCATTCTCGGTGACACAGGGTGGATTGTTGTTGATCCGCTAATCACGCGCGAAACCGCCGCAGCGGCCCTGCAACTTATCAATGACACATTAGGCGAGCGCCCGGTCTCCGCCGTCATTTTCACGCATAGCCATGTCGACCACTATGGCGGCGTGCGCGGCGTAGTGCCTGAGGGCGCCGATGTTCCAATCATTGCGCCCGCCAATTTTGTCGTCGAATCTGTTTCAGAAAACGTGCTGGCTGGAAACGCGATGAGTCGACGGGCCAGCTATATGTTTGGCGGGCTTCTGCCCAAAGGGCCGACTGCCATGGTCGGAGCTGGGCTTGGTTCTGGGGTCAGTACGGGGACGCCCGGCATCCTCGCCCCAACACTCGACATAACGAAGGATTTCGAGACCCACATTGTCGACGGTATCGAGATTGAATTCATGCTCACGCAGGGGGCCGAAGCGCCATCGGAATTCATGTTCTACCTACCCAAAGCCCGCGCTTTCATGCAGGCCGAAATTATCAATCACACGCTGCATAACCTCTACACGCCGCGCGGCGCCAAGGTTCGCGATGGGCGACTTTGGTCCAGCTATATCGACACGGCAATCCAACGCTATGCTGACCAGACAGATGTGTCATTTGGGTCGCATCACTGGCCTGTTTGGGGCGAAGCCGATGTGCGCGAGCTTTGGTCCGGACAGCGCGACCTCTACCGGGTCATCCATGATCAGACGGTACGCCTCGCCAACATGGGTCACACGATCAACGAAATTCCAGGCCTAATTCGGATTCCGGACAGCATTACCAGCCGCTTCGCCAACCGGGATTATTACGGCACCGTCAGCCATAATAGCCGGGCGCAATATAATCTTTACTTTGGATTTTTTGATGGCAACCCGGCCAATCTTGATCCTCTAACGCCCGCCGAAGAGGGCCGCCAATTTGTTGATTATGCGGGCGGCGCGGCGGCCGTAATCGAACGCGCGGCCAATGACGCGAATTTGGGTAATTTAAAACATGCCGCTAAAGCTCTGAATCATTTAGTATTTGCAGACCCTAAAAATCGATTAGCGGCGAGTTCTCTCGCTGATGTCTACACACAAATGGCCTATGCCGCCGAGAGTGGCCCATGGCGAAATTTCTATCTGACCGGCGCACAGGAACTTCGTAGCGGAGCACCCAATTTACCTACTCCGACGTCCGCCAACGCAGAGACAATTCGGTCCGTTCCGATCACCATGATTTTAGATTTGATGGCTGTGCGTCTCAATCCAGAAGAAGCGAAGGATGGTCGCGCGATCAATATCGTCCTGACTGACACGGACGAGATGGCATACTTGTTTGTCTCTGGCGGGGCTATGCACCACCGTATGGGAGTCACAGACCATGACGCGCCGACCTTGACGATCACGCGTGCCGATTTTGACCTTATCCTGTTGAAGGACACAAGCATGGGCAAATTGCTCTTGTCACGGAAAGCGAAAATTTCTGGCAATCCGCTCAAAATTCGCGCCTTCTTTGGACAAATTGAAGAGCCGCCTTTCTGGTTCGAAATCATCCGCCCTTAAGGGTCACCGCTTCAACAGGGCGGGCTTCGAATAGGACACGACCTTCTGGAAAATCACGCCATAATTGATCGTCATCTCGTTGAAAGGCGGGACCTGGGCGAACCAACCATTGCGCCACGGCATCGCCGTCATTTGGGCACGCCATCTGCGTCATAATTAGCAGACCGGGTATGAAGCGATCATCCCATTGCGCAAAAGACATCCCACCGCCATTACAGCCGGCGCTTACGCCAACGGAATAGCCAAAAAATGAGACGCGCGCTTTTTCAAATTCAAAGGGGTTGCGCGTCGCTAAATCGTCATAGCTCTCAACCAGCCCCCACTCTTGCCCATCTGGCAGTGTCAGAGCATTAGCCGGATGAGATTGCAAACGCACTGTGCGGCCTCGGCCCGACAAGACAAGCGTATCCTCGGTTCGAGTAGCGCGTAAATTTTTTGCTTGAAGCGTTGAGAAGAGTGATCCCTCCTCATTCAAAAATGGGATCGCCGAAACCCCAGGTCCACGCTCATATGTGAGGTCCAACGCACCCTCATTAATCGCAACAATTTTCCATCCCGCCTGACGCGAATCGACTGTCTCATAATCCAAAACATTCTCCCGTCGTGAGATCAGTTCGAATTCATCCCCTGACGCGGGGCGATACTGCCACGCCATGCCAAGGTCCGCTAACGCGGAAACGGGTTGGGATACGGGGGCAGGATCTGGCGTTGAAACGCGCTGCACAGGATCGGGCGATGGCGATGCGGGGGATTCTGTTGATGCAGTACAAGCTCCGATAAGGGCTATGGCGCAAAACGGCGCCATAGCGTGAGCGTAAGACCGGCGTAGGAATGAGACTGGCATATAAGACCAACGCAAATGGTCCCGACGCGGTTCCGTCACATTGACTTTTGCTTCCGGCGAATTGTGACTTTACAGCGCGCCGCTTCCCCGCCAATCGTGCGCTATGTCCAATGCAAGTCTCAAACTCGCGCAGCATGTGTTGCGAAAATGGCTGACCGGTCATTCCTGATTGTGTCGTTCGCAAATCGCTGAACGAACGAACGATCACGCAAGGATAAGACCCATGGACAGACAAGCCTACCAAAAATTGATGCGCGGCAATGGCCAGCTCGATTATGAAATCTACTTGAATACAGAGCAACTGCTCGCCTGTCAGAAAGAGCCAGAAGACCTCTGCAACCCTGACGAAATGCAATTCATGATCGTCCATCAGATCGAAGAATTGTGGATGAAGCTAATGGCGACGACGCTGCTCGATATTGATGACGAAATGCGCGCGCGAAATAGTTTCAAGGCGCTGACCTTATTTCGCCGCGTGCATATTTGTCAGGAAATGATGAGCCAGCAACTTACCTTACTCGAAACCATGTCTCCCAAAGATTATCAGCGCATTCGCTTACTGCTGGGCAATGGCAGCGGCCAAGAAAGCCCCGGCTTTCGCGTGCTTCTGAAAATGCCGAAAGACCTCTGGGAGACTTATGTCGACGTCTATCTCGAGGGCGGGTCGCGGACGTTAATACAGGTCTATGACACGGAGTATCGTCACGACGACGCCTATATGATCGCCGAAGCTTTGGCTGAATTTGATGAGCAATTTCAGAAATTCCGCAGCGACCATATGCAGCTTATCTACCGGTCTATCGGTGTTGGAGCGAGCTCACTCAAGGGGCGCCCGGTGGAGATTTTGAATGAAGGCTTACGTTACAAAATGTTCCCTGAGCTGTGGCAAGCGCGCGCCGACATGACGGATCGCTGGGGCGGGACTTATGGTAAAAAACGTGATAAGCTCAATCTAAAGTCGCCCGAATCAAACTTTACAGAGCTGTAGTATAATGCGTGAGCATTTCCACGTCCCCGACAACTACTTCCTCTCTCACAGTGTTGGTTGCCTACCGAACACAGTGCAAGACGCTCTGACCCAATCCTATCTTGCTCCATGGCGAAGCGGCGCGAATTGGGAAGATTGGATGCCCATGGTAGAACAATTCCGCGCCGGGATTGCCTCACTCCTCGGCGTCGTCCCGGGTGCGATTTGTCCACAGACCAATATTTCAAGCGCGCTGACGAAAATCATTCACGCGCTGCCCCGCGACACGTCGCGCAACGTTATCGTGCTGTCAAAGCAGGATTTTCCGACAATTGGATTTGTGGTGAAACTGGCGGAACGCGCAGGATTTCGTGTGCATTTTATCGATGGCGACCCGACTAATCTTACAGTCTGGCAGGCGGCCATCCACGGAAGGGTCGCGATTGTTCACGTCACGCATGCCCTGTCGGACAGTTCACACCTGCTCCCCGTGGCAGATATTTGTGCGATTGCGAAAAACGCAGGCGCGGTCTCAATCGTTGATATTGCCCAGTCATTCTGCGCTGTCCCGACCCCTGTTTCGGAGTGGGATCCTGACTTTGTACTAGGCACGGGTGTGAAGTTCTTTTGTGCCGGGCCCGGCGCATGTTTCCTTTATGCTAAACCAGAACGATGGTCTCAGTGTAAGCCTGTGGATGTCGGTTGGTTCAGTCATGAAAATCCATTCGAAATGGATATTATGAATTTCCGTTATGCCGCTGACGCGATGCGGTTTTTCGGCGGTACGCCGTCCCCTGCACCACTGATCTGTGCCAATGCCGCGATCACCATGTGGCAAGCTCTGGATCAATCCATTGTGCAGGCGAAAATTCAGTCGCATTTAAATCAGCTGATGGAGTCCGCACCTGCACATTGGCGCGTCTCTCCCACCGACCCGACGCGGCGCGGCGCGACCTTCGTCGTCAAACCGGACAAACTTAATCGTTTAGCGCAGACGCTCGTCGAGCACAGTGTCTTTCATGACCAACGGAAGACCGGATTTCGTTTTTCCGTCCACGCTTACACGCCGGACGATGATATCGAACTATTAGCGGACATCCTCAGCCAACACCGCGTATAAAAAAAGCCCGCCAATATGGCGAGCTTTGAATGTTAAGACTACCAGATTTTAATCCGGTCTTCCGGGGCCAAATACATTGCGTGATCCGGATCGATATCGAAGGCCTCATACCAGGCATCAATATTACGCACGATGCCATTGGCCCGGAATTCGCCAGGGCTGTGTGGGCCGTTTTTAATCTGCTGTGACAAAGACTCATCGCGCCATTTAATCGCCCAGACTTGCGCCCATGCCATGAAGAACCGCTGATCGCCTGTAAAACCATCAATGATTGGCGCGTCTTGGCCATTCAGCGATTTTTTATAGGCATCATAAGCCATCGTCACGCCCGTCAGGTCGCCGATATTCTCGCCGAGACCCAGGTTCCCATCAAGGAATTCTCCGGGAAGAGGTTCGAACGCGGAATATTGTTCCGCGAACTTAGAGGCGCGTTCCATATAGGCTTCCGCATCCGCTTCGGTCCACCAGTCACGCTGGATCCCGTCACCATCGGACTTGCGGCCTTGATCATCAAAGCCGTGGCCCATTTCATGACCAATCACAGCGCCAATACCGCCGTAGTTCACGGCTGGATCGGCATTGGGATCAAAGAATGGCGCATCGAGAATAGCCGCCGGGAAGACGATCTCATTCAGGATTGAATTATAATAGGCGTTCACGCGCTGCGGGGTCATGCCCCACTCGTCACGATCAATCGGTGCGCCGAGGTCACTGAGTTGGTCATCCCAACCCCATTGGCGCGCACTTTTAACTGTGCCGTAAAGATCAGCGCGGTCGATTTCGAGACCCTCATAGGTTTCCCAAACATCGGGATAGCCAATTTTTGGATTGAACTTTGCCAACTTATATTGGGCTTGTTTCTTCGTTTCTTCACCCATCCATTGGAGGTTATTGATACCTTCTTCGAAAGACCCGCGAAGGTTTTCGACCAATGTGTCCATTTGGGCTTTAGAGGCCGGCGGGAAATGTTGATCAACATAGGCTTTGCCGACAACCATGCCGAGCGTCCCATTGACTTGACCGACGCCGCGCTTCCAACGCGGACGTTGTTCTTCTTGGCCACGCAAGGTTTTACCGTAAAATTCAAAGGACGCATCGTCGATCTGCTTTGGCAAATAGGCAGAATTGTTCGACAGCAGCGATACCGTCAAATAATCCTTCATCACCTCGACAGGTGTCGCGGCAAAAACAGCGGCAGCCGCTTCGAGCGCGGATTTTTCACGGATTATAACTTCGTTCTCGCCACCCAAACCTAAATTATCGAA
This sequence comes from Litorimonas sp., assembly GCA_051251645.1. Classification (GTDB taxonomy): domain Bacteria; phylum Pseudomonadota; class Alphaproteobacteria; order Caulobacterales; family Maricaulaceae; genus Litorimonas. Next base: position 788,154 of record JBPOEY010000001.1, on the reverse strand, counting down.
AACGCGTGCCCACGGCATGCCTGGTGCAATTTCGGCGAGATCATCTAGGCTCATTTTATTATAGGTGAGATCACGGTCACGGCGCTTAACAGGCTCCCAGAATTCTTCTGCCAGCGCTGTTTCAAACGCCATCACGGCCGCTGCACGCTCAGCCGAATTTTCAACACCGGCTTCGCTCAACATCGTGGTGACAAAATTGACATAACCCGCGCGGATTTCGTCAGCGCGGTCACCCTCTTCGAAATAGCTGTTCCGGTTCGGCAAGCCGAGACCAGACTGGCTCATATAAACGCGGTGTTCGTCATTTTGTTTAGCGTCAATATAGACATAGATGCTCATTGGCGCATCAAGGCCAAGCGCGGGGTCGGACATCAGGTCGGCAATATCGTTCCGGCTTACTGCAGCGCGGATAAGCGCTAGGTCCGCTTGAATAGGGCCCAGTCCCGCCGCTTCGATGCCATCAACATCAAGATAGGCATTGTAGAAATCAGCGATTCGCTTTTCGTCGGCACTTGGGGTCTCACTCGACGCGGCGGCTTCGATAATCGTGCGAACGCGTTCTTCGGCACGATCGCTCAGCACATTAAACGCACCAAAGCGACTGCGGTCCGCTGGGATTTCTGTGTCCTTGAGCCATGTTCCGTTGACATATTCATAGAAATTATCACCCGGGTCGACACTCACATCCATATTTTCAAGCGAGACACCAAACGTGCCAAGTTGTGCCGATTGGACCACGGTTTCGGCGGCTATATCAGTGCGATCAGTCTCAACGGGAGAGACATCGTTACAGGCGACAAGGAGCATTGCGAACAGGCTCGCGCCTGCCATTAAAGAGCGTTTCATGGCGTTACTTTCTATTCAGCTGGAGCCGGTGGCGGTGTCCCGCGACCCGGACTAGGCGGAGTGTCTACTTCAAAATCGTCGAGGGCCATCGCCAATTCAGGGTCATAGCGTGATCCGAGACGAGGATATTTTTTCCCGTTCCACAGGCCTTTGAAGAAGCGGTTTATATCAACACCAATCCCATACATGGCCGGAACCAGCATCAAGGTCAGGAAAAAGTCGAACAATACGCCAAAGGCCAAGGCAACCACCATGGGCTTAAGGAACTCAGCCTGCGGGCTGGTTTCAAACAAGATTGGCACGAGCCCGACAAAGGTTGTGACCGAGGTCAAGAGGATGGGCCGGAACCGAGCGACACAGGCATCCAGCATCGCTTGGTAGGCGCCAACGCCTTTAGCCCGCAATCGATTGACATAATCAATCAAGACGAGGTTATCGTTCATTGCCACCCCTGTGGCAGCAAAGAATCCGAACACAGAGAACATCCCAAACGGAACACCGGTAATAATATTCCCAAAGATCATCCCAACTCCTGCAAAAGGCAAGGCCACAAGGATCAAGATCGGTTGGGCGTAGGACTTAAACGCGATTGCCAATATGATATAAGTTGCCAGCAAAATCGCGACCAAGCTGATTTTAAGCTCACGCATGAAATTGCTTTGGATTTCGTCCTCGCCCACGGAAACGCGGGATGAACGCGGATGACGCAATTCCCACTGCGGGAAGAAGTTTTCGTCCATATCCTTTTTAATTTCCGCCAGACGCGATTGCTCGCCGCGAATACGAGCGCCCGTATATTCAACACGCTTACGATCCCGGCGATTAATCCGTCCAACCCCTTCGGCGATTTCAACATCGGCGATGGAATAGAGCGGAACTTCAACACCATTCGCGGCCCGAATGCGAAGATTATTTAGACTGTCGAAACTGTCACGCGCGGCCTCAGGATAACGAACCATGACGCGCACATCTTCGCCGTTACGAGGCAAGCGCTGCACTTCTTGGCCATAGAATGCTTGACGCACCTGAAGGGTCACATCGGACAAAGTGATACCCAGCGTTTCAGCTCCCGGTTTTAACGTAAAACGAATTTCCTGCGCGGAGCTTTCCAATCCATCCCACGCGTTACTAATGTCGGGATAGCTTTCCATCTTATTTTTGATGTCCAACAGGGCACTTCGGAGATCGTCTTCATTCGTCGCAGCGACACCATAAAATAGTCCGCCACCTTGTCCCGATCCACCTTCCGTAAAGCCGTATTGAACCCGGTACGCATCCGGAATCGGGCCGACATATTCTTCTAATTTATCGGCAATGGCTTTTGTCGAAATCTTGCGGCGTTCATCGGACGTTGCGAGACCCAAGAACCCATTAATACTGCGACCTTGCGCAATCGTGCCGGGTTTATCGATAATAGGACCCTCGATCCCGAAATCCGCCAAAGCATTTTCATTGAGCGTCTTGATCCCGGCATCCACTTGTGCGCGGGCTTGATTGACCCGTTCAAATGATGTGCCTTCCGGGAAGCGTGCATCAACGCTAACCATGTCGCCTTCGACTTGAGGAATGAATTCTGTTGGCGCGACGCCCGTGACAAGCAGAGCAATCGCGGCAAATAATAGGCCGATAAATGTACTCAGCGTGATGTAGCGCCAGCGAATGAGGGTCGCCACAAAGGGGCGAAACACATTCTTCGCAAAGGTGACGAGGCTATCCGCGATCTTTGTTTGCAACGTGAGTAGACGGTTCGACGTTGGCTCAACATGTTTCATGTGGCGCAAGTGCGCGGGGAGAATGAAGAATGCTTCGATCAGAGAAAAGACCAAAACAGCGATCACGACAAGACTAATCTGGCTGAAAATAGACTGAATTGGGCCAGACATAAAGAGGAACGGCAAGAACATGATAATGGTCGTCAGGACCGCAAAGAAAACGGGTTTGGCGACCATATAGGCGCCACCAATCGCGGCGCGTTCCCCTTCGATTCCATTTTCATTATGGAGGTGGATACTCTCCCCCACCACAATCGCGTCATCGACCACGATCCCAATCACTAGCAAGAAGGCAAACAGCGAGATCATATTCAGCGTGATGCCAATATGCGGCGCAATCGCGATGGCCCCCATAAAGGCCGCGCCAATCCCAATTGTGACCCAAATCGCCACTTTAGGACGCAAGAAAAGCATGAGGATGATGAGCACAAGCACCATGCCCGTCAGAGCGTTGCCCCCAATCAATTCCATGCGACTATCGAACATTGTCGAGCCGTCAAACCAAATTGAAAAGTTGAAATCAGGTGGTAATTTTGCCCGAATGTCTTTTTCGAACTGGCGGATCGCTTCCCCAGACTGGGTGATATTCATTTCATCGGGCGAGACCACTTGGAAAATTGCAGCCGGCAACCCACCATACTGGGCGTCAAAGTCGTCGTTTGCAAAGCCATCAATAACATTGGCAATATCGCGCACGCGAACTGTGCCGCCCTGCGCCGTTTGACGAATGATAATATTGTTAAACTCGTCCGAATTATTGGCCAAATTACGGGCGCGAAGTTGCAAATTCCCTGCTGTCGTCTCAACCGTACCGGCTGACAAATTGACAGACGCGCCTGAAATCGCCTGAGAGACTTGACTGAAGGTCAAGCCGTAGCGCCGGAGCGCTTCTTCGGAGATTTCAATCGTGACCTGTTCATCCAACTTGGATATTTGGGACGTGAGCTGAAGCCCTGGAAGCTTAGACAATTCTTGGCGAAGCTGTGTCGCTTCACGTTGCAAAGTCAGCCGATCAATGTCCCCATAGAGGGCGAAATACATGATGTCGGCCCGCGCATCCCAGCGAAAGACTTGTGGTCGAAACGCATCCGGCGGAAGGTTCTGAATACTGTCAACGCGGGCTTTCACCTGATCGATCATCTTTTCATAATCGATGCCGATTTTAGTTCGAATATTAACGTTGGCGGAGCCTTCGCGAGCATTGCCCTCAATATAATCAATCCCGTCGAGACCATCGACGGCCTCTTCAATTCGGACAACCAGTTGCTGTTCAACATCGCGCGGAGACGCGCCGGGCCAAGACACGCTGACAGACATGCCGTTGATCGTCGTTTGTGGGATGAATTCACGTTGCAGGCTGAGGTAGCCCCAAATTCCGCCGACAAACATCATCAACATCAACAGGTTCGCCGCAACTGGGTTGCGAACGAAATATGTGATGAGCTTTTTCATTCTGATGCCTCTTCATCGGCAGGTTTATCATCGTCACCGTCTACGTCATCTGACGATTCCGTGTCCCCTTTACTGCCTTTGCCCTCTCGTTGTTTTTTCATCCATTGCGGCTCTTCCGGCTCAACGAGCACTTCCTCCGGATTATTGATGTTCAGAACCTTGAGCGGGATCGAGATCCGGGACCGTTCCATCGGCGACAAGACTACCAGCTCTCCGGCTTCGACACCCGAAGCTAAAACAGCTCGCTCTGCCGTCGCATCCAAGACAACAACTTTGCGAATTGAGGCCTTGCCTTTATCGTCGACGGTGTAAATTTCATCCTCGACGCGAAGGCCATCGCGCGGAATCACGATCGCATTGGGGAAAATTTTCCCTTCAACCTGCGCATCCACGAAAAGACCTGGCGCAATTGGAACGCCATTTTGCGATCGACCCGCACCATAGGGGGCCTCAACTTCAGCAATCGCAAAGAGTGCACGCGATTGCGTGTCATATGTCGCCTCTGTTCGCATGATAAGACCATTCCATTGCTGTCGGACGCCACCGATCACGGCGGACAAGACAACCGGTGTGGCTTCCTCTTTATTATTGGCAACAAAGGCAATCGGCAGATCAATTTTCGCCATATCTGCGTCCGTGAAGGGTAGACGGACCTCGACTATATCAGTCGAGAATATCCGCCCGAGACGCGATCCCGGTGTCACGAACTGCCCCATATCAGATGCTTTCGTCCTGACACGGCCCGTAAAGGGCGCAAGAACGCGCGTACGAGACAGTTGTAGCCTCGCGTTTTCGAGGTCAGCATTTGCGGCCTGCAAGGCGGCTTCGGCCTGTTGTTTTTGCGGAACACGAAGCGCGAGCGGGCTTGGCGCGCCGCGTCCTAGCTCTTCATAGTCCGTGCGGGCAATGTCGCCTTCGGCAATTTCGCGCGCCAGAACTTGTTCCGCCTGCGCAACGCCGGCCTGCGCGCGAACCACTGCAACATTATAATCACTCGGATCGACGCGAATAAGGGTCTCGCCTTTGGTGAAAATTCCACCTTCAATAAAATTAGGCGAGACATAGACGATTTTTCCGCCAACTTCTGGCACAAGATCAATCTCGGTCTGAGGCCGCGCTTCCCCCTGGGTTTGTACGCTCAGCCGAACGTCCTGGCGTATCGCATAATCCGCCATAACAGCGAGTGGTGTGAACGGACGTCGCGTTTCTTCCGGCTTTTCATTAGCATTGATGATCGCCAAGGTGATCATCGGAAACAGTAAAAATACCATCACGGGTAGCAGGATAGATTGAATCCGGCGGCTGATCCCCCGCCGCTGCTTCGGACGGCTCAATCGGATTGCTAAAATAGTCGCAACGATACTGAGAACAAAGAAAAGGATCAATAGCACGCCTTCAGCCACGGGGGGCTTTACGTCTTCACCAGCCCCGCCTCCGCCCGCTAAGCTTAACGCCAAAAAACCACACACGAGGCCGAGCGGAATAATGACGAGAGGCGCGCGTGTCAGACCAATATTGGACACGCCGTCTGCCTCTTGTTCAGATATTTCCGGCACATCCGGTTCCATGTAAGACCCAATGGTATTACTCATGGCAATTCAATCCCAAGAATTTTGACAGGATCACTGTCTTGTAAATTAGGCGGCGCGACATATCCCGATCCCCCTAAGGCAACATGCAAACGAACGCGATTAGAAAGCCGCTCCGCTCGCGCCGAGATTAACTGACCATCCGCGCTAATCCGACGCGACTGTGCGTCCAGTAACTGTAGGATGGTGGCAAGACCTTCTGTATAACGAAGCTCAAGCCGTTCCTCGGCCTTAACGGCTTCATCACGAGAGACACGCAAAGCCTCCTCGCGCGCCTCCAACCGATTTTCGGCATCAAGCGCGTTTTCAACTTCTTGATACGCTGTCAGCACCGTTTCGGCATAAGTTTCAACTTGGGATGCTAATTGCGCCTCTTGCGACTTAATCTGTGCACGCAAACGTCCCCCCTGAAAAATCGGGGCCGTCAATGATTCTGTCAAAGAGAAGGCCAGACTTTTAAGGTCAAGCACATCCCCAAGGGAGTTCAGGGACTGATCTCCAGCGCTACCGCTAAATGAAAGACTTGGGTAGAGCGCTTTGCGGGCGACATCAACATTCAGTCCAGCTTGCGCAATCCGCCGTTCAGCAGCAATAACATCCGGACGTCTCGCCAGCATTGCTTCGGGCGTTCCTGCGCCCGCAAACACAGGGAGCGTCGGTAAATCCGCCGGCAAAGCAACATCGGCATCGGGATAGTCGCGAATAAGTGTCTGCACTGAACGTAACGTCGCGTCACGAAGCTGCAGCCGTGATTGCTCTTGTGCTTGAGCATTGGCAATTGATGATCGCGCCAAACGAACGTCCGAGGACCCCGTCAAACCGCTTTCAAACCGCCTTTGCGTCAAACGTAACGACCGTTCTTGGGTCCGGATTTCTTCGGCAGAAAGCTCAACCAATAGGCCCGCCTCGATGGCATCGAACCAACCACTCGCCAGACGACTAACCACCGTCAGCTCAAGCGCGGCAATATCTGCTGCCGAAGCTTCGACCCCTTCGCCGTCAGCCGCAATTTGATCGCGAATTCGGTTGATGACATCGACCTCCCATCTGGAGCTCACACCCAAACCATAACTCGTCGATCCGGAATTGAAGCCCGTGCCCCCTTCACTGCGAGTGCTAGAGGCGTCGCCACTCAAAGTCGGATACAGGCTGGAACGGCTTGAATTTTTCGCGGCAATTGTACGATCGAGCTGCGCCATTGTGCGTCTCAGGGAGGGATTATCTGCACGCGCTTTAGCGACAAGAGCATTGAGACTATCGTCGCTAAAGCTTTCCACCCAATCCGCTTGGGGTAAGGCCTCGGGGGCAGGTTCAGCCCAATTGGCTCGCGATGGAACGGCCGCATTCAGATCGACAACTGTATCGTCAACGGGATCTATAATACTAGCACATGCTGACAAGCTGATGGCCATAGCCATGAAAGCCGTTTTTATTATCACGCTGCGACCGTGCATTTCGCCTCTATCCTGCATCTGACTTAAGCCCCTTTACGATGTGCTGACCGAAACTCTGGCACGAGTCGCCGCCTCCCTAAGAAACAATCAGATTACTTTCCGCAAGTCAACAAAACATTATCGAAAAACGATAATTGTGACCCTGGTCTGTGTTTAACATGATTTAAGCGCGTGCGCCCAGCTTCCCGAGTGAGAATTTAGTCATCAGGTGTTTTTATTTGGATGTTAAGGTCGCGCGACTGGACGGGACCCCACCATTCCGTCAGAACTGGATTATGACGACGCAGGATCACAGCGAAGACGGCGGCGCCCATAATTTGCGCGAATCCGATATTATCATCCTGTCCGTCTTTGCGATCATTGCGATTGCTGCGATGGCCATGTTGGCCCGCATCCCCATCCTGATTGGACTTGCGACCTTAGCGGGTTTCTGGATATCGACGCTGATTTTCATACGATTGAGCCGCGCCCTACGCTCCTCACGGACAGATCAGCCCGCAGATCCCGAGGCTTTTCTCTCCGGCGCGCGGTTCGCGGCGACCCTAACTGACGCCCTGCCACAAGCGATTGCCGTGCTCGACCGCGAAGGCCGCGTCATCCACGCTAACCCGCTCGCCCGGTCCCTTATTGAAATTGACACCTTGGGTCGCCCGTTGAGCGTTTATGTCCGAGACTCAGATATAAGCGATAGGCTGGCCACCGCTTTGGCAGGCTATACGCCAGACCCCTTGATGGTGCACCGCGAAGTCCCAACAGAAAGCTATATCTCGCTTCTTTTTTCCGCCGTCACCCCCGCCGATGATGGCTCCGGACGCATGATCGTGCTGGTCGTGATGAACGACGTGACCGAACTCGTTCTCGGCAATCAACGCCGTGCCGACTTTTTGGCCAATGCGAGCCACGAGTTAAAGACACCTTTGGCATCAATGCTCGGCTATATTGAAACCTTGCGAGGGCATGCCAAGGATGACCCGGACGCGCGCGAGCGTTTTCTCGGCATTATGGGTCAACAGGCAGAACGTATGCAGCGCCTCATTCAGGATTTGCTATCCTTGCGCCGGATCGAACAAGAAGAACATATTGCCCCAACCGAGACCGCCGACCTTGACCTATCCGTGCGCGCGGCCATCGAATCCGTGGCGCCGTTAGCTGAGGCGCGCGGCGTGAAGCTCAAATATAGAAAGAAGAAGCGCGCCATTGTTCCAGGCCACCAAGACGAGACGATCCAACTCTGTCTCAACCTGATCGAAAATGCGACAAAGCTATCGCCTGCAGGGTCAACGGTTCACATTGTCTTATCGCGCTTTGACCAGTGGGATCCGACAATCCCGTTTGCCGATGGACGCCTCACGAAAATAGCCAATGTGCGAACGATAAATCCCGTTCAAACCAGTCCTTTACCCGTCTACACCATCACAATTTCAGACACGGGCCCCGGATTTTCACGCGAACATCTACCGCGGATCGGCGAACGGTTTTACCGCGTTGCGGGTGACTTATCGTCCAAAGAAAAAGGCACAGGTCTGGGCCTTGCGATTGTCAAACATATCGCCCGACGTCACCGGGCGGGCCTCTACGTCAGGAGTAAAACAGGACAAGGCACAGAGTTCTGTATTGTTTATCAAGAAAGCCAAACTGACTAGTCTTCTGTCTGGTCACAAGTTGAACACCACCGCCCCTTCAATCCGAAACATGTGTGGTGAAAACAGCATCGTCATTTTAGCTTCACAAACCTGTCACACACTATCCACATAACTAGATTTTAAGAATCAGAGGCGAATCCACTTGATGGCCTTTGTACAGGGACCGTTCGAATGAACAGTTTGGCCGACCATATTGTCAGCGGTTACGATAGTGACCTGAATGATTTAACGACCAGCCTCTCCGATCTCGGCAGCTTGGCCGAAGGTATGGTGGCGGACGCTATACGCGCCCTTAACCGACGGGATGACGCCCTCGCCCGGTCCGTGATTGAACGTGATAATCTCGCGAATTCGCTACAAACGAAAATCGACAATGATGCCATGCGGATTTTGGCCTTACGAAATCCGATGGCGACCGATTTGCGTCGCACGATCGGCGCCATTCGCGTCGCCAATGACTTAGAGCGGATCGGCGATCTCGCCGAAGGCCTCGCCAAGCGGGCGATTAACCTAAATGATCAATCGCCGATCGACCTGACGCGCGGCGTCGAACGCATGGGGCGTCAAGTGAAGGCGCAACTCTCTGCGGCACTAGATGCATTTTTGCGAGATGACACTAAAGCGGCCGTTCAAATCTGGATGGACGACAATGATATTGACGAGTCCTATAATGCCATCCTGCGCGAATTGTTGATCTACATGGTTGCCGACCCTGACATGATCAACGCGTCGACCGCCCTGCTTTTCGCCGCAAAGAATCTTGAGCGCATTGGCGATCTCACGTCAAATATCTGCGAAGTTATCTACTTTACCCGCCACGGCGTCCAGTTAATCGAAGACGATGCGGTCCGGGCCATGCTCTACAAGCCTGACGCATAAAATTCGTCTCAAGAAAGTCGAGAAACTCTGATGAAACCTTATGTTCTGATCGTTGAAGACGAAGACGCACTGGCAACTTTGTTAGAATATAATTTCGACAAAGAAGGCTATGAGACCGCTATCGCCATGGACGGCGAGGAAGCGCTCTTGCTCGCGTCAGAGCGGGCGCCTGATCTCATTGTCTTGGACTGGATGTTACCCAAACTCTCGGGTGTCGAAGTATGTCGCCGTTTGCGACGCCGTAAAGAAACATCGAAAACGCCCGTTATCATGCTGACAGCGCGCAGTGACGAAACGGACCGGATCACGGGATTGGATTTCGGCGCCGACGATTACATGATCAAGCCATTTTCGATGCCAGAGTTGTTCGCGCGGACCCGCGCCCTCATGCGCCGCGCAAAACCAAGTCTTTTAGAAGATATCATTCGTGTCGGCGATACTGAGGTCGATAGTCAGGCGTTCCGCGTGAAACGTGACGGCGAAACTGTCCATCTCGGCCCCACAGAATTTCGCCTACTCGATCATTTTGTCCGCCATCCAGGGCGGGTTTTCTCGCGCGAGCAGTTACTCGACGCGGTCTGGGGACGCGACGTTTATGTCGAAGCCCGCACGGTTGATGTCCATATTGGACGGCTTCGAAAAGCGTTGAAGAAATCAGGTAAGCCCGACCCAATCCGGACAGTCCGAAGCGCGGGCTATGCCTTTGAAGCGGTTGAGTAGACTCTCGACTTAGCCTCTCATAGGGCCGTTGATTTAGCCAGCGCGCGCTTGGCGGCTTTCTGCCATTTGGGCCATACGACGCGCGCGGATGCGTTCGTAGCTATCCAGCGCATCAAGTTCGTCGCGAAGCTCGACCGCAATGTCTGCCGTTTGAGAGACAATATCATCGAGTGAGCGACGCAGGTTACTTTTCCGGATAATAACAGACTGCGCATAGCTACCATAAGCCACATAACCTTCGCGTTGTTCTGTCGCGTCAACCGCATCTTCTGGAACACTGTCCGAAAGTTTGCGGATCTGGCGTTCCAGATCTTCGCGTGTTGCTTCCAACACGGCGATTCGCTTCTGTAATTCTCCGACCCGGAAACGGGTGCGCTGAATTTGCTTATCCGTCATCTGTGCCATATTCTCTCTCCAAATACCCAATTTGTCCCGATTTTACGGGTTTGCTTGAGTGCTCAATACAGAGATGGGCTTTCAGTCCGGTGAAGGAACAGGGTTAAGTCTTCTCAACCATACCGCCCAAAGCAGCTTTGCAGCAAACTCGTCCCGCTTCCGATTTAAATAAGCGTAGATGACAGGCTGTTAAGTTTGTTAACTTTCGGTTTACCGGTTTCCTTTAGCGGTGAAGCTCCATTAACCATGGTTCAATAAATGAACGGGTTATATGATTTGCCTGGGAGGGATGAACAATGCGGGTTCTTCTAATCGAAGATGACATGGCTACGGCACAAGGCATCGAATTGATGCTAAAAACCGAAGGCTTCAACGTTTACACCACCGACCTCGGTGAAGAGGGCGTCGATCTCGGCAAGCTCTATGATTACGATATAATTCTTCTTGATCTGAACTTACCGGACATGCCCGGCTTCGAAGTTCTCAAGACATTGAGAATGGCGAAAGTCCAAACGCCCATCTTTATCTTGTCTGGGACAAACGATATTGAAACGAAAGTTCGCGGCCTCGGCACTGGCGCTGACGAATATATGACAAAGCCTTTCCACAAAGACGAACTGGTGGCCCGCATCCACGCTGTTATTCGTCGATCCAAAGGCCACAGCCAATCGATCATCGCGACAGGCGACATTAAGGTGAACCTTGATGCGAAAACTGTCGAAGTTGGTGACCACCGCGTCCACCTCACCGGTAAAGAATACCAGATGCTGGAACTGCTCTCCTTACGGAAGGGCACAACCCTGACCAAGGAAATGTTCCTCAACCATCTCTATGGCGGCATGGATGAGCCAGAACTCAAGATCATCGACGTGTTCATCTGCAAACTGCGCAAGAAACTCGCATCTGCGACCCAAGGCGAGCATTACATCGAAACTGTCTGGGGCCGCGGCTATGTTCTGCGCGATCCTGCCAAAGACAAAATGAGCGCGTAACACGCCTCCCCTCTCCCACGTCATTCTGACGCGATGACCCTGCCGCGAGGCGGGGTTTTTTGTATTTACGGATCGCTGCTCCTCTATTTTGCAGTTCTAACAACCATAACCTCTACAATTACCCGTCCGCTTGTGAGGGCTGATTAAACCTCCTCGGGGCGGTCTCCCATAAGGTATCTTGGCCCAGCCCCTTTTCTCGCGGCGACATCATCGGGATTATAGAGTTTGCATGTCCGAAGAGAGAGACAGCCACAGCCAATACATCCTGTCAGTCGCTCTCTGAGGTTTGTGAGCGCGGCTATCCGCGCATCAATATCACGACCAAAATTGTGTCCGATTTTTTCCCAATCTTTTAAAGTTGGCGTTCTGCGGGCGGGTAGAGCGTCGAATTGATGCTTTATCTGTTTGAGTGAGAATCCAAGCTGTTGGGCGATGATAATGAAGGAAACCCGGCGAATGTCGGACGCTTCGAACACGCGCTGTCCCCCGCTGTTGCGATCAGCTGTGATCAATCCAGCCTCTTCATAAAATCGGATTGCTGAAACAGCCACACCCGTTCGCGCCGCCACAGCGCCAATTGAGAAAGCCTTCTTCACCATGAAATTTTCCTCTTGACCTCAAGTTAAGTTGAGGTCCTATCAGCACTGCTCCTACCACGCAAAAGGAGATTACGATGTCACTCAAAACAATCATTCAAGGCCACAGGGTCCCGGCCAGACTTGAACACATCAATATAAATGTCGTCGATCCAAAGAAAACGGCTGACAGACTTTGCCGGATGTTTGGCTGGTCAATCCGGTGGGAAGGCCCAAGCATCAATCAGGGCACAAGCGTGCATGTCGGGACCAAAGATGACTATGTCGCACTCTATTCCAATAGGGAGGTGCGGCGCGCTGAACCCGCAGATAAAAAAGCCGCAGCAAGCCTCAATCACATCGCTGTCGTCGTCGATGACTTAGGATTGATTGAACGCCGTGTTGTGGCCGAAGGGCTGATCCCGACAAGCTTCGCAGACTACCATCCCGGACATCGATTCTATTTTGACGATTTCGATGGCGTTGAATATGAAGTCGTAAGTTACGCGGCGGACCAGCCGAGTTTCTGGGAACAGGCGCGACAAATGCTGTCGACAATGTCTTAAAACAGTATGGTGACAAAATAAGCCAAGGATCAGGCATGAACGCTCGATCCGTGAACTGTTTTGAGAAATGACATCATGCCCTATCTTGAGCAGACTATAGCGGCGCCTCGTCGCGTCTCTCCGAATCTGGTTCGGGCCTTTATCCTCCATCGGCTATCTCGGCTTGATCGCAAAATGGACCACACCGATGACCCGCATCAAGCTGTTCTTTGCCCGCGCGCGCTAAGCGCGGTTTGTTCCATAAAAAAGCCCCGTCCAATTGGACGGGGCTTTTCTGTATCAGATAAAGGATCGAGACTAGAACTTCAGGGACCCCTGCAAAGCAACTGTACGGCCTTGGCTGTAGAACGTGTAGTTCGACGTCGCTCCAAAGGTGCTGCCGCCTAAAGGCGTATCGCCATTATAGGTCTTGAGGATTTCGTCGGTCAGGTTTTTACCCAACACGGCGATTTCCCACGGTCCATCCTGCGGACCAAAGCCCAAGCGCGCATCGATCTTGACATAGCCATCTTGAACGCCTGCCGGATCTTGGGTCTGCGACGCGTTGTAAGAGCTCTTATAGAGCAGCGTCGTCAGGCCTGTCAGCTCATAGTCGTCAAAGACAGTCGCGTTCCAATCCATCGTCACATTGCCGGTAAAATCAGAGACCAGATTATTTTTCAGACCGGAGTAATCACAGAAACCCGTGGTCGCATCAAAGCGCGAGTCAGAGCCGTCACGCGCTTGTGTACCGTAACACTGTCCGTTCTGGAAATCGGTGAATTCAAAGTCTGTCAACGCTGCGCCGCCCGATAGGCGAACATTATTGCTGACCGCCCAACGACCATCGAGTTCGAGGCCTTTCACTTCGGAAGACGCCGCATTGCCAACATTAAAGCCGAGGATGCCATCAAAGATCGAAATTTGTAGATTATCGAACTCTGTGAAAAAGGCTGTCGCATTCAGCTCAATCGCGCGGCCTAATTTGAATTTGCCACCGACTTCGTAATTGGTCGCTTCTTCGTCATCAAACTGGAAAGCCTCGGCAGTCGAGGCCGATTGACCCCGATTATTCGCACGGAAGTCAAACCCGCCCGATTTAAAGCCCCGCGCCCAACTGGCGTAAAGCAACGTTTCATCCGACACATCCCAAACCAGTTTCACATCCGGCGAGAACTTCGTCACGTTCCGATTTTGCACGGGAACGGAACCAGACCCGAAGGCCGCAGCCAGTCCGGCAGCACCCGGAACACCCAAACCGGCCAAACCATCAAGGTTCGTCGACGCAATACCGAAGACTTGCGCGTAAACGAGCGGCGCACCGATTTGTGCGGCTGGCAGAGCTGCGAAACTATCCGTGGTAATGTCTAGATTACGCGACCCATCCTTATCTTCATTCGTGACGCGTGCGCCGAGCTGAAGGGTCAGGTCATCCCGAATGTGCCAATCAACCTGCGCGAACGCAGACAGCACAGTGGAGTCAACTTGGGCCTGACGGAAGGCTTGCGTCCCTGACAAGAGACTTCCCGCACCGGGTGCACGTCCATTCACGGCCGGGATCAAAACAGAATTCGCCTCAACAATAATCTGATCCGCATAGGTGTGGTCAGATGACTGATAGTAAGCGCCCAGGATATAATCGAAATCGTCGCGTTCCGGAGACGTCAGGCGAATTTCTTGGCTGAATTGCGTGTAATCTTCTTGCAAACGCGCGAGAAAGATATTGGCACCCGTGAAATCGCAATCGCACTGCTCATTGTAAGTCAGGGTTTCATAGGCGGTAATGGCTTGTAGCGTGTGGTCGCCAAGCGCCCAATCGAGCGTCATCTGATAAGTTTCCATATCATTGAAGCTATTGTCGCCATTGGAATGACGATTGCCGTCCTGTGTAAAGTCTAAAACGCTGGCGTCTTGACCGAATACGCCGACGAGGATTTGCGGGTAAGTCAGGCCATTGAACGGAGACAGCGGGTTGTTCACAGCCGCAGCGTTTTCGACTTCGATGTTCCGTCCGACAGCATCAAAAGATGTCACTTCTGCTTTGAATGTTGCCATAAGGTCTTCAGTCACGTCGACTTCGACAGTCCCACGGATTGTCACTTCTTCGCGCGCGGTTTCATCGCGATTCAGCGTTTGATTAACCTGAAAACCATCAGCATCCCGGTAACGGCCTGCAACGCGAACTCGAACACGATCCGACAAGGGACCCGACAGCATGCCTTCCAAAACTGTTTCGCCGTCTTCAATTTCATAAGAGCCGAACACGCTGCCTTGGAAATAATCTGTAGGCTTGGCGGTCGTCACATTGATCGCACCGGCAACCGAGTTCTTACCAAACAAAATCGACTGTGGACCGCGCAGCACTTCAACGCGTTCGAGATCAAGAAAAGGTGCCCGCACTTGCTGCCCGCGGGGATAGTGAACGCCGTCCACATAGACGCCAACGGATTGTTCGAACCCTTGGTTCACGCCAGAGCCGATGCCCCGGATCAGGAACGCTGTGGTGATGCCCGTTTCCGCATAGGTGAAGTTTGGAACCAGTGTTGTCAAATCTTCGATCTTGACGATTCCTGTCTTCTCAATCGTGTTTGCATCAACGGCAGCCACAGAAATCGGAACATCTTGCAAACCTTTAGCGCGACTTTGCGCGGTGACGATGATTTCGTCCAAGACAGGACCATTATCTTGAGCCTGTGCAAAAGATGGCAAGGTTGATGTCAGCATAAGCGACAGCGCAGACGCGCCGAGAAGGCGGTATTTATTCATGGAAATCCCCAAAATTATCTAAGGTCGGTTTGCCGACTTTGTTGTTTTAGTCTTAAACTTTATTCAGGCTGTAAAGTTCTTACAGCTGCGACGAATTCACTCTATATTTAAGCCCGTTAAACCTTTGCCTTGTAACCATTCGCCAACCTATCAAAATGATCACAAGTATGATCCAAAGTGAGGTAAAGCTTTGCAAAATGCCATGCGGACCCGTCAGGCAGACTCTGCCGACAGCAAGGTTTTTAGCACAATATCGAGCCCATCCCGAAAGGCCTCTTTCCTCACCCGCCCAGCTGTGCTTTGAGAACAAACATGGAACCCATCCTTACATATGGCCAAGTCGAACTGACGGTGTTGGAGCTTGTTTGCGGCGCGGTCTTGCTCCTGCTTGGCCTTTGGGTCGGATCCCTTTTGCGCCCTAAGGATAACTCCACTCAATCCGAGTTGATGGCGATGCGCGGACAGCAGGCGGAATTACAAGGACGATTGGCGCAACTGTCGGATGAACAGGCGCAGCGCGGGGACTTATTTCAGAAAAGCTTGGATGAACGTTTGGCTGCCATGACCGAACGCGTGGGCCGATCAATTTCCGAACAGACTGAAACATCTGCGGGTCATCTGAAACGGCTGGATACACGCCTTGAAGTCATTGATCGCGCGCAGGCCAATATAAAAGAACTGGCGGGTGAAGTCTCCGGCTTGCAAGCCATCCTTTCGAACAAGCAATCGCGCGGCGCATTTGGCGAAAAGCAAATGCAGTCCCTCATCGAACAATTCCTGCCCGCTCGCACCTATTCGTTCCAGCAAACACTCTCTAATCGCGCCCGCGTCGACGCGCTCATCCATTTGCCAGGCGACCATCTCGACGTTGCAGTCGACAGCAAGTTTCCGCTCGAAGCGTGGCAGCGGCTGGTTGCCAGCGACGAGATGATAAACAACGAAAGTGCAAAGCGTAAATTTGCGACGGATTGCACAAAACATATCAAAGATATTGCAGCAAAATACCTCCTGCCGGGGGAGACACACGAAATCGCGCTCATGTTTCTACCGTCCGAAGCCATTTATGCGGAGCTTCACTCACGCTTTCCAAAAGTCATCGAACGCGGCTTTACAGACCGGGTCATGATTGTCTCCCCAACCACCTTTATGGCGACCCTGCACACGATGAACGCCGTGTTGAAAGACGCCGCCATGCGCGAACAGGCGACGGTCATTCTGGATGAAGTCACAAAGATAAGCGCGGACGTGCGGCGACTTGATGACCGTATCGCCAAACTGCAAAGTCATTATGATGGTGGGCTCGAAATGATGCGTCAGGCGCGGATCAGCACGGATAAGATCACGCGCCGCGCCGACCGGATTGATCAGCTTGATCTGGATGAGGACGAAACGCCTGTGTCCGTGCAGCCACCAAAAGCCGCTGGACCGCTCCTATGATTCACTATGGGGAGCGGCTTTTCCGTGCTGTGTCCACCAAAGGGAACGGCGATGTGGGATCAGATACCGTGTTCCGCTATGAGCAACGCGATTCCGTTCTGATGGGCACATATAGTGGTGGCGATGTGGAGTATGGCTCACTTGTCGGCAAAGTCCGGGACGACGGAACCCTCACCTTCCTCTATCATCACATCACCAAATCAGGCGCTCTGCGATCCGGTAAATGTGAGAGTCGCCCCGAGATTTTATCGTCAGGCAAGATTAGACTTCATGAAACATGGGAGTGGACATCAGGCATGGGCGTTGGTGGACGAGGACGCAGCGTTATCGAAGAGATTTAGCGCAAGCGCTAAAGCAAACGTCGGCTTTTCATCGCGGCTGCAATCGTGCCGTCATCCAGATAATCAAGCTCACCACCAATTGGCACACCGTGCGCAAGTCGTGTGACGCGCACACTCGATTTTTCTAAATGCTCGGTGATATAATGCGCCGTCGTCTGCCCATCGACTGTGGCATTCATCGCGAGGATGACTTCCTCCGTCTTACCCGCACTCACCCGCCCAATCAGCGTCGCGATATTGAGGTCTTCAGGGCGAATACCGTCCAGTGCGGACAAGGTCCCGCCCAACACATGATACGTGCCTCGAAATGCGCCGGCCCGTTCCATCGCCCATAAGTCAGACACGTCTTGCACCACACAAATCGCCGTTTGGTCGCGACCGGGCGCGGTACAGATATGGCAAGGGTTGGACGAGTCGACATTCGCACAAACGGAACAGGTTGAAATCCGCTCTGCCGCAATTGTCATCGCGCTCGCGAGCGGCGTCATCAATTTGTCTGGCGCTTTGAGCAGATGAAGAGCCGCACGCCGCGCCGAGCGAGGGCCGAGCCCTGGCAAGCGCGCAAGCAGCGTGATCAGCCGATCAATCTCAGGCGAAACGGATGGTCCGGCCATGACACACTCCAAAGGCAAGATTGGACAAACAATGCGCGTCCCTCGAATAAGTCGATGTGGGGATTCGGGGTCTCATTACAAGCAACCGACCGCGGTCATTGCCCGCATAAGGGCGTCCACACATGGTCGATAGACCCCGCCTAGCGATTGACCTTCGCATGGGCTTTCTCCACACCATCATGCATGCAAGCTGCTCATGACTTCCAAGCCGAATGCGACGCGATCAACGCGTTGCTGACCGACCTCTCTCCTGCCGATTTTAATCGCGTCACAGCGTTCAAGGGTTGGACAGTTGGGGAGATCATTGAACACTTACACCTGTTCAATATTGCGGCAGATGATGCGCTCAAAGGGGATGAGGCATTCGCGGCTTTTTGTGGCAAAATCCTGCCGGATATGGCCAAGGGGCATCGCCCGCTACAACGCGCCTGGTTTGGCGAAACGCCCGCGTTTAAGACCTATGCGGCGTGGGCACAATTCTATCCTGACATGGCGGGCCGTTTCGCAGCCGCAGACCCAGAGGGTCGAACGAAGTGGTTTGGTCCCGACATGTCCGTGCGATCCTGCATCATTGCGCGACAAATGGAACATTGGGCCCATGCCCAAGCCATATATGACGTCCTCGGCGTGGAGCGTATCAATGCAGCCCGATTGAAAAACGTCGCGCATATTGGGGTCACGACCTATAGCTGGAGCTTCAAGGTCAATGGCTTAGCGCCGCCCACGCCCAAACCCTATGTCCGCCTCATCGCGCCGAGCGGGGCAATCTGGGAATGGAATGAACCGCAAGAGAACAACCGCATTGACGGCCCGGCGGAAGATTTCAGTCAAGTTGTGACACAGTGTCGAAACATCGGCGATGCCGACATCGCGCTGAAGACAACGGGTGAAACCGCCGAACACTGGATGCGGATCGCACAATGTTTTGCGGGCCCGCCGGAAACACCGCCCACCATTGGGACACGATCAATAGCTAAGGTTGAATCATGAAAGCCCTCCGCGTTCACGCCTTCAAAGATTATCACCAACATCATGTCGAAACAGTGGAACCGGACCTGATGAAGCCCGGTCATGTTCGCATTGCGATCAAGGCCGCCGGGATCAATTTCCCTGACATATTGATGGTGGAGGGAAAATACCAAGTCCGCCCGCCCTTCCCCTTCATCCCCGGCGGCGAAGCGGCTGGAATTATCACTGAGGTCGCAGACGATGTCTCTCATCTCTCGGTCGGTGACCGGGTCGCCTATCTCGGACAGATCGGCGCGTTTGCGACTGAAATTGTCTCGCCCGTTCAATTCGTCAGCCCCATTGGAACGCTTCCTTTCGATATCGCGGCGGGGCTTGTTCTGACATATGGAACATCGCTTTATGCTTTGAAACAACGTGCCCAGCTGCAAGCAGGTGAAACGCTGGTGGTATTAGGCGCAGCCGGCGGTGTCGGTCTCGCCGCCGTTCAACTTGGCAAGGCCATGGGCGCTCGTGTCATCGCCTGTGCCAGCACAGATGAAAAATTAGCGATGTGCCGCGCACATGGTGCGGATGATGGCATCAACTATTCGGGCGACACAGACCTAAAAGCCGCCATCAAAGCCTTAGGCGGCGCGGACGTAATTTATGATCCCGTGGGAGATAAGTTTTCTGAACCCGCCATGCGCGCCATGAACTGGGGCGGGCGTTACCTGGTTATTGGATTTGCAGGGGGCGATATACCCGCCATACCGCTCAATCTCGCGCTCTTAAAATCGATTGATATTCGCGGTGTCTTCTGGGGCGCGTGGACACAGCGGGAGACCAAGGAACATATCAAAAACGTAGGCGCGTTGAGGGGGATGCTCAAAGACGGCACAATCACGCCGCATATTTCCGGCCATTATGCGCTGGGTGACTTTGCTGATGCGTTCGATGCGCTGACGCAACGTAGGGCGATGGGCAAAGTCATTCTGACGATGACCGATCCCGATATGGAGGCTTGATCCATGCAGTCGTTCAAAACCGTTGCCGACATTCGTATTGAAGCCGGCGGCACAGCACGCCTTGACGCCCATGTTGCGGGCTTATCGCTTAATAAGAAAATCGCGATTATCACCGATAAAGGCGTGCGCGGCCTCGGCCTCATGGATGCGGGTCTCGCGGCCCTGCAAGACGCAGGTTATGAGCTCATGATTTTCGACGATGTCGTCGCTGATCCGCCTGACCATATCGTCATAGCGGGTGCAGTAGCGGTCAAACAATTTGGCGCAGGACTTGTGATTGGATTTGGCGGCGGCTCGCCGATGGACACGGCCAAAGTCATCGCCTTTCTCGCCGACAATGACGTCACACTCCCACAAATTTACGGTGTCGATGTCGCGCAAGGGCCGCGCTTGCCGCTCCTGCTGATCCCGACGACCTCCGGCACAGGCAGCGAAGTTACCAATGTCGCCATTATCACGACGGGGGAAGGTTCAAAGAACGCGGTCGTTTCTGATCCCCTTTATGCTGATCGCGTGTTGCTCGATGCAAACCTCACCCTCGGCCTGCCTGCGCACATCACGGCGGCCACAGGCATTGACGCGATGGTCCACGCGATTGAGGCCTATACCTCCGTTCACCGCAAAAACCCGATTAGCGATGCGATCGGCCTCTCGGCCCTTCGCAAACTGACCCGCGCGATTGGCCGCGCTGTCAACACGCCCGACGACGTGGACGCGCGCAATGATATGCTGATCGGCGCGATGCTGGCCGGACAAGCGTTCAGCAATGCGCCTGTCGGCGCCGTTCACGGACTGGCCTATCCACTTGGCGGATTCTTTCATGTTCCGCATGGGCTCTCCAATTCGCTCGTTATGGTCGAGGTGATGAAATTCAACGCGCAAGAAGATCGCGCGAAACGCTGGTACGGCGAGATTGCCTCTGATCTTGGCGTTGGCGACACACCTGCGGCTCTGATCGACGAAATCCTACGGCTCCAAGACGACACGAAAGTTCAACGCCGCCTTCGGGACGTCAATATCACTGATGACGCCATCCCCATGATGGCCGATGACGCGATCCTCAAGGAGCGGGTGCTTCGCAATAACCCGCGCGAGATGACCCGCGCGGACATCGTCAAAATTTACGAAACCATCGCGTGAGGATACAGCCCGACACGCGCGCAGACTACGCTTACGCGCTTGAACTGCCGACGCGGTGGAATGACAATGACGTCTATGGTCACATCAATAATGCGGTCTATTATGCGTATTTCGACACGGTCGTGAACCGTTGGCTGATCGAAAATGGGCTTCTCGAAATTGGCGAAAGCGAGACCATAGGCCTCGTCGTTGAAACGGGATGCGCTTACTTCGCGCCGCTCACTTTCCCGGAACCGATCACGGCCGCCCTTCGCGTGACCAAAATCGGGGGCAGTTCAGTGCGCTATGAAATCGGGCTTTTTGGACAGGGCGAAACCGCCGCCGCACGCGGCCATTTCGTGCATGTTTACGTCGATGAAAAAACGCGGCGGCCCACACAAATTTCTGATATAATGCGAACAAAGCTTGGAGAGATTGCACGGTGAAAGTTGATATGGACGTCATGGAAAACGTGATGAAGGTAGACGCCAGCTCAGACGGCCAACAGGCCAGATTTACACGCATGCAAGATGGCTCGCTGGACGATTGGAAAATCATCGGGGCGGCACATAAAGACGAATTTAGCAAAACCGCAGATCGCTTCATCGGCATGTTACGGCAACTCGAAGACGCGACACTGGGTTTTGCATGTGACCAGCTTCAACACGCGCTGATGTGTGGGACACTCGCTCGGCGTGCCGGCGCAACCACAGAACAGATCGTCATCGCGCTCTGCCACGACATCGCCAAAGTCATCAATGTGCCTAACCACGGCCCCATCGCGGCGGAAATGATGCGCCCTTATATTAGCGAAGATAGCTACCACGTGATTTACAATCACCAAGCATTCCAAGGCGAACATTACTATCACTATCTGGGCGCACCGACAGACCTCCGCAAACAATGGGAAGGAGAGAGTTGGTATCCCCTGGCCGTTAAACTTGTCGATGAATGGGACGCGCCCGCGTTTGATCCAGACTTCGAAGTCGATAGTTTGGATAGCTTCGTGCCCTTGATGCGCGAAGTCTTTCACGACAGCCCACGGCCATTGTAAGAGCTCAGCGAAGGCACCGCGTTTCAGCGCCAAAAAGTGGCCTCCTCCCGAAATTGTTTCGAACCCGCAGATAAGCGGGTGAGGCCAGTAGAGGCGATGGGACCTTAAGTTTGGTTATGACAACGATGCCATTTGGTGTGACAATTTGACTCTTCGTTAATTTCTGTTAACATTTTTATGTCTGACGCACAAAAAATGTGCGCGGTTCACATAAAGGGGAATATCTTGTCTATTGCTAAAATTGTATGGCTGGTGAGTGCACTCGTCGCCGTGGCTTTGAGTTTTGTTGATACCGGATATGATCCGGCCATTCTCGCCGTTCTTGGACTCGCCAGTGGATGGTTCTTAGATGGGGATCACCGTCGGGGCGTGATTATTGCGGCCGTCTTCTTAATGGTCGGCGGCGCAGCTTCGCTAAACGGTATTCCTGCTATCGGGACATATCTAGGCGCAATCCTCGTTAGCCTTGGCGCTGTGTTCGGGGGAGCCTCAGTCATGGCCATTGTGCGGACCTTGGTCGAACGGATTATGCCGTCCAAAGCATAGCCCGCAATTAAGGTCTAATTGCCGCGATCAAGTAACGGGTTTCTTATTTGGCAACGACCAATCAGGAAACGCTTAGACAATCAATAAGAGAGGGCCGGTATGTTTACATACCGGCCCTCTTTGTTTCCCGAATCCGCTCTTATCGACGGCTCAATAGGGTAAAACACATACATCTCACCTTAGAGAAGCACTGAACATCTTAGTGAATAAGGAATGGCGCACCCGACAGGATTCGAACCTGTGACCTCTGCCTTCGGAGGGCAGCGCTCTATCCAGCTGAGCTACGGGTGCTAGTCGCGGCGCTATAGCGAGGCTTGGGTCGTGGGGCTAGGGGGTTTCGGCATTGAGAATGTTGATGAGTGGGCGCAGGCTCTCCGTCCAGACGTCTTCGGTAATCGGACCGGTATGTTTGTATCGAATTTGCCCCTGACGATCGATGACAAACGTCTCTGGCGCGCCGGTTACACCAAGATCAATCGCGAGCAGCGAGTCCGCATCAAAGATGATTGTCCCGTAAGGATTTCCATAACGGGTCAACCAGCGCTCGGCCTTAACTCGCGTATCACGCCAATTCACGCCAACGATCTTCACGGTGTCGCGCTCAGCCAATTCCATCAAGAGCGGATGTTCTGTCAGGCAAGCGACGCACCATGAGCCAAACACATTGAGGAGTGCAACCTCACCGACTAAATCAGCCGTCACAACCGGCTCACCCGAAAGTGTTTCCATCTCAAACGTCGGTAAAGGTCGGTTGATTAACTCAGACGGGAGTTTTGAGGGATCGCGTGTCAGCCCAATGGCCAGAAAAATGCCCATCACAGCAAAGAGGGCGAGCGGGATCAGGCCTTTCATCACAGACGACATAGGGCTCGATTAAGGCATTGCGCGGCTGACGCAAGCGAATGACGATTGCACCGTCAGCTTGCCCCGTGCGCCAAATCGCAGCATAAGGTACCTATGAACTGGTTGACCAAATTAACTCCTCCCGGCGTGAAATCAATTTTCACAAAACGGGATACGCCCGACAATTTGTGGCTCAAATGCCCAAAGACGAGCGAGATGATCTTCGCGGCTGACCTGCCCGGTTTGCTGCACGTCACGCCAGGCGGTCACCATATGCGGATCGGTCCCGAACTTCGGTTTGGTTACACGTTTGATGACGGAAACTATGAGAGTTTTCCAACACCGCGTGTCGTCGCGGATCCGCTAAAGTTCAAAGATGATCAAAAATATACGGACCGCTTGAAAAAAGCGCGTGCTAAAACTGGCAATGATGATGCGATGAGCATCGGTGTCGGCACGATTCATGGTGTGGGCGCAACAGTTCTGGTGCAGAACTTTGCCTTTATGGGCGGTTCACTGGGCATGGCGGCGGGCGAAGGCTTTATCGCTGCCGCCAATATCGCGCTAGAGAAAGGCTTACCGCTGATCGTGTTTACAGCCGCGGGCGGCGCGCGGATGCAAGAAGGCGCGCTCAGCCTGATGCAAATGCCGCGCACAACGATCGCCGTGCAGCGCCTCCGTGAAGCCGGATTACCTTATATTGTCGTTCTCTGCGACCCGACAACGGGCGGCGTGACGGCAAGTTACGCCATGTTGGGCGATGTCCATTTAGCCGAACCGGGGGCCATGATTGGCTTTGCCGGGCCGCGTGTGATTGAAGAAACCATTCGCGAAAAACTCCCCGAAGGTTTTCAGCGCGCAGAATATTTGGAAGAAAAAGGCATGGTCGATAAGGTTGTGCCACGAAGTGACTTGCGCGCCACTTTGGCAAAACTGATCGCTGTGCTCATGCAAAAGGATCACACGCTTACCGTTGAGCCCGCACCGGAGCCAATCTCCGCGTGAGCGCTTTAGAGACGGCGCTGGAAGAACTCCGGCGGCTCCACCCCCGAAAAATTGATCTCGGCCTGTCGCGGATCGAAGGCGTTCTCGAGGCCTTGGGCCGCCCACAAGACCGATTGCCACCCAGCATCCATATTGCGGGCACCAATGGCAAAGGCTCGACTGTGGCTCAGCTCCGCGCCATGCTGGAGGCGTCTGGTGCGCGTGTGCACGTCTATACCTCGCCTCACCTTGTCCGCTTCAATGAACGGATTGTGCTCGCCGGTGAAGTGATTGACGACGCGACCCTCATCGATGTGCTGCACCGGGTTCGTAACGCGAATGACGGTGCGCCCTTGTCATTTTTTGAGGCCACAACAGCGGCGGCCTTCCTCGCTTTTTCCGAACATGACGCGGACTATGCCATTATCGAAGTCGGGCTGGGCGGACGCTATGACGCAACCAATGTGTTTACCCCGCGCGTCTGCGCCATCACGCCAATTGATTATGACCATGCAGAATTTCTAGGCCGGGATTTGGCCGGCATAGCGCGTGAGAAGGCGGGTATTATCAAATCGGGTGTCCCTGTCTTTACCGGTCCCCAACATGAACTGGTCGACGCTGTTTTAGACGTCGAAGCCAGAAAAGCAGACGCACCGATCCAAAGTTGGGGTCAAGATTTCCGCGCCTATGAGCAGCAGGGACGTTTGTTATTTGAAACCGATAACGCGTTACTCGATCTGCCCTTACCTGCCCTCGCGGGCGATCATCAGATTATGAATGCAGGGTTGGCTATCGCGGTTGCCCGCGCGCTAGGGGTCTCCCCCGATGATATCGCGACGGGGCTCGGTGCGGCGACTTGGCCTGCGCGTATGCAGCCGCTCATGACCGGTTCACTTGTCGATATTGCAGCGGACGGGGGCGCCGAAGTCTGGCTTGATGGCGGGCATAATCCACATGCTGCGCAAGCGCTATCCGCACATATGGCAACGTTGGAAGCTCGCTCACCACGACCGTTGATCCTGATTATGGGCATCTTAGCCAATAAGAACGCGAGTGCGTTTTTGGATTATTTTGAGGGATTAGCCGCCGGGCTCGTCGCGGTGAGTATTCCTGACCACGCCAGCCTGTCGCCCGATGTTTTGGTCGAACTAGCCGAAACACGGGGGTTGTCCACGGTCATTGGCAATAATCTGACCGACGCGATGCAAAAGGCGGTCAGCATGGGCGAAGCTCTGTCTCGCCTCACAGCGCAAAAGCACATAACCCCGCCGCGAATCCTGATTTGTGGATCGCTATATTTGGCGGGGCAAGTGTTAGCAGAAAACGCTTAAGCGACAGACGTGCCCCGCGTCGGATAATCGTTCTTCACGACATAATTTAGACCGTTGACGAGGTCTTCCATATCGGGGCGTCCAAACGGCGTATTTTGAATAACTTCAGCATAAAGTGTTCCGTCAGGGCGAACGACGAACACGCCCGGCTCACTGAAAATATGTGGCTCTTTGTCGGAAATCGAGTCGGATATAAATAAGCCGAGCGATTTGGCGTCCAGAAGCTCCAAACTATGTGCAACAGGAAGGTCATTAAGGCCCCAATCTTCTTTCGCCTGCTGCGCCCGCTCTTCTGAGTCCATCGACACAGCGACAATATCGTGACCATCCGCGCGAATATCGGCCACAAGCGGCTCAATTGCTTGCAATTGCGCCTTACATTTCGGGCAGTGAAGACCCCGGTAAGCCACGATGATTTGAAAGTTCTCTGGGCTGGCTTCGGCCATATTGAACAATCCACCTGACACGAGGGGAACCTCGATTGTTGGGATTCTGGATTTAGGAGTCATAAGTGTTGGCATGGAATATCCTATTGGAAATTGGGTTAGTATGTGACGGTCGTGGGCCGCGCGTCAAACGTTAGAGGTTGTCTGCATCGACCGCCGTATCGCGAAGACGCAAGACATCTGGATCTGCGAAGCCGTCGCCGCTCTCGCCAAGATAAGACAAGCCCTCATCAATTTTCGCGATCAAAGCCTTCGTATCACCGCGAAGATCTGCGCTGGCACGCCCCACCATTTCTTGCCGTAATTGTTGCAACGCCTGCTGGCGTTCGACTACGGATCGCTGTGGATTCGAATAAATATCGGTGATTTCATCCGCTGTGACGGGATTGGCCAAGCCGGGCATAGCGGCATCGCCGCTGATTTGTGTGTCGACAGCGAGGGTGGTCATTTGTGGGTCAAGGTCGGGCATAAAAATCTCCTATGTTCATTATTAACAACACGCGTCTCGGCGCGGTGTTCCAAGAAATTCAGGCCCTAAACATGTCGATTTAGCTGACAGAAGTAACGGGCTGGCAAAGCGCCCGTCATTACGGAGAGGTTGTTTGACAATCGGCCGCTCTAACGTCTTTTACCCCGAGGTTAATTTCAAAAAAGAACTCAACGTAAAAGTTAGTAACCAAGCCTGATACACGATGGCACTATTCAGGGTTATAGAGACATATGGGACGACATATCGCATTCATTGTCTTAGCATTGAGCTTAGCCGCTTGCTCAACTATTGATCGCGGCTTTTATGATCATGTCCGCGTCGATAGTGTGCCCCAAGGCGCAACCGCGTCTTTCACCTATATTCCGTCTGACCCCGTTCGTCGGCAGCCTGGCGCCGTCAAACGCCTAATCTGTGAAGAAACGCCCTGTGCGTTTGAAATACCACGGACCCAAAAGGGGATCGTAAGATTGGAAAAAGAGGGGTTTGCCCCCGCGGAATATTTCGTCGCTCCCTCCCGCTATCGCGCGGGCGGTGGTGTTGATATGGGAACTACGACACTCTTAACGACAGCCTCCTCCCTTGGATCAGGGTTGACTGCAGGACTCGCTACCGCCTCTCTGGCACAATTCAGTCTCTCCTTAGCCTATGCGATTCCGAACGTTTTTTACTCGGCCCTCGGAAATACGGGTAGCCTAACGCCGGTTGTGAATACCCCCGCCTATGCGACGGCTGGAACGGGGATCGGGGTTGGCATTGCCGCTGGGAGCATGCTGATTGACATGGGAACGGCAGCGAATAAGAACACTTACCCCAACCCCGTCGTGATTGGCATGGCCGACGCCGGAACTGACGCGGCTGAAGACCCTTTCGTGAGCACTTATTACGACCTGATTTCTAAATATCGTCAAAGAGAAACCCTCTGCCGATCAAGAAAAAAACGCAATGAAGACGGTTTCACCTGCGGTCAGCTTAATCGCCATTTTAAGGAAGTTGAGACACGTCTTAAAACCTTAGAAGACGACAGAAACGATCAAATCAAAGCCTTAATCGAAGAACATGCCGAGACAAAAGAATGATCGTCCACCGTCTTTGTCTCCTGTTAACACTCACCATTTTGAGTGCCTGCGCAACCATGACCCAAGGCGCCAGAGAAGGTTTGCAGGTTGTAAGCGTGCCCCCCGGGGCTACCGCCCTGACAGACATTAAAAGCACGGGTGTGCATTCTATTAACGGCTATGTTGGCTGCACGCCCACGCCTTGTTCAATCAGTATTTCACGCAAGAAAAATCCCGTCGTTCGCGTCACACTTGACGACCATCAACCAATAAAATTCAAAGTGACGTCCGCCGTCGCGACGTCGTCGACATCCATTCCGACCGGATCATTGATCGCCGGACTTCCGCCAGGGAGTCACGTGGTAGCTGGTGAGACAGACTTCTTAAAACGTATTCCTGTTGGCGGTCGCGTATTTGTGGGGAGCGTCATGACGCTGGGGGCTGGCGCGATTATCGATGTTGCGATAACGGGCGCAAACAAAAATCTCACGCCCAACCCTGTCACAGTATTTCTGGCCCCTTTAGAGGCTGATCCGAGCGGAGATAAATGAGACTAAAAGCTGGCAGCACATTATTCTGAACCGAGCGAACCCGGTTCAGATAATTTAGACTAAGCGTGTTCCGCGAGCCATTCAGCCAGCTTGGATTTGGTCATGGCGCCCATCTTGGTCGACACCACTTCACCGTCTTTAAAAATCATCATCGTTGGCACATTGCGAATGTGGTAACGCATCGGCGTATCAGGCGCGTCGTCAATATTGACTTTCGCGATTTTGACCTTGCCCGCCATGTCATCTGACACAGCTTCGAGCGCCGGGCCCATGGCTTTACAGGGGGCGCACCATTCGGCCCAAAAATCAACGAGCACGGGTGTGTCGGATTTCAGAACTTCGGATTGAAAAGTCTCGTCTGTGACGGCGATGGTGCCCATGGGGAGTTCCTTTAAGCGTTGTGTATTTGGGAGGTAGGAACGGCGTTCACCTGCGTCAAGATGGCATCCATCGCATTATCGTGAAGCCACATCAGATTGGGCGTATCTGTCCAGAGTAAACCGCACCGCACATCCCGTCCCGGCCAGATCGCACGCGCCAATTCCCGGTAGGCGGCCATCTGCGCGAGATAGCTGTCGTCAACGTCTTCGACCTGCGTCGGCACGGGACGGTTAGACTTGTAATCAACAAGATAAATCGTGTCCGGCGTGACGTTAAGCCGGTCCACTTGCGCGGTCAAAAAGGCCGTGCCGCCGTGAATTGTTGCGACGCGACCGGCCAAGCTGACTTCGGCGCGAGACCCGTCTGCGAAGACAGTTGCAAAATCTGGATTATCTAGAACACTAAAGACTTCATCCCGGATCGCCGCGCGCTCAGCATCGCTAAAATCGGGTTGCTCTGCCAACATCGCGTCACATAAACCGCGACGACGAGACGGTGCATGGTCCGGCAAAATTTCTAACAGGCGGTGGATCAATATCCCCCGCAGCAAGCGCCCTGCCCCGGGCACACGCGCGATCGGTTCATTTCGCGCCAAAAGTGTGCTTGGCGACAATGTCACATTCTTGCGTATTTCGAGCGCGGCGGCTTGATGGATCCAGTCAGGTGAAGCCGTTTTTGAAGCCGCTTTTCCGCCTGTTACATCGGTAATTTGGGGCAACCTTGCGCCATAGCGGCGACCTGTCTTCTCATCCACGTCAAACGCTGTGGCAAAATCTTCAGCCCCCGCCATCGCCACCATCGTTTTATTGACCCAATGATACCAACTCCCCTCGGCATACCCCTCCTCTTTCGCACCGTGATGATAGCCACACACGATAAGGCGACTCTCAGCGCGGGTCATCGCGACATAGAGCAAGCGCATATATTCGCGTTGATCCTCAATATCATTCGCGGCCTTGTAGTCATCGACCAAAGGCGTGCTGTCCTTGGACGACGGCGCAAGGATATAGCTATCACCCGCCTTAATCAGGCCGCCAGACGCGGCGCGCGGCGCGCGGGTCGTGTCGGGCAAGAAGACGACCGGGGCTTCCAGCCCCTTTGCCCCGTGGACAGTCATGACGCGGACTTCGCGCCCTGCCGGATCTTTGTCGCGCTTAATTTCGACCGTATCCGTGGTAAACGTCTGCACGAAACGTTGCAGACTTGGGGCCTGATGCTGCTGATGAGCCAAAGCAATGGCGAGAAACGCATCCAACGCTTCGCGCGATTCCAAACCAAGACGCGTAAACAGGGATTCGCGGTAACTCAGACCCTGCGGACCCTTACGATCTAGAATTCGAGCAAAGAAGTCGTAGGGCGCCAATCCAGCGTCATCACGAATGGTTTGAATGAACCCGGCTAACGCCGGCGCGCGCATTTGCACCGCCTCCCAGAGCGTCCCCTCCCGATCCACACTCAGCGCGAACAGTTGATCATCATTTAGCCCGAACAAAGGGGATTTGAGCGCTTCCGCGAGACTAAGGCAATCTTGCGGTAAGAGTACAAAGCGGGTGATTGACAACAAGTCCCGGACAACCAACGCGTCTTGTAAGACCAGTCGGTCCGCGCCCGCGACGGGCAGGTTCTCGTCCTTCAGCGCTTTAATGAGCGCATCGAACAGGCCTCCGACCCGATTTTGCACCAAAATCAAGACGTCACCGCCATGCATGGGGCGATGGCGTTTCAAATCGCGGTCAAAAACTGGTTCACCGCTCTCAATCCAGTGCGCGACTGTCGACGCGATTTCGCGCGCGAGCCGGACACGCGGGTCACCGTCACTTTGGCCATCCACTGGGGTCGTGTCCCACGGCTCATTCTCCTCAACCGTTTCCGACTTCGGTGAAAGGGGCCACAGCTCAACAAGACCGTCATCCGTGCGCGCAGCGTCGTGACGCACCAAATCGGACGGTTCAGGACGCGCGGTGGCGTCGAACATCGCCGCCATGCCGCCTTGGCCCAAAAATAAGCCGTCAACGACGTCGAGCACCTGTTGCGCGGACCGGAAAGACATGCGGAGCTGCACGGGACTATCACCCGGGGCTGTTCGCGTGCGCACGCTCTCCATGAAAATTTCGGGGGCCGCCCCGTTAAAGCGGTAGATCGATTGTTTCGGGTCGCCGACCGCGAAGAAGGTGCGCGGCGGCGACGCCCGGTCCGGGCTTTCCTGCTCAAACGGCAAGGTCAGCGCGTCGATGATCTCCCATTGCACAGGCGACGTATCTTGCGCTTCATCCAGCAGGACATGCTCGACCCCGCCGTCCAGCTTGTAGGCCACCCAATCAGACACATCGCGGCGCATCAGAAGGTCGCGGGTCTTCAAGATCAGGTCATTGAAATCTAAGCCCCGCGCCGCATGCTTATCGCGCTGATAAAACTGGCCGAGCGTATGACCCAAGGTCAGCAGCGCCTCGCTCATTTCAGCGATACGGACAGCCTTGATCTTTTGCACAGCCCTGTAAATGCGGTTTGCTTCCACGCTTCCTGCACTGATGAAATCGTCCTGATCCGTGACGCCTTTGACCAGCACGCGCTTTCGCGGCAAGCCATCTTTTGTCAGAAACACATCAGAATAAAGCTCAAAGGCGGTGACGCCGTCCTCTTCCGCATCCAACTGTTTGACCAGCGCCACAAAACTCTGAGCCGCCTTAGACGAGGACGACGCACAGAGCGCCGCGACCGCTCTCACATGTCCAAAATCCGTTGCCTGCCATGTCGAGGTCGCAATCGTCTCCGCCGTTTCATTGGCCGCGAGACCCGCTTCTGTCCGAAACGGCCCGACACCGCCGGCTTCCACCCATTTCTGGGTTGTCTCAAAATCCCGTGCCGCGGAAAAGATCATGCCATCAATGGTCGAGTCTGCCTTGGCCTTCGCCATATGATAGAGTGCAGCCCGCACATCTTCATCGTCGCGCGCCTTCGCCAGAATCGCCTTCCGCCCTGCAGCCAGCAAAGCCTTCGTTTCTGGCTCATCTAACGGGGCAAAGCCGGGCATGATCCCGGCTTCAATCGGAAAGCGTCCGATGATGCGTTCGCAAAACGCATGAATGGTCATAACTTTGAGGCCTTCCGGCGTCTCCAGCGCGCGCGCGAATAAGGTCCGCACGACATTAATACTCAAGCCCGGCCGGATTTGATCGAACGGCATGCCATAAAGGTCCGCCAACACATCTTTGAGGCGGTCATCCTGCGCGATGGACCATTTGGACAAGGTCGCAAACAGACGCTGCTGCATTTCCGACGCGGCGGCGCGCGTATAGGTCAAGCACAGGATTTTATCGGGGTCTGTCCCTTGCAACAAGATGCGAGAAACTCGGTCAACCAACACTTTGGTCTTCCCAGACCCGGCATTCGCATTCACGATCCGAGGCCTTGATGGGTCTGCCGCTTCACGCTGGCGAATAGTGGCATCGGCAATGGTCAATCGGGTCATGCTACGCCTCCCCGCGACCGCTGATGGCCGACCATTCATCGCGCCGCGCGAGATCATCATAGTCGCCATAGTCATCGGTGTATTGCGCGCGCGGTTGCGACGGATAGCCCGTATCCGGATTATCATAGGCCGTGATCAGCTTCGTCACTATCGTCATCGCCTCAGCGGCCAGTTCACCTGCAGGCGCGGCGTTTCGAGCGGGTGCCGAGACGTAAGCGTGCGAGAAATCATCATTCGAGCCTTTGATCCGCACATAGGCCAGTTGATCCGTCTCTCCCGCCTTATGGCCCTCTAACGCGCCTTGTGCGGCTAACCACGCGGCCAAAGGCAATTGCAGATCAAACCCGGCCGCCACAGTTTTAACGGTCGCTGGGGTGCCTGTTTTAAAATCGGTAAAGGCATATCCGGTCGGGGAGCGCTCAACGAGATCAAGCTGTCCTTTGAGGACAAAATCCAATCCATCGAGATCAGCCTTCGCATTCACTTCCGTGCCCACGACATCAAAACCCGCGGCGTGACGTTGCGCAAACCAGCCCATCAGCGCCGCTGTCACAGCTTCGAGACGTGGGGTTTCCTTGAACACCTCATCCGCGTCAAAGCCATGCGCGAGGAGCTGCGAGCGCAGGAACGCTTGCAAGTGGTCCGCATTGGCCGGGTCATGCAGCGCCGGGATCTCGCCGGACAAAGCCGCCCGGACATAAAGCTCAATCCCTTCGTGCATCGCCGAGCCGAAGTGGCGCGCATCTAAGGGCGCATCGAGCGCATCGAGTGGTTTGAGCCGCAGCACTTCGCGGGCAAACACGCTATAGGGATCGCGGATCCATTTCGACACGCCGGTAATTGAAATCTGCCGCCCCTGTCGTGCCCATCGTTTATCGACAGGCGGTTTAGGATTAGGTCTGGATACGGGTCTCAATTCTTCGGGCCGATCCATCTGTCGCGCCCAATCGAGATATTTTTGACCCGTGCCGAGAAGCTCCGCCACTTTGGCGTCCTGTCTCTTTTCCAAGTCTTTCGGCTGTTCGTCTGACGCTGGCGACACTGTGCCCGCGATGATCGTTTTCAACCGCCAGACCCAGCGGCTGGCGACCGTTGGCCCACTATCCGATTTCTCGGATCGTGTCAGATAGACATTCGGGTTGGCCGCCAGTTCGGCGAAGTCATGCGCAGCCAAACCATAACGTCGTTCGGGCAGCGACAGTTTCATTTGCTCTCGCATTCCGCGCGACAAGAACGGTCCTGCGTTCACACCGCCTGGCCATGTGCCTTCGTTGAGCCCGCCTAGTATAATGTCGTCGACATCAAGCAAGCGCGCTTCGAGTGGTCCTAAAATTTGTAGTCTGGGATGCGTGCCGCCTGTGGGGCGCGAGACAGCCCCTTGTAACAGGGACCGCAGCAGCTGAGCGAAACCCTCAACGTTTGTGGTTGGCAGCGCTGCACCGTGCGTGATGATCCCATCCAAAACACTCGCGGCTTGCCCGCCGCCGTCAGCGCCCCAGACACGGGCTGCGCCAAACGTCGTGTCCGTTGTAGCCAAAGCATTCGCCGTGTCGATCAGCGCTGCCGCCCAAATATCGGGGGTGACTTTGCCTTCTAGTTTCAGAAGCGGCTCGGCGGCTGCAAAGAGAGATTGCACTAAATCCAACGCACCGACTACATCAATATGCGGCCTTAACCCCCTGTAATATTTACGCTCTATAATTTCCCATTCTGCTTTAACGTCGCCGATAGCTTGGCCCAAGGACGTCAACTCCTGGGAGAGAGTGAGGGCGATTTCGATCGGACCGTCCGGGTCTTGTGCCAGCTCCAGCAGGGATGTGAGGAACACACCAATCGGTGTTTGTTCGACAGGCACGCCTTGGCTCATCGCAACATCCACACCCCAGCGCGCCAGTCGCGCTCGCACGCGTTGGGACAGGAGTTGATCCGGCGTTACGAGCGCAGCGGTCCGACCCGGCGTCTCCAATGTTTCGCGCATAATCAAGGCAATCGCGAGGGCCTCTTCCGCATCCGTGTTCGCCTCAATCAGAGACAATGTCTCTAACGCCGTCTCAAAAACATCCGCGCCTTCGCCCGTCGTCAGCGTCCCAATCCGTTCCAACCAATCCCCTGTCGCATCGACAGGCACCAAAGCTTCCGCGAGAATACGGCGACGTTTTCGCGCCAGCGACCGGTCCTCGGCCCCGACGACCCACGGCCAAATTGGTACGTCTTGGCGATCAATCTCCATCACGCTCAACAGCCCTTTGAGCGACGATTGCGGGTGACGCGCATCAATCGAATTCCAGACTTTGTCGGGTAACTCATCCTGTAGACCCGGTAGAATAACCATCCCGCGCGGCATATTGGCGACGACCTGCATCAGGCGCGCCGTGGCTTTCAATGTGCCCGTCGAGCCCGCGACGATGACGGGATAATCGGGCGGTGTCTCCGACCAGATATCCGAAAGCGCATTCAGCAAAGCCACACGCCGCGCCGACGGGTCCATCATCTCCAGCTCAGCCAATCGTTTCGGCCAATATTGCTCCACAATCTGGTAAAGTTGCGCCGCATGTTGAAAATGTGTTGCCGCTTCAGCGCAAACGCGTTGCCATTCCGGTTGGTCGGAAATGCTCACCTGCTCCATCGCCGCATCATCCATAATGTCGATGAGCGGATCTGCCATATGCAGCGCTGTGGCCGGATCAAGCGGCAGATCGGATGCACGTTCGTGGTAACGGGCGACGAGTTTGGCGATCTCAAATCGGCGCTGCACAGGGTCTATGGCGGGTTGAACCCGGCCCGCCAGTTCTCCGGGCTCAAACGGTGGTTCATCCGGATTAACGTCCGCCAGTGGACGCAGGCGCGGCAGGAGGGCCGCTTGAACGCCGCGCGCCGCGGCTTCGTGGACAAACGCAAATTCTAACGCCCGGGCGGCGCGGCGTGTCGGTAAAAGGACTAATCCATTTTGCAGATCATCGCCAAAATGCGTCTGCAAACCGTGCGCGAGTGAGCGCAAGAACGGCACACCCGACGGCATATTATAGACGGTGCTCAAGTGGACGGCCCATCCTCATTTGCCAACACGGCTTCGGCCGCCTTGACGGCGCCCGGATCACCGACATGCATCCAATACCCCGGTATCGGGAGGCCAAAGACGCGTCGACGGGCGATGGTTTTGCGCCAAATTTCAGTGCGCGAGAATCGTGACTGCGAATAACCTTTCGCGCGGGCTGGGGTAAAAATCTGCACCCCAGCATAGACCCACGGGGCCGTCGGGCTCGTTCGCCAATCCAAGCGTCCTATTCGGTCCATATCAAAATCACCCGGCCCATCAAAGCCGAGACAATCTAGCGTTGGGGCCAACAGGAATAAATCATCCATTTCCTCTGCGTCCCACGCTTGGAATAGAGCTTGGATAACGGGCGCAAATTCGGTCCAGACCGCATCAATATTACAGATCAAAATCGGAGCGTCGCCCAAAAGGGGCAACGCTTTCACAACACCACCGCCTGTTTCCAACAATTCGTCCCGTTCACAGGAAATAATGATCTCTGGTCCGCTGGTCCGAGCCTTCAAATGCGCTTCAAGGTGATCGGCATAGGCATGAACATTGACGATGGCACGTTTGACGCCCGCCTCTGCAAGACGGTCGAGCATATGGTCGATCAACGGACGCCCCGCGACCTCGACCATGGCTTTGGATCGGTCATTGGTCAGCGGACGCATTCGCGTGCCATGACCCGCCGCCATCACCATCGCCGTTTCGATCATTGCATAACCTCTGGCACATGCACCTCAAACCAGTCGCGTAAATCAGCGCAGGCCGGATGCGATAGATCGCGTTTCAAATGCGCACGCACCCGGGGGATCAGGCTGCGATATTGCGACTTCCCATGCTGCACATCCGCGCGCACGGGAAAGCCGATCACCTTGGTATTTCGCTGCGCCGCCATGACCGCATAAGCGGCTTGAAAATCTTCATCATACCGCAAGCCCGCTTTCTCGCAGAACCGCTGTTTGAGCGGTTCGAACAGGGTCGGATCCACATCGCGGCGCGCATCTTCGAGAAAGCTCGCCAAGTCATAGGTCGGATGCGCAAATAATGCGTCTTGAAAATCGATCAAGCCGACCTGGGCTTGGCCCTTGCGGTCTGGCAGCCAGAATAGATTTTGCGCGTGGAAATCCCGTAGACAGAGTCCCGGCGCATGCGCCTCAAGACGTTTAAATGCCGCGCGCCAGAGGTCATAAAACGCGGCTCGCGCATTTTCATTGATCGGGCGGCCCACATCCGGCGCATAAAAATCGAGAAACAGATCTGTCTCAGCGAGCAATGCCGCTTCGTCATAGTCGCGGATCGGCCATGTATGGCCTTGGTAAGAGGGTTTAGACGGAAAACTGGATCGATAAATTACGGCCAGAACATCGACGGCGGCTTCATAGAGGGGGCGTTCCATCGCGGGGTCAGCGTGAATAATCCGCCAATAATCACCCTCACCAAAATCTTCCAGCAGAACAAAGCCCAATTCAACATCGGCGGCGATAATATGCGGCGCAGAGAGCCCCCGCATCGACAGTTCCTGCGCCACCGTCAGAAACGCTTCCAAATTCGGTCCTGCCAGCCGCGCCAAAGCATTATAACCGAGAGCGCGCCGTATCTCGACGCTCGCGCCCTCCGGTTCGCCTAAGGCTTCGTCACCCTTTGGGGCGTTCATTAACACAGCTTTGCGACCGTTCATGGTCAAGCGCGAATAGCTGCGGGTTGAGGCATCGCCTTGGATGGCCTCGCGGTCCGCCTCGCCCCACCCTGCGCGGGCGACGAATTCTTCTAAAAATACACGTCGTTCAGACATTTCGCCCCTCCCAGCCTGTCAGTGTCGCGATGCGGCTGTCGCCGTCAAAGCTTAAATCGATGCGCATGGCGCCATCGGGACAGAGCGAGCCCAACTTATCCGCCCATTCGATGAGCACGATCTCCTCGCCCATCGCATCCATCAGCCCAAGCTCATACGCATCATCCGGACGGTCTAATCGATAGAGGTCGCAATGCCATAACTCCACTGCGCCCCAGTCATAGGCTTGGACGAGCGTGTAAGTCGGTGACGGGACATCAATATCGCCGAGACGCGATTGGATCAGCCCGCGTGCGAGCGTGGTCTTGCCTGCGCCAAGACCGCCAGACAGAAAAACGACATCCCCGGCCCGCAGGACGGAGGCCAGACGCGCGCCCAAGGCTAGCGTGTCGGTTTCGGATTTTAGTTTGATCGTACTCACCTTACTCACGCATCTACCGCCTTGCCTTTTGAGGGCAAGCGCTTAACTAACCCGCAGCACAGTCCGTAGTGGTAATAGGAGCGACCGTGGCCAAAGTTATTTTTCGCGATCACACAGGTGAGACCCGCGAAGTCGAAGCGAAAAACGGCACATCCGTCATGGAAGCAGCCGTCGCCAATATGATTCCCGGCATCGATGCCGATTGCGGGGGCGCGTGCGCCTGCGCGACCTGCCATGTTTACGTCGCTGACGCGTGGATGGCTAAACTTAAGCCCAGAGAAGACATGGAAGACAGCATGCTCGATTTTGCCGAGAATGTTCAGGATAATTCCCGTCTCTGTTGCCAAATTCTGCTGTCCGATGATCTCGACGGCATCGAAATCACGACCCCTGAAAGTCAGTAAAGCTTGAACCTGATTCTTGTTATTGGTGGGCTGGCCCTGCTGGTGGCGGGCGGTGAAATGCTTATCCGCGGTAGCGTCGGCATTGCCGAGCGCTTTGGACTGTCTCGGGCTCTCATCGGGGTCCTGCTCCTTGGTTTTGGTACCTCCATGCCGGAATTCGTCGCGACCTTTGGCGCTGCGGCGAAAGGGGCTAACGATATCGCGTTTGGCAATGTGCTCGGCAGCAACATTGCTAATGTGCTGATGATTTTGGGCGTCTCGGCTCTCATCCTGCCGATTGCGACACAAGTGACTGAACTCCGCCGCGATGTCGGCTTTGTGCTGGCTAGTTCAGTCGGCTGCATGGTTTGGATCATTCTCGGCGGCATCCCGATTCTCGGAGCCGCGGCCCTCGTCTTGGCCTTTGTCGTCTATCTGTTTCTCTCGATTCGCGCCGACATTCGCTTGCCCGCCGAACCCGTCAATCCGACGAAAATATACAAGCCCTTCCCCATCGATATGATGTTCGTCTTTGCTGGCGTGACCTTGCTTGTGCTCGGGGCTGAAGGCTTGATCCGCGGCGCCAGCGCGATTGCACGCGGCTACGGTATTTCCGAAGCGCTAATCGGGATTACCATTGTCGGGATTGGCACATCCTTGCCCGAAGCGACGGCGTCGATCTTGGCATCCTTGAAGCGCGAGAACCAATTGGCGTTCGCCAATATTGTTGGCTCCAACATTTTCAACGGCCTCGCCATTCTTGGCATCACGGGCGTATTCTTTCCGCTGTCATTTGACACAAGCGCGGCGGGGTTTTCGTGGATCGATGGGGCGGTGCTCTTAGGCGCAACAATCTTGATGTTTATCTTCGCGGCCACTCACCGCAAAGTTATGCGCTGGGAAGGGGCCGTGATGCTAGCCGCTTATCTGGCTTATCTCGTCTGGCTCATCAGTCGCGCGCTATAACGCTTAAGCGCTGGGTATCATCAGCCCGTGCAAGGCTGGATCAATCATTGCGGCTTCATGCGTCAGATATTTAGCCCGCCGACTATCTGTGACAATTCCGGCTTTCATCGCCGCCTTGATCATCGGGGTAACGGATTGAGATTTCATGCGGTAATAGCTCTCGCGTGCCTTACCCCGCTCTGCCGAATAATGCCGATCAGCACTGGCATGCAAAGCATCCACCCGGGAAATGACATCGAAAATACGGCCAATTTCACCCGCAATATGGTCTGCTGCAGCGTCATGTTTATAAAAGGTCAAATCACCAGAAAAGCGCGTCGAGCCGCCTGTTGGAAGCACCACGTGCATTTGTCGGCCGACAAAGGCGACACTGGCATGACCTGCGCTCAGCGCCGCGCTTAAGTCGACAAATCGCTGTATGAAACTTGGCCGTATGAGCAAACGTCCTTCGGCTTGATCATCTGCATAGACGTCCAATTTGGCATCAAAGGTTCGCGTTGGAAACGTAACCCGTTTCATGCCATCAATATGCCGTGGATTTTGATCGCCTCGATCCGGCAACACAACTGTGCGGCCATAAATCGGCAAGGCATGCGACAGGGACAGGATCAGCCCATCAAAGCCGGCTTCCGCGTCATAGTCACCAATATTGGCGCAAACTTCCTGCACGCTGAACCGTTTGCTGTTAAAGCTCACGCCCCTTATCCGTCCCCGACAACGAAAGAGACCGTTTGGGGACTGAAGCATATTCGCCGTTTGCAGCAGCATGAGCGCCCCGGGCGACGGCGACACGGCGGAATAGCGATGACCTAAAAGGTCATAGAGTTTCACCCGCAAATCTTGCAGATCAACCGTTCCGTTTGAGCCGAATCCTGACATAGAATCATGGTTAACGGCGAGTCATTAACGAGGTGTGGTGATTCCTGCTTAATAGGGCAAAGACGGATTTTTTTCCCGTTTCAACAGCGTATCGACAATGTCGAACACAGCCCCCACTTCATCGAGAATTTTCTGCGTCCGGTCGGGTGTGGTGAGCGCCTTAAACATCGAACCGGCCTCGAACTGGTCCTTGGTCTCCACAGCGATGAAAAGCTTATCTTGATCAAATCCGAACCGGATGTTCCTTCCTGCGACGGCTCGCTCCAGATCGACCATTTTTTGCATAAAGGCCGGATCGAGGATCACGCGCCCTTCGACTTGGTCCGTGCCGTAAGCTTCGAATGTTTTCTCGAACACAGGATCGACGAGGCCAATCCGTTTCATGTCCGCTTGTTTCTTAGAGTTGAACCAGCCTTTGTCGCGCAGCACAATGGTCCGTCCAAAGGTCTTCGTCGGAAAATCGAGTGTCATGAGTTGGCCGCGAAACACTGTCCTCCACGTTTTATTGCCTTTGCTGTTCCGGCTTTCCTTCTCAAGGTGAGCTTCAACAGAACGAAACCCAGCCCCATGCGCCTGACCCGATAGGCTATCTTCGAAGGCGTGTCGGTCCACCGAGTTCGGGACGAGAAACAACGCTTGATATGGCACGACATTATAGTCCGAGACTTCAGCCCTAAAATCCCACCCGACGAAGCCAACGATGGCGTTGACGATTCGGGTTTTCGTCTCTTCCCGAATATCGGAGGTGACGAGATGAAAGACCATAAAGCCGATACCGAAAGCGGCTAAGCCGATGAAAAATCCGATCCCTGTTTCCTCGGTCTTTAAGAAGACAGCGGACGCAATGGCTAACACCACAATCGTCGTGATGACCCCCGCTATGATACCATTTCGTACAGCTTTGGTACGCACCCCGTCACGCGCAGCCAATTCCGGAAAGACCTCTCGATCAAAAAACTCCGAGAAGCCGTTAAATTCAGCGTGACGTGTTTGAAATTCGTGCATTAACCAAACGCAGCGCGCGCCTCCTGCAATTTCGTGACCTCGTCCGCATAGGCAACGCGGCGGTCTTTTTGTAACTGTACCACAGCCTCCGGCGCACCAGCGACGAACTTCTCATTCCCAAGTTTCTTGTCGATCTTGGCGATCTCACCTTCCGCTTTTGCAATCGCGGCGTCGAGGCGCTTTGTTTCCGCCGCCACGTCGATCAGCCCGTCCATCGGAATGGCGTAGCTGACGCCGTCGACAACCGTCTGCAACGCCCCATCGGGCGCGATTTCGGCAAACGCGATACTGTCCACGCGGGCCAAGCGACCGAGCGCATCGGCAAATGTGGTAAACCGCGCATCCTCTGCGCCGATCACGACCAGCGCCGCCTTGCGCGACGGCGGGACGTTCATTTCGGCCCGCACTGAGCGCAACGCTGAAATCAAACGGATCAGCCAATCAATATCATCACCGACAGGCGCGGCTTCAAATTCTGGCCACTCCGAGAGCATGACAAAGCCCTCGCGGTCACCAGTCTGCGACCAGAGCTCTTCGGTGATGAACGGCATGAAGGGGTGAAGCAATTTGAATGATTGATCGAGCACCCATGCCATCGTCGCTTGGGTTTCGCCCGGCGTGTCACCGAGGAGTTCCGGCTTGGTCAGCTCAATATACCAATCGCAGACCGTGCCCCAGACAAAGCTATAGGCGGCGTCGGCGGCGTCGTTGAAGCGGTAGGCTTCAATACATCGGGTGATCTCCGTCGCGGCGTCTGCCGTTTTGGCGATGACCCATTGGTTGAGCGCGCTCTCGACGGATTTGGGATCAAACCCGGCTTGCGCGCGACAGCCATTCATCTGCGCAAAGCGCGCGGCGTTCCACAGCTTCGTGCCGAAATTGCGGTATCCCGCCACGCGGTCGACGGAGAGTTTAATATTGCGCCCCTGCCCGGCCATCGCGGCCAATGTAAAGCGCAGCGCATCCGCGCCGAAGGCGTCGAACCCGTCGGGGTAAGCTTTGCGCGTGGACTTGGCGACTTGCGGCGCTTTCTCGGGGTTTTTCAAACCGCGCGTACGCTTTTCGATCAATGCATCAAGCGTCACACCGTCGATGAGGTCGAGCGGGTCAATCGTATTGCCGATTGATTTGGACATTTTCTTGCCCTGCTCATCCAGCACCAGCGCATGAATATAGACATCCTTGAACGGGACTTCGTCCATGAAATGGAGGCCCTGCATCATCATCCGGGCGACCCAGAAGAAGATGATATCGAAGGCCGTGACGAGAACGGAGGTTGGGTAGAACTTCTCAAGCTCCGCCGTGTTCTCCGGCCACCCGAGAGTCGAGAAGGGCCAAAGGCCAGAGGAGAACCACGTGTCTAGGACGTCGGAGTCTTGTGTAATTTCTATTTCAGTTTGATTGTTCTCATCACCAACAGAAAAGAAGGTGACACCATCGTCTTTGGATATGGAGACATTAGCGTTTTGGCCGTAGTATTCTCTCGCTAATTCAATTGCCCGTTCGGTATTTTCCGCGACAAAAATTTTGTCGCCTTCGGATACATTTAAGTTAGGCCCATACCACGCCGGAACGCGGTGCCCCCACCAGAGCTGCCGTGAAATGCACCACGGTTGGATGTTCTCCATCCAGTGATCATAGGTCTTCTTCCAGTTTTCGGGAATGAAGCGGGTCGCGCCGGGGTCGCGCCCTCCACCACTCCCGCCGACTTGATCGGCGGGTCCATGGACAGATGCCTCGTCTTGATCCGAGGATCGCGAGTCCGCAACATGGGCAGGCCGATCAAGTCGGCCTGAGTCGGCCTGTTGAGCATGACCGCGCGCCACAGCCGCCATGGCTTCGCCTGCGAGCTTGTCCGCCGCCACGAACCATTGATCCGTCAGCATCGGTTCAATCACGGCGTTGGAGCGGTCCCCAAACGGCTGCATGATCTTTTTATCTTCGACCCGGATTAACAGACCCTCAGCATCGATATTGGCGACGACCGCTGTGCGTGCATCAAACCGATCCATGCCGACATATTTTTCCGGCATGATGTCGGACGCAATCATCTCCCCTTTGGTCCCCATGAGGGAATACATCGGAATGTTATTGCGTTTGGCGACCTCATAATCGTTGAAGTCATGCGCGCCGGTGATTTTCACCGCGCCGGAGCCGAAATCCATGTCTGGATATTCGTCCGTGATGATCGGGATCAAGCGGTCACAGAGCGGCAACTTGACCATTTTACCGACAATCGGCGCATAGCGCTCATCGTCCGGATGCACGGCCACCGCGCCGTCCCCGAGCATCGTTTCGGGGCGAGTCGTCGCAATCGAAATATAGTCGCGCTCCTCAGATAGAGTGACGTTACCGTCCTCGTCTTTCTCGACGTAAGTATAGGTCACATCATCCGCGAGCGGATATTTGAAGTGCCAGAAATGGCCGTCCACATCGCGGTTTTCAACTTCGAGATCGGAGATCGCGGTCTGAAAATACGGGTCCCAATTGACCAGACGCTTATCGCGATAAATCAGCTCATCATTATACATCTCGACGAAGGCTTTGGTCACGGCCTCGGCCATTTTATCGGACGGATCGTCCGGATCGCCGAGGGTGAACTTCTCGCGCGACCAATCACACGACGCGCCCAAACGGCGGAGTTGCTCCGTGATAATCCCGCCAGATTCGGCTTTCCAATCCCAAACTTCCGCCGTGAATTCATCGCGAGTCATACCCGCGCGCGGGCGCTGTTCCTCGGCCAACTTGCGCTCGACCACCATCTGCGTCGCAATGCCCGCGTGATCTGTGCCCGGCTGCCACAGCACATCAAAACCGCGCATCCGGTGAAAACGCGCCAGAATATCCTGAATCGTATT
Source organism: Litorimonas sp. (assembly GCA_051251645.1). GTDB lineage: Bacteria > Pseudomonadota > Alphaproteobacteria > Caulobacterales > Maricaulaceae > Litorimonas. Next base: position 744,547 of record JBPOEY010000001.1, on the reverse strand, counting down.
ATTGACCGCGTGCCCCATATGCAGGCTGCCCGTCACATTGGGGGGCGGGATGACAATCGAAAAGGGCGGCTTCGCGTCATCCATCGACGGTTTGAAACAGCCCGCCACTTCCCATGCCTGATAAAGCCGCTGCTCGGCCTCTTTTGGGTCGAAATGCTTGGGCAAGTCGGACGTGTTTTCGGGACTAATCTCGGACATGGTTCACTCAACAAAAAAGACCCGCCCCCATGTCGGCCTGTGCCGGGGGCGGGTGTGATCACGGCCCACTTAGCGCAGGCAATTGCAATTGTTAAGTCGGGGTTTAACGCCCGACGACGCGATCCGCTTATTTGCCGTCCGCGATGCGTTTGACTTCTTTGGCGACGGCGCGTTCGACGATCGCTTGAATGTTCTCGTCCAGCCATTCCTTGAGCATCGGCTTGAGCGCATCTTGCACCAGATCACCAATGCGAGGACCGCGTTCTGACAGGATCGCTTTGTCTTCAACAACTTGGTTAAGTTCAGCAAACGCCGTCATTGTGGCCTGTTCAGTCACATCGTCAAGAATCGCGTCGGAGCGAAGAGCGCTCGGCATGGGTGTCTCCATTTCGGAAGGGGTCGGTTTGGCGGGGGCGGGTTTAATCGTCTCAGAGGACGTGTTGTCTGTCTCTGCGGAAGTCGGCGTCTCAGCCTTTTGCAATTTAGCGCCGAGAACAGCGGCTGACTTGACCATGACGGCAGGCTCAACAATCGCCTCAGCTTCAGCGGCTGCCGCAATGTCAGCGAGGCTTGGCCCCCTTGAATCGCGTTCAGACGCCGCGTCGAAGGCTTTGACTTCATCATCCAAGGTCATCTCAAGGATGCTCTCGAAAATATCGTCTTCCATCGTGTCTAAATCATCAATATCGAGATCATTCGCGTCGGACACACCTGTTTCAGACACTGTGTCGGATGGGGGCTCAATATCGAAAGCCCCGATTTCATCCATCATCGCATCAATATCGAGATCATCGGACAGGGTTGCGTTTGCGGATGGCTCCACATCATCATCCGTCAGATCCGCCATAAGCGATTTGACGACATCCATTTCAGCGTCATCAGACGCCGCTTGCGGCGCGACTGCGGCTGCGAGCGGGCCTTCTGGAAGAGGGGCCGAGGTCGGCTCATCCATATCCACCAGCAGCTCACTCATGAGCCGGTCCATATCATCTTCGACTTCATCGACCGCGACTGTTTCAGCCGTCGCCGCCTCTACTTCGAGCTCAGGAATCGCAAGATCATCGTCTAGCGACGCCATATCACTGATACCAAGGGCATCGGCGAAGGTGTTAGCTTGTGATCCAGAGGGTTCGACACCATCCAATTCGCCGAGAAGCGAGTCGAGATCAAACACGTCAGTATCAGCGTCGAGTGATGGGGATAATTCTGCCACCCTGTCTGCAGTAGGAGATAACTCCGCCGCAGCGACCTCTACGACGGGCGCAACGCCCGGACCGTCCAGCGGCAAAGGGTCGGCATCGTCAGAAATAATTTTGCGGATAGAGGCGAGAATGTCTTCCATACTCGGCTCTGACTCGGCAGCGGCAAAGCCGTCCTCGTCAGTTGTATTCGCTGTGGATTCGGGAGTCTGCTCAGACATACCTTCTCGCAATCCCCCTTTTAAGAGCCCAGAATCAGTTGACGGGCCTTACGTAACAATGAGTTAAGCGATGATTAACCACTTGTCTAGGCGGGTCTATCCACAATCCACGAGGGAATTCCCTTTTTCTTACCCGCCGTCAGAGGGAATAAAATCGTCTGGGAATACAACGACTTCATCAGGGCCAAAGACGTCATCCTCGGACGTCACGATCGTCACAGACCCCTGCCCCAGGCTTGGCAATTCCGCTTCGCTCTTGCGCAAAGCATCAGGAATGAAACGATCGCCCGCTCGCTTAAAGCGGTCATCGCGTAGATCAGAGAAATGGGTGTCCGGATTATGTATGGCGATGGGTAAATCAATCCCATCCGCATCCAGCACGCCGATGGTCGACAGGAGTTGAAACACGGACGCGTCATAGTCTCGTTCAGCATTGATCAAGGTCAGCTTAGCGTTGAGCGTTTCTTGCTCCGCGTCCAGAACGTCCAATTGTGTCCGCGTACCGACTTGCTGTTCCAGTGACACGCCTTCGAATGCGACGTCTGAAGCGGCGACCTGCCGCTTACTCGTCTCGACAATGCGTTGGGCAGCCGTCATTTGCGCCCAAATTTGGGTGATCGTCTGATCGACGGCCCGTTCAACATCCCGCGCCTCAAAACCCAGCCGCGTTTTAGCGTGTTTGGCCTGGCGAACCCGCGACGCATTGGCCCCGCCACTGAAAATCGGCACACTGAGATTGGCGCCAATTGTTGCCTGATCCGTATCTTGAAATCCGAGCAATGTCCCGCGCGAGCGAACCAGAGACCCTTGCAAGCTTACCGTGGGTCGTCCCGCCGCTTTGGCGACATCAATCGCGGCTGTTCCGGCCAGCTCATTATAGTAAGCGGCGAGCAACTGCGGATTATTATTACGCGCTAAGGCCATCGCCTGATCGAGACTCTCCGGCACGACAAAGGTTGGTACGGGAGACAGCTGATCGGGCATACGTCCGACAAACCGCACAAATAGCGCCCGGCTGCTTTCGATCTGTGCATCCGCTAGCGCTAGCCCGGCTTCAGCCCCGGCAAGACGGGATTCAGATTGGGCAATGTCGGTCCGGGTTCCCTCCCCGACCTCGAAACGCTCATTCGCAGCACTTAATTGCCGCGTCAGCACCCGAACATTATTGCGCCGAATACGCGCGGTTTCCTCGTCACGCAGCACATCAACATAAGCATTCGCAGCAGACAGGAAGATCGAGTTTTCCGCATTTTCTAGCCCCGCCCGCGCCGCCATAATACTGGCCTTCGCTTGCTGCTTGAGCGCTTTGACCCGGCCGCCTTGATAAAGCGGCTGGATGGCAATGAGCTGCCCCGCGTTCGGCGTTGTATCGGTCCAACCGCCTTCACCCGCCGGAATAAATGGGTTCGCCCCATCGCCCGGCGACCGAGTCGCTTGTAAAGACAGATCGGCGCCAGCCGTCAAAGAGGGGCGCCCCTGCGCCCGCGCTTGAATATAGTTTTCGTCGATCTCCCGCAGGCGGGCTCGTTCCCCCAGCAATTGTGGATTACTGCGGTAGACGCTGGCTAGAACCGTCTGCAGCGTATCCGTTTCATATGTGTCGGCTTGGGGCTCTGAGACGGCTTGTTGTGCGAACGCAGGGGCCACCATGACAAGACCAATGGACACGGACAGGGCCGCGCTCGACATCAGCAATATGTTACGGAAAACACGCATAGCGGTTCGATCAAGAAAAATGGCTAGAAGACAAAGCTGTCGGCGGGTTCAAACCCAGACAAGAACGGTGCATGCGCGTCAAATACAACACGGTCACCAACGGCATTGCCGGATTTGGTGAAAATCGTCGCTCGACCAATCGGACCATCCTTGACGATGACGGCCAAACGCCCGCCATTCGCTAATTGGCCCAACCAAGCTTGGGGCACCTCTGGCACCGCGCCGCCTACGATAATGACATTAAATGGCCCATGCTCCGGGGCTCCGCGTTTGAGGTCGCCTTTAACAACGGCCGCGTTGACCACGTCTAAATCGGTCAATAGCGCCGTCGCCCGATCAACCGTTTCGTCATCCGTTTCCAGCCCGACGACTGTTTCTGCAAGTTTGGACAAGATCGCCGTCGAATATCCGCGTGCACAGGAGATATCGAGCACGACTTCATCGGGTTGAATGTCTGCCGCCTGCACCAATTTCGCAAAATCACGTGGCAGCAAAAGACTCCGCCCATCGCCGTAATTGAGCACTATATCGCCATAAGCGAGCGCCATTTTTGCCGCAGGCACGAAGCGTTCGCGCGGCATCCGTCGAAAGGCAGCCAAAAGTTTGAGATCGGTCACATCCGACGGGCGGATCTGGCTTTCGACCATCGTTTCGCGCGCGGCGTCGAAATCGAACTGGGGCATGGGGAGCGGTCCTTGAGACGTCTAATCAGAACAGGTTTCAGTCTGCCTCCTAGCCGCGCAGGCTGTCTCCCGCAACGCCGTTGCGCGCATGGCACCCTATCGTCTGTGAGGGGCGACCGTTTTTGCACGACGATCATGCACATTAACTGCAACGTCTGAAGAATAAACGTTGCACGCCGCCCCGTCCCCTTGGTAAAGGCGTCGTCTTGGATGGTACCATGGCGGAGTGGTTACGCTCTGGATTGCAAATCCAGCCACCCCGGTTCGATTCCGGGTGGTACCTCCAAGTCTAGCTCGTTGACCCGATAGGGTCTGCCGCGCAGCGGGTCGTCGAGCTTGTCCTTTAGGACATGCGCCCCAAAGGGCGCAAAATCCGCTATCGCAAACATTCCCCCATTGGCAACAGACATTGGGGCATCATGTGACGAACGAACGTCGCTCAGTTTAAATCGCCCCGTTTCAAAAAAACAGCTAACGGGGGACAATCGCAAAGACAAGCGATCAAAAAAGGGGCCGTTCGGGACTTAAGGGACTGTGGTGATCTAACGCGGCGCGCGGGTCGAGGGCTTTGTTGCAATCGTGTCTCTGACAGTGCCTTGCAATATAATCAGAATGCGCGAAGTCGTCACCACCCATTTATCCGCCCCACCTCATTCATCTCTCTTTGACTCCCCGGCCCAGCTCCTGCAATTCACCCTTATGGATTTTGCCCTCACTGCGCTCATCGGATATATCCTCGGATCCATCCCCTTTGGACTGTTGCTCACGCGTCTCACGGGTGGGCCGGACATTCGCGAGATTGGGTCCGGTAATATTGGGGCCACGAATGTGCTTCGAACGGGCAATAAAGGCGTCGCGGCGCTGACCCTTTTCCTCGACGCCGGCAAAGCCGCAGGGGCGGGCTATATTGCGCTGCAGCTGTTTGGGGCGCCGTTGCAATATATCGCCGCTGCCGCCGCACTCTTTGGACATTGCTATCCAATCTGGCTTAAATTTAAGGGCGGTAAAGGCGTCGCAACATTCTTCGGAGCCCTGTTGGGACTTGTCTGGCCGGTTGGATTAGTGGCCGCCGGAACCTGGCTGCTGGTTGCGTTCACGACAAAATATAGCTCTGCGGCCGCACTCTGCGCCGCCGCCTTTTCGACCGCTGTGTCGGTCATGTTTTTCCCGTGGCCCGTCACGGCCATGATTGCCTTTATGACTGTCCTCATTATTTGGCGACATCGTGACAACATAGCCCGTCTCAAAGCGGGCACAGAATCAAAAATCGGCCAAAAAGACTAATGCAGACACGCGAGTTCTCCTTTGCGGAACGCCGCGACTGGATCCGTTTATATCGGACCCACACCGTCGGACCTGTCGCCTTTTGGGGCTTATTAGGACGGTTCGGATCCGCCGCAAAGGCGCTCGAAAACCTCCCCACTCTGATCCGTCGCAAAGACATTCATCCGCCGAGCCGAGACCAAGTCGAAGCGGAGATGGACGCCAGCGACCGTCTCGGCGTTCGTATCCTCTGTGCGATTGAGCCGGACTACCCGGATTTGCTCCGCGCGGTTGATCCCATCCCCCCGCTTATCAGCGTTTGGGGCGACGCCTCTCTCATGTCCCGGCCCTGCGTCGCCATTATTGGCTCCCGCAATGCGTCTGCCATCGGCCAAAAGTTCGCCGCGCAAATTGCCGGTGAATTGGGGGATGCCGGCTTGACGATTGTCTCAGGCCTCGCGCGCGGCATTGACGCTGCCGCCCATGCGGCGTCCATGAACACTGGAACGGTCGGTGTTCTGGGCGGCGGGGTCGATCATATCTACCCCAAGCAAAACACGGAGCTGAATCTCGATATGCGCGCGCGCGGACTGCTCGTCTCCGAATCGCCGCTGGGGTATCGCGCAACGGCTCGGGATTTCCCACGGCGCAATCGCTTGATCTCTGGACTGTCTCTGGGTGTCGTCGTGATTGAGGCGGCAGAACGCTCAGGCACCTTAATCACCGCGCGTTACGCGCTGGAACAAAACCGCGAAGTCATGGCCGCACCCGGTAGTCCGCTGGACCCACGTACCAAAGGCTGCAATCGTTTGATCCGACAAGGGGCGGCCTTGATTGAGACCACGCAAGATGTGCTTGATTGCCTTGAGACCGCCCGCGCCGATGCAATGCCGACTAGCCTGTTCGACCCAAGTGATGGGTTTGATAGCGCGCCGTTCGATAGCACGCGGGCTCAGGCGGATATCGCACGCGCGAAAAAAGCCCTTCTACAAGCCGCCTCGTTTACGCCAACTCATAAAGACGATCTGATCCGTACCTCCGGCGTGCCCGCCGGTCTGGCTGCCGCCGCCTTGTTGGAAATGGAGTTGAACGCCGAGATATTGGTTGAAGTTGACGGACGAGTTTCACGCTGTTGATGTGCGCAGAATGCACCGTCTGACATCCCCGCCTGGCCTGCCTGCCATTTCATGACACGCGTCTATGCGCGCCCCGTTCCGGTCCGAAGGTTGCTCGCCGCCAAAGTCATCAAGGCTGAAGCCTTCGGCTTTCCCGCTTCGAGCGCTATCTCTGACAGCTCCACAGAGAGTTCGAGCAGATAGTCGATGACCTCTGCCTCCTCCATATTCGCTAAATCTGCGAGACTTATCCGCGTCTTGTTCATTGCCACATTATACCTCCCACTTGCACCACCCGTAAAAGTAGTGAGTATAAATTTCAAACGACCAAAAGTTGTATTTACAATATTATCGCCGCGCGATGGCGATATTATCAGGCGACGCCCAAGGCCGATGGCGTGATTATAAGCTTTGGAGCCAGATGCGGTCTCAAGGCTCGCTCGAACGAGACCCCGATCGCGCGGCGGCTACTCTCATCTGTCTCTGTCTGGCTCTATCTGGGCCACCGGATTGACATAGACCGCCGCGCCATCCACATGGCGCGCCGCATCCCTTGCGTGATCGTGTCTCTATATATCGCGCCTTATTGGACAGGATTACAATGAACCTTGTCGTCGTCGAATCGCCCGCCAAAGCGAAGACCATTGAGAAATATTTAGGCAGCGAATACCGCGTGCTGGCCAGTTTTGGCCATGTCCGCGACCTTCCGTCTAAGAACGGATCAGTCGATCCAGACAATGATTTCGCGATGTCGTGGGCGATGGATACGCGGTCGCGCAAACGCATCAAAGACATCGAAGACGCGCTCAAAGATGCCGACAAACTCATCCTCGCGACCGACCCGGACAGGGAAGGTGAAGCGATTAGCTGGCATTTGCTCGAACTGCTCGGCAAGAAAAAAGTGCTTAAAGGCAAGCCGATTGAGCGCGTTGTTTTTAATGCGATCACCAAAAACTCAGTCCTGACCGCGATCAATAACCCGCGCGAACTCGACCAAGAGCTTGTCGACGCCTATCTGGCCCGCCGCGCGCTAGACTATCTCGTCGGTTTTACACTGTCGCCCGTGTTGTGGCGCAAGCTGCCCGGCGCCCGCTCGGCCGGGCGGGTTCAATCTGTCGCGCTGCGACTGATCACAGAACGCGAAACCGAGATTGAACAGTTTAATCCCCGCGAATATTGGTCTGTCACAGCCGATATGAGCACCTCGTCCGGCGCGTTCTCCGCCGCCCTCGTCCGATTGGATGGCGAAAAACTCGACAAATTCAGCCTCAATGATGAAGCCAAAGCGAAAGATGCCGAAGCCAAAGTCAAAGCCGCAAGCCTGTCGATCAAATCGGTCGAGGCGAAACCCCTGACGCGCAACCCCTACCCGCCCTTCACCACCTCCACCCTGCAGCAGGAAGCCAGCTCCAAGCTCGGCTTTTCCGCCACACGCACCATGCAGACGGCACAAAAACTCTATGAAGGCGTCAATATCGGCAGCGAAACTGTCGGGCTGATCACCTATATGCGGACTGACGGCGTTTCCATGGTCGGCGAAGCGGTCAGCGATTGCCGCGCGACCATCGCGTCAAACTATGGCGATGATTACCTGCCATCTTCGGCCCGGATGTATAAATCCAAAGCCAAAAATGCACAGGAAGCCCACGAAGCGATCCGGCCGACAGGCTTTGGCCGCACTCCGTCCAGCCTTAATCTGTCCGGCGACGAGAAGCGCCTCTATGAGCTGATTTGGAAACGCGCCACCGCCAGCCAAATGGCCTCGGCTAAATTGGAACGCACAACGGTCACCGTCGTTGATACCCGCGATTCCCTCGCCTTGCGGGCCTCCGGGCAAGTCATTCGCTTTGATGGATTTTTGAAACTCTACGAAGCGCCAAAATCCAAATCTGATGATGGTGCAGATGACGGCAAATTGCTGCCGCCCCTCAAACAGGGCCAAGATACGGACGCCAAAAAAGTCGACGCCGAGCAGCATTTCACGCAGCCGCCGCCACGTTTCTCAGAAGCAAGCTTGGTCAAACGGATGGAAGAACTCGGCATTGGCCGCCCGTCCACCTACGCCTCGATCCTCAAGGTTTTGCAAGATCGCGACTATGTCACGCTGGATAAGCGTCGCTTTACGCCGTCTGACAAAGGGCGCTTGCTGACCGCATTCCTTGAAGAGTTTTTTGCCAAATATGTCGAGTATAATTACACGGCCGACCTCGAAGAACAGCTCGACAAAATTAGTGCGGGCGATCTGGAATGGAAGCAGATGCTGTCCACTTTCTGGAACGAGTTTTCGACCCATGTCGACGGCACCAAAGAGCTGCGCATTACGCATGTTCTCGACGCATTGAATATCGCGCTGAAAACAGTCGCCTTCCCCGAGAAAGAAGACGGCTCTGATCCGCGCAAATGCACTAGCTGTGATGACGGTGAACTGTCACTCAAACTCGGTAAATTCGGCGCCTTTGTCGGCTGCTCCAACTATCCAGAATGTAAATTCACCCGTCCGTTCGGCGGAGGCGACGGCGAAGACAGCGAAGCGCAAGACACGGAACTCGGCAAACATCCAGAACTCGGCGACGCCGTCTGGCTCAAGACGGGCCGCTTTGGCCCCTATGTTGAGTTGGCCCTGCCCGCCGATACAGACCCGGACGCCAAACCCAAGCCGAAGCCCAAACGCGCCAGCCTGCCCAAAGGTTGGAACTGGCAGTCCATTGATCTCGATAAAGCGCTGCAACTGTTGAGCCTGCCGCGCGAAATTGGCAAACACCCTGAAGATGGTGAGCCCATCAGCGCCGGCATTGGTCGCTACGGTCCTTATGTCGTCCACCAGCGCACGTTCGCGTCACTGGGTGAGGTGCATGAAGTCTGGGAAGTCGGCCTCAACCGCGCGGTCACGCTGATTGAGGAAAAGAAAGCGTCGCGCGGTAAAGGCCGGACGCAAAATGTGCTCAAAGACCTCGGTAAACACCCGACCGATGACGCGCCGATCCAGATTTTGGACGGCCGCTACGGCGCCTACGTCAAATGGGGCAAAATCAACGCCACTATTCCCAACGGTCAGGATGTTGACGGCGTCAACATCGACATGGCGCTAGAATATATTGCGATAAAGGAAGCCAAAGCGCCCAAGAAAAAGCCCGCTCGTAAAAAACCGGCCGCGAAAAAGAAGCCTGCGGCGAAGAAACCAGCCGCGAAGAAAGCGCCTGCAAAAAAACCGGTGGCGAAAAAGGCACCCGCCAAAAAGACTTGAGGGATGCTGATAGCTTCCCTCGGACTGCCAAACCCGAACCTGTTATCTTGGCCTGCTCGGGCGGCAAAAGGAGATATCAGCTTAGAGTCTTAAATCGCCCAAAACGGCCGCCGGTAATGTTCACGCGTCGCAATATTTTTGTGCACTGAAAATAGTAAGTCTATCCCCAAAGGGAGCGTCAAGGACAAGGGATCGTCCTAATGCACAGCGATGTAGATTAATCGTTGGTAGCTATGGTCTTTTCATTGTCATTAGAATTGGCGGCGTTACCGTTGAGCAGGTGTCGCCTGACCCCCGATTCCGGAGAGCTGTCTTCGCTATCCCGTAACCAGTCAGTGAGCACCTTCGCAAACTCCGGAGACCCCTTGTAAAACTGCAGAACGGCATTGGCGCGAGTGGTCGAGAACATCTCCGGCAAAACGAAAACTGGCCAGCGTGACCCTCTATGCCGTGACCCGTATTCCGAAGGTTTGAGCCTATCTGGAACATGGGTTCTTAGACATCGACAGCAACACAGCTTAGCAAGCAAAGCGACCCACAGCTTTGGACCCAAAAAAGCATTTGTTACTCGGGTCCAAAAAAAGGAATTAAAAGCGCAGCCATTTGTTACTCCCTCATCGAGACCGGCAAACTGGACTGCGTCAACCCCCAAGGCTGGCTGACATACGCCTTTGCATATATCCAGTACACCAAACTTTCGGACCTCGACATCCTGCTACTGTAGAATTACGTCGAGGTCGGCTTAACGGTTACTTCTAAACATAGTTTTGACTAGTTGAGCGGGAGACGCTGTAATTTACTTGATTAGCCTTGGAGAAAATTTTTGGGACAGTAATTCACTGGGCACAGCTAAGTCGGTATCACTAGGACGGAATTCGAATCCCCATTGACTATAGCCATGAAAATCAATTGTGTCGGCGACGAAAGATGTAAAGGGTGAGGGTGGCTCATCCCAAAATCTTGAGTTCTCATCGTCTGGTCGGCTCCAACGAACCTGTAGGTGCTGGTCCGGCGCATAAATTATGCCTTCAAATCGCATGAACTGACTGACCTTAATGTTACTATCTTCAGATTTCCCTGCTTCAGCATTCGACGCTTTAACATAGAAAATAAACGACGGAGCGGGTCCCGACTTACTCGCTTTAAGATCAATTTCTTCGGCCTCAATTTGGACACTCGCATCTAAGCCCGTGACAATAAATGATACGCCATCTTCTGTTGAATGTTTGTCCTTCTTTACGCCGATTGATGAATCCGATTCTATTTCAAGCGGTCCATCTACAACCCTATAGACGCCTGGTTTGAATTCCACACTGTCGCCTTCAACGGTTAATCCGCCGCAATAGGTTCCAGGTTCGACAGTTGCCTTATTATTTCGTCCCGATCCGGATACTTCAGCGTCCGTAAAGTCGCATGCACCAGCGTTTGTCAGCCTGTGGTCGCGAAATGGGTCACCCAGGGCCAGACATTCTGCTAAAGGGTTTGGGCTGATACCTTCTATCGCGGAGCCGTCGGACCCAACGAAACAGTTGATACCAGAGCTGTAGGATCCAGCTTTAAGTTCCGCGCCGCTCGTTGAGATAGAGTCCACTTGCGTCAAGCAACTGTTGGCAAACAATGACGCGCCCGAAAAAGTGTCGCTACTGCGTGGTTTACTGTTCAGAATCAGTGAAGACGAACTATATCTATTTAGCGCATGCACGCAGCGCATGTCGTTTCCCGAGACATAGCTGGAAGCTACCGAAACGGCCGCAACTGGCATTGTTGGGCGGTTAACGATTCCCATAAAAGCAGTGTTAAAACTCGCTTGGACATTTACCGTCACTTCGCCAGAAGCTGAGATATCGACGTCGATGTCATTGATCGTATTGGTGCGACTAGGTGCCCAATTTTCATTAAATATGGTAATTGCGAGTGCGCTTCTCTGTTCTGTCGTACCAGAATTAATGGCAGCGTTGAGTGCGGCAGAGTCAGACGCATTTTGCAAATCGCTTCGCAGATTGGCCGCTCCAGAAAAATCTATCGCCGCACCGGCACCTACAAGCAGCATCATTATCGAAACTCCAAACAGAGCCCCTGCCGAACCGGACTCACACTTGGCAAAACGTGAGAATTTTGACTCATCAATGTATCGTGACATATATTACCTTCAGTTCAGGCACTATAAAAACTGCGTCAAGGCGCGTTCTCGCTAATGTCTTTAGACCCAAAAGATTAACACCCACCCAGTTCAATGACCGATCTGCGTCAACGCCCTTGATAATCGTGATTCATGGTTAACAATTTAGTCGCGCCTTCATCCGATTTTCACGCTAACCGCGAAACTGACTCCGGGCTCTCTGCTTACTCATGAAACTAGCCCTCCAATAGCGTCTGCTACAATTAAGCTGGCATATCGCAGAGTAGAGTCACCGTAAGGTAGGGTTCGCCCTCGAGCTGACTAGAGTGAGCGGCTTAAATTCGCATCAAGTAAGACAATCGCTGACGTTGCTTACTGGGAAATTGAGACTCGGAACAAAAAATCCTAATGCCTACCCTTTTCGCGAGGGAATTCATTGACCCTCTAATTTACTCATAAACCCAAACCGGAATAAATCCGGGAAGATGTTAAATTCATCCACCCTATCCCTAGCCACAAACCCCGCTACCACAGCAATCCACACAACCCCATCCACCCTTACCTATTTCCATGCCAGTTTACCCTCACCCGCTTCGGACACGAGAGACGCATTGATCTCAGGCTGGCGGGGGTTTGGTGGGCTGGACGGTATGCGAGTTAATGCGGCGCATACGGTTCCATCTGGCGGGACGATCGATGACGACTAGCGGATGAGTCACGAGCTGGGTTGAGGGTCTACGGATCGTTCAAACAGTGCGCCTTCGTTAGATCGGACGGCAGGCGGAGGCGGTCTCGAAAGGGCCGCCTGTGTCTAACCGTCACCGGCGTGCGCTCATCGCGGGCCGTCGGGGCACGGCGTTTTTGATCGGGTGCGTCTGTCAGGCGCGCGGGCTTTGCTCTGTGTAAATCGGTTCTATTTTGCTCTACCCGTCACAGGGTTGAGCCCGCGCTCGTGTCATCTCTGACGCAAACGCTGCTTTGCCGACCCCGCGATGGGCGGTGGATGTCGGCGCGTGTCTTGAGAACAGAGCTGCTCGCTCTGCTCGCATTTCTTGACAAGTCATCCACCGGATGACTTGTCTGCGTTATATGACATTTTCCCGCGATTCTATCCTCGATGCCGTCCGCGAGCGGCCCGATCATTATGACCGTAAACGGTTGGCCAAACGGTTGGGCATCAAGGGGGATGACCGACGGACCTTGCGCCAAACCTTACGCGAATTGGTTGAAGACGGCGCCGTCGTCTACACGCCTGAAAAGACTTACCGTTTAGCTGACGCCCTGCCCGGCGTGATGGTGATTAATGTCACCGAAGTTGATGATGATGGCGATCTCTGGGGCGAACCAGAAGGCAAGGACGGCAAAGCCGCCGTGCGCCGGGTGCTGATCCATGACACCTCGGCCCGCGGGTCCTCGGACGGAGCGCTCGGCGTCGGTCACCGCGCCCTCGTCCGTATCAAAATGCGCAAAGACGGGACAATTACGGGGCATGTGCTGAAACGTCTCGGCAAAGGCGCAGAGAGCTATCTCGGCGTGTTGAATAAGACAGGCCAGGGTTGGCGCATCCAACCTGTCTCGAAAAAAGCCCGACATGATTACGGCATCGACGGCCTGCCCGATAGCGCGGAAGACGGCGATCTCGTCATGTTCCGCTCAACCCGGCGCAATCGGGGACAGCTGCGATTGGCCGAGGTCATCGACACGATCGGCAGCATGAAGGATGAACGCGCCGCGTCACTGATTTCACTACATGAAAATGAAATTCCGCTCGGCTTTTCGGACGAGGCCTTGGCACAAGCCAAGCAAGCGACCATGCCCAAAGTCGGCGAAATTGGGCATGAGGATTTGCGCCACCTTCCGCTGCTCACCATCGACCCCGTCGATGCTAAAGATTTCGATGACGCGATTTGCGCGACCCCTGATGAAAATCCCAAGAACCCCGGCGGCTGGATCGTCTGGGTCGGGATCGCCGATGTCTCGGCCTTTGTGACGTCAGGCTCCGCGCTCGACAAAGATGCGTGGGAAAAAGGCAATTCGGTCTATCTGCCCGACCGGGTCGAACCGATGTTGCCGCATGAACTGTCAAGTGATCTGTGCTCGCTCCGACCGGATGAAGACCGCGCATCCATGCTTGTCAAAATGACCTTCGACAGCGGCGGTTTTAAAACGGCGCATAAATTTTACCGCGGCATTATTCGCTCACGGGCGCGCCTCACTTACCGCCAAGCGCAAGACGCGTTTGAGGGTCAGAACGGGCCGGAGAGCCAAGATGTGCTCCCAGAGCTGGCAAACCTCTATTCTTGCTACAAAGCGCTCCGCAGCGCGCGCGCATCGCGAGAGCCGCTCGATATTGATCTGCCAGAGCGGCGCGTTCATGTGAATGACCAAGGCCACGTCACCTCCATCACACTGCGCGATCGGTTTGATGCGCATAAATTGGTCGAAGAATTCATGGTGCAAGCCAATGTCGCTGCCGCCGAAGCGCTGTCTGACAAAGGCGTGCGCTCCATCATGCGGTTCCACGATGTGCCTGATTTTCAGCGCGTCAAAGACCTGACGGACTTCGTGCCCGCCCTAAATATGAAATTCTCGCCCGGACAACGTGTCACGCCGAGCCGGTTCAACAGATTACTGGAACAAGCCAGAGAAAAAGACTTGGTCGAAACGGTTGGTATGGCGGTGCTCCGCACACAGTCGCAAGCAATCTATTCGGCGGAGAAAATGGGCCACTTTGGCTTGAACTTGACCCATTACGGCCATTTCACCAGTCCGATCCGGCGCTATGCTGATCTTGTCTTGCACCGCGCCTTGATCAAGACCTTCAAGCTCGGCGAAGGCGGAACAACGAAAGAAGAAGATGTCCGCCTAACCGAAACAGCGGAACATATCAGTGTCACGGAACGCCGCGCGATGGTTGCAGAACGTGATGCCGTGGACCGTTATATTGCGGCCTATTTGAAAGACCGGGTCGGCGCGACATTCAAGGCGCGGATCACGGGTGTGACGAAGTTCGGCCTGTTTGCGAGCTTGTCAGAAACGGGCGCGGATGGCCTCATCCCAGTCCGGTCTCTGGGCCAAGAATATTTTGTCTTAGATGAGAGAACCAAGAGTCTTATCGGCTCAGAATCTGGGGGAACCTTCCGGTTCGGACGCGAGATTGAGGTCAAGCTAGTTGAAGCCACGCCGGTTACAGGCGGGCTAATTCTTGAAATGGTCAGCAAACCCGAGCCCGGAAAACCACCCAAAGGCGGCAACCGAAATCGCAGCGGCGGATCACACTCGGGCCAAAAAGGCTCACGCGGGTCAAAACATAAGCGGAAACGCCGATCGTGAGCCCCCCTGAACCAATTAAAATATCTGACCCGATGAAACCGTCCAAAGTGTCTGGCATGCATTTGACCGATACGGAACGGTCCGCACGAAAACAGCTTGAAAAGGCCCCACGTCCGCGCATTGCGGCGACCGTCGTGCTGACTATTGGGGATCGCCATAACCCGAAAATATTGATGGGTCAGCGGTCGAAGCGTCATGACTTCATGCCGAGCGTCTATGTCTTCCCCGGCGGGCGCGTCGACCGAATCGATAGTTTCGCACCATATGCGGGCGATCTCTCGGCGCGCACCGAACGCGTCCTCGAAGCCGCCGTGCCGCCGCGCAAAGCCCGCGCGATTGCTCTGTCCTGTATTCGGGAGACCTATGAAGAGACCGGGTTGATGATCGGGACGGACGCCGCCCATCAACGCCGCAACATGAAAAACCCAACCTATGATGCGTTTCGAAAGGCGGGACAGGTGCCCGATATTTCAAATCTGGAAGTCTTTGGCCGTGCCATTACGCCGCCGCACCGGCACAAACGCTTTGATGCGTGGTTCTTTCACCGTCATCTCGGCGACGTCGCCCCGCCAGACGTCGGAGACAGCCGAGAATTGCTCAATGTGGGCTGGTTCACCTTAGACGAGATTGAAGCGTTAGAGCTGCAACGCGCGACAGTCATGATGATGGGCGTGTTTAAGGACTATGTTCGGCGCCCCACACCGGAGCCTGCGATATTTTTCTCCCGCGCGCGACACGGCACTTTCCAACAAGAGCGCTTTCCCTGAAGCGCTGACTTGACTTGAGCGAGCGCGGTTCGTAATGGCCCGCCTTCGAATAACATCCCTTTCCGGACGAGAACCATGGCGAAGCCAACCACCATTAAAATACGCCTGAACAGCACTGCTGGTACAGGTTTCTTCTATGTAACCAAGAAGAACTCCCGCACGATGACCGAGAAGATGGTCAAGCGGAAGTATGACCCCGTCGTGCGCAAGCACGTCGAGTTCAAAGAAGGCAAGATCAAGTAGATCTGCCAACACTCTTCTATGGATTTGAGGGCCGCCCTACGAGGCGGCTTTTTTATGCCGCCGTAGCCGTCTCAACTAGATCTGCAGCTGTCACCAGATTCCGGCCATTACGTTTGGCATGGTAGAGGGCGGTGTCCGCCCGGCGGAAGACTTCCCGCAGTTGCTCGCCTGGAACAACTTGAGCCACGCCGCAACTCATCGTGATTGATAACCCCTGTCCATCCACGAAAATGGGGGTGCCTGCCATCGATTGTCGCACTCTGTCAGCAGCTAGAAATGCTTCGTCCTGCGATGTATCTGGCATCGCAATCATAAATTCTTCACCGCCATATCGCGAGACAATGTCGACTGCGCGCATATTCGTGACAATCCGAGCGGCAACTTCTTTGAGGACTTGATCCCCCATATCGTGGCCGAGCATATCATTGACTCGTTTGAAATGATCGATGTCGAACACAAGAATAGAGAAATCTGAGCCGCCTTCTTTTAGCGTGTCGAAAAGCGGTTCAACTTGACGGTCAAAAAAACGGCGATTGCCGAGCCCGGTTAGCGGGTCGGAAATGACCATTTCGAGGTCTTCGTTGAAGTTTTCTTTCAACGAGTCCGCTGTAAACTTTCGGCGCAGTAAGGTCGTCATCCGGGCCCGCAGTTCTTGGGTTTCAACCGGACGCATGATCGAATCATTCACGCCCAAGTCGTAGGCTTTTACAAAAGTGGGCTGATCATCCGCATCCCCAACAACCAAAATGGGGGTATCACGGGTTTCCGCACTAAATCGCAGGGACGCACACAGACGCAAACCATCAAAGGACTTCGCAATCAGGCTAACGATAACCAAATCAAAGTTAGACTTCGCTTTTCGCACCGCTTCTGCCGGATCACATTCAACCACGACTTCATGCGTATCCCCAATCATACGAGCAATACGGGCCGGTTGCCCGCTTTCATCGCCGATCAAAAGGACGCGACCTTTTCGATCCTGAATTTTCTCAAACATCGGACGGCAGTTTTCCGCCGTGTGGCCTGTACGCGACATGAGCTGGTCGGTCGTCATTTTGAGCCGCAGCAAGGAACGCACCCGCGCTGTCAGATTAAAATCGTCGATCGGCTTGCTAATAAAATCATCTGCGCCAGCTTCCAGACCACGGACCCTGTCCTTGGTTTCTTCAAGCGCTGTCACCATGATGATCGGAATGTGGTAAAGAGAGGGATCGGTCTTGAGTATTTCGGTGGCTTCAAACCCATTCATACCGCCGGGCATGATGACATCCATCATAATCAGGTCAAGACGTTCCTTGGCCGCGATTTCTAAGGCTTCTTCACCACTCGCGGCTGTCAGAACATCATAATATTCTGCCGACAGTTTGACATCCAACAGATTTCTGTTGGGCGCGAGATCGTCAACAACGAGAATACGGGCAGACATTGTCGCCCGTCCCTACGCCGCTTGACTATATTTACGAACAGTCGCCAGAAAGCTACTGACCGTTATCGGCTTAGAAATATAACCGACGCAGCCGCCGTCGCGAATACGTTTCTCGTCACCCTTCATGGCGAAAGCCGTCACGGCCACAACCGGAATATTTGCGAGGCCGATATCGTCTTTCAACCATTTGGTGACTTCCAATCCGGACACTTCGGGCAACTGAATGTCCATAAGAATCAGATCAGGGACAAATTCTTTGGCAATCGAAATGGCTTTCAGACCTTCGCGGGTCTGGCGGACTTCGTAGCCATGGGCGTCGAGCAGATCGCTGAACAGTTTCATGTTCAACTCATTGTCTTCAACGATCAGGACCTTCTTCGGCATGATTTGTAGCATTTCTTCCATCACCTGTGGCGCTGATCTCTCACCACTCCCTGATCGGGGAGTTTGGCGGGTCAGCGTCTTGTTTGACTTTCACGTCTTTGCCAGAGCATCCTTAAAGAACCGTGGAACCGGCCTTCAGCTTGACTTAACCATGCTAACCCGGCGTATATAGAACATACCATGAACAACTTAAAGAGTCCCTAAATCATGTCGTCAGACGACAACACTATGATCGAGCGTATTTTGTGTCGCGAATGCGGCAAGCCACGTGACGCATCTGGCCGCTGCGCGCAATGCGGGGGCACGCGGACTCTGTCCCATCCAGAGCTCGACACGCTCTCCATTGCCCATGTGGATTGCGACGCGTTTTACGCCTCTGTTGAGAAACGCGATGATCCGTCTTTGCGCGATAAGCCGGTCCTTGTGGGTGGAGGACGGCGCGGTGTTGTCTCTGCGGCATGCTACCATGCTCGAATTTACGGCATTCACTCGGCCATGCCAATGTTCAAGGCGCTGAAGCTTTGCCCAAATGCCGTTGTGGTCAAA
The DNA here is from genome assembly GCA_051251645.1 of Litorimonas sp. Taxonomy (GTDB): domain Bacteria; phylum Pseudomonadota; class Alphaproteobacteria; order Caulobacterales; family Maricaulaceae; genus Litorimonas. The sequence goes on along the minus strand of JBPOEY010000001.1, from coordinate 726,090 downwards.
GGCAGCATGGACAAATATGCCTATGAGGGTCGACGAATACGGATGCTGATGAGCGAATTGACACCACTCGTCGAACCGCTCTCAATTGACGAGGCTTTTCTCGATCTGTCAGGCACAGCGCGTTTGCACGGGCGCAGTCCAGCACAGAGCTTGATCGCCCTGCAGAACCGAATTCTTAAAGACGTCGGTGTGACGGTCTCTGTTGGGCTGTCATATAATAAATTCCTCGCCAAGACAGCGTCTGATCTCGACAAACCCAATGGGTTCGCCGTGCTAGGAAAAACTGACGCGCAGGCGTTTCTTGCTAAGCAATCGGTCGGCTTCATCTATGGAATTGGGCCAGCCTTCACCGCAAAACTTGAACGCTCGGGTCTACGAACCATTGCCGATGTGCGCCAATGGAGCGACAAGCGGTTGGCGGAAAAGTTCGGAGATCAAGGGTTGCGTTTGGCGCGATTATCCCGCGGAGAAGACCACCGCCGCGTTAATCCGCGTCACACGCGCAAGTCCATTAGCGCAGAGACGACCTTTTCTGATGACATCAGCGATCTTGAAACGCTTAAGGACAAGCTCTGGCAAGTCTGCCTGAAAACGGCTGACCGCAGTAAAGCCAAAGATATGGCAGGATCGGTCGTGACGTTGAAACTTAAGACGGCACGCTTCAAATCAATCACACGGCGGCGGACGTTAAGCCAGCCGATCCAGCTCGCTGACGCCATGTTTCATGCGCTGGAACCTTTGCTCGAAGCGGAAGTGAAAGGCGGCGCTTACCGCCTAATTGGGGCCGGCATTAGCGCTCTATGCCAACCTGTCGGCGATGCGGCTGACTTGCTTGACCTAAAAGCCTCTAAACGCGGGGCTGCGGAGCGGGCGTCGGATATAGCGCGCGCAAAATTTGGCTCTGACGCCGTGTTCACGGGTCGCGGGCTCCGTTTGGCAAAGGCGAAACAATCCTCGGCGACGTCCCTGCCCGGTAAGATCAGGGATGATCAGATTTGAGAGTAGGTCCGTCAAGCCGCGTATGTTGCAGAATCAAGAAGATGCCAATGATCCAATAAAAATGAACGAGACCCCATCCGAGAGTCGCGCCGAAATTTTTCTCAAATCCTCGCAATTCTGTCAGTTTCCGGCCCGCGACCCCAAAGCCCCATATGAACATCACCATCAGAATCGGAACGGCGAACGCAAAGCGATCCATCACCTCCGCTGAGATAAATGGCATCAAGAGGAATACAGAGAGCCAGAAACCAATAATCACCACCGGACCAACAATATCCATTCGCGAGTCGTCTTTTCTGATTCGGACCCAGTGAGCGCTGCCAGTCCTGAAAACCAGATAAAATCCGAAGACACCCATAATCATCGTCAAAGCAAAGTATGACACTGTTCCGAGATTCAATGCTCTGGCCCCGTTGCGGACAACATCCATGACTGACATCAGGAAGGCGCTGGCCATAGTCCCTGCGAGTAGCATAAGATAGGCTTTGCGGTAAGGTCCTGCGAGCGAGCGAAACATCAGCGGTATCTCCGCTTACTCTCCAACCACCCGATCACGTTTGCCACGAAGATGTAGAAAGCCAGGCCCGACACCGCGAACGGCACACCGCTTGGTAGAGTGGTGACGTCCAGCATTCCGGCTTGCTGGTCCAGTGTTGTTTTGGTGATCGAAAAATACTGCACAGCGCAAAGCAACGCGACCAACAGCCACGCGCATATGGCCGTCCAGCGCGGCCCTTTCGTTTTAACGAGCCAGAACGCAATGGCACCGCCGAGCAGGAGAACTTCGAGACCATAAGTCGGCCACGCAAAGTCCCAGAGCGACAGCCCCATCATCACCTCGCCGCCGGGATAGACAGGCAAATCCGGACGATGAACGAGCCAATCAAGCGGCCAATGCGAGAAGGCCAATAGCCAGATCGTCCAAAACCCGCGCATCGACCCGCGGTTCCCGCGGTAGATTAGGCGGTAAATCGACGCTGCGAGAAAGGCGATCACAATTGCGCTGACCAAGGAATGAGACCACGGAATGTCAAATACCAGATTGCCATCGACAACACTGGCCGCGCCTTCAATTCCAAACAGCGCCAATAGGCAAAAGACAATATCCATCGCTTGAACTGCTAAAAAGGCGTGCCAAAGCTTAACTTTGCCAGTTCGCAACACATCATAAACGGCAGGTCCGTAGTGACCAATAAACATGGGGGTTCCCCTTCCCTAAGGCACTTTGGCCCAACGCGATGTGCTGGCTACTCTTTCGCCGCCATATCCACGAAATATTGATGGATATCTTTCTGATCGCGCGACGCCGCATTCCGCCATGTCGGCGCATCTTCGAGGTTCAGGATTGTCCCATCGCCATTCGCGACAATAACCGTCGGAGTGCCTGGAGTGCCGTCGAGACCAAACCGTTCGGCAACGTCCTGATTAAGCACTTTCATGCCGACATTGACCCAGACAAGTTCATAATGATCCGCGATCAGCGTCGCTGTTTCAGGCTTGGCAATCGCAGCCGCGAAACCGCGACTATCGTGGCACCAGTTGCCGCCCATGACGATCAAGGCTTTGGTTCCGCGTTCAGTCGCGCGCGCCAGCGCCGCATCAACATCCGCATTGGCATCGCGATCGGCTTGAAACGGTCGTGGTTCGTCCTGCGTGGAATGATGGCCTTCTCCGGCATGGCCGGGCGTGGCGCAGGCTGTCAGCACGAAGGATAACCCAATCAGAGCGGCGCGAAACATGACGGCATCTTGAAGCGATCAACTTTGACGCTACGCATCTTAATCGCCTTCTCACGGTACACCATGGCAGCTTTATAATCGTCAGACCCAAGTACGGTTTTCATATGATCGTCATCGCGGAATTCCAGCACGACGACTTTGTCAACGCTGGGGTCCCCCGCCACGACCATTGGGTTTTCGTCATTGACGATAATATTCACGCCTTCGCGCATCAAAACCTTCCCCGCCATCGCCGCGTAAGTGGCGTAATGGTCCCGGTCGATAAAGGTGAGGAAGCTCACAATAATTGTCGACATAAAAGACTCCTAAGCCATGAGCGCAAGGACAATCATACCAATCAGGCACAAGGTCGAGAGAGAGAAAACACCGAACCGGAGCATAACTGGCCCCGCAGAAATTTGGATCACACTATGAACGACCCGAAGGCCAACATAGACCCATGCAAGTGTGCCAATCATCTCCGTCCCAACACCTGTCAGCAACGCCCAGAACATAAAGGCATAGAAAATTGTCGGCTGTTCCATCAGGTGATTATAATTATGTGCCGCCGCTTGAACATTAATCGGAAGCTCAGATTTCCAGTCACCATCCGGGGATTTCGCCTTATCTGGATTGATTTTGGCCGCCTGCATGGCTGGAATTCGCCGCGCATACATAATGATCCAAACCATCAATGTCCAAACGATCAGCGCAATGACCGGAGTCAAAAATCCAGTTGTGTCCATGATGATGTCCTCCCAAACTATGAAGGACGACACTGCGCTGATTTACGCCTGTGTCAACGCCAGTTGCGAATGACCGCCATGCGTTGACGAGCCATTTCGTCGGCCACATCCTGCGTTGTTCTGTCTTCACGCGCCGCCCGATCAAAGACTTCGCCGAGCGTCTCTTCCAACTGATCCAATTTGCCTGTCACCCACGCCGGGTCATAGTCACCGGACACTTCGGCCGCTACATTGATGATCCCGCCGGCATTGATGACGTAGTCTGGCGCATATAAAACACCGCGTTGCTTTAGGGCCACAGCCATATCGGGCGTCAAAAGCTGATTATTCGCTGCTCCCGCAACGATTTTTGCCGATAATTCTGACAGTGTTTCATGTCGGATTGCACCGCCCAAGGCGCACGGTGCAAAAATATCAGCGTCAACAGAATGTATTTCGCCAACAGGAACGATCGTCGCGTCCAGCTCTGTTTTGGCTTTCGCCAACGCGTCCAAGTTAATGTCTGCAACACTCAGAATAGCGCCCGCTTTTGCGAGATGCACCGCCAGCGCGTAGCCAACATGTCCAAGTCCTTGCACTGAGATACGACGTCCCGACAGATCGTCAGACCCGAACACGCGTTCCGCCGCAATTTTGATGCCGCGAAACACGCCGTCTGCCGTGACGGGGGATGGATCGCCCGACGCATTGTCACCTTCCGAGAGCCCGGCGACATAATCAGTCTGCGTTTTGATCGTTGCCATATCCATAGGCGAAACACCGACATCTTCGGCGGTAATATATGTTCCGCTAATCGTCTCGACGAACCGGCCATAAGCGGCAAAGAGTGCGCCCCGGTCAAAATCGCCATCGGGGCGTAAAATCACACCCTTTCCGCCACCAATATCAAGCTGCGCCATAGCGTTTTTGAAACTCATCGCACGAGACAACCGAAGGACGTCCGTTAGCGCAGCCGCATCGCTCGCATATTGCCAAAACCGAGTCCCGCCACTGGCGGGACCCCGATTCGTATTATGCACAGCAATATAGGCGCGCAAACCTGAGGCTGGATCGCAGAAGGCGTGAACAGCCTCGTGATTATCATAATCAGGATGAGAGAAAATGCTCATGGTCTTCGCATAAAATTGTGAGTTGCGACCGTCATAATCATTTGGGGCGCAAATGTTTGCCTGTTCTAACCCTGATCGAGGGTCGCTAAACCCGCGCTAGCCGATTGCAACAGGCTCAGCGCTAAAGTCCCGCCTGTCCCGTCCCCAATGTTGATGCCCAAATCAAGCACCGGGTCGAGATCCATCCGGTCGAGCAGCGCCCGATGAGCAGGTTCCGCCGTGACATGTCCGGCGATGCAGTGCGCCACGGCGTCCGGGTTCAATGCATGGATAATAGCGGCAGCAGCACACACAACATATCCGTCTAGAATGACGGGGATATGTTGATGCGCGCAGGCCAAAATGGCCCCGACGGTTCCGGCGATATCCCGCCCCCCAAATGCCCGCAAAACGTCAAGCGGATCGGATAGCAACTCGGAATTGGCCTTTGCACCTTGAGCAACAGCCTCGATTCGGGTTTTCGCTTTCTCGCCGGATCCACCAGCCCAATAGTCCGCGGCGCCGCCATAAAGCCCGCGCGCGATGGCCGCTGCCGCCGTGGCAGAGCCAAAGCCAGCATTGCCCAGAACGATGACGTCAGCGCCTTCAGCGACGACTTCCATGCCGAACGCGACGGCGCCTGCGCAGTCGCGTTCGGACAAAGACGGACCTTCGCGGTAGTCGGCTGACGGGTAATCATTGCCAAACTCATAGACTTTAAACGCCGCCCCGGCGGCCTGCGCTGCGCCCCGAACTGCGGCCGACCCGTTGGACAAATTCGCGACACGCGCCGCAACATGCTGAGGCGCATCATCCATAGTCCCATGGCTGCCGGTAAAAACGGACACGAGCGACCGGGTTAGTCGGGGTGAAGCCTGCCCCTGAACAGAGGCAATCCGGGCTAATGGCCGCGCTAATGATCCTAGCGGATCAAGGCCGCGGCCTAGCCCATCAGCGCGTTTCATCAGATCAGAATAAATGTCAGAGTCGCGCTCAGGCACAGTTTCAGCCAGATTACGTACGTCATCAAAAGGGCGGGTTTCAGTCATATTGAAGCTCATAGAACTGTTCGCGACAGGCGTCACCGCAAAATTCCGTGACAGACTGTTCGTCGCAGATAAGTCGAAAAACATTAACCCCGATCCTTGGCAGCGTTTTAACGTCGTCCTTATATATGCAATCTCATGTCTCCGACCTTCATGTTCCAAGTCGCCGTCCTTATCGGCGCCTCAATTGGCGGAACCTATTACCTTGCCAACAACACGGATGCAGAAGACGCCGTGATTGAAGTCGAAGAGATTAAGCCACGAAAAAAGGCGGTTCTCACTCAGGGTTCTGTTGTCTCTATTCCTCGAACCAACGGGCAATTCTTTGTCCAAGGGCGCGTCAATAGTGGCTCTGTGCGGTTCTTAGTCGACACGGGTGCGTCGACCGTTGCCCTCACGCTTGAGGATGCGCGGAAATCAGGAATTAATATCCACGGACTGGTCTATAATAGAGCCGTTGATACGGCGAATGGCCGCGCTATGGCCGCAGAAGTTATGCTTAAGGACGTTCGCATTGGCGGTGTCAGAGTAACGAATGTTCGCGCGCTCGTTCTATCTGAAGGGTTGCACATTTCGCTCTTAGGCATGACCTATCTTGGCGAGCTGCAAAAAGTTGAAGTCATGCCCAACCAGCTCATCCTCCGCCGCTGAACCGCATCGCTAGAACAACCCCACTTTTCGCGCCATATTCAACGCGACCAAAGCCAGACAAATCCCGAAAATTCGCCGCAACGGTATGGCCTTCAACTTATGCGCCATGGCTGTGCCGAGCGGCACCATAAACCACGCACTCGTCACAATCAGAGCAAATCCAGCTACATTCACATAGCCGACTGAGAAAGGCGGGCGGCCCGGAATGGACCATCCTGATATGATAAACCCGATCGTCGCCGGGATCGCGATGGCCAGGCCGAAACCTGCCGCTGTGCCAATGGCGCGGTGAACCGGCACGCCGCAGAGTGTTAACAGCGGCACACTAATCGAGCCGCCCCCAATGCCCATGATCGCTGACAAAGCGCCTACTGCCCCGCCGACCAGCGGCGGCGCAACGCCGCCCGGTACATTATCGCGAAATTGGAAGTCAGGGCGACCAAATATGAACTGGGCCGCGACAATGAAGGCAACGAAGGCGAAAATGAGCGTCAACATATCCGAGCCGAGTCGAGGCGCGAGCCACCACGCGCCAATGAAAGAGCCAATACCGATCCAAAGGCCATAGCTGCGCCAAATTTGGGGTGGCCAGAGAAGCGCCATATCAACGCTGTCCCGCGCAAAATGGCTACGAGTCGAGCGGTATCCATTGACGATAATAACCGACGCACTGGTCGCGACCGCACAATGCATCAGAATATCCGGATCAACCCCCAGCGAGGCGAAGGCGAAGAAAAGCGCAGGCACCATCACAGCGCCGCCGCCAATCCCGAACAACCCCGCCGTAAACCCAGCCAGCGCCCCAACCGCTAGCAGCAGCACGACGAGTGGGAGTAATTCAGTCAAGCCGCCTGCCCGCGAGCCATCACCGCCATCCCGGCGCTCAAGGCCTCAGACGGCCGGAGCTTGGCGCCCAAACCTTCCGACAGCGTCCGTCGCCATGTCCGTGCGCCGGGTTGTCCGGCAAACAGTCCCATCATATGCCGGATGAGCGCCTTTGCGCTCTGGTCCGTCTCCTGCACGCGCTCCAGATAGTGAACCATTGCTTCCGCAACTGTATGACGGTCCAACGCGGCAGCTGGATCGCCATAAGCCGCGTCAATCGCCGTCAATGACCACGGATCATTATAGGCCGCCCGACCCATCATAAACCCGTCGAGTTCATTGGCGATTTCCAGCCCGTGCGCGACCGTTTCAACCTGCCCATTGACCATGATGGCGAGGTCCGGGAACGTGCGTTTCATCTGCGCGACCAGATCATAGTCGATAGGCGGCACGGTGCGGTTTTCCTTCGGCGATAATCCCTGCAACCACGCTTTGCGCGCATGTATGATGAAGGTCTCGCAGCCCGCTTTGGCCACAGTGTCGATGAAATGCGGCAGTGTTTCGGACTCGATTTGGTCATCAATACCCAGACGACATTTAACCGTGACGACAGCATCGCCTGCCCCATCCCGGATCGCTTGAAAACACTCACCGACCAAGGTGGCTTCCGCCATCAGACACGCGCCGAACCGACCGGATTGCACGCGGTCCGATGGGCAGCCGACATTCAAATTGATCTCATCATATCCATAGCCCGCGCCAATTTCAGAAGCTTTCCGCAATTTGTCGGGATCAGAGCCGCCGAGCTGCAATGCCACAGGATGCTCAATGACATCAAAACTCAATAAACGGTCCCGGGGCCCATGAATGACAGCGTCCGCAACAACCATTTCGGTATAGAGACGCACCCGGCGAGACAGCTGCCGATGGAAGAACCGGCAATGTCGATCCGTCCAATCCATCATGGGTGCGACGGATATTTGATAATTTGGGCTCAAGTCACTCACGCGCCGCGACCTAAGGGCTGCGACGCGGTTTGAAAAGGGCCCGTCGGAGTCGGTATGCCTAATTCCCCGCAGCGCCAGCCTCAGTGAAGGCATGGCCTTGCGCGATAACATAGGCGCGAATGGCTTCCATGTCGTCTTCGGTCAGGACATCATCAAACGCCACCATGCCGTTGCCGGCTAAGGTGCCTTCGTGGACCACGTCATACCAAATTTCGCGATCGCCTGAAATTTCAGACCAACGCAAATCCGGTAAGACGCCGGAGCTAATCGCAAACGGCCCGTGGCAGACCATACAGTTGCGAGAAAAATGCACGAGACCTTCAGCCAACATGGCCTCATCACCAAACCGTTCAGCCTTAGGCGTCATGTCGATTTCGGGCATTTCGACACGCGGAATTGTTTCAGTTCCGCCGAGCTTAAACGTGACGACTTTGCCGACTGTTGGCGAGACCGCTTCGTCATAGCCGAACCCGGCGGAAAGCGCATAAGCCGAGCCCCAGCCCGTCGTGATCGTCACATATTGCTCGCCGTCGATCATATAAGTTCCGGGGCCAGAGGCCGCGCCGGAGCGAACATTGCGCGACCAGAGTTTTTCACCCGTTGCCGCGTCGAAGGCAGAGAAACGGCCTTCCAACTGCCCCTGAAACACCAAACCGCCCGCTGTGGACAATACGCCGCCATTCCACGCATTATTATGTTCATAGGACCAGCGTTGCTCGTTCTTGATAGGGTCCCAGGCAATGAGACGCCCCTTGAGTGTCGGTCGCACCATCGCGCGGATAGCGGGCGTGAATTCCGGTGGAACGCCCGCCGCAAAATCGATCCCTGTGTTCCATTTGGATGGCTTATCCTTGCCAAGCGGATCAACCACATAGGCCTGCGGCAGTTCCTGAGCAGGGATGTAAGCCAAACGCAGGTCCGGGTTATACGCCATCGGATGCCAGTTATGTGCGCCGAGCGGACCCGGTGTTTGCATATGCGCTGTATTTTGATCGCGCGCTTCCGGCGTCACGACCGGGCGGCCTTCAGCCGTAAGCCCCGTGGTCCAATTCTGCGGCACGAACGGCGCGCCTTGGATAAATGCCCCAGTGGCGGCATCGACGACATAGAAAAAGCCGTTCTTCGGGGCCTGCATGGCCACACGACGGCTTGCGCCATTCTCTCCTAAGGGAAGATCAGCGAGAATAATCGACTGCGTCGCCGTGTAATCCCATGTGTCACCGGGGGTGGTCTGGAAATGCCACGCATATTCGCCCGTATCGACATCAACCGCGACAATGGAGGAGAGGAAGAGATTATCGAGGCCCGACGGGTCACGCCGTTCCCAATTCCATGGACTCCCATTGCCGACGCCAAAGATAATTCGGTCATTGACCTCGTCGTAAACGATTGAATCCCAGACCGTGCCGCCGCCGCCTTCGCTCATCCATGCGCCCGTGTCGCCCCAACTGACATTGCCGACGGTTTCAAATGCGGCGTCAGAGGCTTCGCCGTCCGGCTGTTTGTTCGGATTCGGAACGGTGTAGAACCGCCAGACTTTATCGCCTGTATTAACATCATAGGCCGAGATATAGCCACGGACGCCAAGCTCTGCTCCGCCATTCCCGATCAGAACCTTGTCTTTGACGACACGCGGCGCGCCCGTAATTGTGTAGGGTTTATCTTGATCAACGGTGACTACATCCCACAGGAGTTTGCCCGTCATCGCATCAAGCGCCTGCAGACGCCCGTCTATGACGCCCACGAAGACCTTTCCATCATAGACAGCCACGCCCCGGTTCACGACGTCACAGCACGCCTTAACACCAACGGCGCGGTCTACATCCGGTTCGTGGACCCAAAGCTCTTCACCGGTTTTGGCATCCAGCGCATAGACGACTGACCAAGCTGAGGTGACATACATCACGCCATCAACAACGATCGGCGTGCTTTCGACACCTCGGTTGGTCGCTAAGTCATAGGTCCATGTCACGCCGAGATCGCTGACGGTGTCAGTATTGATCTGCTTTAATGTCGAATGGCGCTGCTCATCATACGTGCCGCCATAGGTCAGCCATTCTTCACTGGCCGATGCTGTTTTAATGCGCGCATCATCGACCGCAGGGAAAAACGCCTTGGATCCTGTGTCCGTTGTCTCGACAGCTGTCTGTTCGGCACACGCCGATAGAATCAAAGCTGTCGCAGCGAATAAGAGCGTTTTGCGCATTCTGTATCTCCCCAGTGACGCAGCTTTTTATGAGCCGTCGTCATGATGACAGTAGCCCAGCGCTCAATAATGCCAAAGAGTGGAATCGCCGCAGACCGCCGTCTATCGCATGGGGGATGGCCCTATGCTGAGCGCATAACGCGTCACATAGGACATCAGTCGTCTAAAATGATGGTGGGCGGTAACGGGTTCGAACCGCTGACCCTCTCGGTGTAAACGAGATGCTCTACCAGCTGAGCTAACCGCCCTTAAGAGATGAGCCTATGGCAAGCTTCACAGGGCTTTGCAATTCTGCCAAGCAGGAAAGATGAGCGAAAATTCTTCTACGTCCGATGCCCAGGTGCATTCCGCTGCTATGGGCCTGACCTCCTCGTTTATGACGGAGCAGTGGATGGGCAGCCATGTGTATAAGGTCGGCAATACCGACCGCTTTAAAATGTTTGCGATCCTCAGCCCGGGGCAAGCCAAGCTTACCCTGAAAACCGACAGCCCGGACGTCGCGGAATTGCTGATCCAAGCGGGTGTGGCGGAACGCAATGCTCATTTGCCCCGTGCCGGGTGGGTCACATTGAAGCTCGATTGTCTCTCACCAGACGATGTAAATGAGCGTCTGACCACCTCTCATGCGCTTGTGGCTGCGACCCTACCGAAGCTGTCACGAAAAAAGTTCGGCTTAGACTGAATTCTTGTCAGTTTTCGCGTTGACGCCCCGCGATGTTCCGCCTATCGCGCGCTCACACTTTAGCGGGTGTAGCTCAGTTGGTTAGAGCGCCGGCCTGTCACGCCGGAGGCCGCGGGTTCGAGTCCCGTCACTCGCGCCATTTCCCAGTGGGAATGGCCGTGCCGCTAAAAAGGTCTAGCTTCGGCTGGGCCTTTTGCATTTTTAGCCTAGACATTTTAAGTCATATCCGAGCCACATTGGCGTCTTACTGATATTTATGCGACGATAAGCTCCGTCACAGGAGACCGCCATGAAGCGTTTTGCTATCGCCCTCATTGCTATGCTCGCTTTAGCGGTCGCATATGTGGCGATCATGGCGTGGCGAACACCGCCGACCTATGATCTTAATACGCCCTATATCGATTACCCCCTTTTATCGTGGGACGCGTATGAAACCGAGGCTCGATCTGTAACGCCGCCTTTAGTACGAAAAATTTCCAATGGCAGAGGTGAAGCCCTGATTTTTGGAGCAACGCACAGCTCTGATCCAACACATCCACAATTCGCCGAGCTAGATTACCAATTCGAGACCTTTGATCCAGACGTTATCCTCATCGAAGGGCGTATGGGATTTTTATTACCCCCTTTCATGGATCCTATTCGGTCCTTCGGCGAGAGCGGTTCTATGGCTGCAAAAGCCAAGCGACGGGGTCTCGCGCTCTACACATGGGAATTGTGCCGAGCGTGCGAACCGGAACAACTTCGCAAACGTTTTTCAGATCAACAAACTGCGCTCTACCTTCTGCTCCGCCCCTACTCCGGCAGTGAAGGCGTTACACCAGAGGCCGCGCGCGAGCAGATGTCGAGCATCATCGCAGATCGGGGGAAGCGCCCCGGCATTAAAGATATGATTGCGAACATGGATGATTTCGATGCGGCTTGGGCCGCGGAGTTCCCAGAGGGCGAGAACTGGCACACGATGCGCGGCGTGCACCACAGTCCGGGCTTTCTCAATGACATGTTCGAATATGGCAATGACATCCGAGACCAGCACCTGCTGAACGTCATTCAGACCCTGACTGATGACGGTAAACGCGTCATGGTGACGGTGGGGTGGTCTCACGCTGTTCGGATCAGACCCGCGCTAGAGCTTATTGCCACGTCAGGCCCGTAGCCGGCCTCACTTTTGTGCAGACCTGCACAATCGCCCTCGGCATTTTCGCAAGCGGCCTTTGCACGGCTATGCGTTCTCGCATCAGTTCCATCTGTTACATCAGAGCTATGACAATTATTGACATTCTCGGCTATATCGCTGCCAGCCTGACTACCCTGTCCTTCCTGCCGCAAGCCATTGCCTCTGTTCGGAGCGGACGCACGGATGGGCTGAGCTTGCCCATGTATGCCATGTTCTCCGCCGGGGTCGCGCTGTGGCTCGCTTACGGTCTCGCGGTGCAGAGTTGGCCCGTCATTTTGGCGAACTTGGTGACGTTAGGGTTTGCGCTCGTCATTCTTGCGCTGATTATCCGCAATCGCCGCCGCGCCATCCCGGCGCGGGACCGGGTTCGCGCGATCGTCGTCGGCGACTAATCTGCAGGCATAAAAAAAGGCTCCCTCGCGGGAGCCTTTCACATTCAATTCGAGTTGGCGTTAAGCCATCGAAACCGAGTCAACGGCCGTTTTACCGGAGCGTTCGTTGACAGCAGTGTTGAATTCAACTTTGTCACCTTCGTTCAAGCCTTGGAGGCCCGCACGCTGCAGAGCAGTGATGTGGATGAAGATGTCATCGCCGCCACCATCGGGAGCGATAAAGCCGAAGCCTTTAGTTGTATTGAAAAATTTAACAGTACCTGTTTTCATATCCGACATGTGTAATCCTTTAGATCATCGGTTCCCACTGAGCGATGTGCCCGGTGGAGTGCCCAAATGGGCGAAGTCTCGACGTCTGGTAGGAAAAGCATTCTGCGTCGGCGTGTAATCAAAAATCACAAACAAGCGGCAGGCCGATATTCTGGCCCTTGGTCGATAAGAAGCATATGGGACTATATCGTTGTGATAGCAAGTGACGACTGCGTCCTATTTTCATGACAGTTTCATATCAGGGTTAACGCTTCGCCGTTGAGAAACCCGCGTCACGCGCGCTGTCGCAACCTGCGCCGCTCACCCAAACAAATCCCCCTGCCCGCTGACGCTTTCCGGTACGCGAAATTGCAGACAATCGAGCGGTACACGATCCGCACGCGGAATAATGCCCGTGCGTTTTTGCGACAAGGCGTAACGTTGCGCGATGAGTTTGCGAAACGGCGTTTTCACTTCGCTCCCTTCGCCGCGCGACCAATGCGGATCATAATCCCGACCGCCATTGATCGTGCGAATATGGTTCATGATGCGCCGCGCGCGGGTGGGGGCGAAGGCGTCGAGCCATTCTTGGAAGATTGGGCTGACCTCCTGCGGCAAGCGCAGCACCGTATAAGCGCTATAACTTGCGCCGAGCTCAGCCGCGCGCGCCATGATGCTCTCCAGCTCACTATCATTCAGTCCGGGGATCATCGGGCCGAGCATGATCCCGGTCGGGATCCCGGCCGTCACGAGCTTTCCCAACGCCTCGAACCGGCGTTCCGGTGTTGGGCATCGCGGCTCCATCGCCCGGGCGAGCGCGCGGTCCTGCGTCGTGATCGAAATCATCGCCCGGGCCAGTCCGCGCGCCGCCATTGGGCCAAGAATATCGAGATCGCGCGTGATCAGATTGGATTTGGTCAAGATCGAGACCGGATGGCGAAAATCGGACAAGACTTGCAGCAGGCCGCGCATGATCCGCTGCTCACGCTCGACTGGCTGATAAGCATCCGTATTCGTCCCGATCATGATCGGGCGGACTGTGTAGCGCGGGTTCGACAATTCGCGTGTCAGCAGCGCGGGACCCGACGGTTTGGCATAGAGCCGGGTTTCGAAATCAAGCCCGGCGGAGAGGCCGTAATAAGCGTGAGTCGGACGCGCGAAACAATAGACGCAGCCATGTTCGCAGCCCCGGTACGGATTGATCGACCGATCAAAGCCGACATAGGGGCTGGTCACCTTGTTGATGATGGTGCGCGGCGTTTCCGTCGTCAGCGTCGTCTTGACCGGTGTCCGATCCTCCCGCGGCAATGCGTCCCAATCCTCATCCGATCGCTCTCGGGACAGCGGTTCATAGCGCCCACTTACATTACTGCGCGCGCCGCGCCCTTTGTCGCGCAGCGCCAGATCGCGTGGAGGTTGGCGGAATGGGATTAAATGCGTGCGAGCCATAGAGCGCTTTCGAGACTGCCGCGCCCCAATCGGCCCAATCGGTGCGGCGGTGAATGATAAGACTGAGTAGGATTTTATTCCTGATGAGGTCAAGTCGTCATTGACATGGAAGTGTGGATAATCTCCAATTCCGCGTCCATTATCGACGCAACACGCTCCAATCACGCACACCCCCACGTCCAACCGCCCCGCCCCGGACGGCAACTTGCGTGAATCGCTTGATAAAAGCGGCACGAAGCGCGGGCTTTGCCCTGTGACGGACAAAGATAAAATAGAACCGATTTACACAAGCCAAAGCCCGCGCATCCGGTGAACACATTCGGTCGTTAACGCTGTGACCTGGCGGCCCGCTATGAGCTCACGCCGTGGGCGGTGCGGCGAATACGGGACTTTCGATCCCGCACCGCCTGCCGCCAGTCTGAAGAAGGGCGCACGGCGATGGGGTGTAAATCCCACCGTTAATCCGCTCGTTTCTCACTTCCAAGACTTCATCAGTCGTTTCGCCGAATGGACCGATGCGCGCCACATTACCTCGCGCACCGCCCCGCTCACCGAACCCCACCGAGACAAAGGCAATGTCCCCCTCGTGCCCACGGTCGGAACGGAGAGGTTACGGGAGGTTTTGAAAGGGGGGACGCAAAAGCGGTTCTAATTTTTAATCCGGGGGATTGAAAATAGCGTTGCGCCGAATGGGACGCGCCGTTCGGGTAGTGCAGGCGGGGATGTTGGACGAGATAGGCGGGGATTGCCGCCGTCGGTTCCTCCCCCGGACAGGGGGAGGAAAGGGGTCTCAACCCAATGGCGCGCCGTCACTTAACCAACTGCAAGCGCGCAAGCACAGCCCAGACTGGATCCCGACGTCCGTCGGGATGAGCGGGAGGTTGGGACTTAGGTTTAATCACATGACCATGGGAAAAGTTTGAATGTCATATACTCAGAAATAATTCCCCAAAATTATAAAGGTAGAGGCCCGCCTCCAAACTCATCCTCCGCTCATCCCGACAAACGTCGGGATCCAGCTACCGAGATAAGGCAAAATCCAGACACCGCGCATAAAGCTCCGGAAACACCGCTGGATCAGGCAGCGGCCACATGGGCGACGCGACCACATCAATCCAATGCGGATTAACCGTCTCAATCAAATCCAGCTTCCAGACTCGTTTCCATTCCTTGATCTTTCGTTCGCGTTTAAAGGCCTCGTCACGGGATGCGTATTCTTCGAACCAAACAATATATTTACAACCATAGCGCTGGCTGAACCCCGTGAACTTATTGTTCAAATGCTGATCAGCCCGTTGCAAAATATTATCCGTATGACCCGTATAGAGCGTCCCGTTCCGCTTATTCGTGACGATATAAGTGCAAAATCCAGAGGTCAGCATGGCTAAGCCCAGACTGGATCCCGACGGTCGTCGGGATGAGCGGACATTTGAGAGTTGGGTTTAATCGCGTGACCATTGGGAGAAGTTTGAATGTGATGACCTTAAAATAATTCGTGAAAATTATAAAGAGAGAGATCGGCTCCCAATCCCAACCACACACTCCGCTCATCCCGACGCAAGTCGGGATCCAGCCGTCGCTCCTGTTCCCTCGCCCGCCTCAATCTCTGCCTCCCGCTGACTTGATCAGCGGGTCCATGGACCCGAACACCCCACCTTTGCATTCAGGGCAAACAACGCACCATGGACAGGCCGATCAAGTCGGCCTGAGACATCAGTTTGAGGGAGGTTCACCAAGGAGGGGCTGCACGTCCAAAACTTCTATCGGGCAATCATCATCCCATGGAAACATATGGCCCTGAACCGAAGGCCAAACGATTTGGAAGGCTTCAAACGGCGTATCCGATTTCATAACTTTTCGTAGATACCATTCGGATGAGGACAGTCTGAAATCTGAGTGCTTCAAATCTGATCGAATGCGCACGCTAACGCATTGAAAATCACCGCCCAGCAAACCATCCCAGCTAGCCCCTACGACCAAAGCCTTACCCTTACGGATTTGATGAAACAGCTCCCACAACATGTTATGCATAAGACTTCGCTTCAGACCAACGATGATACAATCCGGGCAACCCAAGGTTTGTGGAAACCCCACGCTGTAGGTGAAAGCCGGGCCGCCTTTGGGATCGAAAACATGAGTTGCCTGCCAACCGTGAGTTTCAACATTGGCGATCAAGTCACGTTCATACTGGCTAAAAGATGACGTCATATAATTTACCTGCCGCCATCACTCGACAGCGCAGGTACCTAAACCTACCCCTCACCCCTCACCACATCCGCATCGAGATAAAGCTCACTGCCCATTTCGGCATATTTCTCACTCATCTCCTTCATCCCCTCCTCTGCCGCCAACCCCAGCGCCTTCTTCTCATTATCGCTCAAACCGTCCGCATATTCGCGGACTTCGCGGGTGATCTCCATGGAGCAGAATTTCGGGCCGCACATGGAGCAGAAGTGCGCGGTTTTGTGCGCGTCTTTGGGCAGGGTCTGATCGTGGTAATCGCGCGCGGTTTCGGGGTCGAGGCTGAGATTGAACTGGTCTTCCCAGCGGAATTCGAACCGGGCGCGGGACAGCGCATCGTCGCGCAGTTGCGCGGCGGGGTGGCCTTTGGCGAGGTCGGCGGCGTGGGCGGCGAGTTTATAGGTGATGACGCCGACTTTGACGTCGTCGCGGTCCGGCAGGCCCAAATGTTCTTTCGGGGTGACGTAGCAGAGCATGGAGGTGCCGAACCAGCCGATCATCGCCGCACCAATGCCCGACGTGATGTGATCATAGCCGGGTGCGATGTCCGTTGTGAGCGGGCCGAGCGTGTAGAACGGCGCTTCGCCGCATTCGGCGAGCTGTTTTTCCATATTCACCTTGATCTTATGCATCGGGACGTGGCCCGGCCCTTCGATCATGACTTGGCAGCCTTTTTTCCACGCGACCTGCGTCAGTTCACCCAGCGTTTCCAGCTCGGCAAATTGCGCGCGGTCATTGGCGTCGGCAATCGCGCCGGGGCGCAGGCCATCGCCAAGTGAGAACGACACGTCATAGGCGCGCATGATGTCGCAAATGTCCTCGAAATGGGTGTAAAGGAAGCTCTCCTTATGGTGGGCGAGCATCCATTTCGCCATGATCGAGCCGCCGCGGGAAACGATGCCGCAGACGCGGTTCGCGGTCAGGTGAATATAGGCGAGGCGCACGCCCGCGTGGATGGTGAAATAATCCACGCCCTGCTCGGCCTGTTCAATCAACGTGTCTCGGTAGACGTCCCAGGTGAGGTCTTCGGCGACGCCGTCGACTTTTTCCAGCGCTTGATAGATCGGTACCGTGCCGATGGGTACGGGCGAATTGCGGATCAGCCATTCGCGCGTGTTGTGGATGTTGCGGCCTGTGGAGAGGTCCATTACATTATCCGCGCCCCAACGCGTCGCCCAGACCATCTTTTCGATCTCTTCTTCGACCGAGGACGCCACAGCGGAGTTGCCGATATTGGCGTTGATTTTGACGAGGAAGTTGCGGCCAATGATCTGTGGCTCCAACTCCGCATGGTTGATGTTGCACGGGATGATGGCGCGACCGCGGGCGATCTCGCTGCGGACGAATTCGGGCGTGACGAAGGCGGGGATCTCGGCACCAAAGCTCTCACCCGCATCGACACGGTCTTGCGCGCCGTCGAGTTGGGCTTGGCGGCCCAAGTTTTCGCGCTCGGCGACGTAGATCATTTCGCTCGTGATGATGCCCGCTTTGGCGAATTCATATTGGGTCACCGGGCCTGTGCCGTCTCCGACTAAAGGGCGGTGGACGACGGGGAAGGCGCGGGCGAGATATTTGCCCGTCGCGCCGCCATTATCCTCGGGCTTCATATCCCGGCCTTTATATTCGCGCACATGGCCGCGGGCTTTAACCCACGCTGTACGCGGACGCGGCAGGCCTTTCTCGACGTCGATTTCAACGGTCGCGTCGGAATAGGGACCCGACGTGTCATAGACCCGCACGGGCGGCTCTTCCGCCGTCGGGTGCAGCGAGATCAGGCGGTGCGGCACGCGCAAGCTCGGATCAGCGGCGGGCGCGGTGTAGATCTTCTCAGACGCGGGCAGCGGCCCTGTGGTGACGGTCGGGGTGACAAACTGTGACTGGTCGATGGGCTTATTCATGGGGTATTCCTGTGGGTATCAAGCGCCTAGAGCGCGTATAAATTACTATCTCAATGACACATGCGTTTGCTAGGGATTGGTCCTCAGACCAAAGCGCAGCAGCGTGCTCGTCGCTTCGCCGTCTGCGCCCACCGTCACGACATAAAGCCGGTCATATTCTGTCGCTTCGACAATCGCCGTGCCGCCGTCACCGCCGAGCAGTTCGGTCAATTCGCCTGTCGTGTTGCTATGCCCGACGACGAGATGACGGCCGCCGTCGGCTTTCAATAGCGCCGCGATTCTTGGCAGATCGCGCGGATCGTAGAGTTCGACGTCTACGCTGGTCATTTCGGCCAGCGGGGCCGCGGTCATGCGCGTGCGTTTGTAATCGCTGCTATGAATGCGCTCGATTTTGGCATCGACCAGTAGGTCCGCGAGCGCGGCGGCGCGGGCTTCGCCATCAACTGTCAAAGCGGGGTCACGGCCTGTTAATTTTTCGGCATGGCGGACAAGGAAGACTGTTGCGGGCGCGTGCGTCTGCGTGACGATAACATCAGACCGCTCCGGCACAGAGGCACAGGCGGCCAAGCTGACCATCGCGGCCACCGCGGCCACCGCGCAAAGTTTCGCAAAACCCTGTTTCAGGTTCAAAGTCATGTCCGTCCTTCCGCCCCTTATGGGGATCAAGTTCAAAGAGTGCGTCTCAACCGTCGTAACCATGGGAGCCGCGGCTTGGCATCGGTCAGCAGGCTAGACGCTGCTGCACCTTCGCTATTTTTGATTATCAATCAAAAATTCCGGCTCCGCCGGACCGCTACGGTGCCCCTCGGATGTGTCAGCTCTGGCCTGATACGCCGCGTTTGGCAAGAGGGGCACGCGTCAGTCGTAACAACGGGCGCTCAATCAGGCGGTAGAGGATCAAGGACGCAATCACGCTCGCGAGCAATCCGACAATCATGAACCCCGCCATGGACAGCGCTGAGACGCCTGTGAACAGACCGATCTGAACGAAGACCCGTTTCAACACGAGCAGCACCAAAAAGTGCGATAGATAGAGCGTGTATGATGCGTCCCCAATGCGTCTGAGCCATCCGGCGATGCTGCGCGACCCCGACATTTCCCAGCCAATGACACCGAGTAAAATCACGCCTGACGGCAGGCCAAACGCGATCACCCGGCTGCGATTCAAGCTCTCACCATCTAAACCACTCACAAATATCATGGCGGCGATAAAGGCGGCAACGCCGATGGCCAGAATCGCCAATGCCAAGACTGAGGGGATGCGCACCGCCTTTAAAAAATAGGCGACGGCGGCCCCGATCAGGAACTCCAAACAAAGCTGATCGGCCAAGGTCATTGACCAGCTCGACGGAAGCCCGCTGTCTGCGGGGGCAAAATTCCAACGATAGAGCAATATCGCGCCCCAGAAAATCAGCCCGAGCGGACGCCACTTTGCCGGGATCAATAATAATAGGCCGAAAAGACCATAAAACGCTAATTCATAAATCAACGTCCAACCCACGGCGAGAACAGGGAATTCGCCCTGCGGCCAGAGCAACAGGGAGCGCGCGAACATGCCCCACGCTGTGTCCGGTGTATGGGTGGCTGGCGACGCGGGCTGGCCATACGCCAGCATAAAATAGAGCGCCATCAAGCTGCAAAACACCCACCAGAGCGGATAGACTCGGGTCACGCGATCCCAGCAAAAACGCGCCGCAATGCGAATTCCTGCCGCTCGGTCCCCGGCCACCCAGACCATGACAAAACCGCTAATCACAAAAAAGAGGTCAACCCCAGCCCAGCCTTGATCCCATGGCCCTGTAAACCCATCCGTTCCAACCAGTTCGCGCCAAATCGCCGCGCTATGGAATAAGACGACCAGTAGAGCGGCGACGCCGCGAAGCGCCTGTAATGCGGAGAGCCGGAGCGGCGCGAGGGGCGGTTCGATAGGCATTGCCTCGCGATAGCGGGCCGTGGCTGAATTGAAAAGGCAGGATGATGAAAACGACGCGGGCCCATTAACGTGTTTTCAACAATCGTATGAGATTTTCCGTAATCTAAGCTTGCCAGAGTATTTTCTCTATCAGGTTAAAGAAGACTGGGCGCGTGTTTCAACTTATTTACACTTCCGTGCCGACGGATACACTCACCCCGAAACTATCCCGGGACATTGCGGCGCAGTCACGCGTGACCAACCGCGCCCGCGGCGTCTCAGGGGTCTTATTATTTTCCTCTTCCATCATTTTACAAGTTTTAGAAGGTGATGAAGCAACAGTGCGTGCTCTCTATCACCGTATTCGCAAAAGCCGCAGCCACACAAACTGTGATGTTTTATTGGCCCGTCATTGTGAAAGCCGGAGCTTTGCACAATGGGGCATGGGCTATTGCTCTATTTTCAATGATTACGACGTCAAAATGATTATTTCAGCTCTCGAAACCCATCGCTTGGCGCGACAACAGGCGATGAAAATTGCTGGTTAATCCGGCCTCTCGAGGTCGGATCATTCACGTCCAACCACAGCAATCATCGGACCCAAATCCGCGCCGCGTTCATTGCGCCCTATTTCCGGGGCGTAAATACGGCTGATAGATCCGTCCAAAAACAATGCATTATCGGCATTTAAGTGATCCCGGAATAGGCGCGCAAAATGATGGAATGTGACAAAATCATCGCTGATCGCAAAGACCACCCGGTCGCCGACAATCCCCACGCCGTTCCGCCGCTTTCGGCTCTCACTGTCAGGTTTGAAGCGGGGGTGCAATGCACCGTCAATCACCAGCATCGGTCCCGATTGCGTTGCAAACTCGGGGGTAGGTGACAAGCGATCATAGGCCAACGTTTCGGTCACAAAGACTTGGGTGCCATCGCTCCAAAACACGCCATTTGGCAGTAGGCCGAAATTACCCGGGCCAGCGCGTTTCACGAGCGGCGCGCGTAACAAATTTTCGTCAATATAGAGACCGACGGGGGATCTGTCCGCGTGATACATACCGCCATTCATCACCATGACGGGTGTCTTAGGCAGTGTCTGCGCCAAGGCGTCAAACTGGCCGAGCGGCTCCCCCGGCCTCATCATTAAGGCGGAGATGAATGCTGGCCGTACGCGGGACGGTGCAGACGACATGGGACACCTGCTCAAACGCAACAGTCTGGCAGACAGGCGCGACCTTGGTCGCCGCAAGAGCGGCTGCGAACGCAATCAGGATCGACAATAGTCGGGTCCGGACGGCAGACCATCTATAAAGCGCAATATGTCCGCTTTAAGCGAACTATCGCCATCGAAATGGCGGGACAGGACACGAACCGCATCGACATGGCCCATACCGTCATAGGTTTTCGCCTCTGCTCTCAGTCCTAACGCACGGTAGCGGTCCGCCATAATGGTCGCATTGGTGGGGCGAACCGTTTTGTCGTCCAGCCCATTGACCAAAAAGAGGGCGGGCGAGCGTATCGGCGTGCGGTTCGCGGGACCATCGTCGCCTGTCAGGCGGTCATCCGCAAAAATTGAAATATAGGGCTCTTCCTTAAGAGGATAGACGCCAGTTGGCGCGGCCAAAGCGACCACACCGGACACGTTTGCGCAGGCATCGACACCGGACACATCCGGAGCGACAACGGTTTGCAGAACATTATAAGCCCCGGCGGAATGACCCATTAGGACAAGCGGTCGGCCCGGATATCGCATCGACACATCCTTCACCGCCGCCGCTGTATCCATAACCATTTCGGGATAGACCATGTCGGGCCATAATCGGTAATTCGGCACGACCACATCAAACCCGTCTTTGGTGAAGCCTTCCGCGACGAATTTATACATGGATTTGTCGCCCGCATTCCAGCCACCGCCATGGACGAAGATAATGACAGGAGCATCCGCTTTCGGTTCGTCAGCGTGGTAAATATCCATCATTTGGCGCGGTCCGTCACCATAGGCGACATTCTTATCGCGGTCGAAACTCGACGACGGTGTAATTCCGTTGAGGACGCCTGCGGCGGAGCAACTTATCAAAAGCGTGGAAAGGCCCGCCAACGCGGGAAATTTAAATAGGTTCATAATATCCTTACGCACCATCCGACAATTGGTTCGGGTGATCGGTGATCAATATATGGTGATCTTGTGACGCAAACCGCGCCAGCCAGCTTTGCACGGCCGGAAATTGCGGCAGGTCGAAACCGCCTTCGCCCGCAACATGCGTATAAGCATAGAGCGACACATCGGCGAGACTACAATGGTTGCCGACAAACCAATCATGATCACAAAGATGTGCGTCCATCACCGCTAGCGCCGCATAACCCCGTGGCATCAGCGCGGCCAACTCATTGGCCCGCGAATCGCGCGCATAATTACAAATGAAACGTGCGACCGCGATGGCGGGTTCATGGCGATATTGTTCCCAAAATTGCCACTGCAGCATCTTGGCGTGATCATAGGGATCAGACGGGACTAAATCTGAGCCATCGGCCAAATAGCGGATAATTGCGTTACTTTCAGCCAGTGTTCGCCCGTCATCGAGAACCAACAGCGGGATTTGCCCGGCTGGGTTCATGGCCAAGAATTCTTCGGAGTGTGTGTCACCCGCATGAATATCAACATCAATGTAATCGTAGCGTAAACCCAATTGAGCGGCGACCCAGCGGGCCTTGTAGCTGTTGCCCGACGGCAGATAGTCATAAAGTTGCATGACGGCTCTCTAGCGCATCGCCCTTCCCTCACAAAGAGGCTTCGGTTAGACGCGCCTTTTCGAAGGGGACTGCTTGACCACTGCCATTGGATCACTCGACCGAAAGCGTCTGCCTGCCGGGTCCGTGCTTGTCGTCGGGGCTGGGTTGGCGGGACTCTATCTTGCGCTCAAGCTCGCGCCCCGTCCCGTCTATGTACTGACATCGCGACGATCAACCAAAGGGGCCGCGTCCGCCTGGGCGCAAGGCGGGATCGCCGCCGCTCTGTCGAATGACGATAGTCCAGAAAGCCATGCGTCCGATACGATTGCCGCGGGCGATGGCCTTGTCGATCCATACATCGCGCATATGGTGGCCGCAGAAGGTGCCGACCGGGTGCACGATCTCGCCGCGCTGGGCGTTCCATTTGATCGCAATGACGCGGGAGAGCTTTATCTCTCGCTCGAAGCCGCCCATTCCCTGCCCCGCGTCGCGCGGGTCAAAGGCGATACGGCCGGCCGAGAAATTATCAACGTCATGCTTAAACACGCACAAGCTGCCGATCACATCGAAGGCTTGATCGGCTGGCGCGCGGAAAGCTTGCTGCTCGACGGCGCGGGCGAAATCGCGGGCGCTTTGGCACGGCAAGATGACGGTGCGCTCTTGGCGTTAGAAGCCGACGTAACCGTGCTCGCCACGGGCGGTGTCGGCGGGTTGTTTTCTGTTACCACCAATCCACGCACGGCGCGCGGCGACGCACTCGGTATGGCCGCCGTCGTCGGGGCGAAGCTGCGGGATATGGAGTTCGTGCAATTTCATCCGACTGCGATTGATATTGGCCGCGACCCCGCGCCGCTCGCAACCGAAGCTTTGCGCGGGGAAGGCGCGACATTGGTCAACGCCAATGCGCGCCGCTTCATGCACCGCTATAGCCCGCAAGGCGAGTTGGCCCCACGCGACGATGTGGCGCGCGCGATCTTTGCCGAAATTCAGGCCGGACGCGCACCGTTCTTGGATTGCCGCAAGAGCGTTGGTGCGCATTTCCCGCATGACTTTCCGACTGTCTTCGAAAGCTGCATGAGCGCCGGCATTGATCCCCGCACTGACCTCATCCCGGTTGCCCCGGCGGTCCATTATCATATGGGAGGCGTCGCGACGAATGATGTCGGGCAATCGTCCCTGTCTGGTCTTTATGCCATTGGCGAATGTGCCGCGACGGGTCTGCATGGGGCTAATCGTCTGGCCAGTAACAGTCTGCTTGAAGCCGTCGTCTTCGGCGGCCGCGCCGCCGCGCATATTAACAGTATGGTTCTACCAGAGCGTCGCGCCGAAGGTGTGCGCGTGCAGCCGTGGCTATCTATGGGGGAGGATGTGAGCCAGTCCTTGCGCCTATCCATGACAGAACATTGTGGCGTTCGTCGCAGCGCAGCGGGGCTCAACCGCTTGATTGACATCATTGATGGGTTGATCAACCGCGCGGGTCGGGCCAACCCACTCATCGCCAGCCGGATAATTGCCGCCGGGGCACTCGCGCGCGAAGAAAGCCGCGGCGGGCATTTCCGCGAAGACTTCCCGGACGAGGCGGCAGCTTCACGCTCAAGCGTCCTAACCTACGATCAATTGCAATAGGGTCTGCAAAGCCCGTGTAGCCGTCCGAAGAAATTAGAACAAAAGAAGAACTTTTATTGCATTCTCTGTCTATTCGCGCGATAGACCACCTATGCCTAAGCCAACTTCCGTTTTCGTCTGTCAATCCTGCGGGTCCGTCCACGGCAAATGGGCGGGGCGCTGCGATGCCTGCGGCGAATGGAACACGCTCGTCGAAGAAGCCAAAAGCCAAAACGCGGCTCCGGCCCATAAGCGCCGCAAAGGGCGCGGAATGGATTTCGTCGATCTGGGGGCTGAGACAATTGATGTGCCGCGACTCATCACCGGTATTGGCGAATTAGACCGGGTCACCGGCGGCGGGCTCGTGCCTGGCTCGGCGCTCCTCGTTGGCGGTGATCCCGGTATCGGAAAATCGACCTTATTGCTGCAAACTGTCGGAGCGCTGGCCAAGCAAGGTAAGACTGTCGCTTATATTTCCGGCGAGGAATCCGTTGGACAGGTTCAGAGGCGTGCTAAACGTCTCGGCGTCGCGGATCAACCCGTCAGCCTCGCGTCAGAGACCTCCCTCAGCCCAATTTTGGACGCGCTCACAGCGACGAAGCCTGATGTGGTTATCATCGATTCGATTCAGACGCTCTGGACCGATCAATTAGGGGCCGCGCCGGGAACCGTCGCCCAAGTTCGCGCCTGCTCACAAGAACTCGTTCGCTTCGCTAAAAAATCCGGATCCTGTGTTATTTTGGTCGGCCACGTCACCAAAGACGGGCAGATCGCCGGACCCCGCGTGGTCGAACATATGGTCGATGCAGTGCTCTATTTTGAAGGCGAACGCGCGCATCAATTCCGAATTTTACGCGCGCACAAGAATCGCTTCGGCCCCACCGATGAAATCGGTGTGTTTGAAATGTGCGACACAGGCCTCTCAGAAGTGCTCAATCCGTCGGCGCTGTTCCTCGATGGGCGCGGCGATGCATCCGAAGGCTCAGCCGTATTTGCCGGCCTCGAAGGATCGCGTCCCGTCCTCACCGAAATTCAAGCGCTCGTCGCGCCCGCCGCGTTCGGCACGCCGCGACGCGCGGTTGTCGGCTGGGATAGTAGTCGACTGGCGATGGTCTTGGCGGTGTTGGAAGCCCGCTGCGGGCTCAGTTTTGCCGGTAAAGATGTCTATCTTAATGTTGCGGGCGGCTTTCGGATCAATGAACCCGCGGCGGACCTCGCCGTCGCCGCCGCGATTGCCAGTTCGTCCTTTGATGTATCGCTGCCGTCCGACCTTGTCGTGTTTGGCGAAATCAGCCTGTCCGGCGATGTTCGCCCCGTCAGTCGCGCCGACGCGCGCATGAAAGAAGCCGCGAAGTTGGGATTTGAGCGCGCCCTCGCCGCGCCGACTCCCAAACGCCCTAATAATTCTGGGGGGCAGCGCAATGACAATGCCGCGATCCCAATCATCGCAATCCGCTCTTTGCGTGACCTCATTCGCCGTGTAGAAGCCGCGGCAGAGCGTGGTCCGGATACGCCGGAGAGCTGGGCCGCCTAACGACTATTCGGTAACGATCCGGCCACAGGATTCTCATGTTTGCCCAGATTTTGCCTGTTGAGACTTTTTCTGCTCAGCTTCTTGGTGTCCCGCAATTATCGGGAATGATCTCTATCGGATCCTTTAATTTCAACGGGTTCGACACAGCTGTATTGATCCTGTTGATTATCTCTGGGCTTTACGCCTTTGCTCGCGGCTTCATGCGTGAGATTATTTCCATCACCGCGCTCCTGTTTGCAGCAATCGTGACATTATTCGTTTACGGACAGTTTCGCTTTGCAGCCCGGGGGCTGATATCGCCCGCTGAACTTGCCGACGGTATCTTAGTTCTTGGCACCGGCTTCCTCTCCTACTTTCTTGCGGCTGTTGTGATGGCAAAAATCGGCAAAACGATCGGAGGCGAAAAGCCCGGCTTCATCGACCGTCTCCTCGGGGCGGCTTTTGGCATCGCGCGCGGGCTATTGGTCGCGTCATTATTCGTTATTTTCTGGTCAGCCGATTACCGGGCCTCCCAAGACGCGCGTGAATTTAACGACTATATCGCCAATAACCCACAGAGCTTTCCGCCTGACGTAGTTGCCAAAATGCCGAAATCTATGCGCGAGCAATTAGAGGCTGAACCGGCCCAATTACCCGGCCTTTTTGTCGATTCGACCTTTTATCCCCTGCTCGACAGCATTGGGAATGTCATCCGGGCCTTGCCTTTCGCGGATATGCGCTCATATGCCGACCGTATCAAAGACGGTGACCTTGATGGGATTGCCGAGGAGATTCGATCATGATCGACGACCCCACTGTGTCTACTGACATCGATATTGAGGATGACCGTATCCGCGAGGAATGCGGTGTCTTCGGCGTTTTCAATGTCGATAACGCCGCCAGTTTTACCGCTCTCGGCCTCCACGCCCTGCAACACCGCGGTCAAGAAGCCTGCGGGATCGCAACATCGGATGGCAAGATATTCCATACGGAACGCCATCTCGGTTTAGTGGGCGACAATTTTACCGGCGATGATCCGTCAGAACGCCTGCCCGGACATATCGCGATTGGTCACAACCGCTATTCCACCGCCGGCGAACCCGTTCTACGGGACGTTCAGCCGCTCTATTCTGAACTGAACAGTGGCGGCTTTGCTCTCGCTCATAATGGTCACATCACTAATGCCTTTACGATCAAGGAGGCACTGGTTGATAAAGGCGCTTTGTTCCAGAGCACATCAGACACCGAAGTCGTGCTGCACCTTGTCGCCCGCTCTAGCGGTAAAGATTTTACCGAGCGGTTTATCTCGGCCATGCGCCAAATTGACGGCGGCTTCGCTTTTGTCGGTATGACCAATGACTGCATGGTCGGCGCCCGCGACCGCTTCGGCATTCGCCCACTCCTAATCGGTCGGATGCATGACAGCTATGTCCTCGCGTCCGAGACCTGCGCGTTCGACATGGTCGGTGCCACGTTCATCCGCGAAGTCGACGCCGGCGAAGTGGTCGTCATCAATGAAGACGGTATTCGCAGCTTCACCGCCTTTCCGAACGCGGAAAAACGGCCCTGTATTTTTGAATTTGTCTATTTCGCCCGTCCTGATTCCATTGTTGACGACAAAAGCGTCTATGAAGTGCGCAAACGCATGGGAAATCGTTTGGCTCAAGAAACACCGGCCGATGTCGATGTGATTATTCCCGTACCGGACTCTGGTGTTCCTGCCGCGCTCGGCTTTTCGCAAGAAACAGGCATTCCGTTCGAACTTGGCATTATCCGCAACCATTACGTCGGCCGGACTTTTATTCAGCCGACCCAAGGCATGCGCGACATGGGTGTGCGCCTTAAGCATTCCGCCAACCGGTCCATGATCGAAGGCAAACGTGTGCTCCTCGTCGATGATTCGATTGTCCGCGGCACAACGTCAACGAAGATCGTACGGATGATCAAGGCGGCGGGCGCCAAGGAAGTCCATTTCCGCTCGGCCTCCCCACCCATTAAGTATCCAGATCACTACGGCATTGATATGCCGAGCAAAGACAAGCTAATCGCCGCCAATTATTCGCTCGAAGAAATGACGCATATGCTTGAAGTCGACAGCCTCGGCTTTCTCTCGATAGAAGGTCTCTATTGGGCTATGGGCGAAGAATATCGCCACGAAGACGCGCCGCAATATACCGACCATTGCTTCACGGGCTGCTATCCCACGCCGCTTATTGATATTGAGCGTGAACGCGCGGGCGGCGGCAAACAACTCTCTTTCCTTGTGGAACACGCCTAAACTCATGACCAAACCTTTGGACGGACGCATTACCCTCGTTACCGGGGCATCGCGCGGTATTGGCTACGCGGCGGCGAAAACGCTGGCCGCAGCTGGAAGCCACGTTGTCGCGCTCGCCCGCACGCAAGGCGGGCTTGAATCGCTCGATGATGAGATCAAAGCGATGGGCGGAACCTGCTCGCTTGTGCCGATGGATCTGCGCGATTTCGACCAAATTGATCGGTTGGGTGGGTTGTTGAACGAGCGTTACGGACGGCTAGATGGTCTGTTTTGCAATGCGGGCGTTCTCGGCGACATTACCCCGGCCAACCACGTCACGCCCAAGGATTGGATGCGGATTATCGACGTCAATATGACGGCGCCCTATCGCCTCATCCGCTCGCTTGATCCATTATTGCGCGTCAGCGACGCAGGGCGCGCCGTCTTTGTCACCAGTTCCGTTGCACAAGCGCCCCGTGCCTATTGGGGGGCTTATGCCGCGTCTAAGGCCGGAATGGAGACATTCGTGCGATGCTGGGCCGAAGAGATCGCGGACATCACGAACATTCGCGTTAACTTGCTGAACCCCGGCGGCACGAAAACCCAAATGCGCGCCAAAGCCATGCCCGGCGAAGACGTCGACACACTGCCGACGCCCTATGATGTTGCCCCGTTGATCGTCGACATGCTGAGCCCGGATTACACTGCGCATGACACCTGCGTCAGTTTCCGGGACACGCCTTACTTTAAGGCCTAATTTTCTAGCACGATCCGGTAACGCGCTTTGCCGGATTCAAGCCGTTCAATCGCTTCGTTACACGCCGACATGGGGAAGGTCTCGATCATCGGCTTGATGTCGTGACGGACGCAGAATTCCAGCATTTTAGCGACCATATCGGGCGGACCTGTGTCCGATCCGGCGACCATACGCGCGCCACCGACGAGGGCTCCGGCAGGTATACCCATGGGCTCGGGGATAATACCGACCGTGATGAGTTTTCCTTCGGGACGCAACGCCCGCATAAATAACGGCCAATTCAAGCTGACATTTACCGTCGTCAGAATATAATCGAAATAACCTTTTTCAGCTTTGATCGCATCGTCATCACGGCTGTTGACGATCCGGTGCGCGCCGAGGGTTTTAAGCTCGTTTTCCTTATCCATGGAGGAGGTGAACGCCGTCACTTCACAGCCCCATGCATTCGCAAACTGTACCGCCAAGTGACCGAGACCGCCAATGCCGATGATGCCGACGCGGTCTGTTGGCTTTAAATTGAAATCGAGGAACGGGGCAAAAACCGTAATCCCACCGCAAAACAGCGGGCCCGCTGATTGCACATCAATCCCGTCGGGCAGCGGCACAGCCCAAATGTGCTGGACCCGGATACGATCGGCAAAACCGCCGCGTCCGGCGATGGTCGTTGTGCCAGTTTCGCAGCGCTGCTGCCGTCCAGAGAGGCAGGGCGAGCAATGCTGGCAACTATGCGACGTCCAGCCAACGCCGACCATTTGACCCACTTTAAGATGTGTCACATCGGCGCCTAGGTCGGCAATTTCGCCAACGACTTCATGTCCTGGCACAAGCGGATAACGGCTGCCGCGCCAGTCATTATTGATCATGGAGACATCAGAGTGACAGACGCCACAGGCGGTAATGCGGATTTCAACTTCATCCGCGCCGATGGGGCCTGGATCATAGGAAAACGGCGCGAGTTGTCCGCCCGCTTCCGTTGCGGCATAGGCCTTAATATCAGTCATATTTTACTCCAGAATGATCGCCCACCTTAGCCCCATTCGCCACTGAATTGAAACAGCTCTTCGATGGGCTCATTCAGCACATGCGACAGGCGAAAGGCCAACTCTAAAGACGGCGAATATTTCTCAGCTTCAATCGCGATAATGGTTTGACGCGTCGCACCAACCCGGCGCGCCAATTCGGCCTGCGTCATCTCCGTCCGGGCCACGCGAATCCGTTTGATCTGGTTCGCAATATGAGATTTTTTACCCCCCATTATGTCACTCTATATCGTGTGACGGCGACACCGTGACGCAAGAGGTCGGCCACATAGCTGAGAAATGTCAGGGCAAGGATGAATTGCACCGGTGTCGTGAGCGCCACTGAGGGTGAATAGGCGTCACCCACAATATAGCTGAGCAGCGCGGTTACGATGATAAAGCCGACACCGAAATGCAGGGCCAAATAACCAACACGCGTTCCGAAGGACTGTATTTCTAGATCACGCTCGTCTTTCGCGACATCGCCTTTCCGGCGTCGCAACGCGAAAATTATGCTGATGACCGTGTGATAAAAAATTGTGACGATAACCAGTTTGATAAACAGGCCAGCCGTCTCGCTAGGCGTGAAATTATCAGGAATAAATGACCATCCCGGCGCAATCGTTTTCCAGAACCACATAAACACCAAACCGTCTGCCAGCAGCGTTACCCAACTCTGGCGTTCTGGCTCACTCATATCTGCAATGATCGACATTCGATCCTCCATGTAAGATATATCTTACATAGGATCGAACGTCGAAATGTCAAATATATATTACGTTTTGCTAGCGTTTCTTCTCGCCAAGCGGCTCTCGGCCCTTGATCCGCTTGATATTATCATACGGATTTTCATCCGCCTTCACGATCATACGGATGGGAATGCCAGGCAGTCCAAAGTCTTCGCGCAGACCATTGACCAGATAGCGACGATAGCTCTCTGGCAGCTTTTCCGCACGCGAACATTTCAATACAAATGTCGGTGGGCGCGTTTTGGTTTGGCTAATATACTTTGGCTTGATCCGACGGCCCGCAACCGCGGGCGGGGGATGTCGCGCGACTTTTTCAATCAGCCAATCATTAAGCTCAGACGTCTTAATCTTGGCCGACCAATCATTATGAATACGCTCAATCGCGGGCAGCAATTTATCGACGCTTTTTCCTGTCAAACCCGAGAAGGTCACGACCGGAACACCACCAAATTGCGGCAGCAAACGCCCGGCCATTTCGCGCAATGCTTTGGACAACTCAGACTTATTCTCGACCAAATCCCACTTTGTCACGCCAATCACCATAGCCCGACCTTCGCGCTCGACGAGGCTCGCCAATTGCAAATCTTGTTTGTCGAAGGGCGACGTCGCATCCATCAACATTATGACGACTTGGGCGAAACGGAGCGCGCGGATTGTGTCCGATACGCTCATGACTTCGAGCTTCTCATGCACTCTGGCTTTTTTTCTTATCCCCGCCGTATCGTGGAACTGAACGCGACGCCCCTGCCAAACATGATCAATGGTAATACTGTCACGCGTCACGCCCGCTTCGGGTCCCACGAGCAAGCGGTCTTTGCCGATCAGCGTATTGATCAGCGTCGATTTACCGGCATTCGGACGACCGATAATGGCGATCCGTACCGGCGCTTCACTAAAATCCATCTCTTCGGGTTCGGTCAAATCGATCTCGCGGAGTGCCATCTCGATCACATCATCAAGATCGACAAAGCCGAGATTATGCTCAGCCGCGACTTCGACAGGATCCCCCATGCCGAGGGAATAGCCCTCTGTAACGCCGACATCGGCGGCGGAGCTTTCGACCTTATTCGCGACTAGAATAACGGGCTTGCCACTCTTCCGCACGTATTGGGCAAAGATACGATCGAGCGGCGTCACACCGGCCCGCGCATCATAGATAAACAAGATGAGATCAGCGCCCATAACAGCGCCTTCAGTGCCAGCGCGCATCCGGGCTTCCAACTTATCGCCTTTGGCATTCTCATAGCCCGCCGTATCCAGCAAAGTCATTTCGTGACCGCGGATTTTGGATTTCGCTTCGCGCACATCGCGCGTTACGCCCGGCGTATCATCGACAATGGCGAGCTTCTTGCCCGCAAGTCGATTAAACAAAGTTGACTTGCCGACATTGGGACGACCGACAACCGCAATGCGCGGCGGACGCATTTTAGGGGCGTCTGGGTCGATATCGTCTTCGATCTCTTCTCTGTATTTACTCATCGGAGAGCGATCAGTTTGGCTTTATCCGTGAGCATATAGATGGTTTCATTGGCAATAATTGGGGGCACCATGACAGAGCCGCCCAGTTTACGGTCTTCAATGATCGAGCCGTCATATGGGTTGATGATCATCATGCGGCCACGGCTGGACGCGACGACAAGACGTTCGCCCGCTAAGACCGGACCGGACCACACTATGCGGTCTTTCCGTTTCTTAGGCTTCCGAAACGTTTCTAATTGCTGAATCCAGATCACGGATCCATTGATTTTAGACAGGGCGGCGACTTTGCCGTCTGTGGTCATAGTGAAGATGAAATCCCCAGCAATCCACGGCATGCCGATAGACCCTGCGGGTTGTGACCAGACACGCTGCCCCGTCCGGAGATCGAACGCTGTCATGACACCAGATTGCGCGGTTGCAACAACATATCCGTCTGCAATGACCGGACCAAAGGCAATATCGTTCAGCGCGGCGAGCGGTGTCAGACGTGCCGAAGATGCCAACGCATCCTGCCACAAAACGCCGCCATTCTGCGCGCGCAACGCCACAAGTTCCCCGGAGGAGAAAGGCGCAATAACGACATCATTAACCACGGCCGGCGCAGGAACCGTTAACATGCGCGCCGTTTCAACAATCCCCTGATAGGTCCAAAGAATAGCGCCTTTGTCGCCCGCGTCAAACGCCATAATTTCGTTATCATCGGTAATGGCATAGACTTTGCCATTCGCGACCGTTGGCGCGGAATGGAGTGGAACGCGAACGCGCTTGCGCCAGAGTTCGTCACCTGTCGTGGCGTCGAGAGCGATCAAAACACCCAGGCCAGAAGAGACATAGAGGACGCCATCATCATAGGCGACACCGCCGCCGACACCGTCTTTATCCTTACCCGACCCATCGATGAAAGATCGTGGATCGCGAATACGATCAATGATGGAGGTATCTTTGGTCCGCGTCGTATCGGCCTCAGAGACTTCGATTTTAAAATCCCAGATGCGGCTTCCACCTGCCTCATTGAAAGCGCGAACCGTGCTGTCCGCATCCATGACATAGATCACCCCATTGGCGATCACTGGCGGCGCGGCGATAAAGCCCTTACGGTTGGATCCGTCACCCACATCCTTGGACCAGATTTTCTCAAGCGGGCCAGATGCGCCTGTGTGCTGAACCACGTGGGCGACATTCCCGCCAAGCTGTGGCCAATCTGTGTTGACGTACACCGGCGGCAAAACGATTTGATCTGGTGTAACAGTGCCATCAACCGACAGCGTATCGTTAAGTTCAAGAATAGAAATCCGGCGATCAGATCCAGCAATATCGCCTTGATCCGGTCCATCGCCACCAAAAGGATTTATCGAACTCAGCGTCGAACAGCCCGTCAGCAGAACGGTGGCCAGCGCAGCTGTCAGAAACGGTTTAAGGTGTGTCGTCATTGTCGGACCCCTCTTCATTATCGGAACCCTCTTCAACAGTGGACCCGTTGGGCAGCTCCAGCATCGGAGCATCAGGGGCATCTAAGCTTGGCGTTTGTCCGGTCGCAGCGGTCGTGCTCATCAAGACGAGAGCCTGCTGCGCGCGGCGAGCGACCGTGTCCGGCACCCCCGGAATAGTATCGAGATAAGCAAATTCGGCGCGGGCTTGATCCATCTTGCCTTGATTAAGGGCAGCGGTCGCAAGCAGTTCGCGGGCGAGGAATTCATACGGCGCGTCTTCGGCAGCCAAACGCGACACACGCTGTTCGACATCGCCCCATTCGCCGCGGTTCGCGACAATATAAGCCGATTTGAGTGCCGCCAGCTGTGCATGGCGCTCAAGGTTAAACCGATTACTCGCCGCGTCGTAAAGACGGATGGCTTCAGCTTCATTGCCCTGCTCAGCCGAAATAATGGCGGCCCGCATCAGGGAAAGCCCTGCATAGCCATCCGGAGCCACATCCGCGAGAGCCAGAAAGGCCAAACGGGATTGGTCAATTTTGCCGTCTTGTAGCAATTGGTCCGCTTCAAGGTAGCTATAGGAGGCGGCACGAGCCGTCCGGTCCTGACTATAGTCGCGCCATTCGACGACACCGACGGCGATTACAATCGCAATCAATATACCAATAATAAGAGGCCCGAATTTACGTAGGAACTTGTTGTAATCGTCCTTGCGAAGTTCCTCTTCGACTTCGGAGATGAAATCGACCATGTTTGTCCCAGTTTCGTGAGGCCGACAAAGCTCTTAATGAGTGCGGCGGGTTTGCCGCATGCTCTAACTTTGTGGCCCCGCCCCCGCAACCGCAATCGGCATGACGTTTCAGTCAGACTTGGCGCGCTATTGGCCGCTCAATCTTTGAAAACGTAGAGGTTTTCGGGCCGCGGGAAGGTTCGCGATTTTACCTCATCCGCATATTGCCCGACGGAAGCGTCGATCTGCTCGCGCATATTGCCAAATTTGTGCACAAATTTTGGCACACGGTCGAATAGGCCCAACATATCGGGCGTGACGAGAATCTGACCATCGCAATTCGGCGACGCGCCAATGCCAATGGTTGGAATATCGACCGCTTTGGTGACCCGCTCTGCAATTTCAGCGGAAACGCCTTCGACAACGACGGCGAACGAGCCGGCTTCTGCAGCGGCTTCTGCATTACGGAGGATTTCATCCGCGACCTTTTGATTCCGACCGCGCGCCCGAAACCCGCCCAGCACATGCATGGATTGTGGACGCAAACCGACATGGCTCATCACAGGAATGCCGCGCTCGACCAGATAGGCAATCGTCTTGGCCGCATAAGAGCCGGATTCGATTTTTACGGCCTGACAGCTCGTTTCCATCATCACGCGTGAGGCCGAAGCAAACGCCGTATCAGGCGTGCCTTCATAGGAACCAAACGGCAGATCAACGACAACCATCGCTGTCTTCGACCCCCGCATGACCGCTTGCCCATGCAGGACCATCATCTCCATTGTCACACCGACCGTGCTGGGCAAGCCGTGCACGACCATGCCCACCGAATCGCCGACCAAGATAAGGTCGCAATGCGGGTCGATAATTTCTGCCGTTGGCGCGTCATACGCGGTCAAGCAGACAATCGGCTCCCCGCCTTTTCGGCCTGTGATCTGCGGGGCCGTGACTCGCCGCGTACGTTTCACGGGGCGGGAATGCGGCCGCGTGGCCGATGGGTCTTGGGGCTGTGCTGACATTAAAGGTCCGCCAATTGATCACGGGGGAAGTCATAGAGCACGTCCGCGCCCGCCCGAATTGAAACCAGCAAGCCATCCGCCGTCGGCATGATCCGCAGCGCATGATAGCGCGCGAGGCTGGCCATCGCAGCAGAGTGATCATCCCCGGCCATAAGGCCGCGCGCAACCGTACGCGCGAGCAATGATCCGCTGATGATTTTGGCGCAGAGTTCCAGATAGGTCGTGGCAACGCCGAGCGCATCGACGTCGCTTGCATTGAGAACGATATCCGTCGCGACTGTCAGCGTTTCCAACCCTCGCTCCATCGCAGCGGCGCAGACCGACAGATCAACGCCGCCCTGCCCTGACGCGCCCTGAACCGTCTTAACGCCTTCTCGCAGCTCAGATATTAGATCGCGCATCGCCTCCCCGCCATCGCGGCGCAGCTTACGCCCAATCAAATCCATCGCCTGAATACCGTTCGTACCTTCGTAAATCGGGGCAATCCGAGAATCGCGGTAATGTTGCGCCGCGCCCGTTTCCTCAACGAAGCCCATGCCACCGTGAATTTGCACCGCGATACTCGACACTTCGACACCAATGTCGGACCCGTACGCCTTGGTAATTGGGGTCAGTAAGCCTTCCCGCGCGTGATTGCCGAGATCGCCCGCTTCGGCGGTTGCCAGACAGATAGAGCGCGCGCCCATGAGTTTGGCTTTCATGTCAATCAACATGCGGCGAACATCGGGATGATCGATAATCGGGGCTCCAGCCTCTTGGCCCGGGGGCACGCCCTGCACGCGGTCATGCGCATATTGCAGCGCCGCCTGATAGGCGCGTTCGCCAATCGCGACGCCTTGCACGCCGACAAACAAGCGCGCTTCATTCATCATCACAAACATCGAGGCGAGACCGCGATTTACTTCGCCGACAAGATATCCCGTCGCCCCACTAAATTCCATCGTGCAGGTCGGGCTACCGTGAATACCGAGCTTATGCTCTAGGCCGATCGGGCGGAAATCATTGCGATCACCAAGCGAGCCGTCATCATTGACCAAATATTTCGGGCAAATGAAGAGCGATATCCCGCGAGAGCCCGCCGGACTGTCGGGCAGACGCGCCAAAACTAAATGGATGATATTATCCGCACAGTCATGGTCACCCCATGTGATGTAGATTTTCTGGCCCGAAATGGCGTAAGTCCCATCGCCATTATCAATCGCCTTCGTCCGCACTGGACCAAGGTCAGATCCAGCCTGCGGCTCGGTCAAGCACATCGCTCCTGTCCATTCACCAGCCAGCATTTTCGGGAGATAGGTCGTTTTCAGATCATCGCTGGCATGGGCTTCAATCGCTTTAATGGCTGAACTCGTCAGCATCGGGCAGAGGCCGAGCGCCATATTAGCCGCGTAAAGCATTTCATTAGTCGCCACACTGACCGTACTCGGCAGACCCATCCCACCGATTTTAGCAGGCAGCGCAACCGTCTGCCAGGCGCCGTCAACAAATTGCTTATAGGCGTCCTTGAAGCCCGGAGACGCCGTGACATTGCCGTCTTCTAACGTCGCTGGATTTTGGTCACCGTCCCAATTGATCGGCGCGAACACGTCGCGAGCAAAGTCTGCGGCACCGCTCAAAATAGCGTCGAGCAGATCAGGTGATGTTTCCTCGAACGATCCGGTTTGCCCGATCGCATCCAAGTCGACGCCGTGGCGCAAAAGATAACCGATCGCATTGACAGGCGGGGTGAAGCTCATGGGGTTCTCCGAAATTAGAGGTGCGCTATGCCATGCGCTTGCGGCGATATGTAGGATTTTTTCGCCGCACCCCCGCTTGCAGACTGCTAATTTTAACGCCTATAGGGCAGCATGTATCGCGCTGGCCTCATTCTCCTCTCCACGCTCGCCTTGACGGCCTGCGGAAACGATGGCGATAACGCTGTCAACGATGCGAATGACGGCAGCGCCACACAAACCGCCGCTGTTGCGACAATGACGTCAATGGAGCGCGGTGCGATTCTCTATAAACGCTGCCGCGCCTGTCATACGCTCGACCAAGATGGACGAAACAAAGTCGGGCCCAACCTATGGGGCATATTCGGTCAAACCGCTGGCAGTCGCGAAAATTTCAATTATTCAGCGGCCATGGCGGAATCAGGCATTGTTTGGACCGACACTACGATCTCAGCCTACTTAGAAAACCCTCGAACCTACATCCCCAAAAACCGCATGAGCTTTGTTGGACTTCGCAAGGAAACCGACCGTTTGGCCGTCATCGAATATTTGCGCGCCAATACAGGCGCCGATGCAATGACAATCGACGCGACAACAGACGGCTAAAATTTCCGCCACAGCCCGATTTTCCAGCCGCTTTCAAATACGGCGCTGCGACCATCAATAACGCGCGAATAACCCACTTCCAGATAATCCCGCTTCCGCAAGCGATAGACAGCGCTGGCTTCAACTTCCCAGCGCGATTGGCGCGCAATATCGAGCCGCTCAAAAACGCCCGGCTCATTATCCGTGTAACGGGTCTTTGCCAGGATCATTGTGCGAGGCAGCGGTTCACCCCCAATTGTGAGTTGAAAATGGGTGCTGGCGAAATCGCCCTTTGTCGTCACACGCCCAGCCGCCTGTAATTCAGCGAACACATTGCGGTTCCAGACGGTTCGACTTTCTCCCCACAGTCCGCGCAGCTCGACACTGGGTGTCCGGCTCTCAAGGGTCAAAAGCGCATTCGGTAGATCGATTCCATCGACATAACTGAGTGACAAGGCCGTCGCGTGGCCTTCGCGACGACTGATCTGATATTGCAATCCGGCAGAAATTGAGGAGGGTTTGGAAAAGCGCGTGCTCAGGCCCGGGCCGACAATATGTGTGTCTTGCCAATCGAACGTGCCGATCAGCGCCAAGCGCGGCGTCAGCCCCAAATTACCGTATGTCTGGACGATTTTCTTATTATAGACATCAAGCGGAATTCGCTGACCAAAATCGTCTTTAGCTTCATCCGCTGAGGCATAAACATAGCCGCTAATGATTTCTCCGTGCCACGGGTCGGGGTTCCACGCTGAGGCATAAGCCTGCGGACAGACCATAATAATGAGCGCGATTGCGCCAACATATAATCCGTGTCGCCCCACACGACACCATATTCACCTCGCCACGCGCGCGTCAAATGCTATAGCGGTCCTTCAGTTGCGACTCGCACTAGGATGTCTGCCTCATGAAAATCGCTTTCACCGCTAGCCTGAAGCCCGGTGCGAAGACACTCATGGATCAGCTTGTCAAAATTTACGGCAATCATGACGCGGGCGAGGCCGATGTGATCGTGCCCATTGGCGGTGACGGATATATGCTCAAGACCCTGCGTCGCTATATGTCGCTGATCCGTCGCGGCCTCCCTGTTTTTGGGATCAATCGCGGCACGGTTGGTTTTTTAATGAACCACCCGGATATTGACGACCTGCCAAATAGAATAAACCAAGCCAAAGAGGCCATCGTCTCCCCCTTGCGAATGGAAGCTGTTGCCAAAGGCGGGACCATTTCAGAACTCGCTTTTAATGAAGTCTCTTTGTTCCGCCAGACACAACAAGCTGCCCACATCCGAATTATGGTCGATAATAAAGTTCGGCTAGACCACCTTATGGCAGACGGCGTTCTTGTCGCGACACCGGCCGGGTCCACCGCTTATAATTTATCCGCCCATGGCCCGGTGATCCCGCTTGGAGCCGATGTTCTCGCGCTCACCCCGATCAGTGCTTTTCGACCGCGACGCTGGCGCGGAGCGCTATTGCCCAACTCCGCCAAAGTCTCTCTCGAAGTCATCGACCCAGATCTTCGTCCCGTCTCAGCGTCCGCAGATAATTTGGAAATTCGCCATGTACACCGGGTGGATATAGAACAAGAACACGCAACGAAATTGACGCTTCTGTTTGATTCAGATCATGGCTTGGACGAACGAATATTGCGTGAGCAATTCTC
This sequence comes from Litorimonas sp., assembly GCA_051251645.1. Classification (GTDB taxonomy): domain Bacteria; phylum Pseudomonadota; class Alphaproteobacteria; order Caulobacterales; family Maricaulaceae; genus Litorimonas. The sequence goes on along the minus strand of JBPOEY010000001.1, from coordinate 686,560 downwards.
GACTTAGCGCGTTTTGCGGTCTTTAGAGGGCTTGTGGTCCGAGGCCATCATCCAGCCAATTCATCCAAATATCCCCAAACTCACTCGCGGCGGGATGGCTGGCGACACGCTCTGTCATTAATCTCTGGAACCGATCGCGCGACACATAAGCGCCGCTGTGTTCAATATCGCGAAACGCCGCTGCGCTCGCCACGACCAGTTCGCGCGCGGCTTCGCCGAGGCCAGACCGATGCAGCAAAGCGTTCAACCCAAATGTGCGCGTATCCAAGACGATCATTCCGGCTTTGGTCGATGAAATCCCGGCGAGCTTGGCCAAAGCCAGTTGGACAAAACGCCAATCCCCCTGCCCGGCGGCCCGCGCAATCGTCGCCTCATCCAGACGGTCTTTTTCGACTAGCGCATCGACATAGGCAGAAATTGCGTCCGGTGACCAATCCGCAGAGGCCCAATGCGCTTTGGCCCGCTCCCCTGTTTCGCGGGCGATGCGGGCATGGTCGCCAGTTTCTGACGCTAAGTTTTGATCGACTTGATCGACATGCTGATGGATCAGGGCGACCGCGAGATTTTGCGGCATATCTTGACGGCAAAGTGCGGCTTCGCGAATCAAATCATCCTGTTCTGCCAGTTTGACCATACGCGCGGCGTCGGATTCCGAGATCAGCGCGCTATCATTGGCGGCCAATGTCGCAATGGAGGACAAATCGCCAAAGCTAATAACGGCTTGGCTGACTTTTTTGGATAATCTGTGGCGCGAGGCGATGGCTTGAGCTTTCACGCCGGCGCGGGACCGCAGAACCGTGATCAAATCTTCATCGCTGACAGCGGGTGAGGAGGCGAGGATTGGCACCGCAATACTATCAATGTCATTGATCAAGCGGTTCGCCACAGATCGGGGTAAATTCTCCGATAAACGCAGTGTGACCGCAAGCGCGCGGCGAACTTCTTCTGATACATCCCGGGATAGGACTTCGAAAATCTGGCTGGATAGGCGGCGTTCCGCTTCTGACAGAGGAAGATCACGCACCATTCGACCAATCGCCTGCGCCGCCAGCGCACGCTGCTCGGTCGACGGATCGCCGATCGCAGTCTCGATCATCTGATTGGGGACGGGCCCTAGCGCCACGATCTGTCTCCGTTTCGTTCGGGTAACAGCTATGGGAACAGGGTTAATTGCGACTTACCAGAGCAAGTCGAGATGATAAAATAATGAGAAAAATTGGTACCGCCTTCTGGTCTCGAACCAGAGACCTCCTGCTCCACAAGCAGGCGCTCTAACCAACTGAGCTAAGGCGGCACTCTATTGCGGATGCCTTTAAACAAGGCGTCCGAGAGCTTCAAGCGGTGATTGCCGCTAAATTCAGAAACTATGCATCCGCCGGAATATCAAGCTGTTCAAATCCGCGACTGCCGAGCTTTTGCTGGGCCGTAATATAATCGGAGAGATCCTGTGCGCGACGTTCAGGCGTTGGGTGTGTCGACAGAAATTCTGGACCGCGAGAGCCAGTGCTTTCCGCACCCATTTTTTCCCACAAGCGCACGGCCTGATACGGGTCATAGCCCGATTTTGCCATATATTTCGCGCCAAGTTGATCTGATTCGAGTTCCTGACGACGGCCGTAAGGCAACACAACACCGAGTTGGAAGCCCATACCGAGGGCAGCTTGCAGATATTGCGTGTTACGACCCGCACTGCGCATGCAGTCATTATATGCGCGTCTTGAGGTCTCTTTCTTGCAACGTTTACTCAGCTGCGAACCCGCGAGAATTGTGCCGCCCGCAATGGCCAATTGACCCAGCATCATCTGGCTATAGCGCTCTTGCGCATGAGCGCCGGTGACGTGACCGATTTCATGACCCATAATCGCCGCGATTTGATCATCATTATCAGTAAAATCCATCATGCCTTTATAAAAACCAACGCGATTGCCCGGTAGAACGAAGGCATTCTTCGTATCATCGTCGAAAACAGCGTAGTCCCACGGCTTGTCCGCGCGTCCGGCCCCTCGGGAAATTCGCGCCCCAATATTACGGAGACGTCCAGTATAACGCGGGTCATTACTGGTGGGCGTTTGACGTTTCACATCGGTCCAGCTTTGCGCCGCGGCTTGTGCCAATGATTCTTCGCTGGGTGACAAGGCAATGAATTGCGAACGACCTGTTTCAGCATTCGTCGCGCAAGAGGCGAGCGCGCCGCCTGCCGCAATCATGCCAGTCGCACCAACATATTTCATGAACTGGCGACGATAGAGCGCTTGCGGGTCCGGTTTCGCCGGACTGTCGATTGCGGGCGTTTGATGTGCATTACACATAAAATTATCCTTCTAAGGCGCGGACGTCTGGACGATGTCTAAGTATCGTTACTACTCCAACGAACATGAACACAGTATAGTTCCAATTGCCGGTCGCTGCAAACGTCATGAAATGGTCAGTTAGTTTCCGTTCATTTCATGTCATCTATGGCAGGCTTCGACGCGGCTAGCGTGGATTGGGGCTGTGACCCTAAAGGAGAGACGCATGCGTGCCCTTATTATTGGCTTCAGCCTCTTGATTGTTCTCGTTCTCGGAACACTCTTCATCGTGCCGGGTCTCGTCCCCTCTGAGACGTATCGCACAACGATTCAGGAACAATTGACCAAGGAACTGGGCCGTGACGTCAGGATTGAGGGGGAGGTTAGCCTCTCCACCTTCCCCGTCATCAAAGCCAAAACGGGTCGCGCCGCAATCGCCAACCCGTCTGGCTTCTCGCGCGATACGCTCGCCTCGCTCGAAGGGCTAGAAGCCCGCATCAAACTGTTCCCGCTGTTTACGAAGCGCGTTGAAATCGCCCAATTCACCTTGGTTGAGCCTGATATCTGGCTCGAACGCCTTCCCGATGGACGGGTAAATTGGGAAATCGGAGCCTCACAATTGGGCGTAGACGCGACGTCTGAAACAGTCGCTGAACCATCCGGGCCGTTTAAACGCGATGGGCGTTACGCTGCGGTCGACCCCAGCTTAGCGGCCTTTCGTATTGAGAACGGCCGCTTGCTTTATGTTGACGGCATTGCCGAGACACGGCGTGCGCTGACTGACATCAACATGCAATTGTCCCTCCCGGCCATGACAAAGGCGCTCGATCTGAACGGCACACTGGTCATGGACGGCGACCCACTCACACTGGATGTGACCATGGACAGCCCGCGCGACTTTTTAGACGGTCGCGAAACCCGGCTGAAAGCCAATATCGAAACCGATGGCGCGACCCTATCACTGGACGGCACAATCCCGCCAGGATTGGACATCGCGTTTGATGGCTCCGTTGACGGCGCGCTTGGCAATGTCGCGTTGATCCAAGATCTTATGCCCGAGCCTGTCCCCGGACTGGCGCTGCTGCGTAACGCCTCATTATCCGCCGATTTATCCAGCGACGGCACCAACGGCGTCACGCAGTTTTCCAATCTTGACCTGCGCGCCAAAGGCGACGCGTTTGACCTCACCTTTGCAGGCTCAGGACAGTATAATGGAGCGCTTTCGCTCACGGGACGTTATGATCTGACAGCAACAAACGTCGCCGCTCTCGCCGCACCGTTCGCCCCGGACATCCAAGGCCTCGACGCCGTTGGACCCACCAAGTCTTCTGGCATGATCACGGTTGAAGGCACGAATGTATCCGTCAGAGACATGACGGCGACAACGAAATCGGCCGCCCTAGAGGGCGACATCCGCGGCGCCTTTGCTAAAAGTGGCGAGGCTTTGTCTGGCACAGCGCAATTTGATGTGTCTATGGCCGACGCGGGCCCCTTGGCGCGCCGCTTCGTCCCTGACTTAACCACTGATGCTGACCTCACAGGTGCTGTGACAGCCAAGGGCACGCTCACGCTGGACGGCGACACGATCAGCATTACCAACCTGGTCGCCGAGACAAAGAGCGATATCGCGACGACTCGCTATGAAGGCGCCGTCGCCGTGACGGGCGATACGGTTGATGCTGACGGCAATTTCAACGCCACCATACCCTCTGCCTCCGCGCTCAATGCCGCGACGGAAAAGGACATCCCATATAGTGACGCCATCGGCAAAGTAACTGCCTCAGGACGTGTTGCGGGGCCGTCTGACAATCTTCGAATTGATACGATCGTCGCAGAACTCAGCGGTGGCGACATCAACGGTCAATATAGAGGCGAAGCAACTTTAGCGGACGCAGTCTCCCTCTCAGGTGATTTATCTGTATCAGGTCAGTCCGTGCGCGCCCTCGCCGCGCGGTCCGGCACGGTCTTGCCGCCTTCAACGGATAAAGGCGCCGTATTTGAAGCCTTCGCCCTATCCGGTACCGTGAGTGGTCCGGTCGATAATATGACGCTCACCAATGCGACGCTCACGCTAGACCAGCTCTCTGCTACAGGACGTTTCGCGCTCTCAATGGTCGGAACGCAGCCCAAGTTAACCGGCACGCTCACCCTGCCCGGCCTCGACCTCCGTCCCTATATGGCCGCCTATAATGCACAACGGCCAGAAGGGGCGATCCAGCCTTGGAGTAAAACCACAATCCCAACCGAAGGGCTTCGCGCGATCGATGCGGACCTCTCGCTGACCACGCCGAGCATTAAATTATCTCGCCTTTCACTTGGCGCGACCGAGGCGCGCGCGCTATTGACGGAGGGTGTTCTGACGACAACGATCCCCGAAGTCGGTCTCTATGGTGGGTCCGGCAAAGCGACCTTTGTTATGGATGGCCGCGAAACAGAACCCAAAATCGACATCACAGCTGGATTGAATAGCTTACAAGCGAAGACCTTCCTCGGCGCGGTTGCGGGCTTCACTCAAGCAACCGGCATGGGCGCGACTGAAATCTCGCTCAGCGGCAGCGGCGCAAGCCAATCCGCAATCATGCAATCTCTCACGGGTGTCGGTAATTTCTCTATCAAAGATGGCTCGATCAGCGGGATTGATGCGGGCGAATTTTTGACAGGGTTACAGCAAGCCCTGAGCGCCCGGTCCCTGCCTGGCGGGCTTGGGCCATCAAAAACAACGCAGTTCAACAATCTACTCGGTAATTTTTCGATGACAGACGGCGTGGCCAAAATAGACGCCTTCGCGCTCTCCGCAGCCCAAGTGCAAGTCGAAGGGTCCGGTCAAATTGATCTCGGCAATCAGACTTTAGATGTGCGGCTTCGCCCGAAAACAGTCGGCGATAACGCCACAGGTCTCGCCGCGTTCGGTATTCCGTTGCGATTTACGGGGCCCTTCGGTGCCGCCAAACCGCAGCTTGATTCAGACTTTCTCGGACAGGTCATTCAAGCGCGCGCGGCCGCTGAAGCGCAAAGCTTAATTTCGGACCGCATTGGCGGAACGGGCGGCGATGTCGTGGGCGGCGTGCTCGGCTCTATCTTTGGCGGTCAGTCGAAAACGCCGACCCCGACGGATACGTCCCCTACAGAGCCAACGGAGTCTGAAACGCCCGATTCATCGGAGACGGCAGACGTCCCCGAATCCACAGATGAAGAACCGACGGCAGAAGAAGCAGTGGAAGACGCGCTTCGGGGACTGTTTGGCAGGAAGAAAGATGATTGAGGCATAGTCTAGGCGTCAAAATCGATTTCTGTCGAACGATTGCAACGCATATCGCTTGAGAGGCCATATAGTCTGCCTTTAAAGGAACGTATTTTATGGCCGTTTTCGACCCTGTTATTGACGAACAGACCCCTGCTGCCGACTTTACCATCGCGCAGAAATGGGATCGCTATACGGCGGAAGAACACGCCGTCTGGGATACGCTCTATGCGCGTCAGGTCGAGATTACACGCGACCGCTCGGTCAAAGAGTTTCAGACAGGCCTCGGCCTGCTTGATCTGGGTTCAGGCGGTATCCCTGATTTGGATGTCATCAACCCAAAGCTAAAAGCCCTCACGGGGTGGGAGGTCGTTATGGTCCCTCACCTTGTTCCGGATGATGTGTTTTTCACCCATCTCGCCAATCGGCGGTTCCCGGCGGGTCGGTTTATTCGCAAGCCGACCCAACTCGATTATCTCGAAGAACCTGACATTTTTCATGATATTTTCGGCCATGTGCCGATGCTAACCCTGCCGGTTTTCGCCGATTATATGCAGGCCTACGGTCGGGGCGGACTGCGCGCGCAATCGCTTGGACGATTAAAAGAACTCGCCCGGCTCTACTGGTACACAGTTGAATTCGGTCTGATCCAACGTCCGAGCGGCTTGAAAATATATGGCGCGGGCATCGTCAGCTCCGCAGGGGAAACCCCCTTTTCGTTAGAAAGCCCCTCCCCGAACCGGATTGGTTTCGATTTGGAACGGGTTATGCGCACGGATTACCGCATTGATGATTATCAGCAGCTCTATGTGGTCATCGACAGTTTCGAGCAATTACTCAATGCAACGCAGCAGGATTTCGGCCCGATCTATGATCGGTTTAGCGCGGACGAAACGCGATACAATGTCACCGATCTGATTGATGACGACCATATTATTACGCGCGGCACTCAAGCTTACGCCGCAGAGAAAGCGGGCTAGCCTGCAAGCGCCGTTTTAATCGCCTCCAAAGCCTGCTCGGCCTTGTCTGGCTGGCTTCCGCCCGCCTGCGCCATGCCCGGTTTGCCGCCCCCGCGACCGCCGACTTCCGCCGCGCCCGCATTGACAAGGTCGACCGCTGAAAAAGTTTGGGTCAGATCATCGGACACAGCCACGGCGACCGCGACTTTGCCGCCTTCGCGCGCAACAAAAGCGATAATACCAGAGCCCAATTTATCGAGTTGCTCATTCAGCATCGGGCGTAATTCCTTACCGCCAATCCCGTCGAGGACACGACCCACGAATGGCACGCCGCCGATCTGTTCCGGACCACTGGCTGTGGCACCACCTCCGCCCAAAGCGAGTTGCTTACGCGCTTCTGACAGATCTTTTTCGAGCTGTTTGCGCTCGCCCATCAAGACATCGATCCGAGCGGCGACATCTTCAGGCTTCGCTTTCAAACGGTCAGCCGCCGCGCGGGCGAACCCGGCTTGTTCTTCGAGATATTGACGCGCGGCTTCGCCAGTGATCGCTTCGACGCGGCGAATCCCGGCCGCGACAGCCCCTTCGGACACGATTTTGAACAGCGCAATATCGCCCGTGCGCGCGACATGCGTTCCGCCGCACAGTTCGACAGAATAATCCGTGCCGTCCGTGTCTTTGCCCAGCGCCAAGACGCGGACTTCATCGCCATATTTTTCGCCGAACAGGGCCATAGCCCCCGCCTCAATAGCCGCTTCAGGCGCCATCAGACGGGTTGAGCTTTCGGCGTTTTGTTGAATAACCGCATTCACGGCATCTTCGACGCGGGCCAATTCCTCGCGCGTAATCGCGCCGCCGTGGCTAATATCAAACCGGATCCGGTCAGCATCCACCATTTGGCCTTTTTGGGTCACGTGATCGCCCAACACACGGCGCAGAGCTTCGTGCATAATGTGGGTCGCGGAGTGATTGCGTTTCGTCTTCTCGCGCCAATCAGGATTGACCGAAATCAGAGGCGTATCACCGACAGATATCTCGCCGGTCAGCGTACCAATATGAACGTGCAAATCACCCGCTTTTTTCTGAACATCGGTGATGTCGATACGCGCGCCATTCTCAAATTGAGCGACACCCCGGTCTCCGGCTTGTCCGCCGGATTCCGCATAGAAGGGTGTATCCTGCGTGAGGAACATGATCGGTCCCGGCACGGCAGTTTCAACGCGCTGATTATCTTGCAACATAGCGACAATCGCGTGGCTTTCTGACAAGCGATCAAAGCCGGTAAAAGCGGTGGGTCCATTGTCTTCGCGGATCGCTTTGAAGACGTCTTCCGTCTCGTCCGTATCAAACTTTCCGCCATCGGCTTGGCTCTGCGCGCGTTGCCGCTCCATCGCAGTCTCAAACCCACTGACGTCAACGCCGATCCCGCGACCACGTAAAGCATCCTGCGTTAGATCAATCGGAAACCCATACGTGTCATAGAGCTTAAACGCGGTTTCACCGGGGAGTTCGTCGCCCCGACCGAGCCCGCTCGTCGCGTCTTCGAGTAGACCCATACCGCGGCCCAATGTGCGGCGAAAACGTTCTTCCTCCTGCTCGAATGTCGCCTCGATCGAGGCTTGCGCGCGCTTCAATTCCCCAAACGCGCCACCCATTTCGGTCACGAGCGTCGGAACCAAGCGGTGCATCAACGGGTCTTTCGCGCCGAGCAAATGCGCGTGCCGCATGGCGCGGCGCATAATGCGGCGCAACACATAGCCGCGCCCTTCATTAGACGGGCTGACCCCGTCGGCCATCAAGAAGGAACACGACCGAAGATGATCGGCAATCACGCGGTGACTGAACTTGGCGTCGCCTTCGGCTTTCGCGCCTGTCAGATCGACAGAGGCGCCGATTAGGGTTTGGAACAAGTCTGTGTCGTAATTATCATGTTTGCCTTGCAAGATCGCGGCAATGCGTTCCAAGCCCATGCCCGTATCAATGGACGGTTTCGGCAAGTCGAGTTGTCGGCCATCAGCATGGCGCTCATACTGCATGAAGACGAGATTCCAGATTTCAATGAAGCGGTCGCCATCCTCATCCGGTGATCCCGGCGGTCCGCCTGCGACGTCCGGGCCGTGATCGTAGAAAATTTCGCTGCACGGACCGCACGGTCCGGTGTCGCCCATGGCCCAGAAATTATCATCCGTCGCAATACGGATAATCCGGTCATCGGGCAGACCCGCGATTTTCTTCCAGAGATCAAAGGCCGCATCATCGGTATGATAAACGGTGACCAATAGCTTGTCTTTGTCGAGGCCGTAATCCTTGGTCACCAACTCCCACGCATGGAAGATCGCCTGTTCTTTGAAATAATCGCCAAAGCTGAAATTGCCAAGCATTTCAAAGAAGGTATGGTGGCGCGCCGTGTAGCCGACATTGTCGAGATCATTATGCTTACCGCCGGCCCGGACACATTTCTGTGAAGTCGTGGCGCGCGGACTATCCGGGGTTCTTTGACCGGTAAAATTATCTTTGAACGGCACCATACCCGCATTGACGAACAACAGCGTCGGATCATTGTCTGGCACAAGTGGCGCAGACGGCAGAACCGCGTGATCGTTACGCTCGAAGTAATCGAGAAATTGGGCACGAATGTCAGCGAGGGAGGTCATGGTGTCGCCTATAGTCAGGCCCGTCATCAGTGCCAAGGCAGGACTTGCCACCCCGCTGTAACTCTTGCGCGGCTGTTCAAGGAGCAGACGGTGCGCTTTGGCGCGGAATCAAAAAGGACGCAGACAGCTTCCGCTACCCACGTCCTGATTATGTGCCGAGTCATACCCGATGACTGACCGGGATGACGCGGTCAGTGATAGGCTGAACGCGATTAAGCGCTCAGTTCGGCTTTGGGCTCATCACCATCATCGGCAATTCGTTCACCGGACGGCATCAACAACTCTTCGTCCAACAGGCCTTTTTCGCGCAGAATTTTCTGCTCAATCTCGGCCATCATCTCCGGATGTTCGATCAGGAACTTACGAACATTTTCCCGGCCTTGGCCAATCCGCTCATCGCCGTAAGAATACCAAGAGCCAGACTTTTCAATCACATCAGCAAGCACGCCCATGTCGATCAACTCACCCGTTTTGGAAATGCCTTCGCCATACATAATGTCGAATTCGACCTGACGGAATGGCGGGGCGACTTTGTTCTTCACGACTTTGACGCGGGTCTGGTTACCGACGACTTCGTCGCGGTTTTTAATCGCGCCAATACGGCGGATATCAAGACGCACAGAGGCGTAGAATTTCAGTGCATTCCCGCCCGTTGTTGTTTCCGGTGAACCATACATCACGCCGATCTTCATCCGGATTTGGTTGATGAAGATGACCATACAGCCAGACTTGGAAATCGACCCTGTCAGCTTGCGTAGCGCTTGGCTCATCAGACGCGCCTGCAAACCGGGCAGGCTATCGCCCATATCACCTTCTAATTCGGCGCGCGGGGTCAAGGCCGCAACCGAGTCAATCACGAGAATATCGACGGCCCCTGAGCGAACTAGTGTATCGGCAATTTCCAAGGACTGCTCACCCGTATCTGGCTGTGCAATCAGCAGCTCATTCACGTCAACGCCGAGCTTGCCCGCATAGACGGGATCGAGCGCATGTTCGGCATCAATGAAGGCTGCAACGCCGCCCGTTTTTTGACACTCCGCAATCGCGTGCAGCGCCAGTGTCGTTTTGCCGGAGCTTTCCGGACCATAAATTTCAATCACCCGCCCTTTGGGCAGACCGCCTATGCCGAGCGCAATATCCAAACCGAGTGAGCCCGTCGAAATGCTCTCCACATCCATGGAGGACTTGTCGCCCAGCTTCATCACCGAGCCTTTGCCGAATGATCGATCAATCTGTGACAGAGCCGCGTCGAGCGCCGCTGATCTATTCTTGTCTGTTGCCTTTGCGACAACCTTAAGGGGGGTGCTATTTCTCGCCATGAGACGTCTCCAATCGCGGGGTCCGGAGCCCTTCGGTTCCCCAAGATGTAACGGCTTTTATCGGACTGCCGTGGTCACTATGTTTCATGTTTGTTCTCATCCCGCAAGCAAAAAGAACAAACATCGAACACTTTTCTTAAGGCACATTAGCACAACATCTTGTGCCAGTAAGACTTTTTAAGGTCACAGACACAGCATATCGTGTGCCAAGACAGATTGTCGCAGTTAAGCCCCGATGGCAAAACCGGGATAAGCGAGGCAGGAGACTTTACAAGAGGCCCCTCCTTTCACCTAACTTGAAACCAGTACTACTGCGCTTCACCAATCTCAGACTTCACCTTCTCCGCAAGCTCCGCCAGCGTGAAAGGTTTAGGGAGGAATGTGACGTCCGGTTCTTCGGCGAGAAGGTCCGAGAATTTCTCTTCCGCATAACCCGAGATAAACACGATGCGCGCATTCCCGAGAAGCGCCCGCCCTTGTTTGAGGAGGCCCGGCCCATCGAGGCCCGGCATCACAACATCAGACAGAAGCAAATCAAACGGCTCAATCGCATCTTCAAGAATTTCGAGCGCCTCTTCGCCATCTTCGGCTTCTGTCACCTGATAGCCACGTTTGCGAAGGCTTTTGGCGGCAATGACCCGAACAGCGGCCTCATCTTCAACGAATAGGATATTACCTTGCCCGGCTAGATCCGCGGGCTTGCGCTCGACCACAGCGACAGGCGCTGCCGCGGCTTTTTCTTCGGCCGTGGGTTCCGAGGCCGCAGGCAGATAGATATTAAAGGTCGTCCCTTGACCGAGTTGACTATCGACCGCGAGATGCCCGCCTGACTGTTGGATAATCCCGTAGACCGTGGCGAGGCCAAGCCCGGTGCCTTTGCCCAAATCTTTCGTCGTAAAGAACGGCTCAAAAATCTTCGCCTTGACCGCATCACTCATCCCTGTGCCGGTGTCAGACACAGCGATGCGCACGATATCGTCGGATGAGAAATCACGCAAAGCCGCGAGCAAGACTTGATCTTTGATTTTCGAGCGAGAAAGCCGTTCGGATTCGATTATAATGCGACCGCCGCCTTGGGCTTCCATCGCATCGCGCGCGTTCACGCAGAGGTTCATGACGACATTATCGAATTGGGACCGGTCCACCATGACCGCGGGTAAATCGCGCGCATGGCTCAGTTCCAATTGCGCCTGACCGCCCAATGTTTGTTTGAGCGTCAGATACATATCCGAGAGTGCTTCGGACACATCAATCCGTTCCGCCCGCCGTGTCTGTTGACGTGAAAAGGCGAGCAGTTTCTTGACCAAGGCGGCGGCACGCGCGCCTGTAGCGTTGATATTCTGTAGCTCGGGATAGGACGGATCCCCAACGGGATGGCGTTGCAACAACTCATCCGTATTCAATCGAATCGCGGTGAGCAGATTGTTGAAATCATGCGCCACACCGGCGGTGAGCTGTCCAATCGCCTGCATCTTCTGGCTCTGGCGCACTTGCTCTTCGAGCGATTTTCGAGCGCTAATATCGACGAGATACGCCCAAAGGCGTTCTGGCACGACCGGGTCCGGCACAACATAGAGTGCGACCGGAACGGCCTTCGGTCCGGCTAACATAACGTCAATCGCCCCAAGCTCCGCCATGTCCGCAGGCGAGTGCCCGGCCAATGTCTTTTGCACGGTCGATCCATCGAACAGCGCGAGGAACGGATGTCCCACGGGGACGTCTCGGCCCGACAGGTTTCGGAAAGCTTTGTTGTAATAGGTCACATGCGCGGTTGCGATGTCCGCCCCATCGACATGCAGAACGCCAAAAGGCACCGAGGCGAAAGCCGACGCTTGTTCGATGACCTTCCCTACGACAGGCTGCGCGGCGGCAGTAGGCTTACGCCGATCTCCGCCCGGACGCGATGTATGCCCATGCAAGGCAACCGATGCGACGAGGTCACCCGTCTCTGTCGCCGTCCAGCGCGCAATCATCACGGTGGGGGTCACCACGCCTTTGCGCGTGATCAACCGTGTGTCCGCGCGGACGGTCTTACCGTGCACCGCGTCTGAATCGAGCAAGATAAGGGGATCTTCGATAAACTCATTAATATGCGCGGGGCTCAACGCCTCTGGCCCGCCCAGCCACCGTTGCATTGTCGGATTGATCGAAATGACGCGACCATCGCGCGTAACAGAAAACAAACCGATCGGGGCATTGGACAGAGTCGATTCCGATTGGTCCAAAGCGTCAACTTCATCAATTTGCCACAGCACGACATCAGGCCCTGCCCCCAAACGGGACACAGTGATGCGGAAGCGCGACAGCGTTCCATCAGGCAACACGAGGTTGATGTCCTCTTCCGCCCGTTCTGTATCCGGCGCGATGTGGTGCAGGCGGAAAATCGCGGCCGAGCCGTCCTTTTCCATCGTTGAGAACAGACGGTCCACAGCCGGGAGCGCATCGCCCAACACATCGACTTCTAACTGCTTGGCAACATCAAGATAGGCCCGGTTGGCCAGTGTTGGCTTGCCATTGCGTGTAATCAGTTGCGGGCGGACCGACTGGAAAAACGCGTCGCTATAAAGAGAATCCCGACCCGCGGCCCGACGATCCTGACCGCCGTCCGCGCGCATTACGATCAATAACCCCGCCGCGAGCAAAACAGCCAAAGCAATGATGCCCCCGACGAGCACTTGCAGCCCCGGCTCCAAACTGTTCCACGCCAGCGCGCCCCAAACGCTGCCGATGAGAACAAGAATAATCAATACAGCAAGGCCGATCCAGCCGGCGCGCTGATTAGGGGACCGATATGGGTCGGTCTTTTTAGGAATCACTTCATTCATCACATTACGCTTTAGCGTTTAAATTGACATTGTGGCGAGAGTTTCGGACCTTACACTGGACCGATTGCAAATCTACGGAAATTCTAGCTGATGAAACATCTCTCAACTACGGCCCTTGCCAGTCTGATGATCGGATTAGCGGTTCTTCCCGGGTGTCGCCCCGGTGGTGGGCCGGATGTCGACCGCGCAACCATTGTGCAGCAAGAATCAGATCGACTGAATGCGTGGTTCTCTGAGCGTTATGCCGAAGGCCTCGCCCGCTCCCCGATGAGCCAAACCTATCTAGGCAAACGCGACAACCAAGATAAGTTAGACGATAACAGCCAGATCGCACTGAATGAAGAAGCGGCCCTTCGCCAAAACTGGCTTGCGGAAATGCGACGCGATTTCGATATTGATCGCCTCGACCGGCAAACGCGGCTATCCTACACATTGTTTGAAGTTGAACAGGACGACTGGCTGGCGACAAACGCTGTGGCGCAAAACGAGTATGTTTTCCAACATATGAGCGGTCCCCATTCGCGCCTGCCCAGTTTTATTATCAACTTTCATAGGATTGAAACAGAAGCCGATGCGCGCGCTTATATTGCGCGACTGAATGCGTTTGATGACTTTCTCGGCCAAGCCGAAGTCCGCGCGCAAGCGCAAGCCGACGCGGGTGTTCTGTTGCCGCGCTTTGTCTATGACAAAATTTCCGGGCCTTCCCGCAACATTATCACAGGTGCACCGTTTACCCCTAGCGGCAACAGTCCCCTCTTCAAAGACTTCAAAGACAAGCTGGATGCCACCGACATAGGGCCGGCGCTTAAAGCGGAGCTAAGGCAAAAGGCTCAAGAGGCGCTCCTGACAGCGGTGAAACCCGCTTATGAATCCTTACTCGTGATGTTCGAAAAACATGCGGCGATGGCCTCAGATGAAGATGGGGCGTGGAAATTACCCAATGCCGAGGCCTATTATTCGACCCGGCTAAAACATTACACCACGACCAACCTGACGGCCGATGAAATCCACGATATCGGCCTTAGTGAAGTCACGCGTATTCAGGCGCGGATGCAAGAGATCATGAACCGCGTTGGGTTTGAGGGCAGCTTACAAGATTTTTACAGCTTTCTACGGTCTGACCCGCAATTCACTTATGCCAATGATTCGGAGGGCCGCGCCGCCTATATCTCGGATGCCACGGCGATCATTGATGAGATGAAAGCGCAAATGGACGGCTTATTCTTGACGACGCCTAAAGCCGACATGATCGTCAAACGGGTCGAGCCGTTCCGCGAAGCCACCGCCTTCGGCGCGTTTTATGATAGTCCGGCTCTCGATGGATCGCGGCCCGGAACCTATTATATCAATCTGAAAGACATGGTGGATCAGCCCACATTCTTGCAACAGGCACTCGCCTATCACGAGGGGATACCCGGTCACCATATGCAGATCGCCATTGCGCAGGAATTACAGGGATTGCCCGAATTTCGGACACTTGGGGGCCATACAGCCTTCATCGAAGGCTGGGGACTTTATGCAGAGGAAATCCCGAAGGAACTGGGGCTTTATACCGATCCTTACAAAGAGTTCGGCCAACTGGGCATGGAGATTTTCCGCGCCGCCCGTCTTGTTGTGGACACAGGCATCCATTCTAAAAAATGGACGCGCGAAGAAGCTGTTCAATATTATCTCACCAATATTCCGAACCCCGAGGGCGACGTTCGGGCCGAAATTGATCGCTATATCGTTTGGCCGGGCCAAGCGACGGCCTATATGATTGGCAAGCTTAAGATTATTGAGTTGCGCCGAAAAGCAGAAGCCGCGCTCGGCGACGCCTTTGATGTCCGGGAATTCCATGATGCCGTTCTGACCAATGGATCTGTGCCGCTCGACATCCTCGAAGCCAATATCGACATTTATATCGCTGACAAGAAAGACCCGTCATGACCTATCTTCGCCCCCTCGCCGTCACACTCCTGCTGCTTGGCGCCTGTTCGCAAGCGGACACATCCGCAGAAACAGCGCCGACGCCTGTCCCAGCGGCAACGCCATCTGACGCGACGCAACCCGTGTCGCCCGAGTCCGAACAAACAGAATCAGCCAAGCTCAATGCGTGGTTCGAACGCCGTTTCGAGGAGAATGCGCTCGACCGTCCAGAATATCTGGCGCGCCTTGGTCGCAAGGACCGCAATGATGAGTGGAACGACGAAACCAAAGCCGCCTGGCTCAACCGCATGGACCGGGTCCGGTCTGATCTCGAATTCCTGACACAAGAGGTCGATGTTGATGCCTTAGACACAGAGACGGCACTGTCGCACCGCCTCTATGTCCGGAACTCAGAGACCACACTCGAAGGCATGCGCTGGTATGATCATACGTATCAATTTACCCAAATGCGCGGTTCGCACGCTGGCATTCCGACATTCCTACTGAACCAGCATAAGATTGAAAATGAAGCGGATGCCCAAGCCTATGTTTTGCGTCTCGCATCAATTCCTGCAAAAATTGACTCGATTATTGCCCACTCTCAAGTCAGTTTCGATGAAGGTATTGCGCCGCCTAAATTTGTCTATGAGCATGTTCTGCGTGACATCAACAACATTACATCTGGCGCACCGTTTGAGCCGGACGCTGATTTGAACGTGATGCTTGAGAATTTCCGGACAAAAGTTGATGCCCTCGACCTGTCCGACGAGACGCGCGAAACATTGTTCGCAGACGCCATTCAAGCGATGGATGAGCAGGTCGGCCCCGCCTATGCGCGACTGGATGCTGAGATGCGCCGACAACAGGCCGATGCGACGACCGATGATGGTGTTTGGAAGCTACCTGATGGCGCGGATTATTATGCTTATCGCCTGCGCCTGATGACGACAACGGATCTGTCAGCCGATAAAATCCACGACATTGGTCTACGAGAAGTTGATCGGATTCATGCAGAAATGCGCGAGATCATGAAGACCGTCAAATTCGAAGGTGATTTGCAGGCCTTCTTTGCCTTCATGCGCACAGATGAACAATTCTACTACCCGACGACAGATGAAGGCAAAGCTGAATATCTCGCCGAAGCCACCGCGATGATCGACATTATGGAAGGCCGTTTGGATGAGGTTTTCCACCGCAAACCTCAGGCCGCCTTGGAAGTCCGCGCCGTTGAAGCATTCCGTGAGCAGAGCGCCGGGAAAGCCTTCTACTCCGCCCCAGCGTCTGACGGATCTCGGCCCGGTTACTATTATGCCAATCTGTTCGACATGGCTCAGATGCCAAAATACCAAATGGAAGCGCTGGCTTACCACGAAGGCGTTCCTGGCCACCATATGCAGATCGCTATCGCACAAGAGCTCGAAGGCGTGCCGTTGTTCCGTAAATATGGTCGCTACACACCGTATAGCGAAGGCTGGGGACTTTATTCGGAGTTTCTGCCCAAGGAGATGGGATTCTATGAAGACCCCTATTCAGACTTTGGACGGCTTGCGATGGAATTGTGGCGAGCGTGCCGCTTGGTCGTCGATACAGGCCTGCATCACAAACAGTGGACTCGTGAAAAAGCGATCGACTATTTGAAAGAAAACACGCCCAATCCTGAAGGGGACATCACCAAGGCAATCGAGCGTTACATCGTGATGCCGGGCCAGGCGACGGCTTATATGATTGGCAAAATCAAGATTGTGGAACTGCGAGAGCAAGCCAAAGCCGAACTAGGCGATGCCTTCGACATTCGCGAGTTTCACGATGTCATCATTGCCAGCGGCCCCGTGCCGCTCGGCGTAATGGAAGAACGGGTCAATACTTACATCGCAGCGGCTCAATAAGCCCTCAGAACAGTCGGGTCGGCGTTTAGCCGGCTCGCATGCGTTCGCCGCGTTCGTGCAATTCTTGCGCTTCAATCGATAAGGTCGCAATCGGCCGCGCATCAAGACGTCGCGGGCTAATTGGGTCCCCGGTTTCTTCGCAATAGCCGTAAGTCCCATCTTCAATGCGGGCCATGGCTTTGTCGATTTTGTGGATCAACTTGCGAAGACGATCTTTGGTGCGAAGCTCCAACTGGCGATCCGCATTATAGGTCGCCACATCGGTGGGGTCGGGGTGGTTGACCCGTTCGCCTTGAAGATATTCAACCGTGCCGCGCGTTTGCGCCGTGATCTCTTCGCGCCATGCGAGGAGTTTGCGGCGGAAATACTCCCGCATTCGGTCATTCATAAACTTTTCGTCGTCACCCGGCACGTAATTTTTGGGGACGGCAACAGATTTGGCAGTCTTGGACTTTGTCTTGGTCATGGTCGTTTCCCGAGTAAACGATTCACTAAGATATAGAGACTCCTGGGCATTACCGCCTTCTATCAATCCGCTTCGCCCCTATCCCATCAGGGCGACTGAACGACGTTCAGGCTTGCCCGATATGTCGCAATCGCCACAATCTCAAGTGGAAGCATCACATATGGCTGATAATTTCATTCGAGCCTTTGAAACCACGCATTTTTTGCGCGATATGCCCTTGCAACGGGCGGCGTTCCCTCAGACAGAGCCTTGGAACAAAGCCCAATAACGTTCTTTGACAGTGAAAGTGACCCTATGCGATTCGAAGGCACGAAAGATTATGTTGCCACTAAGGACCTGATGATGGCGGTGAATGCCGCCATTACCTTGGAGCGTCCGCTCTTGATCAAAGGAGAGCCTGGAACAGGCAAAACCGTTCTGGCGCATGAAATTGCCAAAGGTCTTAACGCACCGCTCCTCGAGTGGAATATTAAATCCACAACAAAAGCTCAGCAAGGGCTTTATGAATATGACGCCGTCGCCCGTTTGCGCGACAGTCAACTTGGCGATGACCGCGTTCACGACATTTCAAATTATATCAAAAAGGGTAAAGTTTGGGAGGCGTTTGAGATGGAACAACGCCCGATCCTGCTGATCGATGAAATCGACAAAGCCGATATCGAGTTTCCGAACGACCTCCTCCATGAGCTCGATAAGATGAGCTTTCACGTCTATGAAACGGGCCAAACAATCACCGCCGCGCAACGCCCGATCATCATCATTACCTCGAATAATGAGAAAGACCTGCCTGACGCATTTCTGCGCCGCTGTTTCTTCCACTATATCCAGTTCCCCGATGATCAGACGATGGCCGAGATCGTCAATGTCCACTTCCCGGACTTGAAACCGCGCCTGCTCTCCGCTGCGCTCAAACGGTTCTTTGAAGTGCGCGCCATGCCGGGATTGAAGAAGAAACCCTCGACCTCTGAATTACTCGACTGGCTGAAATTGCTGTTGGTTGAGGATATTGATCCAGAAACACTGCGCGAGACGGATAAGACAAAGATGATCCCGCCGCTGCATGGGGCACTGCTCAAAAACGAACAGGATGTGCATCTGTTTGAACGGCTGGCGTTCCTGACCCGACGCGAGGGCTAACCCTCTACTTCTTTGATACGGCAATAAAAAACGGGCGCAATTGCGCCCGTTTTTTTATATCTGCAAATGCGAGTGTCAGGTCTTAAAGGCCGAGGAGTAAGGCGAGAAAGAACATCAGCACTGCGAGCAAGAGAGTTTTAATTGCTTCGATCATGGTGTGTTCATAACAGCATTCAAGGCGGCACGCTAGCCGCCTTGGTATGAAATTTTCGTGACCGTGATCAAACGCCCTAGCCTTCCATCTCTTCCAGTTCCTTGCCCTTGGTTTCTTTGACGAACCAGATGACGAAGAAGACTGAAATCAACGCAAACGCCGCGTAGATTGAGTAAGCCGCGGCAAGTCCGATACTCGCCAGCCAGATTGGAAAGGTGAAGGTGATGGCAAAATTTGTCAGCCATTGTGCCAGACCTGCGACGGCCAAACCGGAGCCACGGATCTGGTTCGGGAACATCTCGCCCAGCATCACCCACATCACCGGACCCCAAGACATATTGAAACACACCACATAAGCGTTGGCCGCAATCAAAGCGACGAGACCCATTTGACCCGGCAATTGCAAGGTTCCTTCGGCGTCTAACGTGCCTTGCGAGAAGGCAAAGGCGACAGCCGCTAGGCTCAACGCCATGCCGACAGAGCCCCAGACGAGGAAGGGTTTGCGGCCAATCTTATCGATTGTGAACAAGGTGATCATGACAGCCGCAATCGATAGCACGCCGGACATGACGTTGATCAACAGGGCATCGTTTTCCGTGAAACCAACTGCCTGCCACAGCACAGCGCCGTAGTAGAAAACCACATTGATCCCGACGAGCTGTTGGAACATCGCCAGACCAATACCGACCCAGACGATTGAGCGGAAGAACGTGCCGCCACTCGTTTTCGTCGCAAGGACATCTGAAAGACGTGGTTTATGATCATTCGCGAGTGACGCCTTGATTTCAGCCACTTTTTGCGTCGCTTTCGGATCACCGAACAATTTCAACAGTGTCGCTTTCGCGCCGGCTTCGTCTTCTTTGAACATAGAGAAACGCGGGCTCTTCGGGATGAAGAACAGCAAGACAAGGAATAAGAACGCCGGGATCAGTTCCATCCAGAACATCCAACGCCATGTCTGGTACCCACCCCAGAATTCCGCCGTCGATCCGCCCGCCGTCTTGGCTAAAACGTAATTGGAGATGAACGCCAGCGTTAAGCCGACAATAATCGCGACCTGCTGAATCGACGTCAGACGACCGCGTTGCTCTGCCGGGGCAATCTCGGAGATGTAAGCCGGCGCCATGACAGAGGCCGCGCCGACAGCGAGACCGCCGATCAGGCGATAAATTACGAATTCTGTCGGTGACCCCGCAATACCTGACCCAAACGCCGAGATAATGAATAAAACCGCTGCCGCGATCAGCATATTGCGTCGACCGAATTTGTCCGCGAGCCAACCGGCCGTGAACGCGCCGATGGCAGAACCCAGAAGCATGGAGGAGACAGAGAAGCCTGTGCCGACACTGTCGGAATTGAAGGCCTGCTGCAGCCCATCGACCGTACCGTTAACCACGCCAGAGTCGAAACCGAATAGGAACCCGCCCAACGTCGCCACAATGGTGATTAAAAGAATGAAACTTGAATTCGCTCGACCGACGTCAGGCGTTAATGTGGCCGCAGTCATGATATCCCCTTATTGCCCACTGCTACCCTATGGGCTTCACAGCATATTATGTGAGTCTTTCCGTTATTATGACAGCGGTGTCAACGAACATGAGAGCGTTACCATGGGGCAAGTTCGGTTCTTACATGCGGCCTCCAGCGCCCCATAAGGCGGGATCAATCGGTTCGAACAAGCCGTCAGGGGTCAAGGATACGGGTTCTTCCGCAAACCAAAACGGCCCATCAAGGTCCGCATAATCGGCGTCTTGCGCTAACAGATGCGCGGGGGCGATCGCGACTGTCGGGGCCAACATGCAACCGACAAAGACGGCCAATCCCCTCGCCCGCGCCGCGTCTCGAAGGGTTAAAGCGGACGTCAGTCCGCCGCATTTATCGAGCTTGATGTTCACCGCTTGGTAGAGGCCGTCAATGAGACCAAAATCGGCGGCTGTCTGAAAACTCTCATCGGCACACAGCGGAAGGGATTGCGCTGCCAACAACAATGCCGCGCGGGCGGCAGGATCAGTTTCGCTTCCAATCGCTAAGGGCTGTTCTAGCAGCTCATAACCTAAATCTGCTGCTATCGGGGCAAGCGTGCCGAGCTGCGCGACGGTCCATCCCGCATTGGCATCAATGACTTTGTGCGTGGACGGAGCCGCTTGCGCGACGCCGCGCAAACGATCGGCTTCGTGATCGGCTGAGCCGCCCAATTTAACCTTCAGCAGAGGTCGCCAGCTTTCGCCGCGCGCTTGCGCCGCCATGGCGTCTGGATCGTCTAAGACAATAGTGAAAGCACTGGCGACGGGTTTTGGGCGAATGTTGAGTGTGTTTGCGACCGTGGTGTAATCGCTCGCGGCCTCCAACTCCCACATCGCCGCGTCGACGGCTGCGCGGGCGCCGCCCGCGGGGAGAATGTCGAGTAAATCTGTTCGATTAACGCCGCGTTCTAAACCGGGGCGGACCTGTTCGATCTGTGCGGCCAGACTCTCCGGTGTTTCACCGAAATAGCGCAAACCCGCCGCAGCCCCTCGCCCGAAGTAGCGTCCATCCGACAAACGAACCGACAGATAGGGCTGGTGCGTCCGCGCCCCCGTCGCAATGACGAAGGGGCGCAAGAGCTTTGGCGCTTCGATGGACAGGGACAGTCTGAGGTGCGTCATAGCGCCTCTCTAACAGTCCTACCGCGTTTAGCGAATGAGAGTTGCCTTTGTCTTTTCGACCACCTCATCCCAACTCACATCCGGGGCGAGTTCGACGAGTTTCAGTCCGCCGTCCGTGACATCAAATACTCCGAGGTCAGTGATAATCCGGTCGACGCATTTTTTACCTGTCAGAGGCAGTGTGCAAGACTTCAGCAACTTGGCTTCGCCGCGCTTATTCGTGTGATCCGTAATGACGACCACGCGGCCAACGCCGGCGACCAAATCCATTGCGCCGCCCATGCCTTTAACGAGCTTGCCAGGGATCATCCAATTGGCGAGGTCGCCATTTTCAGCCACTTCCATCGCGCCCAAAATTGCCATTGCAATTTTGCCGCCGCGGATCATCGCGAAACTCGTCGCGCTGTCGAAGAAGGCTGTGTGAGGCAGTTCCGTTATCGTCTGCTTACCCGCATTAATCAGGTCCGCATCCTCGTCGCCCGCCATCGGAAACGGTCCCATGCCAAGCATACCGTTTTCACTCTGCAAGGTAACACTGACGCCCTCAGGAATATGGTTCGCGACCAACGTGGGAATGCCGATGCCGAGATTGACGTAAGTGCCGTGCTCCAGCTCCAGCGCGGCGCGCTGAGCCATTTGGTTTCTATCCCAAGCCACTAGTTCTTCTCCCGTACCGTGCGTTGCTCAATCCGCTTTTCATGATCCCCTTGGATCAGGCGGTGGACATAGATGCCCGGCAGATGGATCGCGTCAGCGTCAAGCTCGCCGGGTTGGACGATTTCTTCGACTTCCATGATACAAATCTTGCCGCAGGTCGCGGCGGGTAGATTGAAGTTACGCGCGGTTTTACGGAAAATTGCATTGCCCGTCGTGTCAGCTTTCCATGCTTTGACGATGGCAAGATCGGCGACGATACCGCGCTCCAAAATATAGGCCTCACCGTCAAACATCTTTTCTTCTTTATCCTCAGCGATAACCGTGCCGACACCTGTTTTCGTATAGAAGCCCGGAATGCCTGCGCCGCCCGCGCGCATCCGTTCCGCGAGTGTGCCTTGGGGAATAAATTCGAGCTCGAGTTCGCCAGAGAGATATTGCCGCATAAATTCGGCGTTTTCGCCGACATAGGACGAGCCCATTTTGTTCGTCTGTTTTGTTTGCAACAATTGGCCGAGACCAAAATCATCGACGCCCGCATTATTGGAATAGACGATCAGGTCTTTTGTGCCCGCATCGCGGATCGCCGCAATCGCGAGTTCTGGAATGCCGCAGAGACCAAATCCACCCGCCGCGATAGTCATACCGTCAAACAGTACGCCCTCGATCGCCGCTTCGGCAGACGCGTAAACTTTGTTCTTCATCAGACCGCTTTCACTTCATTCTCAATCGAGCCAAAGATGGACTGACCATCCTCATCAAGCATCTCAATTTTAACCGTGTCGCCGGGGCTCATAAAGGGCGTAATAAATTCGCCCGTCGCAATTTTCTCAATCATGCGGATTTCCGCGATACAGCTATAGCCGAGACCGCCTTCGGAGACTGGTTTGCCGGGTCCGCCATCCGCGCCCTTATTCGAGACCGTGCCGGAACCGACAATTGTGCCCGTGATCAGCGGACGCGTCTTCGCGGCGTGGCTGACGAGGCGAGCGAGTGAGAAGGTCGCATCTTCATGCGCGAGCGGACGACCGAATGGCTTGCCGTTATAGTCGATGTTCAGTGCGTGGTGGACGAGGCCGTCTTTCCAATGGTCGCCGAGTTCGTCGGGCGTCACCGCAACCGGGCTGAACGCACATGGGGGCTTGGATTGCACAAACCCAAAGCCTTTGCTGAGTTCTGCCGGGATCAGGCCGCGCAGGCTCACGTCGTTACATAATAGGATCAGTTTAATGTGGCCGAGCGCGTCAGCTTCGCTAACACCGAGAGGCACATCATCGGTGATCACAGCGATTTCGCCTTCCATATCATAGCCCCACGACATGTCGGTAAACGGGATCGGGTCATGCGGCGCGAGGTTCGGGCCGGACACGCCTTGATACATCAACGGGTCGTCGTAAAAACTGGCAGGTACTTCCGCGCCGCGCGCTTTGCGTACGAGTTCAACGTGGTTGATATAAGCCGAGCCATCTGCCCATTGATAGGCGCGCGGTAGCGGGCTTTCAGCCGTGCTTTGGTCGAACGGCGTGTTCGGCGCGTCACCAGACTCCAGAGCGTCGGCCAGTGTCTTGAGCCGTGGTGCCATCGTCGCCCAGTCATCCAGCGCGGCTTGCAACGTCGGCGCAATGTCTGACGCATCCGTATATTTAGACAGGTCTTTGGAGACGATAACGAGACGGCCATCACGGGTGCCATCTTTGAGAGTTGCGAGTTTCATACGGGCGTTTCCTTAAGTGGCGTCTATTTGGTTTTCAGGACGCGCTCGGTCGAACGCCTCCAGTGTCGCGCAATGCGCGTCAATTTTTTCGATCAGCGGAAAGGCTGATAAATCAGTATTCCATCGGCGGGCATTATAGACCTGCGGGATTAGAACAATCTCAAACAAGGTGGGTTCCCCAAAAGGCAGATCATCGCTCGCCCAGTCATGCGCTGCAAGCCGGGCTTCGACAGGCACGAATGTCTTCGCGATCCAAGTCGCATACCACGCTTCGATCGCGGCTTGGTCAGCACTAAACTCGCTGCGCAGATATTTCAGCACGGCAAGATTATTTGGCGCGTGGATTTCCGTCGCAACAGCGTAATAGAGATCTCGGCATAGACCCTCCCCTTTCGCTGGCAAGAAAGCTGGCTCGGGGTAGGTCGCGTCCAACCAGTCCAAAATAGCCATGGATTGCGTCAGCGTCGTGTCGCCTGTGTCGAGCAAAGGCACTGTCCCGTGAGGATTAATCGCCTTGTAGGCCTCGCCCTTATGCTCGCCTTCTTTCAGGTTCACTGGCACATAGTCGTGCTCCGCCCCTTTAAGGTTTAAAGCAATCCGGATGCGGTAGCTGGTCGAGGAGCGCCAATAGCCGTAAAACTTCACGGGGCATCAGCCTCTGGCGCAACGCCTTTTTTGGCGTTGGCGGCATTGGCAATCTCGTGCAGCCATGCGGCATGGCGCGGCGCTTTTTTGGTCTCACTCCATTCATCCAACATCGGACGCGACACGCGCTTGAGCTCCGCATATTGCTCCGCCGTGCCGATATCGGCGGCCAGTTCGACGCGGTGGCCGTTCGGATCAAAGAAGTAAATCGACTTAAAGATGCCGTGATGCGTGGGGCCGAGCACATCGATATCCATGGCTTCCAAATGCGCTTTCGCGGACAGAAGTTCGTCTTCGCTGCCGACCTTAAAGGCCAAGTGTTGCACCCATTCTGGCGTGTTGCGATCCCGGTCCATGTCCGCTTGGTTAGGCAATTCAAAAAAGGCGAGAACATTGCCGTTCCCCGCTTCTAGAAAGACATGCATGTAGGGATCATAAGCACCCGTGGAGGGCACATGATCTTCGGCAAAGGCCTTGGTAAATTCCATACCGAGCGCCCGCTCGTAGAATTCCACAGTCTCTTTGGCGTCGCGGCAGCGATAAGCGACATGGTGGACGCCGCCTAAGTTAGGAACAGCCATTATGCTGGCTCCGGTTTCACTTCTGGAACGACGGAGATGCCTTTAACGTCGAGCGCGCCGCGTTCAATCTGGTCACGCTCAATCGATTCGAACAGCGCCTTGAAGTTCCCCTCACCAAATCCATCCGCATAATCGCCGACGCGCTGGATAAATTCAAAGAAGACCGGGCCCACGCGCGGTTCAGCAAAAATCTGCAACAGTAAGCGCGGCGTGCCATCTTCAGTCGTGCCGTCGAGCAAAATGCCGCGAGACTGTAGGTCTTCAACAGACCGGCCGTGGCCCGGCAAACGCTCTGCAAGCATCGCGTAATATGTTTCCGGTGGGGCCGTCATAAACGGGACGCCTTGCTTTTTCAGACGATCCCAGCACGCGATGATATCATCACAAATAAGGGCGATATGCTGAATGCCTTCGCCATTATACTCGCGCAAGAACTCTTCGATCTGACCCTTGCCGCCTTCGCCTTCTTCATTGAGCGGAATACGGATTTTTCCGTCTGGGGCCGTGAGCGCCTTGGAGGTTAGCCCCGTATATTCGCCCTTGATGTCGAAATAGCGGATTTCACGGAAGTTGAAGAGCTTCTCATAGAAATCAGCCCAATAGGCCATGCGACCGCCATAAACATTATGCGTCAGATGATCGATCAGCTTAAAGCCACACCCTTCTGGGAATTTCTCCACGCCGGGCAAGAAGTCAAAATCAATATCATAGATCGACAGGCCGTCTTCGCCCTCATCAGAGTAACGGTCGATAAGATAAATGATGGAATTACCGATCCCGCGAATACCCGGAATGCGCAGCTCCATAGCCCCTGTCTTCGTGTCTACAGGCTCTGCGCCCTGCTCTAGCAGATGGGTGTAAGCCGCTTTTGCATCCCTTACGCGAAAGCCCATACCACAGGCTGAGGGCCCATGTTCGCGCGCGAAGTAATAGGCCGCCGACTTGGGCTCGTAATTTGTAATCAGATTGATGCCGCCTTGACGCCACAAATGAACGTCCTTTGAGCGGTGAGTCGCAACATGTTTGAAGCCCATCGTTTCAAAAACAGGTTCCAAAACTCCCTTTTCGGGTGACGAAAATTCAATAAATTCAAAGCCGTCAAGGCCTGCGGGGTTCTCGAAAAGATCAGCCATCGTCATTCACTCGCTATCTGGGTTGCAGCATTTAGAATAGTTGTATAGACAATCAGTTGTGATTGCAACTTTTAACTCGGGGACGGGCTCATGAATATTCCGAATAGTCCTATGAAATCCGCTCCTGAAGCAGCAGAGATTTTGCATAGCCTCCCGCTGGATGAGAGCGTGGCCTATAAGGTCACCGTGATCGCTGACCTGATCGCACGCCGCGTCTCCCAAATTGCCGCGAATGTAGGCGGCATCAATTTGAGCCAGTGGCGCGTGCTCGCCGCGATTGGCGACCAAGAGGGTCGAACCGCAAGCCAAGTCGTTGACATGACGCCTATGGATAAGGGCATTGTCTCGCGCGCTGTCGCCAGTCTTGTCACCCAGGGCTATCTCATCCGGCAAGCGTCCGACCAAGATGGTCGCGTGTCTCACCTTTACATGACGGCGGGCGGACGAGAGACCTTTACACACATCGTCATGGAGCTCGACCGGACCGGGGCGACCGGGGAAACAATCCTTGCGGATGCTGAACGTGACACACTCTTACAGAGGTTGGATCAGATTATTCAGAGCTTTCCTCGATAAAGAGCCGTAAAATCAACAGCGAACCCCCTGCCCGCGCGCAGCATCGCGATTAGTATGACTCCTCTAATATTCTCGTGTAGGCTCAAGAAAAATTAAGGGGAATAGAATGAAACAGATGCAGGGTCTCGACTCCGTCTTCGTGTCGATGGAGCGCCAAGCCGCACCCGTTCACATCGGCTCATTGCTGATCTATGACCCCAGCACGGCAAAAGGTGGCTTTGTGCGCTTCAAAGACATTCTTTCCTTCATCGAATCCCGCCTGCATATGGCGGACACAATGCGTCAAAAGATGGTCAAAGTCCCGTTTGGCATCGACTATCCCTATTGGGTTCAAGACAGTGATTTCGATATTGAATATCACTGTCGGCACATTGCTCTGCCCAAACCCGGTGATTGGCGACAGCTTTGCATTCAAGCCGCCCGCATCTTTGCCCGCCCGCTCGATCTGAGCCGACCGCCTTGGGAATTCACGGTCATTGAAGGACTCGATAATATCCCCGGCGTTCCCAAAGGCTCTTACGCCATGCTGACCAAGGTCCACCACGCCGCCATTGACGGCGTCTCGGGTGTGGACATGATGAATGTTCTCCACACACTGAACAATGACGACACTGAAGTCCTCCCGCGCGACACATGGCGGCCAGAACCTGACCCGAGCCAAATTGGGATGTTTGCGCGCGGCTATGCGCGCAGCATGCTCAACCCGGTCCGCCAAGCGATGGCGATGCGCCACGCCGCACCCGGCATGGTTCGCGCCGCTAAAGGCCTCATCCAACGCGATTTCGATTTCAGTGCGCTTATGAAAGCGCCCAAAACACGCTTTAACGGCGTCGTGTCTCCGCACCGCATGTTCGATGCCCGCACATTTGACATGAAAGAGGTGAAACGCATCCGCGCGCTTGCCAAAGGCTCGACCCTAAACGACGTCATGCTGTCGGTTGTGGGCGGCTCCATGCGTCTTTATCTTGATCATTACGGGGAACTCCCCGACACGTCGGTCACGACGATGGCCCCGATCTCTGTCCGCGCCGATAATGAAAAGAACACCGCCGGCAACCAAGTCGCTGCGATGTTCGTACCGCTGGGCTCACATATTCCGTCTGCGCAGGAACGCATGCGATATGTGACCGAAGAAACCGTCAAAGCAAAAGCCTTCACAACAGCCCTCGGCGCACGGCAAATGGCAGAAATGTCCAAACTTGCGCCCGCGCCTGTAATGAATATCGGCGCCGCGCTCTATTCGAGACTGAAATTGGCGGATCATATCAAGCCCGTCATCAATACGGTCGTGACCAATGTGCCGGGACCGCCCGTGCCGATCTATTCGGCGGGGGCGAAATTGGTCGGACTACACGGCATGTTATGCCTCGTTGACGGGGTGAAACTCGGCCATGTGATCCATAGCTATGTCGGTGAAGTCACTGTGAATTTCACGGCCTGTCGCAGCGCTATTCCGGACCCAGACTTCTATTCAGAATGCATCCAAAAGAGTTTCGATATGCATTTGGCCGCGGCTGTCGCACTGGAAACTGCCGCGAACTCCAAAGCGGATAAGGGGACGGACACAGGGGCGAAGAAAGTCGCTGAGAAAAAGCCTGTCAAAAAGTCCACCAAGGCACCAACCAAGACAATCAGAACTAAGACTGCGGAGAAGAAAGCGGCCAATAGTAATTCCGGTTAGCCGTTGCACTGAAATTCATTAACTAACACTCGCTTAAGACGACATAGGGCGCGCCCAATGCGGGCCACCCGACGATAATGACGAAAGACGATATGAGCAGAACCATGGCACGCAAAGCACCGTCCCTCCTCTGGACTCTCACGGAAGGACGCAGCTTATTTGAGCTGAACTCCTTCTATGCACTTCGCCTGTTGATGAAGCGATTGCCCAAAGGCGACGGCCATCCGGTGATTGCTCTGCCCGGCTTTGTCGCGAGCGATCGGTCAACCCAGCCGATGCGCCGCCTACTAAACGATCTCGGTTATTCGACCTACGGTTGGGGGCTCGGACGCAATCTCAAGTTCAATGACCAACGTGAAGGCGAAATGCGTGACCTGCTTAAGACTGTCTACGAACGTGAAGGTAAGAAAGTCACGCTCATCGGTTGGAGCCTAGGCGGCGTATTCGCGCGCGAAATGGCAAAACATAATCCTGACGCGGTCCGCAGTGTCATTACACTCGGCAGTCCAATTTCGGGCGACATGGATCAAACAAGCGCCCGTCGTTTGTATGAATATATGAACGGTGCACCCTCGAAAGAAATGCGACAGCGCCTATCAACCCTATCCGTCGCGCCGCCCGTCCCAACAACGTCAGTTTATTCTAAAACGGACGGGATCGTCGCGTGGCGTGGATCCATCCAAGCGCCCGGCGGTCAAACTGAAAACATCCGCGTCCCCGCGAGCCATACGGGTCTCGGCGTCAATCCGTTGGTGATGAGTATCCTGGCTGACCGTCTTGCCCAAACAGAGGGCGACTGGGCACCCTTTAAAGCCGAGGGCGTAAAACGCTTTCTTTATCGAAAATAGGATCTGCCTTTAAAAACGATAGCTGACCCGCAACGCGTCCTGACAGAATAGGTCCAATTCGACGAGGCAAACCCGCTCGATCGCATCCACGAGCTCATCCAATGACGCGCGCCGCCCCTTAGCCACCATCATCGCGTGTTCGAGGGCGCCAAGATAAGTCTCGTATCGCCCTTGAGACTGTTCTTGCAGCAGCGCATTATCCGTGATCGCCTTTGTCGCGCCGGATATAAACAGCGTAATCGCGGCAAAATCGATCCAGTTCGTCGGCAAGTTATGCGCTGGGTCGAAAATTTTGATCCCCAACGATAAAAAAGCCAACCCCACAGCCGAGAAATACATCACGTCTTGGATGGACGTGACGCTACGCATTTTCCCGCGGAGATGCGCGACCTCGCTACTGGCAAAGTTGATCTGATAGCGCACGCGCAACTCTTCAAATGCTTCGCGTGCTTGGGTCGCAATTTTCGGATCCGCGTTTTCTAACTTCTCATGATCCGGCGTATCCAGCGCTTTATCGGGACTGAACCGTTCCAACACCGCCATCCCGGCATTCAGATCATTATCCAAGCGCGACAAATGCCGTGAGGTGAAATCAGTCACAATCAATTGAAGCCCCGCTGTGTCGCTGGCGTTATCGCCCAGATGGAAGCTCTGAAATTTCAGACTCCGGATTCGTTCACACGCAAACCGGTTGAGTAGCCAAATTTCCTTTTGTCGCGTCACAATGATCGTGGCCTGCATAACAATCCCAAGGATCGCAAACACCGCCGCGCAGAGCGTGAGGGTCGTCGTCCACCGGGTCGCCTCTAAAACAAGCGCATCCGCAATCGTATAAATGGCGCTAATCGCGATCAGTAGGATCGCAAATCGCCCGACCCGATGATAAATCCGTTTGGCGCGAACCGCCTTCGCTTCGTGGCGGTGGAAAGCTTCATCGAGTAGCGTATTTTCAAGCAAGGGCCCAATATCCGCAAATCGCGCCTGCGTGGCGTCACTGGGGAACATATCCCGATTGGCGATATCCATTGGCCCCTCCTATTTTCTCACGACCTAACAGCTTGCGGTCATGGGGCAAGCGATGGCGCGAAGAAAGCCGCCTCATAGAGTGTTTGTCCAAGGGTCTTTTGGGTGTTAGCCAGCCGCTAAGGGGACGCTTATGACATATATGAATTACCGTAAAAAACTCGGCGCGCTTATCGTGACCTCTTTCATGCTGTCTGCTTGCACGACGGTTTCAAACCCCGATGATTTACTGGCACAATATGAGACGAATTCTAACTCAGAAAAAACGACAACACTGACGCCATCATCGGCACCAAATTCGAACACACGAATGGTTGCTTTACCCCTCGTCATGCTCGACAAAATCGAACAGCAAACGACCTTTGCCGTGGATAACAACCCACTCTCACCCTTAACACCGGAAGAAATTGAGGACATCGAAGCTGAGAGAGAACGGATCAGGCTCGAAGAGTTTCAAAAGGAAATCGCTTTAGAGGACGCGAGAGCAGCCGGGCTTTGTAACGGCGCATGGGAGGATATCCCGGAGATATGCCAGTACCGCTCTACGCCCGCCGCGTTAGAGGCAATAACGATCCCGCGTTTTGCAGCGCCGTTTCAAGTGCAATTTCTGATGAATGAGGAAGGCGCACCAACTGATTTATTGCTCGAAAAATTTCCAAACCTACAAGAATGGGAAGCCCGCCATGTATGTGGAGGGTCCCTTATTGCGCCAGGTTGGGCCCTTACCGCTGCCCATTGCTTTGCCGCGCCCAACGATGACCGGACCGACTTTACGGTCCCAAGCTTTGCTTATTCCATTCGCCTCGATGTCGAGAATATTGCGTCAACACAATCCAAAACCTTGGACATCAAAAAAATTATCACTCACCCAGACTATAATGTTGGCAATAATGCCAATGATCTTGCCTTAGTCCAGTTCGATGCGAGCGCCACAGGAACGCCCGATATGATTTCTTGGTTCGAAGGCACAGGCATCACAAAGGAAAACCGCCTTTCCAAGGTTGTTTTAACACAACACGGCATCGCGATTGAAGGCGCTAATAACGAAAGACTATTGCTAAACCCCAAAACCCGCGAACTCTCGCCGAACCCACACGCAGATATCCAGCAATATGAGGTGAGGCCGCGGTACAAAGCCGAGCGATATAATTCAGGTGAAATTTATTTAACGGACACACGGACAAACCAACAAACCCTTATCGGGCTCAGCTCAGCAGGTTATGCGCAAGAGGGCGTTAATCCAGCCGGAACCCATCTCATTGTCATCGGTGATAAAAACAAAGGCGAAGTCTGGAGCATTCCACAAAAACGACGCCTGACTGAATTTGATGTTGACCCGGCATATTATAAAAACAAACCGATCCTCTTTTCACTCGATGGCAAAAAATTTCACTTGTGGACCCACGAAGGCGAAAGCCAGATACGCGAAACGGCGACAGGAAAGCTTCTTAAGACGCTCAACCATAGCCTTCCGGTTTTCGACGCCCGATATGGCCCAAATGGGCTCATCGTCATCGAAGGTGAGTTAGGAGGTGTTGAGCTGCTCGATATTCAAGCAGAAACCTTGCCTTTTAGAACGTTTCACGGTGGTTATATCGTCCATACGGACTGGGATGAAGAGAGCCTACTGACATGGACGAATGATGGTCGCGTTCGGCTCTTCGATCTGAAAACGGGCGAGCAGACCTTGCACTACATCCATACCGCAGGGGCGCTTACTCGCCCTATCTACGTCGCGGTTCCCGAAGATCCCGCCCGCATCCAAATGGTTGGCCTCAGCCAATCTGAGATTGCACCGAACACTGACACATATCTATTCGCTTACGGCTGGGGCAAAACCCATTTCGCAAAAACGAATGTCGCCTCCGCGTTCCTCCGAAAATTGTCACTATCCCCGATCAGCTGGGATGAATGCAATGAACTTCGTGACAAAAGAAATGCTTCGAACACCGCCCGAACAGGACATGCGATCCGCGCCTCTAAGACTGACCCAAGCGCCTTTTGCGCCCTTGGATCGGGGCGCAAAACGTGCCGCGGTGATAGCGGCGGGCCACTTTTATCCGGAACAGAATTAGTCGGTGTTGTGAGCCGGGGATCCGGCCTCTGTTGGTCAGACGATGCACCGACGACGTTCGCGTCAGTCCCGAAGGCATCAGAGTGGATTAGGAACGTGGTTTGCAAAGTCACTCGGGTCGAAGGTCAACAAGCGACCTATCTCCCCGAGCTCTGTGCCTCACGGCTCCCCGTAAGCTAGCTTCGCCTAATCATTGTTGCGTTGAATAATCACGCCTGAGCCGCCGCCTTCGACACAGTCGCCGTTATCGTCCAGCACTTCGCAGGCACAGCTACCATCGGGCGCAGTCAAGGCGCAGAATGCAATTTGTCTCTGGATGATGACGCCTGATCCGCCGCCTTCGACGCAATCGCCATTCGCGTCAACGACTTCGCAGGCGCATGTATCATCCGGGCCCGGCAGAGCGCATTCCATCTCTGCTTTATCGACGCTCATTTCGACGGCTGGCGCCGCGCTCATGGGTTCAACGTCGTCGACTTCGGCTGCTGTGACGCAGGCAGACAAAGCGAATGCGGCAATCGTGCCGAGAATGATGTGTTTCATGATTATGCTCCCGTTATAATCGAACGCTAGTCCCTCAGACCCAAACGCACAAGCAGCGCGTTAAAATCGTCGCGACCCCGTAAGGGCTTTAGCGCAGGATCAATCAGTGTGAGGGATAGGCCTGTATCCTCAAGCCGTTCGGCTTTCAGCAATGTTTCCATCGCTAAATCGGCTTCCCCCATTTGTGTGAGAATTTGTGCTTGTTGATAGGCGGCCGCGTCACCAAACCGATCCATCAGCGCCGCATAATGGCTCTGCGCTCCCTCGCCATCATTCATCCGCGCGGACGCAATCGCCTGACACGTATATTTTTCCATCAAATTTGCTTCGTCCTGACAGGCTTCGAGGCCGGCTGCTGCGTCACCGGAATAGGTTTTTGACAGACCGAGCCAAGCCCGCACCGTGAAACGGCTCGGATCTGACGCCAATACATTCTCATATAGCGTGATTGCGCGTTCAAACTGCCCCCCCGCATAATAGGCATAGGCGACAGTTTCCATCGCACGGGGATTAAGCGGATCACGCGCAACCCCTCGCTGCGCCATATTGATCGCCTCCTCAGAGCGCCCCACGCCCGCCAGATAAACAGCAAAGCGGTTGATGTCTTTAATTTGGGTAAGCCCGAGCCTTTCTGCTGTGTCCAAAATGGGTTTCGCGCCCTTGAAATCGGCGCGCCCTGAAATCAGAACAAAGCCGTACGTCATGTGGGTGGACGCCACGTCAGGGGCCACATCAACGCCGACACGCGCACTTTGTATGGCTTGCTCAATCAGCCGCAGTGAGGCCGCTTTATCCGGACTAGTCGCCCCTTGGGCTAACAACATCTCGGCCAA
The DNA here is from genome assembly GCA_051251645.1 of Litorimonas sp. Lineage (GTDB taxonomy): Bacteria > Pseudomonadota > Alphaproteobacteria > Caulobacterales > Maricaulaceae > Litorimonas. The sequence goes on along the minus strand of JBPOEY010000001.1, from coordinate 652,773 downwards.
GGCCGCATGAGCAAGTCCAAATTGCGGATCATGTTCAACCGCGCGTCGGAATCGTTGTGCCGCAATATCGATATTTTCACGAGTCGCCGCGCGGTTTAGGAGTTCTTTGGCCCGCATATATTCGTCATACGCTTCGGGGTTTTCCGTTAAGCCGCCAAGCGGTTTCGGATCGGAGGCCGTCATGGTCTTGACGACATTTTGGATGATGACGTCGCGCACCACCCAAATTCGATCTGCTAAATAGGGATAGGTTTTTGTCCATTGGACAAAGCCACTGCGGCCGTTGACCAAGCTCACCACGAATTGTTGCCGATCTTCCGATTCCTTCCGGCCGGGTAATATCTCCAAGCGACCTTCTAAAATGTGATCCACCTTCAGAGCTTTAGCAATGCGGATTGGATCATTGGTTTCCCGCGCAGCTTCTTGCGATGACGAGCGAGCAATAACTTCCAATAAGGTGTTGATCGACAAGCCGTCCCGGACCGCTGACGCCAGACCGTCCGCGACATAGTCGAGCGTGTCTTCACCAGCATTATTAAAAAACGGCAAAACGGCAATATTGCGGCCCAATGCCCGTTCAGACCACGGAAGGCTAAGCAGAGTAAAGCTTCCCCCCGCGACCACAGCAACACCACCTGCCAGCAAGAGTGCGCGACGCGATATCGCCGGCTTTTCTGACACTGTAGCGCCGAAGCGGTGGGCCGGGTCTATTGGCTCGTAATCGCGATCGTGCAGCTTGGCCAAACCGCGCAAGAGCTCATCTTGCACCTCCGGGCGTTTATACCATTTGCGCATGTCGATGACTTGTAGCTGGCGAAATCCCAACGGCGGCATCGTGCCGTCCAAGGTCAGCGGGATGAGCCGTTCGCGTTCACGACCACTTGTCGCCTCATCGCGCACCCAATGTGATCCGACGGCCTGACGCGACCACAAAACCACAACAGCTTTCGCACTTTCGAGAGCCGCCTCTGTCTGCGCAAGAAACTCAGTGCCCCCTTCGAGCATACCGTCCCACCAAACACTGTAGCCAGCCGCTTCAATCGCTTGAATGATAGGCAGGGCTTGGGGCTGGTCGACGCGAGAATAGCTAAAGAACACCGTCGGTTGCACGACGCTATCCTCTCCGCCGTCTGTCTCTGGTTCGTGGTCCGTCATAACATCCTTATTGATGAACGCTTTAAAACAGCCCTTGGGTCATCACGCAACTGAAACCCCGCGATCATCGACGTTACATTTGTATAGACACAATGTGTGCCCGGCCCGGCTCAGCAAAGGCCAGAACGAACCGCACGAAAACGCGACAAAGATCAATCCATCCATATCATTGAGCGACTGTAAGATGCGCCCGCTGTATTTGTCAGTTACGGGGAAGCCCTAATCACTGGAAGAACGCTCATGACTCGCCTGACATTATTGACGACGCCTGTAATGATAATCGCGCTAAGCTTTGTGACTGCTTGTGCCTCCGGCCCCAAACGGGGACAAGGTGAAAGCAACCAGATCGCAGCCGTGTCGACGCATCCGGTCGGACTTTACTTTGTGGGCCATGACGCAAACGACGATGGGGTCACAAGTCGAGCGGAGTTGGATGCGGGGATTAAAAAAGACTGGGCCAAATTTGACCGCAACCCCAGTGCCGCGCAGTTTCAAAACTGGACAACGAAGGCTTTCGGCTCCAGCTCCGCCATGCCAACTTTTCTCAGCTTCGATAGTAATATGAACGGTGTGATTACGCAGTCTGAATTTGAAACCCGTCTTGTCGGTGAATTCAACCGGCTTGATAAAAATGGCGATGGCCGCATTGCCCGTTCAGAATTGATTTTCAACGTTCGACAACGGGGCAGCGAAGCGCGGTCACAAGGCGAACGTGGAGGCGAAGACCGACCGTCCCGGGGCGAAGGCCGTCCGCCGCGGTAAACAATTGTCTTAGCAGGCTCTGAATTTATAGTAGCGATACTAGTTAGTCTGTCGGCATCGGGATGGTGACCCCGTGTGGATAGCGCGGGAGAGGCAGACGCGGTCAGCTTAACCTTTACCGGAGATCCCACTTCAAGCCCTTGTCACCAGAGTGACGCAACGCCCGACAGCGTTGTGATGTCTAAAAGGTGTATCATGAGGCTATCCAAAAAATCAGTTGTGTCCGCGGCCATCGCAGCCAGTCTCATCGCGCTGATAGGGTGCGCGACGACAACGGGTCAGACCTCCACGCCCACCCCAAAATTCGACATGAAACGCTGTGTAAATATGGGCAATTCTCTCGAAAATTCGAAATCTCAAAACTGGGGCGGCGGTGGTAATATTGCGCCTGAGGACTTTGCGCGGATAAAAGCCAAAGGATTTGATACGGTTCGCATCCCCATCCGTTGGAACGACTATATTGGCCCGGGCCCGGATTATAAAATCGAAGCCGCCTTCTCTGACCATGTGAAAAAGATCGTCGATAGCGCGCTTGCGAATGATTTGAACGTCATGCTCAACATCCACCACTTCCATACGTTGATGGATGACCCTGTGGCAGAAATGCCGAAGTTCGAAGCGCTCTGGGAACAGATTGCGCCGCAATTCGCTGATTACCCGGATGACCTCTGGTTCGAATTCTTGAACGAACCGTCGAAGGAATTGACGGGCGATCTGATGCAATATTCGCAAGAAGTTGCGGTTGAGATTATTCGTAAAACCAATCCAGAGCGTGTCATCATTCTGGGAGGAGAGTTTTGGTCCAATTTCCGACAGCTAGAAACCAATATCGCACCACCTGACGACAACATCGTCTATACATTTCACTATTATGAGCCGTTCGATTTCACACATTATTTAGCGGAGTGGACCAAGCCGAACATGCCCGACACGCCCCGAGGATGGGGCAGCAAACCAGACCGCGCCGATCTTAAAGCGGCAGTTGCTACTGTTACAGCCTATCGTGACCAAGTTTCCCGCCCAATCGTCTTGGGCGAATTCGGCGCTTATACCTCATTGGACCATGACGATCGCATGCGATGGATTGAAGCTGTGCGCTCTGAAATGGAAGCCGCAGACGTTCCTTGGTGTCTTTGGGCTTATGCCAACACCTTCCCCGTTTACGATGCTCAGGCCAGGCAATGGGACGCGGATACTGTGTCAGCGCTCGGTCTAACGAACGACTGACACCGCAAAACAATGTCTGACGGTTATCGAACCGTCAGAACTGTCGTTTGGACGTTCTGCGAACTATTGCCAACCATGATGTCAAACTCACCCGGCTCAACCACCCGCTCCATATCGAGATTATAGAAGCGCAGCGCTTCGGGTGTGATCGGCAGGGAGACCGTTTTCGTCTCTCCGGGTTGCAACGTCACACGCGCAAACCCTTTCAACTCTTTCACGGGCCGCGTCACAGAACTGACTTTGTCGCGAATATACATTTGCACCACCTCGTCACCGACGCGGTCGCCCGTATTCGTGATCGCGACGGACATCATCGCCGTGCCGGCAGGCGCGATCACAGCCTTGTCCAGCGTCGGCTCAGACATTTTGAACGTCGTGTAGCTCAGGCCATAACCGAACGCGTATAAGGGCGATGCATCATCAAAAGCATAGCCGCGCCGTGCTGTTGGTTTATGATTATAAAACGCAGGAATTTGACCCACGGTACGCGGCACAGTGACCGGCATTTTGCCGCCCGGATTAATATCCCCGAACAGAATATCAGCAACCGCTGTTCCCGTTTCCTGCCCCAACTGCCAACCATAGAGAATAGCCGAAAGTTTATCCTCGACATTCGCGAGGCTCAGCGGACGGCCTGAAATAATCACCGCCACCATTGGTTTACTCGTCTCTGCCAGCGCATCGACGAGGTCTTTTTGTTGTCCAATCAGCGTGATGTCATTACGGTCACCCATATGGGTTTCGGACCAAGCTTCGCGTGATGTGCTTTCGTCTCCCCCAATGGCTAAGATCACAAGATCGGCGGTTTGAGCGGCTGCGACGGCCGTCGCAATAGACGCCATATTGTCTGCAGGGTCTGTCAGGCTGACATCGTCATCCCACCACGACCGATTATTCGTTAACGTCACCCCCTTGGTGTGGACCAGATCAACATCAGTGCCAATCTTGGCCGTCAAACCGTCCAAAATCGAAACTGTCTGGCGCGGCTCATCAGAATATCCGCCGAGGATCGTCACGTCCGCATTCGGGCCAATGACCGCAATACGGGTATAGTCAGACGCGGTGAGCGGCAAAAGGTCGCCTTCGTTTTTCAAAAGAACCGGCGCTTTTTGCGCAGCTTCCAGCGCCACAGCACGGGCCGCAGCATCACCCGTAATTTTATCGGCATACTCAGGATCGGAAAATGGCGTCGCCCAAACATTGCCGCGCTGTTTCATTTCCAACATGCGGCGGACCGCTTGGTCGACATATTTAATATCCAGATCGCCCGCTTTGATTTGGTCTTTTATGGCATAGAAGGCCGCGCCGTCTGGCAGTTCAACATCAACACCGGATTTCAATGCCAGTGCGCCCGCATCAGGCAGGCTTCCAACCACGGCGTGACGCCGTTCCAATTCTGCAATCGCGAAATAATCCGCCACAACCGCGCCATCGAAGCCCCATTCTCCGCGCAATACATCGTTGAGTAGCCAGCTATTGCCATGGGACGGAACCCCATCGATTTCATTATAGGACGCCATCACAGACGCCGCGTTGGCTTGTTTAATGGCCGATTCAAACGGCGGGAAGAAAACTTCGCGCAACACACGCTCGGAGATTTGGGACGGCCCGACATTCATGCCACCTTCGGGTTGGCCATGACCCGTCATATGTTTCAGTGTCGTGAGAACTTTGTCATCCGCAATCGGAAAACCATCGCCTTGAAAGCCTTTGATCGCGGCAACGCCCATACGCGTGACGAGATACGGGTCTTCGCCGTAAGTTTCTTCGATCCGCCCCCAGCGCGGATCAAGCGCAACATCAACGACGGGTGACAACACATGATGCGCGCCGCGCACCCGTATTTCTTTGGCTGTAACCGCATAGACCTGCTCGACAAGATCTGGATCGAACGTTGACGCGAGCGCAATGCTCTGTGGGAACGCTGTGGCATAGCGGGCTTGGAAACCATGCAAACCTTCTTCGTGGAACAGGGTTGGAATGCCGAGACGCGTCTCCTCCATCATCCATCTCTGGATCGTGTTTGTTAGCGCAACCGTCTGCGCTGGCGTGCGCGCGGACGCCCGTCGAACGACGGTCGAGTCGTTGACATCTTTGCGCTCAGTCGGGCCTTCCATACCAATCGTATCTTGCGGACGAGCGAAACAGCCAATGCCATGCGGGAACTTCTCAGCCATCCTCTCCGCATTAAAACTGCCGTCGGTATCGTAGATATCAGCCTTGCCAAACCAGACGCAGCTAATCTGGGCGAGTTTTTCATCTAACGTCATCGAGGCAAGCAGCGCATCAATATCAATGCTCGCGCCTTGCGTCGTCGTTGCCGGGTTGGCGTGGGCCACATCCGAAAGGGCGGGCAAGCCCGTCACAGCGACAAAGGCCGCTGAGACGAGGAGTGTGCGAAGAAATGAAGTCGTCATAATGGAATCCTGCGTGTGGTTTAACGGACGGCGGCGGTGACGATATTCTCGAGGAATTCTTGGCGTCCCGAGCGCGGTTCTGGGGAGACATTTTGCAAAAGCGCATGAGCCGCCATCACGTCAAGATCCATCGATCCGTCCATCATTTTTTTGCCAACACCTGCGTCCCAGCCGGCATAGCGGTCCTCGACAAATGAACTCAGCTTTTCAGACTCAATCAAAGCAACCGCATTTTCTAGAGCGCGCGCGAGCAAGTCCATCCCGCCAATATGGGCATGGAACAAATCTTCCCCATCCCGGCTCTGACGTCTGACTTTGGCGTCGAAATTCGCCCCACCATTTTTAAACCCGCCGCCTTTGAGAATGTAATACAGCGCCATGGTATTTTCGCGCAGATCATTGGGGAATTGGTCTGTGTCCCAGCCATTTTGTGGATCACCGCGATTGAAATCGATGGAGCCGAAAATCCCAAACGCATTGGCCATTTCGATCTCGTGCTCGAAACTATGTCCGGCCAAAGTGGCATGGTTCGGTTCGATATTGACGCCGACTTCATTCTCCAGACCATACTCTTTGAGGAAACCATAAACGGTCGCCACGTCGCGATCATATTGATGCTTGGTCGGCTCGTGCGGCTTTGGCTCGATCCAAATATCGCCTTTAAATCCAATCTTATGCTTATGCTCGACCGCCATATTGAGGAAGCGTCCCAACTGGTCCATTTCCTGTTTAACATTCGTGTTTAAGATCGTGTCATAGCCTTCGCGCCCACCCCACAGCACATAACCGGAGCCGCCCAAACGGTGTGTGGCTTCAAGAGCCTCCTTCACTTGCAAAGCAGAGAAAGCGACGACATCTGGGTCAGGGTTGGTTGACGCGCCCGCCATATAGCGCGGGTGGGAGAACATATTGGCCGTGCCCCACAACAGATCGACATTTGAGCCGTCCATCTTCTTCTCTATCGCGTCGACAATAAACCGGAAGTTCTCAACATGCTCACGCGGCGTTTCCGCCGCCGCCATTACGTCAGTATCGTGGAAACAGAAAAATGGATTGCCGAGCTTTTCAAAGAAGGAAAAGGCCGCATCAAGCTTGGCCAAAGCGGCTTGATTATCACTGACGGCTCCGTGCCAAGGCCGATTAAACGTCCCCCCGCCGAACACATCAAACCCGTCCCAACAGAAACTATGCCAATAACACACTGCAACACGAAGGTGATCTTCCATCGTTTTACCGAGCAGCACTTTGGACTTGTCATAATGCTTAAACGCGAATGGATTTTCGCTCTCAGACCCTTCAAAAGCGATCTTCGGAATGTCTTTAAAGTAAGGATGGCTCACCGCTGGTTCTCCTGAAATGCCCCAGATAAAGAAGCATAAAGCGAGCGGAACAACACAAGGCGATCCGCAAAATAGTCCCGCATCTCTGTATCGGGCTCAACAACATCAATAATGGGTGGGGCTTGGCAAACATCCGCAATCGCGTCCTGCGTCACACCCAAACGCGCCAATCGCGCCGCGCCGTAAGCCGGCCCGACCGATCCGCTGTCGCGATAGATCAATGGAATGTCGAAAACAGAGGCGAGGGTTTTGCCCCAATAGGCGGATTTAGACCCCCCCCCGATGACAGACAATGTTTGAATGTCGGCCCCAGACGCGCGGAGGGCATCAATCCCATCCGCCAGGCCAAACGCCACGCCCTCTAAGGCCGCCTGCGCCATTTCCGCCGCGCCTGTCGCATGAGTCAGTCCAAAGAAGACGCCTTGCGCATCTGGATTATTATGCGGGGTTCTTTCACCCGATAGATAAGGGAGGAACATCTCGCCACGCGAAAAGGTGTTAGCCTTCTCCGCTGTGGCGTAAAGCGCCGCAGGCGTCTCGAAGCCGCAAAGCCCCGCGACCCAGTCAACCGCACTGGCCGCGCTCAGCATCACCGCCATTTGATGCCACCGGTTGGGCAGCGCATGACAGAATGTATGGATACCGCCCTCAGGATGAGGTCGGTAGGCATCATCCGCCAAGAAGATCACACCGGAGGTTCCTAACGACAAAAACCCGTCGCCGGTTTCGACCACACCGGACCCCACAGCGCCAGCAGCGTTGTCCCCGCCACCGGCGACGACATCCACCCGGTCCATGCCCCAGGCCGCCGCGGTTTCGCCGCGTAAACGACCTGTGATTTCCGTACCTTCATAGACGCGAGGCATATGACCCAAGGACAATCCGGTGGCGTCCAATAGGAGGTCTGACCATTGACGTTTTTTGACGTCGAGCCATAGCGTTCCCGCCGAGTCTGACATGTCAGATGCATAATCTCCCGTCATACAGAGGCGGACATAGTCTTTCGGTAGGAGGACTTTGCTTATCTTCAAGAAAACGTCCGGTTCATGATTTTTGACCCAGAGCAGTTTGGGGGCTGTGAAACCGGGCATGGCGCAATTGCCCGTAATTTTCCGCAATTCCGAGACTGAAGTTTCTAAGGCCTGGCATTCGGCAGAACTCCGCCCATCATTCCATAAAATGGCCGGACGCAAGGGTTTGTCATCTTCCCCGATGAGCGTCGCTCCGTGCATCTGCCCCGCCAGTCCGATAGCGGTTACCGCGCGACGCATCCGTGCATCTAGCGCCATGACGGCCGCATTCGTGGCGTCCCACCAATCCGACGGATCCTGTTCAGAATGGAGTGGCTTTGGGCGCGTCACAGTCAGCGGCGCGTGCCCTTCGGATAAAACCGTGCCTGTATCATCGACGATGACCGCCTTGACGCCAGATGTGCCTATGTCGATTCCCAGATACAAACTCTATTCTCCCCAAAAATGATAGCGCTATCATTTTTATAAGTCAAATGTGACTTCTTAACTTACATCCTAATCTTTTGGCTGGACGGAATCACGGCTCATAAGCTTGAAGTCCATCAGCCCACGGTGCTCATTAATCGTATCTGTATCATTCCTGATGACGGCGATGAGCAATTCGACCGCTCTGCGGGACATCTCAACAATCGGTTGCTGGATAGTTGTGAGCTCCGGCCAGATATTTGTTGCCAGCTCTGTATCATCGAATCCAGCCACAGATATGTCGTCCGGCACTTTCAATCCCAACATGTGCGCGGAGGCCACAAGCCCTGCGGCCATATCATCATTACTCGCAAAGATCGCTGTCGGCGGATGGTCCAGCGACAGCAGAGCACGCCCGGCATCGAGGCCGGATCGGTATGTAAAATCACCCTCGTGAATCAAAGCGTCTTCGAGAGCGAGATTATTTTCCGCCATACCCGACGCGAAGCCCTCAAATCGGTGATGTGCCGACGGGTGGTCACTCGGCCCCTTAACAAAGCCAATCCGGTTGTGGCCTTGATCCACCAAATGCTGAAGCATTTGTCGAGCCGCCAGAACATCATCCATGGCGATGCGCGGTTTTTGCGTGTGAATATTATCCGGCGCAACACGAACAACAGGAAGCCCCGCCGCCTCAATCGCTTCGATAAAAGGCATATGGTTAGACATGGGTGGTGTGATGATAACGCCGTCCAAGCCCGCGGCTTTTAAAGACCGCGCCATTTCTTTCGGTTCACTATCAGGTGTCTTTTCGCCAAGATCCTCAAGGAGCAAGTGATGGCCATTACGGCGGCACGCACTCAGGCTGCCTAAGAGAATTTTGGTCAGATAGCCTGGAGAGGGGTTATGATAAACGAGACCCACGAAGAGGGCTTTTCCCCCAGCTAAGCGGCGCGCGCTGATATTGGGACGATAGTTAAGGTCCTCAATCGCCTTTTGAACCTTTTCCCGTGTCGCGTCTTTGACCAGCCCCTTGTCATTCACAACACGCGACACGGTCATCAAAGAGACCCCTGCGCGTTCGGCCACCTCTTTGATGGTCACACTATGGCGAGACTCTGTCATGTTCTCGCGACCCCTACCTTCAATCTGTCATCACGCGTGAACGATCACAGAGCTCTTAAATATTATCTTTCCGGCGAACTTGCAATCATGTGTTTGACAAAGTGCCGGAGATTCCTGAAAGCGAACGCTAACATTCTTGTCGATGCTAACAGGAGAGAAGCATGTCAAGTTCAGACCTATCCGCCAGCATCGAAATTTTACCTTATCGGCCTTGTGTTATGACTTCGAAGTCTCTGCAATCATGAATGACCAAGCACCGCAGATGCAGATTACGTCCGTTTGCATTTTAGGTGGCGGTACAGCGGGTTGGATGACGGCCGCCGCTTTAGCTTTCAAATTTCGTGATTCTGATGTTCGTATGACACTCATTGAGTCCGAACAAATCGGCACCGTCGGGGTCGGCGAAGCGACGCTGCCGCATATTCGTTTTTTCAATCAGGCGCTTGGCATTGATGAAGCCGAATTTATGCGCGCGACCAATGCAACGTTCAAACTCGGGATTGAGTTTTGCGATTGGGGCAAGCTCGGTGACAGCTACATCCATCCATTTGGCGATTTTGGGCACGCCATTGAGGGGGTCGATTTCCACCATGTCTGGAACAGCTTGCGTCGGTCCGGTTTGAAAACGCCGCTGGATGAATTTTCTTACCCGATTATCGCCGCGCAGAATGGACGGTTTCATCATCCAGATCCAGACCCTGCGAAGATCGAATCTTCCTTTGGCTACGCCTATCAATTTGACTCTATTCTCTATGCAAAGTTCCTACGGAAGTTTGCAGAAGATCGCGGCGTCACACGGATTGAAGGTACAGTCGTTACCGCCGTGCAAGACCCAGAGACGGGTCATGTGAACACGCTGCACCTCGAGTCCGGTGAAGACGTCAGCGGCGAGCTTTTTATTGACTGCTCCGGGTTCCGCGGCCTGCTCATCGAACAATGCCTCCAGACAGGCTATCAAGATTGGAGTGAGTGGCTGCCCTGTAACCGCGCCGTCGCGGTACAGAGCAAGACCGTTGGTGACATTCCGCCTTATACACGCTCCACGGCCCGCACAGCAGGGTGGCAATGGCGAATTCCTCTACAGCACAGAACGGGCAACGGCCACGTCTATTGCAGCGAATATATTTCTGACGATGAAGCGACCGCGCAAATGTTGGGTGGCGTGGACGGGGACCTGCTCACCGCCCCTAAACAACTTTACTTCTCCACCGGGCGGCGCAATCTGTTTTGGAATAAAAATGTCGTGTCCATCGGTCTCTCTGCTGGTTTCTTGGAACCCTTAGAGTCGACCTCAATTCATTTCATCCAAGAAGGCATTACCGCCCTGCTCGAGCTTTTCCCTGACCGTTCTTTCGAACTGTCTGATCAGGACGAATATAATGAACGCATGGCGATGAATTTCGAACGTGTGCGCGACTTCCTCTTACTGCACTATGTGGCGACCGAACGTGATGATAGTGAGATGTGGCGTCATTTCCAAAGCCTCACTTTACCCGATAGCCTCCAATCCAAAATCGACGCATGGACACACCGAGGCCATGTTCCCGCCTATGAATTTAGCGTCTTCCTGCCCCCTAGTTGGATTGCCGTCTTTGCGGGGCAACGCATTTTACCGCGCGCCGAAGATCCCCGTCTGAACCGTCTGAGTGCCGACACATTGCACAGTGAAACTGAAAACTTACATCGTTCAATCCAAAGCGCGGTTGCGCGCGCGCCCGATCATGTCAGCTTTCTCGAAACCATGGGCGGGTTAGCGTCAACGACCCGCAGCGCATCATCATGACAGGATTGCGATCCATGCCATGACATCTGAACCTGTAAAGACGGTTGCGCTATGCGGCAGCGGTCTCGCCTTATGGATGTCTGCAGCAGCCTTGGCGCGCAACCTGCCTGACAGCGTTAAAATCACGATTGTCGAGACAGGCATAAATCCCGTTGATGATATGTTTTACGGGCAAGTGCTGCCGCCACAGGCCTACGCGTTTCATCTCTCGATCGGATTGTCTGAGCCCGAGTTACTCCTAAACACGGGCACGACCTTCGCGTTCGGCACACATTTTCAAAGCTGGGCTCAAACTAATCGCTCTTGGGTCCAAGCCTTTCATCAACCCCTCCCCGTCTGGGACGGCGTTCCGCTTACGAAGCTGATCCATCAACGCCCTCATGCGTCATTACAATCATCCCTGATCTCAGCCCAAGCAGGTTTGAAGGGCGTTTTCGCGCATCCGTCAGAAGACGGGACACATCCTTTATCACGCGCTGAATACGGCTATGCGTTTGATCCAAAACAGCTAAGCGCGCTCTATAAAGCATCGACAATGCGGCGACCTATCGCGCTTGTTGCGGCGGACATCACAGCGGTGCAACGCGCCGACACAAGCATCACGGCTCTCACCCTCTCAGATGGCCAAACCCTCTACGCCGATCTCTTCATTGATTGCACTGGCCCACGCGCACAATTGCAAGACCAGACAAAACCTGAAACTGAGACCGGACGAACAGTCAAAGCGACACTGAGGCAGACGCCAAGCACCCCCATAGGCGCCGCTGTCCAGCGGGTGCACAGTGGTGACTATGGCTGGCGTTCAGAGGTCATTCTCCGCTCTGGCGCGCAGCGTCTGACGGTGAGTGAAGCCCGCACAGAGACCGACGACCGGGACACTGACGTCAGCACGCTCCTTGAACTCGGAAGCCGAGCTGACGGATGGAACGAGAACTGCGTTGCTATCGGTCACGCCGCCAGCGTCTTGGAGCCCTTTACGACAGGCCCGATAAAGCTTTTACTGCGTGACATTGACAGGATCCTCACACTCTTCCCCATTTCGACGAATATGAAAATTGAAGCCCAAGAGTATAATCGTCTGTTCCGAGACGATTTCGTCAACGCCTCTCTTTTCAATCAAGCCCACTTCGCCATTCCTGATTATCCGCAAACGCCCTATTGGCAGGCTGCCGCGGCGCAGATGAATAACCCAAAATTAGTCCGTAAACTCACGCAATATGAAAGCCGTGGACATTTGGTCGCTTATGATAATGAACCGTTTGACGGCGTCGATTGGGCGGTCCTGCATGACGGCATGGGACGGATGCCGCGACGACGCGACCCGTTGGCAGCCCTGATCGATCCTGCAATTATCGATACACGGTTGGAGGCACTTCAGACGACGATTCAATCCGTTGTCAATAAAATGCCCCCCCACCCCGTTTATATGAACAAATTCCTGTCCTACTTGCAGAGAAAATATACCCGCAATGGATGATACCCGCCTGAAACACCTCGTGATTGTCGGCGGCGGCTCTGCCGGTTGGATGACGGCCGCCGCCTTATCGAGCATGCTTGATAGTCACAAGGTCAGGATCACCTTGGTGGAATCTGAGCAAATCGGTACAGTGGGAGTCGGCGAAGCCACAATCCCCGATATGATCAACTTTAATCGCCTCTTAGGAATCAGCGAAGCCGATTTCATGAAAGCGACAGACGCCACCTTTAAGCTTGGCATTGAGTTCGCTAATTGGGGCCGCCAGGGGGACAGCTATTTCCACCCATTCGGCGAACATGGCGTCGATATGCAGGGCGTTGATTTTCACCAATATTGGCTCTTATCGCACCAAAACGGTAGTGAGCACCCGATTGAGGATTACAGTCTTTGCGCCGCAGCGGGCAAAGCCAATAAGTTCACTCACCCGGCTCAAAATCCAAATTCTGTGTTGTCGAAACTGCGCTATGCCTATCATTTCAACGCGACAAAATATGCGAAGTTTCTAAGGTTTTATGCTGAGAAACGTGGCGTCACACGGATCGAAGGCAAAGTTGAAACCGTCGCCCTCGCCCCAGAAACAGGACATGTTCACACGCTCAGTTTGGACAATGGTCAAACAATAGAGGGTGATTTTTTCTTTGATTGCACGGGGTTTCGCGCGCTTCTCATGCGCCAAACACTCGGCGTTGGATTTGAAGATTGGGCTCATTGGCTGCCGTGCAATTCGGCGCTGACTGTCGCCTGCGAACACACGGACGTGTTGCCCTCTTATACCCGTTCAACGGCGCAGTCAGCGGGCTGGCAATGGCGAATTCCGACGCAGTCTCGCACCGGGAACGGACACATCTACAGTACGGATTTTATGGGCGACGATGAGGCCCAGAAGATTTTGATGGAAGGTCTTGATGGCGCGCCGATCGGCGACCCTCGGACCATTCGGTTCAAGACAGGTTGCGTGGAAAAATTCTGGCATAAAAACTGTATCGGCATTGGCTTAGCGTCAGGCTTTTTGGAACCGTTAGAGTCAACATCACTTTACCTCATCCAAATGGGGATTAGTAAATTCATCTCGCTCTTTCCGACTGGTGCCCTGCAACCGGTTGTTGTGGCAGAATATAACCGCCAGATGCGCCAACAATTTGATCAGGTTCGGGACTTCATTATTCTACATTATTACGCGACAGAACGCGACGACAGTCCGTTTTGGAATTACTGTCGGACCATGGAAATCCCCGACAGCCTGCACCATAAAATCGAGCTGTTCCGTGAGGCTGGTCGCGTCTTTCGTTACGAGGATGAGCTCTTCTCTCGTCCCAGCTGGGTCGCAGTGATGTTGGGCCAAAACATTGTCCCGAAGGTTTGCGACCCTATCGTGGCGACCCTTGAGCAAGCGAAAGTGGACCATAGCTTAACCTCAATGCGCCGTGCGATGGCGGTCGCGGCCGAGAAAATGCCGACCCACGCCGCCTTTATTGATCAATATTGTAAAGCGACTGGCTGATATGCTGCCTGACACAAACATACGCAAAATCATGATTGTTGGCGGCGGCACGGCGGGATGGATGGCGGCGGCGGCTCTATCACGCCTGCTCAACCATGATGATATAGAGATTACATTGGTCGAGTCCGAAGCCATCGGCACCGTCGGCGTTGGCGAAGCCACAATTCCGCATATTCTTTATTTCAACCGCCTCTTGGGACTCGCAGAGGATGACTTTGTTCGTAAAACCAATGCGACCTTTAAACTTGGCATTGAGTTTAATGATTGGGGTCATCTTGGGGAGAGCTATCTCCACTCTTTTGGCCCTTACGGCGTCCCGATGGACGGCTTACAGTTCCATCATTTTTGGCACCGCCATGCGCAAAATGAACATGTTCCTCCCATTGATGATTACAATTTACAAACGATGGCTGCCAAAGCAGGCAAGTTTCAACGCCCGATCAACCTTAAAAACTCTCCTTTAAATACAATCGCCTACGCCTTTCAATTCGATGCTAGCCTCTACGCCAAATTCATGCGCGAGTTCGCAGAAGGGTTAGGCGTCAAACGCGTTGAAGGCCGGGTCATTGATGTCAGTCAAAATGCCGAAACGGGCCATGTCGAAGGCGTTACCCTTGAAAACGGCGAGCGTCATGAGGCCGAATTTTTCATTGATTGCTCGGGCTTTCGCGGGTTGTTGATCGAAGAAACATTGAAGACTGGCTATGATGATTGGTCCGATGTCTTGCCGTGCAACCGCGCGGTCGCACAGGCGTGTGATACCGTCGGCGACCCCCTGCCCTATACGCGCGCCACAGCCAAAAAAGCTGGGTGGCAATGGCGAATTCCGCTTCAATCCAGAACCGGGAACGGCCATGTCTATTGTAGCGACTATATGAGCGACCAAGAGGCGCTAAAAATACTCCAAGAAGGCATGGATGGCCAACCGATCGGTGAACCGAATTTTCTTCGCTTCAAAACGGGTGTGCGAAAGCAAACATGGAATAAGAACGTTGTCTCATTGGGCCTCGCCGCCGGGTTTATGGAACCATTGGAATCGACATCCATCCATATGATTCAGACTGCGATTGCGCGGCTACTGACCAATTTCCCGGACAAAAGCTTTAACCAGCCCACAATTGATTATTATAATGCGCGCACGCGGTTAGAATATGAACAGGTCCGGGATTTCCTCGTGCTGCATTATTACGTTACTGAGCGCGACGATAGCCCATTCTGGAACCACGTCCGGACAATGGACATACCAAAGAGCTTAAAAGACCGGATCGCGATTTATAACGAAAATGCGCGGGTCTATCGCCATGACAATGAAGTGTTCGGCGAAGCGAGCTGGTTTGCGGTCATGCATGGCCAAGGCCTCAGCCCCAAGCACCACCACCCGCTGGCCAATATGATGTCCGATGAACAATTGGATCAGCGCATGTCGGACATTCATCAGACGTGGGCCAAATGCCTTGAGTCCATGCCCGAGCATCAAGCCTTCATCGACACGAACTGTAAATCTGATCTCTGATTTCGTGTTGCGTTAACCTCAACTGGTTGCGCTCATTATTCTTATCAAACAGCCATAAAAAAAGGAGGGGAAAACCCCTCCTTTCAAATTCTTGTTGTCGCTCAGCTTAGAAGGCGTAGCGCAGACCAACTCGGATACGACGATCACCGACAAAGCTCGTCCGGCCAAAGCGCTGTCCCGCAGCATCAATTTGCTGTGTGGCATTGGCCTTCGTATCCAGAATATTGGCGATTTGGAACCGGAACTGAAGATGTTCGTCAAAGTCGTATTTGAAGGAACCATCCAAATAACCACGATCTTCTTGGAAAATTGGGTTCCCTGTCACGTAATCACGATAAGAACTCAGATATTCTGAACGCCAGTTATACGCGAGACGAACCTCGACTTTATCAGATTGATATATGCCAATTAGATTTGCCGAATGCTCTGAAAGACCCAAGAAGTTAGTCACGCCATAACGGTACACCCGTTCAAAGTTGTTGAATTCAGGATCCCCTTCAACCGCGCTCGCAATAGGTGCATTCGTTGATGCATCAATATACGTATAGTTCGCTTGAAGGCCTAAGTTCGACAGAAAGCCGGGAAGGAAATCATAAAACTGCTGATAGGCAATTTCAACACCGTTAATTTCGGCCTTATCCTGGTTAACATCACCGTTGAACACAATCGCAACTTCATCACCATCAAGGGTGACAGTATCCAAAGTTTTACTCGCGTAGATAATATTATTGCGAATATCCTTGCGGAAGAAAGATGCCGTCAGTGAGTTTTCATCTCCAAAGTAGTATTCGTAAGATAAATCATAGTTCGTGGAGAGGATCGGTTTCAGATCTGGATTGCCGCCGTATATATTGATCTGATTAAGCGAAATATCTACAATACGCTGATCTTGTGGGACTGTTGGGTCCGTCGTTGACTCAAACCTGAAGGCACCATTTGCTGACTGATCAGGACGCAGCTGAGCAATGTTCGGGCGCGTGATGTTTTCACTGACAGCAAAACGAATAAGCTGACTGTCATTCAAGTTCCACTTGACGTTCAAGGATGGCAACCACCGTTCGTCCGAACTGAATTTTCCGCTACGCTCGATGTCGGCTTGGGTGAAATAGGCGACAGCTTCAGGGCTAAAATCTACAGGCCTTTGTCCGACAGCATTTCCACTAGAGACTTCATTATAACGGAGAGCCCCCTGACCCGAAACGTCGGATTTCGTATAACGGACACCGACATTGGCATCAATCGACATGCCATTGTCAAATTCATTGCCAAAGTCGAGTCGGGCATAATAGTTTTGTGTCTTCTCAGTTATGTCACCAACGCCACCTCGTCCGGCATAATCAACAACGCCATTCTGCATAAGTGGATTCCAGTCCCCGTAGCTGGTCAGTCCGTCCCCATTGACGCTCTGAGGGATTGAGGATTCACCCGCGATCGCAGAAACGAAACCTTCATAATCTGCGAGAAGATTGCGGTCAGCAAACGTCACTTGTGTGTTTGCTCCGCGAACAAGACCGCCTCTGAAGAAGTCTGAGAAATCGACGACTTCCGCTGACTGAGACGAAACCTCTGAGAATGGAAGATAGCCACCAGCCCAAGGTGGGGCAACCGCCGCCCAGTTTAAGCCGGCTTCACGATTTGTTTGGTCACGCTCGGCGAAACGAGCACCAAATTTGATGCTGTCAAACCAACCATCATTCTCGAATTCATATTCGACATCGCCGCGAACCGCGTACATGTCGCCTTCATTATCTTGGAATTCGTCTGCCATAAAGAGGAAGAACGAATTCGCAGGATTGGTCAAATCACCCGTCAATGGCGCTCCACCCCCGGCACGCCGGATTGGCTGCGCTTCTGGGTCCAAAATAAGTGTTACATAGGGATCATCTAAATCTGCATTGAAGTTGAAATCAGAGAAAAACCTGGACCCTGCCCACAAACGCTTTCTGTCAAATTCTGCGGTTGTCCGGTGTCCGTCAACCTGAACAAACCACTGATCACTTGGACGCCACTTCACATTTAAACTCAGATCGTCAGTTTTAGAGCTGTCTTGCTGATTAATTCCCAAATTAGTGAAATTTGCGCCGTTTCCGAAGCCTTCATTTGCTCGTTCATTCGTCCAATCTCTGAGACTATTCGAGATAAGGCCTGACTCATACAAGCCCGTCACCGGCTGGGTCATCTCACATGTCGGATTATCTGGGGTCGGATCGTTTTCACCCTGACATTGCGGAATGCCTGCCGAAGAGAACGGTGACGTAATCATCCCTGTCACATCGATTTGGTTCCAACTTTCCCCGTCGGTAAAATATTCCAATGTGCGTTCGTTACTATCCACCGTATTTTCGATACGGGAGTATTTCGCCGTGGCCTCAAGCGTCCCGTCATTATTGCGATACTGACCCGCGAGATAATAGCTGTCGCGCTCACGATCCACATCGTTCGTTCGTAGCTGAAATCCGGAGGGAACAGCCACGGTCTGTCCATTTTGCGTGTAAGGAACAAGTTGACCGATTTGAAAGCCATGCAAGTCTGATTTCAATTCAGAGGATGAGAACGATCCGAGCAAGCCAAATTCGCCTGCATCTGTCTGCCAACGGTCACCAAGCAAAATACTATAGTCTGGGCTCCATTCATCGCGTAAGTCTGTGTAAGTTCCGTCAAGAGTGATAACGGCGATGCGACCACTCCGGTCAAATGGCTCAAGTGTTCTTAGGTTAATTGACCCGCCGATACCGCCTTCGATCAAGTCAGCCGATGTATTTTTATAAACATCAACAGCGCCGATAAGCTCTGGTGGGATTGTCCCGAAATCAAGTGACCGTCCGCCATTGGCAGAAAATGCATCACGACCATTAAACTCGGAACGGACAAGTGTAAGACCCCGGATCAAGTTACCACCGCCTTCAGGAGACGGGAAGTCGCCTTCACTGGCACCGAGCGCGATCCGCTGCACAACCACGCCAGGAATACGGGCGAGTGCTTCGGCGACGGAGAGGTCGGGGAGAGTTGAGACGTCCGATGCCGTGATCGAGTCAACGGCTGTGTCAGCATCACGCTTAAGGTCCCGCGCTTTGCGTAACGCGCTACGGATACCTGTGGCGACAACCTCGTCCATGTCTTCGTCAGCAATATCGCTAATTTCCTCACCCGGGGCATCCTGAGCGAAAACTTGTGGCGCCATAAAAGCGAGTGCGAGTGCCGTGGTACCGGACAGCAAGAGCCGGCTCGACAACGCCATGCGCGCTGTATCTGAGTTGGTCATAGATTTTCCCCTGTTGACATTTTGTCAGTTTGGTTCGTTTTATTATCGAGCTTTTCCGTCAATTTTGACAAAAAAGTTACCGCTAACATTCTTGTCAGCATGGAGCTTTTTTTGTCAATAACATTTTGGCAATATGAACGCGCTCACGCTTGAAATGTGACGTTTTTGTCACACTTCAAGCGCTTTTTGGATGTTTAGTCGCATCTGATCGAGTCAGAACTCTCCTGCTTCAAAATTACATTGGCGACCGCAACGTCGAGATCGGCTTGCCCTTCGACAGTGAAAGCATTCTTCATATACTGTAGATCGACGCCATATTTTGCCGCGCAGCGTAGAGAAATACGTGTTTCTTTCCACTCAGACCCAATATTCAAAGCATGAAAGTTCTTACACCCCGCTAGTTCAATGCACCCAGCCCCGATTCGGACAGTTTTATCGCCCGATAGGGACATCATCATGAATGACAATTCCATCGCACCATTGGCTTCTCGGGCGTAGTCCAACGGATAGCCGGACGCGATTGAGAAGACGGACTCAGCATCGGAAAAGGCAAGACGCAGCGAGTCTTCTTGTGCGGCCATATCGTATGCTGTCGCCGTCACGGCGTCGTCACGATATGGCAGGTCGATCGTCGAGCCATTAACTGCAAGGCGCCATGGCTGTGAGGTGACACCCTTGGCAAAGATGACGCTCTTCTGTGCACCAGCGTTTTCAACGCCACTCTCTTCTGACAGAGGTCCAATATCGACATTGTCACTCAGCGAGAGACCATAACCCAGCTCAAAGAGCGGGTCATAATTAGGGTGCTGTTTGTTCAGCAAGACCTGCGTGGCCAGCTTCGGCCATGAGAATGACAAACGGCCTGTGAAGTCATAATCGGGCTCAGTCTGGAACAAGAGATCAGATATACCCGCAGCCTCACTGCCCGGCAGCCAAGCTGCAACAAACGCATCCGAGTCATTCATTTCCGGATTAGTCCAGAGTGGACGACCTGAAATAAACACAGACACGACCGGCAAACCCGCGGCCTTGAAGGCCCCGAGACGGTTCGTGTCAAAATCATTTGGAACGAAATCGACATTTTCAATATCGCCCTGGAATTCTGCATAGGGGTCCTCACCAAAGACGGCGATCACAACATCGGTGTTCGTCGGAACAGTTGACCCTTCTGCGTCAAATGTAACCGTGCCCCCGGCCCCCTCCACTTCGCGTTTCAGCGCGGTGAGAAAGCTTTCGCCATTCGGAAAATCGCTATTGACGTGGTCGCGACCCTGCCACGACAAGGTCCAACCGCCTGCCAGTTTCGTGATACTATCAGCCCCTGCACCAACAACATGAACTCGTGAATTTTCTGCCAGTGGCAGCGTTTGGTCATTGTTCTTCAGCAACACGAGGGACTTGCGAACGGCTTCACGCGCCACATCTCGGTGGGCTGAGGATCCCAGCAAATCCGTCCGGCCAGACAGAGGGCGTAAGCTCGGCTGCGGTTTCTCGAAAATGCCCGAGTTTACTTTAGCCCGCAAAATACGTCGGACGGCATCATCAAGACGCGCCATTGGAATCCGTCCAGATTCAACATGCTTCAGCGTCGATTCATACAGTCCCTTCCAGCTATCCGGTGCCATATACATGTCGAGGCCCGCATTAAGCGCTTGAGGGCAGTCCGTCGCCGTACAGTCAGGGATCAGCGCATGGCCGTTCCAGTCACCGACAACGAAACCCTGAAAATTCATGCGGCCTTTCAGGACGTCCGTCATAAGTTCCTTTTGACCGTGCATAGGTTGACCTTGCCATGACGAGAAGCTCGCCATGACAGATTGAGCCCCCGTCGCTATGGCCGTTTCGTAGCCAGGTAAATGAATGTCGCGTAGCTCTCCTTCAGAGATACGGGCGTCGCCTTGATCGACACCGTTCTCTGTGCCGCCATCGCCCAAAAAGTGCTTCGCCGTGGAGATGACGCGGTCTGGCCCCATGAAACCATCCGACCCAATCTCCCCTTGCAAGCCCATGACGATTTCGCCACCGTAAGATTTAACAATATCAGGATTTTCCGAGAAGCCTTCATAGGCGCGGCCCCACCGATCATTCTGCGGCACCGCCAAAGTCGGCGCAAACGTCCAATCATGGCCAGAGACATTAAGCTCCTGCGCTGTGATTTCGGAAATGCGGTGGATTAAGTCTGGATCGTTGGCAGCGCCCAAGCCAATATTATGCGGAAACACGACGCCGCCGATTAAGTTTGTGTGGCCATGAACCGCATCAATGCCCCAAATCATTGGAATAGCGACTTCGACGCCTTCTGGATCGATTGAGGCGGCATAATAAGCATCCGCTGCATCTAGCCACGCTTGTGTGCCCGCATAAGGTTTGTCCCCGGGCGCAGAGTTGCCGCCACTGAGAACCGAGCCAAGCCGATAGTTTTTGACATCTTCCGCCGTCAGGGAATTTGTGTCCCCTTGGATGACCTGACCGACTTTCTGCTTCAACGTCATTTTGGAGAGAAGGTCATCGACCCGGGCTTCGACAGCAGGATCAAGAGCCGCCGTCATTATCTCAGGCCATTTCTCAGGGTGGATCATTGTCGTCTCCAATGTCGCGGCACTGTCACCTTTGACAACAGAGTTTGTCGCAACACAGGCTGCAAGAATGAAAACTGATGCGGCGCTCATTGCGCTCAGCCGAATATTCCTCGTGCGATACATGGTCTTTCTCTCCCGAAATTGACGCCATTTGACTTTTGCCAGTCAATATTCTTTAAAATGGTAGCGATAACACCGTTACGGTTAGGCAATGATCGTCGCCACGTCAATTTGGAAGCTACGGAACATGAAAAATTTTTCGCGATGCTTTTTTCATCCGCTCTTAGCCAGCGCAGCTTTATGTTTTGTCGCGCCCCTCAGTTACGCACAAACATCAACGCCACCAACGACCAACATCGCAGCATCCCAAACCGGCGACGAAAACCTGCAAGCCGAGACAATCATTGAAGATGAAGTCATCGCGCGGGGAACAATTATCACGGGTCAGCATGAAGGCATGGACGCTTTCTTTCGCGGGGATTTCGTAACAGCTGAGATTGAATTTGAGCAAGAGTTCAAGGGTCTGAGACGGTTTGAGCGCGCACGGGAGAGCGCGGCCGAAGATGCTGTTTTGTCCGCGGACCGGGCTCAGGCCCAAGCCGACGCGGGAAACAATTTAAGTTCCAGCGTCAATTCTCGCGGCGGGGGCGCACCAGCCCAATCCTCAAGCAGTGCCTTGTCGGCAAATTCGGGCGTAACATCGAACTTTATCAATCGCCGCCGTGAAGGGCGTACGCTTTTGACAGATGGAAAAGTCACTTATGAAGACTTTGGCTTCACACGCTACATGTCTGGATTATCAGAAATAAAGCTTGGCAAGTATGAGGAAGCTAAAGTCTCGCTGAAGCAATCCTTACGCTATGATGAAAGCAATTATGATGCGCGCATGCGCTTGGGCTTACTCAATATAATGGATTCGGATTTCGAATCCGCAGCGGATCAACTCGAAAAACTCGACAAGCAAAGACGACGATGTGAACGGATCGATTGTGATGACATCCAGCCATTGCGCGAAGCGACCATAGAACTCGCCAAGCAAATTACACGGGCCGTTGAAGTCCAGTAATCCGCGCGCGGTTGATCTTTCAACCTGTGTTCAGACGGAACATTTTATCAAAGCCGCAATCGATGACGGCGTGAAGGGGAGATTTAATAATGTTAATTACAAGAACGGCTTTGGTGAGCTTACTGGCCGCATCCGTCATGATGGTCACAACGCCCGTGCAAGCCCAAGATGCCGACGCGGCGCTACAAGCGCTGGATGACGCGCTTCCAGGGGAGTTGCTGCATAATCCGTTCGATTTGGAATGGGACGCAAAAGGCAATGATCTCAAAACGAAGGTCATCGATGCCGAGGCCATGTCTTCCGGCAAGGCCATCAGTGCGCGGCTTAAAAAGAAACAACCGAGAGCCTGGGACTCTAACCTGAGTGTTCAAATTGCCGAGGCCGTCAGCAAAGGCGAAGAGGTTCAAATTTTCTTCTACGCACGCACAAAGAAACCCGCGGCAGGTCGAGAAACCGCTATTGTCTCTTTGTTCATGGGTCGGAATGAGGAGCCTTATGACTATATCCTGTCTCAGGATGTATTCCCCAGCAACGAATGGGAACTGATGAACCTTTCAGGCACAGCGGATGCGGACTATCCGGCGGGCACGTTGAAGGTCGAATACCAGCTCGGCAAGGCCGCGCAGACCGTTGAATTCGGCCCCGTTTATGTGTCGACATTGGGCCCGAAAACCTCGGGCTAAGGTTTTAAAATTTAATTTGTTTTCGGACCGAAGGCGTGGAGAGCCTTTGATGAGGCCTTGGTTCTCACCCAAAATGAATTAGAAGAAGGTAGTCTCGTGATGATCCCATGATCCCTCGCGCCCGAGCAACGTCAGTGTTATACGTCAATAAAAAAGTGACACAGGGGAATATGCGGTGGAGATTGCGGCTTTAAAATCTGAAGATTTGTCCGTTCGGGGGCAGGATCGTATCCAGCGCAATCTCTTTGATGCCTTCCTTGAGGCTTGCAAAACGCAAGGATTAAAAAAAGGCATCGTAACCGATGGCGACGGCCGGACGCTAAATTATGGCGAGCTTCTTCGGGCTGCCTTTGCCTTATCAGCGCCACTCCGCAAACGCACAGGTTCGAACGACAATATCGGCATTCTTCTGCCAACAGGGGTCGGCGCCGTTATTGCGCTGTTGTCGATCCACGCGGCGGGCCGGGTCCCGGCGATGCTAAACTTCACGGCAGGAATCAAAAACCTTAAAGCCGCAATCAATACGGCCCCCATCTCAACGATTGTCACAGCACATAAGTTTATCGACATCGCAGGGCTACACGATTTGATTGAAGAACTCTCGACAGTCGTCGAGATTATCTATCTCGAGGACATGCGCGAAGAGATCGGCCTACAAGGAAAACTCCGCGCCGTTCTTGGCCCCATCATGCCCACCCTCTTTGCCCCAAAGTCTGCCCCGAGTGACACGGCGATCATCTTGTTTACGTCAGGCACGGAAGGCAATCCCAAGGGTGTCGTCCTGACCCACGCGAATATTCTCGCCAATATCGAACAAATTGAACAACATGTTCAGTTGGAGCCTGGCGATATCTTCTTTAACCCGCTGCCGACCTTTCATTGCTACGGCCTGACAGCCGGCACCTTATGGCCAATTTTTAGCGGCTATCCGGTTGTGTTGCACCCCTCACCTCTCCAGACCAAGACAATCGCAAAACGGATTTTGAAGACGCAATCCACGGTCCTGTTCGCAACAGACACATTTTTACAGCAATATATGCGGGCCAGTGACGAAGGCGGACTGAACTCCCTACGCATCGCAGTCTGTGGGGCTGAGCGTGTTCGCGAAGAAACGCGGAAGAACGCAGAAGAACGTTTTTCGTTTGAAGTTTTAGAAGGGTACGGCGTCACAGAATGTGCGCCTGTGCTTGCCGCAAACCAACCCGGCGATATTCGCGCGGGCACAATTGGCAAAATGTTACCCGGGATCGAATCTCGGTTGGAACCTGTTGAAGGGCTAGAAGACGCGGGGCGTCTCTGGGTTCGCGGGCCGAATATCATGAAGGGCTATATTTCGCCGGATAGACCCGGCGAAGTGATGCCCTTGAACGAAGGCTGGCACGATACGGGCGATGTCGTATCAGTTGATGATGAGGGCTATTTCGTTGTCCGCGGGCGGATCAAACGATTTGCTAAAATTGGCGGCGAAATGGTGTCACTCACCGTCGTCGAAAATTGCGCGTCCGCCGTTTGGCCCGACCATATGCACGCCGCTGCGATTGTCCCCGACCCTAAGAAAGGCGAGCGGATCATATTGGTAACCGATCATCCTAACCCGAAACGACCCGAACTCTTACGATGGGCTCAAACCCACGGCGTGCCTGAAATCGCTGTGCCCAAAAAAATCATCTCCGTCGACAGCCTTCCTGTGCTGGGCACAGGCAAGCTTGATTACGTCTCCGTGACGCGCCTCGCGAAAGACACCTTCGGTCTCATCGTCTGAGAGGCTCAAGATTTATTCAGCAGGCTCCATCAAGGGTGCGTCGGATTCGCTGTCTAACCGTCGGGCCACGTCCATGGGGGACCCTGACCCTCTCGCGATCAACGCATAGGCTGTTGGCACCAAGAAAATAGTGACCAGCGCGGCAGCGATCACACCAAACAGAATAACGACGCCGATGGCGGCGCGCGTCTCCGCACCCGCACCCGACGAGAGGATCAAGGGAATACTCCCCGCCGCCGTGGTCAAGCTTGTCATCACAATCGGCCTGAACCGTGTCATGGCTGCGTCTTTAATGGCGGTGTCGAAATCTCGCCCCTCGTCGCGCAACTGATTTGCAAATTCGACAATCAAGATACCATTTTTCGCCGCCAAACCAATCAACATGATCAACCCGATCTGAGTGTAAATATTGAGTGTATTGCCCGTCAGCCAAAGCCCCAACAATCCCCCGGCAATCGTGACTGGAACGCAGAGGATAATAATAACCGGGTGACGATAGCTTTCAAACTGGGCGGCGAGAACGAGAAACACGATCACTAGTCCAACGCCGAACACGAAGCCCATAGAGCTACCGCTATCCTGATAATCCAGCGATTGACCTTTAAAGTCGATTGTCGCTTCTTCCGGTAGAACATCGCGCGCCATCTGCGTCATCGCATCCAGCACAGACCCCATCGCCGCACCTTCCGCCAGATCGGCTTCAATCGTGATGGCCCGGATCCGATTATAGCGATTGAGAGTCGCACTATCGGCTAAGGATTCGATTGTGATGAGATTGGACAAGGGGATCAATTCACCTGAACGGCTTGACCTCTCATAGATATTATCAACATCGCTCGGACTATTTTGTTCAGACCGAACCCCTTCCAAGATAACGTCATATTCCTGCCCACCATCAATATAGGTCGTGACATTGCGTGACCCGAGCATAGTTTGCATGGTCGCGCCAATTTCGTTGACGGTGACGCCTAGATCGGCGGCGCGATTGTAATCAACCTTCACCCGAAATTGCGGCTGGGTTTCTTTATAGTCCCAATCGATATCTCGGACGCCCGGATTATTTGCCTCCAATGCCGCAACGAAAGTATCGCGCCATTCCGTCAACGCTTCATAGGATGGCCCGCCAATCACAAATTGAATGGGTTTCCCCGTGCCGCCCCCGAGTCCTTGACGCATTCGCGCAAAGGCCCGGATACCCGGGAGGTCGGAGAGCTTACCGTTCACTTCGCTAATAATCTCATCGGCGGGTCTGCGGCGAGCCCAATCATCTAGTACAACAATGACAAAGGCTTGGTTGAAACTACTACTGCCGAAACCGGGCGCGCGGATCAGGAGCCGCTGCATCTCACCGGATTCTGTGTAGGGCAAAAGCCGACGTTCAATCTCGTCCAGATAGTTTTCCATATAGGCGAAGGACGCGCCTTCCGGGCCGCGAACACCGACGAAGAACCCACCGCGATCTTCCTTCGGGACATATTCTTGTTGGATATTTTGTGACAGCTGCCAACTCCCGCCCAGCAAAGCGAAGAAGGCAATACCGACCAAAAGCGGGCGACGTAGGATCTTGTCGAGCACCCAACCATAGCCTCGCAAAACGACCCCAAAGCCGCGATCGATTGTCGCTGGAATTTTGGCCCAAAGGCCCGTCTCAGGCTTATCTTTGAGTAATTTCGACGCCAACATCGGCGTCAATGTCAACGCTAGCAGGCTTGAGAAGATGACGGCGGCGGAAATCGTAAAGGCAAATTCACGGAACAGCTGCCCGATCTCGCCTTCGATGAAGGTGATCGGGATAAACACGGCGACAAGCACCATGGTCGTTGAGACAACAGCGAAGCCAACCTGCCTCGCCCCGCGATAAGCCGCAACCAGCGGAGTTTCACCTTTTTCATCAATGCGGCGAACGATGTTTTCGAGCACGACAATTGCGTCATCCACAACCAGACCAATGGCAAGGACAAGCGCCAGCAAGGTCAGCAAATTAATCGATAGTCCCAGCGCATAGAGCACGGAAAAGGTTGCGATCAGGGATATAGGGACTGTGATCGCTGGAATGATCGTCACACGAAGACTGCCAAGAAACAGGAAGATAACCAAGGTCACCAAGGCGACCGAGATGAACAACGTCTTGTAGACTTCAGCAATGGAGGCGGAGATAAAGACGGAGCTATCGAAACTCCGTTCAATCGACATGCCGTCCGGGAGCGTCTTGTTAAGTTGATCGACAAGGTCGCGCACATTTTGCGCAACATCGACCGTATTGGCTGTCGATTGCTTGACGACGCCGAGGCCCACCATCGGCACGCCATTCCCCCGAAAGAGGTTCCGGTCTTCAGTGGTCCCGCGTTCAACCCGTGCCACATCGCCCAAACGGACCAAATATCCATCATCGCCTTCTGCGATCACGAGCTGGCCGAAATCCTCTGGCGTCAGAAAAGATCGATCAATCCGCATCGTATAAGTGCGGCGCACACTTTCCAACGACCCCGCGGGCGATTCTATATTCTCAGAGCGTAGCGCCGTTTCAATGTCTGACACGGCAAGTCCGCGCGACGCGAGCTTGCGACGGTCAATCCAAACACGAAGCGCATAATTTCGCGCACCGCCGACCCGCACCCGCGCGACGCCGTCCAGCGCCGACATACGGTCCACGAGGTTTCTACGCGCATAATCAGACAGCTCCGCCGTCGTCATATTATTACTTGCGAGATTTTGCCAAATGATCACATCGTCATTGGAGTCAGCTTTTTCGACTTCCGGCGGATCTGCATCATCAGGTAAATTATCGGCCACGCCTGAAATTCGGTCCCGGATATCATTCGCGGCCGAGTCAATGTCGCGCCCAACATTGAATTCCAGACTGATGCGCGAACGACCATCGGTCGAGCGCGAGTTGATCGTGCGAATACCTTCGATCCCGGCGATCCGTTCTTCGATAATCTGCGTGATCCGTGTTTCCACCACGGACGCCGACGCGCCGCGATAATTTGTATCGATCGTAACGATTGGCGCGTCCACGTCGGGATATTCGCGTAAGGATAAGCGCTCAAAAGAGATGATCCCAAAAATAATTAAGATCAGTGATATGACGGAGGCAAAGACGGGGCGTTTCACCGAAATGTCTGACAGAACCATGACTTAGTCCCTGACAAGCGCGTCAGTGGACGGGCCCGGCATAGTTCCTGTTTCGGGCTTTAGGATATCCGGCGACTGAATCCTGACAACACCGCCATCACGGACCCCGATAAGTCCGTCTGTGACAATCCGTGTGCCAGCCTCAACACCTGATTTCACCTCAATATACCCGTCTTGATGAATACCCAACTGAACTTCTTTGCGAACCGCAATGTCGACGCCGTCGCGCGTTTCAACAATAAATACGAAACTCCTCGGTCCGACGGGCTGTACGGCGTCTTCTAAAACGGCAGGAACGCGTCGCGCATCAGCGCGGGCCGTGACATTCATAAACATCCCAGAGACGAGCGCCCGGTCAGGATTGGGAAGTTTGGCGCGAACCATCACTGTACGCGTCACAGGGTCGATGGCATTATCGACCGAGGCCACCGTGCCCGTGAATATCTGGCCCGGCAAATCATCGGTCTTCGTCGTCACCTCGGTTCCCGGCCCCATGAGCCGTAAAAAAATCGACGGCACCGCGAATTCAAGGTTCATCTCGCTATCATCAACTAGCCGCGCAACAACTGCACCGGGCTGTACGAAGGACCCCACGCTCACCTGTCGAAACCCGAGCACCCCATCAAATGGTGCGACCAGAACACGATCTTTTTGTCGAGACTGCACAGCCCGAAGCTGCGCGAGTGTGCTATCAAGATTACGTTGCGCTTGATCGACTTCAGACTGGCTAACGGCTTTACTGTCGATCAAGCGATTGACCCGGTCGAGCTGTTGACGCGCTTCCGCGACCCGGGCTTCTTCGGCTTCGACAAGGGCACGTTGCTCGCGCTGTGCCAAGCTGACCAAGGTTTGACCTTTTCTGACACGTTGCCCATCATCGAAGTAAAGGCTCTGCACGCGGTCAGCGGCGTTGAGAGTCAGGTCAACTTGCTCATTGGGGGTGAGCGTCCCAAGCGCTTCGATTCGGGAAGTAAATTCGCGAACCTGCAATGTTTCTACAAAGACATTGGCCGCACGCGGTCCGCCGCCCGGAGGCGGTCCTGCGGTCGACACATCCCCACCACATCCGATTAGAAATAGGCTCGCCAGAACGAGTGGAACGGAACGTTTTATTTGGATAATAGGGCGGGTCATGAGGGCGAGCTTTCGACGCGAATGGCGTCAGTCGTTATCAAAGGTTATTGGGGCAACGCATGAGCATCCAACTCCGCATCCGTCCACATTCCGCCGAGAGCGCGGTAAGCGGAAATCGCAAAGGTCGTAATGAGGGTATCGTTCTGAACGAGGTCATCCTGCGCATCGAGCAGAGTGCGCTGTGCATCCAGAACGTCGAGAAAGTCATCCAAACCTTCATCAAAGCGAAGGCGTGCGAGTTTCAGAGCATTGCTTGCGGCCTCCGTCGCGTCGGTCAAATCGTCTCGGCGAATAACCTCACCGGCATAGAGCGCCAACGCGGTCTCCACTTCGGATAGGGCCGTAAAAATAACCTGCTCATAGGCCGCGAATGCGGCGACTGTCTGCGTGTCTGTCACTTCAATATCGGCGCGAATACGGCGCAAATCAGGGCCTTCCCAATTCAACGCGGGGCCGACCCCTAAACCGAAAAATGTCCGATCAGGAAAATTTTCAACGCTGCCAAAGAAACCTCGTAGATCGGCATTGAAGACTAATGTCGGAAACAACCGCGCGCGATCGACTTCGGCCAGTGCTAAACGCTGACTCAGACGCGCTTCGGCGGCGCGGATATCAGGCCGCCGACGGATTAGGGCTTCGGGCGAGCTGCTACCAAGCGCACCTTGATGATGCGGAATATTTCCGGCTCGAGATGGTTCGGACAACAAGAGCTCGCCTTCATTATCACCCGCATAGGTGCCAGTTAAGGCGGTTAACCGTGCCGTCGTACTCGCGACAGCGGCCCGAAATGTCGGGAGGGACGCGCGGGTAGTTAAATATTGCGCGCGAGAACGATTGAGGTCGAGATCATTAGATCGTCCGGCTTCGACAAGTTGCGTGAGAAGGTCGAGTCCCTCAGCTTGTAAGGCGGCATTCTCCTGCGCCACTGCGAGGCGGGCCTGTGCGCTACGTAAATCAACATAGGCTTGCGCCGTCTCTGACGCGACCAAAACCGCAACATCACGGCGGCTCTGCACCACAGCATCCCGGTTAAGTTCGATCGCGCGGATCTGGTTTTCTATTCGACCAAACGCATCAAACTCCCAACTGGCTCTCAATGCCCCATTGACGTTTCGGTCAATATTGGTTGACCCAATTGAATTATTCAGCTCAGCGCTGGATGTGCTTGAAACATTATAGCTCTGGAACAGTCCCGCCCGGCGCAACTGCGCCTCAGCGGTCGCGACATTCGCTTGGGCGACCGCAAGGTTTCGATTTTCTGACAAAGCCCGCTCAACCAAAATCACCAGTTCCGGGTCGTCAAAACGTGTCCACCAATTTGGTATCGCCTCCGGCGTGCGCGATGTCTCAGACAGGGAGCTGTTTTGAAAAGTGGATGAAGCCAACGCAACCTCTGGGAGGACTGGCCGCGTCGGCACATCAAACGTCGCGCACCCTGACAAAGCCACGCCAAAAAACAGGGCTGCCAGGACATGGGCCCGACGCCTATTGTCGATAGTGTCAATCAATCGGCCCAAGACGCTGATCCTTCTCTTTACCAGTTTACCATATTGGCTGCGCATTAGGACGACACGCACCGTCGACCCCGCGTTAATTTTCACAAGCGGCAATCACCCGTATAGCCATGGCCTCGCGTTTTGACGCATGACATTTTCGGCATATTTCTTCTTTACGAACAAGACCGCGCTTTTGATTGAATTGGCGCGCAATAATGTCGCGGCATAGCTATTTAATGAAGCCGAAGGGCGAGGCATGGTCCGGTCCGAAACCATCGGCCACTCAACCGGTAAGGTTACGGGCGTGACAGAGCGGGTTGATCCGTATTTCCCCTACCACGCTCGATATGAGGTACGGGCGGTGATCTAGGATCATAAGGATAGCAAGCGCGGCCACAATAATCAGCAATGCAATAAAAACTCAAATGACGAGCTTTATCATACGACGAAAACACCTGCTCCTTGCGCAATATTATAATGGTTACGACATGTCCCTGCGGCATATCTCATAAAAAATTTGATGGTCTAGGTTCACCGGAAACTCTATAAAAATACAAATGTTATGAGAAGTGACTGCGGTCACGTCGATGAGGTTTCGTATTTGCAATACTCATCGCATCAATCCAAATTCGGAGGATACGATGAAAACGCTTCTTGTTGCCCTGCTTCCTGACGAAAACCTTGATATCAGTCTTGATGTCGCCATCACAATCGCCCGCCAACACGGCTCTCACATTATCGGTTATATGCCGATCCCTGGGCCAATTTTAATTCCCGTCGCAACGCCGATGACGATGGTGCCTTTTGATGACACGTTGCGAACCCGATGTCGGAAAAACCTCCCGAAATTTCGATCCGCCTTCGAGGCACGCATGAAGACAGAAGGGCTAACGTTTGAATTCCGCTCTGATGAGCAATTAGGTCTAAACCTTGGACCGGGCATTATCGCCCAAAGCCGCACCTGCGATCTCGTAATTATGCAAATGCGGGAATTTGAGGGCAAAATGTCAGGTGACAGCATTGATAACGTCGCTGATATCGTCATGTTCAGCGGACGGCCTGTGCTCGCAATCCCGCCAAATCTATTACGTCCTTTTTCCTACGACCGTATGACTTTGGCGTGGAACGCCTCGCGTGAAGCGGCGCGTGCAGCGTTCGACAGTCTACCCTTGCTGGCAAAAGCTGACGACGTCGACCTCGTATGGATAAATCCCCAAGACACGCCCATGGGCAATGTCGACATCGCAGGCGCGGAAATCGCAAATGTCCTCGCGCGTCATGACATTAAGGTCACCACCAATCCAATCACGAGCGATCAGAAGGCGGGGCCAGCGATTGTGGAACGAGCGATTATTAATGCCTCCGACCTTCTAATCCTCGGGGCCTATGGTCATTCGCGTTTGCGTGAACGTATTTTGGGGGGCGCGACCCACTATATTTTGCGTCATCCGCCCTGTGCTATTCTCTTGTCGAATTAGGAGGAGCCTCCAATGAAAACGATCCTTGTTGACGTCACCGCGTTTGATGCGCGGGACACTGTCTTGAAAACCGCGACCCGTCTTGCGGAAAAAACTGACGCGCATGTGGTCGGCCTTTACGTGACCCACGCCAGATTAGCTCTCACAGGTCTTTACAGCTGGGGCAGTCCTTACAAACATCCGGACACCAGCGCCGTTGAAAAGGCTTGGCAAATCAAAGCCAAGAAGGCTTTCACAGACGCTTTCGAAAACTCTGACCTATCGTATGAATTCCGGCATATTCGGGCGATGTCGGAGGCCCCTATTGATGCATTAATTGCACAAACGCGTCTCGCCGATCTTTACATCACTGGAATCGATACTGATTGGAATGATAATGTGGTCGCTCAGTCTGCTGCACTCGGACAAATTATTGAAGGGGCAGGTCGCCCAATTTTAATTATGCCTGAGACGACAGGCTCTGATCCGCTATTTGAGACAGTTTCAATTGGCTGGGACGGGTCACGCGAAAGCACCCGGGCCATCTTCGACGCCATTCCTATTTTACGCCACTATTCACAGTGCTCCTTGATTTCAGCCAATGTGGATATGTCCGATACGGACACTTCGCGGCAGTCCGCAAACCGTATGATCGACACACTGGGACGTCATGGTATCAACGCATCGTTCAAAAATCTGAAAGCCCATGGCAGCGACATCAAAGCCTTACGCCGGGTCGGAGAAGCCTCGGACCTCATGGTTCTCGGGGCTTACAGCCACACGCGTTTGCGCCAACGTATATTTGGGGGTGTCACAGATAGCGTTCTAAAAAACCCTCCCTGCCCTGTTCTCCTGTCACACTGATTTGACCGAGAGTTGATATCACCATCGACAATCGCCCCCTATTTATTGACGTGTCTTCTCATTGAGCTGACGCCAGGTCCTAATATGGGTTTTCTTGCGCTCGTTGCCGCCACAAAAGGTCGACGGTTGGGGCTATACACGGTCGCGGGTATCGCCTTGGGTTTACTGATCGTCGGACTGTTAGCCGCCTTTGGCATTGCCACATTAGTCGACCGCTCGGATTTTTTATATGAGATGCTTCGGTTCGGCGGCGGCGGCTATCTATTGTGGCTCGCGTGGCAACAATGGCGTGAAGCGGATAGCCGTTTTCTTGAATTAAAACCTAGCACCTCGAAAATTCGCCGCTATTTTCGCTATGGGCTGACGGTCAATCTCCTCAACCCAAAAGCCGCAGTTTTCTACATTGCGGTCTTGCCAACATATCTACACGCCAACGATAATAGCGCTGGGTCGACAGTATTTGAAGCCATTGAATTGACCCTAATTTACGTCAGCATTGCAACGCTCGTTCATCTTCTAATCGTCGTCTTCGCTGGGAGCTTGCAACCTGTCTTACAAAAGGACCGATTGCGTAAAACAACGGCCCGCGCCTTGGCCATACTCCTCGCGGCCGTCGCTATTTGGATGGTTTGGCAAACAGCCCGGTAACAATCCGGGCCTCTAAAGGCTGTCCATCAAGTCGCTGAGCTGCGCATTCACAATCGCAAATTTCGAGACTGTCCACCCGCCGGCCCGCGACATTGTCGCGACAGAGTCCTCATAGGTCTTCATTTGTGGAATTTCAGCCCGCACCCAGTTCGCGATCAGAGACCTGACAGGTCCATCAAGGTCTTCCTCTGTCGTCGCGGCGTAGGCGGCCACGTTTTGTGAGAACCGGGCTTGAGCCTTGAAAAAGTCCTCTTGTAAGTGCCGCATCGCGAGCCGTTCCCAATGCGAATTTGATTTCGTATTAAGCAAGGCGGACCGAATCCGGTCAATTTTAAACCGACCTCCAATATCATAGAACAATTCTGCTGAGCGTTGTGGTGACCATCCGGTAGCCTCGGCGAGGCTCATCACATCAAACGCAGATGCGCGAGATTTCAACAGGGCCACATCCGTCGCCAGATCTTTGGGGACGCCAAGCTTCGTATAGCTTTTGATCCGCTTTTCGGCGCGCATTTGATCATATGGCGACAAGAGTGCCAACCATGCATCATCAATAAGCCCCGAAAGCTGAGAACGCTTTGCAACGCGGTCTGCGATCGATTCTGTCTCATTATGCCGGACGAGCCAGGCCACAACTCTCTGCAGAACAGTGGAAATCTCATTGTGCAAACGAAGCTGCGCCTGAGCTTCGACCTTATTGTCGAGCTCCGCGATACTCTCTCGCAAATCAGCGACTTTAAGGGTCTCAAACGCGACAACGAAAGCCTTTGCAATCTTATCGACAGACCCTTGGGTTTGCTCCTGAAGGCGCAAGGTGAAGACCGGGCCGCAAACGTCAATCATCAAGTTTGTCAGCCGAGAGACAATGATCTCCCGCCGCAGTCGATGATTTTGCAGCGCGGCCTCAAACCCATGCAACGCCGTCGGGAAATACGCCTTCAGAGCGCCGGCCATGAAAGGATCATCCGCAACATCGGTTTGAATGAGGTCGTCAAACAAACTGTTCTTGGCATAGGCAAAGAGGACAGAAATTTCCGGCCGTGTCAGACCGCGATTACTGGCCGCGATAGCCTGCATGGCCTCCGGTCCCGGCAAGCCTTCTACGCTCCGGTTCAACACGCCCTTCGCTGTCAGTGAGACCATCAACCGTTCATAGGCGTCGTGATCGAGCGTTGCCCGCATTTGCGCCACTGAGATGGCACCCGTTTGATCGTAGTTATGCGCCAGAACAAGCTCCGCGACCTCATCCGTCATGCTCGCAAGCAAATCATCGCGCGTCTCTCGTTTGAGCTCACCGTGATCAATCGCGGCCCCCAAAAGAATTTTGATGTTCACCTCATTGTCTGAGGAATCGACGCCCGCGGAATTGTCGATCGCGTCCGTATTGATACGGCCGCCCGCTTGGGCATATTCAATCCGACCCGCCTGCGTGATACCAAGGTTCGCGCCTTCGCCGATCACTTTGGCTTTCACATCAGCCCCATCAATACGGATGGTATCATTCGCCTTATCCCCGACGTCCTGATGCGATTGTGTCTTGGCTTTGATATAAGTGCCGATACCGCCAAACCATAACAGCTCAACAGGCGCGCCTAATAAGGCCTGCATCAACTCGTTAGGCGTCACATTGTCGGCAGATAGCCCCGTAACCTCTTTAATCTCCGGACTGAGAGGAATAGATTTTGCCTGCCGGGAGAAAACGCCTCCGCCTTTCGAAATCAAGGATTTATCATAATCCTGCCAACTGGACCGCGGCAAGTTGAACAGACGCTGGCGCTCTTTAAACGACGCCGAAACGTCGCCGTCCGGATCAATGAAAATATCCAGATGATTGAACGCGGCCACAAGCTTGATGTGTTTGGACAGCAGCATGCCATTACCAAAAACGTCACCGGACATGTCACCCACACCGATGACCGTAAATTCTTCGGATTGTATATCTTTTCCAGTTTCGCGGAAGTGCCGTTTAACGGCCTCCCATCCGCCCCGGGCGGTAATACCCATGACCTTATGATCATAGCCAACGGACCCGCCGGACGCGAATGCGTCATCGAGCCAGTAACCGTAAGATTGGGAAATACCGTTCGCCATGTCTGAGAAGGTCGCGGTACCTTTATCGGCCGCGACAACAAGGTAAGGGTCAGGATCATCCCAACATACGACGTTAGCGGGCGGCACTGTGCCCTCACCCACATAATTGTCGGTCAGATCAAGAATGCCAGAAATGAACGTCTTATAGGCCTCAATTGCCTCGGCCTGCACCTCATCCCGTGACCCCTCTTTAGGAAGTTGTTTGGGATAGAAACCGCCTTTGGAGCCAACCGGGACAATCACAGCATTCTTAACTTGTTGCGCTTTGACAAGACCGAGAACTTCTGTGCGGAAATCATCGCGACGATCGGACCAGCGAAGACCGCCACGCGCGACAGGGCCAAACCGTAAATGAACCCCTTCAACGCGCGGAGAGCTAACATAAACTTCGCGGTAAGGCTTAGGCTCGGGCAGATTATCAAGCGTCTCACTCTTAATCTTCAAAGAGATATACGGCTTAATTTGATCGCCCGCAGGCTGATAAAAATTCGTCCGAAGACCCGCGATAATCACGTCAGCCATACGGCGTATCACACGATCATGTTCGAGCGAAGAAACCGATGTCAGATCTGTTGTGATTTTCTTTTCTAGCACTTCACAGGCCGCCTTCCGGTTAGCGTGTTTTTTAAATGCGGTCGGATCAAACTTCGCCGTTTTTAACGCAAGCAGGAGGCGTGTCAGCGAAGGATAGGTTTCTAACGCTTCGATTTGCGTGGCTTCTGACGGATCGAGTCCACTTTGGCGCCGATATCGGGCCACCAAGCGCAAGAAAGCGATATCGCGCCATTCGGCATTTTGCGGCAAAATCAAGCTGTTAAACGCATCATCCTCGTTGAGCCCATTCCAAGTCGCAAGAAAAGCCGTCTCAAACGTTTGCGTTAGCTTAGCCGTGTCAGACGGTGCAAAATCAAGGCGGATTTCATAGTCATGGACCCAAATAACGCTGCCGTCTTGGCGGGTTATTTCATAGCCTCTTTCTTCGACGATATGACATTTGAAGTGACTAAACACCGGCATGATACGCGAAGGCTCTAGCCGCTCGCCCAACTGATATATTTTAACTTTGAAGAGCTTGTCTTCCATCTGCGCCGTTTCAAAAACACGCACAGACAAGCTGTCATTTTCGGACAAGGCTTCACAGACGAAAATGTCGGCTAAGGCTTGCTGGGTCGAATACTCATCCTGATAAGCGACAGAGAAGGCGTCTTTGTAATTATCGATGGCCTTGAACGCATGATCATTGTCGCTTTCTTCAGATAGAAGACGGACGCCTTCGAACCAAGGCTGCGCGATGCGACCGACTTCCGCTTCGAGCTCTGGAATATCCGGGTATAGTCCTTGATCCGGATCCATCCCAATAATGTAGTGAACCCGCGCCATCGGCGCGTCACTATATTGCGGATAGAAAGCTGAGAGGCGGCCACCAAAGGCATTCTTTAGCCGCTCGCCAATGCGTTTGCGAACCCGCGTGTTATAATGTTCTTGCTGTACATAAACGAGGACTGAGACAAACCGCTCAAACGGGTCGCGGCGAACAAACAGGCGTGTTCGCGGACGATCAAACGCCTGCGCAACACCAGTCGCAATCCGCAAAAGCTCATCATCGCTAATTTGGAAAAGCTCGTCGCGCGGATAGGACGTCAAAACATAATCAAGCCGTTTCGCGTTATGCGACCCTGGCTGCCAGCCGGAACGTTCCGTGACTCGGGCCACCTTTTGACGGATCAACGGCACATAGTTGGGCGAACGATTATAGGCGTCTGCCGTAAACAGGCCGACATAGCGCGTTTCGCCCGTCACCTTGCCGGTTTTGCTGAAATGCTTGACCGAAATATAATCCATTCGGACGCGGCGGTGGACCCGCGTGACTAAGTTCGACTTAGCGACGGTGACGGGCGGAGCTTCCAAAACGAACCGTTCAACATTCGTAGAAATTGAAGACGGCTCGCTACTCTGTCGCAGAATTGTTACCAACGGATCGCGCAACAACCCAAGGGAATCGCCATCCACAATCGTCGGATTTACATAGTCAAAATCGCCCGTCTCTGAGGTGGAGCTTTGGGTGTAATCATAACTGCGAGAGCCAAACAGAACAAAATTGCCATCGGCGAGCCATTCCAAAAAAGCCACACCTTCATCGACGTCATCTTTCGGTGTTTTCCCGTGGGAATGCTTAAGCGCCTCCGCGCGCATTCTCACATTTTGAACAAGAGGCAAGAAATCATCATTGATTATTTTGACTTCATCTAAAGTTTTTCGAATTTCATCTTCGAGACGCTTATGACTCCGCTGACTTTGCGGGGCGATCAAAAGCAGAATCATCGATTCTGTGACCTCGTTTCCGGAGGCACACCATTTCCCTTTTTCATCGCGCCAACCCTCAACAATTGGGTGGAAAAGGCCGCTGACATTTATGCCTAAGGACGAGACCGCCGCGACGAGTGAATCAACCAAAAACGACATGTCATCGCAAACGACTTGCACGACCGTATCGGCTTTCGAGGCGTCCGCAGGGGTCGGCGAGGATTTGACAGAAACAAGAAACTCTGACGGAAGGCGGCGATTACCCATCATCCAAAAATCGCGCGCAAGAAGGATTAAGTCCTCGAGATCATAATCCAAAAATTCGTTTTCAAGGGCATCCTTGTAAAAGCTCCTAAGGAAATCCTCTGCGCCGCGCTCAAAATCACCCGCGCCTAAATTTGTGAAATCTTCTTCGCGGGAAGCCGCTTCAAGGAAAGCACCTTCTGAAAACAAAAGAGAGGCCATTTTCACATCCTAGTCATGTCGTCTTAAACATCTTCATAGCGCGAATGTCTTTGAAGAGCTATCCCGCGCCGTACACTCTTAACCTCTGATTCATTAACATAAAATGCCACTTATCCCGTTTTTAAGTGCCTCTATAGACGGTGTTTTAGAGCCATATAAGAAAACCTTAACCGCCCTGAGTCGCACCTAGAACTTCATCCCCAGCGTTCAGAGGCGATTGAGACAGACCTTCGCGCCCTATTCGACGCACAAAAACCAGAGAAAGCTGACAGCTTTGTCTGAATATGCCTACTGACACGCGGCGTAACATTGCTAAGTTCAACCCAACCAAAGGGATTATTGATGTCAGAAAATTACAAGCTTAATCGACGCAATCTGATGTTAGGCGCAGGCGTCCTCGCGGCGACGATGGCCACAAACGCGGCCTATGCATCCGACCCAGAGACTATAGACACTATTGACCTGACAGGCGTTTCGATTTTGATCACGGGCTGCTCATCTGGCTTTGGTCGATTGGGGGCAGAGCATTATGCGCGTCTTGGCGCGAAAGTCTTCGCTACTATGCGCAACCTCCCTCGCCCGGAAGCGACTGAGCTTGAAACTTTGGCGAAAACCGAAAACTTAGACATTTCCGTTCTCGAAATTGACGTCATCGATGGGGATCAAATTGAGGCAGGGGTGGCTGAAGCCCTCGAAGCCACCGGAGGGACACTTGATGTTTTGATCAATAATGCCGGCATCGCCATCTCTGGTCCGATTGAAGCCCAAGATATGGCCGCGACGCAGCAAATTTTTGAAACGAATGTTTTTGGCGCTCACAGAATGATGAGAGCCGTTCTCCCGACAATGCGCGCCGCTGGACGCGGACAAATCTTTAATGTGACGTCGCAACTCGGTCGCGTGATCGTGCCCGGCTTTGGCCAATATTCACCAACAAAATTTGCCCTTGAAGCCATGAGTGAGCAACTCGCCTATGAAGTGGCCTCGCACGGCATTGAAGTCACGATTATTCAACCCGGCGGCTACCCGACAAAGATATGGGCGAACCAAGTCGCGCCGTCTGCTGCGCTTAAAGCGCGTCTTTCAGAAGATATTCTGAACGCTTACCCGCAATTGACGGCAGGCATGGGGACAGAGGGAAGCGGCGGCGGCAGTTCCGATCCGATGGATATTCCAAAGGCGATCGCGAAAACGATTGCCATGCCACAGGGGTCGCGCCCGTTGCGTATCGCCTTGCATCCCGTGGCGCGACCCCAAGAGATGATCAACAAGGTCTCCGCGCAAACCCAACTCGCTGTGCTCGGGGACTCTCCATTTGGGCCCAGCGTAAAAGCGGTCTTAGACTAGGCAAACGCGAGGCGAAGCACCGCAAGAAAACGTTTAGGTTTTGCTATGACGCTGACACCGCCGATGAAAGACGTTAGATTGACATCATGACCCACCATAATGATGTTCTCATTTCTTTGCGGAAAATTACGCGCGCAATCGACCTGCATTCCAAGTCGCTGATGAAAGACATTGGGCTGACGACGCCGCAATTGCTCGTTCTGCAGCAGGTTGGTGAAACGGGTCGCGCGCGACCGAGCGAGGTCGCTCGGCTGGTTCATCTGTCTCAGGCGACAATCACGTCAATTGTTGATCGCTTGGTGAAAGCTGAACTCGTGACGCGCGCCCGTAGCGAAGCCGACCGCCGCAGTGTCGACATTATTCTGACAGAGGCGGGGCGAATAAAACTCGATGCGGCGCCGGCTCTCTTGCAAAAAGAGTTCCGCGCGTCGTTTGATAACCTTCACGACTGGGAACAGACACTGCTGGTTTCAAGCCTCCAGCGTTTGGCCACAATGATGGATGCAGAGTCCCTGGACGCTGCGCCCATCCTTGAGCTTGGAGAAATCTCTCCGCCGCCAGAATAGCAGTGAGTAGGAGTTTTAGTCTTCGATTTTACTTAGCTAAGATTGACCTGTTCGACCTGATCCTCAGGGGGCGTCTCCCACAAGATGTGACGGTCTTGAAGCACGATCAAATTATCGCGACTGACCAGTGTTCCATTGGTTTGAAAGCCAAGTAATTGTTTGGCCGAAATTTCGGGATTGCGGGCCATGATCAATGTTTCTTCCGCCGTAAAATTCGCTAAACCCCGGGCGCATTCATGCCCGTCGGCCGTATAAATATGAATCACATCACCCCGTACAAACGTCCCTTGTACTGATTGTATATCCTCACGTTGGACCCCACGCTCTCCGCGACACAGAGAGACGGCTGAAATTTTTGGGATCACGATGCTTCCGGCCATTTGCAGTCGATCTGTCAACCATGCGGTCCATGCGGACGCAGGCTCAATCGCCGCGACGCAGCGCGTATGCTTTCGGGTGCCATCTAGTAAGGACGTCACGGGGCGCTCCGCTTGTCCGTTTCCGATTAAAGTCTCACAGCCCGCATTTTGCGCCATATTGGCCGCTTGCATCTTCGTGAGCATGCCGCCGCTGCCTAAATTACTGACCCCTTCCGTGACTGCCAAATAAGGCGTGACATCGCTCACAGTTTCGACAAGCTCGGCGCCCGGCATCGCGGGGTCTTTCGTGTAAAGGCCATTCACGCAGGTCAGGATTATAAGTTGATCCGCTTGAACCATCTGGGCGACTTTGGCCGCCAGTCGGTCATTATCCCCGACTCGAATTTCTTCTGTTGTAATGGAATCGTTTTCATTCACGATAGGGACAATCCCGGCTTCAAGCAGTCTGTGAACTGTGTTCTTCGTATTTAAAAAGCGACGCCGATCTTCCAAATCGCGCAAAGTCACAAGGACTTGCGCAATATCAAACCCATATTCATGCGCGACTTGTTTATAGGCATTCAGCAATAGCGGCATCCCACAGGCGGCGGCAGCTTGCTTATCCCGCAAGCCCGCAGTCTCTGGGCGCTCGCCAAGCATAGTAAGCCCTAGGGCCACGGCGCCTGAAGAGCATAACAACACCTCGTATCCATTATCGCGAAGAGACTTCACATCTTCGAGCAATTGCTGAATGAACGCCCATCGCGGCGTTAGAAGCTCAGCATTCGCCAATAAGCTTGAACCAATTTTGATAACAATGCGCTTGTTTGACGCCACGATGCACTCCAGTCTTGTCGATAAGCTGCGAATAACGATAAAATAACCAATTTGCTTTGACCACAAAACAAAATATTGAAGGCTTAGTCCGTCGTTCAGGTAATCATTATCTGATTTCACGTTTGATTTGGGGACTTTAGGCAGCGAAGTCCACGGCTAGTCCGAAAAAACCACACATAAATCACACCGACATAGTTTGAATTCTAATATAAAGCCCTTATGTGCGGATCAAGCTCAAGGAGACACCATGCGATCCCTTATGATTGGTTGCGGAAATATGGGGTCTTCCCTGCTCCGCCGCTGGACAGATATAGACACGGCTGACTTTACGGTCATCGACCCCACGTCGAATTTCAGCCACCCGAAAGTCCGAAAACTGAGAGATGGCGACGGCTTAGGCGACGCGATGTTCGACCTGATTATTGTTGCGGTGAAGCCTCAGCTCATTGATCAGATCATCCCTGACTATCTCGCTCATTTGCCCGCTAATGGAACCGTCGTGTCGATCGCTGCTGGCTATGCCAGTGAACGATTACAAGCGCTCACGGACGGACGGCCCGTGATCCGGATTATGCCGAACATGCCCGCCAGCGTCGGCAAAGGCATGAGCGGCGTGTTTGCGACACCATCTATGTCAACCAAGGCTTTGGACCATGTTTTGACCCTCATGAAGGCCACGGGTGACGTCATCCAAGTGGACAATGAGGATGATCTGGACCGTCTCACGGCGGTGGCCGGCAGCGGACCAGGTTATGTATTTGAGATTGCGCGCGCCTACACGCAAGCGGCGATGGACTTGGGGTTCGATGCAGCCACGGCGAAACGCCTCGTGCTCGGAACATTATCCGGCGCGGTCGAGATGGCGCTAAACACGGGGGATGATCTCGCAGACCTCCGCAACTCTGTCACGAGCAAAGCCGGCACAACAGAAGCCGGGCTCAACGCCCTAAACGGCGACGACGGCCTAACACAGCGGTTGCAAGCGACAACCCGCGCCGCCTATGACCGGGCCGTTGAGCTACGTTAGCGCACCTCTTTGGCCTGCCCCCCTTCTTCCAACAGGACCCAACATGACTTCCCCGGATCAAACGCCCAAAGCCCACATCACGGACCTTGGTCAAAAAGCGCGGGCGGCGAGTGTCCACATTGCCGCCGCCAGTACCGATCAGAAAAATAAAGCGCTGCTCTCTGCCGCCACCGCTTTACGTGACCGGATGGACATTATTCTCCAAGGAAACGCAGAAGATATTGCCAGCGTCGCGGACCGCAAAAACGATGCGTTCATTGATCGCCTCAAACTGACGCCAGATCGCATCGACGCTATGGCCTGCGCGTTAGAGGACATTGCCGCCCTCCCCGATCCTGTCGGTCGCACATTGGCAACATTTGATCGCCCGAATGGCCTCAAGATCGAGCGGGTGGCTTGCCCCATCGGGGTCATCGGCATGATTTATGAATCCCGGCCCAATGTCGGCGCGGATGCGAGCGCGCTCTGTTTGAAATCAGGGAATGCGATTATCCTACGCGGCGGTTCCGAAAGTCGGAATTCAACCCGTGAGATCGTCGCCTGCATGCAACACGGGTTAATGACGGCTGACCTCTCCATCGATGTTGTTCAAACAGTCGGCACAACGGACCGTGAAGCGGTAGCCGAATTGCTTAAAGCCGTCGATTTTATCGATCTCGTCATTCCCCGAGGGGGTCGGGGTCTAGTTGAGCTTGTGCGGGACCAAGCCCGCGTTCCGACCCTGCTACACTTGGATGGAAATTGTCACAGCTATATTCATGCAGATGCCGATCTGACCAAGGCCATCGATATTGTTAAAAATGCAAAGTTGCGCCGCACTGGTGTCTGCGGCGCCACAGAGAGCATCGTGATTGACAGTATTGTAGCGGCACAGGTCGTCCCGGCTCTGGCTGACGCTATGGTCGGATGCGAATTACGCGGCGACGTTGAAGCCTGCGCGTTAGACGCGCGCCTTGTTCCCGCAACGGAGGAAGATTGGGGGCAAGAATATCTCGACGCAGTTGCATCCGTCCGCATTGCCGATGGTTTTGATCACGCCTTAGAGATCGTCGCCACATATTCCTCAGGGCACACGGACGCCATTATCACCGAAAATATGCACGCGGCGAAGCGCTTCATGACCGTCATCGATAGTGCCGTGGTCATGCATAATGCGTCGACCCAATTTTCGGACGGCGGCGAATTCGGCATGGGCGCGGAAATCGGTATTGCCACGGGCAAAATGCATGCGCGCGGCCCCGTCGGCCTCGAACAGCTGACAAGTTTCAAATATCTCGTTCATGGCAACGGGCAAACCCGACCCTAAAACGCGTCCAAACGACCTTATACAACCTGCCACCCATGGCGGGC
This sequence comes from Litorimonas sp., assembly GCA_051251645.1. Taxonomy (GTDB): domain Bacteria; phylum Pseudomonadota; class Alphaproteobacteria; order Caulobacterales; family Maricaulaceae; genus Litorimonas. Next base: position 608,605 of record JBPOEY010000001.1, on the reverse strand, counting down.
TGTCGGCATTTCTGTAACAAGCGAACACATGAACATTGAAGCGATGATTTCCCTGACTGCCTACTTTGCTTTGATGCTGGGTATCGGTGTTTACGCTTACCGAAAATCAACCAGCGATATGTCGGAATATATGTTGGGTGGGCGGAAGCTGCACCCGGCCGTTGGCGCCCTGTCTGCCGGTGCGTCGGACATGAGCGGGTGGATGTTGATGGGGCTGCCGGGAGCCGTTTTCGTCTCAGGGTTTAGTGCCGCGTGGATTGCGATCGGGCTCATTATTGGGGCCTACCTCAATTACCGTTTCGTCGCGCCGCGCCTTCGGGTGTTTACGGAAATGGCCAACGACGCGATCACTATTCCGGACTATTTTGAAAAACGGTTCAACGATAAAACGCACGCCCTGCGAGTCTTATCCTCCGTCGTTATCGTGATCTTTTTCACGCTCTACACGTCCGCCGGTATTGTTGCGGGTGGGAAGCTATTCGAGGCATCCTTTGGATTGGACTATCAACTTGGCCTATTCCTAACAGCGGGCGTTGTCGTCGCCTACACACTCTTTGGGGGCTTCTTAGCCGTTAGCCTGACGGACTTTGTTCAAGGCTGTCTCATGTTCCTTGCTTTGATTATCGTCCCGCTTGTGACCTATCTCGTGCTGCAAAACGCGGGCGATTGGTCGACGTCAATGGCGGCCATAGACCCCGCCTTCTTCACCTGGTGGCCAGAGGGTATGACGGTTTTGGCGTTGATTTCGCTTCTCGCATGGGGTCTCGGTTATTTTGGCCAACCGCACATTATCGTCCGCTTTATGGCAATTCGCTCACTGAAGGATATCGCGACAGCGCGCTATATCGGCATGGGGTGGATGCTCGTGACCGTCATCGGAGCGGTCATGACGGGTATTATTGGTTTTGCTTATTCCCAAGCTCAAAGCGTGGCCGTGGGCGATCCTGAGACGATCTTTATCCTATTGTCACAAATTCTCTTCCATCCATATCTGGCCGGGTTCCTTCTGGCCGCCATCCTTGCCGCGATCATGTCGACAATTTCGTCACAGCTCCTCGTGTCATCAAGCTCCCTGACCGAAGATTTCTATAAGACGTTTCTCAGGAAAGAGGCGAGCCAAACCGAACTGGTCGCCATCGGGCGTGTGTCTGTTCTTCTCGTCTCACTCGCAGCAATTGCGCTTGCCTTTGATCGATCCAGCAATATTCTCTCGTTGGTCGGCAACGCCTGGGCCGGATTTGGCGCCGCCTTTGGGCCGATCATTATCTTGAGCCTCTATTGGAAGGGATTATCGCGCGAAGGCGCTTTAGCCGGAATGATTGTCGGCGCCGTGACAGTTCTCTTCTGGCTCTACGCCCCCATCCAAATCGGGGATCAAGCATTGTCCGATATTATTTATGAGATCGTGCCGGGCTTCATTCTTTCTGGCCTTGCGGCAGTGCTTGTCAGTCTTTTCGCGCAACGAGTCAGACCCGCAGTGCAAGAGAAATTCCTCAAGATGGAAAGCGCCATGGAAGACGGGCCCAAGGTCATCTTTTAATTCAAAAACAAAAATGAAACCCGCGAACCTGCGTTCGCGGGTCTTTGCGTTTTAGTGCTCCGCATGCTCCATTTGGGCAGACAGGCAGTCTTTGCCGTCTGTTTCCGTGTTACAGATAGCCGTGATGCGATAGCTCCCGTCGCGTCCGCGCTTGACCATGAAACTAACCGGATCACTCGCAGTATAGGCGGTTAGATCGACGCTAGACGTAATCTCAAAACCCATTGTCATCGCCCCCATGCCAACGCCGTCGATAGCTTCATGTTTGATCGTCGCAGATTGACCATCCGGGCTGACAGAAACGAGCGTGCCCGTCGTGTGTCCCGTGTCACCCTTCGCGGCAACGTTCATATCGCCGTCGGGATCCATTTGGCTATGATCCATTTCTGCAGGGTCTTGCTTTTCCATCGCCGCAGGGTCGGTGTCCGCACTACAAGCGACAAGACTGATGGCCGCGAGGGCGCTCAAAGTAATTTTCGTCAAATGTTTCATGCTATGACTTCTTCAAATTTGGTGTGAGTGGATAGGGGCTGGGCAAACGAACTTCTACCGACCCAGATAAAATAAACAGCGGGTATGACAATCAATGTTAGCAGAGTGATCCACACTATACCGCCTAACATTGGCCGTGCGAACCGTGTCACATAATATTAGACCCGAGCCCCTCAGTGAAGAAGATCGGCACCAAACTTGCCATGACCGTCATCAGCTTGGGGCGCACATGCGTCGCGGCGCACAACTTGATCAACGTAGATTTCGCCTGATGGACACCATAAATTTGGATCCTGAATATCATCCGGAGCCGTTGTCTCAGGACCGAGACAACTCGACATAGCCACTGTTTTGACAGGCGCAGCGTGAATGGCATCATCAGGGCCAACACCGTCGCAACCTAGGACCGGTGTCGCGATTATTACGGACTAGCCAAAAGGCTGAGATATATGAAAACCCGCTTCACAGCGTCTCACTTACAAACATGAAAAAAGTCAGTGGTTCCCAAAGGGGCCTGAGCGGTCACACCCCTCAAAGCCAACATTTTAACGTGATCATCACAGTAAACTCACACTGCCTAAGTCCCGTGATTTGCGGCCCATTTCCCAAACGCGCGACTCATCGGGGCTGCCGTAAGTCCATGTAGAACTATACTCGCCAGCACCGTTGTCGCGACGGCCGTTTGAATGAATTCGGCCTGCATGACGTTCAGGTCTTCTAAAACCAGGAGCGCGAAGAGTAGCGACGCGAGTCCCCGCGGGCCGAACCATCCCATGAAGCCAATTTCTGGAAGCTTGTAGCCTGTTCCCAACATCGCGATTGCGACCGGGATTATTCGTACAACCGTCAAGCTCAGGCCTGCAAACAAGAACATCTGAAGCGTCATGTGCGGGAGGGCCTCAGGGAGGATTAAAGCGCCAAAAAGGAAGAAGGTAAGATAGCTCAGAAACTGACTTTCTGTCTCGGTGAACTCATTCAGGAATTTGGAATATTCAACCCGTAGATTTCCGTAAGTCAGACCCGCAATAAAGGCGGCGATAAAGCCATTGCCATGCACGATCTCTGCGACCGCAAAAGCGATGACTGCTAACGCGATGGCGGCGACACCTTGAAACTCTGTCGTCATCCAGCCTTTCTTGGCCGCTTTGGCGATAAGATGTCCTCCGGCCCACCCGACCAAAATACCAACGAGGGGGCCGAGGCTGAGCTGTAAGGTGAGGAAGAGGATCCAGTTCTCTTCACCACTCTGATGGACCAGGTTTAGGAAGCAAGCAAAGAACAAGACGGCGGGGAGTGCGATGCCGTCATTCAGACCGCTTTCAACATTTAATCCCTGCCGAACTTTCAAGGGTACTGTCTTGTTCGCTAGAACTGAGGCGCCGAGCGCGGCGTCCGTCGGCGCCAAGATCGCGCCAAGCAAAGCCGCCTCATACCAACCAATATCAGGGAACAGAAGTTTCGCGGCTAGAGCCCCCGCGACAATAATCAAAGGAAGGCCAAATAATAGCAATCGGACCGGAATTGTCTTCATACGGCTGAGCTCTTTCAACGATATTTGCGAGGCATCTGCCGCCAAAACGAGGATCAAAGTCAATTCAGCCAGCGTATGAATACTGCCTTCGTCGTAGGTTAACCCGGTCGTTTGCATAAGCGTGCCAGAGAGCAGCAGTCCGAACAGGGTGAATAATATGGGCGGTGTTATCAGGCTTCCTTCAATACGTTTTGAGACAAGCGCGAAGGCAAAGAAAACGGCACCAAAAATCAAAAACAGATTAAGGGTCATCAGAGTCTGGCCAGACTATTCGTCTGATAAACAAGCTTATTGAGATTGCCGACCCGCTCGTGACGGGCAGACATCGTGACCGGGACGGCAATATGACTTAAAATTTCGGTGTTGATTTTATTGCCATCAGAATTCGCCAATAGGTAACCGGAACTACCGCATCCTGTTTCGCCGCCCTGCCCTTCAGAATGCAACCCCATCGAGAAAAACACCGGTTGCCCGCCCCGAATACATTGGGTGGCGCAACCTCTGTGAGTCCGACCGTAGCCCGGATTCATGATGCCCATGAAACATTGCGCATCGAGGACTTCGCCAATCAGATGGACTTCACCTAAGCTCTCGACACTTGGTATTGGAGGCGCGACTTGATCAACGATTGCAATATCATCAGAGGCGACGCCCAACATAAAACAATCATTTTTGACAATACGGACCCCGGTCACGCGAACATTCTTACCGTCAAACGGCTTACAGCTTGCGTCTGCCCCCCTCTTGCCGATGCCCGCAATAACATGTCCGATCCCATCAACCCAAAGGACCGGATAAGGATGAAACCCAATCCGTCCGACTAGGGTAACGGGTGAGCCCGTTTCCCAACGTCCGCCGCCCGAAGAGGCCGCAGTGACGCCGAGTAACGCCCCCGCCCCGGCCAATCCGACCAACCCGGCGGGGACCGCTTTTAGAAGAAACCGTCTGTCTTTGTTTGGGACGGCACCATAACCGACAAAAAAGTCATTGTCGTCGCTCATGATGTCACCTTTACGGCTCTTCTTATGGTACCAAAATCATCTGGCTGAACTCTTACAAAAATACTGTTGTTCTCGATTTTGACTTCGTGGGTTTTGACTTTGTCCTCAAAAGGCGCTGGCGCCTCGCCTGTCTCAGGGTCGAATTGAAAACCATGCCAGGGACAGGTGATCAGCCCGCCTAAAACGCACCCTTCACCCAAGGGACCGTTTTGGTGCGAACAAACAGCGTCTATCGCCGAAACTCCGCCTTCGTGACGGAACACGGCCACACGCTCACCCATCTTTGGCGTGAAGGTCACAGCCCGGTTCATCGGAATATCCATTGGGTCGCCGACGTCATGCCACACCGCTCCGTCGGGGCAACTGCTGTCTAAATGACGGCCTTTAAGCATGGCTGCAAAGTGAAGCGCCGTGATTGCCGCAGCCCCGAAAGCGATCGCCCACAAAAGACCTTGGCCTTTGTCAAACTGCGCCGTTCCGAGTGCGACATGACCGACCAATGCCGCATAAGCAAAATAGACGCTCATATGCAGCGTTTTCCAAACCGGAGGGCTTAATTTAGATAACCAAAAATCATGACTGGTTGCGGCCATGATAAGAAGAATGATCAGCGCAAAGAGGCCAAGGCCTTCAAAAGGAAAATCAATCGCGACACCATAATCCCCGTAGCCCCCGATGGCGGATGTGATCGGATCGATCACGCCAGACCCATGATACCACATCAACGTAAACGCACCGTGGCCCAAGGCGATGAGGGCCATGGTGACGCCGAAATGACGACGGTTATAAAGCAGCGGTTTAAACCGATCAGACAGTCGCGCTAACGGCCCAATTGCGAGGATAATATGCAAAAGGACAATCGCGCACGTTCCGAGGCCGCGAATGATGAGGACAGCCAAATCGGCTGAATTTGTCTTCAATCCCATGGCCATAAAGCCGACGAGATAAATGACGACGCCCGCCAGAAGGGTCAAATCATAATTGATCTTCTGCTTGTTCCATTGAACCGGGACGAAATTATGGCTCATGATCCACCGCCATGAATAGAAAATGCTATCCATAAAATGGCGAGTAAAAGGATCGGCAATGTCAGCCAGATGACTGTGTGAGCTTTACGATGCGCGCGTTTCATGACCGTTTCCCAATCAGCAGCGGCCAAATCAGAACAGCCGCGGGCAAAAGCATGAGCCGTAATACGGGTGCTTTCCCTTCGATCGGCGCGTCGCGAAGACCAAAAGTAATAAAATACAGGCCAAATATAAGTCCAATGAGAAGATATATTCCGAGCCCGTATGAAATGAATGTTGCCGTTTTCAACATCAAGACCGACCCACGCCGCCAAAATTCACGCCGGAGAGTTCGGCCATATCCATCTTCCACGTCACGAGATCATCCGCTGTGAATTTGGTTAAGTCATCATGCCCACACGCGCGCGCTAATATCTTCATCAACGAGACGGAAGTTTGGAAGTAACGCGTCAATTGTTCAGCGGATTTTTCCGCAATTAACCGCGCCACGAGATGTTCTTTCTGCGTCGCGATACCAACGGGGCAATTATTCGTATGACACGCCCGCATCCCAAGACATCCGATGGCTTGCAACGCCGCATTTGAGACCGCGATGGCGTCTGCGCCCAGCGCTAACGCTTTGGCGAAATCTGCCGGGGTTCTGAGACCTCCGGTGATCACGAGGGAAACATCGCCATTTCCATTACGATCAAGGTGCCGACGGGCGCGCGCCAAAGCCGGTATGGTCGGCACAGAAATATTGTCTCGGAAAATCGTCGGCGCGGCCCCTGTGCCGCCGCCTCGACCATCCAGAATGATGTAGTCCACGCCGACGTCTAACGCCGCGTCGATATCTTTTTCGATATGCTGAGCCGACAGCTTATAGCCAATCGGAATGCCGCCCGTATAGGCGCGGACTTCATCAGCAAAATCCCTGATTTGTGAGGTTTCTGTCCACTCTGGAAACCGGGATGGAGAGATCGCGGCTTCACCCTCTGGCAATCCCCGCACTTCGGCGATTCTGCCTTTGACCTTCTCTCCCGGCAAGTGACCGCCTGTTCCCGTTTTTGCGCCCTGTCCGCCTTTGAAATGAAAGGCTTGGACTTTGGCGAGCTTGTCCATGGAAAAGCCAAATCGGGCTGACGCGAGTTCATAGAAATATCGGCTATTGGCCTCTTGTTCCTCGGGCAGCATGCCGCCTTCGCCGGAACAAATGCCGGTCCCGGCGTTTTCCGCGCCCATCGCCAGAGCAACTTTCGCAGACGCTGACAAAGCGCCAAAGCTCATATCTGAGACAAACAACGGAATATCGAGTTCGAGAGGCTTTTTCGCCCGTGGACCGATGACCGTCTTGGTGTTGACGGCATCATCATCCAGCAACGGCACTTTATGGAGTTGCGCGGTGATAAACTGAATATCGTCCCATCGCGGCAGTTCATTAAGCGGCACGCCCATCGCGGCGCTCACGCCGTGGTGCCCGGTCTTACTCAGACCATCTCTGGCGTAGGATTGGATCAAACCTGTATAGGGTTCCGCCGGATCGCCCGACGATGGATCCGCATATTGTCCAAGGTAAGAATCCCGGTTGAACGGTTGCGGGTTATCGACGTGCCACGCGGCAACTTCGTCCTCGTCGACATAGATTTTTCCAGCTTCAACCCAGGCCTTAAATTTGTTTAGAACTTCATTATTGTCATATTCACTCACGCCCGTATCGATCCGAAAGTCCCAATTATGAACCCCGCAAATCAGGTTGTCGCCGTCGACATACCCGTCTTCGAGTAGCGCGCCCCGATGCAGGCAACGGCCATAGAGAACTGAAACATTCTCTTCATAGCGGACAATGACGAGGTCCACATTGGCAACAATTACCCCCGCCGGTTTCCGGTCTTCGAGGTCATTCCACTCAGCAATAGCAATAGGCTTCATAGTCGTCTTTCTTGAGGTGTTATGACGTTAGATTAAATCAGGATCAGAGATAATTTCGACCAAGGACGGGCCATTATGCGTAAGGGCGTCTTTAACGGCTTTGGCCAGATCTTCGATTTTCGTCACTTTCGAACCCTGCCCACCGCAGGCGCGTGCGAAACCAGCAAAGCTGAGATTATGGAGATCGGTTTGCCAAACATCCCAATTGCCTGCGCGTTGCTCTTTGGATATTTTACCCAGCTGGGAATTATTCAGCAGGATATGCGTGATGTTCATGCCGTATTTCACGGCTGTGGTGAACTCCATCGCATATTGACCAAAGCCGCCGTCACCACTGATAGAGACAACCTTGCGGCCTTTGTACGCCGCCTTTTCCTGCGTCGCCGCCCATGCCCCCATGGCCGCCGGGAACGAAAATCCAATCGATCCGAGATAGCCTGACATCAAAACGCTTTGTTCGGCGCATTCAAAATATCGGCCAAAGGAATAGGTGTTATTGCCAACATCGACAGCAATCACGGCGTCGTCCGGGATGAGCGTGGTAAGTTCGGCGAATATTGAGGCTGAATTAATGCCCTTGCCGTTATCATCAATCAGACGACTTTGCTTTTCAGCGCGCCATATCTTCCAGCGGTCTGCGACCTCGCCGCGTTGGTCTGTCGTTTTATGACCCGTCAACGCGCCGGACAAGGCGCGCACTGTGACACCGATTTCACCGAGCACCGGCACCGCAATGGGATGGAAACGCCCGAGTTGTGCCGGGTCAAAATCAACCTGAATGATCGGTTTAGATTTCTCGATCCCGGTATGGTTTGAAAACGACGCGCCCAACGCCAAAATCACATCGCATTCATTCATAAACCAGCTGGCGATGGGTGTTCCGGACCGACCCAACACCCCTGCCGCTAAAGGATGTCGATCCGGGATTTGGCCCTTAGCCTTAAAAGTCGTCGCAATCGGTATATTGAGGCTTTCTGCAAATTGGATGGTGTCCCCCATTGCTGATCGGGCCCCATAACCGACAATTATCAAAGGCTGTTTTGAGGCTTTCAACTGTTCGATTGCCGCGTTCAAACTCTCATCTGACGGGGACACATTTATATTCGCCATACGTCCAGCCGGAGACCCCGCCTTGGCATCCTCTAACGCTGGCATGGTTTGAACATCGTCCGGGAAAATCAAATGCGCCACATCACGATGATCAAGGGCGGCCTTACAGGCGAGATTGGCCAGCTCTGCATGGTAAGACGAACTCAGCACGTTCTGGCTAAATCGCGTCACCGGGGCAAACGCCGATTTCAGGTCGATATCTTGGAACGCTCCGGGGCCAAAGACTTGAACTTGCACCTGACCCGTGAGCGCCAGAACGGGCGCACGATCAACCTTGGCATCCCATAAGCCCGTCATCAAATTCGTGGCGCCCGGCCCCGCAATCGCAAGACAGGCTGCGGGCAATCCCGTTAATTTCGCATAGCCAGAACAAGCAAACGACGCGGCCCCTTCATGGCGAATGCCATAATAACTCATATCTCCATCAACGGTGCGGCGGCGGATTGCGTCGGCCAGGCCGAGATTGGAATGCCCGACCATCCCAAACACGGAGGTCACACCCCAATTGACCAGGGTTTCGGCCATAACATCGGTGACTGTGCGCGCATGTTCGGGTTCAGCCTCGAGGCCGACTTAAATACCGTCTTCGCGCACATCCGTCGGATAGGTTTCTTGGCCGCTATCTTCGTGACCGCCGGGCGGCTTGCCCGTTAACGGGTCGAAATCCCAACCATGCCAAGGGCAGCGAATCCAACATTGGCCGTTCACGCCTTTTTCTATCGAGCCCTCACCGAGCGGTCCGCCTTGGTGGGGACATCTATTGTCCATCGCCGCATATTGCCCATCGAAATGAGACAGAGCGACGGTGCGGACACCCGCTTTCGCCGACATAACGCGGCCTTCTGGAAGTTCATCCAGATCCACGACCTTCACCCAATTACGTTTTGTGTTTTCTTTTATCACTGTATCCCCCGTCCAGTGATGACGAGGCATACAGACGACAGGGCATCTGTCACATCACAATTGATATTGAAAAAGTGAAGCGGGATCTTGAAAACGTGACATGCCGTGATCGGGACCTTTTACCTCAGCCGCTCTGAACCTATTGATATTCGTAAGGTTGAATCTCCGATATCACTTTGGCCATGACCCGCTCAAAAATATCTAAGCCCTCATGGATGAGCGCTTCCGGGATCGTCAGCGCCGGCAGGAACCGGAAGACGTTACCGCGAACCCCGCATGACAGGATGACGAGGCCTTGCTTATAGGCTTCCGCGACAATGGCTTTGACGAGCACCGAATTCGGTTTTGACACATCCCCATCCGTGATGATTTCAACCGCCATCATGGCGCCCCGATCTGTCCGAATTTCACCGATTAATGCCGGGTGATACGCGCGGAGAGCCTTTAGACGCGTCTCGAATACTGAGGCGATGTGGTTAGCCCGGTCCACGAGGTTTTCAACCTCAATGACATCAATCACGGCCAAAGCTGCGGCGCACCCCACGGGCGACCCGGCGTAAGTTCCGCCCAGCCCGCCAGGTTCTGGCGCATCCATAATCTCGGCCTTGCCGACAACACCTGCAATCGGGAAACCCCCTGCCATGCCCTTGGCAACCGTCATCAGGTCCGGCTCTACACCGGAATGTTCCATACAGAAAAACTTGCCCGTCCGGCCAAAACCCGATTGGATTTCATCGGCGATCATGACGATCCCGTGCATGTCGCAAATATCCCGAATAGCGCGCAAAAATGCGTCTGAGGCCGGATAAAATCCACCCTCACCCTGCACGGGCTCAACAATGATCGCCGCGACATCTTCAGGAACAATGTCGCATTTGAACACCATCTCAATCGCGAGCAGCGTGTCCTCAAGCGAAACGCCGTGATACTCAATCGGATAGGGGACGCGGTAAATATCGGCCGGGAACGGCCCAAAGTTCGTTTTATAAGGTGCGTTTTTACCTGTGAGACCCAACGTAAAATTCGTCCGTCCATGATAGCCACCATTAAACGCGATGACGCCGCGACGCCGCGTATGCGCGCGCGCAATTTTGATCGCGTTTTCGACAGCTTCCGCACCCGTTGTGACGAACATGGACTTTTTAGGCGACGGACCCGGTGCTAAACGATTGAGCGCCTCTGCGAGGCGCACAGCGGTGTCATACGGCGTCACCATCACGCAGGTATGGCTGAAACGATCAACCTGATCCTTGACGGCGGCGACGACTTTCGGGTGCGAATGCCCCGTATTACAGACCGCAATACCTGTGCCGAAATCAATGTAACGACGGCCTTCAACGTCCCACATTTCCGCGTTCAGCGCTCGGTCAATATAGACAGGCGCGAGATTGCCTTCACCGCGGGCAATGGCATCGGATTTACGCGCTTGCCACGCGGCATTGCTTTGCGATGCAGTGTCTACAGTCTTCAAAGTCACAGTACTCATTGGTCTAATCCACCCATACAAAGGGACTTGATCTCCAAATAATCATCAAGTCCATATTTTGATCCTTCCCGGCCTTGGCCGGACTCTTTCACACCGCCAAACGGGGCCATCTCGTTTGACATGGCGCCTGCATTAATGCCGACCATGCCAAATTCTAACGCTTCGCCGACCCGCCACACACGACCAATGTCGCGGGAATAAAAATACGCGGCGAGTCCAAATTCCGTATCATTGGCCAGAGCAATGGCCAGGCTTTCCGTTTCAAACTTGATGACTGGCACAACAGGTCCGAAGATCTCTTCACGGAAGACCCTCATATCATCGGTCACATTCGTGAGCAGAGTAGGCGCCACATAGGTCGGCGCACCCATTGTCCCCGCCCCTGTATCTACCCTCGTCGCGCCGTGATCAGTCGCGTCTTGAATAAGCGCGCGAACATTGTCGGCTGCTCTTTCGTCAATCAGTGGCCCGATTGTGACGTTAGGGTCGTCGCCTGATCCCATCCTTAATTCCGACATGGCATCCGACAGGGCGGCGATAAATTGATCATAAATTCCGGTCTGAACCAAGAAGCGATTGGCACAGACACAGGTCTGCCCGGCATTACGGAACTTGCTGACTATCGCCCCTGCAACAGCGGCATCAATGTCAGCGTCGTCAAAGACAATGAACGGCGCGTTGCCGCCAAGTTCCATCGACAACCGCTTCATCGTCCCCGCGCAATCCGCCATTAATTTTTTACCAACCGCCGTTGAGCCTGTGAACGTGAGTTTCCCCACTAGTGGGCTCTCCGTTAAAACCTCACCGATGGCTCCGGTTTCACCCGAGACGATATTGATCACACCCGCCGGAATTCCCGCGCGCACCGCCAACTCGACCAAGGCAAATGCCGATAAAGGCGTCTGGTTGGCCGGTTTACAAACGACCGTACATCCTGCCGCCAAAGCGGGTGCAATCTTGCGCGCCAACATGGCGTTAGGAAAATTCCAAGGCGTGATACAGGCGACGACACCGACACCTTGTTTAATCGTTACGAACCGTTTGTCCGCCGATGGGCTCGGCACTGTATCGCCGTAAATCCGCTTAGCCTCTTCCGCGAACCATTTGATGTAGCTAGCGCCATAGAGGATCTCGCCCCGCGCTTCCGCCAACGGCTTACCCTGCTCGGCTGTGAGAATTTTCGCGAGATCATCTTGATGTGCGACCATCAAATCATGCCACGTTTCAAGGTGGGTCGACCGCGCTTTCGCGGTCAGCGCTTGCCAATCACACAGTGCGCGGTGAGCGGCGTCGACAGCCCGAACCGTCTCGTCCCCGGCGCAGAAGGCGACATCTGCAATATCCGCTCCATTCGCCGGATTCTCGACAGCATAGGTTTTACCACTATCCGCATCAGCCCATTGCCCATCAATATAGGCTTGGGTTTTCAGAAGGGTGGGATCGGTAAGTTCAAGGGACATAATAGTTTCATCGTTTGCGTATGATTGTCCTTAAGTGTGATTTTAATTGATAGGAAACGACGAATATTGCATTCACTTGTGAGTAATATTCACAGGTGAAAATCATTATGGACCGGCGAACACTTCCACTTTCCTCATTACGCGCGTTTGAAAGTGCCGCTGAGTTCTTGCACTTGGGTCGGGCTGGCGAACGACTCGGCGTGACGCACGGCGCGATTAGTCACCAAATACGTGCGCTTGAAGATAAGCTTGGCGTCGCCTTGTTTATCCGCGCCCATAACCGTTTAACGCTGACCCCAGCCGGTGTGCGTCTCCATCAAGCCGTCAAGGAAGGTCTTGACCGCATGCTCGATGGGACGCGTAACCTAGACCCTGAACAGCTTGCGGGGCCGCTCACCTTGGGCTGCACACAAACGATCGCAACCAGCTGGGCCGCGAAACATATTTGTGAGTTTCAGAAACGCTACCCGACCATTGACATCACCGTTCGCGAAATTGAACCGAGACAAAAGATAATCCCAAGAGAGATTGATATTGCCATCTGTTACGGGGCCCCGACGCATGACGACCGTCACCTCAGTCGACTGGCCTCCCCCGCCTTATTTCCCGTTTGCAGCCCACAGCTTGTTGCGGCGCGAACGGATGGGTTCGATATTGAAAACGTCCAACAATTCCCCCTTATTCATGACAAACAAGTCTCGTGGGATCGGTGGTTCGCCGCGCAAGGGTTCATTAGATCGGACCAAATCCGCAACATCGTCTTCGCCAATACGAGCCAAGCACTCACAGCGGCCCGGCTCGGCTATGGTGTCGCGCTTTGCAATGATTTCGAAACGCAGGATTATATTCGCGAGGGGCAACTCATCCGACTATCTGACAAGTCGATCCCAGAAGAAAAAGACTATTTCCTCCTGACACCGTCCCCCGGAAGGCGCTCAGCCAAGACGCAGATTTTCGAAGATTGGATCGTCAGGGCGTGTCGTCCGGAAGGGTCCGACTTTGTCGATCCAACTGCCGCGCCGGAATAAGCATAATGACCGTAGAGACCACGAACAGAATCAACGCACCATTCAGGATGACATCAAAGCCGTAACCTGCCGTCAGAACCTGCCCTGTAACGACAGGGCCTGTCGCCAGGCCAACCTTAGACACGAAACCACCGGCCGCCGCCGTGCGACCCGACGCATCAAACTGTGACGCCATGCCAAGCAAATAAGCCATAACCATGCCCCAGGTAATTCCAGTTCCACAATTAGCAATGAGGTAGGCCGCTTTGTTGCCGCTGAAATGGAACAGCGCCGTGCCCGCGAGGGTTAGGCCCATAACAAGGAAGAGCGGCCAAAACCGACCATATTTCGTGCCGATTATAATCACTAATCCGGGCCCCAACAGCGCAACCCAGGTCGCGAGGCCAAGAGCGGTCGCAACATAGTTCCGTTCCAACCCATACGAAATTCCAAGTCGAATAATATACGCGAGCAACGCCATATTGACGGCTTGAAATAGGAAGATCGCGAGTAACGTATAGGTCAACGGCTTCTTTTGGATCGCGCCAGCAGCAACGCCTAACAGCTTTGCACGGGGAGGATAACGATCCAAAAATGGAACCATGGCGAGGCTCGCCAAACTAAAAAGAATGAGTGCGATAAAAAGAGCCTGTGGACCGTAGATCGGAACTAAACGCGGCAATAGCATCACGCCCAGACCACCGAGGCCAAACTGCACAAACAATAACACACCGAAGGTTCGGTCCGGGTTCGCCGTGCGAGCGATAACCCCATAGGAAACTCCTACCAATAACCCTCCAATAATGCCGTGAAACAACCGTACGAAAATCAGCACAGACGCGTTCGTGATAAAGATCGACAGGACATCAATTGCAATCAATCCGAGAAGGGCTGCGATTGCGGCGGGTCGCCACTTTATTCGCTTAATTAGAATAATCGCGATCAAAGCACCGAGCGCCGCGCCGTAAATATTAGCCGACCCAATATTCCCCGCCTGCGCATCCGTCAGTCCTAAACCACTGACGAGACCATCAACGATGGCCGCCATAATGTTCACATAGAACAGTCCCGCCGTCGCCAAAAACGATAGCAATACGCCCGCGAGGACGCTGTCGGCTTTCGCCGTGGGAAACCGGCGCGGAGGTCCGGCAAGCGGATCAGATGAGGTCATGGGGAGGTCTCACAAAGCGGCGTGTCGCCATGGGATGCTTTGGCCGCGCGGGCCCAAGCAAAAGCATGGCCATCGCTGATATAGTAATAGGTATGACCGTTCGGCATAAGCGCGAGCGTCAGGCCGCCATAGCCGGACATCGCCGGGATAAAGAGGTCGGTGTCGCACCCGAGGCTTGGGCCAGCATTCCACGCCCAAAAACCGTTTTTGTACCGTTGATTATCGATTACCGCTCTGAGGCCGACGGGGCTTTCCGTCTTTTGCAGCGCCTCAGACAGCATGAGCGGGTCTAGCATAGCCTCGCCGTTGATCTGACCGCCATCATGTAGAAACGTCGCTATTTTGGCGATGTCATCGCGGTGTAGTGTCAGGCCCCAGCCCGCGAAAACTTGGCCCTCATCATCATACGTCCGACGCGTCTGACGTGCGACGAGGCTCGTCCCAATTGCCGTCCATAACGGACGGATAAGATCATCAAAGATGTCTGCATCATCGCGTCCCGTTTTCTCGCGTAGAAAAGCGGTAATCGCGGTCCCAAGAATATAGGTGTCCGTCGTGTGATAAACGAATGTTTTACCGGGTGCGGACTGGCGGTCATACATCGTGCAGGCCAGATCAATCTTCTGATCATGACGATCCGCAAGGAAGAATTGCCGTGTGCCCTCCGAGCCTTCGTCTTCGTCATAAACACCGGATTTATAATAGCCCGTCGCCATATCCAGCACATGTTGGAAGGTGACGTTTTTCCAGCCTTTGCAGGCCGGAACATAATCCGAAACCAAGGAATCCATCGCCCCTGAATAGAGCTTTTCCAACCGCATGGACGCTACCCCTGCGACCATCGATTTTGCCCAAGAATAGGATGGCAAATCGAGTACGTCACAGAACGGATAACCCCCGAAACGGGTCGGGCACGGCGCCGTATAATGCGTCCCGTTTTTAACATACCCCAATGCCGTCATCGTGTCGGGTCCGACCTCTGAGGCGTGACCAAGTTGATCCCGATAACTCAGCTCAGAGGTCGGGCGTGTTGGCAGGCGATGAACGACCTCTAACTGGTAAGCCTGAACGAGTGCCTTTGAGTTGGATACCGGGTTGAGATCAAAGGTGATCGGCGCACTGCCCCAGAGGTTAAATTGCAAATACGCGCAGGTTTCAGACCCAATTTGATAGACCATGTCGGACGTTTCGCCGTTCGGTCCGATTTCGAAAGCGAGAACACCATTATGGATACAGTTCGCATTTCGCTCTTGCAGAGCGAAGGGCAAGCTGACGCGAACATATCCATCGTCACGCCGCCAAATCTTTCCGGGTTCAATGATCCATTCCCAATCGGGATGGCTATTGGGTTGCGGTCCGCGTTGACCTGGAATCAAATCTGTTCCGTCCTGAACCAGAGCCATCTCAAGCGCCGGCAAGTGATCCAGAGCCTCCGCTGTTGGGGCATAGTTGAAAGCATCCTTTAGCAACTCGAAGCCCAGCGCCTGTGAGCCACCAAATGTGAGGGTCCCCGAATATGAACTGAGTGGCGCGAGAGCCTTATTCGGGGGCGCGAAAGCCTGCATGGACACAGGGTCCGCCATTGCCCGTCCGGACCAGAAGGTCTCTTTGTCCAGCGATGTCGCCATATCAGCGACCCGCCTCATCCCGACCACGGAAATATTATCGACCCAACATGTATCATTTGACGCATTTCCCCTGATCCGCGCGCCCACGTAAAGCTGGGCGCTCTCAATGTCTAAAACTCGTGTGACGGGATGAAGTGTCAGCGAATCGTCCTGCCCATCCTCAACCCGGCCAATTTCGAACCATTGGACCCCGTCCGGGGACGCTTCCAAAATACAGGCATCATCGCGGTCCAATTTCTCAGCCGCGAAGACCGCGCTAATTCTAACCCGGGCACTTGAAATATTCTCAAGCTTTCGGATCGCATAGGCATCACGAGTCATCTTCAGCGAGATGTTTCCAGCATAAGTCGTCAGACCGATTTTCCCCTTGCGCGCATCTGACTGCCACCCGTCCGCATTCCCGTCCTGAAATCCTTCGTCCAAATAAGTTTGTGCGGCGACAAGCGTTGGACAAGCAAAAATACAGACCGTGAGGACCATAAATCGGACAATCTTGCGGGGCTGAATCACAAGGCGTCTCCCAATGTTAAACCTGCCGCAAGTGGAGCAAGCTCGGCTTCATAATGACGCCATTTTTCGACAGATGATGTGTAAAGCGGGCGACGGACTTGGGCGGCGCTCGCTGTCGATGAGGCAGAGCGGTTGGTGTGAAATTTCAAACAGGCCGGATCCCAATCGAGACCAATCGCGGCGATGAGATCGCGGCTGACACCCTCTTGATCTTTGATTAGCGCTTCATAGGCGACGTCATGAACTCGGCCGGGAAACATCTCATGCCAATGGGACATCAGACGCATTTTTGCCGTGATGTATTGCGCCAAATCGCCTTGATCGTAGGAAAATGGATAGCCCATGCGAAACAATGTTTTGAACATGGCATAGCCAACATCCATCGGGTTTCGCGTCACATGGATAATTCGCGCCGCGGGCAAAGCCTTGGCGATCAAGCCGATGTAGAGAAAGTTGAGCGGGGTCTTATCGACAACGCGGCGCGACATCGCACCGCGTCCATCCAACCCTTTAAGATAGGTCTCGCCAAGCTCTCGCATGTCCAATCGAGACGAATTTCTGACAAGCTCTTCTTTCGTCCGTACGGATCCCGACAGACGCGTGATCGCCAACGGTAGATCATTAATTTCGCCGACACTTTCCGCGTCAGGATGCGATGTGATGATGCGGTCAACCAAGGTCGTCCCGGATCGCGGCAAGCCAACGATGAAGACGGGTCGCGCATCATCGCAACCGTTAAAATCAGTGCTGGCGAAATCCCCATTGAAGACGCGCTGCAACAGAGACATCGTCTCCAAATCCCCGTCGACCGCATAAGCCATATTGGCTCGCCGACGTTTTGCGCCGCGCGCAAGCGCGGCAAAACTGCGCTGATAATCGCCGAGGTCTTCGCGTTCTTTGGCTAATGCATAAGCCAGCTGAACTTCCCCCATCGGCGGAAGATTAGGCCGCTTTAATTGCGACTCTAACGCCTCAATATGATTGCGCTCTGGTGTCTGTGTTCGCAGCGTCGCGCGGTTATAATAAGCATCAAAATCAGACGGATTTACGTGGATCAAATCATCCAAGGCCTGCTCGGCTTTCTCCATCTCTCCGAGCGCAATATAGGCCGAGGAGAGATTGTAGAGCAGCGATAGACGTTGACGATCTTGGCGGGGTGACAACGCCAGCCCGCATAACAAACTTTCTAGCGCGCCCTCATGATCCGCCAGCTGTGTCTGTATTTCCGCGATCCGACCGAGCTGAGTCGACGTAAGATCGGCGGTTTGCAATATCTCACGAATTTCGGCATGGGCTTGTGCAATATCGGATTGCGCGACGCGGGCTTCGATCCGAATGAGACGCGCATCGAATTGCGTCGGATCCGCTTTCAGCACGACAGCAACTTGATCTAACATAAGGTCAGGACGATGCCGCATCTGCTCAGCACGGGCGATCATAAGACGCGGCGCCACCGCTGCGGGCGCCACGCGCAATAAATCTTCACAAATTGCGATGACGGCCGGAGCGTTACGTGACCTAAGCAGGCCATCAGCCCGTGCGAGGGCGGCATCAAAGTCTTGTGGGTTAGCCATAGCGGTCACGCTAGCGCGACTTGTCCTGCCCGTGAAGACACGGCCCACGTCGAGCCGTATCTATAACTTGGACTTTAAAATCCATACGTGCCCGTCACGCCAATCGTTCGAGGCAAGGAAATGAGTTCTTTATTGCCATTCCCGAAATAACCTTCCGCTGGAGCCGTCCCCATATAAGCCTCGGTAAAGACCCCGGTCACGCCTTCTTCATTGAAGATGTTCTTGACCCAGAGCGAGCCGGTAAAGTTACCGCGCGTGACTGAGGTCGTCGCATTCCACAGGCTGAACCCGTCGAGCGGCACGTTAAAGGTCGGCGAAACGCCGACGCCATTTTGCGTCTCAGATTGGTAAGACCCGTCAACACGGGCAAAGAAGTCCCATTGGTCATTAATCGGTGCGGAATAATCCAGCGCCCAATTGAGCATATGCTCTGGCGCACCCGGCAAGCGCGCGCCATCAACGGCGACAGGAGTTACCGCATTATTCGGCGCAAAGAAGTTGTCTGATAGTTCGGCGTCCACATAGGCGTAACCGAGATTATAATGCCAGCTGTCACCGATGTAGCCATCCAGCGAGGCTTCAACCCCCATAGTGCGGGCTTTGCTGCCGTTCTGGACGGCGAAGAAGCCCCAATTTGTCGTCGCTGTGTTGAGTTGAGGATCGGTCCAATCGATATAAAACGCGCTAACATCATAGGTCAGGCCATCTTTATTCCCTTTGGTGCCAATTTCGTAATTGACGACACTATCTGCTGTATAAATCTGCCAGCCGGGATCTTCTGCGAAGGTTCCGGTCAGGGGAACAGCGTTTGAACCGCCACGACGATAACCCTCGGAAATCGTCGCATAAATCATCGCGTCATCAGCATAGCGCCACGACAAGTTCCCTTTAAAAAGTATGTCATCTTCACTGGTTTCGAAGGACGCGTTGGTCGGCGTGAAAACACCCGTATATAAGGGGAGATCGATAAAGGTGTCATTCTCAGACTTATTGTCGAAGTAACGCGCGCCAACCGTGAGATCGACCGTGTCCGTCGCATGATAAGTGACTTCGCCAAAGGCGGCCACTTCCTCAAAATTTTCGACTCGCCGATAGTCGAAATCCTTATCGCCCGTTACAAGGCCGCTCAAGCCCGGCAGCAATGTGTCCCACCATTGTTTGAACCCGCGCAGATAGCTTTCCTGCGTCGATTCAATTTGCTGTTTGCGGTAAAATCCACCGACAACATAATCAAACGTCTCGCCAACATTGGACACAAGGCGAATTTCTTGCACGACGGCTTCATCCGCATATGTGCGGACGGCCGAGGCCATCGGGCGTGGATAATTGTAATAGAAACCAAGGAACCCGGCCTGCGCGTAGAAGCCCGTATTCTCGCTCGTGCTATCACCCGTGTGGTCATAGTGAGAGGTAGATGAGGTCAGCGTTGCAAAGCCCAGATCGACATTCACTTCCAACGAAGTGGAATTGATATCACGCGTGGAGGGTTCGAGTTGGATGGATCCATTCTCATTCTCGCCATAGGCGTTTCCGAATCCATCCTCATTGAATGAACTTTGCCGACGTCCGCCAACATCATCCGACTGCCGGATATGCATCAAGGTGACATCCACCGTATCGGACGGCTCCCACAAGAGGGTCGCGCGGCCCATCCACTGATCGACAGTGTCAGCATCTTCCACGGAGTTGTAAGACGCAGCAGGATCGAGAATACCATTTGGCGCAACAGGAATACCGTTGGCGTCTAGATCATAGACATTCACGTAATCGGTAATGCCCGGATAGTCGCCATAGCTTCCGACGACACGCAGAGCCGCATTCTCGCCAAGGGGTAGGTTCAACACACCATCTAAAGAGTAGCCAAGGCTCTCTGAGTTTTTCACGCTCGATAGTGACGCACTGACCATGCCTGACGTTTCGCCGAGAACCGGTTTACGCGTGATGTAACGGATCGTGCCACCCAAAGAGCCAGAGCCATACAGTGTGCCCTGCGGTCCCCGGAGGACTTCAACACGGTCTAGATCGCGCAACAAGAAATTCCCAAAAATTGGCGTTTCATTGAGATAAGTTGAGACTGATGCGACCGAAGACACCGCGTAATCGCCAAGCCCGCTACCGTCGACATTGAGACCGCGAATACGCACTTGGTTCAAGGTGCCGGAGTTTCGCGCTCCCCGGTCGATCACACCCACCCCGGGAATAGAACGGAGGAGTTCCGCGTCGTCAAAAATTTGTGCCCGTTCAATGGCCGACCCACTCACAGCCGTAATATTATAAGGCACATCTGAGACAGAAGTTTCGCGGCGCGTGGACGTCACAAAAATTTCGTCAGTCACACGCACATTCGGCTGTTCATCTTGGGCCTGTGCCACCGTCGCAGTCAACGGAACGATAGCCGCGCTACATAAGAGCGCCGTCGCAAAGAGGTGTCGTCTTGGGGGGGTGAAACCGATCATAATATTCTCCTTTAAGGCGTCGTAGAGGTGGACTTAATCAACAATTTTATGGGGATGAGGCGGCGCAGCGAGACCGGAGTCTAATCCGCCAACAGTGTCTCGCCCGGGCATTGTCAAAGGCCCCAGAGCCTTAAATGCGGCGTGGCGGTTTTCTGCGGATTGATAGAGATCATAATTGACGGGGGCGTCTCGGAAACTCTTGAGCACCTGCCCTAAACCGTTCCAACCGATCTCGCGAACCCGGCGCACTTCATCAAAATCGAGCGTGAGCGCGACAACTTCCGCGCCGACGCCGCAGGCATGTAGAAGCTCCCCGCCCGGACCATAAAAAACAGATTTCCCATTGCCCTGCTCCCCGGCGACATTGACGTCGATGAAATAGCATTGGTTCGTGGCTGCGTTGGCGCGAGCGATGGATAGCTCGACATCCCGGTCAATCGTATTCGTCATCGTCGGAAGCAAGATCGCTTCGGCGCCCATTGACGTCAGCGTACGGATGACTTCTGGAAACCACATGTCATAGCAAATCGCGACGCCAATGCGGCCCACGTCAGGCACATCAAAGACGCAAAAATCACGTCCCGGTGTGACCCCTTTTTCATAGGGTAAAAATGGATAGAGCTTATCATGCCGCGCAACAATTTCGCCCGCCGGATTGATGACATGGGTCGTGTTGTAAATATCGCTGCCGCGCCGCTCGTAAATCGAACCGGGAATGAGCCAGATACCATGACGTTTCGCAATGACGCACAAGCGCGTGATCGTTGGGCCGTTTTCATCTTCCGCAGCTTTTAGGGAGGCCCCATGGATCGCCAACTCACCCAGGACAATCATTTTCACCCAGGGTAGTCGCTTCGCAGTCGCGTCAACATCCGCCACTATAGCGTCGAGATTGCCGGACTTACGTCCAGCGGTCTGGATAGCGGCGATTCCCAAATGGCCCATTAACAATCCCCCTATCAACGCACTCGGAGCTCGAGTTCGTCGATGTGGTTTAATTGCATCAAAACTGTTACAAGTTTAGCGCCAGTTTAAAGGATTTGATAGAGCCAGATGGAGAGTCCGTTAATGTCGCCCTAAAATTGCGCTGTCGACGTCGTGCCCATCATCATTAACCCAAAAAATACGGTCTTCCGCCATCCTCACAAAGAAACGCGACGTCTCGCCATAGGCCCAGTTTTTCCATTGGCGACACCAGCGATCACCTTCGATCCACCAATGACCCACATCCCGATCCTCATTGGCGTAACCCGCCTTCCCCACCATTGTACCGTCGGCATTAAGTGTGATTGTACACGGCTCACCATAAACCGTGTGATACAGTAGATCGACGCCAGTAAGCGTTTGTTCGATCTCTCGATAGGAAAGGTGATCACCTTCTCTTTCATGTGTTTCAGTGGATCCTGTTGAGCAAAGCTCTGTAATAATTTTGGAGAGACGCTCTACCCCCTCCCGAATACGTTCGGACGGAATACTCGTGACTCCCAAGCGGAAAATGTGTTGATTTGCGCGCGGATCCGCGAAGTAGGTGCTCGCGGGTTCAATCAATATGCCCCGGGCTTCAGCGACTTTTGCAAGCCGTTCAACATTCAATCCTTCGGGGCCATGCACCCAATAAGATGTCCCGCCGGACACGGCCGGGATCGCAATCGTCAACGGACGGTAATGATTCAGGGCATCGCGCAGTGCCAGAAGCCGCGTCTCGTAAACTGAGGTCAGTCGCCGAAGCATTGTATCGTAATGGCCGAGCGTCAGAAAATAGGCGGCGGCTCTTTGATTATTCGGGGATGGTCGCCGCGTCGTTAGGTTCCGAAGCCGTCGCGCCGCTTGAATGACCTCTCGAGGCGCCACCATGAAGCCGAGCCGGATACCCGGATCGAGAACTTTTGAAATCGCGCTGAGATAAATAACGCGCCCTTGTGTATCCAAACTATAGATGGAGGGCAGAGGAGAATTGAGAAAATTCATCTCACACTCAAAATCATCTTCAATGATGATCGCATCCGCGACGTCTGCTGCCTCAAGGAGCGCGTGACGGCGGGCTAGCGTCATCGTCACGCCGCTCGGACGCTGGCGCGAGGGCGACACATGGATCATATCGCAACGACCAAATTCATCGTCGATGATCAACCCCTCGCCGTCGACATCGCGTTGTTGAACGAGCCCACCCTTCAAAGAAAATAACTCTTTCAATTCCGGTAGACCGGGATCCTCCATCACAACTTTAGAATTCTCTCTCGCGAATAACTCTGTGATCAAATGCAGCCCCTGCTGTTCACCCACAGTGACAAGGATTTCATCTCGCCCGGCCTCGATACCGCGACGAGACAGCAAAGACGCGCGGATTGCATCCACCAGCATTTCGTCATCCGCTTCGTCATTGCCGATCGACCATTGCTGGACCTCCTTCACCCCAAGGGCGAGACGGCTCACTTCGCGCCATTCAGGCACAGGAAAGAGAGACCGATCATAACGACCCTCAATGAAGGGGTATTGGTAACGGTGCCAATCGGGCGGACAACGAAATTGCCGGAAATGTTGCCCCTTTGCACTCAGATGGCTGGCCGCGACACTGGTGGCTTCTGGGGCTGGCTCTCCGGCCACGCTCGGGCGTGTAATGAGCTGACGTTTAACTCCGGGGGCAACGAATATGCCGCTCCGATCCTTAGAATAGAGATGGCCGTCATCGATCAAATATTGATAGGCGAGCGAAACCGTGTTGCGGCTCACACCAAGCTCAGTTGCAAGTTTACGCGTCGAAGGCATTTTTCGATCGGCCAGCAAAAACCCCGTCTGCATCAAGTTCAAGATACGGGACCGGAGTTGCAACTGCAGCGACAAGACACTGTCCCGGTCCAACTCAATCAGAGGGGCGATAGAGGCGACCTTGATTGACTGGCTCGAATGTTTTGGTTTGGCGACCATAGCGGTCTCTCAATGCCCCGATACTATCGATAAAAGCAACGCTGCGCTCATTGTCAGGAGACATCCATCATTATGGCTAAGCTTTATGTTTCGCCCAGTATACCTTCAAATCCTGTTTCACCTCCGGCGCCATAATGTAGAGCCCGATTAAATTCGGAATTGCCATCACGAAAATAAGCGCGTCAGCAAAGTCCAAAATCGCATCTAACTTGATCGCGGCTCCGATGACAATAAACACGCAAAAAATAAAACTGAAAACACGTTCTTTGCCTTTGCCTTCACCAAAAATATAGGTCCAAGCCTTCGTGCCGTAATAGGCCCAGGCCAACATTGTCGAAAACGCGAATAATATAGCTGCAATTGACAATGGCACAGGCGACCAAGGAATAGAGCTCTGAAAGGCGGACGATGTTAACTCAATCCCCGCAACGCCGCTGCCCATTAAATGATCCGTCGGGAAGGCCGTAACGAGGACGAGGCCAGTCAACGTACAGATAACAACGGTATCAATGAAAGGCTCCAAAAGAGATACGAAACCTTCGGTTAGGGGCTCCTCTGTCTTGACAGCAGAATGCGCTATTGCGGCGGAACCGATACCGGCTTCATTGGAAAAGGCCGCCCGTTGAAAGCCAATGATCATAATCCCTAAGACACCGCCTGTGACACCTTTCATCGAAAACGCCCCCGTGAGGATCGCCGTCACGGCCGCAGGCAGCCTCTCTGCATTAAGGCCAATCACGATGACGGCACCAATAATGTAAAGCAGGATCATAAAGGGCACGAGCTTAACGGTGACGCGAGCAATAGATTTAATGCCGCCGATAATTATGAGGCCGACAAGCACGGCCAAGACGATCCCGACGAGCCAACCTTTACCCGACAAGGCCCCGGCTTCGCCGCCTGACACTTGTAAAAGCTGAACATAAGCTTGGTTGGATTGGAACATATTGCCAATGCCGAGACAGCCGATAACGATGCTGATGGCGTAAAACATTCCGAGAAATTTCCCAAATCCCGGCATCCCGCGTTTCGCGAGACCGGACCTCAAATAATACATCGGGCCGCCAGACACGGTGCCATCAGCAGAGATATATCTGTATTTTACGCCCAGTGTGCATTCGACAAACTTTGTCGTCATGCCAACGAGGCCCGCCACCACCAACCAGAAAATTGCGCCAGGTCCGCCCGCGGACACAGTAATGGCAACGCCTGCGATATTCCCGATCCCGACAGTGCCAGAGACGGCGGCGGTCAAAGCTTGGAAATGAGAAATCTCGCCCGCGTGCGTCGTGTCGGAGAATTTTCCGCTAACAATATCGATCGCGTGCTTGAACCCGCGCACATTGATGAAGCCTAGATAGCCCGTGAAGAAAAACGCTCCAAAAATAAGCCAACACACGATCAGCGGAACTTGTGCCGTGCCGATTGGAACGGAGTAGAAAATAAAGGCTGACAGCGCGTCTGTGATCGGCTGAACGGTCTTGTTAATCGCCTCATCAATCCCGGCGGCCTGAGCTGGTACTGATAAGAATAAGACGCTCAAGAGAGACAGAACGGTTAGAAGCCTTCCGGCGCGTGGCTTAGGATGAGAACGGGTCACACGTGTTGTTTTTAGCATTGGGTCCGGGCTTTGTCGTGAAGGGGCCTACTGACCACACATGATACGGGCGACCAAGACCTATTTAAATTTCAC
This sequence comes from Litorimonas sp., assembly GCA_051251645.1. GTDB lineage: Bacteria > Pseudomonadota > Alphaproteobacteria > Caulobacterales > Maricaulaceae > Litorimonas. Next base: position 583,182 of record JBPOEY010000001.1, on the reverse strand, counting down.
GCGCCATGAACCTCAAATTCGCGACCCGCATCACTACATCATTGCTACTCCGACCAATTCATCGCAATCTAGGCGTCCGATAGGCTGGAAAGAACACACTCATGAAATTTTCTCGACGTAGGCTTTTACAAACGTCCGCTGCTGTAGCGGCCTCATCCAGTCTGCTTGCAGCGGGCTGCGCAAATAGCGCGCCTGTTGAGACGAAAAATTTCGATGCGCTCGCAGAGACTTTGCTCGACAGTGCAAAAGAGTTGATGCTTCGCGCCTATCCAGAAACAGCGTCAAGCATGGGCATAGACACGGGTGATTATGCCGTGCTGAAATCCCAGCTGACAGACCGTTCCGTGGCGGGACAGGCCACAATTGCGAAAGATGTTCAGACCCTTTTGTCTAGTTTCAAACAAGTCGACACAGAGACCTTATCCGCCGATGTTGCACTGGACATGGATGTTGTCACATCAGTCTTTGATCGCGCCGCTGAAGGGTTTGCCTACCCTTATGGGGATGTCGCCCTGTTGAATTACAACTGGTCCTACCGCAACAGCCCCTATGCTGTGGCGCAGAACACCGGGGCTTTTGTCGAAATCCCGAGTTTCTTAGATGCTTCTCATGCGATTAACACGACCGATGACGCGGACGCTTACCTCTCGCGTATGCAAGCCTATGCGGCACAGCTGGACGGCGAAACGGAACGTGTAATCGCGGACGGCGCGCGCGGTGTTATCTTGCCTAACTTCCTGATGGAGAAAACGCTCGGCCAACTCCGGGGCGCGCGTGACCGTTCCCCGGCTGAGTGGGGGCTGGTCCAATCGGTCGTGACCCGCGCGAGTGAACTGGGTCAGTACGAGGACAGTGCTGTGTCTATCGCGACGCAGGATATCATTCCCGCGTTAAGCCGCCAGATCGCGGCGCTCGAAGCGCTTGTCCCGCAAGCCACATCTGACGCTGGCGTCTGGGCTAAGCCGGATGGTGACGCCTATTATGACTGGACATTACGCTCCAGCACAACGACGACAATGAATGCCGACGAGGTCCACCAAATGGGTCTTGACGAACTCGCCGACCTGCAAGCTCAGATGGAGCCTATCTTGCAATCCATCGGATATACAACAGGGTCCGTTGGCGCACGCATGACCGCCTTAGGCGCGGACAAGCGCTATCACTTTAAGCCCGGCGATCCGGGTCGCGCTGAAATCATGAGCTTCATTGAAGACACAGTGACCGACATTCGCGGCCGCATGCCGCAAGCGTTTGAAACACTTGTTGCGGGCTTTCTCGAAGTTGAACGCATTTCGCCTGACGTCGAAGCCGGCGCGCCCGGCGCCTATGGCGGTGCAGGATCGATTGATGGGACACAGCCGGGTCACTTTTGGATCAATCTCCGCACGACCGATTTGCACAATAAATTTAATCTCGCCGACCTAACCTATCACGAAGCAATTCCGGGCCATGTTTGGCAAGGCGAATATGCGTTTAAACAGTCCCTCACCCGGTCGCTCCTCGCCTTTAATGCCTATTCCGAAGGGTGGGCGCTCTACGCCCAGCAAATCGCGGATGAGCTTGGCGTATACAGTGACTTCCCCGTCGGACGGTTGGGCTATTTGCAATCCTTGGCGTTCCGCGCCTGTCGCCTCGTTGTGGATACAGGCCTTCACGCGAAACGCTGGACCCGGGAAGAGGCTAACCAATGGTTTGTCGAGAATAATGGCTCCAACCCCGAAGAAGTGCGAGGCGAAGTTGACCGCTATTGCGCGTGGCCCGGACAAGCTTGCGGCTACAAAGTCGGTCATTCAGCGATCAATCGCTTGCGCGAGAAATCGAAAAGTGAACTAGGCGATAAGTTCGATTTCCGACGCTTTAATGATGCGCTTGTCTTGGGGGGCAATGTGCCAATGACCGTACTTGGCCGCGTTATTGACGCCTATATCGCGCGCGAGAAACAGGCTTAAGGCTGTTTCTTTCCGCGAAAGGGTTTTCGCTTTCGCTTGATAATATTGCGCGGGTCGGTTCGCAAAATAAGCGCCATCGACAAGGGGCGGGGCATTGTCACATAGTCCGCGCTCTCGTCTGGTGCCGCCCGTTGAGAGACGCGGAAAATGGCATAGATCACTAAAAGTGTGTGAACAGCTGCGGTAAAGGCAAACATGGCTGATGGGCCGAAGGCCGACATAATCAGCGGCGCAATCGACGGTCCGATCACAGAGCCGATGCCGTAAACGAGAAGCAGCCCGCCACTAATCGCAACGAACTCATCGGGCTCGGCGCGATCATTCGCATGGGCCGCCGAAAGCCCATAAATTTGAAACGCAAAAACGCCGTAAAGCGCACCACCCGCTAATAGAAATGCGCCTGATGTCGTCGCGGAAAAATTGAGGAAAGCCCCCGCCCCGACAGAGCCCAGTGCCATCAAAATGAGAATTTGCCGGCGGCCAAACTTATCCGACAAATAACCGATGGGCCATTGTAGCAAAGCGCCAAATGCAATGGTCACACTCATAAATAGCGACACCATGACAATCGGATGTCCCAAAAGCTGTACAAAAACGGGCGCCATGCCCCAAAAACTTCCGTTCGTAAGGCCGACAGCGAAACACCCCACGACCGCTAACGGCGACATGCGAATGAGCTTTTTGAGATTAAGCGACGTGTTCGTTACCGCGACAGGGGCTTTAGACGACGACAGCGAAATCGGGAAAATTGCGAGACACACACAAATGGCTACGACAGAAAAGAGCGCGAATTCACTCGGGTTGTAAAGGGACAGCATAAACTGGCCCGTCGTCATCGCCGCTAAGTCAACCATTCGATATATAGAGAGGATTTGCCCGCGTTGCTCATTCGGGGCTTGCTCATTTATCCAACTCTCAATGAGGATATACAGTCCGGCAAAGCCAAACCCCGTCGCAAATCGCAAAATCACCCAAACAGGTACGTTGACAAAGAGAACATGCATTAGGACGCAGGAGGCGATCAGAGAGGATAAAGCCGCAAAGACACGCACGTGGCCGACACGTTTCACTAAGACAGGTGTAAACACGCAGCCTACGACGAAGCCAGCAAAGTAAAACGAAGAAATCAGACCGATCGCAAACAGCGGAAAGCCTTCTAGCGCGGCCCGCACGGCGATCAATGTCCCTAACAGACCGCCCCCAGCCAACAAAATTGCGGCGGACACCAGGAGCGCCCCCACAGACGATAAAACTGAACGCATAACCCGCCCTCAAAGCAGCTCAATGCAGATTTCGGCATTGGATTTCGAGGGGCCGTAGTCCCGTTATCAATAGTTTGGCAAGCCAAGATTTAAGAGTGATTTCAGCGGGGCCTCTTGATAGAAAATTTTACGCAAACGTGAGGTAGACGCTAGGGAAGTTGAGCTTACAGTGCAGTTAAATAAGCCCGTTTCTCACCTGAGAGCGGGAGCTTAGTATCTCTTTTGAACATTATTTTTTCCATTGCAATTATCGGCATTGTCACGCGGAACATGTTTATCGTTTTCGCGCTCACCCCATGCGGTAAAATGGATCCGATGCAGTGATTGGGAAAAGCAAAATTTAAAAAGCGTCTTTCATCCTGTATACTATTTAGTAATTTCACGCGACGTTTGACGTCGCGAAACGAGTTCGCGCTAACAATACTTGCACCACCGAGAATATAGACGTCGATAGACTCCTTTAACCATACATCTCCATCCAAAATTCAGCTTCTGCGGTTACCACCCTAGCGGGTAAAATAGGGTTGAATGAGATGATGATGTTCTCGGCGCGGGATCGCCTAAAGCTACTGATCGGCGCGAGCGCCATGACGCTGGGCGCCTGCGGCGGCGGCGGCAGTTCTGCCCCGGCCCCTGTCGGCTCTGTTCCCCCAACACCTCCGCCACCCCCCCCGCCTCCGCCGCCACCAACCGGCGTGACGAAAGGATTGTTGCGCGACACTTATCGATCCAACTTTAATATCGGTACGGCCCTTAATAACACGCAGATTCAACCCCTGTCAGAGTCCGCCGAAATTGCATTGGACCAGTTCGACGTGATCACGCCGGAATATGAGTTAAAACTCGATCAAATCGCGCCCACGGAGGGCGCGCTCACCTTCGACGCGGGGGATCGTATCGTCGATTGGGCGCTCGCTAATAATATGACGGTCCGTGGCCACGCCTTATTGTGGCACGAAGCCACGCCAGCCTATTTTTTACAGGGCACCCCCAATGATATTCGTCAGCGTCTAGAAGATTATATCAACGCGGTTATCGACCATTTCAAAGACCGTGTCCGTATTTGGGACGTGGCCAATGAAGTCATTTCGACCGACATTTACAACGGCTCCAATGGCGTCGGTCCGGACCGCCGAAGTGCGTGGTACACTGCCGTAGGTAGTGCCGACTATTTAGATTGGGCCTTCCGCGCTGCTCGCGCCGCCGATCCAACTGCGGAGCTTTATTTATCCGACTATGATACGGAAAATCCGATTAAGCGGGCTTGGCTGATCGAAATTTTACAACGCTTCCGAGCGCGCGGTGTCCCCATCGATGGGGTTGGGCATCAGTTCCACTTCTTCCTCGACACCCCTGCGAATGAGGCGTTGGCCTCGATCGACGCCGTGGACAATGAATTTATGAGCCTGATCAATCACGTGACCGAATTGGACGTGAACTTCTACAATGACCCTGGATCATGCTGGAACAATAATACGGGGTGTGAAGCCGACCTCGGCCCGACGCCACCCGCCGCCATGCTGGCAACCCAAGCGCAACTCTTACGCGACCTCATGACTGGGCTAACGCAGCGGAGCTCCGTCGAGATGGTCAATCTCTGGGGCGTGAAGGACGATGATAGTTGGCTCAACCGCGCCCCCGTTGAGCGGTTTAATCATCCTCTTCTCTTTGATCGTGCCGGCGAGGCTAAATCCGCGTTTCTTGCGATAACGGACCCGAATTACGTAATTTAGCCGCCTGACAAAGGAGAGTTAGCCTTGATGACAGCATTTCTTTTAATCTTGGCCGTCTGTGCGTTGGGCTTTTTCGCGTCATTTCTAAAATCTGGCCCGAAGACGGCAAAGACACGGAATAAGCCCTCCAATAAACGGATTCCGTTCGAAAAATACGAACTCACAAGTGCCATTAATAACGGCGCAGAAGCCAAACTCTTTCACAGCCTGCTCGCCTACGCAGGTCAATGGGGCTGCCACGTGCTGGTAAAGCCAAGGCTCGAAGACGTCATCCGGGTAAAGCCAAACATGAGCGGTAAAGAAAAATTCTCTTTGCGGGGCCGAGTCAAAAGCCGCCACCTAGACTTCCTCATTGTCGATCCGACAGGGCGGCCTTTAGCGGGCGTCGAACTGGATGGACCGTCCCATAACCAAGCATCGGCGAAAGCCAGTGACCGATTCAAGGATAATTTGGCGAATTCCGTGGGCCTACCGCTGCACCGCGTCCTTTGGACCAAAGACCCACAGACCGCGGCCTACGATATCTTTACGGCGCTTTATTATGCGCGCCAGGCCGCTTAAGTTCGGTAACGCCATAAGCTCTCTCCCCGTCCCGTGAGCTAGGCCCCAATCAGGATTAAGTCGCAGCAAGGTCTAGCCGCGCTTTTGGGAAACAGGGTAAACCGTCGGTGAATTCAACCCAAGGCCAGCATCCCATTCTACGCAATGCTCCTCAACCATAATCGTAAAAAAGACTGAGGTTTTCCGGTGAGTGCAAACGTTACCGTGCCTCAATGGCAACCCTATGTGTTCTTCAGACACATTGCTTCCTTAGCGCCTTAAATAATAAAAGCGGTCAGCTTCCGTGACGCGCATGCGCACTAATATTGCCAAATGGATCAAACCTCCCCCCAAAGGGGAGTTACTTCAGAAAGGTAGTGGCGGAGACGAAGGGATTCGAACCCTCGATGGGCTTATGACCCATACTCCCTTAGCAGGGGAGCGCCTTCGACCACTCGGCCACGTCTCCGTCGGCGCGTCTAACGATGCGGACGCAGGCCTGCAAGCCTTTGTCGTGCTTTCCCTGCAGTCAAATGCAGATAGCTCCACTGAGACGTTAACGAGTGATTAACCGTGTGTTTTCGCGGAACGGTCGAACCCGGCACAATCACCCATTTCGTGCCTCTGCCTTGCATCCCTATCTTTTTATCACGCGTTTACCGGATGTTTGCGCGTGACCTGTATCGGAAGCGCAACAAAGTTGGTGGGTTGAATGTCGAGTAATCAAAAACCGGGTCGAATTGAAACGCTGAACCCAACGCGTAAGGCGTATATTCGCCGTGATGACGAACGTCGGGTTGCAAGACCTGGCGACGACACGCCCGTGCAAGAGGTCGACCGACGACGCACCCGCCCCGACATTGACACCCTGCCCGTTCCCTCGGCTCAACTGAATATGAACGCCGTTCGATTTGGTCTGCAAGCGATGGATATGGTGGTCGTACTTGGCATTATCGCGTTCGGCATCTGGCAAGGCTATGTTGGCACGAACCAACAGGTCATCATCGCCCCAATCGCGGCTGCGATGCTGGGCTCCGGTATCTTCATTTTTGTGATGATGTTCGGCCGGGCCTATCGGTTCAAACCGACTGAAAATACAAAGGACCACCTCAAAACCGTTCTCGTCGCCGGACTGGCCGCCTTGGGTGTTTGGTTAGCCACGGCCTTAATCTTACGGCCCGACAGCTTTCTCCCAGACGCTTTAGCCAGAGCGGGATTGGCCGCGCTGGCGACTCTGCTTGTTCTGCACACAATTTATTCACGCCAGCTGCAACGCCTGCATGTCAAAGGACGGCTCGCCCCGACCGTGGTCATGCTCGGCGCTACAGAGAGCGCCCGTCGTATCATTGAAGAAAACGCCAAGACCAAGGAACTCAATATTATCGCCATCTTCGACGAGCGATTGGCGCGCGCACCCTTGGATATTCACGGCGTTCCCGTCGTCGGTAAAATCGGCGACCTCTTACAGTGGGAAGGGCTCCCATACGTCAACCGGATCGTTGTTACTTTGCCAAGCGCAGCCGCCGCGCGGAAAAAAGATTTTACCGAGAAAGTCCGTCTACTGCCCAACCGGATCGCCTATGTGGCGGATGCGTTCGAAAATCTTGATCACGTCAAACAACGTCTGTCAGAAATCGCTGAAGTTTCGCTGAACGACATCACAGGTAGTCCGAAGTCCGGCATGCATACGGCGCTGAAACGAGTGACCGACATTATCATTGGCTCCATCGCCTTGGTCCTGCTCGCCATCCCGTTGCTGATCGTGGCCATCATAATCAAGTTTGATAGTCCGGGTCCCGTTATTTTTCGGCAACCGCGTCACGGGTTCAATAACCGCATTTTCAACGTCTTAAAGTTCCGGACTATGCGAACGGATCAGTGCGACGTAAAAGCGGAACGTCAGACCGAAGCCGATGATCCCCGCGTCACGCGGATTGGCCGATTTATCCGCAAGACATCCATTGATGAGTTGCCACAGCTCTTAAATGTGATCCGGGGTGAGATGAGCCTCGTCGGTCCACGCCCGCATGCGGTCGGAATGAAAACATCCGGTCGAGACAGCATAGAGTTGGTCGAAGAATATGCGCATCGTCACAAGGTTAAGCCAGGGATGACAGGCTGGGCCCAGATCAACGGATCCCGCGGACCCCTCCATTCCGGCGACGACGTTCAACGCCGGGTTCAACTCGACGTGGAATACATTGAACGCGCCAATGTGTTTTGGGACTTGGTCATCATGGCCCAGACGATCCCCGTCATGCTGAGCGATCGAAATACCATCCGATGAAGCTTCGCCAAAACTCCTTGGGTCGCACACTCCTCGCCTACCTGCCGGTCAATCTGGCAAATGTGGTGGTCAGCTTTGGGCTGATTGTCGTGCTGACGCGCCTGCTAAGCCCTGAGGAGTTTGGCCGTTACGCCATTGCGATGATCACATTGCAATTCGTGCATATGGGCGCATTTACGTGGCTCGAAGCCGCCATGGCGCGCTTTCAGGCCCGCGCAGAGAAAGAGGCCGATGTCGCCTCCCACCTGCGGACACTATACGTGCTGGCCGCGGGGCTTGGGACGCTGTTGGTCGCGCTATTCCTCGCCATTATATTCGTGCTGCCAATCTCGCGTGAACTCCAGACGGTGCTCGCCTTCGCGATCGGATCCGCTGGATTGCAGGTTCTATTCAATCTCGGGATGGAGGCCCACAGGGCCGCGCACCGTGTCATTCGTTACAGCCTGACCTATTCGGGACAGACATTATTATCTTTCACCATCGGGATCGCCCTCGTCGTTCTGACGCCGCTGCGCGAAAGCGGACCGTTTCTTGGGATCATCCTCGGCCTCATCGTCGCGCTTATGATCGACCTCCCCTCAATGCTAAGGCGCCAAAAGGGGGGGCAATTTGAGACCGCCCGCACAAAGCGCTACGCCGCTTATGGTTTACCCATCTGCATGAGCCTACTGCTTGGATACACGCTCAATTCCTCGGACGTTTACATCATTGCCGCATTTATGGGCGAAGCTTCGGCAGGACAGTATAATGCGGGCTATAATCTCGCCAACCGGTCGCTCGAAATCCTCTTCGTCTGGATTTCCATGGCGATGACTCCAGCCGCCGTGACAGCGTTTGAGAAAACAGGAACAGAAGCGTCCCAAGATATTATGCGGAGCTACGGCGCCAGCCTGCTCTTCCTCGCAATGCCAGCCGCTGTCGGAATTGCCTTAGTGTCCAAGGATGCCGGGTTTATTTTGGGTGAAGGCGTGCGCGATCAAGCCGTCATCGTCATGCCCTTCATCGCCTTTGCCGGGCTCATCAACGGGATTGTGACTTATTACGTCCAGCGCGCCTTCATGCTGTCTGGACAGACAAAGGACATTGTTTGGCTGATGGTTCCACCGGTTGTGCTGAATATTGCGCTCAACATAATTCTTATACCAAAGTTTGGTCTGATGGGCGCGGTCGCGTCCACCATCGTCGGCTATCTCATGGCGCTTGTCCTGTCGGTCCTGATGGCGAGACGCCACTATCCCTTGCCGCTGCCGATCCGTGCCGCGACCGAAATCGCATTTTCTTGCGGCATCATGGCCCTCGCCGTCAGCGCCTTGCCGCTGAGCCCGTTTGAACCGGGCCTGCTGACACTGACCCTTAAAGGGTCCGTGGGCGCATGTGCCTATATCTTGACCTGCTACATTGTTAATGCCGCTGATTGTCGGACAATGATGGGCGAGATGCTATCGCGTGTTCGTCGTCGCCCCGTGATTGAGGTCGCCGAATGACGCCGCGGCTCTCCATACTGATCCCGTTTTACCGCGATGACCCGTCCGTGTTGCTCCGGTCGCTCGACGTCCAATCGGTTGACCCCAAGGCCGTCGAGATTCGTATTATGGATGATGGTACGGGCGATCCGTTGCTCACGGCCACCGCGCAAGCCACTGTCGATGCCATGACTTTGCCGACAGTCTTGGTCACGGCACCTGAAAATCGCGGGCGATCGGCCACACGTAACGCTCTGCAAGAGGCTGCAAAAGCCAAGTGGGTTCTATTTCTCGATGCTGACATGCGCCTTGACCATGCCGATTTCCTAAGCCGTTATCTCGACCAAATAAAGGCCGATGATTGTGACATTCTATTCGGCGGGTTTGATGTTGAAGACCAGTGTTCCGATTGGAACACTGATCTCCACCGTGTCTTGTCACATAGCTCTGACTGTCTGAGCGCGGAACATCGCGCTCGCAACGGCGCACAAAACGTCGCGTCATCCAATTTGTGTGTCCGCAAAGCAGTATTAATGGCACAGCCGTTTGACTCAGGCTTCCAAGGGTGGGGTTGGGAGGACAGTGAATGGGCTGCGCGCGTATCCGCTAGTCACCGTTTACGCCATATTGATAATCCGGCCGTCCATCTTGGACTTGAAACCACTGAGACGTTGCTGTCTCGCTTTGCCAGTTCAGGGCTCAACTATCGCCGCTTTGTGCAGGCACATCCGGTGCTGGCGGAAACTTTGCCTCTCTTCCGAATTGTCTCGCGCCTAAAACATGTCCCCGGCCATCGTCTATCGCGCCTGCCGCTCCGCACAGTCGTGCGAATGCGCGCGATGCCAACCCGTTTTCGAGTTATCGCGCTCAAACTTTGGCGAGCGTCGCACTATGCGGAGGCGATGAAATGATCGCTGCCGTCTATAAACCCCGAACGGACCTCGTTGCCAAAGTCACACGCCGCATGGCGCGCCATGTCGAGCGACAGATGATCCACCCGCAACTCGAACGTGGGTTGATTAGCCTCTCTTTTGATGATTGTCCTTTGTCTGTTGTCGAGAACGCCCTCCCCCTGATCGAAGCGCGCGGCTGGAAAGCCACGATCTATGCCGCAATGGGGCTGTGCGGCACAACAAATCATCTGGGCCTCCACATGTCAGAACAAGACATCGTCGCGGCCCACGCGGCTGGTCACGAGATCGGCGACCATACGTTTACGCATATTGATGGCCTGAAAGCCGGGCCTGACAACGTCCTGAAAGATATTTCCCGCAACCGGACCGCGTTCCAATCTCTGGGCCTGCCACGGGCAGAAACATTCGCCTATCCCTATGGGGAAGTCACGCCGGCACTCAAGCGGCGCCTAAAGGGTGAGTTCGGCTTATCACGCGGTATCCACCATGCCGATAGCGGCGCACTCGACCTTGGCTTGGCGGCCTCCGCACGGCTCTATTCCGCGCAGATAGAGGCGACGCTAGAGTTGATAAAAACAGCGGCTCGCGAAAAACGCTGGCTGATCTTGTTCGGTCATGATGTGCGCGACACCCCGTCTGACTTTGGCTGTACACCAGCGGAGCTTTTCCGTATCATCGACACGATCGCCTATCTTGGGCTGGATGTCATGACCGTGCGCGACGCATTAAAAAAGGTGACACCATGACCCCGCCTTTGGTCAGTATCGTTATTCCCACTTTCAAACGGCCGGACACGCTGGCCCGTTTATTGGAGAGTATTTTTGTCGATATTGCGGGGCGAACTGACACCGTCATCATCGTCGCGGATAATGATGTCGCCAAGAGCGCAGAACAAACCGTCCTAGATCTGTCCAAAGCCAATTCTGTCCCGATTGAGTACACGGTTGCCCCTGATCCTGGCGTGTCTAATGCGCGCAACGCCGGCATGGCGCGCGTACAGTCGCGTTATGTCTTGTTTCTGGATGACGATATGGAAGTCGTCCCGCCCTATCTCGACACTATTTTAAAGACATCGCAGGCTTTGAGAACCGCGCTCACCTTTGCCCCCGCTATCGCTGCGCTTCCAATCGGCAGCGAGCCGTTCGAGCGCTGGCTATCGCCCCTATTTTCGCGGGTCTTCGATGGGCAAACCCGCGTTGTCGAAGACACGTTGGGCACAGGGGGCTGTCTCGTTGATCTACAGGACATTTCGCTTCCCTCCCCGGTCTTCGACCCTGCGCTCAACGAAGTTGGGGGCGAAGATGATGCGTTCTTTGCGGAGATTATTCGGCAAGGCGGAACAGTCGGCTGGTGTGCCGAAACAAAAGCTTGGGAACATGTCCCACCACACCGCGCCACACTTGATTACCTCTGGCGTCGCCATTTCGCCTTTGGCCAAACACCCACACGCCAAGCGGCAGATCGCGGCATCAAAGGCTGGGCGAGCATTGCAAAATGGACGGCGATCGGCGCGGCACAAGTGCTTGTTCACGGCTTTCTGTATGGGCTTCACACCCTTTTGCGCAGACCCTCCCGGATTGAATATCTCGGGCGCTTGGCCCAAGGGCTTGGCAAAATATTCTGGTGGGACGGGCTCAGTCCACGCCTTTACGGAAGCCACGCGAAATAAACAGGCAGCCTGACTGACCTCGGGTTATTGGTAAGGGTTTTTCGGCGCGCTTTGACCGGCCCCAGATTGTCCCATCGAACTTGGAAGCGGCGCAGCATATGTACCGTCTGCTGTCGGCAAGTAGAGTTGCTCAGCTTGCGACCAATCTGGCTGAGCTTCGGGCTCATAGTGATCAAACGCAGCCTCATCTTCCGCAGACGGAACATATTCGTGAGGCTGATGTCCAACGGGCGGGGCATAATGCTGTGGCTGCACCCCTTCTGGAATTGGGTCATAATAAACCTGCGGCATTTGCGGCATTTGCGGTTGTCGCTGATCGACCCCGTAATAGGTCGGCATCGCATCAGGCACAGCATAGAGACGCGGATCGATAAAGACGCGGAACAAGGCCAGCATAAAGAGAGTAAAGCCCCACGCTGCCGACGCGCCGACAAAGGCGAGCATGCGCATGTTGCGGCCTTTAATTGGGTAGGTCGCAGGCGCAATCACACGAACATTTTCAGAAGATGATGCGGCTTGCTGCTGATTGATCAGGGCTTCTTGTTCCTTATTCAGATAAGTTTTCAAACGCGTGTTCAGCGTCTCCCGTTCACGCAATATATCGCTGTAACCGGGGACAAGCGCCGTCATCCGACGAAGCTTCCCATCCACTGAATTCAGTTGTTGCTGCACCGTGATTTCACGTTCCCGCAAACTATCAGCAGACGCTTGCGCCGTATTACGAGACCGCATCAGGTCTTGGTAGACGGGATTAGGCCCGACACGGCGACCGCCCGTCGCGCGCCCATTATTGGTTTGCTGCAAGGACTGTAATTGCTGAATCTCTAACTGCTTCTGACGCACAGGATCAGAGGTCGGCAGATATTTCGCCAGCAATTGTTTAAGCTCTAGCTCTGCCTGCGCGATACGGTTGGACGCACGATCATCAACGTAGAGATTAATTTCTTCCGGAGTTCGACGAAGCTGATCTTCAATACTCGCCAGCGACCGTTCGGCCGAGACCGTTTGTGCACGCAACGTGTTGAGGGTGGCCCGCAAGTCTTCGGTTCGCTTGCTCGCGCCCTTTTGCTCAGATTCAAAATCAGAAATTTTATTCCCGGCAAGGAAAGACGCCATACGCCTCTCATTGGAATTTAGCTGATCTTCCGTATCCTTGCGGCGCTCCGTGATAATATCGCTCACGCCATCGACGAAGATCGTACGGCGATAAGACATATAGGCGTCCATCAAGGCATTTAGCGTTGAGACCGCCATTTGAGGATCTTCATGCTTAAAACTCATATCAATGATCGAAGACTTCGGCCGGGCGGCGACAAAAAAACTATCATTCATCTTCTTGCGGAGTTCCATATAGTCGAGCTGATAGGCGGTAGAGCCCTCCGGATGACGAGACATTTTCGCCGCAATTTGGGCGTCAAAGGCCGCGAGTCCACCGGGTCGCAAAGCGATCTCCCCAATCACGCGGTCAATAACCTCTGAATTTTTGATCAAGGCCACTTCGTTGAGCGTAATCGTATCCGGCGTTTGCAGCAGGCTTGATTGCGCTTGTGTGCCAGCGATGGGTTGGTAGACATATTCATCGCCGATTTGCACCATGATCGTGCCTTCACCCGAATAGGTGCGTTTGAAATCAGCCGTCATAATCCAAGCGACGAAGCACCCAACCGCAAACAGCGGAATCACCCATAAAAGCTGGCGCATAAGCGACCCAAACATGGCGCCGAGCCGAATATTCGGGACGCCATTGGCGTAATCACCGACCGTCAGGTCGGCCGCTCTGGGTTGCGGATCATACCCATAGGCGGATGGCGCATAGGCTACGGGTTGGGACGAGGCCGCCCCATTCCCGTCCTTACGACCTTTGCCTTTGAACATAAGCATCCTGCCAGCCTTCACCACACGCAGTCAATTCGACGCGTTGTATGGTTAATGACTTGGGAGATTTAACAATTCCTTATTCATTCTTGTTAAGACACAGGGTCAGCACAAAATGCTTCAACGGAACGGCTATGGCCTCGCACACACCTCATACGACAAAGGTATCGCTCTTGGCTCTGACGGCCTCGATTGCGTTTGCCTTTGGTCATGCCTCAGACGCGTCAGCTCAATCGCGCTATGGTGTGACACATGCCGCGCCTGCCCAAAACGGGGCACAAGCCACAGGCCGTTATAGCCGCCCTGTAAATAGCCATGGGATCATGGCTGGACAGAACCAAGCCGCACAATCCTCTTTCCCGGCGGGAGTGTTTCAACAATGGATTGACTGGGAGCCACAATATCAACTTGTCCCCGGCGACCAACTTGAGATCGTTGTCGGATCAGCCCCCGAACTCTCCCGAACTTTAACCGTTGGACCCGATGGACGTATTGTGATGCCCATGAGCCAACCCGTGATGGCGGCGGGTCGGACATTTACGCAAGTTAAGGCGTCACTGAGCGACGAACTGGGCAAACAACTTCGCGACCCGCGCGTGTCCGTAACGCCGCGCGCCTATGCGCCAGAACAAATTTATGTCGGGGGTCAAGTCGGCCAACCAGGCACTTATACGATCAATAACCGTATTGGCGCATTGGAAGCGATCTTGATGGCGGGGGGGACACGCTCAACCGCGAAAGCGCGCGAAGTGGCTATCCTACGCCGCGCGCCCAATGGCGGCATGATGATGCGGAGCGTCAATATTCGAGGCGGCCTCAGGAACATCAGCGATTATAACGATACGATCCAGCTGCGCCGCGGCGATATCGTGTTCGTGCCAGCCACGACCTTGGCGGAAGTCGGGCAATTCGTGCAGAGCGTCCGCAATGCCATGCCGGTGGATTTCAATCTGAGCTACCAGTTCGGCGCCAATGGCGGCAACGGGACAACCGTCATCACACCGTAGACGTCCGTTGTCTGACTAATCTTCGCCAGTTTCAAACTCGGTTACGCGCGACGCTGGCCCGTCTGGACAAACGCAATATCTTATGCGGCGTCGAAGCGCCGTTCGCGATGCCCGTCGACAAGGGTCGATTAAGCCGCCAGTTTCTCGCGATTTTCAGTCAACCAGCCCCGCGCTGCTTTTTGAGCGAGCGTAAGATCTTCTGAACTCATTTCGAACTTGAGTTCGTCACGATAAGCTTTGGCTGGGTCAGAACCCATCATCGCTGCAAGGCTGAACCATTTGTGGGCTTCCACATAATCCGGCCCACGATCTTCGACATCGGTCGAATAGATCAAACCCAGCTTAAACAGATCATCCATAGTCGCCGCGTCAATCACGGCGTCCGTCGCTTCGTTCACTTCCATAATCGTATAGGCCATTTTGCCCTCCAGATTTCCATTCACCAATCATTCGGATCGGATTTTTGGGGCGTCTGTGTTGTCCAGACGTCCCCTATGGAGGAACATTTGCTGAGCGAGGCTAACAAGCGGTAAACAACAGTATCGTTAATTCGGGTTTATGCTTGTTAATTAGGGCTTATATTAGCTTACACCGTGTTAATATGAACTATAAACGAACTATAGATATGACAACACTTTATCTAACTCTTATCTGGATCAAGTATGCCAGTTCATCTTTCAGTGACAAAAAACTTCGTTTTTTCTGATTATTTATAGAATTTTGCGACTTCTGACAGCGGTGCACGGTCAGAATAGAGCGAATTTACGGGCGCATCGGGGCTTGCATAGCCCAGAGCGAGCCCGACCATGACGTGTTGGCCCTCGGCAATATCCAGTATTTCATGACAGACAGACGGCCAATTCCGCCACCATCCCTGCGGGGCTGTATGCAACCCATGTTCGCGCGCGAGCAGCATCATTGACTGTAAGAGAATGCCGATATCCATGTGCTGGGGCATTTCCAAACGCCGATCCCCCGTGATGATCATCCCAACAGGCGCACCGAAAAAACGAGCATTCTCAGCAAACCAACGTAGCCGACCCAATTTGTCTTCCCGCGGAATGCCCAAGCGCGCGTACATATCCTCACCCAATTTATAGCGCCACGTTCGGTGCGGTTCCCACAAGGGCGACGGATAGGCGCGGAAAGTCGGCTCTTCTTGATCGCCGCGCAAGGTACGTTCCATCGCCAAGGCATTGAACCGGGCGAGCGTGTCGCCTTGCATAATATGGATATTCCAGGGCTGGAGATTCCCGCCTGATGGGCTGCGTAAGGCGGCCTCCAAAATCGTCGAAAGTATGTCTTCTGGAACAGGTTTATCGAGAAAGTCTCGGACCGTAATACGCGAAGCAAGCGCATCAGACACTTTGGGGGACGGATCGATCGTAAAACTCATTTGCGGAAACGCTCCTGAATGAAGACAATAAAGAAGTAATCAAGCACCCCGACGACAACCCCTGCCCCAAGTGACTGCCAAAGTGGAAAGCCTTTCCCATTCATCAGAAATGCGAGGCCGCCGCCGATGATTAATGCGCCAAAGGCCGGGCCTTCGCGGTATGGGAGTCTCATCCGATCCGGTCCTCAGTATCGCGATCCCCGGCTTTTTTTAGAAAAGCTGAGAGGATGGCAAACTCTACACCCGCAACAATGACCGCAATCAATCCTGCGATCATAGGGTCGATGTCGAAATATGCCCGCAAGATGTAAAACAAAATGACCAGCATAAACAACGGGGCACCATATCTGACAACGGTCACACGCCTATTGACCTGATCTGTGTCGCCCGACTTCAAAGTCCCAACTTACGCCGCAAAAGATCATTCACGGCCTTGGGGTTGGCCTTGCCTTGGCTTTTCTTCATCACTTGTCCAACGAAGAAACCAAGCAGTTTCGGGTTTTGTTTGGCCTTCTCAACCTGATCAGGGTTTGCGGCGATGACCTCGTCCACGAAGCCTTCGATGGCGCCCATGTCCGTCACTTGTTTGAGACCATCACGCTCGATAATGTCGTCCGCTGAGCCTTCACCCGCAAACATTTTACCGAACACATCCTTGGCGATTTTTCCGGAGATCGTTTTATCCGCAATCCGGTCGATCAAACCACCGAGGGCCTCTGCGCTGATCGGACTGTCGTCTAATCCCAGCTCAGCATTGTTCAGCGCGCCGAAAAGCTCACCCATCATCCAGTTGGACGCAATTTTCGCATCGCGACCTTTAGCAACCGCTTCGAAATAGTCGCCTGTGGCTTTGTCCGCCGTCAGCACGCCGGCATCATAAGCGGGCACGCCATATTCCGCCACAAAGCGGGCTTTGCGCGCTTCGGGCAGTTCCGGCAGGTCCGCTTTAATATTCGCGATGAATTCATCCGTTAGCTCCAAAGGCAACAAGTCTGGGTCCGGAAAATAACGGTAATCATGCGCATCTTCCTTGGACCGCATCGTCCGTGTCTCGCCTTTAACATTGTCAAACAGGCGCGTTTCCTGATCAATTGTACCGCCCGCTTCGAGAATTTCGATATGACGGCGGGCTTCATAATGGATGGCTTGGCGAATGAAGCGAAGCGAATTGACGTTTTTGATCTCGCAGCGGGTGCCCAGCTCACCACCCGGACGACGGACAGACACGTTCACATCCGCGCGCAGATTACCCTTTTCCATATCGCCGTCACAGGTGCCGAGCGCCCGCACGATTTGGCGCAAGCTGTCGACATAGGCCGACGCTTCAGCCGCCGAGCGCATATCCGGCTTGGACACGATTTCCATCAACGCCACGCCAGAGCGGTTCAGATCGACATAGGTCTCGTCCGGCGACAAATCATGCACCGACTTGCCCGCATCTTGTTCGAGGTGCAGCCGTTCAATCCCAACAATGACAGGCTCGCCGTCTTCAGGCGTGATCTCTATCTCGCCTTCGCCGACGACCGGGAATTCAAACTGACTGATCTGATAGCCTTGCGGCAGATCGACGTAGAAATAATTCTTCCGATCAAAGCGCGAGAATTTGTTGATCTGCGCGTTCAGGCCGAGGCCCGTGCGAACGGCCTGCTCGACGCAAAATTCATTCACAACAGGCAGCATCCCCGGCAGGCCCGCATCCACGAGCGCGACCTGCGTATTCGGCGCCGCGCCAAACTCGGTCGACGCACCGGAAAACAGCTTGGATTTCGACGCGATCTGCGCGTGGACTTCCAACCCAATGATCAATTCCCAATCACCCGTCTCTCCGGATAACCAGTCTTTTTTATCAGCAATTCTTGGGGCAACAAACATCGTCTAGCTCCACCACTTTGAGGGTTTCGCCGTAAAGCCGGCCGCTTTTTCGAGTGCGCCAGCCGCCTTGAACACGGTGCTTTCGTCCAGTGCCTTACCGATAATCTGCAGGCCTAACGGCAAGCCTGACCCATCCAACGCCGCCGGCACTGAAATCCCCGGCAGTCCGGCCAAGTTCGCCGTCACGGTAAAGACATCGTTTAGATACATCTGTACCGGATCATTGATCTTGCGCCCCACCGGGAACGCGGCGCTCGGCGCCGTGGGCGTCAGGAGCACGTCGCATGTGTCCCATGCGTTGCGGAAGTCATCGGCGATCTTGGTGCGGACCTTTTGCGCGCGCAGGTAATAGGCGTCGTAATAACCCGCAGACAGCACATAAGTGCCGATCATGATGCGGCGGCGGACTTCGTCGCCAAAGCCTTCAGTGCGGGTGCGTTCGTAAGTGTCCGCGAGGTTTTCACCGTCGACGCGCAGACCAAACCGCATGCCGTCATAGCGCGCGAGGTTGGAGGACGCTTCGGCAGGGGCGACGACATAGTAGACAGGCAGCGCATATTTCGTGTGCGGCAGGGAAACGTCGACGATTTCCGCGCCCGCGTCCCGCATCCATTCGATACCTTCGGCCCAGAGATCTTCGATCTCTTTGGGCATGCCGTCGATGGTGTATTCTTTCGGTACGCCAACGCGCAGCCCTTTGACCGACTGACCACAGGCAGCACGCCAATCCGGCACGGTCTCATTCAACGACGTGCTGTCTTTCGGGTCATAGCCCGCCATGCTCTCAAGCAAGATCGCCGCGTCTTCAACAGTTTTAGCAATCGGTCCGGCCTGATCCAGCGAACTGGCAAAGGCGGCGATGCCGTAGCGTGAACAGCGGCCATAAGTCGGCTTGATGCCGACCGTGCCCGTCAAACTGGCCGGCTGGCGGATGGAGCCGCCTGTATCTGTTGCGGTGGCCCCAAGACAGAGGTCGGCTGCGACAGCGGATGCCGAGCCGCCAGACGAGCCGCCGGGGACCAGATCAACATCATTGCGCCATGGATTAATCACGGGGCCAAAGCAGGACGTCTCATTGGCCGAGCCCATCGCGAATTGATCAAGATTAAGCTTACCCAGCATCACCATGCCGTCAGCTTTCATATTGGCCGAAACGGTGGATTCGTAAGGCGGCGTGAAGTCACCGAGAATTTTTGACGCGGCCGTCGTCTTGACGCCTTCGGTACAAAACAAATCCTTCATGCCGAGCGGCGCGCCTTCGAGACGGCCTGCATCACCGGAGGCACGGCGGGCGTCAGAGGCCTGCGCCTGCGCGCGGGCCAGATCAAATGTTGGCGTGACAAAGGCGTTGAGCCCCGTCGCCGCTTCGCAGGCCGAGATATGCGCCTCGGTCAAATCAACAGAGGAAAATTCGCCCTTGGCCATGCCGTCGAGCGCGCCGGCGAGGGTCATTTTAGTCAGGTCCGTCATGATCTACTCCACCGACCGGGGGACAACGAAAAAGCCGTCTTCGGACTTCGGCGCATTGGCCAGCACCAGATCGCGAATCCCGCCTGTCGTCACCACATCCGCACGCATCGGGGCCGTCATCGCAACGGCGGAGGTCATCGGCTCAACGCCCTCGACATCCACTTCGTTCAGTTGTTCGATCCAGCCAAGAATACCGTTCAGATCATCGGCAATCGCACTGCATTGCGCGTCCTCGACATGGAGGCGCGCCAGACGGGCAATTTTCTTGACGTCAGTGCTGTTCACACCATGTTGAGGCTCGGCCACAAGGGTCTCCGAAAAACTAAGGAATTCGCAGCCCGATACCAACGGCACGGGAGAGCCGCAAGCGCTAGGGTGTTGCGTCCTGCAATTGCTCTCACTTAGAATCTGAAATTATGAGGCACCGGCCCTTAGGGCGCGGTAGTTTCATCAGGTGTGGCGGTGGTCGTAGGCAAATGTTTTGCTAGAAAGGCTTCAACTTTCTCTAAATAGCTCACACGCCCTCGCTGCGACCAGCCAGAATGTTGGTGACCGCCCTTAATCTCAAGCAACTCAACCGATTGTCCCGCTTTGCGAAGCGCCTTTTCCATCCGCAATGAATGTTTAGGAAGGACAACCCGGTCATATTCACCGTGTATCAGCAAGACCGGGTCATCAAAAGCCTCAACCAGATTGATCGGCGAGATCGACGCCAACATTGATTTTTGCGACTTTCGATCCCCAATCGATTTTTCCCAGTAAACGAACTGCGGGGAATCGCTGCCATGGGCTTTGCGTTCATCTTTCAAAATTTGATTCAAATCACTTGGACCTGCCCCTGCAATCACACACTTATAAAGCTGGGCTTGCATTGCGCCGGCCAACAAAGCCGCATAGCCGCCATACGAATGCCCCATAATACAAGTTTCACCCGGCGCGATGTTCTGTTGCGCTTGAAACCAAATCGTTGCGTCGATGAGATCAGTGTGCATGACACCGCCCCATTGCCGATAACCCGCTTGCGCGAAACTCCGCCCATAACCGCTTGACCCTCGAAAATTGACGCGTGCGACAGTATATCCGCGCGACGCCAAAAATTGGACATCACTGTTATAATCCAGAACGTCACGCTGCTCTGGCCCGCCATGAATCAGCACGACCATCTTACCATTAGAATTCTGTTTTGGCACCGTTAGATAGCCCGTAATTTCGCCTCCGTCACGTGTTGGAACACTCACAATTTTTGTGTCGGTATTGATTGAGTTATGGAGGCTCACATTAACTCTCGCGATCCGCTTTGCGTCCCGCATTTTAAAATCATAAATATAATAAGCGCCGGGCTCGTTAGAAGCACTGACAAAAACTATAGCGGCACTGCGGTCATCAGAAATATTGCGCAAAGAGACGTTCCAGGCCCCCTCAAAACGTGTGATAATTTCATCGAGATGACCCTGCAGCTCTGGATCGACCAGCTCATAATGTACCCGGTCACGCCAAATCTGTGCGCCCATGTAAGCGCGGGTTTTGGAATCAATTAATGCGGCACTGACATCGTAAGTTTCGTCCATATAGAGTGTGGACACGAATTCATTGGTTTGAACATTGAAAATTCGGATTGAACGACGAGGCTGTTCATCTCGCCCATCCAATACATAAAATTCATCCGCTTGACCCGTCGGACCGATTGGCTGGAGCTTCAGAAACGTCTCATTCTCAGAATTATTCTGATCAAAGCTTCTCAAATATTTCCAATCTGTATCGGCGTCACTTGGATTTGCGCCATTTTCAGGACGGTAAAGATTGATCTTACGGCACGTCTTCGTCACACAATCCATCCGCAGGCTCGGCTGGCCCTTAATGTCGGTAAACCATGCGAGTGTTAGCTGACGACCCTTTGCAATACGCGCAGCCTGCCCGTTTTCAACATTGACATAATAGAGATCGAAGTCTCCGTTTCGCCACGCCCCCATAATAATATGATCCGGATCAGCGGGTAACATATCAACAACACGATTAAGCTGAATATTCGTACGTAAAATCCTGTCCTCATTATCGAAAAGAATGACAGGTTCACGACGCTCTTTGATATCATAGGAAAATATTCGCGCCGTCGGCAGGTGAATTTTTTGACCCTCAAATCGAAGCCGGGTCGAGACAGAGGCGAGTAGCGTCGTGTCGGAGGCCCACTCCACCCATGTGAAATCCATGCCCGCGGGAATTGTTAAACCGCCAACACGGAGCCGCGTGCGGCGGTCAAAAACACGGGCTTCGGATGAGCCGTCGCGGTTAAAGCGCACCATGGAATAAAGCTCACCGCTTGGGCTTAAACCTACATGTTCGAAATAGATCGCACCGGCGAAATCAGTGGTATCTTGGGCCTGCGCCGACATTCCGCTTGAAAAAAGCGTGAGATATATCGCAGAAGCGAGCAATATCAATGAAACGAGGCTCGCTCTTGGGTGTCCAAGTCTCAACGGTCTCTCCTATAGCATCAACGGTTCCAAGATCGGTGTCTTGAATTTGGTGGCATTATAACTTTGAGTTGTCATAACACCCTTGAATTATCGCACGTAAATTCCTCTCAATAAATCACCGATGAGCACTTGATCACTGTCCGCGAGCCTTTGCTTAGACGGTTTGCACTTATTGAGAGGTTGTCTTCCTAATCGATCTAATCGACAAATTTTGGCGTAAGTCTGCGATAGTGAGGCCAGTCGCTGACCTTTGGGTCCAAGCTCTAGCAAGCCTGCAGTCTGCTTGATGGAAAAGTCGTGAGCGGACGGTTGAGAGGCCACCGCCGTCACCGTGATCGTCAATATGCTCAATACGCTGGTCGTCAATACAAGGAAACGAAGGCAAACCCATTTACCGATGATAGAAAATTTCATACATCTAACCCCTCAACATATCCTCGTAACCACAGCTCAACCTCTGATGTCCACAGCAAAACAGTAAATCCGTTGAAACTCAGACGTCAGGTGGTTATCGGGGCGCGCAATGAAATATGATAATCCACACATGTCCGAACATTCTCCGCGCGGCGGGAATGCGTTTAGCCGTGGGTTAGGCTCATTCGGGCTCAAGCTAATCGGCTGGGAACTGAAAGGACGGATGCCGGACGCGCCGAAATTTGTGATTATCGGCGTGCCGCATTCATCCAATTGGGATGCCATCGCGGCGTCCCTTGCCATGCTGGCGTCGGGATTCAAATACACGTTCCTAATCAAGCAGGAGTGGTTTTTCTGGCCAATGGGACCATTTTTGCGCGCTATTGGGGGCTATCCTGTTAATCGCAGCAAAGGGTCCAACGTTGTGCGTCAGCTGTCACGCATTTTCAAGGAGAATGACCGCATCTGCATTGGCTTTCCGCCGGAAGGCACCCGCGCCAAGGTAGATCGTTACAAGACTGGTTTCTTGCGCGTGGCCTACGCGGCCAATGTCCCCGTGTTCATTTGCGCGTTTGATGGACCCAACAAACATGTCGTGCTGGACCGGGAATTCCCGCTGACGGGCGACATTGAGGCCGACGCCAAAGCGATCAAAGATTACGTCGACGCGACGTGGGTCGCTGTGAACCCGGAAAACCAATAATCTCTACCATCCGTAATTCTTGAAGACATGTAATGCGCAAAGCCGCATTCCTCAGTCGTCGGTTCATCGAATGCGTGTTAGGATATAACTATGGAAAACCCTGCCGCGTCGCCCGCCACTTCTCATTCCGATCAATTGTTAAACGACGCGACACCTATACCTGCCCCCTCTCAGGATTTGACGTCCTCCCCTCTGGTTGATGCGGAATTGCGGCGTGGTAACGTCGTAACTCGCTGGATCGGGCGAACCGCCTTATCTTTGCTCGACTGGGAATTGGTCGGACAGCCGCCGACAATTCCGAAAACCATCATCATTGCCGCGCCGCACACATCAAACTGGGACCTGATTTTGGCGCTCAGCGGTATGCTGGCGCTGGGCATGCCCATTCATTTCATGATGAAGCGCGAGGCTTTTTTCTGGCCTCTTGGCTCGCTTTGGAAAGCGATGGGCGGAATTCCCGTGGACCGTAAATCCAAAAACGATCTCACGACCCAAATCGCCGATTGGATAAAACGCGAAGACGTCATCTGGATCGCCATTACGCCTGAAGGCACCCGCTCCAAAGTCCCCGGCTTTCGCAAGGGCTACCTGCGGATTGCTCAAGCGGCGAATGTTCCAGTCTTTCTATACGGCGTGGATTCTCCGCGCAAACAGGTTGTTCTTCATGGGGTCTTACCCACGACAGGCGATATGGACGCGGACGCAATTGCCCATCACGCCTATGTCGCAGAGCGTTACACGGGTATTAAACCCAGCAATCACTAGCGTAACTGCGAAATGAATACGCCGACCCATGCGCTCGTCGCGCTCGCTGCCCTCTCTAAGACTGGCGAACGTCCTCGCAATTCTTGGGTCCTCGCCGGTGCACTCATACCCGACCTCATCATCTTTCTCTGGGCGCCCTGGCAACGCTGGGGTTTGGGCAAGGAGTGGGACGCTATCTGGGGTCAGTATTATTTTGAAGAGCCGATGCAAACGCTCATCGCCTCGTTCAATAGTGTCCCGATTTATGCCGCTCTACTCGCGCTCGCCTGGTGGCAGCGCGGCACCCAATGGGGTGTTTGGCTAATGGTCTTTAGTTTGGCGGCGCTACTGCATATCGGCTTAGACGCCCCGGTTCACAGCCACGACGCCTATCGTCATTTCTGGCCGTTGAGCGACTGGCGCTTTCATAGTCCGCTGTCTTACTGGGAGGTCGATTTATACGCTCGGTGGGTCTCGGGGGTTGAAGTCGCACTTGTGCTGATCAGCACGGCCGTGCTGTGGCGACGCTTCCCAAAACGATGGGTCAAGATCATTCTTGCTATCCTAGTTGCCTTCACCTTGCTTGGCGCAGGCGCACTACAGCTTGCAGGGAGTGGCATCCACGGCTAGGGCGCGCGGCCATGGCCTTAATCGATCTTCCCATCCTTGCCGCCTCCTCCGGCGCACTTCTCGGTCTTGATCCGGGGACCAAGACGTTGGGACTCGCGATTTCAGACCGTACGCGATTGATTGCGACACCGCTGCTGACGATCCGGCGTAAGAAATTCACGCCCGATGCGACGGAACTCTTGGCGCAATATCACACCAATGACTGCAGTGCGTTGATCGTGGGATTACCGCTCAATATGGACGGCAGTGCGGGTCCGCGGGTTCAATCGGTCCGGGACTTTTGCAATAATTTACTGCGCCTCGAAGATGTGCCGATCTTCCTGTGGGACGAACGCCTATCCACCGCCGCCGTTACCCGCACCATGATCGACGCCGACGTCCGGCGATCCAAACGCGCGGAAAAAATTGATGCCATGGCGGCGGGCTATATTCTGCAAGGCGTGCTCGACAGATTACGCGCGTGATTGACTCATCCGGCCACGCTGCCTAAGCGCCACAAAGTTTAGAAGTTGGAGTGTCTGTGACCCCATTCGAGGGATATGAGTTCACCAAGAGGCATTGCCTCGATATTTCCGATTTCCACCGCGCCGATATTGAAAATCTGCTGGCGCTGGGCGCGCACTATTCCGACATTGATGTGCAAAAACACGGGCCGCGCGATGTGCTTGCGGGTAAAACACTCATCAATCTGTTTTTTGAGAATTCAACCCGGACTGAGAAATCCTTCGAATTGGCCGGACGACGCCTCGGCGCGGATGTCATTTCCATGCAAGTCGCCAGTTCATCAGTGAAAAAAGGCGAAACCCTGCTCGATACCGCCGCAACGCTCAATGCGATGAACCCCGACTTGCTTGTCGTTCGCCACGGGAGTTCCGGCGCGCCGTCATTATTGGCGCAAAAAGTCTCCTGCTCTGTGATTAATGCGGGCGACGGTATGCATGCGCATCCGACGCAAGCTTTGCTGGATGCGCTGACGCTACGGCAGGCGTTCGATGGTGATTTTTCTGGCATTCGCATCGCCATTTGCGGGGATGTTCTACACAGCCGTGTCGCGCGATCAAATGTGCAGCTGCTCAATATGCTCGGCGCGGATGTGCGGCTTGTCGGCCCCCCCACTTTAATCCCGACGGATGCGGATCAATGGGGCGTTGAAGTTTTTCACGACATGCGAACGGGCCTCGCGGGCTGTGACGCCGTCATGATGTTGCGCTTACAATTGGAACGGATGAGCGGATCTTTCGTCCCCTCCAAGCGCGAGTATTTTCATTATTATGGGCTGGACCGTAAAAAGCTCGGCTATGCCAAAGATGGCGCAGTCGTGCTGCACCCCGGCCCGATGAACCGGGGCGTGGAGATCAGCTCCTCTATTGCCGATGATCCCGATATATCTCTGATTACCCATCAAGTGGCCGCCGGAGTCGCCATGCGCATGGCCGTCCTGCATGCGCTTGCGGAGGGGATCCAATGAGCGTGATGACAATTAGCGGCATTCGCATCATGGACCCTGCCAGCGGACGCGATGAGGTCGGCCATATTGGCATCGAAGACGGGATCATTGCCGCCCTGGGTGACGTCGCAGTGCGTGGCCAAGTGATGGACGGCCACCGCCTCACCTGCGCGCCGGGCCTGATTGATGCGCGCGTCAAAGCGGGGGAGCCAGGGCAAGAAAATTTGGAAACACTCGCCTCTGCCTCGCGCGCAGCCCTTGCGGGCGGCGTCACGCAAATCGTCGTGCAACCGCAAACTGTGCCCATTATCGACGATTTATCGCTGGTCGATTTCATTCTGCGCAAGGGCGACGCCTTGCAGATTGATGTGCATGTCGCGGGCGCACTGACCAAGGGTCTCGACGGCAAAACCATGACCGAAATCGGATTGATGTCCGATGCGGGCGCGGTGCTGTTTGCGTCCGGTCCTGAACCGATTGAAGATGCCCAGATCATGCGGCGCCTGATGGCCTATTCGGCGACGTTTAATGCGCTGATCAGCAATAGCCCCGTCACCCCGGCCCTTTCGCGCGGGACGTGCGCGCATGAAAGCGATGTCTCCGCCCGACTTGGCCTGCCTGCCGCCCCGGCCATCTCTGAACGGATTATGGCCGAACGCGACATGGCGTTGGCCGAATTGACCGGCGGGCGTTTACTTCTTGATCTGATTTCGAGTGCCGAGACCGTCGAGAGTGTGCGCCGCGCGAAGCAGCGTGACATTGACGTGTCCGCATCGGTCTCGATCAATCATCTCGCCCTGAATGAACTTGATATTGGCGATTACCGCACCTTCGCCAAGCTCGACCCGCCCTTGCGCGAAGAGCGCGACCGCCAAGCGCTGCTACGCGGCGTAGAGGATGGCACCATCGACATCATCGTGTCCGACCATGACCCCCAAAGCGCGGGCGGCAAACGCCTGCCGTTTGCTGAAGCGGCCAATGGCGCGGTTGGATTAGAGCTTATGCTGGCCGTCGGACTGAAACTCGCCGCAGATGAGGAAATTGATCTGATGGCCTATTTGCGCGCGGTCACTGTCGCGCCGGCTGACTTACTGGGCCTCAAGGGCGGACGGTTGAGTGTCGGCGGACCGGCAGACCTCGTCATCTTCAGTGAGACAGAACCGTGGGTTCTTGATTCGGAACAATTGCTGTCGCGCTCTAAGAACACCCCCTTTGATGATCGACGCATGACCGGACGGGTCCGCTACACGTTCAAAAACGGGCAAATCGTCTATTCGGCGCGTTGAGTTGACGAGACCCCCGCTTTGTCTAATTCACGGCCCATCCGTCCCGTGAGGAAGCAAAACAGCATTTTAAAGTCGGAAAAGAGCGACCAGAGCGGATAAGTAAAGGTCGCGGGCTTGTTCTTCTCAATCAACCCATGGCTCATCCAAGCGAAAAAATACCCGGATACAAAAGCGAGCGGCAAAAAGAGCCACTGGCCTGTCAGAATGACAGCGACCAGCACTATAATCGCCACACCTGTCCCGACATAGTGCCACGCGCGGGTTGAGGGCTCGGCATGCTCGCGCAGATAATACGGCCAAAAGTCAGCATAGCGTGTGATCGTTTTCATGGCGCAACCTTAGCAAAAACAACCCGCCAAAGCAAAGAAGGCAGGGTTAGGCTTTTGTTTACCCTGTTCGTTTACCACGTTCTTGTCTCACTGAGACACCCACCATTCACCTAATACCTTCGGGCGCCTCGGCGTCCTTTTTTTTGCCCGGATCAAGACTCTTTTTTGCATTGCAAAAACTTTCGCACATCAATGCAGAAAACGGCTTGAGGTGTGCGGAACGCGCGTTATATAGCGCGCCTACCCTGTGTGGTGATCCGCAATAGCTCAGTTGGTAGAGCAGCTGACTGTTAATCAGCTTGTCGCAGGTTCGAGTCCTGCTTGCGGAGCCACACCGGGCAAAAATCCCCCACTTTATTACGATTGATTGATGAGGCTGACCCTTCGGCCTCACGTTTCGGCCTCGTTTGGTTTTTCATCGCCTCCACCTATACGATTTTCAAGGGGAATACCTGCTCAACGCAATTACAACGGCTTAGATTGCCCACCAATCAAGATTGGTGTTTTGGAAAATACTGGCTTGCGCGGGGGATTGTCCAGTATCAGAGCAAAATCATGAGCGGACTCAGAGTTAATCGGTATTGAGAAGACCCCGCCTATAATCTCATCGCCGATGCGCTCGGTCACCCGCTTGACCCGGTGGGCGAAACCTATCGGAACTAATTTAATACCAAGGTTGGCAGCGAACCTAATAACATTCTGCCCGGTCTGCCTATTGGACCTGGAGAGCGAGACGAGATAAAACGTATAAAGACCGAGTTATCCCGCGTGACGGAAGGGAGCGGTCTCATAAAAAGGCCACGGTGTTCTTCGCAAAGAGCCACGTGTGATGCACGCCTTTATCAAACTTCATCGGGATAATTTTCGGTGCGGGCCATACCCCGCGTGTTCGGTTCATGTGAGTGGGTTTCTGCATGGCGAAGTATAAATTTTCAGAACAGGCCAAGCGTAGGCGTCGCCTCACGCATCAAATCAAGCAGTCTTGCACGAACAAGCAGTCTTGGCGCGAAAGAGATTGCGTCCATGGGTATCGTAAAATTCATCAAGACCTGCTGAACCTACGCGAGTCTTGCGCCCCGAACACTGTTGCAAAGCTTATGAGAGATGAAGGTTTACGAGCCCAAGTTGGCCATAAACGCCTTACCGGAAAGCCTCGCACCAAGCCTGCGATTGTCGCTGCTCATTGTCTGCAGCAGGACTTCAATATTGGTGCTCCTGATGCGGCTGAGGTAACTGACATCACTTATGTGCGAACATATTAAGCTCGTTGTATTTGGCCGCCGTCATCAATCTATACTCCCGATATATATTGGATGGTCGATGCACTCACATATGCAGTCAATGGATGCGACCACCCATAGAATTTGAGGTGGCGGAAAATGAAGTGATAGGATAACAACATAGCAAAGGCCATATTACTGATCTCAATCAAGGAAAGTCCTTTAACCGTCTGAAATAACAACCGGCGAATTTATGTTCGTTATCCTTGATGTCTTCGCTCCTGAGCGCAACATCCCGCTAAACTAGCTCATAAAATTTTTATTTTGAAAGTTGCATTAACTCTTTTGCAACGCCATCAGGAAATGTACCAAAAACCCTTATTTTATCAATACTAATATCGCCATCATCTTCAATGATTAGATTGATACCAGAATTATTAAACCGCTCGTCCTTGAGGTGTTTTGCGATCCCAGCCGAGGGAGCATCTGGATAAGCAGATCCAATTGGCCTTCCATCACTAAAAATAAATATTTTTTCGGCAATCTCACCTGAGTGTCTGTTTAGAGCCCAGCCAGAAAACTCTAAGGTTCCAGCATTCGGAACGACACGGAAATTCCCCCCCCGTTTCGACTGTATGGGTATTTCTTGACCCGATACGGAAACCAAAAATTCATTCTTTTTTTCGTCAAGCTTTAGTGAGTAGTGAACGACTTCATTATCGTTGCCCCCAAGTTTGACCTGCCCCCCTTAAACGTTAACCATGATACATAGAAAGATATAAACTTTCATAGGGCATGTCTATTTTCACTTTGAGAAATGATAGTAAAAAGAGCAAAGTAGACATGTTGGTAAAACTCCGCAGAACAGTATCTAAATACTGTAACAATATAGACGCTTCCATGGCGGTTATGTTTGCCATCCTAGCGCCGTTCCTCGTTTTGGTTGTCGGCGTCACGTTTGACAACAGCCAGTTGAATAACTCGAAATCTCAAGCTCAATTGATGGCTGATATTCTTGGCCTGAACGCAAGTATCTATGTCAAAAATAATGATGCTCCCCCAAGCAATAGCGATGAAGGCTATCTAAACAACGTCTGGTACAACGCCAATGATTTAGATTTAAGTTTTGGGCGTGGCGTTTCTGACGAAAACTCTACCCGATTTAAGGTCATATATGATGATGTTGCTGAGGAAGCGAGAGTCATTGTTGAATCGATTATTAAACCTATATTTATGGGGTCATTCGGCTACTCAGAAGTCAAGTTCACAACTTTGAGCACTGTCAAATATGCGCAAAAAGACCATGCGAATCCTGCGAGCATTTTCCTTGTCATCGATAACTCTGGGTCTATGGCATTTGATGATATTCCAAAGACCTCTTACAACGCTTTTAGTCCCGACGACGCAAAGGCAAGGCTTGATGGATTAAAAGTTGAATTGAATGAATTTATGGAACAATTGTCTTCGGTAATTGTTCCCGATCCAAAAGATCCTAGCAGGAAGTTCCTGAGGATGGGCATGACAGTTTACAACTCTGATATTATCGCAGCCAAAACGATTAAGCCTCGTTGGGGAACCATTTCGAAAGCAGAAATCGACGCTATGGTAGCCGATGGTGGAACGGTGCCAACTAACGCGCTTGCCAAACTGCAGGGGTGGATGACCGCGGAGAGTAATCAACATAAACAAGTTAATGGTAGCGAAGACCCATTAAGGTATGTTGTTTTTATGGCTGACGGTGCCAATAACTCCTCAAGCGATGATGAAAAAGCGCTTAAAGTCTGTAAAAAATTAAAGGAAAATGGCGTCGAAATCTTCACGATAGGCTACGCTCTAGAACCGGGTTATTTTGATACAGGTATTTGGGGGCAGAGGTATGGACAGACTACATATTACATTTCCCCAACCGTTAAACAAAAAGCGGAATTGTTTTTGAAAGGCTGTGCAAGTTCGGATGCACATTTTCTTCTCGCCGACGACACAAGTGCTCTCAAAGCCGCCTTCGATAAAATTGGTGCGGAAATTGTTCAAGATGCTATTCGGATTGCGTCTTAAGTTTAGTGTCAACGCGATCTAAGTGGCTTTCCTTCGAATTTTTGAAGCCCTGCCTCGAAATTAGATATAGAATTAGACCCGCTTTTAGTCGAAATCTTTCTTCCACTGCACGGACAGCCGTTGTCTTTCATTAGGCAATGTCTCGGCTTCAAGCGAGATACTGTCCCGAACTTGCCATTCTACGACGAGTCCCGGCGTTCCCTCTGCCGCCGTGCGAACCTCAAGATAGACATCATCCGACAAATATTTACCCGTCGTCAGTTGGGTTTGACCCGTGTCGTTTTGACCAATTTCGAGCGTATCCAGTCCAATCGCGTTTTCGAGCGTACCAAACAGATCAAACCCAGATCCTCCGGACAACTGACTGATCGCTGCGGCCAAACGGGCCGTTTCGATGGCCGAGAGCTGTGTCGGGGAGCGGCCAAACAAAATGCGTGACAAAACCTCGTCTTCGGGCAAGTTCGGCTCAGAGGTCAATTTAATCTCTGGGCGCTCCAACGTGCCGGTAATCGCAACAACAGCGGTGAGCTCCGATGTTTGCCGAACAGCCTCGAGGGAGAGGCGCGATTGCAAGACGTTTTCACGCAAGGTCACAACGCTTTCGCGAAATTCAAACCGCTTGCTCAGGAAATCAAAGCGACCGCGGTCAACCGACATTTGTCCAGTTACGATGGGCGCATCAAAAGAACCCCGGACCGCGGCGTCCAAATTCATCGAGGCGTTTAAGCCGCGCCCACGCACTTTAATCCGCCCATCCGAGACAATACGAACATCAATTTCTGTGGCGCTAGAGGCAAAGCTACGAGTCTCTTCCTCAGCCTCTTCTTCGCCAAAATCGATCTCCAAAGTCGGCAACCCCGGTTTTGGCAAGCGCCCAATATTAAGGTCTGCATCAGTCACGCGTAGCATGCCGCCAAGCCGGAGGAGTTCCGCCGTGCGCGACACATCCAATGTTCCGCTCACTTCGGCCTGTCCTTCGCGGCGCGACAGCACGCGAAGCTTCTCCGCCTTAATATCAACTGTCCCTGTCCCGGCACCGAGCCCCATGCGGCCAGACCCTTCTAACGTCCCGCCATCACGTCCCCGGGCGGACACGCGCGGCACCGTAATCGTTTCCCCCGACAGATCTGCCATCACGGTGATATCAATCAGCTCCAACCCGAGCTGCCCCTGCTCAAACACACCGTCCGTGAGGGCGATGCGCCCCTGCAGGCCGGTGGGCGTCGAGGGTATGGTGAATTTTAAATCGGTCTCGATTTGTCCGGCCACATTGGTGCGAGGCGGCAAAAACAACTCTATAATGGGACCAATTTCGCCTCGGAGATCAGCCGTTCCCGCCAACGGTACAGCGGGCGGATAAAGGACGAAGGGCGCGCGCGGAAACGTCTCGACAGCCCCTTCAAGTCGCGCCTGCCCCGACAGGCCACCCTCAGTTGCCCCCATGACTAGAGCGAATTGCTCATTGGCTAAGGTCAAATCCATGACGACGGTAATTGGCTCTGAATCACTGATCGGGCTGCGTAAATCGTCCAGGCTTATCTGGGCCGCGCCCTCAATATGATCCGCAACAAGAGTAAAGCGACCCGCGGCAGAGACGGTGCCTTCTGTTGCCGGGCGCGCGATGAGCCGGGCTAACTGCGGCACTGAAAGGCGATTAAGATTGAAGGACAAAGCCCCGGCATCCGTCGGGTCCAGAGCCAAGGTGAAAGCCCCTCCGAGCCCTGCGGCGTCTACTGTCGCGGCCCATCCCGCCTCTGCCCGCTGCGCAGACGCAGCCCCCGCAAGGGCCAAGTCGCTAATCGAAACATCAAAATCGATCTGCGTCACAAAATCATTTTTGCTGAGGTCAATCAAACCGTTGGCGCGGGCGTTTAGGGGACGTTCCAAATCTTCGATGACGGTCATGCCTTCCGCGTTAATTTGGAACGTAACCGCGTCGCGCGGCCCTTTAGCCAGGATTTTGACAGTCCCGTTTTGCAGAGGTCCGACAGCGACGCCGCTTAAGGTCGCATCAATATCAACTTGGGAATCATTGATTAAAACATTCGCCGCGATCGCCTCTGCCGGGATAAGATCGCTTGTGCCTGAGAGAATAAGGTCGGCGCGAAGAGTCGCCAAATCTCCGCCTATTCCGGATAGACCGCCCGTCGCTTTAAAAGTCCCCATAGACCCGTTCAATGCGGTCAGGTCCCAACCGCCATTCGCCAAGACGATATCGGCCTCTGTCTCGACCCGTCCTTGTGGACTATCCCCTGCCAGAGACCCCGTCATTGTCACGACCCCGTCGGAATAAGTCCCCGTCGCCGTAAGAAGCGCGTTAGATACGTCTAGAGCTCCCGCATTTAAATCCGCGACATTGAGGTCCGTTTTAAACTCTAGCATACTAGGCGGGCCAGATAGAACGGCCGTCCCAGCAACATCGCTCGCGTTCACAGCTGCAAAATCATACCGTTCAACGCTGTATTGAATATCCGATGAGAGCTGCCCGTTTTGCCAACGCGCCGTGCCCGACGCCGTCAACTGCTCATTGCGCGCGGTAAATCGCGGCACGACGACCCGGCCTTGTTCAACCCTCACTCGCGCCGTGTAATTGACACCGCCCATGACCAAAGGCTCTGCTGCGCTTGGAATATTTTCGATTTTTTGTGCCTGTCCGGTTAAGTCAGCCACGGGGCCGTTGGGCGTTTGTGTGACTGTCGCGCGACCCGTTAGCGTCGCGCTCGGCCCGTCCCTGAACACGGCCGTGTCAATATTATAAAGACCTGTGAAATCAGCCGTTTTAGTTACGCCGTAGCCAATCGTTCCCTGTCCTTGCACGGACAGTCCGGGGAGGAAAATATTAGCTTGCGACAGATTGATGGACTGGCGCGATACATTAAGTTCGCCCTTGGCCACCACTCTTGCGCCGTCAGCCTGCGCCAAAGCTGACTGGGCGGCTCGCCCCCGCAGCGCCGTGTCAAAACCGAGTATCCCGTCTGAAAACGTCAAAACGGCAGGCCCTGACAGTCGGTCCACTTTATAATCTTGATAATGCAGGGCCGTGCCTGTGATCGTACCGTCAAATTCATAAGTGTCGCCAATTATACCGCGCCCTTCGGCAATAATCCGACCGATCGTAATGCCATCCAACTCTAAGGGTTTGAGGGGGTCCGTCGCATTGAGCATGACGCGATCCAGCACAATCCTATCGTCACGGCGCACGCCTGTTGCCTCTAAGATGAGAGCCGGGGACCGCAGGGTCAGGCTTGCAGGCGCGCCTTCGTCGAGCGGAAGCACCGCATCAATTTGTGTTGTCCCGCCCAAATAAGCGGCGATACGGTCTAGTGGCGGCAAGCGGTTCGGCTCAATCGTTCCGATGACCGCAACAGATGACTGACCCCGTTTAATCGTCAAAGCAGCAAAGTCGACCCCGTCGACTTTCGCTTTGACTGTGGTTATCTGTTCTTCGGTTGATACATCCGCCGTCAC
The DNA here is from genome assembly GCA_051251645.1 of Litorimonas sp. Lineage (GTDB taxonomy): Bacteria > Pseudomonadota > Alphaproteobacteria > Caulobacterales > Maricaulaceae > Litorimonas. The sequence goes on along the minus strand of JBPOEY010000001.1, from coordinate 548,975 downwards.
GCTCTGACCCGTGTCCAATCGAAGCAGCCCCGCCAGCAATCCCCCGGGCGCGCCGTAAATGTCGGCGTCACCGCTCAACACAAGCAGGGGCGACCAGCTCAGATCCGTTTCGACCTTATCGCCTTGGTCAGAGCGCGCAGACATCACAGCGGACCCGCCGTCAGGGCCATGCAAAAGAGTGCCCGACGCAGACGCATTAATCGCTTGTCCAAAGAGCGCGTCCGAGACGCTGACATCCGGCAGGTCGATGCCTTTTATATCAAAATTTGTGACGGCGGGGTCGCCACCGGACTCGCCGGGCACTAAAATGGGGCGTTGCAAAATATCGAGATCACCCACGCGGACGCGATCGACGTTCAGCGTTTTGGACAGTAAGTCTCGGGGAGACCAATCCACGCGCACATCCTGCGCAACAAGCCACGGACCGTCCCGGCCCTGTAAGGTGATGCGGTCAATGCCGAAGCTTCCCAAGACCGAACCGGTTAAACCATCGATTTCAACCGTCTGTCCGACAAATTCCATGCCCTCAAGGCGCGCTTCGACGAAATCTCGGCCCGGCCCACTTCGCAGCAAAAGAATGAGGATAATCACAGCGATGAGTAGCCCGGCGAGCACACTCAGCAAGGCCAAGCCAATTCGCTTTGGCCATCTGTTTTTTACAGTGTCCGCCATCAGAAAGCCTGTCCAATCGAAATATAGACTTGAAATGCTTCGTCCCGGTCAGATGGGTTTAGTGGAGTCGCAATATCAAATCGGATCGGGCCTGCCGGAGTCATATAGCGAAGACCGACACCGGCTCCGAGCCGGAAATTATCCAACGTTGGATACTCCGTATTGGACACATTCCCGGCGTCGAGAAAGCCAACAACACCGATTGCATCTGTCACCCGTGCGCGTCCTTCAAGACTGGCTTCCGAAAGGCTCCGTCCACCCAGAGGCACATTATTAGCGTCGAACGGACCAATCGCTTGGAAGGCATAACCGCGAACCGATCCACCGCCACCAGAATAAAACCGATCTTCGCCGGGCACATTGGCAACCGTCGCGCCGACTAATGTTCCCAGTCGCAATCGTCCCGCCGCCACAAAACGCCCTGCCGCCGTCATAGGAAGATAGACGCGACCTTGTACCAGCGCGCGAATATAGGGCACATCTGGCCCGTCCGGGGAAAAGGAATAGGTTGGTTTTAATCGCCCCTCGGCCCGCCACCCCTTGCGCGGGTCGAGCAGAGAGTCAGACCGGTCAATTCGCGCTGACCCATTGAGAGCTAAGACTTGGAAATCGCGGCGATCACTCTCACCAGACTGCCGAATGTAACGTGTCTCAGCCCCATAACTATATTGGAATTGCGGGCCTTTAATCACTTCAAAACCCAGTCCGAGCTTGCCGGTTTGTTGATTAAACGCATCGGTGTTTTCGTCTGTAACGGAGCCAAAGAAGCTCAGCCCTTTGCCATAACCCAATTCATTCGGGCGTCGCCAAACCAGATCAAGACCGAATTCACGTTCCGCCGCTCGGGCCGTCGCGAGCAGCAAATCCCCGCGCCGTGTCAGATTTCGGCGTAATAATTCTACGTCGATCCCAAAGCCCTCGGACGTGTCATAGCCCGCACCCAAGGTGAGCGTATTACGTTTTCGTTCTTCGAGCCGCAATTCGACGTTGCGTGTTTCTGTGCCATCCGCGTCGATCGCAAGAGGCTCATCACTCAGCTTGGCGATCGAACTGTGGAACAGCCGCGTTTCTGACAAACGAGAATTATAGAGCGCAAGTTTTGAAGGGTCATAAAGTTCGCCCTGTTCAGTCGGGTTGATCCGTTCGAGATAGCGGTCTTTGGTGCGAATATTATCCGGGAACACCGCATCTCCAAACCGCACCCGTGGCCCTGCATTCACGGAATAACGCACGCTAATCGTCTTGCCCTCTTTGTCGCCGATAACCTCGCGCCCTGTGGCTTGTGCATAAGGATAGCTCAAACCTCTCAATCGCGCGCCAATCTGACGTTCTTGATCGATCACTTCCGCAGCAACGGCCGGCATTCCCGGTTGAAGGCTGATCGCGGCGCGGGCTTTGTCTTGATCCTCCTGACGCGGGGCCGCGCCTTCATAGCGAATGACGAGCCGACGCACAGCAAACAGGACGCCAGGGTCAGTCGTCAATTCCGCGCGCGCTTGTTCATCCTCACCAACGACGGACACAATCACTGTCGGATCAAAATAACCGTAGGCATTGAAGACGCCTTCGACAATTTTTTTGGCCCGGCGACCTTGCCGTCGTGCATGCAGAGGACCGTCCGCATCCGGCTCATCAGGCAGACGTTCCGTAATTTGATCTTGGATCGTTTCTGGGACAGTCTCAGTGTAAACAACCTTGACCGGATAGGCATAGGCGCACGTCGCCCAAAGGGCCGATACAGCGATCGCCAAGATGGTGAAAAATAGTCGCATTCGGCCGTTCGTAACGCTCCCCAATATCAGTTCAAATGCTTTAGGCTGTAACTCGTTCCAAACTGTAGACAGTGCACAGTTGTCGGGTCATGAGACACAGATGGGGATGAAGCAGACAAGCGTCACAAATCGGGTCAGTTATGGGCTTGGGCACGGTCTGATCAGTGCGAAGAACATGCTCTTCCACTTCTTCTTTTTATTCTATTTCGCCAATGTTCTCGGACTTCCGGAATGGCAGGTCATGGCCGCCACGTTCCTTGCTCTCGTCATTGATGCGTTCTCCGACCCGGTGATGGGGCAAATCAGTGACAATACGCGCTCTAAGCGGTGGGGGCGTCGCCACGGGTGGATATTAATATCCAGTCTTCCAACAGCGCTGGCGTTGGCCCTCTTATTCAACCCACCCGAGGGTATGAGTGATATGGGGCTGTTCTTTTGGATGACCGCCTTCATGATCGGCACCCGCGTTTTTATTACCGGCTATACCGTACCCTATTTCGCGCTCGCCGCCGATATGAGCAATCACTATGACGAACGCACGTCCATTGTCGGAACCCGCACGATTTTCGATAATATGTTCAATCTGTTTGTCTTTATTATTGGCTTCATGATCTTCCTGCCCGACCGGGAAGGCCTTGAAGACGGTATGTTATATGAACCCGGTTACGCGCCTATGGCCCTGACCCTCGGCGTGATCGGTATTGTGTCAGCGCTGTTGATGGCGGCTGGAACGCGTAATAAAATCCCGTCCACTCAACCCGAGAATTGGGACGCCGGTTTGCCGTGGCATCATGCGTTTCGCGAAATCGCCAAAGCCTTTCGCTTTTCAGAGTTCCGCACACTGACCCTCGGCTTTTCCCTGCTTGTCATACTTTATTCCGCGATCAGCCAATTGACCCTCTATGTCAGTGTTTATGTCTGGCAATTTGATCAAGGACAAAAACTCGTTGCTTCACTTGTGCCCTTCCTCGTCATCATCCCAGCGGCCATCTTCGCCGGATGGCTGTCTCGGAAACGGGATAAGCGGTTGGCGGCGATGTGGTTGACGTGGATGTTTGGCTTATCGTTTTCGCTGCCGTTTGCGCTCTATTTGCTGGGTCTGACGCCGCCTCTCGGGTCTGGCGCTCTGCTGACGCTGGTCGCGGCCAGCAGTGCGTTTGGCTTTGCCGGCATGGTCGGGGCGTTGATCCTGTCTTACTCTATGATGGCCGATGTGTCCGATCTCGTGACCCTAGAAACAGGTCGAAAACGCGAAGCGCTTTTATTTGCCGCCTTTACCTTCGCCAACAAGCTGGCCTTTGCCGGCGGGCTGGTCTTGGCCACGATTGGTCTCACGCTGATCGACCTGCCCGAAGCCGCATTGCCCAGTGAAGTCGGCATAGACACAACGCACACACTCGCGATCTATTCCATCCTCATCAATCTCAGTCTTGCCGCCCTCGCCTGGTCGGCTTATCGCCGCTACTCAATGACCCGGGCGCGGCAAATGGTGCTACAAAAGCATCTCCGCCAAGCGCGCCCGGTGGAACGCAGCATCGCCGAATTGTGAAGCCGCGAACATCGCTTTGCGGCGATAGAGCTGCGCGTCACAGTCATAGGTAAACCCAAAACCGCCGTGGAACTGAATGGACCGATCCGCTGCAAACGACAACGCGCCTTCCGCCTTGGCATTGGCCATACGCACGGCAATCTCGCCCTCGCCCTGTTTCTCGCAATGGGTCGCCGCCGCATAGAGCAGCGAGCGCGCACCTTCCGCATCTACGAAGGCGTCGACAGTGGGGTGTTTTAACGCTTGGAACGCGCCAATCACCTTGCCGAATTGCTTGCGCGTTTTGAGATAGTCGATTGTGTAATCTACACAGGCCATCGCGGCACCGGACAGCTCCGCCGCTTGCAGCAAATTCGCAACACGCTCGATCCACTCTAGCGCGGCCGCCGTCTGTTTTGCCGGCATTAAGTCGGCCTCAGAAATATCTGGAACTTCAAACGTGTAGCTCCGCTTCATTTCATCAATGATCGTTTCGCGCCGCGCCGTAATGCGGTCCCGCGGGATCAGCGCGAGCCGCGTTTCGCCGTCAAATTTCACGGTCGTAACAACAACATCAGAGGCATCCAAATCCATCGCGAAGGTTTTGGTTTGACCCTCAACCGCGTGCAAATCCCACGCGCCGGACGGTTCAAACAAGGCGACTGTCGCCATGGTGCCGGACGCTAGCTTGGGCAACCAATGCGCCTTTTGTGCGTCGGAACCGCCCATCAGGATCGCTTGCGCGGCCAGCGTGGTCGAGACGAACGGCGCGTTCATCAAATGTTTTCCCATGGCTTCAACCACAGGAACAAGGTCCGCCAACTCAAGCCCCAAACCCTCATGCGCTTCCGGGATCGCAATGCCGAGCCAACCGAGCGCTGCCATTTCCGCCCACACGTCCGCGTCAAATCCGCTGTCCGTCGTTAGCAAGGCACGCACTTTAGAAATTGGGCTTTTGTCGCCACAGAAACGCATCGCCTGATCGCGCAACTCCGCTTGCATGTCGGTCAGGGCAATTTTTGCGAGATGTTGGGTCATGTGATCTGGCCCTATTTGGTTTTGGGAAGGCCGAGAACGCGCTCCCCAATAATATTGCGTTGAATTTGCGACGTACCGCCACCAATCGTGGCCGAGAACGCATTGAGGTAGGATCGCTGCCAGTAGCCGTCTTCGCGACTGCCGGGCTCGCCAACATAATAGCCGGACTGCGCGCCTTCGAGTTCGAGGGCGAGCTCGCCCGTAACGCGGGCATATTCTGTGAACTGCAATTTGCTCAATACGGGAAGCGCGAACGGATTTTCACTGACGAGCGGCCCTATCTTCGACCGCTCCCGGTTCGCCATCATGGCTTGAGCTTCGATCATTTGCGTGACCAGGCGATCCCGCATGACGGGATCTTCGAGCGCAGGCTTGCCATTGCGTCGGGCGCGTTTCGCCAAGCCGACAACTTCCAACGGATTGGTCTGACTAATTGTATATCCGCCCGCTTCGCCTTTACGCGCGCCGCGTTCATATTCGAGCGTGCGCATCGCGACTTTCCAACCTTCGCCCTCTGCGCCCATCAAGCAATCGGCAGAGATGCGCGCGTCCGTAAAGAAGGTTTGCGTGAAGCCGAATTCACCCGTCAATTTGCGGATTTTCGTCGTCTCTACGCCGGGAATGCGCATGGGCGCTAAGAAGAAAGATAAGCCCGCATATTTGTTCGGCGCATTGAAATCGGTGCGCGCCAGTAGGATCATATATTTCGCGTAATTACCTTGCGTGGTCCAAATTTTGGATCCGTTGAGCACATATTCATCGCCATCTTTGACCGCTTTAAGCTGTGCATTACCGAGATCAGAGCCATGATCCGGCTCTGAGAACCCCTGACACCAAATATCATCGGCTGACAAAATACCCGGCAGGTAACGCCGCTTCTCGTCTTCCGACCCCGTATCGAGGATCAGCGGCCCGGCCCAGCCGATACCAATGGCATTGAGCATAATCGGCGCGCCGTATTTGCGCATGGCGCGTGTCGCCGCGTCCTGATGCGCCTGCGTTAGCCCGCCGCCGCCATAAGCCACTGGCCAATGCGCGCCGAGGAACCCGGCGGCATGAACTTTGTTTTGCCAGTCACGAAGGAAGTCAAACTGTTCATCAGTGCCAACCTCCATAAAGGTCAGAGGCATCATGAAAGGCACGTCGCGGGGCGTATGCTCCGCGAACCATGCGTCAGCTTTTTGGGCGAAATCCTCGACGCTGATCATGGGGAGCCTTAAGTAAAGAGCAGGGTGAGCGTTTCCGCGACGAGCGCCGGCTTATCTTCGCCTTCAATCTCGACCGTCACTTCCTGTGTCAGCAAGTGCTGGCCGGGGGCCTTTTCGTCATAGCCCGTCAGTTTGAAGTGACCGCGAACCTTCTTGCCATTTTTAACGGGCGTGATGAAGCGCAGCTTATTCAAACCATAATTGACGCCCATGCGCGCGCCTTCAACGGAGGCGGCAGCGGTCTCGCTCATCAGGGGAAGCAAAGACAAGCTCAAGAAACCGTGGGCAATGGTCGTGCCGAACGGCGTCATCTTCGCCATCTCAGGATTGACGTGAATGAATTGGTGATCGCCTGTGCATTCCGCGAATTGATTGATCCGCTCCTGACCAACTTCAATCCAATCCGATGTCCCCATGGTTTCGCCGACTTTCCCGGCAATTTCACTCACTTTGATGGCTGGCATATTCACTCTCCCTGAATTGCCGCCGTCATTGCGGAGGCACTTTTTAATTAATCGTCGTCTTCGCTAAAACTTATTCGCTTTGGCGTGCTCATTCTGATGATAGGCCGCATCGCCGAGCAGTTCTTGCAACACGCGCACACGCTTCAAGAACAGGCCGATATCATACTCATCCGTCATACCGACACCGCCAAACATTTGCACGCCTTCCAGCGCGGCAAGTTTCGCAACATCACCCAATTTCGACTTTGCCATAGAGCAATAACGATCCGCATTCGGATCGCCCGCATCCAAGGCTGTTAGCGCGCCAAGAACGGCCGACCGCGAAATTTCTAGCTCTGTGTAAAGATGGCTAGATCGGTGTTGCAGCGCTTGGAAGCTGCCGACAGCAACGCCAAATTGCTTGCGCTCTTTGATATAGTCTACCGTCGAGCGGAACGCTTCCCCGCCCGCGCCCAACAGCTCAGCGGCGATAACACCGCGACCCGCCGCCAACACTTTGCGGAGCGCATCTTCGGAATTCGTTTCACCGATCAGCGCGTCACCATCAACGTCGACATCATCCAAATCGATCCGTGCCGCATTATGCGCGTCGACCATGATGGTGCGTTCAATCGCGACACCTTTGGCTTTCGGATCAACGAGGAAAAAGGCCAATCCATCATTCGTTTTTGCCGCAACAATCAGCGTGTCAGCCGCGTGGCCGTCAACAACCATGGCTTTGGAGCCATTGAGTTTAAAACCGTTGCCGGATTTCTCCGCTGTGGTCTCGATACCCGTTGGGTTATGTTTCGGACCCTCATCCAGCGCGACGGCCATGATGGTCTCGCCGGCCGCAATCTTCGGCAGCCACGTATTCTTCTGGGTCTCAGAACCCGCTTCGCGCAGCACAGTGGCGGCAAGAATGGCTGTCGAGAGGAAAGGCGACGCTGTCAGATTGCGGCCCATTTGTTCCGCCAACAGGCCCGCGGCCTGAAAGCCCATATCGACCCCGCCATGGTCTTCGCCAATGGCGATACCGGCAAAGCCCATATCGGCCATTTCAGACCAGAGCGTCCGGTCAAATCCGGTTTCGTCTTTCGTATCGCGTAAATTACGCAGCGCTTTGATCGGCGCTTTATCGGCAAAGAACCCTTCCGCCGTGTCGCGGAGCATGACTTCGTCTTCGTTGAGAACTAGGGCCATCGGTGGCTCCTTAAAAAAGTGTTCGTCCCCGGTATTTATGGCCGGGGTCTCTATCAGTTTTGATCTGACCGCATAACGGCCATCCGCTCATTTTATTCGCGGCGTTCCGCTACTATCGACCTCCCAGGTCGACGGCGGACGCTACGCGCCCGGCAGTTGTAGGATGTGCTTGCTAATAATGTTCAGCTGCACTTCGGATGTTCCACCTTCAATCGAATTAGCCTTGGTGCGCAACCAGCTTCGTGCCAGTTTCCCGTCTTTCGAGCGGTCGCTTTCCCATTCCAGACCATCATGGCCGGCCGAGTCCATCATCAGTTCGAACTTCCGCTTGTTCAGCTCCGTGCCGTAATATTTCAGCATCGAGCTATCTGCGCCCATGCTCTGTCCGGCTTTCGATTCTGCAAGCTTACGTGACATAGTCAGGCCGAAGGCCCACTCATCGATCTCGGCCTCTGCAATCTTAGTGCGCAACATCGGGTCAGAGAGACGGTTTGTTTCGTCCAATCCCAAGCTCATGGAGGCGATTTCGTGCAGCGGGCGCATGGAACTATTGCCCGCGCCAATGCCTTCGCGCTCATGCGTCAGGAGGTATTTGGCGATGGTCCAACCTTTATTTTCTTCGCCGACGAGGTTCTTTTTCAGAACCTTCACATCTTCAAAGAAGGTCTCGCAGAACGGCGAACGGCCTGAAATCAATTTGATCGGACGGGCTTCGACGCCCGGTGTTTCCATATCAAACAGAACGAAGGAGATACCGTAATGTTTCCCCTTTGTATTATCCGTGCGCACGAGGCAGAAAATCCAGTCGGCTTGATCGGCGTAAGACGTCCATACCTTCTGACCATTGACGATCCAGTGATCGCTGGTCCCGTCAGAAGACGGGTCCACAGCCTTGGTCGCCAACGCCGCCAGATCAGAGCCCGCGTTCGGCTCGGAATAACCTTGGCACCAGCGAATTTCGCCGCGCGCGATTTGCGGCAAATGCTCCGCCTTTTGCTCATCATTGCCGAATTTCAGCAATGCAGGGCCAAGCATCCAGATGCCGAAGCTTGTCAGCGGTGAGCGCGCATTGATCTTGCGCATTTCGGACAGCACGACTTTTTCTTCGGCACGGGTCAGGCCTGCGCCGCCATATTCTTTGGGCCATGTTGGCACGGTCCAGCCTTTAGCCGCCATGCGCTCGAGCCAGATTTTTTGCGCGTCACTTTGAAATTTGAAATTCCGGCCGCCCCAGCAAACATCCTTGTCGCTCTCAATCGGCGTGCGCATTTCTTCGGGGCAGTTTTGCTCTAGCCATGTCCGGACTTCGGCGCGGAAGTCTTCGAGATTAACGTCGCTCATTTGACAAACTCCTTCTTCGCGATGCGCGTGAGGAACTTCGCCCCCTGCTGGCCACCATTCGTATATTCTTCCATGCCGTCATTGGACGCAATCGCGTCCCAATGCGCGGCGACATTTTCCGCAGTCGCCTGGCCTTCGGACAAATTTATCCCTTGGGTTTCAAACACTTTGGTCAGCGCGTAACCGCCCGCACCCGCTGCGAGGATCACGCGGTTTGGCGCGTCGTCACAGACGAGGTAAACCAGCCCTTGAGACACAGGCTCAACACGCAACTGCGCCAAAATCTCTTCGGGCATCAGCCCTTCTGTCATCCGTGACCGCGCCGTAGGCGACAGGGTGTTGATACGAATGTCATATTTCGCACCCTCTAAGCAGAGCGTGCGCATAAAGCCGGACAAGCCCGCTTTCGCCGCGCCGTAATTGGTCTGGCCGAAGTTACCATACATGCCGGATGAGCTGGTCGTCATGACGATGCGACCATATTTGTTTTCTTTCATGTGGTTCCACACGGCTTTGGTGCAGATCGCAGAGCCTTTTAGGTGAACCGCGACCACTAAATCCCAATCTGCCATGGTCATTTTGGAGAATGACCGATCGCGCAGAATACCCGCATTATTGACGAGGATATCGACCTTGCCGAACCGCTCAATTGTCTCAGCGACCATGGCTTCGACTTCATCTTGATTGGTGACGTTGGCGCCATTGGCCATCGCCTCGCCGCCCATCGCTTCGATCTCTTTGACAACCGATTGCGCCATTGTTTCCGAGCCACCCGTGCCGTCAACAGATCCGCCCAAATCATTGACGACAACTTTGACGCCGCGTTGGGCCAACGCCAAAGCATGGGACCGACCGAGGCCGCCCCCTGCGCCTGTGACGATAGCGACGCGATTATTGAACTCGACTGACATGAAATGCCTTTGTGTAATGGTGTGGTAGATTAGCTATTCTGACGCGCCGGAGCGCGCAAGGTGATCGTGGTATGGGCCGCGTATGTGATGTGAAGACCGCCTAAGGCGGACTCTCAAATCTGTGTCTCCCCCTCCGCTTCGCTGCGCTCAGCACCTCCCCCTGTCCGGGGGAGGAAAAAAACGAACCGGAACTTATGTTCCTCCCCCGGACAGGGGGAGGTGGCACGATGGACGAAGTCCGAGTGACGGAGGGGGAGACAGAAATATCTGTCGACCCTAGGTCTCCTTTATGCGACTTCAAACAAGCCCGCTGCCCCCATGCCGCCACCGATACACATGGTCGACACCACATATTTCGCGCCGCGACGTTTGCCTTCGATCAGCGCGTGGGCGCTCATGCGCGCGCCGCTCATACCATACGGGTGACCGACCGAGATCGCGCCGCCATTGACGTTCAATTTCTCCATCGGAATGCCGAGTTTGTCAGCACAATAAAGAACCTGCACGGCGAACGCTTCATTCAGTTCCCACAGATCAATATCGCTCATTTTCAGACCGGCTTGTGCAAGCAGCTTTGGCACGGCGTAAATCGGGCCAATGCCCATTTCGTCAGGCTCAAGACCCGCAACCGCCATACCGCGGTAATAGCCGAGGGGCTCAAGACCGCGTTTCTCCGCCGTTTTCGCATCCATCAGGACCGACACAGACGCGCCGTCAGACAGTTGCGAGGCGTTACCCGCCGTGATCGTTTTATCAGGACCGAGAACAGGCTTCAGCCCTTGTAAACCTTCGAGTGTTGTCGATGGGCGATTGCCTTCGTCTTTTTCGAGCGTCACTTCATGTTCGGAAATCTCTTTGGTCGCCTTGTCCATGACTTTCATCGTCGTGGTCAGCGGCACGATTTCAGCGTCGAACGCTCCGGCCTGTTGCGCCGCGTGGGTGCGTTGCTGGCTCATCAGCGCATATTCGTCCATCCGCTCACGTGACACACCGTAACGAGACGCGACGATTTCGGCGGTCTGCAACATCGGCATGTAAGCGGCCGGGTGCTTGGCAACGACGGCTGGATCCGCGGCAACCCGCATTTCTGGCGTCTGGACCATAGAGATGCTGTCCACACCGCCACCAATCGCAATATCCATTTCACCGCACATGATTTTGCGCGCGGCAATGCCGATGGCGACCATGCCGGAGGAACACTGACGGTCCACGCTCATGGCAGGCACAGTGACGGGCAAGCTGGATGCGAGCACGGCATTGCGGCCAATTGTGACCTGAACACCCTGTTGCAGCGCACAGCCGATAACAACATCTTCGATCTCGGCGCCATCAACGCCTGCGCGCTTAACGGCATGGTCAATACAGTGCCCCGCGAGGGAGGGAGACGGCGTGGCGTTGAACGCCCCGCGATAAGCCCGGCCAATGGGGGTACGGGCTGTGGATACGAGGACGGCTTCGCGCATGAGAGTTCTCCGGTTAGCGTATATCTATAATCTAGAACCCTTTTGCGGGTCAGAGACGCACATTGCAAGTTGACGTTAACGTAAACAGCTACGTGATGCGTGTGTGCCCTGTTCGAGCGCCTTCGGCCCTTTACACCCTTCCGCAGAGCAATCCCCTCCACTTGGCAACTCTCGGGAGACCGAATAAGCGCGCCATATGGATACTCTTCAAATTGAACATCATTCCGGCTGGGCCACGATTTGGTTGAACCGTCCGGACAAACGCAACGCCATGAACGATCTTATGATCGACGAATTGATGGCGGCTTTTGCTGATCTTGCAGAAGACACGTCTGTGCGCGGCGTGACGATGCGCGGGCGCGGCGGGTTTTTCTGCGCGGGCGGCGATTTGAACAGCTTTCAGGTTTATCAATCAGACGAGAAGACACTCGCCGAGACCGCTACGTTCAATCGCCGGATCGGCACGATGTTAGATACATTTAATCACCTGCCTAAACCAACATTGGTTTTGGTTGAGGGGGCCGCGATTGCGGGCGGGCTTGGCCTCATGTGTTGCGCCGATGTCATTGCGACAACGCCGGACGCGAAGTTTAGCCTGACGGAGACCATGATCGGCATTCCGCCCGCGCAAATCGCGCCCTTTGTGGTTGGACGTATCGGACTATCGACGGCGCGGCGGATCATGCTGACAGGCGCGCGCTTTGACGGGACAGAGGCGCAAAAATTGGGTCTCGCCGATTACGTCAGCGACGACCTCGACGCGGTTGACGCGCAGGTGCGCAAAGGCGTGATGAAATGCGCGCCGGGCGCGAACGCGGCGACGAAAGCCCTCATTCTGGGCAGCAAGACCCTGAGCCGAGATGAGGCACTCGACCGCGCCGCGGACAGCTTTGCGCGCTGTTTACGGAGCGACGAAGGCCGCGAAGGCGTGGCGAGTTTTCTGGAAAAACGCAAACCGCATTGGGTGACGCAATGATCGTAAACTGGGCAGCAATCTCTACCGTCACCGACATACTTGGTTTCGTGATCATTGTTGCGTCCCTATTTTATGTCGCCCGTCAGGTTCGGCAAAACACGGACGCCATTTTGACGGGCTCGCGGCATGCTTTGCTCACTTCAGATCTCGAGTTAATCTCGGATTATATGACTTACTCCGTTGACCCTCATCTTATCCCTGATGATGTCGAATTGACGCCCGAAGATGAACGCAGGTTCGTCTGGGTACTGATAAAGGCGATCAGAATTAGGGAATTTGCGTGGCATCAGTACAAATCCGGGAGTCTCGATGAGAAAACGTGGCATTCATATATGGCGCCAGTACCTGAGATGTTCTCTACCAGTCGCGCCAAAGCCGTTCTGCAGTTTTACACTGGGTCTCCTGAGTTCGCGGAAGTGCTCGCTGATTGGCTACCCGCCTTAGAAGAGAGCTCTGCGCGATAGCGTTCGCCGACAGACACTGGATTTACGGCAAGGCTTCAATTCTAATGACAGTATAAAAACCATAACCGCCATCTGTTAATCTGCATCGCTGTCGATTGAAACGTACTTTGTGTCTAACGTCTCCTTTGGGGATGATCTCCCGCCCCGTCAAAAACGCCACCACACCCGTCGTCCCCACCTTATGCCACCGCACGTCAGCTACGGGATAGCGAGTAATAAAATTCAATCCCCTTTTACCCGAACCGTGGTCTGTTGGGCTCACCCGCTTCAGGCACGAGAGAGGCATTATTCTCAGGCTGGTGGGTTTTTTACATAACGCCTTTAACTGCCCTCAACCCGGTCTTTTACAATTTTCAAAATATTATTTTGTAAGTCGCCAAGGATAAGCTCGCCCCAGAGAGCACTATAAAAATTCAGAGGTGTCGTCGCGGCGTAGTCTGTCATTAATGTGAGAGTTACATGGCTCGCGTCTCGGCTTTCAAGCGCATACCCTCCACTCTTGATTTTTAAATGGCGTCCGTCCGGCGAAATATGTCTGTCAGTATAGGCATGAACACTATCATTGGGAAATACGAACATCCATTCAAGCCGATCGTTTTCAGCCCAAGTCGTGATATGCTCTTCAAAAGATATATTCTCTCTCCATTGGGCTTTCCTGACCGCATTTGTTCCCGTTCCAATGACATTTGCAGACGCAGGTCTTGGGATTCCTAGAATATTTTGAGTGAAGTTCCAGCGCCCATCATCCTCCGTTAGGCCGTTAAGCTCGATCAGATGAGGCCAGATATCGTCTGCGGCAGCTTCAATATTAATCGTGCGGGTGACGGTGTATATCTCTGTTTCTTGCGGGATATAACTATCCAAGAACAAAGCGAGTAATGGGAGCGCCGCAAAAAGACTACTGGATAAAGTATTCTTGTGATGGAATTTGGCGTGAAACTTAGAGACCGTGAACGCCCCAAGAAATGCACTCAGTATCCAGAGTGGAGCCAGCATAATAATGCAAATCACGCCCTCGCGCAAAATTATGCTGCCGAGCAGTAAAACCAAAAATATCATACCTATAACGGCAAGCGTGGCTGTGCCCGATTTCTCTCCGCTTGGGTTCATCAGCAACGCCGCTAATCCGCCAAGCCCGTAGGGAAGCACAATTAATATCCCCAGACCGATCGATACGGCTTGTGTGCCCTCGCCCATCATCAAGCTGAGGCCGTAAAACCCGAGAGCCATGAAGAGAATTACCGCAAATACTCTCAAGAACTGCCCGCGCACCCATTGCGGCTGCGTCGTCAGTTCTGCCGTATTTGAGTTTTTGTTCATCATCATTGTCTTTCGAAGCGGGTTCTCCGTGACCGTGAGGACTCCCCATAAGATTTAAGGTGAGTAAAAGTGCTCGCTTAGTCCAGACATAAATCTGTCTCGTCGACACTGACGGCAGACACATCAATGTGAGTGGCTTCAGAGCCGTGTTTTGGAAGTCCATGACTTCCCGCGCTTGTTACAAAGTATGAATTTCTTATCAGACGTCTTGGAATATGAGCGAACACGAATAGATTTATGCTGTGGCCGCCAGAGCGGATAATCATGCGTTAGGTTGGCCTATTTCATCCCGTGATAAGGCTATTGATGCCCCCGCTTCGGACACGAGAGGCTGCATTGTTCTTAGGCTAGCGAGGGTTTGGCGGTGTGCGAGTTAACGCGGCGCATGCGGTTCCACCCAGCGTCGCGGCTGACGAGGCGCTTGACCGCGCCGCAGATCGTTTCGCCCGCTGTGTACGGAGCGACGAAGGGCGTAAAGGGGTGGCGAGTTTTTTTGGAAAGACGGAAACCTATTTGGTCTACGTAGGGTTTACGAGACATCAAATAGATTGCGGGAATTTATAGACATTACGATCAAGCCCGTCGGGGAAACTCGCTCGCTCTAAAAATATACCGCCCAGTTTCGTGACTAATTTCTTAGCCGCGATGTTATCATCATTCATATGGGTTTCGACCATATTCCATTTCAAATCTTTGTAAGCGAAGCGAATGACGGCCTCTGACGCTTCTCGCGCATAGCCTTTTCGTCGCGCTGTTGGAATAATCCACCACGTCAATTCTGATCGCGGATAGCCTTCTGGCCAGACCAAACCACATCCTCCGATCATGTCTCCCGATTCCCGTTCTTGCACGGACCACATCCCGAAACCTCGCAGCGACCAATGCCCCAAATCAGCCGCCAACTTCTTCCAAGACAACATGTCTGATAAGGGGCCTCCATAGGCTGCAGATGCCTGTTCATCGCGATAAAAGGCTTGATAGACTTCATAGTCGTCTGAGCACGGCGCTCTTAAGATCAGACGCTCAGTATGAATTTTTGGAATCAGCATATTTATTGCTAACGCATTTAAGATTTAATCAGAAGTAGAAGATTTTCAAACGTCTCACTTACAATAATAGGGATAAATAGGATCTGACAAAATCCAAAAACAGGGGAAAGACGCGATAGGTCCGCGCCTATCTTCGTGTTTCGGGCCGCTCCCGCGACAATCCCCACAACCCCATCCCCGCTTACCTAAACCATGGTCTGTTAGTCTCACCCGCTTCGGACACGAGAGAGGCATTATTCTCAGGCTGGCGGGGGTTTGGTGGGCTGGACGATGGGCGAGGTAATGCGGCGCGCATGGTTCCATCCGGCGGAACGACTGATGACGATTAGCGGATGAGAACGAGCGGATTAACGGCGAGATTTACACCTCGTCGCCGTGCGCCTTCGCGACATCGGGCGGTTGGCGGGTGTGGGATCGAAAGTCCTGTGTCCCGTCTCATCGTCACCGGCGTGAGCTCATAGCGGGCCGTCGGGGCACGGCGTTTTTGATCGGGTGCGTTCACCAAGCGCGCGGGTTCGACCCTGTGTAAATCGGTATCTCAATTCTCTATCCGTCACAGGGTAGACCCCGCGCTCGTGTCATTTTGATCACGAAACGTTGTTTGCCGACCCCGCGATGGGCGGTCGAACGTGGGGGTCTGCGTCGATTAAATCCGCTTAGAAGTTACGCTCGAACGGGTCCACATTCACGAGATAACCCTCCACTGACGCATCAATTTTAAAGGTCACCATATCGGTCCCTGTCATATTCAGAGCGAGTGGCGTTTTACGGATCACCCGGCCCGCGATGGATTTCAGGCGACGGGAGACAGCGCCATCGCGCTCATATAGCGGGTTCATCCCGAAGAAACGGCGCAATGTCGCATTGGTCATCATGGCGGCATTTTTCGTGGCACTCTCAGTCGTTGAATATTCTGTCGTCACCGAGACACAGAAGGTTTCATTATCCACACGGTGCGGCGCATTCAGCGGCCATGTCGCCCCCTGCCCCGGCTGAAGGCGAAGCACAGTCGAATGGTCCTCAAACGCGGCCGTATAAGGCAAGTCATCCTCGATCATATTGGTCAAGGTTGCCTCGACGGCCCGGTCCGGAATAAACTCCTGGGAGACGGGCCAAACATGGACGGTTTTTTGCCCCCGGACGTGCCAAAGGATCACTTCGGTTTTGTCGAAGTGATAGGGCACGCGCGCAACAGGGGAGCTGATCAAGACACCGCCATTCGCGTTAAATGCACGGTTGCCCGTCGCCTCCGACAGATCGCCATACATTTGTTTTAAAGCCGCCTTATAATCCGCGTGAATATTCATGGCCTTCCGGACATTAATCCAAATGCTGCCCGCTTTCGCCGCTGCGAGAAGGTCGGCGGCCGATGCCTCGCGAAAGTCGCCTGTTCTGAATTTGTTGGGATAAAGCGGGTCATTTGTGGCGCCCATGGTGCAGACATCCAACATATTGGCCGGATGGCGTTCCAAGAGGTCAATCAGGGCCGCATCTGTAAAAAGACCCGTTTCAGCCAGTCGATGACGGAAGGTCACAATGTCGTTTTGGAACCGTGCTGTATGGTCATCAGTCCAGCCATCCAACATGGACGTCACAGTTAGTTCAGCGGTATCCGTTTCCGGAGTCTCAACAATTTCAGCATCCATAACTGTGGCAGCAGCGTCGAGGGAAGTCATCAGCCTATCCTTGGAAATAGTCTCGGGTTTAAGTCAATGTCATCCCATAAAGGGATTAAATCTCTGACACCGGAGCATTAACCTCGCGCTAGGCACGCTCTGTTTCAAACTGGGATAGAG
This sequence comes from Litorimonas sp., assembly GCA_051251645.1. GTDB lineage: Bacteria > Pseudomonadota > Alphaproteobacteria > Caulobacterales > Maricaulaceae > Litorimonas. The sequence goes on along the minus strand of JBPOEY010000001.1, from coordinate 531,791 downwards.
CGGTGTCCCGCGACTAAGTGGACCGCCCGCGCGCGGCAGCATAAAGGGCAAATAACACCGTCAACCCACCCGTGATAGCCGCAGCCGTCACAGCCGTCGGTCCCCAAGCGGACAGCATTTGCGTTGCGCCACGACCGATTAAAACGGCGCTGGCACCAAACAGCAAAGCCCCTAATGCCATCGGGATCCACATCCCGCCGTTTGATTTCTTCGCCTTTTTTTCACTGGCTTGACGTTCGAGGTAACGCATCGCGTTTTCAACCGGGTCGCCCTCTGGATCAAACACGGGGTTTTCCGGGTCTCGGCTGGCGCGAATGACATCATCTGCTGCCAGATCATCAATGACTAACAAGCCACTCGTCTCAGACACTGTGTCAGTCTGAGCGCCGTCGATCGTCACGAGATCCGCTGCGATAGGATCCTCTAAAACAATTTCACGTCTCGGAAAGGAAACAAGGTTTGATCGCGCGCCTTCATCCACGTTTTGCAACAGAAGTTTACCCGCAGCCGCAGCCTCAGCCTCATTCTTATCGTCTGTTTGCACGGGTTGGAGCAAAGATCTCGGCAGGGCCTCAAGGGCGCTCTCTTTCGTCTCCGTCTCGTCAGAATCGAGTAAGGCGCTCAACCGATCACCGAGCGACGTTGCCGCCGATGAAATCGCAGAGGGATGATCCGTATCATCTATCTCGGCTTGGGCGTCATCCACAATTTCTTCTGACGCGTCTTCTGCCATCAGGTCAGTCTCGGCCAGGGCCAGTATGGGCGACACATCCATACGCGGTGCATCCAGACCCTCTTCGTCCTCGTCGACTATCTCATCTAGCGCGTCGTCGTCATCCAAGTGATCATCGTCATATTCGGCGATGTTGTCATCGGACATCTCATCTTCGAAGTCCGAAACATCATCCTGATCCTCTTCCTCTTGATCATCCTCGAACCCATCCTCATCGTCGCGTGAGTCCACATCTTCGAAAGTGTCGTCTTCATCTAGATCGTCGTCGATATTATCGGCGAATTCGATCTCTTCAAGATCATCGTCATCCATCCCCTCCAACTCATCATCTTCGATGAGAGCGTCATCATCATTTTCATCATCATTGTCAGCGCGCACTGCGATATCAGACAAGGTTAGCAGACCGACAGACGGGTCAACTGGGTCCACCCTATCTGCATTGATAATATTGGCGGCATCAATCACGCCGGACGCTTCACCGATTGTCACTTTTGGCAAACCGTCATCTGTCGGGCCGAACGGGGCCGTGCTGTCTGGCTGCGGCTGCAACATCGCGCTTGGGGCCGGAACGGCGGGTTCATTCCGTAAAAAGAGAGATTTTTCAGCTGTCCGGCGACGCATCAATGCATCAACCACATAAGTTTTTCCGTTCACGGTTGCTTTGCGCCAGACATCAAATCCATTGGCCGCGTCAAGGACGCGACCATTATTCATCGCCCGAACAATGTCGGATGTGCGGAAGGCCTCGGGGCCAATATTAAATGCAAGCGAACATAAAGCATCGAACTGGCCTTGGCTCAGCGGCGCGTGAACTTCATCGTTCACAATCTCTTCGATCGGTTCCAAATCGTCGAGTAATTGCTCTTCGGCGTCGGCACGAGACATGTGAACAGGGTCATCATCAGTTTCCAGCCGATGACCATAACCGACGACGCGGGTTCCCGTCACAAGTGTGCGGTCATCAGGACGAAAGCCTTCAAACGCCTTGATCAGGCGAAGGCCCGTATCAGATATTGCCAATGTTCGTGTCATAAATACACTCTTGCTCGGTTCACCTGACCGAAGTTGCAAGGGTTATGCCGATTCCCCTCATAGGAGAGGTCCACCGACATTCATGGTTTACACTTCCTTAACGCTGCACGCGCCCTAAAGCAAAATTGTCTAAAGCAGGATCAAAGCCGCAAAACCGAGGAACGCGGCAAAGCCAACCACATCCGTCACGGTTGTAACAAAGACAGAGCTGCTAACGGCAGGGTCGGCGCCGGCCCGTTTTAATCCCAACGGGATCAAAATGCCCGCCAGCCCCGCCAGCACATGGTTGATGATCATGGCCACGAACGCCACAGCTGCCAGCTTCCAGTCATTGAACCAAACATAGGCGATTCCGGCCATCGCTACGGCAAAGATAATCCCGATAATCAGAGCCGACACGCCTTCGCGCCGGATCGCACGCCATGCGGTGGCCGATGTCAAGTCGCGCTCGGACAGGCCCCGCACGGCGACCGTCAGCGCCTGCGTGCCCGCATTGCCGCCCATAGAAGCCACAATTGGCATCAATACGGCCAGCGCCACAATCTGTTCGATCGCATAGTCGAACCGCGCAATCACCATGGAGGCTAGAATCGCGGTGCCCAAATTGATCAACAACCACGGCGCGCGAGATTTAACCGTCTCAAACGCTGTATCCGTAATCCCCGCTTCCGAGACACCCGCCAGCGCGAGAATATCTTCTTTGTTTTCATCTTGGATGATTTCCAAAATATCGTCGACAGTCATCATGCCAACCATACGGCCATCCGCATTGACGACAGGCGCGGAAATCAGATCATATTTTTCAAATAAATAGGCAGCGTCTTCCTGATCGAGGGTCTGGTCGATCGTGACGAGCTTTTCTTTCATCAAAGATGCCAGTGTCGTTTCGCGTGACATGCGGATAAGCTTTGACAGAGGCACATAACCAATAGGGCGCAGACGCGGATCGACGACATAGACATTGTAAAATACGTCCGGCAAAGCCTCGCCCGTTTCGCGCATGTGATCGAGCGTATCACCGACGGACCAAAACTCCGGCGCAGACACAAATTCACGCTGCATGAGACGCCCGATCGTCTCATCATCAAATGCAAGCGACGCTTCAACTTCGGCGCGCTCCAGAGGCTGCATCGCTTCCAGCACATCTTCGCGCTGGGCATCCTCCATCTCTTCCATGATCTGGGTGACGTCATCATTGTCGAGTTCAGTCAACGCATCCGCAATGAGGCCCGGCTCGAGTAAGAGCAGGACATCTTCGACAACATCGTCTTCGAGTTCGGCAAGAAGCTCACCCGTAATTAATTCTGGCGCACGTTCGATCAAGGTCGCGCGCTGCGCGTCTGTCAGCTCTTCAACAAAATCGGAAAAATCAGCCGGGTGGAGGGCCTCAAGCCGAACCCGCACTTCCATATCGCTCGATAAGTCGAGTGCTGAGACAATCGGATTTTCAGGCGTACGATCGCTAGAAAACCTTTCCTGACGATCCAGGAGATCAGGCGTGTCGGACATGCGCGGCTCCTATGAAGAGAGGGTCGATTCACCGTCTCGAAGACAGCCTGCCTATGACCGATTTTGCCGCTTCCGTCCAAAGGCTTTTCGGATAAAGCTGCCTCATGTCCATGGCTATCACATTCATGAGCGGGATTGTCCTGATCGTTGCCCTCGTCCAACTGGCTCGGATCGATTGGGCGACGCAACGCCTGCCAAATCTCATCACCCTCCCGCTCCTCGCCGCAGGGCTTCTCTGGGCATTTGGGACTGCCGAAGATTTTTATATCCACCTCCTCGGCGCAGCCCTTGGCTATGGCGTGTTCTGGGCTGTGGAAATCGCCTATCGATTAATTCGCAAGCGCGATGGGTTAGGCCGCGGCGATGCCAAACTCTTGGCTGTCGGCGGTGCATGGTGCGGCGCTTGGGCGATTCCCATCATTGTCCTCATCGCCAGCCTGGCGGCGCTGGCATCTGTATTGCCCGATGGTAAAGACCGTCAGACGCGTATCGCGTTTGGCCCATTTTTGGCGATTGGCATTGGGATCGTCTGGCTCTCGCAGCAGGTATTTTTCACCTAAAATAGTTCGAGCGACTATTCAGGCGTTTGACAGCTTCGCAAGATCACGAGCGGACGCACGCGCGTGAAGCCATCGTCCAGCACTTGTGTGACCCGCGCTTGCGCATAACGTGTGCCGGCAATGAGAGGTTCTGCCGCACCCAAGGTCAGTTTGAGCGGACCATACTCCTCACTTGGAAAAGGCCCAACCGGCGTCAGCGTCTCCGCCTCCCCATCAGAGGATAAATAGAGCGCGCGACCAGCCGTTGCGAAAAATACAAATGTCGGAAGGCTGGACGTGTCCCAGCCGAATAGTCCACATTCTCCTGGCCCAAGCGTTTGTGCCGGGAGACCAGAGGTGGGATTTACAATTGCAGGGGCCACTGAAAGGCGAGGTTCAGAATCCGCGGTGGTCGAACAGGCAGCTAAAACCAGAGAAAGACCGAGCCCGCCTGCGCCGCGGACGCATATAGCCCTAGAAAATCTAGGGCCCGTCAACGCCAGCGTCCCTGCTCTGACAAGCGGTAGTCGCCATCACCGGCTGGATTGAACCCGAACAAGGTCAACACATTCCCTGCCGCAGGATCAGCGGTCGAAACTGTGACGTCCGATTGATACACACCGTCCAAACCCGTCATAACCGTTGCGAGTACGGTTTCTGCGCCCGCCTCACCGCGCAGCTGCACACGCAATCGACCGTCTGCACAATCAACCGGACCAGAGAATTCCGGCCCGGCCCAGTCAAAGCGCGCACGATTCGCCGCGAGAACATCTGTCGAGCCCGTTCCCGTTGCCGACATGCAGGCGCCGTCTTTGATGACTGCTTCCTTGATCCGAAGCGAGACCCGGCCTGACAAGCCGGATAATCGTGCATCATTCATGGGAAGTTTCGCGACAGGCATCGATAGAATGAGATTCTCAATACCCGTCGGACTCACTTTACCTGACAGAGTCACGTCACCGGGCGCGGTCAAGAAACTGAGATTACCGAAGCCGGCCTTGACCGAGACAGTCCCGAGCAAGGGTACATCGTCGACCTGCCCATCCCAAATCGTCCCGGACAGTGTCCCGACCTCGGCCGGCAAAGCCGCCCCGGCCCATGACAACGGAAAATGGCGGATCAGCGCGGTCAGTCCGGCTAAGATAGCGAATCCAATCAAGAAACGGCGCATGTTAACCCCTATTCTTCTGGGCGCGGGTTAATGGGTAAGAGGCCCGTCGTGACAGGTTCGATCAGAATATCATCGATCTTCGACGTTGTGCGCCCACTCTGGTTCATATCTTCCAAACGCATCCGGTCGAGACGGCTTTGCGTCAGCGGCCGTGCATCTTCCGCATTCCGGATGATCGTCGGACGCAAGAACACCATCAAATTGGTCTTCGTACGGGTCCGGCCCTCAGATCGAAAAGCACGACCAATGAGTGGAAGGTCACCCAAAAAAGGTACTTTTTCGAAGTCAATTTGCTCATCGTCTTGAAGCAACCCACCCAGCACGATAATCTCACCATCATTAGCCAAAACGGTCGTTTCAATCTGGCGCTTATTCGTCACAAAATCGCCCGCCGCTGACGTTAAAACGCCAGAAATCGAGCTGACTTCCTGACTAATTTCCAAGCGGATGACATCACCATCAGAAATTTGCGGCGTAACGTCGAGCTGGATCCCGACTTCTTTGCGTTCAAACGTTCGGAACGGGTTCACATTATCTGTTCCCAAAACTTCGCCTGTCGTAATCGGAATCTCTTGCCCGACCAGAAATGTCGCGGGTTGATTATCAAGTGTGGTCACGAACGGCGTCGACAAAACATTACTATCATCATCCGTTTCGACCGCATTCAAGATAGCCCCGAACAAGACATCCCCACTCCGGCCACCAATACCGATTGTGCCACCCCCAAGCCCCGTTAAACTACTAAGCGCCGCAGCCCGCGTCGCATCATCGACCGTGCCACCCGTTACGCCCAGCGCCCCTGCGAGGGACAGCAAGTTCGGCGCGCTCCGTGTATAATTGGTCGAAATCAGTGGAATCGTCTGGCCAGACGTATCTCCGAGAGCAAATTGCACACCTAATTCTTTCGAGGCAACGTCGGAAATTTCAACGATCAGGGCTTCGACAAGAACTTGCGGACGCCGAACATCAAGACGGCGGATCAATCCGGACAGTTCGGCCTGCGTTTCGCCGTCCGCAGAAATGACAAGTGTGTTGGAGCCAATATCATACCCCACAGTCGGCAATGGCTGACCATCGCGCGCGTAGCTCGGCAACAACCCTGCAAGTAACTCTAACAGGTCTGAACCATTGGCGAATCGCAACGGCACGACACTGATCGCGCCACGTGGTGTCACGCTGCCCCGGTCCATCGTTGTAAGTAGAGCGCGCAAACGCACCATCTCGTCCGGACTGGCTTCGATCAGCAACGAGTTCGTCGCGGGCATAGCCACGATTTTATAAGGCGCATTTTGGCCACCGAGCGTGGTCAGCGCATCTTGCGCATCCACGACAGAGAGTTGGGTCAATTGAATGATTTCGCGTGCAACATTGGAGCTTTCCATCGCCGCTGCAATCTCGCGGGCTTTGCGCAAATTTTCCGGGAAATCCGTCACAACCAGCACACGGCCATTCGGGTTGGCCGTCACTTGTCCCTGACTATGCATAACAGGCTTAATCAAACGCGCGGCAGACGCCGCGTCAGCATCGCGTAATTTGATGATCGCCGTGCTCATTTGCCCGGACACGCCATTAGCCATTGTTAGCGGCGCATCTTGCGCGCTGCCCTGTAATAAGGTGACCCGATATTCACCGTTCGGTGTCCGGATAAGCGTATAGCCGTGAACTCGCAGCACTTCTTTGAAAACGGTGAAGACCTCGTTTTCGTTTAGCGTCTTTTCGCTACTAATCGTAACTTTGCCTTGCACACGCGGATCGACCAAAAACGTCCGGCCCGTGACGACAGCCACATCATCGATAAAGTCGCGAATATCGGCTTCCTGCAAGCTAATCATATGATCATCGGCCGCCCAAGCCGTGGCCATGGGGAAAACCGATAAGGTCGTGCCGAGCAAAAGCGTACGGAAAAAATTCATAAGGAAGATCCGATCGTGGTCGACATGGGCTGCCCGTTACGAATAAAATCAACCGTTACAGGCCGTCCTGTGCCCGCGCTACGACGCAAGGCACCGAGGTCTGGCAAACCGCCAACAAGGCTTTCTCCCCCAAAACGGGTCAGAATATCGCCTCTTTGCAGGCCGAAAGTCGACAGGTTGATAGCGGATGTCCGCGGCTCAATCATCACACCGTTGCGGTTCATATCGATGTCGAAGCTGGGAATGATTTTGATTTGGGATAATAATGCGACGGCATCAGCTGACCGGATCGTTTGTAAATCACCCCGGCGAACCGGCGCAGGCGTGCCTCGACTCCGGGAGGCTTTCGCATCCTCTGTTGTCAAGCGCTGCGTCTGTCCATTCACGTCGATCAATACGTGGGTCGGGAAGACCCCACGCAGGAACACACCTGACATGATTTCTTCGCCAATATAGACATTGTCTTCTTGCCCATCCGGCGTGCGAATAAAAGCTGTGCCGTTCTCGCCAGACCGCAAACCCTTTAATTGTAAGTTCAGCGTCGTTTCAGGCGCATCATCCCCTGTATCGACAGAGACCGTCGTTTCCCCCACACTGTCGCCCGTCGCAAAAGGATTATAAGTAAAATCATAGGTCCGCGACGCCACCGTAACTGCCGAAGCTGGACCCGCCACCAAAACCGGTTCCCAGACACTCGACGGGGCGCTGAGAGCTATCACCAACCGAACCAGCAGCCAGACGGCCAGCGCCGTAAACGCAACAAGAAGCACTCGCCGCATCCAAACAAGAGGGGGCGCTGACGTCACGGTCATGTCTGTTCGCGGCCCGATCATCCGTTACCCTATGCCCCTTTTTCTACATCGAATCTTTTATAATGACTTAAAGAATAGCCCACCCTAGCGCGCCTTTGCGAATGGTTTAAGACAATCATTGTTATTTCCCAACACCCCAAGTCGTTTGCAGGTCCACCATACGACTGTCCAGATAGCGTCTCAGGGCCTCTCAATCACATATTACCTCTGCGAACAGCCTTCACTTGCGAACGCGATCATGGCTATAGCGTGACTAACCGAACAACAGGCTTACCCTTGCATGACAAGTTAGCCAGTGTGTGGAGACTTAGACATGAGCACAAATCTTATCGACGGAAAACAGGTCGCTGCCCGGCTGCGCGCCGCTGTCGGCGCTGCGGTGAGCAATTTATCAATCACGCCCACCCTCGCCGTAGTGCTGGTCGGCGATGACCCTGCCAGTCATGTCTATGTTCGCAATAAAATCAAATTCACGAAAGAAGCGGGGATGCGCAGTGTGGAGCGTCGCTTGCCTGCCGATGTCTCTGAAGCCGACGTTGTTACAGCCGTCCGGACTCTAAGCGCTGACCCCGACGTCGACGGAATTCTCGTTCAACTTCCCCTGCCCAGTCACATCAACAGCGACCGCGTCATCGCAGAAATTAATCCTGACAAGGACGTGGACGGCCTGACCGAAACCAGCGCTGGGCGGCTCCTACTGGGACAACTCGGCCTCCGACCATGCACGCCGACAGGCTGCGTCATTCTTGCCAAGGAAACCCTTGGGGATTTGTCCGGCAAACATTGCGTAATTATTGGGCGGTCCATTCTCGTCGGCAAGCCTGCGGCTCTGCTGTTTTTGGAACAGAATTGCACGGTGACTATCGCGCATTCACGCACGGAAAACATCTCCGTCGTATGCCGTAGCGCCGATATTTTGGTTGCCGCTGCCGGACGCCCGAATATGGTCAAATCCGATTGGATCAAGGCCGGGGCTTGCGTCATTGATGTCGGCATCAACCGCATTGATGACTCAACACGAAAGTCCGGTACACGGCTTGTTGGCGATGTCGATTTCGCAGATGCACAAGCCGTTTCAGGCGCGATCACACCTGTTCCGGGAGGTGTCGGTCCGATGACTATTGCGTGCCTGCTGCGTAATACAGTCTTAGCTGCGTGCGCGAGGCGCGGGATTATCGTGCCCGGTATTTTGAAGCTCTAGGCAGACAGCCACATTTCGACCTTAAGTCCTACGATTTTCTAATCTTCGGCGGTGGAATAGGTCTCATAAGGCGGCGTTTAGTCGGTGTTCCGCAGTTATATAGGTGACACGGACATGACAAAAACAAACCTCACGGCGCTTCTTGCTGGTTCAATTCTGATGACACGCCCAGTGACATTGATGCAGATATTGCACGAAACTTGATTCCGAAATCGATGTAAATCTAGATATTTCCGAATAAGGTTATCCCCTTTCATCAGATAGGTCCCCTTCGGCGGGACTTTTTTATGGGCCGATAATCCGGCGGTTTGATCGTGTTTGAAGCCCGTACATTTCATACCCGACTGTCATCGTCTTCAATCGGCGGGAACGTCTTCTCTTCAGTAGAGTTTATTAGGAGTCATCAAGTTAAATTGGAGAAACGATCGTGACCCGTATGATTTTGAAATCTCTAATAGCCGGATTGGTTCTTACGGCCTCCGCGTCAACGTTAGCCATCGCAGTAGATCCAAAACCCTCAAATGAAACCACGGCTGCCCCTTTACCGACAACCTATGCCCAATTGGTGACACATCAATCAGCTGGAACAACGGCGCTATCTGAGTCGAGCACGCAATTATACGAGCGCATCATCGTTGATTCCAAATCTAATGTAATGGGCGCATTTGAATCACGTGAGAGCTATAATCCACTCGCGGATGAAAATTATACAGATTTAGACGATGATTTTCTCGATCAATCAGAGAGCAGTCAAACCGAAGCTTATGTTTTTGATCCTGAAACTGACGCTGAGTCCGCAGCGGATGTCGGCGACGGTATTAGCGGCATAGAGTGGTAGGATTTAGAATTAGGCTTGGATCACGCGGGATTTTTGACTATTCCACGACCTCAAACTAACATGGCATAGCCTTACCTGCGCCAAAGTTTGGTCTCATTTGAGGGTGATATAAGCCTCATGACACGCACACGATCCCACAACCGTCGCTATAGCCTCATAATGGCGGGCATCATTATTGGCACGACCAGTATCGCGCACGCTGGCGCGCCCGGACATGCGGCTGACCGCAATTTTGACCGCTCGGTCATGCTGATTAGCCCCACCGCGCCCTTGAATTCCCTCCCGCATCTCTCGCCTGCTGAAATCCGCAATGCGGTCTCTGTTCGCATGGACCGCACCGCCCAGCAGGGCTTCACCGTCGACCGGGCTTCAGTCGACGGAATCGGTCTTGAGCGGGCGACAAAAGAGCGCCTCGTTGAGATGCCCCTAGATTAGTCACTAAGTCCGACTAGCGCGTGTAAAAACTACCGGTCCGAGTTTCCATCAAAGCACTGAGCGAGATGTCTTCTTGCTTAAGGAACCCGCTGCTTGGCAACGTGCCCGCGCGAACCATCTCGATCACGGCGACAACGGAACCAGCCGTTGTCCACGCGATGGCCGTGCGGCTCTTGCCCGCGATCATCAACGGTTTGTAGCCGCCGACAAATTCTTTACGTGACAGTTTTCCGTCGATCATGCCCTCAGCCGCAACGTGAACATAGACGATATCTTGTTCGACAGGCGGCTTGGCATTGATGAGAATTTCACCCGCTTTTTGGCGGTCTTCGCGCATCAGAAGCTCGTGAAAGAAGAAGTTCATCAGGTCAAAGTGACCGGGATAACGCATGGTCTTATAGTCCATGTTCGCGACCCGTCCGAGATAGGTCTCGCACATGGTCCCCAGACCGCCGGACGTGGTGAAGGCTTCGAGTTCTAACCCGCCGATGAAGATTTTTTCGCGCCATTCCATGGCAGAGACCATCTTGCGCTCGCCACCTTCAATGACTTCACAATCATTGAGATATTCATTGACAACGCCTTCGGGTGACCAATTAAACGCGTAACCCATCAGGCCTGTTGGGTGTTGTGGCAGCGCACCAACCCGCATGCGACAAGAGCGACATTCGTCAAATTTCTCAATCAAGTCCGCGCCGACAATGCCGACGAAGCCCGGAGCCAGACCACATTGCGGCGCCATCAGGCCTTTGGACGTCTCAGCCAATTTACGCACGTGGTTCGTGGTCGGCACATCCTCTGTCAGATCGAAATAATGAATGCCCGCCGCATGCGCGACGTCAGAAACACCGATGTTCAAATGATAAGGCAGACACGACAGCACCGCATCCACGTCACCGAAGAGCGTGCCAAGCGAAACCGCGTCTGTGACGTCAATTCGACGGACGTCATGATTATGATTGTCCGGGTTGGCGTTCATATCAACACCCACGACAGTAAAGTCGCTATCGACCAGCAATTGTGCGGCCAATGCGCCAACTTTGCCCAACCCTAGAACGGCAATGCTCTTCATCATACTCTCCTGCATATAAGTTGTGCGCCATGCCAAGTTTATGCGCCCATGTCATGGTGCGAATTGCGGAGTTTACAGGATTTTTTACCTGAGCCAGTGGCCCTCTCGACGATGTCGGCAGAATAACTCTAAACGACGAGCGCTCGTTGATCCTTATGCCCCATTGCCAACATCGTCGGATCAATCGTTTGTTGTTCTAAGAACTGCGCCTTTGTTGACTGACCATTCCAATCGCACATCAGCATAGATTGCGCTGTCGCTCCGCCGAGCGTATTGCCCGGACCCAAGACAATCACGCACTCCGGCGCGAATTCTTTCAAGCCTGTTTGAACTGATCGTGTGAAATCATAGGTCTCAATGACTTGTGTGCCAAAAGTATAATCCCAAAGCTCAGTGATATTGGCCGCGCCGGGCATCCAAATCTTACCCCGCCCATCAATCATTGGCAGCGTGGGTTGCCGAAACATCGTCTGTGGCAAAGCCGCGAACCCGCTCTCAGAATTCGGCGCCATCAAAGGCGTGTGGAATGCGGCATGATTTGGCAGACGCATCGGAAATCGCCCTTGAAGGGGTTCAAGCTTATCTTCGGCCTCTGCCAGCGCGGCATCCGTTCCAGCAAAAACGATCATTCCGCCGAAATAGATCGACACATACAGATCCTCGATACTGTCGACCAAGCCGAGCAATATATCCCGTGTGTCTGGTATCAAACGCCAGTCGTCATCCATCGCCGGATAGACGAATTGGCCGCCCTCCGCATGCTCATGCATGATCGTGCCCATGGTGTTGACTGTTCGAAACCCGTCCTCAGCGGACACCGCACCGCCGCAAGCGAGCGCCGTATACCAGCCCATCGAATTCCCCGTCACGGCGACAATGTCGAACCTGTCCCGGTCAATGCTGAGGAAGTCGGCATAAGAGCAGCTATAGATCAGACCCGACGCGTTATCGCCGCGTGTGAATTTGGACCGGGAAAAACGCTCGCTGCCATCCAAGTCCGCAATCAAGGGCTGGCCCAATTCAGATCGTTGCGTATCAAAAGACGTGATCAAATCCGCACGGTCGGCGTGATGGGTCTTGAGATAGCCCAACTCACCCGCATTATAGACCCCGCGTCCCGGACAGACGACAAGCGCGGTTTTCTTCGTCTGGCTCATGATTGCGTCTCTTTGACGAAGGCGACAGCTTTGCTCACGATTTTATCCCGGTCTGGCATGGTTACTCCAAAGGCGGGGCCTGTCGCGATGAAGCAATCATCGGCCATAATCCGGGCGGTCGGCAGATCACTGGATTCCGCAAACAACGCCATCAGGGCTTCGCTGTGCGAGCCTTGTTCCCGGCATTCATCGACGATCAAGACACGATCTACGCCCTCGACGGCTTTCAAAATCGCTTCTTTTGGCAGAGGTGACAGCCAGCGCATATCAATGACACGGCAATCAATACCATGGTCAGATTCAAGAATTTTTTGCGCTTGCTGAGAGAGATAAGCCCCATTGCCGTAGGTGATGATGGCGAGGTCTTTTCCTGAGCCGTGGACCCCCACATCACCGAGAGACATAGCCTCATCCGTATCCGGCTGCGGATAGGAAAACGTCCACCCCCCGTCACTCGGTTCGTGCAAATCGCGTGTCATATAGAGCGCAATCGGCTCTAGAAAGACGACGAGCCTTTGCTCTTCGCGGGCGAGTCTGACGCATTCTCGCAACATCAAAACCGCGTCATGACTATTGGACGGGCACGCGACGATGAGGCCCGGAATATCGCGCAGCGCCGTAACACTATTTTCATTGTGGAAGTGACCGCCAAAGCCGCGCTGATAGCCAAGGCCCGCGATCCGAACGACCATCGGGTTAGTAAACTGCCCTTTGGAAAAGAACGGCAATGTCGCCGCTTCACCTCGTAATTGATCAATAGCATTGTGAAGATAGGCGAGAAACTGAATTTCAGGAATAGGCAGGAAGCCATTATGCGCCATGCCAATGCCGAGCCCGAGGATCGCTTGCTCATCGAGCAATGAGTCAATCACGCGGTGCGCGCCGAACCGTTTCTGGAGGCGTTGGGTCACGCCGTAAACGCCGCCTTTGCGACCCACATCTTCGCCCGCGACGATGATCTCTTCATGCGCCAACATAAGGTCTGTCAGCGCGAGATTGATAAGCTTTGCCATATGTTGCGGCTGGGCCGTTGCGCGTAGATCGCTGTCACCGAGACAGGCGTTGCGGGCCTTTTCAGTGGGCGGGGTCACATCGGCGCTCATACGTGTCGGCGGGATCAAACTCTCCGCGACCTCCTCTGCCGTCTGCAATCTCGGACGCTTGATTGCCTGCTCCGCCACGCGCTCGACACGGGCCGCCGTCTGCTCATAGCGGGCGACGATCTCGTGAGGCGTCAGAATACCTTCACTGACCAAGCGCGCCGCTGTGTAGAGCAGCGGATCTTGCGCTTCAGTCGCTTTGATCTCTGACTTCGATAGATATGTGCTCGGTGCATCCGGACCCGCATGACCATAAAGGCGCACGCATTTCGCATGAAGAAAAGCGGGCTTGCGGTGACGCCTGACAAAGTCGACCGCCCGTGATGCCGTGTCGTAAGCGGCGACGATATCGAGGGAATTCGATTGAAAATACTCAAGCGCAGGCCGGGATTTTACCGACTGCTCAACCCAATTAGTGGGCGTTTTGGTCGAAATTCCAATGCCATTATCTTCGCAGACAAACAGCAGTGGCAAAGGCGAGCCCTGGAACGCCGTCCAACTCGCCGTATTCAGCGCGCCTTGTGACGTCGAATGATTGAGTGACGCATCGCCAAAGGTGCAGACAATAATCCCGTCCGTCTTGAGCTGTTGATGCTCCGGCGTGATCCGCTTTGACAGCGGAATGCTAAACGCCGCGCCGAGCGCTTTGGGTAAATGGGACGCAATCGTTGAAGTTTGAGGCGGGATCGCCAGTGCCTTGGATCCTAAAACCTTATGCCGCCCGCCCGAGATAGGATCCTCTTTCGCGGTCGAGAAACTGAGCAGCATATCCCACAGCGGGGTTGTGCCCGGCACTTGCAAGGACCGGGCGATTTGGAAGGTCGCATCACGGTAGTGCAGAAAGGCCATATCGTCGGGGCGTGTCGCCCACGCCAGCGCCGCATTGCCCTCATGCCCTGAGGACGCAATCGTATAAAACCCCTCCCCGCGAGCTTGCAGCTTTAGCGCCACGCGGTCGAGATGACGTGACAGGAGTTGCGCGTCAAACAGCGCAACCAGATCATGACTGGTAAGGCCCGCCCCTTTTAACGTGAGCGCACTCTCCAGCTGCGGAAAATCGCCGGCGCGGGTCCGAGAGATAAAATTCTTATGGACGGTTTCCGCGTGATCGTAGCTCATGTCTAGGAGAAAGCCTGAAGACCCGTTTGCGCCCGTCCCAAGATCAGCGCGTGAATATCATGCGTGCCTTCATAAGTATTGACGGTCTCTAAGTTCACCATATGGCGCATCACTTGATACTCGCCGGAAATGCCATTGCCCCCGTGCATATCCCGGGATTCGCGCGCAATATCGAGCGCCTTGCCGCAATTATTGCGTTTAATCAGCGAGATCAGTTCCGGCGCGGCTTTCGCCTCATCCATCAAGCGACCCGCTTGCAACGCGGCTTGTAAGCCTAAGCCAATTTCAGTTTGCATATCGGCGAGTTTCTTCTGAAACAGCTGCGTTCCGGCCAAAGGACGATCAAATTGGATCCGGTCCAAGCCATATTGACGGGCCGCGTGCCAGCAGAATTCTGCTGCGCCCATTGCGCCCCAGGCGATGCCATAACGCGCGCGGTTCAAACAGCCAAATGGCCCTTTGAGACCTTCGACATGTGGCATGAGCGCGTCCTCGGAGACGGTAACGTCCTCCATAACGATCTCGCCTGTCACAGACGCACGGAGGCTGAGCTTGCCGCTAATTTTCGGAGCGCTGAGGCCTTTCATGCCTTTGTCGAGAATAAAACCTCTGATTTTGCCGTCATGGGCATCAGATTTGGCCCAAACAACGAACACATCCGCAATCGGTGCGTTGGAAATCCACATTTTCGCGCCGTTGAGCTTATAGCCGCCATCGACCTTTTTCGCTGTTGTCTTCATGCCGCCCGGATCCGATCCGGCATCCGGTTCCGTCAAACCGAAACACCCAATCAAATCACCGCTCGCCAGACCCGGCAAATATTTCTGGCGCTGCTCTTCGCTGCCATAGGCATAAATCGGATAGATCACGAGCGAGGACTGGACGGACATCATCGAGCGATATCCTGAATCGACTCGCTCCACTTCGCGCGCGACCAAACCATAAGAGACATAGCCTGCGCCAAGACCGCCATATTTTTCCGGTAATGTGACACCGAGTAGCCCTTGGTCGCCCATCATCTTGAAGAGCGACGGATCGACAGTTTCGTCGGCGAAGGCGTCAATGATACGCGGCGCCAAATGCTCAGAGGCAAACGCGGCTGTCGCCTCTTTGATCATCCGCTCTTCTTCGGTGAGCTGATCGTTGAGCAGGAACGGGTCTTCCCACGAAAATTTACCGAGTGTCGGCGTTTCTTTCGGGAGCAACTGTCCTGCGGTGTATGGATGTGCAGTCATTGATCTCGGTCCTCAGAATTTGAAATCGAACATGTCGTATACGGCGTCTGAAACTCGATCTGCGAACAATGTGATGGTAACGCAGAAGCAGTCCCGATATTACCAGACCCCGACATTTTCCATGTCTTTCCACGGGGCTTTTGGGGGCAAATTATCCCCGCGCTGCAGCAACTCAATGGAAATGCCGTCCGGGGAGCGCACGAACGCCATATGGCCATCGCGCGGTGGACGATTAATCGTCACGCCCTTGGCCTGTAACCGCTCGCACACGACATAAATATCATCGACGCGGTAGGCCAGATGACCAAAGTTCCGACCGCCCGTATAAGCCTCATCATCGCCGTCATCGGTCGGCCAATTATAGGTCAGTTCGACCATCGGCGCTTTATGCTCACGCGCCCGTTCTGCATCGCCGGGAGCCGCAAGGAAGACGAGCGTGAAACGCCCGCCTTCATTCTCATATCGGCTCATTTCTTCGAGACCGAGCGCCTCGCAATAAAAGTTGAGCGAGGCCTCAATGTCCGCAATACGAACCATCGTGTGTAAATATTCCATACCCGACCTTAGGCGTTTATTTTGCGCTCTTCTAGGGCTTCCAAGATGAGGGTCGCAACTTTGCTCGCAGACTGCGGGTTTTGCCCTGTAATCAATCCACCATCGCGCACGGCAAAGGGTTCCCAATCAGGGCCGGACACATAATCTGCGCCAAGGGCTTTTAGACGGTCTTCCAACAGAAACGGGACGGTATCGCTGAGGCCAACCGCGTCTTCCTCGGAATTGGTGAAGCCTGTAACGCGGCGCCCCGCCATCATTGACGTGCCGCTCGCATCCACAGCTGTGGTGAGGCCCGCTGGACCATGACACACGGACGCCAAGAGCTTGTCTGTGATTAGCGTCTGTTCAACGATAGATTTGAGGGTGGCGCTTTTCGGATAATCAAACATGGTGCCGTGACCACCGGGCAGGAAGACAACATCGTAATCAGCGACTGAAACGGCCTCAACTGATGGCGTATTGTCAAACATGGCTTGGACATCCGCGTCGTCGCGATAGCGCTTCACGCTTGCCTCTGGCTCATCATCACCACCGATACTGCGGGGATCGACAGGCACGGCGCCGCCCGCAATCGTATAAACGTCGACGTCCATACCAGCGTCAGTCAGATCATAATAAGGCGTTGTCAGTTCTTCGAGCCAAACGCCTGTTGGCTCAGTATCAGGACCGCCCATCTCTGTGTGAGAGGTGACGATGATTGCGACTTTGGGGGATGACATATTAATTCCTCTTGGTTTGAGCCTTTTTTACGTCTCAAAAGAAGAATGGTGCCAAACGAAACTGCGTTTCTTACTCCCGCCGCAGTATGAGTTCCGTAATCGGATTGCCGCTCCACTGTGCCATAAACCGTGCCTTTACGTCCGCCGGGTCATAGGGGCCTTTGACCCAGTCTTCGAATGACACGTCCGGATGGTCCACCTGATAGGCAAGAAAATCCTTGAAGAAAAAGTCGAGCATGCCCGTTTTGCCCTGACGGACATGGAGGTATTTGAACGAGAGTTGCTCCATCGCGTCCTCAATCGAATCGCCCATGCGGAAGTGACGATAGAGCACACCCATAACGCCGGTCCGGTCCGCCCCTGATTTGCAATGCATGACAGCGGGATATTCAATCCGGTCAAACAGCTCTTTCGTGCCGAGTAAGCGCTCCACCGTATGCACGTCGCGTGAATACATGCGGTAATTTTCTAGCGCGATGCCATGCGCTTCGCAGGCTTCTTTTTCCAACAAATAGAAGCCTTTGGGCGACGGCCCCCGGAGATTGACGACAGTCTTTATGCCTTCATCGGCCCAGATTTTGATGCGGTCTGGCGAGGGCTGGTTTTCGCGGAACATACCGCCGCCCAAATCATGCCGATTGGCAAACCGTTTACGGAGGAATCCATGATCCCCCCACGTCAGGTCATATTGCGCCTGCTTTCGGTCTTTTGGATCGTTGAGATCGAGAGGTTTGTCGCCTAAGTCAGCCATATAGCCCACGTCATGTTGAAGGTGGCCGTTATCAGGGAGGGCAGTTGTGTTCAAACGCTTGATGCGCTCCGCGTTCATGCAGGCCCTTCTTGGCGGGCTTGTCGCACTGTGGATGACGCTGGTCAAATATACGACGCGCTGGGAAATTCTTCACGCAGACCGGGCCGACCCCGTTATTCGTAGCGGTAATGGACTGATCGCGCTGACGTTCCATTCTCGCTTCCTTCTCCTTACGAGCGCGTGGAAAAAACGGTTCCAGCATCCGCATGTTCTGATCTCAAAATCACGCGATGGGGCTGTTGTGGCGTGGACATGCCGCTGGCTCGGCCTCTCCACTGTGCGTGGATCCGCCAAAAATGCGGCGAAGACAAAGATCAAAGGCGGCGGCAAAGCCGGGCGAGAAATCCTTGATGCAATTGAACAGGGCGGCTGCATTGTCATCACACCGGACGGACCCCGCGGACCACGGCAGCGCGTGCCCATCGGGCCATTCCGCCTGGCCAAGCTTTCGGGTGCACCCATTCTGCCATGCACATTTTCCGTCGCGAACCGTAAACAGTTCAACAGTTGGGACCGATTTGTCCTGCCACTCCCTTTTGGTCGCGGTCAAATTGTCTGGGGGACGCCTGTACGAATCGCAGAGACAGCCACAGAGGCTGAGATGGAAACAATCCGTGCACAGGTCGAAGCTGACATGAACCAAGCCATGGCCGAAGCCGATACGGCTCTGGGACATAACCCGGTGCTAGCCGCGTGAATAATCCACTCAAGACGCCCCTAGCTTACCGCATTGTGACGTCGCTGATCGCGCCGTTTTTACCCCTGCTGATCCACAAGCGTGTCAGAGCGGGTAAGGAAGACCGAGCCCGCATCGGCGAACGCTATGGCCGAACAAGCGTCAAGCGCCCCATAGGAACCATGATTTGGCTCCACGGAGCGAGCGTCGGCGAGACACAAATGTTGCGACCAATTATTGCCCGTTTGCTTGAAACACCGGGGCGCAGTGTGCTTGTCACTAGCGGCACCAAGACCTCCGCCGATTTGATGGCTGACCAACTCCCCAAAGGAGCAATCCATCAATATTTGCCAGTGGATACGCCGCGCGCGACAGCCCGGTTTATTGCCCACTGGCGCCCTGATCTGGCTGTGTTTGCAGAAAGCGAAATTTGGCCTAACCTCATTTGGACAACGAAACGCGCGGGCGTTCCGCTTGCCCTGATCAATGCCCGTATGAGCGAAAAATCACTAACAAGCTGGGCAAAACGACGACCAATTGCCTACGCCGTCTTTGAGGCCTTCACGACAATCCTCGCTGCAGATGAACAAACGGCAGATGGAATCACACAGCTGTCCCATGCAACCGTGCCTAACATTGGAAGCCTCAAATTTGAGGCCCCCGCGCTTGATTTTGACCACACGCAATTTGATGCCCTCCGGGCAGATATTGGTGATCGAAAAATCTGGTTAGCTGCGTCAACGCATGAGGCTGAGGAAGACGTGTTCCATCAGCTCCTATCGACCTTGCGGGAAGAAGCCTATCTGATTTGGGTACCCCGCCATCCTGAGCGAGGGAAAGCCATCGCGAATAGATTGGGCACGACGCCACGATCGGGCGGGGGCAAGCCGCGCGGACACGCCTATGTCATGGACACAATGGGCGAAATGGGGCTCGCGCTCGCGCTCGCGGATGTTTGCGTTTTAGGGGGATCATTTCATGCATCACTGATGGGCCATAATCCACTAGAAGCCGCACGCGCTGGCGTGCCCGTCATCACCGGGCCCTATCATGCCAGCTTTATCGACCTATACCGCAAGATGAGCGATTTCGACGGCGTCAAAATTTCCGACCCCCGTGAAGCCGCGACCCTTATTCGTGACGGGCTGAATGGGCGGCTGGACGATATTGCCGCAAATGCGCAAGGGTTTGCCTCGCAAAGCTCTGGCACCCTTGATCGGACGATCCAAGAACTGGAGCAGTTGCTGTGAGGCGCCCCACATGAGACCGCCAGAGTTCTGGAATATTCGCGAGGGCCGCGACAGTGCGCCGATGATCCGCACCGTGCTGCGCCCACTTGGCGCGCTCTATGCGTGGGGCGGACGACGCCGACGGAAGCGTACAACACCGCTCGACCCGGGCGTGCCCGTAATCTGCGTCGGCAATGCGACGCTGGGCGGGACCGGAAAAACTCCGGTCGCTATTTATTTGCTCAAGAGCCTCCGCCGCATGGGCGTCAATGCTCACGGCTTGAGCCGCGGTTATGGCGGGAAACTTAAGGGCCCCGTTCCTGTAAACCCGCGCCATACAGCCGAAGACGTCGGGGATGAGCCGCTGCTCATCGCACGGTCTGGCCCCGTCTGGGTCGCTGCCGCACGCGATGAAGGCGCGGTTGCCGCTGTGTCCGAAGGCGCAGACGCGATCATCATGGATGATGGACATCAAAATCCGCTGCTCGAGAAAACGCTCTCTTTATTGGTCGTCGATGCAGAAGTTGGCTTTGGCAATGGTTGCGTCTTTCCCGCAGGACCTTTGCGCGAACCGCTCGACGACGCTTTGTCGCGCACGGACGCCGTCATTTTGATGAAACCGAATGCGGACTATAAGATTGATCAGCATCTCGCCGAGCAACTGTCGGGGCAAGTCGTAATCTCTGCATTTCTCGCCGCCCAAGAAACACCCCCGCAGGGCAAGCTGTGCGCCTTTGCGGGCATCGGACGGCCCAATAAGTTTTTCGACCAACTCCGTCGCATGGGAGCAGAATTGGTTGAGGAAGTTCCATTTGCCGACCATCACCAGTTTACAGATACTGAGATCGAAGGTCTATTTGTGCTAGCCTCAGAAAATAACGCCACGTTGATTACGACTGAAAAAGACCATGTTCGCCTACCATCAGGCTACCGCCGTGGCATCCATGCCTTTCCGGTCGAGGTCCAATTCGACGATGAGCTCACCCTACGCCGCCTCCTTCATCCAATCATCAACAGCGCCGCCTCCCATCCCGGCAAGCCTCTATGAGCGACCCCGTGACACTCGCGCACCGGGTCGAAGCGTTCGGCTATGATGTGTTCACCGGGCTGTTAAGACTATTGCCGTTTCGCTTTGCTTCTTGGCTTGGCGGGGCTCTATTACGGCTGATCGGTCCGTTGACGTCCAAACATGCCATTGCACAGACCAATATGCGGATCGCTTTTCCAGGCGCAACAGACGCGCAGATGAAGACCTATCTACGAGATCAATGGGACAATACGGGCCGCACCTTTGCAGAATTCGCGCTGACAGACCGAATGCGTGCCTTTGACGATATTCCGCCCCGCAACGGCACGGCTGTCACGGTTGAAGGACTCAACTATTTCCTCGACAACGCACCCGGCATCATCGTGTCCGGACATTTCGCTAATTGGGAAGTCATGGCGACTGTGCTCACACAATCGTCTGAGCCTGTTCGCGTGACCTACCGCAAGATCAATAATCCGCTGATCGATAAGCGAGTCCGTGAGCAACGCGAAGCTTATGGCACGAAATTTTTGGTTCAAAAATCGACGCATCGCGGTGGGCGGGAATTATTCCAAGCCCTCCGGAATGGCGAGAGCATCGCGATTATGAATGACCAAAAATTCAATACAGGGCTAAAACTACCGTTTTTTGGACAGGACGCCATGACAGCGCAGGGCGCGATACGTTTAGCTTTGAAAACAAAACGTCCCATCCTGCCCATATGCGTGGTCAGAGACGGCCCGCGCTTTCATGTCAAATTTTATCCTCCCTTAGACTGGGAACGAGTGGGCGACCGAGATACCGATGTCGAAGCTGGCGTGCGCGCGGTGACGACTTTCATCGAAGACCGCATCCGCGAAAACCCGGCGCAGTGGTTCTGGGTGCATCGGCGTTGGCCCAAACCCGTCTATAAGGTCAAATCATGAGACCAATTTTCATCACCGTCTTCGCTGTCTTGATCGTCGCATGCCAAGCTGCGGCCACCCCTCATCCGGTTGTCGTCGCCCATGTCGAGGCCTTTAACGCAGGCGATATTGCCGCGATGGGACAGGTTGAACATGCAGATATTGAATGGCTCCGCATCGTGGATTCCACCGTCATCGTGGATGTTGTGGGCCGTGAAGAATTAGCCTCCATCATGACCGATTATCGTATGTCGAACCCAACAGTCATAGGCACACTTCGGGATTGGAGCGTCAATGGCGACTATGTCAGCGTCACCGAAACTGCGTCATGGGTCACAGAAGATGGCCAGAAAAAGGCACAAAGCGCACTCACAGTTTATCAGATTGAGGACAATTTAATCCGCCGTGTCTGGTATTATCCGCGTGTTGGCCAATAATTATTAATGTCCCAAAGTTAAAGATTAACCGCAGTCAGAGTCTCTTTTCGCCAAACTCTCGCCCTAATCTGGTGGCTAATTCACCATCGCTGGGCCACAATAGGAAAAGAGACCCCTCATGACGAAAACACTTCTTTCAGGCGTTGCCGCGATTGCCTTTGCATTCGCCGCACCCTCTGCATTTGCGCAAAATTCCAACGTCGATCCTGACATTGATGCGAAAATGAAAACTGAGCAAATGATCGAAGAGGCTGAAAAAGCTGCGGACGATCTTGAAGAGACCACAGATGAACTTGCCGACACAAGCGAGGACATGTGGGACACTGAAAAAAGCGAGGCGCACGAGACAGGCGAAACCGTCGATGAAGATGTAGACACGACCGTTGACGATGAAGGTTATGTCACCCCGTCAGTTGACTGCCCCGAAGGCACGACCATCCAACCTGATGGAACCTGTATGGCCGTTGGCGACTGGAAACCGGACCAGTAAACCCAGCCTCCTGACAAGTTTTAGCCCCCGGTTCTGCTGGGGGCTTTTTTATGCCGATTTTTTCTCACGCGTTGCGTCCCAACGATCAAATTCATGCGCGATGCAACGCTCAATGAGTGTCCGCCAAACCGGCTCGGCGATATCGGACGAGAGTCCCTGCGTTCGGGCTTCAACGAGCACTTTGGCGACCACATCTTCGATTCGGTCCGCGTCATAAACCGCTTCGCGGGTCGGCTTGATCCGCGCCGCCGCATGCATATAGCCCTGCCGAGTCACCAGCAGGCGCACGAGCTCACGATCGAGCGCATCAACGCCGGCACGAACCTCCACCATAGTTTGGCAATCTTGTGGTAACTTAGCCATGCGTCGGCCACTCCGTCAGTAATTCAGGATCAAGATTACGGCCCCGCCATTTCAATCGCCAGCATAAATGCGGACCCGTAGAGCGGCCGCGGCTGCCGACGGTCCCGATCTGCTCTCCCTGAACAACGCGTTGGCCTTCGGTGACCATCACGTCTTCATTGTGCAAATAATAGGAAATCAGCCCCTGCCCGTGATCGATCAACATCAGAGAGCCTTCGAAATACATGTCATCATCCGCCATCGAGACGATGCCGTCCGCGGGCGCCAAAATCGGCGTGCCTTTGGGCGCGGCCAAATCAACACCGAAATGCGGACGCTTTGGTTCGCCATTGAGGATCCGCTGCGCGCCGAAATTGGTTGTCTTGATATGGTCCGTGACCGGATAGATAAAGCCGTCCTTAAAGCCGATCTCTTCGACCTTAGAGGCAAAGCCAACCTTCTTGCGCGCGGTCGCGGCCCGGATACGCTTGAGATCGCTTTCCGAATATTCATTGACCATATTTCTCGGCAATCCGTTGATCACAGAGGTGTCGTACTCGCGCGGCTCAATGGTGAAATTGACGCGACGTTCGCCAACGCGCGCAAAAGCGGCGGGTTCATCACGGTCAAAACCGATAATGATGACGCCGTTGGCGTCAGCCGTTTGGACATAAGTGTCGTTTTCAGCCCTGCCGACTTCGACGCGCGCATTCGGAGCGGTCTGGCAAATGACCATGCCGCCCTGTTTGGTGATGCCGTGGCAGTTGAGTTGCGGTTTCGCAGGCCACGCATCATGATCTGTGGTCACGGTTTTAGTCTGACCGTTAGCCTCTGCATCCGCTCGCACTTGAGTAAGCAAATCTTGTACGGATTTTATCTCGGGCTTCGTTGGCTGTTCTTGCGCCTCGACAGGAGCAATCTGCGCCTCCGCCTCAGGCTGAACACTACACGCGACTAATAAAATCGCTGCTATCGCCAGCCGCTTCATACCTCACCCGCCTTTTGAAACGCCTTCAAGGCCGCATCCGCGTCCTTATAGGCTTCTTGGCGCTCATCATTCCAATAGCGCAATTCTTCGAGTGGGATTTTATCGCCCGTTGTGGCGCAGGTCACGTAGCCGCCGCCTTCGAGGATGGTGAAGTCAGAGCTGCCGTAATGGAGCTGCGCTTCGCCTTTTTTTTGAAAAAACATGTTCATGGCCTCGACATAGGGGCTGCGCGCGGAAATTAAAACAGGCCCGACTCAGAAGAGCGACGCCTGTGGCGAATTGGGTGGGGTGCTTTGTTTCTTCGCAGGTTTCTTGCGCGCTGTTGCCCCGTCAATGACGGCGGCGCGTTTGCCGTCTGCGAATGTGAGTGTCACGCCCTGCCCCGAAACGGGCGTATCAGCAGAGCGAATGACGCCGCCCTCCGTGTCTGTGACCAATGCATAGCCGCGCTTTAACACCCCCTGATAGCTGTAAGCGTCGAGCAGGCTCGCCGCCCGGCCGAGCCGATTGCGGCGATCATCCAAGCCCCGCAGCGCCGACGCTAGTAACGCCCCTTGCACCCGGTTCAAGCGTTGCGCGTGATCCTGCGTGCGGCGTTTGAGTTGCGCCGACCCCCCGTCGATCAGTCGCGATCCGAACGCATTTAACCGCATCCGTTTCGGATCCAACAGGCGCGTCAAGGATGGCAGGCGCGCCGCGTCGAGTCGTTGGGTCGGCGGCCCGAGGACTGTATTGAGATGCGGCAAGCGCGCGCCGCGAAGACGAACCTCACGGTCATTCACACTGCGCCGTAAGCCGCGCATCAGCCGTAAACCTAAGTCCGCGACCGTTTCCAACCAGTCGTCACGCACTGGCACCGCGACTTCCGCCGCACCCGTTGGCGTCGGTGCGCGCTTGTCCGAAACATAATCAATCAACGTCCAATCGGTCTCATGGCCGACAGCAGAGATCAGCGGAATGTTCGAATTGGCCGCCGCCCGCACAACGATGTCTTCATTAAAGCACCACAGGTCCTCCAGCGAGCCGCCGCCGCGCGCGACGATTAGCACGTCCGGACGGGGAAACCCGTCGGCATGGTTAAATCCGGTAATCGCGCTTGCAATTTGCTGTGCGGCTTTGTCGCCTTGGACCAGTACAGGCCAGACCAACACATGCACCGGAAAGCGGTCTTCGATCCGGTGCAAAATATCGCGGATCACGGCCCCGGTCGGCGAGGTCACAACCCCGATGACCTTGGGCATGAACGGCAAGGCGCGCTTGCGATCTGCGTCGAACAGGCCTTCGGCTGCAAAGGCTTTCTTGCGGCGCTCTAACAAGGCCATCAACGCGCCTTCGCCCGCGAGTTCCATCTTCTCAATCACAAGCTGATAGTTGGACCGCCCCGGATAGGTGCTCATTTTGCCCTCAACGATCACTTCCATGCCCTCTTCGGGGCGCATGGAGAGGCGGGACATGGTCCCTTTCCAGATGATCGAATTAATCACCGCACGGTCGTCTTTCATATCCAAATAGCAGTGACCGGATTTCGCAATCGTGACGCGCCCCAACTCACCGCGCACACGCACACGACCAAAGCTCTCCTCAATCGTCCGTTTAATATTCCCGGCGAGTTCCGAGACGGTGAATTCAGGGGCATTATCCATTAGGGGGCGTCTAGGACAAACCGCGAACCGGGCAAAGGGGCATCCTCGGTTGTTTTGTGACGCAGTTTTTTGATCCGGGGGATCAAAAAGCAAGGAACCGAGAGCGCAGCGAACGGCTCCAATCTCAAGACATAGGAATATGTCCTACCGCCCATCGCGGGGTCGGCAAACAACGTTTCGTGATCAAAATGACACGAGCGCGGGGTCTACCCTGTGACGGATAGAGAATTGAGATACCGATTTACACAGGGTCGAACCCGCGCGCTTGGTGAACGCACCCGATCAAAAACGCCGTGCCCCGACGGCCCGCTATGAGCTCACGCCGGTGACGATGAGACGGGACACAGGACTTTCGATCCCACACCCGCCAACCGCCCGATGTCGCGAAGGCGCACGGCGACGAGGTGTAAATCTCGCCGTTAATCCGCTCGTTCTCATCCGCTAATCGTCATCAGTCGTTCCGCCGGATGGAACCATGCGCGCCGCATTACCTCGCCCATCGTCCAGCCCACCAAACCCCCGCCAGCCTGAGAATAATGCCTCTCTCGTGTCCGAAGCGGGTGAGGCTAAATGACCATGGTTTGGGTAAGCGGGGATGGGGTTGTGTCGATTGTCGCGGGATTTAGTTCTGAGAAGGCGGTAAGCAGGGATGGGGTTTTATCAATTGCCTTATCATGGGCCTATATCCGTTAACCTAACGCGCATTTTGCAGCGAAAGCGGATGTTAGAAAAACAGCCTAAATCGCTCAAATAAACACAATCATTACAGTCAACTCTAACCGTGATGGCCGTCACGGTCTCGAGGTAAAAGTCGTGATATTGTGATGCTTCAAACAGGAGGAGACGAAACATGAGTAACGATAAAATTGAAATAAAAAATTGTAAACCGGGTCAAGAGACCGACCAAGCGTTGACCGAAGGGTTAACAAAAACGGATGATGATGACGCTGATGCAGAATCACTAGATGGCTGCACCAATGGTCACATTAGGAGAAAAACAAAAAACGGTAAAACTTATTGCCAAATGTGCTGTGGCGGAAGTTGGAAGTATTTTTGTTGGGATAGTGGTCGATGTGTTCAACCATCTGACGACCCAGTCACGGTCAATTGTGGTGGCAAGAAATGGATACTTGATTGCTAAACTGTGATGACGGGGAAAAGTCCAATTTGGCTATGACTTGATTTGTATAGCCCATATTTAATAGTGCTTTAATCCTCTAAACCAAGGAGGGGCACCCCGTTTAGCGCTTGAACCAAACATAATGTGAGCGGCTTAAATTCACCCCAATTAAGCCGCTCTACTAATGCCCGCCAGTGGGGACCCGCCGACATCATGAGCGCATTGGCCACACCCTCACGCGTGTGACCACCCCAATCATCCAGACCCACGCCGGATACGACGCTTACGACGACGGGTCGGCAATCCGCCCTTAGGCAAACCGTAGCGGAGGCTTCCCAAAATTTCCGCCGGGTTCGGGGCGTTAGCCGTCGCTTTTCGAACCTGCGCCTTCACCTTTTCGAACTGCATGACATTGGCAATGCGGCGGCCCAAAAACCGACGCGCATCAGGCTTGCCGGGCAGCGTATCAGACAACCAAATCGGGGCCGTCGATGCCAAGACAGCCGAGAGAACCGCGCGTTTCGAGTAAAAATTCCCGTCCGTGGACGTGTCGCCAATGGCGCGCCAGATCATATCCGCCGCGTTCCACGTGATTTTTGCGGCTGTTCCAACCCCGTCAGGAAGAGACAAACGCGCTTGGGCGCGCCGCGCCGCTTCTTCATGGCGTCCGACTTCGGACAGGCGAATTGCAACAGACTCTGTGATCCGCTCACGGATTTTCAAAGTCGCGAGGTCTAAGGCTTCAATCTTGTCCCGCGCCGCCCTATCCATCCGGTCCGACCAGAATTGAATAACCGCGGTGACACCATCCGGGAAATAAAGCGCTGGCGCCCCTTTCGGCAGACCCGCTTTTTGTGCGGCCTTGGCCAGCATGACGTCGGTCCAACCTTCGAAGGCGGCGTCACTTAAGGCCGCATCCACAATCGCATTCCGGGCAACATCTGGGGTCATAGCTGTCATATAGGTTTTAAACTGACTTTCGCAAAATCGTGCGACGGAACCAGCTGCCAATCGCGCTGACACCTGATCCAGACAACACGCCAAAGCGGAAAATGCGCGCACACACCCACATGACGGCAACAACAGAGCCTGCGAGCAGTCCCATTGATAGCAAGACCTGCCAAAGCGGCGGCTCACTCGCGAGGCGGATCATCATGGCAAAGGGCGAAGTGAGTGGGAAAATCGACGCAAAGATCACGATTGGACTATCCGGCGCATTCACGCCAAACACAATTACGCCCAGACCCATAAATAAGACCAGCATCACGGGCAGCGACAGCGTCTGCGCGTCCTGCATCGATTGCGCGAGCGCGCCCAGAGCAATCAAAATCGCCGCATAGAACATATAGCCGAGCACGAGGAAGATGATCGATGTCACGACGGTCGACAGGGGGAACGCTTCCCGAATAGCGGCGGCCTGTTCTGGATTGCCAAAAAAGAAGAACCCAATCAGCCCGACTAAGACAACAAGAATATAGGGCGCGAGCGACGCCAGGGTTAGCAGGGCTGCGCCGAGCATTTTACCGAGCATAATTTCGGAAAACCGCGTCGACGCCAGCATCATTTCCAGAAGCTTATTCATCTTCTCCTCAATCATTGAGGTCAACAGCATGAAAGAGCCCGCAAAAATTGTCATCAAGAGGAAGAACGCCAGCCCAATCCCGGCAAAGAAGGGCAAACGATCAAGCATGGACACGGCCGCCGTATCATCGGCCGTCGCTCCGGATAATTTCGAAGGGTCAAAGACAGAAACCTTGGTTCGGCCTTTTAAGGCTTCATCATAAGCGTCCGAAGACAGCCCACCAGCCTCAAGGAAGCGCGCCTTCGCCAGATCTCTGAAATAATCTTCCATCAACCGTTGAGCCGGTGCGTTATTGAAGTTTTTGGACCAATATTGCGGCTCAGGCTCGTCTGCTGTGCCGCGAATAATAATGACCCCGTTCAAGCGGACCGATTTACCGTTCACGTCGAGCGAGCGCTCCCCTTCCAACCACGGCGCTAACGCCTCAAGGGTGGCAGCCGGGGGAGCAACGAAGACCATCGAGGCCGGCGGCAATTCAACTTGCGCAGCCACCATTGGATAGCGGTCTTGTAATTCGGCCAGTCCAGCCGCGGCGCCGTCTCGTTCGACACGGGCGCGAAAATCCTCTTGCTCGGACTCTGGCAATAACGCCGCCATCCCCTGCACCGTCCCCGTCATTTGCGCATTCCGGTCCGCGGCATAGGACGCGACAATCGCCTGACCATGCACGTCCGTTTCATCAATGACGGTTTCATAGCGGGGCGGCGAAAAATCGATATCCGTCGTTTGCATCACGACGCCAAAGCCCATGAAGAGCACGGGGAAGAGGAAAGAGAGCCAAAAGCCCCACGTTTTCACATAGCCCATGAAATCACGCATCGCGATCAGCCAGATACGAGAGAATTTGGGCAAGCCCTTACGACGAGAGAGTGAGCGGTCGGACATTAGGCGAGTTCCTCTGTCATCTCAGCAGCGTCCGCATCCAGCCCGTCTTGCCCGACGAGAGCGACAAAGGCTTCATGCAAGCTCGCCCGTTTCGGTTCAAACCGAGTCAAACGGACCCCCGCTTGGACACAGCGCTCTAAAATATCCGGAGTTTGCGCCTCTCGTTTTAGCAGCAAATCCAGCGCACCATCGGCGCGGCGCTCCATATCGAGCGCAAACGGCGTGACTATTTCTGCCAGACCGCTATTTTCTGACGCCAAGATCACGCGGCGCGGCGCATAGTCGAGCGCGTCCGAGACTGTCCCATCAAACACTTTGGCGCCGCGGCTCATCAAGATGATACGATCACAAAGCCGTTCAGCATGTTCCATCACATGGGTCGAAAACAAAATCGTCCGCCCGCGCGCGGCAATCTCTCGCACCATCGACTCCAACACTTGTTGATTGACAGGGTCGAGACCGGAAAACGGCTCGTCAAGAATGTAAAATTCCGGATCATGCGCGATCGCGGACAGCAGCTGAACTTTCTGCGCCATGCCCTTGGACATATCCTTATTTTTCTTACGTTTGGCATCACCCAACCCATATCGGTCAAGCATATCATCAGCCGTGGCAAAGGCGTCTCGCCGTTTCATCCCATTCAGTCGCGCCATATGCGCGATCGCTTCACGCGCCGTCTGTTTTTTATAAAGCCCGCGTTCTTCGGGAAGAAAACCAACCCGGCCAAAGGCGGATTCACCGGGGAGACCGCCAAAGAGCCGAACATCGCCAGAATCAGGTTTGACATAGCCGAGTGCCATGCGGAGCGAGGTTGTCTTCCCAGCGCCATTGGGGCCCAAGAACCCAACTATTTCGCCAGGTCTGACCTCAAAGCTGACATTCTTGACCGCGGGCACACCGCTGAAAGATTTTGAGACAGTGTCGAGCTGCAAAATTGGGGCGGTTTTATCCATAATGCTGCCTTGGCGGAGCCCTCGCGTCGTTACAAGTCTGTTTGGCGCTTTGACGCACGGATTACGGTCTCGGTCTCGCTGTGGTTTCCCAAAGCTTACGAAATGACCTTGAGACGGCCCTTTTTCGGCCATGATCATGGGGTGTTTTATCAATCCAGACCGAAAGAGAGGAGACCCCATGCCCCGTTTTCATACCTTAGCGCTAGCTACCGCGACGGCGCTGATCGTTGCCATTCCCGTTCACGCCAGTTCAGCCCCCAGCAATTTCAATCAGATTGATACCAATGCCGATGGCGTGATTAACTTTTCTGAGTTCACCACCTTTTCTGAGGCTAACGGTCAAACCCGGACGCAAGCCGCGCAGATTTTTATCGATCTCGCCAATGGCGATGTGCTGATTTCGAAAAAGGAGTATCTTTATGGTGTCAGTGTCGCGGACAGCCCAACATGGGAACGTGGCTATGCGTTGCCCGATTTAGAGGACGATATTGAATCTGTAGAACCTGCCGCCATTGAAACGACCAGCTATGAGCCTGTCCCCGCCATTGAGATTACACCGAATGAAGAAGTCGCGGGCGAAGTGATCTACATATTTGAGGATGAGCCCCCAGAGGGTAATCTCCTTTAAGACGTTTAACCGTTATTGCTGACAATGCGCAAAAACGGCTTTCCCACTGGCGGACGAGACGGTTCAGGATCGGGCGTGGCGCCTTCGGTCGGCGTGGCTGGCTCATCAAACCCCTCATCCAATTGCCGAACCCGTGGGGTAAATTTTGGCTTTTTTGATTTAAACGAAGAGCGGGGCTGGCTGTGCTCGAACCGGGGACGCTCTAAGGCGTCCGGCTCCCCCGCAGTTTGAGGCTTTTTCTTTAAATCTTTGACCTTGCGGTTCATCGCCGCAACGACGCGTTTCTGCGCAAAAGAGAGCGCGTCGCCCGGACGACCTTTCTCCCGGTCTTGAAAAGCCGATCCGAATTTATCGAGGCGTTCCGCGACGCTTTCGGCAAATTCATCCTCAAAGTCGCTAATTTCGCCTTTGTCTTTTAAGGTCCGGTGCAAGCGCTCTAATTTGCGCTGCGCATTGCGCGCCGAACGCTCCCGCGTCTTTTGTTCTTTCTCGCGTTGCGTCTCGAGCGCCGCATCCCGCGCCGCTTGCTCCGCCTGCCATTGCTGTTTGTCGTAATCGGACATGGCGGAACATATAGCGAACAAATATCGCGAGAGCAAATGGGAAGACGGCGAGCCTATCGCGGGCGGCTTAGTCTTCAAGCGCGTCCATATAGAGGTCCAGTAGCGCTTCTTGTTCGGCGCGCTCATTAACATCCTGCTTGCGCAGGGAAATAATCTTCCGCAACACCTTGGTGTCGAACCCAAATGATTTCACTTCGGAATAGACTTCGCGAATATCCGTCGTCAGCTCGGCTTTTTCAGCGTCGAGCCGTTCGATGCGCGCGATAAACTGACGCAGTTTTTCGCGGGTGGCATCACCCATTTGGTCTACGCGGTCGGATTCACTCATCATGGCAATATCTCTCGTCTAAGGCGTGGGGTTATCAGTCTGCGGATCGATCTGTTTCCTACCCGTGTGGCTTCGCCGGAGTCAGGCGCGCAGACACGCTTTTCTGTGGATGGTGTATTTTAATCACAGCCAAACTGAGTTTCATCCGTATAAAGGTTCAGAAAACTTAAAAGAGATTGTCCCATGTTTTACGTCCTCATCAGCCTCGCGGCCCTTGCCATGCTTTACGTCGTTGTCACGCTCGTGATCGGCGGCTCACAAATGGCGCGCACGGGTAAAGTCGCGCGCGAACAGTCGAACAACTGGATGTGGAAACGGGTTGGCGCTCAGGCCTTTGCCATCGCCATGCTTTATTTCGCCTTCAAAATCCGCAACGGCGGCTAAACACGCAGACGCCCCATGGTCAAACTCAACAAAATTTACACGCGCACCGGCGATGACGGCTCAACCGGCTTGGTCGACGGGTCGCGCCTGTCCAAAGACAGTACGCGTGTCTCTGCCTACGGTGAGGTGGATGAGACCAATAGTGTGATTGGTCTGGTCCGGCTGCACCTGACCCACCTTGGGCTTGATCGTATTTTAGCGCGCATCCAAAATGAATTGTTCGATTTGGGCGCTGACCTCGCAACGCCCCAGCCTACCGCTGGCGACACGGATAGCGAATATGCCCTGCGGATCGTCGCCTCGCAGGTGACACAATTGGAAACAGATTTAGATGCGCTCAACGCGGACATGAGCGCGCTGACCAGTTTTATCCTGCCCGGTGGATCCGCGCCCGCGGCCTATCTTCACCAAGCCCGCACTGTCGCCCGGCGCGCCGAACGCATGATGGTGACTTTGGCGGATGGCACAGATGTCAATCCACAGGCCCTCGCCTATATTAACCGGCTATCGGACTTTCTATTCGTGGCCGCGCGCTGGTGCAACAACCAAGGCGCGGACGATGTGTTGTGGGAACCCGGCGCGAGCCGCTAGTTATTCGCCATTAAATATTGCCGAACCCCAACGGCAATATCAGCCGGGGTCTGGCGCGGCCCGTAATAGCTGGCGAGTTGTCCATCCGTGCCCATCAAATAGACGATATCTTGGTGATCGACCGTATAATCCATGTCTGAATCTTCCAGCGGCACCTTCTGCGCATAGACTTTGTAAGCCGCTTTCATCGCGTCAATTTGTTCAACCGTACCGGTGAAACCCCTCAGCCCCTCTGGGAAGCCATTATTCGTCACATAAACGGCCAGCTGTTCCGGCGTGTCGCGCTCCGGATCGACTGAGACGAGCACAAATTGCACGGCATCCGCGGCGTCGCCCATCTGCGCTTGGGCCGCACCGAGTTTCTGTAACGCGATTGGACAGACATCCGGGCAGTAAGAAAAGCCGAAATAAACCAGCGTTGGTTGACCTTTAAATTCAGCCTCCGTCACCACTGCGCCTGTGTCATCAATGAGTGTGAAGGGTCCGCCAATCTCGGCCGCGCCGGATGTAACCGTCGGCCCCGCTCGACCGGCCTCACCTTCCGTTGTTTGCGGACCGCAAGCAACCAAGGTGGTTGCAGTTGCAAAAGCGAGGGTCGAGAATAAAACGCGCATAATCTGTCTCATGGTGATGGTCGCTCACCCGTATATAGGTTTAAGCCCGCCAGAGAAAAGAGCCTCCGAGAGAAGAAAGACCGCGGTCATATGAACGCCCCCTCACAGACAACGCCCCTCTCCGTCACGGACAGCTTAGGGTCATCCCGGCCACCCCGTCAGCTGACGGGGGCCTTGCGACGTTATACGTTGGTCCTGCTGCGCTGGGGGGCCGTATTGGGTCAGGCTGTGACCCTCTTGCTTGTCGCTCAGCTTTTGGGCTTTGATGTTCATATCTGGCCGTCGTTAGCCGTAATCGGGATTGCCGCTCTTGTGAATATCGGCGTGAGCCTTGGCTTGCCGCTTGACCGCCGCGTGTCCGATGCGGAGGCGATTGCGCAGCTTGGGTTTGATATTGGGCAGTTAGCGCTCCTCCTCTATTTGAATGGAGGGATCGAGAATCCCTTTGCGATCCTGTTTCTGGCCCCCGTTGTGACCTCTGCCACGACCCTGTCCAAACGCGTTCTCACGACCGTGGCAGGCCTCGCTTTAATCGCGGCGACAGCGCTTCTATTTTGGCACCAGGCTTTGCCTTGGATCCCAGGCGTCGATTTCCGACTCCCACGGGTTTACGAAATCGGCATGCTGGCCGGGATCATCGTCGGGACCAGCTTCACCTCGCTTTATGCATGGCGCGCCACGACGGAGAGCCGCACCATGAGCGCTGCGCTGGCCACGACCGAGCAAATGCTCGCGCAAGAACAAAAGCTGTCCGCGCTAGGCAGTCTCGCCGCCGCGGCCGCGCATGAGCTCGGCACACCGCTTGCGACCATCGCGGTCACAGCCAAAGAAATGACGCGCGAACTTCCCGACGGACCGCTGTCTGATGATGCCATGCTAGTTCTCGAACAGGCACAGCGTTGTCGCGCGATCCTCGAACAGCTGGCTTTGCGCGGCGATACGCCGGACCTCATTCACGAAACGCTCAGTCTGGAGGACTTGTTAGAAGAAGCGGCCGAAGGCTTTATTCACCGCGAAAAGGACTTGATCATCGACAGTTTTCAACCTGAAGGCCAACTCCCCCTGATCATTCGTCGTCGACCGGAATTGCTCTACGCGCTCAAGAATTTCACCGAAAACGCCGTTGATTTCGCCAACACACGTGTTGAATTAATGGCGACGGTGGACAACACATCCGCCCTTGTCACCATTGATGATGACGGTCCGGGGTTCGACCCGCTCATCCGAACCCGCTTGGGGCAGCCCTATGTCACGTCGCGCGCACGCAGCGGCAGTGCCGGCGGCCTTGGTCTTGGCGTTTTCATCGCCTCGACCTTGGTCGAACGGACGGGAGGAAAGATTTACTTCGAACGCAGCCCAATCGGGGGCGCACGCGTCCGCTGTCACTGGCCTATCGAACAGCTGACACCCTAAATGCCGGCGTCTGGAGCGGTTGGCGCCATCCCCAGCCCATCACGCTGCGGATAAGACTGTAAATTTTTCGTCGTCAGGAAGCCGTCTCGCCGTTCTGTCCGTAATTAGGTCAGAAAAGGATATATCATGAGCGAATATACGCTGCCCGATGACAAGAGTCTGATGATTTTGGACGATGACGCCCCATTTCGGACCCGTTTGGGCCGAGCCATGGAACAGCGCGGTTTTGATGTTTTAACCTGCGAAACAGTCGGCGAAGCCCGCCGCGCTGTGCGGGACAAGCCCCCCGCCTTTGCCGTGCTCGACATGCGGCTCGAAGACGGCAATGGCCTGGATGTGATTGACCAATTGCATGAAGCGCGGCCTGATAGCAAAATGGTTATGCTCACGGGCTATGGCAATCTTGCGACCGCGGTCTCTGCCGTGAAACGCGGCGCTGTCGATTATCTTGCCAAACCTGCTGATGCTGACGATGTCTGCAAAGCTCTGCTCGCGACACGCGGCGAAGCGCCCGAGCCCCCTGAAAATCCGATGAGCGCAGACAGGGTGCGGTGGGAACATATTCAGCGCGTCTATGAGCTGTGCGGAAAAAATGTCAGCGAGACCGCGCGTCGATTGAATATGCATCGGCGGACTTTGCAACGCATCCTTGCGAAACGCGCGCCGCGCTAATCACGCATCTGAATATTGGCTGGCAATGAGGCCAGCGCATAAAAAAGCCCCCGACAAATTGTCGGGGGCTTCTGTCATTTCGGTGGACCGATTTACTTCGGCAGGAGAACCGATGTCACGACATGGACGATCCCGTTTGAGGTCATCACATTGGCCATTGCGACACTGGCTTTGCCGCCATTTTCGTCTTTGATGTAGAGCTTACCGTCCCAGAGTTTGGCGGTCAGCTTGGCACCGGATAGGGTCGTAAGATTGATCATCCCATCATTCGCTTCGGCCAAAGCCGTCAGCGTGGTCGCGTCATAGGCTCCGGCCACGACGTGGCTCGTTAGAACTTTCGTCAATTGCGGCTTGTTTTCCGCCTGCAACAATGTTGCGACAGTACCGTCTGGCAGGGCTGCGAACGCATCATTTGTCGGCGCGAAAACTGTAAACGGGCCGTCACCGGACAAAGCACCCGCGAGATCTGCCGCTGTAACAGCGGCGACGAGTGTGGACAGCGCGTCAACTGACACAGCGGTCTCAACGATGTTTGCGCTGGCCATCTTTGCGCTTGTTTCTTTTTTGGCGTGATGATTCGCAAAAGCGGGCGTCGCGGCGACAGAAGTGGCGAGCAAGGCAGCGGCGATGAGGGGCTTAATAGTCATTTTGAAGTCTCTCTGTTAATCCTATAGATCGGCCCGCTCATGCGGACTTAATGTGATTACGTCACAGGCCTGCGGCTTGGACGTCGATATAACGCCGTTGTGAAAAACCTAACAGTCCCGTCATCAAACAGACGAACGTCAGACCCATATTCTTCCGCTGGTTATTTTCGCGCCGCTCTGACATGGGGTCTGCATGTCTATCGCCACGCCAACACGGCTTGATCATGTGCAAGCACTCCGCGGGGTCGCAGCCTTTCTCGTCCTGATAGCCCATCTGATGCAGATCGAAGGCCGCACCGCAAGCCGCCCGCTCCTCCCAAGTCAGTTGGATTGGGGCATGATGGGGGTCGATCTGTTTTTCGTAATCAGTGGTTTCATCATGGTCTATATTACACGCGATTGGCGCGCAGGCGGAGGGCGTCACGTACCGGAATTTTTATTCGCGCGCGTCTCGCGGATTTATCCGCTCTATTGGATCATTAGTGCCGCTCTCCTAGCCGTCTGGTTTATCCGCCCCGATCTGGTGTTTTCCAGCTCGCCCAATGACCCGCAGCTCTTAAACTCGCTCTTGCTGGTCCCGGCCTACGCCTATCCAATGCTCGAAGTCGGCTGGACGCTGGTGTATGAGATGATGTTCTACATCCTCTTTGCGATCATCCTGATCCTCCCCGCCCGTCTCCGGCCCTTTGGGCTGGCCATCTGGGCTGGCCTTGTCATCGCCGGCAATCAGCTTGGCGGGCAGACCGCGGGCGCAATTCCGTTTCATTTGTTTAGCTCGCTCAGCCTTGAATTCCTCGCGGGCGCTGCCACCGCCCTTATCTACCTCCGGTTTCAAGGCTCGCGCCCCCTCGCTTACGGGCTAGTTGGGCTCGGTCTTATCGGAATGGGGATTTGGTTTTTCATCGGTGGACCGTTCCAAGATGAATGGCCGCGCGTGATCCGGTTAACGGGTCCAGCCTGCGGGCTGATTCTCGGCGCGGCCTGGTTAGATCGACACGGCGCAAACGCCCCCCGCGTCGCCGTTAGATTGGGCGATTGGAGCTATTCGCTCTATCTGACACACTTGCTCAGCTTGGTGTTAGTGGCGAAACTGTGGACGGTGGCGGGCCTGCGTGACGTCCCAGCCCCGATCCTGATTATCGCGTTGATCGCCTTCTCGCTGCTCGTGGCCGGACTGACCTATCACCTGATCGAAAAACCACTCATCGGTTTAGCGAAAAGAGCCCGCCTCAGCCTGTTTAAACCCACTCGCGCTTAGCGATCCCGGCGACGCCCCCCGCGTCGTCCGCTCGCGCGGCCCTCGCCCACCGGGGCAGACGGAAATGCCATGCCCGCGACAAAATAATCCTGAAAGCGCGGTTCTAGCGCCGTCTCGATCTTGACGATCTCTTTGACGGCGGCGCGAATACGGACGCGCTGACTTTGGTCCGTCAGACACATGGCCGCGCCCATGCCCGCCGCATTGCCAACGGCCTTAATTGTCTCCGCGCCATTATGCGGGATAATGCCGATTTCCGCGACATACGCCGGATCCAAGTGAGTGCCGAACGCACCCGCGAGCAACACCTCATCAAATGTTTCACAGCCCAATTCCTCAGCCACTAAGCGCGCGCCTGCCATGAGCGCGGATTTTGCGAGCTGCACAGAGCGAATGTCGGTTTGCTTAAAACTTAAATGTCCGATCAATTGATAGGTGCTGACGCCGCCGTCCTGTGTGAACCGATCCGGCGCGGCCTCAGGCTGGAACAGGCCAGAGCGGTCGATCAGACCTGCGCGGGCAAGTTCCACCATCACTTCGAAAATCGCGGAGCCGCAGAGGCCCGGCACAGCGTGGTCACCAAGCGTCGCGTCTGTGAGCCACTCGTCATGGCCAATAATTTTAACGCGGCACTCAAAGGTCACCGGGTCGATACGAACTCGTTCGACCGCGCCTTCACACGCGCGCACGCCGCAGCTAATTTCCGCGCCTTCCAGCGCCGGACCCGTCGGCGAACTGGCAGCGGCGACTTTACCATCATGACTCAGGACAATTTCTGCATTTGTGCCAATGTCGACGAGCAGCACAGAACGTCCGGTCATCCGGTCCATTTGTGTCAGATAGGCCGCCGCCGTATCCGCGCCAACATGCCCGCCAATGAGCGGTAGTAGGGACACGCGCGTTTGGCGCGGCAGTCCCAAGTCAAGCATATCACCCGGCAAGTCGATCCAGTCTTTGACCGCCAGTGTGAACGGGCTTTGCCCGAGCGGGGTCGGGTCCACGCCAATCAACGTGTGGTGCATGATTGGATTGCCGACGCAGACGAGTTCTAAAATCTGATCTGCTTCAGCCTCCACGACCTCGCAGGCATCACTCAACATCTCGCGCAATTGGCCCTGTACGGCAGCCGCGAGTTTTTCGCGCCCGCCCTTATTCATCATGACATAGCTCACCCGGCTCATCACATCTTCGCCGAAGCGGATTTGCGGGTTCATCGCTGAGGCTTGATGCACCAACTGACCGGATACGAGATCATAGAGATAAAGTGCGACCGACGTTGACCCAATATCAATGGCCGCGCCGAACAGACCGTCTCGTTGTGGCGGCCAAAGGTCAACGACCTCCGTGTCGTCGCGGATCACTGCAATGACCGTGCGGTCGTGCGCGGCCAGTAACGTTTGAATTTTTAAGACAAGATTGGGCGCAACGCGCAACGCGCCGCCGAGCTGTTCAATCAGGCTTTCCGTGTCGGACAGGTGATCATGCAAGGTGGGTTCAGGCAGCTGCACCATTTGCAGACGGATCGGCGGGTCAATCGAACCCGGCAAATCAAACGCCGCCTTGCGGATCGCGCTTTGCGTATGACGCGCGTGGGGCGGAACGTCGATAACGACGTCACCCATGATTTTCGCGCGACAGGCTAGGCGTAAGCCTTCAGCCATCTCGCCGTCGTGAATGGCTTTCTTTTCCGCAGGGCGCAGTTTGAATAGCGCCTCATCGGTGACGGTCAGGCCAAATTTTGAATGATGACCCGTTTGCAGGGAGCACTGACAGCGCTTGCAAATCCCCTGCCCGCCACAGACGGATTTAATATCCACGCCCGCCCGCAAGGCGACGTCGAAAACCGACTCACCTGCGTCGGCCGTTGTCTGAACCCCGGACGGGGTAAAGATGATCGTATGTTTAGCCGCGTCGACCACTACGGCCCCCACGTCGACCGCCGCTGCCCCGTCTTCCGCCACCTTCGCCTTCGGCGCCCGCAACAGGTTTCGGA
This sequence comes from Litorimonas sp., assembly GCA_051251645.1. Taxonomy (GTDB): domain Bacteria; phylum Pseudomonadota; class Alphaproteobacteria; order Caulobacterales; family Maricaulaceae; genus Litorimonas. The sequence continues at coordinate 492,472 of JBPOEY010000001.1, read as the reverse complement.
CGGCTTCGCGCGATCCAATTGGCGCAATCCGGATCGTTCCCGGCCAGCATATCACCCGCTTTGATCGCAGGGACTAAGCCTTCGTCATAGACGTTCAAGATCGCACTGGTCATGCCAGACGCCTGCACCATTGGCAGGAAGGCGTTATGAACGGCATGACGGTTCGGCAAACCAAAGGCGACATTGGATGCGCCACAGGTCGTGTTCACACCCAGCTCTTCGCGCAAACGTCGCACCAAGCGAAATACGTCGCGACCCGCGCTATTGATCGCGCCGATCGGCATGACGAGCGGGTCAACGACCACGTCTTCGGCTTTGATCCCGTAATCGGCGGCGCGCTGGACAATGCGTTTCGCGACTTCAAAACGAACATCTGGATCTTCGCTGATGCCCGTATCATCGTTGGAGATGGCAACGACGGCGCAATCATATTTCGCCACAAGCGGAAGGATGCGCGCCATCGACTCTTCTTCGGCCGTGGTCGAATTAACGAGAGGGCGTCCCTTATAGGCAGCTAAACCACTCTCGAGCGCATCCAGCACAGAGCTATCGATCACCAGTGGCACATCAACTTCGGTTTGTAGCAAGGTGATAACTTCGGACATGATTTTCGCTTCGTCGGTTAGCGGCACACCGACATTAACGTCCAGCACTTGTGCACCCGCTTCGATTTGTTTTTTGGCTTCCGCGATCACGCGCCAATAGTTGCCTGCGGCCAATTCCTTGGCGAATTTCGGACGGTTGGTAGGATTGATCCGCTCACCAATCATAACGAAGGGTTGGTCAAACCCAATGATGACTTCTTTGGTCGGAGAGGCGAGAACTGTGCGGGCCATAAATAACTTTCGGAAAAACCTTTAAGCAGCAAGACGCGCGAGATCGCGCGTAAATTGGGTCAGCCCCGTCGGGCGGTGTTCGAATGTCAGATCAAGTGTGGCCGCCGCCGCTTTGGCGCGCGCCAGAAGATCAACATCCGCCGTCTGGGACAGAAAGGCGAGGCGTTTGTAATTACCGAAATACATGTCGCGCAATTCGGGTTTTCGGTCCAGTCCGAGCGGGCGCATCACCATGGCATCGAATTGGCGCGCGAGGAAATCAGTCAGGAAGAACGTGCCCAATTCTTCGTCCATCATCGCGCCGAAGTTCGACACGCCTGCAAAAAAGGCATAGCAATGCGCGCCAGGAAGTCTTTGCAACCCGCGCGTTTCGCAGAGGCGGTCGAGCGCTCCGCCGGTCCCACAATCGCCAAACGCCAAGACCGTCCGATCAAATTCACCCCGCGTTTGGTCCAAAATCTCTGTAATCGCCGGAACAATCCGATCCGGATAATTGTGCAGAGTCGCCGGAATGCAGCGCAGCTCAAAGCTGGGCAACTGGTCGGCCACCGCCCTCACCTCGCGCGCTAACGCGCCACACGCGATGACCAAAACACTCATGGTCTGTTGATGCCGACAATCGTTTTGGCGAGTTCCGCCGTCGTTGCCGCATCAGGCCCATAAGAATGGGCATGGATCGCATCCGCGAATTCTTGGTTTACCGGCGCGCCGCCGACCATAACGGGCAGGTTTTTAAGCATATTGCGCTTATCTAAGTCTTCGATCACCACGCTCATATAGGGCATGGTCGTAGTCAGCAGCGCGCTCATGCCGAGGATGTGCGGGTCGTGCTTATCGATGGCCTCGAGAAACTCATCAAGCGATGTGTTGATGCCCAGATCGAACACTTCAAACCCGGCGCCTTCCAGCATCATGCCAACAAGGTTCTTGCCAATATCGTGAATGTCGCCCTTCACTGTGCCGATGACAACGCGACCCGTTGAGGTCTGCGTGTCGCTGGCGGCGAGGATCGGACGGAGCAAAGACATGCCGCCCTTCATTGCGTTAGCGGCTGAGAGGACTTCAGGGACGAATAGAATACCATCAGCAAAATCAAGGCCGACAATGCGCATCGCATCGACGAGGCTTTCTTTCAGGATACGATTGGCGTCCCAACCCCGGTCGAGCAAAATCTGCGTACCCTCGGCGATTTCTGGGCCCATCCCATCATACAGATCGTCTTTCATCTGCTCGACAAGCTCGTCGTCAGACAGATCGGCCAAAATGAGTTCGGGTTGTTCGCTCATGAAGGTGGCTCTAGGTGAGAGCCGCTGAAAAGTCGATATAAAAAAACCTTTATATGTTCTTTTTTCACCGCTAAAAGACGACATGGCGAATGATATGACACCCGAAGAGATCGCAGCGCTCGAGCCTGTCGAAAGTCCCTGCGTGCTAATTTGCTCCATGGACCGAGAGAGCGGCCATTGCTTTGGCTGTGGTCGCACCACAGATGAAATTGCCTATTGGAGCCTGCGCTCCAAGACCGAGCGCGACACGATTATGGCGGAACTCCCCGCGCGGATGCCTCCGTTGAAGGTAAAGTTGGAAGAACGGCGGGCGAAGCGGCGGGTTAATCGGCGGAACCGGAGCTAAGCCTTCTTCTCCCAGCCCCCGTTTGACGTCTGCTGCCAATAGCTCATCACGGCGCCAGCCTCCTTCAGCGTTTTCCACCGTCCGCGTTCGCGCTGCACGGCCTCTTGGCTACGCCCATCAATCATCACCATGACGCGTGAGACACCCTCAACGGACGCAACATCTGCGCCGTCGACAAGAAACACGGCATCAAACCCCTCTGCGCTATCAGTAGAATTGGCGAGCAATATCGGTTGCTGATCCGCGCGACCCTGATCTTCGCGACCATGCGGCAGAAAGCTCGAGTCCTGATAAGCCCAAAGGTAATCGTCCCAATCGGTGAGATCGGACCCGTTTGGCAAGCGCACCAAAGCGCGCCAGCCTTTCGACAGGGTTTTAGACAGTAAGTCCGGCAGCACGCCTTTCAGCGTGCTGGCCTCAAGATGGTAGAACCAATAGTCTGGTCCTGATTGAGGCTCGCTCGACACCTCAGCCTTCGTGATTATCCGCAATCCAGCGGTTCAGAAGACGCACACCAAAGCCGGTCCCAAACGTGGTTTCGCGCGGATCTGTGCGTTGGTTCTTCATGCCTGTGCCCGCAATATCGATATGTGCCCACGGCGTGTCTTTCCCGACAAAGCGTTTGAGGAACTGCGCGGCCGTTATGGAGCCCGCGGCGCGACCCCCAATGTTTTTCATATCGGCATTGGGCGAGTTCAGCAGCTTATCATAGCTCTTCGCCAGCGGCAGACGCCAAACTTTGTCCGTGGACGCTTCGCCCGCCAGACTGATTTGTTCAGCCAATCCGTCATCATTCGAGAACAGACCCGCGTGATCGTGACCCAGCGCGATGATAATCGCGCCCGTCAGCGTGGCCAGATCGATCACAGCCGCCGGTTCATATTTGGTGATTCCGTAATGCAGCGCATCAGCTAGCACGAGGCGGCCTTCGGCATCTGTATTCTGCACTTCGATGGTTTGACCGCTCATGGAGGTGACAATGTCGCCGGGGTTCTGCGCGCGACCGTCCGGCATGTTTTCGACCATGCCGATAATGCCGATCACATTGGCTTTGGCGTTGCGTTTTGCCAGCGCCATCATCGTGCCAGACACAGCCGCCGAGCCACCCATATCGCCTTTCATATCCCACATATTCGCGCCGGGCTTGAGGCTGATGCCCCCTGAGTCGAATGTCACACCCTTACCGACGATCATGGCCGGCTTGTCGCCGTCCTTACCGCCGTTCCAGTGCATCACCACGAGTTGGCTTTCGCGTTCAGAGCCGACACCGACACCGAGCAGCGCCCACATGCCGAGCTTTTCCATTTCCGCTTCACCGAGAACTTCGACTTCGACGCCCAGAGCGGAGAGGGTTTTCAAACGCTCTGCATAATTACCGGGGAAAATCACATTCGGCGGCTCGTTGACCAAATCGCGCGCAAACACGATGCCGTCGCCAATCGGGCCGTAGTAATTGTCATAAGCCGCCTGCGCACCTTCCGGATCATCCGTTGCGACATGGACAGCTGCGAGAGGTTTTGTTTTGGACAGGGTCGCCTTGGATTTGTGGCGGTTAAATTCATAGGTCGCGAGACGCGCGCCGAGCGCGGCACGGGCGGCATCATCCGCGGACGCATCCGATCCGCCCAAATGAATTGTCAGATCGCGAAGGCCCGTTCCTTTTAAAGACTTTGCGGTTTCCGCCACAGCCAATTCATAATCAAACGTGTCGGATGTCCCGCGTGCGCGAACAAAAACACGAACAGCCGCGTCGCCCTGCGCAACAAAGGTCGAGAATTTCTGACCCGACTTACCCTTGAACTCGGTCGCTTTAGCAACGGCATCCAGGCCCGCGTCGGGATAGAGACGGTCATAGCCTGAATTTTTGCCATGATCGGCGATGACAAGCGCCGCGCCATACGTGGCGGCGGCATCTTTCACAAAAGTGACAGTGACCGTTTCTGTAAGGTCAGCGGAATTATTGTCTGAAGTAGCCATAACGTCCAATACACGTAATAATATGTTGAGTTCTTAATCGTCTTGAGTCTGGTAATGCGCGGCGCTTGGAATTAAAAGCCGCATAAGGCGGGTGAGACGCATTCATCACAGCCAAGTTTACTCGACACAAGGTCACATCTCTCACTTATGCCGCTTTTACAGCGATATCTTTGGACTCAAGCCTTCTGGCCCACCGTCATGACTCTGGCAGCCTTGACCTTGTTAGCGCTATTAACGCAGTCATTGCAAACACTCGAATTGATTGTAGAGAACCGTCAGAGCGCTCTGACTTTCCTGAAGATTACAGGGCTAGCGCTCCCACAGCTAATTGGTATTATTTTACCGCTCGCGACATTCATGGCGGCTCTTTACGCGCTCAACCGCATGAATGGCGATTCGGAAATCATCGTCGTGAAAGCGGCGGGCGCCTCGCCTTGGCAGATCGGGTCACCACTCATCCGGCTCGGAATTTTGGCTTTGGTCGCTCATTTGCTCATAACATTATTTGTCCAACCCTCAGCTTTCCGCGAAATGCGGGCCGAAATCTTCAAAGTCAGAACAGATCTGGCCTCACAATTGGTGCAAGCGGGTGAATTTGTCAGCCCGACCCGAAATCTAACGCTTTATGCGCGCGACCTCAGCGCGGGCGGCGAACTCCAGGACGTCATCATCCACGACGCGCGCGACCCCGAAGATGTCATCACCCATACGGCCAAGACAGGCATGGTCTTACGCACCCCCGCCGGGGCCGCATTGCTGCTCAGAGACGGCTCCGTTCAACAACAGCTGCCCAACGGCTCACTGGATCTCATTCAGTTCGAAAACTACCGGCTCGATCTCTCTGACGCATTTGCGTTTGATACCCAGCTCCGGCTAAAACCGTCCGATTTGTATTTACATGAATTGCTTCGGCCTGATCCGCGCAGTTTCATATACGGCACACAAAAACAGGAATTGGCCGCCGAAGGGCACTCCCGTCTCGCCGCCCCTTTGTATAATGTTGCGCTCGTCATGCTGGCGCTGTGCTTTATGGTCAGAGGCGAACATCAACGCTTGGGCTATACCCGAAAAATCATCATCTGCGCCGCGATCGGATTTGTGTTGCGCATTCTAGGATTCGCCGCCGCCTCTGCGGCGGAAGCCGACGCGGCGTTGAATATTGTGCAATATGCAATTCCGGGGACGACAATCTTGCTCTGTAGTTTCTATCTAAGCCGTCGAGACCGAGGGCGTCGACGCGGATCTAAGCGTCGTATTGCCAGTTATGAAGCCGGCCTTGCGGCCATGGCCGCGGCCGCAGCACAGCCTTTAGAGGCAACGCGCTAATGCCTCGCACGCTTTTTCGATATGTTCTGTTCCGATCGGCGCGCAGCGTCTTTGTTGCCTTTTTGGTTGTGACAAGCATCATCATGCTGGTCGATTTCGTGGAAGCAAACCGCGATCTCGGGTCCGATGCCGACGTCTCGTCCTTCCAACTCCTCACTCTGACGATGCTCGAAATACCAAGCCTTATTGAACAGACCATTCCCTTTGTCGTCCTGTTCGGCATGATGGGCGCGATCAACGGGATGAATCGACGCTCAGAGCTTATCGTGATGCGCGCCTCGGGACAGTCCGCATGGTCGATTATTCGCCCCTGCCTGTGGTTAGCGGGGCTGCTCGGCATAGGGTGGGCGATGGTATTCAATCCGGTCGCGTCGCGCATGTATGATCAGTTCGAAGTCCAATCCGCAGAGTGGCTCGACGAAGGCCCCCGCACATTTGAAGACACGGTCTGGCTGCGCGAGGGACAGGGTGATCAGCAGATTGTCATCCGCGCTGAGGCCGTCGACCTCTCGACCCGCACGCTGACCAATGCGACATTTCTTTTAATGGATATCGGTCCAGACGGGAATGCGAAATTTGCGCGTCGCTTCGATGCGAAGACAGCCCAGCTCATCACGCAAGGTTACTGGCAATTGGTTGATGTGATTGAAAACGCCCCCGGCGAAGCCATGCAAAGACTGGAAGCCATTTCACTACCCACCTCAATTGATAAAGATGAATTGGCCGAACAAGCCGACGGCAATTCGAGCGCTGGGTTTTGGTCGATGCCCAAAACCATCCGCGACAATGAAGCGGCGGGGTTTTCCGCGCGTGAATTACGCCTGCGCTTCAATCGCCTGCTCTCGCTTCCGATTATGCTCATCGCGATGACCTTCATTGCAGCGGGCGTATCAATGAGCCTGACGCGGGAGGGCGGAACATTGCGCCTGTTGATCATCGGCGCTGTGTTGGGATTTGGCGTGTTCTTCGCCGATTCCATGGTCGGTGCGTTCGGAGAAGTCGCGATTGTTCCCGTTTTTGCGGCAGCATGGTCCGTCCCTATGATCGTGCTAATGCTCGGCATCAACCATCTCGCCCGAATAGAAGATGGGTAATGACCGATAATTAAGGCTCGGCACTGAATTGCTGGGCCTATATCATGATAAGATAAAGAGACGCGCCCCGCGATTGCCGGGATGGCGATAGGACGTTAAGACAGGGGCTAATACGCGGCTCCCCGCAAAGAAGGCATAAAGACGCTATGATGAAATCATCGCTTAGCAGACTGGCACTGACAGCCGCTCTCGCCCTATCCGGCGCTACAACAACATTGGCACAAGACCAATCGCAGGGCCCGTCCCCAACGGCGCATTCCATTGCGGCCGTGGTCAATAGCGACATTATCACCAGCCATGATTTGCGCCAGCGCGTGCTGTTCATGCTCGCCACAACCGGGGTTGAGCGCAATGAAGAGACGCTCATCCGAATTCAGAACCAAGCGCTTCGGAACCTTGTCGATGAACATTTGCAAATGCAGGAAGCTGAAAAGTTTGAACTGACAATCGACGATGCAGAAGTGAACCAAAATGTCGGGCGCCTCATTGGCCGCAATGGTCTGGAGCCACAGGAGGTTGTGCAACGGCTAGCCGATGTTGGCGTGTCGATTGATACGTTGCGCGATCAGGTGCGCTCCGAAATCGCGTGGCAACGGATCGTCAATGGTCTGTTCGGGCAACGCATTCGGATTTCCGATACGGTGATCGACGAAACGCTCAACCGGATTTCCGCCACCGCGGACGAACCGTCTTACCGTATGGCTGAAATCTACATCGAAGCCTCCGAGGATATTGGTGGGCCAAACGGCGCCCTAGAAGGCGCCAAAGCTATGATTTCGCAACTGGGCCAAGGCGCGCCCTTTGCCTTGCTCGCGCAGCAATTTTCTAGCGCGTCATCGGCAGCGTCGGGTGGTGATATGGGCTTCGTAAAAGCCGGCGATGTACGCCCGGAAATCGCCGCCGTGATTCCAGAACTGGATGACGGCGAAGTGTCTGAGCCCATTATTGTGCCGGGCGGCGTCTATGTTGTCGCGATCATTGAGCGTCAGATTTCAGAAAACGACACGCTTTATAAGCTGGCGCAATTCACTGCGACGGCCGATGATTTCGAAACTGCGAGCGCCCGTTTGGAAACACTGCGCGAGAGCGTCACGGGCTGCGACTCTCTGAAAGCCCTCGCCGACGAGAACGACGATATTTCGACCGTCTCCATGGGTGAGCTGAAAGCGTCTGAAATGGGCGAAGCCATGGTGGGCATGTTGGTCGACACGGGTGTTGGTGAAATGTCCGCGCCGCTTGAACGGCCAACCGGCGCGTCCGGGATTGTCGTTTGCGAACGTGAATTAACGGGCACACAAATTCCAACACGTGACGCGATTGAAGACCGACTGATGGATACACAACTCGCCCAAGCGTCTCGCCGCCACCTGCGGGATTTGCGCCGCAAGGCGGCGATTTCGGTGCGCGGATAATCGCCCGGCCAACACGATGAAACCGCTCGCTCTGACATTGGGCGATCCGGCGGGCATCGGCCCTGAAATCACGTGGAAGGCTTGGGAGCAGTTGCGCGACGATCCTGATTTGGCCTTCGCTGTGATTGCGCCGACGGCCGCTCTAACACGCGTTTCGCGAAGCGATCATCCGGTCCGTATCATCTCTAAGCTATCCGATGTTAGCGCGTGTTTCGCGGACGCCCTGCCGGTTCTCCCCATTGAGGGCAATACCGCGCGCCCGGGTGAGCCGGACCCGATCCATGCTGACACAATCACGCGCAGCATTCAAACCGCTGTCTCGCTATGCCTCTTGCGCGATGCGGACGCGGTTGTGACTAATCCGATTGCCAAGGATGTTCTTTACCGGGCTGGATTTACCTTTCCCGGCCATACGGAATATCTTGGATCGCTCTGCACTGGCGTCGACGCCCCCTATCACTCGGGCCCTGTCATGATGCTGACCGCGCAGGACCTGCGGGTGGGCTTGGCCACCATTCATATCGCCCTGCGCGCGATTAGCCCGACGCTTACATCCAGTATCGTCATGGACGCAGCCCGCACTTTGCTCGGCGCGTTACAGCAAGATTTTGGCATTAATAAACCACGCCTCGCCGTGTGCGGTCTTAACCCACATGCGGGCGAGAACGGCGCGATCGGGACCGAAGAACAAGACATCATCAATCCGGTCTGCCGCCTTCTTCGGGCAGAAGGCCACAATGTTACGGACGCCCTGCCCGCCGACACTTTATTTCATGCTGAAGCGCGCCTCACTTACGACGGCGTTCTGGCTATGTATCATGATCAGGGATTAATCCCGGTCAAAACATTAGACTTTCACGGCGGAGTCAATGTCACGCTCGGCCTGCCAATCGTCAGAACATCACCGGACCATGGCACCGCCTTCGACATTGCCGGAGAAGGCATTGCCCGCCCCGACTCCCTCATCGCTGCGCTGCGCAAGGCCCGCGAGATTGCGACCCACCGTTATGCCCCTTAGCGCGTTAGAGCGGCTTCCTACGCTGCATGAGACCCTCCAAATTCATAAACTCAAGGCGGATAAATCGCTCGGGCAGCATTTCCTGCTCGACCTTAATCTCACACGCAGCATTGCCCGCCTTGCCAAGCCATTGGACGGGGTCAATGTGATCGAGATCGGTCCCGGTCCGGGCGGATTGACACGCGCGCTCATCTTGGAAGGCGCGGAACGCGTGCTCGCTGTCGAAATGGATGACAGGTTTTTGCCGCCGCTCAAACACATCGCCCTCGTCTCAGAGAAGCTCGACATTCATCACGGCGATGGCTTGTTGGTGGATTTCGCTGCGGCGCTGCCCGGCCCGCGCAAAATCGTCGCCAACCTGCCGTATAATGTCGGCACGAAAATGCTGATCGATTGGATGACCATACGACCGCGGTTTTGGGAACAAATGGTGCTGATGTTCCAGTTTGAAGTCGCAGCCCGGATTTGCGCTCAACCCGGCGACAATGCCTATGGCCGCTTGGCTGTACTGTGCCAGAGTGTCGGGGCCTGTCGGATCGCGATGGAAGTGCCTGCCCGGCTGTTCACCCCGCCGCCCAAAGTCGACAGTGCCGTCGTGGTTATTGATCCGCTAGACGCACCGTTTGAGGACCTGAAAGGCTTGGGCGAACTCACACACGCCTGCTTCGGCCAGCGCCGGAAAATGATGCGCGCGTCTCTCAAAGGCTATGCCAAGCGCAAGAATATCAACCTTGCAGAATGGTTGGCGGACGCAGGGGTTGATCCGCAAGCCCGCCCGGAAACCATCCCGGTTGCGACGTTTCAGCGCTTAGTGTCCGGTGTTTCTGTGGCGTCAGACCGAGGCGCGTCGACTGACGACTGACCCCCGCCGTCGAACATGTGCGGATTGTCTTTGATGAATTGATCAATCGTGCGCGGGAGGAAGCTTTTACCGCCGCGTTTTAGATACCAATATCCGGCCCCTGCGCCGATCGCTGCGCCAACCACATCGACGATCAAATCCTCCATCGTATCGACAAGACCCGATTTTTGCATGTTCATCCCAAACAGTTGATCCATCGCATATTCGTAAATTTCCCAAATCGCGCCAATCGAAACCGCGAAAGCAAACGCCATAATTGCCAGCAATAAAGCTGGCGCGCGCAGTCGGTCTCCCCGCACAAAAAATAACATCATAACGGTCCCAATCATCCCAAAGCCAATCGCGGACCCCGTATGCAATACCGTGTCCCACCAAGTGAAGCGCTCGTAAAAATCACCGATTTCCCCGAGGAAAATCGTCCCAAAGATAAAAAATACGACAGCCCCGATAAAGGATTTGGGCAGCCGAACATCGGCCCAGCTTTCGAAAAAGAATGGCAAAAGAGTGAGACAAAAAACCGTCCCAGCCAGAAAGACCTGGTTCCAGTTTTGGGTCCAGACACCGACCCCGGCAGATCCCGCCAGCAGCGCCCAGACCACATAGGTGAACGGGCTGTGCTTGCGATCAATCAATTCATTCGCGGTGGGTCGGCGAATATCGTGGAGTTTTGCGAGTGTGTCGCGCTTAGAGGAGACGTTCGTTTTACGCACCATCGATGAGGTCCTTGATAAAGCGTGAGGTCCACGGTTGGCGTTTGCGTTTCAGCCGTTCCGCATTGATAATGGTTTGTAGCTTCGCCTGCGCAAGGGCGACATCTTCATTGACGATGACATAGTCATATTCCGCCCAATGGCTGATCTCGGCTTCAGATTTGCTCATCCGCTTCGCAATCGTTTCGTCACTATCCTGCGCGCGGGAACGGAGACGTTTTTCGAGCTCGCGCAAACTCGGCGGCAAGATGAAAATCTTAATAAGATCGTCGCTCGCCGCCTCTGTCAGCTGCTGCGCGCCCTGCCAATCAATATCGAACAACACGTCGCGTCCCTGCTCTAGCGCCTTGAATACAGGTTCCGACGGCGTGCCGTAATAATTGTCAAACACGCGCGCATGTTCCAGAAACTGGTCGGCGTCCCGCATCTCGGAAAAGCGGTCCTTATTGATGAAAAAATAATCCTGCCCATCAACTTCGCCGCGACGGGGGGACCGCGTCGTGGCGGAGACGCTCATCGCAATGTCCGGATTATCCGCGAGTAACCCGCGCGTCAGCGTTGTTTTACCGGCCCCGGACGGGCTCGATAGCACGATCATTATCCCGCGTCGGTCCATGTGGCGTTCACTCATAATATTACTCTCAACCCAAAACGCTTCACCGGAGACCGCGTTCGCGTTGTATCTGCCGCCACTTGGCGACATTGCGATTATGCTCGGCCAGCGTCTTGGCAAAGGCGTGACCGCCCGTGCCATCAGCGACAAAATACAGCATATCCGTTTGGGCCGGGTTCAGCACAGCGCGGATCGCCTCTTCGCCCGGATTACAGATTGGCGTCTTGGGAAGGCCGTCGATTTGATAGGTATTCCAATCCGTGACCCGGTCAATTTCCGACTGATAGATGCGCCGCCCAATCGGCTCACCTTGGGTGATGCCGTAAATAATAGTCGGATCGGATTGCAACCGCATCCCGCGGCGCAAACGGTTCACAAATAAGCCCGCCACCATGTCCCGCTCCATCCCGATCCCAGTCTCTTTCTCGACGACAGAGGCTAAGATGATCGCCGCCTCTTTTGTGTCGAAAGGTAGGTTCGGCGCGCGGGTCTCCCACAGCGCATCAATCAAGGCGGTTTGAGCGGTCCTCATCTTTTTGAGCAAAGCCGACTGCGTCATACCGCGTGGAGTCAGGTAAGTTTCTGGCAGGAGTGTGCCTTCGGCGGGAACAACCGGATCATCGTCGACCAAGGTCACAATCGCGTCTAGCGCCCGGACGATTTGCGCCGAGGTAAACCCTTCCGGCGCCGTAAACGGATAGAGAATAGCGCGGCCATTGGCGAGCTGCTCATAGATGGACGCCATGCTGCCCGGCGTGACGGAAAACTCGCCCGCCTTGAAATTGGCGTCATTCCCGCGCAACCGCGTGACAAGTTTAAAGACATCAGCATTGGCTATCAGCCCGTCTGCTTCCAACCGCGCGGCGATAGACGACAGGCCGGATCCGCGCGGAACGTTAAACACAACAGCCTCACCAGAGGCATCACCGGGTATCTTTTCATAGGTCCAGTTGAGTGCACTATAGCCAATAATGATCGCGCCCAGCCCGAGCGTAATCAGCCCGCCAAGACCGATGATAAACAGCAGGACGCGGTTTTTCTGACGCGCTTTTTGCTCAGGAATGGGAGGACGCGCCACGCAGGACGCCTAATCGACTTTGGCGAAAATCACCGCCGCATTGGTGCCGCCGAAACCAAAGCTATTGCTCATCACGGCCTTTGCCGTAAACGGCTTAGCCGTATGGGGAACGAGGTCGATCGTAGTCTCTACGCTTGGGTTATCGAGGTTCAGCGTCGGCGGGGCCATGCCATCACGGAGCGCAAGGATCGAGAAAATTGCCTCGACGGCACCAGCGGCACCGAGTAAATGTCCCGTCGCGGATTTCGTCGAACTCATCAGCACAGAACTCGCATGATCGCCGAGCAATTTTTCAACGGCCATGATTTCCAGCTCATCACCCATTGGCGTCGAGGTGCCGTGGGCGTTGACATACCCAATATCAGACGCCTCAAGGCCGCTATTCTTCAGGGCGGCGCTCATCGCGCGATGGCCGCCTTCGCCCTCTGGGGCGGGACTCGTTATATGGTGCGCGTCGCCTGATAGGCCGTAGCCGACCAGTTCAGCATATACCTTCGCGCCGCGGGCTTTGGCGTGTTCATATTCTTCGAGCACAACGATACCTGCGCCTTCGCCCATCAAGAAACCGTCGCGGTCTTTATCATAGGGGCGGGAGGCTTTTTCAGGCGTGTCATTAAAGGCTGTCGTCATCGCACGGCAGGCCACAAAGCCCGCGAGGCCGAGTCGGGTAATGGCGGATTCACCCCCGCCCGCAACCATCACATCAGCGTCGCCATAAGCGATCAATCGCCCCGCGTCGCCAATCGCATGTGCGCCGGTCGCGCAAGCGGTGACGACGGAATGGTTTGGGCCTTTAAGGCCGTGGCGAATAGACGTCTGGCCCGAGGCTAAATTGATCAACATTGACGGAATAACGAAAGGCGAGAGGCGGCGCGGCCCTTTTTCGTGCAGCGTTATCGACGCATCATAGACCGTCTGTAGCCCCCCAATGCCGGACCCAATCATGACACCCGTACGGTGCTGCGCCTCTTCGCCCAATTCTTTCGGTGCCCAATCGGCATCCGCAAGCGCTTGGTCAGCGGCGGCAATGGAATAGAGAATAAAATCGTCGATGCGCTTGGCATCGCGCGCGCTCATGACATCATCCGGATCGAAGGCGTCAACGCGGTCGGGAAATTCAGATTTTCGCGGGACTTGCGCCGCGACTTGGCACGCGATGTCAGAGACATCAAAGCTTTCGATCTTGCGGGCGCCGGAACGCCCCGCAAGAATATTGGACCAAGCGGCTTCAACCCCGCATCCGACTGGTGTGACCAGGCCTAAACCCGTAACAACAACCCGTCTTTGCATGATCAAACCTTTGGTAGCTTAAGAGGGTCTAAGCGACCTTCTCGGAGATGAATTTGACGGCATCGCCGACAGTCTGGATGTGCTCAGCCGCATCGTCAGGGATTTCGATATCGAATTCCTCTTCAAAGGCCATAACCAATTCGACATTATCAAGGCTATCCGCCCCAAGATCATCGATAAAGTGCGCGTTATCCGTGACTTTTTCTTCTTCCACGTCGAGATGCTCTACGACCATCTTCTTTACGCGAGCCATTACGTCAGACATATATTTTCCCTATACGGCGCCGGATGATTCCGGCTTATTCATTGGCTAGTTTGGGGTTAACCCCTTGGTTTGCAACCCCAGCCGGGTTTTTTAGCCCGCCTGCAGTTAGCACAGGCCCTAGGGCTTCGCTACCCCGGCAGAAGGTCTAAATCCCCATAAAACCAGAGAAATACAGTTCTCAAATCAGCGGCTTCAGGGGGCAATTTGACCCTAAATCATCACCATTCCGCCATTTACGTGCAAGGTCTGACCCGTGACGTAATTGGCCTCATTGGAGGCAAGATAGAGAGCCGCATTGGCAATATCATCGCCCGTTCCCAGCGCGCCCATCGGCACGCGGGCGATTGTCGCGTCGCGTTGTTGCTCATTGAGCGCGTCCGTCATCGGTGAGGTGATAAAGCCTGGCGCGATACAATTGACCGTGATCCCGCGCGTCGCGACTTCCTGGGCCAGTGACTTAGAAAAGCCAATCATCCCGGCCTTTGAGGCGGCATAATTTGTCTGTCCGGGATTGCCCGTGACGCCAACAACGGATGTGATTCCGATAATCCGGCCGGATCGCGCTTTCATCATGGGGCGCAAGCACGCCTTCGTCAGACGAAAATAGGACTCCAGATTAATCTTTATGACGTCGTTAAAGTCGTCAGGCTTCATCCGCATCAACAACCCATCGCGCGTGATACCTGCATTCGCGACCAGAATATCAATCGATCCACCAAGCGCGTCTGCCGCCTGCCCCGGTAGCGCATCAACGGCATCCGGGTCCGATAGGTTCGCCGCGGCAATAACAACCCGTTCGCCCAGCTCAGCCGCCAGTGATTCAAGTTTTTCAGCGCGCGTGCCCGAAAGGGCGACATGAGCGCCCGCCGCATGCAATTTGCGCGCAATTGCACCGCCTAAACCGCCTGTCGCGCCTGTGACCAGCGCACGTTTTCCGTCGAGTGAGAACATCGTCTATCCTTTTATTAATTCTGCGAATTCAGCCAACGCTTCGGGGGTATCGAGCGGCAAACCCTTCGCCTCTTTCAACGCACGGCGCATCATCACGGACAAAACCTTTCCGCACCCCGGCTCCGCAAACAGATCAACGCCTTCGTCGAACATAAATTGCATTGATTCGCGCCAACGCACCCGGCCTGTTACTTGTGTGACGAGATCGGTGCGGAGCTGGACCGGGTCTGTGACCGGGCGTGCTTGGACATTATTCACAACGGGAACCGTCGGAACTTTCACATCCACATCTTCCAGCGCGTCGGCCATGGCGTCCGCCGCAGGCTGCATCAGCGCGCAATGAAACGGCGCAGACACAGGCAGCAGTACGGCTTTCTTCACGCCGTGACCCTTGGCGCTTTCAGCCGCCGCCTCTACGGCGCGTTTTTCGCCTGAAATCACAATTTGTCCCGGCGCATTATCATTGGCGATCTGACAATCGCCAAATTCGAGCCCAGACGCGACCACGGCTTCCGCCTGCTCAAACGAGGCGCCGAGCAGAGCCGCCATCGCCCCTTTGCCCGCTGGAACAGCCGATTGCATGGCATTCCCACGAATGCGCAACAGACGCGCTGTGTCTTCGAGCGAAATCGCACCCGACGCGCAAAGCGCCGTATATTCGCCCAGCGAATGACCGGCGACGAATTTGGCTTGATCCACCGTGATCCCGTGCGCCTCTTCTAACGCGGCCATCGCCGCCATCCCGCACGCCATCAGCGCCGGTTGCGTATTCACCGTCAGGGTGAGGACCTCTTCGGGACCCGTCCACATAAGATCTGAGAGTTTTTCGCCCAAAGCCGCATCGACCCTGTCAAACACGGCTTTGGCGGCGGGTGAGTTTTCCGCCAAGGCCTGGCCCATCCCGACGAATTGGCTGCCCTGTCCGGGAAAAGTGAATGCAAATGCCATAAAGGCCCCATGAGTAGCGTTGCGCGATCAAAAACGTGATATAGAGGAATTATGGCCCCGCCGCCAATAGTTTGACGGCCCGGAATTGACGGTCATTCTCGCTTGAATTTGCTGACATGCCTCTATATGTGGCGCGCTTAACCGGATGACGGTGGGCGTCAGAAATAATTCTGCTTAGCCTACCCATCGATACACTGTCCCACCTTCACGGGCTTGTGTCGCCGTCACCACGATCTGAAGGACGACCCTATGGCTCTTTACGAGCATGTGGTGCTGACGCGCCCAGACATCTCTTCGACACAAGTCGAAGAATTCATGCAAACCCTCGCATCCAAAATTGAAAACCTCGGCGCAACCGTCGAAGGCGCTGAATATTGGGGCCTGCGTAACCTTGCTTACCGGATGAACAAAAACCGCAAGGCCCATTACAGCCTGCTGAAAGTCAACTCTGAACCCGGCCTGCTGCACGAAATCGAACGTCAGCACCGGATCAACGAAGATGTTCTCCGCTACATGACGATCGCTGTCGAAGAGTTCAACGAAGAGCCTTCCGCGATCCTCAAGAAGCGCGAAGAGCGCAAACGTCGCGACCGTAACTAGGTTCTGAACAGGAAAGGATTAGATCATGGCTAAACAAGACATTCGTATCGAAAACCTGCCGAGCCGGACCCCGTTCCGTCGTCGTCGCAAGGTATGCCCCTTCTCTGGCGAGAATGGCATCAAAATCGATTATAAAGACCCTAAAATGCTGCAGCGCTACATGTCCGAAAAAGGCAAAATCGCGCCCGCACGTATTACTGCGGTTACCCACAAGAAGCAGCGTGAGCTGGCGAAGGCGATTAAACGCGCTCGCTTCCTCGGCTTACTTCCCTACGAAGTGAAATAGGAAGGACTCGGACAATGGACGTTATTCTTCTCGAACGTGTCGAAAAACTCGGCGTTATGGGCGACGTTGTGTCGGTCAAATCCGGCTTCGCCCGTAACTTCCTGATTCCTCAGGATAAAGCCCTCCGCGCAACCAAAGCCAACCGCATTCGGTTTGAAGCCGAACGTGAGTATCTGGAACAGCGTAACGCGGAAAATGCTGAAAAAGCCCAAAGTGATGGCAAAGACATCGACGGCACGCAGGTCACGATGATCCGCCGCGCCGGTGATACGGGCCTTCTCTACGGGTCAGTCTCCATGCGCGATATCTACGAAGCTCTCATGCTCAAAGATATCTCGGTCAAACGGAACCAAATCATCATTGATAAGCCCATCAAAACATTGGGTGTTCATGAGGTTCAAATCCGTTTGCACGCTGAAGTCTCTGTGCCGATGACAGTGAATGTCGCGCGCTCTGAGGACGAAGCGGCCCGTCAAGCCAAAGGCGAAGACGTGATCGCAACGCAGCAGGCTGAAGAAAAAGCCGATGCGCAAGATTCAGCTCAAGAAAGGGCTGAAGTGGCTGCCGAAATGTTTGAAGGTGATGCGCCTGATAACGTGGCTGACGAGACCGTTGCTGAAGGCGACGCGACCGAAGGCTTGGCAACAGAGCTTGAAATGGCTCGCGCCGTTCACCCTGAGCCGATTGAAAAGCCGGCTGAAGCGGATGTCGTTTCCACGGAGGAAGAGGAGTAGTCTCCTCTTTCATTCGCTAAAATTAAGATAGCCCGCCAAACTGGCGGGCTTTTTTTGTGAGTCATAGAGTTTTCGTTGTGTGCCCCAATATCTAAGAGTTAAATCAAAACTCAATCTCATATTTGAAAAATTAATCGACACACCCAATGCCTGAGGTTGCGGCAGGAAAAAGCCTTTATCAGCCTATATAATTCAACCTCAGAATTCCGCTGTCGGTCAGTCCATATCTGACAAAATATTTCTCATCAGCCGCTCTTTGTCTGCGTGAAACATATCCATGAATGTGTGAGGCGTGTTTGTCTTTTCATCATGCCTTGCGCTCCATGCTGTGATTTCCAGCATGATCGGCAAGAGGTCTTTCCCCTTCGGCGTCAGGGCGTAAATAAGCTTTGAGCGATTGTCTGGTGATACTGATTTCTCCACAATCTCATGCGCTTCCAAGCGCCGCAGCCTATCCGTCAAGATATTGGTGGAAATACTCTCGTCAGATTCTGCAAACTCCCCGAAAGTCTGCTTACCCTTAAACATCAGATCGCGAATAATCAGCAAAGTCCACTTGTCGCCGAATGTCTCAAGGACAAAATTAATCGGACAATTTGAGCGACAGTGTCTTGAATCACGGGCCATGTGCAAAGTTAGTAAATCCACTTGCATAATGCAAGTTTCGTGCATAGTCGCATTTAGGTGCTTGCATTATGCAAGTGGTTTAATTGGGAGATGGATGAGATGCGACACGTAAAACTATTCGCAATCAGTATGAGTGCTGGCGCTATCATTTTCATTATAGCTATGAATTGGTATCAAGGGTCCGCGCCTCCCCTGACTGTCTCAGAAGTCGACAGTTATATGGCAAGAATTGAGGCCCAAAGTCAGAGACCAGGGGGCCGTCATGACCTTCCAGCATTACGCAGTTTTCTGGCCTCAGACGATGGAAAACCCATCTACACGGTAAATTTATACAAATTTAATGAGATCGCGGACTATTCTGACGAATCCAAGTTTAATGGGTCTGGCCTAGAGGCCTATGATCGCTTCAGCGCGGTGATGATTGGGCTCATGGCCAAGCGAGGATCACACCCGGTCTTTGGCAGTCGTTGGACGCATAGTATAAGCAGTCAATGGGATCGAATTGTCATTGTCAGATACCGGAGCCGGCGCGATCTCGTTGATTTATTTGCGACAGACGACTTTGCAGACGCCTCAATTCACAAATGGGCCAGCTTACGCGAACACGACAGAATGCTTGTTCAAGCGACACACATACCAGACGGTAAATTTGTGATCATGCTGATCGCCATCCTTATCTCAATGGGATCATATTTTCTTGGCCGAATGCTTCTCACCCGCACGCAAGTTTAGCGAAAACAACCCAGCGCCCCTCTCTGAGCGACTTAAGCCATTGACCGAGCGTGAACCCTTTTAAAGAGGGACGCATTCAGGCACGAAAAATTCTCACGACGCCTTAAACTATTTTTCGCACTGAATGAGTGCAAATTTTGTATGCTGTCCGCATGTCCAAACCCCTCCCGCCGTTGAACTCTATTCGCGCCTTTGAAGTCGCGGCCCGCCATACAAGCTTTTCAAGAGCCGCCGAAGAGATTGGGGTAACGCCGGGCGCCATCAGCAAGCAGATACTGGCTTTGGAAGACTATATCGGCGTTAAGCTGTTCGAACGATTACCCGGCGGCCTGACGCTGACGCCGGCCGGCTATACTGTGAGATCCTCTGTCGAACCGGCGTTCGAATTACTCACGCTAGCGTTTGCACGATATTCTCGCCGGTCGCCACGCTCCAATAGTTGTCGCATTTCAACGATGGCATCTTTCGCAGGACAATTCCTTGTGCCGCGTCTTGATAAGTTCAAAGACGAATTACCGGACATCGAATTAGAAATTCTCACGTCCCAACGTCTTGTTGATTTTTCCAGGGAAGAAGTGGACTTAACGGTGCGCTATGGACATGGAGCGTGGGATGACGTCGTCTCAACTCAGCTCGTCAAAGGACAACTCGTCCCCGTTTGCTCGCCCGCTTTACTCAGGGACATAGACGATGCGGACCGAGACAATTTCATTCGCACCACGCGCCGTATCCAAATTCATTCAACGGACGAATGGCGCGCGTGGAGTGAATTAGCCCAATTGGACCTGACCGAATCTCGCCGCCCTTTCATCATAGAAGATACGCTCGTCGCTGTAGAAGCCACCTTATCCGGACAAGGCATCGCCTTATTACCCGAAGTTATCGCGCGCCATAATATTGAAAATGGGAAATTTACGACCTTTTCCGACCAATGGCTTCCCTGGAATAAAACCTATTTTATAACGCATACTCCGAATGCAAACCGGAGCCCCGTTATAAGGGACGTGATCGCTTGGATTAAAAAAGAAGTCGCGACGTCATAAAATTCAATGGCGAATTTTTCGACATAGCCTTCGGAAAATAACGCGTTTCCAAAACAGTCCCCGCACCAGCAGTCTTATGAAGCGCAACATTGCGTATAGCTTCAGGAGACGATCATGCGCTCAAAGACACGTTTTATTTTAGGCGGCCTCGCGCTCGCCTTAACGCTGACATCAACATCCGCGTCCGCACAGACCGTTGAATTCAGCTATGCAAAATCCGAGCTTTCGACTCCGATCGGCGCGGAACACGTCTTCCAAAGAATAAGCATTTTGGCCGAAGACATTTGCGCACAAGAATTTGGGCGTTTCTCACCCAGACATCAGATGAAAATCCAACGGTGCACCCATGAAATAACGCAAGAAATTGTCGACGAAATCTCTCACGTCAATTTGGATGCTGCGTCAAACTTGAATCCAAAAGTCAGCCGGAAAACGCGCGATTTTATTTAACGACATCCGTAGGAAACGGTGAGCGCTAAACGTGTTCTAAACAGGGCTCACCCGTGCAGGATCGTGCGGGTGAACCTACCCGTTCGCGGCAAGCGGCGGGCTCACCACCTCATTATCCGTGTCCAAAAGCACAACCTTTGGCTCATAGCGCTTGGCGACATCAGCCTCCATTTGGGCGTAGGTGATGATGATAATTTTATCGCCGAGCTGCACACGGCGCGCGGCGGCACCGTTCAGGCCAAAGGTTTTGGACCCTCGCGGGGCGGTGATGGCGTAGGTCGTGAACCGCTCGCCATTGGTAATATTCAAAATATCGACCTGTTCATTCGGCAAAATACCGGAGAGGTCGAGGAGGTCCCGATCAATCGAAATTGATCCTTCATAGTGGAGATCGGCCTGAGTCACCGTGGCACGGTGAATCTTACCTTTCATCATTGTCAGTCTCATGGGATCTCCAGCTTGCTTCACACCTTATATAGGATGTGACATAGGCGCGTAAAAGGTGAAGCCGCGATTTCGCATATCTGTCTTGCCTCCATTTATCTTTCGTTCAGGAGCCTCTTATGGATGTCCTTATCCTCACTACCGGCGGCACAATTGATAAAGTGCACGACTTGGTCCGCGAAACGCTCGTCTTTGACCGCGAAGCCGGATCTTGTGTACCCGCCATTCTGACCCAAGCGCGCGCCGATTTCCCACGCGTCGAACAGCTCATGACGCATGACAGCCTCGATATGATTGACGCGGATCGGCAAGTCCTCGTGAATGCCATACTGAGCGCTGCGGAGCGCCATATCGTCATCACCCACGGCACAGGCACAATGGGACTGACTGCGCGCTATATCGCGGACCGTGTGAGTGACCGGACGGTTGTGCTGACCGGCTCGATGCGGCCCTACTCACTGGGACGCTCCGACGGCGGGTTCAATCTCGGCGGCGCCATCATCGCCGCCCAGACCTGTGCTCCGGGCGTTTACGGCGTAATGAACGGACGGGTGATCAGCGCCGATGATTTGGAGAAAAACAGGACGACGGGACGGTTTGCATAAAACCCGGGATATAGAAATAGAGTTGCAAGATGGCGCTCAGCTCTCTCGCTGTCGCTCGCCGCACTAAAGCCGCGCGGGCAACAAAAGACCATTGTGCTCGCTTCGCTGTGCGCGTTGCCCTTTTGTTGATATCCACGCTCGGCCCTTAGTTCAGACCGACGCTCCACAGTGCGAACGCATATTCTAGCGCAGTTTCCTTCAGCGACTCATAACGTCCGCTTTCGCCCTGATGCCCGGCTTCCATATTCATTTTGAGTAGAATCGGCGCGTCGCCGGTTTGATGATCGCGTAAGGTCGCCGCCCATTTGGCCGGTTCCCAATAAGTCACACGCGGATCGGTCAGACCGCCGGTAATCAGAACAGGGGGATAGTTGGCGTTCACGACATTCTCATAGGGGCTGTAAGAGAGGATCGTCTGAAAGGCCGTTTCGTCTTCCAACGGATTGCCCCATTCCGGCCATTCCGGCGGGGTCAGCGGTAAGTCGCCATCGCTCATCGTGTTGAGCACATCAACAAACGGCACGGCCCCGATGACAGCACCAAATAGACCGGGATCTTGATTGAGCGCGGCGCCGACAAGCAGTCCGCCCGCAGAACCACCATGCGCGACGACCTGACCGCGCGCCGTCCAACCCAAATCGACTAAAGCTTGCCCCGCATCCACGAAGTCATTGAATGTATTTATCTTTCGGTCGAGTTTTCCCGCCGTATACCAATCATATCCCTTCGCCATACCGCCCCGAATATGGGCGATGGCATAGACAAATCCCCGATCCACAAGGCTCAACCGCCCCGTGCGAAATTCAGCCGGGATCGTATGCCCATAGGAGCCATAGCCATAGAGCAGCACCGGGTTCGTGCCGTCCGGCGTAACGCCCTTACGGTAGAGTAGCGTGACGGGAACGCGCGCTCCGTCCCGCGCCGTGATTTCAATCCGCTCTGTGACATAATCGTCCGGATCATGGCCGCTCGGCACCGTCTGCTGCCGCACGAGACTGCGCTCACGGCTCGCCATATCATAGGCATAGACTGAGGCGGGCGTTGTGGGACTGCTATAGCTGTAGTGGATCTGCGTCGTGTCATATTCATAGCCGCTGACGAGGCCGAGCGAATAGGCTTGCTCGTCCATGGCAATATGATGGTCTTCGCCCGTGGCCATATCGCGGATGACGATACGTGGCAGCGCATCTTCGCGCTCCAGACGCACCATATGCCCAGCGTAGGTTTCCATGCCCAAGATCAAGCGACCGGGCTTATGGTCGATATAGGGGGTCCATTCCGCCGGATTGCTTTGACCGCCGAGAGACGTGTCTGAGCGGAAAATTGCGAAGTCTATCGCCCCTTGATCATTGGATAAAATATAACTCGCCCCGCCCTGCGGCGCGACCTCATATTCAACGCCCGCGCGGCGCGGCGCGAAGCAGATGGGATCGGTGTGAGGTGCGTCCATTGGCACAGCCCAAACTTCACTGGTCGTATGATCATGTGCAGAGATTGTGATGAACTGATCGTCATCCGACACGCCGATCCCGACGAAAAATCCCGGATCATCTTCTACAAAAGCCGTTGTCGGATCATCAATCCGGTCAATATCGCGATGAAGGACCTTGGAGGGGCGCTGATTTTCATCCCGTTCGACCCAAAACAGCGTTTTGCAATCCGCCCCCCAGACCAGCGATCCTGCCGACGTATCAATGCCGGTAAACACGGCGTCCGCGCCCGTCGTCGACACAATATGGACATCGAAGTTTTCTGAGCCTCGTAGATCGAGGCTATAGGCCAGCCGCGCATGATCTTGGCTGTGACTCACGTCGCCAATATCGAAATACCCTGTCGACGCTTGGCTAAGCGTTTCCGCATCGAGCACAATCTGCGCCTCACCGCCATTTCGCGGTTCTCGCATGTAGGTGCCATGTTCTTGGCCTGGCTCGAACCGATGATAGTAACGCCACGGCCCATCCGGCAGCTTGGTCGAGGACCGCGCCGGTTCCAGCCGGGCTTTCATTTCAGCGAATAGCGACTGCTCTAGGTCGGATAGAGGATCCAGCAACGCTTTCGTATAGGCGTTCTCCGCGACCAAATGATCGCGAATATCCGCAGACAGCTGAGACGGATCCCGCAACACAATCTGCCACTGCTCATCTTTCATCCAGGCATAATTATCGGTCCACGCATGGCCAAATCGTTGTTGCGACTTGGGTCGTTTTTGTGCCTGCGGCACGGGAATTTTGTGAGCTGTCATGGACCGCCCTGTAGGCCGATGGTCACGGAGTGTTAAGGGCTTCCAGTTACCCTTTTTCATAAGACGTTTGTCCGATTTTCGGACTGCAGCATGAACTGGACCCCAAATGTCAGTGCCTGCCAGAGCATTAGAGCTGGATCCCGCCATGCAGGCGCCGCCCCCTGCAGATAATGTGCGGCGTCAGTTAGCCAGGCGCTTGGCTGACGCTATTTGCCTGCCTGCGTCCAAATTAACCCCGCAAGAACGCCACATGGCGGGCGATGTACTCGTTGAACTCCTGCGCTCTGCTGAACCCGATATTCGCGAAGCCGTCGCGAAACGTCTTGTGATGCTCAACGAAGCCCCACGCACAATTCTCGTCATCCTCGCGAAGGATGAAATTCAGATCGCGCGACATGTTCTCGAAAACTCTCGGAGCCTGACTGATTCTGATATGATTCAAATCGCCCGGAAGGTGAAGATGGAACATCGGATAGTGATGGCCCAGCGCCGCCACCTCTCGGATGCCGTCGTCGATGTGTTGGTCGAATTCATGGAAGAGGATGTTGTCGAGACATTGCTCAAAAATAAGGGCTCTAACCTCTCAGATACGGCGATCCAGCGGATCCTCGTCATCTCGCGCTCGCATCAGCCTTATGTCGAACTTCTTGCGAAACGCGACGAGCTACGCCCTAGTCATGGCCTAACCATGTATTGGTGGGCCGATGCGTCGAACCGGAAGCGCATTCTAAAACGCTTTGCGGTCACCCGGCATGTTTTACAGGAAAGCACGGGCGATCTATATCCCCTTGCTGCTCAAGAAGGGTGGCAAGATTCCGGCGTTCGGAAAGCGTTGCAATTTATTGAACGCCGACAACGCAACCGCGCCGCCCTAGAGCGGTCGCCCTTTGCCAGTCTTGAAGAAGCGATCGAGGATATTTCGCGGACAGGTTTAACCCGGATGGCGACGGAAGAAATGTCTTATATGGCGGGCATTAAACCTGCGACAGGCGCGCAAATTCTGACGGATAAGGGCGGCCAACCGCTTGCTATTTTCTGCAAAGCCCCGGGCTTACGCCGCGAACATCTCGAAATGCTTTGGCTCGGCTTGGGGCGTCACACACAGACGGCCGATGGCGCTATCGACCCGGACTATAATCGCGTGATTGAAACCTATGACACGATCTCCACAGATAAGGCGCAGACAGTCTTACGCTACTGGAACTGGTCACTGACGGCGTCGCTCAGCCCTGAAGTATTGGAATATATTAAAAATGGCGTCATTCCGCGGGAGGAAGACTTTGGAGCCGCCGCCATCACGGCAGCGCTAGTTTTCTCTCACCGTCGCTAGCGCCGCGACGCGCGTCCATAAGAGCCTCTCAATCGGCGAGACGTCCCCCCGCCGTCATTCCGCGATGATGTCTCCGCGTTCATCCCGCAACTCAAACCGGATCCGTGTTTCCAGACCCCGACGGGTCACGGGAAGACCGTCCTGAATCTTCGGACGATACACCCATTTCTGGACGGACCGAATGGCTGCGCGCTCGAACAGAGGCTGACTACAGATAAGTGCCTCTACATTATAGGGTTTACCGTTTGGACTAATATCAAAAGATATGCGGCAATGACCCGACCGATTTGCGCGCGGGGGCATGGTCGGCAGCCCTCTGACGAGGGGCGTTGGGTCTGAGTCCGTCTGATAAACTTGAACCACAGTCGGAACAACGTAAGGTTTAGGGTCGAAGACATGTCCGGGATTACCCGGCGTATAAACGGGCTCTAAGGGGCGGTCCGTCACCGGAATATCGACGATTGGCGGCGGCGGCGGGACGTCGATTGGGTCTAACAGTTTTGGTGGCGTGCGTTCCGTGAGTAGCGGCACCTCATCGGGCTTGGCATTAATCTCAAACGCGGCCAGCTCAACCCTGTCCTTTGGTTCAAACTCATCTGCAATCAGAATAGTCATGAGACCCAGCAGGCCCACCGTGACTATCCCTGCCCCCGCGAGAACGACCGCTTTCGTGACGCCCCTTTGTATCGGCCCCGCATCATTTTGGAGGTTCAGAAGTTTACACGGCCCCGCTGTGCGCATGGACCGTTGAGACAACTCGGTTGCCCCGGTCTTATCTTTCAGCCTGCTTGGCCTATCTTCGGTGTATTCTTCCGTATTAACGATCGCCTTTTTATTATAATTCATAAAATTTACCCTCGTGATATGTAATGATATTACATATCACGAGGGTATGATCAAGAGCTTTGTCTCGCGGTACGTAATTCCGGCCATAAAAAAACCCAGCTCAAAGGCTGGGTTCTTTAAAACTTCAATCCGATTTATTCGGTCGTTCTACGAACATACTTCTCGTCATAATCGGCTTTAAACTTGTTACAGTTTTCGTCATCCAATGCGAATTCACCGCCTGAGAAAGCCAAGTTGTCATATTCAAGTTTGATTTTAGAGTAGCAAAGCTCTCTCTCAACGTTCTTCTCAAAGACACACCGGCGTTCAACCGCACTGCGTTCTTCGGAGACAAATTTGAGCCATTTCTTGGCATTGCGGGATTCACGGGAGCCGGCGGGCACCTTCTTAAACGCTTCAATGGCGCTCGCGCGAATACGTGTGATCGGAGCCGCGTCCATCTGCGCATCGGTCATGGAACAATCAAGACGATCTACATTTTGGGTTGAGTCATAAATACAGTTCGCAACCTGCATCCATGACTTGCCCGCATCATAGCCGCGGGAAATCGCTTTCGTGAACGAGGCCTCGGCTTTCGTGCAATCCCCTTCATTGTAATAGGCTTCGCCGAGCGCAGCATAAAGCTTCGCGGAGTTAGAGGACTGAGCGGCCTCTTCGAGTACAGGAATCGCTTTCTTATATTCCCGGGCCGTCCGGTAATATTTGGACAGCTCTTCAAGGTTTTCAGGGTTACGTTGAATACGACCCGTGCGCATTTCACGCTCTAGAATTTGGCCCGCTTGGTAAGGCATGTCGTAATAAGAGTAATACTGAATGATCTTCTTAATGTCGGATTCTTTCGTCATCGCGCCGCCCAAATAGAGCATCTTGTTGACTTCAAACGCATCTTGTTCGCGACCGCCATTGCCAAGCATAGACGCCCAATTGTCCCAAAGCGTTCTATCTTCAGGCCATTTTTGTATCATCTGTTTAACAATGTCAGCCTGTTTGCCCGGCATTTCGAGATTATTATAAAGGAAGTTGAGCAAATCAAAATGTTTGCGCTCTTTCGGACTGGCACGATTAAACCATTTTTCCGCCCACGGAAGCGCCCGACGGTAATCTTCCGCTTCGACCCACGCTTGAACAAGCAATTCTACGTAAGATGTTTTTTCCTGACCGCCCTCACGAAGGTATTTTTCAAGCGCTTCTGCGCCCGCACGATATTGACCGTTCACAATCATCAGCTGCGCAATAACAACTTTAATTCCATCAACTTCCTTGGGAAGCAAGCCACCAGCATCAATCGCATTTTGAAACGCTTTCAAAGCACCGGCCGTGTTGTCCGTATCATTATAGGCTTGGCCAACCATCTGATAGATCGTTGATTTTTCATAGGGATTGAGCGGTTTACCCGAAGCCAGCAGACCATTGAGAGAATTAAGCGCGCCTTGTGGATTATCATCATTGAGGAATTGAAGCGCCTCATTGACCTTCTCACCCGCATCGGCGGAGAATTGACGACCTTCGATCGGCGCATCTGCGTCTTGAGCGAAAGCGACATTCATAGAGACAGGCGTGACCAGCCCAATGGCTGCGAATGCGAGCAAGCTAGCGCCGACAAGTTTCGCCGTGCGAAAAGCCAGTGTCGATGTCTTTAGACTATATGTCATGAACGTCTCCCGAAATCTGAACGAAGATTTATCCGAACATTCTGACCGGAACACGGCTTCGTCGGCCTTATATTGGCCAAATGAGTGACCGACATCGATGTGTAATCGAGGTCGAGATGACACGAGGCAACATAGTCGCCTCGCATCCTTAATAAGTGCCCGTCAAAAACGAGCGAGACCGCTTATTCAGGCAGAACGTTCCCACGCTCATCCGTTAGGCGGAATGTGATTTTAGAAACAACGCCAACTCGACCGACCGGACGTCCGTCTTGAATTTTTGGGTTATATTTCCATTTTTGAACAGACTTCACCGTGGGACGTGAGAATAATGACTCTGTGCAGTATGTTGTTTCCACATCAAACGGCGCGCCGTCGGGACTCACGTTAAACTTGACCACGCAGTGGCCAGATTTGTCAGCGCGAGGCGGCATAATCGGCGGAATGCGAACAAGCGGTTGCGCATCACGATCCGACACAGTGATTTGGAATTGCGACCGATCGATCTCAGGCGCTTCAAACTCAGGAACAGCCCCTTCGAGGGATGAAATGGGTTCAGCCGGGCGGTCCGCTTTTTGACGCTCGATTTGAGGCGGTGGCGGCGGGGTTTCGATCTTTTTGATCTCAGTAATTTTCGTTTCCCGCTCAAGGATTTTGACATCCTCAACCTTCGGATTGATTTCGAATGACGCGAGATCTAATTTATCCTGCGGTTTAAATTCCTCAGAGATAAGGCTCATCATTAGCACAAACAAAACGACCGTAACGATCGCTGCAGGGATGATAGCCAGCCAGCGTAAAAAGCCCATGGTTTTCAGTCCTTCCTACTCGGTTCCGACCCGGGTGGTCACACCGAGGTCTTGAAACAATTCTTGAACACCCATGACGGTTCCGACGTCAGCGTCGCGATCCGCTTGGATGATGGCATTTGCTTTCGGCGTCTCGTCACGTAGCGATGTCAGGATTGGGCGAATTTCCTCAATCTTATAAGGCTTCTTATCGATCCAGACGTTTGATGAGCTATCAACCGCAACAAGAATCGTCGGGTTCCATGGTTGGTCTGTCAGGGCCTCGGGCTTTAGGGGCTCAAGACCGGGTGTCTTTACGAAGACGGATGTCACAATGAAGAAGATCAGGAGAATAAAAACAACGTCGAGCATCGGCGTCATGTTTAATTCTGTGCCTTCGTCTGCGACGACTGTGCGAGAACGGCGTGCCATAATGTTACCTTATATCATTTCGTCGGATGAATGCAAGCGTGTCGTGCAGTCGCGTAAGAGTGCGACTGCCAAAGACTAGGTTGCGCCTTCAATCACCTCGATTTTTGACGCCATACCGCGACCATCAACGCCGTCTTTCAACTGAACGAGCACATTATGCTTGGCGTCCGGGTGAAAGCGCAGGATCACAGACGCGCCTGGCTTATCCGCCAATTGACGTTCGATGCGCGCCAAAACACCGCCACATGTCGAACGAACACTATCAACGGAACATTGGTTGTTCTCATCAACATAAACTGTGATCGCCGGCGGGCTGTTTGGTGGCGGAGGCGTATCTTCCGGCGGTGGTGGCGGCTGAGTTAAATCAACCGCTGTTTCGTCCAGAAAAACAGCTGTCACGATAAAGAAGATGAGCATGATGAAAACGATGTCGAGCATCGGTGTCATATCGACATCGGCTTCGTCGTCATTACTACGGCGGCGGGCGCGTCTCATGAGCGAACCTCCTAAAGGGTAACTGTACGCTCGACGAGAAGCTCGTCAGCGAACTTAGCTGTTTCACGAGCACTCCAGCTCGGCAAAACAGTGGAGAAATAGAGACCAGATAAAGCGGCCATCATACCGGCCATTGTCGGGATCGTAGCGCGGAAGACGCCCCCCGCCATCAGGCGTGCGGAACTTGATCCGGAATAGGCCAGCACGTCGAACACATCGATCATGCCTGTCACCGTTCCGAGAAGACCAAGCAGCGGCGCCAAAGCGACCAGTGTCTTGATAATTGCGACGTTCGAAATCGTGCGCTCTTTGACCTGACTGATCATTTCGTCACGAATAGCGAGAGCACGCCATGAAGAACGGTCCGTGCGAGCGTTCCATTCGTCTCTGAGGCGACTTTTCATCGGCTTATGCGCGATGAGATAATAAGCGATCCGCTCGAGAATAAAGGTCCACATCGCGAAGATAACAATCGCAATCGGGATTAGGACGGGACCGCCCTGTTGTAGGAAGCTCTGAAGGCCGCCGATAATGTTGCCCATTGGGTCGTCCTTTCGGGGTCAGCAAGTGGGTGGGGCAAAGCAAAGCCTGCCACACCCGAGAAACCGGGAGCCCGCGCGACCGTCGCGCGGGCAACCAGAGCTTAGATATTGGTTACTGGCACACCGGCGCTACGTGCTTCCACGTGGCGCGCGACAATACCGGCTGACTGCTCTTCCAAAGTGGATTGAACAGAGCGCGCAAGAGACGCCGCAAAGCTGTGGATAATCAGCAGCGGGATCGCAGCAATTAGGCCCAACATGGTGGTCACAAGAGCAACCGAGATACCGCCAGCCATCAGCTGTGGATCACCGGCACCATAGATCATCATGGCTTGGAAGGTCTGGATCATACCAGTCACGGTTCCGAGTAGGCCGAGGAGCGGGGCGATACCAGCGATCAGCTTGATGAAGTTCAAACCAAACTCCAATTTCGGGCTTTCCTTGAGGATCGCTTCGTCGAGTTTAAGCTCAACTGTATCCGCGTCAGCATTACGAGCACCTTCATAAGCCAGCATTACACGACCTAAAGCGTTAGACTTAGACGGCTGTGACTTCCGTTTCTGACCGGCAACCGCAAGGCGGACCAAGAACAGACGGACGATCAGGAACAGACCGAAGAGACCTGTCAGCGCACCCAAAACGATGATGATCATACCAATGACGCCACCTTGTTTCGCACGTTCCCACGGATCCGGACGAAGATCGAAAGTCTTGAGCAGCTCGCCCCGTGTCGGGTCGATCGGCGCATAGACAACATCGCCGGCATCAGCACTCAGCACGCGATTTGCAGCCGATTGGATCGCACCACCCGGTTGAGCAGGCAAGAGCGAGAGGAGCGGCAAATTTTCGCCCGATGAGGACGGTGGGTTATATTGCAAGAAGCGACCTTCCTCATCAAAAGACACGAATGGACCGACGCGTGTGACGGTCGCTTGACCATCTGTGCCAGCCACGGCTGCCGTGAAGGTTTCGACTTCACGCTGCTTTGCAATTTCTTCCAGCATTGTTTGCCAAATGGCGTTGAGATCATTGGTTGACGGCAGAGCGTCTGACTCAGCAACACGGGCCAGAACTTCTGTCCGATTAGGAAGCTCAGCTGTGATCAAAGAGCGGTCCAAAGTAGATTTGAACTCACCCGCCATGGAGCGCGCGAGACCAAATACTTCACCAAACTCACCCTGAGCGGCTGTAAGCTCGCCTTTGAGCTGATCGATTTGACGTTGGTTGCCCGAGAATGTCGTTTCTACACGACGCGCTTGCGCTTCGAGTTGCGCCAATTCCGAGCGAGCCCGTTGCAATTCAGCCGTTTGCGTATTGGCATTGGCTTGGAAGGTATTCACACGATCAGCATTAACTTGCTGCTGCTGCGCGGCATCGGCACGAACCTGATTCAGGAGTTCCTGGATAGAGCTGATCTGCCCAAATGCCGGAGCGGCGAGAAGGGCCGTTCCCGCTAGGGCGGCCATTGCGGATTTAAAGAACTTCATGGTCTTATCTTTCCCTATTGGATTAGTTGGCAGCCGTGACAGGCGCATAGATGACTTCTGGAGCCGCTTGTTCGCGAGCAACGCGGATCGTTTGACGGATTTGATTGATATCAACATCGTCAAGCGCGACCCAACCGTTCGAGGACATGTCGTAGCGCTTGGCGGAATTATCTCGCTTATCAACGAAGATAAACGATGTGCGGCCAAAACGAATAAAGTCGACGACATTGCCAGGCTGTTCAGGATGAACACCCTGATAGCTTTCTGTCGAGTAACCGTAAGTGGCCTCGATCTTATAAGCATTGAGAACCTGACGATATTGCTCAGCCGGTGAAACAGATGGATTCGCGAGGGCGTTCTGAACGCGGGTGACGCGCGCTAAACGCTCTGTCACACGAAATGGCACATCGGCCTTGATCGCATCTTCCAAAGCGACCGTCATGCGCAGCATCATCGGGCTCATGCCCTGCTTGATCTGCTCAACAGTCCCCAGTTGGTTGCGAACCGAATTGATTTCGGACGCCTGGCTATCAAGAAAGATTTGCTGTTGCGCGACAAAAAGGCGCGTATTGTCCAGCTGCTGTAAAACGGCGCGATATTCGCGAATAGCGCCGCCAGCGGCGTCGTCGGCCTCTTCGACCTGACGCTGTGCAGCAGCAGAAGCGGCCGTTGACTGGCGCGCGGCGGAAAGGGCGGTATCAAGCTGGGCCTGAGCCGGCAGTGCCGTCGTCAGGGCCAGCGCCCCGGCAGCACAAGCGAGCCAAGCTCGCTTTGCGGTGGATGTGATCAGCATGGTTTCCTTCCAAGTCTGGTTCATGTCTTTAAATCCCGTAATTCTAATGTTTCGCGGCGATAACTAGGCGAGGCCTAGCTCGCGTCGGCTCCGGCTTCACCAATGCGAATTGGCGCCGTCATGGTCCCGATAGCACTTTCCCCGCGGGCGATCCGCACATTCTGACGAAGGCCCAGAAGTTCGGAATTGGACAACTCGTCCCATTGGCTGGTCGTTTGATTGTAACGATAACCCTCGGAGCTATCCCGCTCGAGATAGAGGAGAGACAAACGACCAAAGTGAATGTAATTACCGTCGTAAAGTTGCTCTTCGAGATCTTCGATTTCAGCACCATTTTGCAGGGCTTGCACTTGCTCTTTATTAAGAGAGCAGACCTCGGATTCAGCATCAGCTTGGCAGGCTCTATAACGCCGCCCCTGACGCTCAGCGATCGGGTTCAGCCCCTGATAGGAACTGACCTGCAGACCATAACCAACTTCTTGTCCATATATTTCCATCGCGCGGCGATAGACGTCAAAAACTGACACGTCCTCAGCCTGTAAGTCGGCACGAAGATCGTCGAGCAAGGCAAAGCGGCGCTCGACACGGAACGGCAAGTCAGACACCATGACCTTTTCGATCTCGGCCACCATTTCGGTCACAATGGGTAAAACCTCATCCCGCGCCGTTACCGTCGATTTCTCGGCGATACGCTGAGATAGTGCGGCGATCTCTTCGTTCTGCTGCTGAATATAAAACTCGCGCTGAGCCAAATTCGTGCGGCGATCAGAAATTTCCTGAAGAACCAGCTTATACTCATCGACCGATGGGGCAGACCCATCTTGCGCGAGAGCCGGGCCAGCCATTAGGCCGACACAAACGGCGACTCCCAAACAGGCAGCTTTGCTCAAGGCAAACTGCCGGGTAGTTAGGCTTGGCACCACGCACGTCCTCCATATTTTATTTGGCTTCTTAATGAGCCTCGTTTGGCCGTCGCCTACACGGGCGACAGACCTTAATCAATCACTACCTCCACAGGTATGCAACGGTTTTGTTGTAGTTTTTCCACGAAAAAAACGGTTTTTTTGTATTGTTTCGCATGAGAATCGTTTGCGGAGGCGTTTTAGAATTAGGGAGATGGACTCCCACACAACTGAAACAACATCCGACACACGAAAGAGTTCCCTCTCGAACCCAGCGAGAATCACAAAGTCGAAGGCTCTGTCATTTTAAAGGGTATCTGAAAGAGGAGGGATGGCTGGGGTGGCTGGACTCGAACCAGCGGTACATGCTACCAAAAAGCATTGCCTTACCAACTTGGCTACACCCCATTATCCCGGATATTGAGCGCCTTATATTTTCAGACGCCCATCTCTGGTGAGCGCGGCTTTTATGAGCCTGCCTTACAAAAGGCAACGGCGAAAACAGACAGATTGCACAGGAAATTTCACGTTGCCGTCTGACACACCCTCAGCTGTGAAAACACGGGCGAGCGCCGAATTCCTGCGTCGCAATGTCTGCCCCTCTTTAAATCTGCCTCATGACATGCCACATATCGAAAAACGGTAAGTCTAAAACAGATTGAAAGCGAGGCTCAGTGTCCGACGCCCCTCCCAATACCTTCACGCCCAAGCGACTGAGCGGGACCAAGGTCTTCTTCATCACCACTTTAAGCGTGGTGATTGGAATGTTCTTGTTCTTCTTTTTCCTAATCATGCTTTTTGTCACGATTGGCGTGCTAGCCAGCGGCACGGATACAATCAGTGAACCCATTGTGCTTGAGATCGATCTGCGCACGCCGTTACTCGACAGCCCTGTTGGGCCAACCTTATTTGAAGACAGTGCCAAATCTGTTGTTGGGATTGTTCAATCCCTCAACAGTGCCAAAACGGATGATCAGATCAAAGGCATCTTTATCCGCGGCGAAACCGGTGGCATGGCGCCGGCAAGCTCAGAGGAATTACGCTTGGCGCTGATCGACTTCCGCGAATCTGGAAAATTCGTCATTACACACGCACAAGGGCTGAACAGCACATCCGTTATTGCCTACCAAGCCATTAGCGCATCAGACGAAATCTGGTTGCAAGCCAGCACCTCAATCGCAACAGCTGGCCTCTATTCCCAGGCTGAGTTTTTCGGGGGTGTGATGGAGAAGGTTGGCGCACAACCTGAGTTCATTCGACACGGGGCCTATAAGAATGCCGTAAATAGTTACACAGAAGAAGGCTTCACGCCGGAACACCGCGAAGCCATGACGAGCCTGCTGACGTCTTTATATGACAACGCCGTCGATAACATCGCGACAGATCGTGAACTGTCCCGCGACGAAGTTATTCGCCTCCTTAATACAGCGCCGCACAATGCCCGGGATGCTTTGGATGCCGGACTCATCGATACCTTGGGCTATTTCGAAGACGCCCGCGACTATGCGGCTGAGAAAGCTGGTGATGAAGACACGGTATTCAAGCCAATCGCTGATTACAAACCAAAGAGTAATTTCGGCAAACCCGTTATTGCTTTGATTGAAGGCCAAGGCACGATCATGCCCGGTCGGAGCGGTGGAGACGGCATCTTTAATGCCACGACGAATATCGGCAGCGAAACCATGGCCGCTGGCCTCGATGCCGCGTTGGATGACGATAAAGTTAAGGCCGTTGTCTTGCGCGTCAGTTCAGGCGGCGGCTCAGCCTCCGCATCTGACCAAATCATGGCCGCCGTCAAACGCGTCCAAGACGCTGATAAGCCTGTCATTATAAGTATGGGTCAGTATGCGGCCAGCGGCGGCTATTATTTTGCCGCGCCTGCCGATCATATTGTGGCCATGCCACAGACGATCACAGGCTCAATCGGAGTCTTCGGTGGCAAGATCGCCTTAGAGGGGACATTTGCGAAGGTCGGTTACAATCTGGATGCGATCAGAATTGGTGGCGAGTTTGCGGGTGTCTATAATATTGACGAGCCGTTCACGGCCTCACAGCGCGCCAGCTATCAGCGTGAGATGGACCAAATTTACGATGATTTTGTTGGCATTGTCGCGGACGGCCGCAATATGAGTCGCGAAGCCGTGATTGCCGTGGCCGAAGGCCGCGTTTGGACCGGCGAGCAAGCGTTAGAGCGCGGTTTGGTTGACGAGCTCGGTGGATTTGAGACGGCTCTGCGCGCCGCAAAACGGTTCGCGGAAATTGATGAAAACGACGCCGTCCGCGTTAAACGCTTCCCGCGCCCAAAAACCCGCGAAGAGCTGTTCAACGATTTACTCTCTGGAACAGCCAGCACAGGTCGCGATTTGGAACGGCTCGGTGCTTTGATGAATATGCCCGAAGTGCAAGCGGCCATTCGGATGCGCGAACAAGCGTTGGCGACGGGTCAGGAATTACGGGGCACGCTTCCTATTATAGAGTAGCCCCTCTATTCGACGTGTCGGGTCGCGATACCCCAGCTTTCACAGCATTAGGCTGTGCCTAGACGCCCTAGAGGTCACGCCCTATCACGGGCGTGACAAGGCTCCTGCATTCCGCGGGGAGCAAACACTGATCCAGCGGCACAGTTTTGCCCAGACCACATTGATTATGGCCATACCTTTCGTTCGAGATTTTACCTTTGAATACGGCGTCGCCGATCGGTTGAGTCCATTGGTCACCCGTGTGATCGCGGATAACCCCGGACCGTTCACCTATACGGGGACCGGTGTCTATATTATCGGCGCGGGCGCGTCCGTCTGCGTGATTGATCCCGGCCCGATCACGGACAAACATGTCGCGGCGATGGACCAAGCCCTTGAAGGCAAAACCGTCACCCATGTCCTCGTCACGCATCATCATATGGACCACAGCCCCCTCGCCGCGCCTTTAGCGGCGAAGCATGGCTGCCAAGTTTATGGCTATAGTCTACAACCGACCGGATCAGAGGACGACGGACTTCGGTTGGAAGAAGAGGATGATCTGACGTTTAAACCGGATATTGAAATCCGCGATGGGCATCGGTTTGAAGGCCCCGACTGGACCATCAACACGCTTCATACGCCGGGTCATACGTCTAACCATCTCTGCTTTGCGCTTGAACAAGAAAACTGCTTGTTCTCTGGCGATCATATCATGGGCTGGTCGACCTCCGTCGTGTCGCCGCCGGATGGTGATATGGGTGATTATCTCGCCTCGCTAAACCGCGTTCTGAAGCAGAATTTTGACGTCATCCGCCCGACCCACGGCACCGCGATCACGGATGTCCAAACCTTTGTTCAAGCCTATATCGATCACCGCATGGCGCGCGATGCACAGATTATCGACGCGATTGGGTCTGGCTTGGGTCAGATTAGCGACATTGTCGCGACACTCTACCAACATGTTGATAAACGCCTGCATCCCGCCGCCGCGCACAGCGTTCTATCGCACATTATTCACATGCGAAAGACCGGTCGAGTCACATGTGAGGGGCCAGACGGGTTACGCCAAACCTACGCCCTCACTAAATAATCGCTACTCGGCAAGCTGCTCGAGAAACGCTTCAATCCGCGCGGCATTCGCGCCGATATCAGAACCGCCGACGCGACTAGTCGAGCGAACATCAACCCGTGTGCCGTCTCCTTGGGCGGGACGGATGCGGATAGAGACATCATCTTTGAACCCATACCAGAAGGTCGTGTCCGTCGCATCGATGCGTCCGGTCGCAGCATCCGTTTCCTTAATCGCCCAGCCCATATCGCGCGCAACTTGTTCGGCGCGACCAAAAGCAATGTCAGGTGTTTCGCTCAGAACGAGCGTGCGAATTTGGGGATAAGCTTGAGTCTGCAACGCTGAGACCAATTTCAGGATCGGCTTGCCATCCGCGTCTTTTGCCGGAGTCGGCGCGCGTTTCCCGGCATAATCGACGGTATTCACGCCCGGCAAAGCGGCGCGTTCAGCCATGATAACAGAACCAAATGTTGGCGGATCTTGTGTGTCTGTCGTCACATCATGAATGAATGGCAGGCTGGCAACTTTGGCCTGCGTGGCGCGAAGATTGGCGAAGCCAGCGATCGGAATGATGATGGCTAGAACCGCGACAACAATTCCTTTGCGCGGCTTAATTAGCCACCACAGCAACAGAGCAATCAAACCAACGACCAATGTGACCATCATGAGCAATGGTCCAACGTGGCGTGTCAAGGTTCCGAGTCCAAACTGCCAAGACCAAAGCCCCACTTTTGCGCCCAACCCTGCCAAAATAAAGACAAGTGGCGAAGCAATCGCAAGAATTAGCGCGGCCCGCAGCACCCAACGACGGAATTTTTGACGCTTAGACACAGATGTGCCTTGATCCAACATTGTCGGGGTTGGCGTCTCGGTGACAACGGGTGGATGATCAGGTGTTGGGTCGGTCATGCGCGATCCTTAGACGTGTTTAAGGATAAAGACGAGTCTTCTCCCAGCCCGATTGTGCGCGGGTGAAAAGAATTCGGTCATGTAGTCGGAACGCTCCGTCCTGCCAAAATTCAATCTGATCCGGGACGACACGGTAGCCATACCAATGCGGCGGACGGGGCACATCTTTGCCGTCAAATCGCGCGTCCGTTTCTTCCATGGCGGCGACCAGCGCATCCCGGTTCGCAACCGGCGCGGATTGCGTTGACGCCCAAGCCGAGAGCCGCGAGCCGCGGGCCCGGTTCTGAAAATAAGCATCTGAGCCCTCAGCCCCAACCTCGACAACGGCCCCGCGCACGCGCACTTGGCGACGCTGACTTTTCCAGTGAAAGCAAAGCGCCGCACGCGGGTTCTCACCCAATTGTTGCCCTTTGGCGGACTGGGAATTCGTATAAAAAGCAAAGCCGGTGTCCGAGAGCCCTTTGAGAAGCAAAATGCGTACATCGGGCTGTCCGGACGCGTCGACTGTCGCCACCGACATCGCATTCGGGTCATTCGGTTCTGTCTCGCCGGCGCGCGCTAACCACTGATCAAACAAGGCAACTGGATCGGTCGCGTCGATCCACGATAGGTCTCGATCTGTCTCATCCGAGAGGTAATCCGTCGCGCTCGGCGAACCGGGAATCGAGTCAGTCATCAAGGCGTCCTTCTTATATCGTGACCATCGCTTACCAAAAATAACGGTAGAAAGATCGCGTTAACGACGTTCGTTAGGACGGCGTTGACTCTCTTCCGTCAAGTTCAGGTCTTATTAATCACAATACGTCGCAACACACAAAAAGGACGGGCCCTACATGACACGCCAGAAAGCGCTTCTCATCCTCGGCTGTCCCATGAATGCGCGCGAAGCCGATATCCGGTCGGCTTGGCGGAAAAAGGCGAAATTCTTTCACCCTGACAGCCCCTATTCCAATATCGGGGCGTTCATGCAGGCGAAAAATGCGTTTGAAACGCTTATCCCGCCGGCGCCGCAATCTGTCCGCGTGCGAGCGGGTGGACGTCGCTTCTAGCGCCTCAGCTCAGATATTTGCACAAAGAAAAAGCGGGCCGAAACCCGCTTTTTACGTTTAGTTGGCCGCATATCGCGACTATTTCATTGTCGGCAGCAACGTCATGACGGCGCGACGTTCAAACGCATCCGGCTCTTCATCATCAAGAATTGTGCGCTCGCCCATCGGGACAATGCTGACGCGATCAGCCGTAACACCACGATCATTCAACTCAGCCAAAACCATCTCAGCGCGGTCTTCAGATAAGCTCAAGTTTGAGGCGCTATTCCCAACGCTATCTGCGTAACCAACAACTTCGATCTTGAACAGATCGCAGTCGTCATAGGCTTTTGCCACAGAATTAAGCGTCGCTTCTGCATCATTGTCAAGATTTGCCGAGCCTGTTTCGAAGAACACAGCCATGGCTTGGGCTTCGCACATGTCCGACATCACGATTGTCTCGCGTGGCTTATCCATCGACGCACAGGCTGACAGGCTGATCCCTAAAGCAAGTGTCGAGAGTGTTGCAAATTTACGCATAATATAGTCTCCATTAAATGTTCACTGACTAACTAACATGTCGGACCTCGGAAGGTTCCGCATTGGTCATCAAGTCTATGGAGATGTCGCCCCGAAGGATCGGTAAATACGGGTATTCCCGCAGATATCGCGAAGGCTCGCGTCTCAGAGCGAAAGTAGGTAGCGCAACTCGTCATTTCGCTCTTCTGTCATTCTTGGAATGAGAAACGCGTCAATGCATACCCAGAAAATTGTTACGATCAGCCCGACAAGACTCACAGAAAGCAGCAGCATCAGCACGGCAGACCCTGTCCGACCTAAATAGAAACGATGGGCCCCAAACAGACCAAAGAAAACCCATAAGGTATAGGCGGCAGCGACAGATTTCTTCCGACTTTGGAAAGCCAATATGGCATGAGCATCTCGCGATAGTGGCTCGCTCACCAAAGTTGTCATATCTGTCCCTGCCCTCAAATCAATCTGCGTTACGCTAACACAGAAACTCATAGTGACCAAGAATAGCGTGGCAAGAATAGCGCGCAGATAAGTGATGAAAAGGGCTGTCTCTGGCTTTCCTGAACCATGCAGGCTAAGCGGCCAGAATGTCTTTTAATTCATTCGGCCGTCTGCTCCGCGTCACCACTTGGGGAGAATCCCACGGGCCTGCAATTGGCTGCGTCATTGATGGGTGCCCGCCGCGCATTCCGCTCAGCGAAGATGACATTCAGCCCTATATGGATGCGCGTCGTCCCGGCACGTCACGCTTTGTCACACAGCGCAAAGAAGCTGACCGTGTGCGCATCCTCTCGGGGGTATTCGAAGGCCTCACAACGGGCACACCGATCAGCTTGATGATCGAAAATACCGACCAGCGGTCCAAAGATTATTCCGAAATCAAAGACCGTTACCGCCCCGGCCATGCCGATTACACCTATGACGCCAAATATGGCCACCGCGATTATCGCGGCGGGGGACGCAGCAGCGCGCGGGAAACGGCGTGCCGTGTGGCCGCAGGCGCGGTCGCTCGTAAAATAATAGACGGTGTCACAATTCGCGGGGCCGTCGTCTCCATCGGCGATCAGGATATTGACCGTGGACGCTGGGATTGGGACACGACCACACACAATCCATTCTGGTGTCCTGACCCGGTTGCGGCGCAGCGTTGGGAGGCCTTTCTTGACACGATCCGTAAGTCAGGAAATTCGGTCGGCGCGATTGCCGAAGTTCACGCTGACGGCGTGCCCGTCGGGTGGGGCTCACCCGTCTATGCCAAGCTCGACACAGAGATTGCGGCGGGCCTCATGAGCATCAACGCCGTCAAAGGGGTTGAGATCGGTGACGGTTTTGCGGCAGGCCGGTCCAAAGGCACGGATAATGCCGACGAAATGCGGCTCGGCCCGAACGGTGAAATTGAATTCCTTGCCAACCATAGTGGCGGCGTTCTCGGCGGGATTAGTAATGGCAACACCATCACGGCGCGGCTGGCCATCAAGCCCACCTCCTCCATGCTGACCCCGACAAAATCCGTCAACGCGCGCGGCGAAGAAGTCGACGTCGTGACCAAAGGTCGCCACGACCCCTGCGTCGGCATCCGCGCCGTCCCCGTCGCCGAAGCCATGCTCGCCTGCGCCCTCGCCGACGCTTACCTCATGCATCGTGCACAGATTGGAACACCCGAATGATCCCTATTATCCTTGGAAGTGCCGCCCTTCTCGGCGGGGCCGCTTATGTGGCGCGCCGTCGTTTGTCGGGGCCGTCCCTCAAAACATATGACAGCCAACCGCCGCTTTTCCGGGACTGTGATCCGAACAGTGACGGGATTACCAAGGTCAATGACTATCTGGTTGAGAATTTCATTAAGCCCGCTGCTGAGGCAGGAACCAAATTGGGCGCCACGGTGGGGTGGGAAGATAAGCGCGAACGGTTTGAACAGGCCGGACTCGCTCGGACGGATTTGAAAGCTGAATATCAGGATGATTGGATCGAGGTCGAAGGCCGTAAAATCCACGGGCGTTGGACACTGGTTGAAGGCCATGATCCAGACCGCCGTATCCTTTACTATCACGGCGGGGCCTTTACCGTTGGGTCCGACGTTTCGCACCGCCCAGCGACCGTAAACCTCGCCAAGCGCACGGGCTGTGCTGTGTTTGCGCCGAATTATCGTCTGATGCCGGAAAACACGCGCCGCGATACGATCTCCGATGCCCGTGCGGCCTATCACTGGATTTTACACAATGGTCCAAACGGCGAAGCGCCTGTCAAAGCGCTCGGCGTGGCGGGGGATAGTGCGGGCGGAAACCTGACCCTGATGATTGCCAATTACGCGCGCGACAATGGTCTGCGCCAAGCGGACGCCATTTATGCGCTGTCGCCGAGCACAGACAGCACAGCCGCCTCACCGACGTTCAAACAGAACCTCGAAACAGATTTGATGCTGCAACCCCTACTCCGGCCGATGGTGAAAATTCCAAGGACTCTGCTGCTGTTGGGCATGAAAAAATCCATCGCAATGAATCCCTCCGACACGGACGTCAGCCCGATCTTCGCCGATTTGTCGAACTTGCCGCCAACATTGGTTCAGGCAAGCTCGACCGAAATGCTCTATGGCGACGCCGTACGCTATGTGAATAAGGCCAAGGCCGCAGGAACCGACGCAACACTGCAAGCTTGGTCCCACATGCCGCATGTGTTCCAAATTTTCGATGACGTGTTGCCCGAAGCGCATGACGCACTGGATGAAGCAGCGGCGTTCTTCAAAAAGCACGGTGTCGCAAAGCCGTGAAGGCGTCACGACGCAGAGTTTCCGCGTTCTTCTTAGACTATATTCTTATCGTTACGCTCGTCGTCTTGATGGTGAACTTAACAGTCCCTTTTGTCATAACCTTTTCCGGACAGTCACCGATAACCGATGATATTTACAAACCCGATTATGTGAATCTGGCCGCTTATGCTCTCATCTGGATCATCTTTACGGTCAGCGAAATTAGGTTCGGAGCGACCTACTTTAAGAACTTTTACGGATTAGCTGTTCATGGCTCGCCTAGTCAAATCATCATTCGCAATCTTCTTAAGTTCATGCCTATCTGGTTTATATTCATTGGCCACAACCTTATGGATCATGAGGTGACATCATGGATTACAATGAGTGGAGGCATTCTGATGTTAGCCGGATTGGGACTTGGCTTGATCAATCTTGCGTCGTTGTTCACTGGCCCCAAACTAGCAACTTATGATCGGATAAGCGGCGCATCAGTGTCCCACTATCCCAATATGGATAGAGGTCTCTGACCACCTGTCAGGAACTACCATCAACCTTAATTCGGGTTAACCCTAATCTAAACACCGTATGAACACGCGGCTCAGAGAGGCTTCAACCACCCTCCCCTAACACATCTTCATCGGCACGGGACTCCTCCCAGCCCGAGCAAACCAGGAGATGTTTCCATGAAACAGTTTACAAAATCCCTGGCTGTCGCTTCCGTGGCCGCAGCCGCCTTCGCTTTACCGGCCACAGCGTCCGCTAGCGATTACCGCAAATGCAAAGACACAGAAGCCGCCATTGCCGGTGGTTTAATTGGTGGGTCGCTCGGCACAGTGATCGGCGAAGAAATCGCGGGTCGGAATGACCGGACGGAGGGCGCGATTGCTGGCGCCTTGATCGGGGGCATCATCGGGGCCGCCATTGGTGACGGGGCCAGTGATTGCGAAAAAGATGGCCGGACCTACCGCAATGACCGGGTGATTAGCACAGCTCATACGCCGACTTATCAGACGACACAATATCGTGGTCGTCAAACCAACACGCGCGGCTACGAGCCCAACCATCGCGGCTATAATTCTCGCGACCGTAATAGTCGAAACCATAATGACCGTGGTTATAACGACCGAGGTTACAATGATCGCGGCTACGGACATCAGCGCGGCTACACAGCCCAGCAGCATGATCGCGACCTGCGTCAGATCGAACGCCGGATGAACCGGCTTCGGGCGGAACGTCAAGATCTGAAGCGGGCCCAACGTTATCAGCATGGTCGCCGCGGCATCCAACGGCGATTAAACGAGATCAGCTATCAGCTTGATGCGCTGAAAACGGAACGTCATCAGGTCAAGCGCGCGTGGAACAATCGTCGTCAGACGCACGGACGCCAAAACCACACCCGTCGGGGACATTATCACGGCCAGACCGTCTGTTACTCTAGCCACTAACCCCTATTCGGATCAGTGGGCGCGTCCGTCCCTTTTATCGCCTCCACTGATTTAGAAGGAAACCCCGGTCCATGGACCGGGGTTTTTTATGGTCGTTACCGTCCCCAAAACCGTGTCGTGATGCCCAAATAAAGTTGATGGCCCCACAGGCACAATTATTCAGGAATTTTGATAATGATACTCTGCTCGGCGGTTCGGCGGGCGCGGGCGTCGGTGCTAATCGGCTCCCAAATCGCACCGTCAGGTAACCGGACAGAAGGCGCGGAGATTGAGTCCGTCGCAGGCAGATTGGCGGGCT
This sequence comes from Litorimonas sp., assembly GCA_051251645.1. Lineage (GTDB taxonomy): Bacteria > Pseudomonadota > Alphaproteobacteria > Caulobacterales > Maricaulaceae > Litorimonas. The sequence continues at coordinate 448,945 of JBPOEY010000001.1, read as the reverse complement.
ACACACTGGCTAACCGCACAGGTTCCGGCGCAGAGTGGATGGTCGCCCCCTCAAACCTATTACATTCCGCCTGCGACATTGGGCTGTTCGGGTCATGTCTGTCGTCGACCCGTGCGGCGCTAAGACTCGACTTAATCTTAGGTTCAGGCTTTATTCACTTTCGGTCAGCTTAGGAGTCCTTTCGCCGTGTTAACTTTTGGTTAAGACGTCTATCCACCGAAAGGGGCCAAGGAACGGGCACCTTTGCAATCGCAAAAGGACAATGACCCATGATCAAATATTTCGCAACGGCCGTCGCAGCCGTCGGAGCCTTGGCATTTGCCCCGCTCTCGGCGCAGGCGCACAATACGAATTATCAGCATTACCACCAAAATCAGTCATCCAACAGCAACAACCAAATTGTTGGGGGCTTGGTCGGTGCAGGCCTCGGCGCCGTCATCGGCAGCCAAGTGTCTGGCAGTGGCGCGCGGACCGAAGGCTCCGTAATTGGCGCCGTTGTTGGCGGACTCGCTGGCGCTGCGATTGTCGGCAATGGCAATCAAAACCGTCACTATTATCAACAGCCGCGCACGCGTCATTATAATGCGGGCACGACCTATTATCAGCAGCCGCGCACCTATCATCAACCGCGGACGCATTACCAACAGCCCCGCAGGTACTACCAACAACCCCGGACACACTACCAACAACCACGGACCTATCATCGCCCGCGCGTGACCTACACACAGCCTCACTATGTCCAGCCACGTTACACACAGCCACGCTATGTCCAACCTCGCTACGTTCAGCCTAACTATTACCCTCAACAGCCGCGCGTTCGCTATTCACAGCCACACTATTCGCAACCCCGCAATAATAATGGCCTCGTCGTTGGAGGTCTGGTCGGCGGAACGCTGGGCTCTGTTGTCGGCCGCGAAATCGCTGGCAGCGGAAATCGCACTGAAGGCACAATTATTGGCGGCCTTGTTGGGGGCATTGCAGGATCGGCAATCGGCAATAGCCGAAGCAATCGGACCTATTCTCAGCCGCGTCACAGCCAGCCCTATTATGGTGGTTCAAGCACCTATGTGGGTCATTCGAGTCAGTCGAATTGCCCGGCTGGAACGTTCCCGTCGCGCGACGCCCATACAGGCGCTACAACCTGCATGATCCGCTAGAATTCGCGCCCCCTTAAAAAGAAAAAGGCCCGGTTGAACCGGGCCTTTTTTATGCGTTAAAAGGTAAGGCGCTTAACGGATTTTGACCTTGGCCATGAAGCCGTCGTCAATGTCGCGGAATTCAGGATCACCATAGACTTCGATACTGCCCATTCCGCCTGCACTGGCATCGATACGGGTCGCGGCATAAACAGATAAAGATCCGACCCCACCCAAATCTGCATCCACATCATCGCATATAAGGCCCTCGGCATCGACATCGCCAACGCCCGCCATGTCGATATCCAAACGATCACACGTCCCGCTCAGCGTCAGCTCTGAGACACCCGCAATATCAACGTCAATGTTCCCGCCCGTAAAGGCCGAGATAGTCCCGGTTGCAACACCCGCCACCTCGAAGTCGACCAAGCGCGGCATCGTAATAATGGCCCGCACGCCGTGGGAATTATTATTTTTATTCCAGCGCTTACTTTTAGATTTTTTCATTCCCAAATTCAGCGTGCGCCCTGTCAGCGTCACATCTTGCCATTTGGCGTCTTCTTCTGTCGCTTCCGTGCGAATGGAGAATGTGTCCCCGTCCCGAATATCCAACAAATAGACTCCCTCAATCACAATGGAATCGAAATTGCTAAAGTCATAATCCGTCACGACATCGCGGTCGGCGTGTTTGGTATCATGGGCGGAAGCCGTTCCGGCCAATAGCAAAACGGCGGCAGCACCCGCAGTGAGTAAATGTTTCATAATTGTCTCCTTATCGAAAAACGATATATGACGACAGATGTCGTGTCAATATACCCAAAGTCTTTTTAGGCGTTTGAGACGGGTTTTAGAGACTCTCCGCAAAGCGATAAGGTTTGCCTTGGGCGTCGCCAATGATCTCGCCGTTCTGCATGACAATGTGTCCGTCAATAATCGTATGCGTCGGCCAGCCTTGAACCTCACGCCCATCATAGGGCGTCCAGCCCGAGATATTGACCTGATCGGCATCGCGAATTGTGCGCGTTTCTTTCATATCGACGATGGTGATGTCGGCGTCATAGCCCGCCGCCAAGCGACCCTTGCCGACCACACCCCACAGCCGGTTCACCCCGTGACTGGTCAAATCGACAAAGCGCTCGAGGCTCAACGCGCCTTTATTGACCCAATCCAGCATCAACGGGACAAAGGTCTGCACGCCCGGCATGCCAGACGGGCTGGCCGGATAAGGCATGGATTTTTCTTCTAGCGTGTGCGGCGCGTGGTCCGTGCCCATCACGTCAAACGTGCCATTGCGCACCCCTTCCCACAAACCCATCGCGTTTTCATAATCGCGGATCGGGGGGTTCTGCTGCACCCGGCCTTCGAGTTTTTCATAAGCCTCGGGCCCGTAGATCGACAAATGGTTGGGCAAAATCTCACATGTCACAAGATCTTTATTCGCCGCCAACAACGGCACTTCTTCGGCCGTAGAAATATGCAGCACATGAATGCGCTTATTCGCTTCGCGCGCCATCCGGATCAAACGCTGCGTCGAGATGATCGCGGATTGCTTGTCCCGAACATCTGTATGCGAGGTCCAATCGCCGTCGCGCGCCAGATGACGCCGCTCCGCCATGCGCGCTTCGTCCTCAGAATGAAAACTGGCGCGGCGATTGATGGATTTCAGCACACGGCGCAGCCCATCATCATCCGCGATCAACAAGTCGCCCGTTGAGGCACCCATAAAGACTTTGACACCGCAGCAGCCCGGCAAACGTTCCAACTCGTGCAGATGGTCCGCATTGGCGTGCGTCCCGCCCACATAGAAAGCATGGTTACAGAACATGCCGCCGTGATCGACCTTGCCCGCTGCGCGGTCCAATTTGTCCTGCAACATAGTGGCCGTGGAGGTTGTCGGATTGGTGTTGGGCATTTCAAACACACCCGTCACACCGCCGAGCACGGCGCCCATTGAACCTGCACGCAAATTTTCTTTATGCGTCGGCCCGGGTTCGCGGAAATGAACTTGGCTATCGATTACGCCCGGCAGCACATGCAGCCCGGTCGCATTAACGGTCTCGCCCGCGCTGGCTTGGGACAGATCGCCAATCGCGACAATTTTGCCGTTTTTGATCCCGACGTCGGTGCGCGCTTGTCCGGAGTGATTTACGACCGTGCCGCCACGGATAAGGAGATCGAATGTTTGTGTCATACAGGGAGTTTAACAAGCGAGACGCAATGTCGCGACTCCATTCGTCGGATTTTTCCGTATAAGGACCTATGAGCCCCGAAGCTGTCTCTCATCGCTGGCTAAGCTTGCGCAGCTGGTTGATCCGCACCGTCTGTCCGGCGGCCTTGTCCCTGATCGCCGTGCTGTTCGTGCTACGCGCCATCGGACCGAGCGAGACGACCCTCGACCATACCGCCGTCATGGTCGGCTTTGCCGCGCTCTATTTCATCCTCTTTCGCGGCGGGCACATGTTGATGATCCGTAGTCTGCATGGCGAGATGATGAAAAAACATCCTGACGCCTATCGCGAGAAGCTAGCGCGCATGACCGAGCGGGACCTGCGGCGCAGTAATTTGGGATTCACTTTGGCGCGAGTGAAGCGCGATATTTTGGTCGAGGCGCGCGATGCAGAGCGACGCAAACGCGACCAACTGTTTAATCGCAAGAAGTAAGCAGAACGAGACCATGAACAATCAAGCGGCAACGCAAACCTAACAGTTTGATCACACTGATCGCCGCCGACAGCGCGCGCTTGCCATACCCGCCGTGGATCGCTAACCCGCCACCATGTTGATCGTTCGAATTACCACCCCGATACGCGCCCGCTAGCCCGGCCCGTATCGGTGATTTTCGACCCCATCGACCTTTCAGACCCAAAGACATCCTCATGACCACTGCGCCCTCCACACCCGAGCCTCGCGACTATCGCGACACCCTCTTCCTGCCCAAGACGGATTTCCCGATGCGCGCGGGCCTGCCCAAGGCCGAGCCACAATGGATTGAGTTTTGGAGTGAGCAGAAGCTTTATCAAACGCTGCGTGAACAAAGCGAAGGCCGCGAGACCTATACGCTGCATGACGGCCCGCCCTATGCCAACGGCCACATTCACATGGGGACGGCACTGAACAAAATCCTCAAAGACCTGATCAACCGTAGCCATCAGATGCTTGGCATGAATGCCAATTACGTGCCCGGTTGGGATTGTCACGGCCTGCCGATTGAATGGAAAGTCGAAGAGGAATTTCGCGGTAAAGGAAAGTCGAAAGATGATGTCCTGCCGTCCGAGTTCCGCGCCCGCTGCCGCGAATATGCGAAGCAATGGGTCGATGTGCAAAGCGAAGAGTTTCAACGCCTCGGCGTCGTCGGCGATTGGGATAATCCGTATTTGACGATGCGGTTTGAAAGTGAAGCCGTGATCTGCGGCGAACTTTTAAAGATTGCGCAAAGCGGACAACTTTATCGCGGCTCTAAGCCGATCATGTGGAGCCCCGTGGAACAGACGGCTTTGGCTGAGGCTGAGGTTGAGTATGCAGACCGCAAGGTGAGCCAGATTTATGTGCGGTTTCCTGTGACCTCCACCACCGCCGCTCACCCCGGCGAAAGCCGGGGTCCAGCTTCGGCTGACACCATGCCCTCTAGCCTGGATCCCGACTTTCGTCGGGATGAGCGCAAGTTTGATGATGCGTCCATCGTTATCTGGACCACCACGCCGTGGACAATCCCGGCCAATCGCGCCGTCTCATTCTCAACTGAAATCCGCTATGGCCTCTATGAAATCACAGAACTCGAAGACGTCGAATTCGATCTCGGCCAGTCTGTCGGCGACCGCCTGATCGTCGCAGACGATTTGTGGGAGACTGTGTCTAAGGCCAGCTTCGTCAAATCCTCCACCCGCATTGCGGATGTAACCGCTGAAGACCTGTCAAACATGGTCCTCGACCATCCCCTCCGCCACATGCCCGCCGCAGAGGGCAATTACGACTTCCCTGTCCCCATGTTCGCAGGCGACCATGTCACCGCTGACGCCGGTACGGGCTTCGTCCACACCGCGCCGTCGCACGGCGAGGACGACTATATGGTCTGGATGAGCAATGGCGACAGGCTGGCAGAGCTTGGCATCGACCCTGCCGTGCCCATGACCCTCGACGACAAAGGCTGCTACACCGATGTCATGCCCGCGCGTTTCCAAGGCCTCGACGTGATCCGCACGTCGGGCAAGAAGCGCGGGCAGGACGGCAAAGCGAATGGCGAAGTCATCAAAGCTCTCGTCGAGTCTGGCAACCTGCTGGCGCGTGCGCCGATGACGCTTCGCGACGCGCACTCATGGCGCTCCAAAGCCCCGGTCATCCGCCGCGCGACGCCGCAGTGGTTCATCAGCATGTCCAAAGAAGGCCTGCGCGACAAAGCCTTGGCCGAGATCGACAAAACGACGTTCTGGCCGGATCGCGGGCGTAACCGCATCGGCGCGATGGTGCGCGATCGTCCGGACTGGCTCATCTCTCGCCAGCGCAATTGGGGCGTGCCGATCACGCTGATCGTTGGCCCGAACGGCGAACTCCACACAGAACGCGCGGATGCCGACGCCATCAATGCGCGCATCCTCGTCGCCGTCGCGGAACAAGGCGTCGACGGTTGGTTTGAAACGCCGCTCGAAGAGTTGATGCCCGACAATCATGCCGGCTGGACCAAGGTCACAGACATCCTCGACGTCTGGTTCGATAGCGGATGCACGCATGCGTTTTGCCTCAAACAACGCGACGACCTGCCGGACCGCGCCGACCTCTATATGGAAGGGTCCGACCAACATCGCGGCTGGTTCCAGTCGTCGCTGATGGAGAGCTGCGCCGTTTACGGTGAAGCGCCCTATAAAGGAATCCTGACACACGGGTTCGTGGTCGATGCCAGGGGGCTGAAAATGTCCAAGAGCCTCGGCAATGTCATGGCGCCTGAAGATTTGATCAAGAAATTCGGCGCGGATATTGTCCGCCTCTGGGTCGCCAGTTCTGACGTGACCGAGGAAATCCGCATTTCGGACGAAGTCATCAAAACCAACACAGATAGCTACCGCAAGCTCCGCAATACGCTGCGCTATATGATCGGCGCGCTCGACGGCTATGACGAGAGCGAAGCGGTTGCCTATGATGACATGCCCGCGCTGGAACGCTGGGTGTTGCACCGCCTGCATGAGCTGGGGAATGAGCATGAAGGGCTCGTCCGCGATCACGATCACCGCACGATTTTCTCGCGTCTATTTAACTTCTGCACCAATGATTTGAGCGCGTTTTACTTCGATATCCGGAAAGATGCGCTCTATTGCGACCCGCTCGACAGCACCCGTCGCCGCGCTTGCCGCACGGTCATGAATGCGCTTTTTGAACGGCTCACAACATGGCTTGCGCCGACCCTCTGCTTTACCATGGAAGAAGTCTGGCAAGCCCGCCGTCCGGGACCGTCCGTGCATTTGGAAGAGTTCCGCGACTGTCCGGAGAGTTGGGCCGATGCCGCTTTGGTCGAACAGATGGCCAAAATTCGCACGGTGCGCGACCAAGTTAATGAGACGATTGAACCGCTGCGGCGAGACAAAGTCATCAAATCGAGCTTGGAAGCGGCTGTCACCGCCCCCGGCGCAGACTTAGCCGACGCTTTGGCGGCCTTGGGCATCCTTGTTGCGGACGACTACGCCAATCCGGCGGAACCGACCGATACGCTGGCGGACTATCTCATCGTGTCCTCGGCGACTTTGGGGGGTGCCGTGTCGATTGCGGACTTGAAAGAGACGGATGCGAAAAAATGCCTGCGCAGTTGGAAATATTTCCACGGCGACGGTGAAATCACGCCGCGCGATGCGGTGGCGGTTGAAAAACTAGACACGCAATAATTCACCCGCTCATCCCGACTTTCGTCGAGATGAGCGAAGGGGGAGAGAGCTACGTCTGATCCCCCGGCTCGCCGTCCGGCATGGCTTTGCCCGCATGGCGCACCGCGCCGGGCGTCTTGCTCAGTTTCGGGAACACGCCCTGCATCGGCACTTCACCGTAGCGGTCGCTCGGCGCGGTCACGACCGCCTCCCGCGCGGCATAATGTGGGTCACATAGCATATCAGCGGCGCGGTAGAGCTTGCTGCACGGCACGCCGTGTTGATCCATGATCCGCTGCACGTCGTTTGCCGGATGCGCCGACGTCCAATCCGTAATCCACGCGTCCAGCTCCGCTTGGTTCGCGCCGCGCGCGACATGGTCGGCGTAGCGCGGATCAGCCGCCAATTCCGGCGCGCCCATCGCGTCCGCCAGTCGTCCAAACACCGTGTCTTGGTTCGCGCCGATCACCACTTGCCCGTCGGCGCAGTCATAAATGTTCGACGGGGCAATACCGGGTAGATAGCTGCCCGTGCGTTGGCGGATAAAGCCTTCAATTGCGTGTTCAGGGATGGTCGCTTCCATCAAGGCCAAGACAGACTCATAAATGCTCGCATCAACAACCTGCCCCTCGCCGGTCCGGTCCCGATGATGCAGCGCCGTGAGCGCCCCCATCATGGCAAACATCCCGGCGAGGCTATCGCCGAGGCTAATCCCGGCCCGCGCCGGCTTACGGTCCGCGTCTCCAATCAACGCGCGGAGCCCGCCCATCGCTTCACCGACAGAGGCATAGCCCGCGCGTTTTGCGTAGGGTCCCGTTTGGCCATAACCCGACACGCGCACCATAATCAGACCGGGGTTAATTGCGGAGAGTGTCTCATAGCCTAATCCCCATTTCTCCATCGTGCCGGGACGAAAATTCTCAATCAAGATATCCGCGTCGGCGACAAGCGTTTTTAAGGCCGCCTGCCCGGCAGGCTCGCGCAGGTTCAAAAACACGCTGTCTTTATTGCGGCCCAGAATTTCCCACGACAGCGGATAGCCCGCGCGGCCCCATGTCCGCATTGGATCGCCAACACCGGCTTGTTCGACCTTGATCACCTGCGCGCCATGATCGGCAAGAAGCTGCCCGCAAAACGGCCCGGCAATGAGCTGCGCGCATTCAATCACCTTCAGATCGGTCAGGGCGCCTTGACGTGTGGGGATTGGGTCAGAGTTAGGCGGTATTGTCATGGTACCGCCCCTCGCAGAAGACGCAGGATCGGAGGTTACAAACGGTCCGGCGTATAATCATCAGAACGGCGCAGCTGGCCAGTCCCTTCAGGCACCACGCAACCAATCACCCAAATGTCATAAACACGGTGATCCAGCGCGGAAACCGCAGGCCGCGATGCGTACATCCAACCAGAGAAGAGCCGCGCGCCTTCAGCATTTTCACTGCCATCTTCCAGCAGTCGTCGATCATCAACTTGTAAGAACGCATAGGTCTCAGGCAAGGACGTCGGCGGGGTTTTCTCGCAATGTTTCGCGTGGATCGTCAGGCTACCGAAATCGAGGCTCTCCCCAATCGGCACAGTATAATCAAACGTCCGCGCCGTGACCTTATCAAGCGCGCGGAGCTGCACCGCCTCGCCCATCAGGTTCGGCAAAGGTGTCGCCGCCTGCGCCATGAAAGGCAGCGCGATTACGGCTGTAAGTGTGAGAAGACGGCGCATTAGTCGCCGGGTGTCCAAGCTTCGTAATCCGCAGCCACTTCATCGCGCGCCGCACCCCGGTCGAGCGACCCTTTAGGCTTATAAGCCATTGGCGTGCCGGTCATGTTAGGCTTGTGCGGAAGCTGCCAGTCATGGCGCTTGATCTTTAACTCGTCTGGCTTTTCGTCATACGTATGGTGCAGCCAGCCATGCCATTCTGCGGCGATGGTCGTCGGATCGGCGTATCCTTTATAGATCACCCAACGGCGCTTGCGGCCTTCATATTCTGGGCTCGCCTTGTTGGCTTCGTGATAGGTATTCCCGAATGCATCTTCGCCGACTTGGGAGAAGTTGCGTTTGACCGAAAAGAATGTGCCCGGCGTCGCGCCGTTCCACCAAGTAAAGATGCGGGCAAAGAATTGCATATGAGTCGTGTCCGTTTCGGGTTCGCAGGCCTTATGCCCGCCGTAGCTTGGCGCGTAAAGCGGATTGGTGACCGGAATATGGCACGCCCCCTCATTTGGCGATGTCTTTAACACACCGCCAACCATAGCTGCCAAAACTCCGATTCCTTACGATTCCGTAAGTGGAAGCGCGGTCCCGACCTGCGCATAACCCCTTTGTGAGCTATTCCTCCCACACAGCCACAGTGTCCCGCGTAATACTCGGCGTCGCACTGCTCTCTCTGCCCGTTTCGGCGAGTGCGCAGTTGCGCGTCGATACGCGGATCGTCGCCTCGTCCAGTTCTTGCGCGCAATGTGACCTGTCGGGCAAGCGGATGAATGGCATGACGCTTAAGAATGCCAACTTCTCTGGATCACTTTTCAACAATTCTAATCTATCTGGCGGCAAGCTGCATGGCTCTGACCTGACGGGCGCGCATTTCCGTAAGGCGATGCTTTACGGCGTCACAGGCGAACAAGTCATCATGCGCGGCGCCGTCCTCGAAGACGCGACGCTGACAGAGGCCAACCTGTCACACTCCTCCATGCGCCAAGCCAATTTGCACCGCGCCGAAATGGCCCGCGGCGTGTTTCACGATAATGATTTCCAATCCGCGAACCTCATCGGGGCCTCGGCCGCGTCGGTTGATTTTACCCGGTCTAATTTTGATCGCGCGCGCATGGATAATATCAATCTCACCGGCGCGACGCTGGATGCCGGACAATTTACCGGCGTGCGCTTTGGTTTTGCCAATTTTGAAGATGCGACCCTGCTCGATACAAATTTCTCTGATGCCGATCTCACCCACGTGGTCGGCCTCACCCAAGTCCAATTGGACACGGCTTGCGGGAATATGAACACCCGCTTGCCGGACGGTTTAAGCCTTAGCTATTGCGACGGCGCAATGAGCGCAGAACCGCGCCCTCACCCCCCACACCACCCGCGCGAAATGAAGTCCGCCATGCAGGGTTTGGACCGCGCGATTTTGGATGTAGAAACCTTACTGGCTGTGCAAACGGACGCCCCTACGCGCAAACGGTTGCAGCGCGTTCATCGCGACCTGACCCAATCGCGTGAAGCGATGCGGCGTTAGAGCCGAGACGAATATTCCCACGAAAAAGCCGCCTCACAGGGCGGCTTTTTTATGCGTAGTTACGCCAGACCGCCTACGTGTCTTTGGCAACCGGCACTAATTTTAGGTGCAGTTCTTTCAACAACGCTGCATCCACTTCGGCGGGCGCGTTCATCATCAAATCTTGCGCCTGACCGTTCATCGGGAACAGGATGACGTCGCGGATTGTCTCCACGCCCGCGAGCAACATGACGATACGGTCGACACCCGGTGCAATACCGCCGTGCGGCGGGGCACCGTATTTAAACGCATTGATCATGCCGGCGAATTCCGTGTCGACCACGTCTTTCGTGTAGCCCGCCAACTCGAACGCTTTGTACATGATTTCGGGCTTGTGGTTCCGAATCGCGCCAGAGCTGAGCTCAACACCGTTACAAACGATGTCATATTGCCAGGCGAGCAGATCCAATTGTTTTTCGACCGTGTCCGCCGCTTCCAGCGCGGCCATGCCGCCTTGTGGCATAGAGAACGGGTTGTGGCTAAACTCAACCTTTTTGGCGTCTTCGTCCCATTCATACATGGGGAAATCGACGATCCAACAGAATTTGAAAATACCGTCTTCGATGAGGTCGAGGTCTGCAGCAATCTTGTTACGGGCATGCCCCGCCAATTTGGCCGCGTCGAGCGGTTTGCCGGCTGAGAAGAACACGCCGTCCCCGACCTTTAGGCCCATATGGTCCAGCAATGCCGCCAAGTGATCGGGATCGAAATTCTTGAGCGCCGGATCCGGACTGACGACTTTTCCGTCTTCTTCGCGAAGACGCGCATAGCCAAGTCCGGGCGCCTGCATTTCCTTCTTGGCCCACTTGTCGAGGCTATCGAAGAATTTTCGGCTTTGACTGTCTGTGGCACCAGGGGCGGGAATAGCGATAACCTTGCCGCCGCCCTTAGTAATCTTGGCGAAAATGCCAAAACCCGTCTTGGACTCGTCGGTGAAGAACTCTGAGACATCGGATAGCTCAAACGGAATACGTAGGTCCGGTTTGTCGGAGCCATACTTTTCCATCGATTCCTTATAAGGAATGCGCGGGAACGGCGTTTCGACCGTGCGGCCGTCAGCGAATTCTTCGAACACACCCGCCATGACTGGCTCAATCGCGCCAAACACGTCCTCTTGCGTGACGAAGCTCATCTCAACGTCAAGCTGATAGAACTCACCGGGTGAGCGGTCCGCGCGCGCGTCTTCGTCGCGGAAACACGGCGCGATTTGGAAATAACGGTCAAACCCTGCGACCATGATCAGCTGTTTAAACTGCTGCGGCGCTTGCGGCAGGGCGTAGAATTTACCGGGGTTCAAACGCGATGGAACGAGGAAGTCCCGCGCGCCTTCGGGTGAGCTGGCCGTCAGGATCGGCGTCTGGAATTCGGTGAAACCCTGATCAATCATGCGGCTGCGCAAAGAATTGACGACCTTGCCGCGCAGTAGGATGTTCTTGTGCAACGTCTCCCGACGCAGATCGAGATAGCGGTGCGTGAGGCGGATATCTTCGGGATAATCCGGCTCGCCAAACACGGGCAGCGGCAGCGGGTCGGCGGCGCTCTCGACGATGAATTCCATCGCGCGCACTTCAATATCGCCTGTTGCAATTTCTGGGTTCTTGGCCTCTGCATCGCGGGCGAGAACATCACCCGTGACCGTGATGACACTCTCAGCGGTGACACGTTTCGCAGTCTCGTAGAAATCAGCGGTCGGATAGACCACGACTTGGGTTAAGCCATAATGGTCGCGCAGGTCGATAAACAGCGCATTGGCGTGTTCGCGTTTGCGGTGGACCCAACCCGACAAGCGGGCCGTCTCACCGACATGATCAGCGCGAAGTTCGTTACAAGTATGGCTACGGTAGTCGTGCATGGGAAATATCCGGCAGAGAGTAAGTCGCGCGGGCCATAGCCGCATGGGTGCGCGCCTTCAAGCGGCACGGTCTGTTCATTAGGGTGTTTAGCCCTTACAAGCGGAAGATATGAAAGCGCTGATCCGTCCCCTCTTTATCGTCTTTGCGATAATTTTAATTATCGTGTCGGTCAGGCGCGGGATGACCGGCGGCACGATCGACTATTTTAGCCTTGGCCTCGCGCTCGCGACTTTAGTCCTCGCCTTTATTGTCACACGCAATGAGAAGGATCAGGACGGGGCGCCCTGACGCACCGCGTGCAAGAGATATTCTGAATTGCCAGAGCCGCCCTCAATTGGGCTGTCGACGGTCGCAACCGTCTGCCAGCCTTCGCCGCGCAACCAGACTTTAACGGCCTCCAGCGCCTCTTCTGAGCCTTCCCGCACAATCCCGCCGCGACCAATATTATCGCGCCCCACTTCGAATTGCGGTTTAACGAGCATCACGGCCTCGCGCGTCAGCGACAACGGCACGTGGAGCACTTTGGACAAGGCGATAAAGCTCGCGTCGCACACCATCAGATCGAGCATTTCCGGGAATTGGATCGGGCTTAAGGCGCGCGCATCTTGGCCTTCCATTGAGATCACTTGTTTATGGTCGCGCAGGCTGGAGTGCAGCTGCTCGCGCCCGACATCGACGGCATAGACGCGCGTCGCCCCGCGCCGGAGCAAGACATCGGTAAATCCGCCTGTTGAGCTGCCGACGTCGAGGCAGACCCGCCCAGCGGGATCAACCTTAAACATCTCCAGTGCATGAGCGAGCTTCATGCCGCCCCGCGAGACATAAGGATGAATATCCCCGGACGTGACCCGCGCGCCCTCGGGGATGTTGGCTGACGGCTTTTTCAAAACCCGCCCGCCGACCTTGACGAGGCCCGCCTTGATCGCGGCTTGTGCCCGCGCGCGGCTATCAAAATGGCCGTGTTCAACAAGATAAAGGTCAGCGCGCATAAGGGCGCATAGCAGTCTGCGCCCTGCATGATAATCTCAGGGCGCAGACACTCGTCCAAATAACCGGGGAAGCGGTTAGGACGATTTTGGGACTTCCAATCGGTAGAACTGAAACTCAGCGACGCCGCGCTGGAAATAATCCGCGTTCGCTTTATAGGCTTCGCCCCCCAGCAAAGACATCAGACCTTCGCGCGTGTCCCATTCAACCAGGGTCAATTGCGTCGGCGCTGTGACATTGGGATCATTGTTCGTTTCATAGCCGATGTCTTTGAACTCATGCATAAAGCGCGCGCCGACCCGATCAAAATCAGTCTCGACACCGTCCAGATACGTCGCATAATCGTCCGGGTTTTCCGGGTTCGTCCAAGCGACCGCCAACGTGTAATGCTTGTCAGGATTAAACTGCAGCGTCAGATCCTCGGTTATCGTGGTCGAGTAGATCATCAACGCATCCCAGCCATCCGGCCGTTGCGCCTTATATCCGGGCCAATCGGGATGGGCCTCAAAGCGGTCTCGGGACGCCTCATCGGGGAAGGCGTAAAACACCAAGGCTGATGGTTTGGCCTTACCGACAACGGTCTCTGTCACACTTAGCCCACCCAGGCGCTCATCTCCGAACTGCTCCGCCAGCGTAATCGCGTCGGCATAATAGGCCTGACGGGCGGCTTTCGCGGCGTTACCGGCTCGCGCTTTGGGCATCGCCAATTGCAAGACTTGCCCGGCTTTCAGATCAAGCGTGACAGGCTGCGCGGTCGTCTTCGCAACGGGCGTCATCTTCGCGCTTTGTGACGGCGCGGACGCTGTCGCGCTGCTTTGGCACGCTGTCATCATCACTGCGGAGCCGAGCAGGCTAGACGTGAGCAGTGCCGTGATCGTGATTGACTTCATTGGAAAGACCTCTTGGAATTATTTCGTTACAGATCATAAGTAATTCCGGATAGGTGGATGGAATAGTTTTGTTTCTGTCGATCATTGGTGCGCGAACGTTCCAAAGGAGCTGTGATGATGCGGGACTGGGATGAACACCGCTTGGTTCTCGCGATCCATCGCAGCGGCACATTGCGGGCCGCAGCAGACAAGCTTGGCGTCACGCACACCACTGTTTCACGGCGCCTCGCAAGCCTTGAGGCGGGTCAAGCCGCGACTATTTTCAATCGAGTCGACCGCGCCTATCAAGTTAGTGATTATGGGCGACAGCGCGTCGCCATCGCGGAACAAATCGAGGCCCTCGATTTTGCCGCAAGACGTTTGGAACGCGGGGCCACCGACGGCCTATCCGGCCCGCTTAGCCTCTCCGTCCCACAGGCCTTCCTCCAATTCGTTCTGATGGCGGACATTGCCGCCTTCGCCGCGACCCATCCCGACATCCAATTGACCGTCGCCGGGTCTGACGCGTTTGCCGATTTGGATCGCGGTCAGGCGGATGTGGTGGTGCGCGGTCAAATCAATCCGGACCCGCACCTTGTTGGGCGTATGATTTCCACCGTCGGACTGAGTTTTTATGCCAATCGCGACTATATCGCCGCGACCGAGGTTGAGGACTTGCGGTGGATATCCAATGCCACGGAGCCACAGAGCGGTGCAGCGCACGCCCCGGACTGGCTGGCCCAATCCCCCTTCCCGAAAGCGCCTGTCGGGTTCGTCATTGGTGACATTGTCTCGCGCTATCAGGCTGTCGCAACCGGGTTGGGCTTGGGTCGACTGGCTTGTTTTATGGCCGACCCTGATCCGCGCCTCGTCAGGGTTTGTTCTGACACACCGCAACAATTTTATGAGCTTTGGGTTTTGACCCACCCCGACCTGCGCGAAACGCCAAAAGTCCGGGCTTTAATGCGGTGGTTAGGCGATGCGTTAAAGCCGAAACGAGATCAGTTAGTCGGTGATCGTCCCGTCACAGCTTTGAATTAAGCCTAAGCCCGCTTGACCCC
The DNA here is from genome assembly GCA_051251645.1 of Litorimonas sp. Classification (GTDB taxonomy): domain Bacteria; phylum Pseudomonadota; class Alphaproteobacteria; order Caulobacterales; family Maricaulaceae; genus Litorimonas. The sequence goes on along the minus strand of JBPOEY010000001.1, from coordinate 433,925 downwards.
AGCCTCACGTCCCAGCGCGGCAAAGACGCGCTCAACAATCGCGTCGGCGTCGAGGCCGGCTTGCTGATACATTTTCTCCGGTGTATCTTGATCGATGAACGTGTCGGGCAAAGTCATGGTACGGATTTTCACGCCATTATCGAGCGCGCCAGACGCGGAGAGATCATGCAGGCAGAACGCGCCAAAGCCGCCGACGGAGCCTTCTTCGATCGTGATCAGCACTTCGTGCTCGCGCGCCAAGCGGTGCAGCAATTCACTGTCCAGTGGCTTGGCGAAACGCGCATCCGCCACGGTTGTCGAGAGACCGTGACTCTCGAGCCGCTCAGCGGCTAACAACGACTCGCCCAAACGCGTGCCATAAGAGAAAATAGCCACTTGGCTGCCTTCACGAATGACCCGGCCTTTGCCGATTTCAAGCGGCTGTGGATCTTCGGGAATTTCAATGCCTGTCGCTTCGCCGCGCGCATAGCGGAACGCCGTTGGGCCGTCATCGCGCGCGACTGCTGTCGCGACCATACGGGCCAATTCGACCTCATCCGCCGCCGCCATCAGCACCATATTGGGCAAACAGCCGAGGTAAGCGATATCGAACGCGCCCGCATGGGTCGGGCCGTCGGCCCCGACCAATCCGGCGCGGTCCATCGCAAAGCGCACGGGCAAGTTTTGGATGCAGATATCATGCACGACTTGGTCATAACCCCGTTGCAAAAACGTCGAATAAATCGCGCAGAACGGTTTATACCCGTCCGCGGCCAAACCGCCCGCAAAGGTCACCGCATGTTGTTCGGCAATCCCGACATCAAACATGCGGTCTGGGAAGACTTGGCCGAATTCCTTCATGCCTGTGCCGCCGGGCATGGCCGCCGTGATCCCGACGACTTTATCGTCCTTACGGGCTTCATGGATCAAGCTATTCGCGAAGACTTTGGTATAGCTCGGCGCGTTCGGGATCGACTTAGACTGCTCGCCCGTGACCACATTAAATTTGGACACACCGTGATATTTGTCGGCGGAGTTCTCCGCCGGCGCATAGCCTTTGCCCTTTTGCGTCACGACATGGATCAACACCGGACCCGTCTTCATATCGCGCACATTTTCGAGCACGGGGATCAGGGCATCTAAGTCGTGACCATCGACGGGGCCGACATATTGAAAGCCCAGTTCTTCGAACCACGTGCCGCCCATAAACATGCCGCGTGTATATTCTTCGACTTTTTTAGCGGTGTTTTTAATCGGACGCGGAGCATCTTTGACGAGCGCCTTGGCTGTGCCGCGCAGGGCTTGGTAACCGCCGCTGGACACGGTGCGCGAGAGCAGATGGCTCATCGCGCCGACGGGCGGAGCGATTGACATGTCATTGTCATTCAGGATGACGATCTGGCGACTGTCCGACGCGCCCGCATTATTCATCGCCTCATAGGCCATGCCCGCCGTAATCGACCCATCACCAATGACGGACACAACATTATTGTCTCGACCATCTAGATCGCGAGCGACGGCAAATCCCATACCCGCACTAATGGAGGTCGAGCTGTGCGCGGCCCCAAACGGATCATACTCAGATTCTGCGCGCTTGGTGAAACCAGACAGGCCGCCACCTTTGCGGATCGTCCGCATACGCTCACGACGTCCGGTCAGCACTTTATGCGGGTAGCATTGATGGCCGACATCCCAGATCAGCTTATCATCCGGCGTGTTAAACACATGATGGATCGCGACGGTCAATTCGACCACACCCAGACCCGCGCCGAGATGCCCGCCTGTTACAGACACAGCGTCAATCACTTCGGTGCGAACTTCGTCGGCCAATTGCTTAATCTGCGCACGGGTAAAATCCCGCGTGTCAGCGGGCAATGTGACGGTGTCCAAAAGAGGCGTATCGACCATTAATTCAAATCCAATGCGCGCTTTTGATGGCGCTAAACTGAGCGCCTAATGCTGGCGCTGTAAAACAAAGTCTACCGTCCCCATCAGAGCCTGCCCCTTTTCCCCATAAGGAGCAAGAGCGGCCCGCGCCGTCTCGCCCAATTGTCGCGCTTTCTCTTTCGCGCCATCAAGGCCCAAGAGCGACACGAATGTGGCCTTTCCAAGGTCTGCGTCTTTGCCGACCGCTTTACCAACAACGGCGGCATCGCCTTCGACATCAAGGATATCATCGCGAATTTGAAAGGCCAACCCAAGCGCGTCTGAATAGCGGTCAAGGGCGAGAAAATCATGCGGCTGTGCATCAGAAATTAACCCGCCGGCCTTAGTCGCGTATCGGATCAAAGCCCCCGTCTTCATCGCCTGCAATTGCGTGATGAGCGCTGTATCACGCTCATTTTCCGCCACAGTGATGTCGACAATCTGGCCCCCGATCATACCGTTTGTTCCGCCGGCACGCGCGAGTTCCAGCACGAGGCGGGCGCGAACGGCCGGATCGGCATGCGCACCGTCGCCTGCCAAGAGCTCAAAGGCATGTGTCAGCAGGCCATCGCCGGCCAGCACAGCAATCGCTTCGTCATAACGCTTGTGCACGGTCGGTTTTCCCCGGCGCAGATCATCATCATCCATACACGGCAGATCATCGTGGACGAGGCTATAAACATGCAGGCATTCGAGCGCACAGCCAACGGTCATGGCGTGATCCATATCCCCGCCCAGCATGCGCGCTGTTTCTAGCACGAGGAACGGGCGTAACCGCTTGCCCCCGCCCAAGGCCGCATAGCGCATAGCCTCAGTCACAACGGCATGGTGGCCTGTCGGCTCGGGTAGCAACCGATCCAACGCGGCTTCCACAGCGTCAGCGGTGACGCGCAAATGATCACGAAATGGGGTCACGGCTAGCATCTTATCGAGCACGTTACTCAGCGTCGAATGCCTCAATATTTGCACTGCCATCTGGGGCCAGCACAATCTTCTCGACTTTCAACTGCGCGTCTTTCAGCTTGCCTTCGCAATGCGCTTTAAGCTTTGCGCCGCGTTGATAAATGGCGATTGATTCTTCGAGCGGCGCGTCGCCGCGCTCTAGCCGCTGAACAATTAGCTCAAGCTCGCTCAGCGCGTCTTCAAAGCTGAGACTTTTAAGTGGTGTGTCGCTCACGCGGCGTCCCCTTGTTCTAATGCGTTGCCGCAAGTGGGCCGGACCATACAGCGTCGGCTCCAGTGCAAATCACCATTCTGGCTCTTGCAGCGCCAACCGCGTGCCATCAGGCTACCTTTAATCATCCGGTTAAACCATCCGTGACCCGAGACATAGACGGTGCGACCCGCTGACGCACAGTCTTCTAACTGTACACAGACGGCATCGGCGCGCGCGCGGGCTTCTGCATGGCTTTCCATCCCGTCGCTATAGCCCATATACCAAAGAATGCGCGCCACCGTACCCCAGCTTTTAGGACGTAGTTTTAAAAGGCCCAGCGGAGGAGACGGTAAAGCGGCCTCAACCAAGCCTGGCAGGGTCATGTCCGGCGCACGGCCTGCGGCGAGCTCGACGCTTTCGACCGCACGGCGCAAGGGGGATGACAGGATGATATCCGCGTCTTGCGCCCATTGGACGACTTTTTTCGGCGGCGTTTGCCCCGGTTTGATGCCGCCCTCATCATAGCGAATCCACCAGTCGCGAAATTCACGCCAAGTCAGACGCACTTTGCGTGACAGCGCCGGCTTGCCGTGGCGCACCAGAATAATCGTATCCATGGAAGACGGATCGCTCATAGCCGTGAGGGAGCACGTTTCTCAGCCGGACAGCGCAGGCCCTCTGCACGGTCACACCGATTAAACGAAAACATCAAAATATCCGCCCGACCAATCAAATTATTGATCGGCACAAAGCCGGGCCCGAAGTCGCTCTCTGACAAGACACCCCCGAATGGGTCCGTTCGGTTGACACGCGAATCCGTCGACCGATCACGATTATCCCCCATGAAAAACACATGTCCCTGCGGCACGACGAAAACATCCGTGTTGTCCAGTAAAGCGTTGTCTCTATGCTCAAAAATCGCGTGTGGCTCATCGTCGCCAGGCAGGTTTTCCGTATATTCTGTTGCCCCAGATACGGTGCGGAATGTGTCGCGCGTTTTATAGAGGAAATCACCTAACGACTCACGCGCGACAAGGCTGCCATTGATATAAAGCCGCCCGTCGAGCACCTGAATTTCATCGCCCGGCAAGCCGACCGTGCGTTTAATCATCACGGTGCCATTATTCGGATTACGGAACACAACAATGTCGCCGCGCTTGGGTAAGCGTGCGAAGATGCGCCCCTCTGGCAGCGGCAGATTATGCAGGCCGAGCGGGAGCGAGTGGCGCGAGTAGCCATAAGCAAACTTAGACACATAGATATGGTCGCCCACTTCGAGCGTCGGCTGCATCGACTCGGACGGAATTTTATAATGGCCCCAGACCAGCGTCAGCACCGCCAACATCACAACGGCCAGTTTGGCAAAGAACCGCAATTCTTCGCCCAACCGGGTCAGATGAGAGGGACGTTCCGACGGAACAGGCAGCGCCGCTGCATTATGTGAACTTTTCACAGACATGTAAGGCTGCCAATGACAAGCTGCGCGGTCGCTTTCAACTGTCAATACGCAGTCAGGATGGCTAGTTAGACCCGATGATGGCAAAAATGATGACAGCAGGTTCGGATGCCTACGCGCGTGCGGCGGAGATACTGCATGCTGGCGGGCTCGTCGCGCTGCCGACAGAGACAGTTTACGGCCTTGCCGGGGATGCGCGGTCGGAGACGGCCATTGCCGCGATCTACACGGCCAAAGGTCGCCCGTCGCATAATCCGCTGATCACCCATTTGCTCGCACCAGAACAAGTCGCAGTCTACGCGCAGATTCCCGATCTCGCGACCGCGCTGAGGGCGCGCTTCTGGCCGGGGCCCCTGACCCTCGTGCTTCCGCGCCGCCACAGCGATTTGGCAGCGCGCGCCTCTGCGGGTCTCGATACGATTGCATTGCGATGTCCCGATGCCCCATGGCGGGCGGGACTCATGGCGGCAGGATGGTCCGGTCCCTTGGTCATGCCGAGCGCCAATCTGTCGGGTCATGTCAGCCCGACGAGCGCCGATCATGTCCGCGCCGATTTAGGCGACCGTATTCCCCTTATCATCGACGGCGGCGCGTGCCGACGCGGACTGGAATCAACCGTGATCCGGATAGACGCGACCGGCGCAACACTCTTGCGAAGTGGAGCCATTTCTGAGGACGCAATCGCGGGCATCACGGGACCGCTGGCGCACCCTGACCCTGACGGCCCGCTCGCCTCGCCGGGCATGCTGGCGCGGCATTATGCGCCGCAAGCCAGCCTGCGTCTTAACGCTACCGACACTGCGGGTGGCGAAACTCTGATTGGGTTTGGCCCCGCCTACGCCGACCCGAACCTGTCGCCCTCTGGTGACCTGTCAGAGGCGGCGCGCAATCTCTACCGCCTGCTGCGCGACCTTGACGGCCCGACCGTTAAGCTCGCTGTCGCGCCCATTCCGAAGACGGGACTGGGCGTCGCCATCAACGACCGCTTGCGCCGCGCCGCACTGGGTCGCTAGAACAGTGCTATGACGTCCCCTGGAATATGCGCCCTGAAAACCAGCCTGCCCGCCAAAGCCTGGACTCAGGACGCCGACATCATCGCCCCACATTTGACCGAATGGCGCGACAAATATTTCGGCACGACCCCGATCCTGCTCACCCCCGGCTCAACCGCAGAGGTTGCGACGGCGGTTAAAATCTGCGCGCAGCACGGCCTGTCAATCGTCCCGCAAGGCGGCAATACGGGGCTTGTTGGCGGGCAAACGCCGCAAGGCGAAGTCCTTCTAAGCCTCAAACGCATGACCAAGGTGCGCGAGGTTAATCCGGTCGCGGACGCGATTACGGTTGAGGCGGGCGCGACACTGCACACGGTGCAAGAGGCCGCCCACGCCGCTAATCGCAAATTCCCACTGACCCTGTCATCAGAAGGCAGCTGCACGGTCGGCGGGGTGCTGTCGACCAATGCGGGCGGCAATCACGTGTTGAAATATGGCACCACCAAAGACCTCGTTTTCGGCGTCGAAGCAGTGCTCGCGGACGGGCAAATCTTCAACGGCCTGACCAGCCTGCGCAAGGATAATACGGGCTATGATCTGTCGCGCCTGTTCCTCGGCGCAGAAGGCACGCTCGGTATCATCACAGCCGCCACGCTGAAACTTTATCCGCAACCCGGCCATGTCACGCGGGTGATGATGGCCGTGGCGTCGGTCAAAGACGCGGTCGCCCTGCTGACCCAATTGCGCGGATCCGCACTGGCCATGTTCGAGGTCATGCCGCGCATTGGCTTTGCCGCCGTCACCGATAATTTCGACAATGAGCGCGACCCGTTCACAGAACCGCACCCGTGGTATGTCCTCGCCGACTTCGAAGTCGAGAGCGAAGCCGCCGGAGCCGCGTTAATTATGCCGAAACTCGAAACGGTCATGGCGGACGGATTGGTCCGCGACGCCGTGCTGGCGCAATCAGACGCTCAATTCCGCGCGCTCGGCTCCATCCGCGAACATATGAGCGCGGGCCAAAAATTCCTGGGCGGATCGATCAAGCAAGACATCACCGTGCCGATCGACCGGATCGCCGACTTCTTCACCCGCGCCGACGCAACCGTCCAACGCATCGTCCCCGGCTGCCGCCCGGTTGGGTTCGGCCATTTCGGCGACGGCAATATCCATTACAATATCGCCCAACCAGCCAGCCCGGACCTCGCCGCCAATCGCGACGCGTTCCTCGCCCATTGGGACGATATAAGCGAAGCCATTTTCGATATTGTCGACAGTTTCGGCGGCTCCATCAGCGCCGAACATGGCATCGGCATTATGAAACGCGAGACCCTCGCCAAACGCGCCGATCCGGTAAAAATGGCGCTACTCCGGCGCGTGAAGGCCGCAATGGACCCGGACGGGATTATGAATCCAAGGGTGATGATTTAGCATTGACAGGCCGCCGTAATCATTTCTCCTCCTCGCCTCAAGCGAAGCAACTTCGGGACAATCAGTCTGAAGAAGAAATAATGCTGTGGAAGGAACTGAAAAGCTTCCGCAGCCTTAATTGTGCGTTTCGGCGACAAGCAAAAGTCGGGCCTTACATTGCTGATTTTCTCTGCCGGAAAGCCATGCTCATTATTGAAGTCGATGGACACCATCACGATACGCCCGACCGTATGTTACGCGATAAGACCCGAGACCTATGGATGGTTGAGCAAGGTTATCGGGTCATCAGGATCGACGCAAAGCATGTGTGGCAGGATATGGGTTGTGTGATTGAAGACATTGAAGCGACTTTAAATGAACTGATTGGGACAGATTTCGGTAAGAGTTTATAGGAGGCCCCCTCCGACCTACGCTTCGCTACGGCCACCTCCCCCATGAAGGGGGAGGAATTTCTCTCGCACCTCACCGTCCTTTCCCTCCCCTTTAAAGGGATTACGCTAAAGCGAGCGGCTGGTCGCAAGAGAGTCACACCATCTCTATTGACGGCAAAATGAATTGATCTGGAGTTTTTTCTGGTCCCCTCTTTCCCGTCCTACGGACGCGCCACCTTCCCCATTGAGGGGGAGGAAAAGTGGTAAATTGCGAATGATGTCCCTCCTCCACAATGGGGGTTTGCGCCTAAGCGGAATGAAAAAGGGGCGTATTCACTCGATCTAATTCCTCCCCCTTCATCGGGGAGGTGGCCGGAACGCAGTGAAGGTCGGAGGGGGCCAAAAAGAAATCATCCCCGCTCAACCTCCTCGCAAACCCTACTTCCACTAGAATCGACCCAATCCCATCCACCCTTACCTAAACCGTGATCTATTACCCTCACCCGCTTCGGACACGAGAGAGTGCATTGCTCTATGGCTGGCGGGGGTTTGGTGGGCTGGACGGTGCGCGAGTTAATGCGGCGCGTATGGTTCCATCCGACGAAGCGATCGATGAGGATCGACCGGATGAGTCACGAGCTGGGTTGAGGGTCTACGGATCGCTCAAACAGTGCGCCTTCGGACGATTCGGCGGCAGGTGGAGGTAGGACCGAAAGTCCTACAGTCCGTCTAACCGTCACTGGCGTGCGCTCATCGCGGGCCGTCAGGTCACGGCGTTTTTGATCGGGTGCGTTCACCAAGCGCGCGGGTTCGACCCTGTGTAAATCGGTTCTATTTTGCTCTACCCGTCACGGGGTCGGGCCCGCGCTCGTGTCACTTTTCACGACGTCATGCCAATTTGCCGCGACCCTGATGTCCGGTCCGCGTGGACGCGTGGCTTGACTTCATCCCTCGTCCTTGCGACCCCTCCCCATACCCACGCGGACAAGCCAATCCCGGCTCGCTGTTATGAGGACGCAATCATGTTGACCTTACTCTCCCCCGCCAAAAAATTAAATATGGACACGTATGACGGCGACGTGCCTGTCACCCAGCCGCGCATGCTGGACGACACAAAGATGCTGGCCAAAACGGCAAAGAACCAGTCGCTCGGCGACCTCAAACGGCTGATGCATTTATCCGATAATTTAGCGCAATTAAATGTCGATCGGTTCGACCGCTTTGACATGGACGGACAAGCGGACGGCATGAAGCCTGCCGGGCTGGCGTTTGACGGTGATGTCTATTGGGGCCTTGAAGCCAAAAGCTTATCCGAGGCGGATTTAGACTATGCCCAAACCCACCTCCGCATTCTGTCCGGACTTTACGGGCTGCTGCGCCCGATGGACGAAATTCAGCCCTACCGCTTGGAAATGGGCACGCGCCTCGACAATGATCGCGGCAAAAACCTCTATCAGTTTTGGGGGGAACAGATTGGTGAGCAGATCCGCGCGGATTTGAACGGCCATCACGATCAGACTGTGCTGAACCTTGCGTCCAACGAATATTTTAAGGCCGTCAATGCCAAGACACTCGACCGTCCAGTCATTGAGGTGAAATTCCTTGAGGAAAAAGACGGCAAAGCCCGGCCGATCCAATATTATACGAAATTTGGACGCGGTCTGTTTGCCCGCTGGGTTATGCAGAATCGAATCAATCACGCCGCCGACCTGAGGGACTTCCGCGAGAATGGGTATAGCGTGTCAAAAGAACGCTCATCCGAAATGGAATTGATTTTCGAACGTCCGCAACCACCGAAGAAATCTTAGGTCGATCGCGCTGACATGAAAATTGCCTCTTTGGATTTTGTGCAGCGTGACGTCAGAAGCCCGCTTCATTTTCGGCCTCGTGAATATGCGCAAATCGCAGCGCGCGTATTCATGCAAATTAACCGAGATAATGTGCCTGTCGTCGCCGCCGGTGTGGCTTTTTTTGCGCTGTTGTCGATTTTCCCGCTGATCTCTGCGTCACTCTCTATCTATGGCTATTTCGCAGATCTGTCCGACATCCAAGGCTTAGCGAATTTTCTCAGGCCCCTCATGCCAGAGAGCGCTTGGGTCATAATTTCGGATCAGATCGCCTCTGTCGTCAGCGCGCCGGACACGGAATTATCTCTCCGAATTGTGGTCTCCCTCCTGTTTGCGCTCTATACGGCAGGCGCCGGTATTCGCGCCGTATTGCGCGCTATGAATGTCGCTTATGGGGAAGAAGAAAAGCGGAGCATTCTGGAATTTTACGTTGTTGCGTTCGGAATGACGGTCGGCATGTTTGCCTTTATCTACCTGTCTTTGCTTATCATCATTGGCATTCCAGCCGCCCTGGCCTTTCTTAATCTTGATCGCACGGCCTCTGTTTTCGCAGGCAATTTGCCGTGGGTCGTTCTGCTGACTGTGTTCATGCTCGGGTCCGGTTTTGTCTACCGGTTCGGCCCCTCACGGCGCTGGGCTCGAAAACGTTGGATCGTTCCGGGCGTATTGTTTACAACTGTGAGCTGGTTGATGATCAGCTGGGCCTTCTCATTTTTCGTGCGGAATTTTGGTCAATATGAAACGACCTATGGCGGGATTTCTGCGGTTGTCGTTTTGTTGCTCTGGTTCTGGCTAACAGCCATGACCGTGATTGTTGGTGCAGAATTAAATGCAGAAATGGAACGCCAAACCCTCGCCGATACAACCCGCGGGCCGGAACGTCCGATCGGCAAGCGTCATGCGCGCATGGCGGATTTCCTCACCGCGGCCATGCGCCAAATGTTTCCGGGTAAGTTCGTCAATGCGGCGAGCTTGGATGAGCAGGATAAACCCGTTAATCCCAGTGCGCCCGATTTACATATCTTAGACATTGATGTCCCAGACACGGATCCAGCTGACATTGACCCTGCAGACATCGCGTTACCAAAATCGGAAACTGAGGCGTCGTGACTTTGAGCGTCGCATCAGACGACGGGTGTGATCAATTTCGAGCCCACGGCACGGTTGGAGTTCACAGCGCGGTCCACGTTCCAAAAAATCAAATCCTCCGCATCCAACGCCGCGTCAAAAATACGTTCAGGCTTTGCGTCTGGATCCAACCAGTCAGTCCAGCTGGTTTCAGGCAATCGCACCGGCATCCGATGATGCAGCCGCTTGATCGGCCCGTTGCTCTCCATCGTCAAGATCGTGCACGAGAGCAGGCTGACCCCCTCACTCGCGCGCCATTGATCCCACAGGCCGGCAAAGGCGAACAGCCCGCTCTCTTGCGGACCCCCTTCCGGTTTGATGCACCACGGTACTTTGCCGCCCTGCTCGCCCGTCCATTCATACCAATGGGTCGCTGGGATCAAGGCCCGACGCCGACGCCACGGCGTACGGAACGACGGTTTCTCGGCAGCCGTCTCGGCGCGCGCATTAAACAATGGCCGGCCCTGCGGCGGCTCTTTGCGCCAATGCGGATGCAAACCCCAGCGCATGGGCACAAGCTTACGGGTCTTGGTTCGGTCCAACGCAATCGTCGGCACAACCGTCGTGGGCGTGATGTTGTAATTCGGGTCCCAGCTCCACAAACCCAAATCGCTAACCTCGGCATTAAACCGATCCGCGATTTCATCTTGTTTGGCGTCAATGACATAGCGACCACACATAAAACTGCGGCTAGCACAGCGCGGGGTCAGCGCAATGACGACTAATGACATAAAGCGGACAAATTGCGTCGGCGTCATCTGCTTTCGCGGCGAAAGCGTGCTGTTGATCCGTCGCGCTAATCCCCCGCGGGCTGGCGAGTGGTCCTTGCCCGGCGGTCGGATCGAAGTCGGTGAGAGCGAGCGGGATGCCGCGCTGCGCGAACTCACTGAAGAAACGGGCGTGAGCGCAACTTTGGGCGATAAAGTCGCAGTGATTGATGCCAACTTTGAAGGCTTTTCTTACCGCCTGCACGACTATGCCGCCGTCTGGATCAGCGGTGAACCCTGCGCTGCCGATGACGCACTGGAGGCAAAATTTGTGCCCGTCGCCGATATTGGCGCTCTCGGAATGTGGCCCAAAACTAACAGCGTCATTCGCGACGCCTATTCTGCAATCCGCTCTCGCCCTGTTAAGAAAGGACCGCTAGCATAGATTTATGCGTATTGTTTTCGCCATCATCCTTCTCCTGCTGCCGCTCAGCGCGTCTGCACAAGCCGCTCAGACGGAAGAAGAACGTCGCGCTGCCCGTGAAGCCGCTGAATTACGGATCGAAGCCGACATGGTTCGGATGACGAGTCTTGTCGAAGCGCTCGCGAAAAATCTTGGCCAAATGCATTATTTACGGACATTGTGCTTCGGATACGATGACCTCCAATGGCGCGAATATATGGAGCAAATGCTCGACATTGAAGCGCCCGGCGACATTACGAAACAGCGTGAACTAACACAGGCTTTCAATGCCGGATTTTATCTTGAAAAAGGCCGACATACTGTGTGCAGCCAATCGGTTAGTGCCGATGTTGCCGCGCTCGCTGAGAATGGCCGCTCCGTGTCGCGCATGCTTGGCGATCCGTATCGGGAGACGAATTAATGATTGGCAAAATTCTTGCACCGCTTGTGGTCATGGTGGCGCTCTCCGCTTGCCAAAAAGTCCTGAGCCATTCCGCCAACCGTCCTTTGGCGAGCCTCGCCGGGACAGAATGGGGTCCAATGCAAGGTGATCTCGACCAGTTCGTCGCCTTTAAAAGCGAAGGCGATGTGATCGGCTCCGGCGGTTGCAATAATTTCTTTGGTAGCTTCACGCAAAATGGCCGCCTCATTACCTTCGGTCCGCTAGCCAGCACCAAAAAAGCTTGCCCGTCACCCATTATGGACGCTGAACGCGACTTTCTGAAACTGCTCGAACAGGTTCGCGCCGCCGACGCGACGTTCAAGGAATTGACACTCTACGGCGATAATAATCAGGTTCTCGCAACGTTGCGACGTCGCGACTGGGACTAAAAAAGCCGCCCCGAAGGGCGGCTTAAAATATCTATAAGACGGAGATCGACGCTTACGCGTCTTCTTTCGGTGTCGCTTCGGAATTATCTTCCTCAGGCGCTTTTGGCTTCGGTGTCGGAATGAATTTGAAGGTCAAATTCTCTTTCTTCCGATCCACACCAACTTTGACAAGACCTCCATATTTCAGTTTCCCGAACAGGATCTCATCCGCCAGTGGCTTCTTAACATATTCTTGAATGGTACGGCCGAGCGGACGCGCGCCATAGCGTTTGTCGTAGCCCTTATCCGCGATCCATTGGTTCGCGCCTTTGGAGACTTCAAATTCGATCTTGCGGTCAGCCAATTGGGCTTCAAGCTGAATGACGAATTTATCGACGACCCGACCAATATGTTCTTTAGACAGAGGCGCAAACATAACAGTTGCATCAAGGCGATTGCGGAATTCAGGCGTGAAGCGACGTTTAATCGCCGCCTCTTGCTCATCATCCTTCATACCCCGGCCAAAGCCGATCTCTGACTTGGCTGCATCTGCTGCGCCTGCATTCGTCGTCATAATGATGATAACATTACGGAAGTCGACTTTGCGTCCGTTGGAGTCGGTCAAGAAGCCATTATCCATCACCTGCAACAGAATGTTGTAGATGTCCGGATGGGCTTTCTCGATTTCGTCGAGCAGCAACACACAATGCGGGTTCTGATTAACCGCATCCGTCAGCAGTCCGCCTTGATCATAACCAACATAACCGGGAGGTGCCCCGATCAGGCGCGACACGGTATGTCGTTCCATATATTCGGACATATCAAAGCGAAGCAGCTCGAGACCTTGTGTCATGGCCAGCTGGCGCGCGACTTCGGTTTTGCCGACGCCGGTTGGGCCCGCAAACAAATAGGACCCGATAGGCTTGTTCGGTTCCCGCAGTCCGGCACGGGCCAACTTCACCGCGGCCGCGACCTGCTCAATGGCTGGGTCTTGGCCAAAGACCATCCGCTTAAGATCTTGCGACAAGCTCTTGAGTGCTTTCTCATCATCGCGAGAAATCGACTTGGGCGGAATACGCGCAATCTTGGACACGACGGCTTCGATGTCTTTGATGCCGATTTCGGTTTCGCGCTCGGCTTCAGGCACGAGTTTCGTGCGGGCGCCAGCCTCATCAATAATATCGATGGCTTTGTCAGGCAATTTACGGTCCGTAATATGACGCACAGACAGCTGCACAGCCGCATCAATCGCTTCAGTCGTATATTCGACCTTATGGAACTCCTCAAAATAGGTCTTTAAACCTTGGAGGATCAGCACCGCATCTTCGGGCGTCGGCTCGGAGACATCAATTTTGAGGAAGCGGCGAGACAAAGCCCGGTCTTTCTCAAAATGCTGACGATATTCCTTATAGGTCGTGGAGCCCATGCAGCGGAGTTTACCCGACTGCAGCGCAGGTTTGAGCAAATTAGACGCGTCCATTGCGCCACCACTCGTCGCGCCAGCCCCGATAATCGTGTGGATTTCATCGATGAACAGAACCGCGCCGGGCGTGTCCTGTAACTTCGTCACAACCGCTTTGAGGCGCTCTTCAAAATCACCGCGATAACGCGTTCCCGCCAAAAGCGCGCCCATGTCGAGCGAGTATATCGTCGCGTCCGACAACACGTCCGGCACATCATCATTGACGATACGGCGGGCGATACCCTCGGCAATCGCTGTTTTACCGACGCCCGGATCCCCCACGAGGAGTGGGTTGTTCTTACGGCGACGCGACAACACCATAATGCAGCGTTCAACTTCGTCAGCGCGCCCGATCAGCGGATCAATATCGCCTTCGCGGGCCTTTTGATTCAAGTTGACCGTATATTCGGCCAACGGATCTTTGCCTTGCGCGTCTTCGCTATCTTCGCCTGCACCTGTTGGGGTTTTCGGCGCCGCCGCTGTACCGTTTTTAGCGATACCATGACTGATATAGTTGACCGCGTCGTAACGCGTCATATCCCGCTCTTGCAGGAAATAGACGGCATGGCTTTCGCGTTCCGCAAACAAAGCCACTAGCGCATTTGCGCCTGTCACTTCTTCACGACCCGAGGATTGCACATGAATGACCGCGCGTTGAATAACGCGGTGGAAACCCGCTGTCGGGCGGGCTTCTTCGAATTCCTCGACGATCAGAGACGCGAGATCTTCATCCAAATAGCGGGTGACATCCGCCCGAAGCGGTTCAATATCGACACTACACGCTGTCACAACAGCGGCGGCGTCTTTGTCATCCAACAGCGCGAGCAACAAGTGCTCCAGCGTTGCGAGTTCGTGTTTACGATCACTTGCAAGCGTCAGGGCGCGATGGATGGTTTCTTCCAAGACTGGAGAGAATGAGGCCATAATTAACCTTCCTTTCGAATACTCGACTTGGGAAGCCGGGGATCGTTATTCAATGTGGCAGACCTAAGGAACGCTGCACGAAACCGTGACAATTGTTTCAAGTCTGGAATTATATACGGACCAGACCCGACAATGAGCGAAAAACCTAAGGTGATCAGTCCTTCTCCAACGTGCATTGCAGCGGGTGCATATTGCGTTTGGCGGCGTCCATAACTTGCGCAACTTTGGTTTCGGCCACTTCAAAGGTGTAAACACCGCACGTGCCGATACCCGTTTGGTGCACATTGAGCATGACTTGCGTCGCCTCTTCCTGACTTTTTTTGAAGATGCCAATCAAAATCGAAATCACGAATTCCATCGGCGTGTAATCATCATTCATCAGCAGAACGCGGTACATGGAGGGCTTTTGGGTCTTCTCACGGGTCTTGGTCGCGACACCACGTTCCATGCCATCATCGGACCCATCATCCGGATTTCCCGGCCGTCCATTTGCGCCCTTATCTGGGCCTGCTAATTTTATAGATATCATCGAATTGAGCATTATTCTCACTTACTATGACAGCGTAACGCGTTTGAAAAGTCGTCCACGTGACAAAGTCATCACCAACACACTGCGCGTTTTCGGGGTTGCCCTGAATTTTCTCATGACAGGGTTAAGGCACATTAACCTGTCCCTAACCGACCCCGTCTAGCGGTTCGCTATGAATTGGGTTCGTCTCGCCATAATTGCAATAGCACTTTGCGTCGCGGCCCCAGCTCACGCGGAGCAACAAGGTCGCTATGCCTCGATCATTGTGGATGCCAATAGTCTCGACATTCTGCATGCGCGCCAGATTGACGCCCAGCGCCATCCCGCAAGCCTAACTAAAATTATGACGCTTTACCTCACCTTTGAGGCCCTCGAGACAGGTCAACTGACGTTGGATAAGGCCGTTCCCGTCTCGGCCCATGCGGCCAGCACGGTCCCAATTAAAATGGGACTGCGACGGGGACAAAGCGTTCGGATCGACACACTCATTCAAGCGGTCGCTGTGCGGAGTTCCAATGATGCCGCTGTCGTATTGGCAGAAGCTGTTGGCGGGAGTGAAGCACAATTCGTTGACCTTATGAATGCGACTGCGATGAGGCTTGGCATGCGAAGCACGACATTTCGCAACCCGCATGGACTGCCCGATGGTGCACAGGTCACGACGGCCCGGGACATGGCTAAATTAGCCCTCGCGACACGCACGCGATTTCCGCAGCATTATCATTACTTTGGCCAAACCCATTTTCGTGGGCGCGAAAGCACTAACAAACTTCTGAAACAACGTGCCGATGTGGATGGTTTCAAAACGGGCTTCACCAACGCATCGGGCTATAATCTTGTCATTAGCGCCGTGCGCGGCGAGGCCCGCATCATTGCGGTTGTGCTCGGTGGCGCGTCAAGCGGGTCGCGCAACAGCCATATGTCGGACCTGATCGACCGCGGTTTTGACGTTATTGGTGCACAAACTCAGCCTGTCCTGACGGCCAAGGCACCGACGATACCGCCTATGCACAAGCGTCAGTGGGCTATGCAAATCGACGGCTTCGCCAGCCTGGCTGAAACCGCGATTTTAGCGGACACTTTGATTCGCAGCGCCGGAATCGGCGTCGCAACACCCCGCAACCGAACCCACGGCGAACAAACATCCCACAGCGTTCGGGTCGAAGCCCTTGACCACGCCACGGCCCGCGCCCTGTGCGCGCGACACGGTGAGCTGCTTGAAATTGCGTCCCGTCGATGCAAGGTTTTATCTATCGCTCATTCCGGTTAGGGAACGCGGAATTCCAGCCACTCAACGATTTGAGACGGAGCCGCCCGCCGATGAATTTGATCCTGCCCACCGTTGAGACCAAGACCGCCTTGCGCGCGCGGATGTCCGGCTATGCGTCCGACGGATGCACAACAGCTCTCGTGCCGACAATGGGCGCGCTCCATGCGGGTCACCTGTCTTTGATCAAAATCGCAAAACGGCATGCCGATAAGGTTATCGTCTCAATTTTCGTCAATCCGGCGCAGTTCTCACCTGGCGAAGACTTCGAAGCCTATCCGCGCGACATTGATGCAGATATGGCGCTTTTGGCCCACGAAGATATTGACTTAATCTATCTACCCGCAACGGACGCGATGTATTTCGATGACCACAGCACACAGGTCATTGTCGGTGATGTCGGCGAGGGATTGGAGACAGATCACCGCCCGACATTTTTCCACGGCGTCGCGCTCGTCGTGAACAAGCTCCTCAATCAAGTCCGGCCCGACGTCGCCATTTTTGGGGAAAAAGATTATCAGCAACTCGCCGTCATCCGCCGGATGGTGCGAGATTTGGACATGCCAACCGAAATCATTGGTGCCCCAATTGCGCGCGACTCACGCGGGTTAGCTCTGTCATCCCGCAATCGCTATTTCGACGCTGAGGGACTAGATTTAGCCCGAAATCTGAATCGTGTTTTGTTCGCGGCGCGTGACCAGTTGCAAGGCGGCGCAAATATTTCGGATACACTCCTAAACGCTCACAAAAATTTATTAGATGCCGGGTTTTCAAATATAGATTATGTCAGCCTCGCCGACGCGACGACACTCAACCTCAAAACTGACGGTCAGGTCACCGCCCCTATGCGTTTGCTTATGGCGACCCATTGCCGAGGCGTACGTTTGATCGATAATTGCGCCGTCAACCCCGTTACTGCTCAAGAAAGCCCGTGATGATTACACTGCACCACCTCGAAAACTCCCAATCCATCCGCATTCTTTGGCTGCTTGAAGAACTGGGTGGGGATTACGGGTTCAAAATGTATGATCGTGACACAGAAACCATGTTGGCGCCGGATGACTATAAGGCGATTTCACCGCTCGGGACAGCGCCTGTGATTACGGACGGCACAACCGTTTTGGCCGAGAGCAATGCGATCATCGACTATATTTTAGATCAGACAGACGGGCACACGCTGCGCCCGTCCCCAAAGGCCGCGGAGCGCGCACAATATCTGTTCTGGTTTCATGCCGCTCAAGGCAGCTATCAATCGCTGCAAACAGGGCGGTTTATCAATAGTATCGCGGTCGACCGCTCCCCCAAACTCGTGCGTGGGATCATCCGCAAAGTGATGGGGATGCTGGACTCGGCATTTTACAGCCCGCGCTTGAACACAGTTATGGGCCTGATGGAGGATGACCTGTCTCGCCATCCGTTTTTAGCGGGCGAGACATTTACAGCCGCCGATATCGCCTTTGGATACACCCTACAAATGGCGTCAATGCGCGGTGATTTGGGTGAAAATTATCCGCATACCCAAGCCTATGTTGAGCGGATGGAAGCACGGCCCGCATGGCAAGCGGCGCTGACGAAAGATGGAAAGTTTAACGGCGTTCCGACGTAGACCTTGCATCAAATTGACTTGATCATCGTGTAAAGTGGCACCGGGACACCGCCATTTTCGTCGAAGAATTTGTTCTCAACGCTATAGCCGCACCGCTCATAAAATGGCCGCCCCGCTTCTGTGGCAGCCATTTCAAGGTCTGAGAATCCTCGCGCCTTCGCCGCGGCTTCCGATGTATCGAGAATCAGTCGACCAATGCCACGTCGGGCATGCTCGGGATGCGTGTACATGGCGCGGATTCTCGCGCGCTCGGTCTTCGGGTCAAGCTCGCGAGCACTTCGACCGGCAGAATGATTGCCGCCATACAGCGTTGCGCGATAGGACCACCCCCCACATCCCACGAGAGCTGCTTCATCAAAGACACAAAAATAAGTCCCATCAGCGATCAATTGTGTGTCCAATCCCATGGAAACCTTAGAGGCCTTTATCTGTGCATCATCCAGATACCCCTTTTGAAGTTCATCAATCGCCTGCGATTGAAGATCGGTGATTGCTGGAATATCGTCCAATTTTGCATCGGTTATGAACAATGCGGCACCCTCACTTTAAGTGGATAATAACAACCTATCCGAAATGTTGCACGAAAGACACATCGTCGTCACAAACCCGTCAAATACGGTCAAAGTTGATTGCAAAAAGGTAATACGAGCCTTACCAAAGGCAAGTCTTGCCAATAGCACATAACCAAACATAAATAATTTATAGCGCAACGACAGTTATGAAAACACAAGGAACCCCAATGAAAAACACTGATCTTAAGGTTTGGCTCGCAGCAAGCGTATCGACGGCCATGCTCGCCACCATGTTGAGCGCTGGAACTGCCTACGCCCAAGACAGTTCCGATGACACTGTCATCGAAGACGAAATTATCACTATCGGGACACGCCGGACACAGCGCTCCGCCGCTGATACGCCTGCGCCCGTCGATGTTATCTCGGGTATTGAGTTTACTCGCAACGCGGCTGACGATGTTCAGGATCTGCTGCGCACATCCGTGCCGTCCTTTAACGTCAATACACAGCCCATTTCTGATGCGGCATCGATTGTGCGCCCAGCCAACTTACGCGGCCTGTCCCCTGACCAGACATTGGTTCTTGTAAATGGCAAACGTCGCCATCGCGGCTCGGTCATTTCATTCCTCGGCGGCGGCATTTCTGATGGCGCCCAAGGTGTGGATATTTCCGCCATCCCATCTATCGCTCTTAAACAAGTCGAAGTCCTGCGTGACGGCGCGTCCTCGCAATATGGTTCAGATGCCATCGCCGGCGTTCTGAACTTCGTCCTTAAAGACGCGGCTGAAGGCGGCTCATTCGAAGCCAAATATGGTACGACCTATGACGGTGACGGCGACAATTATCGCTTCTCCGGCAACGTTGGTCTTCCTCTTGGTGATCAAGGCTTTGTCAACGTTTCCGCTGAATATGGCGAAACAGACGGTCAAGTCCGGTCTGTCGTTCGTGATGATGTGACCGAACTCGTCGGTCTGGGTCTGGTTGAGAACGATTATAGCCGCATCAACACTTACACCGACTCTGTCCCACAATATTGGGGCGCTCCAGACGTCGAAGACGATTTGAAACTGTTCTACAACTCGGCTCTTGAGCTGTCTGACACCGCAGAAGTCTACAGCTTTGGTAGCTATGCCTCCCGCACAGTCACGGGCGGTTTCTTCTATCGCACACCCTATACGAACAGTTTCAGCCGGGCACGTGGTGGCGTTTATCGCGGTCCAGAAATCAATGGCACTGATTCAGTTCTAGTCGGCGATCTTGATGGCGTCGGAGTCGGCGGGGCCTGCCCAACCGGCATTCCACTTGTCAATGGATTGCCAGACCCAACGGTTCTGGCCCAAGTCCGAGCCGATGCGAATTGCTTTAGCTTCATCGAAACAATTCCAAACGGGTTTACACCACGTTTCGGCGGTGAAAACACGGATTACAGTTTTGCGTTCGGTCTACGCGGCGATGTCAGCATTGGCGATGGCCTCGCTTACGATCTGTCAATGACACACGGTCGCAATAAAACTGAGTTCTTCATTAACAACACGATCAACGCCTCGCTTGGGCCAAACACACCGCGCGACTTCCAACCCGGGGGTCAACAACAAACGGAAACAGTGCTTAATGCTGACTTCGCCTATTTGTTACCAACTGGCATGGCGTCCGATCTGTCGATTGCCTTTGGTGCAGAATATCGCAAAGAAGAATTTGACCTGTTCCAAGGTGATCCAGATTCATTCGCACTTGGCCCTCTCGCCGACCAAGGCTTCTCATCCTCGTCCAACGGTTTTGGTGGCTTCGCTAACTCAAGCTCTGCATCACAAGACTCTTACGGTCTTTACACGGAACTCGAAGCAGACGTAACAGACCGCCTAACTTTGCAGTCAGCAATCCGCTACGAAGACTATTCAGCCTTTGGCGACACGTTTGATTATAAAATCGCAGGTCTCTTCAAAGTAACGGATTCGTTCCGTCTTCGCGGCTCTCACTCAACGGGTTTCCATGCGCCGACGGCGGGTCAAGCCAACATCACCAATGTAACAACACAAAACGTCGGTGGCGTTCTGATTGACCAAGGCACACTGCCCCTTAGCTCCGCAGCGGGCCAATTGGCGGCAACCTTCATTGAGAACCGTGACGGCACACGTCCCGCGCTCGCTACTGAGGAAGCAACCATCTTTACATTGGGTGCAGCCTTTGACCTTGGGCCCACAAGCTGGACTGTTGATAGCTATCAGATCGATGTGGATGACCGTATCGCGCTCGGAGCCAATATCGACTTCCTTCAAGTGCTAGAAAGCCTTAACACATCAGCCACGGCCTTTACGTCCGTCAATGATGGCCTAACTCAGCTCAGCGCCAATGGCACAATTAACCGGAACGAATTTATCGGTCTGGACGATCTGTCCCAGTTCCGATTCTTCGCGAACAGCTTCGACACGCGCACACGCGGTATCGATGTGGTCGGTCGGATGCCATTCGCCTTCTTGAACGGCAGTTCAGAACTTACGATTGCAGCAAACTACAATGAGACGGAAGTCACGCGCCGTGCCGCAGCCGGTCAAATCCAGCGGATTGATGACACACGTGTTTCGAATCTCGAAGATCAACTGCCAAATTGGAAAGGCTTCGCTCAGTGGACACATACGCAGGGTCGCCTCCGGACTCTTGTCCGCGCCAACTACTTTGGTCAGTGGGATGATGTCGGCAACGGCTTCACGGATTTGTCTTCCGAAATCCTCATTGACGCAGAAGTCGGCTATAATGTGACAGATGCGGTCGAGCTCGTCTTCGGTGCTAGCAACCTGTTCAACAACTTCCCGGATGAAAACCCGGGTCAAGGTGGCACTGGCCAGCTCTACCCAGAAGCAGCGCCAACAGGTTTTACGGGTGGCCAATATTACGGCAAGATCCGGATTAACTTCTAGTCGTCATTCGACACAAAAAACGAAAAAGCCCGGTCAATCGACCGGGCTTTTTTATGGTGGATTACAAAGTTACCACGCCCCCAACTCGACGAGCTTTCGCATTAAAGTGGTCGGCAATTCATCGTCGTCCCCGATCGGCTCACCCATATCTTGGGGCGCATCTTCGGGTTTGAGATAGCGCCAGCCCTGAAAGGCACGACGTGGAGTTGGCATAACGAGAATCAAAGTTGGTTCCATCAAGATGGAGCACGCCTTCACACCATCCCGTCGAACGACCTCTTCCAATCGAACGATCGGATTACGGCACAAAATCAT
Source organism: Litorimonas sp. (assembly GCA_051251645.1). Classification (GTDB taxonomy): domain Bacteria; phylum Pseudomonadota; class Alphaproteobacteria; order Caulobacterales; family Maricaulaceae; genus Litorimonas. The sequence continues at coordinate 412,129 of JBPOEY010000001.1, read as the reverse complement.
CCCCTTAATAACCCAATAAATCGAGCCTCCCGCTTCCAGCGCAGCTTTCTGTTTCGGGAACATACGGGTGACATGTTCATGATGCGCCGACAATCCGGCCGCTCTTCGACGATCCACGACTGTCTCCTGCCAGTTGGCCAACGTTTCGATCGATTTCGATCCGACGGAGAGTTTCTGCAGATGCATCACAGTGTAGAGATAGCGGCCACCCCTCTTCGTGCAAGGGAGTAGCGCGCACGCATACACAGGCGTATAGTCGCGTTATGAAACATTATCTCCTCCCGCTTGCCTTCATTTTATCGGCTTGCGCCGCCGCAGACGACGGACGCCCCAATGTGGTTCTGGAGACTGAACTTGGCGAAATCGAGATTGAAGTTCATCTCGATAATGCACCGATTTCTGGAGCAGATTTCCTCATGCACGTCGATCAGGGTCTGTATAATCAGCAAGGCTTTTACCGCGTCGTGCGCGCGGATAATGACCCGCGCGATATGGGGATGAGCCTAATCCAAGGCGGGATATTATCGCAAGAATTCGACACGCCGCTGATCGCTCATGAGCTAACGACCGATACGGGCTTGTCGAATACGCGCGGCGTCATCAGCATCGCCCGCGACGCCCCCGGCACGGGCAGCGCTGGATACTTTTTTATCAATATCGGCGATAATAGTTTTCTCGATGCCGGCGGCGAACGCAATCCGGACGGCGCAGGCTACGCCACCTTTGGCACCGTTGTGCGCGGCATGGATGTCGTCGAGGCTATCCAAGCGGGAGAGGCAGGCGGCGACAGCCCTAGCCCCGTCACAGACAATCAATTTTTGACCCAACCCGTCAAAATCACCCGCGCCTACAGGGTCGAGAATTAGACATCGCCATCAGGCTTCGCTAAGCGCCAAACCATGCAAGAGACTCCTATTCAAGTCGACCTCGTGTCGGATTTTGTCTGCCCGTGGTGCTGGCTTGGCTATAAGCAATATGTCGCGGCCGCCAAGGGCGCCAAACCTCGCCCATCAATGACATTCCGCCCTTATATGTTGGACCCGACTGTGCCTGAAGAGGGTCAGGATTACCGCGAATATATGACGGCCAAATTTGGCGCCGATTCTAAAGAGCGCCTCAAGGGCTCCCGGGAGCGCTTAGAGGCCGCGGGGAAAGAGTTCGGTATTGCGTTTAATTTTTCCGCCATTACGCGCCGCCCAAACAGCCTCAACGCGCATCGCCTCTTGAAATGGGCCCAGGGCCAAGAGGCTGGCGACAGTGTTGCCGAAGCGATTTTCCGGGCCTTCCACGAAGAAGGCAAAGACATTGGCGACACTGAGGTTTTGGTGACGATTGCGAATAACGCGGGACTGGACGGGGAGTTGACCCGAGAGCTGCTCTCACGCGACGATGATAAGCTTGAAATTCAGCAAGAAATTCTGTTTTTCCGCGGTCTTGGCATCTCGGGCGTGCCGACCTTCATTTACAATGGGCAATTCGCCGTCCAAGGCGCGCAAGATCCAGACAAACATAAACGCGCCTTCAAAGAGGCGTTGAAGACCCCACCCACCCCGTAGGAGACGACCATGACCGCCTTTCAGATTGTCGCATTTTATATCGCCCTCAGCCTGCTCTTCAATCCTGTATTGATGTTGCGCATCGGGCTGCATCGGCAGAAAAAGAAAATCAATCTTGGCGATGGTGGCGATGCCGACATGCTATCGCGTATTCGCGCGCACGGTAACTTTGCTGAAGTTGCGCCGCTGGCTCTCATCGGCCTGCTGGCTCTGGCCTTCATGAACGGCTCCCCCATCACGGCGCATATTTTCGGCGCAACTTACTTTATCGGTCGCATCCTGCATTTCCTCGGTATGCGCGGGACGTTTGGGCAAGGTCGCTTGATCGGGACGTTAATGACCCTTTTCACTTTCTTGGGTCTGGGTCTTTATCTGCTCTATCTCATTTTCGCGCACGGGCCTGTCTAATTGGCCCTCTCTGACCCACTCTCGCTCGAACCGCTTGATGCGCCGCTCACGGCGCTGATTGATCATGCCCGCGCGGCAGGGGCGGATGCTGCCGATGCGCTGGGTCTCTATGGGCGGTCTGCATCCATTACAGTGCGCGGGGGTGAGTTAGAAGATATTGACAATAGCGAAGGCTTCGACGTTGGACTGCGCGTCATGGTCGGACAACGCCAAGCCTGCGTCTCGTCCTCGGATCTGTCGAACGGCGCGATCCAACGGCTCGCAGAGCGCGCTGTTGCGATGGCTAAACTGGCCCCCGAAGACCCCTACTGCGGCCTCGCTCCGGATGCACGCTTGTCCTCGCGGCGTGATGCTGACGGCCTTGATCTGTTTGACCCGACTGAAATGCTGCCTGCAGAGCTAAAAACGCGGGCGCTTGACGTCGAAGCTGCGGCACTCGCTGTGCCAGGTGTCAGACAAGCTGAAGGCGCGTCAGCCAGCATGGCATGGTCGGCCGTCCGACTGCGTACCAGCGCCGGATTTGACGGCGGTTACGCGGCTTCTCGCCATGGCTTGTCTGTCTCAGCCGTCGCAGAACGTGACGGCGCCATGGAGCGCGATTACGATCATCACGGCACGCGGTGGTTCAGCGACTTACGCGCGGCGGAGGATATTGGTCGCCACGCCGGTGAACGCGCCGTCGGACGGCTGGGCGCAACATCCATGGCGTCAGGGGCTTTTCCCGTTATTTTTGATCGGCGTGTTTCTGCGAGCCTCGTGGGCGCCTTAATTGGCGCCATCAGTGGCAATGCCGTCGCGCGCGGTGTCTCCTTTCTGAAAGATGATCTCGGCACAAGCCTGTTCTCAAAAGACATACAAATCGTCGAGGACCCCTTGCGAAAACGCGGTCTATCTTCGCGGCCTTTTGACGGTGAAGGGGTTGGAACGACCCTGTTCAACATCATCGACGATGGACGCCTGAATAATTGGCTATTAAATACCAGCGCGGCCCGTCAGCTTGGCCTTGAAACCAATGCCCATGGCGCGCGCGGTCTCAGCAGCCCGCCGGGTATCAGCACGTCCAACGTCGCGCTACTCGCCGGAGAGAAAAGCCAGGGTGAATTGGTGTCTATCGCCGGAAATGGCCTCATGATCAAAGAAATGTTTGGCCCCTCGCTCAATCCGACAACGGGCGATTATTCCGTCGGCGTCTCCGGCTTTGCGATTGAGAATGGCGCTTTGACCCATCCCGTCAGCGAAGTGACTATTGCGGGTAATCTACGCGATGTCTTCGCCAGCTTAGTCGCCGGCTCAGACCTGCAGTATCATTACGACACCAATGCGCCGAGCGTGCTTGTCGAGGGGTTGACGATTGCCGGGCGGTAGCGCGGCAGATCGCGACGATCTTGCCCTGCTAGAGCGCGCGGTCCGAGCCGCTGGCACACTCTGCTTGGATCACTACAACCGCAATGATGACCGGGTGTGGGACAAAAGCGATAACCATCTGGTCACGGATGCCGACATTGCGGTCAATGACTTCCTGCTCCGCGAATTGACGGCGGCGCGGCCTGATTATGGCTGGTTGTCCGAGGAAACCAAGGATGATCATTCGCGCCGGACGCGGAGACGTTCCTTCGTTGTCGACCCGATTGACGGCACCCGCGCCTTTATCGAACGTAAACCCGGATTTGCGATCTCAGTCGCCATTATTGAGGACGGAGAGGCCGTCGCAGGCTGCGTTTTCAACCCACTGAAGGGCGAGTTCTATTCCGCCCTGCGAGGCGGTGGCGCGACGTTAAACGGCAAACGTCTGCATGTCCGAAATTGTACCGAAGAGAATGGCTGCACCATGGTTGGCTATCCGCGCAAGTTCAAACGGCTCGGCTTTCCTGAGATGGCCTATAAAATCAGCAATTCCATGGCGTACCGCATTGCGATGGTGGCGGCAGGACATGCGGACGGAACCGTCGCGTTCACACCGAAATCCGATTGGGATATTGCGGCGGCGGCGTTGATTGCGACCGAGGCCGGAGCCGTTATTACCGACCTATACGGCGCCACGCCGCGCTTTGATGGCCCAACAACATCCGGTAAGGGCGTGATTTGCGCTTCCCCGGCCTTGCATGCCTTGCTATTGGACCGACTGAAACCAGTGATGGATAAGCTCACGACGGGCGAAGCCACGCTGAAAGACTATCGATATTTGGGAACGACCATGAGCGACCGCGACATAGCGCCGATTCAACTTCTTCACCTCGTCATTGGCGGTGAGTTAGTCGATCCGAGCCGCACCACTTTCAAAAACCTCGAGGACATCGACTTTGTCGGGGCCTATGCGAGCTACGCCGAAGCACATGATGCGTGGAAATCGGCAGCGCAACGTACCGTCGATAACGCTCACGCGCGCTATTTCATCCTACACGCGCATGAGCTGATCGATCCGGACAAAGACGGCATCATTGGCTGATTCCGCCCCTGACGAGCCGAACACGGATCATCAGACCTCTGACGACAAGGCGCTGATCCGGCGTCTATGGCGTGACTATCTAGCGCCACAGCGTGGCCGCTTGATCCTTGCGGCTGTCTATATGACGATCTACGCGGCGGCGACAGCCGCTTATATTTTCGTCGTCAAGATCGTCATCGACGCCGCCGCTGACGGTGGCAGTGTCGTCGATTATGCGCGCATGGTCCTGCCCATCGTGATCGGTGTGCCCTTTATCAGCGCCGCCACCAATTATCTGCAACGGATAGCGACCAATCATATTGCCCTGAACGCGGTCGCCGATATGCAGACGCATATGTATGACGCGGCCTTGGATGTAGACCTCGCGACATTCAATGCAGAGCCGTCCGGCACGCTGATATCCCGGTTTGTCTCGGATGTGGGCGTTGTCTCAAATGCGTTGATACGGATCATCGGTAATCTCGTCCGAGATGTGTTGGTTGTCATTTTTGCGATCGCTGTCATGCTCTGGCAGAGTTGGCAGCTCTCTGCGGCCTTGCTCATCTTTATCCTCGCCCTCGCGCCTTTGATCGCCCTGTCGCAAAAAATGCGCGGGTCGGCCAATGACGCGCAGGCCCATGTCGGTCGGATCACGTCGGAGCTAAAAGAGAGCTTTGACGGCGCGCGCCTTACGCGGGCTTATGGTCTGGAAGACCGCGAACGCGTACGGCTGGGCGAGAGTTTCGATACGCGCATCCGGCTGTTCCTCAAACTTGTCAGCCAACAGGCTCGGGTTGACCCTATTCTCGAAATCCTTGGAGGTTTCGCCATTGGCGCTGTGATGATTTTCGGTATCTGGCTTTTACGCGCGGACGCCATCACACCCGGTGAAATCGCCGCCGTCTTGACCGGCGTGTTCATGTTAGCGCCAAAACTGCGCGCGCTCGGCACAATGAATAATGTCGTGCAGGAAATGCTCGCCAGCCTGTCGCGAATTTTTAGCGTTGCCGACATGCGGTCCGAAATTACGGATCATTCCAATGCCATCGATTTATCCGACGTGCGCGGCGCGGTCGCGTTGGACAATGTCCGCTTTACATACCCAGATGGAACAACCGCCTTGGAATGTGTGTCGATCCAAGCTGAGCCGGGGCAACGGATCGCGCTGGTCGGTCCATCAGGTGGCGGTAAGTCCACAATCCTAAACCTCATCCCACGCCTGTTTGACACAACAGCTGGCCGCGTTCTCGTCGACGGTCACGATGTACGCGATCTGACAGTCACCAGCCTGCGCCGCCACATCGCCCTCGTCAGTCAGCATGTGACGCTGTTTTCCGAATCTGTTGCGAATAATATTACTTTGGGCCGTGATGGCGCATCTCGAGACGATATTATAAAAGCTGCTAAGGCCGCTGACGCTCACAGCTTCATCTCCGCTCTGCCAGAGGGGTATGACACGATCCTCGGGGAATCTGGCGACACCCTATCCGGAGGGCAACGTCAACGGCTCTCAATCGCCCGCGCGCTCCTGCGCGATGCACCGATCCTCTTGTTGGACGAAGCGACATCCGCGCTCGACGCAGAATCCGAATTCAAAGTCCAAGCCGCGCTGGAACGCTTGTCAGAGGGCCGCACGACCATCGTCATCGCACATCGCCTGTCCACGATCGCAGGGGCCGACCGAGTCTATGTGATCGAAAATGGTTTAGTCGTCGAAGAAGGCACCGAAGCGGAGCTGCGCCAGAAAAAAGGTGTCTTCGAACGCTTGAAATCGTTGCAGGATGGGTGAATTTATCACAGCCAAAACTCAGCTACTGTTAATGTTGTCTCCATCATACCTTATGACATGACCCTCGCTTACCGGAGCCGCCCCATGCGTAAAGCCCTCATATCCCTACTCGGCACATCCATGCTGGCAACAGGCGCGCTCACATCCGGTTGCGCATCCACGGCAAAAGGAGTGCAGACGTCGACCTTCGTCTCTGGCCCAGATGTTAGCCTCACACAGACCGCTCCGCGCGGCACGGCGCTCGCCATTGTGCGCTACCCCGCCTTCATCGAAGATGATGCTGAAGCCGATTTCGCCGCCGCCTATGCCAGCATGGCCATTGGCGGCGGAACGGGCGCGTCTGATCCGGTTGAGACGCAAGCGCTCGCCGACTCCGTTATTTTGAAATCCAACTTCTTCGCCATGTCGCTCTATCGCGAACTCGCATCGCGCCTGCCCGAACATTCCGTCTTGCTCAGCCCGCACCGCATTACCAAAGCCGCAGACGGCAGCTTGACATCTGAACCCATGACACAAGCAGAGAGCATTGCCTCCGTCGTCACCGTCGATTTCACGGCTTACAGCTACCCCGATCTTGAAAAAATGATGGGCGATAAGCCTCTTAGCTTTGGTGACCTTGTCACCCCAATCATCACGGTTAGAACCGATCCCCGTACCGCCGTTGGGTCAGAGGGCATCTTAATGGCGTCTGCACCGATCATTGGGGCGTCGGCAGGGGGTAATTATTCACAAGCTATCACCGACGCCACAGCCATGCAGTCAGGTCGGATGGAAGCGGGGGTTCCCGCGCTTGATATTCTAAGTCACCTATCCGGCACACCGCGCCTCTCGCCCGCCACGCAAAACCTCCGGCAGCAGTCAAGCGGGGCCATCAAAAGTTACCCGATTGAAAAAATCCAGTTGAACGGTGCGACACTCGCCACATTGGGCGCTGACGATACGGATATCCTCGAAGCCCCGTTCACAGACGGTTTTGCCAATCAGATTATTATGATGATCAATACCACGGATGCGACAAAGGCCGCGATGTTGCGCCGCGCGGATGTGATTGCGGATTATGACGAGAACCTGGCTGCGTTGACCTTAGTCGGCAGTGATGATCCGGATTATCTCACGCGCTTTCGTTATGCGGAACGCCTGTTGGAAGCCGAACAGAAATATCTCTCCGTCCAGTCTCTTCGCCTTTATGACGGCGTCATTAATGGCGAGATGGGCGGCCAAGTTCGCGATATGCTCAAGGCAGAATACCGAGTGTTAGAACAGCGTCGGAAATTAGCCCGACAACAAAACACCGCTGTTGCCCTCGGCATTTTATCCGCGGTTGTCGCCGGAGCCGTCATCGCCAATAGTGGGGATAGTCAAGAAGACTGCTCCCAAGCCACGACACGCCGAAGCTATCAAGACTGCCTGAACCGAAATAATCGCAACAGCGGACCCAACCTTGGCGAACAAGTTGCCTTAACCGCGGCAATCCAAGGCGCGATCTTTTCTGCCACTGAAGCGATGCGCAGAAATAAGCTGTCAAAAGGCGTTGGGACAAATTATCTCCAATCTGTTGTTCCGGCATTGGACGCGCAGACAGAGATTCAAGTCGACCTCATCGATAGTAATGAGACGATTACAGCGATCCGGTTTGAGGATTTAAAGACGAAACTCGGCGAGCTTTATTCCGAGAACCAACGGTCCCTCGATACAGTCGCAACCCGCTGCGCCTATAATGGTCCCGTTGAAGCAGGCACATGGTTGGGCGCGTGTGAAAACGGCGTCGCCAATGGGTCGGGCGTCGGCATCTTCCGCAATCGCGCCGGCAATCTTGTCGAACATTATGGCTATGCGCGTGCTGGGGTGGCAGACGGGCCGGGTTACCGTATTGTCCGTGCTTCGAATGGCTCTTATTCGATTGAAGGGAACTTCTCTGGAGGCGCAGCGAACGGCGTCGCGCAGGTCGAACGTTCAGGTTCTGTTGCACTGCGGCGCTATACTAACGGTCGTGACATGGGCGCAGCCCCCGCAGGGTCAGTGATCGCATCCCCCTTTGCGGCGACCTATTCTGGAGAAAATCGAACCGGATGAAACAGTTTTTAATCACCGCAACCGCGCTCTTGCTGCCGACTTCGGCCTTTGCGGATATTGCGCCAACCTCGCTAACCCCCGTTTCGCTAACCGCTGAGCAAAGTGAAACCTGCGTGACCATGATGTCGGGCTTTCCCGATGACAGTCCAGAATCACGCTATGTTTTCTTTCGCCTGAGCCAAGAACTCGCCAAGGATGTGACGCCGGAATTGTCACAGCTGATGACGGATTTCATGATCGACAATGAAACACGCCGCCTGCCCGCCGAGTGGCCGATGCTTGATGTGATTGAAGATATCGCCGATCCTGTTTTGCGCCAGGCCGCACCGACGCAAACCGTCGCTGGCATGGCGCACATCGCTTATTTCAATGCGCTCTGCGGACCCTTTGTGCAGGGTCAGGTTGATAGTCTGATCGCCTTCAATCCTGATCTCGCTGACACGGACGTCATGATTCGCGAGGATGCGCTTTACTTGCGCCAAATTCTCGCCGAAGCATTGGACCGCCTTGGTGCGTCCGACACGATGGCCGCGCAAGCCTATGCGCTGTCCCTCGTCATTGAGCGTGACGACATTGAATATATCGGATTTGAAGACGAAATCGGTGAGTTGGAAACCCTGTATATGGGTGATCTAGACACGAAATTGTCGCGCTCAAACGATGCCGTGAATGAAGGCATCAATGTCGAAGCCTTTCAGGATGCTGTCGAACTCGCCAATGATATGAATGACCAAGCTCGTGAACAGGCGAAAAAAGAACGGCTTTATTCGCTAGTTCGCATTTTGGGCGGGAACGGCTAACCTCGATCCATGCGTCGACGCTCTCGCAATATTACGGTTTTTACGATTTCGGCGCTCGACCTGTTCGCCGCCGCACTCGGCGCGTTTATCCTGATCGTGCTTGTGCTTTTTCCCTATTACAAACTGGGCGGCACGGATGTGTCGATGGAAGAGTTAGAAGAGCTAGTTGAAAAACGCCGGCTTGTCGCCAGCTCGACCCAATCCGAAATGGCGCAAATTCGTGCGATCCAAGCGGAAGTCCGATTGCTGGATCGACAATATCGCACGACGGCTGAAAACATGTCTGAAATCGAAGCGAAAATCCTTGAGGTGCAAGCCCAAACCGCCGCCATCGAAATTCCTGAGCCGCCGCCTATTCCGAAACCTGTGCCACAACCAGACCCCATACCCAATCCTCCGCGATCCACAGGACGCGGCGTGGAATTTTCCATTTTGGGCGTTGGGACGTCGAAGAAGGACGTGATGATCGTTGTCGACATGTCCGGTTCAATGCGCGCACATACGGATAATGTCGTGTCCGCCTTGGAAGAGATCCTCGGCCAAATGCAGTCGGATAATCGATTTTCCATTCTCGGCTATCGCGGCGGACCGAGCTATTCTGTCTACCCGCCTGGCGGACGATTGGAACGCGCGACAGCGGGAGAGATTAGCGGAGCGCTGTCGTTTGTCAGGCGACTGCCCGGCGACTTTGGCGGCGGCACACCCACGCAAAATGCTTTGGTTCGCGCGCTCAACATTCAGCCGGGCGCTGTTATCTTAATCAGCGACGGCCAGCCTGATGATGGGAATCCAGGCGATATTGTTCGCAACATAACGCGGCGAAATCGCGGCCGCACTGAAATCCATACCGTCGCCATTGGCGACTACACTTCCGATCCTGCGCTCACCTTATTCTTGCAAGAGCTTGCCAATAATAACAGAGGCGATTTTGTCGGGAGAGCCCGATGATCCGGCATAGATCATGAAGCGCCGCGCCGACAGAGAGGTGAATGTCTTCTCGCTGAGTGCCGTTGACCTCTTCGCGGCGGCAATGGGGGCTTTCGCGTTGCTCGCAATTATTCTGTTACCTTATTATCAGAAAGAAATTCGCGAGCGAACGCCAGACAACGCCATTAGCGACTTATTGCGCGCGGCCGAAGATAGCTCGGTCGAAACCGTCGAAAAACGCAAGGCGCTCGAAGCCAAGCGCGCCGCCTCAACACAGGCCGTGTCTGACATTCGGTCGGACGCCGATAAGCTGCTGGCTGAACTGCGCGCGGCCGAAGCCGCCTTGTTAGAGAAACAAGCGGAGACGATCCGCGCGACCCCGGAACCCGAACCGGTTGACGACAAGCCCGCACCACAAGACAGCCCCAAACCAGCGCTCGTGTCGTTTCGGTTTTTGGGTCTGAAAACAGCCAAGGATGATATCGCCATCGCGCTGGATATGAACCGCTGCATGGGCGGACATGAGCGCAGCGTCTCTCGCGCCGTGGACCGCATCATCGACAGCTTACAGGATAATCACGCCCTTCAGATCGTCGGGTTTCAGCAAACCGATAGTGGTCCGCGCACGCAAAGCTGGCCGCCCGGCGGCGGTCTGCGCAATATCAATGTCGCTGGATCACAGGCTGCGGCTAAACAATTCACAAATCGCCTGACCGGACAATTTGGTGGATCCGCGTCGATGCTCGATGCGTTCGGAAAATTGATATCCGGTCCCGGCGACGCGATCTTCCTTGTCAGCGATGGCCTCCCCAATCCAGCCGCCAATAATGGTCTCTCGCCGAACCGCTTAATCAGCGAGCTGACCCGCCTGAATGGCGGCCGTAAGGAAATCCATACCGTCGTCGTCGGTAATTTCTTCGACTATGACGGCACAGTCGAATTCATGGAAACCCTCGCACAGCGCAACGGCGGCCAGTTTATGGCGCTCGCGAGTGCCGATAAGGGGGTTTGCGATTGATGCCCCGTTCCCAAACCCTATCCAGCCCGCTAGGACCGATGCGATGAACCAGACCGATAGCCTTATTAAACGCACCTTTGTGTTTCTGATCGCCATTGTCGCGGCCATTGTTTTGATCGGCATTATCCGCTTCACCACAGGCCCCGCTTTGCAGGAAATCCTGCTTGACGCCAACGCCACCTTCTGGCCGTTCACGATCCAAAACATCATGTGGGTCGCGCTGTTTATCGGCTTTGGTGAGCTGGTCTTGCGCTGGTCCGCCGCCAAAGACGAAGAAAGCCAACTGGCGCGCGGCTACCTGCCGACAGATGGGCGGCGTCTCGACCATACCCTGCTCGGTAAAATCCGCGATAGCATCGCCAGCCGTAAATTCGCACGCAATGCCTTTCTGCCCCGGATGATTAGCCGGACCATCGATCAATACCGTGTCAGCGGCAAAGAGGACCAAGCGTTGGGCGTTATGAACGCGTCGCTTGAGCTTTACATGCATGAGATCGATCTGCGCTACTCCACCCTGCGCTACCTCACATGGTTAATCCCCTCGCTCGGTTTTATCGGGACCGTCATGGGCATTATGTTCGCCCTGCAATATGCGGGCATCCCCGCCAATGCGGAAGCTGAGGACTTCCTTTACCAAGTCACCCAACGCCTCGGCGTCGCTTTCACGACCACCCTGCTCGCGCTGATCATGTCCGCCGTGCTCGTGCTGGCGCAAAGCATGGTGCAATCCAAAGAGGAACGCGCCCTCAATGCGGCAGGGCAATATACGATCGATAATCTGATCCTGCGATTGGGCAGCCGAGTTGATGCAAACCTAGAGACAGGGACGACAGACTAATGTCCGACTGGCAGCCCCCGAACAACGAATTTGACGTCCGCGAAGAACGCACCCCGTGGGGGCGTTACGCGATTTATGCGGTCCTCCTCGGCGCTGTCGCCATTGGCGGGATCTGGCTGGCGAGCCAAGTCGTGGTCAACGATCCGGGCGAACGCACCCCGATTATCGACATTGCCCAAGGCGAAACCACCGATCCCGAGACCAAGCCCATGGGCGCGGATGAGGCGGCGTGGGTTGCGGCGCTCGAGAAAGACACGCTCGAAGGCTACCGCGAGTATCTGACTGAATTTCCTGATGGGAAGTTCGCCGACAAGGCGCAAGAACAAATCGACGTTTACGACAATCGTGATTGGGCGACAGCAGAACAGCGCAATACGATTGTCGGTTATGAAGATTATCTGACCGCATGGGACAACGGTCTGCATGCTGACAAAGCCCGCGAGCGCATCGCCGAGATGAAAGCCGCGCAAACGGCTGCACAACGCGATGCCGCAGAACGCGCGGCCCGCGAAAAAGCCGATTGGCAGACAGCCGCGCAAGCGAACACGGTGGCAAGCTATCAGACTTATTTGGGCAAACACGCCACAGGGCCGAACGCCGACACGGCGCGGGCTCGCATCGCCTCCATGCAAGCATCTGCCGCAGATAATGCTGCGTGGCAGGCGGCAGACAGCGCTGGCACGGCGGGCGCTTATGAGCGCTATCTCAGCAGTTTCCCCCAAGGCGCCTTTGTCGCGCAAGCCATTGCCGCGATTGAACGGTTGCGGCCCTCGGTCGGCAAGGTCTTCACCGATTGCGATGCCTGCCCGTCCATGACCGTTCTGCCCGGCGGGAATGACACACTCGGCGCGCTCGACACGGACGATAAGGCCCGGTCCAACGAAAAACCCGCGCGTCCTGTCAGCCTGAGCGCATCGTTTGCTATGAGTATACGTGAAGTCAGCTTTGCCGAATATGATGCCTGCGTGGCGGCGGGTGGATGTTCCAGTCGTCCCAGCGATAAGGGCTGGGGACGTGGATCGCGGCCCGTGATCAATGTCTCCTTTGCAGACGCGCAAGCCTATGCGACTTGGCTTTCGACGAAGACCGGATTTGCCTATTCCCTCCCTAGCGAGGCGCAGTGGGAATATGCGGCCCGCGCCGGATCGAATGACGTCTATCCCGGCGGATCAACGGCGGCGCTCTGTGCCTTTGCCAATGGTGCGTCCATGGAAACCTCTGTCGCATGGGCCAATACGGCCTGTACCGACCCCGGCGTCGGGCGAACGCTACCCGGCGGCACTTTATCCGCCAATAAATTCGGCTTGCGAGACATGGTCGGCAATGTCGGCGAGTGGACAATGGACTGCAATACATTGAACCTGCGTGATGCACCTGTCGACGGGAGCGCCGATGCGCGCGGGTCTTGCGGTCAACGCGTTGTGCGCGGCGGATCATGGTTCTCTGGGCCAGATGACCTGCGTTATTCCGCCCGGAGTATGTTACGCAGAGGTGACAAAAACGACTTTACAGGCTTCCGCGTCGTTCGAAAAATCAGTGGATAATGGCAAGTTCACGTTCATGCGCGGCTCAGGTCATATTTGCTAAGCAGAGCCTATGATGATGAAAACCCTCATGACCAGTTTGGTTCTCACAGCAGCGCTTGGCGTTGCTCTGCCCGCTTATGCGCAGGTCACAGACCAGACCGATCAGTCTGAAGAGGATTGGCGGAAATCCCGCAAGAAAAGCGGAACATCCGATATTTACCGCACTCCCAACACCAGCTCAACCGGTTCTGGCGCACCCGTCATTGACTTTGAGCCGATCAGCCCGGTTGAACGCCTACCGTCTGAATCCCGCCGTCACCTGATGAAAGAACGCGCCAAAGCAATTGCGCAGAGTGACGACGGCGATATTTCTGATGCGGAATATGTCCCATCTGAAGAGGCGAAATCTGACGAACAATTGATGCGCGACGAGAAAGAGGCGTGGGAAGTTATCGTCACCGATATGCAAGGCAGTGGCGGCGAAGCCACATCCGAAGGCGGCCCGAACAAGGTCGCCGTCGTCGGCGAAAACGGCGCAACGCCAACACGCGGGTCACGCGGTGGATCCACACGCACGCTGCAAGAAATCATGGACGCCATTAAATCCGGGCAAACCGGAAGCGATGGCGCGCCCGGCGGGTCTGAGGGTCAATCCAGTGACGGTCAATCGCAAGACACTGGCCAAGGCGATGCGTCCGATCAGGGCGAAAGCTCGGGTTCTGACGACGCCAGCGCCGATGCTGGCGACGCGGCCGCTTGGCCTGCCGCCACCCGGGCTGAAGAACCGCTCAGCCCGCTCGAACGCATTCGGCGTACCCGCGACGACAGCCCGGCCCAGGGCACGCAACGTAGCGCGTCTGATTACCTCGGCACAGACAAAGACGATTAATGTGGGCGGCGCATCACCGCCCCATATCACGCTCTGTCATCATATCTGTGCCGTTTCTCTCTGCGTCTTGGCCTAACCCGGATCATCACGTTAAGAGACGGCTCAATTAAAGATGAGCCTTCCCATGATCGACAAGACAATCGACCTTTCCGACGACATCGCCATCGTCACGGGGGCTACTTCAGGCCTTGGCTGGCGTTTTGCCAAATTGCTGGCGGCTCAAGGCGCATCCGTGGCCATTGCCGGACGGCGGGTCGAACGGTTGGACGCGCTCGCGAAAGAGATCGCCAATGATGGCGGCACGGTGCTATGCGTCCCAACCGACATGTCCGATATGGCGCAGGTCGAAGCGCTCTCCGCGACCGTTGAAGAACATCTCGGCCTGCCAACAATCCTCGTCAACAATGCCGGGATCGCCGATGGGCAGCTAGCGACGAAATTGGATGTCGCCTTTATCGAACAACTGATCGCCATTAATCTAACAGGCCCCTTCCTGCTGGCCCGCGACGTCGCCAAACGTTTGATCAAAGCCAAAAAATCAGGCCGGATCGTCAATATCGCCTCCATTGCCGCTTATAATTACGACGGCAATGGCGCGGCTCTTTATGCGACGTCCAAAGGTGCGATCGCGCGGATGACCGAAACGCTGGCTGTCGAATGGGCGAAATTTCCGATCAATGTGAACGCCATCGCGCCGGGGATCGTCAAATCTGAAATGACAGATTTCATGGCCCAAAGAATGCAAGCTGGAGAACAAGCCGAAGATTTCGCCGCGCACACAACACGAAAACGCGTGCCGACGCCGGACTTCCTCGATAGCACACTCCTGTTCCTCGTTGATCCCAAAAGCCATGCGGTGACGGGCACGGTTATCAAGGTCGATGACGGGCAACAGGGGCGTTAACGGCCTTTAAAGTCGGGCGTTCGCTTTTCTAAAATCGCATCAACACCTTCGCCGAAATCTTCTGTGAAATGCATCGCGGTCTGGATCGCCGCGCTCATTTCCATGATCGCCGGATAGCTCGCCGTCGCCCCGTGGCGAAGCAGTGTTTTCGCGGCTCGTAAAGCTTGCGGCGGTTGTTTGCTGATCTTACGCGCGATAATCATCGCCTCGCTCATCAAATCCTCATGCGGCACGACCCGGCTGACGAGGCCCCAATCGAGCGCCGTTTGCGCGTCAATCACATCACCCGTAAAAATCAGCTCAGCGGCGCGGCTGGGCCCAATAATCCGCGGTAGCAACCAGGCCCCGCCATCCCCGGGGATCAGGCCCAGTTTTAAAAACGTCGGTCCGAACTTGGCCTTGTCTGACGCAATTCGGATATCCGCCATACAGGCCACATCATTCCCGAGCCCTATGGCCGGGCCGTTCACGGCCGCGATCAACGGGAGTTCAAGATTATAGAGACTGTCGACAATGCGGTGGATATTGCGGCGGTAGCCTTGGCGTACATCTTCGGGCGAGCCGCCAAACGCGCCCGTCCGGGCCTTCATCGCCTTAACATCGCCGCCTGCCGAAAACCCGCGCCCGGCCCCGGTCAACACGACACAGCGCAAACTTGGGTCTGCTTCTAACGTGGCGCGCATATCCGCAAAGGCTTGCCCATCCCCGTCTTGGCCCAATGCATTCAACATGTCGGGGCGGTTCAGCGTGAGGATGGCGACAAAGCCGTCGCGATCAAGTGTCAGAATATCAGTCATGGCCTCTCTTACAGGTTTTAAGGAGGCGCGATAACAGCCTTCTGTCATGCCTTCGTCTGCGACCGCCCATCGTCGGCTTAACATCGAAGCGTTGTGACTCAGCAGACGTACCGGAGCGTGAAACAGCTCTTTTAGCATAAAAATAGCCTAAGTCTGGCGTTTTCAGGGCAACTTCCCCTGACAATGGCCTGTTCCCTGACCATTACTGACCTTGTGTTTACGATGACCGGCTCTCATTCTGACAAAAGGTTTTCCGCTAACAGTTTGTCATTAAAAATAAGTAGGAGCGATCCATGAGCGCTATTTTACACCTCGCCATTCCGGCGGGTGATCTCAGTCGAACCGTGAAATTTTATTCCGAGGTTTTAGGTTGCACCCTTGGGAATGGCGAAGAAGGCCGCTGGGTCGATGTGAATTTTTGGGGCAATGAGCTGACATTGCATCAAAGCGAAGAGCAGCTTCCGACGGTCCGTCATGATGTCGATATGGGTGCAGTCCTTGTGCCGCACTTCGGCATCCACCTGACTCAAGAACAGTTTGACGGCGTCAAAGGCCGCATTGCGTCTTCAGGTCTCGATTATATCGACAAACCTCACCGCCGCTTCATAGGCGACAAATACGAACAAGAGACATTCTTTATTGCTGATCCGAATAGCAATGTCCTCGAGATCAAATGCATGGTGAACCCGGAGGTTCTGTTTCCATAAGTCTGATTGGGTTGCCACTCAGGGATATCCGATAGTGATTAATATTGAGCGTTAGGATGGCGACAGGGCGTTACGGTAGAGCGTAAAGATATGGGTCATGTGCGTCTCTTACATAATTTGCAGACGGGAGCGCGACCTCGCGCGTCAGACACGCGCCGACATCCACCGCCCATCGCGGGGTCGGCAAAGCAGCGTTTGCGTCAGAGATGACACGAGCGCGGGCTCAACCCTGTGACGGGTAGAGCAAAATAGAACCGATTTACACAGAGCAAAGCCCGCGCGCCTGACAGACGCACCCGATCAAAAACGCCGTGCCCTCGCGGCCCGCTATGAGCTCACGCGAGTGACGGTTAGACAGACTGTAGGACTTTCGGTCCTACCTCCACCTGCCGCCGAATCGTCCGAAGGCGCACTGTTTGAGCGATCCGTAGACCCTCAACCCAGCTCGTGACTCATCCGGTCGATCCTCATCGATCGCTTCGTCGGATGGAACCATACGCGCCGCATTAACTCGCGCACCGTCCAGCCCACCAAACCCCCGCCAGCATGAGAACAATGCATCCCTCGTGTCCGAAGCGGGTGAGGGTAACAGACCATGGAAATAGGTAAAGGTGGATGGGGTTGTGTCGATTGTCGTGGGATTGGGATTTGCAAGAGGTGTTTGGGTGGATCGTTTTTTTATCCGTTATCGCACCATAGTCTTACATCCCTGAACTCAAGACATGAATGTCCGCTTTGGCGGCAAACCAGACCATAGACGGGAGTCTTAAAACGCCCAAAAACGGCCGCTGGTAATGTTTTCAGTCTGCCTTGTTTTACGCTCCATTTTGCACGCACGGAAAACAGGAAGCCCATCCCCTTACCAGACTTTAAAAGTGGAACTTCCTCATATATAAGCATATCGCTTTTTCAGATTAGGACAATCTTCACATAACTGTTCCGTATAAGTCGTAGGTGAAGCCCGCTTTTTTATAGCCCAATTCAGAGCGCCCTGAAAAATAGCTACTGGTAATGGATTTCAAGATTTTACTACCAAATCCATTCTGTGTTGGCACTTCCACGACCGGACCGCCTGTCTCTTTCCAGTGAAACTCAAACGCGTCATCATCATCAAGACTCCATGAAATATCAATATGACCTTTATCCGATGAGAGCGCGCCATGTTTGATCGAATTCGTCATTAACTCATGAATCGCAAGCGAAAATCCAATCAATTGTTGCGCCGGCAGTTGAACATTTGGGCCCGAGATCGCAAGTTGTTCCGTATAGTCTTTATGTGGTTTCAAGGCCGCGGCTAACACAATATGAATATCCTCGGCGCTCCAATCATTTTGCAACAAAATGTTTTGTGCGTTAGCAAAGCTGGTCAACCGCTCCCCAACCCGTTTTCCCGCGTCCGTAAGGCTTTTCGAATTACGAATGGTTTGCTGAGCCAAGCTTTGCACCACGGTCACCGTATTCTTGAGACGATGGACGATCTCTTCGCTTAGGTCTTTCTGTCTTTTTGTCCGATTATATTGCTCTGTCTTATCGCGAACAATTTTGACAAACCCGCGCGGTGTATCCGTTGAATCGAGCAGTGGCATCATTCTGCCATCGGCCCAAAATTTTTCACCGCCCTTGCGGACATGCCACCGAACATCTTTTGCGCTTCCTTCCTTGATGGATATCGCCATCTCCTTTGCAGAGCGTCCGCGTTCCTCATCTTCTTGGGTGAAAAATATGTCGATGTCTTTGCCGACCGCTTCTGCGCTTGTCCAACCCAAGATAATCTCTGCCCCAGAATTCCAAGAATCTACAGTGCCGTTCATGTCTGTTGAAACAATGGCATAATCAATCGCGCTATCCATAATCATGATGCGAAGGCGCTCTTCACGTTCCCGAGCCAACTCAAGATGCCTTCGATTTAAGAGGCGAGTGGCTTGACGCGCGAGAATTTCCAACGCTTTGATCTTATCTGATGACAGACTTCCTGTCTTCGTATCCAGAACACACACGGCCCCCAAAGGAACACCCATTGCGTTCTTAATAACCGCCCCTGCATAAAACCGGATCTCCGGATAGTCAGCCAAAAGAGGGCTGGTCTCAAACCGTTTGTCTTGATGCGTGTCAGTGACAAGCATCGTTTTCCCAGACCGCACGTTGCTGGCGAAGAAAGACTGCTCCTGGGAGAACCCGCGAACGTTGATGCCAACATTTGACTTCGTATACTGGCGGTCAGGAAACAAAAACGTCACCATCGCCATGGGTGTTTCGCAAATTTGAGCCGCGAGCAAGGCGATGTCATTAAAATCCGAATCGTCGGATTCACCTGTCACATCATAGGCCTCTAAGGCCGTCCGACGCTCATCTTCCGTCCATGGAAAGGTCAAGATTTCAGAGATAAGGTTCTCCCCCGCATCACTCGCGAGGTGCGATGAGGTTGCCTAATTCGCGATGAAACTTAAAAAAACAGTTACACCGATTTTATGAAAGCCTGACGCTAGCTCTTCCACGACTATGTGGCAAGGACGAATAGACCCACTCAAAAAGACTTCATTTTTCGTCACAATAAAAGTGAACTTTACTGGCTTTCCCGCGTTGATCTAGACATGGCAACTACTAGAAATTTAATTCAAATCGCAATCGTTGAAGATGATCCCTTCATCGCCATTGATCTTGAGAGCGCGTTGGAAGATGCTGGCTATGAAGTTACGTCAATCTCTAATACAATTTCACATGCACTCGACGTTGCCAAGACATCGAAGGCGGATCTTTTTACACTCGACTTTGATCTCCACGGAAAAAGCACCACTCCAATTGCGGAAGCTTTGAAGATGCGTGACACTCCCTTTATCGTTATTTCGGGACAAGTGGAACAGGTGAAGACTCTCTCGGCATTTAAAGGCATCGATTGCTTCGATAAACCGTTTTCAGAAAAAGATATTGTGAAAGCTATACAAAAACACCTAGCATTTCGAACAGGCATTGAGCAAAAGACTCAATAACTGAATGCTTCAAGCCTAGTATTTCTTGAAAAAATTCAACAAGAAGGCACCGTTTATGTTATTTTCTTTAGTGTATGGGTAAAATAGGCCAAAGTCTGCTGTGCCCCCAGAGCTGCCGAAACTGAGCGGCTTAAATTCGCCTCAAGTAAGACACTGGCTGAGGTCTGCTTTTGGGGAAAAGCGGATCTTACCGGCAATTCCCCTCGCCCGTCCAACCCTCGCGGCCCGCTATGAGCTCACGCGAGTGTCGGTTAGACGGGCGACGGCCCTTTCGAGACCACCCCTCCGCCTGCCGTCCGATCTAGCGAAGGCGCACCGTTTGAGCGATCCGTAGACCCTCAATCCAGCTCGTGACTCATCCGCTAGTCGTCATCGATCGTCCCGTCGAATGGAACCATACGCGCCGCATTAACTCGCGCACCGTCCAGCCCACCAAACCCCCGCCAGCATGAGAACAATGCATCCCTCGTGTCCGAAGCGGGTGAGGGTAACAGACCATGGAAATAGGTAAAGGTGGATGGGGTTGTGTCGATTGTCGTGGGATTGGGATTTGCAAGAGGTGTTTGGGTGGATCGTTTTTTTATCCGTTATCGCACCATAGTCTTACATCCCTGAACTCAAGACATGAATGTCCGCTTTGGCGGCAAACCAGACCATAGACGGGAGTCTTAAAACGCCCAAAATGGGACGCTCAGTTATTTCTGTTCGAAAGCAATTTCAGTATTCTTATTTACCCAATCAGAGAGACCTGGGGTCTTGAGCCAGTACAACACTTCCATGCAAACTATGAATCCTACAAAAATGAAAAACGCCTGTCTGAACTTTGTCTGTCTCATCGCAATAATGAACATGAAAAACATGAGGAGTAATGTTGGCACTAGGTAGAGTGTATACACTTGCGTTGTATCGGCCTGTGCTGAATACTTTGACATTGCGCTAAAGTTACCAAATATAACATATGTTGCTAATATCGTGGCTATGACATTGTTTCTTTTATATCCGTCATTCTTTCCACTAAAGTACCAAAAGAAGACAATATGAAGCGCGTACATCGCAAAGAATAATAGAGAAAAGAGGGCAATTTTTCCCAGAATGTTATAATCTAAATGCTCGCCAATGACTAAACCTACTACGAAATAACTTACGAAATAAAAAATCGCGGCCTTTAATTGAAATTTCTCAAAAGTCTTGAGTTCTTTAGGTGCTATTTTAATTTTTGGTGTCAGGGTGCTAATTGCGACCTTTACAGATGGACGAACTAGAGCCAAGCTTACAATTATCGCGTTTATAAACCAGCCCGGAAAAACAGGCACGAATGGAATCAAACCAATTACCTGTCCGATACCATCTGTGAATTCACTCCACGTTGTTAAAATAGCATGGAAAGCTCTCAAAAACTCATAGCGTGATAAGTCAGTTATTTCTGTTACGAATACGGTTAAGCTTGCGGCGCTTAAGACCCCAATTATTGGAGGGTAGGATTTGATCTTCTTTAGTGCTTTCGAAAGAACATTTTGGCCATCCTTCTTTTCCATAAAATAATCCTTGAGGCATACTTTTAAGAAGTACCGAATATGAGTATTACATCGGAACTTGTGTTTCCAAAAGGCCTCCTTAACCTTTTGTTTTGTACCTTTGAGGGTTTCCAAATTCAAACCTAACGCCCGCACCACCGCCAAGGTAGACATTCGTGAGCGGCTTAAATTCGCCTCAAGTAAGACACTGGCTGAGGTCTGCTTTTGGGGAAAAGCGGATCTTACCGGCAATTCCCCTCGCCCGTCCAACCCTCACGGCTCCCGCCGATACACCCGTTCCATAATGCCCGTGATCCACGGGCGGGGGAGGAGCCGCGTTGCCGTCGCGGATAGACGGTTGACGAAACCCGGAATATGCAAGGCCCGATCTGAGAGATAAAAGGCCATCAAATCATCCGCGACCTCGTCGGCTCCGGCGAGCATATTTTGTAGCTTGGAGAGCGCTTCAATATCCGTCATTTCCGTCTTGATGCCGCCGGGCATAAAAATCCCGACACTAACCTCGTCGCGCCATTCTTCGCGCAGCGCGAGACTGAAATTGAGCAGGAACGCTTTGGTGCCAGAATAAACGGCTTGATAGGGAAGCGGGATCTGCCCGGCCATCGATCCGACAAAGACGAGCCGCCCCCCGTTTAAAGGCTTATGCAGCGCGCGCGCCAAGCGCACATTCGCCATAACATTGGTCTCGACCATCGCGGCATCAGCCAGGTCCGATCCCTTTATAAACGGACCGACATGTGTCACGCCTGCATTGAGAACGGCCCCGGTCAGAGGCCCGATTGTATCGCAGAGGTTAGCGAGACCTTCCGCATCCATCAGATCGAGAATCCGCGGTTTAATCCCAGGGTGACGCTCCGCCAATTCATCGAGCGGAGCCCGCCTGCGCGCGGTGGCGACAACGGTAGCGCCTGCGTCCGCCAACCGCACAGACAGCGCCCGGCCAAGACCGGAACTCGCCCCGGTGACGAGAATGCGCTGTTCCACGAGGGATTGCATAAAGAGCCTTTAGAGCGTCGGGTTGACCAAGAACTTCTCGCCTGTTTTCTTCGCATTATACCGCGCGACGATGTCGGCATTAAGCGTATCGGCGAGGCTGATCTCATCCGTGTAAGTGCTGGCAAATGTTGTCGTCAATTCGCTGGCCACACGCTGGCGCAAACGGATCGCGGTTTCCATGCCCGCTTTGGCGAGGAAGTTTGGTAGCAACCAGCCGCCCACGCCCCACGCCATGCCGTAGCCGCGTGTCAATGTCGTCGGAGACGGGTCGAGAGAGCCATAAAGATAGACTTGCTTGTGATGGATCGAGCCATAGATCGAATAGGCCCCCGGTGTGCGCGCGGCAGCCCCTTCCATAGCCGTGAGAATATCGGACGCCAGCTTCCCGCCGCCGGTCGCGTCAAACGCCAAGGTGGCGCCAGTTTCGTGAATGGCGTCGATCAATTGCGGGATGAAATCTTCATCCGACGAATTGACGATATGGGTTGCGCCGATGGCTTTCAGAATGTCGACCTGCTCTTGTTTGCGCACAATATTGACGAGCGGAATACCGTCTGCCTTACAAATTTTGACTAACATTTGACCCAGGTTTGACGCCGCCGCCGTGTGGACAATCGCGGTGTGACCTTCTTTTTTCATCGTCTCTGGAAAACAGAGCGCGGTCAGCGGATTGACGAAAGACGAGGCCGCTTGGCGGGCCGTATTGCCCTCATTGACGGGCAGGACCGACATGATCGGCACGCAACGATATTCGGCATACATACCACCGCCCATAGCCGCGACCGTGCGGCCCATCAGGGCTTGCGCGGCGTCGCTTTCGCCTGCGGCAACGACTGTGCCTGCACCTTCATTGCCGATTGGGAGGGCTTGGCCGATGCGCGCTTTCATCATCCGCATGCCCATCGGAGGGACGGGCGCGACGAGCGCCTCACCGTCATTACTCGCCTTGGACATATCGGAATAGCCAAACATCACGCCGTGGTCTGACGGGTTGATTGGGCAAGCTTCGACCTTGATGAGAACCTGATCCGCTTTGGGAACGGGCATCGGTTGCTCAACCATTTCCATACGAAGCTGACCGCCTTCGGTGACGGTCGAGACGAGTGATTTATAGGTTTTTGGCAAGCTCATGGGGTGAGTCCTTCATTTGAGTTACGCCCTACCTAGCCTGTTGCGGCCTTGCTCTCCACTCTTTCCGCCATCATGGTGGCGATGTGAGTTTGAAATCCTATATCGTCCCGCGTCTCGCCGAGCGCATTCTTAGCCGTGATCGACTGGATAAACAGCGCGCCCGATTTGAAGCCAAACGCACAGGTCGCCCCCATGTCGAAGTCTTCCTCGACCCCAGCGATCCCTACTCGCTGCTCTTGAAGTCTGTTCTGCCGGACTTTGAGGCGCGTTACGATATTGATCTAACGACCCATTATGTCGGCCCACCCGATGACGGGGCCGCACCGGAACGGGACGCCCTCGCGACCTACGCTGCGGTTGATGCGGCGCGCCTCGCCGCGCGCGCGGGCATTGAAACCGACCTCACACCGCAACCGCTCGCGATAGACACAGAGGACGCCGATGCACGCCTGCGCGCGTTGGGACACTATCAGGGCGGAATGATCCATTATGGGGGCGAGTGGTATTGGGGTTTGGACCGCTTGCATTATTTAGAGAATCGTCTCGCCGCGATTGGGGCGCGTCGGAGAGATGCGCCAGCCACACCGATATTCACGCCGCCCGCCCGACTAACGCCAAGACCCATAATATCCAAAAGAGATGATCTTGTGCTGCATTGGTATCTCTCGTTCCGCTCGCCCTATACGGCCATTGTCGCGGACCGGGTTGAAGCGCTCGCCGCCACCTATGGCGCTGAGTTACGCTTGCGGTTCGTGCTGCCGATGGTGATGCGCGCCCTGCCTGTGCCCAAAGCCAAGCGCCGCTACATCGTGCGGGATACAGCACGCGAAGCTCATCGGTTGGGTGTATTATTCGGGCGGGTCTCTGATCCGGTCGGCACACCGGTCGAGCGGGGCTACGCTGTCTTGAATTGGGCGATGGACCAAGGGCACGGCATTGACTTTGCCCGCACGTTCTTACGTTATGTTTGGGCCGAAGGCATCGATGCCGGCAGCGACCGCGGGCTCAGACGCATTGTTGAGGGCGCGGAACTAAACTGGTCAGAAGCCCGCAAACAGCTGGGCACGGATGACTGGCGAGCCATCGCCGAATCCAACCGCGCCGAGATGATGTCCTACGGCATTTGGGGCGTGCCGAGCTTTCGCGTTGGAGACACCGCCGTCTGGGGCCAAGACCGCCTCTGGGTGGTTGAAGACGCGCTTAAAAACGCCTTATAATTTCTAGACGAAGGCGCCTTAGAGTGGCAATGGCGTCTCGGGGTCGACGCTAAACAGGCCCTAAATTCAGGGGAAATCCATGTCCAAAGCCGCTAAACTCGCACTCATTCCACCGTTCCTGCTCGGTCTATATATGACCGTTCTCGCTATCTTTATGCCCGATCAATTGACGAATATGTTAGGCGGTATCGCAGGCACCGGGCCCGTCGGTGAGGCCAGTGTGCGGTCCGATTTTGTCGCCTATTTCGGAACGTTCTTCATTGGCGTTGCCGCCGCATTGCTTTTGGGTAAACGCAGCTGGCTCTGGGCCCCGATTGCGCTGTTCGGGATTACCGGGATCTTCCGCATTATTTACGCTATCTCGAACGGATTCGCTGAGGGCGCGTTTCAACCCATCGCGATTGAAGTCGTCATGTGCGCACTGATGATCTTCGCGATGCGTAGCAAACCCGCTTAGGTCTGCGTCACGTCCTCACCGTAAAGCCAAGTTAGACGCTGTCGAATGATCGACGGCGCCACCGTTCCGGCAAACCACATCGGCCCATAAGTCGCGAGTTGCGACAGAGTCGTGCGCTTGTGGAACGTCTTGGCATTATCGCGTGATCCCGCTTGCACACGCGATGTCCGCGGCAAACGCGCGGCCTGATAGGTCCTAAGCCCAGCGTCTAAATCCTTTGCCTTCGTGATCGCCTCGGCGAGCACCCAGGCATCTTCGACCGCCATCGCCGCACCTTGTGCCAGAAACGGCAACATCGGATGTGCCGCATCCCCTAACAGGGTCACGCGACCTTGCGTCCAATGCGGCAGTGGCGCGCGATCATAAAGGGCCCAGCGGAACAGCGCGTCCTCTGGTGCGGCCTTGATCAGCGTCGTAATTGTCGGGTGCCAGCCCGCGAAATCAACGAGCGCATCCGCTTTCATACCACGCGCAGACCATCCTTCAGCGATAGGCTCGGTCTGCTCAACGACACCGACAAAGTTCGCCATCCTTCCCCCGCGCAATTGATACGTCACCGCATGCTGCCCCGCCCCCATCCACGCACAGGCCGTCGCTTTAGGGGCCTCAGATCCCAAAGCCTCGACGGGCACAACCGCGCGCCACGCAATATTCCCTGTGAACGTCGGGCGGTCTGGGCCGTGCATCCACGTCCGCACAACTGAGTGAAGCCCGTCCGCGCCAATGAGTAAGTCTCCACGATGCTGCGTCCCGTCTGAGAGCGTGACAGTCACCGCGCGAGCCGCCTGATCGATCGCGGCGACAGCGGCTCCCAATTTCAAAGTGATCGCAGGCTTATCGCGGAGCGTGTCCCACAAAGCGGATATATAGTCAGCGCGGTGAATATGAAGGTAGCGCGCCCCCCACAGGCGCGCGGCAAGGTCAACCCCTGCATCGTCCAACAAAGGCACGGAGAACACGGACCGTCCGCTTCGCCCCATCTTAATCTCAATCGCGGTCGGCTGCACCGTATCCCGCGCGATTCTGTCCGCGATACCCAGCGCGCAGAAGACTTTCATCGCATTGGGCGGGATTTGAATGCCAGCGCCGACTTCGCCCAAGACGGATGCTTGCTCCAGCACCACAACTTCATGCCCGAAATGCGCGCAGGCAAGCGCTGCGGTAAGCCCGCCAATACCGCCACCTGCGATGAGAACTTTCATGTGACGTCAGTCATCGAACAAACAAGCGCGACCCGTCTCTGGGTCGGACGCGCATTGATAGACGCGTACATAATCCACGACCAAAGCGGCGGGAAAAGCGGCCGGATCAACGCCTTTTTCATTGTCGCCTTCCGGCCAATTTCCGCCGACTGCAAAGTTGAGCATCACGTAAAACTCTTCATCAAATGGCGCATTGGGATTATCCGGTTTGCGGACGGCATCCGTGAACCAATCGTCGGCTTTGGCAGTCCAGAAACGCTCACCATCGACAAACCAATCCATCCGACCTTCGCCCCATTCAACGGCGAATGTATGAAATTGATTGCGCGGCAGGTCGTCCTGTCTCGCGACAGACGTCAGCGGTCGACGTTGGCTAATGTGGGTGTTGTTCGGCGGACGCTTGCCAAAATGGATTGCGCCCGAGGACCGGTTCTCAACATCACCATCGTCGCAATCAAAACAGGACGCACCTAGATTGACGGCTTCCATAATATCAATCTCACCGGACAGCGGCCAACCGCCATGAACATAAAATTGAGGCATCATCCAAAAGGCAGGCCAAGCCCCCTGCCCGGTTGGCAATTTCATGCGTCCTTCGATCCGACCATATCGCCACGACGCGAGATCGCGCGTGCGCACTTTGCCCGACGTGTAAGGTTTTGTCTTTGAGGCGCCGGGATAATCAGAATGTTCCATATGAACCCCCGGCCCCGTCCACGCCCCCGGACGCGCGTATAACGACAAATAACCGCCCTCAACGCTGACATTCTCGGGCCGATCCACATAGCATTGCTGTTCGTTATTGCCGCCACCCCAGCAGGACACCTCCGGCGCCCATTTCGTCCGGTCTAACGCATCCCCGTCAAATTCATCCGCCCACACAAGGTCCCAACCTCGGTCAGATAAACTGCCTTTGGATTGTGAAGATAGGGTCTCAGCCGTGGAGCAAGCGGACAAGGCAAACGCCATTACAACGCCCGCAATTCGCGTATATCTCAAAATCTATCTCCCTCTACGACGCTAGATCATACTCATCAGCGTTCAGCGGCTTCAAAGTCCACGCTATGTAGAGAGTCGGCAATAATAGTATAATATACGTCAGCATGATCGTAAGTGCGGCCATCCCCGGAACATTCAACACAATAGATTCATTGAGGTTGAAATTCATTAGACCTGTCAAATTCAACACTTGTAACGCCCCTAAAATTGAAACGATAAAAAACGCGATCAGAACACCCTTTATGATGATACGATAAGCAAATGAATAGGCGTCACTTTGTGTCTTTGCTTCCCATTCTTCCAAGCCCGAATTTGCACCCGAAAACCTCAAAAATACACGATTTGTTATGGCGTACAGTCCGCATAGAATGACCATCAACATGACCCCAGCGTATAGACACAAAACAAGGGGGGACATGAGCGATACGTATTGATCGGAGAACAATATCATCGCGCCTAAGAGCTGCACCATAATCGGAAAGCCTATCACGGCGATTGTTGCGCACCACTTTAGCTTCTGCAAACTTGTATCTGACAGTGTGTTAGGACGAAAATCTACATTGAGTTTTCTGATATTCATAACTTACTCCTTTGCGGCTGCGCGCGTCTCGGCCAATTGTTCAGCGAGGGATTTGAACGGCCTGGGATTAAATACCATTTCAAACGGTAATTCAAAAAAATCAGCGAGTTTAAACGCTAGCTCCAAGGATGCGTTATAATCCCCTCGCTCCAAATAGCCGATCGTTTGAAAATTTACCCCGATGGCATCAGCCAAATCCTTGCGGGAAAGACCTTTCTCGACACGAAGAATTTTGACACGGTTAAATACCATAATGTTATACATATACAACAATATGTATTAATACAACATCTTTCATGCATAGTCATTTGGGCAGCCGTATTGCTTAATGCGCCCCACTTTTCCGCGGGCAATAACCTACCGACGCATGCGACCGTGCTCAGCACGAACATTTCCAACTCTATCCTTTTAGGGCGCCGCACCGAACACCGGATAAACTGTCGATAGAGGCTGAAAAAGTGGTCCGCCTCGCAGCCGTCATTCAAATCGTCGTGAGCGGTTTGCAGCCCACGATAGCCTTATTGATCTGGATATATCCAGCCTCTTCCAATTTACGCATTTGGATCGACAAGTTACCCTGCGTCACGTTCAAGGCTATTTTCAATTTAGTGAAAGACGCGGCTTCGGCATTGGCCAGATAGGCCATCATGCCGAGGCGGACACGCCCGTGAGTATTGTCACGGATAAAACCCGCCTGTGATCCACAAAGACATTTGGAAACTTCGAGCGTGTTCAGGCGTAAGTTTGGCGCACCCCCATATTTAACGTTCGGAGTTTTCCCATGTCAGATTTCAACCTTCCCCAAAACACACTTGTCGTTGTCACGACGGGAGAAGAAGCTAAACTCTTTCGGGTAAAAGGCGCCAGCTTAAAAGCCGACGGTCATTGGAAGCCGCAAAACCTTGCTGACGAAGGCCCGTCAGGAAAGTCGCCGGCTGAGCAATCTGATAAAGAATCGATGGAAGCGACCTTCTCGAAACAAGTCGCCGAGCGCCTCTATGCGCTCGCGCATAAGGGGAGCTATAACCATCTTGTCCTCGCCGCAGATCCCGACTCATTAGGAGAGATACGACCGCTTCTACACAAAGAAGTCCTATCTAAAATGATTTTGGAACTCGACAAAACGCTGATCAACTCGCCCATAGATGATATTGAACGGTCGATTACCTCGGCTATGAAGTAAATTTCGCATGAGACGACAATCGAACAAAGTGCATCCGCTACTCATCTGAGCGCGCATTGATCGCAGTTTGAGAGGCTCGCCAAACAGCGCTGCCCCCATACATAATGAAATAACCAATGGCCGCAGCCCATGCTTGCGGCCATTGCACTATTAGGCTGCCTCACGGAGTTTAATGACAACGACCATTCAACTTGGCGCAGTGTCGGTTCCAGCGTTGACGCCACAATAGCATTCGTGTTGACGAATTCCTCCGGAAAGTGGGAATTTTCCAATCGCAATTTTAGATGATTACAATCACAAGAGATCGCTGGCGTCATTCTCGTCCGCCTATGTTGTGACGCGTTTCATCAGGGTTTGATAGACTCGAGCTTGATGTGTTGAGATTGATCTGTTGAGTAGCCCCATGATGACGCCTCTGTAGGTCATGACAACTTTCATAGTGCCGCAATACGTACGCGACGATCCTTAAAAACGCGCTCGCGATCCCAGCTAATTGATTTGAGTGTCTCGTCCGAATCCCCGTCGACTGGATGAACTTCAAACCGCCAGATATCGTATAAGACCCCATCTTCCACATCGAAGGCGCGTCGCATGGAGGCTTCATAAGATCCATCAAACATCTCAACGCTCTGATCGAATTCATATAGCAGGGTTCGAAGGCGTTCATTGCTCAAACGTGCAAACGCGCCGGACGCAATCATTTCTTGTAGGGTCGCTGAGGTGCCCGGCGGTCGAATATTGTCGCCACAATATTCCACTGCGCCAAATAAGACTTCGTCAGTGGGAAGCGGGCCGTCCTGCTCGCCATTGGCGATGTTTATCGCGTGCAGCGCAATCGAACAGCTGGTTGAACTATTATCATCGGCCTGTATGCCGCGCTCAATGCGGTCCTGAATGCTCACGAAATCCTGCGCCAGCCGCTCCATATAGCGGCTCTCGCGCTGCTGATCGCCGCGCGCAGAATTCCAATTATTGACCTGTAGCCCAATAAAAACACCCAAAACCACGATCAGCGTTTCCACAGCGACGGTGAACCAGTCTTGTTTGCGAACGGCGGTGGACAGGCGGCGAAGGATCATTTCATTGTGCCTCGGTCGAGTTCTGAACCTATCAGCGCGCTTGCTTTTTGCGCGCTGTTGATGCTGTCCTGGCTGATGATCGACGCAATCTGGAGCGTTGATATCCAATACCGCAATTCTTCCATCAAGGTGTCGTCGCTGGAGAGAGTTTCGACAATGCGCCTGACATTTGCGGCGTCAAATGAGGCGTCACAGGCCAGCATCGTCTGTTCGCCCACGGCGTCAGTGTCATAGCAGTGGGTCCAGATATAAGACTGCATGCCTATGGGAATTTTTCCGCGCACGTGCTCGCGGTAGCGCGGAAGTTCAGTCAACACGGCATTGCCGCTGAGGGCATAATAATTTCCAAGCGTCTCGCGCAGGGCCTCGCCCTTTATGAGCGACAACTCGCCTGCGCTTCTCATCTCCTGATAGGTCGTATCGGTCACGAAAAACTCATCAACCTGACTGGCCTGAAAATAGGCGAGCAGCAATTGCCAGTCCGATTGTCCGTTGGCTTGGCCTGTCTCTGCGTAATCAAGACCCCGCGTGCCATAGGCTGAAACCTGCGACCAAAACTCGAGTTTACGCCGGGCATTGATGATGTCTGTTGTGATGTCGCTGTTGAGGCGCTCCAAGTAGGTTTCCGCGCGCGCATCATCTGAACGGTTTTCATTCCAAGTGGTGATCTGAAATGCGATGAGGATGCCAACGACGACAATAAAAAAGTCGAGCGCGACGGCGAACCAGTTCTGGTCGTTGACGTGTTTTGTCAGGCGACGGAGGATCATGGCGCTTTGCCTTCGTTGTCAAAGACGGACGTGGCCAGGTCAGGTGTGCAGTTTCCACTCGGACTTGCAGGTTTTTCGAGCCGTATTGCCAAACATGACGACCAAGCGGTTAAGCGAGTGGTCTCTGCGCGGTACTCACGCAGTCGATCCATATTCGCCTCATATTTTGCTTTGAGACGGACGTCATCCGTACGATAAAAATATGACTTGTCTTCCTTAAGCCCGGGCAAGATTTCAGCTTCGACAAATTCTATGTACCGTACATATTTTCGGGCTACACCATCAAGCTCAGAATAGCCAAAACTCTAACTTTGAAAATGGATCACTTTTAAGGGGGCAGGTCATCGGCATTCAGGAACCGCCTGATCTTCGGATCATAGATGCGGGCTTTGTAGTAATAGAGCTGCAGTTCCTCTAACCAGATTTGGCCCGTATACTGATACAGCCCTGTATTAGACCCGCCCGGGCGACCATAAACATCATAGCTGTTGATGGCAGTCGAGACCGCGCCTTGTGTATGACCGATAATCGAACCGCGTACGTCGACGGAATAGAATGTCCGCGTGTAGCTGGTCGGGCTGCTATAGGTGTAGCGCGCAATCGGTTCATCCGATCCGGGGCCGTGGATGTAGCGCGCTTCCAGCGTGCTGCCGGTTGAATTGCGGCGCTCTATCATGTCCTGACCGTCATAGCTGTATCGGTCATTTGTACTACCGCCCACTGTGCTGAGCCGCGAGAGCGCGTCATAGGCGAGCGTATGCGTGCCGTTGCCATTGGTGACAGAAGTCAGCCGATCCGCATAATCATAGGCGTAGCTCTGTCCCGGCGAGGAGGTCAGGTTCCCACCGCTGTCATAGACGAACGACACCCCGTCTCAATCCGTGATTTGGTTCAGCCCGTTGACGCCGAAACTATTGTCATAGTTAGCGGGTGTGGGATCGTAGATCGTGTTGGAATTGGTCTGCGTGTGGATTTGACCGGATGGCGCGTAGGTAAAGCTGAGCAATTGATCGACCGCCGTCCCTGTTCCGCTAATGTCATTTTCCAAGGACGATAGCCGTGACAATGCGCCGTAGCTGTAACGGGCGTCATTATTGTAGACGCCTCCGCTGGACGGGCTGCGGCATTCTCTCCAAGCGACTTAATCCGCGTCGAGCTCCTCCAAGCCAACCATGATCGAAACCAAGTCCTTTATGGATTGACCGAGACAAGCCAGCTTAGTCAAGATCATGACATCTTTATCTGACATCCACTCATTGCCCTGTCGTTGATAAGCAGCTGAATCCAATCTTTACCCCTCTAAATTATCGATTATCAACTCGACTTTAACTTCACCCACACTGGTATTCAGTAAAGAATATGTGAAATACGCAATAGCTGGTTGAGGAGAATCGCTTGGAATCAAATCAGCATCGAACGACTCAAGTATTATAGCTTGCCCAACATCTTTGAGATTAGCGCTGTCTAAACTTGAGTAAATCACCCATTCAATACCTGGTTCAAATGAAATCCACCCTTTTACTCCGACGTATTTATCATCAAAACAAAGTGGATTTGCTAATAGCTTATTTATACTTGTCGGTGTGGAAAGCAAAGTTGAACATTCGGATTTTGCCCTATTTTCTGTACATGCACTGATGCAAAAAGAGGTAATTGCGATCAAAATGCAACATCTTACAAGTATCATGTACCACTCCCAGTGTCGCAAATTTGGCGACCATTACTACCTAGACCTGGATATGAACTAGAAACTCGCGCCGAGGTTTTCCAAGTCAGCTGTGACCGAAACCAAGTCTTCTTGGCTGCAGCTCACCATTAATGGATAAGACCAATCCAAAGCGTTAAACAGGCTTAGCTAAGTCGCGCCTCAAAGGTAGAAAAAAAACTCCGAAGGGTAAGTAAATCAATTTGACCCATAATATCAGTGTAGAGACACCTCCCTCGTTTCCTTGAGTCAAAAACGTTAAAAGATCCACAGAATACTTAATATTTAAAATAATCGCAAAAACCAGCAATGTTAAAGCAATTGCGTTAAGGTTATCCAACAAGACTGACTGTTCGCGCCACATGAGCGCCGTAAGAATGAGCGCACCCGATAATACCAAATATAAGACAAATATCCATATAATTTTGAAAAACCGCCTTCTTTGCAAATCATTTTCCAAAAATCCAATAAATCGAATTGAAACTAGAAAATAAGGTGTAGCAATCAAAACCACGCTCAACGAAATCGAAATTATCGAACCAAAACTCAAACCAAAGAGCTCTGGAAAAGTATAAATCAGCAACCCAGTCACATTAATTATTGAAATGATAACTATCAAAAACTTACTCATTTACCGCCTCCCCTACATATTCTTAGGGCTTTACGTGCGAGCTCAATGTTATAGCCGACTTGAACGTTTGCTCCCCACATAGTCTGCAACTCGTACGAAACACCAACAAAATTGGGCCAGTTAAATCCACTGTCAATCATATTTTTATCAGAAAGATACTCACCGGGCACAGACCCTCTTGAATACGAACGAGTCTTGAACGCCGACCCCGAAACTCCTTGAGTGCTATATATACCCTTCCTTTCAGTGCCATAAGCAACTCGAGTAGAAAACCCATCCAAACGCCCTCCCGCCTTGCCAACCAATGGGCCAATACTTCCAGCAGCAGCAATACCGATAGCGTACTCTCCCTGAATTACACTCGAGTCAGCGATAGCTGCTACACATTCCTCAAATGCTTGGATAATTCCACCGCCTACATCAATTTCCACCCCGCATTTGTGTCAGGTGAAATAATGCCCTCAGCGGAACCGGCATTGTCGCCAGTTCGGACACACCCTAACCGTCTTACGATTACGCCCACTTCTTTCAACCCCTTAGTAAATCCAGTGTGTCGTGAGTAACAAACGTAATTATACATAGCGACAATTCCGTTGGCTCCAGTTGGGTCAATCATGTTCACAGGATCCCCACTCACATATCCATACATGTTCATCCCATCCGCATACCCAATCGGATCGGCATTCAGGAACCTTCTGATCTTTGGATCATAGGACCGGGCTTTGTAATAATAGAGCTCCAGCTCCTCTAGCCAGATTTGGCCCGTATACTGATACAGCCCTATATTAGACCCGTCCGGGCGACCATAAACATCATAGCTGTTGATCGCCGTCGAGACCGCGCCTTGCGTATGGCCCGTGATCGAACCGCGCACGTCGACGGAATAGAATGTCCGCGTGTAACTGGTCGGGCTGCTATAGGTGTAGCGCGCAATCGGCTCGTCCGACCCGGGGCCGTGGATGTAGCGCGCTTCCAGCGTGCTGCCGCTTGTGTTGCGGCGCTCAATCATATCCTGCCCATCATAGCTGTAGCGATCATTCGTAGTGCCGCCGACCGTGCTGAGCCGCGAGAGCGCGTCATAGGTCAGGGTATGCGTTCCCGTGCCATTCGTGACCGAGGTCAGCCGATCCGCATAGTCATAGGCGTAGCTCTGCCCCGGCGAGGAGGTCAGATTGCCGCCGCTGTCATAGGCAAACGACACCCCGTCTTAATCCGTGATCTGGTTCAGCCCGTTGACGCCGAAACTGTTGTCATAATTGGCGGGCGCGGGATCGTAGATCGTAGATCGTGTTGGAATTGGTCTGAATGAGGATTGATCGGAGGAGAGTATGCTTTCCAATCCTCTTCTCAAAATTTTAGTTTTGGCTATTCCAGCAAACTAAAAAGAGCTCTATTATATCGTCTTTGACCTTGTAATGCGCAATACGCGAAAACAGGCTCGCAAAGTGAAGTTTTAGAACAATCAGGATTTATGTAGGGTTCTCTTGAGCGCCCCACTTATTCATTCAGTTACCCATCTAAACTTTTTATATTTTCTTCAATTTTATTTAAACCGTTTAGTCCATACCCCGCAAATAACAGTTCCAGAAAATTGCTTTTCGCATCCTTATCAGCACCAGAGCTTAAAGTTATCCCTTTCGAAAGATTAGACACGCCCTTCAACCTATATATGCTGAGTAGCGCAAATCCTATAAAAATAATGAGTGGATATGGTTCGTCAACGTACACATCAACGCCAGCCGAAGGCGAATTAATTACTGGGAGCATGATTCCACATAAAGTTAGAGCAAACCCTACAAACAGCAAACCTTGATAAAAAAATGTTAGGAAAACAGTTTCGTTCAAAGCGGCAAAATACATTTTTATAGACCAGTAACATTCAGAAGCAATGAATATAAAAACGCTTATACTAAACGTGATCGCTATAAGTAGGTTGGCACTCGGTGTTGCAAACAACAGCACAGATGAAAATAGAACCAAGAAATATGACAGAAACGTAAACTTAATCATCTAAGTTATTCCACATGTTGCAATCACTTTGGCAAAATCTAAAGAGTCTATTCCGAGTTGCCCGCCAACACCCTGCACAAATTGTAATTCTCCAGCAACCCCAACGAAACCGATATCTAAATCACCGATCGGTTCTAATGGGGCATTGTCAAAACTACCTCCCCCTGACTTAGCTCGTACGTCTCGAGAAGCCGGTCCGGCTGTCGTGCTAAAAGGCCCTCTAGAATACGAGGCCTGCACCCCTTGAGTTAAGAAGATTCCAGTTTGTTCTGTTCCAAAACGAAATCTCACAGAAAAGAAATCAATCCTACCTGATGTCCCTTTAATAGGTGTTCTGATCCCGCCGCCAGCTGCAAAGCCCACAGAAATTTCACCCTGTGCCACTAACGTATTTAGAGCTGCCATAATACACACCTTTGCTTCTTCAACCGCTGCTTTAGCGGCTGCCCCTGCTTCAGATAGACTATCTTTAATACCTCCAAAGTCCACAATCCCACTGAAGGCACCAATGTGTGTTGCAAGAAATTCGTCCCATGTTAGCGTAGTTTGTTTCCACTTCCTTCTAACTCCTGGGACGGTAAAGCAGTTTTCTTCGTTCGGTTTACATTCGCTCAAACCACTTGGATCGACCATATTCACCGGATCCCCACTCACATACCCATACATATTCATTCCCGCCGCATATCCAATCGGATCGGCGTTTAAGAATCTTCTGATCTTTGGATCATAGAACCGGGCTTTGTAATAATAGAGCTCCAGCTCCTCTAGCCAGATTTGGCCCGTATACTGATACAGCCCTGTATTAGACCCGTCCGGGCGACCATAAACATCATAGCTGTTGATGGCAGTCGAGACCGCGCCTTGTGTATGACCGATAATCGAACCGCGTACGTCGACGGAATAGAATGTCCGCGTGTAGCTGGTCGGGCTGCTATAGGTGTAGCGCGCAATCGGTTCATCCGATCCGGGGCCGTGGATGTAGCGCGCTTCCAGCGTGCTGCCGGTTGAATTGCGGCGCTCTATCATGTCCTGACCGTCATAGCTGTATCGGTCATTTGTACTACCGCCCACTGTGCTGAGCCGCGAGAGCGCGTCATAGGCGAGCGTATGCGTGCCGTTGCCATTGGTGACAGAAGTCAGCCGATCCGCATAATCATAGGCGTAGCTCTGTCCCGGCGAGGAGGTCAGGTTCCCACCGCTGTCATAGACGAACGACACCCCGTCTCAATCCGTGATTTGGTTCAGCCCGTTGACGCCGAAACTATTGTCATAGTTAGCGGGTGTGGGATCGTAGATCGTGTTGGAATTGGTCTGCGTGTGGATTTGACCGGATGGCGCGTAGGTAAAGCTGAGCAATTGATCGACCGCCGTCCCTGTTCCGCTAATGTCATTTTCCAAGGACGATAGCTGTGACAATGCGCCGTAGCTGTAGCGGGTGACATTGTTATAGACACCGCCGCTGGACGGGCCACGCCGCAGTTCATCCCGTCGGCCGCGCGAGTCATATGTGTACTCGGCCAGCTGGATAGAGTTACGCTCTTTGATCGTCTTCAGACGGCCCGTCGTGTAGTAATCATAATTGATGTAGAAATTATCCGTGCCCGGATAGTCCATGCGCGTGCGGCGGCCATAGGCGTCATAGTCATAGCCGACAGTCAGGCTTCCCGACGTTTCGGTTTTGCGGCGACCAAATGTATCGTAAGTGAAGTTGATTGTGCTGCCCGGCTTGCTGATCTGCGTGACCCGTCCGGCAATGTCGTAGACTGATGAGGTATCTTCAGATGATCCGGGCGCATTGATCAGATTTAGGCGGCCAATATTGTCATAACCGAAATTGACGGTGCCCCCATCTCTCTGACGAATCTGGCTTCGGCGTCCATTAGCGTCATAGCTGACTTGGCTATAGTCAGACGGGTTGTAGCCTGCGCTAGACGCCTTGGGGTAGAAAGTCTGCCAAGGGCGATTGTGAGAGTCGAAGGTGAAGCGACTTTGATTGCCGTTTCCGTCCGTGACGTATTCCGCAGGGCCGAAAGCATAATATGCATAGGTCTGCTCAGACGCCGCAGCCGTACCAAAACCTGCTGTCTGTTTTGTCACGCGCGAAGCGATATCATATTCCCGTTTGGTGATACGATCAAAGCCGTAAATGCCGGGGGAACCAAGCTGACACGCATTGCCCGTCGCCGTCAGAGCCGCATCCATACGCAGCGCGCTACAAGTTACGCGGCCCGAACTATCATAATCAAATTCAACTCTGGAAAGGGTTGTCGTGCCATCCAACAGGGCGACTTGTGTCGCTTGTAACGTCACGCCGTTATAGACCGTGCGGCGTGTCTCATGAACAGTCATGTTTGTGAACGATGACAGCGTATATCCCGTTGCCGTTCCCGTCAGTTGATCCGTCACCTGACCAACACCGTTTCGAAGATATTTCACAGCAGGGCGCAGCATGGGGCCAGTAGCATCCGGGTCAGCGCCTATTTGTCCTTCAGCACGTCGCAGATCATCATAGAATGTGGTGATGCGATCACTATTTCCCGAAATGGGTCCATCAACCGATGTTTGATTACCATAATTATCATAGTCATAGCTGGTGGTCAGAGCAGTCATGCCGGCCCCCGACACAGTTACACTACTTAAAACGAGGTTTTGCTGTGCGTCGTAGCTCAGCGACGTTGTAATCTCCCCCGCCGTATCGGCCAGACGCTCAATTGAACTCAGTTTCCAAATTGGATCGGACGCCCCAGTGGCACTCGCGCTGGTCTTAACTTGCGCACTGAGCTGCGTGTAAGTGAAGCGCGTCAGAGGACGGGGGTTGGTTCCGTCAGACGGTCCCCGAACGGTTGCCACCTGCCCGCTTTGCGCGTGGTAGGTATAATCGGTTTGATTGCCAGCAACATCCCGTGTCCACGTGGGTTTGTTGCAATAAAGGCGGTTCCCCGACGTGCAGACGCTCGGATAATACGCCGTCGTGACGAGGTCCGCGGCTGTCGCGCCGCCAACTGAAATACCCTTACGGCGAATTTCCGTGACATTTCCGCGAGCATCATAAGCGTAATCAACGATGTTACCGCGTGGTGCCGTCATCGTGTCGATCAAATTATCTGGCGTGTAAGTATAGGTTGAGACCTCGCCGAGCGTGTTGGTTGTTGAAGTTGGCAACCCGCCTTTCATTAGAGAGATAGTTGATTGAGTTCCGCCACCCGGCAATGTGGTATATACATACCTGATATCATCACCGTCATCTAAAGTCCCTTTTGTGTCTTCTATCGTCGAATATGACGTTGTGATCCCAAACCGTGTGCTGGATGTCGTATAGCCAGAGCTGTCGTAACTAGACGACACGACAGCGCCTGATTGGGGATAGCTCAACGTAATGGACGATGACGTGTCGTTGATGCCATATATGCGCCCTTCCGCATCCTCGACGGACGTCTGCCCGCTCCCTTCTGTACCGTCCGCCCATTGGCTGCCGGGTGAGCATTGGCTTGCAATGGGATTACAATATTCAACGGCGTTGTTAATCGCGACCACACGGTCTGGCGTAGAGAGCAACTGATATTTTAACTGATAGCCAGCACTGTTACGAATAGAGCTGAGCTCAGACCCAACATAATCATAACGAATCCGGCTTCCATCTGGGGCCTCGATTATCGTCAGCTTTAAGGCGTTTGTACCAGACGCAGCAAACCGCGCTTTTGTGCCGTGTTTTGAAGTGAATACATACTCAGATGTCTCATATGATAGAGAGCTTCCTGTTTTGACATATTCCGTAAAGACCGTGCTGGTCGTCGGTGTATCTGTATTAGCGATAAACCGGATGCTCGGCGATCCGGGCAAGGACACAAAGTAATAATGCTTTCCACCCGTAGGTGCAGCTTCAATTTCTATGTCCGACGCGGTGGTCGGTTGTGAGAATGAATTGCCAAAAAAGTTGATGCCATGCGCGAGCTCATTGCCGCCGTGTCCGATGGACACGATGGGAATGACATCATTGACCTGTCCACCGACATCCAACCCTGCGGCCCCATACCCCTGCCCTTCCGGCACAGATTGCCCCCAAGAGTTTGCGGTGAATAACAATGACACCGAGGCTGCTAAGAGAGCAATTTTGAAACGAGATGTTTTGGACATCATCGTCTTTGAAATGGCGTGAAAGGGTCAGCGAAGGCGAGCAGAGTCTCTAGAAAGGCGAGCCACCTTCGTAATAGATTGAGAAGACATGCGTATCAGTGCCGCCATTGCCATCGCTATCCGTGACAGTTGACTCACTGGTTCCTACGGGCAAATTCGAGAATATGACCGTATTCCCGCTGACGGATGTTTGCGCGGCACCCGCCGGATCAGTGGCTGAAACAACATTCATCGTGTCGCCATCAGGATCGGTACAATCCGTCCGACCATCAATGGAATAGCTATTGGTGAAAGCTATACGCAGAACCTGGGAACATGTAGGAGGCGAGTTGGAGTTGCCTGACGACGTACGCTCAGCGCGCGTAATATTGTTCGCATCGTCGATTTCGAAGGTCGACATATCCCCATTGTCGGCGCTCGCCTCAACAACTCTGCCCAATGCATCGTATTGATAGGTGGTAACGGTTTGAGAGGACGCGGTAAACGGGAGCCCGGAAGCGATAATGAAAAGAGTGGATAAAAGAACCTTAAAACGTTGAGTAACGCGTTCAGTGCAATTGCGGTTCTGGGAAATTACCGATTTTAACCGATGATCCTGCAGCTTGTCTTGCGAATATGGAGAGGCTTTTAGATCGTGCATACCTTAGTTGTTACTAAAACACGCTAAGGTATGTCTTGTATCAGAATCTCAATCAGCCATGTATAGGAGTCTCAAACAAACTCGCTTGGGGACTTCCCCGTTATGGCTTTTACCATGCGGCTCATATGGGCTTGATCGCAAAACCCACACTCAGAAGCGATTTGACTTAGCGTTAGCTGACTGTCTTCAATCAGTTGGCACGCTCGTTCAGTTCTTAAACGTAGTAAATAAGTCATGGGCGTATCGCCGAAGGCCTTTTTAAACGTGCGATGCAAAGTCGCTCGGCTCATTCCGCTCATTGCGCTCATCATCGCGACAGTGATCTTGCTGCCTGGGGCGTTTTGGATTTGATCAATCAAACATTCGAATGATTTGACAGGCCGGGTTCGAGTTGATTTCGATCCATCCGGTGCAAATGACCAAGATTGGATAACATCATCACCGAGGTGTCGGACCAGACGGGTTGCGGCAACATCGGCAAAACCACTGGCGATATGTGCGCTTCCCTTACGAGCCCGATCAAGCGTCCCAGCAAGCATTTCCACGGCTTCCACGACATCTGGCGCTTTAACTAACATGATCGACGCGGTGCTCGACAGGCATGTCCAAAAACATTCTCGGAGAGCTCAGAGAAATAATCTCTCGGTAACTCAACGACGTGACTCACAGCTCTCGTTGACCAACTCCAAGCGGAGTAAGTGCCGGGGGCCATTACAATGAGTTCGTCAGACGGTAAACTTATCGCCGCGACTTGACCTGCGATGTCCTTGATTTTGAGCCTGAGCGGGTTTGCATCTCGATTAAGAGCCAAGCGCCACCCCTCAAATTTTGCAAATGGCATTTCTCCGGGAGGAGACGAAAAACTGTCCAATGTAATATGTGTGTTTTTCTTGCCCCTCGGAAAGAAGGCATAATGTCGAGTTGGTGGAGTTGGGTACGAATTCGATGTCACCAAGACTGGTTTCCCACACTATCCAAGATAGAACCCTTCGCAACAATTAGGAGCTTTTGTGCCAGCTTATACTTATGGATGCCCATGCCTTTTTGCAATTTCAAGCTTTAAATCTGACGTTATGCTTAAGTTTCCATTGCTTGTTTGGAACTATGCACCGGGAACACAATCAATGTGGTTGCACCCGAAACGAGTTCTTAATTATTCAAAATATTCAAACTGGAATTATCCGACCCAAGCCCCCTCGGCCTCCCACACGTCCTAACAAGTGCCCCAACGATAGATAATCGCCTTTACCCCGCTCACGCTCTTCCCCACGGTTGTCTGCGTTTTACAACGCGACTTCATCGCTTTTTCCTGTCCAATAATATGGCCTGACGATCGTCACTAGATAAACCCATGAAGTCGCCTTGCTAATCGCGCGTGACAACCGTGGGGAAAAAGCGCTCGGCCTATCGACCGAGATCGAGTTAACGGATTGAAAAAGAGACTCCCAATGGGAGTCTCTAAAGTTGTTTAAGCGTCACCTTGATAGCGCGGCAGCCTATCCATGATGTCGTCGGACATAATGTCAGGCTTAATGCCGTCGTCCAGCATGATCGTTTTCACAAACACGCCTTGCGCCAAAATCGGCAGAGACGAGGCTGTCCCAACCCGACCGCCTTCATCCCCATCATAGATGAGGATGACGGTCTCAACGCCGTGCTCAAAGAGCAGGTTGGCTTGCGCGTCAGAGACGCAATCGCCAAACGTCGCGACACAGGGAATGCCCGCCTCATGCAATCGCATGACCGACCAGAACCCCTCGACGATCACGACAGTCTCGCTCCCCTGCTCTAGAACGCGGTGCAGATTATAGAGCACTTTGCTTTTCTCAAACCCTTTGGGCAGAAGATAGCGCGGCGTGTCCTCCGGCAGATCATCACTCGCCCATCGCCCAGAATAGGCAATCAGCTCGCCTTGGTCGTTATGAATGGGAATGCAGATGCGCTCCTTCATCATCCCTTTGTTGGCAAAGCCAACGCCGAACTGTTTCACGAGCTTTTTCTTGAAGCCGAGTTGTTCTTTTCTGGCGTCGATGAATGGATGCTTATGATCGAGCTGAAGCTGAAAGGTGAGAGGCTGGTTGGACGATTGAACGGGTTTGTTTTTCGCCGTCTTGTGAGGCGGCTTAGCCTCTCCCGTCTTTTTTGTCTTGGCTCGAACAGGTTCGGCTGATCCGTTGACCTTGGCTTTTGACTGCCCCTTCGCAGGACGTTCCAGAGCCTG
The DNA here is from genome assembly GCA_051251645.1 of Litorimonas sp. Classification (GTDB taxonomy): domain Bacteria; phylum Pseudomonadota; class Alphaproteobacteria; order Caulobacterales; family Maricaulaceae; genus Litorimonas. The sequence continues at coordinate 369,995 of JBPOEY010000001.1, read as the reverse complement.
ATCGATCCCGAATGTCTCAGCCGCGATAACGGCGGCTTTTCTAAGCTCCGTAGCCTTGGACGGATCAAGCCCCTCCATATGCGCAATGAAGTCCAGCGCATTCCCGCCAGCATCGCAGGCGAAACAATTATAGACGTGTTTAGAGAGGTTCACCCCGCAAGACGGTTTATGATCGTCGTGAAACGGACAGACGATCTTGATCTGATCCCCTGCCCCGTGTGGCGTGATACCATAATGCGAAAGCACGTTCTGAAATGTTAGGTGCTCACGCACCGTTTTGAAGTCTACCCATTGTGTCATGTTGTGATCTCCCATGTGACTAAGGTTTAGGGAGCGTGATTGTACCATTTAAGATACGCAAAATGGCGCGAGACTGATCGAAGGAGATAATATGGCCATACCACCTGGAGATGATACCGATCCGATCATGCGAGATGTGAGGGATTTGGCATACGACCTGCTCGCAAACGAAACAGACAATAGAAATCTCTTTGACAAGGAGGACTATCAGGTAGTTGGAATGTACGTTCAGCTTTACAACTGGATGGAGTTAAATCTGCGAAGAAGCATAAAGACGTTTGTTGAAGCCTCAATATTAGGTGATCATGTTCTCAAAAATTTATACCCTGATAAACTCGTTAAAAGAGTAAAACAGGGAGTTAAAGCGCTAGACTACGATCAGGCTGAAGAGTTGGTCATGGTCGGCAAACTCGATGAGATTGAGTTTAGAAGAGACATGAGAAATATTCTTGCACATTGGGCAGGACGCAAGATCAGTTATCATGGAGAAGACTTCTTTGTTTTCCTAAATATGGATGATCGAGATGCCGAACAGATTTCAGGCGGCGTTCCCGAATTTAACATCGGCAACTCAGCTGTAATGAAAGGTGCGGATTTAAGAGGATTAGTTGTGCATTTGATTCCGTATGAAAAGTGGATCTCGGAACGAGCCGCTGAGTGGTACAAAGTCTTAGTTGAAGAAAAAACGCTTTAAATCATATCTTACACTGGCTCACAAACCTCATTATCGGCAGGATATTATGATCAAACCCACCCATGCAAATCTTGAAAAATATGCCGCACCTTTAATTGCGCGCTGGCTCATCACGGCAGCTAAAGAGCGTCGAGTAGTCACGTATGGGGAGGCGATGGAGAAACTTGTAAGAGAAGAAGGATTCAGTTCAATAGGGCGAGCAACCAAGCTTGGTTTTCCAGCAGGAAAGCTCATGGATGCGATACATAATAAGCTAGAGAATGCTCCATTATTGAATGCATTACTTGTCAGGCAAGACACCCGATTGCCGAGCGCAGGAATTGGGGGTTATCTTGCGCACCATTACGGAATTGCGGCCTTGGGAGAAGATGGAGCTATTGATGAACACCCCGAACTTTGGTCAAAATATAGTGAAAGCGCGATTCAGGAAGCTTATGATTTTAATGAGTGGGAAGCACTTTTCGAATCTGCATTTTATCAGCAGTTTGCCGTCGATATTGTAACTAAGAAGCGCAAGGTTGGGAAAGACGGCGCTGAGAAAGATGGAATTCCTCGCGGGCGACATGGCGAGGGCGACAAACATAAATCCTTGAGACTTTGGGTAACTCAAAACCCAAAAACTGTTGCTCCTAGTCTTAAAGGCGTTCGAACTGAGACAGAGGTGGAACTTTTGTCAGGAGATCGTGTTGACAGCGTATATTATGCAAATGGCCAGACGCTTGCCATTGAAGTTAAATCTATGACATCCAACTGGTATGACCTTCAACGCGGTATATACCAATGTGTGAAATATAGAGCTGTTATGCGGGCAATGGATCCAAGGGAAAATGCTATCGTTAAATCTCTTTTGATAACGGAAGATAGTCTGGATGGCACCCTCAAAGCATTGGCGAAACAATTAAGTGTAAAGTGTATGACTGTTTCAGAAGATAGGATGACCATCAAATAATTGATGTTAGAATGCTTCCATATACCCGTTGCAAGCAGCGTGTGCTATCTAGGGGCTACAGGCTAAAAGACACTGATTAGTCCCATAGAACCGTGCGCTGCTTCCAGCGCTTATGATTTTTGACTTTCAACATCTTTATATCGGCACATTCAGAGCGTCCGTCACGGAACGCTGGCTTTGCTTATCCCAAGCGGATCGCCGCCGTCACATGTATGTCATCGGGCAGACGGGGTAGCGGTAAGTCCACGCTGAATGACACTGATAACTTGATGGTTCATCTCAATCGTTGGCCTGCTTTGAACGACGCAGACAAACGCGCAGTTCTCGAAACCACAATCCAAAGGATTAGAATCGAGAGCAACAAGGTCACACTTTCCCTCGTTACTCTCTTTAAAGCATAATAACTGGGGTTCGTATTGTCCTGCGTGTGATGGTGTGGAGACACGCTGGATAGGGCTGGAACATGCGGGCGATCTTGGTATCTATTCAACCTGTGACCCGAAAAATGAAACACGTTGCCCTGTGGTGACTGCAAAATCCTGCTTTTTCTGCTCCTTTTGTCCTGTCGCGACTTCCCGCGCACAGGAGATGATGATGCAAACCCAACACAAAACGCAACCCAAGACTCAGGCACAATCGGTTGTGATGAACGTCGGCCAAGCCGCCACCTATCTCGGCCTCGCCGTCTCGACTTTGAACAAATGGCGCTGTCACGGCGGCGGGCCCGTCTTTATCAAAATGGGACGGGCGGTCAGGTATCGCGCCGTGGACTTAGACGCCTTCATGGAGGGAGGACGCGCCTCATCCACAACAGACTGGGAGGCGGGCGCGTGAGCGCGGCGCTGGCTGGGCTGCGCTATGACCCCAATGACCAAGCGCTGATTTTTGAGGTCGAGCGATCTTTGCGGCACTACGTCGATGCGGTGATGTCGCAGCAGTATGGCGACGACTGGCTGGTCATTGTCTCGCCGGAATGCCGCTTGGCCGTGTGGAGCTGGCGGCAGCGCAAAGCGCGGCAACAAGGCGAGATTGACTTCCCGCTCATCGCCTTCACCGACTTTCCGGATTTGAAAGCGATCATTGTTAGAGGTGCTAATTGGCGTCGATGTTTTGCCAATAGTTTTGGCGACAGGAGTCAGTTCATCTTGGCGATGGATTGCATCTATGCTGTTCGCAAGGCGCTGGCCCACAGCCGCCCGATTACGTCTGAGCAGCGGTATGTTTTGGAATGTGCGGGCGGCTACATTTTAGGCCGTATCCAACCTAAGAGCGCAGCGAAAATCTTGCCCAATACCAACCCACATTTCATTCGCAATATCGGAGCCTGATATGACATCTTCACTCTCGACCAATACCTGCTATAATCAAAGCATGACGACGGTTCATAAATTTCCAGTCTCGAAGCTACCCGCAGAATTGCGAGAAGGTTTTTCGGATGCTGATTTTGTAACCGTGCAGCTGTCGCGCGACACTGATGTTCTGCCCGGATATACCCGCGAAGAACTGGACGCTCTTATAGAGCCGACCCACGGTCAAATCGAACGCGGTGACTATACGACGTGCAAGACATCAGATGATCACGATGCATTGTTCGAGAGCATTAAGGCCCACGCGCTCGCCTCTAATCCAACTCAGTAAATCGTATGCGTGACATACGGTATTTGTCGGTCGCAGAAGACGACCTCATACGCATTTATTTTCATTATGCGGTGGAGCGCGGCGTCGTTGATGTGGCGGACACGATTGTCGATTCCATCAAGGCATCGGTTCAATCAACACTTCCAAATTCACCCGCGATAGGCCGACCTGTCGAGAGTGACACGGATGGTTTGAGAGCACTTTTAGTTCAGCGATCTCATTGGGCTGTCTATACGCATGGCGACCACTTCGTTTACATCCGGCGCGTTTTGGCGGCGAAGGAATTGACATCATGGAACATACTGGAATGACATCTGAGGAGTCTTCAAAAGACCTTATCGAGATTCTTATCGAGCGCGGTCTTGCAGATATCGAGTTGGGACGGTTCCAACTATTCACCCCATCTTATGCAGAAGACATGGCGACTAAATTCAAGGCACGACTATATTCTGGACTGTATGATGATGTTGAACGTTGAACTTGCCGATCCAGATGAGAACTTACCGGCTATCAGATAATTTTGGTCGATTCGAAAGGATTATCAGGCTCAATCGACCATTCTTATGTCAAAAAACTTGTGATGAGCCGCACTAATGTTTGTTCAAAAGGTTGCACCAGATGTGATGAGAATTGCTCTGCTGTGATTGCCATTCGTGGGGCAATATGTGGGGCAAAAACCAATTCTCAATTAGCTAAGCCATTGATAAATATAAGAAAATATGAGTATAATGGCGCACTGGGGATGCGCGGTGTCGGTGACTTATTTAATAAGTATTTCAATGGCATAAGACGTGCGCAGTTGTCAACGCACCCTCGCTGGGGTCCAAAACTTGACTCCCAGTGGTCTCGAACTCTGCGACATGAATCAACAGTGCTTTCTCGCCAAGCTAAAGGCTATTCGTAGCGCGAGCGTAAAGCGAATAGCTTGCCCGTCCGGCGAGGACGCAGGGCAAACCCAGCGGCTAGGCGGAGCGTTGATGGCTCTTCCGAGTGGGTAGCAAATAGGCTCTATCTGACAATATTCAGGAGCTGGTCGAAGTCCTCCACGACATCATAACGAATGTCTGGCGCATTCAAATTATCGAAGAAACGACGCGCGCATTCGATCTTCGCCTTCTCACTTCCTCGCAACTGTAAAGTGCTTAGTGAGCCCTTAGTCTCTGCAACGAAGTAAACATGTTTGACACTTCCCTCCCTGAAAGCCACGGCCCAATCCGGGCTGTAGTCGCCTACTGGAGTCGGAATTTTAAACGCGGTCGGTAGCTTCGCATAGACGACTACGTCAGTGCTTGTCTCAAGGTCACCGACGAAACCACGCTCGCCTTTTGAGTCTACGGGCACGAAGTCCCAAACGTGTTTCTTCGCATCGACGACGTTTTTGTACCCTTGAGGCAAGTCCTGCGCCGCGAAGATTGTGCCGTCTTTCATTTGCTTACCGAGCAAGTCGTAGTTGATGCGAGCGACAATCGTTGCGCCCTTTTCGTCGCGGATGATCCGCGCGGACTGCGCGATGAACATCTCTGGATTGTGTCCGAACATGGCGAACGTCTTGGGACTGATACCAGTCAGAATTGACCCAACTGTCCGGCGCGTCAGCTCGCAAGCTTTCGAAAGTTGACCGATGAGGTCGTACCGCGAACCCTTACGTTCATTCCTCTGAGGAGCCTTTCGAGGGTTCGGCGCGGCTCCAGCGAAAGGCGTCTGGGTCTCACGAGCCTCGTTTGTGAACTGCGTACTTTGATCGATATCCGTCTGTCGGATGTCTTGACGCTGCTCTCCGAGCCCTACTTCGTAAGAGAGCTTTGCGACGTGCAAGTCTCTATCGAGCGCGCGAATACAGTTCTTGGTTAGCTCTTCGGAATCGAAGTCCACCTGATAGACAGACTGTCGATTGATTGACTTCCAAAGCGTCTGAAATTCTACCTTTGCCAGATTATCGCTGCGCACTTCGTTTGTGCGTTTGTCAGCCGCATTGTCGATGGCATACGGGTCTTCGCCCGTCTGAACACTGTCGATAAGCTTGAAAACGGCCTCGGCATAAGGCTGCAAACTTTCGGGAAGTTCTGCCAACTCGCCCGCTGCCTTTGACGATGTGTAGCGCGGCGTGATGTGGTCGGCGTCATCTGTGTAATCGTTTTTGAGAAGGTAACGGTAGATCGCCTTGGCCATCTTATCGTCAATCTCCACATCCTCGCCGCCCTCAATGGGTATCGTTTTACCCATGAAGAAATCTTCGTCGGCAACGCGCGGGCGATCTCGTAAAGCCTCTCGGACCTCTTTCTGGAAGCTTGCGACAAAGTCTTCGTAGCTCTCGCCCGCGACGACGGTGAGGCGGTTGATGTCGTGAACTCCGTCTCTGCCCAGACGTTGCGAATCCATGCGGTCGCCATGTGCATCGACGCATATGCGCAAGCCTCGACCGACTTCTTGGCGCACGCGGCGCTCAGAAGACGGAACAGGTTTGAGTGTACAAATTTGAAAGACATTCGGGTTGTCCCAGCCTTCTGCCAGCGCAGAATGAGAGAAGATAAATCGCACTGGTTCCTCGAAAGACACTAGCCGAGCCTTATGCTTCAAGATGAGGTCATAAGCCCCGACGTCCTTGCTCTCGCCCTTTAGGTCGCCTCGCGCGATCTCGTCCGGGTCTTTCATTCGGCCCTTTTTATCCTGCGCAAAATAGCCTTGATGAATCACACCCGCCACGTCGCGTGCCAAGTATGCCGTATAGGCTGGGTCGTCGTAGAGCGTGCGCGCTTCTTCGACCGCGATAGGGTATTCTTCCTCGAACATGCGCGCATAGAGACCGCGCGTTTCTTCGCCCTCATAAACCCGATAATTAGCCACGCTGTCGATAAAGAACAACGAGAGCACTTTGATGCCCTTGGCGAACAGTTTGCGTTCCGTCTCCAAATGCGCGCGGATTGTCTCCCGGATTTGGATACGGCGCAGGGTCTCTTCGGAAATATCGCCTTGAGGCTCTCCAAGCCGCAAGGGCTCGGCTTGCCCGAAGTCGATGACGTCCTCGCGCTTGCGAATGTCGCGCACTGTGTGCCCGCGATAGGCCTCAAGCTCGCCAGAGCGTTGATAGAGGTCGTCGCCTTTTACGAACCAGCCGCCATTCCGCTTGATCTTCCCTGATTTCAACTGCTTCTGAAAATGAATAAATGCGCGGATGGGTTTAGACGGGGGATTATCGATCCGGGTGGCGTGCAGAAAGGGAGACGTTCCCGGCAGGTTTTTGACCGTGATGCCGCGCACGGCGATCTTCTTCACAAGACGCTCATTATAGGCGTCGAGCGCGTCGAGGCGATGAACGGTGTTGTGTTCTGTCTTGTGCGTTGCGGAATATCTAAGGGTGAAGAGTGGCTGGAATTTCGACAGCCCTTCGACAGTCTTTTTGCCCTCCATCTTTTGCGGTTCATCCAAGATCAGGATCGGACGAGTTTCCTTGATGACATCGATGGGGCGGCGGGAATTAAAGTCGTCCAGCTCCATATAAATGCGCCGCGCATCCTTACCTGTCGCGGCAAAGGCTTGCGTGTTGATGACCATAATATTGATCCCGGCATTGCTGGCAAAGGCTTCCAGCTTGGCGAGATGTTTGGAATTGTAGATAAACGCATTGGCCCGCGTGCCGTAAAGGCCGTGAAAGTGATCGGATGTGTCTTCAATGGTGTTGAACACACCTTCGCGGATTGCAACGCTGGGCACCATGACGATGAATTTGGACCAGCCGAACCGCTTGTTCAGCTCGAACGCCGTTTTCAGATAGACATAGGTCTTGCCCGTGCCCGTCTCCATTTCGACGTCGATATTGTAGCTCGGCCCCTTGGCTTTTTTAACGGCTCGCTCGGGCGGATACCAAGGATGGCCCATGGGATCGACGAGCGCTTCGTCCATCGTGATCGCCATGTTGCGCGCGATGCCGGTGGTCTGAATTGTCTGGATGTTGTCCAGCACTTTAGCGGCGGCAAGCATGATAGGCTCGTTCCGGATACCGTCGCGCTCATACATGTCCGCCTGTGCGGCAACGACGCGGCCCGGATCGACGGTGTAGCGAAACCCTGCCTGATGCGGCTGTCCGTCGAAAACGGAAAGCACAGCCTCCACCGCCTCGTCCTGATAGGCGAGTGTCTTGAAAACCTGCTTAGGCGCGCGAGCAGATGGGTCATAGAGCGCCACCTATATCACCAACATGCGAGTGTGATCGTCGGTCAGCTGTTCGAACAATTGCGCCGCATTTATTTTGTCTGCATCCGAAGCAAAGCCGTCATCGCGAAACACGGCATAGAGCGGACGGCCCGCCGCCATCGCTTTGACCGTCTCGGTCGTGACTGCGCCGCCCTCACCGGGATGAGCGAAACACGCCGCAAGATTGTCCCCACCCACTCGGTAGAGCGCTTGCCCCGTTGCGTCGTCGCACTCAATACTCTGCGACAACTCCAACCCGCGATTGAGCATGACTTGGAACAGCAAATCCTCCGCCGCTCGGTCTGACCGAATATGTGCAACCTGCCCCAGCAAATCTTTCTGGCTCAACGTATCGGACGTGTCGTGAACATCCAGCATGTTGGAGCTGTCAATCTTGAGCACGCGAAAACCGACGTCAAGCTTGCCGACTTGGTCTGGGTTGTCTTCGAGAATTTTCGCGCCTGCTCGGCGAATGCGTTCTTTAGAGAGGTCGGCGATAGTCTTATAGCCAGCTTGAAAAGCGTTAGACTCTTTATCAGAAATGGCATCCAACTGAACCCCTATACATTTTAACGAATCCATCTTACCTAAAAGAGACTGTGAAAACGTCGCATCAAAAAAAGACCCAGACCCAGCAAAAAAATCCATTAAAATATCGCCAGAGTCCGCGCCCATCTCAATCAACCTCTCTAACAAGCTAACGGATTTGGGTGATTGGAAGAGTTTCTCTTTTGATGCAAAAAGCTCATTAAATCTGGCTTGCCCCTTTTCAGTATGAAAAGATTTATCTGTCCAAATCGACTTTACCTTTTTTACGGCTTCCCCATCAGAGTTAATTGCGTAACTCTTTCTATATATTTTCCAATTTTCATTAACTTTTCTTGCAACGAGAAGCTCTGCCTCAGTGGCTGATTTTTCTCGGCCCCATGTCCAACAGCCTTCAAACCCATCGTTCCACAAAGGGAGAACTTCAATGGATTCGTCTGACCTCTCAAGAGAACATTCGCCACACTCTTTAATATAGAAAGGGTAGAATAAATTAGGCCTATTATGCCTGCCAAATTCTCTGTGAGTGTTCCTAAGTTCTAGTTCGCGGTATCTATCTCCTCCGTCAGATAGAGGGTAGGACTTAGCGATTTCCTCATCGCTACGCGCAATATCTAGACTCCCTTTCTCGATTTCCCCCTTTGAATAGCAAACAATATACTCGTGACAATTTGCTATGTACTTATCTTGAGAACGGCCTTTTGGATTACAGAGAAGCGTCGCCTGAAAAACAAATTGAGCGCCGCCAAACACTAAATCGCATATTTTTATCAGGCTGCTGATCTCATTCTCATCAATAGAAATAAAAATAACCCCATCATCCCGCAGCAAATTCCGTGCGAGTTTTAGGCGCGGATACATCATGCTCAGCCAGTCGGAGTGGAAGCGGCCATTGCTTTCCGTATTGGCGACGAGGCGTCCACCGTCTTCGTCTACTTGTCCGGAACCCTCCAGATACTCCGCCTTATCCTGCGTGAAGTTGTCTTTGTAGATGAAGTCTTTACCCGTGTTGTAGGGCGGGTCGATGTAGATCATCTTGACCTTGCCGAGATAGCTGTCCTGCAGCAATTTCAGCGCGTCGAGATTGTCGCCTTCGATGAATAAGTTCTTGGTCATGTCGAAATCCACGGATTCGTCCCGATCCGGTCGAAGCGTTTTTGAAATCGGCGTGTTCGCGGCGAGCATGGCCGCGCGCTTGCCGGGCCAGTCGAGGCGGTAGCGTTCCTGCGGCCCCTCCACGATATCGCCGGACAATTCCTGCCGCAGCGCATCAAAGTCGATGGCATGCCCGTCCGGCCCTTCTGTCACGACATTGGGAAACAGCGCGCGTATCTTCTCCACATTCTCCGCCACAATATCGGGGCTCTGCAGATTCAGCTTTTCAATCGTCATGGTCGTATTATCCAATCAGTTGGCGCATGGACTTGCGGTATGTGCAGCCCTGATAGTTAGGAAAGCCCGCAAATAATCCGTCGATCCGGTCGATGTCGTCTTGAATGGCGGGCAGATTTCTCTGGCGGGACAGTGGACCCGCACCTACGCGCCCATAGAGCGTGAAATTTATCGGAACGTCGGCGTCGATATAGCTCAATAGGCTGCTCTGAAACTTAGCGAAGTCGAGGGTACCGAGTCCCTCTTTTGGACGCCGCATCGCGAGTCCAAGATGCTTAACCCCGGTCAAGGCTTCCAAATACGGCCCCTCCCCCTCAATCATCTGGTCCGTCTCAACACAGATTTGGGTCACATGTCCCGCGCTGGGCATCAGGATATGAGAGGCGTCTTGCATCTCTATCATTCGGTCCAGCGGCAGCACTATGCTGACCGTCCTTGGCAGCATATCTTCAATCCATTCCTCGCAAGCCGTCTCATCGAAGCCTTTTGAAAGCTCCGCGACAGCGATCTCAGCGCTTGCGTCGTCACAACGCATGGTCGCCTTTGCGAAGTGATCGAACATATCTGTCATGTTTCTTCCCCATTTGTCAGGTCCGCGCGCGATCTACGAGCCGTCTTCAAAGCGTCATTAAGTTCAACCCGGCGGTTCATCTGCCGTTCTTTTGCAACCAGTTTGTTAAGCCGTTCGAGCTCTCTGTCCAGCGCGGAAATGGCCCGGCAGCGGGAAAGATGGTCCGCCACGCTCTCCCCGTCCTGCGCAGGATGGGAGAGCAGACCGCGCAAAATGGCCGCGTAAAGCGCCGCTAAGTCGAGCGCGCGGGGCATTTGCATCCGCTCGTTACCCTCGGTCCACTCTCCATAAAGATACGTTCCGTCATTCACCCAGCGCGTTCCATCGGTTTCGGACGGACGCTTATGCGTGCAGAGCATGCGCGTCATGCCGTCCGGCCGTGTGCATTCAAAGAGGCTCGCGCGCGGCAAGGTGCGGTCTATCAGCTTGATAACCGCTTCGGGTGTATTGTCGCGTTTTTGAGTAATGCCGATGACTAAGACGTCCTCAATACCGTCGCGCGCGGGCAAATTTATGTTTCGTGTGGAAAGCAGGTGGGTCGTGCCTATCCTAGTGATATCGTCCGTCAGTTGCGCGCGAAGCTTGGCGTTGACGCGAACGCCGGCCATCTTTGCCCGCGTGAGGATCTGGTCCTTCGTCAAACGGCGGGCCTGCGCCGTGCGTTCAGGCCAGCGGTAAAGCGTCATCTTATTTGTGACTTTGGGGCGTCCGCAGTCTCAGACCGCACAACGAAAAAGCAGAGCAGCTCAAAATCGTCCATGCCGCCCATCCCGTCCGGCGAAAGGTCCGCCGCGCCCGCCGTGAAGAGGCTGTCTAGCGCCCGCCCCTTTTCCCGCTCAATAAGTGTATCAATGGCGGCGGATAACAAATCGGAATATCGGACCATATCGCGACCGTCCTTGGTCTCTAAGTTAAATGGATCGCATAAAGGCAGGATTGGCTCTGTCCGCCCCTTTGCTGCCATGCGCACCATATCCAAAATTCGCTTAGGGTCGGTGTGCGGCACAACAGGCTGCCCCTCCATATCGATATATGCGAGATAATAGGGATGAAGGCGGTTGCCCTTCTTCAAGGCTTCATCGGCTTTCAGGTTTCGTAGCGCGAAGATGACGCCCGGCGTGAGACCTGCTGACGGATTAGCGGCAACAACTGTATGAAGTCCTGTCGGCGCGTCAGGTCGATACGCGCCGTCTTTGACAAACTTGGCAAGGTCCATTCTAAATTCATTTAGACCCAGGTCTGCAATAGAAACACTTTGCGATGGCCCGGACGGCTCTAAGTCTTCGCTCATTAACGCTTCGAGCTGAGACTTGCGATATTCCGCATCCGGGTCATTCACGGCAAGCAAATTGTCGTCGCCCGTCGCGCTCATATCGGCAGCGACCATGCGGTTTTCGACACGCTCTTTCAGGTTGATGTACTCGTCCAGATCGATGTCGGGCCAATAATTAATCAGTTGAATTTTCGCGTTGGGAGACCCGATGCGGTCCACCCGTCCAAACCGCTGGATGATCCGCGTCGGGTTCCAGTGGATGTCGTAGTTCACGACCGTGTCGCAGTCCTGTAGATTCTGACCTTCACTGATGCAATCTGTGCCGATCAGAACGTCTATCTCTTCGACGTCCTTGAGGGGCGTTAGCGCTTTCGACTTCGAACGCGGAGAGAAGAGCGTAAGGGTACTTTGGAAGTCGCGCCCTGTGCCAGTCGAATTTCGCGGGTTGCTCGCGCCACCTGTGACCACGGCCAAGTCCAGCGCGCTGACCTTGAGCGCGAGTTCCAGATTGTCGAACAAGTAGTTTGCCGTGTCTGCAAACGCGCTAAAGATCAGGACCTTGCGGTTATCCGGATTGAGCGGTTCCGAGGCCTTTTGACGAATGCGAGCTATCAAGTGCTGTAACTTTGGGTCCCTGTCTGGCGTCACCTTTGCCATCTCGGCAATCAGTCCATCAATTAGCGTTAGGTCGTTTTCCAGCTCGCGCCGATATGTCGGGATATCGACGTCTACGAGGTCAACCTTGACCTTGCCGCCGATCTGCGCAGCCTCGTCATCCTCACCTTCGATGACATCGGCATCGATCCAACCGCCGCCTCCACTATTTTCGAAACGATCCATTGCTGAGAGCGAAGCTCGATAGTTACGCGCGAGTCCGCCAAGCGTCAGGCGAAAGGCATGCACTGAGCTCTCTAGGCGCTTTAGCAGGTTTATGCGCATCAGCCCTTTAAGCGAGTCTTCCCGCTGAACTTGCGCAAATCCGGTCCCATCATCGAGCTGAGTGTCATAGCGCTCTGCATACTTCTGCTTCCGGCTCTCATAGACGAACTTTAGTGGTGTATAGACGGCGAGCTCAAGCTGGGAGAGCTCCGCGTAGATGGCGTTAAACCCCATGACGTCGGAACGGTCTGTAAGAGCCGGGCGGTGGGACTCCGGGACCTGACGCTCCGGGAAAGGTCCAAGCTCGGAAGTGTCGTAATAAGTCGTTATATGCTTGCGCGACCGGGCAATCGTCACGCTATCCAGCAGTGTGAAAAATTCCATGTCTAGAGACTGCAAAAGCGCGTCTGCTGACCGGGTTTCAGTCGGACGCTCCGCCCATGCGTTGAAAGCTCGCTGCGCGCTGTTGAAGACGTCTTCGACATTACGCCCAAGGTCCAGGTCCCGGGACAGCTCTGACAGCTGGCCTTCATAGGCGAGATTCAACTGATTACGCAGATCGGCAAAACGGTTGTTTACCGGAGTTGCCGAAAGCATCAGAACTTTGGTTTTGACCCCCGACCGGATCACGTTCTCTAAAAGGGCTTGGTATCGTGTCGGTCCCTCTCCCTCATCAGCCGCACTTTGGTTTCGGAAATTGTGACTCTCATCGATGACGACGAGATCAAAGTTCTCCCAATGGATGAGCGAGAGGTCAATTCCGTGGCTTTCGCCGCGCTCGCGCTGCAAGTCCGTATGATTGAGAACTCTGTATCTCAAGCCATCCTCGGACAAGATATTGGTTCGATACGGATTTACATAGGTCTTCCAGTTCTCGGCTAACCGCTTAGGGCAAAGCACGAGAACGCTTAGGTTCCTTTCCTCAAAGTACTTGATTACACCTAGCGCCGTAAAAGTCTTACCTAAACCAACGCTATCGGCCAAGATGCAGCCGCGAAACCGATTTAGCTTGTTGATGATTCCAATGGCGGCATCACGTTGGAACGGATACATTGTCTTCCAAATAACGCTGTCCTCGTGACCGACACGTTCATTCGGCATTGCTTCGATAGACAAATCGTCCAAAAACGCTGTGAATAGCGAATGGATGAGTGTGAAGTAGAGCGCTTCGGGCGCGTTCTCGGCGTAGATGCGCTCGATATGATTCAAGAGGTCGGAAGTAACATCTTTGAAATCGCCATCATCCAACAGACTACGCATAATCTCCACGAAACCAAATGCAGTCGCACCATCCATCCGGGTGACGACGTTGGATAGCGCATTGTCAGGTTGATACCCGAGCGCAGGAGCCGTGAAGTCATTAGCCCCGATGTATGCAGAAAAATCGCCTCCTTTCACCAAAGTCATCATCGGCTGCGCGCGCTTGCCCGTTGCATTGACCAAGAAGCGAGCTTTGCGGCGAACCCAATCTGCGCAATCTCGCGCCACAGCTTTCTGCGTCAGCTTGTTCTTCAAGACCAGTTCGAAAGGCGTGCCAGATAAGGCTGCTGAGAGCCGGATAGGTGGAATTTCGTAATGACGCTGTTCCCGCGACATCTTCCCAATTTGCGCATCGGGATTGAATACGTCTTGAGTGAAGAGAAAATCAAAAGCTTCCACCTTTTCCAACTCAGATGCGAGAGCTTCGAAGGCGTAGATAGAGAAGGTAGCAGCCGCGAGGCGAACATGCGTCCCATCGACCAGTGTTTCTTTTAGGTCGTCACCTAACAATTCCTGGATGTTATCAAGCTGCTTCATACGTCTTCCTTAGGCATGGTAGTTTGTGACAGCAAAGGAAGACACGTCTGGCCCAATATATACTTTGTGATCAAAGCGGCTCTGCCCCTTCGGCGAGGACATCCAGTGCGGTTTGATAGACATAAACCCTATCACGCTTGTTAGCCTGCCGCGTCTCAACGACACCAACTTCCGCGAGCCGATTCAACGCAGCCCTCGCCCCGTTCGCACTCAGACCCGTCCGCTCCGCCACAGACGGCGCAGTCACTAAAATGTGTCGGCTTATGTCCGCGTGAACTTGGAACGCCGTCGCGGATGTTCTGCCCATCGCTTTGACAATTTGCGCATCCTTCGTAACGAGATCGCGTAGCGTTCTTGCTGACGTGTAAGCTGCCGTTGCTGTCTGGGTTACGCCTTCCAAGAAAAACGCCACCCACGGCTCCCAACCTTCTTCCGCGCGTGTGGCGTTGAGATGGTCGTAGTACTCGGCTCGGCGGTTCTTTAGATAGAGACTGATATAGAGCATCGGCGCTTCGAGCACGCCCGCTTGAATTAGGTAGAGCGGAATGAGCAAACGGCCCAAACGACCATTACCGTCAAGAAACGGATGAATGGTTTCAAACTGAGCGTGAATGATAGCGGCTTTAACTAGCGGCGTGGTGGCAAGCGCGTCGGCATGGATGAATGTTTCTAGCTCGGTCATCAGGTCGGCTAAGCGCGTATGCAGCGGCGGGACGAAACGGGCGTTGTCCGGCGTGCTGCCGCCGATCCAAACTTGGCTACGGCGAAACTCGCCCGGAGTTTTGGTCGAACCGCGTACGCCTTGCATCAAACGCGCATGAGTTTCGCGGATCAGTCGCGACGACAATGGCAGGCGCTGCATGGCGTCAAGGGCGTAGTTCAAGGCCGCGATGTAGTTGGACACTTCTTCCACGTCATCGACGGGTACGGTTGGCGTCACGTCGGCCTCGTATGCGAAGAGGTCTGACAGTGAGGATTGCGTCCCCTCGATCTGCGAAGACACTAAGGCTTCCTTACGCTGATAAAGGTAGAGAAACATGTCCATGTCGGGCAGCAAATCCTTTATGCTATCCAGCCGCCCTATGGCACGGTTGGCTCCGCCCAAGGCGGCAATGATCGCATCGCTGCCGAGATCGATTTTAGGCGGCAAAGGAGCAGGTAGGAAAGCAAAGCCCTTGCCGCTCGGCAAAGCCTCCAATGTTCCACGGGCATCCGGCTTAAGAAACGTTTCACGCATATCGTTTGCTAACACTTCTTTATGACGCACGAAAGCTCTGAATCGTGCGTCATGAACTTCGGATAGCGCACGAACCCGACAATGTCTGCGTCATCGATTTTAATTCAAATCGCAATCTAAACCTATATTCGATTATACCCAATTATACCCGTTTCATGCGCCCGATGGAGCCGCCCACACGAGCGGAGGCGGGTGCATGAAGCTCGCCGCAGCGCGGCGAAAATAGCTGGCAAAAACCCTTAAATTGCGCTCACAATATCTCATGACCAGAAAGAGGTTGAACGAGGCTCATTGAGGGTGGGCCTGACGGAACACCCCAAAGCAACTGATTGATCTCACAATCGATAGGTCTACCCCTTTCCTTAAAAGGACTACCAAAAACGATGTGCAGACAGTGGCCTACCCCTTCGGTAGGCCCACGGCCTTTTATCTTGCATTCCACGCCCTTACCCGTGCCCAGCCTCACATCTCATCTAGCCTCACTTATCCTCATATATCTAACTGGGCTAAATCACGCTGGTTATGATAAGTTTTGAACATGCCAAACACTCAAACCAAAGCCCCAAGCACTGACGACATCCGCCGTGCAATGGTTACGCTCGCGGCGGTCATTCGCAAGCACGGCGATGCGCCTTGGCCAATTATGGAGCGGCTTCAACGCGAGTTGCAAGCAATTGAGGATCGCGAGGCGTTGCTGGAAACCCTACTCGCTGACCGTGCTAATCCGGCAGGCGAGGCAAGTTTCGGGTGAAGGATTCGCTGACCGGATGAACAATTTTCAGGAGTTCCTCACGACGATAAGCGAGCGATCCACCGTCACCATATTGCGGGCGATTATTCTTGTGGCCCATCAACGTGCAGCGCAATCCATAATCCAATCCAGCCTCTAACATCCGCGTCTCAAAGGCGTGTCGAAAGCTGTAGATGCAATGCTTATCAGTCGGCATCAAACCGCGATTGTGAAAGCTTTTAAGCAGTGCTGCCGATAAAGAATTGCCGCGATCCCGATAGCGCGGGAAGCCATTTGGCGCGCGCTTCATCGCCTCCCGTGACACACCAACAAGCGGAATATCGCGCCGCGAAGACATGGATTTTAGCTCTCGTTTGGCGGTCGGACGGATGCGGATATGAGGAACGTCTGCGTCCAAACAAATGTTTTCTGGCCGTAAGTTTGCGATTTCGCTCGGCCTGCAACCCGTCTCAATCAGGGCATAAGCAATCAGTTGAACCTCGCCATTTATACCCTCCAGCGCGTTAGGCTGGATCACTTTTGAACGCACCCAATCGTCAGGAAAAGGCGGAGTCGGCTCGGCGGGGGTATCCTTGAACCGGAGCTTGCGGAACGGGTTTTCGCGGTCTTCCTCGCCTTGATAGGTCCAATACTCACGAAAGAGCTGACGAAGATTTCCAAATTCCCGATTGGCGCTATTCGGGCGGTAGGTGCGACCGTCTCCGCTATCAGGATTCAACCGTTCGCCCCACCAATCATAGAACTGACGCCCGTGTAGGCGAGTAATCGCGTCCATTGTCAGATTGCCACACAGATCCACAAAATGATCCACAGCGCGCGCCTTCGTCGCCGTCCAGCGCACGATTTGTTCCGGTGATTTTCGGCTTGTCTCTCCGATACTGAGCTTGTCGCAATAGAGCTTGAAAGCGTCTCGAACCGTGTTTTTTGGTGGGTCAATAGTGCCGAGAACGGCTTGCGTTTCAACCTCTGACACATTGGGCTTTTCCAACGTCTCAATTCTGTCGATAAGCCCTTGCACAGGCTCAAACGCGGCAAGCTTTGCCATTGGCTTGAACTCGAAACCCATAGCCCTCGCTCGCCGTCTGGCGGAACGGTAGCGGCATAATTCAGGCGACTCTTTGAAGGTAGTGCATGCGAGTTTGGCAAGTGATGTTTCCCAATAATGCTCGTCCGCATCCATCAATGCGTCGCGGCGTTCACGGGCAATGGTGAGGGAGTCTGTCAACAACGCGACCTTTACACGGCGGCGAGTGTCAATGGCTCTATATTGGGTTGGAACGCGGCGGACGTAATACCAACGGTAGCCGCGTTGTTCGAGATAGTGGTTTCGGCGGATGGACATAGTTCTATGTACCCCAGCTTGGACCCCAATTTGACCCCCAATAGAAGAGGATAGTTGAGGCTGGTTCAGGACAACGCTAAATTCCCTAAGGAAAACAGCGACTTATAGAAAATATGACATCGATTTATGGCGCACTGGGGATGCGCCGAACCATTGCTCCCCACTGTCCCCCAAAATCCCAATCACCCCCTATTAATCCCCGTAATAGCAGACTAACCGTACCAACGCATCCATACTCGTTCGCGATCTTCCCGCCGACAGAGTGGGGAAGGAAGTGGGGATAGAAAGCTTATGGGGCTCCAAAATAAACTGACTGCAACCAAGGTTAAAGGGCGACTGAAGCCCGGCCGCCACTCAGATGGAGGCGGACTGTATCTCAATGTTAGTAAAACAGATGCTCGATCTTGGGTGTTCATGTGGTCCCGCAAAGGTAAACGCCGTGAGATCGGGCTTGGAAGCATTTTGTCGGTATCCCTTTCCACCGCTCGAGATAAGGCAGACCTATGCAGGAGAGCCATCGCAAACGGAGTCGACCCCAAAACTGCGGTTAGGGGTCCTGAGACAATTACATTTGCCGACGCCGCGACTGATTACATGAAGGACAAAGTTCTCGGCCGAGTGCACCGCGCGAACGAACTCCAATGGAAGCGGTTAATCGAAGTCACAGCCAAGGATCTCAAAAATCGCGATGTTAGAGGAATTGAAACAAGCGACATCTTAAATATCTTACGACCTATTTGGCTCAGTAAAGCCGAAACAGCCCGAAAATCCCGGGCTAGATTGGAAAATCTGCTCGACTACACCAAAGGTCGAGGTTGGAGAGATGGAGAAAACCCTGCAAGGTGGAAAGGCAATTTATCTGCGCTTCTCCCCACTCATGACCGCTCTTCCGTCAAACATCATGCTGCGATGCCGGTGAATGAAATGCCGAGTTTCGTCACGGCGTTAGAGACCAGGGATGGCATAGCTTCCGTCGCACTAATGCTTCTTATTCTTACCGCCACACGCACTTCGGAAGCATTGCTTGCAGAGCCAAAAGAGTTCGACATGGAGGCGAGGCTTTGGTCCATTCCGGCCTCTAGGATGAAAAACCGTAAGCCTCATACGGTGCCCTTGTCCCTCCAAGCGGCAGCCCTAGTGGAGCCGCTTGTGGTAACCTCTACAGGTCAGTTTGTCTTCCCTGGCGCAAAGGATGATCGACCGTTATCAAACATGGCAATGGCTAACGTCCTCAAGAGGATGGGTGTATTTCCCGACAAAGCAGTACCTCATGGCTTTCGATCAACATTCCGGGATTGGGTTGGAGAGTATACGCAATTCCCGAGGGAGATTGCTGAAGAAGCACTTTCGCATTCGGTCGGCAATGCAGTCGAACGTGCGTACAGACGGGAGCGATCAATCGATAAGCGCAGAATTTTAATGCAAGCTTGGGCCGATCATTGCGACGGGATTGCCTCCAGCACTGTTATTCCATTTGTTTCGATGGGCGGTTAAGATGTCATCTCAAAATGAATGGGAAAACTTGGTCGTTGGGTTCATTTCCATGGAAATAAATTGCTCTAAAGACCGCCTAACAACCACGGGATCAGAAAATATTGACGATTATGCGGAACTCCGGAGAGAACTTGATGAACTTCATAGTTTTGCTGAAACACCATTACTCGAAGGCGAACCTTATGCAGATAGACTGGAATTACAGTCCCTAGATCTTAAAAGGCGGTGCATACTTGCCAAACTCGGCGTTAGGACCTCAGGAAATCCCGGATACGATTGGATGCTAATCGGCTTCCACATGGCAGATAAGCATTTCTTCTCAGATGTCCCGCCAATCGTATCAGCATTGGACAAGGTTTTAAAAAGCGCAAAACCTAAACTATGGACTGACCTGAATATCCGCCGTGCTGGGGTAGTCGATTCCGTCAAAAATATGCTCAACGAAGCAATCTCTCTCGGCCACTTTGAAGGAAAGATCTACACTGACGCCTCAGTTGTGGAACTAATTCATAGAGGAGCCAAGGACACCAGCAAGGAATTCCAAGCTCAGTATGAGCACCTTAGAGTACTGATGAAGCTACCAAAGCATGTATATGAACCAAGTTCGATTTTGCCATCGATAGCAAATGGACGTGGATTTCGTTCAGAGTTTGAAAGTCGACAAGCAAAGTTGGGAAAAAAACCTTAGAATTTTCCCAATAGCGAACCCTAACTCGAAGTGGATAGCTAGGGACGTTCAGGGAGTTTCTCTTGGGGCGCGTTCAGGTCGTCCAGCCTGCGGAATACGAAATGTCTAAAAAACTAGCCGTTACGGTAAAAGAAGCCGGACAAATTCTCAGCCTCGGTCGATCATCGATTTACCGTCTCATTGGTCGAGGTGACTTAAAACCTCGAAAAATTGGGAAGCGAACAGTTATCCTCGTCAGCGACTTAGAAGCTTTCGTTTCCTCCCTTCCCGAAGCTTGATCGCTTCACAGTATATTGCAGTGGGCGGGATATCCGACGCTGGCGCTGCAACAGTATCAGGAAGCTACCAGGGGCAGAGCCCAGCTTCCGACCCGGTCCTCTGACACGAGGGTTGCTCTCGGCGATAGTGCACTGCCGTTAAGTAGGTGTCATCCTGTATTCCTGCACCTCGAGGATACAGGGCCATATTCCGACGGAGAACTCCGTAAGTGCGATAGCCTAGGAATTTTGGCGAGGGACGAGCTCGTTAGAAAACTTTTGTTTTTCTAACGGCTAGGCTCGTCCTTTGCCTTTTCCTCAGAAAAACAGCCGAATTGCGACTAGGAGATTTAGAAAGAACACTATGCAAAATCAAGAGAAGGCAAGACGTCAGTTTGGGGAAAGTAGTTTAGTTAGGCGAGTACATTTATCCGGCAACACGGAGGTTCGTTTCTGTCCTGTCTTAGATTCGCGAAATTGCATGACGGCTCTGAAGATCAAACAGGTTCGGATAAAGCGAGGAAAACTCACACCGACAGCTACTATAACAATTGATCAGAGATTCCTGAAGATGTTCTTTAAAGAACTGTCCGTTTTTGAGAGCAGTTTGGAACAATTTGGAAAATCAGGTGCGGTTGAATGAACTGAACTGAGAGTCAAATAATTGTGTTTTAATATCCGTCATTCTTACTGCCCGTCGCTCGTTAACGAGGTTTTGAATATCGAATTTTTAGCCACGTTAGAGACCCGGTTTTATTGGGGTTTTGTTCTTAGTATCCCAGTCTCTACAATCAGTCTTTTCTCGCAATGGAGTCACTCGCACATGACCGGTATAAGAGCCATGCGTTCGCTATCCCGAAAGCTAGGCTTCGTAATGTAAGTGTCTGAAGTCAGAGCACATGTATATGTTCAGATCGGGCTCGATTGTTAACGCGATAGAGGAAGCCAATTTTGTAAAACTGAATACTGAAAGCATGTGCTGAGCTTAAAATAGGAATTACAAAGATTTCAAAACACAGGAACATTTTCCTATCCACTTGACTCCCCACCCAACATGAGAACAAATAGTGAACTGCGGAAAATCTCTGCGACGGTTCTTTTTGGAGTGACGCTATGGCTGGAGGCATTGCATTTGATGATAGCGTTGGCCGTGTGTTTCCGACGCCCGTCGGCAAGCGGCCATCTTTGCAGGTTCTTCATTCCCTCCCAGCGGGACTGCGTCGTCAGGTTCATCTGGCCGATCAACAAGACGCGTTCCGGACCAGCGATGCGCTCACGATTGCGGCTGGTCTGCCCGGCTTGCAGTGGCAACGGGTTCACGAGGTTGTTGGACGTGGGGCGCTTCACTTTGGTCTGAGCGCGGCCAAGCAAGCAAAGGCGGCCTCAAGCGCGCATCCCGTGGTCATCATTGGCACGGACCGCGATGTTCACGCGCTGCGCCCTGAAGGCTTAGGCGCCTATATCCCGCCCGCCTCTGTCACCCTGATTGAAGCGGGACGAAGGAACGACATTTTGTGGGCGGCAGAACAAGCGTTGGCGGCGAAGGCGCAGGCTATTGTTCTGGTCCAAATCGATCAAGGCCCGACCCTATCCGAAAGCCGCTCGTTGCAAATCGCGGCTGAACAGGGCGGAAGCCTCGGCATCATCCTGATTTCCAGGCAGGCGCGAAGCTCGGCCTGCCAGACACGCTGGGACTGCGCCCCAGTCCCGAAGGGATGGGATTGGACCGTCGTGAAAAACAAAACCGGACCCGTGGGACAATGGCGCATTCGGGCTGGGCCTGACGGGCAGATGCTTGATCCCGTTCCTCTTTCCCGACTCGTCACAAAGACCGCTGCCCCGCCCCATGAACCAACGACGCATTCTTCATCTGTGGTTTCCCTGCCTCCCCTTGGATCGTCTCCAGCGGGCGCAAGACCTTCGCCTTGAGGGACCGTTTGTTGTGACCCATGAACAAAAAGGGGCGCACCGGCTTCTGGTCGTGAACAGCCCCGCGCGAGATGCCGGGCTACTGCCGGGTCAAAGTTTGGCTGACGCGCGTGCGATATGTCCCGACCTTTTGAGTGAGCCTCAAAATGCGGTGCACGACTCGCTTCTACTCTCCGCATTGAGACGCTGGGCCGACCAATTCAGTCCTAAAGTCGAAATCGTCCAACCGGACGCTCTTATTCTCGATGTGTCCGGCATTGCACACCTCTATGGCAGCGAAGCTGAACTGACGACGGCGATCCATGACAGCCTGACCGATTTGCACGTCACCGCTCGCTACGCCCTCGCCGACACACCGATGGCGGCGCGTGCGTGGGCCCGCTACCGACCGCCCAACCACCCGTTCCAATCCATTTTGCCAGTTGGGGACGCGATCACTGCTTGCGATGTGCTGCCTGTGGAAGCGCTGGAAACGGACGCGACAGAAGCGCTTCACCTGTTAGGGCTGAGAACGATTGGTGCGCTGCGGGGCAGACCAAGCTCGGAACTGGCTAAGCGCTTTGGCCTTCGCCTCACTGACGCGATTGACCGCCTTGTTGGCCGACGCCCGGAACCGATGCGGGCAGAAACGCCGACCCGCCCTTTCGCGACACGCATGACCCTGCCAGACCCGATTGGCTTGTTGGATGATGTCCTGTCCGTTTTGGAACGGATCGCCGTTCCCTTGATGACACGGCTTGAAAAAGACGGGCTCGGGGCGCTTGGTTTCACGCTGGCGGTCACCTGCCCCGATAAAGGCGCACACAGGCTGCACGTCGGTTTCTCGCGCCCAACGCGGGAGATACGCGCCCTTGTCCGGCAGATGCGGCCAAAGATCGAAACGCTATCCCTAGCGTTTGGCGCTGACCGTTTTCGACTTGAAGCGACAGGCGTGCAGCCGATCCAGACCCGCCAAATTCATCTCGGCACAGAAGCGGTCATTGAGGATTCGATGGAACGGCTGATCACGGTCGTTGGCAATCGCCTCGGCTTTGACCGTATCCGGCGTCCTGCCCCATCATCCTCTCACCGGGCGGAATGGGAATGCGTGTCGGAACAGGTCGCGGATAATAAGACCGCGCATGTGTGGCCATCGCCAAGACGTCATCGTCCCTTGCAGATTTTCGAGCCTGAGTATCTTCATATCCTTGAGGAAGGCCGTCCGCCTGCGCGGTTTGAGTGGCGCAGGCAGGCTTACCGGACGCGGGACATCCAAGGCCCAGAACGCGTTGCGCCGCAATGGTGGGCGGACAATCCGGGGCGGCTGTCCGATTACTACACGGTGACGACCGAAGAAGGCCCAAAGCTCTGGCTTCGCAGACTCCCCATGGCGGAGGATCAGGAATGGTCTGTTGCTGGCATTTTCGCTTAAAATGCGCACCGAGCTCGACACGATTAGCAATTTCACTTTCCTGACGGGGGCGAGCCATCCGCGTGAGCTGGTTGAACGCGCGGTCGAGCTTGGCCTGTCATCAATCGCCATTGCCGATGTGAACACATTTGCAGGCGTCGTCCGTGGCTTTGAAGCGGCGCTGGAACTGGCTGAAACACACTCTATCCGCTTCATCATCGCAACGCGGGTTGTGACCCGTGAAGGCGTGACGTTACTGGCCTATCCAAAGACGAAACAGGGCTATGCCAATCTGTGCCGCCTGCTGACCAAGGGGAAACGGTCGACCAAGAAAGGCCAATGTGACCTTGGCATAGAGGATGTGACCCAATGGCAGGATCACATCATTTGGGTCCTGCGGGATCCGGACTGCCACCCAATACACATCTCGGCTTTGTCAGACCTGCCGGATTTCCACCTTGGCCTCGCGCCGCATTTTGATGGGCAGGACGATGCACGGTTTGCCGATATACAAGTGCTTGCCGATCAACACGCTTTGCCGCTGTGCGCGCTCGGCAATGTGATGATGCACCGCGCCAATCGTCGTCCCTTGGCGGATATTCTGTCTTGCATTCGCGAAACCTGCACCATCGACCAATTAGGCCGTCGGGCGCAGTTAAATGCTGAACGCCGCTTGCGCTCCCCGTTTGAATTAAAGCGCGTCTTTGCCGGATATGAAGACGCGTTAGTCTCGGCAGCCAAAGTTGCGGACATGGCACGTTTCTCTCTCAAAGAACTGGCCTATCAATACCCTGATGAGGTCATGGACGGCGAAGAACCGCAAGATCGTCTGAGACGCCTGACAGACGAAGGGTTACGCTGGCGCTATCCGGAAGGTGTGAGCCTGAAGAACCAACAGCTCGTCGCCAAGGAACTCGCGCTGATTGCGAAGAAAAACTACGCGGCTTACTTTCTGACCGTTGAAGATGTTGTGAGGTTTGCGCGCTCCAAAGGCATTCTCTGCCAAGGGCGCGGGTCGGCGGCGAACTCCGTTGTTTGCTACGCACTCGGCATTACCGAAGCCTCTCCTGAAACCATCTCCATGGTGTTTGAACGCTTTGTCTCAGAGGCACGGGATGAACCGCCCGACATTGATGTCGATTTTGAACATGAACGCCGCGAGGAGGTCATCCAATATCTTTACGCGAAATATGGTCGTCACCGTGCGGGTATTTGCTCCACCGTTATCCATTTTCGGTCCCGTTCCGCCATCCGTCAGGTTGGTAAAGCCATGGGGCTTAGCCAAGACGCCATCGCGCGCCTGTCAGGGACGATTTGGGGATCATCCCATAAAGGTGTCAAAGATAGTGATACAGACGCTCTGGGCTTTAATCAGCTGGACCGCCGTTTCAAACTGACCCTGGAACTCGCCGCTGAAATCACGGGCTTCCCGCGTCACCTGTCGCAGCATGTTGGCGGCTTCGTCATCACGCAGGACCGTTTGGATGAAATGTGTCCGGTTGAGAATGCGGCGATGGCAGACCGGACCATTATCGAATGGGACAAGGACGATATTGACGTCATCGGTATGCTCAAAATTGACGTGCTCGCGCTCGGCATGTTGACAGCTATACGCAAATCGTTCCGACTGCTGGCTGACTGGAAAGGGCTGCACCACACCATCGCCAATATCCCGGCGGAGGACAAAGCGACCTATGACATGATTTGCCAAGCGGACACGCTGGGCGTCTTTCAAATTGAGTCACGCGCACAGATGAACTTCCTGCCGCGAATGCGACCGCGAACGTTTTACGATCTGGTCGTCGAAGTCGCCATTGTGAGGCCCGGACCGATCCAAGGGGATATGATCCACCCCTACCTTAAACGACGACGCGGCGATGAACCTGTCCACTACCCGTCCAAGGACCTTGTGCCTGTGCTGGAAAAGACGCTCGGCATTCCCCTGTTTCAGGAACAGGCAATGCAGATTGCCGTCGTCGCAGCGGGCTTTACGCCATCGGAAGCGGATCAGCTGCGCCGTGCGCTCGGCGCGTTCCGGTCGCCCGGTAAGATTAGCGACTTCAAGGACCGCTTCATTTCTGGCTGCCTTTCCAAAGGTTATCAGCAAGACTTCGCGGAAGCGGTGTTCAGTCAGTTGGAAGGTTTCTCAGGCTACGGGTTTCCAGAAAGCCATTCCGCTAGCTTTGCCCTACTCGTCTATGCGTCGTGCTGGCTCAAATGCCATCATCCCGACGTGTTCTGTTGTGCCCTGCTAAATTCCCAACCGATGGGCTTTTATGCCCCAGCGCAGATTGTCCAAGACGCCCGCCGCCACAATGTCGAAGTCCGTCCGATCTGTGTCGAGAATAGCTATTGGGATAATGTTCTAGAGCCGGGTCGTGATGGCCGTCTGGCTGTCCGTTTGGGGTTTCGGCAGATCAAAGGATTGCGCCAAGACGACGGCAATTGGATCGCCTTAGCTCGCGGCAATGGCTATCAGTCTGTGGACGCTGTGTGGCGAAAGGCGGGGTTATCGAAACGCGCTATATCGAAACTTGCAGAAGCCGACTCGTTCCATCGTTCCGGCCTGAACAGACGGGAAGCGCTTTGGGCGGTCAAAGGGTTGGGCGGCGACAATCCTTTACCGCTGTTTGCAGATCATGGCGAAGGCATAGAGGACGAAATCGTCAACTTGCCGCTGATGCGCGCGTCTGAGGAAGTCTATGAAGACTATTTGGCGACACGTTTGACACTACGCGACCATCCCATGCGGTTCTTGAATGACGCGGTAGGACGAACCCTTAAGTCATCAGACTTGCGAGACGCCCCGAATGGACGGCGCATTACTGTGTCCGGCCTCGTCGTCACGCGCCAGAAACCCGGCACGGCCAGCGGCGTTGTCTTTATCACATTAGAAGATGAAACAGGCGCGGTGAATGTGGTCGTCTGGAACAAATTATTTCAGAAGAACAGAGGTCCCGTCATGGCCGGACGGCTATTGCGGATACGTGGCAAACTGCAACGCGAAGGCATCGTCCATCACGTCATCGCGGAACGGATCGAAGATATATCCCATTTGCTGAATACACTTGGTTATCAAGGCAGCCGCGACGGGATTGCGCCGACCGATGGCAATGCCGATGAAGCCAAGCGGCCTATCCCGGCGAAGGCCTCGGCACGGAATGGCGGAACGAAGCGTCATGCGCTGGTCAATCCGAAAGCGGAAACGCGGCAGGAACGCGAAAAGCGAAAGCTGGAAGAGGCTCAAGGCGAACCAAAGACTGTCTCGGCATATTATGCGGCAGGCGGAGGGCGGCATCCTAGAGATCAAGCAAAGGCGCTATTTCCGAGTCGGGACTTTCACTAGCCTCAAAAGCCCTCAATCGCCCGCTCAGTCACTTGTTGACGCCTCTGCGAGAGATCGCCTATTCATCACGATGTTAACATCAACGCAGGACTCCCGTTAGGTCGGGCTATCCTGCCGAATACAATAGTCCGCCAAAAGCGATCGGTAGCTCCTGTCGCTGGGCGAATAAGCAGGCAACAGCGCTTCTGCGTTGGTGTTAACAATGGCCCGACACCCGGTGTCAGGTCGTTTTTCCACTAACGGGGACGCCATATGAAAATCGAAACCAAAATTTTCCTAATTAGCGCGACATCAGTTATGATCGCAGCCTGCACACCGCCAACCCCAGATCAAAGTTTTCAAGACTCCTGCATCGAGTCCATAAAACAGCGATTAAAGTCGCCAACTTCCTTTCTTCTTTTGGCATCAACAGACGTTTCAAAGCCTCTGGACTCTTCCACTGAGGTAAGAGATTGGAGATCAAAATTGGGCGCTCTGATTGATCAAGCTGAGCAGCGCGACCTTACGATTGAGGAAAAGTTGGAGCAGAACAATCTCGCTTTGAAACTCAATCAAGCGAGCCAAGAGACTGCTGGAAGGCAAGTTGCCAAAAAATATGAACTAATCATCGAGTATGAAGCGCAGAACAGCTTTGGCGCGTCGATACGGGACTATTCGACTTGCGAGTACGAAGGGTGGACCGGGCAGTTCAATCCAGACCTCCACTCGGACAATATCTTAATTGATGGGCAAACAAACTTTGATCTACTAATCAAGCAAGTGCAATAGATCTTGTATCTATCCTGCCTCCAAGTTTAACTGGCAGATGGCATCACCAATGCAATAGTTCAAAAGCTGCAACAGATAACAAAAAACGATCGACAAACCGCCACTTGAGCGCTAGAGAAAAGAGCGAGAGGTACATCATTTGAAAATCGATCTATTTAGCTGCGGAGGTGGCGTCCTAGCGGGCGCAGGGATGTGCGGCATGAATTTCGATTTAGCGGTCGATATTGACCCCGTATTAACATCCTCCGCTCCACATAATTTCCCCAAAACTCGACACATACTGAGCGATTTGTCGAAAGCGGATAAATATGACGTCGAAAACTGGACAAGCGGCCGAGAAGTTGACTTAGTTTTTGGAGGCCCTCCCTGCCAAGGGTTCAGCCTTATAGGAAAGCGAGACGCCTCCGACCCTAGAAGAGATTTGCTATCGCACTACTTCAGAATTGTCTCTCTACTTAGCCCGAAAGTATTTGTAATGGAGAATGTTGCGGGGTTAGCCAGCCCGTCCACTATGCCTTTGTTGGAGGCAGCTCTTGCGAAGTGGGTCCCGGACTACTCTCTACTCGAAACTAAAATCCTAGATGCATCCAACTATGGCGCACCCACAAAACGACGTCGCATCTTCGTCGTTGGCTTTGATAAGAACCGCATTGATCCGCTCAGCTGGACCGGATTGAAAAGATCAGAAGAGTCTCCGCTAGTCCAAGACGCGATCAGTGATTTGGTCGGGGCAAGACTGGTGAGACTTGAGGACAACGAAAGCAAAATTTGGCGGCTAGATAAAAGAAGGGCGGTTTCAGCTTACGCTGCGCGCTTGCGACGCGAAGAAGCTTTTGTAGACGGCATGGAAACCACTAAGCACACCGAGGCAGTCCTTCGACGCTTTGCCAACGTACCTCAAGGGGGAGTAGATCCAGTAGGTCGCTATCCCCGATTATCTTGGGAAGGGTTATGCCCGACGCTTAGAGCAGGAACTGGAAGCGATAAAGGATCCTTTCAAGCTGTTCGCCCACTTCATCCGGAGGAAAACCGAGTTATAACCGTACGGGAAGCTGCTAGGCTACAAGGATTTCCTGATCGCCATCGCTTCCATCCAACAAAGTGGCATAGCTTCCGTATGATTGGGAACAGTGTCTCACCACCCCTGGCTTGTGAAATACTTAAATGGGTGTCATCGAATACGGATGCCGCATCTCACCAAAATAGAGAAGCAGCCTAAAAGGATATTAGTGATGACCACTACAATCAGTGAAACTGCGAACACAACACCTTCCAAAAGCTTCTTCGTCGATATGCTAACTAGAGACATCGAGCTTTATGATGCGATCCTTGACCTAATTGATAACAGCCTCGATGGCGCGGCCCGTTTGTCCGCAAGTCGAAGAGCCGACTCTGATGCCAGCCCTAAGTATAGCGGTTACTCTGTTCACCTAATATTTGAAAAATCTAGTTTTACGATTTCCGATAATTGCGGCGGCATTCCGTTAGATATCGCTAAAAATTATGCGTTCGCTATGGGCGGCCCTCCAAGCGGGTCAATCAATGCCTCCCTACCTACTATTGGCGTCTACGGTATCGGGATGAAGCGGGCGATCTTTAAGATAGGCAGAAGAGCGGAGGTAACCAGCCGAAGCTACGAAACTGCGAAGCTCAAAACTCGTGTGAACTATCGTGTTCCAATCTCCTCGGAATGGATGGATGCACAAGGCTGGGATGACCTACCAGTCGAACGGTTTGAAGTAGAGGCTGATGATAAATTAGGCACGGTCATTCGAGTTGAAAACCTAGTCGAGTCGACGAAAAAAAGATTTCTAAAATCTGACACTGCGCGTGAACTAAGGAGAAAAGTGTCGATCCACTATGCACTGATTATCGAGCAAGGGTTTGAGATTACAATTTGCGGCCCAGGCGATGATATCAGCGATGGACGCGTCGAGGCTCCAGAAAACCTTTTTTCTTTGATCGAACAAGAAGGTGTTGTCGAACCGTACATTGCAGCCGGACGCATCGGTGA
Organism: Litorimonas sp.; assembly: GCA_051251645.1. Classification (GTDB taxonomy): domain Bacteria; phylum Pseudomonadota; class Alphaproteobacteria; order Caulobacterales; family Maricaulaceae; genus Litorimonas. Next base: position 340,549 of record JBPOEY010000001.1, on the reverse strand, counting down.
TGTCAACGTAAAGGTGTTTGCTGGGTTCGTCGAAAACCCCGCCAATTCAGGTGAGTCCAAACGATCAAAGATGGAAACAAATAAGACTGTTAGGTCGGGTTGGACTGTTGCGTGTAATGATCGAATAGTCCTCTGGCGGGACCGTTCTGTCCTATCGAACTGGGGGGTGAATAAGGTTCCAACCTATCACGCGCAATTTAACAAGATCGCTGGATTGATTTTACTATATGGCGACTCGAAAGACCTGCCGCTAACGACTACGAAAGCGGGGATAGACCTTTCGCATCCCGTTTACGCTCAGCTTTTAGATTATGTCGCAAACGCCACAAAAACTCTCATTAATTTCACAAACAAGATAAAGGGCGGTCCTGAAGAATACTCGATGATATTATCCAGGGCAGAACCCGCCGGAGTATCTGCTTTAGTCCAGAAAGCGACTCAACTCATTGCAGAGCGCGGATCTAATGACAAAATTTTCGAGCATGAAATCGCGTTGCCGGACGTCCCCAAGGAACGAGGTCCACGCAAAAAACGTATAGTCTATTCCGTCGATCCAGAAGATTACGTGACCGTCGCGAATTATCTCGAAATGTCCAATGCGAAGCCTGGCGAGGTAGGAAAAGAATGCTTCGACCTAATCTTGAACGACGTCGATGAGTAGTCATGGCGCGAATTTACCTTATCATTTCCGCCCGTCGAAATTTGTTGATCGGCAGATTTTCTTCGACCTCCTAGGACGTTACTCAAGTTGGAATGAGCTTTCGGAGGCTGGCTATATATCGATGGGCGCTTATACTATGAGTGACCACACTCAGATCTATCAAAAGCTTGGTATATCGAAGCTAGCCACTTTTGATTTCGATGCCGATGTTGTGCCTCGGTCACACTTCAATCGACCTGTAGAAGGTTGTCTTTGCAAAAATATGTCCACTGGAGAGGTTGCAGGCCAGATCCATTCGTTCAGAGCAGACCTTGGTGTGGCAGATAAGAGTCCACAGATCGTTTGGTTCGATTATACAAATTCCTATTCCACAAATATCCATAGCGAGATTGGAGAACTAATCTCTAATTTGCAGGCCGGTGATGTTGTGAGAATTACCATCAATGCAAAGGAAGAGAACTACAGGCATCCGAAGAAGAGGGACCGACGCCTTCCAGACCCACAACGTCAGTCTCTCTTTGAAGGTTTTGTCGAGCAAGTTCTCACCGAATCCGCTCTTGACGGCCCTAAGCCTGATATCCCTTCCATAGTGGACGACCCTGACGCCATTCACGCCTTCGTTAAATCTATGGTCATACGGGCCGCTTCTGACGCATTGGACGGGCGTGATAGGGAATTTGTGTTACTAGCTGCTGTCGCATACCGCGATGGAGCGCCGATGTTTTCTTTGACCGGGGTAATTGTAGAACCGGCGTTGAGAGCGGAAATGCTTGAAGCTATCCGCTATGTTGACTGGCCTTTTGCGTTGAGTGAAAGTCAACCAATCATTCATTTAGAGATGGGGCAAGTTACACTCAGAGAGTATTTGCTTTTAGACAGATTGGCAGGTTCAAACGTCTCAGCAGAAATAGTTGAGCAACAGCTTGGTTTCAATAAGATAGGAGAGTTGTCTGTCGAAGAATTTTACGAAAAATTCCGTCTATTCAGCCGTCTTTATCCGAGCTTTCTAGAGGTCGCCACATAAAGGGTGTAACGCGGAACCATAACTAGAATGCTTCTCAAAGCGTTAGAACCATCTTCTTCGCGATTTTTAATCTAAATATATTATCAGTAGAGCCCCTCACGCTCTCATCTATTTCCTCATCTAAAATAATTGCTCCAATGGCAAAGTAAGCGGCGAGCTATACTAACCTCCTCGAGGTAGAAAACATTCAATGAAATCTGCTTTAGGATACGGGCAAGCGCGCAAAGTTCTGAAGGATGTTTGGTGGATCCGAAACCGCCTCGAGATCGAGACCGACAACGCGACATGGAGAATTCTTTGGATCGCAAGTGTGACCTTGCTCCGGACGGTTGGACACGTTGCGAGAAAAGTCGATGGAGAGACAGATCCGCTGCTTGCCGAAGCCTGCAACCAGGTCTTTCAGACATGGAAACACGGTGACGAGCATAAGATTTTTCGCGAGTTCATTAACGAACAGCGAAATCTTCTCCTCAAAGAATATGATACGGGAATGTCTGAGGGCGACACCCCTGTCACGTTCACACTGCAAAACCCAGAAGGAAAGCTCTCAGGCTACAACGCCCTGCTTGGAGAGAATATCTACCGCCCAATGAAAGATGGCCCCTGGGAAGGTCAAGATGGCAGGGAGGTAATCGACGAAGCATTGGCATGGTGGAACACGGAGATACTGCGAATGGAAGCTCTAGTCGACCTACTCGAAATCCAAAAGTTTGATGAAAGCCTGTCTTAGCTCACAAGCGCTCCGGGATGCCATTCGTATCTCAGCAGATACTATGAGTGGGGAAGGCACTAGGGATAGATAGAATTGTTTACTCAAATCACATTACAAATCAATGGTTTGAAGGATGGTAATGGCGCACTGGGGAGGATTCGAACCCCCGACCCCTAGATTCGTAGTCTAGTGCTCTATCCAACTGAGCTACCAGTGCGTGCCGCAATCCTTATCGGATGCGAGAGGCAGGCCATTAAGCGGGGAGTTGGCAAGGAGCAAGAGGTTTTTCCGTCCCTTAGGGCAGCTTTCGCACATAGTAACGCACAGACCCTCCATTTGGATAGGTAACCTCCTCCATCGGGTTATAACCCAATGCCAAGTGGAAGGCATGACTACCGGGGTTATCGGGCTGCGTATTGACCTCGCAAGCAATGTGCGTGTGGCCACAGAGTCGAGCGGTCGCCTCTAAATCGGCATAAAGCGTCCGGCCGGCGCCTTTGCCTTGGGCCGCCGCGCCGATGACGACACGGTCGATATAGACGTAGTTTCCCAACCGTGCGGACAGCCAATCCACATTCTTATGTCGGTATGACCCTTGGCCGTCATAGGCGATCAACGCCGCCTCTCCGGCATAGAGCTGCCGTGCATAATCGGCGTGGCTCAGCAATTCTGTCAATTCGAGAGCATCCAATGGAGAGAGCCAGTGCACAAACTGTTGATTGTTGCGCAAAATGGTCGCGTGGTGGTCGGACTGAATCGGTGATGGGGTCATGACTGTGCCGCCAGAACTCCGCGTGTCAGCGCACGGGCGACGCAACGCGCTGCGGCTGCGCCAATGTTCGACACTCTGGCGGGACCTTCAACGGGGCGATCCCCAATCGACAGTGCGAAGATTGTGTCTCCATCGAGGGGCGTGTGGGACGGTTGCACCGACAATGCGAGCCCGTCTTGGGCCATTATAGCGAGTCGTTTGAGATCAGACGATGAAAGCAGAGCATCGGTCACAATCGAGCCAATCACAGTATTCTGTCCGGCGTGGGCCTGCCGAGAGAGTTTTGTGTCTGTAGGATCTGTCCAGCGATAATCATCGGGCGGATGGGCGCCGTTAAACTCGCCGTCACACTCATATATCCACGCATGGGGCACACACGTGCCAGGCAGGAAAGGCGATCCGACGGGATTCGCCGCGATAAACGCGCTAACTGTGACGCCGTCCACAGTGTCTGATGCGACGCCGAACCCGCCCGCATAAGCGCCTGCAGTCGCCCCAAATCCGGCTCCGACAGCACCTTCTTCCGTCTTCGTGGACATGGACGCTAAGGCCTCTCGACCCAGTCGATTAAACGGGGGGGTCTCTCCCCAACCCTTGTCACCACCATTGGCATTATCGAATAAGATCGCTGAGGGAACAATGGGGGAGACAGGCATAGGCGGAGGACCGGCAACAAAACCAATGCCTTTCGCGCCCAACGCGCTGCACACCGCATCTGCGGCCGCAAGGCCGTAAACCGACCCGCCCGCCAACACGATGGCGTGCACGCGGTCGATTAAGCCTCCCAGCGCGAGCGTGTCAGTCTCTCGCGTTCCCGGACCACCGCCGCGTACGTCAACAGCGCACAAAGCTGGGGTATCAGGCAGCAGCACTGTGACACCCGTTTTTACGCCCGCATCATGGGCATGTCCGATCTGCAATCCTGATAGATGCAAGAAATTCGGAGACGATTGAGACATAAGATCGCTCTAAGACCCTCAGTAAGGCAACGCAACGCGCTGAAACCTTGACTCTTCATGTCATAATTTACACAAATGACATGTTCGTATCTTTTTCTCGTCTCCTTTCGATGAATGGACCCGGACATGAGGCGGTGGGGTGGCACTCCTGCCGCCTCGCTTTTTTACGATATTTCGTTTGAGACGCGTTAGTCCGCCGCAGCATGAAGCGCTGTCATGCCTGCATCATCTAATGCGGCAACAAATCCATCCATGAGCTCGCCTTTGCAGCGTTTAACGGCAATAGAATTACCCAAACGCTGTGGAATTTCTACCTTGCAAGACTTTTCGGCCTTGCGCTCTAACGCACGATATAGTTTCGCCGTGCCGTCTTTTGTCGCTAGAAGATCGGTTGGCACTTTCACGGACACGCGCTCACCATGCGCCGATGCGGAAATTTTCTGTGTCGTCGCTGCGGAAGCGCTCAGCGGAAGCGCCGTCGCCGCCACAGCAAAAGCCAACGCGAAAACGCGAACAGACCCGCGGGTTAGACGCGACTGCGTCTGTGATTTTGAAATTGTCATGGGGTTTCTCCTTTTGTAGTTTCCATGGAGATCGAACAAAACGTGGCACCGTTTTCCAACCTCTGGGCCTACTATACAACGACACGCGTCGTAGTTCAAGCTAATATTTATTGAAAAACGATAATATTATGTATGCGCGAGTCTCTAACGTCCGCGACCAAATGCTTGCGGATAGCGCCGTAAATTGCCGAGATCATGCCCACCCGGAAACATTCGAAGCGGTAAAATATCTGGCAAGCGTCATGACTGGCACAAAGGGTTTCAGGACGGTTTATCATCCAGAAACCCTCCAGCTTACTTGATTGTATTCTTTCGGCTTAATGAGCCGTCGCTTTAAAGTGCACCTTGCGCAACGCTTTGCTGTCAGCGGATTTGACCAGCTCTCTGAGAAGCTTAGCCTCACAGCGTTTCTGAACATATTTGGTGTGCAGGGATAAAGTCTTAGAGCTACCTTCGCAGGCCTCAGTCACTTCAGCTTGCAAAGCTTTATAGACTTTCGCGACACCCTCATCGGTTTCGAAATATGCGCGATTTATACTCATTTCGACCTTATCCCCTTCGACCTTACTTTGCGTTATAGGATTATGTGTTGTTTGGAACCCTCCTGCGAAGGCAGGAACGACGCCGATACTGACTGCCATTGTGGCGGCTAATAGCGCCGATTTCATTGTTTTTACAGGTTGTGTCATGGGGGTTTCTCCTTTTGGTCTCCATGTAGGTCGAGAAGATGTGGCACTGTTTTTCGACCTATGATGCGTTTATTCAACGACACGCGTCGTTATTCAAGCTTAGTTTTATTGAAAAACGATAATGTTTGAGAAGAAGAGCGTGTTTCTTGCGTCAAACGCTTGAAACGCCAGCACAAACTTCTAAATGTTATCGGCTAGATTTCTGTCCTCGTGGCGGAATCTCACACTTATCGCTCCGACTATTGACGAGATCATTCCCATGCAGAAATATCCGATGACCCCGGGCGGCCACGCAGCTCTCGAAGTCGAACTCAAACATCTTAAAACGGTCGAACGGCCGGAAATCATTCAGGCGATTTCTGTCGCCCGCGATCACGGCGACCTCTCCGAAAATGCAGAATATCATGCGGCCAAAGAGAAGCAGGGTTTCATTGAGGGCCGCATTCAAGAACTCGAGTCCAAAATGTCTCTGGCTCAGGTAATCGACACCACGAACCTTAAGGGTGACCGGGTCACGTTTGGCGCGACCGTTAAAATTGTAAACGAAGACACAGACGAAGAGTCGGCCTATCAAATTGTTGGCGAAGACGAAGCCAGCGTGAAGGCTGGGAAAATCTCGAATACAAGCCCCATCGCCCGCGCGATGATGGGCAAAGAAGTCGGTGATGTTTTTGAAGTCATCGCGCCTGGCGGCGCCAAAGGCTATGAAGTCCTGGCGATTGGTTACCCGAAGTAACTCGTGAAAATCCTCGTCGTTTCGGATGGTCGGCGCGGCATAGAGAATCAGGCACGGGGACTGGCGGATGCGGTTGCGCGGCATAGCGGAGTGGCCTGCGAAATTACGACTTATACCCTCACTCACCGCCCGGGCTTCGCCGCCCTTCCGCCCTCCCTCCAGCTCACGGTTCGCCGTAATTTTGATTTGCCCGACGCCGATCTTGTCATTGGGTGTGGACGGCAGGCGGTCGCGCCTCTCATTGCGCTGCGACGATCCAGTCGCTCTGCGTTTACGGTCTATGTCCAACATCCGCGCACGGACCCATCGCGTTTTGACCTCGTTGTTGCGCCTGACCATGATGGGTTAACCGGTTCGCATGTGGAGACCATGATCGGATCGCCCAATCGAGTGACCCGAGACATGATCATCAGCGGAACGTTGACCCACGGCGCGCGCCTCAGCACCCTGCCCATGCCGCGCGCCATGATCGCGATTGGCGGACCCAGCAAAACCCACACGATGCGTGACGCGACGATCCAGTCACACTTGGAGGCGGCTCGCGGCCTGACCCAAAAAGGCTATAGTCTGCTTGTCACCACATCACGCCGCACACCGGACGCCGCCCGTAAAGCCTGGCAAGCCTTCGCCCAAACGCAGGCTAACATCTGGCTACACACGCCTGAGAGTGACGCGGACAACCCCTATTTCGCCTTCCTTGGCGGCGCAGACATCCTGCTTGTGACAGAAGACAGTACCAACATGCTGACAGAGGCCTGCACAACGGGAAAACCCGTCTATCGTCTGGCAATGGATGGCGATCCAGGAAAGTTTCGAGCCCTTTATGAGGCCCTAGAAACACGTTGTCATGTCCGCAGATGGAACGGCAATTTTGAGGCCCGGCCTTATCCTGCCTTGGATGAGACAAACCGCATGGCGCAGCGCATTATAGAGCGGATGGCTGCGCGCGATTAAACGCGCCTACTGACAGCCGACCACGTCCGCGCCCGCTCGCATCGTCCAGTCCATCGCATTGGATAGAAGCTGACGATGCTCTGTCGCTTTGAAACTTTCAATCGTGTGGCCCAGCGCGCTCGCGACGACACGTCCCCCGTCCGGCAAGCAACGCGCCCAGACAATCGGGTGGTCTTCGGGCTGATCACCCATGCGCAAATCTTCAACGCCGTAAACCGTGTTTCGAGGGCTGTAAGTCGTCTCGTCGAGGCCTGCCAAGGTCACAAATCGGCCATCCGGGACACCGTCGAACGAATACCATTCGTCCGTCGCTACAAATCGGTTCGGCAACTCGGCCATGACGGGATGACCTGTGTTCAGAACAACGACATCAGCAGCTTGGAATTGCGGGGCCATGGGGTGGGAAATGAAATGCGGGCCGACGAGTTCATCCTGATAAAAGACCCAATCTTTTTGACTCGCATCGATACTGCCGTGGATCAGGATCACAGACCCGTCTTTTGCCAACCACGCTTTAAACGCGGCTTTTTGAGAAGCTGTAAGTGAATCCCCTGTCGCGCTATTAAACACAATCAGGTCGAAGCGAGATAGGGTGTCAGTATTAAATACCTCCGCATGCTGCGTAGTGAAATAGCCCAGCCCTTTGTTTTGCGCGATTTCCATCAAGGCGACATTGCCGCCTGCGACCCCTTCTTCATGGCGCCATCCATAGGTTTCTGAGTAAATCAGCATCGCCGGTTCAGCCATATGTTCCGTCGGGACGGGAACAGGGCGAGACATCTCGGCCGCGGTCGCGGCGGGTGTTGTGCACCCGAGTAGAGACGCCCCTAAGAGCGAGAGAAAAGTTATCGTCAGGATAAATCGGATCATGCCCTATCTGTCTCAAAACCCACCCATAAACGCAACCGTTCACAAGAAGGTGACAGGCAGACCCTCTCATACGCTTGCGAGCGGGCTGCAGCGCCCCTACTTTGGGCCTTCATTCCTACGAGGTTTCTACAATGAGCGACACCGTTCATCATCCCGTCCTAATCATCGGCTCTGGCCCTGCAGGCTACACGGCTGCCGTCTATGCCGCGCGCGCACTGTTAAAGCCCGCCATCGTCGCGGGCCTTCAACCGGGCGGACAATTGACCATCACCACGGACGTTGAAAACTATCCGGGATTCCCAGAAATCATGGGGCCTGAATTGATGGAAAAATTCAAGGAACATGCGTTAAAGTTTGGCACTGAGTTTTATGAAGACATGATTGTCGATGTCGATTTTTCCTCCAACCCTTTCAAAGCGATCGGCGATGGCGGTATGGTCTACACGGCGGACAGCATTATCATTGCAACTGGCGCGCAAGCGAAGTGGCTCGGCCTGCCAAGTGAAGAGATATTTGGTGGATTCGGCGTGTCCGCCTGCGCGACATGCGACGGATTTTTCTATCGTGGCAAAGAAGTCATGGTAGTCGGCGGCGGTAATACGGCGGTTGAAGAAGCGCTTTACCTGTCGGGCCTCGCCAGCAAAGTTACGCTCGTGCATCGTCGCGATACGCTCCGGGCTGAGAAGATTTTACAAGAACGGCTGCTTAACAAACCGAATGTCGAAGTGCTGTGGAATCACACGCTCGAAGAAATCGTTGGCGACTTGAAACCTATGCCCAACGTCAAAGGTGGTCGGATCAAAAACACTCTGACGGGCGAGGAACGCATCCTCCCGGCCCATGGTGTTTTCATCGCCATTGGACACAAACCGTCGACCGAAATTTTCAAAGGTCATGTCGAGATGAACGACGGGGGCTACATTATCAGCGCGCCAGACAGCACGCGCACCAATGTGCCGGGCGTATTTGCAGCGGGTGACGTGTCCGATGAGACGTATCGCCAAGCGGTGACGGCGGCGGGCCTCGGCTGCATGGCCGCGCTAGAAGCAGAGAAATGGCTCGCCGAAAAAGAAGAACTCGGCGTGAATGTCGCACATGATGTGGAGGCGACCGCCCTGGTCGAAGACATTGAAGCGCACGCAGAGGATATGGAAACATTGAGCGCCGCCATTACAGCTGCGGAGTAACGCCTCTGACAGACCGCGTCAGCGCATAGCTGAGCATTACAATCCACCCGATCCCAACGGAGAGGGTTAGCAGATTGCCAAAGCGCTCTGGCGCGAGAAGCCCCGGGACGCTCAGTAACGCTGATAGGAGAGTGAGAAGACCGAGCGCTGTCCAAATCAAACCTGCACGAGAGATTAGAAATAGCCCCGCGCACAAGATCGATCCGGCGAGCGCGATGAACTTTATTGTCACGGGCATCCAGAGGGTCGCGAGCCCATCAGGCGTTGCGACCCCGTCATATAATTGCGCCGTGATCGACAATAAGGCCTGAGTTTCTATTGCGTCCGCGAGCCCTGCGACGAGCGCCGCAACCAGAATAATTGTCCCCAAAGCAATAGAGCGCCGACGCGCGGCCAAACCGAACATGAAGCCAAATAAGGTGTAGATCGTCATGAACAGGAAATCCCATCGATTACCTTGATCCATCATCGCCATTCGACCCGCGCGCGCGGCATCCGTTTCCTCCCCAAAGACAGCGACTAAGTCGGCGGGTGTACGAGCAAATTCAAAGGCAATAACGGGACTGCCATAGCCCGAAACGTCAGCCGCGGCATCTGTCGGAAAATAGGGCATAATAATTAAGACGATGATCAAAGTCATCAGCCCCGCCGCCGCACAGCCAATCCAAAATCTGTGTTCTTTCATTATCATTTTCTGCCCCTATATTTCCCCAAGGAGGAGACCATGCCCGATTCCATCGACTGGGACAAACTCAAGACGTTTCATGCTGCGGCGCGCACAGGTTCGCTAACGCGGGCGGCAGCGGATCTCGGCATTTCGCAATCTGCTGTCTCGCGCCAAATCGCTGCGCTGGAAGAACGCATGAACTTGCCACTTTTCCATCGGCATGCGCGCGGCTTGACCCTGACAGAAGAAGGTAGTGTCCTCTTCAAAACAGCGACCGAAGTGCATAGCCGGATCGCCATGAGCCTCGCCAACGTTCAGAATGTCCGGCAACTTCCACAAGGTATTTTGCGAGTCAGCTCCCCGATTTCGCTCGGCTCCAACTGGCTAACAACGGTTCTGCCAGAATTCATGGAAGCCTATCCAGAGATTGAGGTACAACTGATTTTGGAAGACAGCGAGCATGATTTGATGGCGTTTGATGTCGACTGCGCGCTGCGCCCGTGGCCCTCAACGCAAGGCGATTTAATCGAGCGGAAGTTGGGACAGGTGACACAGTCGCTTTATGCGTCGCCCCGCTACCTGACGGGACAGGCTGCTCCCACCTCTGCTGAAGATCTAGACAATCATCGGATCGTTGCGTTTGGCGGGTTACTTCCAACAAAATTGCAAAGCTCCAACTGGGCTTTGACAGTTGGACGTAGCGAAAAGGACGGGCCCCGAAAGCCTGTCATGAGCATCAATAACCTTCATGGTATCATGCGCGCCGCTGAGGCGGGAATTGGTTTAGCCGGATTACCCGACTATATGACGGCCTCCAGCCGTCGTTTAGTCCGCATTTTACCCGACGTTCGCGGGGAAAGCTTCGATCTCTATTTTGTCTACCCGACGGAGCTTCGCGGATCCGCCAAAGCCAAAGTGTTTCGCGAATTTCTGCAACGCGTAACTCGGACGTCTCCGTCTTTTCAATGATTTCCCTTATGATTCAGGCAAACGCTATGCGGTTTTGCATAGCTATCTTGCAACCCTATCGGTTCTAATCGCCGACAAGTCCGCCTAGATAAGATGAGACACACAGCGACGTCCTCCCCTTTTGCCGCTGCTGTGTTTTTTTACCGCAAGTCACTCTCCCCGACTGAATTGCGAAGACTTTAGCCGGACCCTGAACTTTCAGGTGTCCGGCTTTTTTTTGCCAGATTGTTAACCCTCTTCCGTCAAAAGATGTTCAAATTGACTGAGATGGCTCATCAGGGCGGTGGGAAATAAGATGAACGAAATTTTGAGTAGCGCATTCATAGATGCTTCTTTGAAGAAAAAGATATGCATCCTTGAAGATGGCAAGGAACGCGAGTTCCTACAAATGCTCCTGCAAAACCTTGATGTCGGCGTCGCAATTTTGGACTCTGACATGCGTTACCGCATGTTATCGAACGCTTCTTTTCAACAATTAGGCCTTGAAAAAGGCGACATCGAACTCGGTGACCCTTTATCAAAAATGCATAATGTCATGATGAAAAATGGCATGATGACGCCTGATATTATGGCCAAAAATGCGCTTTCAGAAGCCGCGCACCGGACTAATGCTGAAACGGGAACGGAGACAACAACCCGACTTGTGAAACTCGGTGATGGAACAACACATCGTTTCTGCCGTCAGGTTTTAGACAATGGGTATACGATTTCAGTGGCGGCGGATGTTAGCGAACTCGTTGAGAAAGACCAGCTTCTTGAATCAGCCCTACTTCTCGGGCGTTCCGGAATATGGACGTATGATTTCGGAACAAAAACCTATGCTTTAAGCAAATCCCTCGATGCGTATTTCAGTAGTGAAAAAGCCGATGAGGTTAGAAAATCTGGCTTTATGGCGGCGCTAGCCCCCGAAGATCGACCTCGGATGAAAGAGGCCTTGCAGAATATTGCAAAGACCCAGGATCGTTTCGATATCGACCTCCGTATCATGCACAGATCGGGCAAATATCGGTGGTGCAGCACAATTGCGGAGCTCGTCCGTGATGACAAAGGGCGACCTATTCGCTTGCGCGCCTTCGTCAAGGACACGGAACGCGAACATCGCCATCAAGTTGAACTCGAAGCTGCTAAGGACAATGCTGTTCATGCGAGCAAGGCCAAGTCCGAGTTTCTTGCCAATATGAGCCATGAAATTCGAACGCCGATGAACGGCATTCTTGGCATGGCTGAACTCTTGGGCCTCTCCAACATTGATGACCGCCAGCGCGAATATGTCAATGTCATCACCAATTCAGCTAACGCCCTTCTGTGCATCATCAATGATATTCTAGACTTCTCGAAAATCGAAGCGGGGGCGCTGCACCTCGACCCGACACCTTTTGATCTGAAATCCTCAATCAACGATGTCACCTCACTTCTTATCACCAATGCGCAAGATAAGGGCCTCGAGCTCATCATCAATTACCCGACAAATTTCCCCACAACCTTCATCGGGGATGCGGGGAGATTTCGTCAAATTCTGACCAATCTCGTCGGCAATGCCATTAAATTTACGGCGGAAGGCCATGTCCGCATCGACGTGAATGTCGAAACGTCCGATGAAGATCCAAATACGCCTATGGTGACGCTAGATGTCACAGATACGGGCATCGGCATTGCCTCGGATAGCCTGCAAGCCGTCTTTGATAAATTTACGCAAGCCGATGGATCCACAACGCGCGTTTACGGCGGCACAGGCTTAGGTCTTGCCATCACAAAGCGTATCGTCGAAATGATGGATGGAGAGATTTACGTTCGCTCCGAAATTGGCGAAGGATCAACATTTGGGGTCAGAGTCCCTCTCCCCATCGATAAAAATGCGAAAATCGAGCTGTTCGACATCGCGGCTCTATCCGGTCAGCACGCTTTGATCGTCGACGATATCGAAGTGAACCGCACTATCTTGGCCGATCAAGTCGCGGGTTGGGGCATGACAAGCCAGTCTGTGAACAACGGTATCGAAGCGGCTGAAGCCCTCAAAACCGCCTCAGAATCCCCAGACGCAAAACCCTATGATGTGATTCTTTTGGATTATCTCATGCCAGGCGTAAATGGGCGCGAACTCGCCTCTATGTTGTCCAAACAGTCGAGTTTAGCCGTCCCCCCCATTGTGATGCTATCCTCCTGCGATCAATCAGTGATGAGCGAAGAGTTGAGAGACATTGGGATCGAAACTTACCTGGTCAAACCAGTTCGCGAACGCCGGTTGTTTGACACACTCGGTCGAGTTCTCGCCACCAAGCCTGAGCAGGCAGCGCTACCCGTTGTGTCCAATCCGACACAGCCTAGCCCGCCCAAACCTATGCAGGCCACTCCTGTAACGCCAACTTTGCAGGCAGCCCCATTACAAGTCAGCCCACCGCCAATTGAAACCGCGCAAGTTGAGCCGGTGCAAACCACCCCCGTCTTCGCACCGCTTCCCACGCCAGATCAGTATAAAACAATCCAGCTCACCACGGATCCAGCCTTATTGCCCGTTACGGCGGAGCAGCCTTCGCATGGCTCCGATCCAGTGTTCACCGAACCTCATCATGCGGATCCGGACACTGAAAAACCTGAAACAGCTCTGATCGACAGCATGCTGGCCGATCTGTCCGCGCGTTCGTCCGAACCGAATCAAACCTCCGAACCTCAGAAAACACTGCCTACCGCACCGCCGCTATCTGCTCCGTCTGTGCCACAGAACCGAAGCATGATGCCTGTTTCAGGTGCCAATCCGGTTCCCGCGCCTACACCAGAAGCGCCACAGCCGGAAAAAACCGCGAAGCAAGAAATTCTTGTTGCTGAAGACTTTCCATTAAATCGAGATGTTGTGCGACTGATGCTGGTTGAAAGCGCTTTCGAGCCTGTTTTTGCTGAAAATGGCAAGCTGGCTTCTGATCTTTACATGGAAAGCCCGGATCGGTTTCCACTGGTTCTGATGGATGTCTCCATGCCTGTCATGGACGGATTTCAGGCCACCAAAGTAATCCGTGATTGGGAAGCAACCCAGGGCCACACAAGCAATCCTGTGCCCATCATTGCATTGACCGGCCATGCGCTGAAAAATGACCGCCAAGAATGTCTTGATGCTGGGATGAGCCATTATTTGACGAAACCCGTTAAGCAGACCGAACTTTTGGAAACCTTGGAACATTACTCTGGCCGAGCCGTCGACGGCTCCGCCATCCAAGCCGCGTAACGCCAAATCACTCCATTAAAAAAGCCCGCCATCTAGGCGGGCTTTTCTATAGTCTTGAAAAGCGCTTAGTAACCGATTTTGGTCAATTCCGTGTCAAGTTCTGGTAACGCCTTGAAGAGGTCAGCAACAAGGCCATAATCAGCAACTTGGAAGATCGGGGCTTCCTCGTCCTTATTGATGGCCGCAATAACCTTGGAGTCTTTCATCCCGGCCAAGTGTTGGATCGCACCAGAAATACCAACAGCGATATAGAGTTGCGGCGCAACGGCTTTCCCGGTTTGGCCAACTTGATAATCATTCGGAACGTAACCGGCATCAACAGCTGCGCGCGATGCGCCGACGGCGGCACCGAGCTTGTCAGCAATGGTATCGATCAGGGCGAAGTTTTCGCCTGAGCCCATACCGCGACCGCCAGAGATCACAATCTTCGCGCCTGTCAATTCAGGGCGATCCGATTTGGTCAGTTCTTCGGAGACAAAGGTTGAGCCTGTGTCACCAATATCAACCGATTTGGATTCGGATGACGCAGAGCCGCCGTCACCTGACAGAGGAAACGCCGTTGTCCGGACCGTCACAACCTTCTTGGGGTCAGTCGATTTGACATAGGCGAGCGCATTACCAGCATAGATCGGGCGCTCAAAAACATCCCCATCAATACCCGTCACAGAGCTAATCTGCTGCGTATCAAGCCTCGCGGCGACGCGCGGCATATAGGCCTTATGCGTTGTCGTATCAGCGGCCATAACAGTGTCATAGCTATCCATCAGCGCAACAATCGTTGCTTCCATGGCCTCAGGCATTTGACGCGCCAATAGCTCATGCTCGACATTAATAACAGCCCGAACGCCGTCAATCTGTGCCGCAGCAGCCGCCGCCGCCGAGGCGCCCTGACCCGCGACGAGAATGTCGATGTCACTGCCGAGGGCTTTCGCCGCCGACACTGTTTTGGACGTTGCTTCTGACAGCGACGCATTATTATGTTCTGCAACAACAAGAGTCGCCATTAGATTACTCCCGCTTCGTTCTTAAGTTTGTCGACCAGTTCAGCGACGGTTTCGACTTTGACGCCCGCTTCGCGCGATTTCGGCTCAGTCACTTTGACAATCGTCAGGCGCGGTGTCGTATCGACACCAAGATCCTCAGGGGTCTTGGCCTCAATCGGCTTACGTTTCGCCTTCATGATGTTGGGAAGAGACGCATAACGCGGCTCATTCAGGCGCAAATCAGTCGTAACAACCGCTGGGAGTTTGAGCGTCACAGTCTGCAGACCGCCGTCGATTTCGCGTTTGACTTCGATCCTGCCGTCGCCCGCAGCAATCGTATTCGCATATTGACCAATCGGCCAATCCATCAGTGCCGCCAACATGCCACCGGTTGCGCCGTAATCATTGTCGATGGCTTGCTTGCCCATGAGCACGAGCTCCGCGCCTTCGGCTTCAGCCACAGCTTTGAGAATTTTAGCGACCGCGAGCGGCTCCAAATCTTCATCGGTTGTGATGTGGACACCGCGGTCCATACCCATCGCGAGCGCTGTGCGGATTGTTTCTTGCGCTTTGGCCGGCCCAACAGAGACAGCGATCGTTTCAGTCGCCGTGCCCGCTTCTTGCATGCGCACGGCCTCTTCGACGGCAATTTCGTCAAACGGGTTCATGCTCATTTTGACGTTAGACAGATCGACGCCGCTTTGATCGGGCTTAACCCGGGCTTTGACGTTGTAGTCAAGCACACGCTTGACCGGGACGAGAACTTTCATAATATCTGTTTTCCGTGCCGTGATTGAAGTTGTCGTTCATATGCGCAGCCTCGCGCAAGGTTTCAAGCGACATTCCCGCACAGGGGTGCAGGGTTAGGTATGCATTTCTAAACGAAAGCCGGGGAATCGAAGCCTGTTGTCACGATACGTGTTAATATACGACCGCGTCCGCGCAGCATGGACTCTACCGAACCTCAACAGACAGGTTGAGCGGCTTGATTGATGGCTCTTTACCATCACTACCCGTCAGTGATGCGACCGATACGGGCTGTTCCGGGGTCATTGTAATGGTCATAGTCTGGCCGGGTGTGTCGATAAAATCGATGAGACCAGAGCCGAGTGTGTCCATAAGGTCCCGCTGGAATTCAGATTGCGCGGTCAGGGAGCCCAGAGCGATGGCTGTCTTTGCGCCGCCCTTTAAAATAGGGACAGGCCGCCCTGTGATGGCCGATGCGACCTTATAGCCTCGCTCGACCAGACTATTGCCAGGCACGTCTTGAATATCGCAATTCAGTCCTTCAATTTTGATCAACTTATTCGCTTCAGCCTGCGCCGCATTATACGCTTCGGTCTGAGCCATATAATCCTCGAACGCGGCGTCGCTATTGGCCGTATCAGAGAAATCAAAAACAGGGATTTTCACACCACTGTCGTCCATCATTTTGGCCGAAGCGGTCAACCCGAGGAGCGAATAATCACACCGTGTGCGCAAACCACCGTCAATTTCCATCCGATTATCAGTAAAACTGACCCGGTCAGCTTTGCTATCGAATGTCGTTGTTGATGACCCTTTAAGCGAAATTTCAGCCAGCCCGTTTTCGCGCAATACATCTATAAAGAGCGCAACGGGTGTGCCCGCGAGATCTTTGAGGGTCACAACCATGGGCGACAACACTGAACGAAGCTCAGTTATATTACCCTTGGTCACACTATCGGCCTCAAAACCTTCTGTTGTGAGATCAAACATCGATGATTTCAGATCAACTTTTCCGAGATCAATTTGACGGTAAGGCGCCGTCGCTGATGGCGTCATTCCAGCCATGAGACCACTCATCATGCCCTGTGTCGCACCGACACCGGACATGCCGGGCGCGTTCATCAATTCCGTATCAAGTCCCATAATGGTCACGCCGTCCATATCTAACGCAAATGGGGTCGCGCCACTATTCTCAGCGCCCTTCCAATCGAAGCTGAGGGTTTCAAGAACGACATCCATCATCCCCTTATCCATATCATTGCCAACAATGATTTGTTTTAAGGTGAGGGCTCCCTGTTTGTCGTCTTCCATGACATTCGCGACCATGTCTTCGACGTGAAACGCGCGGAAATCATTATTGCCGGACAAGTCATCCATCGTATCGACTGCAGCGTCGCTGCCCGTGTCTTTCGCCATCATGATGTCAGCTAAGTTCGCAAACATATCCGCAGACGGTTTCACGACGACAAGACTGCCGACAGTTGCGTCCATTACTTTTTCGCGGTCATCGCCTTCACCCTCAAAACCATCAATACTCATCCCGCTCAAGACCAGCTTATCGAGTCTCGGACCGTCTTCAGCCTTATTGAGCCCGATCATTTCAACCCGCTCGGCGCGCATAGAGGCATCCTCATTCGACGCGGTCCAATCCGTATAAACAACGGTCGATCCTTCGATCATCCGCTCGCCATAGGTCGCATCATCAAATCCTGCTGCGCTCAGTAAGCTCAGCGTTTCTGATTCACTGCCGCCACGGAGTTTAATGACGAAATGCTCCGAGAGCTGGCTTTCGTCAGCACTCGTTAGGCCAAGCGACGCTGCTTCAACCTTGATTTCCTCAGCCGGAACCTTGTCCCCGCCAGAGCAAGCCCCCATCAAGAGAGCGGAAGCGCAAAAACCTGCGAGAAGTGTGCTGCGCAAGTTAAACGAGGAAGCGGGCATGTCAGAAGTCCTGTCGAAATTGAGGCGCAACTCTAGCGGTAGCCCCACGCCTGACAAGGCGGAATTCCCGTTGCGTGACGAGACTGATCCGCGCGTGCTCTATGTGCTTTCGGATAAGGCGCGCCGCGTCTCCCTGAAAGTCAAAGCGGCGGAGCGACAAGTGCATGTGATCGTGCCAAGTCTCAGGGCCTTTCCGCAAGCCCAGACATTTGCACATGAGCAGCGCGACTGGATTGATGTTCACTTAGAAGGCCTGCCCCCGCCCATGCCCTTCGTGCCGGGCGAAGAGATTTTGTTTCAAGGCGACCGTTACCGTCTTGTCAGCCCGCCCGGGAAAGGCCGCGCTAAGATTGACCGTGCCGCGCGCAAAATTATCGTGCCCTCGCCCGATCCAGAAAGCTTTCACGGTCGCGTCCGTCGTCTCTTGATCCGCGAAGCGCGAGCGGAGTTAGAAGCTGCAACCCATCATTATGCGGGCGAACTTGGCAAGCGCGTCGCAAAAGTCAGTGTCCGCGATCAAGCCAGCCGCTGGGGCAGTGCCATCACACGCAAGGGTGAAGGCCATATTTCATATTCATGGCGTCTCATCTGCGCGCCCCCTGATATCCTCGAATATGTCTGCGCGCATGAATGCGCCCATTTGATCGAAGCCAATCACAGCCCCGCCTTCTGGGCGGTTTGCGAACGGTTGTTCCCAGAGACCAAGATGGCGCGTCGTTGGTTAAATCAGCATGGTGGTGACCTACATGCCGTGGGGGCGTACGCTTAACGCGCCATCGCGTCGCATCTTGCAATCCTTCACCGCCACACGCATAGTTCAGTGATGGATTCTTTTGCTAAATTTGCGATGAGCGGGCTTGAATTGCTCGGCTCACTCTTCCTGTTCACCGTAGCCCTGCTCACGATTGGTGCGGTGGCCCTGTTCATTCATGATAAAACCCAGACTAAAAACACAATCTGGCGGAATTACCCGGTCGTCGGTCACTTCCGAAATCTGTTTCAAACAATGGGTGAGTTTTTTCGGCAGTATTTCTTTGCGCTAGACCGTGAAGAAATGCCGTTTAATCGCGCGGAACGCGATTGGGTCAAACATGTCTGCGAGAACGGCAAAGATGTTGTTCCGTTCGGCTCGACGAAGGTGTTTGAGCCGGGCATGCCGATTTTCGCGAATGGGCTATTCCCGAAGCTAGATGAAGAAGAAGCGCCAGCGCACGCACCGTTCACGATCGGTCCTGACACCTCTCACCCCTACCGACCCAATAGCCTCTTTAACATTAGTGCCATGAGCTATGGATCGCTCTCTGCGCCGGCCATTCAAGCCCTCTCGCGCGGTGCAAAACTTGCAGGATGCTATTTAAATACAGGCGAAGGCGGGGTCTCTCCCTACCATTTGGAAGGAGGCTGCGACATTGTCTATCAACTCGGCACAGCCAAGTTTGGCGCGCGCAATGATGACGCGACTTTAAACGAAGCCAAACTGGCCAAAATTTGCGAAAACCCCAATATAAAAATGATCGAGATTAAGCTCAGCCAAGGGGCCAAGCCCGGTAAGGGCGGCATTCTTCCTGCCGCTAAGGTTACGAAAGAAATCGCGGATATTCGCGGTATCCCGGAAGGTGAAGCCGCCCTCTCCCCCAATCGACACATCGATGCGAGCAATCCGGAAGAGTTGCTTGATTTGATAGCTCAGGTCCGGCGTGTGTCCAAACGCCCCGTTGGGATTAAGTTCTGCATGGGCCAGGTAAAACCCATTCAAGAATTATTCGATACGATCCTAAGACGCGGGGTAAGTTCAGCCCCGGACTATATTGCGCTTGATAGTGGTGATGGCGGCACAGGCGCGGCTCCGATGCCCCTGATCGACAGCACGGGTATGTTAATCGAAGATAGCCTCCCCCTGCTCCATGATATGCTCATTGGCGCAGGTTTGCGGGACCGCATCAAGATTATCGCCTCAGGCAAACTCATCACGTCTGCAGATGTTGCGTGGGCCTTTTGCGTCGGCGCCGACATGATCAATAATGGCCGCGGCTTTATGTTCGCGCTCGGCTGTATCCAAGCGCTAAAATGCGACAAGAACACCTGTCCGACCGGGATCACGACCCACGATAAACGGCTTCAAAAAGGCTTAGACCCCACCAATAAGGCCGTGCGGGTCAGCAATTATGTTAAAACGCTGACCGAAGAGGTCGAGATGATCGCTCATGCCTGTGGTGTGGATTCACCCCGCGATCTGACGCGTGAGCATTTGTTAGTTATTCAGGCCTCCGGTCGCACGCGACCCTTTACCAAAACTTGGAATTCAGATCGCTATTTGTCGACCCAACAAGGCTGACGCACACGCGGCGGTTGACCCGGCGGCGTCTCGAACCTATCTCCCCAACATGACCAATAAGGGACAAATCCGACCGATCGTCACTGTGCCTGACCCACGGCTCAAACTTATCAGCGAGCCTGTCGACTCTGTCACAGACGAAACGCGGGCGCTTATGGATGATATGCTGGCGACCATGTATGATGCGCCAGGCATTGGCCTTGCCGCCATTCAAATTGGCATCCCAAAACGCGTTATTGTGATGGATTTGGCTCAACAGGGCGAAGAACCGCAGCCAAAATATTATGTCAATCCAGAGATTCTTGATCCCGCCGAGACGACCGTTCCCTATCAGGAAGGCTGCTTATCAGTCCCGGATATTTACGATGATGTGGACCGTCCAGAAACGTGCCGCGTGACCTACCTTGATTACAATGGCGAGCGCGTGACCGAGGATTGCGAAGGACTCTACGCTGTTTGTATCCAGCACGAAATGGATCACCTTGAAGGCATCGTCTTTCTTGACCACCTCTCCCGCCTGAAACGCGAACGTGCGATTAAGAAGGTCGTGAAGGCCGAGAAATTGGCGGCAAACGCTTAGGCTTTAAGGCCCGACCGCCAAACTATCTGGCGCGCGAGGGTCTGACGCCCCTGTCAACCAATCCCCATCACGCCCGACGGAGTTCACGAGCCCCAGTGTCGACCGGCTGATCGATCCGTCTTCCTCGCGCGGGAATTGATGCCCCATTCCTTCTAATATGCGCAGCGTGTCTGGGCTAATCCCCGGCTCCACAATTACAGCATCGGGCAACCATTGGTGATGGATGCGCGGCGCGTGCAGGCTTTCTGCCGTGTTCATTTCCCACTCGACTACATTAAGAACGGCTTGCATGACTGACGTGATGATCGTGGACCCCCCCGGTGAACCTGTGGCGAGCACGACCTTACCATCTTTCATCACAATCGTTGGCGTCATGGATGATAGAGGCCGTTTGCGCGGATCGATCTTATTGGCTTCACCGCCAATCAGGCCATAGCCATTCGGACTCCCCGGCTTGGCAGAAAAGTCATCCATTTCATTATTGAGCAGGAACCCCGCGCCATCGACGGAATAGCCAGAACCGAAAGAAAAATTGAGCGTATAGGTGACAGAGACAGCTCGTCCTTCATCATCAATGACGGAATAATGGGTTGTCTCGAGGCTCTCATAAGGGAGTTCCGTACCCGGTCGAATATCAACGGAACGGCTCGACACAGTCAGATCAATCGTGCTGCGCAACCGGTCTGCATAATCGCGCGACGTCAACGCCGCGACTGGGACGTCGACAAAATCTGGATCACCAAGATAAGCGCTGCGATCCGCATAGGCCCGGCGCATCGATTCAATCAATTTGTGCAAATAAGCTGCAGAATTATGCCCGTCAGCGGCTAAGTCATAACCCTCCAGAATATTCATCATCTGCACCATATGCACCCCGCCGGACGATGGCGGTGGCATCGCCGTGACCGTGTAACCGTTATAGGTGCCTGTAACAGGCTCGCGTTCAACGACCTCATAGGCGGCAAGATCGTCGCGGGTCATCAAACCATTGCCCTGCGCCATTTCGGCGATAATCAAATCGGCTGTCTTTCCTTTATAAAAGCCGTCCCGGCCCAGCGTGATGATGCGTTTCAGCGTTTTAGCGAGATCGCGTTGACGCAAACGATCGCCGGCCTCCAACCCACCGAAATAATCGAGAGAGCTTTCATCGGCGCTAAGGCTACTCGTGCTTGCGAGCGATTGGGCCAGCGCGGGGCTAACGATAAAGCCGCGCTCGGCCAGCGCCGCCGCCGGGCCAATGACCTGTCGACGAGACATGGTCCCATGTGTGTCGAGCGCATGGAGCAATCCCGCAACAGAGCCCGGAACGCCTGCAGACGCGCGAGAGAACTGCGCTTTTTGATTATCAACAGTACCGTCCGCGCCGAGATACATATCCCGCGTTGCAGAGGCTGGCGCTTGCTCACGAAAATCAATCGCGCGGACATTCCCATCCGGCTCGGCCAGCATCATAAACCCACCGCCACCAATATTTCCCGCTTGCGGGTGGGTCACGGCGAGCGCGAACCCGACAGCGACCGCTGCATCGACGGCATTCCCGCCCCGCCGCAAAATATCCGCGCCGACTCGAGCCGCAATCGCGTCTTGTGCACTGACCATTCCGTCCTTGGACAAGATCGGCTGATGGATCGCATCATATTGGTAAAAGGCGCGTGCGGCCGGGTTTGGGTCAGCCGCCACGCCAACCATGGGCAGAAGACAAACCGAAGCCGCGAGAAGAAGATGTTTCATACATAGACCCTAGCGGGCCAAAACGATGAAACCGAGCTAAAAATTCTTTGGCGCGATAAAATTGGTTTGCTAACAGCTATTAAAAGTGAGGGGAACAGCGATGACACTGACACGAAGAGACATGGTCACGGGGTCTGTCGCGGCAACACTTTTGAGCGGGTGCGCCAATTCTGCGACCCTTGTTAGCCCTAAATCAAGTCCGCTCATCGGTACGGGCCTCAATGCCATCGCGAAAACGCGCGGACTTCGATTTGGCACAGCAATAAACTCCAAAGCACTTTCTGATCCGGCTTATCTGAACATCATCCGTCATGATTGCGGCAGTCTTGTCGCGGAGAATGAGCACAAAATTTACGTCGTTCAAGGCGAAGACGGTCCGATGCAATGGAGCAGACCCGACGCCATTGTCGACTTTGCAGACGCCAACCAGATGGCGATGCGCGGGCATGTTTTACTGTGGAATCGCGATGAATTTCTGCCCGGTTGGATGCCGGATGCAAATTTTGATCGTCGCTCTATGGCTCGTTACCTTGATCAATATTTCACCGACATGACATCGCGCTATCAAGGCCGGATCGACAGCTGGGACGTCGTCAACGAAACCATTGACCCCGGCACAGGCTTGCCGCGCGAGACATTGTTTACGACGACCTATGGCGCTGACGTGGTGGATTGGGCCTTCCGGAAAGCGCGCGAGCTAATGCCGAACACGCAACTCGTCTATAATGATTATATGATCTGGGAACCTGGCAACGAAAAGCATCGAACCGGAATTTTGAAACTCTTAGAGGGCTTCCGAAATCGTGATATTCCGATTGATGCGTTCGGTATTCAAAGTCACCTGGGCACGGGCGACGGCGATGTGATGGATGATTACCCCGATCCGCAACGTCGCGAATGGCGCGATTTTGTCGATGAAATCGTTGGGATGGACTATGATTTAATCCTGTCCGAATTTGACGTCAACGATACGCGGATGACGGCCGACATTGCCAAGCGCGACGCGCAAGTCGCGGCCTATGGCGGCGCGTTTCTGGATATGATGCTGGATTATAAAGAAGTTAGCGAAATGCTCGCTTGGGGCATGGCGGACCATTATTCTTGGCTACAAACATGGTGGCCGCGGAAAGATGGTATCCGTAAGCGCGCCACACTCTATGATGAAACCCTGCAACCTAAACCGCTTTACGACGCCGTCATGAATAGCCTGCGCAATGCGCCTGTGCGTCCGGTGCGTTACCCGTCCGCTCTCTAAATAGCGTCTGCCAACATGATCATATCCGCCACCGCGCGGTCATAGTCCTTGTCTTTCGCCCAAAACTCGAGCCCAATCGGACGCGTATAACCGCCCGCCCGGACTGCGCGAATAACATTGGCGTAGTTCACATCTCCGGTTCCAGGCTGTCCCCGGTCCGGTGCATCGGCGATTTGAACATAACAAATCGTTTCCGGCGCTTTCCGAAGGTTGCCAATCAGTTCCCCTTCCGCGCGCTGCATATGAAACAGGTCCCAGTTCAACTTTACATTAGGGGAGTTGATTTGACGGATCATCACGACCGCATCCTGTGATCCGTAGATGAAATGCCCGGGATGATCATAAGGATTAAACGGCTCGATCGCCGCGAACACATTGGCGTCTTCGAAGACTGGTGCCGCGGCAGCCATATGGTCCGTGTAGGCTTTAAGGCTATCAGCTTTGGAGATACCGTCGACATTTTGATGTCCGACGAACGTTATAATATCAGTATTGAGAATATCCGCGCGTTCGACAGCGCGCTTGCAGTTCTCAAGAAATTCCGAGCGCGTCTCAGGCCTAGCAAGCGCGGGCGAGTCACCAACAATTTGTGCGATGGAAACGCCCGCATCCAACGCAATTTTCGCGAGGGTCTCGACCTTACGTGCTTGGTCATTTAACGCCCAAAATTCGACATGGCTAAACCCGGCGCGAGCGGCCGCATCAAACCGCGCATTAAAGGGACGATCCAGAAACCAGCTCTCTGTGTTCAGCGCGTAACCGGAAAGTTTTTCTCGCACAGACTTGGACGTTGAATTTGAAGCCTTAGCAATCGGCGAGAGGCTTGCGGATGACGTCGCGCACGCTGTCGCGGCAACAGCCCCTGCAACAACGAAGGAGCGCCGATCAATCACCTTAGAACGGTAACTTCATTCCGGGCGGCATTGGAATGTCGCCCATGGCGGATTTCATTGTATCCGCAGCCGCTTGGTCCAATTTGACCTTCGCGTCTTGATACGCCGCAATAATCAGGTCTTCCAGCATCTCTTTATCCTCAGCCCCGCCCATTAAGGTCGGATCGAGCGTCAGCGCTTTCATATTACCGCCGCCAACGAGTGTCACAGTAACAAGCCCGCCACCAGAGCGGCCAGTCGCTTCCGTATCAGCCACTTGCGCTTGCGCGACTTCCATTTTGGCCTGCATTTCCTTGGCCTGTTTCATCAGGCCCATGAGATCTTTCATGCCGTATCATCCTTCTTGAAATTACCCGATATTACATTGGGCGCGCGGTCCTTAATCTCAAGGATCTTCGCATCTTTCAGCAGCGGATGTGAAAACGCCGGATGAGATCGATCATCGGCGTCCTGCTCCGCTTTGGCGGCTTTGCGCTGATCCGACAAAGGCGGATCGCCAATTGTAGACACAGGGCTGACCAACCATTGTTGGCCCGTCAACTCTTGCAGCGACCGTACCATGCGACCGACAATCGCATTATGACGTGCCTCGGTAATATGGATTTCAGCCTGCCCATCGGCGAAGCTCACGACGCTGACATAGCGCTCAAGATCATGCCGAAGCCGCAGGTCATCGACCTGCTCCACATAATCGGCGAAACTGTCCAGTCGCATCGTCGGCGCGGCAGGCGCAACGGGTTTCGGCGCGGTCATAGACACTGTTTGAACGGGTGACGACGCAGGCAAAGGCGTCGAGGGCGTTGGGGCCGCATGGGCTTTCGGCGCAGCAGATGGGCTCAGTTGCGGCAGCCCTGCGCCGCCTTCGCTTTCCAATTTTTGGGCTTGGCGAATAATTTGCGCCGCGAGTTCAGGCGGCGGCATTTGTCCCGCCAAGGCCAATTTCAACAAGGCCATTTCCGCAGCCGCCAGTGGCACAGGCGCACGCCGCACTTCGCCATGCGCCGCCATCAAAATTTGCCACGCCCGGGTCAATTGGCCCGCTGAAAACGTTTCGCCTAATCCGCGCAATCGTTCAATCTGGTCAGGCGCAAAATCAAAGGCCGCATCTTCGCCTAAGGTTTGCGCACGCGAGACTTCGTGGCAGATATCGAGCAGGTCACCCATAACGACGTCTGGCGCGGCCCCATCATCATATTGGGCGCGCATCGCCATCAACGAGGCTTTGGCATCGCCGCCCATTGCATGTTCGAACAAATCAATCAGGCGCACACGATCCGCGAGGCCGAGCATGGACCGAACCTGCTCCGCGCTCACCTCGTCGCCAGACAGACCGCTTTGGACAATCGCTTGGTCCAACAGGGATAGACCATCGCGGACCGAGCCTTCAGCAGCGCGCGCGATCAACGCGAGCCCATCATGGGACACCGCAATGCCTTCTTGGTCAGAAATGCTCTTTAAATGCGCAGCCAGAACATCCGCCTCGACCCGGCGCAAATCAAAGCGCTGACAACGCGACAGAACCGTAATCGGCACCTTGCGAATTTCCGTCGTCGCGAAGATGAATTTCGCGTGATCTGGCGGCTCTTCGAGGGTCTTGAGCAGCGCGTTGAACGCGCCGGCGGAGAGCATGTGCACCTCGTCAATAATATAGACCTTGTAGCGCGCGTCGGCAGGCGCGTAGCGCACCCCGTCGAGCAGCTCGCGCATATTATCAACGCCCGTGCGCGACGCCGCGTCCATTTCCAGCACGTCCATATGGCTAGAGCTCATAATCGCGTCGCAATGCCGCCCCGGCGTCGCGAGATCGACCGAGGGACCATCGACCGTATCCGTTTCATAGTTGAGGGCGCGCGCCAGCAGCCTTGCCGTCGTCGTTTTCCCGATCCCGCGAACACCAGTCAGCATAAACGCATGCGCAATACGGCCCGTTCGAAAGGCATTGCTTAACGTCGTGACCATCGCGTCTTGGCCAATCATATCCTCAAAGGTCGCTGGACGGTATTTCCGCGCGAGCACTTGATAGGTCTGATGGGTCGAGCTTTCGGACATACGCTATACGTATATGCATGGCGGCCGTGCTTGGAAAGGACGCGGTTGATATTGCACACAGGCGCAAGGGAGCGCAAAGTCCCTGCATGGCTCAATCATCGCGCGAAAAAAAAAGCCGTCACGAGTATTCATTCCGGCCAGAGCCGCGATGGGAGGACGGACGGTTCGTTCCGCCAGGCCCCTTGCCAATCGACACATCTATTGCTGAGTGGAACGCTATAGACTGGGGGCGATACCTGCTCGCGTCCTCGAAAAACCCGCTTCACGGCATGACCCGCCGCGCCATCGAAGACTTCGATGAAGTTGCGACAGGGATGGGCAAAACCTTCTTCACCCCGACCCATCCCGATACGATCCGCGAAGCCTTCGTCGCCAAAGCGGATGCGCTCCGCCTCTCCGGTATTCGCAATGCCATCTTAAAACCCGTTTTACGCGACGGGTTGCTGACGTCCGAAGGCGAGCGTTGGAAACATGATCGGCGCGCGATTGCGCCTATTTTTACGCCGCGTCACGTCAATGGCTTCGCACAAGGGATGGCGCGCACAACGGGCGATAACCTCGCCCGTCTGCTCACAGAGGAGACGGTCTCCTTTGATCAGATCTGCGTTGACCTCACCTACCAAGTTCTCTCAGACGTTCTGTTTTCAGGCGAGCTCGATGGCGGGCGGCAAGCGAGCTTGCGCGATATTGATCGATTTCTGTCCAGCATGGGCCGTCCCGATCCATTCGATTTGACCAATATGCCCAAATGGGTGCCGCGTTTTACGCGGATCGGGCGCATGGGTGTGGTCAAACGACTGCGGGAGCGGATCGGACGACTTGGCGAAGCCAGACGCACGAAAATAAACGCAGGCGACGCTGTTCCGGATGATCTGCTGACACTGCTGCTGACCGCAACGGATGCGGAGACTGAACCCCTCACGCCCGACCAACTCGTGGATCAACTCATCACTTTCATCGCGGCGGGCCATGAAACAACGTCGCGCGCGCTGACGTGGTTATTCTACCTCCTGTCGCAGGACACCGAGGCGCGGGCGCGGTTGGAGGCGGAAGTCGACGCGTTGGATATAACGTCCCCCGCGCAAAATTGGAGCGACAGCTTGCCCTTTACGCAAGCCTGTTTGAGCGAAGCGATGCGGCTCTATCCGCCAGCGCCCTTTTTATCGCGCGAGCTGAACCGGGCTGAGACCTTGGGGGGTCACGCCTTACCGGAAGGGGCGATTGTATTCGGCAATCTTTGGATGGTGCATCGGCACCGCAAATTATGGGATCAACCGGACGCCTTTGTGCCGGAACGGTTCTTACCCGGCGCAGACCGCCCCATCGGGCGGTTCCAATATCTACCCTTCGGCCTCGGACCACGTGTCTGTATCGGGGCGCAATTCGCAAAGATGGAAGCGGTGATCCTGACCGCACTCATCGCCCGCCAATATCGACTCCATCTCGACGGGCCACACCCGTGGCCTTTGGCACGCGTGACGGTCCGCACGGAAAAACCGCTCATGATGCGTATTGAGAAAAGGGAATAGTGGAAGACCGGGTCCCGACCCGCGAGCGATTCGTTACGGCTGCTTCGTTCCCGACCTGACCGGGTTGGCGAAAGCCCACGTCCGGGCCGATCTTCCGAGACGGCATATGGCAAGTCATAGTCGCGCTGACAAGTCGGACCGCGCATAAAAAAGCCCGCCGCGCAATTTGCGAGGCGGGCCAAATAGGCAAGATGTCAGAGACTAGAACTTGCGGATGTAGGAGATGGTATAGAGGTCGCCGTCTCCGTCCAGATTGGACGTCCCGGTATTGACATCGAGATAGGTGTATTCGGCGCGGATTCCGTTCATATTGCCCGGACCGAAATTGAACTGACCGCCAACCCCGGCTGCAAATCCGTCAATGTCTTCGCTGACGCTGACATTGCCAACAGAACCTTCGACTTCGCCGAAATAATAGCCTGCGCGACCAATCAACTCGAACTGTTCTGAGACCGGTAAGCGACCAGTCACAAAACCGGACAAATAGTAGTCGATGCCGGCTTCGGCTTGTACGCCGCCGATGGTTTCTTCTTGATCAATAATGCCGAAGCCGCCTTGGCTTTCAACGCCGAAAAATTCGTTGAAGTTGTAGCCCAGTTTTCCGGACAGATTGTAGCTGTCGAATTCAACAGCATCGACACCAAGGCCGACATAGGCTTGCCCATCTTGGGCCATAGCCGTTCCGCCGATCATGGCGATTGCGGCAGTTGCCGCTGCGATTTTTACGATTTTCATTTTAAATAAAATCCATGTTTAAGTTGCGTGCGGGGGGATGCACGCCGCCTAGTTAGGGGTGACCCTAACCCGTTTCCAGTGCCTCACTGTATGTTTCAATATGTGTGTGTCATTGTCGCAACAGTTTGTTATCGTTGCATTAATTTGCAGTAATTGCTTAATTGCAATTAACATATTAGGGCCAGTTCATGATCAATCAATTTATGCCCGACTGCCCTATTCCCTTCGCCGGATCACAGGTCGATTTTGCCGAAATGTCGCGGAGCGAGGCATCTCTTGCCCAATTGATTGATCACCCCAGAGCGAGCGCACTGCTGTTTCATAAAGGACAGGTTGCGACAGATGGACTTGCGCTTTTGCGCGCCGCTTCGACAGCTGTTGCGTCCTTATCGCTTCAGGATCCGGGTTTGATCTTCTTAGGGCTTGAAGGGGATGGCGATCCAGTTTTTGCCGTGTCGTTGACTGACGATAGCCAACTTCCGCCGGACTCCCTGATGGATTTACGCATGCACGGTCATAGGTTGACTCCCGACTCATTGGCCGTTGCCGGGCGAGCTCGATCTATTTTTGACTGGCACCGCACTCACCCTTTTTGCGCGCAGTGCGGCGTTAAAACGACGTCAGCAGAGGGTGGCGCGAAGCGCGTCTGCGCGGCTTGCGAGACGGAGCATTTCCCGCGCGTCAATCCGGTCGTGATTTTCCTGATCGAGCATGAAGATTCTGTGCTGCTGGGCCGGGGCAATGGCTGGCCGCCCGGTTATTACTCTGCGTTGGCGGGCTTTGTGTCGCCGGGCGAAACACTGGAGGAAGCCGCAACGCGTGAGGGTATGGAAGAGGTCGGGGCAACCTTGTCCGGTCACCGCTACCTGTTCTGCCAGCCTTGGCCCTTCCCGTCACAACTGATGATCGGCCTCCTCAGCCAAGCTAAAGACAAGACCATCAATGTCGACAAAAATGAGTTGGAAGAGGCGCAGTGGTTTACGCGGGAAGAGGTTGAAGCTGTGTTCAATAAAACAGGCGACGCCTTTATGCGGCCGATGCGAACGACGATCGCGCACCAATTGCTCAGAGCCTGGTTGGCTAAGCAATAGGCGCGCTATTCGTCGAGCAGGTCCGGCCAGTTTTGATCGGCTTGCGTGATAAATTCTTCATGCAACGCATCCCAGCGCTTCTTCACGCGGGTCGAATAATTGAGATAAAGCTTCCCATCCTCGACATGCCAATGTTCGGCCTTACCGGGCGCGAGCTTGTTTTTGGATACCGCCCAAGCGCAATAACCGCCATATTGCGGCTCGAACGCTTCGGGGTTCATCAAAAACAGATCAAGGTTGCCCCGCGTATCGAACCGCCACGTGGCGTTTTTATATTGGGTCGCAAATTCTGTGCGGCCTTTGAGCGGTTTGCCGGCATGGAAACTCACAACGTCATAGCCATCCACCGCAATCATATTACGCCAGCTCGTGTAAATTTCAGGTTTCTGTGCGAACGCAGATGCCGGCATGAACGCCGTTGTCGCTGTCAGAGCCGCCGCAATTAGAAAAAGTTTCATAAGCCTCTTATGGCTCCAGACGCGGCGAAACTCAACTCACGCCCAATCACGATTTTGTTCGAACCGGATCCGCGGGATAGGTACCTAAATGACGAACATCTTCAGTAAAAAAGTCTAATTCCTCGAGCGCATTGCGCATCGGCTCACTGTCAGGGTGACCTTCCACATCGACATAGAACTGAGCGGCCATGAATCCACCGCCAATCATATAGCTTTCCAGTTTGGTTAAATTCAATCCATTTGAAGCAAACCCGCCTAGCGCTTTGTAAAGCGAGCTCGGAACAGATCGCGTCCGGAAAACATAGGAAGACACAACAGGAGGGCCGTCCAGTGGAGGAACTTTCGCGGCTTTGGACAAAACGATAAATCGTGTTGTGTTTGAGCCTGAGTCCTCAATATCTTCCAAAAGGATGTCGAGACCATATTCCGCTGCGGCCACACGGCTCGCGACCGCGACAACCGAGGGATCCCCCCGTTCCGAGACTTTGCGCGCGGCGGCGGCTGTATCGACATCCGCAATCGCCGTGATTCCGAGTGACAATAACCGTTCGCGCACCTGTCCCAAGGCCATCGGGTGTGAACGCGCCGTTTTGACAGCATCTAATGATGTCCCGGGCAAACCCAGCAATTGGTGATGGATCGGCTGATACCGCTCCTGAATGATAAACAACTCACCATCCGGCAACAGGTGGTAAATATCACTTACCCGACCTGCGACTGTATTCTCGACAGGAATCATCGCCAGATCGGCCTCGCCCTCGCGGACGCGGGCAAACGCTTGGGCAAAAGACTGGCACGCCCATGGTTCCATATCCGGAAAATGCTCCCGACAGGCCAAATGGGAATAAGCCCCTAGCTCTCCTTGAAAGACAATACGTAAACTCATGGCGGGCAATCCTGATGCGGTCCTACGACCCATGGGTTAGACCGCTTGCGACGCTGCGCCGCAAGCGGTTTTACAATTGCAGTCACGGCCTAAATCCTTATTAGAACGCGAGACAGAGGCTCTGCTTCTCTGGAGCTTTAATTTAAGATCATAAGGACGCTGGTCGTATGGATCCGCTTGGCACTAATAAAATTCTCGCCGCTTTTCTAGGCGCGGCTCTTGTTTTCATGATGATCCGGATGCTCCCGGACATTTTCATGGATAGTCATGCCCCTAAAGTTCCGGCTTATATTGTTGGTGAATTAGCAGATTCTGGCGAAGAAGAAGTCGTCGAACTTCCCTTCCCACAAGCTGATTGGGTTGCCGCGATGGATGCGGAACGTGGCGCGAAAGTTTTTAAAAGCTGTGCGTCTTGCCATAATGTTGATGATGGCGGACCGAACGGCACGGGCCCCGGTCTTTGGAATGTCGTTGGCGCGCCCAAAGGTGTGCATGCGGACTTTTCTTATTCTGATGCGATGTCGAATACTGGAACAAGCTGGACTTATGAAGCTCTCGACGGCTTCCTCGAAAAGCCAAAAAACTATTTACCTGGCACAAAGATGAATTTTGTCGGCATCCGCAAGGAAAGTGACCGCGCAGCCGTTATCGAATATCTTCGCCTCGCATCGAGCAACCCATTGCCGCAACCTGAGCCTGCTGTGGCGACTGTTGAATTGACCGTCGAAGCTGAAGATGCCGCGATCCCGTCCGAAGAAATATCCGAAGAACAACCTACCGCCGACCCGACTGAGACGAATGACGATATGATGGTAGAAGACGCAATCGACGAGTAAGCGTTGCCGCCACTCAGTCTATAAACGTTTGACAGTGCGCAGATTAACTCCTGCGCGCTTCATGCGTTTCAGGGCCGGCGCTAACGGTTCTTCGACGACAGCCATATGTGTTGCATTGGCGTGCAGCAGGCGGGTCTTGGTCGCGAGGATGCCAACATGACCGGGCCAAAATAACAGGTCGCCAACCCGCTCTGGCGCGGCAACAACGTCTCCTAATAATTTTTCTTGCAAGTCCGCATCGCGCGGTGCGTCAATCCCGCAGGCCGATAGACTCATCTGCACGAGACCTGAACAATCTAAACCCCGCGCTCCGGTCCCACCCCAGACATAGGGCTGCCCCAGATAGCGTCGCGCGACAGCGATCCAGTCGGATTCCGGGGTTGAAACCGCTCGGACATGCAAGCGGCTGATATAAGCGCCCGCCCCAATTTGGTGATAATTGTCAGTCTCCAGCATCGCGCTAATCCGCGCACCAAGGGGCAATGACATGACAACATGGGATTTCAGATCGGCGCGTGCAAAGACCGGTGCGCGGATAGAAGTCACATAATGAGTTTGCGTAGATTGTAAGTCGCCCAGTGTGTTGGCGGCGACCCAGCCAACATAACCTTGACGGCGGCTTTCTGAAATAAGCGAGCAAACGCGTCCGAAAACCCATGGCCCCTGCTCCGCATGGACGTCGAACGCCTGTCCGTGAACAAGCTCAGTTTGCTGTGCCGCGCGAGGTTTAGGATTGGAAAGAAGGGGCGTATATTCCGTTACGACACGCCGTCGTGCAATTTTTGACCCCATTCCATCCGGCAAACTAACCCTTGGGTCGGTCACTTAACGGAGGGATGATCGGCCAGGTGTCAAACCCTCTGGCATTTCACCCTGAATAAGACTCGCAAAGGCACGAAGATAGTTGATCCCATCAGGGGTGCGGCGCAAAACAATAGAGCGACGGTCGCGCGGATCATCCGCACGGAGAATATAATTATAAGATTTCAGTCGGTCGATCGCGCGTGAAATAACCGCTTTGGTCACGTTCAAGCGCGCGGCCAGTGAGCGCACCGTATGCGGGCCCTCTTCCAGATAAACACACATCAACACAGCTGTTTGGCGGGCTGATAGATCCGGCATGTCACCCGCAACAGACGCGACCGTCACATCTTTCCACAACGCCAACGCCAATGTTGATGACAAGCGGGAGGGACGGATCGGACGCGCAGCGCGCCCTGTCAGAGGCGCAGCTTGCGGTGTCACATCAGGGGCATCTTGCGGGATTTCCAGCGCAGAAAGTTCGGCATTATCAGACACGGTCTTCGTCGTTGGGTTCACCTTCGATGCCATCAATTCCCCTCCCAAGGATTCGCCTGAATCACTCGCTTAGATAGGGACTCGCACAGCAAGGATTCGTCGGTCAAGCACAAGCCGGGCTTGCCAAGGGTTCGAATCAGTCAAGTGATTCAAAAGCCTGAAAACTTTTTTAAGACGTACCAGCTAAGGTTTTCGAGTGTGTCCATTTGGCGAAGGCTTATGTCCGATTTTACTCTTGAAATGCCAAGAAACACCCCGGCGGACGCCGCAGTTCTCGCGCGACTCAATGCTGTCCGACTGATTATCGTCGGCTTCATTGGCTTGGGGTACGCATCAACGATGGCTGTCGGACCGCAATCCCTCGAATGGCTCAACATTTTTGGCTATGACCCCAGCCTTTTCGGCCTGCAAGTTCTGTTCTTTCTCTCGGGTTGGTTGGCGTGGCGTAGCCTGTCGCAAGGACGCAGCGCAAAAGCCTTTATTCTATCACGCGCCAAACGCACCGTGCCTTGGCTCGCGCTCTATACGCTTATTGTCGTGGCCGTTCTTTATCCACTTTTATGTGATCCTGATGCCCCGATTGTGAAAGACACCGCGCAGCTTTCGCTCTACTTTTTAACAACTGTGTCCTTGATTGATCCGGGACAACTTATGCCCGGGGCGCTGGACGACGCACTCTATGCCTGCTTGTTGCAAGGGGCGATCTGGTCGCTGCAGTGGGGTGCGCTTGCCTTTATCGGCTTGCTGTTCGCCTATAAGCTCGGCCTTCGTCATCGGCTTTGGTATTTGGCGTTCTTTGTCTTGACAGTCTGCGCCCATATTAGCGTCAATGCGTGGACAGACCAAACCGGCTCTGAGTTTCTTTTTCCGGTCATCCCCGGACTCCGCCTCGCATATCCGTTTCTGCTTGGGATCGCCGCTTATGGTTGGAAGGACAGACTCCCGACGAGCGCTCGCGGATGGTCACTCATCGCCGCCTTTGCCCTCGGCGCAGCATCCATTCATTACTATAGCTTTCGCTGGTCTTATACGATCGAAATTATTGCCATGGTCGGCTGGAGCGCTTTGGCAATGACGCTGCTTCACAGTCCACAAAACCTGCTCAAGAATTGGCCCAACCTTGTCCTACCGTTCTTTTTAGGTGTTTGGCCGACGGCACAGGTAATACTGGCGGTCTTTCCCACCATCACTGTCCCTGCACTTATCGGCGCGACCCTAAGCACAGCATTTGCCTTGGCTGCGCTCTTTTGGGCCTTAAAACGACTGACCCGTCGCCCCGTCCATCGGCGTGCTCAAACCGCCTGAAGCCAGCCACGAGAATAACCCGCGGATCGCATACATATCGGCCCCTTTAGGATGGCCCGGACGTGTGCTGGGATTCCAGCCATAAACATCGAAATGCATCCACGGACGCTTATCAACGAACCGCTCTAGAAATAACGCCGCCGTGACCGCGCCGGCGAAAGACCCGCCCGCATTCTTCATATCCGCAATCGGGGAGCTCAACATCGCATGATAAGGCTGCCACAGCGGCATCGGCCAGACCGGATCCAGCTCCATCGACCCATGGCGCGCAACCGCGTCATGCAAATGCGGGCGATTGGTAAAGAACGGTGGCAGTTGCGGCCCAAGCGCGACACGCGCTGCGCCTGTAAGGGTCGCAAAATCGATCATGAGTACCGGATCGGATTCTGTTGCTTTGGCAAGCGCATCACCAAGGACCAGTCGTCCTTCAGCGTCAGTATTATCAATCTCAACCGTCAGCCCAGCGCGAGATGACAGAACATCGCCTGGGCGGTAAGCATTAGCGCTGACAGCATTTTCAGCAATCGCCAGCAAGCAGTGAAGTCGAACGGGCAACCGCGCTGCCATAATCATAGCCGACAAGGCCAACGCGTGCGCCGCGCCGCCCATATCCTTTTTCATCAACCGAGCGCCCGCGGCGCTTTTCATATTCACGCCCCCTGTATCAAAGGTGATGCCTTTGCCGATAATGGCCAATCGCGGATGAGACGGATCCCCCCATTCCAACTCGACGAGGCGCGGCGCCTCATGTGCGGCTCGCCCGACCGCGTGAATCATGGGATAGTTTTGCGCAATCAAGTCCTCGCCAATGATAGCCGACGTCGTTGCCTCGTATTTTTCGGCGAGCGTTTCTGCGGCCTCATGCAGCGCAATCGGCCCCATATCACCGGCGGGCGTGTTGATCAGGTCACGCCCCAGCGCTGTCGCATCAATCGCGTCGCGAACATGTCCCGCATCCATATCATCGCTCAGAACTAAAACGGGCGTTGCTGGCGTCTCTTTTAAATAACGGGTAAAGCGATAGGTTCCGAGCCCCCAACCAATGGCGGCCAATCGATCTGACCAGTCGTCAGGCTTGCTCGACAGCTCATAATAGCCGCCTGTCAGGCCCGATGACAATTGACCGAGGCGCATTTCTCGGTCGTAATCCGTCGCCTGATCACCACAGCCCATTAGAACAACTGCAACAGCCCCGGTGTCACTTGGCAACATGACACTTTGCCCGGCGTCAGCCGTAAATCCATTAGCATGGGCGAATTTAGCTTGGACTGGTGGCAAGTCTTTACTCAGCGCTTCCCAACTTTCAGGGCGGAGGACATGGATAGGAACAATCGGGTCACCATTCGGGACATTGTTCAAACGGGTCGTCGCAGGGGATCGTGTCATGATTGCAAAAACTCATGGCTAGGCTAGATCGGCGGATATCGCCGACCCTCTTTACATTGATACTCATATCATGGGTGTAAAGCTCCCGTTAACTCTAGCTCTTTACGATTGTTAACGAAATCCGGCGTATTCTCAATCGGCTGACCGATTGCGGCCCGCCCAAGCTCAGACGTTCGCGAGGACATAATGGCGCAACACAGTTCCCGACCTCTCTTAAGAACAACGCTCCTGCTCGGCACACCCTTGCTCTTGTCAGCCTGCGCCTATGCGGGCGGAATCACACCACAAGAAGCCGCCGTCAAACAACAGGTTTCCGTCGATCAATATATGCCTGCCACACGGGAAATGCGCGACAATATCGAAACACAGGAACTGTTCGCGCAGGCCGCGTTTTGGTCACACGAATATGATCTTAACCCGACAGATTTGGAAGCGACGCTTAAGCTTGCGGCGTCTGTGCGAAAGCTTGGCAATCCGGGGCGCGCCGTCGAAATCACGCAGACCTCTCGCACAATCCATCCCCGCGACCCCTATTTGCTGGCCGAACATGCCGCCGGCTTGATTGCCGACCAACGCGCCCTCGATGCTATTCCTGTCCTTGATCAAGGTTTGCGCGTGACACAGGGTTACGGCCGCCTGTGGTCACTCAAAGGCGCGGCCCTCGACCAAATGGAAGAATATGAGGCAGCCCGTCAGAACTATGACCGCGCCTTGCGGATCACGCCGAATGATCCAAATGTATTGACCAACCTTGGCCTTAATTACGCCCTGTCAGGAGACCTTCGCTCGGCCGAAATGTGGCTTCGACGCGCCGCCGATATGCCTGGGGCTGGCGGAAGCGCACGCGAGAACCTCGCGATGGTCTTACAACTTCAAGGTCGCACAGAAGAGGCTGAGCGCGAATTGCGGCTCGCAGGCTTGAGCAGAGGGGATCGACGATTACCGGCAGCGCCTGTGCCGGCGCTGACTCCGCGTGGAACTCCCGCTCAATTGTCGAGCGGCATTCCCGCCCAAAGTGTTCCACCACAAGGTTATCAGTCACAACCGCCGCAAACCCAAAATTACAAGAGCCTGCAGGGCTACGAAGACAAAGGATACACCACTCAGGGGCCTGCTTCGCATGGCAGCTATAATGCGCAGATGGGCGGCATACCCGCAACTCGGCTATCAACAACGGCGCCCAATGGGCAAACTTATACCTCTTCGTCGCAAGCCGCCCGGCAAACGGCTCAGACCAGTGGGCAATATGGCAACACCCAGCCCATACCCTCGCGCAGCCCTGCCTATGGAAATTCACAGATGACGTCCGAACAACAGTCCGTTCTGAGCAATATCCGTCAATCACTGCAACCTGGTGCTGTCACGCCGCAGGGGCAGACAGGCAGCCAGACGCAACCCTATGTGGTTGGCCCCGCGATCCAAACATCACAACGACAGCCGCAACCCTATGGAACGCGCGCACAACCCGGATATCCGCAACAAGCCTACCCACAAACATCTGGCACACAAACGTCTGGAGCGACTGAAAACTCGCAACAAGGACGTCTACCCGCGCGGCGGCGACGCTAACCTCGCATGACATCGGCAATAAAAAGCCCGGCCTTAGAGCCGGGCTTTTTTATGTGAGAGAGGCAATAGGCTCGCTTAGGACATGGCCCCGGCGAGGCGCATCGCGGCCGGTGTCAGGATTACAATAAACAGAACAGGCAAGAAAAAGAGGATCATCGGGACCGTCAACTTGGCCGGTAATGAGGCCGCTTTTTTCTCAGCAGCCATCATCCGCATTTGTCTATTTTCCTTGGCCATCGTCCGCAAGCTATCCCCTAACGGGGTCCCGTAACGTTCAGCCTGAATCAGGGCGGTCGCGACGGACCGAATACCGATATGGTTGTTCCGACGTGCGAGGTTCTCATAAGCGACGCGACGTGACGACAGGTAAGAGAGCTCGGCCGTCGTAAGATGGAATTCTTCGGCGAGTTCAACAGAGTTCTCAGCCAGCTCATCGGCAACACGCCCAAAGGCTAATTCGACCGACATCCCAGATTCAACACAAATCAAAAGAAGATCAAGCGCGTCCGGAAAAACCGACATGATTGAGGCCAGGCGTTTATTGGCTGCGTTTTTCACAAAAATGCCCGGCAAATAATAACCCAACAGCGTCAGCGTTAATGTCGCGGCGATCCGTTGTAAGATCGACCAACCCGGTGTGTTAAGTATGATCAGGAATAAAAGACCAAATGTGCCTAAGACGCATGGCAACACCAGACGGAAAAAATAGAACTTATAAATTGGACCCTGCCCTCGCAGGCCGGCCTGAGCCAATTTATCCTTCAGATCCGTCGCTTCGAGCAAACGCTCAAGACTGAATCGGTCGACGAGCCGCTGAGCAAGGGTTTTATCCGTATTCCGAAGCGTCCGTGAATTATCAATCCGCTTCATACGCGCACCCTTCAAGGCCTCGCGCTGTGTCGAGACGGATGCCATCCGCTTCTTCAATTTGTCGCCTTCAAGCAAAGGCGCAACAATCATATATGCGGTAAGAGCCAGTAAGATGCAGATTACTAAGTAACCGACATTCGTCAGGATCGTGAGGACGCCTTCGGTCATGTGCTCAGCCCTTTAATATTTGAAGTCGATCATTTTACGCATGATCCAAATCCCCATAACCATCATCCCGGCCCCGATCATGAGGTTGGTCTGACCGCGCTCGGTCGTGTACAACTCATCCATGTAATCCGGTGACATGATGGAGATCAGGAGCATCACGACGATTGGAAGCGAGCCGATAATAATCGCACTCATTTTTGCTTCCGCCGACAGCGCCTTGATTTTTTCCGCCAAAATTTTCCGTGACCGCAGCACGGCGGACAGGTTGGATAACGACTCACCCAAATTACCACCCGTTGTTTTCTGAATATTCAAGACTGTTGCGAAGAAGTTCACTTCAGATGTTGGGATCCGTTCATACATTTGCTCCAAGCAAATCTCGATCGGAACGCCCAATCCTTCCGCTTCGACCACACGGCGGAATTCAGCGCCTAATGGATCTGGACTTTCATGCGCGATAATTTTCAAACAGTCACCGAGCGGAAGCCCCGTGCGAACCCCCCGAACAATAATATCCATCCCATCGGCGAAGTGGGATACGAACTTCTTCTGTCGGCGTTTAATCAAAAAATTCAGGATAAACCGCGGAAACCCAAAGCCCATGATGAAGGCTCCGCCCATCGTAAACAGTAAAGGCATGCCCAAAATCAACATCAGCAAGGCGACGACTCCGCCAAGGACGGCAGACCCGATCATAAACTGGTTTCGTGTAAAAGACACGTCGGCCTGCAACAGCTTGGCCTCAAGAGACTTCGCTTTTTTCTTCTTAGATTTTTGATTTTCTTCGAGTTTTTTGAGGGAATCTTCGATCTGTTTACGACGATCCCCTTTTTCCTCAGACTTAAACCGTTCGAGAAATTTCATCCCTACCGTATCTTTGCCTGTATAGGAGGCCACCCTGGCCGAGCTCGACGAGCCGGATGACCCGCTCAACAGCAGATAGCCAATAATGCCAATAACGCCGGCCCCAGCGAGGGCAAGTGTGATCTGGGGTTCCATTAACCGCCCGCCTCATCAAGGGCCATGGCGAGGTCTTTTTCAAGATTGAAATAGCGGGCACGGTCCCAGAATGCGGGACGCGCAATTCCGGTCGATCTGTGCTTACCGATAATATTGCCGTCCGCGTCTTCGCCGTCCATCTCATATTTAAGCAGGTCTTGCGTCACGATGACGTCGCCTTCCATCCCGATCACCTCAGTAATATGCGTAATCCGGCGCGAACCATCACGCAAACGCGCGGCCTGGACGATCACATCGACAGAGCCGACGATCATTTCGCGGATTGTTTTCGCAGGCAGCGAAAAGCCACCCATTGTGATCATAGACTCCAAACGCGAGAGGGCTTCACGCGGGCTGTTAGCGTGGAGCGTCCCCATAGAGCCATCGTGACCCGTGTTCATGGCCTGCAAAAGGTCAAAGGCTTCCGGTCCCCGGACCTCACCCACAATGATCCGCTCCGGACGCATCCGCAGACAGTTTTTTACCAGATCGGCCATTGTGACCTTGCCCTTACCTTCAAGGTTTGGAGGGCGCGTTTCAAGACGCACGACATGCGGCTGTTGCAGTTGCAATTCGGCGGCATCTTCGCAGGTGATAATGCGCTCATCCGGATGGATGAAACCTGTGAGGCAGTTAAGCAGGGTCGTTTTACCTGAACCCGTACCGCCAGAGATAACGATATTACACTGACAGGCGCCAATGATCTGAAGAACCTTGGCCCCTGACGGCGAAATCGATTGGAAGCCAACCAAGTCTGCCAAAGTCAGCTTATCTTTCTTAAATTTCCGAATGGTCAGTGACGGCCCATCGATCGACAAAGGCGGCGCAATGACGTTGACCCGGGAACCGTCCAGCAAACGCGCGTCACAGATTGGCGAGGCCTCATCGACCCGGCGGCCCACCTGACTCACGATCCGCTGACAAATATTCATGAGCTGCGTATTGTCGCGGAAGCGAACATTCGTCTTTTGCATCTTACCATTGGCTTCGATGAAGACGTGCTTGGCGCCATTGACCATAATATCGGCAATGTCATCACGAGCCAGCAAGGGCTCCAAAGGGCCATAGCCGAGAATATCATCACAGATTTCTGTGATCAGCTGTGTCTGTTCGGCAACCGAGAGACGAACATTCCGAATAGCGATGATTTCATCAACGATCGTCCGGATTTCAGCGCGCGCTTTATCAGGCTGCATCCCGGCCAAGGCCGACACATCAATCGTTTCAAACAAGGCGTTGAAAATCGTCGCCTTTGTTTCGTAATATTCCTCTGACGGTTCAGAGCCGCGTTTTTCCATCGTTGCAACGGGAACCGGGTCAATTTTTTTGGCCTCAGGCGCAGGTTTTGGGGTTGCATCCGCTGACTTTACGGCCGCAATTTCTGAACGTTTACCGAACATAGTGACCTTACGCTTTCTTACGCAGAAGTGACGCAATCAACGATTTGGGTTTTCCACCGGATTCACTCTTAGAATTCGCCTTGGCTTTTCGTCCTAACTTAAGACGTGACCCACCCATGTCCGGCGGTGCCGAAAATTGACCCGTCCGCAAACGATGGCTGATATAGTCGAGACCGGGAACCAACGCGTCCGTAGTTTTCATTTCCGGCAACATCTTGCCTTCATTGCAAGCCCGACTGAACGTATCAGGATCAAAGCCGATCACGAGCGATGGCTCCAAGCCGACGGCGCCAGCGAAGTTATCGACACTGATTTCATCATCTTTCGTGCGGCAACGGCCCGTCTGGTTGAGGATTAAAATCGGGTCGGAATCATGGGGGCGCTGGGCCTTTAGGAAGTCGATCAGATTTTTCGTATTTCGCAAATTAGCCAAGTCAGGAATGGTGGTAATCACCACATCATCCACAGTTGTGAGGAGATTGGTCGTCCAATCATTCCAAATATGCGGGACATCCAACACAGCCAGCGGGCTAATTGAGCGCACGGCTGTGATGATGGCTTCATAGGCCGCCGTGTCTGTTACAGGTTTCGTGTTAAGCGAGCTCGACGTCGGCAGAATTGACAGGCGAGAGGTATGGCGCACCATGATGCGGTCCAACAATGTATCGTCAAGGCGGTCAGCATCAGCGAGCGCTTCTTCGAGACCAGACGCACTGTCATATGCAAAGTCGAGCGCTGTTGTGCCCCAACTACTATCAAGATCAATCAAAGCCGTTTCTTGCATCAATCGTTCAGACAAGGTCCAGGCCATATTATGCGCCAAGGTCGATGACCCGACACCGCCCTTAGAGCCATAAAAAGCAACGGCACGGCCTGTGAAAGGCCGATCGGGATCAGCAAAAACCTCACTTAAAGAGCGGATCATGTTGAGAGGATGCAAAGGCGGGACAATATAGTCCGAGACACCTTTTTCCATCAGCTGACGATAAAGACGGATATCATTGGTAACTCCAATGATGACGACGCGTGTGCCTTCATCGCAGACAGACGCCAGAGTCTCCAATTGGCTGAACAGCTCTTCGCCGCGCAACCCGGATTCAATCATCACAAGGCCCGGCGTGTTCTCTTTGTGATAATACTCAATCGCCGCGTTCAGACCGCCCATATAGATTTTTGTATTCGTACGACGCATGCGCCAGTCGCGCGTCATCTGATTGACGCAGCTCGCTGTCTCATTGCGCTCACAAAACGCGTGAATGGAGAGTTGCGGCAAAGCGCGCTCACCACCTTCACGGTCCGTTGTCTCAATCTGCGTCGCGAGGGCTGGATTAGATTCCACAAGGCCAGGATAATCAGAATGCGGGGCCGGGGCGTGACCAGGATGCGGCATCTCTTGAGGGGAGTGTCCATGCGGGGCGCCGTAAGGCATCCCTTGTGGAGCTGGGGCAGGCATGGGTTGGGCATATCCCGGATGCGGTTGACCTTGGGCCCCTGCTGGCTGAGCCGCCATCGGCCGTGGAGCCATAGGCTGTTGTGGCATGGATTGTGGGGCCATCGGCGAACGCGGTACCGGCGCAGGCATCGGGGTGGGTGCAGGCATCGGCATTGGTCGCGGCATAGGCTGGCCAGGCTGTGTCGGTGCTGTGGGGTGTTGCGGAGGGTATGTCATATACTGGCTCTAACCTCCTGCGTCTTGTGAACTTTGTTGCTGTCCTTCAGGCCGTTCTGACGCCGTCGATGTGCCTTCAATATATTTATCATAGACAACTTGCCGACGCTGAGCGTTTGGCGCTTGCATGGCATAAGGCTCAATCACTTGACGCGGATCGGAAATCATTGCGGCAAGGTTGGCGGATGCAAAGCAGCCAAATTCTGGCGTTACACTATTTCGGTGCGTCACAGACAGATCACTCTGCGCGGCGCAATCTTGTGACACGGCCCGCAAGGTACGGTAAGAAATCACGACAGGGGCCGGATCACCCGGACGCGCATAATAGGTTCCCGACTGTGCCGATCCCTGGCGAATTCCGTTGTGGCTCATTAAACGATCAATCAACGCATCGGTTTGTCTGACGCCTTGCGTATGCGCGACAGATGCTGGCCGATTAATATAGATCGGACCCGAGCCTTGCGCAGCGTAGGCCCGTAAGAACGTTGAAACTGCGAATTCGTCACGCTTGGATAATTCCAAACCATTGGGACGCGCATAAAGCTCTAAGCGCTCAACGGATTCAGCGACTTTAATTGGGTGTAACCGATGTGTCGGTTCCGTTATCGTTCCGCCTTGTAAACAGCCTGAGAGCAAGGCTGGTGCAGCAAGAGCGAGGGCGAGGCCCGACGTTTTGAGAAAAGCATTCATCCTGTTGCTCCTAATCGACCACATGACCAAACGGGCCCGCAAGCGCGTCAGGCGATGCTTTGTCACCATACATTGTATTCAAGCGACCCATTAGTAATTGCTGACGATCATTGGCGGGCTTGAAGCCTTCCAATGGGGTTTGCAGCTTGTCCGGATGCGTCGGGTCGACGAGATATGGCGTCACGATCACGACCAGTTCGGTTTGAACACTCTGACTGTCGCGGTTGCGGAACAAGGCTCCGATGCCCGGAATATCTTTCACACCTGGGACACCATCATACGCGTTCCGGGCCTCTTCGCGGATCATCCCCGCAATCACGAGACTGCCCCCTGCAGGAAGCTCAACAACCGTATCGGCACGGCGAACCCGCAGACCTAAAATGTCACCGCCCTCACCACCTGTTTCAAATGAGTTTTCCGTTGTTGGTTCTGAGACTTCTGTTGAAATATTCAGTGAAATCAGACCTTCGGACAACACGACCGGCGTAAAACCGAGTGAAACACCAAAAGATTTAAACTCGAAAGATCGCTGCAACTGTCCGTTCTGATCCGTAAAGACACCACCAAGAACAGGGAATTCGCCACCGGCGAGGAACGTCGCTGTTTCACCCGAAATAGCCACCAATGTTGGCTCAGCCAAGGTGCGAATAAGACCAACCCGTTCCAGCGCGGTCATCGCCCCGCTTAGTGAGCGAAGATCACCCCCCGCCCCATTAGCAAAGCCCGCAGAGCCGGTAAAACCGGCCCCGCTCGTGACGCCCAGATTATTGATCAGAGATACCGTTGAGTCGCCCAACTCTGCTACTGCAGAGAGATTAAAGCCCATTTGTTTCACAACGGAGCGCTGCATCTCAACAATGCGAACTTTCAGCATGACCTGATCTTTACCCTCAACCGAGAGAAGATTGACGATCTCGCCTTCACCAGACTCGGTCCCCTGCCACATTTCAGCAATGCGCTCAACTTTTAGAGCAATCTGCGCGTTCGGGACGCGGCCCGTCAGCATGATATTATTATTGATCGACTGAACTTCGATTTCCGCGGTCGGCGCATGTTTGCGTACAAGTTCCGTCAGGCCATTAATGTCGCGCTCAACCCGGATGTCGATATTGAGTAATTCTTCCCCATTATGGCCGTAAAAATAGACATTTGTTTGGCCAGACGCCTTGCCGATCAACACTGTGCGGCGGGCGGTATGAACGACGGCTTCGACAATGTCAGGGTTCGACACAATGACATCCATGACATTGGCAGGAAGTTCCACCACGGTCGATTTAGAAAACGGGAGGACGATCGAGCGGTTAATCCCCTCACCCGGCGATTGAATACGGATACCATCTGAAGATGTCGT
This sequence comes from Litorimonas sp., assembly GCA_051251645.1. GTDB lineage: Bacteria > Pseudomonadota > Alphaproteobacteria > Caulobacterales > Maricaulaceae > Litorimonas. The sequence continues at coordinate 295,814 of JBPOEY010000001.1, read as the reverse complement.
CTGAATTGAGGCCAGCGTATGATAATTACGCTCTCCAGCGTGGGCCGGGACCGCCATAACAGCGCTTAACACCATTACGGGCAGCAAACCGCCTAGTAACTTCTGGCGCAGAGCGCCTTTGACGTATCGAATATCAGTTTCGGTCATAGTCTAATTCCCCCGAACGGCGACCGATTGTGCGGTACCAGAGCGGTAGATGGTCAGCGGCGGGACGCTTTTTTCTGTTTCCGTCGGCGTCGTCGCCCGGGTCGCAGCCCGCGCTGCAGATCCACTAAAGCCCCGAAGAACAAGCGAAAGATCACCCCGAACCTGCGCGACGGTCACGCGTTCGGCATCCCGCGGAGAAAGCTCTAACGTTGCGGTTGACCCTGGGATGGCAGCACCACTCTCAGGATTATTTGAGAATGACTGATCGATCGCGAGAACTGTGACATTCTCAAAAATTGTCGATGCGATAAATTTGGGTTGGGTTGAGCCACCAAGCTGGCCGTCAGGCTGAATCGTTTCTTGCAGAATGATGTCGACCTTATCGCCCGGCTGGATGAACCCGCCTGAAGCTGTATCGACACTGATCCGAACGGTCACAGCGCGCATACCTGGATTGAGTAAGGCCGCCATGATCCCAGCATCCCCAGCCCGGATGAAACGCGACATAACCAACGGATCACCGGGGGTCAGCGATTCACGCACTAAGGCCCCGATAAGGGAATCCATTGCGGAGGTCTCTGCCGCAGGGTCATTGATGATCAAGGCGGGTGTCACAGCTTCCGCAGGCCAGTCGATCCATTTCAGATCGCCTTCGCGCACGCGATCACCTTTACTCATCGGCTCGGCGACACTTAAAACTTGAGTGTAATCTACCTCTTGGACGATGGTTCGAACTTCAGGCTCTGCGTCTGTGCTCCCCGTGTTCATTCCACGCAAAGTGGTGAATACGACAAACATCAAACCTATCAGTGCGATGATAAGTATTAGGCGTTTTCTGTCCACTTTATCCGCTCCAGAAGGAAAACTCTGGGGCTATAAGTAGAAGACGACACGCTAAAGCATGGTTAACAATGCGCTTTCAATCAGGTTTTTATACTCTGGTCCGCACTAAAACACCTTATCAACCGATCAAAGCTGACCCAATCTGGCTGCTCGGCCAAACATAAAATGCCCCGGCCGCCAAAGCTAAGCCATAGGGCATATCTTTGCCCCCTTGGAATAAACGCATCCCCAGAGCACTGGTTCGTATACGCACGGGCATAATTTGCCCACCAAACATAAGTAATATTCCCAAAGCGGCGCCAAATAATGTTGTCGCGAGAATAAATGGAATTGCATCGCCCCAGCCAAACCAAAGACTAATTGCTGCCATGAGCTTGGCATCGCCGCCGCCCAACCATCCAAACGCGAACATGGCAAAACCGGCGAGGAAGAAGATCGTCCCCATCATCAAATGTTCGCCAAAAACAGGCAACCCCTGCCACGTCAAAGGCAAGGTCAAGAGAAAGCCTGCGGCCATTGCCAGACTGACAAGATTCGGAATTTTCATCGACCAAAAGTCAGTATATGCGGCCATTAACAACGGCGCGGCAAACACTAATGTGACGACCAAAGCTGCAATCATGAGGTTTTCTCCTTGCCTCAGCCCATAGGCACGCAAAGTTAAAATACTATTTTTGTGAGTCTTATCATGTCGGTAGAATTAATCTTACGCGATAAAAATTCTTAAACTTCGGACGCACACAAACAGCTTCATACACACGAGTCAGAAAAACGGCCGACCCGAAGGCCGACCGTTCTTGTCAGTTCAATATTTTGACTGAATAATCAGTCAGCACCGTTCGTCACAGTACCGGCAGTTTCATCAACAGTGTTGAGCGTTACAGCGACGTCTTTAAACTTGTCGTCGATAGACTGACCCAACTGCGTCGCACCAGCGATCATGGCGACGGCGATAAGGGCCGCGATCAGGCCATATTCGATGGCTGTTGCACCGGATTCGTCATTGACGAAATTCTTAATAAGGTTTTGCATAGCTAACTCCCACGTATGCTAGTTTATTGAGGGCTCATCCCGTTTGCAGGATAAGCCCTGACTAGGAGTCGTTTAGACGCTCAGGTTTAAAGTTGGCTTTTCAGACACGGTGAAGATTAGGTAAATTTGAACTTTCCGTAATGAACAGACCTATTTATGTTTTATATTGCGATCCAAAACAAATCCGATGGGTAGGGACAATCCAGAATTAAAAAAACGGCCGACCCGAAGGCCGACCGTTCTTGTCAGTTCAATATTGTGACTGAATAATCAGTCAGCGCCGTTCGTCACGGTACCTGCTGTATCATCAGCAGCATTCAGTGTTACAGCGACATCTTTAAACTTGTCGTCGATAGACTGACCCAACTGCGTCGCGCCAGCGATCATGGCGACGGCGATAAGGGCCGCGATCAGGCCATATTCGATGGCTGTTGCACCGGATTCGTCATTGACGAAATTCTTAATAAGGTTTTGCATAGCTAACTCCCACGTATGCTAATTCAATTTGGGATAATCCCATTGGCAGGACAATCCCTGACAAGAACCCTTTTAGAGATGCCAGTTTAAGACAGCGTTGGGAGACACGGTGAATATCTGGTAAATCTGTATTTTCTGTCATAAACGTCGTTTTTAGTGAAACGGGCCGAAACATACATAGTGTCAAAGCTGAAATTGTTTGGGGCGATCTAAAGACTTCATCAACTCTGTTTCGGTAGAGCCAGTTCCAAATTGATGGAGTGGGCCATGCGCCGTTCGACCTATATTCTTAGTTTCACCACACAATCAGCTCTGGTTCTCGGAGCGAGTATGCTGTGCCTTGCCGCGTCTACGGGAAGCGCGCATGCGACAGACCCGATCTATCAGGTGGACTTAAATAAGACGCAAATTCTACGGCTGCCTACAGCCGCTGGCTCCGTCATCATCGGCAATCCTGCAATTGCAGACGTCACAGTTCACTCGCCAACAACCATTATGGTCGTGGGTCGCGGATTTGGCGAAACTAATCTCATCGTTTTAGACAGGAATGGTGACACGATGGTTGATGCCGACATTCAAGTGACATCAATCACCCCGAGCAATGGGGTTCGTCTGTTCAATGGCAAGTCCCGCCAAACTTACAGCTGCGCGCCTTATTGTCAGCCGTCTCCTGTTTTGGGGGATAGTGCAGAACATATTTCGACAAACTCGTCGCAAGGGCCGGCGACGGCCTCACCATCAGCTATTTTTGATCAAGGATCTTCGGGCCCAGTGGGTCTGACGGGAGGCTCAGAGGCTGACGCCCCGTTTGGGGGACAGCCCGCCTTTCCAAACTAAACCCATGAAGAGCATTGGGTTAGTCGTTTCTTAAGCCTGCGCGTCATCCGTTGATTAACGGTCATACTGTAAAAGCGCAGTTCACGCTTGCTTAGTCTCGGCAATTTTGCCGGTAGCAGGATGGGGCAGTTAATGACGGGTTCGACCGGACATATATCAACAACCCTGCGACGCCTTCGGGCTGTCCGACGGCGCTACCGGGCACACGCTGAGGGCGCGACAGCCATTGAATTCGCTATAGTTGCCCTACCCTTTTTAGGTTTAATCTTTGGCATTCTCGAACTGGCTTTGGTGTTTTTCACCGGCGCTGTCATGACCCAAGCGATAAGCGATACGGGGCGGCTTGTCAGGGTTGGCACTTTTCAAGGATGCGGGAATGCCAGTGAATTTAAGGCGCTCGTCTGCGATAAAATGTCAAACCTCATGAATTGTCAGGCCAATCTTCGGATTGATCTCACCACAGCCAGCGGTTTCCAAACGATTGCCCTTGATGACCCTGGACTTAGCGGACTTGATCCTGACGATGACGATGCTGAAATTGATGATGGAACTTATGTTAATACAGGGCCATCCGAACCTGTCGTTCTGCGCGGGACCTTCTACTATCCGCTCGCCTTACCAAATTTCATGACGCGGCTTGAAAGTATTCCCGGCAGCCGACGCCACGTCATTTCCGCCTCCACCGCATTTAGAACTGAACCTTTTCCAATTGGTACAAGCTGCGATTCGTCATTAGCTGACAGGATCACCCAGCTGACTGACAGCTAGGCGGCATTGCGGTGGGACATCTATTATGAACATATTTCGATTGATAAGAACAACGAAACGGGCGCTCCAACATAGCCGGATTGCCCGCAACGAATCCGGCGTCGCAGCCATGGAATTTGCGATCATTGCCCCCATGATTATCGGGCTTTATCTCGGACTCGCGGAGCTCGCATCCGTTCTTAATGTTGAGCGACGCGTGTCCCATTCCGCGAGTGTGGCCGGCGATTTGGCCACCCAAGTTGTGTCCTTAGATGAATCGGAGGCTGAAGACCTCGTTTCAGCCGTTCTTCATGTGGCCAACTTGGGGACAGGCGGTAATTACATTCTTCGGCTTCAAAGCTACTATCGACGTCCCAATGGCAATGTCGCCAGTGAGGGTCTCATTCTATATAGAAGCGGGCGTCATGGCGGACTCAAGCAATATGACAGAAGTTCGCTGACAGAGGACTTGCTTCCGATCGGCGAAGGCATCGTCGTTGCGAAGGTCAAACATGCATATTCACCATTTGGATTTAAGCGTGTTGGCGGAGACGATGAAGGCGAAGGGTTTTTACCGGACTCGATTGATCTTGAAGAGACCTTCTTACTGAAACCGCGACGATCTTCGACCGTGGTTATCGGTGACGCTGGGAAGCATGTCCGGTTTAATTGTAGGGGACCTGCGAACAATGTCAGCTGTGTCAGAAACTAAGCTATAATCCAAGCCTGAGACGCGAGTTTCAATGTGATAAATAGCGGGTTCTGATCAGGTTCAACCGATCTGTGCTGAGCCCCAAAACATCTCTTGCGTAAGTTTCCATATCCCCCATCGCGTCCAAGCTCGCGTCCAAATATCCGGGTTCGACACCAAACATGGGACGCAATGCATCGGCATCAATCTCGCGACCATATCGGTTTGTGAACATGACGGCAGCAGGCTGTAGAATGGCTTCAATATCGACGGCTGTTTCTGTCAGCATATAATCGGCCATAATGTCGTCGTCCGAGACCCCCAAGAGGCCTTGGATTAAGGCACAAAGCGTCCCAGTGCGATCTTTGCCCGCCGCGCAATGGACGAGGATACCAGGTGTATCCGTCTCAGCATCAACCGTCATGCGATTGAGCGTGTCCGAAAATAGGGCTTTAAATCCCGCATCATGCGGGCGGGTTTTGTATGAATTGAGCATGTAACCGCGCGCATCATCCGCTGTGTAAAGTTCATTGACCATGAACGCTTCGTGCGGTGCGACCGTCGCGCTTTCGCGAGCCGCATTGGTCGGCTGTGTCAGCACCATCGCGCGATTTGGTTCCGGCGGCCATTTAGACGGTTGGCGCTGGCGTTCCGGCGCGTGACGCAAATCAACCACGGTGCCAACCGGCAAATCATCAATCGCGTTCAAGTCATCGTCGCCCAGATCATTCAGGTGAGCGGACCGAAAGAGGGTCCCGGTCACAACTGGGCGACCGTCGAAGCCAGCATAGCCGCCGAAATCACGGAAATTATAGATCGACTGAAACGGCTTCAGACGTTGGGAGATATCGATCAAAGACATAGGCTGCCGCTATCAGTCAAAGCCGCGCATGGGAAGCGCGACTCATCATGGCAAGCTGTTTTCGTGATCGACGTCGCACTTACTCTGCCGCTTCAATTCCGCGTTTCAGGTCATAGGTCTGGAACTTATTCCAAACGCCCGTATCGCCGTGCCAATCGCCTTCAGTTGCGCCTTTAGAATATTCCGTCGCGCGCGCTTCGAAGAAGTTCGCATGCTCCACGCCATTCGTGATTTCTGTGAGCCACGGCAGCGGATGCTCTTCAACACCGGCATAGACTGTTGGCAAGCCAAGCTGATCCAAACGCCAGTTGGCGATGTAGCGAATATAACGTTTGATATCTTCGGCTGTCATCCCTTCGACAGGGCCTTTTTCAAACGCCAGATCAATGAACTTGTCTTCCAGCTTCACGACGGTTTTGCAGCAATCGGCAATATCGTCTTTCACCGCTTTGGTCAGCGCGCCGGTTTCGTGGGCGAAGGTGTGGAACAGTTTGATCATACCTTCGCAATGCAGGCTCTCATCCCGAATCGACCAAGATACAATCTGTCCCATGCCTTTCATTTTATTCAGGCGTGGGAAATTCATGAGCATCGCGAACGATGCAAAGAGCTGCAGCCCTTCGGTAAAGCCGCCAAACACAGCCATAGACGTCAGGATATCGCGGTCTGTCTCGACGCCAAATTGGCCTAGATAATCATGCTTGGCCGCCATCTCCTCATATTCCATGAACATGGAAAATTCGCTGTCCGGCATGCCGATCGTTTCCAGCAAGAGCGCATAAGCCGCAATATGAATCGTCTCCATGTTTGAGAACGACGCCAGCATCATCCGGACTTCCACGGGTTTGAACAGCGGCATGTAGTTTTCCATATAGTTGCCACCGACTTCGACATCGCTTTGCGTGAAGAAGCGGAAAATCTGCGTCAGCAGGTTTTTCTCATGATCCGTCAACGTCGTCGACCAATCCTTCAAGTCTTCGCCCAAGGGGACTTCTTCGGGCATCCAGTGGATTTGCTGCTGGCGACGCCAAAAATCATAAGCCCACGGATAACGGAACGGCTTATACGTCACGCTTGGCATAAGAAGGCCGGACGTTCCTGTGCTGATATGGCCGGCGGCGATTTGGTCGATATTACCCATGATGTCGTTTCTGTCCTCGATCTCGACTTACAATCTGATGATCGCTAGTCGTTGTGCTGTCAGCCTGCATACCCACAAGATGTGGTAGGGATGTCTTAACTAAACCCTAAAGACCTGATTCCATTTGTCCAATCAAGAGCCGTTTTTTGGCAGTGGATAATGGGGATGATTAGTCATTTTCCGCTAAGCCGTTCCAAAGCCACACAAAAAGCAATTTTGTCGCGTGCCGCATTTTGCCTTTGACCGTTTCGGGTGCGTCACTATAGCCGCGCCATGTTCCGTAAACTGGCAACATTCTTACGACTTTTGCGCACAGCCTGGGTGCTGGTGCGTCATGATGCGCTTGTGCCCAAGGAATATGAGCCTTTCGTTCCAGCGCCGATGCGATTCGTCGCTGCGATTTCGCGATTCTTCTCCAAACGTGACCGCGACGATAATCCGGGCGCCCGTTTTGCCAATGCTTTAGAAAAACTCGGGCCCGCTTATATCAAGTTTGGCCAAGTCCTCTCCACCCGCGGCGATATGTTCGACCCGGTCTTCGCAGAAGGACTGTCGCGTCTTAAAGACAAAGTCCCGCCCTTCCCGATGGAAACGGCAGAAGCCATGTTGGTCGCGGATTGGGGCGAGCCATGGCAGAATAGGTTGATCTCACTGTCCGAACCCATTGCCGCCGCCTCGGTCGCACAGGTCCATAAGGGCGTGATGAAAACGACTGGCGAAACAGTCGCCATTAAAATCCTCCGTCCGAACATCGTCACGCGCATGAGCAAAGATATGGACGTCATCGCTCAGGTCGCCAAAATCGCCGAAGCGGCTGTGCCGTCTTTGCGCCGTCTTCAGCCCAAAGCCTTCGTGACTGAGGCACGCCGCGCCGTTATGCTGGAACTTGACCTCCGGCTAGAAGCGGCCGCAGCCTCTGAAATGTCAGACATTGCCGAGGCCACGGGGCTGTTCAAAGTCCCCGCCATCCATTGGTCGCTGGTCGAGAAGAACGTGCTCGCCACGGATTGGGTCGACGGCATTGCGCTCTCTTCACCCGAGATCCTCGAATTGCCACTTGAGGAACGCCAACGTCTCGCGACAGCCGTGATCCAAGGCTTCCTCGCCTCGACCTTCACCTATGGTATTTTTCACGCCGATATGCATGAAGGCAATCTGTTTCGTGGCCCGGATGGTGATCTCGTGCTGCTCGATTTCGGAATTATTGGTCGTTTAGGTGACGCCGAAATCCGGTTCGAGATCGATACGCTCTACGGCTTCTTGCAGCGTGACTATTACAAGATTGCCCAAGTCCACTTCGATATTGGTTATGTCCCGCCCAACCATAGCGTGGATGAATTCGCGACCGCACTACGCGCCGTAGGCGAGCCGATTTGGGGCAAGCAAGCCGAAGACGTATCCATGGCCAAAGTCCTGCTGCAACTGCTCGAAATTACGGAGATGTTCGACATGCCGATGCAGCCGCAGTTGATTTTGCTACAAAAGACCATGATGCAAGCCGAAGGTGTTGCCCGTCGTCTCGATCCGGCTTTTGATATGTGGGAAGCGAGCCGCCCAATTGTCGAAGACGCCGTGCGCGCGGAACTGGGCCCCGAACGCTATTTCAATGATTTCCTCGACGGCTTAGACCGCGCCCGCAAAACGCTCAACCAACTCCCCGAAGCCACTGAAAACATCGCCAAGCTGGCAGAAGCTTGGGCCAAGGGTGACATCGACCTGTCTGCCGCCCCCGCGACACAGACGGTCGAAGTTCGCAAAACCAGCGCCCTGCGCTCGGTCGGATATGCCGCAGTGGGTGCTGCTCTTGCGCTGGGCGGCGTATGGGTAGCGGCGAACCTTTAAGCGCGCTAGTCTAGCCTCATGAACAAAAGCGTCCTTCTCATCATCGGTGGTGGCATTGCGGCCTATAAATCGTTGCTGCTGATCCGTGAGCTTGCCAAGCGCGGGGTAACTACCCGCGTTATCCTGACCAATGGCGGCACACAATTCGTCACGCCATTATCCGCGCAAGCCTTATCCGGATCGACCGTTTTCACCGATCTTTGGGACCTGACCGCTGAGAGCGAGATGGGGCATATTGAGCTGTCGCGTAGCAGTGATTTGATTATCGTCGCGCCGGCAACGGCGAACATCCTCGCCCAGGCAGCCCACGGCGTCGCAGGCGATCTCGCGACAACGACATTGCTGGCGACGGACAAGCGTGTGCTCTTTGCGCCAGCAATGAATGTCCGCATGTATGAGAGCGAAGCGACTCAAGCCAATATCGCAACATTGACTGAGCGCGGCGCGCTATTTGTCGGACCCGATGCCGGCGAGATGGCCTGTGGCGAATTCGGCGATGGACGCATGGCGGAACCCGATGCGATGGCTGATGCCGTTATGTCCGCCTTACAGGGTGACATGACTCTCGACGGGCTGCGCGCAGCAAAACCCTTGTCAGGTCGCCGCGCAATCGTGACAGCGGGACCAACCCGCGAACCGATTGATCCGGTGCGCTATCTCTCCAATCACTCGTCAGGGCGGCAAGGCTATGCGATCGCGCAAGCCCTTGCCGATCTTGGCGCAATGGTCGATTTGGTGACAGGGCCAACGTCCATTGCCAAACCGATCGGCACAAACAACATAATCGTCGAAACGGCCGAGCAAATGCTAAGCGCTGTCAAGGACGCTCTGCCCGCTGACATCTTCGTCTCCGTGGCGGCTGTCGCGGATTGGCGCCCGGCCACACGCACAGATCAGAAGACGAAAAAGCCCGTCGGCGGGCCGCAACCCTTACAGCTTATTGAAAATCCAGACATCCTGCGTTCAGTTTGCCTGTCCGATAAGCGCCCTGAACTCGTCGTAGGATTCGCGGCGGAAACCCATAATGTCGTCGAACTCGCGCGGGTCAAACGCATCCGCAAAGGTTGCGATTGGATTGTGGCCAATGATGTGTCCGGCGACGTAATGGGCGGGCAGGAGAATGAAATGATTATCGTGACTGATGAAGCGGAAACCCGACTTCCCCGGCAAAGTAAACACGCGGCGGCGCGCGCTTTAGCCCGCCGCATTGCTACACATTTTGGAGACGATCAATGAGATCGCTGTGGCTGGCTGCGGCCCTCTTGGTCATTCCATCAACAAGTTTGGCGTCCGGGCTTAAGAAATGCGAAGTCGTCGTCTCAAATGAAGTCGTTGATGCCGAGGGCGGACGCATGACGGTCGCCTCTTATCAGTCCGCAGACCCGTTCTTATCAGGGGTATTCGACCCGCAAGTTCCCCTCACACTTAAGGTCGACGGATCCCTAATTCGCGGTATCATCTGTGTCCGTAACGACCTCGTCCCGACAGAAGAAGATTATGCCGTCCTCGCGACCGGCATTCCGCTATCACTGTCACAGGACTTCGATAGCGCTGATTCAGATATTCTGACTGTTTACTTTCGCGCCGGAGCCTTCGCGCACAAATATACATCCGACTATCCGATGAGCGTTGAATTTGAGACGGCAGTCCAGTCACGTCTCGCGGAGTTCTCGGGTCGCGATCATGGGTTAATAAACCCCAAGTAATTTAAGTTCGATGCTCGCTTTGCATTTACTGTATCCTAAGTTTCCAGTAGGATTCCGAATATAAACGACTTAGCGAATATACATGAAAACCATCCCAATCGAAGTTCTCCGCTTGCCGCATATGGCGGGCATTGATTTACCCAAATTCGAGACCGCTCAAGCCGCGGGGGGCGATTTACGGGCGGCCATTAATAGCCCTGTCACCCTAGTACCGGGTGCACGGAAATTAATCCCGACGGGTTTCTGCATGGCCTTACCCGCTGGATATGAAGCCCAAGTCCGCCCTCGGTCCGGTTTAGCCCTGAAACACGGCATCACAGTCTTAAATTCACCCGGCACCATTGATGCGGATTACCGCGGCGAAGTTGGTGTCCTCATTATTAATCACGGCGATCAAGACTTTACTGTCTCGCGTGGAGATCGTTTCGCCCAACTCGTTATTGCTCCGGTCACGCAGGGGCAGTTCGAGGTTGTTGCTGAACTCTCGGAAACAGGTCGCGGTTCCGGAGGATATGGTTCGACAGGTACAGAATGAATATGTTGTCGATTAATACGCAGCTGCTTGAAGGCTGGTCTCTTCCCATCATGGTTCTTGATACCAAGCTGCGGTTCATTTTCGCCAATGACGCTTATCTACAGGCCGTTCACCGGACCTATGAGGACATTGAAGGCGCCTATATATTCGATGTTTTTCCAGACACTGCAGAGCGTATCGAACCCGTTCTATCCAAATTCCAGGCCACCGTGAACGGTGCTGTGACACAATTAGAGGCTCAACCTTTCCAACTCGAAGTGGAGGACGGATCCACAAAAGAGCGTATCTGGCAGGCGACACAGGACCCCCTTCGTGATGCGAAAGGAACCATCATTGGCCTGATCCAACGTTGCCAAGACATCACCCATCAACATCAATTGGAACAGCGCAACGAAGCCATTGGTCACGAGCTTTCGCACCGGATCAAAAATAGTATGGCCGTCATTAACGCCGTTGCGCGTATCACAGCTCGCAATGCATCAAACGTAAGTGAGTTCGTTAAAGGCTTTACCGCGCGTATCGATGCGATGAGCCGTACCAATGACCTCTTGTTAGGCAATGATTGGACGGGTCTGGATATCCGGGCGATTTTCAAAAGTGAACTCGATCCTTTTGAAGCCGATGGTCATGCGGTTTATACGCTCAACGGACCGAACGTCCGTCTAACGATTGATGCCTCCAAAACCCTCTCTATGATTTGTCACGAACTTGCGACCAATGCTCTTAAATATGGCTGCCTCAAGAAATCAGGCGGGACTTTGCACGTTCACTGGACGCGAGTAGACGATAGGCTGATTATAAAGTGGCAAGAACATTGCGTGCATAATATCACGGCCTCTGAGGAGGTCGGTTTTGGGACACGCCTGTTTGACATGATACCCCATGTGACTGTCGTCCGTGACTTTACCCCAACAGGGCTACACCTGACGATCACAATGGACGGCGAAATGCTGTTTGCCTAAGTCGATCCTAACTTTCTCAATCAGGAGCCTCTCATGCGCGCCCACGGCAAGATATACGACAGTATCCTCGACACGATGGGCGGCACGCCGCTCGTTCGCCTTCCCCGCATCACACAGGGCGTTCCAGCTGACCTTTGCTACAAGATGGAATTCTTCAACCCTTGCGCGTCGGTCAAAGACCGGATTGGCATTAACATGCTACGCGAAATGGAAAAGAGCGGCGCGCTGAAAGAGGGCGGCATCATTGTCGAGCCGACGTCAGGCAACACGGGCATCGGTGTTGCGTTTGCAGCGGCGGCCATGGGTTACAAGGCGATCTTGGTCATGCCAGAGAGCATGAGTATTGAGCGCCGCAAAATGATGGCGATCCTCGGCGCAGAGCTCGTCCTGACCCCGGCAGCGGGCGGCATCCCCGGCGCAATGGCGAAAGCCGAAGAGATCATCGCCAACACCCCCGGTGCCGTGCGCGCAGGACAGTTCGACAATCCAGCCAATCCCGCAATCCATTACGCGACGACAGGCCCGGAAATCTGGGCTGACTGCGCTGGCGAAGTTGACGTTTTCATCGCTGGCGTTGGCACGGGCGGCACTTTGTCTGGCGCTGGGAAATTCCTCAAAGAAAAAAATCCCGACTGCCTCATCATCGCGGTGGAGCCGACGGAGAGCCCGATCATCTCGAAGGGCGAGAAAGGTCCGCATAAAATTCAGGGCATTGGTGCAGGCTTTATTCCAGATAATCTTGATACAAATTTGGTCGACGAAGTGGTGACGATTAATTCTGACGCCGCTTTTGGCACAGCCAAACACGTCGCCGCCGAAGACGGCGTGCCCGTGGGCATCAGTTCAGGCGCAGTCATCGCAGCGTCCCTTCTCGTGGGCGCGCGGCCTGACATGCGCGGAAAACGTATCGTCACGATCATTCCAAGCTTTGCGGAACGCTACCTCTCCACACCCCTATTTGACGGTCTCGATTGATTTGAGCCTCACGTGAATACTGATCAAATAGACCGCTATGCCCGCCACCTTGTCCTCAAGGATATTGGCGGGAGCGGGCAGAACGCTCTGCTGGCAGCGAATGTCGCTATTGTTGGCGCGGGCGGCCTCGGCGGTCCAGCAGCGCTTTATCTGGCGGCGGCAGGCGTCGGACAGATCTCACTGATTGATGACGACATCGTCAGCTTGTCAAATTTACAGCGACAAGTTCAATTTGAAACCAATGATATCGGGCGTTTGAAAGTCGAAAGCTTTGCCGCGCGACTACGAGCAATAAATCCGGATGTTGACATTGTCGCCATCCCGACCCGCCTATCCGGTGATAACGCGGCTGAACTATTGAAAAACCATGACATAATTCTGGATGGCACGGATAGTTTCGCAACACGGTTCATAATCAATGACGCGGCGCTCGCGTTGGGCATACCGCTCATCTCTGGGGCCGTCGGTCGGTTCGACGCACAGGTCGGCATCTTCGCCCAACCCGGCCCATGTTATCGTTGCTTTGTGCCAGACCTGCCGCCCCAAGAAGAGACGTGCGCAGAGGTCGGCGTCGTTGGCGCGCTGACAGGTATCGCCGGATCGATGATGGCGATGGAAGCGATCAAATGGATCACAGGCGCGGGCACACCCTTACAGGGCCGCCTCTGGATGTATGATGGCCTCAACGCGGAAAGCCGCACCGTCAAATTGGCCCGAGACCCGGCCTGTCCGGCTTGCCGCGAACTCTAAGCGGCGATCATTGCAGCGATTCGCTCCAACGCGTCGGCGTCGCTCTGATCAAATGACCCAATCTTGGCGCTATCGACATCCAGAACGCCGATGAGCGTCTTCCCATCGAAAACGGGCACAACAATTTCGGATTGGCTCGCGGCGTCACACGCAATGTGGCCAGGAAAGGCGTGAACATCCTCGACGATTTGAGTCTTACGTTCTGACGCGGCTGTGCCGCAGACGCCGCGACCAAAAGCGATCCGCAAACATCCCAGCGTCCCTTGATAGGGTCCGACGACCAATTCTTCGGGCTTATCCGGATCGACCAGATAAAATCCCGTCCAATAAAAGTCGTCAAACGTTTGGCTGAGGAGGCACGCGACCGTCGCCAGCCTGGCGGTGCGGTTCGGCTCCCCGTCCAGCACGCCAGCAATTTGCATTTCAACATCAGAATAATCTCGCATAGCGCGCGATCTATGGCGGTGTAGCGATCCAAGCAAGTCATCTGTTACAGAGTTGAGCGGCCTTATTGACCGCTGCGCCATTCCGCGCCAAAGCCGTTCAGAATTGTCTTAGGGGGACATCTGATGAAAACGCTTATTCTTGGTCTGATCACAGCGCTGGGCTTGTCAATGCCCGCCTTGGCGCAAGTCAGCGAAATTCGTATCGGCGCACAACAACACGATATTGAATTTTTTGGTTTGGGTGGGAAAAAAGGCAAAGAAACCTCTGCCGCGATAAATGCCGAAATTATTTTTGAAGAACCCGAGTTCCTGAAATGGGCGCTCTCGCCGCAGCCGTATATTGGTGGCTCGCTCAACCTCGAAGGTAATACCAGCTATGGTGGCGCAGGGCTTATGTGGCGGCAGACGTTGGGCGATAAATTCTATTTTGATTTCGCGTTTGGCCTCGTCGGCCATACCGGCACGAAAGAAGTACCCCTACCGTCATATTTTGATGATCCGGCCATTGTGGCTGCCCTCAATGGCACGGTCACGATTACCCCGGCGCAGTTGGCCCGTATCCGTTCCGAGAACGTCCCGTATTTTGAGAGTTTGAACAGTGAGATCGAATTCGGCTCCCGCATACTCTTCCGCGAAGCCCTGACCTTGGGGCTCCGGGTCACTGACCGCTGGGCCACCGAAGTCTACGTTGAACATCTCTCCAATGGGAAAATTTTGACCAATGGCTCAAATGAAGGCCTCGACGTCCTCGGCGGACGATTGTCTTACCGTTTCGACTAATCTTATCCCCTCGTCTTAGTCCCTTGGCTCAGCTATGGAGCGACTGGCTTTTGCAAGGAATGATCCATGGCTAATGTTGTCGTCGTCGGCTCCCAATGGGGAGACGAAGGAAAAGGCAAAATCGTTGATTGGCTATCAAGCCGGGCCGACGTGGTTGCACGCTTTCAGGGCGGTCATAATGCAGGCCATACGCTCGTCGTTGACGGGACAGTATATAAGCTCTCTTTGCTGCCCTCCGGCATCGTTCGCGGCGGAAAACTGTCCGTTATCGGCAATGGCGTCGTGCTCGACCCTTGGGCCTTCCTCGACGAAGTTGCGCGCATCCGCGGACAAGGCGTCAAGATTACGCCAGACAATCTGAAAATCTCAGAAAGCGCGGCATTAATCCTGCCAATCCATTCCGAATTGGACGGCATTCGCGAGAATCGCGTTGACGGCATCAAAATCGGTACGACAAAGCGCGGCATTGGGCCCGCTTATGAAGACAAAGTGGCCCGCCGTGCGATTCGCGTCTGCGATCTCAATGATCCGATACATCTGAAAGAACGCGTCGAAAACCTGCTGCATCACCATAATGCGCTGCGCGTTGGCCTTGGCCATCCTGAAACGAATGCCGAAGAGCTGACACAAAAATTGCTCGACGTCGCGCCGCATATTTTGCCGTTCATGGCGCCTGTTTGGCAGGTGCTGGACGACGCACAGAAATCAGAGCAGAAAATCCTCTTCGAAGGCGCGCAAGGCGCCATGCTTGATATTGACCATGGCACTTATCCATTCGTGACCAGTTCGAACACGATCGCCGGACAAGCGGCGGCAGGGACAGGTATCGGCCCGCGCTCACTCAATTATGTCTTGGGTATCACCAAAGCCTACACGACGCGCGTCGGCGAAGGCCCCTTCCCGACCGAGCTCGACGATGCGGTCGGACAACGACTCGGCGAACGCGGTCATGAGTTCGGCACTGTCACAGGCCGAAAGCGTCGCTGCGGCTGGTTTGACGCTGTTATGGTCCGCCAAGCCATCATCACAGGCGGTATCACAGGGATCGCCTTGACCAAGCTGGATGTGCTAGACGGATTTCCAGAATTGAAAATCTGCACGGGCTATAAAGTTGACGGCAAGATCATGAAGCGATTGCCAGCAGGCGCGAGCCAGCAGGCAATGGTTCAACCGATTTATGAAACCATGCCCGGATGGCAGGGCAGCACCCGCGGCGCGCGGTCATGGGCCGACCTGCCCGCAGAAGCCGTCAAATATGTCCGCCATATTGAAGAGCTGATTGGCTGTCCGGTAGGCATGGTGAGCACATCGCCGGAGCGCGATGATGTGATCTTGATGCGCGATCCGTTTAAAAGCGTGTAAACTAAAAAATAATCTTTAGATTGCATTCTTGATGTTTCACAGGAGACAGCCATGCGTGCACTCTTTATTCTTCCTCTGATTGGCTTCTTATCCGCCTGCGCGGACAGCGGTGTGACAACAATAGATCATACGACCGCGTTACGACTACAAAAAGCGGAAGTACTCGTCGCCGATATGAGGCAAAGTCTCGATTCTGGCGATACCGACTTTATGACATTTGACATCGAATTGGCTGAAGATGCTCGGCAAGTGCGGATGACTGGCATCCTACAGGAAACTGTTACAACGGATGCCCTAGCGGCATTTCAAACTTTGACGAGCAGTGCCCGTGAAACCCCATCCTTGCTGTGCTCGGAGGGTGTGCCTCAACGCTTCAATGCCATCGGCACAGATTATGTGACCCTGTTAGTCGACCGGGCCGGCACTGTCATCCAGCCAGAGCTGACCTGCTCGGCCTAGCGCGACCTCACACAAAACTCTGCGGATCAATATCGACTTGTATCTTATACTTCGTCGGCAATTTCGCTTTGCTCCGCCAAGCCGCCATATATTTTGACAGGTTCACGCCTGTTTCCGCGGTCACGAACAGGCGGTATCGATACAGCCCGCGCAGTCGCGAGATTGGCGCTTCACTGGGTCCCAAAATTTCGATCCCGTCGGCACGAGGCGCTTTGGTGACAAAATCGACCGCCAGCGCTTCCGCTTTCTTTTTATCCGGTCCCCAGATAATGACAGCCGCGATGCGCCCATAGGGAGGCAGGCCGAGCATTTCGCGCATCGCCATTTCAACACCAATGAACATGTCCCGGTCGCCCGCGACTAGCGCTTGCAGCGCCTCATGCTCTGGGTGGTGGGTTTGAATCAGCGCTTCCCCTGCCATGTCCGCGCGTCCGGCACGCCCCGCAACCTGCACCAGCGTCTGATAGGTCCGTTCACCCGCGCGCGGATCAGATCCGCCCATCAGTAAATCCCCGTCCACCACGCCGACAAAAGTCAGTTTCGGGAAATTATGGCCTTTCACGACCATCTGCGTGCCGACGAGAATATCAATCTCGCCGCGTTCCATCCGGCCTAGCCGTTCCTTGATCTCCTCTGGCGTTGACGTCGTATCGGAGCTCAGGATTTCGACACGCGCGTGGGGGAAATGGGACTGTGCTTCGTCCGCAATCCGTTCGACCCCCGGACCAATCGAGGTCAAACCCTCTTCCGCGTCGCATTTGGGACAGCGGCGCGGCATCCGCATCGAAAACCCGGTCAAATGACAGACGGCGCGGCCCGTGGCGCGGTGCTCAACCAACCAACTATCCGTATCCGGGCTTTTCAGCCGGGCCCCGCAGGCTTTGCATAAGATCAGAGGCGCATAGCCGCGACGGTTCATATAGAGCAGCGATTGTTCGCCGCGTCCAATCCGCTCAGCGACGGCTTTGACCATCGGCTCGCTCAGGAATGACCCGCGCTCCGGCTTATGGATTTTCATGTCGATCAAACCGATCTCCGGCAATGTGATCGCGCCGGGTCGTTCCGGCAGAATGATATGGGCGTAGCGGCCAGACCGCGCGTTATGCAGGCTTTCAAGCGACGGTGTGGCTGAGGCCAAAATCACAGGCCGATCTTCCAACCGACCGCGCAACACAGCCATATCGCGCGCGTTATAAATAACGCCTTCTTCCTGCTTAAACGAGGTGTCATGTTCTTCGTCGACGACGATCAGGCCCAAGTTCGCCGCAGGCAGGAAAAGCGCTGAGCGCGCGCCGACAACCAATTTGGCGCGCCCTGAGGCCACTTCGCGCCACGCGCGGCGGCGCGCCATGTCGGTAATGCCCGAATGCCATGCCACGGGCTCTGCGCCAAAACGCGCTTCAAACCGCGACAGCCCCGCTTGGGTCAGAGCGATCTCCGGCACGAGGATCAGCACTTGTCGCCCTTGGCGTAGCGCTTCCGCGACCGCTTCAAAATAGACTTCAGTCTTACCCGACCCCGTCACCCCATCGAGCAGCGAGGCGGAGTATGCGTTCTTCTTGACCTGTGCGACAAGGTCCGCAGCTGCCGCAATTTGCGCAGGCGACAGAACACGTCCCACCATGTCTGGGTCCGGCTCTGCAAAGGGCGGATCAACGGGCCGTTCTTCGGCGCGCATCAACCCAACTTTGACCATCCCCTTAACCACGCCCGCCGATATGCCCGCCCGGCTGGCGATTTCCGCCGCGCGCGCTGGGAACGGTCCACCCTCATTCAGCGCCGCCCGGCGCGCCGGGGTCATAGATGACGGGCGCTGCCCGGTTGGCTCATAGAGTGTCGCAATTGGCGATGGATCGAGGGCTTTCCAGCTGCGCAACACCATTCGCAAAACTTGGCCAGGCGACGCCACATTATAACGCGCGACCCACTCGATGAATTCCAGCATGGCAAGAGGCAAAGGACGCGTCGCTTTGATCTCGGCAATCTCTTTGAGCTCCCGGCCTTCTTCCGCCGCGCCCAAACTCATGACGACGCCCAGCTTCATTTGCTTGCCGATCGGGGCAAAGACGATGTCGCCGCGGTCTACGCGCACCCCGTCAGGCACAGCGTAATCAAACGCCCCCGGAACATTGACCGGGAAAAGGATTTGAGCGTTTTGTCGACTCATAGACCGTGGTAACGTATGTCCAACGCTGTCATTTCATTTCTTTCAGGCCAAATGCAGATTCGGCCGCTTTTCAAAGGGACCCTATCATGAAATTCTTTGTCGATTCCGCTGATATAGACGCCATCAAAGAGCTCGCCGCAATCGGTCTTGTGGACGGTGTAACAACCAATCCATCCATTATCGCTAAATCAGGCCGCGACTTCAAAGAAGTTGTGAAAGAAATTTGTGGGCTAACGGACGGCCATGTGTCTGCCGAAGTGATTGCCACGTCCGCCGATGACATGGTTCGTGAAGGCGAAATCCTGCGTAAAATTGCGGATAATGTCTGCGTCAAACTTCCGCTGACACTGGACGGGCTCAAGGCCTGTAAGGAATTATCCTCCAAAGGTGTTCCAACAAACGTCACACTTTGCTTCTCCCCGAACCAAGCGCTGCTCGCGGCGAAAGTCGGCGCAACCTATATTTCGCCCTTCATCGGTCGATTGGACGATATCACGCTGGACGGTATGGAATTGATTGAAGACATTCGCGCGATCTACGATAATTTTGGCTATGAAACCGAAGTTCTCGCCGCGTCCATCCGATCCGCTAACCATGTGAAGGAATGCGCGCTCGTCGGGGCTGACGTTATTACCGCCCCGCCCGTCGTGATTAAGAGCCTCGCCAATCACCCGTTGACCGACAAAGGGCTCGAAGGCTTTATGAAAGATTGGAATAAGTCAGGGCAGTCTATCTAGCCCTCAAATCAGCAAGCATAAAAAAAACCGGGCCAAAAAGGCCCGGTTTTATTTTTAAAGCTAATCTGTCGACTATTCGACGGCGTCTTTGGCGTCGCCAATCGCATCTTGTGCCTTAGCTTTGGCTTGTTGCGCGTGGCCTTTGGCTTCAAGTGACTTGTCGTTTGTGGCTTCGCCGATTTCTTCTTTGGCTTTACCAACAGTCTTGTTGTAGCCGGCTTTAATGTGTTCGCTTTCCATGGGAAATGTCCTTTCTGATGAGTGCGTTGTTGCATCAATATAACGGATACAGTCGCTTTTTGGTTCCGAACTCACTGCGAAAGCGTATGTAAAGATATGGCCCATACAGAGACGACCCCTGAACATCTGACATCCGTGTCTGTCGATCCGCGCGAGATGGGAAGCTTTTCGCGGATGGCGCATGACTGGTGGAACCCAGAGGGTATGTTCCGACCCCTGCATGTCATGAATGGCGCTCGGATTGACATGATAAAACACGCGATCTGCGATCATTTCAGCCGAGATCCAGATACGAATCGTCCGCTTGAGGGATTGCGATTGCTTGATATTGGCTGCGGCGGTGGACTTTTGTGCGAACCGATGGTGCGACTAGGGGCGACTGTGACGGGCGTGGATGCGCTGGAACGCAATGTCAAAACCGCTAAGACTCATGCCGAACAAATGGGCGTGGACGTCGACTATCGTCACGGCACAATTGAGCAAATGGTTGAAGCGGGCGAGCCACAATTCGATGTCGTCTTAAATATGGAAGTGATTGAACACGTTGCCATTCCGCGGGACTTTATCGCCGACTGCGCGGCCATGGTGCGGCCCGGAGGAATCATGACCTGTTCAACTATCAACCGGACATTCAAAGCTTTTGCTTTCGCTATTGTCGGCGCGGAATATGTGCTGCGTTGGTTGCCGCGCGGAACCCATCAATATGAGAAATTCATCAAGCCAAAAGAGTTGCAAAACTACCTCACCGCCGCAGGGCTGAGCATTGATGAAATCATCGGAATGAGCCTCAATCCGATCACAGAACAATGGCGGATCGGCAATGATCTTTCGATCAATTATGTGACGGTTGCGACCAAGTCGGAATAGGGTTTATCCACAGCGTCTCAGGGTATATGTGGATGAAATGTGCGCCATATATATTTTGTCATTTTACCCGAAGCGCGGGAACATTATCATTAACCACTCGTTAATAACCCTAGCAGCAATTTAACTTTCTGGCGGGAACCATGTTAGGTTTGGTCGCGTATTAGATTTATTAACCATGACGGTTGGAGGTCTAATTATGTTGTCCACAACATACACATCGATTCCATACCACGCTCCTGTGGAGGAATTTTCCTTGATCCAGAGAAAAATTCTCTGCGGAAAACGGCTGCAGGATATTCGCACCCTTCAAGATAGTATCGCCTGTTATGGCCTATTATCACCGATCATTGCTATCAAACGCGCTGGCCAACTTGTGGTAGTAGATGGGCGGAAAAGACTCGCGGCCATAAAACGATTAAGTTTTGAAGGCCGCCTTCCACGCTCCTTAGCCAAAATCCCTTATCTCTTGGTGACTGGCGCGGCATCGACAGAACGTCGAGCCCCAATGATCCTGTCCAATTCCAATCTTTACGATGCTGTGCTCACTCGTTTTAAAACAGGGGACACAATCAACGAATTAACAGAACATTTTCGCATTTCGCATCAATGTGTGCGCGATATTTTGACTCTGTCGCGTCTAAATGACCTTATCCGCATGGCGTTCTTTAATAAAATTATCAATTTCGCTCAAGCCCGCGCCTATGCGGCGATGCCAAGGCCGGATGATCAGCTCGCCCGTTTTAATCGCCTCGGCCCTTTCGCAAGGCCGATGGATATTCTCGTAGACCCGCACTTAGAGCGCTCTCAGCAGACAGCCATCGCTGCTTAGACTATATTCAGTTGGCCTGATTGATAAACCCTGGCTTTGGTCGGGTTTTGTAAGAGTAACCCGAAACAAACCTCCAGAGACACGCATTGTATAAATGGACCGGCAGGTAACGCCATTTCCATCTCCACGCCCCTCGGCTCAATACTATGAATGATTGACATCCTTTGAGTATCAACTTGAGACCCGCATGATCATACGGGAAATATCCCCGCAAGACACTGAAATAATTGAATTAAGTCTCCTCTTTAGGGAACTGACTACGCGCCTGTCTGTTTCTTAATCAGACATAATATTCATTATATTGAGCGCGCCAGGCAGGCGCCTCGCATTTAGACAAAGGACAGACAATCATGAATACCAAACGCTTTATCGCTCTCTCTGGCGTTCTTGCGGCGGCGCTTGCCTTGCCAATCGGCGGCACAGCCGAAAGCTCAGAATTTCTCGCTGCACAGAACCTTGGATCCTCTGCAACGTCTAAACTCATTGTAGACGTCAAAGGCCTTCAATCGCGCCAAGGAACAGTTATGATCGGCATTTATGATACAGAGACCGGATTTGAAACAGAGACGGGGTATAAAGGTCAAACTGCACCCGTATCGGCAAAGACAACTCACATTACCTTTGATGGTCTTCCTGTTAGTGAATACGCCTTAAAAGTGTTTCATGATAAAGATGCGGACGGCGAGTTAAACACGCATGCGTTTTAAATAAATCTATCAGATTAAAACGAAGTCGAAACCCCAGCGCCAGCAACCGTGTATAGGGGGTCGACATCCAGCGTCTTAGGAAAAGAGCCAGTGTCCCGTCGCGCATCGCGCGTATCATATTCAGTCGCGCCTTTAGCCCCAATAAATAACGGGCTTTCTTCAATTAAATCAAACTCTCTCAAGTCAATCTGTTGATCATAATTCGTGGGTGCTTTTACAAATGTTGCGTCTGTGTAAGCGAGGTCGAGCTTCGTATTCAAAGGCACGATAAGTTGCGGAAGAGGGTCGTCAATTCTGATTACCTTTGCCCGTTTGGTAATGGCCGTCTTCTCATACGTCCAAACTTGGACCTCTTTCTGTGACGTCAATGATGTGCCGTTATTGCCAGACGCAGCGGCCGCAGAGAAGGCGAGCGCACAAGTCATTGTGGTAAAGACAAGAGCTTTAGTGAGGGGTTTGTTGGTATGTTTCATATAAAAAATACGCCCGAACTCCATAAGAAGTTCCGGGCGTTTTTATAAAACCTTAAGCTCTGGGCTGAGCGCTAGAGCTAAACACTAGCATTCGCGAAGATTACAATCATCGCGACAACGACAAGTATCGTCGAGATGATAAACATCCACCAAAATTTGGAAGAACGTTTTGCCGATTGCGCGTCAACGGAATCAAGATGTACTGGGTGTTTATCTGTGTGATGGTCGGTCATATCGGGCCTCGTGAAATGTTTTCTATTCTGAAGTGTCTAAAAATTGGTTTGAAAGAACTATTCCTAACACGACTGCAATCAATGCTGAGAGGAATGGCCTATCCTCAATCTGTGCCAGAAATTTTTGAACAATCGGATGTGTCAAAACGTCGTCAGGAATATACTCTGAGAGAGGGTCAGCTTTCGCGGCCAGAACACCTTTAAGTTTGGCATCTTGTTCTATTGTTGCCTTTACGGCTGACGCTTTTGCAACACGGGATTTTATCGTCAATCCGACCGCAAAAGCTGCCGTAATGAGACCAATGACCAAGAAAGCGATGTCAAGGCTATATGTTTTTGCGACCCACGTGAAAAGCGCAGCCAAGAAAAAAACGATTGCGACACTCATCAATATAAGAACGCCGATTTGATCTCGGACAACTCTGGATGAATTCGTCGAATTTCCTAGCCTCAACAGCATTGGGACGATGATTGTCGCATACTTCAGCATTGCGCCGCCTCTCTATACGTAAAAAACCCGGCGCAAGCGCCGGGTCTCATTAAATTCGCGTCGACTATTTACGCAGGATTGCACTGAGCACAAGTCCAGCACCGACTGCCATGGCCATAGATGTCAGTGGCTTTTCACGGATCTGCAGTTCAGCCTTAGTTGACAGCTCATCATATTTTGCAAGAGCAGCATCTTTTTGGTCGATAGCCACAGTTTTCGCTGTGTCTTTACGGCTTTCGACTGTGCTCTTAGCCTGCTCTTTAACTGTTTTCGCGAGCAGCATGATATCATTGCGCAACGTTTCCAGTTGGTTGGAAATGTCGTTGTTCATCGGCACAACATTCGCGCTTGTTGTCGCGGTTACTGTTGGGACTTTTTTCGTTGGTTTCGGTGTAGTTGTTTTGATCGTCGCCATGGTCGGGCCCTTTTCTAAAATTGTCATGTCTTGCACATCTGCTTGATGCGCGCTCACAAGACTAACGGTAGTACGGGCAATTTCGTTCCAAAAGAGTTGCAGCGAGGTAGATGAAAACCCGAAAACAAATCTCAGACTGAACAAGTTTCAAATTCATTATGGACTATGTTCACCGATATTTTTCTAAGCTCTCAACGCCGATAAATCTTTTATCACGTTTTGAGGAACCAAACTCCACTGTTGGACGTATAAATTTTACAAGACTAAAACATCTGGAAACTCCCCTTCATCCCGATGTTTCTTAAACCCGGGCTCCGTTCGTTCCCCTGCACGGCGCCCGGGTTTTTCATTTTAAATCACTTAAAACTCGCAAAAGAAAAATATGAACGGAATGCCGACAAAGTTAAAGTGTTGTGCCATAGTCAGCGAGTTCAACTTTCGAGATAAAAGGAAAAATCAATGGAGTATCTGTTAGGCCTCGTCATTCTGATCTTGGTCATTTGGGCTATCATCAATGTATGGAAGTCCAGTGAGTCCACCACAGCAAAAGTCCTTTGGACTATTGGCCTGTTGCTCTTCAACGTTATCGGACTGATCCTATGGTTCTTTATTGGCCCCAAAGCCCGCTAGAACCCACAGCAGCCCTCAAAATTTTACTAAGACAACACCCGCCATCATTGATGGCGGGTTTTTTGCATCGTAAGCCTTACGCGGCGTGATCAATAATCCCGACCTCTGCGCGTTCATTCATCCAGCGATCTTCTGTAATCTGACGCAGTAACGCCGCATTACGAAGATTGCCGCGCCAACCAATATCCAAAAGATCACCAATCACCGGCACGAGCCCGATCAACCAATCTAAAAATATATTCCACCCCATTCGCGCCATGTGATGCTTCTTGGCTTTCAAGCCAACGCCGTGGCTCATAATATACCCTGCAATCCCCAAACTGACTGTGTCACCAATTCCCGGAACCAAACCGACAATCGTATCCAAGCCAAGCGGGATATTTGTTCCCGGAATAGTGAAGGCTGCGTCCATTGTGCGCGCGAGCGACTCAACGCGCTCCAGCTGCGCTCGCTCCGTCGCATGCCTCGCAAGGAGAGCATCTTGCGTCTCGACAATCGTCTCATCATTTCCCATATTTATGCTCCTGACTCCGACTGATGCTTGCCGCGTGTTCCGCGCATAAAAAAACGGGCCTCAACAGGCCCGCCTTAATCTTATACGGCATATGTGCCGAACTATTGTTCGCCTACAATCTTGTTAGTGTAAGTGATGCCGCGATAGGTAATTTCATACGTATCAACGACTTCAACAGTCAAAGAAGGGTCTGGAAGCTCTTCAATTGGAACCAGATGATTGATAAATAGCTCACCATTATTATTTTGAACAATATAGGCATCTGTCGTTTGCTGTTCAAACGCACCAAGAACAGCTTGGCTGTCATCGCTCATCTGAACTAGCGTCAGCTGGCTGACTTGGTTATCCGCGTCAATTGTCTTGACCGTTTGTGTCGCGTCGACAGTTTTTGTCATTGTGTCGGATTTAACCTCTCCCGCCTGAGCAGTCGTGGCAAAGAGGGCCGCTGTTGATAGGCCGAGCGTCATTTTCAAAATCATCTTCATCGTATCCTCCTAGGGATCTACGGGCGTTACAATCTATAAACGCCCATTAACTATATCTGGTTCCAATCAAAAAACCAGCCACGGTGATTGATTAGAGTTAACACTATTGTGAGGTTCCTCGGATTCATGTCGCCTAACTCTCAGGAATACCTGCGCATGACATTCGAATACGTCATATCAGACACGTGATCAAAAAGTGGGGCAGACGAAGATAGGGGAATGACACCTGACAAGAAAACTTGTTTTTGTTCTCTCTTTGTTCGATTGTCAAATATGGCTAAACGAACCCTCATTAATAAGCTCGCTATTCTAGCAGACGCGGCGAAATATGACGCCTCTTGCGCGAGCTCGGGCACAAAATCACGCTCATCCTTGGGCAAAGAGGGCCTCGGATCAACCGAGGGCATGGGCATATGTCATGCTTATGCGCCCGATGGGCGGTGCATCTCACTATTGAAAGTCTTGCTGACGAATTGGTGTATTTTCGATTGCCGCTATTGCGTCAATCGTGTGTCGAGCAATGTCGACCGGGCGCGCTTTACCGTTGCCGAAGTCGTCCAACTGACGCTTGATTTCTACAAACGCAATTATATCGAAGGCTTGTTTCTATCGTCCGGGATCATTCAATCGCCCGATTATACGATGGAACAAATCGTCGAAGTCGCGCGAATTCTGCGTGAAGATCACAATTTTCGCGGCTATATTCATCTCAAAACCATTCCCGAGGCCGACCCGCTTCTGATCCAACGCGCGGGAGAGTTGGCCGACCGCGTTTCAATTAATGTCGAACTACCCAAGGAAGAAAGTCTGGAGCATTTTGCCCCAGAGAAATCCCAGCCTGTTATTCGAAAAGCGATGGCGGGTGTGAAAGTCCGACTGGATGATGCCAAGGATGCACGAGAAAACCGTTTACTAAAAAAAGCCAAAGTCCCTATTTTTGCGCCCGGCGGACAATCGACACAGATGATCATCGGCGCAGATGCGAGCACGGATAGCGATATCCTCAAAACCTCGACCGAGCTTTATTCCGGCTATGGCTTGCGCCGGGTCTATTATTCCGCCTTCTCGCCGATGCAGGATGCGTCGCTTGATCTACCGCCTGTGCGGCCGCCCTTGATGCGCGAACATCGCCTTTATCAAGCGGATTGGTTGTTGCGATTTTATGATTTTGAGCGCTCAGAAATCGAGGCCGCGTCAACGGGCGGTATGCTTGATCTCGACATTGACCCCAAACTCGCGTGGGCGCTGCGTCACCGGGAAACCTTCCCGATTGATGTGAACCGCGCGTCACGACACCTCATGCTCCGCATTCCAGGCTTGGGGGCAAAAACTGTAGATCGATTAATCCAAGCCAGACGCATGACGTCCATCCGTTTGTCGGACCTAACGAAACTAACCCATACAGTAAAAAAGGCGATGCCTTTTATCCAAACGGCGGATTACCAACCGGGTGGTTTGCTGGATACGCAGGATTTACGCGCCCGTTTTGCCCCGCCGCCCGAACAATTTGTCCTCGCGCTGTAACCGCTCATGCACACAGTAACGCTCGACCATCATGCCGACTTTGCGGGCTGGAAAGCGCAGGCCCGCGCCATGTGCGCCGCCCGGGTCGCTCCGGCGCAAGTGCGCTTTATTCCGCCGGATCGGCAAGAAACATTGCTCGATTTCGGCGTGATCGGTTTGACGGATGCCCGACGTAAAGTCGTCGCCTCTAAAGATTTTATGGACCGGGCGGAACGCGTAGCCTGTCATAGCGACCCGTTGCGCTACGACCATCTCTACCGTCTGCTCTGGCGCTTACAAGATCAACCCAGCCTGATGCGCAATACGGTCGATGAGGATGTGGCTTGGATCAATGACGCAGACAAAGCTGTGCGCCGCGATCGTCATAAAATGCATGCCTTTGTCCGCTTCCGCAAAGTCGATGAAACAGCAGAAGGCCGCGAGCGATATATGGCGTGGTTTGAGCCGAGCCATTTCATCATTGACCTTGCGACACCCTTCTTCACGCGCCGCTTTCCCAATATGGATTGGGCGATCCTCACACCCTACCGTTCGGCGATTTGGAACGGCGATACATTAGAGTTTGATTCTGGCGGCGCCAAAACAGATGTTCCTGCCGAAGATGTTGTTGAGGACCAATGGAAGACCTATTTCTCGTCCATCTTCAATCCGTCGCGGTTGAAAGTCTCCGCAATGACCGCAGAAATGCCAAAAAAATATTGGCACAATCTGCCGGAAGCCGCCCTCATTCCATCGCTGATCCAAGGGGCCAAAGATCAAGAACAACGACTGATGAAAAGCCTTAATTATTCGCCAAATCCAATTGCTCAGAAAGCGACCTATCAACCCTCACGCACCGATGAAAACGTCAGCCCGCCCGATATTGCGGCGGTTTGGGGTCAAGTCGAAGCCTGTCGTCGATGCGCCCTTTGGGACGGCGCAACACAAGGCGTCGCAGGCGTGGGCCCACCCAATGCGCGGCTGATGATTGTTGGTGAGCAACCCGGTGACAAAGAAGACTTAGCGGGTCAGCCCTTTATCGGTCCGGCGGGCAAAATCCTCGACCAAGCGATGGCCGAAGCCGGACTGTCACGCGATCAAGCCTATGTCACCAACGCTGTCAAACATTTCAAATATGAGGTGCGCGGACAACGCCGCATCCATAAAAATCCGTCTATCGCCGAAATTGCGGCCTGTAATGTTTGGCTGGAACGGGAAATCGAATTGGTCAAACCTGACCTCATACTGTGCCTCGGCGGATCTGCCGCGCGGGCCGTCAACGGACGCCCCGTCAAGGTCAGCGAAACCCGGGGCCAAGTATTGGAACGCCAAGACGGGCAAAAATTCTTCGTGACGTCGCATCCTTCCTATATTCTTCGGGTTCAACGCTATGAAGATACAGCGACCGCCTATCCGCAATTGGTGGCTGAGTTGCAAACCGTCGCAGCCCTGTTGGCAGCATGACAGGAAACGCCTATCTATCCTTCATGATTAAAGGACCTCAACCCACTGGCGCCCTCAAGCCAAAGATCAAACGCGGCTTGATGATGAGATGCCCCAATTGCGGCGACGCCAAACTCTTCCGCGCTTTTCTCAAGCCTGTTGAGAATTGTCCAAGCTGCGGCGTAAACTGGGGCGAGGTTCGTGCCGACGACGGCCCGGCTTGGGCGTCCATGCTTGTCGCAGGGCATTTGACCGCGCCCGTCTTTCATTGGGTCGTGTTTAAATCCGATATCCCGACATGGGCCTCCATTACGGGGATTAGCGTGTTTCTCGCCGTGATGTGCATCGCCTTGCTGCAGCCGATGAAAGGGCTGTTCATGGCGATCATCTGGGCCAAGGGCGCACCAACGTCGGGGTGATACTCTGAAGTTAAAAGCTCTGGCTTGACCTCTTCGCGCGCGCTCGGCATAGCCCCATTACTCATCAAGACCGGAGTGAGGGACAAGGCCCGATCCTCAATTTGAGGGCGACTTCCGGGGCAACCGACAACGGAAACGTTGTATCAGGTGCCAAGTCCTGCGGGTTCGCCCGGAAGATGAGAGAGCACTCCCTCTGTTACAATGAGGCGGTGACCCTCCCCTTCCACGACCCGCATGCTTGGCCCGTCAAGAAAGGTGGACCGTGCAAGGTCGCGACATTGAAACGAACCTCGGCGATTGGACACTGGAGCGTGGCTGCGAAATGCGCAGCGATGTCGTGCACGGGCGTCTCTACGGGACTGATGATGCCCCTCTTGTTATCGTGCTCGGGGGAATTTCCGCGACTCGACATGTGGCGGATGACCCGATCAAAAAAAGAGGCTGGTGGTCACGATTGGTGCGCTCAGGCGGCGCAATTGATCTTAATCACGTCCGGGTCCTCGGACTCGACTTCGCGCCCAACGCGGGTGGCGATCAATGTCCCGACACCATTACAACAACGGACCAAGCCAAGCGTCTAAAAGCCTTGATTGATGACCATAACTTAGGTCCCGTTACTGCTCTGATCGGAAGCTCTTACGGCGGCATGTGCAGCCTCGCGTTCGCGCGCGATCACCCAAACGCTGTCCAGAACCTCTGCATCATTGGGGCTGCACATAAACCTTACCCTATAGGCGTTGGCTGGCGCGGCATTCAAAGGCGGATTGTGCGGTTGGGCCTTGAGGCGGGTCGTCCGGACCAAGGGCTGAAACTCGCGCGCGAACTCGCGATGACAACCTACCGCACCCCCGAAGAATTCGCAGATCGCTTTGCGCTCGCAGAAACTGGAGCTCATCCCGCTAGCTTTGATATTTGCGATTACCTTGGCAGTCGGGGCGATGCCTTTGCCGCCAGCATGGATGCGGCGCGGTTCTTAGCGCTCTCTGAGTCCATCGACCTGCACCGGGTAAAACCCGAGACTATCAGCACGCCAACGCTGCTGATGACCGCTATTTCCGACCAGCTTGCGCCTCTGCCCGATATGCGAGAATTGCGCGATCGCCTCTCAGGTCCGAGCGAACTCTATACCTTTACCAGCCTTTACGGCCATGATGCGTTCTTAAAAGAATATGACGCCATGGAGCCCCGCCTCGCGACGTTCATGAAGGACGCTTTGTCATGACCTCACCCGCCACAAAAATCGTTCAAGCGGGTATCGGTTGGGACCCCGCCTATGGCGCAATTGTTCCGCCGCTTTATATGTCGTCGACTTATGTTTGGCCGGAACCGAATGTAGAATCCAAAGGGCCGTATGATTATGGTCGGACGAATAATCCGAACCGCGACCTACTCGCCAATGCGCTCGCGGAACTCGACGGAGGCGCGGGCGCGGTTGTCACAAGCTCTGGCATGGCCGCGATTGATCTCGTGCTTAATTTGCTGCCTGCAGGCGCGCACATGATCGCCCCGCATGATTGTTATGGCGGGACGCACCGTTTGCTTTCTGCCCGGCATCAGCAAGGACAAATCCGCGTCGATTTTGTCGACCAAGGCAACTTGGACGCTGTGCAAGCTCTGATCACGCCAGAAACGGCGATGATCCTGATCGAAACACCGAGTAATCCGCTGATGCGCCTGACAGATGTCGCAGCGCTGTGCGATATGGCCCGCGCCGCTGGGGCGCTGTCAGTTGTTGATAATACGTTCCTGTCTCCCCTGCGCCAGCAGCCCCTCGCCCTTGGCGCGGATATGGCGCTACAATCAACGACGAAATACCTCAATGGCCATAGTGACGTGGTCGGCGGTGTTGTCGTCGCGAAGACAGAGGAATTGGCAGAAAAACTTAGCTGGTGGGCCAATGCCGCCGGCTTGACCGGATCACCCTTTGATAGCTACCAAACGCTGCGCGGGCTGCGGACCTTAGCGCTGCGCGTCAATGCCGCTGAAGCAAATGCAAAAGCCATCGTCGCTATGCTTCGCGCGCATGACCGCGTGAAGCATATCTATTATCCGGATACCGGGCTTGCGTTGCAGCAACAATCTGGACCGGGCGCGATGCTGTCGTTTTGCGTGGCAGGCGGCGCGGAGGCGGCGACGACAGTGTTGCGACAGATAACCGTCTTCCGCCTTGCCGCGTCGCTCGGCGGTGTCGAAAGCCTTATTTGTCAGCCTGCCACCATGACCCACCGGGGAATGACGGCTGAGGCGCAGGCCGCGGCAGGGCTGGATGAAACATTGATCCGTGTTTCAACTGGAATTGAAGACAAAGAGGACCTTATTAATGCGCTAGAGGCAGCTCTTGCCTCGATTTAATCAAATATGGGGCATACTATAACAGGAAACCTACCGACATTTGCAATCCTAAGGTAAATTTTCCTCTTGAGGGCAAGCCTTGTTTACGATTTAAGGGCTGTATGAACCCGTTCGAAAAAAACGCGCCTAAAGTTAAGGTCAAAACACGTGCGTCGCACGCGAATGTCGAGCTTGTCCTAATCGTTGGTCTTATTGTGCTCCTTCTTGGAGTTCTGAACGGGTTGTAGGCTAAGAAAAACGCCACCAAGCAACCCGCCCCACCAAGGCGGGTTTTTTATTGCTTCGACAACGCTGTTGCGAAGTGGCCAGACGTGAATTCAGCCGCTGGCGCGGCAAAGGGGAAGACGATGAGCAAGCGTTCCGACGCCATTGTGACCGGACGAGACCGCAGCGCGGCCCGCGCCATGCTGCGCGCGTCCGGCATGACGGACGAAAGCTTCGAAGGTCCGATCATCGCGGTCTTCAACACGTGGACCAATATGGGTCCGTGCAACATGCATTTGGATAAGCTCGCCGTACCGGTCCGCGCCGGTATCCGCGCCGCAGGCGGGACGCCTGTCGATTTTAACTCCATCGCCGTGTCCGACGGCATCACCATGGGCAGCGACGGGATGCGCGCCTCGCTCATGTCGCGCGAAGTGATTTGCGATTCGATTGAACTGGCCGTCCGCGGTCACTCGCTTGACGGTGTCATCATCCTCGTGGGTTGCGACAAGACGATCCCCGCAGCGGGGATGGCCCTCGCCCGCATGAACGTACCCGGGGTGGTCCTCTACGGCGGCTCCATCATGCCCGGCCATCACAAAGGTAAAGACCTCTCAGTTCAGGATGTATTCGAAGCGGTTGGGGCGTGTGCGGCGGGCATCATCGATGAAGATGAGCTGAAAGATATTGAAAAAGCCGCTTGTCCCGGCGCAGGCGCGTGCGGCGGACAGTTCACCGCCAATAGCATGGCCATGGCCATGACTTTCTTGGGCCTCTCACCGATGGGCACAAACGACATTCCCGCGATCCACGATGATAAGAACCGCGCCGCCTATGACGCGGGCGTCTGTGTCGTGGATTGTGTGACGCATAATCGGCAGCCGCGTGAGATGATTACGAAAGATAGCCTGATGAACGCGGCCATTGCCTTGTCGGCGACAGCCGCCTCGACCAATGCGATCCTGCATTTGCTCGCCATTGCAAGTGAGGCGGGCATCACAGATTTCGATATTGATGTGTTTGATCATGTCAGCCGGACAACGCCCGTCATTGGCGACCTCAAGCCCGGCGGCCAATATATGGCCTATGACTTATACGCGGCGGGCGGCTCTGGCTTGATCGGCCAAAAACTGGTCGCGGATGGCCGCATTGTCGATCAACCGACCGTGACGGGGCGCTCTTTGTTTGAAGAAATCGCCGACAGCACTGAAGCCGAAGGCCAAGACGTTGTGCGCGAATTCGCAGCCCCCGTGAAATCGCGTGGCGGCTACGGTATTCTTTATGGGGACCTCGCGCCCGAAGGCTGCGTCGTCAAATTGGCGGGCCACGGTGCGCTCCACTTCGAAGGCCGCGCGCGCGTGTTTGAGAGCGAAGAAGCCTGTTTCGAGGTTGTGCAAAACAACGGCATTCACAAAGGCGACGTGGTTATCATCCGCAATGAAGGACCGCGCGGCGGACCCGGCATGCGCGAAATGCTCGGCGTGACAGCGGCCCTCGTCGGTCAAGATTTGGCGGATCATGTCGCGCTCATCACCGACGGTCGTTTTTCCGGCGCGAGCTATGGCTTCGTGATTGGTCACGTCGCCCCCGAAGCCGCGCACGGCGGGCCGATTGCGTTCGTTGAGGACGGCGACCTCATTACGATCGACGTCGAAGCCCAAACCATCAACGTTGATGCCGACTTAAAAGCACGCGCAGAAGGCTGGACACCCTCCCTGCCCCGCGACACCGTCGGCGCTTACGCCAAATTTGCCGCTCTCGTCGGCTCTGCGTCTAAAGGCGCGGTCACCTCTTTCCCCTTCCAACAGGACTAAACTCTCATGGGTATCGAAATTTTCTATGACGCAGACTGCGATCTGGACATCATCAAGGGCAAACGTGTTGCCGTCCTCGGCTACGGCAGTCAGGGCCGCGCCCACGCGCTCAACCTCAAAGACAGCGGCGTTGACGTGGTTGTGGGCCTAAAGCCCACATCTGCAACGAATAAAAAAGTGAAGTCAGACGGGCTTGAGTCAAAAGCGACCGCCGACGCTGTCAAAGGCGCAGACGTGGTCATGGTGCTGACCCCGGATGAGTGGCAGTCCAAAATATATCGCGAAGATATTGAACCCAATATCAAAGAAGGCGCGACTCTCGCGTTTGGTCACGGTTTCGCCATCCATTACGGCCAAGTCGTCGCCCGCCGCGATCTTGACGTCATCATGGTGGCACCCAAAGCCCCGGGTCACACGGTCCGCAATGAATTTGAACAGGGCCGCGGTATTCCTGACCTTATCGCTGTCGCCCAAGACGCGAACGGCGGCGCAGCGTTGGAAATCGCCAAGTCCTACGCGTCCGCCATCGGCGGCGGTCGGACTGCGATCATCTACACAACGTTCAAGGACGAAACTGAGACCGATCTGTTCGGTGAGCAAGCGGTTCTTTGCGGCGGCATCGTTGAGCTGATCAAAATGGGTTTCGAGACACTTACAGAAGCGGGTTATCCGCCAGAGCTGGCCTATTTCGAATGTCTGCATGAAACCAAATTGATCGTTGATTTGATCTATGAAGGCGGCATCGCCAACATGAATTACTCGATCTCCAATAATGCGGAATTCGGCGAATATGTGACGGGCGAAGCCGTCGTGAATGAGAGCTCACGCGCCGCGATGCGCAAGTGCCTGAAAGATATTCAAGACGGCACTTACGCCAAGAACTTCATCATGGAAGGCGCCATGGGTTACCCGTCCATGACGGCCCGCCGCCGTAACATGGCCGAGCATCAGATCGAACAAATCGGTGGCGAGCTTCGCGACATGATGCCGTGGATCGCCGCGAATAAGATAATCGATAAGGATGTGAATTAACTCACCCGTTCCCGGCCTTTATGGCCGGGACCTTTAACGGGATGGCGTAATGTTGCGGGGAGCCCCGACAATATAGGCCGGAAATAAACCATAAAATGACCACAGCCACACAGTTCACCAAGCAGCAGACCGAGGTCATGGAAAACCGTGACCCGAAATCCGGCGCGCTGCTCTTGCTCGAAGCGATTGAAGCGCAAGGCGTTGATATTATTTTCGGCTATCCGGGCGGGGCGATCATGCCCGTCTATGATGTGCTGCCGCGCACCAGCTTGACGCATATTCTCTGCCGTCATGAACAAGGCTGCGGCATGGCGGCGATTGGCTACGCCCGCGCGACGGGCAAGGTCGGCACGGCGCTGGCGACATCTGGTCCGGGCGCGACAAACCTCGTCACCGCGATTGCGGACGCATACCTCGATTCTGTGCCCGTCGTGTTCATCACGGGTCAAGTGCCGTCCGATTTGATGGGCACAGATGCGTTCCAAGAAGTCGACATCGTTGGCATCACTATGCCCATCGTCAAGCACAGCTATATCGCGCGCGACCCGGCTGACATTCCTGGCATGGTCGCCGAAGCCTATTTCATTGCTGCCGAAGGCCGTCCTGGCCCAGTGCTGATTGATCTGCCCAAAGATGTTGCCAACGCGGTCACGACGGAACGTCACCGCTGGCGGCCTTATCCCAAGGTCAAACCCGAAATGGGTCAGAGCCAGGATATTGCGGCGGCGGAAGAGCTTATGCGCGCGGCGAAAAAACCGCTGTTTTATATTGGCGGCGGTATCGCGCAAGGCGACGGCGTGGCGGAATTGCGTGAACTCGTTGAGCGCACCCAAATTCCTGTGGTCTCGACGCTCAAGGGCCTTGGCTCCTTGCCGTCCGATCACCCCAACTATCTCGGTATGCTCGGTATGCACGGGCTGCGCGCGGCGAACTATGCGGTGCAGGAATGCGACCTGTTGATTGTCGCGGGCGCACGGTTCGATGACCGCGCGACAGGTAAGTTGGATACCTTCGCGCCAGATGCCAAGGTCATCCATATGGATATTGATATTGCGGAGATTAATAAGCTCCGCCGCGTCAATGTCGGGCTGGACGGGAGCTTGAAAAAGAACCTCGCCGCGCTCGACCCGTTTGACGGCGGCGCGGCCCCGAACATCCGTGAATGGACGGAGCTGTGCTATGGTCGCCGCACAGAACATGAATGGAATTACGACGCACCCGGCGAATTTGTCTACGCGCCCAAACTGCTCCACGATCTGTCTCGCCGTGCGCCCGATAGCGCGATTTTTACCTGCGATGTCGGCCAGCACCAAATGTGGGTCGCGCAACATTGTTATTTCGATGAGCCCAAAGACCACATCACGTCCGGCGGCCTTGGCACCATGGGCTTTGGCATTCCGGCAGGCCTCGGCGCAAAACTCGGCGCGCCGGAACGCACCGTGATTACGGTGACAGGCGACGGCTCGATCATGATGAATATTCAGGAGCTGGCGACACTGAACCGCTATAATATTCCGCTTAAAATCGTGCTGCTGGATAACTCCGTGCTCGGCATGGTGCGGCAATGGCAGGAAGTCTTCTTTGATAAGAATTATTCTGAGACCAACCTCGACGACAACCCCGATTTCGCCCTGCTCGCTAAAGCGTTCCAGATCGACGCCTTCACCGTCAACACCCGCGACGAAGTCGACGCCGGCATTGACCGCCTACTCAGCACAGACGGCCCCGTTTTGATGCACGTCAAAATCGATCCGGGCGAGAACGTCTGGCCACTCGTGCCGCCGGGTCGGTCTAATGCGGATATGATGGAGCGATAAGTGTGAAGCGAGGTTTACCAATTGCTGTGTTTTTATTTGGCCCGTGGTTTCTCGCACTGGTGACTAAATGGGTGCCTGAAAACACCTCTTTTTGGGTACTTATGAGTTTAATCTGTTTTGGAGCCTTCCTATTATCGTGGGGAGTAATTCTTTGGCCAAAGCGCCATGTAGTTAGGCCCCTACCCACCATAGTTATACTCCTCGTAGCTGTAACTCTAATTATGGCAGTCTCGCCGATATTAGGTTACATATCAGGTGCCGCATATGAATATGGAAAGCGTAGTTTTCCAATGTGGATTTATGCAATCTGGATCACGTTCCCATTTATTGCGGTCGCAATGACCTCTGCTCTTGTTGCTGAAAAAATTGAAAAACGGACACAGTCATGACTGAACTCCAACGCGATAAAATCTTCGAATCCTCCGGTGTTGGCGGGACGCTCAAAATTGTCCTGCATGATGTGTCCGGCACCTTGCTGCGCACGCTCGGCACGATTGAGCGGCGCGGATATGATTACCGCGACGTGCATTGCACGCAGCGCGTCGACGGGGATTTCGACCTGCTCGTGCGGATCGAAGACATTGGCGGTCCCCGCAATCTCGACATTTTATGCAAGCAGCTAGAGCGGCTTTACAACGTCGTCAGCGCGGAGAAAGTTGGCCGTCGGAAACGGGCGGAACGGGCGTGATGGGAACGGCTCAAAGACAAAGCTGTCATCCCGGACAAGGGCGAAGCCCGCAGATCCGGGACCTAACGACGACCTCCATAGCCTCTGTTTTGCAAATGATAGGTCCCGGCTCTGTAACGCTGCGCGCCTGGGCCGGAATGACAAATTGAGATGACTAACACCGTCAAAATCTTCGACACCACGCTGCGCGATGGCGAGCAAGCCCCCGGCTTTTCTATGTCATCCGGCCAAAAACTCGCCATGGCAGAAGCGCTGGAAGGTCTGCGCGTGGATGTGATCGAGGCGGGTTTTGCCGCTGCCTCACCCGGTGATTTCGAAGGCATCAAGGCCATCGCCGAGATGGTCAAAGACGTGACTGTGTGTTCGCTCGCGCGCTGTAATGACGGCGATATCCGCGCGTCGGGTGAAGCGATCAAACCGGCCCGGTCCGGCCGCATTCACACCTTTATTGCGACCTCCCCGCTGCACCGCGAATTCAAGCTGAAGATGGACAAGGATGAGATTGTCCGCCGGGCCGTCGCCGGCGTGGAACTCGCGCGGCAATATACGGACGACGTCGAATTTTCCTGCGAAGACGCGATCCGCACGGAACGCGATTATATGAAACGCGTCTGCGAAGCAGTGATCCAAGCGGGGGCAACGACGATCAACATGCCCGACACGGTTGGTTACACCACACCCGAAGAAATCGAAGATCTGTTCCGCTTCCTCACGACCGAGGTTGAGGGTGCGGACGGCGTGACATGGTCGGCCCATTGCCATGACGATTTGGGTCTCGCCGTTGCCAACTCCCTCGCGGCGATCCGCGGCGGCGCGCGCCAAGTCGAATGTGCGCTCAACGGCATTGGCGAACGCGCGGGCAATTGCGCGCTGGAAGAAGTGGTGATGGCGCTGCGCACACGTCGCGATTTCTTTGGCATGGACACAGGCGTGCGGACCGAAGGCCTTTACGGCGCGTCCAAACTGCTCGCCGCGATTACAGGCAATGCGGTGCCGCGCAACAAAGCCATCGTCGGCAAAAACGCCTTCGCGCA
The DNA here is from genome assembly GCA_051251645.1 of Litorimonas sp. Classification (GTDB taxonomy): domain Bacteria; phylum Pseudomonadota; class Alphaproteobacteria; order Caulobacterales; family Maricaulaceae; genus Litorimonas. The sequence continues at coordinate 258,127 of JBPOEY010000001.1, read as the reverse complement.
TGAGAGCGGCATTCACCAACATGGCGTGCTGGCGAACCGCGAGACCTATGAAATCATGAAGCCAGAACATGTCGGGGTCAGCACGGACAACCTCGTGCTCGGTAAACATTCGGGCCGCGCCGCGCTGCGCCACCGCGCGGAAAAACTCGGCTTCACCCTGTCGGATAATCAACTTCAATCCGTATTTGTGTCGTTCAAAGAATTGGCCGACGCCAAGAAAGAAGTCTTCGACAGCGATATTGAATCCCTCATTCTGGGCGAGGCCGTTGGCCAGCCCGGCCCGTGGGAGATCGAGAGCCTCTACGTCTCTGCCGGGTCGGACGAAAACCGGATCCCCAAAGCCACCGTCAGCCTCCGCCATGAGGACGGTCGAACGCAACAGCACGTATCCGAAATGCTTGGCCCGATGAATGCGGTGTTTGATGCGATCAGCCAAATTACCGACACGCCGATGACTTTGGAACATTACGCCGTCAATTCTGTCTCCGGCGGTGAAGACGCGATGGCCGAAGCGACTGTGCGCGTGGCAACAGAATTTGAGAGCTACCAAGGGCGCGGGGCGAGCACGGATACCGTGCTGGCCAGTGCGCTCGCCTGGCTTGACGTCATCAACCGGATCGAACGGCGCGCGGTGCGGACCGGGTCCATTGCGGCGCAGCATTGATATGGCTAAAACCCTCTTCAATAAAATCTGGGACGCCCATGTCGTCACCGCTGAGCGGGCGGCGAACCCGGCGACGCTCTATATCGACCTGCATCTGATCCACGAAGTCACCTCCCCGCAGGCGTTTACCGTGTTGCGCGAGCGGGGCCTCAAAGTCCGTTGCCCCGACCGGACACTCGCGACGATCGACCATTCAACACCGACGTTAAAAGACGGACACGGCGAGCCGCTTTACGTTAATGAACAGTCGCGCACGCAGGTCGCGACACTGCTGGATAATGCCGCTGAACACGGGATTGAAACCCATGGCTGGGACAGCGATTACCGCGGTGTCGTCCACGTCATGGGGCCAGAGCTCGGCGCGGTTCAACCGGGCATGACGATTGTCTGCGGCGACAGCCATACCAGCACACACGGCGCGTTCGGGGCGATTGCGTTCGGGATTGGCACGACGCAGGTCGGCCATGTGCTGGCGACGCAGTGCCTGTTGATGCGCAAACCCAAGACCATGGCGATTGAGCTGTCGGGTGAGCTGGTCGAGGGCGTGACGCCCAAGGATGTCATCCTCGCGATCATCGCCGAAATCGGCGTCGGCGGAGGCACAGGCTACGCGCTGGAATATCGCGGCGCAGTATTTGAGCAGATGGGTATGTCAGGCCGCATGACGGTCTGTAATATGAGTATTGAGGCGGGCGCCCGCTGTGGCTTGATCGCGCCAGACGACACGACGTTCGAGTATTTACGTGGACGACCACATGCGCCGGAAGATTATGATGCGGCTGTCGAGAAATGGCGCGCATTGACCACTGACGACGGCGCAACATTCGATAAAGTCGTGCACATGGACGCGTCGAAAATTCGTCCAATGGCGACCTATGGCACCCATCCTGGCATGGCCGCGCCGATCGATGCTTTAATCCCGAAATCGAAAAATGAAGCTGACGCCAAGGCGCTTGATTATATGCAGGTCAAGGCGGGCCAGACGATGGCCAACCAGACCGTCGACCGCGTCTTTATCGGGTCTTGCACCAATGGCCGTTTGGAAGACATGCGCGCGGCGGCGGGTGTGCTGTCAGGCCGCCAAGTTGCCAAAGGCGTACGCATGATCGTCGTGCCCGGATCCGAACAAGTCAAAACCGAGGCCGAAGCCGAAGGCCTCGACACAATCATCATTGCCGCGGGCGCAGAATGGCGTGAGCCCGGCTGTTCCATGTGTATCGCGATGAATGGCGATAAGGCCGCGCCTGGCGAGCTGGTCGTCAGCACGAGCAACCGCAACTTCGCCGGACGGCAAGGCCCCGGCGCGCGCACTGTTCTGGCCAGCCCGGAAACAGCCGCCGCCAGCGCGGTTGCGGGTGTGGTCACGAGCGTCGCAGGATTAGGATCATGAGCAACGCGCCCCTCACCTCGCTGACGTCGCGCACTGTCGTCCTCCCGGCCGAGAATATCGACACAGATCAGATCATTCCCGCGCGGTTTCTATCCGTCACCTCTCGCGACGGGCTTGGTCCGCACGCGTTTAACGACTGGCGTTGGAACGAAGACGGCAGCCCGACCGATCACTTGCTCAACACGCCGAACGCACAAGCGTCACAAATCCTCGTCGGGGGCCATAATTTCGGCTGCGGCAGTTCGCGTGAACATGCGCCGTGGGCACTCACGGATTATGGTTTCCGCGTTGTGATTAGCTCAGAGATCGCTGATATTTTCCGCTCTAACGCTGTCAAAAATGGGCTGCTGCCAATTGTCATAGATAAAGGCGCGCACCGTTGGCTGCTGGATCATCCGGGCGCAGAGGTCACAGTTGATCTGACGAAGCGCGAAGTCCGCCTCCCCGGCAATGGCGGCACCTATAAATTTGATGTCGATGATTTTTCTGCGCACTGCCTGATCGAAGGCGTGGACGAGCTCGGCTATCTCGACGGACAAGCGGGCGCAATTGCCGCCTATGAAAAGGCGCAGGCCAAATGAAGATCAATTTCACCTACCTGCCCGGTGACGGGATCGGCCCTGAAGTGGGCGCCGCTGCGCTCGCCGTACTGGACGCGATGGCGAAGCAGTTCGGTCACACGCTAAACATTGAGCAACACCTTGCTGGCGGCGCGGCCATTGATGCGGGCGAGAAACCGTTGCCAGAGGTGAGCTTTGAGTCCTGCCAACGCACCGGCGCGGTTTTGCTCGGCGCTGTCGGCGGTCCGAAATGGGATCACTTGAAAGGCGAAGAGCGGCCCGAACTCGGCGCACTCCTGCCGCTGCGCAAACGCCTCAACCTCTATGCCAATATCCGCCCCTGCAAACCTTATGAGGCGTTGCTCGACCGCGCACCGCTCAAACGCGATCGACTCGAAGGTACGGATTTCGTTGTCATGCGGGAACTCACGGGTGGGATCTATTTCGGCAAAAAGGGCCGCGACGCGGAGGGGGCCTTTGATGAATGCCGCTACTCGGAAGCAGAAGTCGAAAGGATCACCATCAAAGCATTCGATCTCGCGATGACCCGGCGTAAGAAAGTCACCTCGGTTGATAAATCTAATGTGTTGGAGACGTCGCGACTGTGGCGAGAAACAGTTGAGCGCGTGGCGACTGATTATCCTGAAGTCGAGTTAGAGCATCTCTTGGTCGACGCGATGACCATGCATATGCTGACTCGTCCCTCCGACTTTGACGTCGTGCTGACGGAGAATATGTTTGGCGACATTCTCACGGATGAAGCCTCCGTCCTATGCGGATCTATGGGCGTCATCCCGTCCGCATCCCTGTCGGATGCGCGCGACGATGGCAAGGTCGTTGGCATGTATGAACCGATCCACGGCTCGGCCCCCGACATCACTGGGCAAGGCAAAGCGAACCCGCTGGCCATGATCCTCTCTGCGGCGTGGATGTTACGCCTCTCGTTCGGTCTTGATACGGAAGCCACCGCCATTGAAGCCGCCGTCGAGCACGCGCTTACGGCGGGTGATGTGACGGGTGATTTGGGTGGCTCATTCACAACCGCTCAAGTCGGCGCAGCGGTTGCGCAACGGCTCACCGTGTAATCATGCAACCGGACCTCCACGATATCGCGGCGCGGATCGATGCGGCGCGAGTCTATGAACTCGCATCTCGGACCCCATTGCAATTCGCGCCAAAACTGTCTGAGGAGTTAGGGCGAAATATTTGGCTGAAACGCGAAGATTTACAGGATGTTTTTTCGTTTAAAATTCGGGGGGCGGCCAACCGGATGTCGGCGCTGAAAGATGCTGAGAAAGCGCGCGGTGTGTGCGCCGCCAGTGCAGGCAACCACGCCCAAGGGGTCGCCAAAGCCGCCGCCTATCATGGCATTAACGCGTTGATTTTCATGCCCGTTACGACGCCATCTATCAAAGTCGCTGCTGTGCAAGCGCGTGGCGCGAAGACCCAGCTTATCGGCGATACATATGACGACGCCTGTGTCGCCGCCCTCATATACGCTGAACAATCCGGCGCGGTCTTTATCCACCCGTTTGACGAACTCGACGTCATCGCTGGACAAGGCACGGTCGGAAAAGAAATTTTCGAAGATGCCCCGCGCGACGTTGCCGCTATTTATGTCTGCACGGGCGGAGGCGGCCTCGTCAGCGGGATTGGCGCCTATGCCCGCGTGCACTCGCCCGAAACACGGATCATTGCCGTCGAACCCATTGGGGCCGCAACATTAAAAGCCGCGCGAGAGGCCGGACACCCCGTGCCGCTCAATCACGTTGATGGCTTTGCCGACGGGGTCGCAGTGCGAACCTTTGGCCAGCTCACCTTCGCGATTTGTGAACAGGTGGTCGATGCCTGCGTGACCGTCAGCAATGACGCGATTGCCGCCGCTGTCCGCGATATTTTTGAGCTCACCCGGACAGTCGTCGAACCCGCCGGTGCGCTGGCGCTAGCAGGGCTAAAACGCGACGTCGCGAACGGCACGGCGCCCAACGGGGACTGTGTTGTCACCGTATCCGGTGCGAATGTAAACTTCGACCGGATCGGCCATGTGGTTGAACGAGCCGAATTGGGCGCGGGCGAAGAAATGTTGTTTTCCGCCGTCATCCCAGAACAACGCGGCGCATTTCGCGCCTTTGTTGAAGCGCTTGGCAATCGCGCTGTCACAGAGTTCTCTTACCGCTATCAAACCAATAGCAACGCGCACCTTTTAGTTGGTTTGAAGATTAAATCGGGCTCGGAACGTGACGCGGTGATGGATGCCTTGCGCCAAGCCAATGTCACCGCGCATGACCTGTCTGGCGACCGCCTCGCCAAACGTCACTTACGCCATATGGGCGGCGGCCGATCCGACAGAACTGAGGGTGAGGCCATCTACCGGGTTGAGTTTCCAGAACGCCCCGGCGCGCTCGGCCAATTCCTGACGGCCCTAGATGCGCGTTGGAATATTAGCCTCTTTCACTACCGTAATCACGGTGCCGCCGAAGGTCATGTCTTGTGTGGTTTTCAAATCCCCCACGCAGATCAGCCCGCGCTGGAAGAAAGTCTCGCCGCGATTGGATTTCCGTTTTGGGACGAAACCAATAATCCCGCAACACAGCTATTTCTGTAAAGAACGTAGGCTGGGATCGTTGCTCTGATATGTAAATGATCCGCTTTGACGCCCTCCCTTTCCCACTCTAAGCTCGGGTTATCAATGGAGACGGCGATGAAACGTTTGATGTATGGCGTAGCCCTCATGGCACTTACGGGATGCAATGCGGCTGAACAGTCCACGGAACCTCCGGCGCCTGTCGCGCAACCCGCCGCCGAGATTATTCGCACTCCGACGAAAGTTGCGCTCTTTGGCGACTTGCACATCCATACAGAAAACAGTTTCGACGCCTATATTTTCGGCACGCGCGCATCACCGGACGACGCCTATGCTTTTGCGCGCGGACGGACAATCGACAATGGCGCGGGCACGCCAATTACGCTGTCCGGCCCCCCGCTCGATTTCTATTCAGTCACAGATCACGGCGAATATCTGGGTGTCGTGAAGGCCATGCGCACCCGTGGGCATCCGCTGTCTGACACCAAAACAGCCAAGTCTATTTTTGCCATATTCGCGCAGGACCGCCGGACAAATTTTCTCCGTATTGGCGCGTCGGTTGTTCAAGGCGTTCCGATTGATGATATTTATGACCGCGCCCATATGGGTAGCGTTTGGTCTGATACGGTGGCAGCCGCAGACCGACATAATGCCCCTGGCACCTTCACAACATTTGCGGGCTATGAATTCACATCCATGGTGCAAGTCACGGACATGGGAGCAGCCAATTTGCACCGCAATGTGATTTTCAAAGACAGAGCCCCGGACCGTTTATTCACTACATTGGACAGTCCCAATCCGGAAGATCTGTGGGACTGGATGGATCAGCAACGAACAGCGGGTCACGAGCTTTTATCCATTCCGCACAATAGCAATGCCAGTAACGGGATGATGTTCGCGCAAGTGCAAACGGACGGATCGGCGATGACGCCAGCCTACGTTGCGCAGCGCATGCGCAACGAACCACTCGTCGAAATCACACAACTCAAAGGCACGTCCGAGACGCATCCCCGCCTCGCGCCAAATGATGAATGGGCGAATTTTGAGCAATATCGCAACCTCATCGGCTCGAATGAGACTTCCACCGTAGTGCCGGGCAGTTTTATCAGAAATGCACTCGCCCAAGGACTCGACATGGAGGTTTCCGGGCTTGGTAACCCGTATGAGTTTGGTGTGATTGGCAGCTCAGATTCCCATCTCGGCGCGCCGTCTCTTTCTGAAAAAAGGCATTTTGGAAAATTCTCCCACGACATGGATAATGACATGCGGCGGTCCGTGCCGAGCGATCCACGTAAAGGCTGGGCGGGACAGTCCTATGATGAAGACGACTTGGTCGCCGCGCCGCAATATGGCGCGTCCGGGCTGGCGGGTGTTTGGGCTGATGCCAATACACGTGACGATATTTTCGACGCTATGCGCGCGCGCGAAACCTTCGCCACCTCCGGCCCTCGCCTCAAAGTCAGGATGTTTATGGGGGACTATGCGCCGACTGACCTCATCGCCGCCGATATGCTCACCCGTGCTTATGCCACGGGTGTTCCAATGGGCGCCACAGTGGATAGGCCCGGAACCGTCATAGCGATGGGCTACGCCGACCCCGACGGCGAACCCCTAGAACGGTTACAGATCATCGCGTTACGTGCGGATGGGTCTGAAGAGATTTACGATATCGCCTGTGCAGGCGGCGCCCCGATTGACCCCACCACACATCGCTGCCAACTTCCGGTTGGTCGTGTTGATCTCGCGACGTGCCAGTCAGCCGGCGCAGGATCCGGTGAACTCTCCGCTATTTGGAATGACCCTAACCCCAGTGCCGACAGGCCTGCGGCCTATTATCTTCGCGTGCTGGAACGCCCCAAGTGCCGCTGGAGCACATGGGACGCCTTGCGTGCCGGAACGGCGCCAAGCCCCAATATGCACGCCGTCATTCAGGACCGCGCCTGGAGCAGCGCGATTTGGGTCAAGCCATAAACTAGACAGATGGAACAAAGTGTCGCATGACGCGTTATATGTCTGTCCTTGAAGGGAGAATTCTCATGGCCAATAAATCAAGCGGAAACCCGCTCTATTTCATCATCGGTGCTATTGTCGTCGCCGTCCTCGCCGTCGGCTTTTTTATGGTTCAAGAAAGCAACGAACCTGACCTGTCGATTGATGTCAGCGAAAGCGGATTTGACGTCGAAACCAACTAGCCGACGCCTTGCAAAATCTAAAAAAAAGCCCCGCCGGAACCCGGCGGGGCTTTTTTAATACCCTGAAAGAGGTATCTAGATGCCGTTCGGATAGATTGGGCGAATGTCGTAGGGAATATCGTCAAGATTACTGAGCACGATTTCGGCTTCTGCATCCAAGCTTGCGTAGCGATCCATGAACGCCTTCGCCGCGTCATAATCGCCGTCGCCTTGCAACATCACGACCTTGCCGGTCAGATCAGAGATCGCCTGTGCGAGCTTATCGAAATCAATGCGGAAACGCTCTTGCTCTGGCAACCACTCAACCGCCCCAACTTCACGGAAATAGCGATATTGATAGGCCGCGCCCTTGGCATGTGCCGCGCCTGTGCCGAAGCGCATGGAACGGAATTTACCTGTGAAATAAGTCGCCAAAAACGCATTGCGGTCGTCCGCGTCCAACTCACCCTCATCCATCATATAAAGGATGTTATAGGCGCCCATCACGTCCGCTTTGCCCTCTTCGATCCCGGAATAGAGATCTTTAAGTTCCAGCCGCACTTCAGTCTCCCGACCATCGACGATGATAACACCGGGTCCAAGCGAGTGGGACAATTCGTGAAATAGCGTATTATTACTCATCCATTTTTTCGCCGTCAGCGCGGCTTGTTCAGGCACAAGCACACGTTCGCCAATCGGAGCTAGAATACGGTCATATTTTGCGCCCAGCACATTGGACAGAATAACCTTTTTGGCGCCCTTGGCTTCGCGCACACGTTCATCATTGGGCAAATTAAAGGCAATGGTTTGCACGCCGTTCGTATTATCGCCCCCACCCTTAATTTGATCGACAACGGCGATGGGGCTCTCAAAGCCGCGGCTGGTATTCTTATAGCTGTCCGCGACAGGCAAATTCGCTTCCATCGCTGGCAGGAAAGCTTTGTATTTGTCGAGCGCGGCAGACGCGTCCGGGTCCTTGAGCGTCAAAAACATCTCATAGGCTGTTTTGTATCCAAATAGGCCGTCATCATAAACTTCATAAGGACCGACCGCGATTTCAATCGGGCCTTCGAGATCCATCCACGCCAGCTCAGATTCAAAATAATCATCGCTCTCAAACGCATCGGCGCGCAGGGTCAGGAACCGCTTTAGCGTCGGCTCTTCCGACAAGGCGGCGGCTTCACGCATCAGGCGGACAACCGTGTCCAAATAATCAGAATATTCAACCGAATAAGGCACGGCATAAAGTCCGCCCTCTGCATTGCGGCGAATGACCGTGTAACCAGACGTAAATGCTGGCCGATCGTCAGGATTAGCCACCAGATGAGCTTCAAATTCGTCCTTCGTCATGTCCGCAGGATAAAAGCCGCTCCCCACCGGACAGGTGTCTAGCCCGTCTACAAACGGCGCATCATCTTCCAGCCCGTCGCAATGCGCAAAATGCAGGTCAAACATCGCAAGCGCGGCCGGATCACCTGTGGCCGCAACACGGCGGCGGATCGCATCATTCTCAGCATTGCGCTGCAGCAGGAACACATCGTCCAATAAGGGACCGATCTGCATCAGCTTGTTTACGACAGCGCGCTCACTGTCTGTGAGAAACGCCGTGTCCGGTTTCATCCGGATTTCGGCGAATTTTTCATACTGGCCTTTGACGTCATAGAAAGGCGGAGTTTCCATCATCTCTGTCGTTTCGACCGGATCCGTGACCTCAGCTTCGTTCGCGTTGGAGCACGCAACCAATGCGGCGGCGGATGCAAAAAGAAGCCAATGTTTCATTTGAAATATCCTTTTTAAACTAGGAGCGTTTAGTCAAGCGCGGCACGGATGCGGGCCGCCAGTGCAGTGAGTTCTTCCGCGTCGCCCATTTCCGCATTTCCGTGTCCCGCCATTACGGCACCATCATGGCGCGGAATAATGTGAACGTGCGTATGAAAAACGGTTTGTCCAGCGGGCGCGCCGTTGAACTGCGTGACAATGATTCCATCCGGTTTGAGTGCCTTCTCAACGGCGATTGCAACACGTTGGACGAGCCCGAACAAACGTCCCATATCTTTTGGCGCGACGTCGAGTAAATTACGCGTCGGCGATTTTGGAATAACGAGGCAATGACCTGGGGCTTGGGGAAAGGCGTCCATAATGGCGACGGCAAACTTTTCGTCTGCAATTACGGCCGCCGGAACCTCCCCACGTAGGATCTTCGCAAAGATATTTTCGGAATCATAGGGGCCGTGTAGAGACATGAGTGGAGTATAGGGCAAAGCGACGGCAGAACCAGCCTATCATCCAGTTTTCCAGCCCTTCACCCCCTCCATCAAACGATTGTCAATTTCGCGGTTATCCCCTGTGTCGTGAAGGACGGTAATGTCCCCTGTAGTTTCGACAATAACGGCGAGGACATCCTTAATCCGGATCGCATTGGCTTCACGCATTTTCGCGATAATATCCGATCGCGTAATTTGCGCCGCTTTCATCTGATCCTCGAAGAAAGTCCCGTCGCGCCAAACGAGACGCGGTTCATTATTCATAAGCGAACTTGCCCACGTCCATTCCCGGCGCGCATAGGCGAGGATCGCTTGTAAAATGAAGAGGCACAGCAGCGCGCTCGCACCTTGGGCGACGGGCGGATCTTCGGCCATTACCGTCCCGGCCAAGACAGAGCCAAATGCGACCGTGATCGCGAAATCGAACCCGCTTAATTTAGAAAAACTGCGGAGTCCGAAGAGCCGATTGAGGCCTATTAATGCCAAAACCATAAGAAACACGCTAAGCCCAATGGCTCCGAGTTTCCAAAATTCCATCGTTACCCAATCACTCATTATCAGGCCTTTCCCACGCCAGCAGGTTTAGCCCTTAGCAAACAGGACCGTGCGATAAAAGGGTTTGAGTTAGTCGGATGTACTTGTGTCGTCTTTTTCGCGTGTCTTACGCACGGCGCCCATAAGACCAAATCCGATGATTACGAGGGCCGCAATACTAGTCCAAAGCGGTGGAATACCGAGCAGGGTCGCGCCAAACGCCAAAGCAATAACCACGACGACGACGCCAAGAAAATAAATTGAAAATGATGACATGAGTCTCTCCCTAGTCTTATCCAAACGCCGCAAGTGTCAGACTTGTTCCACTAAGACGCGTTATTCTGAGGGGGTAGACGAAGATTTCCGAAACGGCGTGTGGCGCTCCAGCACTTTGATGTCCCAATCCACAGCTTTGCGTTCGCGCTCTAAATAATCCCCGACGGCGTCGGCCAGACCTGCATGGGCGAGGTAGTGTGCGCTATGCGTGGTGACGGGTTCATACCCACGCGCAAGCTTATGTTCACCTTGCGCCCCCGCTTCGACGCGCGGTAGCCCCAACTCTAAGCCGGCCTCAATCGCTTGATAATAGCAAAGCTCAAAATGCAGGAACGGCTTGTCGACGAGCGCGCCCCAATTGCGCCCATAGAGCGCGTCAGAGCCGATGAAGTTAAGCGCGGTCGCGACGGGATCGCCGTCCATCCACGCGATAATGAGCACAATATCATTAGCCATGGTCTCGTGAATGCGGGCGAAGAACTCGCGGTTGAGATAGGGGCGACCCCATTTACGCTGTCCCGTATCTAAATAGCATTGGTAGAATATATCCCAATGCTCTGGCTTTAGCTCATCTCCAGTGAGCCGACGAATGATGACCCCGTCTTGGGCGGCCGCGCGTTCTTTACGAATATTTTTGCGCTTGCGGGACGTCAGACTTTCGAGGAACGCATCGAAATTGGCGTAATCGCGATTGATAAAGTGGAACTGGCGGTCAGTCCGTTGCAGAAAACCCGCCTCTTTTGTCGCGGCGCGGTCAGCGTCGGTCAGGAACGTTAAATGCGCGCCGGAGCAATCGAGTTGGTCACAGGCCTGCGCCATGGTCATGAGTAGGGCGCGTTTGCCCTCTGTCGTCTTAGACAGCAAGCGTGGCCCGGTCGCGGGCGTAAATGGAACGGAACATTGCAGTTTGGGATAATAAGGAATGCCCGCGCGTTCCAACGCATCCGCCCAACCATGATCAAACACATATTCGCCTTGGCTGTGGTTTTTCGCATAGAGCGGTGCCGCCCCAATCGCCACACCCGCATCATCTTCCAACCAAATATGGCGGGAGGCCCAACCAGTTTCTACACTGGCGCTGCCCGACGCTTCTAAAGCGTGTAAAAATCGGTGAGTGAGAAAGGGATGTGACCCACCCGAATTTTGATCCGGTATCAGCGCATCCCAATCTTGCGCAGAAACTGCATCCATCGAGGGGAGCAGGCGCGCCGTGAAGGTTGACCCATCGGGGTGGCCCGGTTCGCTGGATCCTTTATGCCTGTCCGACTTAACCGACATGGGGATCAATCATTCGCTGTGAAATCGACGATCCCGTCCCGCAATTCTGAGGCGTTCACACAGCTCTCCCCTGTGTCTGCAATTTTGCAATTAAGCTGACCGCCTTCAATCACTTGGACATCGGCGCAGTCTGCCCCCGGGAGAACAATCTGAGCCGTCGCCATTGTGTCCGGATCTGCGGTTTGCGGGAACATATTCGCCCCGGTTGTCTCGCCGTTCCCCGTCACATCAAAAGCGAAGAGGCCCGCTGTGACCGTTTCGTCTGTCCCGTTCGCGACCGACATCATGAGCAAGCAGGCATTGTCCTCAGGCACGAGGCGTTCGACCATTACCAGAACCTTATCGTCCGCATTGAGAGATGCAGGAAGACCGTCGGCTTGATCAGCACCGACTGACGTCACAGCATCGAGTTGCGGACTATCCATTGTCGACGCCTCACCACAGGCGACGAGCAATAGCGCGACAAAGGATAAGGGCAGAGAGTATTTCATGGATGTTCTACGCGTGAGGACAGAGACAAGTTTCATCCTAAACCGGAACCCCTGTGTCGAGGCAAAATTCCCGTGCCATTCCACGAAGGCTAGAAAGGCGCGTCGTCACTTTAATGTTCGGCAAAATCAGTTCGCGAAGCGCGCCGACATCCAACGCCATCATCGCGCTTTTAACCGGACCGATCCCCGTAACGGGCATGGAGAGCGTGTTGAACCCAAGGGCAACAAGACAAGCCGCTTCGAGCGGACGCCCTGCAATTTCGCCGCAAACAGATACGGGCGTATTATTCACATGACACTGCTTGGCGATGAAAGACAGGATTGACAGCGCCGCAGGAGAGAGCGGATCATATCGATCCGCGACGCGCGCATTATCGCGGTCGGCCGCAAAAAAGAATTGCAACAAATCATTCGCGCCGACGGACACGAAATCAGCCACTTCGCAAACTTGATTAATCTGCCACGCAAGGCTGGGAGTTTCCAGCATCACGCCAACTTCTATTTTAGCCGGTAGTTCGTGGCCTAATTTTTTAGCCCGTTCAATTTCGAGGTCAAATAAGGCCCGGGCATCAACCATTTCCTGCACAGTCGTGACCATCGGAAACATCACGCGCAAATGTCGTCCCGCGCCCGCCGCGACGAGCGCACGAAGTTGGTAGCGCATCAAACCCGGACGGTCCAAACCGATCCGGATCGCACGCCAGCCAATCGCCGGGTTTTCTTCTGGAACAGGGTCCATATAGGGCAGAATTTTATCGCCGCCGAGATCGAGCGTCCGGAAGGTCACAGGCCTGTCGCCAGCCGCCATAATCGCCTTACGGTACAGCTCCGTCTGTTGCGCCAAACGCGGCATGAAATCGGACACCATAAATTGGAATTCCGTCCGGAATAATCCGATCCCATCCGCGCCCGCCTGATCCAGTTGCGGAAGATCGACCAACAGGCCCGCATTCAGCATCAGCCCAACTTCGATCCCATCACGCGTGATCGCTTTTTTGAATTTCAGCTGATCATAAGCCCGGCTCATTTCGCCGCGAATATTGAGCCGCATTTGAAAACCGGAGACTTGCGTTTCCAGCGGGCGCAAATGGACCCGGCCTTCAACGGCATCCACGAGCACATCATCACCCGTTTCTATCCGATCAAGAATGCCGGTCACGCGACCCACGAGCGGCAAGCCGAGTGCTTTGGCGATGATCGACGTGTGGGACGACATCGTACCCTCTTCCAACACGATCGCGGCAAGCTTACTGTGATCATAATCAAGCAATTCCGCCGGACCGATTTCCCGCGCAAAGAGGACGGCATCATCGGGAATGTCCGGGGATGTGACATCGCCCGCCAAAAGCCGAAGCATACGATTGGCGAGGTCCTCGAGGTCATGAAGACGGGCCCGCAAATAAGAATCGCGCACCTTCATCAGTCGCGCCCGATGTTCGTTGCGAGTCCGTTCAACCGCCGCTTCGGCGGTCAGGCCGGAATGCACCGCTTCGCGCAATCGTCCGACCCATTTCCGGTCATAGGCAAAGGTGCGGTAAGCTTCGTAAATATCTCTCGATGCGCGGGTTAACGTCGCGGTTTCCCCAGACACCATCGCATCAACATGCGCGCGCAGTCGCACAATCGCATCTTCAAGACGGACTTCTTCTTGCGCGATATTTTCGGCTAACAAATTAGCGGGCGCAACGGGTGGACGATGCAGGACAGCATGTCCGCGCGCGAGGCCAGTTGAGAACGCTTTACCGGATAGGGTTTCTGGTTTGATTTGCGTCAGCTGAATACCCTTCAGCGCCGCTTTTTTACCGCCGACCCGTTCATCATCGACAATGATTTCGGCCAACACCATGGCGACCGTCAGCAGGTCTTCGACTTCATCTTCAGAAAATGTTCGGTCATCTTTACTCTGCACAACCAACACGCCGAGCGTTCGTCCCCCCCGCAGAATCGGCACACCAAGAAACGCTTTATATGGATCTTCGCCCGTTTCCGGCCGATAAGAAAACAGCGGATGGGCGGGCGCATCGGCCAAATTAAGCGGACGCGCCGTTAGCGCCACATGGCCGACCAGACCTTCACCCGGTTTCATCCGCGTCTTATGCACAGCGGAGCGTTTCAGACCCTTGGTCGCCGACAGCTCCAGCTCTTCGCCTTTACGCAGCAGATAGATGGAAGCCACATTGACCCGCATCGACGAACTGATTGCGCCAACGAAATCATCGAGCCGTTCTTGAACCGATTCGGTGCCTTCCATCGCGGCACGGATGGCCCGCATCAGCTTGGGAGGCGTCGTGACGATATCGGGAATGATGGTCATCGGACGCACCCTAGCCTAATGCGCGAGGGCTGTCAGGGCCAAAGCCCGAAATGGGATTAAATCGCGCTAATCTTTAGGGGTTTTATCGGCTTCGGGCGCTTGAACGTCAGTTTTGTCGCTTTCGGAGGCGTCAGGCTTATAGCCATCGCCGCGCGCCTCATCCGCGTCTTCTTGCAAAATCACAATGCGCTGTGCGGCCATATCGACCGTGGGTGTATGATGTTGTGTGAACGGGTGATAGAAAGACGGCCCCGTCATCGGCTTTATTTCTAACGTATCGCCGGCCCCAAATTCATGCACCGCATGGACAGTACCGACGGCCTCAGCATCCTGATTAAAGACATCCAAACCGATCAAATCGGAATAGTAAAACTCACCTTCTTCCGCCGCTGGTAATGCCGCTCGCGGAACGTAAAGCTTGGTCGACTTCAACGCCTCAATCTGCTCGCGCGTATTTTTCTCAACGACGGCTAAGCTGAAAAACCGAGAGACAGGGCGGGCATTTTTCGGCGTAAAAAGATGCTTGCCGTGCTCATCCAGTAACGGACCATAGCTAGCAAACGCCAGTGGGTCCGCCGTGAAGGATTTCACCTTCAGATTGCCATGGATGCCGTGAGCACCCGCAATGGCGGCGACGCAGGTGAGGTTGGGTTTGGACATAGGGCGACTCATATGCTCGAATAAAGTCTAATGATATCTTGGACTGTTAAATAATTTCTACGAACTGACTTCAAAACGAGGATCAAAATATGAGAGCTCTAATCGTCATCACGGTCTGGTTTTCAATCTTTAGTTCTGCATTGGCATCCGACGCACCATTCGACCAGGATTACGTTGTCACGAAACAAAAAGCCCCGGACTCGTTTTCATCAAGTGAAAGCGCCTATTGTTGCGTCACATTTAACGTCAATATCAAAGGCCGCGCCGAGAACATTGAAACGAGTTACTGCACAAACTCTAGATTTTCTAAAAAGTCACGCAAAGCACTAAAATCATGGCGATTCGAGCCCGCCTTCAAAGACGGAATTCCCGTCATGCGAACAGGGGCGACGACGACAATTGTATCGACTTCGACAGATCAATCACTCTACCCAAAACCAGGAAAAGACGGGTTTCTTGAACCCCGTGAAGATATAGGAAAAATCCCTAAACCCCCTCGCAATTTTATAGACCTCATGAGCTGGCAAGACACTTACTTCCAGTCAGACAAGGTTTGCCCTAAAGCCGCGCCTTGATTTCATCGATCAAGTCAGTGCGTTCCCATGAAAACTCACCGTTTGCGCCCGGCTCACGACCGAAGTGACCGTAGGCGCTGGATGGCGCATAGATGGGTTTGTTGAGATCAAGATGCTTGCGAATGCCGCTCGGTGTCAAGTCCATGACTTGACGAATAATCGTTTCGATCTTGTCTCCTTTAATCGGATTATTATCGTCAACATTGGCATAGATTGACGTCGGCTCAGCAACACCAATCGCGTAGCTGACTTGGATTTCGACCCACGGCGCCACACCCGCCGCGACCAAGTTTTTCGCCAAGTAACGGGTCGCATAAGCGGCAGACCGGTCAACCTTCGTTGGATCTTTACCGGAGAAGGCGCCGCCGCCGTGGGGGGCCATGCCGCCATACGTATCGACAATGATTTTGCGGCCAGTTAGGCCTGCATCCCCATCAGGGCCACCAATGACGAATTTGCCTGTCGGATTGACGTGCCAGACCGTGCGGTCCGTAATCCATCCCGCCGGGAGGACTTCCTCAATATAAGGCGCAACGCGATCGCGGATTTCAGCCGATGTCAGGCTTGCGTCCAAATGCTGTGTCGAGAGCACAATCGCTGTCGCTTCCACAGGGCGACCATTGTGATACCGGACTGTAACCTGTGATTTGCTGTCCGGACCCAACCAGTCCTGACCTTCTTCCTTACGGGCTTTAGCAAGTCGCTCAAGAATGCGGTGACTGTAGTGGACAGGCGCAGGCATCAACGCGCCTGGAACGTCCAATGAGGCGTAACCAAACATGATCCCCTGATCGCCAGCGCCGTCAGACGTGTGCAAGCCCAAGCCTTCATCTACGCCCTGCGCGATGTCAGCGGATTGCGCGTGCAACAGCACATCAACGTCGCAATGCTTCCAATGAAACCCATCCTGCTCGTAACCAATATCCTTAATCGCAGCGCGCGCGACCGCTTCGATCATCTCTGGCGTGATGGATTTCGGCCCGCGCGTTTCGCCGGCGATGACGACTTTGTTGGTCGTCGTCAGCGTCTCGGCCGCAACACGCACTGACCACGGGTCCACGCCTTCTTTGATGGCTTCGCGGAAGTAAAGATCGACAATCTCATCGGAGATCCGGTCAGAAACTTTATCGGGATGGCCCTCTGAGACAGACTCGGAGGTGAACTCATAGGTTTGGCGAGACATGATAGTAGTTCCAGGATTTTAAGGCTCTGCGCTTTTTGTTTTTATCAGGGCCTGGAATGAAGGGGCGCGGATAACCCGCCGCGCCCGGAAAACGGGATTGAGAGAAGCCGAACCTTAGTAGCGGTAATGTTCCGGCTTGTAAGGACCCTGCTCTGGAACACCGATATAATCCGCTTGTTCCTTGGTCATTTTAGTCAGCTTCACGCCAATTTTTTCCAGGTGCAAACGCGCGACTTTTTCGTCCAAGTGCTTTGGCAACATGTAAACTTCGTTGCCATATTTCTTCGTCGACGCTTTGCTATCTTCCCATAGCTCAATCTGAGCCAGAACTTGGTTGGTGAATGACGCAGACATCACGAAAGACGGGTGACCCGTTGCGTTACCAAGGTTGAGCAAACGCCCTTGAGACAGAAGGATCATACGGTTCCCGCCAGGGAACTCATACATGTCAACTTGATCTTTAATGTTGGTCATTTTGAGATTGTTGAGCGCCACAACTTGGATCTCATTATCAAAGTGACCGATATTGCCAACGATTGCCATGTCCTTCATCTCGCGCATGTGCTCGAGGCGGATCACGTCTTTATTGCCCGTTGTTGTGACGAAGATGTCCGCTGTCGCAACAGCATCTTCCAACGTCGTGACTTCAAAACCGTCCATCGCCGCTTGCAGCGCACAGATCGGGTCAACTTCCGTGACTTTCACGCGAGCGCCCGCGCCTTTAAGGGACGCCGCAGAACCTTTGCCGACATCGCCGTAGCCGAGAACAACCGCAGTTTTACCCGCCATCATAGTGTCAGTCGCGCGGCGGATACCGTCAACAAGGCTCTCTTTACAGCCATATTTATTATCGAACTTCGACTTGGTGACGCTATCGTTCACATTGATCGCTGGGAACGGCAAACGGCCTTCGCGCTGCAGTTCATAAAGGCGGTGAACACCAGTTGTCGTTTCTTCAGACACGCCGACAATATCATTGTGTGTTTTCGTAAACCAACCCGGGCTCGCGGCCAGACGCTTTTTGATTTGTGCAAAGATGGCCGCTTCTTCTTCAGAACCTGGCTCGCCTTCGATAAGGTCTGTTTCGCCCGCTTCAACGCGCGCGCCAAGCAGAACATAAAGTGTTGCGTCGCCACCATCATCCAAAATGATATTCGCGCCTTCCGGGAACAAGAAGGATTTGTCGAGGTAATCCCAATGCTCGGTCAGCGTCTGACCTTTGATTGCAAAGACAGGCACGCCCGACTCCGCAATCGCAGCCGCTGCATGGTCTTGCGTTGAATAGATATTGCAAGATGCCCAACGAACGTCTGCTCCGAGAGCCGTCAGCGTTTCAATCAGAACCGCCGTTTGGATGGTCATGTGCAGCGAGCCGACAATACGGGCGCCTTTAAGGGGTTTGCTGTCACCGAACTCTTCACGCAACGCCATCAGGCCCGGCATTTCAGTTTCGGCGATGTCCAATTCCTTGCGGCCATACGCCGCCAAAGAAATGTCTTTTACAATATAGTCATGTGCACTCATGGCAAAGAGGCTCTCAGATAAGTTTAATGTTGTGTGCCTCTAACCCACGCAAGATGATATAACAATTCCTTTATATGTTGCTCTTGAGGGTGTTCATGCCGGGATTGTGCGTACCGCGCCTTATCGTTAGGAGCGCACTATCGAACCGCTCTCTGATATCCCCCTCTTCTCGGTCATCATTGTCAACTATAATGGCGGTGACTATCTCCGCCGTGCCGTGGCTGCTCTAGCCGCGCAAACGGTGACGGACTTTGAGGCATTTATCGTCGATAATGGCAGCGTCGATGGCTCCCTTGCCGCCCTGCCCGCTTTGGATGATCGGTTTACCCTCATTGAAGCTGACGAAAATCTCGGCTTTGCTGCAGGAAATAACATTGCCGCCGTCCAAGCCCGGGCCGACTGGATCGTCACACTGAACCCCGACGCCTTTGCCAAGCCAGATTGGCTGTCCGCCTTGCACCGCGCAATCAACCGCAATCCCTTTGTGACCATGCTCGGGTCGATGCAAATTACCGCGGATCATCCCGACACGTTTGACGGCACAGGTGACGAGTTGTCGATTTTTGGCGTCGCCTACCGCGCCGGCTATGGCAAACCCGTCCGGACCTATACTGAGGACTTTCCTATCTTCGGCCCCTGCGCCGCCGCCGCCGCCTACCGCCGCGATCATTTCGAAGCTGTTGGCGGCTTTGACGAGCGCTTTTTTTGCTATCACGAAGATGTCGATCTGGCGCTCAAGATGCGCCGTATGGGCGGTCGCGCGGTGCAGGTTCACGACGCGGTTGTACATCATGTCGGCTCTGGCATTACGGGCACGGCGTCTGATTTCGCCGTCTATCACGGCACCCGCAATCGCATCTGGACCTGGTTTGCTTCCATGCCCACCGGGTTGATGATCGTCCTGCTCCCACTCCACATTGGCGCCAATCTCGCCTACCTGTTCTGGAGCGCGCGGCGCCCAGGACGGTTTTCACCGACATGGCGCGGCATGCGTCACGGAATTAAGGGATTACCCGAAATCTTACGGACCCGACGATCCTATGATCAATCTGGAACGGTCGCAGGAATGCTCACGATCAGTCCTTATTCTGTCATCAACCGCCGAAACAAAATGCGGTGATGACGGGCGTAAATTTGAGGGTGGGCGGCGAAACGCTGTCATATTTATTGGTGAGACGTCGGCCACTGGTCAAACCTTCGTCTGAGTCCTAATAAGCCCCATGCGTGATCCCTTCTCTCCCTTTACCTATGATCTCTCAGACCGGGTCGTTCTTGTCACCGGTGCGTCGTCAGGGTTGGGGGCGCGGATGGCGACGGTTTTGGCCGCCCACGGCGCGAAGGTTGCCCTTGCGGCGCGGCGCGTGGACCGTTTGTCCGAACTGAAAGCCGAAATTGAACGCCACGGCGGCGTCGCGATGGCAGTCGAACTTGACGTGACATCAGAAGCACAGACAATCGCCGCCTATGACGCCATTGAGGCTCAATTCGGCCCCGTGGATACTGTGATCGCCAATGCCGGGGTTGCGATGGACCTCGGCCGCGCGACGGATAACCCGATTGAACATTTCAGCACGACGTTTGACGTCAATTTGAAAGGGGTGTTCCTCACGGCGCGCGAAGGGGCAAAGCGCATGATTAAGGCCGGATCCAAACAAAGCGAGCGCGGGCGGATTGTGCTCATCAGCTCCATTACCAGCTTCGATATTTCGCCGCATCTGGCCTATTATTCCGCGACTAAAGCCGGCGTGTCACAAATGGGGCGCGTCTTGGCACATGACTGGGCGCGCATGGGCGTCAATGTGAATATGATTGCGCCGGGTTATATCCAGACAGAAATCAATGACGGCATGTTTGACACCCCAATGGGACAAAAAATGCTGGCCGGATGGCCGCGTCGGCGCGTGATCGACGCGGACGCCTTGGACGGGGTGATCCTCCATCTCTGTTCCGATCAGTCCCGACAGATCACCGGGACGATCACGACCGTCGATGACGGTCAGGCCTTAAACTAGGGATATATTATGTCAGACACACATAAATCCGGTATCGCGACGACACAACCCACAACGCGTAGAGGGGCGCTGGCCCTGCTCGGTCTCGGTAGCGCCGCCGCTTGCGCGCCGTCGATCGAGAGTCTGCGATCCGGCGATCAATCCGCCAGCGGTACATTCGAGCATGGTGTGGCCTCCGGCGACCCAATGGCAACGTCTGTGATCCTCTGGACCCGTGTGACGCCGAACGACGCGGGTAATGTCGCGGTTGCATGGGACATTGATACAGACCCGAGCTTTCCCAACCCTGTCAGCGGTCAGACAGAGGCCCGTGTCGCCCGCGACTTCACCGTCAAAGTCGAGGCCAAAGACCTGCAACCCGGCACCGTCTATCACTATCGGTTCCGCACGAGCGAAGAGACATCGCCAACAGGACGCACCAAAACGCTGCCCGCGGGGAAAACCGATCAAGTCCGGTTCGCCGTCGTGTCCTGCGCCAATTATGAACATGGGTTTTTCAACGTCTATGACCTGATCGCGAAACGAGGTGAAACCTATGATGCCATGCTGCATCTTGGTGACTATTATTATGAATATGGCGCGGATATTTATGACGCGCCGGACAAGCCTGCGGGCCGCACCCACGACCCGGCTCACGAGATCATTACACTGGAGGATTACCGCCTCCGCCACGCCCAATATCGCCGCGACCCGAATCTGCAGGCCGCGACAGCCATGATGCCGATGATCGCGATCTGGGACGATCACGAGACCGCAAATGATAGCTGGCAAGGCGGGGCGCAAAACCATCAACCCGGTGAAGAAGGCCCGTGGGAAGACCGGAAAGCCGCCGCACTGCGCGCTTATTATGATTGGATGCCCGTCCGCGAACCCGTGCCGGGTCGCGCACGTGAGGCCTTTTACCGCCATTTCCAATTTGGCGATCTGCTCACCCTGATCGGGGTCGAGACTCGTCTGACGGCCCGGGCTGAACCGCTCACCATCGAAAACTATCTCGACGAAATCGTGTCCGACTCGGATGGGTTTAAAGCGAAATATCTGGAGGATCAGAGCCGCGAGATGTTGGGCGCTGCGCAGCAAGACTACATTGTTGAAACCTTTGCCCAATCTAAAGCCAACGGTGTGCCCTGGCGCATGCTCGCCAATCAGGTGATCTTGGGTCGCCTGCTCACACCCGACTTCACGCCCTATGTGACGGAAGAGGCGACGACAGCCATTGAGAAAGACTGGCCCGGCATCCATGATTTCCTGACGTTGTCGAAATATAATCTGCCCTTCTATCCAGATAGCTGGGATGGATACCCGGCGGCCCGCGAGCGCTTCTTCGCGGCCTTGGACGACGCGGGCGTCAATGATGTGCTCGTCGTGACGGGCGATGCGCATGAATATTGGGCGATTGATCTCACCCGCGACGACACCACCCCGATGGGCGCAGAGTTTGTCACCAGCTCCGTGACATCAAAAACGCTGCTCGCCTATCTGGGCGATGCGACAGAACAGCATAATTTGTTGCTGACCCGTGAAAATGACGATGCGCGTTATTATAATGCGTTGCACAATGGCTACATCGAGATTGAACTGGGCCGAAAGTCGGGCAAAATCACAATGTATGCTGTCGATAAGGTCAACAACCGCGATTACGGGTCATTCCGCGCCGCGAGCTTCACTGTCAAACCGCGTAAAAAAGACGGTAAAGAGACATTGCGCATTGGCAAACCGCGGGGGCTGAATATTGCACAGCGGGCCTTGTTTGCTGGCCTTGGCTAATCCGGACCAGACATGCGGATCGTTCTCTACCAACCCGGCATTGCCGCGAATTTTGGCAATATTCTGCGCAGCTGCGCCTGTTTCAAAGTCCCCCTGTCGGTCATTGAGCCGTTGGGGTTCCCGCTCGCGACGAAGGACGTTCGGCGCGCGGCGATGGATTATGGTGGCGCGGTTGACCTGACCCGACACGCAACGTGGGATAACTATAAAGAACAGCCCGGACGCCGTGTGTTGTTCACCACAAAAGGTGCCGATCCCCTCACGGGTTTCACCTTCAAACCAGGCGATCACCTCGTCTTTGGCAATGAAAGTGCGGGCGTGCCTAATGCGGTGCACGCCGATTGCGACGCACGGGTTGTCATTCCGATCCAAGGGCGCTCGCTCAACCTCTCCAACACGGTCGCGATTGCGCTGTTCGAAACTTTGCGCCAGACGCGCACGCTCGCTAAGGACGGATCATGACGCACCCGAACGACAGCCACCCCATCGCCAAATGGCACGCCTATACAGACACGCCTTCCCCCGCGGCGCTGAACGCGCTGCTGCATGAGGATGTCGTCTTCCACTCACCTGTCGTCCACACACCCCAGCGCGGAAGGCAAATCACCTTTGCCTATCTCTGGGCGGCCAATGAAACGCTTGGGAATGACAGTTTTAAATATTTACGCGAAGTTGTGGACGGTAACCATGTCGTGATGGAATTCGAGACAGAGATGGACGGCGTCACCGTCAATGGCATCGACATGATCACCTTTAATGACGACGGCCTCATCATTGATTTCAAAGTTATGGTTCGCCCGCTGCAGGCCGTGAACAAAGTCCATCAGCAAATGGGCGAAATGCTCAAAGCCATGAAAGCCCGTCAATCGTGAAAACTGTTTTCCTAGCGCTCATTGCGGCCATCTTATTGATCGCAGTCCCGTCTGCCTACGCTGACGATCAAGCCGATCGTCAAGCCATTGAAGCTGCGATTGTGAGCATGTGGGCGGCGGTCGAAGCCGGTGATGTGGATCGCTACATGACCCACATCCATCCCGATTATACGCTGTTTGGCGAAGGTGATATTTATCTGCAATCCGGCAAAGCGCTAGAGCGCGCAAGCTACACAGATTATCTGGACCGCGTGAAAAATGTGCGGACCTTTATGCATCAACCGCAGGTAAATGTGCGCGGGGACACAGCGTGGATCACCTATTATTGGTCAGATAGCGGCACATACACGACCGGCGCAAAAGCCGGTGAGCGATTCACCAGCCAAGGCAAATCAACGCGTATTTATGTACGTGAGGACGGGCGTTGGCTTTGCATACACGGGCATTTTACTGATGTTGGATGAGACGATCGTAACGGACCGAAAAACGCGCGCCAGCGCGTGGTTCCGGGAGTTACGCGATCAAATTTGCGTCGAGTTCGAAGCCATTGAACGCGACGCGCCCACGGACCTTTACCCCGGTGAGCCGGGCACGTTTGCGTATACGGACTGGCAGCGCAAAGTCGAGAATGGCGGCGGCGGAACAGGCGGCATGTTACGCGGGCGTTTCTTCGAGAAATGCGGCGTGCACATCAGCGTCGTCAAAGGTGAGTTTACACCCGAAATGGCCGCAAAAACGCCCGGCGCGGATAAAGACCCAAGCTTCTGGGCGGCGGGTGTGTCGCTCATCGCGCATATGCATAATCCGCGCGTTCCCGCCGTTCACATGAACACGCGCTATATCGTCACGACGCAGGATTGGTTCGGCGGCGGCGGCGACCTGACACCGACGCTGAATGAACAGCGTACACAAGACAATCCCGACGCCATTGCCTTTCATGCGGGTATGCGCGCGCCCTGCGACGCGCATCCCGTCGCCGATTACGACCGCTATAAGCAATGGTGCGACGATTATTTCCATCTGCACCACCGCGACGAGCCGCGCGGCACGGGCGGTATCTTCTATGACCGCCATAATAGCGGCTCTTTCGAAGATGATTTCGCCTTCACCCAAGACGTCGGCCGCGCGTTCCAATCGACCTATTCCGCCATCGCGCGTGGTCGCATGCATGAGCCGTGGACAGAAGCCGAGCGCGAAGAACAACTCATCCTGCGCGGCCGCTACGTTGAGTTCAACCTGCTCTGGGACCGTGGCACGACCTTTGGGCTCAAAACGGGCGGCAATGTCGCGACAATTCTGAGCAGCATGCCGCCTGTGGTGAAATGGCCGTAACGCTTGACCCGACACGGTGGGCCGCGCTGACGCAGCGGCTTGGCCTCGATCCGTCGCAAGACACATTCGAAACACTGCAACGCTTCCATGGCCAGCGTCATCGCCATTATCATACGGCGGAACATATCAACGCCTGTCTTCGGCATCTGGACGAACGCCGTGATCTCGCGATCCGGCCTGACCTGATCGAGATCGCGATCTGGTTTCACGATGCCGTTTATAAACCGTTTTCGAAAACGAATGAGGCCGACAGCGCAGAAATGGCGAAAGACGTCTTGCGAGGTCAGCTGCCAAGCGCTGACGTCACTATCGTTGAAACTATGATCCTCTTAACGCAAAATCATGGTCAAACGGATGATCCAGACACGGCCTTAATGCTGGATATCGACCTGTCGATTCTGGCGACACCGCCCGATATTTACGATGACTACACACGCGATATTCGGCGCGAATATCGCTGGGTTCCCGGACCTATGTTTCGCAAGGGCCGCGCCAAGATGTTGCGCCATTTCTTAGCCATGGACCGGATCTATAAAACTGAGACTCTGAGGCAAGAATGGGACGCCAAAGCGCGCGTGAATATGGCGCGAGAGTTGACCGTCATGGGTCTCATTTAGACGTATTTTTTGACTAACAGACCCCGTTCAACAAAACCAAGTCTTCAGCCTGACCTTGCGCCATGTGGCGGTGGCTGTAACACTCACCACATGAAACACTTGCTCCTTATCTGTCTTCTGCTTGCCGCTTGTTCGGAGACGACACCGCCCCCCGTTGCGAACGGGGCGCTCGTACCAATCCCCGTCAGTGCCGACGCTTTTCCCGGCGACATTGACGCCGCCCTCGCCGATCGCTTTTCCCGCTTAGCGCTGGATTGCGTCACGCAGGAGTTTCCGAACAAGATTTCACGCACCACGGACACGGCAGAAGAGATCGGACGGCCGAAAGATTTATTCCCGGCCTTTTACGGCTGCTTTGATTGGCACAGCGCGGTGCATGGGCATTGGTTGCTCATGCGCCTGTTGCGGGATGGCGGTTTGGACGATGCCGTACAGGCCGAAGCCATGACAAAGCTGAACGCAAATTTAAACGCGCAAACCATGGCCGGGGAACTCGCGAATTTCCAACGGGCCGCACGCGGATCGTGGGAACGACCTTATGGCTGGGCGTGGTTATTGCAACTGACGGCCGAGTTACGCGAGTGGGCCAAAAACGAAGAAAGCCCTGACGCGAAACGCTGGCTTGCGGCGCTAGAACCGTTGGAAGCCGACATTGTCACCGCCACCAAAGCGTGGCTCCCCAAACTCGCCTATCCGATCCGGCTCGGTACCCACAATCAAAGCGCTTTCGCCCTGACGCTGATGCATGATTGGGCCGCCGTCGCGGGCGATGCGGACTTCACCGCGCTCATTGAAACGCGCGCGCGGGAGTTTCACGGCGGCGACGTGAATTGCCCGCTCGCTTATGAACCCTCCGGCGAAGATTTCCTCTCCCCCTGCCTGATGGAAGCCGACCTCATGCAACGCGTTCTGCCGCAATATGAGTTCACGCAGTGGCTGTCCGCCTTCCTCCCCACCATCCCGACGGACGGATCGAGTGATTGGCTCGCACCCGCGATTGTGCTGGACGCGTCTGACGGCAAGCTCGTGCATTTGGACGGGGTCAATAGCTCACGCGCGTGGAATCTGTTCAATATCGCGCGCGCCTTGCCCGATGATGACCCGCGCCGCGCATCCCTTGTTGCGGCGGCAGAAATCCACCGCGATGAAGGCGTGGCCGCCGTCTCAGACGAGCATTATTCTGGTAGTCACTGGCTCGCGAGTTTCGCGACCTATCTGATGACGGATCGCGGTTGGACGCATGACCACTGACCTCGACAAACAAGCCCGGTTCGAGCGGCACAAGACAATCCGCGCCGGGCTGTGGTTTGCGGCGCTGCTCGTTATCGCGGCGATCCTCTTTGGCGTTTACCGCTTTGTCACTGCACCCGTGCGTGTGGCGCAGAATACGACACAAACGATTACTCGCACCGTCGAAGAGACAGCGACAGCCGTTCTGACCCGCCGTCATATTGAAGTGCGCGAGGGACGACGCTTTGGTCGGTTAGCGGACAGAGCGCACGCCATCCTGATCTCTCTACCGCAGACAACCCCCGGGACGTTGGGCGAGCGGGCGTTTCGACTGGCACATTTGCGGGGCTCGGACAATAAAGTCTGCCAATTCACGATGGATTTTGGAGCCGGATCTGTACCCGTCTGGGTCGCGGCCGATAATCGTGATTTTGAGACGAACCGGACAATGGGCGGAGATTCAGAACGCCAAGTCCGTATTGTATTCGAGACGCCGGACAATATCCTCGGCGTTTCCGTACAATATTCGGCGATTGTCGAGGCGCCGGGCTGGCATCTACTCTGGCGACGACGTGATAGTTTGAACAAACCGCTGACAGATGCGTTGATGAGTGAACGCACTATAAATGCACTTGTTCTCGTTCCTGAGCGATGTTCGCCACAACCGGAATAATCCGATACGCACGGTGCAAAGACATAGATTTGAAAGGGTTTCACAATGGCCATAAATATGATGGACATGATCATGCAAGCGGCAGGCGGCAACACCGCGCAAGAAGCAGGCGGCCAATTCGGCCTGTCGCCGCAGCAAAGCCAACAAGCGATTGGTGCCCTCCTGCCCGCCATCAGCTCGGCGATGAAACAAAACACATCCTCCCCTCAAGGCCTCGCTGGCCTGCTGGGAGCGCTTCAAAATGGCGGTCATGCGCAATATTTGGACGATCCCTGGGCGCTCGCCCAAAATGCGCCCACCGAAGGCAATGCCATTCTCGGTCATTTGTTCGGCACCAAAGAGGTTAGCCGCGCCGTCGCAGGCCGCGCGTCCGAACAGACCGGCATTGATTCCGGTATTCTGAAAAAGATGCTGCCGATGGTCGCGATGATGGTGATGGGCGGCATGTCCAAACAGACGAATAATAACCAAGGCATTCAAGGCATGCTCGCCCAAGCCGCGATGCAGCAATTAATGGGCGGCGGCAGGGGTGCGGCCAAAGGCGGTCTCGGCGGCATGCTCGGCGGGCTTTTTGGGGGCGGCGGACGTCAAGTGAAGCAGCAAAGACAAGCCCATCAACAAGGTCTCGGTATGCTCGGCAAGATGCTTGACGCCGACGGAGACGGCAATACGATGGACGATATCCTCGGCATGGTTATGAACAGGCGCTAATTAACGAAAATCCCCGCTCCGAACAATACGAGGGGCTGTAGAGGTGTTTCGTTGGCCCGGAGGGTGATGAGCGCGACGCGCGCGTCCTACGTTTCGCCAACATCCGCTCGCAAAAAAGCCCGCCAATTGGCGGGCCTTTTCTTTGCCATATGAAATGGAGGCTTAGTCTTTGACGTTACCCGTTGGGCTCTCACGTTCGCCGATCATGCTGTCGCCGTCCAATGTCTTGTCTCCGCCTTCGCGGACATAATAAGCGTCCATATCCGCTTCGAGCGTATCGAGATGCATCAGGCGCTTAATGAGTGGGCTGATCGCGATCAACGCCACACCAACACCCACGGCAATCCACCCGATTTGGGAGTAGACAGCCAGAACGGTGCTCTGCGTTTCCGCCAACGCGGCTTCAGCGTTCAACCCTTCTAGTTCTGACGAAGATGTGAGCTTAGCAATCTGTGCGGCGACAAAGTTGCCCGCACCAGAGGCCAAGAACCATGCACCCATAATGAGGCCGACCATATTTGGAGTCGACAGACGTGTCATCGCTGACAGGCCCACAGGCGACAGACAAAGTTCGCCCGTCGTGTGCAATAGATAAATCATGCAGATGAAGAAGACAGGCGTCAGATTGCCCAGACCTGCAGAGTTCGCGCCCCAAACAAGGACAAGAAAACCGAGACCCAATTGCATAACACCCAGTCCGAACTTCGCCCCTGTGGACGGTTCGAGATTGCGCTTTCCGAGCCAAATCCACCCAATCGCGAAGAGCGGGCCAAGGAACACAATATAGATCGCGTTAAGTGACTGGAAGATCGAGGCCGGCTGTTCCTGTCCCAATATCGTCCGGTCAACGGCACGATCCGTGAAGAGGCTGAGCGATGACCCGGCTTGTTCAAACAAGGCCCAAAATAGAACTTGAACGGTAATCAGGAATAGCGCGGCTAAAAGACGGTTTCGAGCGTGCGGCTCTAACTGAAAGACTGAGCGATACAGAATGTAGCCATAGGTCGACACCATCGCAACACCCAGCGTGAGACCAACTGTCGTCTCATCGCGCACGAGATACCAAATCACGCCAACGCCGAGGAAGCTCAGGATGTAGATGAGCCACTCACGGCTAATAATGCCGCCAACACGTTCGGCCAAATAAGCCGGATTAGGCGGCTCGCCTGCCCCCTTTAGGAGCGGCTTACCGAACACAAACACAACGAGGCCAGCGAGCATTCCGATGCCCGCAAGGCCGAAACCGTAGCCCCAACCATATGTTTCACCGAGCCAACCTGCGAGCAATGCACCGCCTGCTGCGCCGAGATTAATACCGACATAAAACAAAGTGAAACCGCTATCGCGGCGAGGGTCCGTTTTGGGATATAGCTCACCCACAATCGCGGAAATATTGGCTTTCAGAAAACCAACGCCTGCAATGATGAAGGCCAGGCTAAGATAGAAAACATTGAGAATTGTTTCATCTCTCAACATTGGGTCCGTGATAGGTTCTCCCTCAATCGCCATGCCTGCGTGACCGATCACCAGCAAAATTGCACCGATGACGATGGCTTTACGCTGACCCAAATAGCGGTCTGCCAACATGCCGCCGATAACGGGGGTGATATAGACGAGCGTCGTGTAGGCCCCGTAGATTCCGTAGGCTTGGCCATCAGTGAACAGGAAATGCTTCGTGAGGTAGAAAATAAGCAGAGCGCGCATCCCGTAGTAAGAGAAACGTTCCCACATTTCCGCAAAGAACAGAATGTAGAGCCCCTTGGGATGGGTGCGCATCTGCCAGAGCGCGTTAGCTACCCCAACAACGATAAATCCCAGAAGGATCATGATAAAATATGTCACGGAGGTTTCCCCTTAAATTTCTACGGCCCACCCCGACCGCAATATTACTGATCGACTGCCACACGCTCAGACGCTTGGCAATTCACTGACTCTCTTTGTTTAAAATACCGAATATCGCGCGTGCCCCATCGGCATCTCGCGCAATTTGTTGCCGCAGCTCGTCAAAACTGTCGAATTTTTTCTCTTCGCGAATGAAGCTGCGGAAGCGAACGGTGAGTCGTTGACCGTAAATATCCTGATCGAAGTCGAAAATATGGACTTCGAGGCGCGCCTCATCGCCATCGACCGTGGGGCGCGTGCCCGTATTCGCCACGGCAGGCCGCCAATCCGCCTCACCCGCAATATGGACTTCGACAGC
Source organism: Litorimonas sp. (assembly GCA_051251645.1). Lineage (GTDB taxonomy): Bacteria > Pseudomonadota > Alphaproteobacteria > Caulobacterales > Maricaulaceae > Litorimonas. The sequence goes on along the minus strand of JBPOEY010000001.1, from coordinate 228,245 downwards.
ATAAACGCCGTATTTTGGCCGCACGAGATCACCAAAATCGAGATTAGCCGTGGGAAAATTAATCGTCCGTCCGCGCTGCTGTCCCATGGCAACGATACCGTCGACCATCCACGGGCGCGAGAGCATATGTTGGGCGTGAAAGACATCGCCCTGTTGCAAGGCTTTGCGAATTTCCGTTGAACCATATTTGCCATAGAGCTTGTGCAGACCAACCGGAGACACGGCCGTCACGCCAATGCCGCGCTCCGCACACAACCGCGTCAGGCTCTCGACATTGCCGCAGCGGTTTTTACCGAACCCATAGTCTTTGCCGACGACAACGTGGCGTATCCCAAGGCCCTGATGCAGAACCGTCTCAACGAATTCTTCGTCGTCCATATCGCGCAGGGCCGCGTCGAACGGCAGTTCGAACAGCACATCGACGCCCATATCACCCAGCAAGCCTTCGCGCAGTCCCCCGCTCATCAACCGAAAGGGCGGCGCATCGGGTTTGAAGAAACGGTAAGGGTGGGGCCGGAACAGCCCGATCCCAACGAGGCATGCAGCGTCGGCTGCAATCGCGCGGACTTGGGCAATCACGGCTTGATGCCCGCGGTGCAACCCATCAAAATTACCCAGCGCAATAACCGCGCCGCGGGCTTCATCCGGAATATCCGTGTAGCGGTTAAAAGACCTCACGGGGGTTAGTCAATGGGGCGTTTTGAGACAAACACGCCCGCATCACCGCGGCAGATTTTCACGCCTTTGACTTCGCAATGACATTTCATCTTCACGCGACCTGTGCGCTCATTGATCTCATCCACCGTCGCGACGGCTGTGATTTCGTCGCCAATCATGGCGGGCTTACGGAAGCGGAGATTCAGTTCAACAAAGATCGCGCCCGGTCCGGGCAATTCATTGCCAAGCACAGCCGAAATAAAACTCGCTGACAAAGCCCCGTGCGCGATGCGGCCGCCAAACTGCGTGGTCTTGGCATAGTCTTCGTCAACGTGGATTGGATTGTGATCGCCTGTAATGTCAGCGAATGTGTCGATCATCTCAGCCGTAATCGTCGCCGTCGTGCTCGCGCTCATACCAACGGTGAGATCTTCGAGATAATATTTTACAATGTCTTTCATGGCGTTGGCCTATACAAAGAGCGACCCATCAAAGGCAAGCGCCACGTTACCATGCGAGTTCGGGCAGTTGATACCGCGCGGAGAGCCCGTTTTTCTCACAAATTGCTCGGAATTCTTCTGCGGTTTTGCCGTAAAGCCCGTCTTGTATGAACAAGCAGTCAATCCCTTCGCGCTGCGCGCCGAGGACATCGGTGAAGAGATTATCACCAATCATTAGAATCCGTTCGGGCGCATAACCCAGCGTTTCTTCCAACCAAGCGCGGCCCAAATAATAGATTGGCTTGTGGGGCTTGCCGCCATAGACCACATCGCCACCCATACGTTCATAGACTTGCGCGATTGCGCCGGCACACCAAATTTCGCGACCTTCGATTTGCACTTTCACGTCGGGGTTCGTGCACACCATCTCCAACTCGCGGTCGAGTAAATCTTGCAATAAATCCGTATAGCTTTCGGGGTCATCGTCATAATCATACGGCCCGGTGCAAACAACAAAAGCGGCCTCATCGATTTGCGCGAAATGCATTGGCACTTGATCAAATAGGCCAAATCCCTCCTCGCCTTCCTCATCAACCGTTCCGATCAAGAACGCCGGACCCGGCGAGCGCCGCGCGAGTTCATTCACAATCGCGTCGCCAGACGTGACGATGGCATCAAAAAAGCCGTCCGGCATTTCGATCTGCGCGAAGCTTTCGGGCACATAAGCGCTAGGTCGAGACGTATTGGACATGAGCACGACCGGACCAATCTCGTCCCGGTACCGCTCTAGCGCCCCACAGGCCGCAAAATTGGGCCGACGGCCATTATGCACGACGCCCCAAATATCACAGAAAATCGCGTCATATTCGAAAGCAATATCGGCAAGGCCGGAAATCGGCTGGAAGGAGGGCTTGGTCATGACCGCGCTTTAGCGGATCGGGTTCCGCTGTCACGCAACGAAATCATTGATCGCCGAGATCATCGCGCAAACCCCGAATATTTTGATCCCAATTCTGCCCGTCAAACGCTATTCTGCGCGCAATTGTGAGGCCGTCGACACAGCGCGCATTGACGCTCCAACCGTTCGGATGGCTGCGCGGACGATAAAGGGGTTTAATCCCGCACGTGCCACAAAACAGATGATCCGCCGTCATCGAGCCAAACTGATAGGATTTTAGCGCATCGCGCCCAGACAAAAACCGCAAATTTGCCGCGTCGACAAACACATGCTCATATCCGGTCATCGCACAAAGCGAGCAATTGCAATCCGTGACGTCGACTGGGTCGGGCGCGTCAAACTCGAACCGAACGGCACCACAATGACATTGACCCTGATAGGTCGGCATGACTTATTGCCCGCCGATCGGGCTGCCGGGCGGGAGCGCTTTGGGCGCAGGAATCACCGCAGATCCAGTCCGAGGTGCCGTTTGCAAGCGCGTGATTTCGTCCGCCAGCCAACGGTCCTCACGCTCGACGGCGGCCGCCAAACTCACGCGCATCCGGTCTAGCGTTGCGTCAGCCGCCGCTCGGATGGCGGGCGGGTGATCGCCTGCCGCCAACACAGCCAGTGAATAGGCCAGACGCGCGCGCACGACATTGGCGATTTCGCCCTGCCGTCCTTCGCGGGGGAAGCCCATCACTGTCGTGCGGGTCGCGGCCATGATTTCATCAATCCCAGGATTCGCGGAATCGCGGCGGTGGAATTCGACCAGACGGTTGAGCCGCTGCGGGTGCAGCAATACATCGAAAGTGAAGTCCGCCGCCGTATCGGCTGCAGCCACAACGTCGAACGCCGGATAAGCGGTCTTGCGGAACAGCTCGCGGTCATTATCCGCAAAGGAAAAAGTTCCAAGACGCGGGGTCAGATGGTTCAAAACACTGTCTGGAATATCCAGCGCTTGTGGGTCCAGCGTGGCCAAGACGGCGCGAAGCGCGTCGCGTTGCACTGCTGGCGCGACGATTTCGGCTTCCATCGCGTCTCCCACAGCGCCGTAATCAAACCGCACTCCGCCGATTGATTTGGCCGCTGCCGCGGTCTGGAAACGGTGATAGAGGTAAAGCGGAACGATCGCCGCGTTAAGATCCGCTTGGTTCCAACCGGGTGAGAGATTGTCTGGCCCAAAGCGCGCCAATGCATAGGCGCGAACAGCCATGACATTACGCAGGCTTTCCACGGCATCCGTGCCATTGTCCCAGACGCTACCGTCGGGATGACCTGAGCCAACCCCGCGCCCGTCGCTATCCGCGACATAAGACAGGCCGCGCGCATAGGCGTCGTCCAGAATGGCGTCGCGCTGTGCATCCGTGTGATCACCATAGAGCCAATTGGCTGTAACTTTGTCCCACTCACCAATGCCGACGCCGTAAACGTTGGACAGATCAAGCTGACCATCGACGAGCCGGACGTCCATCGCCGGATAATCCATGACCGTGGCTTTATCGTCCGAGCTGCCCGCAAAGTTATGCATAAAGCCGAGTGAATGACCAATCTCGTGGGCCGAGAGCTGCCGGATACGCATCAGCGCGAGTTGGACGGGATCATCCGCATCACCGCTATCCGTCTTGCCAGCCCCAAGCAGGCCCTCGAAAATCATCCGGTCCTGGCGCACGCGTAAAGACCCGAGGTTCACATGGCCTTTGAGCATTTCGCCCGTGCGCGGATCAGAGACACCGCCGCCATAGGACCAGCCGCGCGTTTGACGGTGAACCCACTGCACAACCGTGTAGCGCACATCAAGCGGGTGAACATCATCAGGGAGAATCTCGACGCGGTAGCCATCGGGATAGCCGGCCTCAGCAAACGCCTCGCCCCACCACTGCGCGCCTTCGACCAGCGCGCTGCGGATCGGTTCTGGCGCACCGCCGTCAATATAGACGACGATCGGTTTGATCGTGTTGCCGTCCGCATCTTTCTGCAAACGGTAACGCCGCGCCAGCCGCGTCTCAATCGGGGCCGAGAGAGGCGCACTATAGTCATAATGGACGTCTTCGATCGCCGCCGCGCGCGGATCAGAGATCAGCGGCACATAGCCATCGTCGGGGAGGCGTACAAAACTATGGTGCTGGATCAAGGTAGCGGTTTTGCCATTGGCCGCTGTCGTCGCGACTTCGCGGCCTGCGTCTTCTGTCTCCAGTGTGAAGAAAATGTCGAACTCGGCGTTATCCGGAAAACTGAACACATTATCCGTGTCGATAAAGGTGCGGTCCGCTTGTACGGAAAAGCTGCCTTGATCCGCGTCTTTGAGATATTGCTGTAAGCCCAACACATCACTGCGCAGGAAGTCCGTCATATCAATGACCAACCCGCCTTCACGGCTGACAATGTCAAAACTCGCAAGGAAAGACGGCGCAAAGCTCTCGGCTACGGCGCGTTCTTCGAGCGGGTTATCTGGCGAGGCGCGGTAGCGGAGGTTTGGCTGTTCCAGCACGACCTTATTGCCGCGTTGGCGAAAGATCACGATCTTGCCGCTATCGCCCCAGCCACGATCTAGCCCAACGGGATTAGATCCGAGGCCCGATGTCAGCCGCGCCGTGTGGATGGCTTGTAAGGCGACACCGTCATCGCTGGCTTCGGGGAGCCGCGCCAGAACTTTGCCGTCATCGACGTCAACATAGAGGTCAATAAACCCTGCGCGCGCGTCCAACCCGGAAAGCGGGTCAGAACCGCCATCACTGACAGGCTGGCAAGCAGCCATTATCAAGCAAAATAAAGCTGGAATGAAAAAGCGCATGGACAGTCCCTCATCGTAATTAGAGTGACTTTGGGCGAGGAGATCGCCGCTGTGAAGCAAAATCGAACAGGCGGATCGGCTTTGCCCGCTTGCGCCCGAATGGCAGGCACACTAGCAGCTCTGTATGCCGAGCCCAAATCCCGAAACAAACTGCCAGATTTATCTCATCACCCCCCCCGTGATTGAAGATGTGGAGGCGTTTTTGGCTGTGCTAGAAAGCGCGCTCACTGCCGCGCCCGTGGCCTGTCTGCAAATTCGGCTTAAAGACTTGGACGATTCAGCATTGGTTCAGGCAGCCACACCTATCTGTGCCTTGGCTCAGCGTTTCGGTGTCGCCGTCATCCTCAATGACCGACCGGACCTTGTTGACCAAATTGGCGCTGACGGCGTGCATATCGGCCAAGAGGATATGGACTATTTGTCATCGCGAGAACTGTTGGGCGGGGATGCCATTATTGGCGTGACCTGCCACAATTCAAAACAGCTCGCCTTTGAAGCGGCGGGCGCAGGGGCGGATTATGTCGCTTTCGGCGCGTTCTTTGAAACGACGACGAAAGAGCCAAAGACCCGCGCCGAACTGGAGATTTTGTCGTGGTGGCAACATGCAATGGAAACGCCGGTGGTCGCGATTGGCGGAATCACACCGGAGAATGCCAAATCCGTGATCGACGCGGGCGCGGATTTTATCGCGGTCTCGGCGGGCGTGTGGCAATATTCCGACGGACCCGCCGCAGCCGTGCGCTTGCTCTCATCGCTGTGTTTGGCCTCTCACTCGGACTAAGTCAGACCTATTCGAGCGCGCAAGCCAACGTCCCCGCCAATAATTCTGTCCAAGCCTCTGCTGATTTCGACACGGCGCTTAACGCTTACCAAACGCGTAATTTCTCGCGCGCGCTCAGCCTTGGCAAAACTGCGGCCAAAGCAGGCAGCCTCGAAGCGGCCGTGATGGTCGGGCATATTTTGCGCAACGGCGAAGCCGGAGCCGTCAACCTTAAAGACGCCCGTCGCTATTATGAAATGGGGGCCGCCCGCAGCCATCCGGACGCGCTCGTTGCGCTCGGTGACATGGCGTTGAATGGCGAGGCAGGCCTTACCGATGATGATGCCTATGCCTATCTGCTCCGCGCCTCTGAGGCCGGACGCGTTGACGCAACGCGCGTGCTCGCCGACATGACGCGCACAGGGCGCGGTGTCCCCAAAAGCGCGGACAGCGAACGCGAACTCCTGGAACGCGCCATCGCCTCTTTCGACAAGAGCGCCACAAAACGACTGGCTGACACTTATCTTGAAAGCGACCCGAAAAAGGCGCTGGACCTTTACGAACAAGCCGCAGAAGCGGGCGACGCCGACGCCGCTTATGCGGCCGGCATTATGTATGCCCAAGCGTTTGAAATTCGCCCGGATGAGGAACGCTCGGCCTATTGGCTCGCCACAGCGGCCCGCGCGGGTCATGCCGCCGCGCAAGCGGATTATGGGCTCCTTGTCTATCAGGGTGCCGGCGTGCCGCGCGATGCCATGCAAGCCGCAGATTGGTTTCGCCAATCCGCCGAAGCGGGTGATACCGAAGGCATGTTTCTCTACGCCTTCACCCTCGCCAAAGGCGAAGGCCTCGCGCAAGATTTTGGCGAGGCTTATTATTGGCTGTTAAAATCGGGCGAAAGCACGGTCGATGATTATCAAGAAGACCGCGCGGTATTACGTCAGCGGTTAGAGGAGAATGTCGACCCAGAGATTCTGGCGGCGGCGAAAGCGCGGCTTATTGCAGGCTAACGCAGAAAACTCTGTAGTTTCATCGCGGCAGGCATCGCGTTTTTGCGCAGCTTAGTCAGGATCGCGACGACTTCGGGATCGTCCATATCGGCACTGCGGATCAGGCCCGAAAAACCGTCAAGGCGATTGGCGCGGATCCACCGTTGTAGCTCTTTATCCTGTCCCCAAATCGCTTGGTTCATCATATTCGCCGCTTGCATGCGCACGAAATCATCCAGCGTATCGGGCAGCGGCACAACGCCCGCTTTGGAATTTTTATCCGCATCCGTTCCACCTAATCCTTCGAGGTGGGCAATCATTGATGCGGAAAATGTCGGCTGATAGGCGCGCACAGTCTGCAAGGTGATGCGGCCGTTTTTGAACACGGCTGTCGTATTTTTGTTTTGTACCGCGGACGCCGAGCAATCGACGTGAACATGATCGGGGCTGGTCGGGATTGTCCCTTGGGCCAGCGTAATTTCGGTCGCGCCAATATGACTGACACGACCAAGCCGAACGACATTTTTGATCGTGCGGAGCACCTCTAGCTCAGCCTGACTGATCGTCGGCGCGTGGAACATTTGCGGCCGCACAGTCGGGTCGAGACGGACGAAATAACCGCAGGCTTCTAGCCTGTCATACATATCATCGCGATCCGTCGAATTCGCCATCGCTTCAAACGCGTCGGCTTGGACGCCCATGGTTTTCTTGAAAAACTCGGGCCGCGGTTGCGTCGCGGCGCGGTCATGCATCCAACCATCGCGCGACACGATCCATGTTAGCTGATCCGGGTCCGCGCCCTGCTCTAACAGCCAAAGCAGCGCATCAATCCCGGTCTTACCGCCGCCAATAATGACGTAACCTGCAGGCGGCGTCTCCAGCGCGGCGATATTGCCGCACGGCATGAAGTTCACGCCCTCGCCAACCGAAAAACTCGGCGTATGATTGGCGGGCACGGCGTTTTGCCAGTAGGTCGCATCGACGAGCGTGTCGAATTCCACCTCACTGACCTTACCCGACCGCGTATTCATGACCTTGCCATCCCCCTGATATTCACTGCTGGATAGATAGGTCACGCGCCCGGTCGGCAGCAGCGTGTCGCGCATGACAGCCTCATAATAGGCTTGGATTTCAGGCAAAGTCGCGAGGTCGGCGAGACCTTGATTAAAGCCCGTTTCGTCAATGCGTCCGGCACTCAGCTCACGCGACGCGACGCCGTAAAAGCTCGACGGTTGATGCAAGGTAACAAAGGGATAGGCGATATTCCAGTGACCGCCCGGTCGCGGATGGCGGTCGACAATCACGATATTGGCGTCGGTTTCCGCCACTAGCGTATCCGCAAAGGCCATCCCCATCGCGCCGGCGCCAATGAGGAGGTAATCGGTTTTCAGAGGTTCGGTCATCGCTGATCTATGACCGCCACACGCAGTAACCGCAAAGAAAAAGCGCCCCGAAAGGCGCTTCAAAATTGAAAGATTATAAGCGGGGCCTAACCGAGTGTTCGCGCCAGGCGGAAGCCGAAATCATCATAGCGATGTTCTTTGGTATAGCGCAGGCGCTTCGCCGCGCGCATCTGATAGCCATGCGTGACCCAAGATCCGCCGCGGATAATGCGCGCATCACAGTCGCCGTCACGGCGTGGAGACCCATCACCCGGATTACCGGAATGACCCGCGACATAGCAGTCGCTGACGAATTCATAGACATTGCCGTGAATATCGTGGACCCCAAAACTATTGGCTGGGTAACTGCCTACGGGGACAGTTTTGCGAATATAGTCACCCGTTTGCGCATTGGGGCCATAGGGGAACTTGCCATTAAAATTGGCGTGGCGGTCACTGATCGCGCGGCCTGATCCCGTTGAGAACGGCAGTTGCTGCCCCGCGCGAGCGACATATTCCCATTCGGCTTCGGACGGTAAGCGGTAGACCAAACCGGTCTTATTATTGATCCACTGAATATAGCTTTCAATGTCTTCGTAACTAATGTTGGTGACCGGGCGTTTGCCCTTACCCCAACCATTATCACTCGGCCTGTACCCGTTGCAGCCTCCCTCTTTCACACAGAGATTCCAGTCATTGAAGGTGACTTCATAGCGCCCAATTTCGAACGCATAATCGATTGAGACCGGAATTTGTGGACCCTCATTGCGGTCCCGTTTCGGTTGATTTTGCGGGCTGCCCATTAGAAATGTTCCGGGCTGAATGACAACCATTTCTGGCACGCCTTCAGGTCGAACGGGCGGTTTCGGAGCTGAGCCTTGATCGCGCTCACGTGAACGGCGCAAGCGCGCCGCCGGACGATCATCAATCGCGTTAATATAGGGGTCGGCACTTTGGGCGACAGCCACATCGGCCATTCCGCCGAGCGCGCCCAGACCAACAACGCCGACCAAAGCCGCCGCGCTCATCACACTTAATTTTACGAGACCAAATCTCACGAAATCCTCCAACGTCAGTCTTGCCTCCCCAACCAAAACGTAGACTGCCTCTAATCACAACACCTTAACACGACCAGCGTTAAGGGAACCCTATTAGCAGTTGTCTCCCTGCACAGAACCTGAACGGATCGGATCCGCCGAAGGCGTTGCAATTATCAGACCGCCATTCCGAATAATACTGTGTGTTTTTGATAGTGGCTTTAAGCCCATCGACCCTCAAAATTTGGGTGACCGCGCACGCTCTGCGCAGACGAACCGCGATAAGGAAAGCCCGCAAAACCTGGACGCTTAGTGATCATACCCCGGATTAGTCCGCGCCAGCTTTCGCATCAGGCCTGGCCAGACCAAATTATCGCCCATGCCGGGCATGAAGGCCGCGGCACCCTGCTGATATACCCGATCCCCCATCTCTTCAGGTTCTTCAATCAGGTTTTCAGTGCCCGCCGCTTGCGCCAAGATTTGAACGCGGCACGCGTTTTCGAGGAAATAGGTGCGCAGGAACGCGGTCCCGGCGCTCGGCCCGCAGGTCAGTGTGCCATGATTGCGCAACATCAGGAGCGACTTCGCACCCATATTGGCCACGATCCGCTCACGTTCTTCGAGGTTCAGCGCGATACCTTCATAATCATGGTAAGCCAGATCATTATAAACCTGCATGGCCATTTGTGTGTAACGGCGCAGTCCGCCCTTTTGCGCTGAGACGGCCATGCCATTGGCGGTGTGAACATGGATGACGAAATGCGCATCCTCGCGCGCCATATGCACGGCGGAATGGATGGTAAAACCAGCAGGATTTACAAAATATGGCGTGTCTTGTTTGACTGTGCCGTTCATGTCGATCTTAACCAGCGCCGACGCCGTCATCTCATCGAACATCACGCCATAAGGATTGATCAGGAACCGATGCTCCATCTCCCCTTTGTCGTTGGCCTCATCCGGCAGACGCGCAGAAATATGGGTGAACACCAAATCAGACCAACCATGCATCGCGATCAGGCGATAGGTTGCGGCCAAATCCTTGCGAATGCGCCATTCCGCCGCCGACACTGTGCCTTCCAAGCGATCAATCTGTGTCGGGTCCGGAATAAGAAAGCCCGGAGCCGTTTCCATCGCTTGTTGGATTTGATCGCTATTGGTAGGGGCGTTCATGGGCAAACCTCTGTCTCTTGTCAGTATTACTTGTGTGGTGGCCATCATGACTCAATCTGGCTGTTCGGACAAGGTCACGCCGTTGCAGGCCGATGCGCCTAATCGTGTGACGAAAGCGACCCCCGACCCTCACACGCCTATGACGCAGGCCCATCCATCGGGTTTAACCGCGACATGGTTGCCGTTTGGGGGGCACTTACAGTCTCTCCAGCTGCCGGACGGAACCAACATCCTCGCCCAATATGACGCGCCTGACAGCTATCAAGGCGGGCCGCCCTATCTCGGCGGTTTGATCGGCCGGGTTGCCAATCGGATCGTCGGAGCGACCTTTTCAATCGACGGACACGTTCACACCGTCCTGAATAATGAAAACGGCCATGCGCTGCATGGCGGTCCAGACGGGTTTGATACACGCGTCTGGGATGTCAGCCAGGAGGGCGAAGAACGCGTCTTCCGTCACACCTCGCCTGCCGGGAATCAGGGCTATCCGGGTAATCTTGATATCACAGTGCGAACACAACTGAGCGAGCGCGAACTCCAAATCAAATTCATCGCCATCACTGACGCGCCGACCCCGGTTAATTTGAGCCAGCATGGCTATTGGAACCCAACAGGCCTGTTTGATCGTCCGATTGATACGCTGTTACTCTCCTCGCCTGCTGACCGTTATACTGAAGTTGGAGACACCCTCATTCCGACCGGGATGAGCCCGGCGGTCGACGGAACGCCCTATGATTTCCGCACGCCCCGCACCATCGGACCCGACTTTCTGGATGTGAACCTCTTGGTATCCGGCAACGGTCTGCGAGAAATGGCGCGATTAACGGATGGGGTTCGAAGCGTGACAGTTCTATCCGATTACCCGGGGTTGCAACTCTACTCCGGCGAAGCCTTAGACGGCATTGCCGGGATGAGCGCGCGTGCCGCTTTGGCCATGGAACCGCAATATCCCCCTGATGCGATCAATCAACCCGTCGACGGTGAGGACACAGTCCTTCGGCCCGGCGAGGTCTACCGCCACACAATTATCTACCGGTTTGACGGTCCGGGGTTTGCCACTCCAACATTGAGAGACGCAACGCAATGACCGGGTTTGTTTACGATATTTGGTATTTCGGGGCCATAAAAAGCGATTTGCCCAAGAGCGGCCTACAGCGCGTCATCATCGCGGGTGAGCCGATCTGCCTCGGACGGCGGGAGGATGGCACTTACTTTGCTCTGCGCGATATTTGTCCGCACCGCGCGGCGCCCTTCTCCGCCGGCTGCCTTAAAGGCGGCACGGTCGAATGTCCCTATCATGGCTGGCGGTTCGGGGTGGATGACGGCGTCTGCCAAGAGATCCCGGCTCTCACAGCGCAGAGTGTTGTCGAGCCCGATCGTATCCGGGTTCGGACTTTTCCGGTTGCCGAGACCGGTCATATTCTCTGGGTTTGGCTGAGCGCGGACAAACGATTCCAAGGCGAGCCGCCTTTCCCGCCGCCCGCACTTCCACTGGTCAACACCAAGCCCCTGATTGATGATGGCGTTCGGCTCAACTGCCATGTCGATCACGCCGTGATTGGCTTGATGGACCCGGCGCACGGCCCGTTCGTGCATCGACAATGGTGGTGGCGCAGCGAGGCCTCCATACATGAAAAATCCAAAGCATTCGAACCGCGAGACCGCGGGTTTGCGATGGCTGCGCATAGCCCGTCATCCAACTCCCTCGCTTACAAATTGCTCGGCGGGAAACCCGTGACTGAAATTACCTTTCAACTGCCCGGCATTCGAACAGAACAGATCACGGTAGGCGATAAAACCGTGTTGAGCTTCACCGCTGTCACGCCTGAGGACGCCGATCACACACGTATCCGCCAATTGTTCTTCTCCGATCATGGCCTGTTTAAAACGCTCTCCCCGATCCTCGCGCGGGGGGCCAAAACGTTCCTGCGCCAAGATGCGGATATGGTCGATTTACAAGCGCAAGGCCTTCGCTTTGATCCAAATTTGATGCTGATCGAAGACGCGGACACACAGGCCAAATGGTATCATCAGTTGAAGAAAACATGGGCGGCGTCAAACGAGACAGGCGAGACCTTCGTCAATCCGGTCAAAGCCAAAACACTGCGCTGGCGCAGTTAGGGGACAAAAATGTTTAAGAAAATTCTGATCGGACTCTTCGTCCTCTTCATCGCGGCTTTCGTCTATATTCAACTTGTCTTCGTGCCCAATACGGATGCGAAAATGAACGCGGTCATTGACCTCGGCCCCTATGAAGTCAGTGCCGCCGCGCAAGCCTTGCACGACACGCTCTATGTCGCTGATTTGCACGCAGACAGCTTGATGTGGCGGCGTGATACAACGAAGCGCCACAGCCGCGGCCATGTTGACTTGCCGCGCCTCCGCGAGGGCAGCGTTGATTTTCAGGTCTTCTCAGCCGTCACGAAAGCGCCGCGCGGGCTAAACTTCGCGGAAAATTCAGCGGAGGCCCCTGACAATATTACAATGGTTGCGGTCGCGCAGCTCTGGCCCCTGCGAACGTGGCAATCCCTCTATGAACGCGCCGCCTATCAAGCCCAGCGCTTGAATAAATATGAAGCCAAAGCGGAGAATAAACTCGTGATTGCGCGCAACGCCGCAGACCTCAATCAGCCAGAGGGCACAATTGTTGGCTTATTGCTGACCGAAGGAGCGCATCCGCTCGAAGGTCAGATCGAGAATGTTGAGCGACTGTTCAATGAAGGCTACCGCGCCATGGGGTTACAGCATTTTTTCGATAATGAACTCGGCGGGTCGCTGCACGGGCAAAGCCAAGCGGGCCTGACTGATTTCGGCTTTGACGCCGTGCGCGAAATGTGGCGGCTAAATATTGCCGTCGATCTGGCCCATGCGTCCGAGCAAACCTCTCGTGATGTGCTCGCCATGCCCGAAGCAGGCCCCGTCTTTATCAGCCACGGCGGCGTGCGCGACGCCTGCACAGCCAGCCAACAGCGCAACCTGCCGGATGATGTGCTGGTTCAGATTGCGCAGCGCGGCGGGATTGTCGGCATTGGTTATTTCGAAGGTGCGATCTGCGATATCGAACCGGCTGGCATCGCCAACGCCATTGTCAAAGCGATCACCCTCATGGGCGTGGAGGCCGTGGCGCTCGGCTCTGATTATGACGGCACGGTATCGACCGCTTTCGACACCTCACAGCTCGCCGTGATCACCCACCAGCTGCTCGAAGCGAACCTGTCTGTGCCCGAGATCCGCGCCGTGATGGGGCAGAATTCGCGTCGCTTCTTCTCCGCCTCGCTGCCACAATAGGGTTCTTCATGAGACATGCCCTGTTCGCGGTTTCGGCGGCACTTGTCGTCGCCTGTTCGCCTACTGGGCCAACGCCCAAAGCGGACGTCAAACTGGCGACTGAGGCGATGCGCAGTCTGTCGGCGGACGATATGCAGGGACGCCGCGCCGGAACCGAGGGCAACACCAAGGCGCGGCTCTATATCGCTGAGCAAGCGGCACGGCTAATCGGTGGGACCGCCCCGGAAGAACAAAGTTTCACCCGCTCTATGACCCGCCGCAATGGTGAGAGTTTCGATGTGGTTGGAACCAACCTCGTCCTGATAATTCCGGGCCAAGACCCTATGGGGCCGATCCTCGAAATCACGGCTCATTTCGACCATCTTGGGGTTCAAGGCGATGAGATTTATAATGGCGCCGACGACAATGCGTCTGGCGTTGGCGCGCTCCTCGCCATTCTCAAGAGTTTTCGCACGGCCTCACCGGAAAATGAGGTGCGGATTATTTGGTTGGATGCCGAGGAAACGGGATTGTCTGGCGCGCGAAATTATGTCGAGACACAGCTCGACGACCGCCCACGCGTCAACCTCAACCTCGACATGATCGCTCAGAACAAGGCGGGCACAATCTATATGGCGGGAAGCCATCATACGCCCGCCCTTAAACCCTTGGTCGAACAGGCCGAAGACACCGTCGATATCAGGGTCCGCTACGGCCATGACCGTCCCGAAGACGGGGACAATGATTGGACGATGCAATCCGACCAAGGTCCGTTTCACGCAGTGGGCATTCCCTTCGTCTATCTTGGGGTCGAAGATCATGCTCACTACCACCAAATCACGGATGATTTCGACACGATTCCGCTCGTAAGCTACCACGCCGCGGTCCAACTGGCCGTGAATACGGCGCATGTTTTGGACGAAAATCTCAAAGCCATTGCCAAGTCCCGCACAGTCCCCGCCATAACGGAGCCTTAAGACCGCGCGGTCACACATGTCTTATGTCTGATTGGACCGTCTATATGCTTCGCTGCGCCGATGGCTCCCTTTACACAGGGATTGCCAAAGACGCGGCCGCTCGAGTGGTGACCCATAATGCCGGACGCGGTGCGAAATATACCAAAGCGCGCCGCCCTGTGGCGATGATCTGGTCAGAGCCCGCCGCGTGCCGATCGACCGCCTCTAAACGCGAATATGCGATCAAACAGCTGCGACGATCTGAAAAATTAGCGCTTATACGGTCTTAAAACTGCGCCCAAAAAAAGGCCGCTCCGAAGAGCGGCCCGCATTCAAATCTTGAACCCACTTAGAGGACTTTTTCCAACGCATCCGCGAAACGTTCACCATCGCGGGCATCGGCGTGTGCCTTTTTCAGCAACTCGCGCGTGCTCGGCAGCAAGCCTGTTTCTTCCAAACGGTTTTCAATCTTTTCGGCCAAAAACTCTTCGCCATCATCCAGCGCTTCAGCGGCAGCCTTCTCATCATCCGCAAACACAGTTGTGAAGGACGTCCACGCCCGGTGCACTTTTCCGATGACGGACCCCGTGTCCGTCGGCTCACCGCCCAAGGCGCTCACAGCCGCTTGGAACTCTTCAACCAGCAGCCGACGCCGCTGGGCGCGTTCTTGAAAATTACTTTTAAGCGCGTAGCTGTCTTCCACCGCTTTGTAGCAAGTTTCATAGCCTTTACGGCTGTCGATCAAGGTCTTCGTCACCGTGTTCAGAACATCAATATCTTTGGTCATCAGTCTTTCCTTTGTGTCGCATCGCGGATTTCAAACCATCCGAGTTATTATTGATAGATCTACGCGCAGACCGCTTTGACTGTTCCATGACGCTTGACACTTGTGGCCCTCATCCCGACATCCGGCCTGTGGCTCATGATCCCAAACTTCCGGCGCTGTCGCTGTCGCAGCATTTCGCGCGCGAAGTCGGCAATTTGCACTTAACCGAAGGCGATACGCCCGCCCAAGCGGTCGGCGAAGTGCGGCGCGTGCTCGATCAGACAGCGGCGCGCTATGCCCGGTCCACCACAGATCCAGCGCTACAACGCGCCGGGCAATGGCTGGTTGAAATCGTCAAATCGGGCACCGGACTCATCGACCGGGCGAGCCATGCCGATATCGTTTGGGACGAGGTCGCCGCGCCGCCGGGGTTTAAGATCAGTTTGCGCCCGTCGCTCTTTTATGTCGGTGCGGGTCTGCTCGGCACAGCGGGATTATTGCAAGGGGTTGGCTTGGCTGTGTGGGGCGCGGCAGCGCTCGCAGGCTTGCACGCCGTCGCCACGCTTAACCTCTCGCGCCTGCCCTTTTGGCCAAAACCTAAAACGATCACGGACGGTACGGGGCGAACGCGCCGGGCGTCCGCCGTTGTGCGCCTCGACCCCGCGGGATTGATCTCACAAATCACCGACGCCCTAAAAACGGCGGATCATATTTTATTGCGCCTGTCGGCCCCAACGACCGAGAGCCAGTGGCATGACGACACACGGCTGACGGCGCTCCTCCAAGGCTTGCTCGAAGCCGGACGTGCCGATGACAGCCATTATGCGCTGGAACTCGCGCGGCGCGAATTACCCACCCTGATCGAAGGCGCGGGCCTGAAACAAGTTGAATATTCCAAAGCCTCAGCCGATTGGTTTGATCGCCTGCCCGTTCCCGCTGGCCTTGATGGCGCGACAAAGACAGGTCCCGATATGCAAACCGCCGCCCCGGCCCTCGTCACCGATGAAGGCCGCGTTGTCCGACGCGGCACAGTCTGGGTGCGCCGCTCATGACCAATCATAGCCGCAAAGATATTGAATTTGTCGGGCTCGACCTCGGCCACGGTGAAACCGCACTGGCCCGCGCCTTCGCGCAAGGGCATGCCGAACCTGAAATCCTTGAATATCGCGGCACGCGTAGCGTTGTAACCGCCGTGTCCAAAGAGGGAAAAGGCAAGCCCACCATCCGGATTGGCGCTGAAGCGCTCACGCTGTCTGATGCAAAAATTTGGGCGAAATTCAAATCCTCGGATTTGGATGCGCCCGACGTCCGCGTACCCCTAACCCTGTTCACCAAAGCGCTGATCCAAGGTCTGAGTGATGACGGCTCCCTGCGGGGTCCCAAAGACAGTCATTTCGTCATTGGTTGTCCCTCGGGTTGGTCGCCCGACGTCCGCACACACTATCGCAACCTCTTCGTCAAAGCCGCGGGATTAAGCCGCGCGCAAATTGTGTCTGAATCCCGGGCCGCCCTGATGACGGCGCTCGAACAGGGCTACCTCTCAATGGATGATGCGCGCGCGTCGGTCCTGATTGTTGATATTGGCAGCTCGACATCGGATTTTACTTTTTGCCGTAATCTAGAAACGGATGATGTCGGCCATAATATTCTCGGCTCCGGCTTGCTAGATACGGAGATATTTGAGCTGAACCTCGCGCGCCAACCTCAACGTGACCGAATTGACGCCTTGCTCACCAGCCATCCATCCTATCGCCCTATTTTGGAATATTGGTGCCGCGAAGCCAAAGAAGCCTATTTTACAGGCGAAGACAAACCCGTTGAAATGATCCGGCGTTTGCCCATCACGAATGAGTCAGGGGCGCGATTATTATTCGAAATTCGAATCGATAAAACCGACGCTGACGCGATCCTGTCCAAACCCCTCGACGCGTTGCAAGGCTATAGCTGGCGAAAAGCGTTTGATTTTGCTTTGCGCGAAACGGTTGATCGGCTCGGTGGGCGCGATCCGGACACAGTGTTGCTGACAGGCGGCGCGTCGCGATTACCCCTTGTCCTACCAGCGACAAAGGCCGCCTTCCCGAGCGCCCGCGTGATCCGCGGCGCAGAGCCCGAATTCGCCATTGCGCGCGGCTTGGCCTGGCTCGGGCGCTTCGAATTTCTCCATGAGAGTTTCAAATCCAAAGTCGTGGCGTTGATGGAACCCGACGGTGACGTCGCGCAGCGCGCCCATTCCGCGGCCCGTACACTCGGCGAAACGCTCGCGCCGGCGCTGGTCGATGGATTAACTGAGGATTGTATCAAACCGGCGTTCCGCGAATGGCGCGCGGGCCATATCGCGTCCTTGGATCAGGTTGAAGCAGCGCTCACAAAATCTGTCGCCGATTGGCTTCGGTCTGATACGGCGCAAGCGAAATTAAAGCCCGTCATTGGGCGTTGGTTCGCCGGATTACAGCGCGAGATCGAGACAATCACCGACCCGCTTTGCCGTGAACATGGGCTGCCCGCGATGGTGTTAAGTTTGGATGATTCTAGCCATGTTAGCCAACACCTCGAAGGGCTGAGCCTGACCGCACCGTCGATTGGGCATTTGGAAACAGATTCGGCGCTGCTCGGCACGACGCTCGCGGCGATCCTCGTCAGCGCGCTGCTCGCTCATGCGAACCTATTCGCGCCGCTCTTGATGAACCCGCTTGGGTTATTGATTGGCGGAGCCGTCGCGGGCGGAAGCTATTTCTATGGCAAAAAAGCGCTATCGGGCCGTTTCCGTAGCGCCAAAGTGCCTGTTGTGGCCCGCCAAGTCTTGACCGAAAAACGCATTGATCAAGCCATCAATAAACAACGCCCAGACTTGATCGAAGGCGTCCGTGCGGCTTGGGATGGGCAAGCGGCGGAACGGTTCGGCGAAGATCTCACCAAAATGCTCAGCCGCGCCCTGCTCGACCGGGCCGATGAGCGGGCTGTTTTATTCTTGATTTAGCAGAGGTGTTGGGACTGTCGGCTTTGGCGGCGCTCCGGGGAAATCAATATCCACATCCTCGCCGTCATCCATTTCAATGACAATCCGCGTCCGGGTCTTACCATTTTTAATGACGGTTTCGCGCTCGACGCTTAAGTTTTGACCGAGACCTGTGACCGTCAGCGTATCATCCATGCCGTGATCGCGATTAAACCGCACCACCTCATCGCCATCAATCCATAGCGCGGTGCCCGAACCTTCGCCTTTTTCCACCTCAACCCGCGCCGCAAGGTCAGTGAGCAAGTCGGACATATTGGTGATCATCTCGCTATCGACGAAGGCTTCGCCGCTTTCGCGCGCTTTGTCGGCGAGCGCTTTGGACTTTTCACGCAATTCGGTCAGTTTATCGGAATCATGCGGATGCGCCACCGCAGGCCCCGCCGCTGCCACGGTGGACAAAGCCAAAACAGATAGCGAAAGCATCAGCGGGTGAACATGTTTCATAGCGGTTTCCTAAGCTTACCGAAATCTTAGCGTCGTAACGCTAGTATGGGGATGAAAACATGGTAATCCCCGCACTATGTTTCGGGACCGTTTTTTCTATCCGTTGGCCGTTCTGGTCATTGCCGCCATTATCGGTGTCGCCCTCTACTTTGGCGAGGGCGAAGGTTTGTTTGATCAGCAAATTATTAGCGAAGGCTGGCAGCTCTCTGGACCCGATCTCAACGCCCTGACGGTCTCGCCGGGATCAAACGGCGCGTTTGTCAATGAAGAGGGCGGTTATATTCAGCTATCGCAGTTTACGCCGGACGGCGAAGGCCCCACGTCAATCGGCGTCTTCGCAACACTCGGCCCCGCGCATGAACGCGCCTTTGCCGGGCGCGATTTACGCCTGACATTTCGCGCGCGAGCTGGGCGGATCAATCCGCTTAAAACCTTTGATGTTGCCTATTACCCAATGGAAGGCCCTCCGTCGGCATGGACGACGTTTGAGCTCGGCTCGGATTGGCAAGACTATACGGTGGATTACAGCCCGCCGATTATCGACGCGATGGAGAACGTGGATTTAATCGCGATTTTCCCCGGTCGCGCAGGCGAGAGCAAAACCGTAGACTTGGCTTTGATCAAAGTCGAAGTCCTGCCGGACCCTAATTCCGATTAATCCCGACGCGGGTCGCCTCAATCGCCATACAGACGACATGATGCATCGAGCTGCGCGCGCTCGGCCCATTGAGGGAGGCGCTGCAAACGGGGGGAGGAGGGCGGTCTAACTCCGCGCATCCCGCACTTCTTCCGCTTTCGCCTCAACACCGGCGACAATCTCATTAATCATATCGATATTATCGGTTTTCCCCGTCTTCTTCCCCGCATGATACATCATACCATAGCCAGCAGAGCCGCCTGTGAAGCCGATGTCGGTGAACATGGCTTCGCCGGGGCCGTTGACGACGCAGCCGATGATGGAAAGGCTGATGGGTTCGCGGATGTGTGACAGGCGGTCTTCTAGGATGCGGACGGTCTTGATGACGTCAAAGCCTTGGCGCGCGCAGGACGGGCAGGAGATGATGTTGACGCCGCGCGTGCGGAGCCCGAGCGATTTCAGCATATCAAAGCCGACGCGGATTTCTTCTTCGGGTTCGTCGGACAGGCTGACGCGGATCGTGTCGCCAATCCCGGCCCAAAGCAGGCTGCCCATACCAATCGAGGATTTAACCGTGCCGATACGTTGTCCGCCCGCTTCGGTAATGCCGAGGTGCAACGGCGCGTCTGTGGCGTCGGCCAACTGGTGATAGGCGGCAACGGTCAGGAAGATGTCGGATGCTTTGACCGAGATTTTATAGTCGTGGAAGCCTTCGTCATCGAGCATGCGCGCATGCATTAGCGCGCTTTCCACCATCGCGTCGGGACACGGTTCGCCGTATTTTTCGAGCAAGTCACGTTCCAATGAGCCGCCATTGACGCCAATTCGGATCGAACAGCCATTGGCGCGCGCGGCCGCGACGACTTCTTTGACCCGCGCTTGCCCGCCAATATTGCCGGGATTAATGCGCAAGCACGCCGCGCCATTATCCGCCGCTTCGATGCCGCGTTTATAATGAAAATGAATATCCGCGACGAGCGGGACATTGACCTGATCGACAATGGCGCGCAGCGCGGCGCTACTGTCCGGATCGGGCACCGAGACACGGACAATATCCGCGCCAACCTCTTCTAACCGCGTGATCTGTCCGACGGTCGCGTCGACATCATGGGTCAATGTGTTTGTCATGGACTGCACTGCAATCGGCGCGTCGCCGCCGACAAAGACGTTGCCGACTTTGATCTTGCGCGATGGGCGACGCGTGATGGTCCGCCACGGGCGAATGGAGTCGATGGTTTTTGGGCCAGAAGGATTAAGTGCGCTCATAGGCGGGCCATAGCGGAAGCGTGTGACTGTTTAAAGGCGAAGTGGCGGCAATGCGCGTTCGGCAACAGTTTAGCGGATGATCGACAGATCGACATCCTTCATCGGGACGCCCTGTGCGCCTAATGTGCCGCGACTGGTTTCGCCAACATAAAGCTCGACCGCCCCGGCATCCCGCACATCAATCGTGTAACTCTGCCCGACTTCGGCCTGCCAAGTTTCGCCTGTAACGAACACGCGGTTGACGGTCAGCCGTCCGCGCGCATTGCGAATACTGATCCAGCTAGGGGATGTCGTGCGAACCGTTAGAATATTATCGGGTGTCGGTGCGGCGGTTTCGATATGGTCCGGGTCAAACGCGACGGCGGCCGGGCCTGGCGTGGCCACAGTTTCGAGCTGCACCCCATACCATGTGCCGAGCATAACGACGGCGGCCACGACGCTTAAGGCCGGGACCGTCCCACGCGGGAGGCGCACGCGGCGTTTGGGCACAAAATGCGGTTGATCACGGCGATTTAAATCGAAGACGGCGGCGCTATCACGTTTAAAATCCGCCACGGACTGTTCCGTATTCAAACCCAAGACGCGCGCATACGCCCGAACATAGCCCAGACCATAACCGATGGTTGGTAAACGCGTCAGTTCATTGCGTTCCAGCGCGGCGAGAAAATCACGCCCGACGCCGCATCGACTCGATGCTTCATCGAGCGACCAGCCCAACGCCAAACGCTGCGCACGCAGGCGGGCGCCAAGCGGTAACGTGTTGGAGTCTGTCGTGTCTATTGGGGCCATCTCGGCTTTCATGGGTCGTCTTATAGCGCAAGGCCGTTAACCATCTCTGAGCATCGAACCAACCCGCGAATGCAGCCGATCCAACAGAAATTATTATGAACCCGTAATAAATGCCGCGCTGACAGATCGATATAGTGCCCCTATATAGGATTTGTGAAACCATTACTCCGAAATTCTGATGCCCGTGCCGCTCTGTTTGCGGGGGCACTGTCTCTCAGCTTGCTCTGCGGCGCGTGGATCTTCCAATATGGGTTCGGCTACGCGCCATGCATCATGTGTTTTTGGCAACGCTACGCGCATATGGCGGTGATCGGGATTGCCGTCGCCGTTATTCTAGCCCGCGCCGCGTTTGGCGCTGACACAGGCTTGCCGAAATGGCTCGGCCCCGCGGTGTTGATCTTAGCCCTGCTCGGTTCTGCTGGTTTGGGTGGATTTCATGTCGGCGTTGAATTTGACTGGTGGGAAGGTCCGAAAGCCTGCGCCGCCGCGAACATCAGCGATATGGCCCCCATTGATCCGAACGATCCCCTCGCGTTTCTGAGCGAGCCGCTCGGCCCAATTGCCTGTTCAGATGTGGTCTGGTCATTCCTTGGCGTGTCCATGGCAGGCTGGAATATGCTTGTGTCTCTCGTGGGCGCAATCGGCACCGCCTATTTGGGCTTCCGCAAAGGCGCCGCATGAAACCCCGGCTAAAAAAAGTCGGCGCGCCGCGGCGCGTCGCCGAAATGCTCCGCGTAGATCATGCCGGTGAATATGGTGCTGTCGCGATTTATCGCGGACAACAAGCAGTCTTCGGGCGCAGCCCCGCGACCGCGCCCATTGCCGCACAACTGGCTGAAATGGAAGCCGAGGAGCAAAAACACCTCGAAGCCTTTGACCGCCTGCTCGTAGAACGTGAAGTGCGCCCGACGGCGATGACGCCGCTCTGGAACGTAGCGGGCTATGGCCTGGGCGTTGTGACCGCTTTGATGGGCGAAAAAGCGGCGCACGCCTGCACCGAAGCCGTCGAAACGGTGATTGAGCAACATTATGACGCGCAAGCCAACGAAGTCGCCGACACAGAGCCTGAGCTGGCCGCGACGTTTCGGGAATTTCGCGAAGATGAACTTCATCATCGCGATACGGCGATTGAGGGCGGGGCGCATGACGCGCCCGGCTACCCGGTGCTATCCCGTCTCATCCGAGCGGGCTGCCACGCCGCGATCCGAATTACGGAACGCGTTTAAAGTCAGGCACAAAAAAGCCGCCCTCTGGGGAAAGAGAGCGGCTTTCAATATTGTTTGTCTCGGCTTTATTTAGCGGCTTCTTCGATGGCTTCGCCTGTGCTTTCGACATCTTGGCCAACACCTTCAACTGTGTTGCAAGCGGCCAGCGACAAGGTCGCAGCGAGGATCAGCCCAGCAACGCCGAGGCCTTTTTTATCGATGGATTGTTTTGTGTTTTCACGGGTCATATTTGTCTCCTGTGGCGCTAAATTGCCTTTAAACAACGCGGCGCGTGACGAACAGTTCCTGACAAAGCTTTATTTCGCGGGTTGCCCGTCCAGATAGGGATTAATCGAGAAGGGCGGACGAGCGAAACGGCGGGTCAGCTCTGCATCTGTCGACGGTCCCAAAGCCTGTTCGACGGCCCCAACAAGCCCCGACAGCCCCGGAGCGGCCAGAGCTTCGAAGCGCGCGCGCCGGACAGCTTGCGCGACCGATTTAGACTGCAGCACATCGCCGAGAGCCAGTTGGATCCGCTGTGACAGGCTGGGGCCAAAAGATCCCACCGTCCGACCGAGCCCGGCTCGTTCAACCCGCGCGGCAATGGCACCCTGTTCAAATGCAAGCGGAACTGTGATCAAGGGCACGCCCGCCGTGACCGCGTCCGTCGTCGAATTATAGCCGCCATGGATAATCGCCGCGCGCGCTTCGGACAAAACGTCTTGTTGATCGACGAAATCGCGTGTGATTGTGCCGCGCGGCAGCACAGACCCCGCATCTGGAAAACGGCCGCCATGCACGACAACTGGCTGCAAACCCCGCGCGATCGCGGCTTTCGCCATGGCCGTTAGAATGCGCGTCCGTCCGCCCATCAATGTGCCCAAGGAGATAAAGGCAAGCGGGCGTCCGTCTCGCTCATGATCAATTGTCTCCAGCCTAGGATATAAGGTCCTATTATCTCGCAACGGCCCGAGGTACGTGGGCGGGTGCTGACGCGGAAAGTCCAGACTGGCGAGACCTTGCGCCAAATCCGTTGTGCGCGAAATCCCGTCATCCACTGACCACGGGCGCTGCCAATCTGGCAGGCCCTCCGGCTTCGTGAGACCAAACCGACGTGCGCCAGTTGCGAGCACACGCCCCTGCTCAGCCATGAGCCAGTTCACCACATTATAATAACCGCCATTCAGCCAATGGCCGAATGCAGTCGGACGATAGCGCCAGCCCATAAAGGGCGGCGGGACCGCTGCGTCACGGTTCATCGGCAGCGCACACGCGAGGCTGATATGTTTCAAACCTTGCGACCGCGACAAACCCCGCGCAACGAGACCGGCCCCCGGTTCTAATTGATCATGTAAGATCGCGTCCGCGCCAAGCCGGTCGACGGCAGCAGGGAGATGGGTCAAATAAAATTGTGACAGAGTGGCGACCGTATCGAACATCTGCCGCAGATCGCCCCATGATGTCATACGCGACAAGCACGCACACATCGCATCAAGCTGACCCGGCGGAAGGTCGCGCGCGCCCACCGTCATTGTCTCAACATCGTGGGGAATCTTTGCGGTCAGATCTGGCGGGCCGACCACAACAGGGCGGTGTCCCGCAACGCGCAAAGCGCGCGCTGCAGCGATCATCGGACGTTGATGCCCAGAGAGCGGAAGGGTGATGAGCGCGAGCGTGGCCATAATCTCTATACGCACCAGATAGCGCGACATTCCGGCACAGTTACGATACTCCACTCAAATAATTGAAATCACAGAGTTTAATTTAACATCGAAGTAAAATCAGCCCGCTTCGCCGTCTGCCAAACGACGTTCAATTGCATCCCAACACAAGGCAGAGGCATCCACACCCGTAAAGCGTTTAAGCTCATGAACGCCTGTCGGGCTGGTCAAATTAATCTCGGTCAGCTTGCCCGCGATGACATCAATCCCAACGAGGATTTGCCCGCGTTCGCGCAACATCGGGCCCAGTTCTTCAGCGATGGCAATATCGGTTGGCGTCAAATCAACAGGCTGCGCTGAGCCGCCAACATGCATATTCGAGCGCGTTTCGCCTTTTTGTGGCACACGGTTAAACCCGCCCGCAAGCTCACCATCAATAATCAGAATGCGTTTATCGCCCGCGCTGACTTCCGGAATAAAGGCCTGCACCATGAAGGGCTCGCGGCTCATCTCGAAGAACGTTTCTAACAAAGACGAATAATTCGAATCGCCCGACGTAATCTTGAAGATGCCCGCGCCGCCATTACCGTAGAGCGGTTTGATAATCACCGTGCCGTGCTCCGCCCGGAACGCGTCAATCGCGCTTTTGTCCCGCGCGATCATCGTCGGCGGCATCAGATGCGCATAATCCAAAGGGACGATTTTTTCGGGGCAAGACCGCACCCACTCAGGATCATTCGCGACCAAGGTCTGACCCTTGAGACGTTCCAGCAAATGCGCGGCCGTAATATACGCCATATCGAACGGCGGATCTTGACGCATCCAGACGACATCGACGTCCTCAGCCAGATTGATCAAGCGACGCGGCTCAAACTGCACATGGTCACCGAGTTTTGCCTGAACGCGCATCGGGCGCGCGTTCGCCATGACGCGGCCTTGGTCATAGACCAAAT
Organism: Litorimonas sp.; assembly: GCA_051251645.1. GTDB lineage: Bacteria > Pseudomonadota > Alphaproteobacteria > Caulobacterales > Maricaulaceae > Litorimonas. The sequence continues at coordinate 203,119 of JBPOEY010000001.1, read as the reverse complement.
GCTGCGGGCCATATTCGAACAGGGTCGCGCCGCGAACCTGCGCTTCCAGCGCGAGCGCAAACGTTGTGTCCCCCGCAATATCGACGGTCTCCATCGGGTCCATCTGAAACGCAGCGCGGTAGGGTGTGGTGGCGGTCATAGCCGCGCTTTGCCGCACAGCGCGGACGGGCGCAAGCGGACGCGCGGTGATGCACGCATATGATCGTGTAATGTGAAAAGCTTATTCGAACATTGCCGGGGCTAAACATTGCCGCACCCGCGTTTTCGTGTCAGTCAGTGCCTATGACCGATGATATTCTATTGACCAATATGGACTCCGTTCCGGGACGCACGATTGTGCGCCATATCGGGTTAGCGCAGGGCAATGTTGTGCGCGCCAAACATGTCGGGCGAGATATTGCCGCGGGCTTGAAAAATATCGTCGGAGGCGAATTGCGCGGCTACACTGAATTGCTGGAAGAAGCGCGACGCGATGCGATCCGCCGCATGACGGAAGACGCCCGCGCACAAGGCGCCAATGCCGTCGTTAACATTCGGCTTTCAACCAGTTCCGTAACCTCTGGTGCGTCCGAGCTTTATGCCTACGGCACCGCCGTTGTCATCGAATAGAGACACCGCGCGAACCTTATGATGACTGATATTTTCATATCGCTGCTCTACTCATTCGGGCCGTTCGTTGCGCTGCTCATTATCGGGTTCGGGTTCGGCACGCTCGCGCAGCGCCGCCATATAGCCCAGCTCGACCGACGCGAGGCTGCGCTTGGCGACTTCATGTTGACAACCTTGGAGCATGCACAGGGCCGCCACGGCGAGTTGGTGACAGGATCGACCGTCGTCGCCTTTGATTTCTTCCGCCGGATCGCAATTATGCTTCGTAAAATCATCGGCGGACGGTTTCACATGCATGAAGCCATGATGATGCGCGCGCGACGCGAAGCGATGCTTCGTATGGCCGAGGACGCCAAAGCCCAAGGAGCCGTCTCTGTGCATAATATCCGCTTGATGAGTTCCAACATTGGCAATAGCGGCTCCGCCATGGGCGGCTGCGAAGTTGTTGCTTACGGCACGGCCGTTTGGATCTAATAGAAAGTGTCTTGCATGGACGATTGCCACACATATCAACTGATCTCTGCCGACGGGACAAAGCTACATGCCCGGCACTGGACCGCACCTACGACGCACGCGACCCTCGCCCTTGTGCATGGATTTGGCGAACATGGCGCCCGTTACGCCCCCATGGCGGCGCATCTGACCGCGCAAGGCGTACAGGTCATCGCGATTGATCTACGCGGTCATGGTCGGAGTGACGGTAAACGCGGCGTCGTGCTTAGCTATGATGATTTTCGCGCTGACCTCGCCGCTTTATTGGATCGCGCCCGACAGCTGCATGCGGGCGTCAAAGGCCCGCTCGTTTTGTTCGGCCATTCTATGGGCGGCGGCATTGTTCTAGACCACGGCCTAAGCGCCTCACCCGGTGTCGATGGCATCATCGCCTCGGCCCCGCTGGTCGCGCTGGCGGATCCTGTTCCAGCCCCCGTCGCCCTTTTGGCCAAGATCATTTCCAAAATCGCGCCCCGCGCGGCGATGAAACAGCCGATTGATGGGACGAAAATTTCGACCTTGGCTGAAGAGCAACGCAAATATGTTGAAGACCCGCTCACCCACGGGCAGCTTGGGTTTAAAACTGCACTAGAGATGATCGCGACGGGCGAAGCGTTGACCCAGAACGCAAGTCGTTGGGCCTTACCACTCATCGTCTACCATTCAGATCAAGACCAATTGACCGACTTTGCGACGAGTCGCGATTTTGCCGCCGCCGCGCAAGCGGAGTTCCGCGCCTTCACCGATGTCGAACATGAAATGCACAATGATACGACCCGACCTGCCGTCTATGCGCTCATCAGCGATTTCATCGACCGCTTGGCTGGGCGCGCTTAAGGACGGGTTGTATGAAAGTCTTCGCCCTCAAAAACTGTGACACCTGCCGTAAGGCCGTCAAAGAGATGCACGCGGCGGGTTTGGATTTCGATCTGATCGATGTCCGTGCTGACGGTTTGGCGCGTGGCGATATTACTCAGATCGTCGAGGCTGTTGGATTTGAAAAAGCGCTCAACCGGCGCTCGACAACATGGCGCGGATTGGATGACACCGCCAAAGCCGATCTTGCGGCGGCTAAAGCTGTGGCCTTGATCGACACGCATCCGACCCTACTGAAACGCCCCGCCATCACAGACGGCACCGCAACAACGGTTGGCTGGGACGCAGCGGCGAAGGCGGTCTGGCTTTAAAGAACGCCGAATTCGGTCGATTCGCGGCTCAGGTTTTTGTCTAGTCGCCCATATATTCGTTTGTTGGCGGGATCCAGTTTTTCACCGCAATCTGCTCACCCGTATCTGGATCGATATAAAATGGCGGCGCATTGGGGTCGGCATTAAACGGGTTGTCGGATTCACCGAGATCATAGGGCACGGGTATCTGCGGGGTGCGGTAAGGCACAGATTCGTCCATCGGGGCTTGGCGCATGGGCGCTGGTACATCGGAGCGGTCCTGTTCTGGCATCGGCTCTGTGCGCAAGAAATTTGGTAGAGCCCGTTGTGTGGGGGCCTGCGCTTGCGCGGCGACTTGCATTTCAATCGGCACATCCGCGATCCGCACATAGGAAATCACTTCGCGCGCACCGCGGGTGAGCGACGCGATTTTCGCCGCGCGTTCCAGCTCGCCAGGATCACGCGCAACCCCCATCAGATAGACAATCCCGTCATGGGTTTCGATATTGTAGTTTATGCCTTTGACATATTTGTCAGCCGTCAGGCGGGCGCGGACTGATTTTTCGAGCACGCCGTCCTTTGTATTGCGCACGATCCCCTGCTTATCTTGGATCATGATTTCATTGCCGACCTGATCAATATTGGCCGCAGACCATGCAATCCGTGCCGCTTCGATCCGGTCTTCTTGGCGCGGCACATTGCCAGTGAGCAGCACAACGCCTTCGGCGACTTCGACATCGACCCCGCCCATTTCATAGGCATACGCCCGCTTGAGGCGGGCTTCGATCGCGCGTCCGGCATTCACATCATTAAGGGAGCTCACAAAACTGCGTTCATCGCCTTTTTTAAGGCCTGCACTGGCGACAGCACATCCGGACAGATGTGCAGCGGACAACATAAGAACGGCGAAAAGGGCGACAGGTTTAAACATGAGGAAAGCCTAAACAAACACCGTCACCAACCCGTTAACGTCACCACCCGCGAAACACATCCCGACGGTGCGTGATCCGCCAGCGTCCTGTCACGATCACAATATCGTAGCGTAGAGCGTGACCTTGATCGACAAACCCGGGATGTCGCGACAAGAAAATTTCGCCCGCACGGATGATCCGTTCTTCGGACCGCGCCGTCACGGGATCAATCGTATGTTCCGCCTTGGCGCGTTGCTTAACCTCGATAAACACAATTGTTTTTCCACGCTGCGCAATTAGGTCGATTTCCCCGGATCCGGTCTTAAAGCGCCGTGCGAGGATGCGGTGGCCGGTCACAATCAGATAGGCTGCGACCCATGTTTCAGCCCGCCGTCCGGCTTTCTCTGCGCGCTGTCGGGCTTTCTGAGATCGTGGGTCAGTCACATCACGCGCGCCCCTATTTCAACGACAGCCCGAGCGCATAAAGCTCCCGCTTGGACCACCCCGACACTTCGGCCAGTTCCGCACAGGCCCCTTTAAGCTTCATTGTTTCCAAATGATGGCGCAGCGCGTCCCGCACCACTTCGCCGTCCCAGCGGCCAGTGTCCGGGCCGTGTACCAGCAGCACAATCTCGCCGCGCGGCGGATCAGACGCGATACCGTCAGCCAATTCCGTAAGTGTGCCGTAACGGGCTTCTTCATAATGTTTGGTCAGTTCACGCGTTAGCACAGCGGACCGATCCCCGAGCCCAACGGCCAAATCGCGTAAACAGGCTTCGACCCGCGGGCCGGTTTCAAAAAAGATCAGCGTTCCGGGAATATTGCGCAACCCTTCAATCTCGCGTTGCCGCGCCACGGACCTTGGCGGTAGAAAGCCCGCAAAGAAGAAGCGGTCACTCGGTAAGCCCGACTTGACTAAGCCGGCCATCACCGCGCTCGCGCCGGGTAAGGGAAACACGTCAATCCCCGCTTCGACAGCCGCGCGGACCAATCGGAACCCCGGATCACTTACCAACGGTGTGCCCGCATCGGACACAAGGGCGAAGGTTTCGCCTTTTTTCAGCGCTTTTATCAGCGCCGGGGTCCGCTTTGCCGCATTATGGTCATGATAGGCAGAGACAGAGGCACGAATATCATAGGCGGAGAGCAGTTTCGCGGTCACACGCGTGTCTTCGGCCAAGAGTTGGTCCGCGCCGCGCAAGACGTCGAGGGCGCGGAGGGTAATATCGCGGAGATTGCCAATCGGTGTCGCCACGACATAAAGGCCCGGTGCAAGGCGATCCGTTGCAGTGGGTTCATGTTGCGTGTGCGACTGTGCGCTTATAGAAGATGTGTTGATGGTCGGACCCTTGAAAGATTGGGGGATGTTTCGGCGCCAGAGTTTAATTCGGGAGATACTGTTGAACCAGTCTATGCGCGAGCGCGCCCACAATTCCAAGATCGCGCTACCGTGCGGCATAAAATCAGCCGTGGCGGCCATTGCCGCCTTATTGCTGAGTGCCTGCACCACAGTACCGATGGACCCGCAGCCTCAACCCGGTCCTGGCCCGGTCACGGAACAACCGCAACAACCGACAGGTCCAACAACGCAACCTGACACCCCCGAGCCAACTGACCCCTCTGAACCTGATGTCATCGTTGACGCCCCAATCGTCGTGCCGGACGAAGCCGCGCCTTTCTTTAACAATCGCGACGGCATGACCCTGCCGCATATGGCGGGTCGCGATATAAAGCGCTTAGCGCTTTTGCTGCCGTTCTCCGCCGAGAGCCCGCGCTTGCGCGCAGAAGCGAACTCCATGTTCCAAGCGGCTGAACTGGCCCTGTTCCAGCGCCCGGATGCGGATGTCATTCTCACCGTCCTCGATACTAAAGGCACAGAAGACGGCGCGCGCTCAGCCGCTCGCGCCGCCCTGCAACAAGGCGCAGATGTCATTCTCGGCCCAATCATTGCGGACAACGTTAGAGCCGCCTCACGAGAAGCCGCTCGGTCCGGCACACCGTTACTCGCCTTTTCGAATGATCAATCCGTCGCGGACCGTGGCCGCTATCTCGTCTCCTTCCCGCCGGAATCAGAAGTTGACCGGATTGTCGCCTATGCCGCGACAAAAGGCGTAAAAAACTTCGCCTTCTTCGGTCCTGACGATGCCTATGGTCGCCGTGTGAGGCGCGCTTATGAGGCCGCTGTGGCCCGTGTTGGCGGCGAAGTTACCGCCTCTGAAACGTATAAGGGTGACGATATCTCCGTCATGCAAGAACCCGCACGACGTCTGGCTAACTATCACCGTGAAGGCCGTGCCGGGCGGGGCGTCATGCGCGATTCGTTCGAAGCGATCCTGTTGCCAGAAGGCGGAACGGCTCTGCGCTCGCTCGCCCCGCTCCTGCCATTTTACGGCATCGACCCGTCGCGCGTTATGTTCATGGGAACATCACGGTGGGACAGTAGCGCCACTGTGCGTGAACCGGCTTTACGCGGCGGCGTCTTTGCGGCGTCTGACAAAGAAGCCCGCGAAACCTTCCTCAATGACTTTGAGCGCGCTTATGGGAATGCGCCCTCTTCGCTCGCCAGCTTAGCCTATGACGCCGTGCAGCTCGGCTCTATTGTGGCGGACGGCGATCCGCGTGAGCGCATCACCCGCGTCGAAAGTCCGCTCGGTTTCTATGGCACGGACGGCTATCTTCGCTTTGGACCCGATGGTCGACCAGACCGCGGCCTAGCCGTCTACCGTATTCGCGACGGACAGTTCCAAGTCATTGATCCTGCTCCGCGTGGTCCCGCGCCAGAAAGTTGACAACTCCTCAACAGCAGGCCTAAGCGCTTAACTCAACTTAACCACGCTCCTTAGCGCGGTTTTAGGGCATCGCCGCTACACGGCTTTCAACGAACGTTGCAAAAACGTCGGTGAAAGGTGGTTTACATGCGTGCTCGCCCCCCAGCGACCCTGAATGATACAGCGAGTTCGTCTCGTCCGCTCGCGCCATCCTATGTGCCCGCGGGACGCCTTGTCGGTGTTCTCTGCGCGGCGGATGAACCCTCTTGCCACGCACAAATGCTCAGCGCGACCTTGCGATTGGCGCGTGAAGCAGCCAGCCGCGGCGAAACCGTGCTTTTACTCGACGGCACGGACGGAGCGCTGATGGAAGCCGCAGGCGTTCTTTATTCACGCACGCTCGACGACTTTATTGACGGCCGATGCGAGCTTCGTGACGCCTTATTTGTCACCTCGAATGAACATTTCTCTGCCGGCGTTATCAATCCAGAGCGTCTGTCTGACACGCTCGGCACGATGGCGGGGCTATCGCTAGATTATGACTGGGTCTTTGCCGTTGGCCCTGCGGGGTTGTCTTCAGCGCAGGCCTCACTCGCGGCGGGATCAGATATTTGCTTGCTCGGCTATGATACGCGCGTTGACGGTTTCATGCGCGCCTATTGGACAATTGACGCCGTGCGTCGCCGTAATCGCCTGTGGGACCCTATAACCGTGTCACTAGGCCCCCTCGAAGATGCCGCCGTCACCGCGCTCATGTTACGCGACGTGGTGCGCGATCATCTCGGCGCGCCGACGCCTTATGGGGGACATGCGCTGGATGCAGGTTTGCCCGTCGCCGTGCTCGACAAAATGCGCGGTATTACCGACCGCGCGCGAATCGCCCGCACCGGCTAAGTTGCATTGTTTTAAATAAAACAGCCACACTGCGCAGGAAATGGCGCGGTCGCCCGTTGGAGTGTATGACGAACACCAAAGGAGACCGTCATGCAGAAAGCTCTACTTCTATTGGCCGCGACCGCATTGATCGCCGCCACCCCCGCCGCCGACCTCGATAAAAATGGCGAAGTCAGCCGCGCTGAATTTATGGCCGCAAGCGATGCTCGCTTTGCTGCTGCCGATGCTGATTTCGATGGGCAGTTGACCCGCGACGAGATGAAAGCTCTCGGCGAAGCGAGACGCACAGAACACGCCAAAGAACGGTTTGCCAAAATGGATGCCAATGGCGACGGCGCTGTGTCTGAAGCCGAAATGCTCACGGCGCGTGACACTATGGAATCCCGTATGGGTGAGCGGAGAGAAGGTCGCCGCGATAAAATGGTGGAGCGCTTCGACACCAATGCGGATGGCGAAATTTCCGAGGCTGAACGTGCGGTCGCTCGTGAACTGGCCGAGGCCAAACGCGGTGAGCGACAAGCGAAACGCGGCGAGAAAAAAGCTGAGCGCAAAATGCGCCACGCGGAACGTCCCCGCCTTGACGCCGATCGTGATGGCCTCGTCAGCCGCGCTGAATATGATGCGATGGCAGAAGCCTTATTCGCCCGCATGGATGCCAATGGCGATGGCGTGCTGACCAAAGGCGAAGGTCAAGAGCGCAGAGGCCCGAAAGGCCCGAAAAAAGGCAATAGCCCCCGTCGCTAGACGCGCCCCACCCGATGGCCAATCCTGACCCCGATCATGATCTCATTCCCGGACTGCGCGCCGGGAATGAGCTTGCGCTCCGCACGCTGATGGAGCGCCGGATGAAGACGGTTCACCGTCTGGCCTATCGACTGCTCGGGGATGAATTCGACGCCGAGGATATTTGCCAAGACACATTTCTTAAATTCTGGCGCACAGCGCCAGACTGGCGGACCGGCGAAGCCCGCGTGCTCACTTGGCTGTGCCGGGTCGCGACAAATGCGTGCTATGATCGGTTGCGTAAATCACGCCCCGATCTCCCCGGCGATATGAGCGAGCAAGTGGATCGCAGGGACGGCGCGGATACGACACTCGTGGCCCGCCAACGCTGGGATGCGTTGCAAGCGGCGATGATGGACTTACCCGACCGACAACGCGCCGCGCTTTCCCTGCGTTATGACGACGCCCTATCGCAGCGCGAGGCCGCAGAGGTTATGGGAACGAGCGAGAAAGCCTATGAGGCGCTGCTCGTTCGCGCTCGCAAAACGTTAAAAACTTTGATGCAGGAGAGTGAACATGCCTGAAGAGATGAAACAATTATTCGAAACCAGCGCTGTTCCCGCGCCGCGCGCGGATTTGTCCGATCGCATCATGGCCGCAGCCCAAGCCCAAGTCCCGCTTGACGCCGCTAATGACCGTAAGCCCTGGTTTCGCAATTCCGGAATTTTGAGCGCCGCCGCCGGCATTGCCGCCACACTAGTCGCGGGATTCTTCGTGCTGAGCAGCCAACCGAGTGAGGCGGAGCTGTGGGCTGCAGAGGCTGACGCTGCCGGCTTCGGCGAGCTTTACGCTTGGGTCGATAGTGATGAGGACGTTGAGGTTCAGTAACTCACGTTAGCCCGCGCCCCGCGTGCGGGACTTGCCAAAGACCGCCTGCTCGCTTACGCGCCGCGACTACTCTTAAAGCCTTCCAAACGGCGCTCCCATGATTTCTTCGACCTTGTCGGCTTTAGCTGACCGCATCTCTGTTCCTCAACGTCGCCGATCCGGCCCTCTGACCTTTACGCCCGGACGGATCAAAACCGAGCTCTTGGCCGGTTTGACCGTTGCCCTTGCCCTTGTGCCTGAAGCTGTTGCCTTTGCGCTCGTCGCAGGCGTCGCCCCGCTGGTTGGGCTCTACGCCGCCTTTATTGTTGGCCTGATCACCGCATTGATCGGCGGACGGCCCGGTATGATCTCTGGCGCGACGGGGGCTCTGGCCGTTGTCATGGTCGGACTCGTCGCACTTCACGGGGTCGAATATCTGTTCGCGACCGTCGTACTGATGGGTATTTTGCAAATCCTCGCGGGGGTCTTCCGCTTGGGCAAGTTTATCCGCTTGGTTCCGCACCCGGTCATGCTCGGCTTTGTCAACGGTCTCGCCATTGTCATTGGCCTCGCACAACTCACGCAGTTCCAAACATCCCCAGCCCCAGCGACCGATCACCCCGGCCCGTTTAATATGCTCAACGGCACATGGATGGAAACGCCGCAGCTTATCGTGATGTTGGCCCTCGTCTTTCTGACCATGTTCCTCATTTGGGTGACCCCGAAGCTCACCAAAATTATCCCTGCGCCGCTTGCGGGTATCGGCATTGTCGCCGCGATCGTCATCGGCTTTGGCATTGATGTGCCCAATGTCGGTGACATGTCCTCGATCAAAGGCGGCCTGCCGACCTTCCATATTCCGATGGTCCCGATCAATCTGGAAACGCTTGAAATTATTGTGCCTTATGCGGTCATTCTGGCAGCCATCGGCCTGATTGAGAGCTTGTTGACGCTTAACCTTGTTGGCGAAATCAAAGAAGAACGCGGCGGCGCGAGCCAAGAATGTGTCGCCCAAGGCGTCGCCAATACGGTGACCGGATTCTTCGGCGGTATGGGCGGTTGCGCCATGATCGGTCAAAGCATGATCAATATGAAATCCGGGGGCCGCACACGTATGTCCGGGATTTCAGCGTCGCTCTTCCTGCTCGCTTTCATCCTGTTCGCCAGCCCGGTGATCGAGGTCATTCCCTTGGCCGCACTCGTCGGCGTGATGTTCATGGTCGTGATCGGCACGTTCGCGTGGCAATCGCTGACCATCATGACCCGCGTTCCCAAACTGGACGCCGCTGTGATCGTGCTCGTGACGGTTGTCACCGTGTGGCATGATCTGGCCGTCGCCGTCGTCGTCGGCGTCATCGTGAGCGCGCTGGCTTATGCGTGGAACGCATCCCGCCGCATCGACGCCCACACAACGGTTACAGGCGACACCAAGGTCTACAAATTAGAAGGCCCACTCTTCTTTGGCTCGGCGGAAGGTTTCTCAGAGCTTTTCACCGTCGCCGAAGATCCGAACACTGTGATTGTTGATTTCGCCAATTCACGTGTCGTCGATCAATCCGCCTTACAAGCGATTGAAGCCATCGCGGCCAAATATGTCGCGGCCGGCAAGCAACTTCAGCTCCGCCACCTGACCCACGATTGTCACACGCTGCTTAACAAAGCCGGGCAGTTGATCGTCGATAGTGACGATGATCCCGATTACGAATTGGCCGTGGACTATAATGTGCGGCTGGGACGCTTAGGCAGTGGCCATTAAAGCCTAGAGACGGCGCTCACCAAGCGGTCGATTTCATCGTCGCTATTAAAGGCGTGTAGGCTGGCGCGGATCAGATCGGGCAGATTGCGGTCTTCTGCATCCAATAAGGCCCAATGACGCGGCACAACCGACACATTGATTTTCTGGTCCCGGAGGCTCTGTTTCGCGTCCGAAACCGCGATATTCGCTTTGGTGAAGGTGACAATGGCGGACCGGTGCTGTCCTGGATCATGCACCGTGACGTTCGGTAGCGCCATGAGCCTGTCACGCAGCCCTTCAGCCATCGGCTGCACACGCGCAGCAATATTACTTAGTCCGATGTCGAGCGCATAGCGCACAGCGCGGCCGAGCGCGATTTGCCCGGCGACATTGCGCTCCCACGTTTCGAACCGCCGCGCGCCGTCGGCCAATTGGTAGCGATCATGCGCGAGCCACTCTGCGCCTTGCAGATCAATCATGACGGGCTCAACCCGCTCGGCTAGATCACGGCGCATATAAAGAAAGCCTGTGCCGCGCGGTCCGCGAAGAAACTTCCGCCCCGTCCCGGTCAGCGCGTCGCAGCCAATGGCGGCCACATCGAGCGGCATTTGTCCCACAGACTGGCACGCATCGAGCAGATAGAGCAGGCCGTGAGCCTTCGCAAAACGCCCGACCGCCTCCGCAGGTTGGATCAAGCCGGATTGTGACGGGCAATGCGTGAGCAGGATCAGCTTCGTCGTATCGCGTACAAGACCGGGCAAGGCGTCCACGTCAATCTGTCCGTGCGGATCGCTCGGGACAAGATCGATCTCTAATCCCTTACGCTTAGCCAGCTGTAGCAAGGCCAAATAGTTGGATGAATAGGTCGAATGGTGCACCAACACCCGGTCACCCGGCGCGAGCGGTAGGGCATAAAAAACCGCGTCCCACGCGGTCGTCGCGCTTCCCATAAACGCAATTTCAAGCGGGTCGCAATTGAGCATGTCGGCGAAAGCGTCGTAGAAATCGGCAATGGCGGGCGCGGCAGCGTCCTGAGCCTCATAACTCCCAATCAGTTGTTCCAGCGCGAGATGCTTTGTCATCGCGGCATAGACCGGATGCGGCATCAATGACGCGCCCGCATTATTAAGATGGGTGATGTTTTCGCAGGCGGGCGTGTCGGCGCGGAGGGTTAGGAGATCAAACACCTTGGCGATCTGCAAACAATAATGAGACTAAGACACCAATAACCCAAGGCAATCCAAGCGTCATAATTGATCCAAAGATCAACGCCATTAAGACGAGATCGAGAGTGACGTCGATTTTGCCTGATAACCCGCCATAACTACCCCCTAGTGCCTCATTTGCCTGGATAACCATCATCGAATCGACGACACTGATGCTTACAATCGTCATGCCGACAACAGCCAAACCTCGACAGGCCATACCCAAACGAGTTCGTCTTCGTTTAGGCCAGATGAGGCATGCCACAACCGGAGGCACTAAAAAGATCGTCGCAAGCGATATTAAACGCCCCGGCATAGGCCAATTTATACCCTGCAATATAAAAAGACCGGGAGGCAGTGCCCCGAGGAAAGCGGCGAGCGCATATCCCCATCTGTTCCGATATATCTCAGGCACTCTCAACATTTGCGCCCTCCCGCCCAAAGGTAGCCATTTCTTTCTTGGGCTCTAGTCCCGTTTAAGACACACCGCCGTCGCTTCGCCGCCACCAATACACAAGCTCGCCATGCCAGTCTTCAGGTCGCGGCGTTCCATTTCACCGATTAGGGTCGCCATGATGCGCGCACCCGAGGCGCCAATGGGATGGCCCAAGACACAGCCGCCGCCGTTCACATTCACTTTGTCGTGCGGGATACCCATTTCCTGCATCGCAATCATGGGCACGACGGCGAAGGCTTCGTTGATTTCCCACAGGTCGACATCGGCGACGTCCCAGCCCGCTTTATCTATGGCTTTGCGCATGGCGTGAACAGGGGCGGTGGTGAATTTGGACGGCTCATGCGCATGGGCGGCATGGGAGACGATTTCAGCGAGCACTTTATGTCCGCCCGCTTCGGCTTGGCTGCGGCGCATTAGAACCATCGCGGCGGCACCGTCATTAATCGAGCTGGCATTGGCCGCCGTGACTGTGCCGTCTTTTGAAAAGGCTGGACGTAGGTTTGGAATTTTTTCCGGCATCGCATTGCCCGGACCTTCGTCGGTGTCGACGACGGTTTCGCCCTTGCGGGTCTTGACGGTGACGGGCGTTAGCTCGCGGTCAAAGCCGCCGCTGGCTTGCGCGGCCTTGGCCCGGCGCACGGACTCAATCGCGTAGGCGTCCTGCTGCTCGCGCGTGAATTGATATTCGCCCGCAATTTCGTCCGCGAACACGCCCATCGCGCCGCCCGCATAAGCATCGGTCAGCCCGTCATGCATCATGCTGTCAATCACCTGTTGATTGCCCATCCGCATCCCGCCGCGCGCTTTGGGCAAGAGGTAAGGCGCGTTGGACATGGACTCCATGCCACCCGCCACAGCAATATCGACGCTACCCGCTTTGATCGCATCATGCGCCATGATCGCGGCCTGCATGCCAGAGCCACACATTTTATTGACCGTCGTGGCTTCTGTCGAGATCGGGAGCCCAGCGCCGATCGCCGCTTGGCGCGCGGGCGCTTGACCCTGCCCGGCGGGCAACACACAGCCCATAATGGCTTGCTCAACCGCGTCTGCCTCAACACCCGCCTCTGTCATCGCCGCTTTGATCGCCGCAGCGCCGAGCTCAGGCGCTGTGACAGTCGACAGGTTCCCCATGAAGGCCCCCATTGGCGTGCGGGCGATACCCACGATGACGACGGGGTCAGAGGCGGAGGATTGTGTCATGGCAGTCTTTCTAATGAGGCGTGTTGATTTTAAAGAATTTTATTCGGAATTCGGGGACTCACCGACGGATTGGGCCGCGTCTTTTTCCGCTAAGCGGCGCTGGATGGATTTCGGCTTTATATCACGCAATTCTTTCCCGTGCGACGGCTGTGCCAGAATTTTAGCCCCAGAGCCGCCACGGGAAAAAGAAGAAGCCAACCCAGCATGGGCTTAAGTGTTGTCCGTCTCGGCCGCTTGCTGTTTGCGGCGTGCGTCAGTTTTGATTTGATCTAGTTTGCGACGTCGTTCCGCCCGTTCCGCTTCAAAACGTTGCTTCGCCCGGCGATTATAGACGAAGAGTGCGATAACGACGGCGGTCAAAAGGACACTCAGAAGGATGGCAGTCTGGTCAGTCATGGGGATATCTACTCAATCTAGCACGTGAATACGGATATCACATGTGGGGTCTTGGCCCATTTCGTCAATCATTTGTTAACCATTGAGGACAAGAATGCGAATAAGCCCTGTGTAACAAAGGATGCCATGTCACAACAGCCCGATAGCGCGATAAAATTATCCCGCGTGCACGGACGCCGTCGCATGGCTATTCTCGGACTTGCAGGCTTGACAGCCCTCATCATTGCTATTCCATCTAGCACACCTTGGGCTGGGCCTGGCGCGATTATTTTACTCTGCATCGGTCTTTGGGGCCGATCCGCCGAGGCGGATACAGCCTATGCGCCCGAACACCGTGAGCCCAGCTTATGGGATGACGGGTTCGGTGCGATTTAAGGCAGTCCGTCGGAATTAATCGCCGACTTCAAACGTGATTTTGACATTCACGCGATACATGTCGATTTTATTGTCTTTGATCGACGTCGTCATTTCATTGACATAGGCCGAGCGGATATTCTTCACAGTCTTGCTCGTGCGTTTCACCGCAACTTCGATCGCATCCTCAAAAGATTTATCGCTCTCCGCCATGATTTCGACAGTTTTCATTACAGCCATGGGTAGTCCTTTCCTTAAGTTGAAGATCGACTATAGCGCAGATTAAGGCAGATGTCGGATTGCAAAAAAATAATGTGAAACCGTGGGAACCAATGGCCCAAACGCTCTGCGCCTTAGGCCGTATGCGTGATCCAGCCACCGCCGAGCGTACGCTGTGCGTCATCGCGATCGGCGTAGAACGCGCAGGCTTGACCGGGTGAGATACCCGTATCAGCTTTGGCCAGTTTCACACTGACTTGACCGTCGATAATATGCAAAGTGGCCGCTTCGGGCGGACGGGTTGAACGAACTTTGACCCGGATTGCCGTGCCATTCGCGTCCTCAATTGTGTCGGGCCCGATCCAATTGACATCATTCAAGAAAATCGTGTCCCGCAGCAAAGCCTCACGCGGTCCCACAATGACTTGGCCTTTATCGGCATCCAGACTGACAACGAACAGCGGGTCCGTGCCTGTGTTTTCGCCCAAGCCCAATCCCCGCCTCTGCCCGACTGTATAATACATCACACCGCGGTGGCGGCCGAGCACTGTGCCCGATTGATCAACAATGTCGCCCGGCTGCGCCGCATGGGGACGGATCTTTTCGATCACATCCGTATAACGCCCTTCCGGCACAAAGCAGATATCTTGGCTATCCGGCTTGGACGCCACGTTCAGGCCCATTTCAGTCGCGAGCCGCCGTGTTTCATTCTTGTCCAAATGACCCAACGGGAAACGCAGAAAATCAAGCTGCGCATGCGTCGTCGCAAAGAGGAAGTAGCTCTGATCTTTGCCGCCATCAAAGGCGCGGTGAAGCTCTGGCCCATCCGGTCCTTCGATGCGTTGAATATAATGACCTGTCGCCATGCAATCCGCGCCCAAATCTTTAGCCACCTCCAACAAGTCGCGAAACTTCACAGTCTGATTACATCGCACGCAGGGAATGGGCGTCGAGCCTTTCAGATAAGTGTCAGCGAAATCCTCGATGACAGATTCACGGAAATTGGTTTCGTAATCCAGCACATAGTGTGGGAAGCCGATCATCTCGGATACGCGGCGCGCATCGTAAATATCTTGTCCCGCGCAGCACGACTTCGCGGACTTCACCGCTGCGCCGTGATCATAAAGCTGCAAGGTTACACCGACCACATCATAGCCTTGGCGGGCTAGCAAAGCCGCGCAGACAGAGCTATCCACGCCGCCGCTCATCGCCACGACAACGCGCGTTTCACCTTCCGGTTTGGCGAATCCAAGAGAATTCAGCGTATGTTCAGGGGCCGTCTGAGTCATGGTGTGCGGCATATAGGAAGCCAAGCGGACCAAGTCGACGGTCTGAGTCAGGCCGGGCACCCCAAGATTTTTGTCAACGGAATCAAACCGCTACCGAAACAATCCACAGAGTGTTGCCGGGTTGTTAACCTTGATTATTGTCCATTAATAAAGGTAAACAACTGAAAACATTGATGAAATTACGACCCGCTTAAGAGGTCTTTAAGACCCAGTCTGTATCGCAAATATCAACAAAAACACGCGGGGTCTTTGGTGGAAGGTACCCAGCTATTGAGAAGAAAGGCGCAGCCAATGAGCGAGCGCATGAAAAAACGTGAACATGTCGTGATCGGTCCGGAAGGCACGCCTCTGACATTAGCTGATCTTCCTAAACCCGATACAGTGCGTTGGGTTATCCGCCGCAAAGCCGAAGTTGTGGCTGCCGTGCGCGGTGGACTGCTGACGCTCGACGGCGCGTTAGACCGTTATAGTCTCTCATCAGAAGAGTTTATGAGCTGGCAGCGTTCAATTGAGAGCTACGGCATTAGCGGACTGCGCACCACGCGAATTCAGCAATATCGCTAGTCTCTACCAAGACAATCTAAATCAAACCCGGGCTCGTCCCGGGTTTTTTTGTTAGAGCAGCAGCGTGCGTGTTAACGCATCGAGCACCATACGACCCCGGAGCGTGGCCCTGAGCCGGTCCCCGGTCAACGACAACAGATCGTCCTCAAGGAGTGCGGGCTCAATCGTGAGCGTCGTCCCGCGCATATCCGCCAGCCGCGAAAGCGACAGCCCGTCTTCGATCCGCAAGCCCATCATGACATATTCTTCTGCCGCCGCGTCAGCGCTCAGCCTGTCGCGATCTGTGATCGCGGTGCCATCCGCCGCGACAGCAGCAATATAGTCCGCCGGCCGCAGCGCCGTTTCCGTCGCAATCCGACCCGCATCCGTCCACAAACGCCCATGTGCGCCGGGACCAACCCCGACATAATCTTGTCCGCGCCAGTAAGCGAGATTATGGCGCGACTCAGCGCCGGGCTTTGCGAAGTTCGACACTTCATAGTGACGGTAGCCTGCAGCCCGCAGGCGCGCGCTGATCCGCTCAAAGTCATCCGCGCTCTGGTCTTCGCCGACGGCCCTCTGGTTTCCGCGCGCCTCAGACCGCGCAAAGGCCGTGCCGGGCTCAATCGTGAGCTGGTAGGTCGAAATATGCGCCACACCCACATCGAGCAATATATCCAAATCCTTGTCGAGACGCCCCGACCGCTCACCCGCGACTCCGAAAATGAGGTCCGCTGAGACGGAGACGAAATTATCCACGGCCCGCGTGAGCGCACGCTGGGCAGACGCCCCGTCATGATCCCGCCCCAACCGCGATAGAACGGCATCATCGAAGCTTTGCACCCCGAGAGACAGCCGGGTGAGTCCCGCTGCGCGCCACGCGTCGATGCGCGCGGGCGTGACATCATTGGGATTGGCTTCCAGCGCAATTTCCGCGCCCTCAGTCTTCCAAAGCGCCCTGACGGCATCGGTCAGTGTCTTTAATTGCGGTCCATTGAGCAGCGACGGCGTGCCGCCACCGAAATGGATTGAGCCCACCTGCCGCGCCCCCGTCCAGTCCCGCCAGTGAGCCAGATCCGCCACCATCGCCGCGACCAGCTGCTCGCCTTCATCGGCGCGTTTGTCCAAATGAACATTGAAATCGCAATAAGGGCAGATCGCCGCGCAATAGGGCCAATGCAAATAGACGGCGAGCGGGTCGCTTTTAGCTGTCGCCGTCATCGCTCGGACCGTGAGGAAACTGATCGGCGAGAAATTTGGCAAATGCGTCAGCGCGGTGGCTCTTATCGTGTTTTTCTTGCGGATCAATTTCGGCAAAAGTCTGCGTATCGCCCGTCATTACGAAAATCGGGTCATAGCCGAAACCGCGCTCGCCGCGTGGCGGCCAGACAATCTCGCCCCAACACTCGCCCTCATAAACGGTGTTGCGACCATCTGGAAAAGCCAAGCAAAGCACGCACACAAACCGCGCGCTCCGGTCTTCGCTGTCGCCTAATTCCCGTTGCACGCGCTCCATCGCGCGCATGAAATCGCGGTTGCCAGCCTCGTCTTCGGCCCAGCGCGCGGCGTAAATGCCGGGCTGCCCATCCAAGGCTGTCACATCAATACCGCTATCATCGGACAAAGCGGGGTGACCGGACGCGGTTGCCGCCGCGACGGCCTTGAGCCGCGCATTGCCCGCATAAGTCGTTTCCGTCTCATCTGGTTCCGGCAGGTCAAGCTCCGCTGCACTGATCGCTTTCAAGCCAAAGGGCGCGAGGAGCGCACGAATTTCACGCACTTTGCCTTGATTATGCGACGCGACGACAAGCGTCTGGCCGGACTTAAGGCGATGCGCGGGGGAGGAGGACGGGCAGTTATCGGTCATGTGGGCCGCATAAGGGTGTGGACAGTCTGGCGCAACGGCTGCTTGCGTGCACGACTTTATCGTTTATCAACACGCCTATGGCCGATAGCCCACATATAAATGCGTCACCCGCTGGCAAGCCCGTCACGAGCAGCCTGATCTTGCTTTTACGAGTCGTTCAAGCCCTGATGCTGATTGGCCTAATCGTTCTGGCCATTGCTGCCATCACCTTCCTGTTCGACACGCCACTGCGTAACTGGCTGCTTAGTAATTCAGAACCAACGAATATGCCCAGCATGGGCCGCCTCGCCTTTGCTTGCACAACAGGCGCGATCACAGCGGCCGCTTGGCTCGCTGTGCTGTCGATCCTAATCCGGGTGATCCGCACGGTGCAATTGGGCGATCCTTTTGTCGAAACAAATATCACCCGTCTGCGTATGATGTGGATGTTGATTGCCGCAACCGAAGTCTTCCGGATCATCGTTCATTCCGTCGCCAACATTTCTGTCGGTGCGCTCGGCGTCGCGCCAGCGGAGACAGGCATGGATATCCGAATCGGCACTTGGTTCTTAGTGTTAGTCATCGCGGCGCTCAGTGAGGCCTTCCGCCAAGGCGCGGAAATGCGCGCCGAGCAGGAACTCACGATTTAGTGGCCATTCAAGTCAATCTCGACCGTGTCCTGCTTGATCGTAAGATGAGCCTGACGGAGTTGGCCGACCGCGTCGGCATCACGCTTGCCAACCTGTCTATTTTGAAGACAGGCAAAGCGCGCGCGGTGCGGTTTTCAACACTCGACGCACTCTGCCGCGAACTTGACTGTCAGCCAGCGGACATATTGGAGTATGTGAGCGACGAGAAAACGGACCGATGAAAGGGCCGCAGCCGCTGCCCTTCCGGATGTAGCTTTATTTCAACGCCGCTTCCTGCATGGCGCAAAGCTCGAAAATTCCTTTACGCGCCAAACGCATCAGCTCATCCATTTGCTCGCCTGAAAACGGTTCTTCTTCCGCTGTCGCTTGCACTTCGATGATTCCGCCCTGCGCTGTCAGGACGAAGTTAGCGTCGGCTTGAGCGGCTGAATCTTCTGTATATTCAAGATCGAGACGGCAGGAGCCATCGACGATCCCGCAGCTGACCGCTGCCATCGGTGAGGTGATTGGATTTGTTTTGATCAGTCCCTTTTCGACCAAAGTTGCGCACGCCATGGAGAGCGCAACCCATGCGCCTGTAATGGAGGCAGTGCGGGTGCCGCCATCGGCTTGCATGACATCGCAATCAACCACGATTTGACGTTCGCCGAGCGCTTCAAGATCGGTCACAGCGCGTAAAGAGCGACCGATCAACCGTTGAATTTCGACCGTCCGCCCGCCCTGTTTGCCGCGCGCGGCTTCGCGACCGTTACGCGTATGAGTCGAACGCGGCAGCATACCATATTCCGCCGTGACCCAGCCCTTGCCTTTGCCTTTCATCCAACGCGGCACATTTTCATCGACACTGGCAGTGACGAGCACATGCGTGTGACCAAATTTAATCAGGCACGATCCTTCAGCATAGCGCGAGACACCTGTTTCAATGGAGGTGGCGCGAAGTTGGTCGAGGGCACGGTTTTCGGGGCGCATGGCAATATCCTAACGGAGGGCTTTCTAAATGTCGGAGGCGGGCTTTGTGACGTTGCGCCGTGAAAGGCAAGGCTTGCCCCCCTTGCGAGTTCATCATTCACAGCCCAAATAGCGGTTTCATGCCCTTGCCCACTACATTTCCGCTGAGCGATCTCGATGCCCGAGCGCGTGATATTTTTGGCGCGGTTGTTTCGGCCTATCTGGATACGGGATTACCCGTGGGGTCCAAAGCCCTTGCCTTATCCGGCACAGCCTTATCGCCCGCGTCAATCCGGTCCGTTATGGCGGACTTGACCCGGATGGGCCTGCTGCAGTCCCCCCACATCAGCGCAGGACGACAACCGACACATGTCGGCCTTCGCCTCTATATTGATGGGTTGTTGGAAATTGGGGATGTGTCCAAGGATGAACGCAGGCGGCTAGAAGCCCAAATCGCCGCATCTGGCCATGAACCCGATCAAATTTTCAATGAAGCCTCGACCCTTCTCGCCGGACTGGCGGGCGGTGCGGGCCTTGTCCTCGCCCCTGAACCTGTAAAAACTTCCGCTTTATCCCATGTTGAATTTGTCGGCTTGGATGATGGTCGTACGCTGGTTGTGATGGTGCATGAGGATGGCCATGTCGAAAACCGACTGATGCCGCGACCCGAAGGGGTCCTGTCTGCGAGCCTTGAGCGGGCCGGAAATTTCCTCTCCGCGCGCCTCCGCGGGCGACAACTCTCAGACGCCAAGGCAGACATTCTGACTGAAATTGAACAGGGTCGAGCCGCGATTGATGTGGCGGCGGCGACGCTGATCAAGCAAGGTTTGGCCAATTGGTCCGATGAAGCTGCAAAAGACCGCAAATTGATCGTCCGAGGACAGGCCCGACTGCTTGACAATGTGGACGCCCAAACCGACTTGGAGCGCATTAGACATTTGTTCGAGGATTTGGAGCGTAAGGAAGAACTCATCTCCCTGCTTGACCAGACAGAACACGCGGACGGTGTGAGAATTTTCATCGGGACAGAGAACCCCATGTTCTCTCTTTCGAGTTCCAGCGTTGTGATCGCACCTTACCGTGATCAGGCCGGGACATTATTAGGGGCCCTCGGGGTGATCGGGCCGACACGACTGAATTATGGTCGCGTCATCCCTATGGTAGATTTGACGGCGAAGCTGGTCGGCGAAACGCTGACGCGGCGCACATAGAAACGAAAGACGAGAGACTAATGGCCGGTAAAAACGAAATGGACGAATGGGATGCGTTGCAAGCGCAGATCGAAGGCGAAGCGTCGGGACAATCCGGTCGCGCGGACGACCCACGCGGCAACCCCAGCCCGGCAGATTTAAAAGCCGCCGCTGATGCGTTTCTGAAAAAACATAAGGACGACGTTCTATCCGATGACGAGGCGGACATGCCGTTCCCTGAGTCTGAGCTTGAGGCTGACGAAGACGCGATCAACGAAGCGGGCGCCGCGCGAATCCAAGAATTGGAAATGCAAATCGCGACCATGAAAGATCAGGCACTGCGGACGATGGCCGAGGCCGATAATATTCGCAAACGGGCCGAGCGCGAAGTCCAGAAAGCCAAAGTCTTCGGTGTCGAGAAATTCGCCGCAGATGTGCTCTCCGTCTATGATAATCTCTCGCGCGCCCTGCACACGATTGATGGTCAGGCCAAAGAAGAGCTCGGCGAGAATGCGCGTCATTTGGTCGAAGGCATTGAATTGACAGAAAAAGACCTGACGTCAGCGCTGCTCCGCCACCAGATCAAACCTGTCGCAGGCTTAGGCTCCAAATTTGATCCCAATGTGCACCAAGCCGTCGCCAACATCCCGCATCCCGAGATCGAAAAAGGCCATATCGCCGCCGTGATGCAACAAGGCTTTACGATTGGTGATCGCACCCTCCGCGCCGCCATGGTCGCGGTGAGTACTGGGCCAGCGTAAAGTTGACGCGCTCCGCGCAACATATTTTGTTGTCTCCCCCTCCGTCTTCGCAACGCTCAGCCACCTCCCCCTGTCCGGGGGAGGAACTGGATTCTGTGTCAAAGAGCCGCTTCCCCTAATTCCTCCCCCGGACAGGGGGAGGTGTCGCGACGTGCGAAGCACGAGTGACGGAGGGGGAGACTAACCATCAGCCGCCCGGAGGGCGCCCTAATGCCCGAACTCCCCGAAGTTGAAACGGTCCGCAAAGGCCTCGCCCCCGTCCTCGAAGGGCGGATCATTACGCAGGTGCAGCTCAACCGTCCAAACTTGCGCTTTCCCTTCGCGCCTGATTTTGCCGTCCGTATCGAAGGCCAGCGCATTGAACGCCTGTCGCGGCGGGCCAAGTTTTTGCAAGCGGACCTCACCTCCGGAGAACGGCTGTTTATGCATCTGGGGATGAGCGGACGGTTTGTTTTAGGCGGCGAACAGCTGGCCGCGTTCACCCACGCCCATGACGCCAACCCCAAACATCACCATGTTATCTTCACGACCGAAGACGGCAACACCGTCACCTATAATGATCCACGACGCTTTGGTTTTATGGAGTTGGCCCGCGTTGGTGAACCGTACCGCTTGGATGATCTCGGCCCTGAACCGCTCTCAAACCATTTTAGCGCCCCTGACTTACGCGCGCGGCTGAAGGGCAAGAAAAGCCCGATCAAAATCGCGCTGCTGGACCAGAAAATCGTCGCCGGGCTCGGCAATATCTATGTTTGTGAAGCGCTGTTTCGCGCCGGGATCAGCCCCGGTCGCGGCGCAGGACGCCTCACCGTCGCTGAGACCGAGACCCTCGTCCGCCATATTAAAGAAGTCCTAATCGAAGCCATCGCCGCGGGCGGCTCGTCCTTACGCGATCACCGTCAAGCCGACGGCGCGCTCGGCTATTTTCAAAAAACCTTCGCCGTCTATGGCCGCGAGGGCGAGGATTGCGTCACCTGCGCCGCGCCCATCCTGCGCAAAGTGCAGGGCGGGCGGAGTACATTTTACTGTCGGGCGTGTCAGCGATGACCATAAATCCGAACATGCAACGTGCGATTATCATAATGATAATCGTTTTGCCGATCTTGGCCCTGATACACGGCTCGTTTAACTATTCTGCCCATTACAGTGCCGTGCATGAGGCATCAGGATGGCGAGTCACGTCGTCTAAAAGCGCCATAAATGTGACCCTCGTGGGAGTCAGCGTTTATGCCGCATTGTTTTGTCTCTGGTTCTTTTATGATCCCCCGATTGAGCCGCCCATAGAGACAAAGGTGGTTAGCCTCCATCGTCGGGTTGCAAGCCTAATGATCGATTATCTCGTTTTTTATTTGGTCGTATTATTCGTCATTGAGTTGACCCGATTAACGCTCGAGGCCGTTTCTACGGGAGAATGGCTTTGGCGTTGGGAGCAGTCTCACGGATGGCGGGATAGTGTTGCTTTTCCCGTTATGTTAGGGGTTGCAGCGGTCGCATTCATCCGTCTCATGAAACGGATTGCGCAGGGCCGCCCCACCATTGGGCAATTCCTTATGCGGTACAGATTGATCACAGACCCCAGTGATAAGGTGCCCACTAAAGGACGGCGCCTCGCGGCTTATCTTGCCATTTTTCAACCCGGTGAGGACCTGACCCGGCGCATGAGGTTCAGCTATGATGCCAAGACTGTTCGTAGCCAACCGCCGATTGTGCGCGCCGTCTCGACGCGCGCGCCTTAACCCGCTAAGCGCCGCGCCAACGAACATCTGTCGTCCACACGACATGACACACGACAAGAGAGACTTCCTATGGCTTACGAGCTAATTGACCTAGACCGAGACGGGCGCGTCGCGACCCTGACGCTCAACCGACCCAAAGCATTGAATGCGCTGAATGCCGAAATGATGAGCGAAGTCGCGCGCGCCTTGTCCGAGCTGGAAGCGGATGACGGCATTGGCTGCGTCATCCTGACAGGCAATGAAAAAGCCTTCGCCGCGGGCGCTGACATTAAAGAGATGGTCGAGGACACTTATCTCGACATTTACAAAAACGACCGATTTGAAGCCAATCATTGCGCTGTGGAGCGGTTCCGCAAGCCGATCATCGCCGCTGTCTCTGGCTACGCGCTGGGCGGTGGCTGTGAAATCGCCATGATGTGCGACTTTATCATTGCCTCTGAGACGGCCAAATTCGGACAGCCCGAGATCAATCTCGGCGTCATTCCCGGCATTGGCGGCACACAGCGCCTCACGCGCGCCGTCGGCAAAGCTAAGGCCATGGATCTGTGCCTCACAGGGCGCATGATGGACGCTGCAGAAGCCGAACGCTCCGGCCTCGTCGCGCGCGTCGTCGCGGTTGATGATCTCATGGACACGGTGCGTGACGCCGCCGTTAAGATCGCGGGCCATAGCCAACCGATCAATATGATTCTCAAAGAAGTCATCGACGCTGGGTTTGAGCTGTCCCTGCGCGAAGGCATCCGGTTTGAACGCCGCATGTTCCAGTCGCTTTTCACCACAGAAGACCAAAAAGAAGGCATGACAGCCTTCATTGAGAAGCGTAAA
Source organism: Litorimonas sp. (assembly GCA_051251645.1). GTDB lineage: Bacteria > Pseudomonadota > Alphaproteobacteria > Caulobacterales > Maricaulaceae > Litorimonas. The sequence continues at coordinate 179,332 of JBPOEY010000001.1, read as the reverse complement.
CCGCACTTCAAACACCGCTAAATACAATAAAACGCAAATGGGGGCGACAGCTCTGTCAGTCTAAGTTGACAGCGCAGCCTACAGCCCCTATTTCGCGCTCCGAATGATGGCCTACCCATGCGGTGGGCCTCTCCTTATTTGAACATTGATGAAAGACTATCATGGCGAACACGTCATCCGCGAAAAAGAACGTCCGCAAAATGGAACGCAAGACAGCCGTTAATATGGCCCGTCGCTCCCGCGTCCGTACCTTCCTGCGCCGTGTCGAAGATGCTTTGGCATCGGGTGACAAAGCGGTCGCAACGGAAGCGCTTAAGGCGGCTGAACCAGAATTGATGCGCGCGGTCTCCCGCGGCGTTTATCACAAGAACACGGCATCACGGAAAATCTCCCGTCTGTCGAAACGCTGTAAGGCGCTCGCATAATCCGCTAACGCGGCGCTCGCGCTTCAAACACACGAAATATCAAGCCGGGCGTCAGCGCCCGGCTTTTTTTGTGCGAAAAATTTTCTAATTAGCTCCGATTCTTCCGATCTGCACAATTTGCAGTCATTTTAGGAAAGACCGCGCGACCGCTGGGGATAAAGTTTCAAACTTTATGAAAGATTTCTGACAGCTAGAATCTTGCGATTCCTCGCTTTTTCAGAGTCAACTTTTCTTTGTCGTAAAATCGCATGATTCTGCCGTTGACGATGGGCGAAAGAGTCGTGTTTAACAGAGCTCGGGAGAGGCGGTCAGGGACGACGGCTTACGGAGCTTTCAATGCGCGATGGGGCATCGCGACGAAAGCTCCCCTTTGAAAATTGTTATATTCCAAGAGCTTACCTTGTAAGCTCGCTGGTTTCGTTTGGAGCGACGTTAATGGGTAGTGTAAGACATCCGGTAAAATCCCCGTCAGGCATCATGACCGAGACGGTTCCGGATCTTTATACTGGTGAGCCGCCGATCCAGAGCGCTCACAATACTTGGAAAGCCGTGGACGAAGATCTGGCGCGGGCGCTGGGCCGCAATGTTCACCGCGCATGGACCGGTCAGCTTTTCATTCAAACCGCCGACGCCCACACCGTGACCTTGTCTGCGCCGTCCAGCTTTGTCGCCTCCAAGATCAATAGCCATTATGTCGACACGATCCGTCGCCTTTGGGAAAAGCATGACCGTGTTGACCCGCCGCGCAATGTCCGCGTTGTGTCCGGCCCCTCCAAAGCTGTCCGGCGGTCCGCGGCGGCAGATAGTGATCGACCAAGCCTCGTCGGTGTTCCCGGCAGCCGTAGCGGCAGCACCCCGCGCCCATCGCTGCAAACGCCTGTGTCAGAATTGGCCCGCAAGCGTTTCACGCTTGATAATTTCGTCATTGGCGCCTCGAACGAGCTTGCCGTTGCCGTCGCCCGCCAAATCATTGGCAATCGCGTGCCGCAATATAATCCCATTGTGCTGCACGGCGCGAACGGTATTGGCAAAACCCATATCCTGCACGCGATTGAAGCGGAAATTAAAGACCGCGATGCCGACCGCCGCGTCAAATTCGTCTCAGCCGAGGATTTCGTCGCCCAATTCGTCGCCAGTGTGCGGGGGTCGGGTCGTGACGGGATGAGCGCCTTTAAGGCGGGGCTGCGCGACGTTGACTTGCTCATCATTGATGATGTGCATTTCATCGCCGATAAAAGCGCCAGCCAAGAAGAGCTGCTCCACACCATCATCAGCCTCGTCGGGGCGGGACGGCAAATCTTGATCGCCTCGGATCGTCATCCCGATACGATTGAAAAAGCGTCTGACCGTCTCAAAAGCTATATGTCCTCCGGACTCGTCTGCAAAATCGGCGCGGCGGATTATGAGCTGCGCTTGCGCATCCTTGACCGGCTGATTACGCGCCGCCGTGAACAGGGCCATGCTGGCCTGGCCATTCCGCAGCCCGCGCGCGACCACCTCGCCGCGCGTATGAATGTCACGCCGCGTGATCTCGAAGGTGCGTTTAATCAAATCGTCGCGCAGAGCGAATTTCTCGGCACGCCGATCACGCTGGAAACCGTGCAGGAGACGCTATCGGACTCCCGCTATATGACAGGCCAACGCCTGACCGTGGACCGCATCCAGCGCTCGGTCTGTGAAGCCTTTTCCATTAGCCTGACCGACATGAGCTCAAAGCGCCGCGCCCGCGCCGTCGCCCGCCCGCGCCAAGTCGCCATGTATCTGTCCAAGAAACTGACCAAGCGGTCCTTGCCCGATATTGGACGGCGCTTTGGCGGACGGGATCACACGACGGTCATGCACGCCGTCAAACGCATTACCCAGCTGCGCGGCGATGACGCGACGTTCGATGCGCAAATCCGCGCGGTTGAGGAGACGTTGAAGAGTTAAGGCTTGACCCTCGCAGACATACGGGGATCGAACGATCTAGTTCAATACGCCTAACACTTAATTCCTCAGGATCGCTTCATTAGAGGGGTTCCGGACCAGGAAACTTCTGTCAGCTTACATCCTTTGCAGCATCAAAAAAAAACGCGCCGTGGAGCGCGCTTTTTTCATTTTAAAAAATATATCGGAACACAGCCGATAATAGTTTTACGACATTTTAACTGATTGCATCAGGAGGGTCTTTCCGACCCAAACCTCACTGTCGACAGCATCCGCTAGGACTCTGGCCACATCACCGCGCGTCGCTTTAGCCTGGGGATCAACGTCGTCACCGAGCACGATATCACCCGAACCCTCATCATCGGTCAGCGCGACGGGCCGAAGGATTGCATAGGGCAGTCCGGACGCTTTTAAATGTTCATCCGCGTCATGTTTTGCTTTTAAATAATTTGCCATCTCACCCTGTGGATCGGGATTATCTGCGCCAACACTACTTAGCATCACAAAGCGTGAGACTTTTGATTTCGCGGCAAGGTCGACGAGGCGCATCGCGCCATCGCGGTCAATCTTGTCGGTCAGTTCCGGGCCCGTGTCGCCCCCTGACCCGGCGGCAAAAACCACAGCGTCGCAGCCATCGCAGACATTATCTGGAAGATCGGCAAGGTCGCCGAGACGTTGCTCGGCCTGCGAGGGTAGCTGGCTGGTGTCAGAACTCTCTCTGATCAAGGCGATCGGGTCATGACCGCGCGCGACGAGATCGTGCATGAGACGTGTTCCGGTGTTTCCGGTGGCACCAGCGACAAGAATTTTCATGATATGTTCCGCTTCAAAATTTATAGGTTTTCGTTTTTGGAGACTGTCTTAGCAAGGCGGCGCCATCGGGCCGGTTAAGGACGGTAAATCGCCTTCGCATTGACGAATTCCCTCATGCCAAAGCCACCATGTTCACGTCCAAACCCGGAGTCCTTCACGCCGCCAAACGGCATGTTCGGATCGGCGGCCCCAAAGGAATTGATACGGATCATGCCCGTGTCGAAATGGTCACGCGCCAGCTTCACGGCATTGTCTTCATCTTGGCTAAAGATGCCGCCGCCCAGGCCGTAACGACTGTCATTGGCGATGCGCATGGCGTCGGCGTCATCGGTTGCCTTAATGATGGACGCAACGGGACCGAAGATTTCATCGTCATAGGCGGGCGTTCCCGGCTGACAATTGGCCAGCACGGTGGCGGGATAATATTGCCCGACGCGGTCCGGCGCTGTGCCGCCACATAAAAGCTCCGCCCCGCCGTCAATGCTTTTCTTGACCTGCTCACAGATGGTCTCGAACTGCTCGACACTCGACAGCGGGCCCAGCTGCGTCTCCTCGTCTTTAGGATCGCCCAGACGGATGGCTTTCATTTGCTTAACGAAGGCATTGGTGAAGGCGTCGTAAACGGCCTCGGTCACCACAAAGCGCTTAGCCGACACACAGGTTTCGCCATTATTATATAATCGACCTTGAACGCAGGTTTCGACGGCCAGTTCAATATCCGCGTCCTCCAGCACCAGATAGGCATCGTTAGAGCCCAGCTCCAGCACAGATTTTTTAAGGTTCTTGGTCGCCATCTGTCCGATATGCTGCCCGCCCTTGTCGCTGCCTGTCATCGTGACGCCGCGAACATATTTATGCTCAATAATCGCGTCCGACGTATCATGATCAACGATCACAACATCGAACAGACCTTTCGGAAGCCCGGCTTTAAGGCAGACATCTCGCAACATCAGACCACTGCCCGTACAGAGAGAGGCATGTTTCAAAATGACGCCGTTCCCGGCCATTAAATTAGACGCAAGGACGCGCACAGGTTGGTAGACGGGGAAATTCCAAGGCTGAATACTGTAGATCACGCCGATGGGACAATAGGCGACAATCCCGCTTTTATCACCGCCGCTATGGGTCCGCTCTTCATCCGCCAAGAGGTCGGGGCCGTGTTCCGCAGTATACTCAAAAATTTGTGCGCACAGCTCAACCTCGGTCTTCCCATCCCGCAACAGCTTGCCGGTTTCTTCGGTCATCAGGCTGGCGAACGCATCCGCATTATCGCGAAGCGCTGATGCAATATCGCGCAAATAGGGGGCGCGCTCCGAATGGCTTTTCCCGCGCCAGTCCAGAAACGCAGCCTGACAACGCTCGACTTTTCCGAAAGCTTGGTCGGACGTCATCATATCATAATGTGCGATCTTTGTATCCGTCGCAGGATTGATGGTCGTAATTTGCGTCATGTACGGGGCCTCTTGTCTAACAAGATATTTGATTAACGTTCGCGCAGCGCTTAATTTCCAAAGGTGTCGGACAAAAAGGAAATTGCCATCAGCAAATCATCGGTGGGGTAGATGTGTAAGTGCCGATACAACGGTCTAGAAGCCAAGAACGTTGCGACGAAAGCCCCGCATGCGCGGCGATGGTGAAGGTAGACGCCATTATTGAGACATTGTGATTCGCGCGCTCACTTTCGTCGACGTCTAACCGCGGCGAACTGTCAGTAACATGCCTCGTGAATACGCTAGTTAATTAACAGGAGAGAAAGAGTAATCTCTCCTGTCATTCGCTGGGATCAGGGACGGTCCCAGCACCTTAAGTCGGCCAGCATATCCGAAAACTCGCTGACAGACGCCTTATCACTGATCTCGGAATAGCCCTTTTTCATCATACCGTCTAAACCTGCGGCCTTGAATAACGGCATAGAGCCGTCGTCATGAGCGACAAATTTCTTGTGGGCATGGGCATCAGCGATGAAATCCTTTGCAGCGGCCATGTTAGATAGTGTCTTGCCCCCTGATTTTGAGGCAATCACAGCAATCGCGTCATAAAGCACAGACGGTCCGCCTCCGACTTGTTCGTCGGCGGCTAAGTGCGATCCGTCGCTGAGGTCCACACCCCCCACTGTGGGCGCGATGATGGCGACGTTTGCATTCATTTTTTTCATTTCCGCCTTCAGGGCCTTGACGCGATCGGCGTCAGAGCCCTCCGCGACCATGAGGCCCAGCGTCCGGCTCGCAAAACTTTCAGGCGGATTTTTGTGCATGCTCAAGGCGTCAGATTTGGCAATATCCATATTGGTCTTAGCCGCCGCTTTCGCGGGTTTGGGTAATGTCATGCCGAGACCTTTGGCCACCGCTTTGGCGAGCGCGTCGTCAATATTGCGCAAATGACTGACCATAAGTGTGCGAATAGCGACCTTTTTGACCTTGCTCAGCTCAAAGCAAAGCGCATCTTGAATATGGGTCTGCTCCACGTCTGTCTGACTGATATAGAACTGACGCGCTTGGCTATAGTGATCGGCGAAACTTTCAGGCCGGATTTTTTGCGCCGTACCGTCAGTGCTTTGCTCATAGAATTTATAGCCGGACGTCGGGTTTTCACGCGGTCCGCCATCCTTCGGGCCCCAACTATTGGGTTCATAATTGGCACGACCTTTGGGGTTCTCCATCGCCATATGCCCATCCTGCTGGAAATTATGCATCGGACAGCGCGGACGGTTTACGGGAATATGTTGGAAGTTTGGCCCGCCAAGACGCTTTAGCTGAGTATCCAGATAGGAGAAGTTTCGGCCTTGCAGCAGCGGGTCATTTGAAAAGCCGATGCCGGGCGGGACATTAGATGTACAAAATGCGACCTGCTCGGTCTCTGCGAAGAAGTTATCGACATTCTTGTCCATCACAAGACGACCAATAATCCGAACCGGAATATCTTCTTCAGGAATGAGTTTCGTCGGATCAAGAACGTCGAATTCAAATTTATCGGCAAAGTCTTGATCAAATATTTGTACGCCTAACTCCCACTCTGGGAAATCGCCCTTATTAATGGAATCAAAAATGTCGCGTCGATGATAGTCGGGATCGGCGCCATTAATCTTGACAGCTTCGTTCCAGACCACAGACTGCATACCGTATTTCGGCTTCCAGTGGAATTTCACAAAAGTCGACTTTCCACCCTTCAGGAGACGGAATGTATGGACACCGAAGCCTTCCATAAAGCGCAGCGAACGGGGAATGGTGCGATCGGACATGATCCACATGACCATATGCATGGTTTCCGGTGAGAGGGAGATAAAGTCCCAGAAATTATCGTGAGCTGTCTGTGCTTGTGGGAATCCGCTATGAGGCTCCGGCTTGGCCGCATGAATAAGATCGGGAAATTTAATTGCGTCTTGGATAAAGAACACCGGAATATTATTGCCGACAATATCCCAATTCCCTTCGTCCGTATAAAGTTTGACGGCAAAACCGCGCACGTCGCGCGCGAGATCAGGCGAGCCTTTGTTGCCCGCGACCGTCGAGATACGCATGAAGGCTTCGGTTTTTTTACCCGTCTCGCTTAAAATTTTGGCATCTGTCAGGTCGGACAAATCATCCGTCAGTTCGAAATAACCCTTCATGCCATAGCCGCGGGCGTGAACGACACGTTCAGGGATGCGTTCATGATCAAAGTGAAACATCTTTTCGCGAAAGGCGAAATCTTCGGTCAGCATGGGACCACGCGCGCCCGCTTTCAGATGGTTCTGATTGTCAGACACTGGCGTGCCGTTTTTTGTTGTGAGGGTGTCGTAGCCATCCTCAGTCGTTTGATGCGGTGCGCCGCCCTTGTCGAGTTGTGGAAGTTTGGTCGAATCTGTCATATTAAGGTCCTTGCATCACGAGCTGAGAAGTTTCGCAAAAGTTGAATGCGTCCAATTTACAACGTATAGATTTTACGCTTGTTCCGCATATTCCTTCGCAATGGGCTTTCTTAAAAGTAAGTCTTGAGGGCGTACAGTGAAGGTGGCGCTTTCCTCCTTTGAAAACCCCGTTCGCGTCCGCTATCAGGCCGCCATGATCCGTTCCCTGCTCGTCACCCTTACTGCGGCCCTGCTCTCCGCCTGTTCGATGGAGGCGATGAGCGAAAAACGCGTGCCGCCGGATGTGCGCGCCGAAGTCAACGCGCAGATTGACCAACTGATTTCGGGGGAGACACAGTTTATCTATGACGCCTTCCTGGACGACCGCGACAATCCGGAGCTGCGCACGCAAGTCGAACGCATGTCCGCTAATGTGCCCGAGGGCGCGGAGCTGTCCCGCGACGTCGTCGGCGTGATCGGCGCGACCGAGCAAGCCTATTCCGACACCCAAGGCGCCATCCGTCGCGGCACCTATAATATGGCCTATGAGCTTAGGTTCGAGGACGGCTACCTCCTCGTCCAAACCGCCCACACGCTCGACGACGACGGCGACTGCTGCACCCTCCGCGCCATTAACGCCACCCGGTCAGACGCCTCCCCCATGCGTTCCGATCAGGTCGGTCGCGCCAAATTATTCAAATTCCTCGGGATATTTTTCCTGATTAGCACGCTGGCGACAATTATTGTGATCGTGATCCGCGTCGGCGGGAAGAACGCGCGAGACAAACAGATGGGTGACACGTAGCCACAAGCGGCCCAAAGCGCTTGCACACAGCCCCCCTCGGCCCTACCTCGCGGGGACTATGAGCACCGAAAACACTCCCGCGACCAAAACCGATCAAAGCAAGATCCGCAACTTCTCGATTGTGGCACATATTGACCATGGGAAGTCCACGCTGGCGGACCGGTTGATCTCTCATTGTGGGGGGCTGACGGACCGGGAGATGTCCGAGCAAGTGCTCGATAATATGGACATTGAGAAAGAGCGCGGGATTACGATTAAAGCGCAGACGGTGCGCCTCGATTATACGGCCAAGGACGGCACGGATTATATCCTCAACCTGATGGACACGCCGGGCCATGTCGATTTCGCCTATGAAGTCTCGCGCAGCCTATCCGCTTGCGAAGGCTCGATCCTCGTGGTCGATGCAAGCCAAGGCGTCGAAGCGCAAACACTTGCCAATGTCTATCAGGCCATCGACCATGACCACGAGATCGTCACGGTGCTCAATAAAATCGATTTGCCAGCCGCCGAGCCAGAGCGCGTCAAGGCGCAGATCGAGGACGTCATCGGCCTCGACACGTCAGACGCGGTCGAATGTTCCGCCAAGAACGGTATCGGCATTGAAGACGTGCTGGAAGCCATCGCGCTGCGCCTGCCGCCGCCGCCCGAAGCCGACCCGAACGCGCCGCTCAAAGCCATGCTCGTCGATGCGTGGTATGACACTTATATGGGCGTGATCGTGCTGTTCCGCGTGATCGAAGGCACAATCACCAAGGGCATGCGCATCCGCACAATGAACACGGGCGCGAGCTACACCGTCGACAAAGTCGGCGTATTCAAACCCAAGCCCACCGACGTGAAGAGCATCGGCCCCGGCGAGATCGGGTTTTTCACCGGATCGATCAAGGAAGTCGCGGATGCGGCGGTCGGCGATACGATCACCGAGGATAAACGCCCGACGGAAAATGCGCTGCAAGGGTTTAAACCCGCCCAGCCCGTCGTGTTCTGCGGCATCTTCCCTGTCGATGCGGCGGATTTCGAAGACCTGCGCAACGCCATGGGCCGCCTGCGCCTGAATGATGCGAGCTTTAGCTATGAGATGGAAACCTCTGCCGCGCTCGGGTTCGGGTTCCGCTGTGGCTTCCTCGGCCTGCTGCACCTCGAGATCATCCAAGAGCGGCTGGAGCGCGAGTTCGACCTCGACCTCATCACCACCGCCCCGTCGGTCGTCTATACGCTGGTCATGCGCAAGGGCGATCCAATCCAATTGCACAACCCCGCCGACATGCCCGACGTGATGGCGATTGAGCATATTGAAGAGCCGTGGATCAAAGCGACGATCATGACGCCGGACGAATATCTTGGCGGCATCCTGAAACTCTGCCAAGATCGCCGCGGCGTGCAAACCGCGCTGACCTATGTCGGCTCCCGCGCGATGGTGGAATATGAACTGCCGCTCAACGAAGTCGTGTTCGATTTCTACGACCGGCTGAAATCCGTGTCCAAAGGCTACGCCTCATTCGATTACCAAGCCATCGGCGTGCGCGAAGGCGACCTCGTGAAAATGAGCATCCTCGTCAACGGCGAACCCGTCGACGCGCTGTCCATGCTGGTCCACCGCAACAACGCGGAGAACCGCGGCCGCCACATGTGCGAACGCCTCAAAGATCTCATCCCCCGCCACCTGTTCAAAATCCCGGTCCAAGCCGCCATCGGCGGCAAAGTCATCGCCCGTGAAACCATCGCCGCGATGCGCAAAGACGTGACCGCAAAATGCTACGGCGGCGACGCGTCGAGGAAACGGAAACTGCTGGATAAGCAGAAGAAGGGGAAGAAGCGGATGCGCCAGTTCGGGCGTGTGGAGATTCCGCAAGAGGCGTTTATTGCGGCGTTGAAAATGGACGGCGACTAGTCCGCCTTTGGCGGAATTTTGTGTCCGGGGGACACAAAATCAGTCGCCGCCGGGAGCGTAAGCGAACGGATTGGCCCGTAGGGACAACCGATTGATCTGATCTTCGTTCAGAATTTTCATCCGGGGAATGAAAATAGATCGTCGCCGTGGAGCTAAGCGGAACGGATGAGAACTAAATATATCGGATGCTTTTACAACTCATCCATTTCCCGCTATACATTCAATGTGATGAAACACCTTTTTGGCATAATAACGTCTTTCACATTTTTAGTGGTTGCCTGTACGTCCAATGCTACGGACATCCCTGATAAGACTGTTGTCCATGCATGGGGCATCGACATTTTGAACCGCGCCATCTCACAAACTGACGCTATAGCGCCAAGTTTTTTCGATCTAGCGCTTATCCCCGCAGACTTCGATTACTCGAATGTAAGCTATGTGCCCGGCAACCCAAATTCACCCACTGAAGTTACGACGGACAACATCGAATTTCTTCGCAATATAGGCATTGTTTCCGCCCTTTTAGAATATTGTGAATTGCCGTGGGATGAACGTAACTTCCTCCCCATGATGCAGTGGCAACGCGCATTAGTCCCAGAACCAGACCGTTACGGTTTAATGATCGCAAAAATTGGAACAACCCACGGTTACGCAATGGGCATAACCGGTAAACTACTGAACGTTTGGCAACCGGACTGCGCGCGATTAAAAAGCGATTTAGAGGGCCATATGTTCGCGGACGTATTTGCCGGGTTTGAACTCGACGCCAATTAGCGCTGGCTATGTTTGCCAAATACCCCCGCCGACTTGATTGGCGAGTCTAGTGTGTAACCTCTCGACCTAAATGCGACATCCGCGCATTTCACCCCATGGACAGGCCGATCAAGTCGGCCTGAGGCGGAGCAAGGAGAGTCATCGCGTCAACACTGAAGCGTGCGGCAATCTCCCCTGTTCCTCCCCCGGATAGGGGGAGGTGGGCGGCTCCGGACATCGTCCGGTGGCGGTCGGAGGGGGAGACAGCGGGGTTGCGGAGATATGCGGTGGTTTCGGGTTTAAGCGTCTCTATCGCCTCTCCCCCTCCGCCCTCGCTACGCTCACGCACCTCCCCCTGTCCGGGGGAGGAACTTTCTTTCATTGCGCCTTTGTGGTTTACTCTTTCTCATGGCGCGGCTTCCTCATAACCGAACCTCGGACCTAACCCGCGCGCGGGCAAAATCGCTTCGCCGCGTCATGACCGATGAGGAAGTCCTGCTTTGGGCCGCGTTGAAATCCTTCCGGCAATCCGGCTATGCCTTTCGCAAGCAAGCGCCCGTCGGACCGTTCATCGCCGACTTCCTCTGCCGCAAAGCCAAACTGGTGATCGAGGTCGATGGCCGCCATCACGACACTCCCACCCAAATTCAGTCCGACGACAATCGTGACCGATGGATGTTCGACAATGGCTACCGCGTGATGCGATTTGCAGCCCGCGAAATTTGGCAGGATATGGACGCGGTTGTGCGCGCCATCGAAGACGCGTTGGGAATTTAATCAACTATCCCATCCCCGCCTACAAAACCCCAGATAATGTGCTCGCACCCACCCCAGACACGAGAGGTGACGTTAATCTCGGTCGGTGGGCCTGAGTTCTGTGGCATCGTCCATGACTGGCTTGCGATTTAACGTGGCGTGAGCGGGTCTGGGGTGTGCGGCGGTTAATCGGCGTTTGGTAGTGAGTCACGAGCCACAGAATATCGTGGTGCGCCCTGCCGGACGTCAGGCGCTTATGCCGATTGGGTCGAAAGCCCGTTGGCCTCTATGCGTCTGAACAGGTGAGCTCATAGCGGGCCCTGTGAGATGATCCGCTTACCCTCCCATGCGCTCAGGGCGCGGGTTTTGCCCGTTGTAAAATGGTATTTCTTTCCCTGCTCCATCAGCGAGCAGGCCCGCGCTCGTGTCTCTTATTCTAGAGCCGCTCTCGCCCCGCCGCACGCGTGATCGTCGGTCCGCGTCAGCGCCTGCGCGCCCCTCACCCCTCCTCAATTGAAAGCCAGACCCATGCCCCGAAACGCCCCGTCCACATCCCGTCGTCCGATCCTGACAGAGACTGAGGCCGCCTTGAATTGGGAGCTGCGCCGCGCGCGGGAGGAACTGTCGATCCTGCGCAAAGCCCAGCGCGACAGGCCGGACGCATCCGACAGATCGCTCACCCCGGCGGGTATTGCCATTTTGGTCCGTAAAATTGGGCGAATGGTGCGCAATGCGATTCCGGCTTATTTGCATGATGTGCCGCCCTGCCCGCACTGCGGCGGCCATTCCGGTGAACAAATTGAAGCCGCGTTTGAATTATGGGCGGAGACGGAAGAACGGCTCGGCGATCCGGATGATGCGCGGAATTAAGCCTTTGTGTCGGATACATATTTCGACGCGCACCCTGCACGAATGCCTTGCGGGAAACCTCTCCCGACCGTGTAGAGTGTGTGTGCGGCGACGCGACAGCAAGGGATATAGCGATGAAGATCACGGCGATAGACGGGCATCCGGGAAACGACCGATTGGTAAGCGCGATGCTGGACCGCTATCTCGCGGCGGCAGAAGCGGCCGGGGCCGTGGTGACGCGGCTGGACCTGCGCGCGATGGATTATGATCCGGTTCTGCATGTCGGATATAAGGGGGAGCAACCGCTGGAGCCGGACCTCGCGCGGGCGCAGGCCGCGATTACGGATTGCGATCATCTGGTGATTGGCTTTCCGCTCTGGTGGGGGTCACAACCGGCGCTGCTCAAGGGATTTTTCGACCGGGTGTTCCTGCCCGGTTTCGCGTTCAAATATCACAAGGACGACCCGTTTTGGGATCGCCTCTTGGCAGGTCGAAGCGCCGATGTGTTTATTACGGGCGACACGCCGAAATTCTATTTGCAGCTGGCCCATCGTTCGCCCGTGTTGCGGTCGATGAAAGGACAAATTTTGGGATTTTCGGGGTTCAAGCCGATTAAACAATTTTACTACGCGCCCGTGCGGAAATCCGAGGCCAAAACGCGCGACCGTTGGCTCGCACAAGCCGAAGCCCGCGGACAGAAGGTTGGCTCACGCTGAGGAGCGGAGGCTCGCACACGCCCAGAGCACGAGCGCAATCAGCGGGAACTGCAAAAATACGCGAAACCAGAGCGCGGCGGGTGACGACGCCATTTCGCCGAGCGGCATGCCGACGATAGCCATGTGGATATTGGCGGGCAGGACGGCGAGCAAGAACGCTGACAGCGCCCACCCCGTCACACGCCGCCATTTTGGCACAAGGAGACCGACGGCAAAGACTAGCTCCATCGCGCCGGTGATCTGCACGATCAGATGTTTGAACGGCAAGGCGGGCGGGACGATAGCGGCGAAACTGTCGGTTTGGGTAAAATGCGTGATCCCAGCGAGGAGGAAAAACGCGGCCAAGAGCCAGCAGAGAAGGGTTTTAAACATACGGCCGCCTACCATGCCTCGCTTGGTAAAGCTTGCAATAGAACGGGGAAAAGCTTGCGTTAGAACGGGTCGCTCCATTTTGGATCCGTGTAGACGTCCGTGCCCGACAGGGTCAGTAGGAAGGCTTCGATGGCGTCCTTATTGGCGTCGGACAGATTGAATTGCCGCGCCGCATTACCTTGGCGCAAACGCCCGTCCAGCGAGTTGATAAAGTCCGTGCGGGCCGGTTCGCTGCCGGGTGTCGGGATGTTGCTATAATGGTCCAGCATCGCGCGCAGCGTCGGCAAGGAGCCGTCATGCATCAGCGGGCCGTTCAGCGTCCCGTTTGCATTGACCATATCGCGCAAGGTCGGTGCGCGCGTGTTTGTAAAGTCAAAGGCGAACGGATCGCTGGCGACACCGACCACGCCATTGTGGCCCCGGTTTCCCCCGGTGTCGATTGTGAATTCGGGGGCTTGGTGACAGGCGGCGCAATTTAGCCCTGTGCCCTGCCCGGTGAAATTGGCTTTGCCCTGATTTTCCTGGGCGGTGAAGTTGGGGAAGGGATCGTTTTCATTCGCGACTTGGGCGCGGCCCGCATCATAGCGCGTATCGAAGGATTGGATCGATTTCGTAAACTGTGCGAGGGATTGCCCAATGCGGGCCTCGGTCATGTCCGCGTCCAAATAGGCAAAGCGGAACAGCTCTTCATAATAGGCGAGCCCTTCCATTTTTGTGATGAGGTCGTCAAAATCTGGCGCGCCATTTTGACCGGAAAACCCGTGCTCATTGACGTCTTGAATGGGTTGGGTTTCTTGGTCCTCATGCGTCGCCGCACGTTGATCCCAAAATTGCGTACTCGCGCCGCCACCATTGCCCGCGTGTGCGAAACCACCATTGATGAGGCGCATAGAATGACGCCCCGTCACGCCGCCGCCGACACCATTGCTCACGATCGCAAGATCAGAAAACCCATTGGCTTGGCCATGACAGGAGGCACAAGAGATCGAATTATCAATCGACAAGTTAACGTCATAAAACATCACCCGCCCCAACGTCGCGCCGGCATCCGTGACCGGATTGGCGTTAATCAGCTTGGGCCCGATATAGGCTGGCACAGGCTGCGCCGCATAATTATCGAGGTTGGCGAGATCGATGTTAGCGCCGAACGCTGTGACAATTGCGGCCTGTTGGATTCCAATGGACAGAGTGAAACTATCCGACGCCGTTCCACCAGACGGATCGGACGCTTGCACAGTCACAGTGATGTCGCCGAGTTGGTTCGGCACGCCCGTGATCGTCCCGGCAGTCGCAGAGAGGCCGATGTCTTGACTGAATGTCACGGCATAGGTCAGGGTGTCACTATTCGCATCGGTGAAGGTCGCACCGGTCTGTGTCGCGTCAAAGGAAAGCTCAAAGCCAATATCGCCCGATTGGTCCGCAACAGCGCTCGCGACAGTCGGCGCGCTATTGGTCGTGCTCGTCGTCGACGTCGAAGAAGTGGAGCTCGACTCCCCGCCCCCACAGGCAATCAAAAGAACCGACAATGACACCATTGAAACGGTTGTGGACACATATTTCATAAGCTTCCCCTTGCCTCCCCTTGCTAGAGGACACCTCGGGATCACCACAACGAAAGACTTGTTAATTCATGCCTAAGCTACGGACAGATGATGGTAATGTTTTAGAAAGGATCAGAGTCCTCTACATGTCTGTCGCTTAAAAAACACCGGACCCATCACAGGCGATAAGAAGTTGACCCTCAAGGCCCGCTTTGCGGTGAAAATGAAAGGACCGATACGTCTCATTCGACACGGCGTCGAACATGCTCTGCTTGTCGGGGTAGCGCACGATAGCGACCGCGTCCCATTCATCCGCGCCGGAGCCGATGAGGAAGCGGTCAATATTGCCGCCGAAGATTGTTTCCACGCCTTCAACCCCATTGTCACGGAGCATCTCACCAAACGCTTTGGCATAACGACCATAAGCCTCCGCGCCGCTGACCTGCTCCCCGTCGCGATAGGTTGAGGTGGTTTTGAACTTGAGCAGGTTCAACATATAGATCGGCACGCCGTCCTCATGGCTCGCAAGAAAGGCTTTGATTTGGTCGGTTGTCGGTTCAACCGCATTTAGGGTCGCCATGATCCTACGCCTTATAGCCGGGATGTTCCATCACGTCGCTGGCGGACGCCGCGACCATTTCGGAGGAGACAAAGAAATCCGCGGCGAGCGGGCCATCATAGCCGGGCTGATTATATTGCGCGAAATCCGTGACGCCCGTCTCGGCCAGAACAAATTCGTCGATGTAGAAATTTCCCGTCGCCTCGGTCGATGGACGCGACAAGACTTCGTAAGCCGAGTCGGCCATGATCTCCGGCACACGGCTCATATTCGCCATACTATCTCCGCCCAGCACATTCCGCACGGCGGCCGTATCAATCGAGGTCATCGGCCAAAGCGAGTTGACCGCGATTTGATCGCGTTTAAATTCTTCGGCCATGCCGAGCGTGCACAGGCTCATGCCATATTTCGCCATGGTGTAGGCGACATGATTTCGGAACCAGCGTGGTTCCATCAGCAGTGGCGGGGCGATGTTGAGGATATGGGCATTGGTGCCATGACGCAGATGCGGCTGACACGCTTGGCTCATCATAAAGGTGCCGCGCGCATTGACGCCGTTCATCAGGTCATAGCGCTTCATCGGCGTGGACACAGTCGGAGTCAGCGAAATCGCGGACGCATTGTTGACGAGGATGTCGATCCCTCCGAACCGTTCAACCGTCTGCGCGACCGCTGATTTGACCATCTCTTCTTCGCGGATGTCGCAAACAATCGGCAGGCACTTCCCGCCCACAGCTTCGATTTCGGCAGCTGCCGTATAGATCGTCCCAGCCAGTTTCGGATGCGGCTCGGCCGTCTTCGCGCAGATAACAATATTAGCCCCTTCGGCGGCGACTTTCTTAGCAATCGCCAAGCCAATTCCGCGCGATCCGCCAGACATAATGAGGGTGCGGCCTTTAAAAGACATGAGGGTGGCTCCTTGAAACGAAAGATTTGCACAGGGTTATGACAGCACGAACGCCCACGCAACTGCCCTAAAGTCACATCCCGTTAACCATGCCTCTGAACTGTGCCTTAAACGTCTTGTGCCAAACAGGGGTCAAGTTGATACGATAAAGGATAGACGATGCGTCTTCTCATTCTTGGTGTTTCCGCACTAGCGCTCAGCGCATGTTCTGTTGGCGGTGTCGGTTACGGCACTGGCCATTATGCGGGATATGATACGAACCCCTCTGTCAGTTACGGCAGCTGGCAAAGCGGTCAGGCGGCGGGCTATGGTCAGACGGGCCTATTTGAATATGCGCAGACATCTTGTTCCGCACAGACAGCCCCACCCGCTCAAGGATATGCTTGCGCGTTGCCCGCGCCCCAACCGCCTGTCGCGCCCTGCTATCAGCCGATACAGACACCCTGCCATGCTGCGCAGCCTCATACCGTCAATTATGGTTATCAAGCCCCGGTCACACCCCCGGCCCTCTATCCGACTGGCTATCCGGCGCAGCCCATACACTCACCCCAACAGCCCGTCGCGCCAGCCTGTGGCCATACGCCCTGTACGAACTCTTATTCCGTCTCGCCCTATGGCTATGGCGCCGAATATCATAGCGCCAGCTACGGTGTGCAGAGCCCTGATCCCTATATGTATGGGTCACAGGCTGGCTCCTCGGGCGGCTATGGCTATCAGTCTGGCATTCCCACGCGCGCGGGACATTTTTACGGAACGCTTGGCGCCGTATGGTATGATATCGACCGCCCCTATGCTGGACTTCAAGGACGACTCGGCTATCAAAGCGCGTCCATTATTGGGGCCGAAATCGAAGGGTCGATTGGCGTCATCAACGAAGTCAGCCCGTTCAATCAGGACCTCGGCGGAGGCGTCATATTGTCGGGAAAATTCAAGGATGGGGTCGATTACTCTGCCGCCGCGTTCGCAACCGCAAGCATTCCCCTTTCCCGGAATATTTCGACTCATGCCCGCCTCGGCTATCACAGCACGCGCACATTCGCGGATGTCGATTTTGACAATAATCCAGACCAAGAAGCCACAACGACATTAGATGGTGTTGCTTATGGCGCCGGCATCCAAATGGATATCACCCCAGTCGACGCCATCCGCGCCGATTTCACGCGTTATGAAGGCGACACGGACGATAATGACTCCGTCTCCCTCGCTTACTTGCGTCGCTTCTAGACCCTCACGAAAACGCCTTTCGTCAAACAATCCAAGGCACGGCGTCAGCCGTGCCTTTTTCGTTATCGCTTCAGCTCACCTATATACCATCGCCGAAGTAAACTACGAAACAGGAAGAGGCTGAAATGTCGAATGGCTCCAATGAGACTAGCGGAGACCTTTCTGGACAGTGACAAGATGTTTCACCGCACGATGATCCCTATCACGATGATCCACATCGCCACAGGCATGAGCCTGCTCTCGCGCGGCCAATCGGTTAGAAATGTCGAAAGCCTGAGCTTCACCTCTGAATAGAGGGATTCGTCACAGCCCATAAAACAGGCTAAGCTGCCAAATAGACCGTTTGGCAGGAGAGCCGTATGTTCAAGTCCATATTCCTATCCCTGTCATTGTGTGCCGTGGCCAGCACGGCCCTCGCAACGGACATTAGCTGGCGCGATATAATGCCAAAGCTTGAAGGCTGCTGGAACGGCGAAGGCATGGGCGGAACGATCTCCGAATGTTGGATCATCGCAGCGGATGGCCGAGCGGACGGCATGTTCCTCTTACGAACCGGTGATAAACCAACCTTTGCAGAAATACTTACAATCGACGCCTTTGATGACGGCGTCGAAATGCGGCTCAAACACGTCAATCCAGATATGACCGGATGGGAGGACAAAGACGATTACACGCGGTTCCAACTCGTCTCAGTTGAACAGGACAGACTTATTTTCAAAGGCCTAACTCTCATATTTAAGGGAGACTCGCAGCTGACGGCTGAACTCCAAATGACGTCAGGTGAGGATAAAGTTCGTACCGTCACGTTCGATTTTGTTCGGACCGCTCATCTCGATCGTGAGGTCGCGACTGATTAAGCGTCGATGGAGTCTTGGCGATGCCATAGCTCGAAATAAAGCCCATCTTGCAACAGCAGTTCCGTGTGTGAGCCGCGCTCTACAATGCGACCTTGATCCATGACGAGGATGAGGTCTGCATCCTGAATAGTTGACAGACGGTGCGCAACGACCAGCGTCGTGCGCCCTTTACTCGCCACACCTAAGGCCGCCTGAATGTCTTGCTCGGTCGCGCTATCCAGCGCGCTCGTGGCTTCATCCAATATCAAAATTGCCGGATCTTTGAGCAATGTTCGTGCAATCGCAACCCGTTGCTTCTCCCCGCCCGAGAGCTTCAAACCCCGTTCGCCGACCATCGTGTCATACCCCTTGGGGAGTGACGCGATGAAGTCATGGATTTGCGCATCACGCGCGGCTTGTTCAATATCTGACTGGCCGGCATCCGGCTTCGCGTAGCCAATATTATAGCCGATTGTGTCATTGAAGAGCACCGTATCTTGCGGAACCATGCCGATAGACGCCCGCAACGACTTTTGCGTGATGTCGCGAATGTCCTGCCCATCGATCCGCACGGACCCGCCAGCGATATCATAAAAGCGGTAGAGAATGCGCGACAATGTGGACTTGCCCGCGCCCGTCGGACCGACAACAGCGACTGTCTGTCCCGGCTCCGCTGTAAAACTTAATCCCTGTAGGATTTGACGGTCTGCGTCATAGTGGAAATCAACGTCCTTAAATTCAATCTGCCCGCGCACATCCGTAATCGGTTTGGCCTGCGGCGCGTCGATCACTTCCGGCGGTTCTTCGAGCAATTGGAACATGCGCTCAAGGTCAGTGAGCGATTGTTTGATCTCACGGTAGGCAAAGCCCAGAATATTGAGCGGACGATAAAGCTGGCTCATCACCAATGTAATCGTGAACATATCCTGCGTGTTCATGGTCCCGCTCAGGACCCGGTGTGTGGCCAATACCATCATCGCGACGACACCGAAATTCATCAGAAAATTCTGTCCGATATTGACGGATGCGAGCGATGTCCGGGACCGCACAGCCGCCGCCGCATAGGCTTCCATCGCGGTGTCATAGCGCGCCACCTCGCGCGCTTCGGCGTCGAAATATTTGACCGTTTCATAGTTCAGCAGGCTGTCGACCGCGCGGGACCAACTTTCCGTATCGCGGCGGTTCATTTCCCGCCGGAATTGCAATCGCCACTCTGTCGTAATGACCGTGAAGGCGACATAGGTCACAACAATACCCACTGCGATAATGGCAAACCAAATGTCATAGGCCACGGTGAAGGCGACCCCGACAATCACGAGCTGCAACAGTGTCGGGCCAATGTTGAACAAAAGGAAGCGGAAGAGAAAATCAATCGCCCGAACCCCGCGCTCAATAATGCGCGACAGACCTCCGGTGCGTTTCGCCAGATGATAGCGCAACGATAGACGGTGCAAATGCGAAAATGTGTTCGTCGCAATCCGGCGCTGCGCCAGCTGGGCGACGGGCGCAAAAACATACTCACGCGCCTCTGAAAAGGCCGTCGAGAGCAAACGCATAAACCCGTAAGCGAGCAGGAAAAATCCGATCAGCGCAATCGCGTCGCCGAAGGCTGATCCATCGGAGACCGCCTGTTGCACCGTCCCTTGAGCGCGACCAATATAAAACGGCGCCCCCACGACCAAAAACTGACTGATCACGACGAGCGCTAGGGCAATGACGGTCCGTACCTTGTAGGAGGGTCGATCCGCAGGCCACACATAAGGGATCAGCCCGCGCAGCGCGGCCAACTGCTCGATGAGGCCGCGTTCTTCGGTCTCAACAGCGTCGGGATGTGAGTCAGGTGGCATTCGAGGGGATGTGGTGATTGGAACGGCTTAAGACAACCGCCATGCGTCTTCCATGCCCCGCGCGCGACATATTAACGGCGAAGAGAGACGAGATTATGGGGCCTCAAACTCCATAATCACCGCATCCACCGCGAGGTTATCGCCCGCCGCCGCTTTGATCGCGCTGATTTTCGCCTTGTTCTCGGCACGCAGCGTGTTTTCCATTTTCATCGCTTCGACGACGGCGAGCGCCTGCCCGTCTTCGACCACATCGCCGACCTCGACCATGACGCGCACGATGACGCCGGGCATCGGGCAGAGCAGCAGGTTGGACGTATCCGGCGCAACTTTGATCGGCATGTGGGCGGCGAGCCGACCCGCTTCGGGCGTGCGGACTTTGACACCAAAGGCACAGCCGCGATGGCGAACCTGATAGCCTTCGGGGCGGCGCGCGGCGTGGAAATTAATGGGCTTATTATCGATCAGCGCACGGACCAGCGATTGACCCGGCAGCCAATTAATCAACACTTCCATCTCAACCGCGGCCTTATCGCTATCATCATCCATGACGATGGTGCGCAGGCCTTTTTCGCCGCGAATATCGGCGCGATAATGCTTGTCGCCAATTTCAACGCACCACGTATCGGGAATGTGGCGCGTATGGTTTGGCAGGCTGCCAGAGATTTGGGCGGAGCGATGTTCAGACACATCATGCATTAGCGCGCAGACGGCGGCGAGCTTGCGCATCACACCGTCGTTTGGTTCTGCGCCCATGAAACCATCGGGATATTCTTCAGCAATAAAGCCCGTGGTGATGTCACCGCGAATAAAGCGGTCATGGTCATAGACGGCTTGCAGGAACGGGATGTTGTGGCCAATGCCGTCGAGTTCGAACACGTCAAGCGCGTCGCGCATGGCGTCGAGCGCGATGCCGCGATCTTCACCCCAGGTGCAGAGCTTCGCGATCATCGGATCGTAAAACATGCTGATCTCGCCGCCTTCAAACACGCCTGTGTCATTGCGAACAATCGCGCCGCTCTCGCGCACGCCTTCGACGGGCGGGCGGTAGCGGGTGAGGCGACCGATGGAGGGGAGGAAATTGCGGAACGGGTCTTCGGCATAGATGCGGGATTCTAACGCCCAGCCTGTGAGTTTGACATCATCCTGTGTCATCGACAGCTTCTCGCCCTGCGCAGAGCGGATCATTTGCTCGACCAAATCGACGCCCGTGATGAGTTCTGTGACCGGATGTTCGACCTGCAGCCGCGTGTTCATCTCGAGGAAGTAGAAATTCTTGTCGCCATCGACGATGAATTCGACGGTCCCGGCGCTATCGTAATCAACGGCTTTCGCCAGCGCGACGGACTCGGCCCCCATGGCGGCGCGGGTTTCTTCGTCGAGGAAGGGCGACGGCGCTTCTTCGATGACTTTTTGGTTGCGGCGCTGGATCGAACATTCGCGCTCGCCGAGATAGATCACGTTGCCATGCTTATCGCCCAGCACTTGGATTTCGATGTGGCGCGGTGAGGTTACGAATTTTTCAATGAAAATACGATCATCGCCAAAGCTACTCGCGGCTTCGGCCTTGGAGGCGGCAAAGCCTTCGCGAGCCTCTTCGTCAGTCCACGCGATCCGCATGCCCTTCCCGCCGCCACCGGCGGAGGCTTTGATCATCACGGGATAGCCGACCTTATTGGCGATTTTGACCGCGTCTTCGGCGTCCTCAATCAAGCCCATATGGCCCGGCACGGTCGAGACGCCCGCTTCCATCGCCAGCTTTTTCGACGTGATCTTATCGCCCATCGACACGACGGCGTGTGGGTTCGGCCCGATAAAGACAACGCCTTCGGCCTTCAGCCGTTCAGCAAATTCCGGATTTTCCGACAGAAAACCATAACCCGGATGCACCGCATCCGCGCCCGTCTGGCGCACCGCGTCAATGATCTTGTCTTGGATCAGATAGGATTGGTTCGCCGGAGACGGGCCGATGTGAATGGCTTCATCCGCCATCTCGACATGCAACGCATTGCGGTCCGCATCGGAATACACCGCTACGGTCTTGATGCCCATTTTGCGCGCGGTCTTTATGACGCGGCAGGCAATTTCGCCGCGGTTAGCGATGAGGATTTTGGAAATCACAATGACGGTCCTTTAAAGCTCGTGGTATTGTCTTTTGAGAAGGTACGTTGCCAGAAAGGAACTAGCCACCTCAGGCGTATCGCCTCACTTATCCAGAATAACGGAATAGAAATGAGGATGCCCAGAAAGAGACTGATACGTCCGGAGCTTTGGGTCTCCTTGAACAGTATTCTTTTGAGAGTAATCATTTGACGTTCGTTTAAAGTTTCTAGCAGCTCAATTTCTTCTTCCCGTTCGTCCAGATCAGCAGTGCGGTTTTGGAGTATCAGAAGCTGCGATTCCTGCTTTTTTCCTGACTCTTCTAGAAGCACCTCTAGAATATGTAGCTCAATCGACAACGTCGAGATTTCTTCTTCAATGTTGTTGAGATTTACTTGCCCCGAGGAAAGACGGTCAGCGGAACGACTAATGTCGGAAATTTGAGAGGCTATACGCTCGTCAACTTTTCGATCTAATAGTTGAAGGTACCCTGGCCTTTTATCAACTGAGGCAGAGAAAAATGTGTGTTGATTACCCGCTATAAACACTAGGAATATCAGTGCTCCGCCTGCGAATTTGACATCACCTTCGAATCTTCCAGCTCTTTCTGCGACGAACCTAACCAACCTCCACGCTAAATACAGAACCAGTAGAAATAGAATCGGGACAAAGAAAACTATCCCGTGAAGCCCACTCACAACGGCAAGTTCCCATGCTTCTTCCACGGGTTCTCGAGCTGCTTATCCTTCGCCAACGCGAACGCCCGCGCCACCCGTTTCCGCGTCGATTGCGGTTGGATGACTTCGTCGATATAGCCACGTTCGGCGGCGCGGAATGGCGAGAGGAATTTCTCTTCATAATCCTTCACATGCGCCGCTGTTTTCTCCGCATCGCCCAAATCCTTGCGGTGCAAAATCTCAACCGCGCCTTTGGCGCCCATGACGGCGATTTGGGCGGTGGGCCAGGCGTAGTTGATGTCGCCGCGCAGATGTTTCGGGGCCATGACGCAATAGGCGCCGCCGTAGGCTTTGCGGGTGATGACGGTGACTTTGGGCACGGTGGCTTCGCCGTAGGCGTAAAGCAATTTCGCGCCATGTTTGATGACGCCGCCATATTCTTGGTCCGTACCGGGCAGGAAGCCGGGGACGTCAACGAGGGTCAGGATCGGAATATCGAAACAGTCGCAGAAGCGCACAAACCGTCCGGCTTTGCGCGAGGCGTCGCTATCGAGGCAACCCGCGAGCACCATCGGCTGGTTGGCCACGACACCGACGGTTTGGCCTTCGAGACGGATAAACCCGCAGAGGATGTTCTTGGCGAAGTCTTTCTGAATTTCAAAAAAGTCGCCTTCATCCGCAATCTTGCGCACCAGCTCATGCATATCATAGGGCAGGTTCGGATTATCCGGCACGAGTGTATCCAGCGACGCATCCAGCCGGTCATGCTTGTCAAAGAACGGACGAACCGGAACCTCGGCTTGGTTATTGAGCGGGAGGAAGTCGAACAGGCGGCGGATTTCCGCCAGCGCTTCCATATCATTGTCGAACGCCCCGTCCGCGACGGAGGATTTGGTCGTATGGGTTTTTGCCCCGCCGAGTTCTTCGGCTGTCACGACTTCATTGGTCACGGTCTTGAGCACGTCCGGCCCGGTTAGGAACATGTAGCTTGTATCGCGCACCATAAAGACGAAGTCCGTCAGCGCCGGGGAATAGACCGCCCCGCCCGCGCTGGGCCCCATAATCACGCTGATTTGCGGGATCACGCCCGACGCGAGAATGTTGTTCTGAAAGACTGAGGTGTAGCCCGCCAGCGCCGCGACGCCTTCTTGAATACGCGCACCACCTGAGTCTTGCAGGCCGATGATCGGCGCGCCGTGGCGCATCGCCATTTCCTGGACCTTGTTGATTTTTTGCGCGTGGGTTTCGGACAGCGATCCGCCGAACACGGTGAAATCCTGCGCAAAGACGAACGTCTTGCGCCCATTGATCGTGCCCCAGCCCGTGACGACGCCGTCGCCCGCTGGTTTATTGCTGTCCATGCCGAAATCTGTGCTGCGATGGGTCACGAACATGTCGAATTCTTCGAACGATCCGGGGTCGAGCAGCAGCGAGAGCCGTTCGCGCGCGGTCAGCTTGCCCTTGGCATGCTGCGCATCAATCCGTTTTTGCCCGCCGCCTTCACGCGCTTTCGCGCGGCGGTCGTGCAGTTGATCCAGAATGGAGCTCATACGATTATCCCACCCAAAACTCTTATTCCAAACAAAACTCTGGCCGATTCCGGTGCCATCCGTCTGTATACGCCTCTTTTTTAGGGGGGCGTTTGCATCCCAACAACCTGACGAGACGCGCGCGATGGTGCAAGCATGTTTTGTCGAAAATGTTGCCTTTATCTGCTACAGAGCCAGACCTATGCGTTATTGTGCGCCGGACTTGCAGCAATAGTCGTTGCCTTGGCGTTTTCATGCAATAATGAACAGATCAAGGACGGGCGCATTGCCCATATTTAAGCGTCTCTCGACATGTTTGAGACGTATGAAGGCCGTTATGAAACTCAATTCATCCTATCTCCTCGCGGGCGGCGCGGTTCTGCTCATCGGCGCTTGGTTCTTCATCGGCTCTGCCGGGAATGACCGCGATATTTATGCCGACGTTGAACAGCGCAGCCAAGTCACCGAAGCGCGCCTGCCAACCGTCGTTGTTCGGACCGTGACGTCCGAAGTCCATCCAATCCGCTTGGTCAGCTATGGCCGCACCCTGCCGAACCGCCGCGTCGAAGTGAAAGCCAAGACACCGGCGTCGCTCGTCTCCACCCCTGTTCGCGAAGGCACACACGTCAGACGCGGCGATGTCATCTGTCGTCAGGATGTCGATGCGCGCCAAGCGCTGGTCGATCAGGCGAAGGCGCAGCTGGCCAAAGCCGAAGCCGATTTAAACGCGACGACCATTTTGGTCGAAAAAGGCTACCGCGCGCCGACCTCCCTCAATGGGGACCGCGCCGAGGTTGATGGCGCGCGCGCGTCGTTGAAGCAGGCCCAAATCGAGCTTGGCAATGTGGTGCTCCGCGCGCCCTTCTCTGGCATTTATGAAAACCGCATGGCGGAAGTGGGGGATTATCTTTCGCCCGGCATGCCGTGTGCCGCGATTGTTGAGCTTGATCCGCTCAAGCTCGAAGCCGAGCTGACAGAAACGCAAGTCGGACAGGTCGAAAAGGGCCAATCCGTCGATATTCACCTCGCCACCGGCCAAAATGTGACCGGCATCGTGTCTTTCATCGAATCTGTTGCCAATCCGGCGACACGCACGTTTGAAATGGAAATGAGCGTGCCTAACCCTGACTACACGCTCAAAGCCGGTGTATCGGCGACACTGAACCTCAAGATCGGGGAGGCGATGGCGAGCTTGGTGCCGTCAGGCGTTATGGCGCTGGATGATAATGGCGCGACCGGCATCCGCTATGTTGACGCGTCGAACATTGTGCGCTTCGCGAGCATCCGACAGGTCGATGAAACGCAGGCCGGGATTTGGGTCACGGGCCTGCCGCCCCGCAGCCGCGTCATTATTGAAGGCCAAGATTATGTCTCCGTCGGGTCCGAAGTCGATCCGAGGGCTGAAGGCGCATCCACGCGCGACGGTGCATCGGTCGCAGGCCTGTCTCCCAACTCCAAGTTGGACTGATCGCCATGGAAAAGATCGTTGGAGCGGCTATTCGGGCGTGGCGGGTGACGCTAGGCATTATGTTGTTCATCATCGTCGGTGGGTTCGTCGCGGTGAGCAACCTTCCACTTGACGCCGAGCCGGACATCCCTGTTCCCTTCGTCAATGTGCGCGTCGTGCTACCCGGGGTTTCTCCGGGAGATGCCGAACGGCTGCTTATCCGTCCTTTGGAAGCCGAACTGAAATCGGTTGACGGGTTAAAACGAATGGACTCGGTTGCGGCCAATAATGTCGCCTATATCGTGCTCGAATTCACCCCGTCCTTTGATCAAGATCAAGCCGTGCTCGACGTGCAAGAAGCGGTCAATCGCGCGCGCGCCGAATTCCCCGAAGAAGCCAAAGAACCGATTGTTCAAGAGATCGACACCTCAAGCATGCCGATCTTTGTCGTCAATCTGTTTGGCGATGTGCCCGAGCGCACCTTACAAAACACCGCCAAAGAATTACAGCAAAGGATCGAAGGGATTGCCTCGATCCTCGCAGCAGACATCAGCGGCGAGCGCACAGATGTGCTCGAAGCTGTGGTCGATCCAACGCTGTTAGAATCCGCCGGGATCACTTTTGACGAACTCGCCGCGGCCGTTTCGCGCAACAATCAGCTCGTCACCGCTGGATCCCTAGAAACCAGCAACGGTCAGTTCAACGTCAAACTGCCTGGCCTCATCGAAGATGCAAACGATCTTGCTGGGTTAGTTGTGCGATCCGACGCGTCGGGGGCTGTCGTTAGAATGTCGGACATCGCCGTTGTGCGCCGGACCTACAAAGATCCGCAGAGCTATGCGCGTTACAATAATAACCGCTCCGTTTCGATCGAGATCACCAAACGAAATGGCGAAAATATCCTTGATACAATCAAGTCAGTGCGCAGCGTCGTCGAGGAATTCCAAGCCAGCGATGCGTGGCCGGAAACGATTCAGATCGAGTATAGTCAGGATAAGTCGCGCTATATTTTGGAGATGGTGCGCTCACTCTCCAGCTCTATCATCAATGCGATCCTACTCGTTTTCATTGTCTGTCTCATCGCGCTCGGCGTGCGGTCCGCTCTATTTGTCGGCTTCGCAATCCCAGGCAGCTTTCTGATCGCCCTCTTCATCATGTGGGTCCAAGGCGAAACCATCAATATGATGATCCTGTTCGGCCTCATCCTCTCGGTTGGGGTTCTCGTCGATAGTGCCATCGTCATTATTGAATATGCGGACCGCAAAATGGCCGAAGGGATGAAAGCCAAGGCGGCTTACCAAATGGCGGGCGAACGCATGTTCTGGCCGATCATCAGCTCCACCGCGACCACACTTGCGGCGTTCCTTCCCTTACTCTTCTGGGAAACAATCACGGGCAAGTTCATGGCCTATTTCCCGCTCACCATGATTTATGTGTTGAGCGCGTCGGTCCTAATGGCATTGATTTTTCTACCCACCATTGGGGCGGTTATCGGCGATTTGCGCGAACGCCTCCGTCGTGGACCTCCACCCGAAATTTCTGATCAAGCCTTAGCGTTGGCGGGGTCCAGTGGTGACCCGACCAAACTCAAGGGCATTACGGGTATGTATGTGCGTCTGGTCGCGAAACTCATTCGCTTCCCGCTGACCCTGCTCACAGCGGTGATCGCGCTCTGCGCCGTTATCTTCATTTCGTTCAGCGCGGCCATGCAAGGACCACCGCCCAAGCCCGTCGAGTTCTTCACGCAAACGCCGTCTGACCAAGTGTATGTCTTTATCCGCGCGCGCGGCAATTCCACCCCTGAAGCGAAGCTGGCTTTGGCCTTGGAAGTCGAACGTCGCCTGAATGAGGCCCAGATCGAGGGTATTGAAGGCGTTTATTCTGTCGCTGGCAATAGCGGCGGCGGTGGCGCGCAGATGGACGGCCTATCCGATACACCCGGCGACTCGGTCGTGAAGATATTCTTCCAGCTGGAGGACTTTGCGGACCGTCGCGGGGTGACAACAATCCTCGAAGATATTCGCGCAGCTGTGGCCGACATGCCCGGCGTCATTCCTGAAGTTACGGCCGCGAGTAATGGACCGCCTGTTGGTAAAGATATCGGGATTGAGTTTACCGGACGTGACCGGATGGCGGTGGCGAACGCTACGCGTATCGCTGAGGCCTATCTCGCGCGGATGGAGGGAGTGGAAGATGTTGAGACCACCTTGCCCCTGCCCGGTGTGGAATGGCAACTGGACGTGAACCGTGAAGAAGCGGGACGCCTTGGTCTCGACATTAATAAAATTGGGCAGACCGTGCAGTTTGTAACGGAAGGCGCCCTCGTGGGTTATTACCGCCCACTCGATAATGACGAAGAAGTCGACATCCGTATACGTCTGCCAGAAAACGCGCGCGACATTCGTGCGCTCGACCAATTGCGGGTCCAGACTCCAGCGGGATCTATTCCACTCTCGGCTGTCGTCGAACGCACAGCTCGCCCGCGCGAGGACAGTATTATGCGGCGTAATCAAGCCGCCGTTTACGAAGTCAAAGCGAACACAGCGGACGGCTATGCACCTAACGTTCAAGTCGAAGAGTTACGCGAATGGCTCGACGCAGACGCTAATCTTCCCTTAGATGTCGATTGGAAGTTCCTCGGCCAACAAGAGGAAAATGCTGAAGCGGCGGCGTTCGGCATGGCCGCACTCGCCGCAATCCTGTTCATGATGAGCGTGATCTTGCTGCTGCAATTCAACAGTTTTTATCATGTCATCCTCACGCTCTCAGCTGTCATTCTCTCCGTCTTCGGTGTGTTCCTCGGCCTGATATTCTACCCTTATGTCTCGATGGTTCTAACCATGACCGGCGTCATCGCATTGATGGGGATTGTGGTGAATAATAATATTGTTCTGATCGATACCTATCAACGCCTCTTAGACAGTGGATCTGACCCTATCGATGCGGCCATTCGCACGGCGGCGCAGCGCCTGCGGCCTGTTGTATTAACAACCGTCACGACGGTCGTCGGATTGATGCCTCTAGTGATCGGTTTTGATGCCAATGTCATGACGGGCGAGTTTGATATGCGCGGATCTGGCACCTCTGACATTTGGAAGCCGCTGTCTTACGCTTTGGTTTGCGGTCTGTCTTTTGCGACCATTTTAACGCTGATCCTGACACCTGCATTGCTAGCGGCGCCTTATGTCTGGAAACAAAAAATTCGGCGTTGGCGGAATCGGGATCGAGATCAAAACGCCGTTGATCTCGTCCCAGAACTTGCAGAGTAATTTATTCGGGCCCTATTCGGGCGCAAAAATCACTGTGCTCTGCATTCCGCCGCCAACAAGCGAGCGGCGGATCTGCCACCGGTAAGACGAGAAGTTGACGGAGAGCGATCCATCATCTGTGTCAGATTGCGGCAGTGGCGGAAGTCGCTCGAACGGCACAGAGACAACGGGATTGCCCACACCATCCAAAAGCTCTGCACGAACTTCATACTCGCCAAGCGGCATCACGGAGCTAGCAATATACGTCCACCGACCATTCGGACCGACCCGCGTTTCACCAATGGCGGCATTGGCGACGTAAAGGCGCACGCGACCTTCAACTTCTGACACACCGGAAAAAATAACGCCGCCCTTATCATCATAATCAATCGCCCCAATGGCCAGCGGACCATTGCTCGGTAAACCCTTAAAGGGGCTTTGGATCAGACGGGTTGGCGCGCCGGGCGTACTGATCATGATGAGCGCAGATTCAGTCCCATCACCATTATCAGGCCTTTGAATTCGAAAAATTGTCTCAACCCCCCGAATGCTCGTCATGGCTTCAAGGTCTACATCGACTTCAGTCTCCGTCGCATTTGATTGTGCATCGAATAAGATTGCTTCCACGGCCATACCTGGCCCCGTCACGCCCAACCGCGCCGACCAGATGCCCTGCGCGGTCGCTCGTACCTGTAAGAGACGATCACCGCGGTCCAACAAAGCCACTACGGAGGAGGGTTCAGCCAAGCCTGACAATTGTAAAACCGCCCGACCGTCTCCCTCTATTTCCGATACACGTGTAAAAGTAACGGGCGTTAAAGACGCTGCGACCGGCGTCGCTGTTTCTCCCTCGCTGCCAGACGATACCCCCCACCGACCGCTTAAGCTCACGCCTGCAAAGAGGATGAGGGCGAGGACTAAGCCGCCAATGATCATGCCGAGGACACGCGTCTGTTTCATTTTCATCCTTGGCGATCGCAACACATCCGTTAGGGATACGTTATATTCGAAGACGATACTCATGCCCGCGCGGGCGACCAATGATAAGAAGAGATGACAGAATGACGAACACAGATTTAAACTGGCGTGATGCGAAAACAAATCCGGACTTTAAATCTGTGGCGGTCTTTTGCGGATCATCGCCTGGACACGCGCCGGAACATCTCGCGCTTGCAACGCATCTCGGTGAAGCCATTGCGCAGCGAGGCTTACGCCTCGTCTATGGTGGCGGTGGACTGGGCCTGATGGGGGCCGTCGCGAGCGCCGCACACCGAAATGGAGCTAATGTATTGGGCATTATACCCAAAATTTTATGCGAAGTTGAAGCCTTATTCCCGAACATTGAGCATGAAATTGTTCCCGATATGCATACACGAAAAATCCGAATGTATCGGGAAGCGGACGCATTTATCATTCTTCCCGGCGGAATCGGAACGCTGGAAGAAGCCATCGAAGTCTTATCGTGGCAACGCCTCAACTTGCATGAAAAACCGATCCTTTTTCTATCCAATACAGGCTTCTGGGATAATCTCATTTTGGAGTTCACCCGGCTCATCAATGAGGGTTTTGCCGGAAAAGATATGGCCGCGGATATATTAAGTGCGTCATCGGTCGCTTCGGCGTTTGCGACCGTCGAAGAACGTCTCGCCAATCCGCTCGACCGAAAACCCTTGATGCTAAGGGCTGCGAGCGTTGAAACATTGGCTTAGTTATTTGCCGAATGATAAATGTAATTTTTTTACGTAACATCCGATTGCGGCTAGACCTGTCAGAACACGGCGGATAAATGAAACACTATCGACTTCGGGGTAATGTCGATATTTACGGCATGACAGGACATGATTTGACACGCAGGCCGTCAGTTTTTTTTGCGATTGCATGGGTTTGTGTTTCCGGGTCTGCTTTCGCCCAACAACCGGTTGTTTCGACATCTATTGATGCGCCGTCTCACACTACGACGTTGGAAACTTATTCACCCGCATTTTTTGCACAATTTCAACCGAATACGGCTCTCGATATGGTCGAACGTATTCCGGGTTTTTCCTTACGCAGTAGCGATACGGAGCGCGGCTTCGGAGAAGCCGGAACAAATGTTCTAATCAATGGACAGCGCCCGTCCACGAAAGCTCAAGATGCGGACGATATCTTATCGCGCATTTCCGCTAGAACGGTGGTCCGCATAGAGTTGCTAGACGGGGCGTCCTTAGATATTCCGGGCCTTTCAGGACAGGTCGTCAATATTGTCGCCCGTGCCGTCGATCTGTCCGGCAATTGGCGATATGCGGCGCGGTTCGAGGACGGCACAGAACCCCAACTCCTAGAAGGTGAAATTAACCTGTCTGGAACACGAGGTGATCTTGGATTCACCGTCGGTCTCGAGCTCGGACAATTCACTTTGACCGATGATTCAGTCGAGACATATTTTGACGCCTCTGGGAATGTGATCGAAGACCGGATTGAAGACGTCTTCCTGCGTAACGGCGGACCCAGTGCCAACCTCGCGCTAACGTGGACACCAACAATAGGTCGATTTGCCAATCACGTCGCCAATCTCAATGCGTCTTTTGAATTGGACAATGACAATAGCGGGGTCCGAGAAGTCTTCACAGCTGTTGATCCGAGCCGGACATCCGGAGAAAGCTTTGCTCAGGCCGGAGAAGACGAAGTCGAGTTTGAAGTCAGTGGCGATTACGCGGTTCCGGTCCGCCTAGGATCATTTGACGGAACGTTGAAACTTATCGGATTAAACACGGTCAGCGATGGTGAAAGCGAAACGATATTTGTGATCGCACAGGCGGGACAACCCGCCGTTCGCACAGCCTTTGCTGAGGACATTAAAGAGGGCGAAACGATCGCGCGAGCCGAATATGGGTTCAAACCCAGTGACCACCATGATGTCCAACTCTCCGCTGAATATGCCTTCAATTTCCTTGAATCCGAGACTCGGTTTGAAAGTAATTTCGTTTCCCCTGTTTTTGATACAGTTCGAGTCGAAGAAGACCGTTTTAATGCGCGCATAACCGACAGTTGGCAGATCAAACCCGCCCTTTCGCTTCAGGCCTCCATCGGGGCCGAATATTCGAGCTTGCAAGTCGTGACCCCACGCAGTGCCGCACGTGATTTTTTCCGGCCAAAAGGCTTCGCCGCGATGAGCTATAAAGTCTCAGACCGCTATTCTGTTCGCGCCAACATTGAACGCAGTGTTGGACAATTAGACTTTGACACATTTGTGTCTGACCGGAATCTCGCTGACATGCTGCTGACGGCAGGGAATGCCCAGATCAAGCCCTCTCAAAGCTGGGATCTGTCGGTCGAATTTGAACGCACAGATGACAAACTCATATCCGGACGCATTCGACCTTATCTAGAATTAATTGAAGACCCGATTGATCGCGTTGTGATCGGCAATACGACCGAAGGGCCAGGGAATTTGGACTCGGCGGTTCGCTATGGAATTGACGCGAACGCCACCTTACTGTTCGATACACTCGGCCTGCCCGGTTTGCGCTTGGAAATGGACGTCGGTGTTGGGGATTCTAGCATTGATGATCCGTTGAGCGGCCAGTCTCGTCAGATTAATTTCAACGAAGAATATCGTTACAGCCTGTTTGCCCGATATGATATCCCAAGTTCAAACTGGGCGCTCACAAGCCAGATTAATAATGATGAATCGAGCCCATTTTTCCGACTCGACGAAGTTCGAACGATTGATGTGCATAGACCTTTCCTGTCAGCCGGGATCATCCACAAAAACTTCTTCGGTATGCAACTCTCTGTCACCGGGACAAATTTGCTCAACAATACTGTCGTTCAAAACCGTGATCGATACCTCGGCATGGAGCGACGATTAGGATCTTTGACCCGAACTGAGCGGTTTGAACGACAGCGTGGTCGCCGCCTTTCTTTCGTTCTCAGCGATACATTCTAATCGGTTCGCAAACGCGCATAGATCGCGTGATCGGCCCATTCACCATTAATTCGCAACAGACCACGACCTGTCCCCTCATGGACATATCCATTAGTTTCAAGCACCCGAATAGACGGTGCATTATCGGCCTTCACGGCGGCTTCGACGCGGTGCAAGGAGAGCGTCTCGAAAGCAAAAGCCGTCAGCGCTTTAACGGCAGCGCGACCATGACCGCGGTTCATTTCTGTACGTGACACCCAATAGCCGAGCTTAGCCGATTGAGCCGCACCGCGTTCAACATGCGTCAGATTGGCCGCGCCAATAAGCCCCCCCGTATCGGACCGCACAATATGAAACGGATAAGCTTTGTCTGTCGCGACCAGTTTTTTGAAAACTGTCAGGCGTGTTTTATAGCTGGCCCGCGATAAATGACCGTCAGCCCAATCCGGCTCCCACGGACGCAGATGGTCGGCATCACGACGGCGAATATCCACCCATTCTTCGAAATCAGTCCAGCGGGGGTGACGCAACACCAGCATGGCACCAGAGCCAGGCACAGTAATTTCCGTGGCCGTGCTGACCCTCATTCCAAAACGACTCATGACCAAGACAGTCGTCCTGCGCGTCGATGCATTATCCCGTAGATAATCAACAAGATAATGGCGAAGGACCACCATGTCAGCATATAACTAACATGGTTATTTGCGACGTCTGGACGACGAATAGGAAGCGCTCTGGCGTCACGTTCGGTGGGGTGAAGATCGATATAAATATCCGATTCTGGTAACCAAGACCCGCCTGAATTGATCGCGAACCATCGATTTGCCTCGGGATTATTATCTGTGGCCAGCCATTTTCCAAACCCAGTGGCTGGACGAATGCGGCGGACGTAACCGGCCCGTGTTCCATCCATAACGGGGGGCTTAACATCGTCTTTCACACGGTCATCAAAGGATGTGAAGCCAACCAAGACCGCCTGTGCGTCCGCTTCCACAATTCGAAACGGTTGCCATAGGATCGCGCCTTCTGGCCGATAAACATGCCATGTCGCCCCGGTGGCTGTGCCCTCAATTTGGATGCGACGAAAATCAATTGGAGCACCATCGGTCAGGGCCGTTAGATCGCTCGCACCCCGCAAGGGAGGCGCCGTTACTGCGGCGTCGATTTCGGACAGCACACCCGTTTTCCATTGCCAGCGCTGATACTGCCAGAGACCCAAACTCAGTAAGATCGGGAGGCAGATTAACACGGCCACAGTAAGGCCTGTCATAGGTCGAAAACGAATAGACATTTTACGTTTTATTCTTGAATCGTTGCTCAATCGCTTTTCGCTTCCACTGTTGCGTGAACATTTTTCCCCGTAAGGTTCGCAGCAACCCGACTGAAACAAGAATGATAATCGGGATGAACAGGCCGAGCGACAGCCATGTGGGCCACCCGTTTAGCACGCTTAAGAGAACTGGAAATGGGACGATAAATATTCCCACAATAAAAATCACAAAGACGGCGGGTCCGTCCCCGGTATCTTCGAGCGCTGTGAAATCTGCATCGCAGACATCACAGTGTTCCCGGAACTTTAGAACGCCCTCAAAAAGTCGCCCGCGACCACAGACTGGACAGCGGGCGGCCATATCAGATCATCAGACGAAGGCGACATAGACGAAGGCAAAGAGGAACAGCCAAACCACATCCACGAAGTGCCAATACCAAGCGGCGGCTTCAAGTCCGAAGTGTTTCTCTGGGGTCAGCCCACCGTTCATCAAGCGCGCCCACATTGCGAATAGGAAGATCGTGCCGATGAGGACGTGCAACCCGTGAAAGCCTGTCGCCATGAAGAAGGCAGAGCCATAAACATTGGTCGAGAGCCAGAAAGTGCCATGGATGCCGTCATCCAGACGATAATGGAACAGGTGCATATATTCGTAAGCTTGAACGGCCGTGAACAGAATGCCCAAAAGAACAGTAATACCGAGACCCCATTTGGCGTGCTTGCGATTACCGTGGATCAGCGCGTGGTGCGCCCACGTCACAGTCGTCCCGGAGAGCAGCAGGATCAAAGTGTTCATTAAGGGCAAGTGCCACGGGTCAACCGTTTCAATCGAGGGCGGAGGCCAAGAGGCATAGGCTTCGGCATTTTCCAGAACATCAGGGTTCCAGCCTGCACGGAATTTATGGAACAGACCCAACTCAAAGAACATCCAGAACCAACCGACGAAGAACATGGCTTCCTGCATGATGAACATGATCATGCCGTAGCGCAGACCCAAATCAATCACGGGCGTATGTTCCCCGCGCGCTGATTCTGCGGCAACATCACGCCACCAGCCATACATACAGTATGCAGCCATCAGCGTGCCAATCAGCAGGATGATCCAACCGCCACCAGAGCCTTCTCGGCCCTGAACGGTATCGAGACCGCGCGCAAAGAAAAACTCCATCATCGGGCTTTCGCCACTGCGTGACACCAGACCCGTAAAGAAGGTCACCATTCCGGTGCCCCAGATCAGAGCCGCAATGCCCGACAAAAACGGCCACGGGCTCGGCGGTAGAATGTGATAGTCGTGTTCAACGGCGCCAGCCATGAGCGTTTCCCTTAATCCTTCGTGCCGTGACGCACGATACTCTTATTATCAATAAACCGCCTATACCGACGGCCTGTTTGCTTCGCAACCATGTGGGTTGCGCTTGTTGTCTTTAAGGCAGTGCTTCAACCGGTATAGCGGCCGTCACTTTGGGTTGATCCTCGGAGACGAAAAACGTGTAGCTGAGGACGACTTCTGTCACATCTGAATGACGTTCGCTCGCATCCAACTCTGGGTCAACGAAGAATAAAACCGGCATGGTCATTTCCTCGCCCGGTTGCAACGTTTGATCGGTAAAGCAAAAACATTCGGTCTTCACAAAATAAGGGGCCGCTTTCATGGGTGTCACATTGAAAGTCGCGACACCTGTAATGGCTTTATCCGATGTGTTCTTGGCTGTGTAATAAGCCAGACCCGTCTGTCCCAGTTGAACGTCCATGGATCGTTGTGCAGGTTTAAATTCCCACGGGAGGAAAGGGCTGACATTACTATCAAATTTCACCGTAATCTTGCGATCCAAAACGACGGAGAGATTGTCCGCGTTCATAGCGATTTGCGGCGTGCCACCAAACCCCGTGATCCGGCAAAATGTATCGTAGAGAGTCTTGGAGTAGAAGCCCAAGCTCAGCATCGCAATGGCGAGGCCAACAAGAAGGAGCTGCGTGGTCGTGTTACGTGTCATGGGTCAGTCTCCTTTACGCGGGTTGTCGCAGAACGATGGAAACGGCAATTAATATTAAGAAAAAGACAAGACCGACCGCAATAGCAATATTACGGCCCGTTCTGGCGCGAATTTCAGCCCGCGTCGGCTCAGCAAACTCAGTCGGTTCATTCCTATATTCGGGCATTCTCTACGCTCCAACGAAGAATAGGTGATCCACCGTTAATACGGCGAATATGGCGAACAAATACAGGATCGAATAGGCAAAGAGGTTTCGCGCTGCCTGATTTCCAGTCCGAACCGCATATAGAGCACCGGCATCCGCATCGGAAGGCTTATCGCCCGCCTGCGACCGGAAGACACGCCACGCCAAGACAAGAAATGCGCCGCTGAGCAATAGGTTGGCGACCCCATAAACAACACCGCCGAGTCCCGTCACGAGAGGCAATTGAGTCAAGCCAAAGAGTAAGATGCTATAGAGGATAATTTCACGACGCGTCCGCGGGGCCCCTTTGACATTCGGCATCATGGGAATGCCAACACGACCATAATCTGTCTGTTTATACAGCGCGAGTGCCCAGAAGTGGGGTGGCGTCCAGAAGAAGATAATCAAGAACAGCACGAGGCTATCGACTGTGATCGTCCCCGTGACAGCGGCATAAGCGACCATTGGCGGAAACGCCCCGGCGGCACCGCCAATAACAATGTTTTGCGGCGTACGGCGCTTTAGCCATATCGTATAAATTACGAGATAGAAGAAGATTGTAAAGGCCAGCAGGCTCGCTGCGACCCAATTGGACGCGACCAAGAGCAACCACACGGCCGCCACGGACATGACTATGCCAAAGCCGAGCGCTGCGCGCGGGGTTAGGACGCCTTTGGGAATCGGGCGTTGCGATGTACGCGCCATCGCACCGTCAATGTCGCTATCATACCACATGTTGAGCGCGCCGGACGCCCCCGCGCCAAGCGCGATACAGAAAATAGAAATCAAGGCAGAGCCTAAGCCGATGGACCCAGACACGGATCCCGGCGCAAGCAGAAGCCCGCAAATGGCTGTGAAGATCACAAGGCTCATTACACGCGGCTTCATCAGCGCAAAATAATCGCCCGGCCCGGCCAGCGACAAGCCCGCGCCGACGGGGGACGGAGAAAGGGCCGCTGGTTTATCGCCAGCGGCCCCTTGATGAGTTTCAGATGAGGTGACCACGGTTCTAGTGATCGCGATCCTCGTCACCACCATCGATACGCGGCAGGACGCTAAACTGGTGATAAGGCGGCGGGCTGGAAATTGTCCATTCCAACGTTGTCGCGCCTTCACCCCAATAATTGTTTCCAACCTTACGCTTGTTGCGCATCAGGAAGGCTTCAATCAGAACAACGAAGAACACAGCAACAGACGCCAACGTGATCCACGCGCCATAAGAACTGATTTGATTCCACATCTCAAATTCCACCGGATAATCGACATAGCGCCGCGGCATGGCGTTGAGGCCAAGGAAGTGCTGCGGGAAGAAAATCACATTTACGCCGATAAAGAATAGCCAGAAATGTAGGCGGGATAGGAAGCCGCTGTAATGGAAGCCGAACATCTTGCCGAACCAGTAATACCAGCCCGCAAAGATGCCGAAGACGGCGCCCATGGACAACACATAGTGGAAGTGAGCCACGACATAATAAGTATCGTGCAGATAGGTATCAACACCAGCATTGGCCAGAACAACACCCGTCACGCCGCCAATGACGAACAAGAATATAAAGCCAAGCGCCCAAAGCATCGGCACTGAGAAGCGGATCGACCCGCCCCACATTGTGGCAAGCCAAGAGAAGACTTTCACCCCTGTCGGCACGGCGATCACTAATGTCGCGAGCACAAAGTAGGCCTTCACATTCACATCCATACCGATCGTATACATATGGTGCGCCCAGACAACGAAGCCGACCACACCGATAGAGACCATGGCGTAAGCCATGCCAAGATAGCCGAAGATCGGCTTCTTAGAGAAGGTCGAGATAATGTGAGACACAATACCGAAGGCCGGCAAAATCATGATGTAAACTTCAGGGTGACCAAAAAACCAGAACAAGTGCTGGAACATCTGCGGGTCACCACCACGGGCC
Organism: Litorimonas sp.; assembly: GCA_051251645.1. Lineage (GTDB taxonomy): Bacteria > Pseudomonadota > Alphaproteobacteria > Caulobacterales > Maricaulaceae > Litorimonas. Next base: position 141,017 of record JBPOEY010000001.1, on the reverse strand, counting down.
GGGTCAAAGAAGGCTGTGCCGCCTTCAATCCGGTCTGTGAGCAACATGAACAAGGCCGCGGCTAGAACAGGCAGAGCCAACAAAAGCAGGAATGCTGTGACCAGAACAGACCAAGCAAACAACGGCATTTTGTGCATGGTCATGCCCGGTGCGCGCATATTCAGGATCGTCGTGATGAAGTTAATCGCCCCAAAGATCGACGAAAAACCCGCCGCCAAAAGACCGATAATAATGAAGTCAAACGCCGGCCCCGGAGACCCAGTGGTCGAAAGCGGAGGATACATGACCCAGGCGCCGCCGAACCCGTTCCCTTCCGCCGCCCCGGGCACAAAGAAACTTACCATCAAACAGATCAGCGCGACAGGCAGCAGCCAGAACGACAGGTTATTCATCCGCGGAAACGCCATATCCGGCGCCCCGATCATAATCGGAATAAACCAGTTACCAAAGCCGCCAATTAGCGCCGGCATGACCATGAAGAAGATCATGATCAGACCATGCATGGTTACGAAGACCAAATAAGTATGCTCATTGGTGAAGATATCAATGCCAGGTGACGCCAGCTCCATCCGCATCATGAACGATAGGAAACCGCCGATCAGACCTGAGAAAATCCCGAAGATCAGATAGAGCGTGCCAATATCTTTGTGGTTCGTTGAATAAAACCAGCGCTCAAAAAAAGCAGGTTTTTCATCCGGGTCGTGTGCGACCGGAATATCTTCGCCGTGAATAGCAACCATTATCCGTCTCTCTACTCGTTGGCCGCGACAATAGCCGCGCCGCCAGTCGTATCATCAATGCTCAAGCCCGCGAATTTATCGACAGGCTCGCCGCCTGCCGCAATAAAGCGCGCAAATTCTTCTTTACTGACCACTTTGACCTCAATCGGCATATAATAGTGCTTGATCCCACAGATCTCAGAGCACTGACCGTAATAAGTGCCCTCTTCATAGACCTCGAACCATGTCTCATTGATGATCCCGGGAACCGCGTCCATTTTCACGCCAAAGCTCGGCATCGCCCAGCTATGCATATTGTTGACGGACGTCACTAAAACTTTGACCTTCGTGCCCACAGGAACAACAAGCGGCGCATCTGTTGCGAGCAAATAAGGTTGCCCCACTTCTGCGGCCTGTGTTTCGTCGAGCGGGCTAGATACCCATTCAGCGACATTCTCGTAATCTGGATAACTGTAAAGCCAGTTCCATGTGTTCCCAACGACCTTCACGGTCATTTCCGTTTCCGGCAAGCGGTCCTGCTTATATAGCAGGTTCATGGAGGGGATCGCGATGATGACCAACAAGATCACTGGAACAACGGTCCAGACAATCTCGATCAGCGTATTGTGCGAGGTTTTGCTCGGTACCGGGTTTTTGCTTTCCCGGAAGCGGATGCAAATATAACCCATCAAAACGACGACGAAAATAACAATCGCCGTGATGATGATTTGAACCATATTATGGACCCAGATCAAATCCGTCATGACCGGCGTCGCGGCCTCTTGGAAAAACCACCCACCCGGCTCTGGGCCGACTTGTTTATCTTGAGCAAAAGCGGCACCGGCAGCAGCCAGAGACAAAGCCCCTGCTCCCATTGTGCTCAGCATGGCGTTTATCGCGCGCATGAAACCCTCATTCTATGCTTAGGACGGATCGATATGATCAGACCGTTGTCTATGTAGTCACAATAAATCGTCAATCCGACCATCCAATTGGACGCGGATTGTCGCAGACATTGTTGCAGTTGCGTTGGCTCTTATCGCGCCTTGTTGTCGGAATAAACCCCTGTTACCTCACCCAACCCCGAAAAGGCGGATATTGATCCGCCCGATCTCTGATAATTGGGAGCCTCATGGCTGATTTTGTATTCGATGATAGCGATCTGGACGCCACAGCGGCGCAGAAAATTCTCGCTGAAACCTTACGCGGGTCGGACGATGGGGAGCTTTTTGTTGAGCGATCCTCATCAGAAGCCCTGTCCTTTGATGATGGGCGGTTAAAAACGGCCAGCTTCGATACGTCGCGGGGCTTTGGGCTACGGTGTGTCGCAGGGGAAGCCTCCGGCTTCGCGCAAAGCTCTGAGCTATCTCCCGAATCGCTCACGCGCGCGTCCGACGCTGTGCAACTCGTTAACGTCGGACATGACGGCGTCATGAGCGCCCTGCCGCGCCGAACCAATGCGTCGCTTTACCCGGACATTGACCCGACCGAAGATCCCGGCTTTGCCGACAAGGTTAGCCTGCTGCAGCAAATCGACGGCTTTTGTCGCGCGCTCGACCCCGAAGTGGTGCAAGTCACAGCCACACTCGCCGGATCTCGCCGCGCCATTGCGATTCTCAAACAGGACGGCGCACGCATCAATGATGTCCGCCCGCTGGTCCGTCTTAACATTATGATCATCGCCGAACGCAATGGCCGCCGCGAGAGCGGCTATGTCGGCATGGGCGGCCGCCGCCCCTATGACGAGATTATCACGCCCGAGGTTTGGCAACCGATGGCGCGCGACGCGCTGCGTCAAGCCCAAGTCAATCTCATCAGCGTCGACGCCCCGGCCGGGCAGTTCGACGTCGTGCTTGGCCCCGGTTGGCCCGGCATTTTGCTGCATGAAGCCATGGGCCACGGCTTAGAGGGTGACTTTATCCGCAAGGGTACGAGCGCCTTTTCCGGACGGCTCGGCGATCAAGTCGCGTCCAAAGGCGTCACCATTGTCGATGACGGCACCCTGCCCGGTCGCCGCGGCTCGCTCACCGTCGATGATGAAGGCACACCGACGGAACGCACGGTTCTGATCGAGGACGGCAAGCTCGTCGGCTTTATGCAAGACCGGCTGAATGCGCGCCTGATGAACAGCGCCCCGACCGGCAATGGTCGCCGCGAAAGTTTCGCCCACGCCCCGATGCCGCGCATGACCAACACGTTCATGCTCGGCGGCGACATACCGCAAGCGCAAATGCTCGCCGAGCTGAAAGACGGCATTTTCGCGTCGAACTTTGGCGGCGGTCAGGTCGACATCACGTCCGGCAAATTCGTCTTCCAATGCACCGAAGCTTACCGCGTCCGGAACGGCAAAATCGAAGAACCGCTGAAAGGCGTCACGCTCATCGGGGATGGCCCGAAAGTGCTCGGCCAAATCCGTCACGTCGGCGATGATATGGCGCTCGATCCCGGCATTGGTGTGTGCGGCAAAGCCGGACAAGGCGTCCCGGTCGGCGTCGGTCAACCGAGCCTCTATGTCGAGCAAATTACGGTCGGTGGGACGGCTTAAGCCGCCTGAGACCATAGGGCATACGCAAAGGTTCAACCGCCCATCGCGCGGGGTCGGCAAAGCAGCGTTTCGTGATCAAAGTGACACGAGCGCGGGCGCTACCCCGTGACGGGTAGAGCAAAATAGAACCGATTTACACGAAGCAAAGCCCGCGCGCTTGGTGAACGCATCCGATCTTATTCAAAACGCCTTGCCCTCGCGGCCCGCTATGAGCTCACGCGAGTGACGGTTAGACGCTTCCGAGGCTTTCGACCCCGCAAATGCCTGCCGCCCGATCTAGCGAAGGCGCACCTGACGTTGGATATCCGGTTTGGCTGACACCAATCCGGTTCCTTGATAATTGTTCCACTGGATCAATTATTTGCGTCAGGCTCGTGACTCATCCGCTCGTCGTCATCGATCGTCCCGTCGAATGGAACCGCGTACGCCGCATTACCTCGCCCGCCGTCCAGCCCACCAAACCCCCGCCAGCATGAGAATAATGCCTCTCTCGTGTCCGAAGCGGGTGAGACTAAAAGAGCATGGTTTGGGTGAGCGGGGATGGGGTTTTGTCAATTGTGGTGTGAGTGGGGATGGTTTTGGGGGTGAGCGTGGATCGAGTTATGAATCTCATAACCTGAGAACAATCCTGATGCGTGTCTAACGTTCGCTACAAGTCATTTGAAAACGTAAGGTTCGGGGCAAAGCGGATGTCAGTTGAGTGTTCGTAACGTGGCGATATGAAGTCGCTCAGTTTCGGCGATTCCCCGGATTTTAGACACGACTTGCGAATTCTAGGCAATGTCTTAGTTTCTGAGAGTGGATAACTTGCGAACTATATTGAGAACAGAGACCTCGAAGGCTCATGCAAATCTTGACGCCGCTCTAGTCAAGTATGACCTGACTACTCGGAGTGGTTTAAGTAATTATCTCAACGTCCACTTGTTAGCCCGGCATTTTCTTGCAGAGAATCAATCTGCGTACGGAACTGAAATTGACCACGCTGAAAGTCTTTCGGCCATCAGGTCTGATTTGGAAACTTTAGGGGTAAAAGCTCAAAAGGAAATTGATTGGACACCAATAACTGCTTTCCATCCCATTGGTTTAACCTATGTTATTGCTGGGAGCTCGCTAGGCAGCAAGATCCTTTACAAAGAATGGGCGCAATCTAATGATGAGGCTGTGATACGCGCTGGTAAGTACATGACGGCCGCTAAGGATGGTTCTGACTGGTCAAATTTCTTAACTTACATTGATGCTACAGATTTCTCGGCTAATGAAACAGATCATATTGTTGTCTCTGCAAATGAATGTTTCGCCTTGTATCAAGCTGCAGTCTATCATGTTAATAGAGCTGTCTCATGACAAATGCATCCGCTGATGATAAGTTGAAAGTTACTGAGATTGACCTCACGAATTGTGACCGCGAAGCAATCCACACGCTAGGTCGTGTGCAATCTTTCGGTGCGTTATTAGCGGTGTCGCCGGACTGGTTGGTGAATCATGCATCAGTTAACCTACACAATTTTGTTGGGGTTGAGGCTGAAGAGGCTATTGGCGCACCTATTTCAGAAATATTGTCCGCCGAAGCGCTTCATGACATTAGAAGTAAAACGCAATCGCTAGCCACTACAGATTCCGTTGAACGGTTATTTGGTATTCGCTTGACGTCAGATGAACAATTGTTCGATGTGGCGGTACATTTATCCGGTCGTTCTTTCGTCATTGAAATTGAAAGACATGACGCCAGTGATCGTACTGACCATATGTCATATGTGAAGCCGATGATTGAGAGAATTGGCTCCGCAACCACTTCTGAGCAGATATGTGATCGCGCGGCTCGCCAACTCCGCGCTCTTTCAGGTTTTGACCGTGTTATGGTTTATAAATTTGGAGAGGATGGTTCGGGGACTGTCGTTGCAGAATCGATAAATGGCCAAAGAGAGGCTTTCAAAGGGCTGCGTTATCCCGCCTCGGATATACCCAATCAAGCGCGAGAACTCTACAAGCGGAGTCTGTTTCGCCTTATTTCTGATGTATCAGACCACGGTGTTGAGATTATACCTGCGGTAAATCCGGAAGGGCGTCCACTTGATCTCTCCTTGAGCGTTACCCGCGCAGTCTCTCCCATCCACCTCGAATATCTCACAAATATGGGCGTAGGGGCGTCCATGTCGATCTCTATTCTGAAAAGAGGTAAATTATGGGGACTTTTTGCCTGCCACAACGACTTGCCAAAAACACTTTCCTTTACCGTGCGTTCAGCGGCTGAACTGTTTGGACAGTTGTTTGCATATCTCCTCGATCAACGGGAAGGCGATGAGGAAAGAGCCGCTCAGGATCGCGCCCAGCTATTACATGACCAGCTTATGTCGCAGCTTGCCGAAGGTCTTTCGATTTCGGATAGCTTGGATGTCATATTGAGCGGTGTTAAGAATGTTATAGCTTATGATGGGGCAATCGGATGGATTGATGGTAAGTTCACGTCCGTAGGACACACACCGACCCGAGAGGAATTTGTAAGCCTCGCTAAATTCCTCAACACGACCGCTACTGGCCGCATTTATCACACTAAAAACCTAATCTCTGCATATCCGAAAGCTATTGATTTTTCCGACCGAACGGCCGGAATATTGGCCCTCCCAGTTTCGCGGTCTCCACGAGATTTTATTGTGCTCTGCCGCCGTGAAATCGCCAGTTCGATTACTTGGGCAGGTAATCCAGATAAACCTGTGACAGTTGGGAAAAACGGTAGGAGACTAACACCGCGTAAGAGTTTTGAGGCTTGGCGGGAGGTCGTGAGACATACAAGCGCGCCTTGGTTTGAGGGTGAGCTACGCGCAGCTGAATCTCTGCGGATCACCTTACTCGAAGTGGTTCTGCGCATGTCGGATACTTTGCTTAAAGACCGAGCGCACGCGCAAGAAAGCCAAGAGATCCTGATAGCCGAGCTCAATCATCGGGTGCGCAATATTCTCAACCTTATCAAAGGTCTCATTAGCCAAAGTAAAGATGATGCGATATCTATCTCGGAATTTACAGATATCGTTGGTGGACGAGTTCAAGCACTTGCTCGTGCTCATGACCAGATTACAAAAGAGAATTGGAGTCCGGCCTCTGTCTATGAGTTAATAGAGACAGAAGCACAGGCCTATCTGACCGCGAAGTCATCGCGGGTGACCCTGACAGGGCCGGATGCATTGGTGACCCCGCCAGCCTTTACAACATTATCCTTAGTCATGCATGAACTCATGACTAATTCCATGAAGTATGGCGCACTTTGTGACTCGCGAGGAAGCGTTGTCGTAGAGTTTAAAAAACTTGACGACGGTTCACTCGAAATCAACTGGCGTGAAAAGGGTGGCCCCCCAATTCAAACGCCTCCTACTCGCAAGGGTTTTGGCACAACCATCATTGAACGCTCAATCCCGTTTGAGCTCAAGGGCGAAGCCAAAATCTCATATAAAATGTCAGGTGTCGAAGCGGCCTTCATTATCCCGCCAGCATTTGTATCAAATTTCCAGGATGCTGATGAAAAGGTAGACGTCAGGCAACCCATAGACAGCGAGATAGTACGCCTGTCCGGCCATGTATTGATTGTAGAAGACAATATGATTATCGCCATGGACGCAGAAGAAATCGTCGGAGAGTTAGGTGCTGAAAGAGTCACAGTCGCCTCGGATGTAGGCGCGGCGATTTCAGCGATTTCATCTACCCCTTTCACATTCGCTCTATTAGATGTAAATCTCGGGGCTGAAACGAGTGAACCTGTAGCCGCTCTCTTGTCCGAGAAAGGTATACCATTCGCTTTCGCGACAGGTTATGGTGACGCAACTGCCGTGACAAAAGCTTACGAAAAAGCGCCAGTAATCCAAAAACCTTATGAAAAATCGGCGTTAGCTAACGGTTTGGCAAAACTGAAACTGCTCACATAAATATATCAAGTAAGTTTTGCTCTGGCAAAATCATGCCCCTTAGCCGTCACGTACATACATTTTGATACCTTTATTTCCTACATTCGCGTCGATATATTCAATAGTTAATTATTAACGCTATCGTTCATTTTTTTAGATGATGATACGTATGCACGTTAAAAGTTTTATGGGGTCGATTTCAATCCATTCAACTGACTAGACTACATACGCTTTGAGGAGGTTTACGACTTCAGCTCAGGGGGCAAAGCGGACATCAGGTCCAGTGGTTGTTATGCCTCTTAAACATAGTTAGCACTTTGCCTTAGAGCTAGGTATCAGTTAATTCGATGGGGCGTATGCAACTCATGATCAAACTCATTGATCAGGTTTAAACTGACAACACCCATCCTGTAGCTTCATCGAACCACGAAGCTCAAACTTGAGAAAATTGTACTATAGTCGGCCCGGTCGGAGATGTTCGTTCGATCTCCCCAAACCGCATGCAACATCCAAGTTCCGGGACCAGGATAGGCAAAGGATAGTGTGCCATCCGACATTGTTTTCATATGGGCCGCTGTAGCTGTTCCGTCTGTCGTATTGACTAGCCCAACGGTCACGCCGCCTAAGGGCGCGCCACGGAACATGACCTTGGCTTGCATGTCACTCCCGTCGACCCACTCAAGCGGATGATCCATTGCGAGAATTTCCAGTGTGAGCCCAACTGGGCGCCTCAAACGGTCCCGATCGGAGGTCGTTATCGGCCCCACTTGCAGGAGTGTCTTGCCGCGCCGCGAATAAAGTTCGGTTCCATTTCGGTCCGTCACATTACGCCGCACACGGTCCAATTGGATCAAGGTAAGACCCTCTTCGGTTAGATAATCTTCGAATTGCTTGGCCGGTAAGTCAGAGAGAGACCGGGTGGTTTCAATTGTCAGAATATGCAGGCCGGCGGTGTCTAAATGAACGGGCAGCGTCTTACCTTGATTATAAGCTGCAACCGCAGTTTGCTGGTCACTGACGCCCTCAACCCCGAGACTTCGAAAGGCGGTAATGCGGTCCGCATTGACGGGCCAACGCATCCGGTCGCGTGGGTGACCGATCATGACAGAGACAGGGACGACACCAGGAGCGTCCATGTGAGACTGTGTGGGGGACAACCAAAAATCGTGGGCCGAGGCCACAAAGGAGGACATCATCGCCGCAGACGTTAGGCTAATGATCGAAATTGCACGTATAAGCGTCATGAAAGACCCGTCTCTTCTATTGTATAATGTCGATGTAGTTACGCTCTCAACCGCTTTATCGGTGCAAATACGGTGTTCCAAAAATTTGTAGCGCACCAACGCTAGGCGCTTCGACGTAACTATTGTATGGTTCGGTTTCTGAAAGCCAAAAGACCTGCATGTTCAAAGCCGAATGAATCAATGCAGGATAAAGAAGGGATGAACCTATTCGCGTCAAGGATGAAGATGTTGCCCGATCTTTTGACCGCGTTCGCGAGTTGGGGGCTTTGGCTATGCCCGCTTTTTATACACTCACGTCGCCTAAGCTATACGGGGTTATCCAACGGGTTTTGGTAGATGACGTGCAGTCAGCGCCCGTTCTTAGGGACGTCTATCGGCACATTTGGAACAGCCGGCACGATCATCCGGTTCCCCTTACGATGAACGCCCTTGTGCTAATCGCACAGCGGTTCGCATTGGACCATAAATTGGCCGGAGAACTGATTGCTCGGGTCGACGTGCCGCTATCTAAAAGTCCGGTGCACCGTCCCGATCTATCAAAATCGGATCTAAATATACTCGGACATGTTTGCGCCGCACTACCTCACGGCCCCAGTGGTCATTCTAATCAACCGTTAAAGAGAGACGATCTTTTGGCCCGCTTAGGCGCTTTAACATCGAATGAGAGTCCGTCATGAGCACGCCTCCGAACACGAATGATGCGCTCATCATTGCCTATCTGACCGGACAGGCCAGTGACATTGAGGTTGTTCAATTCCAAGCGCGCGTTGGGGCTGACACTGCATTTCGCGACCAAGTCGAACGATTAGAAGCTTGGTTGGCCCCGCTAAATAGTGAGGCTGATGACGTCTCGCCGCCCGCCGGGCTGCTCGAGGCAATTATGGCGGATATTGATGACACCAAGACGGCGGTCTTATCTGATCCGGCAAAACATAATAAAGTGCCTGTCGCTGCGAATGATGCCGGGCCGCTCCGCTTTTGGCGCGGTCTCGCCATTGCGGCGTCAATGATTGCTGTCGCTTCACTCGGGTCCCATGCGTTCATCGGCAACGCTCCTGTGCCACTAAACGATGATCTGCGTTATCTGGCGCTATTATCCGGCGAGACGCCGTCTCCGCTCGTGGCGATTGTCTATAACCCGCTCACAGGCGAAGTCGTTGCGCGTTTATCCAATGTCGAGGTGCCGGATGACGGCGACCTGCAGCTTTGGCTGATCCGTGATGGTGCCGCGGCCCCCGTGTCGCTTGGTCTGCTGGACCGGACCGGCGAAGGTCGCGTAGAATTGTCGATTCCGGAAGAGTTGAGAACGAAAACGGACACTTTGGCATTGAGCTTAGAAGCTAAAGGCGGTTCACGCTCTTCTGGTCCAGAGGGTCCGGTACTTTACACGGGCCGCGTGTCCGCCCTTAACTAAGGCGGACCGGTTACAATAGATCTTGAAGCGATGATATGTCGTCGCTTTGTTCAAGCTCTTTTCTTATCCGTTGCAGACCGCGCCTGACCCAGCTTTTGGCGGTGTTGGTCGGCACCCCCAATGTTTCTCCAATCTCACGCGCAGTCAAACCTTCAATCGTTGATAGCTGAACGGCACGCGCAACATTAGGCGCCAGTTTGGATAGGTGCGGCGCGAGCAGCCGTCGGATCATCCACGCTTGCGTTTCGTCAAGCGGTGACAATCCCTCGGCTTCAATCGTTTCAATAATTGCCCCGGACAATGTTTCGGTTTCGCGGTAACGCGAGCGCGCCCGAAGCGCGTCCAACGCCCGGTTGCGCATAATCACCAACATCCACGTAAAAGCCTTACCCTTGGCAGGATCATAGCGATCAGCGTTCTTCCAAATTGAAAGATACGCTTTTTGCATAATGTCGGCACAGGCGGCCTCATCACGGACCATGTTCATCAGGATCGCGGTGAACTTGCCCGACGTCAGGGTATAAATTTCGGTAAAGGCGGCTCTGTCCCCTTTGGCGCAATCCAAGAGTCGATCAGCCAGCTGGGCATTGAGCGCAGTATACTTATCATCTCGTGCCGCGCGAAAAGTCATCAACCCCAACAATCACAAGCCTTTGGCGATAAGCCCAGACTTTTCTTTTTTCTATAGCTGAGAAAACGCACAGAGGAAGACGCGTGTTGCCGCAACTGCCTCAGACGCACTCAGTAAAATCTACGACCCAGCGCACCGTTTGTTCCGTTTGGTTCGTAACTGTCGCGTTAATCCAAGACGAAAGCTGGTGCTGCTCAGTCCCGTCGAGGCCCAATCATGCAGTCGAATACAGGATACCCCTGATGAAACCCCATAACAGATCCCGGCGCATAGCCGCTCTTTTAGCGGCAACTTCGCTCAGCGCCGCTGCTCTTTTCTCTGTTAATGCTATGGCATCAAGCCACCGCGAAGCGCCCGGAATTACAGAGACCCCAAAGGTTGATGGCACAGACTTTTATATGTTCCGCAGCTACGAACCTGGTCGCGCCGGCTATGTTACGTTCATTGCCAACTATCAGCCGCTGCAAGCGCCTTATGGCGGTCCGAACTATTTCACGATGGATCCTGATGCGCTGTATGAAATTCACATTGATAGCGACGGCGACGCCGTAGAAGATCTGACCTTCCAGTTTGATTTCGACAATAACCTTGTGAACGGTACAGGCGTGACGCTTGATATTGGCGGTAAGACACTGGCCATTCCGCTTCGTTATGCTGGCGGCGTGACCGCTGGCGACAGTAGCGCGCTTGGCGAGACTGAGAATTACAGCCTGACCGTTGTCCAAGGCGACCGCCGTACAGGCACACGCACGGTTACAGGAGCTGATTACGTCAAACCGCTGGATTATGTCGGCACGAAGACATTTCCAGATTACCAGGCCTATGCAGATCAATATGTTTATGACGTCGCAATTCCAAATTGTGCGCAACCCGCGAAAGTTTTTGTCGGCCAACGCGCCGAGGCTTTTGCCGTCAATCTTGGACCAATCTTTGATCTTGTGAACCTCGTTCCACTGGAAGGCTCTATTGAACAAGATCGTGAAAACAATGACGATTTAGTGGGTAAAGCCAACATCACGTCGATCGCAGTTGAAGCTCCGATTGCCTGCGTCACAGGCAATGGTAACGGCGTTATCGGCGCTTGGACAACGGCGTCATTGCCGCAAGCCAGCCTGCGTGATCCGCTGCCGACTTATGAGCAGACAGAACTGCACGGCGGCTCTTATGTCCAAGTGTCTCGCCTCTCCGCACCGCTCGTCAATGAAGTCGTGATCGGACTGCCGGACAAAGATTTGTTCAATGCAGCTGAACCGAGTATTGATGCAGCCCTTGCCGATTATGTCACCAACCCGACATTCCCAGCTTTGATTGATATTCTGTTCCGGGACGCCTTGGGCGCGACGGAGAATATCGCGCCATCCAATCTGCCGCGTACCGATTTGGTCGCCGCATTCCTAACGGGCATCGAAGGCGTTAATCAGCAGGCCACTGTTACAGGATCTGAAATGATGCGTCTGAACACGGCTATTGCACCAACACCACAGGCGACACAGTCCAACCTCGGCGTTGCGGGCAATGACCTAGCGGGCTTCCCGAATGGTCGTCGTCCCGGTGATGATGTCGTTGATATCGTTCTCCGTGTGGCCATGGGCGCTTTGTGCCACGATATTCCCGTCAATGGTGTTCCGACGAACCTCGGCTTCTGTACGCCAGAAGACGCGCCCGTTGGTGATCAGCCGTTCACAGATGGTGCGCCAATATCAGCGGCCGATGTTCAGAACGAATTTCCATATCTGAACACGCCATTGCCTGGTGCGGAATAGGGAGGAGAGACACAATGAATATGAAACATCTCACTCTCCTGATTGCGGCTCCGGCCCTGATCGCGTGTAGTGGCGGCAGCAACGACTTTGTTGCTCCGCCGACGGGCGTCGTGGTTATTCCGCCACCACCACCGCCGCCGCCACCGCCGCCGCCGCCGCCCGCCACGGGCGATTTGATCGATTCATTTGGTGCGGGTTTCGCAACAGCGTTCCGAGCGGATACGCAGGGGCAACCGAGCGACCCAATGGCGGGCGATATTATCGCGCTCGATAAGACCACGGACCCGGTCGATATTCCAAATCCCTGATGTCAGGACACTGACAATAAACCAATAAAAAGCCCGCCCCAGATTATCGGGGCGGGCTTTTTCATATCTACTATATAGGTTTTTAGCGCGGCGCGTCGAAGTCCATTTCAACAACAGAGATCGCGCCGAGTTGCCAGCCTCCGCCAGAGTTTACATAGATTAGATCAAACCGGATCGACTTTGGACGAAAATCAAACCCGCCACGCAGACGTAAAGATCCATCGGGGAGAATAGTCGGCGATTGATAATAAGTCGGGCTGGATAAAATAGTCCGGCCGACATCGACGCGGTTCAATCGCAGCTGCGCAAAAGACTGCAACAATCGAGCTGGACTGTTCTGCGTTTGGAAAGCGTCCGTGCCAAGCCTGTGTAGGACCTCGTAATTCCCCGTCCGATTGGCATTATCGAGGGCGGTGAGCGTCGACCAGACCAGCCGCGCCTGTGTAGTCTCATCCGGGAGCGCGAGTCGCTGCATCTGATTCGTCTGGACGTGTTGAATTTGAGCCATCGCTTGGATCGGCATAGCAATGATCGCCATGCCCAAACTCAGGGTCGCCATCGCCACTTTGATCGATACAGTCGAATTCATATAGTCTCCAAAATAAAAACGGCTCTGATCCTCTTTAAGATCAAAGCCGTCTTATGACTGACAATCGCTCTACCCGTCATTAACGGCCGCAAGCGCTGGCCTGTTACCAGCTGGCGTTAAAGCCAGCGCGTGCGCCTGTGCTGCCATTATCGGCACCAGTGGTGACGGAGCCGTTCAGTTGAAAGGTCTCGTTCAGGCGATAGGCGACAGACCCGGCAAAGGCGCTTTCATCATCGTAATACCCAAACCCGCCGGACACGGCGAATGTATGGCCAAGAGCGACATACGCAGGATCCAACGCTAGCGCCGCTGCAACGCCGGCTCTGACATCAAGAATATCGTCAATATTCTGAGAAATTTTCGATGCGTTAGAACCGATAGCTGAGGAGTTTAAAGCGACCGCCGCGCTGACAGACGCCAAACCGTCCGTATTGCGCTGAATGGCACCGCCATTCGCCGCAATCGCCATCATATTTGAATTAATGGCGCCCGTATTGTTTGAAATCGCCAATGTATTGGCGGCTTGACCATTTTGAAGCGTGAAGTCCGCCGCAATATTACCGTTGCGGTCCGTTGTGACCAAGCCCAATTCGCCAGTTTGCGCCGATGTGCTGGAGGGTGATGTGAGTCCCGCCAACGTGTAGGTGTTGCCCGATGTCCCGACAGCGACCTGATTGGCGCGGGTTGTTGTTGCGCCGTTACCGATGGCGGTTGAATTGACAAAGCCCGCATTGGCTTGATTGCCCAAGGCTGTCGCCGTATCGGCACTAGCGATAGCCGCCTCGCCAACAGCAAGAGACCGCACGCCGGACGCATTGGCCAAGTGACCAAAGGCTTGCGCCCGTTCAGCCGTCGCCATGGCGCGCCAACCAATTGATGTTGCGCCAGGCCCCATCGCCCCGGCTTCCCCGCCTAGAACTGTTGTTGAATTGCCATTGGCCACCGCCATTGTGCCGATTGCGATAGCGTCATTGCCCGTGGCGGATGATTGGTTGCCCATGGCGACGGACTCCAGCCCGGCCGCAGCCGCCGCTTCGCCAACAGCGAGAGACCGAATGCCCGACGCGTTGGCCAAATGACCGATCGCGTGCGCGCGCTCGGCCGTTGCCGACGCTTGCCACCCGAAGGCTGTTGCGGCGGTGCCGCGGGCCATAGCCTCGCCACCAACGGCTGTCGTGGAATTCCCGTTGGCAACACTTTCTGTGCCAATTGCGACAGCATCAACACCTGTCGCACTCGCAATATTGCCAATGGCAATAGCCTGTTCGCTATTCGCATTCGCCCCTTCGCCGACTGCTAATGTGCGGTCGCCGACGGCATTGGCGAGATGTCCAATAGCATGCGCGCGTTCGCCGACCGCGTTTGAGCGCCAACCAAAGGCTGTTGCCGCGACACCAATCGCGCTGGCTTCACCGCCAACAGCCGTTGTCGATGGGCCCGTTGCCGTGCTGTCCGTGCCGACCGCTAAAGCATCTGGTCCGTTTGCATCGGCGTTCACACCGCATTCGAGCGCTGTCGCTTGATCGCCAACATTACAATCAGCTGTCGCATCCGCAAAAGCGGGCGCGGACATCGCAAGCGAGAGGCCTAAAGCAAGAGTTGAGATTGTGTAAAAGGATATTTGGCGCATGAAAACGGTCTTTCTCGGACATTGCTGTAGGATCACATCCATAGTTACGTCGGCGAGATCGAATTTGGTGCAGAAGGCTTGTTTAGATTTTGGATTGAGTGGGGTCGGTGTTGGGGGTGACTTTATCCGCAAGGTTACGAGCGCCTTTTCCGGACGGCTCGGCGATCAAGTCGCGAGCAGGGGCGTCACCATTTTCGATGACGGCACCTTGCCCGGTCGGCGGGACGGCGTAAGACAATGCTATGAAATGGTGGCAGCTCAGAACGACGGAATTTGCCCTCGGGATTTATGCCGTGGTTATCCAGCGTATATTATTCATGGCAATCTTCGCTCTGTTTGCCGTCCACCAAGATGCCGCGATACAGCAAAGTCGTCCCGCTTTTTACATCGAAGATTTTCTATTCTGGGATATCCCAGCCTATTTTTCAGCGCTTTTCATTTTGTGTTGGGTCTTCTTGATCGTGAGCGCTGTGTCAGCCCTCGCAGAGCGATGCTACGGCCGGATCAAATTTGTTGTCGTCTTCGGTGCCCTGCCGGCTTTCCTTTACGTGTCTCAGAAGACCACCTTCGAAACGATGGCGATCCTGACAGGGTCATCCCCCTAATTTATCGTTTCACAAGGCATAGCCCCACGCCCAACCGTGCATCGAGGCGTCGGCGACGTCGCGTGAGTGTCCATAAGTGACACGAGCGCGGGCTCGACCCCGTGACGGGTAGAGCAAAATAGAACCGATTTACACAAGGCAGAGCCCGCGCGCTTAGTAGGCACATCCGATCAAAAACGCCGTGCCCCGACGGCCCGCTATGAGCTCACGCCGGTGACGATGAGGCGGAGCAAAGGACTTTCGGTCCTAACTCCACCAACCGCCCGATGTCGCGAAGGCGCACGGCGACGGGTGTTAAACCCCGCCGTTGTTCCGCTCGTTTCTCATCCGCTCGTCGTCATCAGTCGTTCCGCCAGATGGAACCGCATGCGCCGCATTAATTCGCATACCGTCCAGCCTACCAAACCCCCGCCAGCATGAGATCAATGCGTCTCTCGTGTCCGAAGCGGGTGAGCGTAAAGTGGCACGGGTTTGGGTAGGCGGGGATGAAGTTGTGGGGATTGGAACGACAGTAGGGCCTGAGAGAGTATTCGCGGGGATAGTTACTATCCCAGTGGCATGGCCCCATATTTCTGGCCAATATAAATGATACCGACAAATTGCGCGATAATTGTGACCACCACATTAAAAGAAACAACCGTCAACGATAGTAATCCCGCGCGCCAAGCTCTTTTCATTCCAGAGACATTTATGAACGCACCACGGTAACCCGTCTGGAAGTCAACGATAAATGTGATGAGAGCTAGCATCAAACCGTATGCAGTGAGGTAGCTACCCGGAAGTAACATCATGACAGTCATAAAGACAGGCATGAGGCTAGCGCTAGGCACGATCACGCCGAAGAAGTAGCGCTGTCTTAGCGCAATTGTTGTGCGCTCCCCCCAGAATGGGTAAATAAATGCGATGATGATCGTGCCGATAATTTGTAAAAAGGGCAGAAGACCGAAAATGAGCAGAACCGCCTCCTTACCAATATCTCGGTAGGACTGCCCTTCTGGAACCTGAACCCGTGCTTCAGAAAATCCGTTTGCAAAAGCCTCGATCATCCCCTCACCGCTTCCAACCCATAAAAATTTAAACGCTGAGAATAGGGCAAAGAAGAACAGCCAAAGCCTTATCGAAGGCGTAAATCTATCGTTCCAATTGGCGACTTTCGCTGCCATGAAATAATCTCGGGGCCGGGTCCAAAGCTTTGCGATAGAGCGCAAGCCGCGCAGATTTAAACCAAACAAATCTTCGACCACAGACTCTATTGTTAGGGGCGCAATTTGGCGATCCGTATCGGCCTGGTTTTTCATCGAAGGCCCCTTTTTTTGTAAGCATTAATCAGGCAAGCAAATCCCTATATCACGCTAGCCGTGAAAATGACTAAAAATGCAAAATGCTTTCAAATTGTGCCTGAGGTCGGAGTGGATTCACTTTCATTTTTACTTCTGACATCAGCCGTTAGAAAACTGTTGTGTGTCTTTTCCGGCGCGTTTCATGGTCAAGTTTCTTCCGCTTCAGGGCGAATAAGGCGATGCGAAATTCGCTCTACTCGTCAGGCTTCGTCATTCCCTAGCCTCGCTCATCCCGCTAACCCGTCTTTAGCCTTGCGCGAGCAACGTGGTAGAACGGGCAGACGTCGGGAAAAATGAGGCGATGGCCTAAGACGCGCCAACCATCCAGCACTTAATAACAAAACCGCCGACCGAGATAGCGAATGCAGCGGGTTCTGCGCCCGTAATTGTCTTGTTTGAACGACAGCCCCATTCTAATTCCTTCGCATGCCGATTTACATCCTTTCCGCTTCAATCATATTAGCTGTCATTTACGGGACCCTATTTTGCTATCGTCCCCCAAGCGTTATGAAAACGCTGATTAAGGTGGCGGCGACCGCATTCCTGACACTCTGGGCCTATGTTCTCGGCGGACCATGGTTGCTTGTTACAGCCTTGGGCTTTGGAGCCATCGGTGACGGTTTCATGTCCGGCAATCCAAAAAAATGGTTGCTGCCAGGGCTATTGGCCTTCTTCGTCGGGCATCTCGCCTATTTGGCCCTGTTCATGACGACGCCCCACACGCCCATTGATCGTGTGACCCTATCCATTGCCTGTGGTGTTTTCTTTTTTTCCGGAGGTTTCGTTCTGTTTTTATGGAAATCTCTAGAGGAGATGCGCTGGCCCGTCGTCGCCTATACGACCGTCATCGCTTTTATGGGGGCGACGGCGGTCCTGCTTGATGTTGGCACATCGTTCGTGGTGATAGGTGCGGCGATGTTCATTCTATCCGATGTGCTAGTGGCGATGGAGACATTCAAAATCGAGGACGACGCTCGTATCCGATTGTTGACGAGCCCAGTTTTATGGGCGTTATATTTCGGTGGTCAGGCGCTAATTGCGTATGGGTTTTTATTAAGTTCGCAGTGAATGTAATCCACATCCCCAAAGTCCCAATTGGGAAGCCCCCTCAAATAACTACCCTGCCAGAATATCGCTGATCCGGCGTTGCGCGATGGGGTGGTAGCCGGCTTTGGCGTTGGCAAAGACGCGGTTGGCCATCTCGGTTTGGCCATTGTCTTTTAGCGCGCCGTAAAGACGGTAGATAAACTTGCCGCGCCCGACGGCCATGAGGAACTCTTCCAGCGCGGGCATCGCCGGGGCGTAGCCGCCTTTGATGGTTTGCATATACCACGCGAAGGCGGTCTCGGCATTTTGTGTGCCTGTCAGGTTAAACGCATCGTCGAGCACTTTAAACTGCGCTTGCGAGAGGTCCGGCAGACCGTTGAGGAAATGTAGCCATTCATGCGTTGACCACGCCGCCGTCGGCAGTTCAGCCGCCGTCATGTCACCGCTCGACCAGCGTGCAGAGGCGGCGGCAACTTTATCAAAGGCGTCCGATTGCGGGTTGCGGATCGTCGCGGGTAGGCCTTGGCCATAGACCCATTCTTGGATTTCTGCATCCGTCACGGCGTCCGGGTTTTGCGCGCGCAGATTGGCATCCATAAAGCCGAGGAAGTCCTCTGTCGTGATCGAGTCAAACGCATAGGCGTTGAAATAGGATTTCAGGAACGGATCAAACGCGGCGCGGCCAAAACGGTCTTCGAGGAAGTTGAGGAAGAACTGCCCCTTCACATAAGTCACTTGTGAAAACGCCTCGTCAGGATGGGTTAAATCATCGGTGAATTTCAACTGCGTCAGGCTGGGTCGTTCCGCGCCTTCAATATCGCGCTTTAAGTCTTCGAGGCCGAGCGCTTGTTCCATCACGGCGCGGCTCTCACCGTATAGCGCTTCCATGACGCGGTTTTCAACATAGCTGGTGAAGCCCTCATTCAGCCAGGCGTCGCGCCAACTGGCGTTCGTCACAAGATTGCCGGACCAGCTATGGGCCAGCTCATGCGCGACAACATTGGTAAGGGATTTATCGCCTGCAATTAAAGTCGGCGTCATGAAGGAGAGACGCGGGTTTTCCATGCCGCCAAAAGGGAAGCTCGGCGGCAGAACGATCAAATCATAACGCCCCCAACGATAGGGCCCGTATAGCGCGGTGTTAGCCGCTTCCATCATCGGCGTTTCTGCAAACTCTTCGGCAGACGCATCGAGGATATAGTCCTCGGCATAGACGCCGATGGTGTCATTGATGGCTTTAAATTTAATATCGCCGACTGCAATCGCGATGAGATAGCTCGGGATCGGCTGCGGCATAGAGAAGGTCCAGTTGCCCTCTGCGTCTTGCCCGTCTTGGGAGGCACTCATCAGCGGGAGTAGCCCGTCAGGGACGCGCAAGGACGCCTCATAGGTCAGACGCACCGCGGGCGTGTCTTGGACGGGCAGCATCGTGCGGGCATTAATCGCTTGGGCTTGGGAGAAGAGATAGGGTTTTTCTTTTCCAGCTGTCTGCGCCGGGGTGAGCCATTGAAGGCCTTCCGCCGTGGGACTGGTTTCATAGGTAATCCGGACCTGAGTCGCGTCCGTGCCAATCGCAATGCTTAGCGCAGACCCTAAGACGGGGTCCGCCTCCGCCAGAGTATAATCCGCGGGCGTCCACCCCTCATCCGTGTCTAGCGCGACGTTTTTAATCAGAAGGTCTTTGGTATCGAGCTTCAGTGTCTGTGCATCCCCCTCAATGCGCTCAAAACGCAATGTCACAGCGCCGTCGAGAACCTTGCGATTAAAATCAACGTCCAAGTCTAGGGCGGCATGTTTGACGACAACGTCTTGGTAATTGGCGTAGGTGAATTGGTCAGCCGTAAAAAATCGCGCGGCGGGAACGACTGTCTGCGCGACGCTCACCTCTGTTGGCGTCGTCGTTGACGTGTCGGGTGAACACG
Organism: Litorimonas sp.; assembly: GCA_051251645.1. Classification (GTDB taxonomy): domain Bacteria; phylum Pseudomonadota; class Alphaproteobacteria; order Caulobacterales; family Maricaulaceae; genus Litorimonas. The sequence continues at coordinate 121,367 of JBPOEY010000001.1, read as the reverse complement.
CCGCGAGCGTAAAGCTGGCCGCTGTAAGCAAGGCGAAAGAGATTAAGTGAGTATTTGTCATGCTGCGATTCCTTCATTCTGGCGTAACCTAAGGCCTTTATTCGCTTCCTCCTAGTCTTCTTGGCCCTGTGAGGCTGAAGTGAACAAATGTGGCCCATGGGGCGTTGTATGAGATGAAAGAGAGTTTTTATGACTGATACGAAACATTACAAAAAAGTCCTCACGGATCGCCGCGCCTATCTCACTGGGAAATCCGAAGAGATCGAAGAACGATTTGAGCATTCCGGCGATGAGCCTTTTGACGGCGACAGTGGGGAAGTGCGGAACTTGGACGTGCTCGATGATCTAGACGATATGGCGCAAAGCGAAATCCGCGCCATTGATGCGGCGCTCGACCGGATTAAAGAGGGCAGCTTTGGCAACTGTGTGACCTGCGGCGACCCCATTGACGAAGACAGGCTTAAAACGCTGCCGCACACGCCCTTCTGTAAAGATCACGCGCTCTAATGACGCCTTAGCCGATCATAGGTCAGTGAGACTCTAGGCCATCATTGAAATAAAATGTTCTTGAGGGGCTGGCGCGGCCTGCTCCTCAAGAACGCTTTACGCGTGAATTACTGAAAATTGATCACATATCCGCGCTACACATCCGCGCGCTTCGCCCGTAAACAGCGCGTGATGAAAAACGATACTGCTCAACCGATTGATAATTTCAAACGCTCACTTAGCGCGGCGACCAAAGCGATTGCCGCGCGGGAAGACTTGGAAGTCTCCTTTGGCGGCGACGTCGCCGGATTGGTGCGTGACCAAGTCATGCTGCCGAGCCTGCCGCCGATGCCAAAATCGGATCAAATTGCCAAAGTGCGCGGTGATGCGGATGGGCTGGCGCTCAAAATCGCGCTGCACGATGCGGATATTCACGCAACGAACCAGCCTAAATCTGGCGCGGCGCGAGCCGTGTTCGAAGCGCTGGAACAAGCGCGCGTGGAAACGCTGGGCGGGCGGCATCTGTCAGGCTTGGCCGATAATCTGAGCGCGGCGCTATCCGCCCGGGCCAAACGGCGCGGGTTTGATAAACCCGACATTGCCAAGGACGATACCAGCTTCGCCGAAGCCATCGGGCTATTTGCGCGCGAACGGCTCACGGGACGGACGCTACCCGAAACAACCAACGGCATTATGAGCGCGTGGCGCGAGGAAATTAATGAGCGCAGCCAAGGCCGGATCAAAGCCTTACTCGACCTGATCCATGATCAGGACGCCTTTGGCCGTCACGTCAATGATTTCATCGGCGACCTCACACTTGACCGTGACAATGCGGACCCGGAGCAAGAAGAGGATCAAGACGAAGACAGCCAGCAAGACGATCAGGACGAGCAAGAAGACCAATCCGCAGATGCCCCGAATGAGGACCAACAAGGCCAGACCGAAGTCTCGGACGCTGACGCCCTCGATGAAGACGCGGACGACGCGCAAGACATTGTCGACGCAGAAAACATTGACGGCGAGAGCGACGATAGCGAGCAATCACCCGACGCCCCGTCGCAGCGCCCGCAGCCGCGTAACAGCCCGGCCCCCTACCGCGTCTACACAACCAAACATGATGAGGTGGTGAAAGCCGAAGACCTCTGCCCGCCGGAAGAGCTGGACCGGCTGCGTGGCTATCTCGATCAACATATGGCCGGGCTGTCGTCCGTGATTTCACGTCTCGCCAACCGGTTGCAACGTCGCCTGCAAGCGCAACAGCAACGCAGTTGGACCTTCGATTTGGAAGAAGGCATGCTGGACACGGCGCGGCTTTCGCGCGTTGTTATTGATCCGCTGTCGAGCTTGACCTTCAAGGAAGAGAAAGAAACCGACTTCCGCGATACGGTCGTCTCGATCCTAATTGATAATAGCGGATCCATGCGGGGCCGCCCGATCATGGTCGCGGCGGTCTGCGCCGATATTATGGCGCGCACGCTGGAACGTTGCGGGGTGAAGGCCGAAATCCTCGGATTCACCACGAAGGCATGGAAGGGCGGTAAATCCTTCCAAGAGTGGATGACGGCGGGTAAACCGAGCCAGCCGGGACGCCTGAATGATCTGCGCCATATCGTCTATAAATCCGCCGACATGCCGTGGCGTCGCGCCAAGCGGAACCTCGGCCTGATGATGCGCGAAGGCTTGCTCAAAGAAAATATCGACGGCGAAGCGCTGGACTGGGCCTATCGCCGCCTGATGGCACGGCCCGAACAACGCCGCATTCTGATGGTCATTTCAGACGGTGCGCCCGTCGATGATGCGACCCAAAGCCAAAACAAGGTTGGTCTGTTGGAAACCCATTTGCGTGAAATGATCGACACATTGGAGAACCGCTCCGACGTCGAACTCGTCGCCATCGGCATCGGCCACGACGTCACCCGCTGGTATTCCAAAGCCGTCACCATCATGGACGTCGAACAGCTCGGCGGCGCGATGACAGAAAAGCTGGCGGAGTTGTTTGATAAGGGGCGTCGCTAGAAATTTCTACAAAACACTCAAATACTTAACTCATAGGGTTGACTTGAGCGTTTTTCAGCTCCATTGAGCGCCCATGAGTCGTCATATTGAAATATCTACAGAGGTCTTCGCTGCCATATGGGCTGCTCGTAAAGATGGGGAGGAGAATGAGAACGATATTCTCTCTCGCCTATTCGACCTTCGCACTGCTGATCACTTTCAACTCATTGAAGTTACTGAAGAAAATGATGTTAAGCTGAATGGATACTATGACTCCCGTAATGATGTTCACTTTCCAGAAGGCTTCGTAGTTTTTCGCCATTACAAAGGAAAACTCTACCAAGCGATAGCGATCGAAGGGCAATGGGTGCGTACAGATACCGGAGACACATACACCTCTCTCAACAGACTCAATGAGTCTATAGCCGCTGGAAACGAAAACATTTGGAATGGAAACTGGCAATTTCTCAACGAAGAAGGGACCCGATGTTCAATCGATCTTCTGAGAAAATAGAACATGATTAAAGCAGGTCCTGCAAGACAACTGCTCTAATCATTGGGATTGGCGAGGTTCAAACTCGCTTTACTGGTTCGATGCCGGTGGACATTCCCTATCAGGCCCAGCGCCGGAATTCAAACTCCGGTTAGCTGGGTCTACTTATTTTGACTGTGCGGCCAAGTGTGCCAAACTCACACCATGAAACTCTTCCTCAAAATCGTCGGCGGGATCATCGCCGTCCTTGCGCTCATCATTGTCGGATTCTGGCTCTCGGCCAAAATATCCAATCGTCCGGGGCCCGAGGCGGCCCCTCTCACCGAACTGTCCTCGCCCGCCTTGCAAACCGCGATTGAGGGGATTGCGGCAGAGCGCAAGCTTGTCGGGATCGCGGCGAAAGTGGTGGTCGGCGACGCCGTCGTCGCACAGGCTGAAACGGGATATCGGACGAAAGAACAGACCGATCCCCTATTGGCGTCGGATCTGTTTCATGTCGGATCGATCGGCAAATCCATGAGCGCGACCGCGATTGCAACATTGGTCGAGGACAGCGTCATGCGTTGGGACGATACGCTTGGCCAGCGGCTACCAGACGTCCTGATGGACGCAGGCTGGCGCGATGTGACGTTGCATCAACTCCTGACCCATACGGCCAGCATTCCGCGTGCGCCCCTTGCGGCCATGGTTAAGACCGTGAGCGAACCCGCGGGATTGCGCGACGTGCGACGTGAAATCGCGGCCATATTGCTCGCCAATCCGCCCGAGACCGAACCCGGCACGGCGTTTTCCTATTCGAATGAAGGCTTCATGCTGGCGTCTATCATGGCGGAAGAGGCCACGGGCGACAGTTGGGAAAACATCATCCAAACCCGTGTCGCGGAGCCGTTAGGGCTCTCCACACTCGGATTCGGCGCCCCCACTGGCAATAGCGGGGGCGACACACCACAGAGCGTGCCGTGGGGACACCGTAAACTTGGGGCCCTCAAAATTGCAATGAGCCCCGCTGGGAACCCGGATAATCCCCCCTGGATGGCGGCGGCGGGCACGATGCATATGACGTTGGATGACCTCCTGACCTATGGGCGGGCGCATCTAAACGCCGGGGCGAGCGAGACCGCCCTCCTCTCGCCTGAGACCTACACACGACTGCACACGCCCGTGTTGAATGATTATGCCTATGGGTGGGTCGTTCAAAGCCGCGACTTTACCGATGGAAAAGAGGGGGCAAGCGAAGACCCCGTGATCTGGCATAATGGGTCCAACACCATGTGGTATGCGCTGCTTGTCCTGTTGCCAAACCAAGACACAGTGTTTGTCATTGCGACCAATGACGGCAGCGTATTGAACGAGACACAGCGCGCGTTTGATGATCTTGCCGCGCAAATTGCAAAAGCCATCATCGCGGATAACACGCCGGGAAACACACAGTAATCTTAACGCCACCCACAAAAAAAGCCGGCGCCCTAATTTTTAGGAGCCGGCTTTTTCATAATCAATAAGGCCGAGGCCTAGAAGGTTGGCATATTGCCTGTCGCGGCCCAGGGGATAAATACGGCCAAGGCGACGGAGACGGCTAACCCGAACAGCAGGCGTCCCGCATCTTTGGTCACATCGCGGAGCGCTTCAACCCGGTCCCGAAGTCCGGCGACATAAGAGACAGCCAGTTCACGGCCCGCAATGAGGCCCAAGAAGACCCAGGTCGTGCTCATCGGAATATCATTCATTTCTTTGAAGATCAGCAAGATGATGCCGAACATGATGTCGACCAATGTCCCGACACGGGGATCATGCGTGTTCGTCTTCGCGTTGACGATTTCCTGAATTTTTCCGCCGCGACGATAGAAGGTATAAGCCAGCAATCCGAGCGTCAGGAAGCCACCCCAGAAGACGGTCGTGGCCGCAATCATGACCTGCGTCCCCTCTGCCGTCACAACGGTCTCCCGCGGGAGGAAGACGAAAATATTGGCCAAGTCTTGCGCCAGCCATTGCCACCAAAGAAAGGCGGTCGTGATCCACTGGAACACATACCAATAGGATGCGGCGCCCACGTCCTGTGTCCGGTCGATCCAGCGCGAATAAGTTCGCGAAATGAGTGTGTAGATGACGACGGCAGAGGCAAAGGCGACGGCATAGCCGAGCACGGATTTGACCAGCATACTGCCCATCAGCCCCTCAGTCGTGGCGCCGCCCGTCAGAGCGAACATCGTCAAAACAAGGAAAGTCGTTGAGACCGGAACCGACAGGCGGGTTAGCAAGATCAGAACGGCCGGAGGCAAGACATGGTACCATTGGATCCCGCCTTCTGGGTAAGGAATCCGGTTTAACCGCCCATAGGCGATGTCACTGGCGTGGGTGTAATACCCATAAATCAAAACAGCGATGAGGATCGAGCCGGCAAAGAGCCAGAGCACCCACCATGATCGCTTTTGATTGGAACGAAGAAACGTCCCTAACGTCTGGATCGCATCATTGGCGACGACAGAATACGCCGCCAAGGCGAACCCAATGACGCCTAAAATCTCTATACCGGACATGGCTGACCTTCTAGGAAATCCCGCTGCAGCCTGACACACACCGAGAATCCGAGTGTGTTTGACCGCTTCAACACCGCCCAGTTACACAATAGCGTAGGCACTCGCCAAGTGACAGTTTTGCGACGCAGTCAGTTCTCTGAGCGTAAGACACAGGCTTAATGTACTGTAAGTTGTGGACAATCGACACATCCAACTGTCGAGATCGCTATTTTGCGGCCGTTACGGGCTCACTTTGCAATTTGATATAACGCTCAATACCGATCTGTTTGATCAGGTCGAACTGCGTTTCGAGGAAGTCGACATGCTCTTCCTCATCAACTAAAATACGCTGTAGCAAGTCGCGCGTGCCGTAATCGCGCACAGTCTCACAATAATGGATCGCATCACGATAAATCGGAATCGCGATTTCTTCGAGCTTCATGTCGCATTCGAGAATTTCTTTCACATCTTCGCCGATGTGAAGTTTGCCGAGGTCTTGCAGGTTCGGCAGACCCCCGAGAAACAGAATACGCTCCAGAATTTCGTCCGCGTGATTCATTTCCTCGATTGATTCTTCATACTCTTTTTTGGCCAACAGCGTGACGCCCCAGTCTTTGAGCATGCGGGAATGCAGGAAATATTGATTGATGGCGGTCAATTCAGCCTTGAGGGCACGGTTGAGCCAAACGACAACTTCGGGATCTCTTAACATAGATATCACTTAGAGTTGAAAAATGAGAACTGTCAAAGACAATCGCGGCACCCGATTTTCATTCGCAAAGAAAATACAGCCAACCGACTATTTCCTCGCGAACGCGACGCAAAGGCAATGATTTCAGGGGATTAGGCTATTCAGCCGCGTCGAGCATGGGGCGGGTTTGACGCCAGCCACGCAAATGCTGTTCGATGTCCACGCGGCACTGACCGCAGCGAAAACGACTGCCGCACGCGCGCTGAACGCAAGCCGCTGTTTCCGCCCCTTTGGCGGCCGCGGCTTCGACAGCCTTGGTGTTGATATTGTTGCAAATGCAATGGATCACGAATTCTAGATAATCGATTGCGAACGATTGTCAATCACTTTGCGAATGATTGTCAGGTTTATGTGCAGCCTGTGCCAGTAATCGGTCCGAGGACCGATTACTGTGATCGTCCGCCCGGCAATAGCGGGCGGAGGGCGTGATGGCTAACGCGGCGGCATGCGCGCGCCAGCGTCCGTGCGGATATATTCGCCATTGATGTAACCATGCTCGCACATGAAACGGACCACATCGCCAAACTCTTCGGGCTGGCCAAAGCGGTTCGGGAACTGCACATGCGCGCGCAGGTTTTCTTTCACTTCCGGTTTCATTTGCTGATAAATCGGAGTCTCGTAAAAGCCCGGCAAGATCGTGTTCACGCGAATGCCTTCGCGCGCCAGGTCCCGCGCCATCGGTAAGGCCATCGACAAGATGCCGCCCTTTGACGCGGCGTAAGCCACCTGCCCGATTTGACCATCTTGCGCGGCAACAGAGGCCGTGTTGATGATCACCCCGCGTTCGCCGTCCGGTTGGGTCGGGTCGAGCGTCATCATACCCGCGGCGGATTTTGACGCGCAGAGAAAACTTCCGATGAGGTTGATATTGATGATGCGAATGAAGGCTTCGGGGTCGTGGGCTGAAATTTCGCCCGTGTCGCGTTTGCGTGAGGCGGTCTTGATCCCGCCGCCAATGCCAGCGCAATTGACCATGATCCGCTCTTGGCCAATTTCAGCGCGGATCGCTTCGAACCCAGCGTCAACCGAGGCATTGTCAGACACGTTTACCTTAGCAAAAATGCCGCCAATATCTTTCGCCACAGACTGCCCGCGCTCTTCATTCATATCAAAGATGCCCACTTTGACGCCGTGTGACGCCAACATGCGCGCTGTGCCTTCACCGAGGCCAGACGCGCCGCCTGTAACGATGGCAGAGAGAGATGAGGTGAGTTTCATGAAAGGCTCCGAAAGAAAATTGAGGGCTAAATCGATTAACGCGAGACGGCATCCGCAACACCAGATAAGGCGGCGGCGAAGACAGGAGCAGAGAAGGTTTCGAGGTCATCGATCCCCTCGCCAATGCCGATAAAATGGATCGGCAACTTATACTTATCCGACAGCGCGACGAGCACGCCGCCTTTGGCGGTTCCGTCTAATTTTGTCATAATCAAGCCGGAGACATTCGCGGTCTGCTTGAAAGCGTCGACTTGTAACAATGCGTTCTGACCGACGGTGGCATCTAGCACCAGCACGCTATGGTGCGGCGCGGACGGATCGGTTTTCTCAATCACGCGGATAATTTTCGCCAGCTCGTCCATCAATTCCGTGCGGTTTTGCAATCGTCCCGCCGTGTCGATCATCAAGATATCGTAATCCTCATCCCGCGCGCGGTTCATCGCGTCATAAACAAGCGAGGCGGCATCGGCACCGGGCTTGCCAGACATGACGGGCGCACCGGCGCGCTCACCCCAGACGGTGAGTTGCTCCACGGCGGCTGCGCGGAACGTATCCGCCGCGCAGATCAGGACTTTTTTGCCTTGATCGCCGAAGCGCTTGGCGATTTTTCCCAAAGTTGTGGTCTTGCCCGAGCCATTGACGCCGACAAACAAGATCACCTGCGGACGCGCTAAACCCAGCACAAAGGGCGTTTCTAGCGGCGTCATAATGTCGGAGATTGTTTCCGCTAGCGCGACTTTTATTTCGAGGTCCGTGACCGTCTTATCAAACTTATCTTCGGCCAAACTGGCGCTGACCTTGGTCGCAACATCGGTGCCGAGATCGGCCATAATGAGGATGTCTTCGAGATCCTCGAGCGCAGCGGCGTCCAGCGTGCGTTGATTAAACGTCGCCGACATTTGGTCCGACATGCGCGTCGTCGAGCGGCGCAGGCCTTTAGAGATACGGTCCAAAAACCCGCCATCGGCCGTGACGTCAATCTCTGGTTCTGGTGCAGGCGCCTCTTTCGCTTTCTGGGCCGCGCGTTCCGCAGCAATCCGGTCGCGTTCAGCATTCTCGGCTTGCTCGCGGGCTTTGCGGTCTGCGGCCAGCGCAGCACGGCGTTCCGCTTCTTCGGCTTCGCGGGTGAGCCGTTCGGCTTGCGCCGCCAAACGCGCCTCTTCTGCCAGACGGGCCGCTTCGACCTCTTCCGCAACACGGCGCGCTTCTGCCGCGCGCTCTTCGGCTTCGCGCGCTGCGTCAAGCCGCCCCTGTTCAGCCCGTTCCGCTTCGGCTTTGCGTGTCAGCTCCGCAGCTTCAGCGTCTGACTTCGCGCGGGCAATTTCTGCATCGCGTTCGGCTTTTAATTGCGCCGCTGTTTCCGCGCGCGCTTTGGCCTCTGCCGCTTGGCGCTCGGCTTGTTCTGCCTCTCTCTGCGTACGCTCTTTCGCGAGCCGCGCCGTGTCCGCTACACGCGCGACCTCAACCTCTTGTGCCGCAAGGGCATCGGCCTTGCGCCGCGCTTGGTCTTCGGCCAGCTGCTTTGCACGCGCCACATCGCGCGCGGCCTGAATTTCGGCCTGGCGCTTATCTTCAGCCTCAAGCGCCGCCTGCTCTTCGGCTGTAACGTCTTTGACGCCTGTATCTTGCGCCCGCGCGGAGGCCAGCGCCGCCGCGTTAATCGCCGCCATACGCGCGGCCATTTGGTCATCGATCAGCTGTTGTTGGGCGGCGCGTTCAGCGGCTTCGGCCGCGAGCGTCTCATCCTTGGACTTAAATCCGAGTTTGGAGAGAAAACCGCGTTTTTTCTTCTCAGCCATGAAGGCTCCCGATCAAATGGTCGTCGCGCGCGTCTATCACGGTCACTGTGCCAAGCGAACCCGCGGGCGGCGGATTATCGACACGAATGAGGCTGAAATCCGGTAAACGCCCTTGTCCAGTTTCCTCAAACAAAGCTGTATCAACATCGCCGACACGCGAGCGTAAATGCGCAGCCTTCGCCGCTGTTCCCGCCTCGCGCAGAATTTTGGCACGGGCTTTGACAATATTGCCATCAACAGGCGGAATTTTCGCCGCGGGCGTGCCTTCGCGCGCTGAATAGGGAAAGACGTGCAACCACGGAATGCCAATCTCGGACACAATCGCGCGGCTGTTTTCGAACATGACGTCATCTTCTGTCGGGAAGCCCGCAATGATGTCGGCACCAAAGGCAATCTCTGGCCGTCGGTCTTGCAGCGCCGTGCACAGAGCAATCACTTGCTGGCGTGAGTGACGGCGCTTCATCCGTTTGAGGATCATATCATCACCGCTTTGTAGCGACAGATGCAGATAAGGTGTCATGCGCGGCTCGGTCACAATCAACTCAAACAAGATCGGATCAACTTCCGCCGGATCGATAGAGGACAGACGCAAACGTTCCAGCTCAGGCACTAGCTTCAGCACGCGGCGCACCAAATCTCCGAGTGGCGGCATTCCCGGCAAGTCCCCGCCCCAACTGGACAGGTCGACCCCGGTCAGCACGACTTCGCGATATCCTTGCCGCACGAGGGCGCGCACATGACTCACCACTTCGCCGGCCGGGACGGAACGCGCATTACCGCGCCCATAAGGAATGATGCAAAAGGTGCAGCGGTGGTCACAGCCATTTTGCACTTGCAGAAACGCGCGCGTGCGCGACTGCGCTTTGTCGCCTTGATTAGCAGATCCCATAAATTGCGGCGCACTATCGCGGACCGCCATGATGTCATTAACGCGAATACGCTCGCTCTGGCCGCCAAAATGATGCGGGGCAAACGCACCGGGCAGCATTTTGTCGTGATTTCCCAGAACCTGATCAACTTCGGCCATGCCCGCAAACGTCGTCGGATCGATTTGGGCGGCGCAGCCTGTGACAATAATTGTGGCGTCGGGGCGGTCCCGTTTCGCCTTGCGCACGCGGCGGCGGCTCTCTGCCACAGCGTCATTGGTGACCGCGCACGTGTTGATGATGACCGCATTGGTCAAGCCATCGTCACGCGCAAGCGCAACCATCGCATCGCTCTCGGACGCATTCAGGCGACAGCCTAATGTTATGACATCGACATCTTGGATCACGAGCGGTCATGTGGTCGGAGCAAGGGTATGGGTCAAGCGTCGGGGTGAGGAAGGATTGCGGTGTTCTCAAAAGAATTTCACTCCCGTGCATCCAAAACACCTCCTCGCGACGTCTGGCTTAGTATAACTGTTTGAAAAAGGAGACACACATGGAAGAAGTCCTCGTCCCGGTCGCATTATTCGCGATCATTCCCGTTATCGTTTGGGCCGTCAGTGCCTATCGATTTAAAACTCACGCAGCGACCATCAGCTTGCTCGATAGCATCGCGAGTAAAGGCGAGCCGATCACGGTCGAACTCGTCAAGACCCTCGGAGTTCGCCGCAAACCCAAACATGCGGATCTCCGTCTCGGCTTAATCTTAATCGCCTTGGCTGTGTCGACGTGCATTCTTGGGACAGTGATTGATGACGCTGAAGCAACCCGCATCTTCTTTGGCTTTGCGTCCTTCCCCTTCTTGGTTGGCCTCGTCTTTGTAGCGTTATGGGTCACAGTCTCCCGTCAGACCGAAGACTAGACCTGTCAAAGGTCAACACATTTGACCCCATTGTCCGCGCCCATCAGGGCGCGGTCAGAACCTTTCTGCGCCGACTCTGTCGGAATAGTGCCCTCGCTGACGAGCTGGCGCAGGAAACCTTTCTCAAAGCCTTTCGCGTTGCTGACCAGCTTCCCAACGTTGAAAATGTCAAAAGCTGGTTGCTACGCATCGCCTATCGCCGCTTTCTCGACCATCACCGCCGCGAAACGCGTCGCCGGGATTTACGCAGCTTGGATTTAGACGGGGCCAACTCTCTTCCCCCGGAGGCGCCAACATCTCACCACGGCACGCGACTCGATATCGAGCGCGCTATGAATAGTTTGCCGCCAGAACGCCGCGCCTGCGCCATGCTCTGCCTTGCGTTGGGTCATAGTCACGCGGACGCGGCACACATTACCGGATTGCCGCTCGGCACGGTTAAATCCCATGTGTCGCGTGCGAAAACTGCGTTACAAGACCTCTTGCGCGCCTATGAAGGATCAACACAATGACAGATGATAGTTTGAAATCCTTGCTCGCTGACTACGTCGCCCCCACAGAAGACCAAGGCTTTTCCGACGCGGTTCTTACCGCCTTGCAGACCCAAGAAGAGGCCGCGCTATTTGATCTCGACAGCCTTGCCAAACGCCCCACGCCCCTCTGGCGCAGCTGGATGATCGCGCTCATGATTGGCTTGCTTTGCGGCCTTATTTGGACGCGCCTTGGGCTCAACCTACTCGATATATCTCTGGAAAGTTCGGTTCTGAACACGCTCAGCACGGGCTGGGCAGCATACGGCTTGGGCGCTCTATGCCTCGCCGTTTGCCTCTTATTGGTCGAAACGGAAGCGTTCTAACCCGTCAAATCGTCACAAGCCTGTTACGTCGTCGTCATACGATAGACACCGAAGCAGCCTAGCGGCGCCCTATATGCCGCATTACCGTTCCATCTTTATTTCCGACCTGCATCTGGGCTCTAAAGGCTGTCAGGCAGAGGCGCTCTGTGTGTTCATGAAAGAGCATACGTCAGAGCAGCTCTATCTGGTCGGGGACATTATCGACGGCTGGCGGATGCGCAAGAAATGGTTCTGGCCGCAATCCCACACAAATGTCGTGCGCCGCATTCTCACGGCTGCCAAACGGGGCACAGACGTGACCTATATCATTGGCAATCACGATGAATTCTTGCGTGGGTTCATGAATTTTCGGCTGATGTTCGGCGATATTGCCGTAAAAAATCGCGCGGTTCATGCGGGACGCGACGGGAAACGCTACCTTGTCGTCCACGGCGATATGTTTGACGGGCTGATGCGCGCGGACCGTAAATGGATCATGCACCTCGGCGATAGCGCCTATAATGCCCTGCTCTGGGTGAACACGAAGTTGAATGGGGTGCGGCGGCGTTTGGGCTTAGATTATTGGTCGCTCTCCAAAGCGCTGAAATCACGAACGAAACGCGCGATGAATTTCATTCAAAGCTTCGAGGGTCACGTCGCCGATTACTGCGCGCGCAAAGGGTTTGATGGCGCAATTTGCGGTCACATCCATGTCGCAGAACAGCGCGAAATTGACGGCGTCGCCTATAAAAACACCGGCGATTGGGTCGAGAGCTGCACCGCATTGGTTGAACATTTCGACGGCCGTTGGGAAATTCTCCACTTCGCGCCTCATGCCGCGGTGATTGCGGATCGACTGTTGTATGGGGACGCGAGACCGGGCTTAATTCCGGCAGAGTAGGGCTTCCCTCTTGCGCCATCTCTGCTAACCCCGTCTCATGAGCTTTGGCACCCACTCCTACGTCCCCGATGACCGCAACGCGTCGGTTCTGTTCAATCTAAACGGAGACATCATCCCGCGGGAGAAGGCGGTAGTGAACGTTTTTGACAGCGGCTTCATGCTGGGTGACGGCGTTTGGGAGGGCCTGCGCGTTCATAATGGCAAGGTCGCCTTCTTAGAGGACCATCTCGACCGATTAGCCGAAGGGCTTGCGGCGCTGAAAATTGACCTCGGCATTACGCGGGATGAGCTGACTGCCCGCCTAAACGACACGCTAGCGGCCAACGAGATGACGGACCATGTTCACATCCGCCTGATGGTAACCCGCGGCTTACGCTCGACGCCTTACCAAGACCCGCGCGTGATCATCTCGCCGGCCACCATCGTCATTGCGCCTGAATTTAAACAACCCGATCCCGCGACGGCAGAACGTCCGCTGAGCCTGCAAAGCGTCGCCACACGCAGGGGGCGGCCCGATGTGCAGGATCCGGGGCTCAACAGCCATTCCAAGATCAACTGTATCACGGCATGTATTCAGGGGATCGAAGCCGGAGCCGACGAAGCGATCATGCTCGACCCGCACGGGTTCGTCGCCACCTGTAATTCAACGCATTTCTTCATTGTCAGACACGGCGAAGTCTGGACATCAACGGGCGATTATTGTCTCGGCGGGATCACGCGCGCAAAGGTCATCGACCTCTGCCGAGCCAATGACATTCCAGTCTTTGAGCGTAATTTCACCCTGCGTCATTGCTACGCCGCGGATGAAGCCTTCACCACGGGGACGTTTGCGGGACTGGCCCCCGTCGGCACGATTGACGGACGGCAGATCGGCGACGGCACGCGCGGCCCAATCGTGGCACGCTTGCAGCAACTTTATCTCGCCTTGGTCGATACAGATACGACGTGAGCGGAACCTATGTCTAAAATTCTCTGTCTCTGGTCTGGGCCACGTAATATTTCGACGGCGATGATGCGAAGTTTTGGGTCACAATCGGATGTCACCTGCTGGGACGAGCCCTTTTTCGCCGCTTATCTCGACCAAACCGGCTTGGCGCATCCGGGCCGCGATGAGACCTTAGCCGCCTGCGAAACCGACCCTGAACGGATCGTTGAACGCATTCTCGCGCCTGTCGCGACACGCTACCATTTCCAAAAACATATGGCGCATCATATGATCGCCGGGATGCCGATGGATTGGACGGCGCAGGCACGCCACGTGCTATTGCTGCGTCATCCGGCGCGGGTGATTGCGTCCTACGCCAAGGGCCGACCCGATTTCACAGCGAATGATCTGGGCTTCGCACGTTTGCGAACACTTCATACCGAACTGCAAGACATCACAGGCCGGGCACCAATGGTGATGGATAGCGATGATATTCTCGCGCGTCCGCGGGTCATGCTCAAGACCCTGTGCGAAGATGGGTTCGACATTCCGTTTCGCCGCACCATGTTGAAATGGCACGACGGTCCCCGGCCGGAGGACGGCCCTTGGGCGCCCTATTGGTATGACAGCGTGTGGAAGTCATTTGGCTTTGCCGACGCTCCCGGCGCATTGCCAGAGGTCGCCCCAGAACATGCGGATATATTCGCCGCGTGTTTAGAAGATTATGAGGCGTTGCGGACGCTATAGCGTCCGAAGACTTACGTCTTTTTACGTCCGTAAAGTTCGAGACGGTGATCGACGAGTTCATAGCCAAGTTTTTCAGCGATTCGGTGCTGAAGCGCTTCAATTTCATCATCGACAAATTCAATCACATCACCTGATTGCACATCAATCAGATGATCATGATGTTCCGCATCCGCAGTTTCATAGCGTGCGCGACCATCGCGGAAATCATGCATTTCGATAATTCCGGAGTCGGCAAACAGGCGCACAGTCCGGTAAACAGTGGCTAAACTGATCTTCGGATCAATCTGTGAGGCGCGCGCGTAAAGCTCTTCCGCGTCGGGATGGTCGTCCGCATTGGACAGCACTTTGGCGATCACCCGCCGTTGTTCGGTCAGGCGCAACCCGCGCTCGACGCATTTCTTTTCAACCCAGGTTTCAGTATTTGGCATGGCCCTACTCTAGCCGCGTTAAGACGTGGCGTCCAGAGATGCCGTATGAACACATCTCATCTAATTATTGTTTCGGATATTTCCCGGATCGTCGAAGTAAACTCTCAAAACATCGATAACATTACTGAGAGGGATTTGCGGCGTCGGCCTCAAACGCAAATAAATCACGCCGATCCTGATCTGGCATCGATAGCTTCGCATACCCCAAAGCGAGGGCAATGTCACACCACTGAATATCTGACAAAGACTCTAAAAAATTAGGTGATTGTGTGTCGACCCCGGTCATATCAGCCCATGCGACAATAGTTTCCGAAGCAATTTCTTTACCGCGAGCAACATCACCGCTGGCCCCAACGACAGAAAGCGTTTCAACGACGCGCACCATCACCGCTTCTTCTGTCTCGGCATAACTCTGTGGCATATAAGGGCTAAGATCACCAATGGGCTCGCCCAATGCTATTTTTCGACATAAATTAGGTTTCGTCGCTTTGAGATATTCAAACATCTCGATCGCAATATTAGCATATTCACGCTGAAGGCTCGCAGGCGCAACAATCGTTTTATTAGTTACAATGACGCCTAGGCGGAGTCGTGTCCGATCTGTGATTTCATTGATCGTGAAATTTCCACTTTGAAAATCCTCTTTCAGACCCGTTTCCAATATCAGAGCCGACGACGGGTCTTTGTTGATCAAAACACGGTAAATAGGCGCTTCATCAGCCAAGTCAGACAATGAAAACGTGTCTATATTCATTTTTACCGGAAGACGGTCATTGATTTGCGACGCTACACCGATGCCTATGACGGTTGCGACCGCCACAATGGCAGATCTGAACTGGGGCCGCCCAAGCCAATTCGCCAGCAGAACACCGCCACCCGCAAAAGCGCCGCCACAAACGGCTGCAATTAAAATAGCGGTCCAATTCATAAAATTTATGTGGCGACTAAAGATAGCAAAGACAATGTGTTTATAACTTTAGCGAGTAGGTAACCGCCGCTATCCGACCCTCAGGCCGCGCATAGTAGCCGGGACGGCGTCCTATGGGGACAAAGCCTAAGCGTTCGTAGAGTCTCCGTGCAGAAGCGTTATCTTCTGCCACCTCAAGGAAGATATTTCGTAGCCCAGCAACACGGTACTGTTCCTCTGCTGCCGCCAGCACCCGTCCAGCCAAGCCTTGGCTGCGGGCCTCAGGGTTCGTCGCCACAGTGAGAATTTCCGCATCAATGTCGGAGCGCCTTAAGATCGCAAAGCTCATCAGCGGCTCACCAAGGCCCACGCAGAGGTCGCGCGCCACGTGGACGGTCATATCCAGCGCGGGCCACGGTTTATCAAAACAGGCGGCGTGGATTGTGGCCATGGCCTCAGCGTCTTGGGCCGTGAGGGTACGAACTCTCATGCGGTTTGAGGCGGCGGCGTAATTCCGCCGGGTAGCTTTGCATCGGGCGCGCGGGCGTAGAGCGGGGTGGCGGGGTGAGCAGGTGGCTCAGCGGTTAACGCTAATTTCGCCATCACACGAACATCTGCGCCTTGCGCTTCGATTACCGGGTCATCGCTGGCTAATGTTTGCGCCGCGTCCATCGTCATTGCCATGGGAGCCACATCTGCAACACTGGAAACATATCGCGCGGCGAAGACCTGACCGCGTTTAACATCACGGTAAACGACATGCGCCCCTGTTTGCTCGGCGGCTTTGATATAAAGCGCGTCGAACCCCAGCACGGGTGTCCGGCGCGGCAACGCAAAGCCCTTGGCAAAAGAGAGCGCAACCCGGAGCCCCGTGAAACTTCCCGGCCCGGTGCAAACGGCGATACGGTCGATCTCATCCGGCGTGACGCCAGCGATGGCCAGCACCTCAACCACCATGGGGGCGAGCCGTTCGGCATGGCCGCGCCCGATCGGTTCAGACTTATAGGCTAAGACCGTGTCGTCGCGCACGATGCACGCGGAGCAATCCGCCCCGGTCGTATCGAGGCCGAGCACAATCATCGGATTTTACGCGACCGCCTGTTCAACGCTGGTCACTTCGGGCACATAATGTTTGAGCAGGTTTTCAATCCCGTGCTTGAGCGTCATGGTCGAGGAGGGGCAACCCGCACAGGCACCGCGCATTTCCAAAAACACCACGCCGTCCGTATCATCAAAATGACGGAAGACGATGTCGCCGCCATCTTGCGCGACGGCAGGGCGAACCCGAAGCTCAATAAGCTCTTTGATCTGCTCGACAATTTCCGCCGTTTCGCCTTCATAGACGCGCTCATCGACGTCGCCCGCTTGCAACTGTTCGAGCAGCGGCGTGCCGCCCGCGACGAAGAAATCCATGATCGCGCCGAGCACAGCGGGACGTAAATGTTTCCACTGCGCGTCGTCAGATTTGGTCACGGCAATAAAATCGCTGCCAAACATCAAGCGCGTCAGGTCCGGGATCATGAACAACATCTCGGCCAAAGGCGCGCTGGACACATCGGCCCCGCGTGTAAATTCAACGGGTGTCGCCCCCTGCCCGGCCACATCGCGGCCTGGGAGGAATTTCAAGGTCGCCGGGTTCGGCGTATCTTCGGTCTGAATAAACATAGTCTCTATGTGGCGTGACACGGCCAGAGTCGCAAGTAGTTGACGATGAGTTGATCGACGCGATCTGCAGGGCATGCATTGACCACGCCCTCGCATTCGGCATGATGGACGCAATGAGTATGTGCCGCCTCATCCCTTTTGCCCTTATCACGTCGAGCTTTCTGCTCGGATGTGCCAGCACAGCCACGCGCCTGCCGGATATTAGCGAGCCGGCGTTGCGCGCTGAATCCATTGTCCAAGAGACCGCCGCACTGGCCACACAAGCTGCCTATTCAGATCGTTTGCTCACGGTTGGACGAAAAATCCTGCGCGCCAATAGGGAGCTTTGTCCCAAGACCCGGCGCGACATGGGGGTTATGATCCATTCGGAAGAGAATTATCCGGAAGAATTACGCATCGCCGCCCGGCGTGAATTGGGCGCAACAAATATCCCCAGCGTGTTTCTTGTCGCCCCAGACAGTCCCGCCGCCCGCGCCGGTATTCAGCCTGGCGATATTGTCCTCATTGACGGTCAGCCCGTCGGCCCCAATGTTTTGCGCGATGCCTTGGATGCCCCCACGGTCACACTGACAATCCGGCGCGCGGCGCGCGAGATGACCATTAATGTTGAACCAGAAACGATCTGCCGATCGCGCCTGCGCTTACGCCCGAGCACAGCCATCAACGCGTTCGCCAATGGCCGCCATATCACAGTCACAACAGGCATGATGGACTTCACGGAGGGTGATGACGAATTAGCCCTGATCTTGGGGCATGAGCTGGCGCATAATACGATGGGCCATATTCGGAAGGTTGTTGGCAATCTGATCTTGTCAGGGTTTGCGACGCGCTACACGCGGCCATTTGAATTAGAATCAGATTATGTTGGGCTCTATTACATGGTGCGCGCCGGGTTTAATCCGAATGGCGTGGAAGCCTTTTGGCGGCGCTTAGCTGATGTTGATCCTCGGTCAGTCAACCGTGCGAAAACGCATCCGACTTTCCCGGACCGCTATCTTCGTATTGCCGCTGCGCGCGAAGAAATCCTTGCTAAGCAAGCCGAAGGCGAACAGCTCGTTCCGAATTATAAAGATGACGCCGATGAGTAAGCGTTGGTTCTCTATGCTGGGGGCGTGTTGGCTGGGCCTTGTGGCATGCTCGGACGCCTCAGCCGAGCCAAAGGTCGCAATCTCAATACCCGAAATTATGCCAACGACGGATCGTTACGCCGCATTTTCGCAAGTCGTTGCTCAGCATCAGGCCATGTCAGACCGGGTCGCGCGGATCAGCCGCCGTTTGCGCGTCGCCAACGCGCCGCTGTGCGATGTGACACGCGCGGACGTCGGTCTCTTGACCCATCAACTTGATGATTATCCGCGAAGCCTACGCCCGCTTGCCTTGCACTTTATGGCGCTCGGCGAAGATGGCCGCTTTATCCGGTCGGTCATACCCGGATCGCCTGCGGATCGCGCCCGATTGCGCGCCGGAGAAAAAGTCGTATCCGGCTGGCCCGTCCAATCGGATCAACCGCTGGTCATTGATAATGGAGATGGCGCGGCCGCCATTGACTTACAATCTGATCTCGCGTGCGTTGCGCCGGCGTTCGTCATCAATTCTGAGCGCCTCAACGCCTCAACGGATGGCCGAGAGATTGAGCTGTCTACGGCGCTCCTTGAGCAGGTCGGCGATGATGCGGCGCTAGCCCTGATAATTGCGCATGAAATGGCACATGTACTGCGTGGCCACAGCCCAGAGGGACCGCGCTGGACGGCAGAGCTACAAGCGGATGCAGATGCGCTGACCCTGATGCGCAATGCGGGCTATGACATCAACGCGACTGTGGCCGCGTGGGACGCGGGCGTCGATGCGCAGCGGGATAGTCAGGCGATGAGCGCCACCCATCCGCCGCTGCAAATTCGTCTGCAAAATCTGGAAGCGGCGTTAGCTGCGCTCGATAATGGCCCGTCCGGATTTAGGCCACTGCCGGATGATGTCAGCGGACGGGACGCGTCCGCCGATTAACCGCGTTCGCGGATCGGCAATGACACGACGATTTGCTCGCCCGTGCTCAACACCACGGTCACAGGCGTCTCGGTTTGGCCTTCGGCCCGTGAGAAACCGAACATCATCAAGTGAAAGCTCCCCGGCTCAAACGCAACGGACCCTTCTTCGGCTAAGTCGACAGCCTCCACTTTGCGCATTTTCATCACGCCATCGACCATGCTGTGTGTGTGCAGTTCGACCGTCGCGGCCATGGGAGTGGAGGCGGAGACAAGACTAATCGCAGCGCCTTGATTTTCGGCGATGAAATACCCCGCCGCAACATCACGACCCTTCAGCGGCGCCATAATATACCCGTCTGAAATCAGCACAGATGGCATCGCCGCGTCCGTAACAACACCGTCCGCGTCCATCGTCATTGACGCATCTGAGCAGGCTGTCAGAAGAAGAGCTGTTGTTATTGCAATTACAAAGCGTTTCATGAGGAAGTTCCGTGAAAGCCAATAATGCGGCGGACATCCGCCATGATGGGTTCTGAAATTTCACGCGCGGCGTCTGCGGATCGCGCCATGATCCGGTCGAGCTCATCTGGATCGGCGAGATAACGCCGCATCAAATCAGACACAGGCCGCATGGCTTCGACGGCGACCTCAGCCAGCGCGTTTTTAAACGGACCAAATTGCGAGCCCGCATGTTGGGCGAGCACATCTGCGTCCGTAGTGTCGGATAAGGCAGAATAAATCCCAACGAGGTTGGCAATATCGGGACGACCGGCCATGTCTTCGATCGTTCCGGGGACAGAGCCCGTATCCGTTTTTGCTTTGCGGATCTTCTTGGCGATGGTGTCCGCGTCATCGGTCAGATTGATACGCGAGGCATCAGACGGATCGGACTTGGACATTTTCTTCGTCCCGTCGCGCAACGACATAACGCGCGCGCCCGGCCCTTTGATCATCGGGTCCGGCAGCGGGAAGAAATTCGGCTCCCCAGCGGGTTCACCAAAGTCACGATTAAACTTGGCGGCAATGTCGCGCGATAATTCCAAATGCTGTTTCTGATCTTCCCCGACAGGAACATGCGTCGCTTTGAACGCCAGAATATCGGCGGCTTGCAGAACAGGATATGTAAATAAGCCAACACTGGCCGCTTCAGCATTTTTGCCCGACTTATCCTTAAATTGCGTCATGCGCTGCACCCAGCCCATCCGGGCAACGCAGTTAAAATACCAGGCCAGTTCCGTATGCGCGGGAACCGCGGATTGCGCATAAACCAGCGCCTTATCCGGCTGCACACCTGCGGCTAAAAACGCCGCCGCAATGTGCCGGGTTTGATCCGCGAGCTTGCCGGGTTCTTGCGGCAGGGTGATGGCGTGGAGATCGACTATACAGAACAGGCACTCGTGCTCATGCTGTAGCCTTGCGAATTTCTTCAGCGCGCCGAGATAATTTCCAAGGTGCAACGATCCTGTGGGCTGCACGCCGGAAAAAACCCGGTCCGGTCCTTGATAGCCACTCGCGAAATTGTCGTTAGAACTCATGAGCGTTGAAAAGCCTCTTTAATGTCGGCGAGGCCATAGGCGCGTAAACCAGCGGCGGCAAGACCGAACACCGCCCCACCGGCCCCAGTTAAGGCCACGAGCGCAAACGCATCGACCATAAACCCCACCTCGCCAAGATTGGGCACATAGTCCCGAATCCAGAATAACGCCCCGCCCATAATCACTGCGGAAAGCGCAATACGCGGCAGACGTTTACGCAGTCGAACATCTGTAACGAGGTGTCGACTGCGCGTCAGTAGAATGCTCAGGCCAATAACATTCGTCCAGGCCGCGACCGACGTCGCCAACGCCAGTCCTTCAAAACCAATCGTGCGAAACAGCGTATAGCCAAGCGAGATATTGATCGCTGCCGATACCCCGGCCCACACCATCGGGGTGCGCGTATCTTCGCGCGCGAAAAAGGCCGGCGTCAAAACTTTGATGAGCACAAAGGCGGGGAGACCGAGCGCAAAGAATTTGAGCGCCTTCGCCACTTGCTCGGTCGTCTGCGCGGTAAATTCGCCGCGTTCAAATAGGCCTGCAATCAGAATATCCGGGACCATGAACAAAGCGACGGCAGCGGGGAGCGTGAACAGCATAGATAGCTCGATCGCGCGGTTCATCGTGCTCATGGCCGAAACATCGTCGCCGGCCCGCAGAGACCGCGATAAGGACGGCAGCAACGCCACGCCCATGGCAATCCCGATCATACCGAGCGGGAGTTGATAGAGGCGGTCCGCATAGGTGAGCCAGCTCGCCGCGCTATCTTGGAACGTCGCAATCATGTGGCTCACAAGCAAATTAATCTGGGTAATACCGGCGCTGATTATGCCCGGAACGCCCAAAATTATCAGACGCTTCACACCCGGCGTCAAACGCGGGCGTTTGAAATGCAAGGTCATTCCAGCGCGCCGCGCGCCCCAGACAACCGCTGCCGCCTGCGCGATCCCCGACAGAGTAATCGCCACTGTCAGCGCTAAACCGATCTCGCGTTGCCCAAAGCCATAGCGCGGCGTGATGAACAGCGCGGAGATCATAAACAGATTGAGCAGGATCGGCACACCCGCCGCGAGCGCGAATTTATTACGCGTGTTTAAGACTCCTGAGAACAGAGCCGTCACGGACATAAAGAGCAAATACGGCATCGTCACGAGCGCATAGAGAACCGCCAAATAATAGGCTGAAATCCCGTTTTCATCGACGGCCCGGTCCAAGCCAAAGCCGATAATATTGAGCGAGATCGGCATTGTCAGCTCAAACAGAATCACGATCAACGCGACGGTTGAGATCAACGCCGCCGCGGCTTCGCTGGCAAATCCATCCGCCGCCGCTTCGCCGTCTTGCTCAATCCGTTTGGCGTAGAGCGGCACGAAAGCGGCATTAAATGCGCCTTCTGCAAACATGCGCCGAAACACATTGGGGAGTTTAAACGCCGTGAAAAATGCGTCTGAGACAACGCCCGCGCCAAGATAGCGCGCAATCATAACATCGCGGATCAAGCCTAAGACCCGACTGACGAGCGTCAGCGCCGCAATCGTCGCGGTGGAGCGCAGTAATCGCATTCTTAAGCCGCCATCGCTGAGGCGTCATCTAAGACAGCCCGCAAGTCGGCCCGCACACGTCTGCGCATACGGTCGGGAATTATCCCTTTGTCATCTTGCCGGCGCACATAAAAGGCATCGATCGCCTTCTCACCAACGCCTTCAACATGGGCGGAGAGAACTTCCAGATCGTGATCGCGCAGAACCGCCGCGATCGCCGACAACAGGCCCGGACGGTCCCGGCCTTCGACTTCAATAATTGTCGTATTGCCAGAGGCTGTATCGGAAAAACGAACGATCGGCTTGACCGGAATAGCTTCGGCCCGGCGCGAGCCGAGCGCCGCTGGGATGGCCGGGATACGCGCATCCCCACTCAGAACCGCTTCGGCGCGCTTGGCTAACATCTTCCGGGCATTCTCATTGCGTGACCCGAAGGCTTTATAGTCAGCGTTTTGCAGATAGAAGACATTGAAGACTTGCGCTTTGCCATCCGCGCCGACGGGCCCTGTATGCAAACGCGCCCCGGTGACAGAGGCCCCGCAGGAGGCAATAACGCGCGCCACATCGGCAAAAAGCCCTCTACGGTCCGAACACATGATCCAGAGTTCCGTCGCGTCATGCGGACGGTTTACACGCATATGAACGGCGTCCACAATTGTGTCCGTGCCGTCCGAGACCTTATCGATAAACCGCGCATGCCGGGTAAAATCCGCCATATCGAAAGACACCCAATAATTCGTTCCCAAGCGGTCTAGCACGGGGGCGACCGCATTGGCTTTGTCGAGCGGCAAACGTTCTAGCAATTGTTCGCGCAAGGACGTCGCCCGGGACGGCAAATCCAAATCATCGTGCCCATCAAGATAATCGCCCGTTGTCATAAAGAGCGATTTCAACAACGTTCCTTTCCAATCATTCCACACGCCCGGCCCAACAGAGCGGATGTCACAGACGGTCAAGACATAGAGCAAGCGAAGGCGGGATTGACTCCCAACGAGTGCGGCGAAATCGGCAATCGTTTCCGGGTCGGAAATATCGCGTCGCTGCGCCGTCTCGCTCATTTCGAGATGTGAGCGAACAAGCCAAGAGGCCGTATCTGTCACTTCACGCGGCTGCCCGAGCCGACGGCACGCCCGGCGCGTCAGTTGCGCGCCTTCGATACATTGGTCGCCTTGCCCTTTGCCCGTGTCGTGTAGCAGGCAGGTCAGCATTAAAATGCGGCGTTCCTGACGGGTCAAGCTCATCGCCACCTCACTTGGGGTCGGCATATCGTCCGTGTGACGGCCTTTATTCAGATTATCGGCCTCATCGACTAGACGCAGCGTATGTTCATCAACCGTGTAAGCGTGATGCATATTGAATTGGGTACGCGCCACGATCCCCCCAAATTCAGGCAAATAACGGCCAAGCACGCCCGCTTCATTCATAATACGCAGGGTCGCCGCCGGGGCTTTTGCCGTATCGAGCAGACGTAAGAACAGAGCCGCGTTCCCCGGGTCCCGGCGGAAATCCGAGTCGATCAAATTGCGCCGAAAGTCGATCGCTGAGAGCGCGTCGGGATGGACATCCAAATTGCGCCGCCCCGCCGTTTCGAACAATTGTAAAATAACGCTGGGATCATTTTTAATCTCCAGCGGATCTTTAAAGTTCAAACGTCCGGTTGTCAGCGTCAGGTTCGGGTTTTTCAAATCGCGCCGAGACCCCGGCAATAATTTATAGAGATTGGGAATTTTGATGGCACGACGCTCTTCCAGCTTCGCACACGCAATCCGGGTCAACGCCCCGACTTCTTTCGCATTGGTAAAATATTCGCGCATGAAACGCTCGACCGCCACTTCAATCGGGCCAGACGCGTGTCCCATCAAACGGCACAGCTCGACTTGTTTATCAAATGAGAGCGACTCAACCGGACGACCGCTCATCCAGTGGAGATTATGGCGAGCGCGCCAGAGAAAATCCGCAGCGCGACGAAAGCGCGTAGCGGCATGTGCGTCAAACAACCCCATACCGACATAGTCATCCGCCTGCTGCGGATCGACCAATTGTCCTTCCCGGTCGAGGAAACGCGCAATCCAATAGAGCACATGCAAGTCGCGCAGACCGCCTTTGCCTTCCTTGATATTCGGTTCAATGACGTAGCGCGAATTACCTTCGCGCTCATGACGATCATCGCGTTCCGCGAGCTTTCCGGCGATATAAGCGCGGCCTGATCCCTTGGTAATCTCGCGGCGAAAGCGCGTGTAAAGCTCTGACGCGAGCATCTCATCACCGCGGACAAACCGCAGGTCGAGCAAGGCCGTCAAAATGGTTTGATCCTCCTTAGCCAGCTTGATTGATTGATCAACTGTCCGAACAGAATGGCCCACTTTTAAGCCCAAGTCCCACAGCATATAAAGGACAAATTCTGTCAGCCGTTCGACATAGACGGACATTTTTTTATCATTGGTCAAGAATAATAGATCGAGGTCTGAGAACGGCGCCATCTCCGCCCGCCCATAGCCGCCCACAGCGCAGAGTGCGATCCGCTCGGACTCAGTAGGGTTTGCGGCGCGCACCTCATGCTCGGTCGCATAATCCCAGATCGCCATGACGATTTCATCATGGATCGCCGCAATCACGCGCGCCGTTTCCAACCCATCCAAACGCCCATGATCGAACCGTTTGCGAACTAAGGTCATAGCCTCTGACAAAGCATTTGCGAGAATCTTCAGCGCGCCCGGTCGACCCTGCCCTTGTTCCGCTGCCGCCGTCAGTCGTGCCCGTAGATCATCCCCGTCAATGTCCGTCGCCGGAGCGTCACTGCGGTCTGGGATCGTGAGGCGTTTACGGGGCATCTAGACTTTATCTTTCAACGCATAGATTAAGTCTAGCGCGTCGCGCGGGCTTAAGACATCCGGATTGACCGCTTTTAACGCCTCTTCGACGGCACTGGGCTGTTGTTTTAGCGCAGGCGGCGTGGCCGTGAACAAGGGTAAGTCGACAATACCCAGATCGGTCCCGTCTGCTTCTAGCCGTTCTAAAACAGACTTAGCCCGCGCCACGGCGGCAGGCGGCAGTCCGGCGAGTTTGGCCACTTGAATACCATAAGAGCGGTCTGCCGCCCCCTCTTTGACATCATGCAGAAAGATCAAGTCTCCATCATGTTCCCGCGCGCGCAAGGACAGGTTTTTAGCCCCGTCCAGTGATGACACAAGCTCCGTCAATTCATGATAATGCGTGGCGAAAAGCGCGCGACTTTTGTTGACTGCATGGAGGTGTTCGACTGCTGCCCACGCGATCGACAACCCATCAAAGGTCGCCGTGCCGCGCCCAATTTCGTCCAAGATGACAAAGCTGCGATCTGTCGATTGGTTCAAAATTGCCGCCGTTTCGATCATTTCCACCATAAAGGTCGACCGCCCTCGCGAGAGATCATCTGATGCCCCAACGCGGCTAAATAGACGGTCCACCAACCCAATGCGAGCCCGCCGCGCGGGCACGAATGAGCCCGCTTGCGCCAACAGCACTATGAGCGCTGTTTGGCGCAAATAGGTCGATTTACCGGCCATATTAGGGCCGGTAATCAAAGCCAGACGCGGGCAATCAATCCCATCGCCGTTAAGCCGTGTATCATTGGGAGTAAACCGGGTCGCGGACCCGCGCGCCAGCGCCGCTTCGACGACAGGGTGTCGACCCGCATCAATTTCCAGGGCGACGCTGTCATCGATGACGGGTTTCGTCGCGCCGCTTTCCAGCGCCCACAATGCTAAGCCTGCGTACACATCCAATGCGGCCAGCGCATTGGCAATATTGCGGATCGGTGCAGCGAGTTCGGACACATGCTCTCGGAACCGCTCAAATTCCGCCAGCTCTAATCCTTGCACCTTATCGGCCGCGCCCGAAATTTCGCGGTCCAGCGCGGAGAGTTCCGTCGTCGTAAACCGAACGCCAGACACAAGCGTCTGACGATGAATGAAATCGTCGCGACCCAACATTGTATCGGCATGTTTAGGGCTTACTTCGATAAAGTAGCCCAGCACATTGTTGTGCTTGATTTTGATCGCCGTCACCCCTGTGGCGACCGCATATTTCCCCTGCAGCGCGGCGACTGAGCGCCGGGTTTCATCCCGTAGCGACCGCAGCCGATCAATTTCAGGTGACCAGCCTTTCGCAATCAAACCCCCATCGCGCGCCTGCATCGGCGGATCTTCGACCAACGCTTTCGTCAAGTTGCGCGCGAGCTGCGCGAGATTCGATTTATCGGCTAAAGATAGGGCTTGGAGGTGAATGTCCAATTCAGCCGCCGGGTTGATGTTGGGGCGTTGCGCGAGGTCGGCATTGATCGCTTCGCCGGCGGCAATCGCAGCCCGGATTGTGATCAAATCGCGCGGTCCACCGCGTCCCAGCTGTAGCCGAGATAACCCGCGCGCCGCATCGCCCGTGGCTTTCAGATGACCCAACAGCGCGCCGCGCCACTCCGTCTCGTCATGTAACTGCGAGACAGCCTCCAACCGGTTTCTAATCGCCGTGACATCCATCAGCGGTCGTGACAGGCGAGACGCCAAAAGACGGGCCCCTGGACCCGTGACCGTGCGGTCAATGACGGACAACAAGCTACCCTTACGCTTGCCCTGCAAGGTGCGGTCAATTTCGAGGCTCGCGCGGGTTGCGCTATCGATCGACAGCCAACCTGAGCGCATTGTCCGGCGCGGCGGCGCTAAGGCGACCCGATCGCCTGCTTGGGTCAATTCAACATAATCAATCAACGCGCCCGCGGCGCGAATTTCTTCAGGTGAGAAGTCGCCAAATCCGTCGAGCGACGCCACATCAAAGCGGTCGCCGAGTAAACGTTCGGCGGCACGTCGGTCAAATTTCGTCGACGCTAACGGTGTCAGCGTCAGCCCTTGATCGGCCCAATCAGCATAAAGTGTTTCGGGGATCAAAAGCTCTGACGGGCGCAAAGCCATGACTTCCGCCAGTAAGTCATCCGGGGCAAGGGCGCAGGTCTGGAAGCTGCCATCTGACACATCGGCCCATGCCAGCGCGGCATCGCCGCTCAAGCCCGTTACGACCGCCGCTAAGATGTTCGCGTCGCGCGCGTCAAGGAGTGTGTCTTCCGACAGAGTTCCGGGTGTGACCAAGCGAACCACTTCACGCCGGACAACGGATTTGGAGCCGCGTTTTTTGGCCTCTGCCGGATTTTCCGTCTGTTCACACACGGCAACGCGGAAGCCCAACTTAATCAACCGGGCGAGGTAGGCCTCGCTTGCATGTGCTGGGACACCACACATCGGGATCGGCTCCCCTGCATGCGTCCCGCGTTTCGTCAGCGCAATATCGAGCGCCGCTGCCGCCTTGACCGCGTCGTCAAAAAACAGCTCATAAAAGTCGCCCATGCGGTAAAACAGCAGCGCGTCTGGTCCCACATCATTCTTGATGCCCAGATATTGCACCATCATGGGTGTGGGTTTTGAGGGGGTGGTGCTCACGTCTCAGTTGGTCCCTATTCGGTCTTTTGCTCAAGTCTTGGCGCCAAGGCACTCTCCACAAACGGCCCGGTCTTTGGCGTTGAATCCTCATCGATTCCATCGATAAACCCGCTCAACCAAATCCAAATCGATAAGAGCAAGGCGGGCACACCGAAAATGGCGGTGATGACGAAGAAGTTTTGATACTCGACAGCATCGGCCAACACACCGGAGAAGCCTGCGAGTGACTTCCCGAAAAAGGCGAACAGAGAACTATACAGAGCATATTGGGTCGCGCTCATCGCTTTGTTCGCGAGGATACTCATGAACGCGATAAAGATAGACCCCGCAAATCCTGCCGCAACATTATCCGCTCCGATGGTCACGAACAAATAGGCCGCGCGCGGTGTTTCGACTTGTGCTAACCACGCAAAGGCGAGGTTCGTCAAAATTGTCAGAATAGCGCCGATCACCATGGATCGTCCCATCCCGTATCGGATGGCCGACAGCCCTCCCAAGAAAGCGCCGAAGATAAGCACTGAAATTCCGAAAGCGCCTTTAACCGTTCCAATGACTGATTTCTCATAGCCAAGATCGATATAGAGGGGTCCCGCCATGACGCCCATGGTTGTGTCGGAAATTCGGTAAGTCACAATAATCGCAAGAACGACCAGCGCCATGACACCCGTGCGCCGCACGAGGTCTGCAAAGTCACCCAGAATAGGAACCGCATAGACCGTGCCAGTCTTTAGCTGCGCGCGACCCGGGCGGCTAATAAACCAAAGCGCGATCAAAAAAGGAGAGGCCAGAACGAAGATGAAGAGTCCGCCGGCAAGGCCTTTGGGCACGAGGCCGAGCACGCCGCCAAGCCAACCAATGACGATTCGAAGCCATCCACCCTCCATCATCCCAAACCATAACATTGCAGCGATACCCACAAGTGTGCCAAGGCCCAATGCGATTGAAATCACCGGATTGTAAGCTTGTCCCTTTGCGGCCGTAATGTCGGGCATCCAAAGAGATGTCGATCCACCCAAAACCGCCAAACCGCCAAGGACAAGATAGGTCATTTGATACCCACCAATGTCAGCAATGAACAGCCCACCGGTTAAAGCTGCGATCATACCAAAGCGATATCCAAGCTGATAGATCGCGCTGACCATGGCCTGATCCGCATTGGAGGCATTATCGACCCGCCATGCATCCACACAAATATCAAGTGTTGCGGACGCGAACGCGATGAGAACGGCACAAACGGCAAGGGCCTCTAAATCACCGGAAGGATCTTGAAGGCTCATCCCCCACATCGCTAAGGCGGTTCCTAGAATCGCAAACAAGGTCCAACCGCGACGGTTTCCGAGCCAATTTGAAAATCCGGGAATACGGACACGATCGACCAAGGGAGCCCAGAGAAACTTCAGACTGTAAGCAAAACCAACCCAGACGAAAAAACCAATTGTCGAGCGTGACACGCCCGCTTCGCGCATCCACATCGATAGCACGGTGTAGACCAGCAAAATCGGCAGGCCCGCGCTGGCCCCTAAGAACAGCATGGCAAGGTTTCGCGGTGATCGCGCGATTTGCGACATTGTCGCGGACAACCTAGGCTTTGCAGGTTTGGAAGGGGTTTGGGGGTCGCTCATCTATGCGGTTTGCCCCGTCCAAGCGACGCAAACAAGCGGAGATGCGGTAAGCTGATTAGTTTTGTTTAGCTCGCGAGCCTTTGTTCGCGCTGCGTTGTCCAACGCACAACCATTTCAGAGAGTTCTTCCGCGCTCACGGGCTTGGTCATGAAATCATTCATGCCGGAGTCAAAGCAAGCGTTGCGGTCATCATCAAAGGCATTGGCCGTCAGCGCCACAATTGGCAGGTCCTTGGAGACATTGGACAAACCCCGAATTTTCCGGGTCGCTTCCAACCCATCCATATTCGGCATACGCATATCCATGAAGATCATATCATATTCTTGGGTCTTCATGGCGTCGACGGCGAGCACACCGTCTTCCACGGTATCAACCATGTGACCGTCTGCTTCCAAAAGCGTACGCGTTAGCAGCGCATTGATGGCGTTATCTTCGGCCAAAAGGATTCGGATCGTCCCTGAACGAGAGGGAGCGCTATGGTCACGTGTTGCGGAATGGCTTTCTTCATCGCCCCCAATCGCCTTCGCAATCACGGCATCGCGCCAGTTATTGCCCAAGATGGAATCATCGCTTTCGATTGGAAGCGCCCGGCGTTCAAAATCACGCTCAGGCTCGACATGCGAATATGTGTCATGGGGATTGACCTCGAGAAGGGTCGCCGTGGGTTGCGCCGCTTCAACGGGTTGCGGTTCGGGCGCAGGCGCGGCTTGCGGCGGGGCAGCAATTGGGGCCGCTAGCGGAGCGGCGACAATAGGCTCCGGCGCAGGCGCAGCTTCAGGTGCAGCGCTCGCCGCGGCAACATAACCCGCAAGATCGAGTTCCGGGACAGTTTGTGGCGTAGGCGCAGGCGCTTCAGCCGCCGGCGTGTCAGCTTGGGGAGGCTCTGCGGCATATGATTGAGCAGGCTGAGCTTGCACAGGCGCAGGGGCGACCTGCTGTGCTTCGACAAAGGCCGTCACATTGCGCGCAAGGGCAAAACCGCTGCCGTCAGCGCCACAAGATTCAAGCCAGTCATAGACTTGCTCAGGATATCCCTCCGCCGACGGAGTACGAATTTCAAAACGATAAGGTTGCGGTCCGGGTTGCGGCGCAGACCACCCTTGAATGACTTGGCCTTGCCACGCTTCGACACTGCCCCCAAACATTTGCAGGAAGGCCGCATTGACAAAAATCACGCGCCCGTGCGGATCACGCTTGAGCGCGGGGTCAGGCCAAGCCCAGAATTGGGCGGCGAAAATATCATCCGGCGATCGGGTCATTACGCTCCTCGGCAGTTCATATTCATGTGAATAGACACGAACTGTTTGCCTAAAGTGACAAAACAACCTTAATTTCATCTTACCGCGACAGAAAAACTGTGCGTCAGCTTAAGAGAAAATTTGGCTGCTTTGCGCCGTCATTAGCCGAAAGTTAGTTAAGCCCATTAACGATAAAACGGATTACGAGCCGTGCGTTGAGCGGTCATCCTGCCGCCAGTCGACCCCTGACGCACGCGACGGTGGGACAAGGCTTCGGCAATATGCAAGCGGTGCACACGATCAGAGCCCGACAGATCCGCGAGCGTTCGCGCCACCCGCAAGGTGCGGTGATAACCGCGCGCCGTTAAGCCCAGCGTTTCCGCGGCTTGTATGAGCAAGCGGCGCCCTTCGCCATCGGGTTCCGCCACATGGTCGAGCCGGTCTTGCGGTAACTCCGCATTGGTCATCCCGGCGTTCCGGTCCATTTGAATGTCGCGCGCCCGCGCCACCCGGGCCGCCACCTCCGCTGTTCCTTCGGCGCACGGAGGGAGCGCCAGATCAGCTGGCGTAACGGCCGGAACATCAATTTGAATATCAATACGGTCCATAAACGGACCAGAGACGCGCGCCTGATAATCGGCCGCACAGCGTGCGCCCCGACGACACGCAATCCCGTCCGCGCCCGCTGTTCCACAGCGACACGGGTTCATCGCCGCCACTAATTGGAAGCGCGCGGGATAGGTAATATGGGCATTGGCCCGGGCCACCGCGATTTTCCCCGTTTCCAGCGGCTGGCGCAAACTATCGAGCACTTGCGGCGTAAATTCCGGCAGCTCATCGAGAAACAAGACGCCGCGGTGGGCCAAGGACGCTTCGCCCGGACGCGCCTTCGCCCCGCCGCCCACGAGCGCCGCCATGGAGGCGGAATGATGCGGGGAGCGAAACGGACGGGCGCGAGTCAGTTTTCCGCGCTCTAGCAGTCCGGCCACCGAATGGATCATCGACACATCCAGCAATTCGCGCGCGTTCAGCGGCGGCAAGAGGCCGGGCAGCCGTTCGGCCAACATCGATTTACCCGACCCCGGCGGGCCGACCATCAGCAGATTGTGCCCGCCTGCCGCGCAGACTTCTAGCGCCCGCTTCGCACTTTCTTGGCCGCGCACATCGCGCAAGTCCGGGCCTTGGTCGGTCCGATCAAGCAACATCCCGGGTTCAGGACGCGCCAACACTTGCGTGCCTTTAAAATGATTGATCAGTCCAATGAGCGTGCGCGGCGCAAGTAAAGGAAGGTCGCCAGCCCATGCCGCCTCCGCCCCATTCGGCTCAGGGCAGATCAGTCCAAGGTCATGACTATTGGCCATGACGGCTGCGGGCAGAGCCCCGGGGACCGCGGCCAATGTGCCATCTAACGCCAGCTCACCAATCGCGGCATAACTTTCGAGTTCCTCTGCCGGAACAACCCCCAGCGCGCCCATCAACCCTAACGCAATGGGCAGATCATAATGCGCGCCTTCTTTCGGTAAATCCGCGGGCGCGAGATTGACCGTCACACGCTTGCCATGCAGCGACAGTCCGAGCGACGCAAAAGCGGAGGTCACCCGTTCCCGGCTCTCCGCCACCGCTTTATCGGCGAGGCCGACAATGGCGAAATGTGGACGGCCCGCGGACGCCACTTGGACCTGAACATCAACGCGGCGGGCCTCTGCGCCTTCAAATGAAACCGTGCTGATCCGGGCGACCATGTGACCCTCCATTAAGGGCGTCTATCTTCGACGCGCTCCGATGCAATCAGATTAGAAAGAACAAATCAAGAACTTTATAGATATTATGGGACATTCTTCCACATTTCTGATGAGGACGCTCATGGCCTTGTCGAAGCCAAATCTGACCCGCACACAGACACATAAGGGAGATCGCCATGCATCCAAGACAGTTTGCGAAAGACACACCGGACGCCCTAGCCTTGTCCATGCTCGACACGACCGGAGAGGTCACGGCGCAATTGACTTATGCTGAGATGGATGCGCTTTCTAACCGCTATGCCCATGCACTCCGGGCGCTCGGTCTGAACCGGGGCGATCGTTTCGCCATTTGGAAAAAGAACAGCCTCTCCTTCATGCCGATCTATTGGGCGGCGCAACGCGCGGGCTTGTTGATATGCCCGGTCGCGACTCATTTGTCCTATGACGAGACCGATTACATTATCCGCGACTCGGACTCGAAACTCCTGATCACGGACGGTGCGGTCGGGCAGTCACGCGAGGTCGTCTCAGCGCTGCAAAAGGATGGGCAGCTGGACGATATGATCTTCTGGACCGATTACATAATGGACGGGCTGCCAGATTTTGACGCCTTTGCGGCGGACTTCCCGGACACTCCCATAGCGGATGAGAGTGCAGGCTCGACCATGCTCTACAGCTCCGGCACGACAGGGCGTCCGAAAGGCGTGAAAGTCACGCTCCCGGATGATGCCGTGGAAACGCCCAGCCCGTTTGTCATGTTGGTGGCGAGCCTATTCGGATTCACCGGGACAACCCGCTACCTCTCCCCAGCCCCGCTCTATCATGCGGCACCGCTGGCCTATTGTATCAGCGTGCAGCGTTTGGGCGGGCATGTGTTCGTCATGGATAAGTTCCGCGAAGAGATGTTCCTGAAAAGCATCGAAGCCCATGCCATTACCCATACGCAGGTCGTCCCGACCATGTTTGTGCGCTTGCTCAAACAACCGGAAGACTTGCGTCAGCGCTATGATTTAACGTCTCTCACCATGGTCATCCATGCCGCGGCACCCTGCCCCGTTCATGTCAAACATGCCGTTATTGATTGGCTTGGGCCGATTGTGTCGGAATATTATGCCGGGTCGGAAGGTAACGGGCTGACGCATTTGACGGCCACAGAATGGCTCGCGCATCCGGGCTCTGTCGGGCGCGCGGTCTATGGCACGGTCCGGATTTGCGATAGCGAAACGGGCGAAGTCTTAGGACCGGACGAGACTGGCGCAGTCTATTTCGAAGGCCAGAGCAAATTTGAATATCATGGCGACACAGACAAGACAAAAGGCGCCTATCACGCCACGCGCGAAGGCTGGTCCACGCTTGGCGATATTGGACATATGAACGCAGACGGCTATTTATTCCTGACCGACCGTAAAGCCAACATGATCATTTCGGGCGGTGTGAATATCTACCCGCAGGAGACAGAAAATATCCTGCTGGAGCACCCGTCCGTGTTGGATGCGGCCGTGCTCGGCGTGCCTTGCGACGTGATGGGGGAACGGGTTAAAGCCTTCATTCAGACCGTAGACGGGGTCGCAACAGACGGGCTCGACGGCGAGCTGATCGAATTTGCCCGCGCCCGCATGAGCCATGTCAAAGTGCCGCGCGAGGTCGAAATTGTTGAGGCGTTGCCGCGAACTGAGAGCGGAAAACTGCTCAAGCGTGTCTTGCTAGACTAAGACCTATCCACGACCGATACAGCGCAGAGATTTGAACGCAGAGCTATCACGCGGGAAAACCAGCGGGCTGTTCGATACGCGCAACGGATCGCGCATATGGTAACCATTCTCTGAGCGTCCTAAAATCATCGCCCAATGCGACCGACCATTGGGCAGATAGAACCGAACCAGCGGATAATCGCCTTTGACGAGGCAGGACTGGATCAATGGCTCACTCACTGTCTCATAAAAGGTCGCTTTGACCGCACCGCCGGACACATCGGCAATGCCTTTCCATTTCAACAAGCCTGACGGGGTAAGGTTGTCAGACTGCGTCAGCCGTCGGTTCAGCTCACCCGGATCAATATCATAGCCAAGATTGGTCATCGCCATCGCGGCTGAGGTCAGAACGCAGCCTTCGCGCGCGAGGCTACCCCCCTTGCGGCCTAGCGTATCTTGGCCCCAACGGGGGTCTTTCTGCGAATAGGTCACGCGGTCAGTCAGCAAAGGCGACTGGTTCAGATTTTGACCCTGTCCGGGAATAGGCGTCATATAAGACGGCATGCGGGCGGGCGCGCCAGATCGAGACGCTGTCATCGATGACTGGGGAGGATGAGGTGTGTGAGGTCCATAGTCCGGCATACTGCCGCATCCGGCGAGCAGAACGATAGACGCAATTATAAAGCCCGGTTTTATCATGATCACCCGTTAACCCATGCAGGTTAAATGCCAGTTAGCATGTTCTGGCCCGACTGCGTTTTTGTTTGGATCGTTTGACCGACCGGATCGCCCTGTATGAAACCGCCTGCGAGCTCAATGTCGCCACGCGCATAAAAGCGTGTCCCGGCCTCGGTTTCGGCCATTATCACAACGCCCGTCGGCTCCCCCCGGCGATATTCGACCGTATAAGCGATGATGCACCCGGAGGGGTCAGCGGCTGTTTCGACTATTTTTGCAGGCTCTGGATCCGGGCTCTTGCGCAGGGCGACCCTGTCCGGCGCGACACCGCAATAGCGCCCCACCGCATGTTTCGACGCCAATCCGCCATTCGCATAGACGACGGCGGTCTTCTCCGTCCCGCGCACCTGTGCGTGGGCTTCGGCAATGCCGTGCAAGGAGTAATTATTCCCCGGACCGCCAAAGAACGGCAGCCCGCCGGTTAAGGTCAGAGGGATATGTCCGCCCAAGCCGAGAATGCGCTTGGCCTCCATCGGCACAATCGGGAAGCAGGAATAAAGATCATACATATCCGCGTCACGACCCGTGCTCTCCAGCACGCGTTTTTGCGCCTCGGCGCGGTGAAGATGCTCGCGTTCCAATGGGGACGGCTCCGTGCAGCTGTCATGCCCGTGCAAGAAGGTCACATCGCTCACGCCCAACTGTTTGGCTTTACCATAGGTCGTCATCAGGATTGCCGCGCCCTGATTAACACCGTCTCGCGCGACCATCGCTTTGGTATAAGGGCTCGCAATCATCGGATTGCCGGGACCGGGCGTGACAATATCCACCCCGGATAAGCCCGCCCGAACAGCGGCATATTCATTGCCCGCTGCGACTTGGGCGAACTCACCCCAAATCACCGCCATGCGGTCACGATAGACAGCTTTCGTCTCGCCCATCGCAGCGCGGCGCGCACATTCCATCAGCCCGTAATAATAAATCGGCGCGGCGATCCGGTGAGAAATCGCCTGCATATGCACCATGAACCCACCGGGGCCATAGGCGCCCCGATCATCCAGCGGTTCCTCACGCACCTCATGCCAATCGGGTGCCGCCCCCGCACGACCAGCGGCTTTAATATTCGCGATAGCTTCGGCCCCGACGATAGCGACGGTTTCAGCAGTCCCCTCCAGCAACAGTTTCGCCGCTTCCGCGACAAGCGTTTGCGGCGACTGCCCCCCGACATTATCATAGGTATAGTGAGCCGCGCTGGCCCCGGCCCGCGCGCAAACACTCGCGGGGAAATTCGTCGGGCCGCCAAAGGGGTTGGGAAATGTCGGACCGCTATCGCCGAACAGGCGCACGCCAAAACATACGTCGAGGGCTTGCGGTGCGATCCCGGCGTCTTTGAAGGCGCGGTTCAGCGCAACCCCCGCCAAATCGGCAGGACCGAAGGCCTGATCAAGATCGTCCGGAACAGCACGGCTATCCTGTCCGGCACCAATAATAACGGGGAGATGGTCAAGAGCGCTCATAAGCGCGGCGTTAAGTCGAGCGGCAGGGGCCGTAAAGCCCCCGCGCCATTGAGCAGATGCAAGATGCGCGCGGGTTTACTCCGCCGCCTTTGCGACATCTCCGTCATCAAAGATCGCTTCGATGGGTTCGCCAAAGAGTCGGGCGATTTTGAACGCCAGCGGCAGCGACGGATCATAACGGCATGTCTCAATCGCATTGACGCTCTGCCGGGATATATCCAGCTGATCACCCAGCACCGCTTGCGACCACCCATGTTGGGCGCGCAGTTCCTTGAGCCGATTATGCACGGCCCATGGTCCGGGCTGGGCCAAAGCAAGTGAACATTCCAAACATCCCTATGATGATCGGGAAAACAAAGAACACGGGGAGTTTCGGCAAGGCGTCGAGGAATAATTCCGCCAATCCCCATACGCCTGAGATAGACAACGCCACAAATAGCGCGCTCATCATAGCCTTAATCATAAAATGACGTGCGGCCTCATCAACATCGCGAAAATAGACCCACATGGCATAGACCATCATCAAGATGAACAGTCCCGGCACAAGCGCCAAACCGATATTGAGCGCTGTGAGAGGATCGCCATCATCTAACTGCGTCGAGACCCCGGCGACAGCGCCGATATAGCCCGCCCCCGCGCCCAGCACAGTTCGCGTATAGCGTTTTCGGATCATTGTTTGAGACATTAGTCACTCCTTAATATGTGTTTGGGTTAGCGGTTCGTATAGGTGGCGAGCGCAGCGGACAGAGCCGCGACAAAAGCGTCAGGTTGGTCATCCATGATGAAATGGAAACTTCCATCGACGCGGTCGAGTGACAAATTTTTCGTACCCAAATAAGCCGTGGCATAGAGGCGGTCGACCGTGTCCGAAGGAATGCCCATTTGCGGATCATGCGCGTAGATGACTGTCACGGGCACATCGATATTGGACAGATCGGACCGGAAATCGGTTGTCATGATCTCAGACATCGCGGCCAGCACAATGTCGCGGTCTGACGCGGCACCCCAGTTCGCGATCCGTGCTTGCGTGTCGGCACCCTTGGCTAATCTGGTCGCGCTTTGGGCCTGCGCCGTATCATAGGCCGCTTTCGGCATGGCTTTCATTTGCGCAACCATTTGGTCCGCCATCGGTTTCGATGTTTCGACTGTCGCGTTTGCATTAAAGATCAGAGGGTAGAACGGCAGGCTATCCACGCTGATGACACCGCCGACCTGCTCGCCATGGTCCCGACCCACGTGCAAGGATGTAAACCCGCCCATTGAATGCCCGACTATGATCGGTTGATTAAGGTTTTGCGCCTTAATATAGGCTGCCGCGTCGTCCGACAGACCGTCGATAATCGCTACGCGAGGGTCTGCGGCGGGCTGTCCGGCAAACCCGGCAACCTCCGCGATATGGAATCGATACTGATCCTTCAAGGCAGCGACCGTTCCGTCCCAGACCTGCCCCGCGCTGGCCAAGCCAGGCAGCAAGATAACGTCCGGACCAGTACCGACGGTTCGGAAAGATAACCAACCCTGCTGGTCTTCGGGGGCCATGTCCGCCGCAACCTCCACCGCCTCTAGGGTCGACGCGGACGGCTCCGCCGTGCAGCCGCTGGCCGATAAAACGAACCCCAAGCTCGCAGCTATTCCAATAATTTGCTTCATTTTTAATGTCTCATTTTGTCAAGTTAGCTTGACTTAGACAAGTGTCCTTTACATGTCAAGGACACTTTCCAACACGCCGTCATCACTTGCGGTTCAGCCTGCGGAGCGTAACAGTCAGGACATGGTTGAACAGACGCAAATGAACCGGGAACAGATCGACGCGGCGGAAGCCGCTGGCATCCTCTCACCCAAACAAGCCAAAGCTATGCGGAGCGACCTCGCGGGGCGAGACCCGGACGAAATCGCAAAGCCAACCAAAACGCTGCGCGCGTCCGATGGGGCCGTCATTGGCAATGAAGATGATTTACGGTTTTTGCGGAGTTTCGGGGATGTGTTCATTGGCGTTGGGCTGGTTTTACTCGCGCTCGGCGTCAGTGCCATCATGGCCATCTTCGGTGGTGGCCCCGTTTTTTTAGCCGCCGCCGCCGGGGCCTATGGGTTGGCGGAATATTTCGGTCGTTATAAACGCGCCCATTTTCCGACGCTCATTACAGCGCTCGCCTTTCTCCTGTTTATTCAAACAGGCTTGAGTGGGCTCGCGTCATTGAACGGTATTTTCGCGGCGATGATCACGGTCGCGGCGATGACGCTATTTTACGCCCGCATCCGCTTGCCCTTTTGCATCGCCTTGATCGCGATTGCGCTGCTCTATTTACTCTTTGCGTTCCTGGGCCAAGTCGCCCCCGGCATATTGCGCACCCAATTCGGCTGGATTTTGGTCAGCGCCGGCCTCGCCATTTTTGCGGCGGCCTTGCTGTATGATATTCAAGACAGCCACCGCCGCACGCGCTTTGCCGATAATGCGTTCTGGTTGCACCTGTTGGCCGCGCCGTTGATTATTCATGGGTTAGTCGGATATGCGGTTATGGAGAAAGCCGAGCTCTTGTTCGACGTCCTTCCCGTTTTGAGCTTCACCCAAGCTGACGCGACAATTATTCTCGCGGCGACGGGCGTCATCACCGTTATTGGGCTGGCAATTAATCGCCGTGCGCTGATTGTGTCCTCATTGGGCTATACCGGACTGGCGGTGGCGTTTCTGGTCAAACAGACCGACGTTAATCTCGGCTCAACGATGTCCATAACGCTGATTCTCCTCGGCGCGACCATCGTGTTGCTCGGTGTGGCGTGGCATCCCGTGCGCAATCAGCTGATCCGTGTCTTGCCGCAATGGCGTGTTTTTCCGCCGCCATATGTGCCACTGGAAACCAAGCCATTGGAATCCTAGGGCTAGAATCCAGCAAACGACTTGATCGACGGGCCGCGACCCCCACATCCCGCCTATGACTGATTCCAACACTGCTTCCTCCCAATCTGCCTTTACCCCGCGCGAGATCGTCTCTGAGCTTGATCGCCATATTGTCGCGCAAGGCGATGCCAAGCGCGCCGTGGCCATTGCGCTGCGTAATCGCTGGCGGCGCAAGCAATTGGACGCCAGCCTGCGCGCCGAAGTCACGCCCAAGAACATTTTGATGATCGGCCCGACGGGTGTCGGGAAAACAGAAATCAGCCGCCGCCTTGCCAAGCTCGCGCGCGCGCCGTTTCTCAAGGTCGAAGCGACCAAATTCACCGAGGTCGGCTATGTCGGTCGCGACGTCGAACAAATCATTCGCGACCTCGTCGAAGCCGCCCTGACCCTGCTGCGCGATGAAAAACGCGGGCTGGTCACAGCGCAGGCTGAAGCGGCGGCGGAAAACCGCATCATCGATGCGCTCGCGGGGGATAATGCCCGCGACGGCACGCGCGAAGCGTTTCGCCGCAAACTCCGCTCTGGCGAGCTCGACGACACGGAAGTCGATCTGGAACTATCCGATACTGCCTCTCCGTTTCAATCCATGGAAATCCCCGGACAACCGGGCGGGGGCGGCATGGGCATGATCGACCTGTCGGCCATGTTCGGCAAAATGGGCAAGAGCAAAACCGTTACTCTCAAAGTCCGCGACGCCTATGCGCCGCTGCTCTCCGAGGAGGCGGACAAGCTGGTCGATGAAGACGCAATCAAACGCGAAGCAGTTGAGTTGACCCAAGAAGACGGCATCGTCTTCCTCGACGAAATCGACAAAATCACCACACGCTCCGACGCGCGCGGCGGCGATGTCTCCCGCGAAGGGGTGCAGCGTGACCTGCTGCCACTGATCGAAGGCACGACCGTCTCGACCAAATATGGTCCGGTCAAAACCGACCATATCTTGTTCATCAGCTCCGGCGCATTTCACGTCGCCAAACCGTCCGACCTGTTGCCCGAACTGCAAGGCCGCCTACCCATCCGGGTCGAGCTTCGCGCCCTGACAGAAGCCGACTTCGTCCGCATCCTGACAGAACCCGAAGCCTCCCTCATCAAACAATATACCGCCCTGATGGCGACCGAAGGCGTGACTCTGAACTTCACTGAGGACGCCATTGCCGAGATCGCCAAGATCAGCGCGCAAGTGAATGACAGTGTTGAGAATATCGGCGCGCGACGACTGCACACGGTGATGGAGCGGCTACTCGATGATATCAGCTTCACGGCGACGGACCGCAATGGCGAGACGGTTAAGATAGACGCGGACTATGTGAAAGGCACGGTTGGTGAGCTGGCCAAGGATCAGGATTTGAGCAAATTCATTCTTTAGTCTTCGCTTCTACCAAACCAGAATATATGAAACTGAATATTATATTTAAATTTCATAATGAGCGTGATGGAAACCACCAGTGCCACAGAAATAATCAATAAGGCTTGGTTCATATCGTTCATTTTAACCTCTATTTGTCTCTTAGCGAATTAGGGAGGAACAATCGAATGTTTGTAAGTAAACTCAGACTGGAGCCTATTTCATATAATCCGAAATTTATGACGCCTGCATAATACCCACGACTATAGACGAACTAAGAAAACCCCTCGAAATCAAAAGTCATTCCCCCCTTGCCGCCAACTTGAGAGAGATGGGTCCATGAACAGGCCGATCAAGTCGGCCTGAGGCGACAGAGGTAGTTCACCGCCCCACTTCCAAAGCCGCCCGCACCGCCTCCACCTCATACGCATCGCGCAAATACTCAGGCTCGACCCGCGCGTTCGTCGCCTGCTCGAGCGCATAGCCGTAGCTCATCACCTCCGCATCCTGCCCCGCGCCTGCCATGATCGAGAACCCGAGCGGCACATTATGCACGGCGCCCATGGGGACGGTAATATGTGGATAGCCAGCGATGGCGGCGAGGTAGCCGGCCCCGGCCCAATCAGGCCATGTGTCACCATTGATCGGATCAACGCGGGAGGACAGCGGGCCGGACGGGCTGACCAGCATATCGACATCGTAATTGGCCATCAGCGCATCAATGCCGCGTTCGCGGGCCGCGCGCTGCACGCTGGATTTCGCCGCCAGATATTTGGCGTCGGTGAGAGCGGGGCGGTCATCTGAGCTATCGAAGAGGCTTTGATCAAACAGCGCCATTTCCGACGCGTTTGAAGCATTGAAATTACGAAGCTCGGTCAAGCTCCGCACGGGAATGTCAGCGGGACTGTCCGCGAGGTAAGCATTTAACGTGGCTTTAAATTCAGTTTCCAACACGAACAGGGAGTCGCCCCAGAAATTATCGGCGTCCCGTTCGAACGCGTCGATCTCAACCAACTCAGCGCCAGACGTTTCCATCGCCGCGAGGCCGACATTAAACCGAGACTGCACATGTGCGCTGCCTTGAGCGAAGCGCAGCACACCAACCCGCTTGCTTTGCAAGCTGTTGGCGTCGAGCGCGGCCGCGTAACCGCCCGATCCATCCGTCGCCCTCAAGGACGTCATGGCGTCCATCATTAAGGCTGCGCCGCGGACGGTTTTGGTCATCGGCCCGGCGGTGTCTTGGGAGGAACTGATCGGGATGATATAGTCCTGACTGATGACGCCCACGGTCGGTTTGAACCCGACAATGCCATTGACGTTCGCCGGGCAAATGATCGAACCGTTCGTTTCTGTGCCGACCGCGCCTGCGCTGAGCCCTGCGGCGATCGCGGCTCCAGAGCCAGAGGAACTGCCACAGGGGCTGCGGTCGAGCATATGCGGGTTGCGGACTTGTCCGCCCACAGCGGACCAACCGGAGACGGAATCATTCGAGCGGAAGTTCGCCCATTGCGACAAGTTCGTCTTGCCGAGAATGACCGCACCTTGCGCGCGCAAGCCTGCGACCAGCGGGCTATCCCGCCCCGTCACATTATCCTTGAGCGCAATCGCGCCCGCCGTCGTCGCAAGGGGATCGAGGGTTTCAATATTATCTTTGAGTAAGATCGGCACCCCATCCAGCGGCCCCAGCGTCTCGCCCGCCGCCCGACGCGCGTCTGACGCCTCGGCGTGTGACAAAGCGTCTGGATTTAACGCCAATACTGATTGGAGGCGAGGTCCGTTCTGATCGATGGCCTCAATCCGGTCGAGATAAGCTTGGGTCAGAACGACAGCCGTCACGTCCCCCGCGTCGAGCTGCGCCACCAACTCAGGGAGCGTCTGCGCCGTCAGTCCAGTCGCCGCATAGGACGCTGATGCAAGGGTCGACGTTTGTGAATGCTGCAATTCATTGTGCGGCGTACAGGCCGTGAGCGCGAATATTGCGGCGGTCAGGAAAATCTGTGTTTTCATCCGTCCTTCCTGTCGGGGAAAGGCCCGCGTTTCAAGCGCCGCGTTTAAATGCCCCGATTAAACGCGAAGAAAAACATACCACGCCCCGGTCCCGCCATGTTTCGCATGGGCTTGCGCATAGGTGGCAATGAGCGGACGTAGCTCGGGTCCGGCGAGCCACTTGGGTAAATTTGTGCGCAACACGCCGTCAAGCTGTGGTCCCTTACCGGTAATGACGAGCAGACAGCGTTCGCCGCGTTTGACCGCGCGCATCAGAGTTGTCGAGAGCGCCTTTTTCGCCTGCGCCTGCGTCATGCCATGCAAATCAATCCGCGTGTCAATTTCGACCCGGCCCTTGCGCACGCCTTTGTCGACGGATTGCGGCACCGGCCCGGTCGGCGCGGAGACCCGCTTCACTTTCAGGGGGGGCAATCGCATCATCGCAGCGAAATCTTCGCGGCTCGCAGACGGGCTCGGTTTGGCCGCCCCCTTGCCGTGCGGGCGGCGACGCGGCGATACTGTGCGCGCAACACGGTTCCAGACTAGCCGTTCAGACGGGTCCAAGATCCGCCCGGGGTGGCCGCGTGTCATGCCACTGGCTCGTCTTGGGGCTCTTGTGATTTTAGCCGTTCAACCAGCGTTCTGGGCAAGAGAGTTGTCCAGCGCACGGGATGTTTCAACACGCCTGCAAGCGCGCCCGCATTCGACCCCGCCCCAAAAAATAGATCGCCGCGACGCGGGCCTTTGATGGCGCTGCCTGTGTCTTGCGTCACGACGAGCAATCCGGTCGACGTCCCTTGGTAATCGCGAGCTTTTTGCGGCAGGCGCGTTTCAAGCCAAACAGGAATCCCATAAGGATTATGTTTCGGGTCAACCGCAATCGACCCCATCGCCGTCAACGGCACTTGCATTGCGCCCTTCGGCCCGACCCCATCCGAAACATCTTGCTCTGAGAAGAAAATATAGCGCGGGTTTTCATTCATCAAGGCACGAGATTTTTCGGCCCCTGCAGCGTCCATCCACTGCTCAATATTCCGTTTTGCCGATTGGTCACGGGTCAATTCACCCCGATCGATCAGCACCCGACCGATAGAGCGATAACGTTTGCCATTATTGGCGGCATAGCCCGCGCGGACGGTCCGACCATCGTCAAAATGAAGCCTCCCCGAGCCCTGCACATGCAGGAAGAACACGTCGATCGGGCGACCATAGGCGATGACGTCTGCACTCTGCGCGCTCAATTTGGCCCGTGGTAAAGTCCGGATCGC
Source organism: Litorimonas sp. (assembly GCA_051251645.1). GTDB lineage: Bacteria > Pseudomonadota > Alphaproteobacteria > Caulobacterales > Maricaulaceae > Litorimonas. The sequence continues at coordinate 77,407 of JBPOEY010000001.1, read as the reverse complement.
GTCAGACGTGGGGACCGTTAAAATCGGTTCGGAAAAGACCGCATCGGGCTTGGCGCGGACTTCGACCTCAGGTTCATAATAACCCGTTAGCAGTCCGGTTTTACGGGACAGGGTGACGGGCACGAACAGGCTCTCAAAAAACGGCGTTGCATTGGTTGCATATTTAGCGGCGCGGCAGACGTTAGCCCAATCGCTGTGTCGGCCAAGATCTGACCGTTTAGCGTGCAACACTGTCTTCGCAGGACGTTTCAATAAGGTGACACAACTGCGTTGAAACGCTGCGAGCGCGGGGGCGTGATCGGCATCCGACCAGCCAGAGAGGCGCGCAAAGGGATCGGGTTGCTCTAGCAGAGGCTCCGGCGCGACAGGCTCAACCGCAGCGCCAAGACCGACATCGGGCACATCCACAATAGTCGGAGGCAACGGATCCGTGGGCGGCGTTGTCGGTCTTGTAAGGTCAGGGTCAATAAGGGCCGGTGCGCGCGGCTCCGCGACTGGATCACCTGACGGTTCAGAAGGCGGATTAGGCGCAGATTCGTAGACTTCCGTCTCGGGCTCAATTGATTGCGGGGTCTGCGTCGTGGTGCAGGCGCTCAGGGATATGACAGCGAGCAATCCCGCGATCGTCCCACGCTTAGATTTCAGGACGCGTCCAACGCGCCGCATGGCCCTAAGCCTCTTTGTCGTCGGGCTTTGTCACATCAGGGGCCGTGTCAGGTGTTGGATCGGCTGGCAGAGCATCCCCTTCAGAAGGCTCCACCTCTGACAGACGCCACGCCGGATCCTTTGAGCCGACTTTACGCTCAAACGTCCAATATTCAGAAATAGACGCCAGTAAATCCGGATCGCCTTCGACCAATTCACCTTCTGCATCCCGCAGAGCAGATGCAATTTCTGCTTCATAAAGGACTCGAACAAACGCGAGGCCGTCTTCAATACGTGCATTTTTGATCTGGCAGGTGCGTAACCGCCCGAGATCCGTCACTTGGGTCAATGACTGTGCTTCGCGGTCTGCGATGGCGGCGTCATAAACCGTATAAACATCATCGCTCAGCAGGTCACCGAGCGTGTCACGATCACCGGAGGCAAAAGCTTCCAAGATCATCGAGTAAGCGGTTTTCGCCCCATCGATGAAGCGAGCGGGATTAAAGTCCGGCTCCGCACGCGCAATCGCGCGCAGACCAATCTCATCCTCCACCTCGTCATTATCGGCAAGTGCCATGGTATTACTTGGCTGACGTGGCGTCTCAGAACTGCCGAAAATTTCATCCGGCTTAAATTCATCCTCCGGGCCACGCCCAACAGATTTTCCGAGTACGGAATAAAACGCCACGCAGATAATGGCGGCAATGGCTGCATAGAGGACAACTTCAAACATACGTTGCTATATAAGGCTCGCACGCCCTAATGAAAGACGACAATTCGGTCACTTTTGCCTTAAGAGCACAGTTTGGACCGTAACGCGCCGTTGCGCCGCACTTCACCGCCGTGATAGCGGGCGGTCGACCTTTAAAACTCACCTTAAGCACGAGGCCATCATGGCGAAGACGCCCAAAAAAGACGCGAAGACCAAAGCCCCCGAAAAACCCGTCGACGAGAACGACCTAAACATCTCGGTTGATGACGGTGCACCTGCCACCGAGACGGCGCCACAGACCAACGCGACGCCGGAAGCCGCCGGCGAACCTCTCTTGTCCGTGTTGACGCAATATACGCGGGACATGAGCTTTGAAAATCCAAATGCGCCGGACTCCATTAAATCGGGTCAAGAGCCGCCAGAAGTGTCCATTGATTTGCGCATTGGTCGTCAGATCAGTGAGAACAACACGATCGAGATCAACATTCTTATCAAGGCGCACGCAACCCGTGGAGACCAAACAGTCTTTATCGCTGAGCTGGATTATGCCGGCTTGTTTGCGATCCAGAATGTGAATTTGGAGCAGATGCAGCCGCTCATGATGATCGAATGCCCGCGCATTCTCTTCCCATATGCGCGCAAGATTCTCGCCGACATGACACAAGACGGTGGACATTTACCGATCATGCTCGACATGCCGGACTTCGCGTCCATGTACCGCGAAGAAATGATGCGCCGCGGTCAAGAGCAAGGGCTGAACTAGCCTTTCCCGCCTGAACAAACAAAAGCCCCCGCCGATGAAATCGACGGGGGCTTTTTTGTGGGTTATTGCGGCTTAGCCAGACCGCTTGATGTTCTTAAAGCTATCCACAGCGGCAATCCCAGCCATGGCGCTATCATCGCCTTCAATCTCGGCCAGCTTCTGCGCCCAGAGGCGTTTTTGGTAGCGGTTCGAGATAATGTCGGTGACCACCAGAACCCCAATCACAAGGTAGAAGCTAGACTTGCTCATCGCATCAAGCTGATAGCCAAACAGTTTCATATGGGCGAGATGCGCGCCCTCTGTGACCAACAAGACGCCGACGAGGAAGAGGATGAACAGGCCCAAGACCTGATACATGCGGTTCTTCTTGAGAAAATTCGTCACCCGGTCGGCGAGCAAGATCATGCCAATACCCGACGCGACAATCGCAATGACCATCAAGGGCACTTGATAGGTTTTCACCGGCTGACATTCCACGGCCCCTGCAATCGGGTTCGATATCAGGAAAGCTGAACAGGTTGCGACGTCACCCTCAGCAAACGACTGCAAGGTAACCCCTGCGGCATCGACAATATTCGCCGTCTGAACATTGGCGATCGCCATCGCGGACAGAATAGAATCAAATGAGAAGACTAAGTTCATTGCCACGATCAGGGCGATCGCTTTCATCACGGAGCGCGCGCCTGAGCCTTCGGAGTTCTCAATATGATCGACTTGTAACAGGTGATGGATTTCCTTCATCGCCGTATAGATAATGAACGCACCGCCCAAGATCGTCACTAAGGCTTGCAGCGTAAACTCCCCTTCGATCACGGCGGTCGAAAACGCGAAGAGCGGTTCGGCTAAAACGCCGAAGAGCGACACAATCACGAAGAGTAGAACAATGCGCAGCGCGACCGCCAGGCCGATCCCCCAGTTACGGACTTTCTTGGCCGCGACCGGATCCCCGACCTTATTGGATTCAATCGCGATATAGAGCAGATTGTCAAAGCCGAGCACGGCTTGTAACAGGATCAAGGCCCCGAGGGTAAAGAGCGAGCTCAAGGTAAAAAGGTCAGTAAACATGTCAGCCATTATCGTCGATTCCAATGTGTCTGAAGTAACAGAGCGTCTGAATTATATGAGTTTAACGCTAAGCCTCTAGACCGGTTCCGACAATGGGCCAAAAGCCTTCAATAATAAAAATACCCTCAACAGAGACGAAATCGCCCCGAATCCGTAAGTTTGCTTGCGAAGCGTCACCCCTTCATGCGACATTCAGACTCTACACGGTAGGAACGGACAATGAAGACAGCTTATATCGGACTGATTCTGGCAGGCGCGTGTTTATTGACGGCATGCAAACACCAAATCGAAGTCGTCGCGCCAAAAGATCCAATCCGGATCGAACTCGCGATACGGATCGATCAGGAAGTGCGCGTGAAGCTCGAAAAAGATGTCGAATCGCTGATCGCTAACAATCCGGACCTATTTTAGGTCCGTCTGCTGAGGAGGCAGAGATGAAAAAATTATTCACAGCCGGCCTGATGGCCGCAGCATTACTGGCAGGCGGCGCAATGTCTTTGCACCTGTCCGGCTATAACATCGCCGAAGCGCAGCAAGCCCAACAAAGCTCTAAAGCCATTGTTGATGCAGCCAAAGACCGCGGTGAAATCGGTGAGAAATATAATGGCCAACTCGAGGCCGTAACAGCGCTATCCCCCAATGTTGAGGCCGCAATGGATGACATCAATATTCGTCGGAAGACGCTGTTCGTTAAACTGGCGAAAGAGAAGAATGAAAGCTTGCTAGACGTGGGTAAGGTCGCCGCCGTGACCCAGTTTAGTAACGCGAAACCCGGTCATTTCCTGCTTGGAGAAGACGGCGTTTGGAAACAAAAATAGTCTGAGACGACACCGATTAAAGACAAGCCGCCCCATCGGGCGGCTTTTTCTTTGCGATTGTCTATATATGGCGAGAGCGACGGGCCTAATTTGCACTTCTTGGAAAACACCACGTCGGCAGCGCGCAACTATGATCCCGCGATGGAGGCAGCCTTGGCTCTTCTCCAAGACTAACCCCTTCAATATCAGGCCGCCTCCATCATCACCCTGTTGCATTCAAGGGGCGGCCTTGCCCCGCATGCGCCTATTGCCATGCGCGGCGGGAAAGCTATGAGTCCGCGTATGAGCACCGCCCCGAAATTGACCCCCTCCAGCCTTGCGGCCCTTTTATGCGCGCGCATATGCCATGATCTTGTCAGCCCCGTTGGGGCGCTTGGAACAGCGATTGAAATTTTGGATGACGACAGCAATGCCGACATGCATGACGACGCGCTGGCGCTCATCAAGAGCAGCTCGCGCCGTGCCGCCGCAAAACTGAAATTCTTACGTCTCGCGTTCGGCGCTGGTGGGTCCGCCCCCGGAGTTGTCGGGGCCGAGGAGATTACGTCCTTAGTGTCCGACATGTTCGAGGATGCCAAAGCAGACGTTGTGTTCAACTTCCATGCGGACGGCATCGATAAATCGCGGGCGCGTATTTTGCTCAACCTCTCCATGTTGGGAATCCAATCTGTGCCCCGCGGCGGCGAAGTCCGGATCGTCACAACAGATCAATCCGTCTCGATCATTTCCAAAGGCCCGCGCGCCAAGCTGGATGAAACCGTGGAACGCGCGCTTTTAGGGCGCGCGCCGGATCACGGCTTTGACGGTCGCTCAATCCAACCTTTTTACGCCAGCATGATAGCGCGCGAAGCGGGCGGGCAGATTACCGCGACAGCCGGCGAAGACATTGTAACCTTCCAAGCTGACTTCCCTGCATAAAGCGGCCCCAAGGTCAAAGCCGTCGCCGCTATTTCCTTATCAAAAGCTGAAGATTTGAGAGACAAATTCCTCTCATTCTTCCCACTTGGTTTAGCGCGGAGTTAACCCTTTTGCGCAATGAGGGGGAACATTAGAGGACGCCCCTCGCTGACGGATTCCGCGACGCCATGCGACTGAGACAGACACAGACCGAAAAGGCTGCGCTTGCAGCCCCCCCTCACTATGGGACAGGTCTGTCTGGTAGTAGCATCGCCGCCAATGAGGGCGACGACCTCAATCGATCCCGTTATTTCAGCCTCAAAGCGGGCTTAGAGATGACCGCCATTATCGACGCCGACCGAACACAGACAAATACAGGGTCGCTCAGCAAAGGCCGTGACCCGATTTGGCTCTGCGAACGTCTTGGAATCATTCAACGCGAAGCCAAGCGCGCCCGCGCCCGTGCCATCTATCGCAGTGCCCAAGAGGCGCTCGGCCTCATTCAACGCTGTAACGTCCATATGCCGATCGATTGGACCCGCGTTGATGGACGATTATTCGTACTCAATAAGTTACTCGGTCAATATGAAGCTGGCCTGTTAGACGTCGAAACGGAAATGGGACGGGATGCCCCAACGCTTTTGGACCCCGAAGCCCTATCCGACGAACAAACGCAGACAGTCGCAAAACAGACCCTCCGCAGCTTACTTCCCCATGCGTCCGAACAAGAGCAGGTCGCCTTGTCACGCCTGATGGATATTGACCTGACAGCCGTGCTGCATAACGAAACTCAGCCCACATCAGATATCCAAGACGCCTCTGATGGGGTGGATGTCCCGCAACCCTTGTCTGTTGACAGGATCGAATGGATTATGCCTGGCCTCGTGCAGAAATTGCTCGAATTTGGCCGCGAGTATGAAAAAATATTTTCCGTCTCGCATTCGCTGGATGACGTTCTGATCGACGCAGGCTCTGCCGATACCGTTCAAACCCGCCTGTTCGAGCGATTGAGTGACCTCATCGCCAGCAACCTCCCCCTTCAAGGGGTTGGACGCTTAGATATTTGTGCCTCAGGCAATGAATTGCTGATTTCCGGATCAGGCTTTGATGCTTTCGCCATTCCCTTGAGCGAACGCATCGAGGACTCACTTGAAACTATCGCTCGCGAGATTGACGTGGACCCCGTGACACCCGTGCGGCCGCCAATGATCACAGAGGATACCGAAGGCGAATTGCGCGCCCAGCTGGCCGCTTTGATGGATGGCGGATTGGCCAATTTTAATGGGGTGGACCAATGAGCCGGCGGTGCTTGATCGTCGATCAATCGGCCATGGTTCGCCGTGTTGCGGCCCGGATTATTCGTGAACTTGGCTTTGAAGTGATCGAAGCGCGGTCAGGTCAAGATGCGCTGGATGCGTGCGCAGGCATGTCGCCTGAAGCGGTTATGTTAGACTGGAAAACGCCTGACATGGGCGGCGCCGAATTCATCGCCAGCCTTCGCGACATGATGCAGCAAAATGGCACCCCCATGCCAACCATTCTGTTCTGCACAGGTGAACGCAGTGTGGAACAGATCGTCCTCGCCCTGAAGGCGGGTGCGGACGAATATATTATGAAGCCGTTTGATTCCGATATTATTGGATCAAAATTCGCTTTGGCTGGGCTATTGGATGGGGAGACTGTAGCGTGCGCGGTGCCCTGAGCCTCAGACCCACATATTACGAAGCGCTGCGGCGTCTTACTCTGCAACTCTCCGGTGTGCAGATGGGGTCCGACCATGCGTTTTTGGTCGAAACACGCCTCTCGAGCCTCGCCCGCAAAGAGGGATTCGATAATCTAGATTCTATGGTCCAAGAGCTCTTTTCCGTCGGAAAATCGCGGCTCGCCATTCAGGTTGTCTCGGCGCTGGTCGAACGCGATACCCATTTCAATCGCGATCCCTTGTCGTTTGATACATTGTTCAACGTCGCCCTACCGGACCTGATTGAAAAACGAGGTGGCGGAAGGATTGATTTATTGTCGTATGGGTGTGGATCGGGGCAGGATATTTATTCCATCGCGATCCGGGCCCGTTACGCGGCGGCGCAAGCCATGATGGGGTCTCTCGCTCTGCATATGACGGGGGTCGATTACCCAAACCAAGCCCTCGAACGCGCTCGCACGGGACGATATACCCATTTTGAAGTGCAGCGCGGTCTCTCGGCCCGCGACCTTGTGGCAAACTTCACCCCGGATTTGACCTCCGGGTCGACGGATTGGTTGGCTGCCGCGCATTTGCGTGAAAATGTCACGTTCCAAGATATGCACCTCATGGCGGGCTCGGATACAATGGGCGAGTATCATGTCGTCATGTTCCGCGGTGCGATCGCCCATTATAGCCGGTCTGCCCGTATCCGCGTCATTCGGAGTTTGACCAAGACCTTGCGCCCCTATGGCTACCTCATCCTCGGCTCGGGCGAAGATTTACAGGATCAATATAGCGAGCTGGACCCTGTGCCCGGCGTGCCAGGTCTTTATCGTCGTTTAAAAATCGAGCCCGTTTTTGAACCTGTCGGCAAACAGCCGAATGGCCAAACGACCTTTGAAGGCTCCAAAGCCCGGCGCGTTGCGACCTAGTCCCGCCACACTGGCGACCCTACCTCCCTCAGACTGCACCGTCACGGTTGCGAAATTGCCTGTCCCGCCGTAAGCGCAACGCCGATCTGCCTTCGCGCTTTTTTCGGACACTCTCATGAGCGACGCCACCCCAGACATCGCGGCCATTGCCAGCCGTTTCGAGACCGAGATTGGCGCTGCGCCTGATCTCGCCACGCTGGACGAGGTGCGCGTCGCCGCGCTCGGCAAAAAGGGCGAAATTTCCATGATGATGCGCGGCCTCGGTAAAATGAGCCCGGACGAGAAAAAAGTCATGGGTCCTGCGCTCAATGGCTTGAAAAATGACGTCGCTGCGATGGTCGATGCGCGCAAGGTCGCGCTAGAGAACGTGGCCCTTGATGCGGCGCTTGCGTCGGAGACGATGGACATGTCCCTCCCCGTTGGTCGCACCGTCGGCACGCTGCACCCCGTGCAGCAAGTGATGGAAGAGATGGCCGTGATTTTCTCCGACATGGGCTTTTCTGTCGCTGAAGGCCCGGACATTGAGGACGACTTTCATAATTTCTCCGCGCTGAACTTCCCGCCCGGACATCCGGCGCGCGATATGCACGACACATTTTTCATGGTGCCGGACGCTGAGGGCATTCAGAAAGTCCTGCGCACCCACACATCGCCCGTGCAAATCCGCACCATGATGAACCAAAAGCCGCCCATTCGCATTATTGCGCCGGGCCGGACCTACCGCTGTGATTCTGACCAAACGCACACGCCGATGTTCCACCAGGTCGAAGGCCTAGTCATCGGCGAAAATATTCACATGGGCCACCTCAAGGGCTGCCTGATGGATTTCATCTCCGCTTTCTTTGAGGCCGATGTCGAAACTCGCTTTCGCCCGCACCACTTCCCGTTCACCGAACCGTCCGCCGAAATGGACGTCCGTTACGAACGTGACGGCGCGTCGATCAAGATCGGCTCCGGCGACGACTGGATGGAAATCCTCGGCTGCGGCATGGTTCACCCGAACGTGCTGAAATCCTGCGGCCTTGATCCAGAGGTCTATCAAGGCTTCGCTTTCGGCATGGGCGTCGACCGCCTCGCCATGCTCAAATACGGCATGCCCGACCTGCGCGACATGTTCGCGGGCGATCCGCGCTGGCTCGGTCACTACGGGTTTAGCCCGCTATTGCAGGCAAACCTAGAAAGCGGCTTGTCATGAACCGTCAGCCCCACATTCGCCTCTCTGAGACATTCTCATGAAATTCACTCTCTCTTGGCTCAAAGAACACCTCGATACGGATGCGAGCCTGACCGAAATCGTGGACGCCATGACCATGGCGGGTCTTGAGGTTGAAGAGGTCATCGACCCGGCGGCCGCCCTGTCCGACTTTACCGTCGGTCATGTCCTCTCGGCTGAAAAACACCCGGACGCCGACAAGTTGAAGCTTTGCCGCGTCGCGACCAAGGATGGCGAGCAACAGATTGTTTGCGGCGCGCCAAATGCGCGCGCGGGCATCTATGTCGCCTTTGCCCCGCTCGGCACTTATATTCCCGGCCCTGATTTCAGCCTCGATAAAAAGCCCCGTAAAATTCGCGGCATCGAGAGCTTTGGCATGATGTGCTCCGCCGATGAGTTAAACCTTGGCGACGATAGCGACGGCATTATTGAACTGCCGGAAGCGCCTATCGGCACGCCGATTTCTGACGTGCTCGGTCTGAACGATCCGGTGATCGATTTCGAAGTCACGCCCAATCGTCCTGATTGGCTTGGCGTGCGCGGGATTGCGCGGGATCTCGCTGCGACGGGGATTGGCACGTTGAAGCCTGAGACGATTGAGCCGGTCCAAGGCAGTTTCGATAATGAACAAACAATCCTGATCGAAGCGGCGGACGCGTGTCCGGCCTTTGTCGGGCGTGTCGTGCGCGGCGTTAAAAATGGCCCGAGCCCACAATGGCTACAAGATAAACTCAAAGCCATCGGCTTGCGTCCGATCTCGGCCCTCGTCGACATCACCAATTTCATGACTATTGACCGGGCGCGACCGTTGCATGTCTATGACCTCGCCAAAGTTGAGGGCAGCATCATCGTTCGGATGGGCGAAGACGAGACGTTCAAGGCGCTGGACGACAAAAGCTATACAGCGAGCGCCGATGATGTCGCGATTGCCGATGAAAAAGGCATTTTGGGACTCGGCGGCATTGTCGGGGGTGAAAGCTCTGGCGTGTCCGAAACAACGACCGATATTCTGATTGAGTGCGCGGTGTTTGATCCGCTCACGATCCGCCGTTCGGCCAAGCGCCTCGGCGTCAACTCAGATGCGAAATACCGTTTTGAGCGCGGCATTGATACGGGCTTCATGCGCGACGGGATGGAGATGGCGACACGCCTTGTCCTTGATCTCTGCGGCGGTGAAGCGAGCACAGTCGACGTAGCGGGCGAAATTCCAACGGCTCCGGACGCTGTGACGTTTGATCCTGCCCGGGTCGAACAATTGCTTGGCTTCACGCCAGGCGAAGACGAAATTCAGCGCATTTTGGAAACTCTCGGGTTTGAGCGCCAAGGCAAAGCCACGCCGTGGACGATGTCCGTGCCGACGGGCCGACGCGACGTCACACTGCAAGCCGACCTCGTCGAAGATGTGGCGCGTATCGCCGGGTTTGAAAAACTTCCGGCTACGTCTCTCCCGGCCTTGCCCGGACGCCGCGAACCGACGGCCACTTTGACGCAGAGACGCACACGTCTGGCGCGCCGTGCGTTGGCGTTGCAGGGCCTGTCCGAGACGGTCAGTTGGTCTTTCGTGCTTGACGCCCACGCGACAGCCTTTGGCGGCGGTGCGCCCGCGCTGCACCTCGATAATCCGATCAGCACAGACCTCAATGTCATGCGCCCCTCGGCCTTGATCCACCTCTTGCTATCCGGACAGACGGCCGCCGACCGCGGCTACCCGGGGGCGGCCTTGTTCGAGTTGGGTCCGGTTTACCGCGGCACAGAGCCGAACGATCAATCGCTCACATTAGCGGGTCTACGCCGCGTTGAACCCGCCCGCGATTGGGCGGGCGCCGATCAGATCACAGCGCTGACGGTAAAAGCCGACGCGCTCGCGGCGCTGGACGCCATGGGTGCGAATGTCGACAATTTGCAACTATCCAAACCAACAGGCGATTATTGGCATCCCGGTCGGTCAGGTCGCTTGCAAATGGGCCCGAAGAATATCCTCGCCGATTTTGGTGAGTTGCATCCGCGCGTGCTCAAAGCGCTCGGGATTGCCGGACGCGTTGTTGCGTTTGAAGTCTGGCCGGAAAACCTGCCTGCGCCCCGCAAAGGCAAAAAATCCGCTGGGAAGTCAAAAGGCGCTCTGGCGCTGTCCGGCCTTATGCCTGTTCATCGTGACTTTGCCTTTATCGTGGCTGACGACGTCGCGGCAGGGGATCTGGTCAAGGCCGCGCGCGGTGCAGATAAAGCCCTGATCACCGATGTATCCCTGTTCGATGTTTATGTCGGCATAGGAATTGACGATGGCCAAAAAAGCCTCGCCATCGATGTCACCCTCTCGCCAAGAGACGAAACATTGACCGACGCACAAATCGAAGCCGTCAGCGCAAAAATTATTAAGGCGGCAGAGAAAATCGGCGCAGTCCTGCGCGGATAGTCAGCGGACTTTATTGGCTGCTGGATCGTCAAATTCGCTGATGATTTGGTCTTTATCGCGGTGGATATTTTTGCCCGCAATATCCTCAGTCTGTGTCTTATAGACGGGCTGCGCGGGCTGTTGTGTTGCCCCTTTGGCGTCCTCGAGCGCTTCAGCGGCCATATCTGGGTCAGCTTTGGGGGCGTCTTTAGCACTCCTGCGAGCGTCGGCTTTCATCTCTTGTCGTGTCGTCATGGCATATCTCCTTTGCAGGAATAGCGCGGCAAGCGACTATACGGTTCCGAACTGGGTCACTATGTCCTGCTTATGGAAGCGTATAGCTATAGGTCCGATCCTGATGTCCCGGATTTTGACGACCGCACGCCCGTTATTGTCTTTGACGGATATTGTGCGCTCTGTTCAGGCTGGGTGGATTTTTTGATCGCGCGGGATGACGGAATATTCCGTTTCCTGCCAGCACAAAGCCCGCTCGGCGAAGCCCTCTATGAGCATTACGGCTATAAATCTGGCGATTATGATACCAACATTCTGATTGAGAATGGGCGCGCGCGGGTCCGGTCTGACGGAACATTGGCCATGTTTAAGCGGCTGGGTTGGCCATGGCGCGCCATGGGCGTGTTTCGGCTTTTGCCGCGACCAATCCGGGATTGGGGCTATGAACGCATCGCCAGCAATCGACTGCGCTGGTTTGGGCGTCGAGACACGTGCCGCCTGCCGACGCCCGGCGAACAGTCGCGGTTCCTATGACACAAAGTCCGCGCACGCCTCAGGCTGGGACGCTCTATGCTCGCAGCTTGGGCCGTGCGGTGGCTGACGTGCCGGGTCCAATTAGACTCTTTCATGAGGGCGACGCGTTTACTGGCCGCGCGCACGTCACGCGAGGTCGCAAGCCACTGGTTCGCTTTATCGCTACGCTATTTGGGTTTCCTAAAGCGGGAGCTCATGATCTGCAAATCTCGGTCACGACCGACCCGCAAGGTCGCGAGCATTGGTCGTGGATCTATTCAGGACGCACAATGTTCAACCGACAATATGCCGGAACGGGACGCGCAGAGGGCTGTGTTGTCGAACAGCTCGGTCCTGTCGCGGTTCAAACACGCCTGTCTTTGGATGAAGGGAAATTGCGTTACGAGACTCAGGGCTGATCCCTCTGCGGCATCCCCCGACCCCACGCTCTAGCGCCCGGTGGTGATGTTTATTAGGCGGTCGACGCGTCGGGGCGATTTACTTTTCACGTCGATGTGACGGTCCCCATATTGCGCCGTCTGGTTCATTACGAAGGGTGGCTCACCCCTAAAGTCCCAACACCCGGTCCGGGTGTTGACCATCCACATAGCCCATAAAGGCCGCGTGCAGATTATAGCCAAGCAGTTCACGCAGGCGTTGTGGCATCACTGCGACCTTCTCTCGCGACACAGCCAGAAGCATAGTCTCCAAAGGACGCGCCCAACCGGGACAATATTGCGGCGTGATAATGAGGCGCGGCTGCTTCGTTCGGTTGGCGCCACCGCGATGAAACAACGTCCCTTTGGCAATCATCAACGCCCCGGCCGGCATCGTCGCGCGAATATAATCTATATGGTCGCGTGCGGGTCTTGGCACGGAGGCGTCCCATAAATGACTCCCGGGAATAATCTCCGTCGCGCCATTAGTATCAGTGGTGTCGTCAATCGCCCAGAAGGTACTAACCCCGTAGGCGGGACGCGGACGCGGGACCATGATTTGCTCGTCATCATAATGCCAATCCTGCACTGTCTCATTCGCCAATAGCCGGATCGCGAGCATGGCCGACAATAAACAAGATCGCCCCAATTCTCGCTCAACGAAGGCCATCGCCAAAGGATGTAACGCGAGTTCTCCAAACACGGCGGGGTCTTTGTCCACCAGCGCATAGACGCGGTTGGACTTAAGCCCTTCGAAATCATTGCGCCCGGTCTTGGTAAAATGTGGTGCGAGCGCCCCGCGAATCGACCCAATCGCGTCAGGTGTCAGGACGTTTTCAATAATGACATAGCCGTCGCGTTGATAATCCGTCCAAAGCGCGTCGAATGTCCGATCACCTAGATAGGGAGATAAGTCGGCGATCTCGCCGCTTGCCATGTGACGATCTCGATAGGGTTGTAAGGCTTCAGACATGGCAGGCTCCCATCACGACGTATCGAAGACGCTAACGCGCTTATGGGCGACCGTCTACGTCCCGCAATCACCGTCGATTTGCGCGATCCACTCTCGAATCAACGCAACACCCTCAGCGTGCGCGAGGCTACGGCCTAATTCCGGCATCATTGATCCGGGATCTGTACTGGCCATGCGGTAGGCCATGATGGAACTGTCCGGATCGCCGGGCATGATCGAAAACTTGTGACCGCCCGTGCCAGATCCCGCGGCGATAGGCGGTTTGCATCGCCCCATTTCCGGACCCACATCGGCACTGAGCGTCAAATCGAGACCAGACGTGTCGGCTGGCCCAACCGGATTATGGCAATGGGCGCAATTGCTCGCCAAGTAAGAGCGAGCCCGCACATCAAGCGAGAATGTCGTGTCCCGATAATCCGCCTGCACGGCGGTCGCGCCGTGTTGCATCACACCGCCGACAACCATGTGACCGCGGTTTTTAATCTGTGGCCCCGTTGCCCCGAGTGGGTGGAGGTCTTTGGTCGTCATGTCGGAGGCATGGCAGCCCGAACATTGGTTTTCATTGGGCACGACATAGGCAAAATCTGTGCCGGATAAGGTGAGTGGCACGACAGCGCCTGTGCGTTTTAGACGGGCTTCCGTCTCGTCTTCGTTCCAGACATAGCTGACGGGGGCCCATCCCGTGTCGCGCAGAACCATTAATCGCGTTTCGATCAAACGGTGCGTGGACAGCTCAATCGCATCGCCGCCAAAGTCGGACGTCTTCACAACACCCTTTTCGTCTTCTGGATAATAGAAGGTTTTGGAAATGATGGTGCCGACAGGGAAATCAAGACTGCCGTCTTCGAGAACAGGCGCGACGGACGGCGTATGGATGGTGCGTAGCTTATGCGCGTAATCCGTAAAAAGCGGGGCATTCACCTCATAGGCAATACTGCCACCACTCGGCACCAGATGACCTTGGCGGATATCCAACACATTCCACTCTGCCAGCGTTGCTGGGTTACTGGCCGCGTGAAAGATGACAGAATCCGGGGCCTGCGAACACGCCGTCAGCAGGCCCGTAATAATGAGCGCGAGACGTTTCATCCCTCTTCGAGGGTTACTTTTGCAAGACGCGGTAGGGTGCATCTGTGCAGATCCATTTCAACACGCATGTTTTTTGACTCATTGGGAAGGTCAGCATTAAAGACCTCCGCTTCCGTCTCCTCAATGCAAATTTTCGGGTCATCCTCACCGCGCACATAACCGTCCCACAGCACATGCGGGAAGCGGCCGGTCAGGCCAAATTTCAGAGTCTTAGCCGCTTTTAATTCCATGCCGTCCGGTTTGTCGCCGCCGCCTGATAATTCATTGGAATGGACATGGATGCGGTCCGGATAAGGGTCAAATGTGTCCGAGAAAGAGCTATCAGCGAAATTGGAAGAATAAACCGAAGCGATAATAATGTTCGCCGTGCGGTTATCGCGAATACGGTTTTCAAAAATTTCGACATCGTCATGGCTGTTCACCACAACGCCCGATCCGGCGGGGATGGACGCGACAGGCGTTCCAGGATGACCGAAATTGCCGCGGTCATTTTCATAAACATCATTATCATACACACGCACACGGCCACCCGGCTGTGTCAGTCCCGGCATATTAAAGACAAGAATACCGCCCGTATTATCGGTCGCTAAATTACCGTATACATCTGCATCCTGCGTATTCTCAATTTCGATTCCGGCGACATTGCGTTCGGCGCGGCTATTGCGAACAATCACGCCTCGGCTTTGACCGACATATATACCGGCGTCAGACGCACCAATGGCAACGACGTCTTCGATCAATACATTCGTTGTTTGCACGGGATATAGACCATAGGCTCCGTTTTCAGTCTTGGCTTCCCCCGTCCATTCGACGCGCACACCCCGGATCGTCACGCCGTCCGTGTCACTGATTTTAATCGCGTCGCCTTTGGCATCTTCGACTGCAAAGTTTTCAAGGACGACATTATCCCCCGTCACGAGCAGACCTTCTGCGCCTGCAATCTGGCCTTTAAACGATAGGATGCTGGTATCCATGCCCTCGCCGCGAATGGTCACACCCTCGGCGCTGAGGGAGAGGCCACGATCAAGACTGTGCGTCCCTGCGGGAATCATAATGACGTCGCCCGGCTTGGCGTCGAGCAAAGCCAGTTGAAGGGTGTCCTGATAAGCCGCGTCCGTTTCAACTGGCGCATCGGCCTGCGAACACGCCGCTAGCAGTATGGCGGTCCCGAGTAGAAATTTACGCATAATTGATCCTCCCAATTGAAATCATGAACAGTGTTCGCTTTTTAGTCAACCTCTCACTGAAGATTTGCGCGGAGGGGTTTGCGAGGTTAGCAGGACGCTATGCCAAGCAGACTGTCACGATCGACTGAAGCGTTCCGCAAACCGCCGCCCAAGCAGGCCCGGTCTGCCGCCAAGCGCACGGCTATTCTCGACGCGACCGAAAAACTGCTCAGCGATCACGCGCCCGCCGAGATCACGACACGCCTGATTGCCGAAGCCGGGAGCGTTCCGATTGGATCAATCTATCGCTATTTTGCCAATGTCGATGATCTGCTGTTGTCCTTGTTCGAGCGGATGAACGCCGGAACAATCAAAGCGTTAAAAGATAATAAGGTCGGCGAAGAGCGTGACTGGCGCGATCATCTCGATCTAACCTTTGATCACTTGCGCGCAATGCACGGCTCCCATCCGGCCTATGGCGCGTTGATGATGCATGTCGATCTTGGCGACCGCGGTGAGGATGAAATTACACAGCTCCTCGGCGCGTTACTGCACCGCAGCCTGCCGCACCTCGACCCGGCGCTTGTCAGCGAAGTCACGCAAACGGTCATCGCTTTATTAGAAGGCGTCGAGCGTCGCCTTTATCGGTTACCCGCAACCCAACGCCCCGCTGCGTTAGACCAAGCCCGGATCGCCGTTGCGGCCTATCTCTCACATTACTTAGACACGCCCTTATGACCACCCACACAAACCGCCTTGCGTCACTCAAGCGGGCCATCCGTTACAGTGTCCTCGGCCTCGCTATTCTTTTTCTCGCCGTTCATCTGATGGGGCTCGGCCACGCACTGCTTCCCGTCAAAGGGACATGGAATATGATGTTGCGACCTGATGGAACAGACTTACGCCGCGACGGGGTGCCGATTGAGCGTATCTCGCCGCATCTCATTAACGCGGTCATCGCCGCTGAGGACTCGCGCTTCTGTCAACATGTCGGCATCGACTTTAACGCTATCACCGACGCCATGGCGGACAATCAATCCGGCGGACGGCGGCGGGGCGGATCAACCATCACGCAACAAACGGCCAAAAATGTGTTTTTGTGGAATGGTGGCGGCTATGCACGCAAGGCAGTCGAGGCGTGGCTCACGCTCTACATCGACACGGTCTGGACCAAACGCCGAATCATGGAGGTCTATCTAAATGTCGCCGAATGGGGGGACGGCATCTTTGGCGCCGAAGCCGCCGCTCAAGCCCGCTTTGGTAAATCCGCCTCAGAGCTGACCCCGCGCGAAGCGGCTTTGCTCGCCGCCGTCCTGCCCAGCCCGAATAAATGGCGGGTCAACCCACCTGGATCCTATGTGCAGGGCCGAGCCCGCACCTTGCAGCAACGCGCTAGCGTTGTCCGCAACGATGGGCTGGCGTCCTGCGTAACGGGTTAACGCTTAGCTCAACACCTCAAGCAACGCTGTCGCGACAGACGGGATATTACTCACATTCGCGCCCGCAATATTGATGCGTCCCGAATTAGTCATGTAAATCGCATGCTCTTGGCGCAAACGTTCAGCCTGATCTTTTGTCACGGGCAGCATGGAGAACATACCGTTCTGATTGATGACAGCCCGCGCGATATGGGCACCGCCCTGCACGTCGAGCGCTTCGCTCAGCAACTGACGCAGACCGCGAATGCGGCCGCGCATCTCTGTCAATTCGTCAGACCACATGCGCCGCAAATCACCGTTTCCGAGAATACGTTCAACAATCTGCGCGCCGTGGTCGGGCGGCATAGAAATCAGCGTGCGTTGAATGGCGCCAAGCTGCGATTGCACGGCAGGCATATGCGCCGTGTCCGCACAAATAACGCCGAGCATGCCCACACGCTCTTTATAGAGGCCGAAGTTCTTCGACGCCGACACCGTAAAAATGACTTCGGGGCAGTCCCGTATCGTCAACCGAATACCATAACCGTCTTCAACCAAACCCAGACCAAGGCCCAAGTAAGCCAGATCAATAAAGGGCACGAGCTTGCGCTCATTGAGGAACGGTATGAGTTGCTCCCATTGCGCGTTAGACAGGTCCGCGCCAGTCGGATTGTGACAACAGCCATGCAACAGCACCAGATCACCCGGCTTGGCGTTGGCGTCCAAATGCGCCAGCATATCGTCAAAATCGACGCCCAACGTTTCGCGGTTATAATAAGGGTAGCTTTCCAGCTTAAGACCTGTTGAGCCGATCAACGGCACATGGTTCGCCCATGTCGGTGTCGACACCCAAACAGTCGCGTTCGGGCTGGCCGCAAAGGCCAACTGCGCACCAAGCCGCAACGCGCCAGACCCACCGGCGGCCTGTGAGGAGGCAATACGCCCACTATGACGAACAGGATGATCCGCGCCCAATACGAGATCGAGCACATGGTCACGGAAACCCACCCGCCCTGTCGTACCGACATAAGTTTTGGTTTTTTCTTCGCCGAAAATAAGCTCTTCCGCCATCTTGACCGCGCGCATGATTGGCACACCCCCGGCAACATCCTTATAGACACCGACACCGAGATCGACTTTTTCCGGTCGAGCGTCCTCTTTGCATTGCTGCATCAGGGCCATGATGGCGTCAGGGGGAACGGCAGAGATACGATCAAACATGGCTGTCGCCCTACCCCAAAAAGGGTAGAAAAACCAATAGGCGCGTTGTCAAAAACCAACCTTTTTAAAGCGTGTCGAAATTGCTAGCGGAAGGAATGGAAAACCGCACCCTAAAACGACTTTTCGCCGTCGCTGTTCCGTTGCTTTTGACCGCGTGTCAAAATCCGGAAGATATGATTGAGCCGACGCTAGACCCGGTCGACATCAGCGCCTCTGACTTTGACGCGGACGCCGTCTGGACAAATGTCCGAGCTGATTTTGATCTCTTCTATGCCTATCGCGACAGCCGAGGCTTCGATGCGGACGTTTATCTGGATAAAGTCGGCGCGCTTGTTTCGACCGCGACTGACCGAGAGGAATTCAGACGTCGACTGCACCGCGCGACGTTTGCGTTTACTGATCCTCATCTTGGCTTCGGCCCCAGAGACGCCGCAGACTTTAACACAATTCCGTCCGCGTCCGATCTACAAATTGGGTATCAGGATGGACGTTATTCTATCCTTGATGTGCGAGCCGGATCGGCCGCCTTGGCCGGAGGTTTGCGAACAGGGTCGGATATCGTTGCCGTCGATGGCGTGCCGATTGCGCGGCATGTGTCGGCCGTCTTCGCCGATTTTCTTGACCAACCCTCGGACGCGCAACGCGCTTATGCCGCAACCCTTGTCGCTAATGGCCGCCGCGAAGGTGACCGTCAGATCGACGTTCGACTCCCCGATGGCACAGTGCAGTCTGTGACGCTGGCTAACCCTCGCCTCTTGGCCAAAGACATTATGGATAGCCCCGCCGTCGAAACCCGCCGCGTCACCACGCCGGATGGATCCAACATCGCCATTCTTCGGATCAATAATCGCCTCGGCGATAATGGGCTGATTACCGCGTTTGATGCGGCCATGGCTACGGTTACTGACGCCGACGGTGTCATCCTTGATTTGCGCAATACGCCGAGCGGAGGCAATGCCGAAGTCGGTCGATCCATTTTGGGGCATTTCACAGCCGAGGTGCAGCCGTTTCAAATTCACGAAGTCCCGTCACTCGACCGCGAATTCACAGTTCCGCGTCGTTTTATTGAGCAAGTTTATCCACGCGAACCCTTCTTCGACCCGGCGCGAACCATTGTTCTGGGCGGATATTGGACCGGAAGTATGGGCGAAGGGATCGTTATCGGGATGGATGCCTTAGGGGTTCACACCATCGCGTCAGATATGGGCGACCTCCTCGGTGGGATGAGCAACTTTTCCTTTGATGATAATAAAATCACCCTGTCCATTCCTACCGAAACCTTGTTCCATGTCGACGGCACGCCACGCGAAGATTTCGTCGCTGATGTCGCCCTGTTTTCCGCCGATAGCGATGCCACGGGCAGCGATCCCGCCCTCGCAGCCGCCTTCTCCGACCTCGCAACACCTTGACGTGTATGAAACCCAATTAGCCCTTGGCGCGACGTCACGATTGCGGCAGTGAACATTGAAAATCGCGAATGCTATACAGAGTATAGTGTCAGGAAATGATCAGGGGAAAACATGGAAACCTTCGCAAAGCTGATGGAAGCGTTCAACGGCTTCGTCTGGGGTCCACCCATGATGTTACTGCTGTTGGGCGTGGGTCTATTCCTCACGATCGGTATGCGCGGTCGCTCGATCACCAAAATTGTCTACGCCTTCCGCCAACTGTTTCGCAAACGCGGCGCCAATACAGATGCGGGCGACGTATCCCCTTTTGCCGCCTTGATGACGGCGCTATCGTCTACGGTCGGGACTGGTAATATCGCGGGTGTCGCGGCAGCTATTGCGATTGGCGGCCCGGGCGCGGTTTTTTGGATGTGGGTCACAGCCATCCTCGGCACAGCGACGAAATACTCTGAAGGCGTTCTTGCCGTGCGTTACCGCGAAATCGACGCCAACGGCAATCGCGTCGGCGGCCCAATGTATTATATCAAAAATGGCCTCGGCCCGAAATGGTTATGGTTGGCAGGCGCTTTTGCGGTCTTTGGCATTATTGGTGCTCTTTCGACCGGCAATGCGGTTCAGGCCAATTCCATCGCTGACGCCTTGCAAAGCCAATATAACTTCGACCCACGGATCGTCGCACTCATTCTATCGCTCCTAGTCGGTGGCGTTATTTTCGGCGGGATCAGGCGGATTGGTTCTGTCGCATCACGCCTCGTGCCTTTCATGGCCGTGCTCTATGTCGGAGCGGCGTTGATCGTGATCGGCGCGAATATCGGCAATGTCCCTGCGGCGTTCGGCTTGATCTTCAAAGGCGCGTTTGGTGCCCAAGAAGCGGGCACGGGCATCACCATCGGATTAATGATGCTGGCGATGCAAAAGGGTATCGCCCGCGGCTTATTTTCGAATGAGGCCGGACAAGGCTCTGCGCCCATCGCCCACGCCGCGGCGCAAAATAATGATCCCGTCAATCAAGGCATGATCGCCATGTTAGGCACGATCATCGACACGATGATCATCTGCACCATCACAGCGCTCGTCATCCTGACCTCCGGTGTTGTCGGCGCTGACTGCTTGGCCAGCCCCGCCATTCTCGAAATCCTTGAAACCGGCTCAACACCGCCCGGATGCGAGATTGGAGTTCCGCTCACGGCGGCCGCCTTTGAGGCAACCTTGGTCGGCTTTGGCGGGCACATCGTGACGATTAGCCTGTGTATCTTCGCTTTCACCACCATCATCGGTTGGTCCTATTATGGCGAGCGTTGCACGGCGTTTCTGTTCAAAGAAAAGTCGATCCCTATATTCCGTAGCCTCTGGATCCTCGCCGTATTTGCGTCGACTTTCGCGCTGTCGTTCGAGACTGGCGAAGACAATATTGTGGTCGCAACTTTCTGGCTCATCGCCGATAGTCTTACCGGGTTGATGGCCGTGCCAAACTTGATCGGCTTGGCCCTTCTATCGCCTGTCGTGTTCAAGTTGACGAAGGCCTATTTCGACAAAGAAAAAGAAGCGAGTGACGGGCTGATCGATCAGGATGACTTGCCGCGCGGGTCATAGCCGCCGCAATCATCAGATAATAAAAAAACCCGCCTCAGTGAGGCGGGCTTTTTTTATATTGGCATCACACGCTATGAAACTAGCGGCGTGTGCGGCTCGGTTCATGCCGCCCTTCATAGCGAAGGACTTGCCCAGTGCGCGGATCAATCAGCGCCGGATCAACATAAGCTGGACCTGAGTACGCCCGATCAGGGTAAGCGGACGAGACTTTCGTCGCCGTCGTATGTGCCTGCCCTGAATAGGTCAGGCCCTGTGTCGTCGAAGGACCGCGATAAGTCGACGTATAGGCCGGTTGGGGCTGCGTCAGCGTGCCTTGATAGGCCCGGCGCGGTGTTGGATGAGTATAACGAGTTGTCGTGCCGGACGAATATGTCGTCGTTCCAGCGAGCGTGTTGCTATATCCGCCAGAATTCAAATGCGTGTTCACATGACTTATCGGCTGCGAGGTCACATAGCGTCTATTTGAATGAGTGATCGGTTGGGAATGACGGATAGTTTGGTGCTGTACCGTCTGTTGCGCGCCCGGTTTGCAAACGATGCGACGCCATTCATAGCGCGCCTCGGACACGAGCCTCCGTCCCTGAGCATGGCCATATTCCGCCGGAACATTGATTGTCGCCGTGCCGCCGGGGTGGACCAGTTTTTCAACATGGAGGTCACGATATTCGCCCGGCACTGGGATCTTTTGCACCCCACCCGGATCGGTTACAACTTGCTTGGTAATGGATTGATAGCGCGCTGGCACGGGTGTGCGGTGGACTTGTCCAGAATGGTTCAAGACCTGCCGGGTCACCGTCACGCTTTCGCCGGGCTCCTCGACCAGACACCAAATTTCACAGACACTGCCGCAACGCTCTCCACCCGACTGACCATATTGGGTTGTCGAGCTGTAACCGCGTCCGCCGACACCGGCATCCGCCGTCGAATGAATTTTATAGCCTTGTGCACGAAGTTTTGTGGGGTTGCCCCGTTTCCAGACGAGCCGCGGACGACCCGTGTGCAGTGTTTCTGTCACTGTTTGAAAGCTAGGCTCACTCACGGAGAGCTTGTCAAAACCCGGACGGGTCAAAACCTGTTCCGTGACCGTCCCATAGGTCGGTTGGCGAACCAGATAACGAACGCTCGGCTCTTTGACCATCACACGTTCAGTCGTCGCCTGTAATTGAGGGTGTTGTACAAGCACACGCTCATGCGCCTGGCGGGTCACAACGCGTTGCGTCGTCGTCTCATATTGCGCCGGAATTTCGACACGCCCGTAGCATTCCCCTGCCACCGGGTTTGGGGGAAGAAGGTCTGGAACATAAGATGGGGGGGTCGGCCCCGCGAGCGCCGGTCCAGCAATCATCAAAAATGACGCCCCCAATAAGGCGCTACGGTAGGTCATATTGACCCTCCACAAATTTAAACCAACTATTCACTATAAACCCCTGCCGCG
Source organism: Litorimonas sp. (assembly GCA_051251645.1). Taxonomy (GTDB): domain Bacteria; phylum Pseudomonadota; class Alphaproteobacteria; order Caulobacterales; family Maricaulaceae; genus Litorimonas. The sequence continues at coordinate 54,798 of JBPOEY010000001.1, read as the reverse complement.
TCCAGCCCCAACGTAAGGTGAACAAACACACCCTTATTTACGAAAGAATCCAATGATTAGCGCCGCAAAACTCGCGCCGACACCATTCGCCACCGCGTCATAAATGGATAACATCCGTCCATGCCCGCCCAGCCCTTGTGCGATTTCGATCCCAATTCCGAAGGTCGTGGCCAAAATGACAATCACTGAAAGACGAAGTTTCGGCCAGCCGACCGCCATTAAAAAGGTAAGGCTGCCATAGGCCAGAGCGTGCTGCACCTTGTCCGCATAGAGCGGACCGGTCATGCCGCCGGCGGGCTGCAAAGATAAATAAAGGATCGCCACGGCGAATAAGGCTGCCGACAGCTTAAAGAAAAGTCTCATAAGGCCCAGGTCTCGGTCGAATGCAGTGACAATGCTCTGCACTTTGTGTCCGCTCCTCTTGATCGCTCATGTCGCTGTATCAGGGTTAATGCGTGGTAAACGAGGCTTGATTATGGCAATATAATTTTAAATTTGGCATCATGCCTAAAAATTTGACGAGGTTTTCATGGAATGTCTCAATCCCAAAGATGTCGCGCAGGACTTGACCGGTTGGACAGGCGGCGATGACTTTATCACAAAAGTATTCAAATTCGGAGATTTCGCAGAAGCCTTCGGATTTATGACGCGTATTGCCATTATTGCCGATAAAATGGATCATCACCCGGAATGGTTCAACGTCTATAACCGCGTTGATGTGACCCTCACGACCCATGACGCCGGGGGCGTAACGCAGAAAGATGTCACCCTAGCCCAAGCTATGGAAACCGCAGCGTCCTAGACAGGTCTGGCACTCTCCGGCACAAACATTCCTTTCTCAGACGCTCTACACCTAAAACAAGGTTGACCATGTCAATATTTCTTCGTCTCTCCGCGACAACCGCATTGTGCACACTCGCGCCTATGGCCGCGCTCGGGCAAGTTGATAATAATACGATGGCGCAATATTTCACATGCCCTGACAATCAAGTCAGCCTGATCGGCGGACAAACACAATGCGCTTTATCAGATAGCCTCGACCGTCTGATCGTTGATTTCGAAGCCAATGCGTTGATCAATAATCCAGTGTCCGCGGGCGAAAAAGGGGACCGCGCTGCGCTTCGCCGCCTGCCGGATGTGTCTGAGACGGCCCGCATGACGTCACGCGAACGCATTGAAGCGCTAGATCGTCGTCATACCGCCCTGCGTCGGTCGCCCGAATTCTCGGGGCTGAATGAAGCTCAGCGATTGAACTATGAAATGATGGGGTTCTTGCTCGATCAAAGGAAACGACTTCTCCCCTTTGATGAATCGCGCATGCCATTCGTAAATGACTCCGGCTTTTTCAACGAGATGAGCTATGTCTCGCGCCAAACCCGGTTTGAACGGCCTGAAGATTATGAAGCCTATGCCGCGCGCCTGACGCAGCTGCCGCGTTATTTCGCCCAACATCGAGCCAATATGCGCCGGGGCATGGAAGATGAATTTACCGCAAGCGATGCGATCTTGCCCGGCGTGATCGACGCCGTGCGCGGGCTAGCCGACGGCACAGCCGAAGATCATCCCCTCTATGCGCCGTTCAAGACCATGAACGACACAATCTCGGCCAAAGAACAAAAGCGTTTAAAAGGCCTCGGGCTAGCCGCGGTCAATACATCGGTTCTGCCTGCCTACTCCGCATTACTTGAGTTTTTCGAAACTGACTATGCTCCCACGGCCCGCGCTGTCGTTGGCGTCGGCGCAACTGACGAAGGCCGCAACTATTATCGGGCACTGGTGCGCAACTTTACTACGCTAGATCTAACGCCGGATGAGGTTCACGAGATGGGACTGCGCGAAGTCGCCCGTATTCGCGGCGAAATGGATGCTGTGATCGAAACATCCGGGTTTGAAGGCAGATTTGCCGACTTCCTCGATTTCCTCCGCACTGATCCACAATTCTATGCGAAGACTGAGGCTGAGCTTATGCATTACGCCGCGTGGCTGGCGAAACGTATCGACGGCAAAATGCCCGAGTTTTTCGGCAAGTTGCCGCGCCTGCCATACGGCGTGATGAAAGTGCCGGACGAAATCGCAAAGAACTACACGACCGGTCGGTATTGGCCCGGATCGCCCGAAGCGGGTCGCGCGGGCTTCTATGTCGTCAACACATATGACTTACCGCAACGTCCGCTCTATAATCTTCCGGCCCTGACAGCGCATGAAGGCGTGCCGGGACACCATCATCAAATCGCCTTGGCGCAAGAATTGGAAGGCATCCCCGATTTTCGTAAGTCGCTTTATGCGACGGCGTTCGGGGAAGGTTGGGGTCTTTATTCGGAGAAACTTGTTGCAGAAATGGGGCTTTACGAGACACCTTATGAAAAGTTTGGCCAACTGACCTATGAAATGTGGCGCGCCTGTCGACTGGTCGTTGATACAGGCATGCATTGGAAAGGCTGGAGCCGGGAGCAAGCCGAAGCGTGTTTCTTGGAAAACTCAGCTCTGTCCCGCAGCAATATCCGCACGGAAGTTGACCGCTATATCAGCTGGCCGGGGCAGGCGCTGGCTTACAAGATCGGCGAGATGAAGATCCTAGAGTTACGCAAACGGGCCGAGGACGGTCTGGGCGATGACTTTGATATTCGTCATTTCCACGACGCGGTTTTAGAGAATGGCAGCGTCCCATTGTCCATTCTGGAACGCCAGATCGACCGCTATATTGCGCGCGCCAAACGTAAGGCCGTCAAAGCGCGCAGCGCGGGCTAAGTCCAGCGGTCCGGCGGCGGCCTCACCACCACATGAAAAAAGCCCCCCGGTGATCCGGGGGGCTTTTTTTATTTCGTTATGATTGAGCGCCGACAATGCGGGGCTCTTCATCACGCTAGAAGCGGTAGCGACCGCGAAGCATGAGGGGAACAGAGAGACGCGCTTCGCTATCGTTCAAATTTTGGAACGGGCCAGGACCGAATGTTGTATTGTTCGTCTCTGGTGCTCCTGTGTAGCGGAGACCTGTTTCAACACCAATTGTGCTGAAGCGTGTCAGCGGTGTTTCCAGACCCACGAGACCGGCGGCAGATGGAACCCAACCCGACTCACTGAATGCCAAACGGCCTGTCCCGATGTTCACGCCACTCAGCTGGGCATTTTCCATAAAAACAGCGTCTTGATAAGCGGCGCCGAGACGACCTTCAACATAGGGACGGACCGAACGCACGAGCGGGGCAGATGTCGGGTTGAAATACTTGCGTAAGCCAAGTTCCAGACCTGTTGATTTACGATCAGACATAGACCCCGTAAAGGCTTGGCCGCCAATCGTCCCAAAGTTCAGGTTACCTGCACTGTCGGCCTCATCAATGAAGCCCATCGCTGAGACCTTTGTATTCGGAGACAAAGCGTAGGATGCGCCGAGTTCATACCGAATACCGGTGTCGTAAGCTTCTTCATAACTAACATTACGGACATTGGTTCCTGGGAAAGTCCCTTTGTCACCTGTGACAACGTCACCATCAACATGGAAAGATGCGCCAACGCCGCCTTCAACATTCAAACGTGATAGACAGTTGCCATTGGCGAGAACAGCGTGTGAGGGCGAACAGGCCGACCCAGTCGACGCATATCCAGTGCCGTAGCTTGGAGCGTGATAGCCATTGTGAGGGCTGTTGCCCCCAAGACCTAAGAAAGAGCACCCCGAAAGTGAAATAGCGGCGGCCCCAAGAAGCAGTTTGCGCATAGTCTTCATCCCTGATTCGCAGTCCCGGAACGGCACTATGCCGGGGGGACCGTAGTTTCACGGGGAAGGCCTTGCAACACGTATGCCAGACTGTGCCGGAATGAATCATATTTCTTGATTTTTTTTCATACTGTTTTGTTTTTAAGTGTAAAAAAGCCCGAAACGATAGATCGTTCCGGGCTAAATAACTGATATATATGATGTCTTAGAAGGATAACCGCCCGCGGAATGTTAGCGGGATCGTGATACGATCTTCGGACGGAGCCGCAGTATTCATGTCATCGCGCCAGCGAATACCGGATTCTACACCAATCCCAGCCCGGGGGCTGAGTGCCAGTTCGGCACCGAGCGTCGCAGACGCTGTGGGATTCCAACCGCTTTCGATAAATTCGCGCTCACCATAATAAGTGCCATCATCGCTATAGGTCTGCGTAAACTGAACATCGCCATTATGAACAAAGCCCGCGGTTGCACCGACATAAGGGCGCAATCCTTGAGGCATGCCAACATAATGGCGTAGACCTGCTTCTAACGTCGTTGTTTCCAAATCTGTGAAGCTGCCATCAAGGCTACGGGGAGTAGATCCGGCCGTCGGCGTGAAGGTTGTGCCTACCCATGTGCCCGGTTGGACCGTGGTATAGCCATTCACTGTTTGGCCTTCCGCGACACCATGAGCGATTGATCCGAGCACGGTTGTATTCGGCGAAATATCATATGAGAGAGCGCCGCCGATCGTCTTTGTTGCGCCAAATGCATCATCATAGGTAATCGGATTAATGGCCCCAACGCGCACACCGATTGTAAAGTCACCGTCCGGAGGACCGACTGATTTCTTTGTAAAGAGGTTTCCTGACGCTTCAAACTCAGTACCAGCAAAAAGCTCGACCCCAAATGGCATTGCGCCACCGCCGATATATCCTTGCGCGCCGCAACAGGCAGAGCCGCGCAATTGTGGAACCGGGTAAGGTTGACCGACATAGAGCGGAGCCCCGACGACTGTCTGAACACGGGCTGTTTGGCCGTACTGACCCGCTCCAGCATATTGAGAACCGCCCGTTGCGTATTGTGATGATACAGACGCGCCGTAAGGAGCCGATGCGCCTAGCGTTGTTGTGCCAGCCTGATATCCGCCTGCGGCGTAACCATGACCTGCTTGAGCGGTTTGCGTCGCCCCGCCATAGCCCTGCGCTGCAAAACTTTGCCCGCCACCATACTGATAGCCATAAGCGTCCGAACCATATCCAGGCACAGAGGGTTGCCCCCCATAAACCCCACCCCTGCAACCTGCGCTTTGGGCATAACCATAGTGATGTTGATATCCAGATTGTTGGTATCCAGCCTGCTGGTAAGCACCCCCAGCCGGATAACACCCGGCGGTTTGATGCATCTGCTGACCGCTACCGCCGCCAAGCCACGAACATCCGGAAATTGCCGCTGCCGAGAGTGCAAGAATTGCTAGCCGCATGTGCCGGCCTCCTTCGGATTAAAGCCCGGAGGAAAAGAGTCCGGGAGAATATCTGTCTCCCTGCGTTAACCCTCTTATACTTAATAAAGCGTATTCAAACTCCCAACAAACCCTTAACTTCACAAGGTTTTTTGGATCACCGCTTATTTGCTAGAAATTGAAGCTGCCGCGTAATGTTAGCGGGACAGTAATATTTGTATCGCCCTTGCTACCATTCGCATAATCGCGAGCCCCCTCGACACGAAGACCTGTTTCAAAGGCTAAAGCCGTCTTCGACGTGACTTGCCATTCGACACCCGCATTCAGACTGCCCGCGGGAACCCACTGGGAGTCATAAAGTTCGACCCGCGTCACACGGGGCGTTACCGGATTATTGTCCAGATCAAAGCCGGCGTTACCGGGCGTATCCAAATCATAATATTCATTCGCGTCTGCTTCAAACACGGATTCATAACTCAGCTGACGTTGGTCAAGGGTGTAAGAGACCCCATTATACCGCGACACACCAGCAGATGCGCCGAAAAAAGGCGTCACCGTTCGCCCTGTGGATCGACCCGCAATAGGGCCCGTATAAAACCGTCCCCCGGCCTCAAGGTTAAGGCGTTCCATGTCGCTGAAGTCGTAGCTGACTTCCGTGATGAGGTTTTCAGGATCAAATTCTGTCGAAACTGTGCGGCCAACTTGGACATTATCTTCGTAGGACAAGACCTCAGTTTCTTTAAATACTGTCCCTTCAATTGTCGTTGCTCCACCGCTGGTGCCTTCAGCCCGGGTGTAACCCGCTTTGGCAAACAATGTTGCTTTATCGCTTAGGATAAACTCACCGCCCAAGGCGACCGTTGAGGGTGTTGACCAAGCATCTTCGAAAGAAATATCCGGCGCGCTGAGATCATCCCAAGGGTTCGGCGTGTTCTGCAGTCTAGAATTCACATAATAACGAGTATTTGTAACTTGGCCCTCTGTCACGGAGCCTGTCGTACGGCCCTCATTATATAAATCTGGATCATAACCGCTGAAGGGGGCTGACGGGGCTTTGCTATAATCAAGCACATTGCCGGACGCGCTTTTTTCAGCACTGAGCTCTAGCGTGCCCCGGAACTTCGGCCGGCGGATCGCTGGGGCCGTCTGGCCTTGATGCAGACCCGTGTGGACATTTCCGCCAGCATGGCTGCCATATCCACCCGTCGTATATTGTGCCTGTCCGAATTGCGGTTGCTGGGGAAAGCCGCCGGCAAATTGAGTGGCCTCTCTGCTCTGTTGTTCAAAAGACGAAGCCTGTGATCCGACCACTTTGACTTCAGACGGGTGGCACCCCGGCGGGATTGGCGCTTGGTTATGTTCGATATGGCAGCGTGTTGCGGCTGATTGGGCGTTATAGTGACCTGAAGACGGGGCTTTAAAGAACCCACCCAAAGAACTGCCCTGCCCCCCAACATAGGAACATCCAGAGATCAATGCCGCTGATAGTGCTAGTCCTGCAAGACGCATAACGTCCCCCGCCTAAACGCAAAAAGAAGCGGACAGAACCCGCATGGTTAATAGCTATTGGCGGGTTTTGCTTAACAAGCGGTTTAATCGACGTGTGTTTACGATCTAAGATATTAAACACACATGTCCGATTGTGATTCCAACGGCTTGACGCGGGGAGGGTCACACGGGCATCGGCGCAGTGTGGCTCGTATCCTTCTTATCTCCTCCTTCACCGCAACCAGCCATGTCGGCTCTGTTGTCAGCGCCTTTGTGCTGCGCCGCATGGGGATCAACGTCACGGTTTTGCCGACAACCTTATTCGGACGGCACCCCGGGTGGGGTGTTCCCGGCGGCGACATTGTCCCGACAGAAAAACTGACCGGCATGTGGGAGGCTGTCCACGCGCAGGAACAAGCGCAATCACACCCTTTCGACGCGGTGATGACAGGCTATATGGGCGAGGTCGGACATATTGATCTGGCCGCAAACATTATTGATACGCTTAAACCTAAGACAGTGCTGGTCGACCCCGTCATGGGCGATGGCAGCCGCGCGGATGGCGGATTATATATTAGCCAAGACCGCGCCGAGGCGATTTGTGATCAGCTCATCCCGCGCGCCCACATCGCCACACCGAACTTGTGGGAATGGCGCTATATCACCGGCAATCTCGATGAAGCTCCCGAAACGCCGCCGCGTCCCCTCGCAGGCATGAATGAGACGCTGGTCACCTCTGTCACCGACGGTGAACGAATAGGCGCTATGCTATTTGAGGACGGGAAGACCCACCGCATCATGCATGAACGCTACGCATGCGTCCCGAACGGCGGAGGCGATACCCTGGCCGCTGCCTATTTGGGGCAGAGGCTTCGCGGCGATAATCCCTGTGCGGCCTTACTCCATTCTGTCTCGGCCGTGTTTGCGATCATGGGCGCCGCCATTGAGGGCGAAGACGAAGCCATTGACGCAGGCGAACTTCCAGTCATTCGCGCGCAAAGGTTTTTGGATACAGATGGCGGCGCACCAAAACTGACGGTAGAGACAAGCTCATGACGCATCCATTCCCCCTCTCTGGCTTGATCACTCCCGGCTTTGAGCCTGTCGCCGATGCCATCACGGACAATTTTTCAGAGCATGACGAGCTTGGCTGTCAGGTCGCCATCTTCCAAAACGGCGACCCGGTCGTCAATATTTGCGCCGGATGGTCGGATCGTAAAAAAGACGTCGCGGTCAGCCCGGACACGCTGTTCTCCGTCTATTCGTCGGGCAAAGCGATGGCCGCGCTCGTCATCGCCCATCTCGTGGAACAAGGTCATTTGGATTATGAGCAGCCTGTTGCTGATATCTGGCCGGAATTCGCCGCGCACGGCAAAGACACGCTGACGATCGGACAAATGATGAGCCATCAGTCAGGGCTTTGCGGGATCACGGACCCGGATTTCGACCCGCAAGACTGGATCGATTTTGATAAAGTGATCGCGGTGCTTGAAGATCAAGACCCCCTCTTCGCGCCGGGCAGCATGAGTGGCTATCATCCCGTGACGTTCGGGTTTCTCGCCGGAGAAGTGGCGCGACGCGCCGATCCGAAACATCGTCGCCTTGGATTGATCTTAGCCGAAGATTTGGCGGACCCGGCGCAGGCCGATGTCCATATCGGCATCGACCCCAAAGATAATGCGCGCGTGTCGCAAATCGTTAAACCGCGCGCCATGGCAGACCTCGGCCCCTTGACCGAGCCCAAAAAAGTGGCCTTCCTCAAGCCTTGGTCTTCGCCGGGACGCATCAGTGGCGATCAATGGCGCGAAGCCGAGCTGGCGGGATCAAACTGTCAGGCCACAGCCGCCGGGATCGGCGCCATGATGGGGGCTTTCGCAACAGGTCAGGTCGGCGCGCGGACCCTCTTGAGCGAACCGACCCGCAAAGCCGCCACGCGCTCTCGCATTATCGGCCTTGATGCGGTGCTACCCTTCACCATCGATTTTGCGGCTGGCGTGATGCGCAATGCACCAAACTTTGCCTATGGTCCCAATGCGGACACACTGGGTCATTCAGGCTGGGGCGGATCCGCAGTGTTCGCCGACCCGAGCACAGGTCTGCACGGGGCTTATGTCATGAACCGGCAGCAAAATTATCTCATGGGCGACCCGCGTGCGAACCGGGTCATTCATGCGGCTTTCGACTCTCTGTAAGAGTCCAAAATGGATAAGCTCACATGGATATGAATGAACGACTGAAATTGTTCTGGGAGGTCGGCGCAAGCATGATCAACGGTACACCTCATGCGCGTGAATTAGGCATCCAATTCGTTGCCATTGGCGAAGGTCAGGCCACGCTCTCCCTGCCCTATTCCGAACCGCTTATCGGCGATATTCAAACCGGCGTCGTTCATGGTGGCGCTGTGACAACCCTGCTGGATCAGGCTTGCGGACTTGCCGCCTTTACGGGATTCGAGACGCTTGGCGGACTGGCCACACTCTCCCTACGGATTGATTATCAGCGCGCTGCGAAACCCGGCGAGACCATCATCGGCATGGCGGAATGCTACAAGACGACGAAACATGTCGCGTTTCTCCGCGCCGTTGCCCATGACGGCGATGAGACCGATCCTGTAGCCACTGCGCAGGCGACCTTCATGAGCACAGGCCCGCGCGTATCGTTTGAAGATGCGCTCAAGGCCCGGATGGAAAAAGCCGCAAAACAAACCAAAGGAACGACAGGGTCATCGTCATGACCGACCATATTGAAGCGATTAAAGAGCGTCTGGCTAATATCCCATACGCGCAGACCCTCGGAATTGAACCACAATTCATGGGCGAAGAATTCACGCTCGTGCTGCCTTATCGGGACAGTAATATCGGCAACCCTAGCCTCCCCGCTCTGCACGGCGGCGGCGTTGGCGGGTTCATGGAAGTCTGCGCGATTGCCCAGCTTATTCTCAATAACCCGGATCGCGCTTTGCCTCGGCCCATCGGGATCAATATCGACTATCTTCGCCGCGGCCGCCCGATTGAGACTTACGCCCGCGCCCAAATTTTCAAACAAGGCTCACGCGTTGCCAATCTCCGAGTCCGCGCTTGGCAAGATAAGTTCGAGACGCCGATCGCGACTCTGAACGGGCATTTCCTGCTCGGAAAAGAACACACTTAGCGCGCCGGCTCATCAGGCACTCTAATGTTCCTCCAAAAAAAAAGCCCCGGTCATCGACCGGGGCTTTTGATTGTCTGAGGCTTAGTTAGCCTTATCCATTACGATTTGCTCTGCCGTTGCAAGGCGAAGCGTCATGTTCACAAGTCGCTGCCAATTGGAAAGCGAAATCAAGTGAGCGTGAATAACCGCGAGTATCCCACGATCAGATAAGCTCTTAATCATATCAGGTGATAGCGCGCGCAATTTTTCTTCAGAGATTGCGAAATAATCCGCAATCTTTTGACGTTCCCCGGGAGAACCGTCAGCCAATTGACCTTGGAAATGCATGTCTTTGGGTTCAAACAAATCAAGGTTCTTCAATTCCTGCACCATTGTCGCCGTCGCCTGACGGTCGCGTTCAAAATTCTGCAAAAACTCAAAGGCTTCCTTGGTAAAGGTCGACGTGTCTTCACCTGTGAAAAATTCTTGAGCTGGTTTTTTATTGGTGACGCAGGTTGCCGCTTCATCAACACAGACCACGAAACGGTCATTGTCTTTGTCACTCGCTAACACGAACGGATACCGTCGTGCGAAGGCTGGCATATAAAAATCCGTGTGGAACTTACCATCCGTCACGAACAGGTTTTCTTCCGTCCGAATGCCCATGACCGCCAAAGGTGAGCGATCTTCGCCCGCAAAGATGATTGGATAGCTTGCCGCAGCAGAGCCAAATTCAGCTGCCGTTAGCGGCAGAAAATGAGACTTGCGCATAAACTCAAACGGTTTCTCGACCGGAGTAACGCCGTAGCCTTTGTGCTGTTCACGGTTCAGGGGAACCGGCTTCTCATAGAACATCACGTTTCCACTCACGGTGGGTTGCTGTGCTTCAGCCATTATCGCCTCTTAAATATAGGTTGGGATCGCATGGAAATTTGTGGCGGCGCATCGGTCCCGTTCATCAAGCGCCGCTGATTGACCAAAAGGTCGTCTTCAACGAAGTCAGCGCCATAGCGGAAGGCCTGCCGCCCTACAACTGCGCTTTTCAGGTCGCTCGCGCTGAGGCTCCTCCGCCTCGCGGAACATCCAGAAACACCGCATAGATGATCTGGGCCCTTAGACTTTGCCATTCGGCCACGCATCCCCTATCTGTGGGTTATGGGACACAGTACACCTTCTGAACGGCTTAACGCCGCACGCCAAGTCTGTGAGGCTGCGGGCGAGCGTTTTACGCCGCTTCGTGAGCATGTGTTAGAACTCGTCATTGAAGATGGTGGAGCTGTCAAAGCCTATGATTTGCTCGACCGGCTCAAACCTGAACGTGGGAGTCCCAAGCCACCGACCGTTTATCGCGCGCTTGATTTTCTCTCTAAACTGGGCCTCGTCCACCGGGTCGAAGCCCTGAACGCCTTTATCGCTTGCGATCATAGTCATGAAGGCGATTTGGCCGAGTTTTTCATCTGCGAAGGATGCAGCCGTGTTGAAGAACGTCACGCCCATGACCACGCCGATTGCAAACCTGATGGATTCGAAATTAGGCGCAGCGTGATCGAGCATTACGGCACGTGTGCCTCTTGCCGTCCAGCAGCCTAAAAAAGACGGCGTAGGATAGTATGTTTCAAACGACTTGGGCTGGCGATTGTTCTGCGTGGGAGTGTGACGAGTTGGGCCATCTCAACATGTCTTACTATCTCGACAAGTTCGAGCAGGCACGCATGGGGTTGTTCATCCGTTTGGGACTTGTGGAAGCCTTTCGGCCCGATGCCTATTCGACCGTGCGGTCACGCGATATCTACATTAAATATCTAGCCGAGGCCCGGCCCGGCGCGCCCCTACGGGTGGAAAGCGCGCTTATCGCGCTCCACGACACGACTGCCGAAGTCGGCCACGTCATGTATCATCGCGACGGGCGCATGGCGGCAACCCTACGCGAGATCGTCGAACATGTGTATATTCCAGAAGACAAAAAATTTAGCTGGCCATCGCGGGTAAAGCGCGAAGCGGCGTCGCATACGGATCAATTGCCAGCCCCGGCGCGGGCCCGGAACCTGTCGCTTGACTGGGACATGCTGCGTCCGACCGCATCAGAGTTAGAGGATCTAGGGGCGACCGATATTGGCGGCGGTGTTTTTATGCCCGCCGATACAATGCCCGCAGGTCACGTGCCATTTTCAAAAATATTCCGACGGATTACGACAACATTGGGGTGGTATTCTGGGGGCTGGCCTGAATTTTCTGATCCGGATTACATTGCCAACGGTGGGTCTGCCGTCGTGCTAGAAATCCGCGTTCACATGCCGACCTTAATCCGTGCGGGCGACCTTTATCATATGCGTCCTGCCATCGTTGACGCAAACCCTTACACCCGCCTCATCATGCATAATATTTTGAACACAGTCACAGGCGACTGTGTTGTGGCCGGTTATGCGGCCGCCGGATTGTTCGATCTGAACGCGCGAAAACTGACGAAGGCGACGGACGCTCAAATTAGCACGCTCATGCAAGCCGGCATTCCGTCGCTGGCCCCACCACCTGCCCGCTAGACCCTAACCGGACACACCGTCCAAAACCGACCGCAGAACCTCCGTTGCGAAGGCGGGTTCTTGCAGGGGAAACAGGTGATTATAATCTGGCTGAAACTCGATCGACAGGCCGGGTTGTAAGCGTTGCAAGCGTTTGCGTTGACCCCGCGTGCTAACCTGGCCGCGCCCGCCCGCAAAAACAATTCGGCTATTATCCGGCAACAGCGGAACATTGCGAAAAATATTATGCGCCTGTGCCGTAAAGATAGCCTGTTCCCACGATGGATCGCACGCGAGGCGCATTTGACCATTATCTGTCGCAATTAATCCGCCCTCTAAATAATCACGCAAAATCATGTCTGGCACCCCTTTAAAGGCCCCGCGCCCATGATAGCGCGCAAAAGCGGCCTCTAATGTCTCAAAGACGGATTTCCGTTGTCCCGCGTTTCGCGCGATTGGAATACGCTGTTTGATATAGGCGCGCCCCGGCGCAGTGCGCGCAATCAGGCGAAACAAGCCCGGCACCAAAACGGGATCAAAGCCGACATAACCCATGACCTTATATCGCGTTCGCGGCATTGACAAAACACCGCTGACAGCGCCGTAACTATGCCCGGCGAGCACAACGGGTCCGTTCACTTCACGGTCAAAAAATTGCGCAATATCATCGGCAAAAATCTGCCAACTCGCTAATGTGTCTGCCTCAGTCGGGAGGTCCGTCATCCCATGCCCGCGTAGATCAAGAGCCAAAGCGTGCACGCCTAGCGGCTCTATAACCGCGCGGTAGCTTTGCCCATTAAACCCGTTCGCGTGGCAAAACACGAGGCTCAACGGCGTCGATGGGTCGCCATACCGCACCGCCGACAATGTTCCGCCGGGCAGTTCAAATTGAACGCGTTCCAACAGATTAGCCGATCTTAATGTCGAGATCGTCTTGGATCGCCTGCTTGAGCCCCGGCATTAGGGTTTGGTGACCGCGGGGCTTATTGATGGCAAATGCATTGAGGCTGATGGATTTGAAAAATGCAATCGACTTCGCAATAGCGGCGTCAACGTCATCAACCGCTTCGTCCAAATAACCGACCTCGACTGCCGCGTCCGGGGTGAACATTTCGCCATTGATAAAGGCGCGTGAGAAGTGGCGTTGGGAGAGGCGCGGCATGGCGAGTTCACGGCCAAAATTATGCATCGGCAAGCCGTTGGCTGTTTCCGGTAGACCGACTTGGAATGGTCCTTTTTTTGCGATGCGGTAATCCGCAGCGAGGAACAAGAAGGCCCCCAACGCAATCACATGACCATCTCCCGCGACAATAATTGGCTTGCGCGTTTCCATCATCCGGACCGCAAAATCAGAGCCGCGCTTGACCAGTTGCACCGCCGTATCGCCGCCGAGCATGAGTTCTTTGAGATTATATCCGGCGGAAAAAATACCGTCGCGACCGCGCAACACGATGATCTTAGCCTCCGCGTCGGCTTTATCCATCGCCGCATTGACGGCATCAAACATCAGATTGGAAAAGGCATTGGCCTTGCCGTCATCCAGATGGATCGTGGCGACATCATCGGTCAGGTCGTAGCTTAGCAAATTAGTCATTCGGGATCGTCTCCATTTCAGTCGCAAACGCCTCCTCGCCCTGTGCGCGGGCCGCGTCAATGATACGTTTGCGTATGGCGGGGGGCTTATTTCCGGACATCTTTCGGAACGCTTGAACAGACTCGATCTCAAGCCTTAGCCCGACAATCCCGCGACTGATGCGATCGACATAGTCCGGCGCGTCGGAAACCGACCAACCCGCCGCGCCTTCATAGGCCTGCGCCAGCGCTGATAAATGCGACGGCAAGCCCGCATCGGGCAAGGCGGTCACAATCCCGCGCACGTGAACGGACGCGTAATTCCAGGTCGGCACACTGGCAGACGGATCATCATAGAGCGTCGCCGACACATAGGCGTGCGGACCAGAAAAAACGGCCAGAACCGAGTGGCCTTCGAGCGCTTCACAGATCGGGTTCGCGCGCGACACATGCCCATAGAGCGCGCCGTGCGCGCCTTCGTCAGAGAACAATAGGGGGAGGTGGGTCGCGGCGAAACCCTCGGCGACCAACAGCGCAAATCCATGCTCGCCCATAATGCGGCGGGCAAAGTCTGGATTATCATCGGTATAATAGGGCGGCGGGTAGGTCATGGCCTGCAACTTAGCCCTTTTCAGATAATGCGCGGATCAAATTTTGTAACCGCAGCCGCGCAGTCTGAATTCGCTATGGCTGCACATCAAACTCCGCGCAGAAATCACGGGCTGGATCCGTCTCCGTGGCGGGGCGTGCGAGCGTATAAGTCAGCTGTCCCTCGCTCAGCTCAAACGTCCAGACATTCGTGTTCGACACGGCGATACCGTTGTCCGTGAAATTCGCCTTGGTCAGATCATCCGCCGGAAAAGCCTGCTGTGTCGCCGTTCCGCCATCCCGTGCAAAACCGCCATATTGCGTCACGGCGGATGGAGAGCCGTCGGGCTCGACATGTTCATGACGAAATTCTAGCGCGCCCCCGTCACGGGTCATCACCCACGTTCGCGAGCGGTCGTCGCCCACAGCCAGCGGCATGCGGATCACGTCCTCGGCGCAGCTCACAGGCCCGACCACGAGGTCCGCCCCGATCCAATCCGCATCAACCGCCTGATCGCTGATCACTTGTCCCGTGAAAGTTCCCTCACAGAGCGATGTAAGATTATCGAAAAACGCGTCGTTCGGGCTGTCCGTCGCCTGCGTACAGGCGGCAAGCGCCATACATCCAGCCATCGCGAGCGTTTTCATGTATCCACCTCAGCATCGAGCGCATTGCTAATGATGAAATCGCGGCGCGGTTCGACGACGTCGCCCATCAGTTTGGTGAAGAGATCGTCCGCAGAATCTGCGCCGTCGATCTTGACCTGCAGCAGCGAACGCGCGTTGGAGTCGAGCGTTGTTTCCCAGAGCTGGTCCGGGTTCATTTCGCCCAGTCCTTTATAGCGCTGGATTTTAAAACCTTTGCGCCCAATCGCGAAAATGGTTTCGAGAAGTTCCGCCGGACCATGAATTTCGATCGCGTCCTTATCGCCCTGACGGAAATAAGCTGTGCCGTCATAGGTCTCGCGCAGAGACTCAGACATACGGTGCAGACGCCGGGCATCCGCGCTATCGCGGAAACCGGGACGCATCGCGTAACGTTCCGTCACGCCGCGCACTTCACGTTCAACGACGAGCGCGCCATCCTCATCATAAGTCGCTGACCAGCCGTCTTCGCCCTCATCGGCAGTCTGGTTCAATCGCGCCGCTGCCGCCGCGAGCTTTTCCGGCCGCTCTTCGGGATCGAGCACGCCGGAAATAGCCAATTGCGAAATAACACTATCGGGCGCGCGGTGCTTCAGCCGATCGATCATCGATTGTGCTTGCAGAGATTCCTTGGACACACGCCTTAGGTCTTCGCCGGAGATTACAGCCCCGGAGCCGAGCTCTAGCCGCGCATCTTTACTGCCCGCTTCGATCAAATAATCATCCAATTCGGATTGATCCTTCAAATATTGCGCGCTCTTACCCCGTTCGACCTTATAGAGCGGTGGCTGGGCAATATAGAGATAGCCGCGCTCAATCAGCTCCGGCATCTGGCGATAAAAGAAGGTCAACAGCAGCGTTCGGATATGTGCGCCATCGACATCCGCATCGGTCATGATGACGATTTTATGGTAGCGGGCCTTATCCGCGTTGAAATCATCGCGGCCAATGCCGGTGCCGAGCGCCGTGATCATTGTGCCGATTTCTTGGCTGCCGAGCATGCGGTCAAACCGAGCGCGTTCAACATTCAAGATTTTACCCTTGAGCGGCAGGATGGCTTGGTTCTGACGGTCGCGGGCCTGTTTGGCCGAGCCGCCCGCAGAGTCCCCCTCCACGATGAAGATTTCAGACAGGGCCGGATCGCGTTCCTGACAATCCGCCAGCTTGCCGGGCAGCGAGGCAATATCGAGCGCCGATTTGCGCCGGGTGAGATCGCGCGCCTTGCGCGCCGCTTCGCGCGCCGCTGCCGCTTCGACGATCTTCATGATGATTTGTTTGGTCGCGGTCGGGTTTTCCTCAAACCAATCGCTAAGCGCCTCGCCCATCGCCGATTCAACCACCGGACGGACTTCGGAGCTGACCAGCTTATCTTTGGTCTGGGAGCTAAATTTCGGGTCCGGGACTTTGACGGACAGCACGCAGGTCAGGCCTTCGCGCGCATCATCGCCGGAAATTGCGACTTTCTCTTTCTTAGCAATGCCGGAGCTCGCCGCATATTTATTGATCGTGCGGGTCAGCGCGCCGCGGAAGCCCGCAACGTGGGTGCCGCCGTCGCGCTGCGGGATATTGTTGGTAAAGGCGCGGACATTTTCGTGATAGCTGTCATTCCACCACAGCGCCGCTTCGACAGTGATGCCGTCGGCTTCCTTAAACACGACAATCGGCGCATCGATGACGCCTGTCTTATTAGCATCAAGGTGCCTCACAAAGGCTTCGATCCCGCCCTCGTAAAAGAGTTGCGTGACGATATTTTCTTCGGGTCGCTCATCGGTCAGCGTGATATTCACGCCCGAGTTGAGGAACGCCAGCTCACGCAAGCGCCGTTCCAACGTATCCCGGTCAAATTCGACCATGGTGAAGGTGTCCTCGGACGGCATGAAACGGATTTCCGTGCCTGTTAGAACTTTGCGCGAGCCATCGCGACGCGTTTCGGTCGGGGCATCGCCAACGACCGCCATCGGCGCGACCGCATCACCATGCGCGAATTCCATCTCGTGGATCTTACCATCGCGCCAGACGCGCAGACGGAGCCAGACCGACAGGGCGTTCACAACCGACACGCCCACACCGTGCAGACCGCCCGAGACCTTATAACTATTCTGATCGAACTTCCCGCCCGCATGGAGCTGGGTCATGATGACTTCAGCGGCAGACACACCTTCTTCTTGGTGGATCGCGACCGGGATACCTCGGCCATTATCACAGACAGAGACGGAGCCGTCAGAATGCAGCGTGACTTCGACCTTATCGGCATGTCCGGCGAGGCTCTCATCGATGGAATTATCCACGACCTCATAGACCATATGGTGCAGGCCGGAGCCGTCATCCGTATCGCCAATATACATGCCCGGACGTTTGCGAACGGCATCCAGGCCCTTCAAGACCTTGATGCTATCCGCGCCATATTCAGGCGACGTATCAGCAGGATTGGGTGTGGCAGCAGCAGGGTCGGACATACAGCTCGAATCATTCGTTTCGGATGCACCTAACATAAGGATAAATCCGGGAAATGCACGGGTTTTACAGGGTTTATGCCCTCGCTGCGGCCCTAATACAGCCCCAAAAACACGTTACTTCTGCCCTCTTACTGAACCCTCGCCGATAATGTCTTTTTCCTATCCCCAAATGCAAAGAGACCCGCGCATAAGCGCGGGTCTCTCATTGAGTGTGTGAAGGCCGGTAGGCCCCAAGTTTCGCGTTTACTCCATCGTATAGACCAACCCAAAGCGCGTAATTGTGTCTGTGTTTTCAAGTCCCACTGGCACGTCCGTATGATGGTCGACGCGGACGCTCGCGCGGGCAGCAAGACGACCCGTCAGTGTCGCGGTCAGTCCGAATTCGTTCCAAACATTGGTGTCGCTCTCAGAATAGATTAGCTCACTATCATTATAGAGCGAGACATTATCGTTGAGCGTCCAATCAAAGTCAGAGCCAAGACGCGCGGCAATTTCACTGGTGCTGTCCGCTGCGACACCGAGCGTGTCTTGCGGTGTCTGACTGCGGTAGCCGAGGCCGCCTTCGAGCTTCCAACCAATCGGGTCGGGCACGATGACTTCGTAACCCAGACCTGTACCCAAGAAATAACCGTCTTCGAACGCGCCGAAATCATCGCTGAAATAATCGGCATTGGCATAGGCATAAAGACGGTCCGTAATATCACGGTCGATTTGATAGCCGAGCACAAACCGTTGCTTATTGGTTGTTCCGCCCGCGCGGCCGTAATCAGCAGAGGCGTTGAATTTGTGTCGCCAGACGTCGCCATCCTTTGCCAACTTTAGGCCCAGACCGACATCTGTTGTGTCAGTGTTACCTGTTGTCTGTGAGCCGGTGAGTGAGGCTTCACCGCTCCAGCCATCAGCGACTTGTGCTTGGGCTGTTAGCGGGAATAAAGCGAGCGCTGCGACAGTGATGAGCGCAGTTTGAGATGTTGTTTTGATCATGATTGTTTTCCTTGAATTCGATGCAGCGCCTCTGAACCGCACAAGATGTAGGAAAAATGAACAAGACTGAACTCTGCACTCGGATACCTTAGGGATTTGGATGCTCATGCAGTGATTTAATCTTCGCCAAGCCGGGGAATATTCTTACGCTCAATCCCGCGATGGCGATGGCGGCAAGACCGCCTGCCGTAACAGTAAAGACAGCCCCATATACGGCCGCCATAATCCCGGCGCGAAAATCACCCAACTCGTTGGACGCGCCGAGGAATATCGAATTCACCGCATTCACGCGTCCGCGGACTTCATCCGGAGTCCAGAGCTGTAAGATGACTTCGCGAATATAGACGCTGATCATGTCGAACGCGCCAATACACATCAGCGCGACAATCGACAGCCAAGGCAGAACCGAAAGACCGAACACAGCCGTCGCCAAGCCGAACATTGCGACCGTTGCGAGCAGGATCGCCCCGGCATGATTTCGGATCGGAAAACGTGTCAGCAAAATCAGCATGATCACCGCGCCAATCGCCGGAGACGACCGCAAGATACCGTTTCCAAGCGGCCCGATCTCAAGGATGTCCTTAGCATAAATGGGCAACAGCGCGACGGCTCCACCCAACATCACGGCGAAGAGGTCCAAACTGATCGCGCCAAGAACGACCTTTTCTTTCCAGACATAAGTAAAGCCCCGCACAAGTGTTGCGAGTGATGTCGGCTCCGTTTCAATCCGTTGGGGCGGCTTCGGAATCGAAAAAATTAAACACCCCGCGAGACAGAATAATATGGCGGTGACCGCATAAGCGATAGACGGGCTCAGAAGATATAAAACGCCCCCGATGGACGGACCCGCTACATGCGCCAATTGCCACGTCGCCGTGTTCCACCCCACGGCGTTGGCAAAATCTTTGCGGGGGACCAGATTAACAGCGAGCGAACTGGACGCCGGCGAGTAAAACGCGCGAGCAACCCCAAAGACTGTCAACGTGATCAGCACCAACGTGGGATTAAAGTCGGACAGAACGGCTAGCGCGAGGATAACACCGGCGCACAGCATTTCCAGCCAGATCGCCAACCCCATGATAAAGCGCCGGCCAATTCGGTCCGAGGCAAGGCCCGCTGGGACGACCAACACGATCGCCGGGAGGAATTGCACCAGCCCGATATAGCCCAGCAGCAGCGCATTCCCTGTTATATCATAGAGATGATAGCCGATGGTCGTCGACAGAATCTGAACGCCCGTCGCCGCCAAAAAACGCGCACTAAAATAGCGCGCGTATGAACTGTGCCGGAAGGCGGCAAATTGGTCTTCCGACTGAGAAATGTGACTGGTTCCTTAGAGTTTGCGGAACAGCAAAGTCATGCGATTGCTCTCGCCAATCGCTTCCATTTTCGCCCGCAATTCCGGATCATCGCCCGAGGTTGCGAGGCTTTGCGGCAAGCGCCAGACAATGTCATCCGTCGTCGGCATATCGCGCGGATTGGCGTTAATATCGCTGTCTCCGACCAGCGCGAAGCCTGCGGCTTCAAACGCGGCGATCACATCCGGCTTCCGCAGATAACCCGCGCTGCCATCGGCCCACGCGGCGTCCGCATCATCCGGACCGGCATGTTGCACAACACCGACAATACCGCCGGGTTTCAGCGCGCCGTGAACGGCGGCAATCCCGCTTTCCATGAAGCGCCCGTCTTCAAACCGCGACATATTGTGTAGCGCCCGGATAAAGAGGAATGCGTCCAATGAGGCATCCTGCGGCAAGGTCGCAAACGTGTGCGCGTCAATATCTGTGCCTGCATCGGTCCAACCACTGGCGTCTGCGACCCATGTTTCAGGCCAGCTTTTCTTGCCTTCAATAAACTCTTCTGTGCCGAAATCGAAATTTGGCCAAAGCGCGAGATCATAATCGACTCCGACTAAACGGCCTTCATCACCCAAATAAGACAGGAGTATTTTGGAATACCAGCCGCCGCCCGGGAGCGCTTCACCAACTGCCATGCCTGGCGCGATGCCGAAGAACTCTAACGTCTCAACAGGGTTGCGCGCCTCATAACGCGCCTTTGCACTATCGTCTTGCGCGTCGACAACAGCCTGCAACGTGGCGCGATCAAAGCTCATAACCACCTCTGGAGTCGCCGTGACAGCGACGGGAACGTCAGATTTAGCCATGACCGTTTCGGCAGGTTGAACGGCCTCAGGTTTAGCCGGTGAGCAGGCCACAAGGGCTGTCACGGAAGTAGCGAGAAAAAGAGCACGGATGGACATGGAATATCTCCTTAAAAATAGTGCGACGGAAACGGTTTACCGGAACGCTTTTGGCGATCGCACTTCATGAAACTGACCATGTTTACGAAAGCGTTCGAGATAATCCGGAACAATAGACTCGATTGTATCCGGCGTAATATTGAGATCAGAAAATCCAAGGTGATCACCTGAGGCGACATTATCAACCTTAAGGTTTTCAACTTGATCACGGGTCAAAAACGGCTCCACAAACGGGAGTGCGCCCGCAATTTCTCCGGCAAAACCCATCGGGGTTGCGGCGAACCACGGCACAGGGATGAGGAAACGACGACGATCAATCGCATCGAGTGTAAAGCGCATCAGCTGTTCAAACGAATAAGTCTGCGGACCCGCGAGTTCATAGGTCTGCCCCGTCGTGCCACGCTTCATTACTGTGGCGACGGCGTCCGCCACATCGACAACATAGGCGGGCTGGAATTTCGTCTCCCCGCCGCCAATGAGTGGGAGGGCGGGCGACATCACAGCCAGACTGGCAAAGCGGGTAAAGAAGCCGTCACCTTCACCAAAAATAATCGAGGGACGCAGAATATCGGCAGTTGGCAAATGACCGAGAATAGCCGCTTCGCCTTCGCCTTTCGTGCGGGCATAATCGGATTTCGCATCTGGGTCCGCGCCAATGGCGGAAATATGCGCCATATTGGTGATGCCGCGCACGGCACAGGCAGACGCAATAGCGTTCGCGCCATCAACATGGAGCGACTCAAATGTCTGACGCCCGGCTTCATAGAGCAAGGCGACAAGATTCACGCAGGCATCTGCCCCGTCCAATGCCGCATCAACGGATGCCGGAAACCGCAGGTTAGCTTGCACTAGTTGGACCTGCCCCACAGTGCCAAGAACCCGAAGCTCATGACCCAGATGCGGGCTACGCATCGGTATGCGAACACGCCAGCCATCACGCACCAGCGCGCGCACAACGTGTTTGCCAACAAAACCGGAGCCGCCAAAGACGGTGACGAGACCATTATGCATTATGAAAATTAAATCCTAGTTCAAAGTCAGCTCTCCCTACCCCGATGCAGACCGACTGTCCATTCACGCTATGGTGCGATTACCGCGTCCAATGCGCGGTGATGGAGGCATCAACCTGCCCTCAATCGGATACGAGGGGGCTCATGGGCTCATGATAAAAGGGGTAGTCACCTTCGACCTCCAGACCCGCCTTCATGCTTTCATACATAACTCCAGCATCCAAATTCGTCCCTGTGAGCAAAAGGTGGTGAAACTTCTTTTCATCAAAATCATCCCCTAACGCGTCTTGCAGACGTGTTTTGATGGCTTGGATCGTCTGGTAGCCGAGTAAATAGTGCAAGTGCTGGTAACGAAGCTGTCGGGAATGAGATTTAGGGCTGAAAACACGTTCATATTCTTGATCAAAGACATCATGGAGCCGCGTCGGCAGGACGCTATTCCAAACATGTCTTAGCTCTTCTTTGGACAACCCCTCTTCGAGCTCTCGGACATCGATAAAAATACGCCCAACACGAATAAGCCGGTAATCAAGCCAGCCCAACCGCCGGGCTGGATCATCAAAAAAACCGACCTCATCCGCCAAATACTCAGCGTATGTCGACCACGCCTCAACTGAGAACGGCCTTGCCCTCTCATGCGGACAGACCCCCACCGCAGGCTTAATTTGATGCTCAAAGTGATGGCCAGGAAAATATTCATGAACGGCCAGAAAACCCAAACCTTTGAGATCAAAAACATCCCGGTCATGATAGAGATAAACTCTATTCCTTCTCGGGTCATAAGCCCCTCGGGCCATCATCCTATGGCTCTGCGTTATAATAAGCGTCTCAACGTTAGCCACGTCATAGGGATAAAACTTATCAAGAAAGCTCTGCCTTAATACGGGTCTGAGGCTCTTATATTGCTCTAATATTTCATCTGAATTCACTGCGTAGAATTCATCTCTTGCGGCGTAGTCATCCAATGATTCCGCCAAGTTTAGACGGATCAAACTTACTTCTAAATGGTGTAAGTCTTGCTGAAGAACGTCGAGTTCGGCTTGCGCAATTTCAAGCAATTGATTTGGGGAGAGAGACGCGCCCGTTAATGTCTCTGTGATCGCTGACAAAGCCTGTTCGCGTCGACTAACTGGCTTCTAAAATTTAAGCGTCACGGCACCGCCATCCTTTGCGGAATCAATGCGGCGAGCCTCATCAAAAAGCTGTCGCGCGCCGCGCGTTCTTTTATCCGATCGCCTTTCAACTCTTTTACGAAAAACACTAACTCGACGACTTAGCTCAGGCTCCATTGAGAAGAACAATCGCCGATCACATCCTAGAAGGTTGTCGGGATTAACCTTTGCAAGCGCCTGTAAAGCTGTCTCAATGGCAGGAATAAGCGCTTCATCGGAACGTCGCACTGAGATGAGCCCATCACCGCCCCCGATAACATTCTCATTTGGCTGCCTCACGCGATATGTGGCGCTATACTCTTGGCCCAGATAAGCGTCCTTCACGACGTAAAATAATTGATAGGTCTTGTCGTTGGCGCGTTGCTGCTGCGCCGCCCTTACCTGTCTTTGGTGACTTACAAACAGGAGCGCCAAACATAGAACCGTGATGAACAAAATAAAGGCGGCAATGTGTTTGCGTTTATGCGCCATAATTTACGTGCACACTGTTATGGGTCGACGCAGAACCGTCACGCTCTTTACACGGCAAGTCAATAAGATCAGTCGACACCCGTTTTCTTTGCATCCTCAGCTTTTGATAAACGCCGAAAACCTGCACAGGCAGAATTCAAACACCCAGAGGTAAAGGACGGACATAAGATGCGGGTTTTTGTTTTAACTGGCGCCGGCATTAGTGCCGAGTCAGGCTTACGCACCTTTCGCGACAATAATGGCCTGTGGGAAAACCACCGGGTCGAAGATGTTGCCACGACAGAAGCTTTTGCTCGCAACCCTGAGCTTGTTCATCGGTTTTATAATTTGCGACGCGGCGCCTTAACTGATGTTGAGCCGAACTCGGCTCATAGGGCATTGGCGCGGCTACAACGGGTGCTGGTCAAACAGGGTGGGGCGTTGACCCTCGTCACGCAAAATGTCGATAATTTGCATGAGCGCGGCGGAGCGGCAGACGTTATTCATATGCACGGAGAACTGGCGCGCGCTTTGTGTGCGGCCTGTGATTTCCGCTGGGACGCGCAAGACGATCTGACGCGGCTAAGCCAATGCCCTGCCTGTCACACAACGGGCGGACCCCGACCCGATATCGTCTGGTTTGGCGAAATGCCGTATCATATGGACAGGATAGAGGCCGCCCTCACAGGCGCGGATCTATTTGTCTCAATCGGAACATCCGGCGCAGTTTATCCCGCGGCAGGGTTCGTTCAAAGCGCACGCGCGCAAGGGATAGAAACGGTCGAATTGAATATGGAGCCATCGCTCGGCTCAACTTTTTTCGATATGGCGCATTATGGTCCTGCGGGGACAGTGGTCCCGGCTTGGGTCACAGAGTTCGTCGAAAAAATAAGACCGGACGCCTGACGGCAGGCATCCGGAAGGCCTTAGGGATTAAACTAAGGAATAAGGGCCGGCCAAGAGTGGCCGACGAAACCCGCCTAGAAGCGAAAGCGACCGCGCAAGGTCACAGGCACAGACAGACGGGAATTATCGTCCCCAAGGGTCGCGCCAAAGGTCGAGCGATCCTGTGCGTCGGTCCAGCGAATACCGGATTCAAGTGCAAGTGAGGCTGTCTGTGAAATTGGCATTTCGAAGCCACCCGTCGCGCTGGCTGTTGCCGACCAACCCGCTTCGTTCAGGAGTAGCGCAGGGCCACCATTATCAATGCTGATGTCCTCGATAAACGCCGCGCCGACCGTTGCGCCAACAAAGGGACGCAGGCGTGTTTGGGCTGGCGAGAGATATTGGCGCAATCCAAGTTCGGCGCCGTAGCTCGTATAGTCAGAGAAGTTGGCCAGGACGTTGCCGCCGCCATTGGTCGCGACAATGACACCATCTTCGCCTTCAGCTTCTGAGTAAAAACCCTTGGCCATAAAGGTCGTGTTCGGGCGGAAGTCGCGGGCCAGGCCGACAGAGGCGCGGTAACCGGGCTTGAAAGCATCCTGATAGCCCACATCCGAAGTTGTATCACCCCCGACAACCGTGCCGCCGTCAATGATGTTGCCGTCAACAAATTGCTCATATGACAAGTCGAATTCCAGCCGTGTCGGGCTGACTGCTTGTTGATGATGGCGATAAGGCGCGGCACTTGCGCCATAAGGACTATAAGTCGGTTGAGCCGTATGCCCATAACTAGAACCCTGATAGGCACAGCCGGATATGGCCATAGCGGCGGCACCGAGTCCGGTGGCGAGAAGACGATTATTCATGGTTTGCACCCCTTTTTTGACAATCTATCCGTCAGAGGACTGCAAGCGGCGTGCCAGATAGTTAATTCGCTTTAATCATTGTCAAAAACATCGGGACCCACGTTGAAAGCGGCGACCATAGCGGCCTCGCAATGAATCTGCGGCGTAGCAAAGACAAGCAGTGGGACATTGTCGGGGTTAAAGCGCAAGCCAACCTCTGTGCCGCCGAGAATCAGACAATCCGCGCCCATTTGCTTCATCAGCTCCGCAATATGAATCAAGGGGATCGACAGGTCTCGCAACATACGCGGCACGACCTTTTGCATAGTCTTGGTCGCAAGCACGATCAATTCCGTACCGCCGCGTTAAAACTTTTCAGCCTGTTCAACCTGCATCTCAGCCAAGGTGCCCCAAGCGCCTTCATTTTTTAAATGGGCGACCAGACCAAAATCGATCGACCCGATCAATAAGCGCGAGCTATGGTCAGCGAGCAGAGCCACTCATAATATAATAGGGTCGAAGCCGTACTCATCCTGCCCAGAACCTCGATGGCTTTCATTGGCAGGCGGAGGCGAAAAGAAAGGCGCCATAGCCTGATCTTAACCCTCATGCGCGCAGTGACAACGACACGGTCCAAATACTGCAAACGTGGAACATTAAAGCGTTGACGCTACGCCTTACGATCCCTATTTGCCGCGTCTTGCCGATAACGTGCCCAGATGGCGGAATTGGTAGACGCGCTGCGTTCAGGTCGCAGTGGCCGCAAGGCCGTGGAGGTTCGAGTCCTCTTCTGGGCACCATTTTCCGCAGTTTCATTACACACAAGTATTTGAAAAACCTTAGATTTCCTGCGGAATCCTATTGGTCCTCGTAAGATCCTGACATTTTGGGCCACAAAATGGGCTACAAAATGGGATACACGCATGACCGAGATGAGACGCCTCGACCAATATTTAAAACAGCGTGGTGAGCGCTGGTATTATGTCCGACGCATCCCCCAACATTTTCGATGTGTGGACACCCGGACTGTAATCAAAACAGCCCTTCGGACCAGTTCGCGCGAAGTTGCGAGAGCAAGACGCGACGCACTCGCCGAAGCCGATGACCTTTACTGGGCCTCTCTTTCTTCTGTTGGGGAGGGCGGTAAGAATTTCGATGCTGCGTCGCGATACAAGGCTGCCAAGGCGAGAGCTTTCGCACATGGTTTTATTTATACACCTGTCGTCGAGCTCGCCGCGACGAAAGATATCAATGACATCATCACGCGGATCAATGCTCTCGAATCCAGCTTCGGAACACCGAACGAATGTCCTGAAGCCGAAGCTCTCTTGGGTGCAGTTGATGAGACTTACGTCACAATCAGCCAAGCATTCGATCTCTATTGTGAGAAGATCACCGCTGGTGATCTCAAGGGGAAGTCGCCAGCCCAACGCAAAAACTGGGTCAAAGTCAAAAACTGCGCCGTTCAAAACTTCATTAAACTTTGCGGTGATAAACCTATGTCCGACGTGGATCGTTCGGACGCCAAACGTTTTTATGAATGGTGGGGCAAGCGCGTCGATCCCTATGACAGATCAAGACCTCTAAGTGCCAACAGAGCTAATAAGGACTTAACCAATCTCCGCATCCTTTTCACGGCCTTCTGAGACTATGAAGGCCAAAGCCAGCGCGAAAACCCTTTCGACAAACTGCGCTTCAAAGGCGTTGCCTATAGAGATATTCCGCCTTTCTCCGTTGATTGGATTCAGACAAAAATCCTTAAACGGGACGCTCTCTCGTCTTTGAATGAAGACGCGCGACTAATAGTTTTTGCCATGATCGAGACAGGGTGCCGTCCGAGCGAGATTGCCAATCTTCGACACGAACATATTATCCTTCAGGCAGACGTTCCCCACTTACAGATCCGGCCTACCGAAACCCGCAAACTAAAATCTAAGTCTGCCAGACGTGACATCCCGTTATTGGGGGTGTCACTCGAAGCGATGAAGCAGCGTCCATGCGGCTTCGAAAAATATCGGGATCGAAGCTCCACTCTGTCGGCAACTTTGATGAAGGCGTTCCGGGCGAAAAGTCTATTGGAGACACCAGAGCAACGCATCTACTCAATCCGTCACGCGTTCGAAAAACGCATGCTTGAGGCAGACATCGACTACGGTCTCCGATGCATTCTATGGGGCATCACAATCCGCGACCGAGCTATGGCGACGGCGGATCACTAGACTTCAGACGCAAACAGCTCTCAAAATCACGCTGCAGACGGGCACATTGATTGACCCTGTATAGGGAGGCCTGTCAGACCATTTCCAGTATCGCGCGAGCTTCTTGGGGTACAGCATCTAGTATAAGGGCCGGGCGACAGCGCCAACTGCAACTGCAACTGCAACTGTGAACATTTCCGATGTGTCTATTTGTCTAGGTTCATCTCCCTGAGCCAAGCTGAAACTTGTCCAAATGCATCTCGCTGCCATTGCTCAGGTGTTCGGCCACCTAAGGTCTGCGAGCCCTCGACAAACTTACGCACCTGCACCGGACCGAACTGCTCGAAGTCCGAGAACTTATCCGCAATATGATCGTAGCCTTCGCGCCCTTCTTCGGTCTCAATGATTGGCTGGCAGGCCAATGCTAGAGCCTCTAAGCCTCCCGGATAATTTCTGACACAATAGTAGATGTCGTAGGCATCCTTAGCCTTCTTGCGGTTTGCGATTGCAAAGCCCTTCATGGCCAAAAGCGCTGGGATAGTTGCTACGGCGATCTGGACACGGTTTCGGCCTCCTCCGTCTGGCATATCGCCTTCGATCGCGACGAACTCCTTGAACCGCAACGCTAGAGCCGCGCCGTCTGCTTTCTGGGCGGCAAAGTCCTTGACGAGTGGCGGGTCATTCTTCGCAATCTCGACATCCCGTGGCATTAGAAAATCGACCTGCACGTCTATCTCAGGGCCAGCGTCTTCCAGCTGAACGCTGCGCACCAACTGAAACCGTCGCAAGCTCTCCTATTGTACATACCCGTGATTAAGAAGTGTGCGGATCAGCTCCGCATATTCCCCATCGCCTAAGGCTTCTGGGTCCAGCGTCAGATCGATGTCGAGCGTTCCGATATGGGGAAACTCCGGTTGCTCGATCAGCACCCAAGGCACCGACCTGCCTATTAAGGCAAACTAATCACGATATGTGACGAGCACTTGTCCAAGCTCAACCAGGACTGACTTGACGGCGGCCGTGGTCCGCGCATCATATTCCAGAGCAGATTGGGGCTCTCTCATACGTACCACGCAAACATTTTTCTCGCGAGATGCTCTGCCGCTTCCTTGTCGCGTTCGCTGCCTGACCATAGATCCAAATAGGTCGTCAACGGATCCGTGACACACAACCCATTGTCCAAAATCGTTGCGTCCGAAAACAAGGTCATGTCCTTGATGATCCGCAGGTTGACATTGCCCCCTGAGGAAACCCTGTCGAGGTCCAGTGCGTTGCGCACGGCGTCAACACCGGCCCGGTCACACATCAGCGCCTGTGTCGCATCCCGCAAGAATGGCGCATAATGCGTCGCCGCGGATTGCCGGCTCAGCATGCATCGCGGATTACCTTTTCGGACATTGAGAACATCTGCGAGACGCTCTTCGAGCTCAGCCCCGTGCCAATGCGTGTAGAGGTCTTGGGTTTGGAGGGTCGCCACCGTGAATTCGTCTCGCCATGCGGCGAGTGTTTCATAAGGCTGGCTTAATCGGATGCCACCTTCATCATCGACCGCCCAATCCTGCTCCAACAACTTCTTACGCACATTGCTGACATGGCCCATGCTTGCATTGGACGCTTCCGCAAGATCGACGACTTTCCAAGCCTGCTCGACATCTCTGAACAGGACCCGCAATACCGCCGCAGCCTTCGGTGTGAAAAGTGACCGCAATTTCTTTTCTTCAGCCTTCGGGCGCCCCGGTACGGAAATTTCAATGTAGAGGCCGTCAGCGACAATTCGGACATTTCCGAACAGGTCGAGATATGAGACATTTGCAGAGATACAAAGCTCTCGGCTTGCTGGCGAAAGATATGGACAGGCCAAGAGAGGGATCACCGTTCTTCCCTTGGCCAAGTCATTGCCCCTCAGCCTATCTGTGTAGGCTTCCAGCTGATAGATCGCGTTCTTCACAATCCGAGGGGCTCCATTCGATTTGACCTCGACAAGCAGTAAGTGATCAAGCTCTTCCCGCCCTATTTCGATCAAAGCGTCGGCATTACTACCATTATCTAAAATCGCTTCATGGTAGGTTTGCCCAACAGAGTATCCCGGGACTCGCCCCAAGAGCGAAAGCACGGCTTCTAGAACCTCACCCTCTGCCTCGAGGAATTTCAGTGTTGAATCTTGTTTCATCAATCGGTGAAATAGGTATAAACAGTGAAAATATCAAGCCTATGTTTGATACCTTGTACCAAATGTTCAGCGGCTTTGACTCGATTCTTGTTGGTATTGGCACACCTCTAACGCATCGAGGAGACGCAAATGGGGCCAATGAGCGTCTCAGTTTTCGCCTAACCCCGAGCTGTTATTTCACTCCTAAGAACAGCTTCCAGACGCCCTTGGCGTGACTTCAACACTTTGAGTTCAGTCTCCAGCCGCTCGAAAATCGGCCAATACTTATCGCCATAAGTCTTAATGAGCTTGGCCACGGATCTAAGCGCCAACTCGATCTCTTCTTCGGATACAGCTTTCTGACACGCAGACACGATTGGCTTAGGTCGAGTCCGAAGCGGGCTTGGGTCTCGACCAGACTAGCTCAGCCTTCCCATCCGTTTCAAACAAGGCAGCCCAGACCGGGGCGGCGAAGCTCGGATCATCCAGAAAGACCTTGAGATAGGGCTTGCCGTCTTCCCCCTTGGCCACCGCCCTACGCGCAAAGCCGAGATCGCTCTGACCCGTCTTCACAAAGTAGTCCGGACTGTCCTCGTGCTTCTTTTTGTCGTTGGGCACGAACCTGACTTTTCGGGCCATGGTCAGAGTTGAAATCGTCCCTTCATAGCCGTCATCCTTGATCCGGAATTGTCCAATCGTCGGCATAATATGTCCTTTCAGTGTGTAAGAGTCTGCAAGAGACGCGTGAAATCAGTCGTCCGTCGTCAGCGCTTTCCGGGCCCGCTTGAACCCGTGGTCTGACGCGAGAAAGCTCGCCAGCATGGAGGGAATGAGCGCGGCAGGTGCCACGTCCTCGCCGTAACTCTCATTGTAGATGCGCGCATAGTCTTGCAGCATCTCATGCGCGTCTGGATCGACCTGGGTTGTCAGTTTGACCGGGGTGAGATCTGGCAGTTTGCCAATGCGAAGCGAGAGTTGGGCATTAGTGGGCAAGTCAGCCTCCATAGGGTTGCAGGACGAGGTCCTGATTGACGATGACACGCAACCGCCAGCCAGGGCGGACACGCAATGTGGGTGGGCGCGACAGGGCCTGAGTGACGACCTTTTGTCCGGCTTGATTGAGGGTGCTCTGGCCGCCATCGCGAATCGCCTCCGCGATGGCGGCCTCCTCATCCGAGCCCAGCTCCGAAACGATCGACAGAACCGACGACAGAATGGCCGCGCTGAACAGACTGTCCCTGTGACGATCAACCCGGTCGCGCAGCCCGCCTGTCCGGACAGATCCACACCCGGCAGACTATCCAAGACAAGTGAAGAGCCATCCGGCCGGATCATCCGGTTCCAGACGACCAGCGCCCGAGACTGCCCCGTATCGATCTCGCTATCATAGCGTCCGAGCAAGCGGGTGCCTTGCGGGATCAACAGATCCTGCCCCGTCGACGTATCGAACACATTCTTGGTGACTTGGGCGATGACCTGGCCCGGCAGATCAGAATTCAGACCCGTGACCAGACTGGCCGGAATGATGGTCCCCGCCATGACCTGAAACGGCGAGATCGGGTGTTGCAAACTATGCGAGTTATAGATGTCTGTGCCGGCTGGGGGGAAGACGGATTGCGAGACGGGTATTCCGGCTTCTACGCCTTCACTCACATCAGCAGCATTCGCCAAGACCCCGCTGTCTCCGAGGAGTGTCTGCAAGGTCGCAAGACCGGGGTCATTGAGCTGTTGTCCTGGAAGGTCCGACGCGCTCGTCTCTGCCTGTTGGCTATCCCCACCGCCCTCCTTGGCGATGAAGAAGAGTTTGGAGGTTTGCGGCGACTGACCCGGCTGTGTGGTGGGTGACGGAGCCCCATAGTTTCCGACGGGCGCATAATCATAGGCGGGCGGTGGCTGGTAGCGGAAGGTATTATCGGGGATGGGCCGATCCGTGCGGCCTCCGTAGATCCCGGCCCCGATATCGCCCGGTAGCGGCGGGCCGAGTTGGGGCATTCGGTCTGGCGTGTTTAGACGCTCCTCGGCGGAGCGAGGGGGATGATCATTCGCCGCAGCCCTGCGGCGCCGTCTAATCCTTGACTGCCTCATATGTGCACACACAGTCCTCTCGTCGGGTAAAAGACGCTAGAACCTGACCCCTGGGCGAACAAGGCTAATCAGCTTGAATATTACACTAAAATTTCGCCTTCTGTGCTCTCGCAGCAACAGAATAAAAAAATGTCAGTGGCGGGATAGAAAAATTGGAACAAGAACGCCCTAAGCATGTCTTCGGTCGCTGCGTAGGCAAGTAGTATCCGCTACATATCAAGAAGAATTCGCGCCCAACTCGGCAACACACTCCGCTTCGGTCATCAACAGCATGCCCGAGGCTGAAATCTTACTCGCGCTCCAGTCTTGCCGCCTGTCGGCCTCAACCATGACCGACACATCAAAACCAGCTTCTAGAAGTGCGAAGCCAGTGAAAGCGACCTCAATGTAGGCCTGACCTCCGACGACGAGAATTTGATCAATGGTTTCGAGATCTAACAAGCGTTGAATTAAGGGAGACACTCCATCATCAATGTCGAAAACTTTCAGGTCTTCCTCTAGAGCCAGCAGATCTGAATGGCGCTTTCGACCGGGATTGAGGTCAACGACGGCTAGTCTGGAAAAATCTAACAGGAACCTCGGCTTCAAGAGATCCGATGTCATGAACCGCCCTCACCGTTGCAGTTCGCCATGGTTGACTTGATAGAGAGACGTTCTTGTTCCGGGTTCTTTCTGTCATGTACGCTCATTGTTGGGACTAGCTGCTCGCATCGTCTGGAAAACCGACGGCCTATAGGGGACAACTATGTGGCCCTATATTTACGACGGGAGCAGTCGACCTTCCTTCCAATAAATCCCGATTGTCGCGCAATACCCCTTTGGCATTGACTGTCAGAGTAGCCGTGTTGAGCTGAAAAACGGGTGACAGTCAGTTTTAACTGGCGACAGCACAACCTTATCACCAAGGACGGTTGCGGTAGAGGGTGCCCTAGTTAGGCACTATGTCAGAAATGGCGCGTGGATCTTCGCACTCAACGTTAGTCCCTGCACTACACTTACCAGATCATAAATCTTACTAATCGTCGAGACGGGTAGCAGCTGGCCGCGCCGTATGAGGATGCATGCCTGTACATAACAGCTAATGGACTGTCAGGAGACTTGGAGCGTGAATACTTTAAGGAAGATATATGAGAGTCTGGCCAACAAGCAACAATCTTAAAATGCCTTTAGGCCTGCCAAATTTCATTATTATTTATCTGATCAAGGTCAGCCGCTCAGCACTTATAACCGTCCGATAGTTTATCAAACAACACAGCTCAGTTTCCGTGTTTACTTCAAAGCGAGCCGCGTTTAGGTGATGAAACAATGCGCCAATTTTGGACATCACTGTTGTGCATCATCTTTATGATGTCTGGGACGTTGGTCACAGCGGCCCATACTCTTGCGCATATTCAGCCTGTGGCTTGCGACACAATTGTTGCTCAACATCATGATCACCATGAAAATGATGCCCATCACGACGATCTCGATGGCAACGAAGCAACGAACGAACACAACCATTCCGACGATACTGGCGATCACGGGCATGAACTCCATGTCACAGCCTTAGATGTGGCTGCAATGCCCGCTATGCCTGCTGCTCAGCTCTTAAGTTTGCGTGCCGTCTACAATGATCGAAACGACCCGGCACCCATCCTGCCATCTGATCCCTACCCCGACCGATCCTGATTATGCGTTTTGCTGCCTGACCTAACGGTCTGCCTGCACTTGTTCATATTCAGGAGGTTTAGGACCCATGTCATTGAAATCTGTAGGTCTCGCTTTGGCGATGACCGTGTCTGCCGCACATGCGCAGGCACAAGTCACGCCTTGCGACGGTGTGGCTCAGCAAGGCGACGTCATTTCTTTGGCGCGCGCCATAGAGTTAGCTACAGCCACTGATCTGCGTCCTGCGCTGGCCAAAGCTGAGATTAAAGTTGCGCGTTCAGAGCGAGCAATCGCGGCCTTACGTCCGGCTGACACTGTGTCGTTTGATATTGAGGATTTCCCGGGAATAGGTCTCGCGAGTAATGTTGACAGCCTTCAACTCACAGGACGGTTTTCACGCGTCTGGGAGCGTGGCGGAAAACGAGAGGCCCGCTTAACGCTTGCAAACAGCAGCGTCGGTATCGCCGAAACCCTGTTCAAGTCCGCTCAGTTCGAAATACGCAGTGAGATTGAAATTCTTTATGCGGAAGCGGCGCTTGCCGAAAGGCGTGTCGCACTTGCATGCGACAGGGTTCTCATGGCCCGAGAATTAGAAGCGTCCGTTCAAAAGCGTGTTGATGCCGCGCGTGATCCGCTGCTCGCAGGGGCAAAGGCCACTTCGGATCGACTGCAAGCGGAAGCGGAGACGCGGCGTTATGACGCTCAAGCCCAAAATATTCGAGGAGCACTCGGGGCCTACTGGGGTGCCAATCAAGAGTTCCGGATTGATCCTCAATTTTTAACAAGACGGCTGTCTTTGCCGAGTCTTTCCAATCACGAGATTTATTCTCCTACTCTCGAACGCCTCAATGCGGAGCGGGATCAGGCTGTGGCTCGCATTGAACTCGAACGCACTCAGTCTATCCCCGATGTGACATGGAGTGTCGGGGTTAGAAAATTTGGCGTGGAGGACGATCTCGCCATTCTTGGCGGTGTGTCGATTCCCTTGGGGTCAAAACAACGCAGTCATGCATCCGTCACCAAGGCAAGCGCCGATCAGATTCGTATCGAGGTTGAGCGCCAAGCTGTGCGGCAGCAGTTACTTCGTAACGCATCAGAATACCGCAGAAGCGCCGATAGCGCGCTAGAGGAAATGGAAGAAATCGACTCCCTTCTTTTGCCCTCCGCAATTAATGCGGTAGAATTAGCGCGCGACGGTTATTCCCGTGGCGCATTCTCTTACCTAGATGTTGTGGACGCCCAGCGATCGGTTGCTGCCTTGCGTGAAGAGCGCCTCATCCATCTTCGAACTTACATCCTAAACGAAACAGCACTGTCCCGCCTGGCCCCTTCGGGGAGCTTGATTGAAGTGCGCGAGGAGATTCAACAATGACACTTTCAGCCCATCGATTTCCGGCTCTTTTCGCCACAGCTCTTACATTTTGCTTTTTGTCGGCGTGTAGCGGCAATTCGAACGCAGTCTCCCAAATATCAGAGGAAGCCCCTCAGAGCGAAGCCGTCGAAGAGGATTACGCGCGCGGGCCAAACGGGGGACGACTTCTTGAGGACGGCGCGTTTGCGCTTGAAATGACAATCTTCGAGACGGGCGTCCCGCCGCAATACCGAATTTATCCTTATAAAAACGGGATCGCGGTCAATCCGGCCTTGGTTGATTTGACGGTTCGGCTTCACCGATTAGGCGACCGTATCGACAGGTTTAACTTCACGTCACGTCAAGACTATTTGATGGGCGACGGCGTCGTCCTAGAACCGCATTCTTTCGAAATTGATGTGGAAGCCCGTTTCGAAGGGAAAACCTATGCGTGGCGCTATGACTCATTCGAAGGCCGGACAACCTTTCCAGATGATATTGCAACCGAGGCCGGGGTTAGGATTGAGCCTGCCGGACCTGCTATCATTCATGACACGTTGAGCCTCTCAGGCGCGGTGGCGCTTGCACCGTCAGCGACATCGTCAGTGCGGGCCACCTATCCGGGCCCGGTCAAATCAATTAGCGCAAATGTCGGCGATATCGTGAAGCGCGGGCAATCGCTCGCGCGGATCGAGTCTTCCAGTAGTCTTCAAGAATACACTGTTACGGCCCCTAAATCGGGAATGATCCTAGAGCGTCACACCAACGCGGGGGATGTCGCCGGGAGCGAAGCGCTGTTCATCATTGCCGATTTCAATCAGCTCGAAGCGCATCTGCACATTTTCCCGAAAGACATGGGACGGGTCAAAGTCGGCCAAACGGTCCGGCTCGGTGTTGCTGGCGGGGATATGTCCGTCGAGGCCTCGGTGTCGCGCTTTTTACCCGTAACGGGGGCTAATTCCCAAACACGCATTGCTGTCGTTAAAATACCGCCGGACTCAGGATTGCAGCCTGGAATGCGCTTGATGGCGGACGTCGTCGTGGCCGAAAATGAAGTGGCTCTCGCGGTCAAAGCAACCGGACTTCAGACCTTCCGCGACTTCACCGTTGTCTATGCGAAAGTCGATCAAACCTACGAAGTGAGAATGCTCGAGCTTGGACGCCGTGACGATGAACATGTCGAGGTACTAGGCGGGCTCAGGCCCGGAGAGATCTACGTCACCGAAAACTCATTCCTCATCAAAGCCGACATCGACAAGTCCGGCGCTAGCCACGATCATTAGGGAGGCGACCATGCTTGAACGTATTATCGAATTTTCAATCCGGCAACGCTGGCTCGTCATGGCCGTTGTCTTTGGACTGGCCACTTTGGGTGTCTACAATTTTAACCGATTGCTGATTGATGCCGTACCGGACATCACAAATGTACAAGTTCAAATTAACACCGAGGCACCGGGTTTCTCCCCGCTTGAAACAGAACAGCGCATAACCTTTCCGGTTGAAACCGCGATTTCAGGCTTGCCGGGTCTCGACTATACGCGGTCTGTTTCCCGATATGGTCTCAGCCAAGTCACCGTCGTATTCGATGACGGCACCGATATTTACCGCGCGCGGCAGCTCGTCACCGAACGCATTCAATCCGTTCAAGGAGAACTCCCTGCGGGCATCACGCCAGAACCCGGTCCCATTTCGACCGGTCTTGGTGAGATCTACATGTATATTCTGGCTGCCACACCGGGTGCTGTCAAAGACGACGGCACTGTCTGGTCAGCAATGGATCTACGCACTCTGAACGATTGGGTTGTCCTGCCGCAGTTACGCACGGTTAAAGGCGTGACAGAAGTCAACACAATTGGGGGCTTCAAAAAAGAAATCCATATCCTGCCAGACCCAGAAACGATGGCGGGTTTTGGCATCTCGTTTGAGGATTTCCTCACAGCGGTGGAACGTAATAACGCCAACACAGGTGCGGGCTATATTGAACGTAACGGGGAACAAAACCTCATCCGCGTGCCCGGTCAAGCGACAAGCCTCGACGATCTTCGCGCCATTATCATTAAAGACACAGGCCTAGTTAGCGTTCGGCTTGGCGACCTCGCCGTTATCCAAGAAGGCAAAGAATTACGAACCGGCGCTGCGACGCAGAATGGCGAAGAAGTTGTCCTCGGCACAGCCTTCATGCTGATTGGAGAAAATAGCCGTACCGTCTCGGTCGCAGTGGACGAAAAGATCAATCTGATCAGGCCAACTTTGCCTGACGGCGTCACAATGACCGCCGTTTATAACCGCACGAACCTTGTCGATGCGACGATCAAAACCGTTGAGAAAAATCTCGCGGAAGGCGCACTTCTCGTCATTGTTGTGCTGTTTTTGTTGCTTGGAAACTTTCGCGCGGCGCTGCTGACGGCGGCCGTGATTCCGCTGGCTATGCTCATGACCATAACCGGCATGGTTGAAAATAAGGTCTCAGGAAACCTCATGAGCTTGGGCGCGCTCGATTTTGGCCTGATCGTGGACGGCGCCGTTATCATTGTTGAAAACTGTATAAGGCGGTTTGGCGAAGCGCAGCGTCGTTTGGGGCGATTACTGACGCAAGAGGATCGGTTTTCACTGGCGGCTTCGGCGTCTAGCGAAGTCATCAAGCCCTCCATTTTTGGCGTGATTATTATCACAGTTGTCTACCTCCCGATCTTTGCGCTGACGGGGATTGAAGGAAAAATGTTCCACCCGATGGCCTTTACGGTCGTCTTCGCGCTGACATCCGCCATGATCCTGTCGCTGACCTTCGTGCCGGCGGCTGTGGCGCTGCTTATTCGCGGCAAGGTGACGGAAAAGGAAAGCCTGTTTATGCGGGGGGCCGCCTGGCTTTATCGTCCGGCGCTTAAGTTTGCGCTTTGGGCACGCTACGCCGTTGTCATCGCGGCTTTCGGGCTGGTGTTTATTTCAGGGTGGGGAGCAACGAAACTAGGCTCTGAATTCATTCCCAACCTTGATGAGGGAGACGTCGCGCTACATGCATTACGCATTCCCGGCACCAGCCTGACCCAAGCCATTGAGATGCAGGAAATGCTGGAGAAGCGGATTACCGCTTTGCCGGAAGTCGACCGTGTTTTCTCAAAGATCGGCACACCTGAAATCGCGACAGACCCTGTGCCGCCAAGTGTGGCCGACACCTTCCTCATACTTAAACCTCGAAAGGACTGGTCTGATCCGCGTAAACCCAAAGCACAATTTGTCACCGAGTTAAAAGCCGCCGTCGAAGCCGTTCCCGGCAGTAAATATGAGATCACGCAACCGATTGAAATGCGGTTCAATGAGCTGATTTCCGGGGTCAGGGCAGATGTTGCCATCAAGATTTACGGCGACGATCTCGACACCCTAACAGAACTCGCCTCTACCGTAGAAGGGATCGTGTCCAGCGTCCCGGGAGCGGCAGATGTTCAATATGAGCAAGTCACTGGCCTTCCGATCTTGTCCATTCTTCCTGATCGCGATGCTTTGGCACGCTACGGGCTGGATGTGAGCGATGTTCAAAGGGTTGCCGGTATTGCCCTTGGCGGGGAAACCGCTGGGCGCTACTTCGAAGGCGATAGACGCTTTGATATTGTCGTCCGTTTTCCCGAGCACTTGCGCACAAATGTGTCGGCGATCGAACGCCTCCCGATCCCTCTGCCTGAAAGTCGGCGGTCGGATACAGGGTTGATGTTTGTGCCTCTCTCTGAAGTCGCGCGCGTCGATATCGCGCCCGGACCTAATCAGATCAGCCGAGAGAATGGGAAGCGTAAATTAACCGTGACGTCCAATGTTCGGGACCGTGATTTGGGGTCCTTCATTACAGATCTTCAGTCACGGATGGACGCGCAAGCAGAGTTGCCGACGGGCTATTGGGTTGAATATGGGGGCACATGGGAACAACTTGTGTCTGCTAGCCGACGACTGACAGTCGTGGTCCCGGTTGCGCTCCTGGCCATCTTTGGGTTGCTCCTCATGCTATTCGGTTCATTCCGGGACGCAGGCATCGTATTCACAGGCGTGCCACTCGCGTTGACGGGCGGTGTCGCAGCGTTGGCCATACGGGATCTTCCCTTATCAATTTCAGCCGGCGTTGGCTTTATTGCCTTGTCGGGCATCGCCGTCTTGAACGGCGTTGTAATGCTGAGTTTTATTAAGGAGCGACGTGAGTCCGGAGAGCAGCTTGAAGAGGCGATTTTCAAGGGGGCCCTTCAACGTCTGAGGCCTGTTTTGATGACGGCCCTCGTGGCCAGTCTTGGCTTTGTCCCAATGGCAATTAACGTTGGCTTGGGGAGTGAAGTCCAGCGTCCCCTAGCGACGGTCGTGATAGGCGGCATCATCTCGGCAACCTTGCTGACACTTTTGGTGCTGCCAGCGCTTTACCGCATCATTCATGCTGGAGATCTTCGCCGCGCTCAGAAAACAAGCGCTCCAGACCCGATATTGGCGGAATGAGCGGATGATATATTTCATCATTAAAGCCGCCTTGTCCGGGTTTCTAATCGCTTTGATTGCCGAGGTCGGAAAACGGTATCCGAGTTTGGGCGGTGTCGTCGCCTCACTCCCTTTAATATCGCTTCTCGCGATTATCTGGTTGTGGCGTGATACAGGCGGCGATGTCGGTCAAGTCACAGCGCTTATCCGGGCGACGCTCTGGTATATTTTGCCGACCTTGCCCTTTTTTCTCATCGTACCGGTGATGTTAGAACGCGGGCTAAATTTCTGGGTGTCGCTCCTGATCGCCAGTTTCATCACAATCTGCCTCTATCTCGCGGCCTCATGGATTGCGGCTCGGTTTGGCATGGCTTTTCAAAAAGGACCGCAATTATGAAGACCATGATTTTCATGAAGTGCCTCATCCCTCAATTGATGGAGGCCGAAAGCTATGCTTCCTAATCCTCAAGACCGCGCCGTTAGCCTATTGACGTCTCGGCCAGTCATCGTCGCGCTCCTCTTTCTGGCAGCGCTGTTCACCGCATCTGGCGATGCGTTTGCACATGCTGTGGCCGATGGGGACAAAGGTTATATTCAAGAAATAACTGGCATAAACTTAGTTTCTTTTCTCTACCTTGGCGCCAAGCATATGGTGACGGGGTATGATCACATCCTGTTCCTTTTAGGGGTCATTTTCTTTCTCTACAGGATGAAAGATATTGGCGTTTATGTCAGCCTCTTTGCCCTTGGCCATTCAACGACAATGCTGGCCGGTGTCTATTTTAACTTTGGGATTAACAGCTATCTCATTGATGCTATTATTGGGCTGTCGATTGTTTATAAAGCGCTCGACAATATGGGCGCTTATCAACGTTGGTTTGGCGTTCAACCCAACACCAAAGCCGCAACGCTCATCTTTGGATTTTTCCATGGGTTTGGCCTGTCGTCCAAAATTCTCGATTATAATATTTCACCGGACGGGCTTCTCCCCAACCTTCTCGCCTTTAACGTTGGCGTCGAAGTCGGTCAGTTGCTCGCCCTCGGAGCGATACTGATCGTGATGGGTTTTTCGCGTCGCACGCCGAGCTTTCTCAAACATGCCTACGCTGCAAACACTGTGATGATGACCGCTGGTTTCTTGCTGATCGGCTATCAACTCACCGGCTTTTTCATCTCATAGGAGGACACACAATGTATAATACTGATATGCCGAGGCGGGCCGAATTACCCAGCCGTCGCAAACTCATTCGCTCGACCATTCTTGCGATACTCGCCGCTGTTATCCTTCTGATAACGGTCGTTTTACCAGCCGAATATGCCGTCGACCCAACGGGTCTTGGTAAAGCGCTCGGACTGACTGAGATGGGAGAGATCAAACAGCAACTCGCGGAAGAAGCAGACGCGGATGAAACGGTATCCCCGACAGCGCAGGCCAAACTCAATGCAACGTCTGAAGGGGCTGTGCCTGCAGGGGCTGAGGACGCCGATATGATAGAAACCGCCGAACTCGTTCCAGAGACCGCGCCGCAACTCATTTGGAAGGACGTTGTCACGCTAACGCTTGCCCCCGGCGAAGCGGCTGAAGTCAAACTCACCATGAATGCGGGAGAGGTTGCTAGCTACTCTTGGACGGCAGATCGCGGTCATCTTAATTCTGATCTGCATGCCGACGGCGCAAATAAGGCGTTCATAAGTTACCGTAAAGGTCGGGCAGAGACAGATGACTCAGGCGAATTGACAGCTGAATTCGATGGCGCACATGGTTGGTTTTGGCGCAATCGTAGTGATGTTTCTGTTGAGGTCACTCTCCGGGTCACAGGGGCTTACAGCGAGATCAAACGGGTGCTGTGAGGCCGCTAGTTCCGAGCGACGGCTTCACTCAGCTTTCTCCTAACGCTTATTAGCAGACTGACCCTCCGGCTTCGCTCCATCATTGTTCTGCGTCGCAATTTAAATCTGGAAGCCTAATGATGGTCACTACCCTTCCACCTCCATCGCGCGATCCTCAGTTTGGGGATAATTACCTCACATCAATTCGTTGGGCTTTGGCGGGGTCGTCGGTATGAGGTCGCATGACCTTTGGCGAGTCAGCGTGGAGTGGCTTATGACGGTCATCTCATCCATTGCAGGATATTGCTCTCATAGCCTGAAAGCACTTTCGCAGCGATGACGAAGATGGAACCGACGCCAGAACGCCGGCCCCGATCCAGCGTTTTAGTCCACGCACGCCTCGAGACGTTTTACCCAGTTTGGTCTGTTTGGTACTGTCAGTCACTAGTTCTAGCCAAGTTTTTCGCCTCCCCGGAGTAACGCCAAGTCCCGAGCACTCGGGCTGTTAGACCTTCTACTTATCGAGACCTTCGCTCAGGGTTTCACGTTATCGTTTGCGGGGATCCGTTTCATATCGACCGCTGATTGACCCGTTTCGACACTTGCGCCGTGCTCTCCTTGCGCTCGCTATATCTGTCGACGAGATAATCGGCGCGGCCGCGTGTCAGGAGCGTGAACTTAGTCAACTCTTCCATCAGATCGACGATGCGGTCGTAGTATGGCGACGGTTTCATACGGCCAGCGTCGTCAAACTCCATAAACGCCTTTGCGACGGAAGACTGGTTGGGAACGGTGATTAGCCGCATCCAGCGCCCCAAAATGCGGAGCTGGTTGACCGTGTTGAAGGATTGCGATCCGCCGCAGACCTGCATGACGGCGAGCGTCTTACCCTGTGTCGGACGCACCCCGCCGAGAGCGAGCGGTATCCAATCGATCTGCGTCTTCATGATGCCCGTCATCGCGCCGTGACGCTCTGGCGAGCACCACACCATGCCTTCGGACCAGATCACGAGGTCGCGCAACTCCTGAACTTTCGGGTGATCCTCTTCGACACTATCGGCCAGCGGCAGGTCGAGAGGGTCGAACACCCGCGTCTCGCAGCCCAGCTTTCGCAGGATGCGCCCGGCTTCCTCATTGGCAAGGCGGCTGAAAGAGCGCTCACGCAGTGACCCGTGCAGCAAGAGGATACGCGGCTTGTGCTCCGATTTGTTTGGCTCGAAAAGCCTTTCGCTGTCGATGGGCAGGAAGCACTCCAGCGAGAGGGCTGGCAGGGTATCTTCCATCTCAGATGCAGACATTGCCATCCTCATCAATCAACATTTCTCCATCTTTCTTGTAGAACGGACCGGCAGGCTGGCGCTCCAACAGGTCCAGCACAATCACGCTCGGTCGGCAGAGCTGGACGCCCTTTGGCGTGCAGACGATGGGTCGGTTCACGAGAACCGGATGATCCAGCATGGCCGACAGGATCACCTCGTCACTGACTCCGGCTTCCAGCAACCCGAGAGCCTTTGCAGGCGACTTTGTTTCTCGCAAAGCCATGCGCGGTGTTAGGTCTGCCGCCGCGAACAACGCCAGCAGCTGAGGGC
This sequence comes from Litorimonas sp., assembly GCA_051251645.1. Taxonomy (GTDB): domain Bacteria; phylum Pseudomonadota; class Alphaproteobacteria; order Caulobacterales; family Maricaulaceae; genus Litorimonas. The sequence continues at coordinate 12,344 of JBPOEY010000001.1, read as the reverse complement.
GATTCCAGCCCTCGGAGAGGTAGTCGATGACGGTCGGTGTCTCACCGCAGGCCTCGATCAAGGCGAGCACATTGCGCGACTCGCCGCAGTCCGGATTGTGGTGGATAACAATCATACTTTTCCTCCACTATGCTTTGCGGGATATAGTTCCGGTAAGCTCGGTCGTATCTTTAACAGTATTAAAAATAGTCTCGAATTTTTGGGCGTTCTTGTAAAGCAAATCCAGTCGGTGATCAGTTTCATCGGTGTCAACAATGATGTCATAAGTCACGGACACCATTTTGGGTGGGGCGTCTTGGCGTAGCCCCCTGAGGCGTACTTCGACACCTCGCAAATCAAATTCAATAATAGGCGTTGTTCGCTCGATTCCCTTGAGCATACAGGCGGCGATTGACGCCAAAAAAACTCGTCAGGATTGAAGGCATCAACGCGGCCCTTCAAATCTGTACCCAAAGTTATCGTCGCGTCTTTCGATGTCGCCTCACTCCCATGAGCGTCAATTCTGTTTGCGGTGACGTTGTACTCCAACATGATACATTTCCTATTGACCCTCTAACTTTCAGGGAATTTCGACCGGGTGCGGTTTGCAAAAGCGACCAGAGACAGCATGACCGGAACTTCGACCAAGACGCCAACAACGGTGGCAAGAGCCGCCCCGGATGACAGTCCGAACAAGCTAATGGCAACCGCAACGGCCAATTCAAAGAAGTTTGATGTGCCGATCATAGCGCAAGGCGCGGCCACATTATGCGGCACTTTCCATGCCCATGCGGCTCCGTAAGCCACGGCAAAAATAGCGTAGGACTGAATTAGAATTGGCACCGCAATGAGTGCAATAATCAACGGGCGCTCAAGTATGACTTGCCCTTGAAACCCAAAGAGCAAAACAACCGTCGCCAAGAGACCAATAACTGAAAACGGTTTCACTTTTGCAACGAAGCTATCCACGGCCTGAGTGCCACCTTTGCGGATCAGGAGTGATCTCGCGATTAGTCCTGCAAGAAGTGGAATAATGACATAAAGAGCGACAGACAGGATTAAGGTTGCCCAAGGCACGGCGATGTCAGTCACTCCCAAAAGAAATGCGACGATAGGTGCAAAAGCGACGACCATGATGGCATCATTCACGCTGACCTGTGCCAGTGTATAAGTGGGATCGCCTTTGGTCATTTGTGACCAGACGAACACCATAGCCGTGCAAGGCGCTGCGCCCAGCAAAATTAGGCCTGCGATATATCCGTCTGCATCAGCGGCCGGAATGAGCCCTGCAAAAATATGTTTAAAGAACAGTACGGCTAAAGCCGCCATAGTGAATGGCTTGATCAACCAATTCACAATAAGAGTAATAACAAGCCCCTTAGGCTTATCACCAACGCGCTTAAGACTCGCAAAGTCTACACCGATCATCATCGGCCAAACCATCGCCCAAATCAGAATTGCGACAGGTAGGTTGACGTTGGCATATTCAAAACCTGCCAAAGCACCGAATACGCCGGGCAGAAGCTTGCCCAACAGTATCCCGCCCCCGATAGATAAGGCGACCCAAACCGATAAATAACGCTCAAAAACGCCCATGACTGATTGCTCCTTCTAGAAGAACAATATCAAAGCATCGCATATAATTCAATGATCGGTGAAATACTGAATGGTCATTCAGGCGAGATTGAATCAGTCAATCCCGACACTGTGATGCACATCTCAGGATGACCATTGCAACAATCCTCAACGAGGGCTGAAAGCAACTTCTTCACGCCATCAAGTCGAGCTTTGTAGATTAGGCTTCGACCCTCTCTGGTCACGCTGGCCAAATCTGCACGTGTGATAATTGCCAGATGGTTCGAAAGTGTATTTGGGGCGACATCAAGCGCCTTCGAAATCGCACCTGCAGACAATCCACCTTGTCCTGCTTTCATCAGAGCCTGAAAGACAGCAAAACGCGTCTCTTGGGCTAATGCTGAAAGCTGCTCGATTGTTTTACTTGAGTCCGACATCAACAAAATCTTAGAGCAAAACCCGTCTATTGGCGAGTTTGATCTTCAAGATTGGACTCAGTCGCAACAGGAATCACCCGCTTGAATCGGCGGGCAAGGCGTGTCGCCAAAAGAGCAATAGACGCAGCAATCCCCCTGAAGTGGCTTCAAAACTACGCCGCATCCTTTGCAGTCATAGAAATACTGACACGCATTAGTCGGCATTAAATCTTTTGAAGCATGGCCACATTGAGGACATGTCAAAGTAGATTCCGGGATAAATATCGCTACAGGTTCAGCCATCTTTGAATATCCCCTTCGTAGTGCGGTAAAACGGTCGCGCCCAACGCCAATACTCCAGCAAAAATGAGGAAAGTCATTGTCTTTCGGGACGGCTTTCTCCCGCCTCGAAACGCATACAAGAACCCGCCGATCACAAAGCAGATCGTTAGTGCCATAAACCAAGGCCGGAGCCGTGCAAAAACACCCAAATGGGCAACGAGAGCACTACTAACGCCTAAGTTCACAAGGATGATGGGTAAGATGCAGCAAGACGCACCGATCACGGCAAAAATGCCTGTCAACGTTCCACTAGTTGCGAAAAGACCGCTACGGTTCGGTTTTTCATCTTTCATGAATTGAGGTATAGAGCCTGTAGTTACTACAGATTCAAGGACATTTTCATCATGCTCACAATTGGAGATTTAAGCAAAAAAACGGGCGTGAAAATTGAAACCATTCGCTACTTTGAACGCATCAACCTCATGCCGAAAGCAGAGCGCAAATCTAGCGGGCATCGCGTCTACAATGACGCCCAATTACGCAGGCTCACATTCATAAGCCGATGTCGCGTTCTGGGTTTTTCACAAGATGATATACGCTCCCTTCTGGGTGTCGAAGATCGCACACCATCGTGCGGAGAGATACTTTCGATCGCTACACATCACCGGAAGGTCATCAAAGAGAAGATATCTGATCTTCGAAAACTGGAACGAAGGTTGGCGGAGATTTCATCATCTTGTCGGGTTAACGAAAACCCCGAATGTCCGATCATTGAATCACTGTCGGAAATTCATTGATCCGCTAAAATTGTAGATTGCTGTTATGGCAAGTATCTATCCAATGTTCTAGCCACCGACCTACGATCCTAACGCAACAAAAGTAGAACTTTTACGGATGTTTTCCCGGCCTGACGGATAACTGCGCACCAGACTTTTCAGTTGGGAGGCACGTTCTTGTTCATTCGTAAGACTAGCGCGTCGTTCCCATTCGGCTCAATTTATCTACAACGTTACCATTGAATGCTGCTTTGATTGTTTCAGGATCGAAGGTCAGAATTGTTGGTGTTGCTCGTCATGACCGAAAGTGCCGCAGCAATTCACGCGTGTTTCAAGCTTTTCATGTTCGAGATTCTGGCTCCATGGTTTCGTTATTTAGAGCCCTTCGTCGAACGGCTCGTAAAAAGGTCACGGGTCCCGTCCGTCACGGAGCTGTGGGTCGTCTCAATTTCTTCGTGAAAGTCAGTGTGCGCATCTCGCAGAATATCGATTCCGCCATAGAGAGCCACGGCCGCCACAGCTAAACCAACGAGAAGATCGGGCCAGTTTGTTCCAGTTACCATAACGATGATGCCCGCGACAAGTATGCCACCGTTCGAAATGAAGTCGTTAAAGCTGAATGTCGTCGCGGCGCGAAGATTGACGTCCCTATTTTCCAGTCGCTTCAAGAGAACGAGACAGATTAGATTCACAATGCCTGCGACGGCCGCCATGCTCAGCATCAACACACCAATGGGCTCGGAACCCTCGAGGAAGCGGCGCACAGCATCGACAATGACGCCAACCGAGAATAGCAGAAGCATGATGCCGGACAGGCGTGCTGCCCCGCGTTTCCACACGCGTGAACGGGTCAATGCAAGTAGGCTTAGCGCATAGACAGCTGCATCCGACGTGTTGTCTAGGCCATTGGCAAACAAAGCGTTGGAGTCGCCGATATATCCCGTGATGAAAAAACCGATGGCAATGGCGACATTTAGCCAAAGCACGATCCAAAGCGTCCGTCGCTTTTCGGGACTATCAATTTCAATCGCCTCGCCGCTCATATTCGTGCCTCTTTCTGTTCGGACCATCGAATTTCTTTAGGATCAACGGAAGAGCATGACATCAGTTGCAATGTCATGACCGAAGCTCACGATTGGCGTCGTTCACAATGAGGTAGGCAGAATGGAGGAATAGCGCTCCAATCGCCATAGCTACCAAATAATCAGGCCAAGAATATGTGGTCAACCAGACAAGTCCCGCCGCAAAAATCACAGCGATATTCCCAATGGCGTCATTTCGTGAAAACAACCAGATCGCTCGCATATTAGCGTCTCCATCTTTGAACGGAATTAGCGGGATGACGGCGATCAGATTGACGATTAAAGCTCCCAACGCGAACACGCCCATGGATAGCGATTCGATCGGTGTCGGATTCCAAACCTTCAAGAGCGTCGTTACGACGACCCACGCGCCCAAACCACCTAGAAAAATCCCTTGAAAGAGCGCCGTTCTGGCGCGCCATGCAGCAGGCCAGCTCAGCGCGATTAGGGCGAGCAGACTGATCAGCCCATCCCCTAAAAAGTCGAGCGCATCTGCCTTCAGGGCCTGCGATCCCGTGAGCCAGCCGCCGACAAATTCAACGATTGCATAAGATAGGTTCAAGCCGATCAGGACCCAGAGTGCGCGGCGATATGCGGAAGACTTAAATGCCAATTCGGTATCGGCGCTGCATCCGCAATCCTCGGTCATATGCGTTATGCTCCTGCCTGCCGCACGCCCAGATATCGGGCAACACGGCTCGCATAGTCCTCATATCGCGAGCCAAATATGCGTCTGAGGTGGGGCTCCTCGACTAAAAGAATGCCAGCGTGGATCATTGCCATGAATATCGCTGTGAAGACAAAGGCGAGCGTCGATCCGCTCGCAACTGCACTTCCGATAAGAAGGAGATTATAGCCGAGATATTGTGGGTTCCGCGTCCAGCGATAGATACCAGCCTCAATCAACAGATCTTCTTTCAGCCCGTATACCCGGGCGACATCGCCATAAGCCAGGCGGCCTGCTGCAATGACCGCCACACCTATCAGCAGTAAAGCCACACCTAGAGTGGTGACAAACGCGCCTGTTGGAAAGAGCGTCCCCCTATCGAGCCAACAGATACCGAACGTCATGAGTGCATGTCCATGCATAGCAATGCCCGACCACAGCCCGAGCGCTGATGTCAGGCGATCGTGGGTGCGGAAGCTTCTCTTTGCTAGAACCCCGAACACAATCGCGAGGGCTCCGTTAAGCCCCATCAGGATGATGAGAGCGGCTTTCAGATATCCAAATTCGACCACGAAACTTCTCTTCTTGCTTCAATTCAAATCCTAGCTAACATCTACAGTGACTGTAGAGGCAATAGGGAAATCAGATGAAGTCGATGACAATCGGAAAAGTCGCCATGGCGACAGGCGTCAAAGTCACGACGATCCGTTATTATGAGTCAATCGGACTACTTGCTGAGCCGGGTCGATCTGAAAGCGGTCAACGCCAATACGGTAATGATGCTATCGATAGGTTGAACTTCATCCGTCACGCGCGCGAGCTTGGCTTCGCCATCCCGTCCATTCGCGATCTTGTTACGATGCAAGACGAGCCAGAAAGCGGGTGCGAAACCGTTGATGCCATTGCGAGAGAGAATTTAGAAAAAGTCAGAAGCCGATTGCAACGACTCAGGGCCCTGGAAGCCGAGTTGGAGAAAATGATCAACAACTGCGAAGGGGGCTCAGTTGGTTCTTGCAGAATCCTTCAAGTTCTCAGCGATCACGCGTTGTGCGCCGATACTGCTCACCTTCTAGCTTTAGAGGGCGCAAAATCAAAATTTGTCGAAGTTTGATTTTCCCCTTGCCTCTACAGTCGCTAGAGGTGTTATCGCTAAGGAATGATAAGGTTTTCTATTTCAGGTTCGAGCATTCTATGCGCTTTGATAATAGCCTCAATGCAAAGTGCGCGTGCATCGACCTACGACAATAGCGCTGTCTCTGTGAGTCCCATTCCGCCCACTGAGCTTGGTAAATAGCATGACCTCAAATTTCGTGTATAGCCGCATCTAAATATGCGTTGGTACTACGTCATACGTTCGGCAAAACTCTGGATTGCCCTCACCCTATCCTCATTGATGGGTTTCGGAGCATTGGCGTCTGACATTCACACATCGGACGCGCCAGAAGTTTGGTGTGAAGAAGGCGAGGCATGGGAGAGCCAGACTCCTCAAGCTTCCTTTGTAGCAAGCGACATCAGCGACCAAAATAAGCAGCGTGTTCACAATCACCACAGACACTCTTGCGGTTCGTGCCATATCCACATTGTTAGCCATACGGGTGCTGAGAGCGATTTCGCATCGGTCGGCACGTTGAAATTTCTATTCGGACCAAACCTCGCCGCTCCGCGAGAGGGTCCCCACGGTCTCTTCCGGCCACCTCGAGTCTAATCTGATCTAAGCCCAGTGCGCCTCAGCGCTGATCAACCTGCTTTCAGATTAGATTCAAGGAACTCCTTTCATGTCCACAATCCGCAAGGGCGCTGTCTGCGTCCTAATGGCGCTTGCCTCGCCGGGGTTGGCTCTCGCGTCCCCATGTGACGTAACGCCACCGCAGAGGCCGTCAACAAACTCACTCGCCGACCAACCTATAACCCTGCAACAAGCTCTGGCCGAAGTCCGGGCCGCCTCGCCGGCGGTTCGACAGATGGCGTTCGAAGCACGTGCTCTGGCGGCTGATGCCGACCAAGCCGGGCGCCGCCTTAATCCGTCAATCGGTTACGAAATCGAGAATTTCGCTGGCTCTGGAGCGTTGAACGGCTTCGATCAAAACGAGTCGACGCTGAGCATAGAGCAGACCTTCGAACTTGGCGGAAAGCGTGGGAAACGACAACGAGCGGCACAAGCCAATCGCATGCTCGGCCTTGCAGAATGCGAGGTTATTTTGCACGACGCGATGCTCAAAACATCGCTGACCTTTTATGATCTCGTCGCCGCGCGAGATCTTGCCGATCTAGCCGAAGACGCCGCAGGCCTTGCGCAGTCACTGTCGGAAACCGTCGGGAAACGCGTCGACGCCGGAGCAGCTGCCCCGCCGGAGTTATCTCGGGCCAAAGCCGACGCCGCTTCGCTAAGTGCAGCGGCTGTCTCTGCAAATGCCCGGGTTGAGACTCTAATGTATGACCTCGCCTCGCTCTGGGGCAGTTCTAGCCCACAGTTCGATTCACCAACCGCAGAATTTCCAATAATCAGTGGGCAGGTCGTAAATCGGTCGAACACGAGCGACCATCCTCTGACGGCCTTCGCCCAAGCCGCCGAGGATGCGCGCGAAGCGAAACGTATTTCGCAGCTCGCCGATGGACTGCCCGATTTGACTGTCAACGCCGGGTTCCGGCGGTTCGAGGAAAGCAATGACAATGCGTTCCTGCTCGGCTTCAGAATCCCGCTCCCGATATTTGATCGAAACCGTGACGCTGCTCGTGCCTCGGCCTTCAGAAGAGATGCGGCACGCGTAAATGCTGTTGCGATCGAAGCCCGCCTCCGGTCGCAGGAATCGGCAGCGCAGCAGCGCGTCATTGCAGCGACAGACCGCGTCCGCATTTTCGAGACTGACGCCCTGCCAGCGGCCCGCGCGGCTTACGACGCGTCTGTCGCAGGCTACGCAGCTGGCCGTTTCGATCTAACAACCACTCTCAATGCCCGACAGGGTTTAATTGAGGCGGAGAGCGCCACGATTGAAGCCCGCCGGGACATGGCTGCAGCCACAACCCAACTCAAGAGCCTGATCGGCCTTCCCCCATTTCAAGGTGAATTCCAATGAAGAACAGCCTGTACATATCCACGGCCTTCGGTCTTATCCTGTTTCTGTCAGGATGCGGTGCGCCGGACATGACGCGCAGTGAAACCGCAGCCGGGTCTCAGGGCCAGGAATCCCAAACTACCAGCGAACATGATGATCATGACGAAGACGGATCTGAGTCCGAGATTATCATTCTCGATCAGCAGTCTCTGGATGCCGCCGGGATCGAAATTTCGACCGCCGCATCGGCGGCACTGGCGCAAGTCGTCACACTCCCTGCAGAAATCCGCTTCGATGCGGACCGAGTTGCCAATGTGTCCCCACGAGTCAGCGGTATCATCTCGCGCCTCTATGTAGGCGAAGGAGACTCGGTCGACCGGGGTGATAGGCTGGCGCTCATCCAAAGCCGGGAACTCGCAAGCCTCAAGGCCCGTTGGCAGATGGAAACGACGCGGGAGAATCTAGCCGCAAAATCGCTGGCGCGTGAGGAGGCGCTTTTCGCGGATAAAATTACATCCGAAGCCGACCTACAAAGGGCACGCGCGGACCTCGAAGCCGCCAAAGCGGCCAGTGCCGCCGCCGAAAACGAGTTGCATGCCGCCGGCGTCAGCCATGCGGCTTTGCAAAGCATTGGCCAAGCCGCCGATGGCGACAATGCCAACGCTTATCTGACGACCCCGATCTCCGGTCGTGTGGTGAGACGATCAGTCTCGCTCGGTGAGACTGTCTCGGCGGGCGACGCCAGTGCGTCTCCGCTTTTCACCATAGTCGATGAAAGCGTCGTCTGGGCGGACATTGCCGTTTTCAAGGACGACCTTGGCCGTGTCCACGTCGATGCGCCAGTCAAGCTGCGAGATAATGCGGGTCACCTACTTGCAGAGTCGACAATTGATTTCGTTCTTCCCGTTATCGACGAAACATCAAGAACCGCTACAGCCCGAATCGTTATCGATAATATGGCCGGTTTACTCAGACCTGGTCAGTTTATCACGGCCGATATCTCCACTGGAAGTTCCATCCCGATCGTTCGGATCCTGGGGACTGCCGTGCAGACCATCGAAGGAAAACCATCTGTATTCATTCCCGATGAGGGAGGTTTCAGACCAGTGCCGATTGAGACGGGTGAGCGGGCTGATGGCTACATCGAAATAAGGTCAGGGCTGCAGGCAGGCGACCGTTATGTCTCAGACGGCTCCTTCACGCTGAAAGCGCAACTCGAAAAAGACGCCTTTGGTGGCGATGACGACCACTAGGAATATCGAACATGTTACAATTTATGCACAGAATAGCTGGAGGGCGGTTGCTGGCAGCGATCGCAGCTCTTGTCATGACCCTCGGTGGTCTTTTTGCGTTCCAAGCGCTCCCTGTCGACGCCTTTCCAGATGTCACACCTTCCTTGGTCCAAGTATTCACCGAAACCGATGGGTTGGCCCCGGAAGAAGTCGAACGCTACGTCACCTTCCCGATTGAAACTTCCGTGGCAGGTCTCCCAAAGATCGACCACATGCGATCAGTTTCGAATTTTGGCTTGTCCGTCGTCAATATATATTTCGAAGATGGGACCGACATTTACTTCGCCCGGCAAGTTGTCGGAGAGCGATTGGCTCAAGCGAGAGAGAGTATTCCCGACGGGTTCGGGGAGCCGCAAATGGGCCCAATATCAACGGGACTAGGAATTATTCTCTATTTCCGATTGGAAGATGAGACAGGAACTCGAAGCCTCGTGGAGATGCGCGAAATCCAAGATTGGATCGTCAAATACCAACTTCAAACTGTAACAGGGGTAACGGAAGTTCTCTCCTTGGGCGGTTTCGAAAAACAGTACCAGATTAAGCTCAACCCTGATGCTCTTCTCTCATACGATGTCCAGATCAGCGATGTCATTGATGCGCTCGAGCGCGGGAATCAAACCGGAGGCGCGCAGTTTATTGAAATCGGTTCGGAGCAATACACTGTCCGAGGTGTCGGCCTCGCCCAAACACTGGATGATCTGGGCGAAATCGTCATTACGGCCACAGACGGCCGACCTGTCAGGATCCGGGATCTCGGAGCAATCGAAATCGGCGGCGGCGTTCGGCAAGGTTTAGCCACAGCCAATGGCGAAGGCGAAGTCGTCGCAGGCTTAGTTCTAAAGCTATATGGGACCAATACGTCCGATGTAATTGATCGGGTCAAGACACGGTTTGATGAGATCAACACCACACTGCCCGACGGCGTTTCCGCCATTCCCTATTACGATCAGGGAACATTGGTGAACAAAGCCGCCGCAACAGTGACGACCGCCCTTTGGCAAGGAGCTTTGCTCGTCGCGCTGGTTGTCTTCGTGTTCTTAGGTGGATGGCGTCCGAGTCTCGTCGTCGTGCTTTCCATTCCTTTCTCGGTCGGTTTTGCTTTCATTGCGATGCACACGTTAGGCATCAGTGCAAATCTGATGTCCCTGGGGGGGGTCGCCATTGCCATCGGCATGATGGTGGATGGGGCCATCGTCATTGCGGAAAACGTTGATAGAAGTCTACGGGGAGACGCATCGGACGAAGATAAACGTTCAGTTGTCGCCCGCTCAACAGCTGAGGTCATTGCGCCGCTTATTGCAGCCGTGGCTGTGGTGATCGTCGTCTTCTTACCTCTCTTCTCATTGGAGGGCGTTGAAGGGAAAACGTTCCGTCCGCTCGCGGCGTCTGCCGCACTCGCAATGACAGGCTCACTCATCTACGCCTTCTTCATCGCTCCACCTCTCGCCAATGCCCTCATGCGTCGCGATGACCATCGGACCGAACCGGCAAAAGAAGGGAAAATTGCGAGATGGATCGGTCAAATGTCCGGGCTATTCGTTCGGCGGAGGTGGGCAGCCCTCGTCCTAGCAGGGGCACTCCTGCTCGCGGGCAGCCTTGCTGGATCGCGGCTAGGTTCGGAATTTACCCCAGCTCTCGAAGAGGGGGACATCCTTCTTCGCATGACTATGGCGCCCTCCATTTCGCTAACGGAAGCCGCGAAAACTACGACACAGATTGAAAAGCGTCTTCTCAACGCTTTTCCGGAAATCAAGTCGATCGTGACCCGTGTCGGACGCGGCGAAGTCGGCGCTCATGCCGATCCAACGAATAGTGCGGAAGGATTTGTCGAGTTGCATCCACAGGAGCAATGGCGAGACGGTGTTTCAGCAGAGGGCCTCCGGACGAAAATTTCGGAAAACCTTGAAACGTTCCCTGGCATTGTCGTGAATATCGGGCAGCCGATCGCCATGTCGGTCGATGAGTTGCTGACCGGGACGCGCGCCGAACTAGCCGTCAAAATATTCGGTCCAGACAGCGATATATTGATAGATGCATCTCAGGATCTGACCCGGCTCCTTCAACAGGTTGATGGAGCATCGGAAGTCCAAGCGGATCAGATCACGGGTGCCCCTCAATTGATCGTCACGACGGACCGCGTCGCCTTGGGTCGTTACGGCTTGACGGTCCATGATGCGCTCGGTGCACTGCGCGCATCTGTAGGCGGCGCAGAAGCCGGAGTTTTGTTCGAAGGCGTTCGTCAGTTTCCGATTGTTGTCCGCTTCGAGGAGGGTCGGCGCAGTACGCCAAACGACATTAGCCGAATCATTCTGGAGTCTCCGTCTGGCGCCCGCGTTCCTTTGGAAGCCGTGGCGTCCGTTGAACGGTTTGTTGGGCCTCGCCAAATTACGCGAGAAGATGGGGAACGGTTTATTACCGTGCAGGCTAACGTCAGAGGTCGCGACATCGGGTCTTTCGTCAAGGACGCTCAAGAACTTACCGACGCGAACTTGGATTTACCGCCCGGTTATAGGCTCGTCTGGGGCGGACAATTCGAACTGCAACAGCAGGCCAATGCCCGTTTTGCAGTCGTTATCCCAATCACTCTCGGGATCGTTTTGCTTATCCTCCTCATGACATTTGGTCGCCTTAAGTCTGCGCTTCTGATCTTGATCAATATTCCGTTGGCGTTGACTGGTGGAGCGCTCGCGCTCTGGCTGACAGGTCTGACTGTATCGGTTCCTGCCACGGTTGGTTTCATCGCTCTGTTCGGCATCGCTCTCGGAAACGGGATGGTGCTGGTCAGCTTTATGGATGATTTTGCACGGCAGGGCCTCGACAAAGATTTGTTAGCAATTGAGGCAGCGAAACTTAGAGCTCGGCCGGTCTTGATGACCGCTCTAACGACTGCTCTGGGCCTAGCTCCATTATTATTTGCAACGGGCGTTGGCGCAGAAGTTCAAAGACCGCTTGCAACCGTTGTGACTGGAGGACTTGTTTCATCAACGATCCTGACTCTTCTTGTTATCCCTGCGTTGCATAAATGGTTCTCGCCGAGCCCTGATGGGCATAAGTCTCTCGTCGAAACTGTTCATCCGACGCCGGTATCCGCAACTTAATCATTATTAGGCCGCACGAATCTATTCTCTGGTTCGTGTGGCCATTTTGACCTGCCCCCTTAAAAGTGATCCATTTTCAAAGTTAGAGTTTTGGCTATTCTGCGCTTGAAGGAGCACACGATGG